>CAWJNX010000002.1:0-1473314 GCA_963844395.1 uncultured Solirubrobacterales bacterium | reverse complement strand
TGCCGAGTTCGGCGCGCACGATCTCCTCCAGCTCGGCGGCCGCCCGCCCAGATCGTCGTTGACGACCCTGTGATCGAAGTCGCCCTGAGCGGCGAGCTCGACCTCCGCCACCTTCAGCCTGGCATCGATCGCATCGGGCGAATCGGCCCCCCGCGACTCGAGTCGCTCGCGGAGCACGGCCGGGTCGGGCGGAGCGATGAACACCTGGATCGACTCGCGCATCGCGGCGCGGACCTGGCTCGCCCCCTGGACCTCGATCTCGAGCAGCACCGAATGCCCCTGCTCCAAGCGCTTGGCGACCTCCGAGCGCAACGTTCCGTAACGGTGGCCGCTGTAGGTGGCGAACTCGAGGAAGTCGTCGGCCTCAATTCGCCGATCGAACTCCTCTGGCGAGAGGAAGTGGTAATCGCGGCCCTCGGTCTCGCCCTCGCGCGGCTCCCGCGTCGTCGCCGAGACCGACAGCTCCAGGCCCGGCACGCGTTCGAGCAGCTGCGAGATCAGCGTTCCCTTGCCGACGCCGCTGGGCCCGGTGATGACGAAGACTTTGGCCATGGCGGCCGAGATATTGACCGTCGAGGCGGTCGGCCTTGCTACCGGCGAAGCTGCGATACCAGCTCGGCACGCTGGCGCTCCGAAAGCCCGCCGATCGTCTTCGAGGGCGAGATCCGGCACTGATTGAGAATCCGATTGGTCTTCACACGGCCGTACTTGGGAACTGCGAGGAGCATATCGAAGACCTTCGCGGTCATCACGTACTCGGGCGGGTCGAGGAGGAGCGCGTTGATACTCGCCTTGCCCGCCTTCAGGTCCTTCTTCAGCTTGGCGCGGGCGGTGCGGATGTCGTTGGCCCGTTTCAGGGCGTCCATCCGTTGGTCCAGCGACCTCTCGGGGGCCGCGGCGGAGGTCTTGACTGGGGCGGGCATGTGGGCGGCGAGTATAGCCGCGGCTCGGAAGCGCGCAAGGCCATTTTTCGCATTTGGGCAGAAATTCACCTAGACCTCGACTCGAGGTTAAGCCTAAGGCCGGCCCAGGCCGCCACTCAAAAAGCTATCCGGCAATGGGACCTCTCCCGATGTCACGCGGACGCAGACGCCATCAGACATCCGCGTGAGCGGAGGAGGGAGAGCTGGTCCGATGGATCTCCTGCAGTGAGAGAACCGGTGCGGCGCCCTCCTTTTGGGCCGCAATCGCCCGCACCGCCGCCGAGGCACCGGTCATCGTCGTCACGCAGGGGATCCCGTGGCGGACCGCGGCTGTTCGGATCGCGACGCCGTCGGCGCGCGCGCCGGAGCCGGTCGGCGTGTTGATCACCAGGTCACAGCGCCGCTCCCGAATCAGGTCGACGACGTGCGGGGAGCCCTCCCCCAGCTTGTTGATCCGGGTCACCGGAATGCCCATCGCGGAGATCGACTGGGCGGTGCCGCCGGTGGCGATTACCTCAAAGCCGAGGTCGTGGAAGCGCGCCGCGAGCTGGGTCGCCGCCGGCTTGTCGGTGTCGGTGACCGTGATGAAGACCGAGCCCTCGACCGGCAGTTTCACCCCGGCCGCCGCCTGCGCCTTGGCGAAGGCGGTCGGGAAGTCGGCGGCGATTCCCATCACCTCGCCGGTGCTCTTCATCTCCGGCCCCAGCACCGAGTCGACCCCGGCGAAGCGGGCGAAGGGCAGTACTGCCTCCTTGACGCTGACGTATCCGTTCGGGGGCGTGCCGAGATCCTGCTCGCCAAGGCTCTCGCCGAGCAGCAGCCTCGTAGCAATCTTGGCCAGCGGGGTCCCGGTCGCCTTGGAGACGAACGGCACCGTCCGCGAGGCGCGCGGGTTGGCCTCGATCACGTACAGCTCGCCGCCGGCGACCGCGTACTGGATGTTGATCAAGCCGATCACACCGAGCTCCAGGGCGATCCGCTTCGTCGTCGTCCGGATCTCCTCCAGCATCTCCTCGCCGAGGCTCATCGGGGGGAGCACGCAGGCCGAATCGCCCGAATGGACCCCCGCCTCCTCGACGTGCTGCATGATCCCGGCGACGTGGACGGAGTCGCCGTCGGCCAGCGCGTCAACGTCAACCTCGATCGCTCCCTCCAGAAAGCGGTCGAGGAAGAGCGGGTGCTCCTGGTCGGCACGGGCGTGTGCCTCCAGGTAGGCGGCCAGGTTGTCTGTTGAGTAACAGATCTCCATCGCCCGGCCGCCGAGGACGTAGGAAGGCCGCACCAGCAGTGGGAAGCCGACCTGCTCGGCGATCGTCCCCGCCTCCTCGGCCGAGAGCGCCGTGCCGTAGGGCGGGTGCTTGACGCCGAGCTCGCACAGCAGGGTGCCGAAACGGCCGCGGTCCTCGGCCCGGTCGATCGCGGCGACCGGGGAGACGCCGCCCGGTCGCGGACCGAGCAGCGGCACGCCGGCCTCCTCGAGGACGCGGGCCAGCTTCAGCGGCGTCTGGCCGCCGAACTGGACGATCACTCCCTCCGGCTGCTCTTGCTCGCAGACAGCAAGCACGTCCTCGGCCGTCAGCGGCTCGAAGTAGAGCCGGTCGGAGGTGTCGTAATCGGTCGAGACGGTCTCCGGGTTGCAATTGACCATCACCGCCTCGTGCCCCATCTCACGGACAGTCATCGCGGCGTGGACGCAGCAGTAGTCGAACTCGATGCCCTGGCCGATCCGGTTCGGCCCGGCGCCGAGGATGACGACCGAGGGACGGGATCCGCGCCTCACCTCCGAGGCCGCCGTCCCGTCCGCCCCGGGGCGCTCGTGCGCCGAGTAGTAGTAGGGCGTCGTCGCCTCGAACTCGGCGGCGCAGGTATCGACCGACTTGTAGGTGCGGACCAGTCCCTCGGTGCCGTCGCCTTCGGTCGCCAGCGCCTCTAGCTCGTGCAGGAACCAGCGGTTGACCAGGCAGCACTCGTGCACAGCGTCGACCCCGATTCCGCGGCGGAAGGCCTCAAGCACGAAGTCGAAGCGCTCGGCGCTGGGGACAGCGATCGCCTGCAGCAGGTCCTCTTCACCCGCCGGCGCATTGGGCGCCGCATCGAGCTCACGCGAGCGCATCGCCTTGGCGAAGGACTCGCGGAAGGTGCGGCCGATCGCCATCGCCTCGCCGACGCTCTGCATGTGGGTCGAGAGGCGGCCCGCCGCGCCGGGGAACTTCTCGAAGGCGAAGCGAGGCACCTTGGTGACGACGTAGTCGATCGTTGGCTCGAAGGAGGCAGGGGTCGCCCGGGTGATGTCGTTGTCGATCTCCTCCAGCGCGTAGCCGACCGCCAGCTTGGCGGCCATCTTGGCGATCGGGAAGCCGGTCGCCTTCGAGGCCAGCGCCGAAGAACGTGAGACGCGCGGGTTCATCTCGATCACGACGATCTCGCCGCTCTCTGGGTTGACGCCGAACTGGATGTTGGAGCCTCCCGTCTCGACCCCGACGGCGCGGATCACACGGATCGCCTGGTCGCGCAGCTCCTGGTAAAGCCGGTCGCTCAGCGTCTGGGCGGGCGCCACGGTGACCGAGTCGCCGGTGTGGACGCCCATCGGGTCCATGTTCTCGATCGAGCAGACGATCACGACGTTGTCGTTGCGGTCTCGCATCACCTCCAGCTCGAACTCGCCCCAGCCGATCACCGACTCCTCGACCAGGACCTGGTTGATCGGGCTCGCGGCGAGACCCTCGGAAACAACCTGGCGCAACTCGGTCTCGGTCTCCCCCACGCCGCCGCCCTGGCCGCCCATGGTGAAGGCCGGGCGGACGATCGCCGGCAGCGTGATGCGGCCCTCGGCGAGCGCCGCCTCGACCTCGCCGAGGCTGCCAACGGTCATCGACCACGGAATCCGCAGGCCAGCGTCATTCATCGTGCGGCGGAACTCCTCGCGGTCCTCGGCGCGGCGGATCGCGGCGTGGTCGGCGCCGATCATCTCGACCCCGTAGCGTTCCAGCGTGCCGTCCTCGTAGAGCGCCATCGCCACGTTGAGCGCCGTCTGCCCGCCCAGGGTCGGGAGCAGGGCGTCGGGTCGCTCCTTCTCGATGATCCTGGCGACCGGGCCCGGCAGCAGCGGCTCAACGTAGGTGGCAGTGGCAAACTCGGGGTCGGTCATGATCGTCGCCGGGTTGGAGTTGACGAGGACGACCTCGTAGCCCTCCTCGAGCAGCACCTTGCAGGCCTGCACGCCGGAGTAGTCGAACTCGGCCGCCTGGCCGATCACGATCGGCCCCGAACCGATCAGCAGGATCTTCTCGATGTCGGTGCGCCTAGGCATGGGCGAGCTGCAGGAAGCTGTCGAAGAGGTGGCGAGCGTCGTGGGGGCCGGGACCAGCCTCCGGGTGGTACTGGACGGTCGCCGCGGCGACGTCGCGGAGGACGAGGCCCTCGACGGTGCGGTCGTAGAGGTTGAGGTGGGAGAGCTCGGCGGCGCCGAAGTCGGTCTCCCAGCGCACCGGCTCGTCGGCCTCGATCCGCGGCTCGCCGCCAGGGCCGCGCACCGCAAAGCCGTGGTTTTGGGAGGTGATGTCGATCCTTCCCGTCGCCAATTCCTTGACCGGGTGGTTGGCGCCGCGGTGCCCGAATGGCAGCTTGTACGTCTCCAGACCGACGGCGCGGCAGAGCAGCTGGTGGCCGAGGCAGATGCCGAACAGCGGCTTGACACCGACCAGCTCGCGGACCGTCTCGACGACGTAGTCGAGGGCGGCGGGGTCGCCGGGCCCGTTGGCGAGGAAGACGACGTCGGGGTCCTTGGCCAAGACCTCCTCGGCCGACGCCGTGCAGGGCAGCAGGGTAAGGCGGCAGCCGCGCTCGCGCAGATGGCGGACGATGTTGAGCTTGACGCCGGTGTCGATCCCGACCACGTGCGCGCCGTCACCCTCGAAGCGGACAGGCTCGGGCGGCGTCACGGTGCGTGCCAGGTCGGCACCGTCCATCGAGGGCTCGGCCGCGACCCGTTCGCGCGCCTCGGCCTCGGCTAGCTCGGCACTGAAGATGCCGCCGCGCATCGCGCCGCGGTCACGGATGTGGCGGACCAGCGCCCGCGTGTCGACGCCGCCGATTCCCGGCACGCCACAGTCGGCGAGCCAGTCGAGCCAACCGCCCTCGGCGCTGGCGACGTCCTCGCCGTTCTTCGCCTCGCGCATGACGACGCCGCGGGCGTGGATCCGGTCGGACTCCATTACCTCGGCCGAGACTCCGTAGTTACCGATCAGCGGATAAGTGAAGACGATGATCTGTCCGGCGTAGGAGGGATCGGTGACCGACTCCTGGTAACCGGTCATCGCGGTGTTGAAGACGACCTCGCCGGTGACCGCCTCGGCATCAGCGCAGAGCTCGCCGTCGAAGCGGGTCCCGTCCTCGAGCAGGACGTAGCCGCTCGCGGCACTCACGGCGCCACCCCGAGCGAGAAGCTGCGCAGCCGATAGGCGACCTTGCCGCCGGCGACGGTCATCAGCACCCGCCCGATCAACTCGCGGCCCGCGCACCAGGAGTTCTCCGAGCGGCTCTCGTAGCCCTCCTCGCCGACTGTCCACTTGGCGCTGAGGTCGCAGAGGGCGACGTTCGCTTCGCTGCCCGGGGCCAAGCTCGGTCGCGTCAGCTCGAAGGGCTCGGCGCCACCGGCCATCCGCTCGATCACGAGGTCGAGGTCGAGGACGCCGGGCAGGACGAGATCGGTGTGGATAGCCGCGAACGCCGTCTCGAGGCCGGTCACGCCCATCGCCGCCTGCTCGAAGGGCACCTCCTTGTCCTCCGGCGCGTGCGGAGCGTGGTCGGTGGCGATGCAGTCAATCGTGCCGTCGCGGAGGCCCTCGAGCAGTGCCTGCCGATCGGCCTCCGAGCGCAGCGGCGGGTTCATCTTGAAGCGGCCGGGGTCGAGACTGCGCACCTCCTCGTCAGTGAGGCAGAGATGGTGCGGGCTCGCCTCGCAGCTGACCCGCACGCCGGCCGCCTTGGCGGCGCGCACGGCCTCGACCGACTCCGTCGCGGAGAGGTGCTGAACGTGGATGCGACCGTCCTCATAACCGGCCAGAGCCGCGTCGCGAGCGATCATGGTTGACTCTGAGACCGAAGCGATGCCGGCTAGACCGAGCGCCGCTGAGACCGGTCCCTCGTGCATGACACCGTCCCCTGAAAGCTCGGAATCCTCCTCGTGGAGGGCGATCGTGCCCCCGCAGAGGCGTTGGTATTGGAGGGCGCGGCGCAGGACGCGGGCGCTGCGCACCGGCAGCCCGTCGTCGCTGAAGCCGACCGCTCCGGCGTCGCGCAGGGCCGCCATCTCGCTCAGCTCCTCGCCCTCCATGCCGCGCGTGACAGTGGCGAGAAAGCCGACCGAGATGCAGGCCTGCTCACGCGCCGCCTCGCGCAGCGCCTCGACATCGGATGGAGTCGAGACGGGAGGATCCGTGTTGGCCATCGCCAGCACGCCGCAGTAGCCACCCGCAGCGGCAGCGCGCGTGCCGGTCTCAATGTCCTCCTTGTGCTCCTGGCCCGGGGTGCGGAGGTGGACGTGCGGATCAAAGAAGGCCGGGAAGGCGTGCAGGCCTTCGGCGTCGACCTCCTCCGCCCCGTTCGTGTCCGCCATACCCGGCGCCGCCAGCTCGGCGATCTGCCCGTCGCGGATCACGACGTCGTGCGCGCCGTCGATCCCCGCAACCGGGTCGAGCAGCGTGGCGCCGCGCAGGACGAGGTCCGCGCCCTCGCCGGAGCGCATGTCGAGCGCCGCAGCGAGGCTCACGCCGGTTGCCCTATCGGGGTCGGGCGCTCGGCGCCCTCACCTTCGACCGGAGCCGGCCGCTCGCGCGCCGCCAGCAGCTCGTAGAGGATCGCCATCCGCACGACCAGGCCAGAGGCGACCTGCTCGGTGATCAGTGACTGCGGCGAGTCGACCGCCTCCCCGGAGAGCTCGACGCCGCGGTTGACCGGCCCCGGGTGCATCAGCAGCTGGCGCGGGCCGAGCCGCCTGGTGTCGATCTGGAAGTGAGCGGCGTACTCGCGCAGCGAGGGAAGGAAGGTCTCGTTCATCCGCTCTTTTTGCAGCCGCAGGGCGTAGACGACGTCGGCCTCGCCGAGGTTCTCCAGCGAGTGGGAGACCTCGCAGCCGAGCGTCTCGATCCCGCGCGGGATCAAGGTTGGTGGGCCGCACACAGTCACCGCGGCACCCATCGCCTGGAAGGCGACGAGGTTGGAGCGGGCGACGCGACTGTGGAGGACGTCGCCAACGATCCAGATCTGTTTGCCCTCCAGCGAACCGAGTCGCCGCCGCAGCGTGAACAGGTCGAGCAGAGCCTGGCTGGGGTGCTCGTGCTTGCCGTCGCCGGCGTTGACAACCGCCGCCTCCGACCACTCGGCGACCATCTGCGCCGCGCCCGCGTAGGGATGGCGGATCACGATCGCGGCCGGGTCGTAGGCGGAGAGGGTCGCGCATGTGTCCTTCAGCGACTCGCCCTTGTCAACGGCGGAACCCCCCGACTTGATCGAGACGAGGTCGGCCGAGAGCCGCTTGGCTGCCAGCTCGAAGGAGGAGGACGTGCGCGTGCTCGCCTCATAGAAGAGGCTGACGACGGTGCGACCGCGCAGGGTCGGCACTTTCTTGATGTCGCGGCGGCCGACCTCGGCGAAGCTCTCGGCACGGTCGAGGATCGCCTCGATCTCCTCGCGGGAGAGGAGGTCGATGGCCAGCAGGTGCCTCATGCCAGGGCCTCCGCAGTTTGGGGTTCGGTGATCGTCACCTGGTCAACCTCGTCGATCTCCTCGAGCCGCACGTTGACCCGCTCGTCGCGCGCCGTCGGCAGGTTCTTGCCGACGTAGTCGGGGCGGATCGGCAGCTCGCGGTGACCGCGATCGCAGAGGACGGCGAGCTGCAGACGCTGCGGCCGGCCGTAGTCGAAGAGGGCGTCGATCGCGGCGCGCACGGTGCGGCCGGTGAAGAGGACATCGTCGACCAGGACGACGGTGCGATCGGCGAGGTCGAAGTCGACGTGGGAGGCGTGGACGACCGGCTGTGCGGCGGGGCTCTTGGCGCCGACGTCGTCGCGGTAGAAGGAGATATCGAGGTCGCCGATCGGCAGCTCGCTCTCGGTCATCTCGCCGAGCAAAGCGTGGAGGCGACGGGCGATCAGCGCACCGCGGGTGTGGATTCCGACGATTGCCAAGCTGTCGGGGACCGGATTCTTCTCGGCGATCTCGTGGGCGATCCGCCGCAGCGTTCGCCTCAGGTCGTCGCGCTCGAGCACGACCTTCTCGCTCAACTCTTTGCTCCTTCCTGGCCTCTCGGGACCGGATTAAAGGACGGCGATCAGCGTAGCAGCGAAACGAGACAGAAGCCGCGAGTTTCATAGAGGCGATATATGCGGATCGCCTGGAGCAAAAGCCTGCTCTCCATCAGCCTCGTGACGGGGGTCATGGGCGTCGTTGCCATCTCAATCTCCGCCTGCGGGGGCGAGAGCGCGAGCCCGAGCGCGAATGGAGGCGGGAGCATCAACGCGGACAGAGGCGGCAGCGGGAAAAAACCGGTCAGCGAATACGAAGAAGTGCTGCTCGACCTTCGTGGCGCGGCCGCTGCGGGCGAGATCTACGACGCCTACGGCTTCGCCGAATACATGCCCCTTTCGCAGCGAGCGGCCATCGACGCATTCTGCTTCGTCACCGAGCGCCTGCTCGACAGTGGCGAAATCGAGCGGTTCGGTGAGCCCGCCTACGTAACCCGCAAGGTGAGGGCCAGGGCCAGGATCGAATTCGACCATGGCGACCCGGCGGAAATCGGCGCGAGCGAAATGGCGACTGCTCGCAAGGCGATCCGCAAGCTGCGCTCGATCATCGACTACGAGTCGATCGACGAGGAGCTGGCGAGCAACTACGTGACTGCCTGCTACAACCGCAGCAGCTGAGCAACCGCGGAGTCGCTCAGGACGGCTCGTCGCGCTCGCGGGCGCCGTTGGAGACGAGCTTGGGCTCGCCGCGCTCGGGGAAGGGGATCTCGACCACGTCGAAGTCACGCGGGGCGACCGCCGGCTCAAAGACCTCGCGTGCCTCCTCGACCACCTTGCCGACGTGGTAGCGGGAGGAAATGTGGACCAGTGCCAGCATCTTGACGTCGGCCTCGCGGGCGACTGCGGCCGCCTGGCCGACGGTTGAGTGGCCGGTGTCGACCGCTCGCTGCACCTCCTCCTCGGCGAAGCTGGCGTCGTGGACGAGCAGCTCGGCGCCGCGGGCCGCATCGACCGTGGCGTGGCACGGCGCCGTGTCGCCGGTGATCACGACCCGGCGCCCGGGGCGGGACTCGCCCATCACGTCCTCCGGCAGTACCGGCCCGAGCGTCCCGGTGACCGTCTCACCCCGCTGCAGGGCAGCGAAGGCCGGGCCTTCCTCGACGCCGAGCCGCTTCGCGGTCTCGGGGTCGAAGCGGCCGGGTCGCTCCTGCTCGACCAGGGAGTAGCCGATCGCCCGCACACTGTGCTCGACCGGGTAGGCACTCAGGTCGGCTCCGTCGAGCGCCATCGAGTCGCCCGGCTCGAGCTCGACCAGCTCTAGCTTGAAATCGAGCCGGCCGACGATTCGGTGCAGCGTCTTGAAGAGGTCCCGCAGGCCGCGGGGACCGTATACCGTCAGCGGCGCCGTGCGCTCGGTCAGGTCATAGGTTTTCAGCAACCCGGGCAGGCCGAGGAAGTGGTCGGCGTGGAAGTGGGTGAGGTAGATCTCGTCGACCTGGACGAGGCCCAGCGAGCACTGCATCTGGCGCTGCGTCCCCTCGCCGCAATCAAACAGCAGCCGTTCCCCGCCACGCGTCACGAGCACGCTCGCAGTCGAGCGCTGCGCCGAAGGCACGGCGCCGCCCGTACCGAGAAAGGCGACCGAGAGATCCATGGCCGCGAGCCTACGCGAGACAGCGGGCAGGCCACGCGGAGCTAGACTGACCCCTGCTGCGCCCGTAGCTCAGCTGGATAGAGCGCCGCTCTCCGGAAGCGGAGGCCACAGGTTCGAATCCTGTCGGGCGCGTTCCATGCAGTGGTGGTAATGGACAAGCTGCTGGCCGCTCGGAAGAACAAGCTGGAGCAACCAGACACGATTTGCCTCGCGGTAGTGATGAGGCTCCTCGTAGACGAAGGCGCGGGCTTTGGATGTGAGATGGATGTAGCGCCTGGTCCACCAGTGCTTGTAGGCGTGGAGGCGGCGCCCGTCCTCGAGTTCGACTTCGAACATCCACATGAAGTCCTCGACGTGGTCGGGCGCGAGGCCCAGCAGTGGCTCCCAGACCGGCTCGTACGAGGAGAGCATCCGCCCTTTCCATTTCTTTTTGGAGAGTCGTTTTATCGGCATGTGCCGATCGTCGCGGGCGCCGGCGCACCGAACAAGGCGCCAGCGTGCCAATTCTGGAAATTCTTCGTGCCAGATCACGCAGGGCACCGTGGGGTCGTGTCTAATACGCCCCCGTGGAGCAGAGCGCCGATACGCGTCCCCCGCGCGGGGCGCTCGCCGTGATTGCCGTGGGGCTGGTTGCCAGCGTGGCGGCAGCGCTGCTGGCCACCGACGAGAGCGGCGGCAGCTCGGTGAAGGTCGAATGGGCGGCGCGTGCTGCGCTACCCGACTCCACGCCGGCCGCGATCCCGGGTGGCGGCTCGATGCGACTCGATGAAGCCGGTCTGCGGGCCACCGAAGCCAACATCAGCGGCGAACGGGTTTTCCGCGTTACCGCCGTGCTGAGGATCGAGGCCGGCTCGGCCGTCGGCCAGGCGCGAGTGCGGTGTCGGATGAGGGGCGGCGGCGCCGAACTGGGTCGGACCGTCGACAGCCGCGGCGCCTTTCCGCGCTCGACCGGCGAATACAGTCTCACCAAGCAAGAGGTGCCGGAGAGCGTCGGGGTGAGGTTCCACTCCAGCGGCGCCGAATTCGCTTCGCTGGAACTCGGCGACGCCTTCGACACCTTCACCGACCTGCGCGGCGTCGTCGTCAGCTGGGACACCTATCGGACCGACTCGCAGGAATGGCAGTGGGGCCTGCCCGAGAGCCGCCCGCGTGAGCCGCTCGCGCTCGGCCTCGCCTCCTTCTGGAGAACGACGAAACCTCCGGCCGCCAGCATCTCCTGCACTCTGGAGAACGCGACAGGCAGCGCCAAGGTCGCTACCGCCGGCACGCTGCGCTAGGGCGCGACCAGCAGCTCCGGGCCCTCGATCCCTTTGCCGACCTTGTTCAGCTTCGGGTTGGCGGGGGCGCCGTCCATCCGCCCCGCCGGCAGCGGCGCGCACATCGCGATCGCGTCCTCGACCTCGAGGTCGGGGCGCAGCCAGGCGGCCTCGGCCTCGGCGCTCGGCAGGATCGCTGGCATCCGGTCGTGGACCTTGGCGACCACCTCGTTCGGCGTAGTGGTGACGATCGTGCAGCTGTAGAGCCAGCCGTCCTCGAAGCCGCGGTCCTCCTCGTCGTCCCACTCCTTGCGGGTGCAAATCCCGGCGAAGGCGAACGGCTCGCCGCCGTCGACGGTGAAGCGCCAGGGCTGGCGCGGTTGCTTCGGGTCCTCGGCCACCATCCACTCGTAGAAGCCGTCGGCGACGATCAGGCAGCGGTGGCGGAACTTGCCGACCAGCGGCGCGTAGGCCCGGCTCGAGGTGAGGTTCTCGGCTTTGGCGTTGATCATCCGGTAGCCGACCTTGAGATCCTTCGCCCAGCGTGGCACCAGGCCCCAGCGCATCAGCCGCGCCTCCCGCTCCCCCGCCGCTGCCTCCTCGGGATCGGGCGAGGAGCGAATAGTCAGGACCTCCTGGGTCGGCGCCACGTTGAAGCGCTCCAGCGCCGATTTGGCTTTTTTCACCCGCTCCGCGGTCGGCGCCGGCGCCTCGCCAGAGGAGTTCCGCTCCAGCGACTTTTCGAGCTCGACCTGGAAGCGGTCGGCGATCGTCTTCGTGTCCTTGGCAGTGACCGTGAAGCGCCCGCACATGAGGACGTCAGCCTAGCTGCGCGGCCTCGGCGCCCGGACGAGCCTCAGTGTGCTCGCGGTACCACTCGAGCGTCTTACGCAACCCCTCTGCCAGATCGACTTGTGGACGCCAACCGGTCAGCTCACGCAGCTTGGTCGAGTCGACGAACTGGCGGTCGATCTCGCCGTCCGGGGTCCCGGCCCCGAGGTACTCAGGCTTGACCCCGGTGCCCGCGGCCGCCGCGATCAGCTCGACCACCTCGCGCACCGAGTGCGGCCGCTCACCACCGGCGTTGAAGGCCTCCCCCGCCGCACCGTCGCCGTCGAGCGCCGCGGCGATCGCCAGGTAGGCAGTTACGGCGTCGTCGACGTGGAGGAAGTCGCGCTCGGGGCTGCCGTCGGAGCGGATCTGCGGCGCGCGGCCGTCGAGGACGGCAACGACCGTCTCCGGGATCAGACGCGAGAAGTTGAGATCGCCACCGCCGTAAATGTTGGCGAAGCGGGTTACAGCGATCGGCAGCCCGTAGGCGTTGGCGTAGCTGCGCGCGACGATGTCCGCAGCCGCCTTGCTGGCGTCATAGGGATAGGCGGCGCGCAGCGGAAAGTCCTCGCGGTATGGCAGCTCTGGGCTGGCCCCGTAGGCCTTGTCGGAGGAGGCAAAGACGACCCGCTCCACATCCTGGACACGGCACGCCTCGAAGACATGCCAGGCGCCCCGGACGTTGACCTCCAGGGTTTCGAGCGGTGATTTGCGGGCGACACCGACGATCGTCTGGGCGGCGAGATGGAAGACCGAGTCGCAGCCGGCGACCGCCGCCTCGACGGCGGCGAGGTCGCGCAGGTCGCCCTCGGCGAGCTCGACGTCGCCGCCGATCCCCAGGAGGTCGAGCCCGGAGAGCCGCTCGCCGCCGATGTCGGCCTGGCGGGGAGCCGGCCGGTCGAGCACGCGCACGTCATCGCCACGATCGAGCAGCGCCTTGGCTAGATGCGACCCGGCGAAGCCGTGACCGCCGGTAACCAGTGCGCGACTCATCGAGGCGCCCCGGTCTCGCCCCAGACGGTCCATGGCGCCTCGCCACCGGACCAGAGGTCGTTGAGGACGACCGCGTCCTTGTAGGTGTCCATGCAGTCCCAGAAGCCCCCGTGCCGGTGGGCGCGGAGCTGGCCATCTGCGGTGAGGCGCGCCAGCGGCTCACGCTCGAGCACACTCTCCTCCTCGATGTAGTCGAAAGCGCCGGGCTCGAAGCAGAAGAAGCCGCCGTTGATCCAGTGCTCGCTGCGTGGCTTCTCGACGAAGCCTTCGACGCAACCGTCCTCGCCCACCGCGGCGACGCCCCACTGCAAGTCGGGCCGCACCACGGTCATCGTCGCCAGGGCATCGTGCCCGCGATGAAAGGAGAGCAGGGCACTGAGGTTGACGTCGGCGACCCCATCGGCGTAAGTCGCACAAAAGGTCTCCCGGTCGAGGCGATCGGCAAGCCGCGCGATGCGGCCGCCGGTCGGGGTGTCGAGCCCCGTGTCGACGCACTCGACCTCGACACCCCCCGGCCAAGCTTCGGCGGCCACGAACTCCTCGACCGCCTCGCCGAGATAGCCGGTCGCGAGCAGGAAGCGCTCGAACCCCTGTGCGGCGTAGATCCCGATCACGTGCCAGAGGATCGGCCGGCCCCCAATCTCAACCAGCGCCTTCGGCACGGACTCGGTGCGCTCTCGCAGCCGCGTGCCACGACCGCCACAGAGAATGACGACGGGAGGTTTCAGGAGCCGCCGGCGACCGCCGGCAAAATCGTTACCTCGTCGCCCTCGTCGATCTTCGTTTGAAGCCCGTCCTGAAAGCGGATGTCCTCGCCGCTGACGTAAACGTTGACGAAGCGGCGCAGGTCGCCGTCCTGGGTGATCCGCTCGCGCAGGTCGCCGTGCGCGTCGAAGACCGAGTCGAGCACCTCGCCCACGGTCGAGCCCGAGGCCTCGACCTCGGCCTCCCCCCCGGTCGCGGCGCGGAGCTGGGTCGGGATCTTCACCGTGATTGCCATCAGACGGCTACCTCCTGCTGCTCGAACTCGGACTCGAAGCTGTCGAGATCGGGGTCGATCTCGTGCATCTGGAACCTATCGCGGGTGGCGTCGAGCGTCTTCAGACCCTCGCCGGTGATGTAGACGACGACCCGCTCGCCGGGCGCGATGTCGCCTCGATTGGCGAGCTTCGCCAGCACGCTGATCGTCACCCCGCCCGCCGTCTCGGTGAAGATCCCGGTCGTCTCGGCGAGCAACCGGATCCCGTCGCGGATCTCCTCGTCGCCGACCATGTCGATACCACCGCCGGTCCTGCGCGCCTGCTCGACGGCATACGGGCCATCGGCCGGGTCGCCGATCGCGAGGCTTTTGGCGATCGTCTCCGGCCGTTGCGGCTTGCAGACATCCCAGCCTTCGGCGAAGGCGGTCGCGACCGGGCTGCAGCCCTGCGGCTGGGCGCCGTTGAAGACCGGCTGGGTCCCTTCGACCAGGCCGAGGTCGAGCCACTCCTGAAAGCCGCCGCCAAGCTTGGTGAACAGCGAGCCGGAGGCGATCGGGCAGACGACCCGGTCGGGCAACTCCCAGCCGAGCTGCTCGGCGGTCTCGTAGGCGAGCGTCTTCGAGCCCTCCGCGTAGTAGGGCCGCAGGTTGACGTTGACGAAGGCCCAAGGACGCGTTTCGGCAAGCTGCGTGCAGAGGCGGTTGACGTCGTCGTAGTTGCCGCGGACGCCGACCAGGTTGGTGCCGTAGACGCCGGTGGCGAGCAGCTTCTGCTCCTCGAGGTTGGCGGGGACGAAGACGTAGGACTCCAGCCCGGCGGCAGCCGCATGGGCGGCGACGGCGTTGGCGAGGTTGCCGGTCGAAGCACAAGCGACCGTCTTGAAGCCCAGCTCCTGCGCCTTGGCGACCGCCACCGCGACCACTCGGTCCTTAAATGAGTGGGTCGGATTTGCCGCGTCGTTCTTGATCCAGAGATCGGCATCGAGGCCGAGTCGCTCGGCGAGTCGCTCGGCGCGCAGCAGCGGCGTCAGGCCGGGCTCGAGTGGGTCGCCCGGCCTTCCGACGAAGGGCAGGAAGTCGGCGTAGCGCCAGATTCCCTGCGACCCAGCCTGGATGCGGCGCTTCGCCTCGGCCGCGTCCAGCGAAGAGTGGTCGTAAGCCACCTCGAGCGGACCGAAGCAGTTCTCACAGGCGAAGCGCGCGTCCAGCTCGTAGGCCGTCCCGCACTCCTTGCACTTCAAGTTCTCGATTGACATCCGATCTTCCTTTTCGCCTCGACTCGCAAAAAAACCTCGCCTTGTGTGGGGCGAGGTCCGATCGGACATCCCCCACATCTTCCAGGTCGCGTGACCTGCTGGACTTGGCACCTCTCCTCGAACCGATGGTCCGAGGTGGTTGCCGGGGCTTCGTTGGGCCAGTCCCTCCACCCCTCTAGATGTGGCGCTTATGTTGGAGGAACCTTACCAAGGGCGCGGACGTGCAGTCCACCGTGCAGTCCGCGACCCGCGCGGCGTCTAACCTAGAGCGCGATGCCCGACGAGCCGATGAGTCAGAACGATGCCGAACCTTCCGAAACCACGGCTGCGACGGGCCGCCCGCCGCGACGCGCTCGTCGCGGCGCAGGCTGAGCCGCAGGCGCCCCGCGTCGAGCAGATCGACTCGTCCGGCCTGCGCTGGGTCAACATCGAGCGCCCGGGCGCGATGGAGCGCGAGTGGCTGGAAGAGAACTTCGCCTTCCACGCGCTCGATCTCGAGGACGTCCTCTCGCGCAACCAGCGGCCGAAGATCGATGTCTACGACGATTACCTCTTCATCGTCCTCCACTTCCCGGTCTTCGACCCCGCGGTCGGGCGGCTCGGCGCCGGCGAGCTCGACCTCTTCGTCGGCCCCGGCTACGTCGTGACGATCCCCAACCAGCCGCTGCAGCCGGTCGAGTACCTGTTCGAGCGCTGCCGCGCCAAAGAGGAGCTGCGCGAACAGCTCTTCTCGCGCGGCTCGGGCTATCTGCTCTACCGTCTCGTCGACGACAGCTTCGACTACTGCTTCCCGATGCTGCGCAAGATCGGCAATAAGCTCGACGCGCTCGAGGACGACATCTTCGAGGGGCGCTCCGACGAGGTCGTGCGCGACATCTCCAACGCCAAGCAGGAGATCATCAACTTCCGCAAGGTGATCCGCCCGCAGCGACCGGTCCTGCGCGACCTGGAGCGGGTCAAGCAGCGCTACTTGGCGACCGACCTCGACCTCGAGATCTACTTCGACGACATCGTCGACGCCCACGAGCGGATCTGGGACATGCTCGAGAACTACAAGGAGGTGGTCGAGGCGCTCGCCGAGACCAACGAGTCGGTGATCTCGCACCACGTCAACGACATCCTCCGCGTCCTCACCTCGATCAGCGTCATTGTTCTACCGCTCACTTTGATCGCCAGTCTCTGGGGAGCCAACGTGCACGTGCCCGGCGAGGGCGATGCGACCGCGTTCTGGATCCTGCTCGGTGGGATGGTGGCGATCCTGGTCGCGATGGTCGGCTACTTCCGCAACCGCGGCTGGCTCTGAGCGCGCCGCGGCTTATAGCCTGCCGCGAGTGGCCAACTTTCGCATCTGGGCGCCCTGGCGCCTCGCCTACGTGAAGGACGCGTCAAAGGACATCGAGGAGGACTGCATCTTCTGCGCCAAGCCGGCGGCGGGGGATGACGAGGCGAGCCTGATCGTCCACCGCGGCGAGCGCTGCTTCGTGATCCTCAACATCTTCCCCTATACCAACGGGCACCTGATGGTGGCACCCTTCGAGCACCTCGGCCGCATCCAGGATCTGCCCGCCGAGACCGTGGTCGAGATGATGGCGCTGGCGCAGGGGGCGATGAGCCGCCTGGAGGAGGTCTACGAACCGCACGGCTTCAACGTCGGCTTCAACCAAGGCCGGGTCGCCGGGGCCGGGTTCGAGCACCACATCCACCTCCACGTCGTGCCCCGCTGGGGCGGCGACACCAACTTCATGCCGGTGATCGCCGACACCAAGGTGATGCCGCAGACGCTCGAGCAGAGCTACGAGGCGCTGAAGGGCAGCTTTGGCTGAGCAGCCCGTGCTCGCGCCGGCCGGGATCTTCAAGGCCTACGACG
Source organism: uncultured Solirubrobacterales bacterium (assembly GCA_963844395.1). Classification (GTDB taxonomy): domain Bacteria; phylum Actinomycetota; class Thermoleophilia; order Solirubrobacterales; family 70-9; genus VRUE01. Next base: position 1,456,311 of record CAWJNX010000002.1, on the reverse strand, counting down.
TCCGCGGCCTCTACGGGTCCGAGATGGACGAGACGACGGCGCTCGCCCTCGGCCGCGCCTTCGCCAGGGTGTTGGCGCGGCTGCGCGGCAAGCAGCCGGCCGAGCTGCGGATTGGGCTCGGTCGCGACATGCGGCTGACCGCGCCGCAGATGGCGGCGCGGCTGCGCGATGGCCTGATCGCCGAGGGCGCCACCGTGCTCGACGCGGGCATGGTGGGGACGGAGGTGCTCTACCACCTGGTCGGTTCGCGCGGCCTCGACGGCGGCGCGATGGTGACGGCCTCCCACAACCCGAAGGCCTATACCGGCGTCAAGCTGGTCCGCGAGGGGGCGCTGGCTCTTTCTGGCGACGCCGGGATCGGCGAAGTGCAGCGCGAGATCGAAGCCGGACTCGGACCGGCGCCGGGCGGTGGTTCCTTCGAAGAGGTCGACGTCTGGGGCGAGTACCGCGAGCATGTCATCTCCTTCATCGACCCCGCCAAGGTCGTGCCGCTGAAGGTCGTCGTCGACGGCGGCAACGGGATGGCGGGACCGATGGTCGGGCCAATCCTGTGGCGGCTCGGCCTCGAGCTGGAGGAGATGTACTTCGAACCCGACGGCGAGTTCCCAGACCACGAGCCGAACCCGCTACTGGAGGAGAACCGGCGGCTGATCATCGAGCGGGTACGGTCGAGCGGAGCCGACCTGGGGATCGCCTGGGACGGCGACGCCGACCGCTGCTTCTTCATCGACGGCGAGGGCAGCTTCTGCGACGGTGACTTCGTCTGCGCGCTCTTGGCCCGGGCGGCGCTTGCCAAAGCTCCCGGCGCGACGATCCTCTACGACCCTCGCTCGAGCCGCGCGGTGCCGGACCTGGTCGCCGCCGAGGGCGGTCGCTCCGACCTCTCGCGGGTCGGCCACGCCTTCTTCAAGATGCGGATGCGCGAGGAGAAAGCGGTCTTCGGCGGCGAGGTCTCCGGCCACTATTACTTCCGCGATTTCTGGTGCGCCGACTCGGGGACGATCCCCGCCCTGCTGATCCTCGAGCTGCTCTCGGTCAACGGTCGCTCGCTGGCCGAGCTGATGGCCGAGTTCCGCTCCCGCTACTTCATCTCCGGCGAGATCAACTCCGAGGTCGCTAATCAGGAGGCGAAGATGGAGGAGATCGCGGCGCTCCACTCCGACACCGAGATCGCCCGCCTCGACGGGATCTCGGTCGACTACCCGGACTGGCACTTCAACGTCCGCCCCTCCAACACCGAGCCGCTGCTGCGCCTCAACCTCGAGTCGCTGGTCTCGCGCCAGGACATGGAAGCGAAGCGGGACGAGATCCTGGGACTGATCCGCGCGTGACGACCTCTCCGGAGGAGGCGCTGGAGCGCGCCGCCGAAGCAGGCATCCACCGCCTCCGCATCCCCACCCCCTTCGCCGTCGGCAGGGTCAACTGCTACCTGCTCGAGGACGAGCCGCTGACCCTGATCGACACCGGCCCCAATTCCGGCAAGGCGCTCGACGAGTTGCAGAGCCAGCTGGCGACCCACGGCCACTCGATCGACGACCTCGGGCTGGTGATTCTCACCCACCAGCACATCGACCACCTGGGTCTGGTCGAGATCATCGTCGACCACTCCGGCGCCGAGGTCGCGGCACTCGACCTGGCGGCGGAGCGACTCGCCAACTTCGGCGAGGACGCCGAACGCGAGGACGATTTCGCGGTCGAGCTGATGCTGCGCAACGGGATCCCGTCCGAGGTCGCCTTCGCCCTGCAGAGCGTCTCGCGCAGCTTCCGCGGCTGGGGCTCGCGGGCGCAAGTGACGCGGCCGCTCGCCGGCGGCGAGGAGATCGCCTTCCGCGACCGCACCCTGCGGACGCTGCACCGTCCCGGCCACAGCCCCTCTGACACGGTGTTCTGGGACGAGGAGCGGCGGATCCTGATTGCCGCCGACCACCTGATCGCCCACATCTCCTCCAACCCGCTGATCACCCGACCGCTGGACGGCTCCGCCGAGCGCACCCAGGCCCTCGTCACCTACATCGAGTCGCTGCGCAAGACGCGGGAGATGCCGGCCGAGATCGTCCTCTCCGGCCACGGCGAGCCGATCGTCGACCATGTCGCGTTGATCGACGACCGCCTCGCCAAGCACGAGCGCCGCAAGGAGAAGATCTATGGGCTGATCGAGGAGCAACCGCGCTCGGGCTACGAGATCGCCCAGGCGATCTGGGGCAACGTCGCCGTCACCCAGGCATTCCTCACCCTCTCGGAGGTGATCGGCCACGCCGACCTGCTGGTCAACGAGGGACGGGTGCGAGAAGCCGACGACGGGGAGGTGATCCGCTATGAGACGACCGGGTAGGCGCGGCAAGAAGCGGATGCTGATCATCGTCAATCCCTACGCGACGACGGTCTCAGACCGGCTCAAGAACCTGGTGGTCTACGCGCTGCAGGGGCGCTACGAGGTCGAGACGGTCTCCACCGAGGCGCAGAACCACGCGACGGAGATCGGCCGTGAGGTTCGCGACCACGGCTATGACGTCGTCGTCGCCTTCGGCGGCGACGGCACCCTGAACGAGATCGCCAACGGCCTCGCCGGCACCGACGTGCCCGTCTCCGTCCTCCCCGGGGGCTCTACCAACGTCGTCTGCCGCACGCTCGGCATCCCTAATGACGTCGTCGACGCCACCGAGCACCTGCTGGCGCTTGCCGACGAGTGGGCGCCGCGCAAGATCGACCTCGGCGTGGTCGATGACCGCCACTTCGTCTTCTCCTGCGGCGCCGGGATCGACGCCACCGTGGTGCGGCGAGTCGACGCCCATCCCCGGCTGAAGGCGACCGCCGGCCCCTACTACTACACCTGGGCCGCGGTGTCGGCCTTCTACCGCAGCTATCTGGTCAACCCGGTCAGGCTGCGGGTCGAGGTGGATGGCAAGACAGCCCAGGGGATCACGGCGCTCGCCCAGAACTCCGATCCGCTGACCTATTTCGGCGACCGCCAGGTTCGCGTCTGCGAGGGAATCGCCTTCGACGACGGCAGCCTCGCGCTGGGTGTCCTGCAGCGAGCGGCGCAGCGCGACATGCCAACCCTGATCCCGCGCCTGTTCAGCGAGAAGCGCCCCGCCGCCCGCCACCGCCGGATCGAGCACTTCGAGAGGGTCGCAGCGGCAATCGTCAGCTCGACCTCCGAGACCCACGACGGCACCACCCGCCCCTTCCCGGTCCAGGTCGACGGCGACTACATCGGCGAGCGCACGAAGATCGAGCTGGCGATCGCGCCGCAGGCACTGACCGTCATCGCCTGAGCAGGGATCAGCGAGGCCGCCGGCGCCAGACCGCACCGCGGCCCGAGCCTTTGGGCTCTAGTTTGCCCTCGTCCCTGAGCGCCCTCAGCGCCAGCCGGATGGTGGGATCGCTGACCCCCGGCGCCGCCCTTCGAGCATCGGACAGCGTGAACTCGTCCGGCGCGGAGGTCAGGGCCCAGTGACGCACGCGCTCCGCCTTGGTCATCGAGGCCGAGCCGCGCGCTGCAACCACCCTGTTCTCGAAGTCGGCATAACAGTCGGCGAGAACCGAGGCGAGGTATTCGGTCCATGGCCAAATCGAGTGCTCTCCCTCGTGCCATCCTCGCTGCGACTCTTCGAGCGCGTCGTAGTAGCCATTCTTGGCTTCATAGATCCGCTGCTCGATGCTGACGTAGCGGGCGACTCGGTATCCGAGCCTCAGCAGCTCGTGGGTGGTCAGCAGCCGAGCGACGCGGCCGTTCCCATCCTCGAAGGGGTGGATTGCCAGAAGATCGAGGATGAGCGCGGCAAGGGCGACGAGTGGATGCGCCTCCTGTTCATCCTGGATCAGCAGGTACCCGCTGAAGAGGCCCTGGACCAAACCCTCGGTGTACTGCCACGCGGGCGGCTCGAAGATCACCCGCCGGACGTCGCCGGCAACGTCCCGTTCGCCGATGACGTTGTCCGCCTGCTTGAGGCGGCCGCCCGTAGCCTTGGTGTAGGCATAGAGACTGCGGTGCAAGCCCATCATCAGCGCCGGCGTCGGTGGGTCGAGCCGATCCGCTCGCATCAGGGCGTCGATCGCATCGCGATAGCCGGCGAATTCCTTCTCGCTGCGATTGCGCAGTCGAGGCGGCGTCTCATCTGCCAACCGCTTGGCGCGCGACTGCGGGACGTCGATCCCCTCGATCGCGTTCGACGCCCTGATCGAGTTCGACGCGCGTTTGCTGCGCCAGGGAACGAAGCAACTCAGGCAGCTGATCGCCGAACAGCTCCTCTGGCCCTTGCCGACGTCGATCCGTCCGAGCTGGGCGCTCAGTCGCGCGGGCATTCCCGCGAACACCAGCTCGATGTTGCCAAAGCTCTTCATTGGGTCAATTTAGCCTTTATTCAGGTAATTGACCCCGCCTTTTACCACAATTGTCGGGGTATTACCCCTAAAACGGGCTAGCTGACCGGCGTGATTCGGTAAGCGTCGAAGACCGACTCGACGTTGCGCAGGCGCGAGATGCACTGCTTGAGCTGCTCGGTGTCGCCGACCTCGACCACGAAGCGGTTCTTCACCATCGGGTGCTTGGTCATGCAGCTGGCGCCGACGATGTTGATGCCGGCCTCGGCGAAGGTACGCGAGAGGTCCTCGAGCAGGCGGGTGCGGTCGTAGGCGTCGATCTGCAGCTCGACCCGGTAGGAGGCCTCGTTCTCGCCGTCCCAGCTGACCTCGACGAACCGTTCGGGGTCGCGCTTCAGCGCCTTCATGTTCTTGCAGTCGGTGCGGTGGATGGTGATCCCGCGGCCCAGCGAGACGTAGCCGGCGATCTCGTCGCCGGGCACTGGGCGGCAGCACTTGGCGAGCCGCACCACGACGTTGTCGGCCCCCTTGACGCTGATCCCGTAGTTGGAGGCGTCCTTGGTGCGGCGCGCGGTGTCCTCGCGAGCCCCGTCGGGAAGGCCGAGCGGCTCCTCCTCCTCGACCGCCTCACCCGCTTTCAGCCGCTGCATCAGCTTGTTGGCGACCGCCTTGGTCGCGATCTTGCCCTGGCCGAGCGCGATATAGAAGTCGGTTGCTTTGCGGAAGCCCATCTCGCGGATCACGTCGGCGAGCAGCGGCGACATGACCAGCTTCTGCATCGGCAGGCCGCGCTTGCGCAGCGCCTCCTCGAGCGCCTCGCGGCCGTTGCGCTCGGCGTCCTCGCGCCGTTCCTGTTTGAAGAAGGCGCGGATCTTGTTGCGGGCGCGGCTGGTCCGCACCAGCTTCAGCCAGTCGCGCGAGGGTCCGCGCTTTTGTTTAGTCGTCAGCACCTCGACGATGTCGCCGGAGCGCAGCTGGTAGTGCAGCGGCACGATCGAGCCATTGACCTTGGCGCCGACGCAGCGGTGGCCGACGTCGGTGTGGACGGCGTAAGCGAAGTCGAGCGGCGTCGAGCCGGCCGAGAGGTTCTTCACCTCACCCTTCGGGGTGAAGACGAAGACCTCATCCTCGAACAGGTCGACCTTCAGCGACTCGAGGAACTCGGTCGGGTCCTGCTCGCCCTCGGCCTCGACCAGCTGCCGCAACCAAGTCATCTTCTCCCGCTGTGGGTCGCCGCCGCCGCCCTCTTTGTAAGTGACGTGGGCGGCGATCCCGTACTCGGCCAGATTGTGCATGTCGGCGGTGCGGATCTGGATCTCCAGGGGCTTGCCCTCGGGTCCGATCACCGTCGTGTGCAGCGCCTGGTACATGTTGGCCTTCGGCATCGCGACGAAATCCTTGAAGCGGCCGGGCAGCGGCTTCCAAAGCGAGTGGATGACGCCGATCGCGCCGTAGCAGTCCTTGACCGAGCCGACGATCACCCGCATCGCGGTCAGGTCGAAGATCTCGTTGAACTCGCGACCCTTCTTCGTCATCTTCGTGTAGATCGAGTAGAAGTGCTTGGCGCGGCCGGAGATCTCGGCCGCGATGCCGAGCTTGTTCAACTCCGCGGAGAGGAACTCGCCCGCCTCGTTGACGTAGACCTCGCGCTCGTCGCGCTGCTGGGCGACCAGCTGTTTGATCTCCTTGTACTTGCGCGGGTGAAGGGTCGCGAAGGCGAGGTCCTCCAGCTCCCATTTGATCGCGTGGATCCCCAGCCGGTGGGCGAGCGGCGCGTAGATCTCCAGCGTCTCGCGCGACTTGGCCAGCTGCTTCTGCTTTGACAGCGCGCCGAGCGTGCGCATGTTGTGGAGGCGGTCGGCGAGCTTGATCAGGATCACCCTGACGTCGCTGGCCATCGCCACCATCATCTTGCGGTAGTTCTCCGCCTGCCGCTCGTCGCGGCTCTCGAAGGTGATCTCGGTCAGCTTGGTGACGCCGTCGACCAACTTGGCGATCTCCTCGCCGAACTCGGTGCGGATCTCCTCGAGGCTGGCGCTGGTGTCCTCGACCGTGTCGTGGAGGAGCGCCGCGCAGAGCGTCTCGGTGTCGAGCCGCATCCCGGCGCAGATCTGGGCGACGCCAACCGGATGGGTGATGAACTCGTCACCGGAACGGCGCAGCTGGTCGGCGTGTCGGTCGCAGGCGAAGTCGAAGGCGCGCCCTACCGCCTCGCGGTCGATCGCCACGCTCGCCAGCGCGCCATCGCCGTTGGCGGGGGCGTCCTCGGCGGTCGAGTCGAACTCCTCGACCACGGCGAAAAGATCGCCGAGCAGCTCGTGCTGATCGCGCTGGGTTAGGGCTTGTTGCGTCGTTCGAGGTATCGCAGGGCCTCCTGGTGCAGAGCGCCGTAGGCGCGGAATGCCGCCGAGCGCTCCAGATCGGTCTCCTTTGAGGATACGACCCCGACCGTGCCGCTACCGCCATCGGGCGAGCCCTGCACCAGCCCGAGCTCGTCGAGGACGCGGAAGCAGCGCGCCGCGGCCTCGGGCCCGCGCAGGTGCGGCCCGCTGCCCCGCAGCGCCCCCTGCAGGTCCTCGCCACTCGCCTCGCCGGCCTCGCGTAGGTCCCTGAAGGCGGCGATCAGAACCGGGCGCCTGGCGAGCTGCGCCTCCAGCGCCGCCAGCGCGACGGTCACCTCGACCTCCTCCCACGCCTCGTGGAGGTACCCCGGATGGCCCTCCCCTCCTGCCCATCCGTCGACCGGACGATTGACGAGGCGCTCGTGACGAGCCGATGGCGGCGGATCGACGAGGACGAGATGGGTGAACTCGCGGGCGAGGCTGGGCGCCCGCTCCAGCGCCATGTAGTCGGCGACAGCGGGGCGACGCAGGCCATCGACCGCGAAGCTGCCGCAGCGCTCGCACTCGGGCGGCGGAGCGTCAGCGCCGAAGCGGGCCAGACCGGCCAACCCTGCCCGCCGCGAGGCGTCGGCGCAGACGGCGAGCACCTCGGCGCCGCTGGATAGGAGCTCGGCGATCGTCGCGGCGGCGGAGCCGCTGCCGCGAAGCGCCTCCCGGCTCGGCCGCTCCCCGGCGGCGTCGCTCGTCCAGCGGCGAATCGAGCGGCAGCCGCAGCTCCCGCTCGAACCGCCCCCACCACTCGTCGTCCGGGGCACCGGCAGACCGTCTCGAGCGGGTACAGCTCGCGCAGCACCAGCCGCGGCTCGACCGAGCCGTTCCAGTGGTTCACCTCGAGCCGCACCGCAGCGTCGACCGGCTCCTCCTCCCCTACGCCGAGCGAAGGCCGGCCGAAGGCGACCCCCAGCGCCCGGTGGCCGCCGCTGTGGAGGCTGAAGCGGCAGTGCTTGCCCTCCCCCATCGGCCTCACGTCGCGCACCCTGGCCGAGGGGACCAGCAGCCGCACGCCCGGGTTGCCCATGCCGAACGGGGCGAGGCGCTCGAGGTCTTCGGCCAGGTCGAGGCCGAGGGCGGCGCCGCCGACGATCGCGTCGACCCGTTCGGTGCGGACTAGGTCCTCGGGCCCGAGCACGCGCGGCGGCGTGAGCCGCGAACGCCTCGCGGAAGGCATCGAGGCTCTCCGCCCGCAGCTCCAACCCAGCGGCGGCGCGGTGCCCGCCGAAGCGGACCAGGTGCTCGGAGCAGGCCTCGAGCGCGGCCAGCAGGTCGAAGCCCGGGATGCTGCGCCCCGAGCCTCGCCCCGAGCCATCGCCATCGAGCGAGATGACGACGACTGGCCGGTGGTGGCGCTCGACAAGGCGCGAGGCGACGATGCCGATCACGCCCGGGTGCCAGTCCTCACCTGCCACTACAAGCGCCGGCGCCTCACGCAGCTCGTCTGGGAGCTCACGCCGCACCGCCTCGGCGGCCGCGTCGACTTCCCGCTCGGTCGCCCTGCGCTCCGCGTTGGCCCGGTTCAGCTCCATGGCTATCTCGGCTGCCCGATCGCTGTCCTGGGTGAGAAAGAGCTCAACCCCCGCGTCCGCCCGGTAGAGACGACCCGCCGCGTTGATCCGAGGCGCCAGCTTGAAACCCAGATCGCCGGCGTCGAGCTGGGTCGGCTCGCAGCGCGCCGCCTCGATCAGCGCTCGCATTCCCGGCCGGCGCGCCCGCCTTGCCTCTTCTAGCCCGCGCTTCGTCAACGCTCGGTTCTCGCCTATCAAGGGAACTACGTCAGCGACCGTCGCAAGGGCAACGAGGTCGAGATCGCTGGAGGCGTCGGGTGGGGGTCCCCGGGAACTCCGCGCGAAGGCGCGCCCGGGGACCCCCCACCCGACGCCTCCCTCAGAGCACAGGCCAGCTTCCAAGCAACGGCGGTCCCGCACAGCTGCTCGAACGGGTACCCGTCCACAGCCGGATGAAGGATCGGGCAGTCGGGAAGGTCCGGACCGGGCTGATGATGGTCGGTGACGACTACGTCCATCCCGAGCGAGCGGGCAAGCTCGACCTCGTCAACCGCGGTGATGCCGCAGTCGGCCGTGATCAAGAGCTGCGTTCCTCGCTCCGCGAGGCGTTCGACATTGGCCGCGTTGAGCCCGTAGCCGTCGGCGATCCGGTCGGGGATCAGCCAGTCGCACTCGGCCCCGAGCTCGCGCAGGACGCCGACCAGGATCGTCGTGGCGCAGACGCCGTCGACGTCGAAGTCGCCGTGGACGGTGATCTGCCGCCCGTCCTGCGTCGCCGCCAGCACCCGCTCGACGACATCGGCCATCGAGCGGAACTCGTGCGGCGAATGCGACTCGGCCGCCGCAAGGAACTCGCGGGCCGCCTCAAGCGTGCGGTAGCCCCGCCGCACAAGCGCGATCGCAACCGGCTCACTGAGACCCAGACCGTCGACAAGCGCCCGCGCCTCGCGGTACTCGTAGGCCTTTGAACGATAGGTGGTGGCGGATCTCGACACGCTGCCAGGCTAGGAAGCCCTTGGGACGGATCCTCCGTCCCAGCCGAACGCAAAATCCGGCCTGATCCAGCTTCAGATAGACGTGCCGCAGCTAAGAGGACGCTACGGGTACATAAGCTGCGGCACGTCGGTCAGGCCTGCTGCGACTCCTGGCGGACGCCGACCGCCCAGACCACTGCGAGGCCAATCGCGACGCCGGGAACAGCCAGCAGGGCGGTCGCCAGGTCGGTCTCGCCGAGCCCGCGGCCGGTGGCGGCCTGGACGATCGCGCCGAAGACCATCGCACCGATCGTCGCGCCGAGCAGGGCCCCGACGATCCCCTGCCAAAAGCGATCCGGCAGGAAAACGGTGAAGTGCCAGAGGGCGAGCCCCATCGTGAACCAGACGACCAGCGCCATCAGATGACCACCTTCATGGTCGTGGAGGTGGTCATCTCAGCGATTCCTTCCGTGCTTACGACGCTGTTGGCGCCGTTCACGGCGTTTCTGGTTGCGCTCGCGGCGCTCTGCCGCGGCAGGATCGGGGGCCGCGGGTTCGCCATTCGTCAAGGGATCGCCACCGTCGCCGCCGGCCGGCGGCTCGGCGGTCGCCACCACGCCTGGCAGCGGTTTCGGCTCCTGCTGAGCGGCAAGCTCCTCCTCGATCTCGGCGTCGGTGGCCGTGTCCTCGCCGATCCTGGCCAGCTCGACGTCGTCGACGAAGGCCGGAACGCTGCCGTCGGCGGCAGCGATCCGTTCGCGCCTGCGCACGAAACCCGGCTCGCGTTCCTTCCAGGCGTTGAGCACCGGAGAGGCGATGAAGATCGAGGAGTAGGTACCGGAGAAGATGCCGACCATCATCGCGAAGGCGAAGTCCTGCAGGGTGGTGCCGCCGAAGATCAGCAGGACGGTGACCAGGAAGACGGCCGAGAGGCCGGTGATCAGCGAGCGGGTCAGCACCTCACTCATCGAGCGATTGACGATCTGCGAGAACGCCGCGCGTGGCATTCGCGGCACGTTCTCGCGGATCCGGTCGAAGACGATCACGGTGTCGTACAGCGAGTAGCCGAGGATGGTGAGGAAGGCGGCCACGGTCCCGCTCGTGACTTCACGATCCGCCAATGAGTAGACACCGGCCGTGATCAGGATGTCGTGGGCGACCGCGATCAGGACCGGCACCGCGTACTTCGCTTCGAAACGGAAGGCGACGTAGGCGGAGATCAGCAGCAGCGAGAAGATGATCGCGAAGACGGCGCTGCGGGCGATCTGCTGGCCGAAGGTCGGCCCCACGCTGGTGTTTTCGAAGCTTCCGGGCTGGGTGCCGAACTCCGAATCGAGGGCGGAACGGACCTCAGTGACGCCGCCGGGCTGCAGCTCACCCGTCTGCACCTGGAAACCGTTGCCGAAGCGATCGTTCTCGGTCTCCTGGATCTCGGCGTCGCCTAATCCCTCCGTCTCCAGTACCGAACGCACGTCTTCGACCGAGGCGCTCTGCTCAGGGGCGAAGTTGAGACGCGTCCCCGACTCGAAGTCGATGCCGAAGTTGAGCTGGCTGACCGCCAGCGAGAGGGCACCAACGACGAGGATCACGCCCGAGGCGGAGAAGAACCAGCGGCTGGCGCCGATGAAGTTGAAGTGCCACCTGACCTGCGACTCACCCGCCCCGAGCAGGCGCGGCGACAGGTTCAGCAGGCCGCGGCCGAAGATGCCGAAGAGGGCCTGGGTGAAGACGACCGCGGTGAACAGCGAGACGATCGTGCCGACGCCGAGGGTGAACGCAAAGCCCTTGACACCGGCCGTAGCCAGCACGAAGAGGATGAAGGCGGTCAGCAGGGTGATGACGTTGGCGTCGATGATCGTCGCGATCCCGCGTCGGTATCCGACGGCGATCGCGGCGGTGAGGCTGCGCCCGGCGCGCACCTCCTCCTTGATCCGCTCGAAGATGACGACGTTGGAGTCGGCCGCGACGCCGATCGTCAGGATCAGCCCGGCGATCCCCGGCAGGGTCATCGTGACCGGGATCAGTTTGATCAGGGCGAAGAAGACGATCGCGTAGACGGCGAGCCCAAGCGTCGCCACGACCCCCAGCAGGCGGTAGTAGGCGAGCAGGAAGACGATCACCAGGATCAGGCCGATCAGGCCGGCCTTGAGCCCCTGGTCGAGCGCCTGTTCGCCGAGCGTCGCCGAGACCTGCGTCTGGCTGATCAGCTTCAGGTTGATCGGCAGGGCACCGATCTGCAGGATCGTCGCCAGGTCCTGGGCGTCCTGGATGCTGGTGAAGCCGCCGGAGATCTGCGCCCCGGTGCGACCGTCGATCCCGTCCGGGTTCTCGGCGAAGTTGATCAGTGGCCGCGTCTTGACTTCGTTGTCGAGGACGACAGCGAAGCGGCCGGAGAGTTCTTCGGCCTGCTGGCCGGTGACCGGACCGATCGCCCGCGCCTGGCCGCGCTGGGCGATCTGGCGGGTCACCGCCTGGAACGCCTGCTGCCCCTCATCGGTGAATGAAAAGGTGACGTTCGGCTGGCCGATTTCGTCGGTTTCCTGCTTCGGATCGGTGATGTCGCTTCCCGAGAGCGCCGGTCGGTCCTTCAGCGCGTACCAGCCCGGTTTCGCGTCCTCGATCACCGAGCCGCCTTCGTCGGAGGGCAGCTCGGAGACGACGACCGTCCCCGGCGGCACGGTCAGAACCTCGCCTTTGACGTCCTGTTTCTTGCCGGTGGCGGAGATAAAGAGGTCCTTCTTGGCGAACTCCGGCCCGGCAATCAGCTGGTGAGGCTGTCGGACGAGAACAGGTAGTAGCGCGTCCTGTTGGTCGAACATTCGGTGCAGTCGGGTTCGGGTTTCTGTTCGGCGGCCAACTTCACCGCGGCGTAGGCGGTCGGGAAGGCGCCGGAGATGATCAGCTGCTGGTTTTCCCGTTTCGCGGGGTTGCGGCCAGCCGCCGTCCATTCCTGGTTCGCTTCGGCGAGCACCTGCGGCGGCGGTTCGCGCCCGGGGACGCCGGCGATCGCCTTCTCGCGGCCGATCAGGTTCGGTTCCCAGTCGTAGAAGTAGAGCTGCGCGGTGGTGCCGACCTGGTCGATCGCGCGTTGGGCGTTGGTGACGTCGGGCAGGCTGACCGAGATCTCGGTGGTGCCCAGGCGCGAGACCTCGGGCTCGGAGACACCCAGCTTGTCGATCCGCTCGCGGATGATCTCGATCGAGCGCTCGATGTCCTCGCCGCTGACCTCGTTCACCTTGCCGGTCGGCGTCCCCTGGTAGATGAGTTCGACCCCGCCCTTGAGGTCGAGCCCGAGCTTGGTGTCCTTGCTCGTCACGACCAACGCCGAGACGGCGATCAGACCGAGGACGAAGAGCAGCACGAAGAGGTTGCCGCGGCGCCGCATCCCCTACCCCTCCGGCGTCAGGACGATCAGCAGGCCGCCGTCGTCGTCGTAGGCGGGGAAAACGTCGGCCACCGCCTCGGCGGGCAGATCGCCCTCGGCGTTGACCGAGACCTTCTTGCCGAGCGAGCGCACCCCCCACTCCAGCGATGTCTCGATCGGATCGGAGTCCCCGTTCGCGCCCGCGGTCTCGCCACCGTCGCCGGCCGGCCGCCAGCGCAGCCCCAGCACCTCCTTGACGGGACGCCCGATCACGTCCTCGTCGGTGAGGCCGGTCAGCTCGAAGCTGCCCCGCCCAGCGTCGATCACCCGCGCCTGCTGGTCACAGACGAAGAAGGCGGCGTTGGGCGCCGGGTAATAGTCGTCGAGCAGCTCGAAGACGAAGCCGAAGCCGCACTTGGAGCAGCCCTTCGGACGGGTGCTGAAACCGGCCGTGCGGTCGCCGCTCAGCTCCCTGTTGCCGCAGTTGGGGCAGATGAAGAAGGGCATGCCCCGCCAGGTTACTCAGAACAGGCTTTCCGCTCCTTCGGGAGCCGGCATGCCCAGATGCTCGTAGGCCCGCATCGTGAGGACGCGACCGCGCGGGGTCCGCTTCAGCAGGCCCTCCTGGAGAAGGTAGGGCTCGAACACGTCCTCGATCGTGTCCTGCTCCTCGCCGATCGCGACTGCCAGGGTAGATAGGCCGACCGGCCCGCCGGCGAACTTGGTCGCGACGGTCTCCAGCAGGTTGCGGTCGCTGCGATCCAGCCCGCCTGCATCCACCTCCAGCATCTCCAGGCCGGCAGCGGCCACCTCGGCATCGACCGCGCCGCGGCCCTTCACCTGGGCGAAGTCGCGCACCCGTTTCAGCAGCCGGTTGGCGACCCGGGGCGTGCCGCGCGAGCGCTCGGCGATCGTCCGTGCGCCGGCCGTGTCGATCTCGACGTCGAGGATGCTCGCCGAGCGTTCGACGATCTCGGCGAGATGATCGGGGCTGTAGTGCTCGAGCCGGTGGCAGACGCCGAAGCGATCCCGCAGCGGGGTGGTCAGCAGGCCGGACCGGGTCGTCGCCCCGACCAGGGTGAAGGGCGGCAGGGGCAGGGTCACGGTGCGGGCGCCGGCGCCCTGGCCGAGCACGACCGGCAGCTCGCCGTCCTCCATCGCCGGGTAGAGCGTCTCCTCCACGGCGCGTCCGAGGCGGTGGATCTCGTCGACGAAGAAGACGCTGCCGGGCTCCAGCGCGGTGAGGAAGGAGGCGACGTCGGCCTTGCGCTCCAAGGCAGGGCCGGCGGTCTGGACCAGCGGCACGCCCATCTCGGCGGCGACGATGTGGGCGAGCGAGGTCTTGCCGAGCCCAGGTGGGCCGGCGAGCAGCACGTGGTCGAGCGGCTCGCCGCGCTGGCGCGCCGCCTCGATGAAGATCGAGAGCTGGTCGGTGGCCTGTGCCTGATTGACGAAGTCGGCGAGGGTCGGCGGGCGCAGCGAGCGGTCGAGGTCCTCGTCGGGGACGTCGGCGCGGGCGTCGTGGACGCGGACCTCGGCGTCGACCGGGATCGGCTCCTCGTCGATGCCGGGGGTGCGGATCCGCTTCGCGCTCATGCCGCCCTGCCCGTCCCGGCCTTGCGCAGCGCCGTCGCGATCAGCTGCTCGGGGTCGCCACTCTCGATCCCGTCGAGCAGCTGCTCGGCCTCCAGCGGCGCGTAGCCGAGGTTGACCAGGCCGTCGCGGGCGAAGGAGCGCGCGTCGCCGCCCTCGGCGCACAGCCGTCATGACCTCCTCCTCCAGCGCACCGGCGACCTTCTCCCGCAGCTCGACGATGATCCGTTCCGCGGTCCGTTTGCCGATCCCCGGCACCGCCTGGAAGCGTTTCGCGTCGCCGGCAGCGATCGCCCGCAGCAGCTCGCGCGCCGGCCCGCCGGAGAGCGCCGCGATCGCCACCTTGGGCCCGACCCCGCTGACCGAGACCAGCTGGCCGAAGAGGTCGCGCTCCTCCTCGGAGGCAAAGCCGTAGAGGGCGAGCGAGTCCTCGCGGGAGATCAGCTCGGCGTGCAGGAAGGCGTCGCGGCCGGTCGCCGGCACCGCCTTCAGCGTCTCGGCCGAGACGGTCAGCCGGTAGCCGACCCCGCCGGCCTCGATCACGACGTGGTCGGGGCGGCGCACCATCACCTCGCCGCGCACCGCGGCGATCATCCGGCCACCCGCGCGACCCTCGCCTCGGCAAGCTCCGCCGCCTCGCGGCGACCGGCGCCGCCGCCGTGGCAGATCGCCACCGCGAGCGCGTCGGCGGCGTGGTCGGGCGTCGGCGGCTCGGGCAGCCCGAGCAGCGTGCCCACCATCCGCTGGACCTGCCGCTTGCCGGCGGCGCCAGAGCCGCAGACGGCCATCTTGATCGCCTGCGGGGTGTAGGCGAAGCAGGGCACGCCGCTCTGGGCGGCGGCGAGCATCGCCACGCCGCTCGCCTGGCCAACGGACATCGCGGTCCGCACGTTCTTACCGAAGAAGACCTCCTCGATCGCCATCGCGCCCGGCTCGTGCCAGGCGATCAGCTCGGCCAGCGAGCCGTGGATCCGCTCCAGGCGGCGCTCCATCGGCAGTTCGGCGGAGGTCTCGACCACGCCGCCGTCGAGCGCGACCATCCGGTTGCCCTCGACCCGCACAACGCCGAAGCCGAGGTTGGCGGCGCCGGGGTCTATCCCCATCACGACTTGCATGGGAACTGATTCTGGGAGCAGCCCCGGATGCCTCTCTACGCCGCGAGCTTCTGCAAGACCTCGTCGGGAATGTCGAAGTTGGCGTGGACCTCGTTGACGTCGTCGTCGTCTTCGAGCGCCTCGATCAGGCCGAGCAGCGACTTGGCGTCGTTCCCCTTCACCTCAACCGTGCTCTTCGGCTCCATCGCGACCTCGGCCGACTGGATCTCGACCCCGGCCGCCAGCAGCGCCTCGCGCACCGCGCTCAAGTCGGCTGGCTCACAAAGCACCCGCAGCGTCTCGCCCTCGTCGCGCACGTCCTCGGCGCCGGCGTCGATCGCGACGATCAGGTCGTCCTCACCGTAACGGGCGCCGTCGACGGCGATCACGCCGCGCTTCTCGAAGATCCAGGCGACGGAGCCGGGCTCGCCGAGGCTGCCGTTGTGCTTGCTGAAGGCGTGTCGCACTTCGGCGCTGGTGCGGTTGCGGTTATCGGTCAGCGCGTCGACCAGGACCGCGGCCCCGCCAGGACCGTAGCCCTCGAAAACGACCCGTTCGATCGCTGCCGCGTCGGCACCGGCGCCCGTACCGCGGTCGATCGCCCGCTGAATGTTGTCCTTGGGCATCGAGGCTTCGCGCGCCTTCTGGACCGCCGTTGCCAGGGCCGGGTTGCCGTCGGGGTCGCCGCCGCCATCGCGGGCGGCGACCGCGATCGCCCGCGCCAGCTTGGTGAAGAGCTTGCCGCGTTTGGCGTCGGCGGCGCCCTTCTTGTGTTTTATCGAGGACCACTTCGAGTGCCCGGACATCGTTTGCCATTCTATGAGCCTCCGCATGCGACAGGAAACGGCCCCCCATCTGCGCGACACCAGCCCTGTCAGGGCGCTGGCCGCGGCGGTCGTCTTCGTCGCGATGCTGCTTGCCGCACTGGCGCTCTGGACCGCGATCCCGCTGGGCTGGATCTACATCGGCTCGAAGCTCTCCGACACCCAGTTCCCGAGCCAGGGCCCCTACGCCGTGGTCGCGATCGGGATCCTCGTCACGATCGTCCTCGACGCCTGGCTGATCGGCCGCCTCAACGACCTCTACGTGCGGGTCACCGGCACCAACCGCCTCACGCCGATGCGGCCGACCTGGCTGAAGAGCATGCGCGACACCACCACTCCGGTCGGCACGACCACCGTCGTCGAGGCGGTGATGATCGGCTCGGTCCTGCTGGCCGGCGCCGTCCTCGTCGCCTGGTTCTTCCTGCTGGCGGGATCGCCGATCCCGAACCAGTAGAACCCGCTCACGGCGCAAGCGCCTCTCGCGGCGGGGCGCTCAGACGACGAACTTGCCGTCTTCCTGCATCACCGTGCCGTCGACTTCGATCTTGCCGCCGAGGCGCAGGTCGCAGACCAGGTCGGTGTGGACGGCGGACTCGTTGACCCCGCCCGACTCCGGATAGCTGCGACCGACCGCCATGTGAACCGTGCCGCCGAGCTTCTCGTCGAGCAGCACCTCGCGGGTGCCGCGGTCGATCGCGTAGTTGGTGCCGATTCCCAGCTCGCCGAGCCGGCGGGCGCCGGGATCGGTGTCGAGCAGCTCGATCAGGTACTCCTCGCCCCGCTCGGCGCTCGCCTCGACGACCTTGCCGGCCTCGAAGCGCAGCCGCACGCCGGCGACCTCGCGCCCGCCGATCGTCGCCGGCAGGTGGAAGGTGACCTCGCCCTCGACCGAGTCCTCGACCGGGCCGGTGAAGAACTCGCCGTCGGGCATGTTGTGGCGACCGTCGCAGGGGATGAACTTGCGGCCGGCGATTCCGAGCCTGATGTCGGTGCCCGGCGCGATCACCCGTACCTCCTCGTGCCCATCGATCCACTCCGCCAGCCGCACGCACTCTTCCGAGGCCCGCTGCCAAGCGGTCAGCGGGTCGCCGTCGGTGGCCAGGCAGGCGCCGTAGTAGAAGTCCTCGTAGTCGGGGAGGCTCATCTCCGCCTCGGAGGCGTAGGCGTTGGTCGGGAAGAGCGTGTAGCACCAGCGGAACTCGCCCTTGGCGCTGCGCTCCATCGCCCGCGCCAGCAGCTCGCCGGTGGCGGTCTGGCGGCGCATCTGGCGCTCCGGCGGCACCGCGGAGAGCTCGCGGGTGTTGGCGCTGGCGCCGATCGCGATCCGCACGTCGACGTTGTCGAGCAGCCATTCGGAGACCGGCGAGACCCAGTCGAGCTGGAGCGTCGCTGGCGTGCTTGTAATAGGAGACGGCCTGGCCGTCGAGCGAGACGTTGAGGATCGGATGGCCACCCGCCTTCAGCACCTCCTCGTAGACCGCGAGCAGCAGCGGCTCGGCGCCGCTCTCGCCGTCGATCGAGACGACCTCGCCCTCCTTCACCTCGGTCGAGTAGCCGACCAGGATCTTCGCCAGGCGCTCGACTCTCGGGTCTCTCACGTCTCAGCCTCCTCGCGGGCGCGCTCGCGCGCCCCGGTCGTCATTGCCATGAACAGTGCGTGCAGCCGCGAGTCGTCGGTCAGCTCCGGGTGGAAGGCGCAGGCCAGCACGCTGCCCTCGCGGACCGCCACCGGGTGCCCGTCGTAGGAGGCGAGCACCTCGACCTCGGGCCCGTGCCGCTCCACCCAGGGGGCGCGGATGAAGACGGCGCGCAGCGGCTCGTCGCCGATCCCCTCGATCTCGAGGTCGGTCTCGAAGCTCTGCAGCTGGCGGCCGAAGGCGTTGCGCTTCGCGGTCGCGTCGAGCAGGCCGAGGTGGGCGTCGTCGCAGACGATCATCCCGGCGCAGGTGCCGAAGACTGCGCCCCCCGCCTCGTGATGGGCGCGAATCGCCTCCTCCAGCCCCGCCGACTCGATCCCCTTGACGATCGTCGTGCTCTCTCCGCCGGGAATCACCAGCCCATCGAGTCCATCCAGATCCGCCGGAACCCGCACCTCCCTCACATGAGCCCCCAGCTCTCGCAGCATCCTGGAGTGCGCTTCGAAACCACCCTGGATCGCGAGGACGCCGATCAGCATCCCGGCACCCGGCTCCTTCCGCGGGTGGCATGGGGGGAGGGGGTCGAGGACGCCCTCGCCCGCAGGCCCCCTCCCCCCATGACAGGACCCGCGAGCAGGAACCTATGCACCGCGGTCCTGCAGAAGCGCGTCGGCCGCGGCCAGCTCGGCGATCTCCAGCCCGGCCATCGCCTCGCCGAGGCCGATCGAGGCCGCCGCGACCCGCTCGGGGTCCTCGAAGTGCGTCGTCGCCTCGACGATCGCCCTGGCGCGCCGCTCGGGGTCGGCGCTCTTGAAGATGCCGGAGCCGACGAAGTTGCCCTCGGCGCCGAGCTGCATCATCAGCGCCGCGTCGGCCGGGGTGGCGATGCCGCCGGCGCAGAACATCGGCACCGGCAGGCGGCCCTTGTCGGCGACCTCGCGGACGACTTCCAGGGCGCCTGGTGCTCTTTGGCGGCGGCGGCCAGCTCCTCGGGCCCGAGCTGGGCCAGGTCGCTTGATCCCGCCGACGATCTCGCGCATGTGGCGGACCGCCTCGACCACGTTGCCGGTGCCGGCCTCGCCCTTGGAGCGGATCATCGCCGCCCCCTCGCCGATCCGCCGCAGCGCCTCGCCGAGGTTGGTGGCGCCGCAGACGAACGGCACCTCGAAGGCGAGCTTGTCGATGTGGTTGCGCTCGTCGGCCGGGGTCAGCACCTCGGACTCGTCGACGTAGTCGACCTCGAGCGCCTGCAGCACCTGGGCCTCGGCGAAGTGGCCGATCCGGGCCTTGGCCATCACCGGGATCGTCACCGCCTCCTGGATCCCCTTGATCATCGCCGGGTCCGACATGCGGGCGACGCCGCCGTCGCGGCGGATGTCGGCCGGGACGCGCTCCAGCGCCATCACCGCGCAGGCCCCCGCCTCCTCGGCGATCCGTGCCTGCTCGGGCGTGACCACGTCCATGATCACGCCGCCTTTAAGCATCTCCGCCAGGCCGGTCTTAACCCTCCAAGTAGCTCTCTCAGCCATGGGCGCGAATATTACGTCCCGGGCGCGGCGGGTCCTGTCACCGATCTGGTTCCACCACCCCTGCGGTGCAGTAGCTCCTCGGGGCGGTCCCCCAGATCGGCGCCACCCACCGCGAGCAACGTAGACGTTCCTCCCGCGGGTGGCGCGGTGGCGAGGGTCCCCCATAGCGGAGGGCGCCGCGAAGCGGCGTCCGAGCACATGGGGGAGGGCCCCCGCGACAGGACCCGCGGCAGGAGCGCCAGGGCTACTTCAGTTTGTAGGCGCGGATGCGGTCTTTGTGCGCTGCTTCGTCACGGGCGTAGAGGCCGTGGGCGAGCCCCTGGACCAGCGACATCAGCGCCGTGTTGGAGCGGGCGAACGAAGGGCTGTTGGAGGAGTAGTAGAGGGTCTGCTCGGCGTGCTCGCCGACCTCTGAGAGCGACGCGTCGGAGATCGCCAGGGTGCGGGCGCGGCGGTGCAGGGCGAGCTTCATCGCCCGCAGCAGCAGCGGGTGGGCACGGCCGGAGGAGATGACGATGACGAGGGTCTCCTCGTCGATCCGCCCGAGCCGCTGCAGCGACTCGCCGCCGGTGCTGGCGACGATCTCGGCGCGGATGTCGAGCAGGCTGAGCAGGTGCCGCAGGTAGCTGGCGAAGAAGGCCATCTGGTCGACGCCGACGATGACGACGCGCTGCGCTTCGGCGAGCGCGGCGACGGCGCCGTCGACCTGCTCGCGGGTGAGGTTGCGCGCGGTTTCCTCCAGGTTCGAGAAGTCGGCGCTGAGCGACCCCTCCAGCTCGGAGTGGTCGAAGGAGAAGAGGGCGGCGCCCGCCGGCCGGGCCGTTGCCGGCCACCGTGGCGGTGCGGTACTCCTCGATCGCGGCCTGCTGCAGCTCGGGGTAACCCTCGAAGCCGAGGGCCTGGGAGAAGCGCACCACCGTCGAGGACGAGGTGCTCGCTCTCCGGGCCAGCTCCTCGGCGGTGAGGAAGGCTGCCTCGTCGAGATGGTCGACGATGTAGCGGGCGACGTCTTTCTGGGAGCGCGAGAACTCGTCGAAGCGCTCCTGGATGTACTCGGAAAGGCTTTTGAGCTGGGGGGATTTGGTCGCGGTCTTGGTCACGGCGGTCCATTTCGCCGGTTTGGATGCTTTCCCTTCCGCCCGCCTTCCGATCTGGTTGGATGCAGGGAGGAAATGACCCTCGAGCAGGCGCTGCGCCTCACCAACCGCAACATGATCGCCTTCGACCTGGTCCTCGGATCGGCGGCGATCGCGGCGCCCGAGGCGACCCTGCGGGTGCTGGGTCACGACGAGCCCTCCCCCGACGCGGCCCATCTCTTCCGCCGCTGCGGGCCGATCTGGCTCACCTTCGCCGCCGCCCACGCCCTCGCCGCCGCGCGCGGCGAGCGGCGCGACTGGTGGGCGCTGGCCTGGCTGCGCGGCACCGAGATCGCCACCGACGCGCTCTGGTCCGGAGTCGCCCGCCGTGAGCCGGCCCGGCGCCAAGCTCGGCCTGCGCCTCGCCGGCGTCGGCAACCTGGCGATGGCCGCCGGCTTCGCCTGGCTCTCGAAGCGATGAGCGAGAGCGGCGGGCAGCCCAGCAAACGCTGGAGCCTGCGCGGTCGCGACGAAGAAGGCAACGAGGTCTGGCTGATCCGCAGCTTCGGCCAGAAGCTCTACCGCTGCCCGGGCTGCCACGGCGACATCGAGATCGGCACCGAGCACACCGTCGTCCAGTACGTGCTTGCGGCTCGGCGGCACCGAACACCACCACTGGCACCGGCGCTGCGCCGAAGAAATGCTGATTCCCGACCTGAGCGACCTGAAGCGGGTGCCCGCCTCGGAATCCTCGCGCTCGAAGCTGGAGGCGCGCGGGCGCCGGAGGCCCGGCCGGCGCGCCGCGCTGACCGGCCGACGCGACGAAAGCAGAGATAGGGCACATTCCGGCCCACCGGCAGTGGCGACCCTCTACCGGCGGATCGGCCGCACCTACTTGGCTTGGGCGCCGTCGCTGCTGCCGCTGGCGGTCGTCGTCTTCGTCCCGCTCGGACTGGTCCACGCGATCCCCGTCCACGTCGAGGCCACCTCGTTCGACGTCGACAAGCTGGGCTGAGGTCTTCGGCGCCAGTCCTGGCACTGCTGCTGCTCACGCTCACCGGGCTGCTCGGCGAGATCTTCTACACCGGCGCGGTAGCGATCGCCCTTACCCACTCCCCACGACGACGAACCGCCGTCGCTGCGCGAGATCGCGCGGATGATCGACTACCGCACGCTGATCGTCGTTCGACCTGATCTTCGGCGCCCTGGTCGCGGTCGGCCTCGTCGCTCCTCGTCGTCCCCGGGGATCCTCGCCTTCGTCTACCTCAGCCTCGCCGCCCCGGTGGTCGAGATCGAGCACCACGGGGTCCGCGGCCGCGCTCGTCCGCAGCGTCCAGCTCGTCCGCGGCCACTTCTGGCTAGTGCTGGCGGTGCTGCTGCCGATCGAGATCGCCAGCGACGCGATCGGGAGCGTCTGCCACCGCACCTCGCCCATGACCTCTTCGGCGACTCCCTGGTCGCCGGCTGGCTCACCGACACGGCATCGCAACATCGCCTTCACCCCCTTCTACGCGGTCGCCGCGGTGCTGCTCACGTCGAGCTGATCGCCGCCGAGGACGGGCCAGGGCCCGCGTCTACACTCGGCCCCAGCCACCCATGACCACCGCCTCGATCTTCTCGCCGACTTCTGGAACGACCAGATCCTGGCCGAAGAAAAGCAGGGTCTGTTCCTGGTGCTGGTCGGCTTCATCCTCTCCTTCGCCTTCATCCGGATGAGCACGCGGCTGATGCGCAGCCCGCGCGTGCCCTGGTGGCCCGGCAGCGTCGTCAGCGAGAGCGGCGTCCACCTTCACCACCTCGTCTTCGGCATCGTCGCGATGATGATCGCCGGCGCGGTGGGCTTCTCGGTCCTGGGCGACAGCCCCTACGCCGAGATCTGCGCCTTCGTCTTCGGCGTCGGCGCCGGCCTGACGATCGACGAGTTCGCGCTCTGGGTCTACCTCGAAGACGTCTACTGGGCCGAGCAGGGCCGTGTCTCGATCGACGCGACCGTGATCGCCGCCGCGGCGATGGGCCTGATCCTGCTCGGCTTCACCCCCTTCAGCTTCGAGACCGGCTCGCTCGACGAGACGCTGGGCAGCATCGCCACCGCCCTGGTCGTCTTCGGCCTGGTCGTGCTCTGCTTCGCCAAGCAGCGGCTCCTGCACGGCGCGGTCGGCTTCTTCGTCTTCCCGATCGCGATCTACGGCGCGGCGCGGATCGGCAAGCCGGGCTCGCCCTGGGCGCGGCGCCGCTACGGTGAGCGACGGCCGGCGAAGCAGGAAAAGTCAGCAGGGGCGCTTCCCGCCGGACCGCCGCACCGAGCGCTTCAAGAACGCCTTCCGCGACATCGTCGGCGGCAAGCCGAGTGACGCTATCGCCGAAGTGCGCCGGATCGCGGAGGGCGACGACCGCCCTACTCCCCCATCGCCTTGATCACGAGGCGCTTCGGGCGGCGGCCGTCGAACTCGCAGTAAAAGACCTGCTGCCAGGGGCCGAGGTCGAGGCGGCCGGCGGTGACCGGGACGATCGCCTGGTGGTGGACGAGCAGGTTCTTGAGGTGGGCGTCGCCGTTGTCCTCGCCGCCGCGGTGGTGGCGGTAATCGCCGCCCTCCGGCAGCAGTTCCTCCGCCACCTCGTTGGCGGCCGGCTTCCAGCTCGGCGGCGCGACCTTGTCAAGCCACTCGAGCGTGTCCTCGTGCAGGCCGGGCTCATCGTCGTTGACCCAGATCCCGGCGGTGATGTGCATCGCCGAGACGAGGACCATGCCCTCGGCGATCCCCGCCTCGTCGACGGCAGCCTGCACGTCCTCGGTGATCCGAATCAGCTCCCGGCGCTCGGCGGTCTCGAAGGTCTTGTAGACGGTGCTGGTCTTCATTTCTATTCCTCCTTGACGAGATCTGCTGGCCTGGCCAGAACGGCCACTCCTCGAACTCGCGGCAGCGGCCGTCGGCGGCGAGTCTGACTATCCAGAGATCGCGGTACTCGGCTGGGCGCGGCTCGCCGTACTCGACCTCGACCCGCACCACGGCGGTGTCGCCGTCGACAGCGACGATCTCGTGGGTCATCTCGAACGGCTCATCCGGCGCCGCGGCGCTCCCGCTCCCACAGCTCGGCGATCTCCGCCAGGCCGGTCGCCGGCTCCTCGTAAGGAGACATCCGGTAAGTGGCGTCCTCGGTGAAGAGCTCGCGCAGCGACTCGGTGCCGGCGGCGCGCCAGGCGCGCTCGTAGGCGGCGACCCAGGCTTCGATCTCGCTCGGGAGGCGATCCCGCCTAACCCCTGCTCGCGCTGCAGACGTGAACCCGATCTCCCGCGCCAGCCTTTCGCGCAACGGTCCTCCGCGTCGCGCCGGTCACGCGCCGCCCCGACCCCGGCCACGCTCCCTTCTCGCGCGTGCCGCGAGCGCCTGCTTGTCGGTCGCGTAAACCCTTTCCTGCGCCTCGACGTATTCCCCGTAGGGGCGGGCGAGTCGCTGGGGCGGCGTCAGCCTCCGCAGCCCCTGGATGCGCTGCCTCGCGATCCGGACAAGGGCTTTCGCGTAAGGCGACGTCCGCCGACGTCCTCCCGTTCGAGGTCGCGGATTTCCAGGTAGCGGCCTGGCTCTCTTCGCAGACCGCGTCGGCCTTGGCGATCAGCTCGGCTTGGTCAGCGCCGGCTTGGGCACGGGCTCGGGCGTTGCGCCCTTCCCGCCACTCACCTGCCGTCCCGCCCGACCCGCTTCTTGCCGGCGTTCGCCGCCGCGCCCGGGCCGCCATCGCCGTCCCCGCTCCCCGCCGGCGAGCGCGACGATCGCGACGACGATCGCCGCGAGGGCCGCCAGACCCGCCGCCGTAAAACCGAGGCGCCTGCGGTCGCGCGGCCGACTTCGACCCCACCCCGCGTGGTCGATGTCCGGTGCGCGTGGCGGCGGGGTTCGGCTCTGCGGTCGGTCCGGCCGGTCGAGCGGTGGAGGCTCGGCGCTACCGTCGGCGGCTCCGGGTCCGCCGATCTCCCTGGTCGCCGCCGCGCCCGTCGCCACGGTGCGCTCCGGCACCGATCGGCCGCTCGCCGCTCAGCGCCGCCAGCGCAGCCCGGCCGAGGTCGCCCGCCGACGGGTAGCGGTCGCCGGGCTGCTTCGACATCGCCCGGATGACGACGTCGTCGAGCGCCATCGGGACCTCGGGCACGTACAGCGAGGGCGCCGGCGGCGGGTCGTTCAGGTGGGCGTAGAGCCGCGCCGCCTCGCCGTCCTTCGGAAAGGGCACCTCGCCGGTCAGCAGCTTGAAGAGCAGGCAGCCGAGCGCGTAGACGTCGGCGCGGGCGTCGACCTCGCCGCCGGAGATCTGCTCCGGGGCGACGTAGTCGAGGGTGCCGACGAAGCGGCCCGTCTGGGTCAGGCCGGACTCGGTGGCGACGTTGCGGGCGACGCCGAAGTCGGTGATGTAGGCGTGCGTCGTCGCCGTGGCGCCGCTGAGCAGGACGTTGGCCGGCTTCACGTCGCGGTGGACGAGGCCGGCGGCGTGGATCGCGTCGAGCCCGTTGCCGATCTGGGCGATCAGCGCCGCCGCGGCGGCGGGCTCCAGCCGGCCCTCGCGGGCGATCCGCCTGCCGAGGTCCGAGCCCGAGACGTAGCGCATCGCGATGTAGGGGACGCCGTCCTCCTCCCCCGCGGCGTAGATCGGCACCACGTTGGGATGCTCGATCGAGGCGGCGATCCTCGACTCCTCGGCGAAGCGGCGGGAGAAGACCTCGTCGGCTGCGGCCTCCGGCGCGATCAGCTTCAGCGCGACGCGCCGCTCCAGCCCCGGCTCGACGGCGAGGTAGAGGACGCCCATGCCGCCGCGACCGAGCGTCTGCTCGATCCGGTAGCCGGCGAACTCGTCGCCATCGGAAAGCTCGATCCAGCGCTGCCCGTCGGCCATTGGTGAACCCTAGCCCGGGATGCCGGACCGTCCCAATCTCCGCTCAACCCGCGGCATACGACTGGCTCTAGACTGGAGGGTGGGACATGCGACGCCGGGCGATCATCGGGGTGGGGCTTGCCGTGACGCTGCTGGGCGCCGGGATCGCCACGGCAGAGCTGACGCAGCGCGGCAACCTGCGCCTCGCCTTCGACGCCCGCTTCACCCCCCACGCGCTGCCGCGCGACCGAGACGTCCCGGTGACGGTGAGCCTCAGCGGCTCGGTGAGGACGACCGACGGCAGTCGCCCTCCTCAGCTGCGAGCGATCTCGCTCGCAGTCAACCGCTACGGCAAGATCTCGACGCGAGGGCTGCCGGTCTGCCGGCCGAGCATGATCGAGGCGACCTCGTCGGAGTCGGCCCTGGCCACCTGCCGCGAGGCGCTGGTCGGTCGCGGTCGCTTCGGCGCCAACGTCGACTTCCCCGACCTCCTGTTCCCGGTCGAGGGCAGGATGCTCGCCTTCAACAGCCGGGTCGGCAGCCGCCCGGCGATCGCCCTGCACATCTACGGTTCCAACCCGGTCGAGACGACCTTCGTGCTGATGTTCCGGATCACCCATCCCGCCCGCGGCCGCTTCGGCACCGTGCTCTCGACCAAGATCCCGAAGATCGCCGCCGACCTCGGCTACGTCACCGACATCTCGCTGACCTTCGGTCGCCGCTACCGCTACAAAGGCGAGCCGCGCAGCTTCATCAGCGCCCGCTGCGCCGCCCCGGCCGGCTTCCCGGGCGCGCTCTTCAGCTTCGCCAAGGGCAGCTTCACCTTCGCCAGCGGAAAGACGCTTTCGCCAGACGCTGGCCCGCGACTGCCTGGTCCGCTAGAGACCCAGTCCCCCTACCCCTCGCTCATCCCAGCCGAGGTGGTGCGCCAGCTCGTGGCGCAGGGTCCGCTCCACCTGCCGGGCGAGCAGCCCACGGTCGTGGCCGAAGTCGCGCTCCAGCGTGTCGCGGTAGATCACGATCCGGTCCTCGTAGCGTTCCCGCGCCACGCCGTCGCCGCTGTACTGGCCGTAGGCGCGGTCCTCGGCGCCGCGATCGGAGACGACGACCGGGACGCTTTCCAGCAGCTTCCGGAACTCGCTCTGGCAGCGCGTCGATCGCGTCGGCGACCAGCGATTCGAACTCATCCAGCTGCCGCTCCTCGGCCATCGAGACAGGGTAGGCGGCCTACCCGCCGGCGCGCCCGGTCGCGCAGTCGCGGAAGGCGACAACCACGAAGAGGTGCAGGCGCCCAAGCCTCATCGAAGGGGAGTTTCGATCAATCGTCCGCCGCTCTTGCAAACTGGGCGCAGTGAAATCGATGAAACCGCCGATGCAGGCGGTCTCCAGCTTGATGTGGCGCATTTGGGACGCCGTCGTGGGACCGAGCGGCTGGCGCTCGGTCGTCGGCCCGATCGTCTTCGTGGTGTTGGGTGTCGGGCTGCTCGTCTACGACCACCTCAACAATCGCGTCACCGACGCCATCTTCTGGCTGACCCTAGGACTGATCGTCACGATCTTCGCGCGGATGCTCGAAACCAACCGCCGGCAGTCGCGGGCGCTCGACGAGCAGCGGCATGACGCCTTCAACGACCGGGTCACCTCGCTGCCCAACCGCCGCCGGCTCGAGGCGGACATCGCGGCCACGGTTGCTGTGCCGGGCGAGCGCCGCACCCTGGTCCTGCTCGAGCTGGAAGGCCTGCAGACGTACGGCGACCGGCTCGGATACGCAGCCGGCGACGAGCTGCTGTGCCGCTCCGCGGAGGGTCTGGTCAATGCAGTCGCGCCGCTGGGAGGAGCCGTCTACCGGGTCGGCGCGGCGCGCTTGGCCGCTTTCGTGCCGCATGGCGAGCCGCGACTCGGCGAGCTGATGCTGACCGCTACCGACTCCTTCCGAGACGAGGGGCCCGGCGACGCAATCAGCCGCTCCTACGGCGACGTCACGATCCCCGACGAGACGGCTGACGCCGAAGCTGCCTTCCAGCTCGCCGGCCAGCGGCTCGACGCCCACCGGCAGCGCCAGCACCGCTCCGCCCGCCGCCAGGCCCACGCCGTGCTGATGGCGGTGCTCAGCGCCCGGCGGCCGGAGCTGCGCGACCACCTGCGCACCGTCACCTACCGAGTGATCTCGCTCAGTAGGCGTCTCGAGCATCGGGATCGCGGAGATTGACGACATCGCGCTCGCTGCCGAGCTGCAGGACATCGGCCTGCTGGCGGTGCCCGAGTCGGTGCTGGAGAAGCGAGGGCCCGCTCGACGAAGCCGAGAGCGCGATGGTCCGCAGCCACACCGCCGAGGGAGAGCGGATCATCGCCGCGGCGCCGGGTCTGGCGCCGGTCGCCCGCCTGGTCCGCTCCAGTGCCGAGCGCTTCGACGGCAGCGGCTATCCCGGACGGGCTCGCCGGCGAGGCGATCCCGCTCGGATCGCGCATCATTGCCGTGACGGTCGCCTTCGCGGCGATGACCGCGCAGCGGCCCTACCGGCCAGCGCTGAGCGGCGGCGAGGCGCTCGGCGAGCTGCAGCGCTGCTCCGGCACGCAGTTCGACCCCGGCGTGGTCGCGGCGCTTGCCGCTGACCTCGCCGAGGAGCGTGTGCCGGCCGGAGCGCCGGTCCCTGTCCCCGCTGTCTAGGGCAGGTACCGGTCCGCTTCTTCCTTGGCCTTGTCGATCCCCTCCTGCGCTTCCTTCTTAGCGTTGTCGATGCCCTCGCGGGCTTCTTCCTGGGCCTCGTCGATCCGCTCTTGAGCGTCGTCCTGGGCGTTATCGATTCCGCTCTTGGGCATCGTCGACGCCCTCTTCGATCCCTTCCTGCGCATCGTCGACGCCCTCTTCGGCTTCTTGCTGAGCGTCGTCGACGCCCTGTTCGACGCTCTCGGTCGCCTCGTTGGTGTTGACGTTGTCGTCGTCGTCCCCGCAACCCGACCAGGCGACCCCGGCAAGCGTGATCGCCAGCGCGACCAGCGCGGCCATGGCGCGATTCCGCTTCAAAGCTCCATCAGACACATCGACTCCTCTCGTTCGTCAATCGACACCAAGCCGGCCCGATCTTCGCAGCCCGGCGCTCTAGCAACTACCCGGGACCGGCGCCTAGTATCGACGCGTGTCCGACCTTCACGTCCTGCGCGTCTTCGTCAACGAGGACGGCGAGTGGGGGAATCGCCTCGGCGTCTTCCTGGACGGAGCCGGGATCCCGGCCAAGGAGCGGCAGCGGATCGCCGCCGAGCTGGGCTTCAGCGAGACCGTCTTCGTCGAGGACCGGACCAACGGGCGAATGCGGATCCATACGCCTCGGGTCGAGCTGCCCTTTGCCGGTCATCCGACTGTGGGTACGGCCTGGCTGCTGGCGAGGCTTGGGACGCCGGTCGAGACGCTGAAGCCTCCGGCGGGCGAGGTAGCGGTGCGGACAAGTGAAGGAGTGACCTGGGTCGAAGCGGACCCCGAAATGGAGCCCACCGTTCGAATACTGGCTACTCAATTCGCCGGCCGACGTACGAGCGCTCAACGGCCCGCCGGACGCCAACGCGAACGTCTACGCCTGGGCCTGGATCGACGAGGCGGCCGGCACGATCCGCGCCCGCTCCTTCGTTCCCGAAGCCGGCATTCGCCGAAGACGAGGCCACCGGCTCCGCCGCTCTCACCCTCTCAGCCCGTCTCAACCGCCCGATCGTCGTCCACCAGGGCCACGGCTCGGTGCTCCTCGCCCGCCCCACCAGCGAGGGACGCGCCGAGGTCGCCGGCCGCGTCGCGCTCGACGAGGTGAAAGACACACCCTGACAGTTCACACCGCAACATTTGGCCGAGGAACCGGTTTGAACCATTCAACTAGTCCCGGCGATCGCAGGGGTTCCGGGACATCATCAAGAGGAACTTGGAAGTGTCGCGCAGCAAAGCCGTTGGCCCCGTTGATGTGACGGTGACTACCCTGGCCGGAGGGAAACCGGGCAAAGTGATCAAGCAGAACCCTTGACAGGGCAAAGTGCTGCCACCAAGTACCAAGGTGCGCCTCACCGTAGGGAAGTAGGAACGGATGCCGGCCGTCCCTCGGTCTTGTCGAGGGGCGGCCCGTGGTCTAACGGCCTAACCGCCGCCACGGCTCCAACGCCTAGGCGACTCCTTGTCACTAGAAGGGACGCGGCAGCTGAGAACTTTTCGGCTTAGGCTTCGGCCGCGATGGAGAAGCCAAACCGAGAGAAGTCTCCGGCCGACTGGCAGGCGGATATAGACCGCAGCGTCTCCGACTACAACGACTGGTACATGCACGAGTCGCCGAAGATGTGGGCCGAGGCGCGGGGTCGTGCCGTTGTCGAGGCACGTGATGCCATGAAGGCATTTGACGATTTCCGGGACTTCTCCCCTAAACCCCTAAGGACCATGCCAAGCGCGCTCTTTGTGGCTCGAATGGCGGTTTCACCGACTATGGCGCGTGATCGCTTCGTCGAATTCTCCGGGGCAAAGAAGAGCCTCGTCACGAGAATGGAGCGGGAAAACGCCCTTCCGCCAAGGGTTCCGGATATCGACCTGCACCTCCGCCAGCTCTGTGATTTCCTCGTCCCGCTTTTCGATCCGGAGCTTTTCCCTTGGATCGCCGACGATCGCCCGCCCACGCCAGACGAGAGAGATCGAGCCCTATTGGTCCTTGGGGAGCGACTCGCTGGCGCCTTCTACAGCCCGGTTCTTCGCAACGAACAGGAGGCTAGGCAGAAGCTCCTGATGCGGAATCACCTTGAGGCCAATGGCCTAACCGAATCGTCGAAGCCAGCATTCGAGATGGCAGCTGGCACGTTCGCGTTCGGACGAAATGTTCCGATCAAGAGAGCCGACGGCGCCAATCGCAATCTACCGGTCGATTGCGTCGTCGCCCCAGCAACGAAGGAACTGCCTCTGGCATGCATTGAGATGAAGTCCGCAGGCGATTTCACCAACGTGAACAAGCGCCGTAAGGAGGAGGCCGAGAAGCACGATTCGCTACATCGCAGCTATGCCGACCAAGCAGTTTTCCTGCTTCAGCTTTTCGGCTATTTTGATATTGGCTACCTCGGCTTTGAGGCCTCAGCCGGAATTGACTGGGCCTGGGATCATCGGCTCTCTGATCTCTCCCTCTATCTGGGTATTTAGAGATTAGGTTGCAGGAGCCCGGATTTCAGGCGGAATGATGGGCAGAGAAAGGAGCTCCCCAGGCTCGATCTTGCCCAAACCACCGCCATAGGTCCGACCCTTCTCACGAAGAAGTCTTGCATTAACGGGGTCCTCAAGGACGGAACGGAGGTCGTCTGGGTCGATTCCGGGCTTAGCCCAGAGGTTGAGCAGGGACGTCATGCACCGAGCACCCGCCAGGTTCCTGATGACTCGCGCTCGGTCGCGGGCCATGTAAGTCACGAAAAAATCAGGTGGCTGGACCTTCTCGACCCCATACCAAGGACGACGAGTGCGACAGTTAAATCGCTCATGCAAGCCACGTTTTTCACCGGATTTGATATATCGGAGTGCGTTAGTTCCTTTCAGCTCCTCGCGAGACTCATGGCAGTGAAAGAGAAAACAGCGTGCTCCGTCCGCAATCCGCTGGTTCCGGAAGTTCTCGTCGAGTGGTCCGCCATCCGGTAGATCCCGCGAACCAACCACAACCGGAACCATAAATTGTTCCTCAATACCGGTGCGTTCCACATCCTCCAGCGACAAACAGAAGAAGGAGTTGTCGCCGGTAGCGATGCCGCGGCGGACCTTGCAGTAGTCGCCCAGCTTTGCGGTTCGACCTTTTAGCAATGGGGCAATCCGCTCAGCTCGCGAGGGAAGCATGGGGGTCCAGGGCAACGCTGGCGAGGCCTCCGCGGCTGACAACTCAGTTGATCGCTTTCGTTGGACTGACCCGTTGAACCCCGCCTCAGACAAGCGAAGCCTTTTCGTCCGTCGAGAATGCTTGGTGGCGATCGTGATTGCGGACGTGGTCAGAACACCCTCAAATGCCAGTTCATCCATCTCAAGGACAACAACCTCATCAATCTGACAGTGACTCATCAACGCTTCCTTCACGGCCTGCCCGTAGCGAACGTCTAGGAACTCAGTCGGAGTAATGAAGGCGAGGCGTCCGCCCACGTTAAGGCGCAAGATCGCCTCAAGGAAAAAATAGACATAGCTACCGGATAGGCGCGAAACTTTGCTCTGAAACTGGTCACCGTAGTGCGCTGCCCTCGCCTTATGCTCGGCAGACAGGTTGTGATGGCGAATGTACGGCGGATTGGCGATGATCGCATCAAATGAGGACTCGGCGAGCGGCCAACCGGACGGATCGAGGAAGTCACCCACCGCGATTTCGCCCTCCCCGTCCAGCGATTCGCCAGCCAATCTCACTGCCTCGGCGTCGATGTCCAACCCGTAGCGCTTCACATCGGAACCCATAACTCGTAAGAGCACGCCCCCGCCAACTCCGGGATCGAGAACCGTGGACGGATTGATCTCTCTAAGGGCTTCCGCCATAAAGGAGGCGATCGCCGGCGGCGTAAAGAACTGCCCGTTGCGATACCGATCCTCTCGCGAACTTAGCCGCTCAAGTTGGAGCTCCGGGGTTGCGGCGACGATAGAGGCAGCCATTGTTGAAGCGTAGCGTCGGCTTCGGCGGGAGCAAACATGTGTTCCCTTTGTCCGACCTGACGGCTGCCGGCTGGTTAGCTTCGTCGTTTTCCAAAGGGGAACGCGCAATCCTCGCGCATCCCGGCAGCCGTAATTCTCCAACGAGAACGGCATCTCGGCGGCTCTCGGTGCCCTACCGAAATGAGGGCACCATGCCCCCCACTCTGAAAATCGTCGCCAGCCAGCGCGACGCGCTCTACGAGCAGGTGCGCAACCACCTGGCCGGTCTGGGCGACGTCGTCGTGGGGCGGGAGTGCCAGAAGGACTATCCGACGGCGGAGCGGTTGGCGATCGAGTTCGGCGAAGACTTCCGGCTGATGGCGGGCCTTGTTCTTTCCTACCTCTGCCAGCACATGCAGACGGGCCGCTGACCGCCACCGCCGTTCTACGTCGCCAAGGCGGCAAGGGCGCGTTGAGAGCAGAGTCGGCCGGGGAAGACTTAGGCCACCTTTGGCCTTCCTCGGATCGATCCGCTGAGCGCGACGATCCTAGCTCGTTTTCGGGACAAATTTCGGGATAAAGTTTCGATCTCGTCCAGGCGCCAAGCCTGAATATATGCCCATTTTAAAGCGGTCTTCCTATGGGGCGGGAAGGACTCGAACCTTCGACCGACGGATTATGAGTCGCGCCGGAAGTCGTCTATAGAGCCGAATCTGGCGCGATAGAGCCGATCTCGTCCAAGGAGTTCGGCTGAGTTGCTGGGGACCAAGTTTTGAACTGGCTCGAGTTCAGCGTTACCGACGAGGGCGGCGCTTCGGCAAAGGCTCCGCCGACGGCCTTGGCCTCGCGATCATCGCCCGCCTCTGCGACGACCTGAAGATCATCCAGGAAGGCGCCGGCACCACGGTTGATGCGCTTCGCGCTGCGCTGAGAAGGGCCGGGCGAGCCCGACCCTTCCACTCACCTCTTATTTCCATTCGATTCCGATGATGTTCCCCTCTTTGTAGCCGTCTTTGTCGCCCATCCCACCCGGAGCGAAGGGACATTCTCCGGCGGCGCATTTATCTACATATCCGCTGATTGTCGTAGAGCCGGTGAATTTGCCTTTGGTGCCTCCGATTTCTTCACAGAGGAGCCCTTCCTGCGTAAAGGCGACTTCAAATGTCGAAGTCACCGTGATATCGGGAACGCCACCGAGTTTCCCATTCGCATAGGTTGCGCCGAAGGGGCTGACTTGCCCCGCGATTTTCATCGTGCAACCTTCCACGGCAACTTTGATCGATTTCCCGGCTTCGCACTCGGTTTCGACTTTCGCATCGTTGCCTGAGAGCCGCTCGGACCAATAGACCAGGTTGCAACCGGTCGTGGTAATCGCCGCCGCTACGCCTTCTGAGTCCGTGCACCCGGTGTATGTCGGGTGCAGTGTCATCGTTTCGGGTGTTTTGGTCGCCCATGTCCCCGACACGACGGTGGCTTTGCATTTGACGCTGTACGTGCCCACGGTGAAGGTGTCTTCGCCCACGTTCGAGCCTGTGAGGACCGTCGGTTCGACTTCCGAATGGAATTTCTCTCCGATTGCCGAGGCGCTCGCCGTCCAAACGGCGGCCACTCCGAGCACGGCCACGATCGAAAGGCACAGGGCACTGATTCTTCGAGCCTTCATAGTTCTCTCCCTTGCAGTCCGCCCCGAGCGGTGCCGGAGCGAATCGTTTGCATGAAAGAAGATTGTCTAATATCCCCGAACCGATTGATAGGGGCAATTGAGCCCGCCGATGGCGCTCTCAAGGGGGAACCGCAAGGCATCGGGGTGCCCTACCGAACCCTCAAGACGCCCCCGGCTGGATTCGAACCAGCGGCCATCGGATTAGAAGTCCGAGCCGTAAGGCGGCTACGGCCGGATCTGGTGCCATAGAGCGAATCGGGTCCACGCACTTTCCAGAAGCCGGCCTGTCTCCGTCGTCGCCCCCTCGACGGCCCTACGCAACCACTCCATGTCGCAAAATCTATGGGGCGGGCTGGACTCGAACCAGCGACCGACGGATTATGAGTCCGCTGCTCTAACCAACTGAGCTACCGCCCCTCGGTTTGCGAGCGTAGCGCGATTTGGAAGCTCTGAGCGGGGCTAGGCGCTGAAAAGCTGGGCTAGGGAGCGGCCTACGTCCGGCGGCTCTTCTTTGCCCTCGGCGGCTGCGGCGGCGCCTTCGGAGAGGGCCTTAGCCGCGTCGGCAATCTGGTCCGAGCGGCCGCCGCGCAGGACGCCGCTCTGTTTGGCTTCGGCGAGGTCGGATTCCATCAGGCCAGCCAACTCGGCCAGGCGTCTCAGGCCGACGGCGCCTGCCGTGCCGCGCAGGGCGTGGGCTTCGGCCCGCAGGGTCTCGAAGTCATTCGTCTCGGTTGCGAGGCCGGCGGCGATCACGTCGCAGCGTCGCTTCGCCTCCTCGGCGAAGGCTTTCAGCAGCTCGGTGTCCGGGGTCGCTTTCTCGCTCATTCGCCCGCCACCTCTTTCACAGCCTCGGTCAGTCGCTCGACGCCGAAAGCGCCCTCGATTGCCGTCCGGATCGTCCCTTGGTGGTCGATCACGAACAGCCATGGCTCGCTCGGCAGGTGAAAGGCCCGCACCTGCGGCCTCACGCCCTTGCCTGGATCGTTGTCGTTGAAGATCTCCATATGGATGAACTCCGCCTCCTCGCCGTACTCCTCTTTGACCTGCTCGGCCACGTCGACGACCGGGCCGCAGACCCGACTCTGGCAGAACTGGGGGGTCGCGAACAAGAGGACGGTCGGCTCCTTGCCAAGGACGTCCGCGAAGTCGGCTTGGTTCTGCGTGTCGGGCGGGACGCGCGTGGTGATCTCCGCAAGGTCGTTGCCGGCATCCGCAGCGGTCGGGGTGTGGATCGACGGCGCCCTGTCACCCGGCCCGCGGCACCCGGGCGAATTCGCCAACCACCGCGCTCGGCAGCAGCGTCGCAGTCGTTTCGCCGTCTTCCTTGATCAGGGCGGCGATCCGCCACTCGCCCTCGCTGGTGAAGTCGAGGTCGGTCACGTAGACGACCGTGGCTGCGTCGGGATCGCTCGTCGTAGTCTGGGCGCGGAAGGCGGGCGCGGTGGCGATGCTTTCGATCGACGCAGGGAACGGCCCCAGCGCAGGGCCTTCGAGGGCTTCGGTGCGGGCTCGGGCGACCGCACCCTTCCCGGAGCGGTCCGCTTTCGCGTTGGCCTGCACGCGTGGGACCTTCGTAATGTAGAGCGCGACCTTCGCATCTGAGATTGGCGTTCGGTCCGGGTCGAAGACGCCGAAGGGGTAGCGGTTCTCGCCCTCGTAGAAGACCATCGCGGCTGGGGAGACGACAAGCGGGGCAGGAGCGTCGGCTGCTTTGACGACCTCAGCCAGAGTCTTGCCCTCCGCGCTCGGGAATTCGCTTTTCGGCGGCGGCGGCCGGCTCTCGACCGCGGCATCAGCCGTTGAGCCCGAGGATCCCGAGTCGTCGCCGCACCCCGCAAGCAACGGAATTGCCGCGAGCACGCAGGCGAGAACGCTTGTGGCTCGGCGGACGGGCATCCCGACCGGCATGTTATTCGGCGCGGAACGCTGGCATCCCGCCCTTCGGCGTCACCATCCAGGCGCCGATAGGGTCCGCTCGAGGCGAAGGCGATACGAGGAGGACGAATGGCGGACCGAGCTGCACTAATAACCGGGGCTTCCAGCGGCATCGGACTGGCGATCGCCAGGACGCTCGGCGAGGAGGGATACGCGCTGACCGTCTCCGCACGCCGCCCCGAGAAGCTCGAGGCCGCCGCCGAGGAGCTGCGCGCCGATGGCCTCGAGCTTCAGAGCGTCGCCGCCAACATGACCGAGGAGGAGGACCTGGTCGGCGTCTTCGCCAGGCACCGCGAGGCTTACGGCCGTCTCGACGTGCTCGTCAACAATGCCGGGGTCGGGATCGGCGCAGCGATGGATGAAATCCAGACCAAGCACCTTGACATGCAGCTCGCAGTCAACCTGCGGGCGCTGATCGTCGGCACCCGCGAGGGCCTGCCCCTGCTGAAGGAGGCCGGCGCCGAGCATGGCAAGGCACTGATCGTCAACACCGCCTCAATCGCGGGCAAGGGCGGCCAGGCGTGGCTCTCGGTCTACGCAGCGACCAAGGCGGCGGTGATCAACTTCACCCAGTCGACGCATCGCGAGGTGGGTGCCGCCGGCATCCAATGCACGGCGCTCGCCCCCGGCTTCGTCGACACCCCGATGACCGAGTTCGCGAAGGGCCAGGTGCCGGGCGAGGAGATGATCCGGCCGGAGGACATCGGCGAGGCGGTTCGCTTTCTGCTCCATACCTCGCGCAACTGCCACGTGCCGGAGATCGTCTTCACGCGGCCCAGTGAGGGACTCGACACCCCCTAGCGTGGTACCCGGGAAGCCTCGCGGCGACGACTCGCCGCTGCGATTCCTGGTCGCAGCCTTCGGCGACCCCGGCCACGTCTTCCCTGCCATAGCGCTTGGCCGGGCGCTGGCGGGACGTGGCCATGAGGTGACGATCGAGACCTGGGAGGAGCGCCGCGCCGCGGTCGAGTTGGCGGGGTTGGGATTTGCCGCGGCCGAGGAATACCGGATGTTCCCGCCGCCGGATCCCGACTCCCCGGAGGGATCACACGCGGCCGAGGCAGCGGAGGCGCTGCTGCCGCTGTTGGAGGCGATGCGCCCGCACGCCGTGGTCAGCGACATCCTCACGCTGGCGCCGACCCTGGCCGCCGAGGTGGCCGGCGTGCCGCTCGTCACCCTCATTCCGCACATCTACCCGGTGGTCGAGCCGGGCCTGCCGTTCTTCGCGGTCGGGCTGCAACCGCCACGCACGCCACTCGGACGCGGAATCTGGCAGGCCGGGCAGCGCGCCTTGAACATCGGCCTTGAGCAAGGACGGGACGATCTCAACCGGCAGCGGGCCCAACTCGACCTGCCGCCCACTGAGCGCTTCCACGGCGGGATCAGCCCTGACCTGGCGCTCGTCGCTACGTTCCCGCAGCTCGAGTACCCCCGACGCTGGCCTACCGGAGTCGAGGTCACCGGACCGATGAGCTTCGAGGTTCCCCACCCTGACATCGAGCTGCCGCCTGGCGACGAGCCGCTGGTCCTGGTCGCGCCGAGCACTGCCCATGATTCGCGCAACCACCTGGTCCGCGCCGCACTGGCGGCACTGGCGGATGAGCCGGTGAGGATCGTGGCGACGACCAACCGCGTCGTTCCCCAGACGCCGATCGAGGTCCCGGCCAACGCAGTCCTCGTCGACTGGCTCAGCTACAGCCAGGTTATGCCGGCAGCATCGCTGGTGATCTCGCACGGCGGCCACGGCACGGTCGCCCGCGCGCTCGGCGCCGGCACCCCGGTCCTGATCAGCCCGATCATCGGCGACATGAGCGAGACGGCGATGCGAGTCGCATGGACGAAGGCTGGCCTTTCGCTGCCCTGGCGCCTCTGCCGACCGGGACCGCTGCGCTGGGCGACCCGGCGCATCCTCGGCGACCCGACGTTCGCGAGACGCGCCGCCGAGCTGTGCGCCTGGGGACGAGAGCACGACGGCGCCGAGCGCGGCGCCGAGCTGGTCGAGCAGCTGGCACGCCGCCACGCCTACGCCTAACTAAGAAAGGAACTCCGGGGGTGGGACTCGAACCCACAACCTCTCGGTTAACAGCCGAGCGCTGCTACCAAATTGAGCTACCCCGGATCAATCTGAGCCACCGACGTACCGGCAGCTTCTCAACTCTAGCGTTCCCCGCTGGATATTTTCGTCACGCCCGCCTCCACAAGCGCATGGCAATTGGCGCAAAGCAGCACGCACTTGCTTGCCTCGGCGCGCATCCGGCTAAGGCTGCGGCAATGGCCCTGGTGGCCGAGATGAAACTCCTTCATCGCCGGGTCGAGGTGGTGGAACTGAAGCGCGGCAGGGTGCTCGGCAAAGCTGCAAATCGCACACTTCCCTCCGGCTTCCTCAACGAGAGTGCGCTTCACAACTCTTCTCCGCTCAGACACCGCAGCGGTGTTGCACTTAGCGCACCGATATCCACCCTCCCGTCGGGCGAAGAAGGCAGTGTGCCCATGGCGCGGACATTTCAGGTATGTCCTCTTAAGGCCTGCTTCGCGTGCAGCATCCGCTTCCCGGCGGCGAACCATTCGATCTGTTTCCAAACCCATCCGAGTGACCCAGTACCGGATCGTTGAGTAGCTAGCGCCCAACTCCTTGGCGATGGACCGGATCGACTTACCTTCATCGACCATCCTGCGCAGGCGAGCCGAATCGATCTCGCCTTTCGGCGCGTGACGTGCCTGTCCAGCCGCAACAAGACCATGCTTCTTGAGCCAGTAGCTCACCGTTAACGGATGCTTGCCGACTTGTGCCCCGATCGCTTCCAGCGACATGCCTTTGCTCAGGCACTCCTCGAGAAACCGTTTGTCCATGGAGGAATTCTGCCGAGAGGATCGGACAGGAAAGCAAACGTGTGTTCGTAGCTAGGGAATGAACGAGGCGACTTCCGCGAGGCGCCGCAGGCTCGCCTCGTGCTCCCGGCGCGCCTCGCCTTCGCTCGTCATCGGCTCCGCCTCCGGAGCCTCGTCCACACCCTCGCGAAGCTTTGGAGGCTTGGTCCGCGAAGGCATCAAACCCTGGACCAGGTCACGATAGAACTCGGTCGTCTGACGCCGCGTCTCAGCAATGAACGACCCGGCCTTGAGTCCCCCTTTCTTCCCCATCGGTTTCGACAGGGCCAGCACGAATGAACGTGGATCCCGCTTGGGATCGTCGTCCAAGAGAAGTCGCTCGGGATCCTCGCGACAATCTCCCAAAAGCGCAGACTGCGTCGAGCGGACTCGGCTGAGCCGCACCTCAACTCGAAGGTCGTCGGGTGCCTCCTTCAATTGGCGCAGAAGCCAATTGACACGCGTTCTCGGACGCCCTTCCTTTGGAGCCTCGATCTCGACGGTCGTCGTCACGCGTCGCGTGCGCAGGTTGGCCTCGACCCCAATCGGTCCCACGGCATCGGGAACCAGGATCGAACAGTCGAGCACGCCCTCGTCGGCCAGTCGCTTCGTAGCGGTATCGAGTCGCTCTTCTGGGCCCTTTCCTCGGGCCCGCTGGTGCAGGACGTTGACTCCGAGCTCCTGACTGAGGTGAAGGCAGAGGTACTCGGCGAATTGCTCCCAGCGCCTGCTGACCGCCTTGGCCTCAGGATCCGTTGCTCTCAACGTCTCGTTGCGGGCGCTTTCTCGAACGCGCACCCACTCCTGCCCCATCCCTTCGAAGCCGCCCGCTCCCGACTTCTCGTCATCGAGATAGCGGATCAGCTCGCCGAGAATCCACGCTTGGTCGGGATCGTCGATGCCGCGGAAGCGGTGCTGGACGATTGCCTCGGTCAGTATCCGCCACCAGGACAGGTGATAGACGGTGAGGCCACGAAGCTTTTGTCTTGGGACGGTGTAAGGAAGTGAGGTCGGGTCGCTGAGAATCTCGTTGGAGATCGTTAGTAAACCGTCGAAATCGTGCTCGCGAGCCAAGTCGAGGTAGCGGGACATCTGTTCGGACTCGAGTGGCACACCGCTCGTTTTGATCTCCACGAGACAGCTCCAGCGAGTTGACCCCCGTTCGATCACGATCGCCCCGTCGGGTATATGCGTTCTCTGATCGACGTCCTTGAAGCGCAGCTCGGTGTAGGTGGAGATCGATCCCT
Source organism: uncultured Solirubrobacterales bacterium (assembly GCA_963844395.1). Taxonomy (GTDB): domain Bacteria; phylum Actinomycetota; class Thermoleophilia; order Solirubrobacterales; family 70-9; genus VRUE01. The sequence continues at coordinate 1,416,818 of CAWJNX010000002.1, read as the reverse complement.
TGCGCGCCTTCATTCCGGAGAGGAGGCCATTGCAGAAATCCGGAACAGCGCTCATCACCGCGAGCAGCGCGGAAGCGGCTCGCCTCTCCTGCTCGTCTTGGTTCCGGATCCCGGCAGTCGACAGCAGCCGCGCCGGCACCCAGTCCTCCCGTTTTGCCCGGTTTGCCGTTTTTCACCACAACTCCTCCCGTACCAGTAAGGGCGAGGGAGACTAATCGCTACGCGAAGGAGGCGGACAACGGGCTAACCCCCGACGCGCTCGGTGTGGGCGATGCGTTGGACCAGGGCGGCGCGTTCGCGGCTTAGGGCGGCGCGACGCTCGTAGTCGTCGCGCTCGCCAGCAGCCGCGATCTCTGACTCGAGGCGGCGCTGCTCAAGGAGGAGGTAGTTGAGCTCCATCGCCTCAACCGAGGCGGGCTCGTCGTGGGCAAGGATGACCAACTCGGCGATCAGGCCGGCGAGCTCGTCGTCGTCATGGGGAAGGTTCGAGGCCGGGTCCTCGGGGTGTTCGCGCAGCCAGGCCGCGACGCGGGCGCCGCTCGCCGAGAGGTGCTCGTCGGTGAGGCGGGCCAGGTACTCCTTGCCCTCCGCGGGCAGCGCGATGCACATCGCCAGCAGGGCCCGCTCGCGGCGCTCTCGGGAGGTCAGCTCGGCGCCGCTACGGCGCGGCGCCGTCGCGGCCGATCCATTGCCGCGCCCCGCCGGCTGCGCCTGCCCGCCGCTCGCCGGCCGCGCCGCCGTCACCCGCCCCATCACCAGCGCCGGCTCCAGGTCGAGCCGCTCCGCCACCTGTCGCACTAGGTCGTCGCGGCTAGCCGTCTCCCCCAGTCCGGCGAGTATCGGCGCCACCTCGGCCAGCGCCCGGTCGCGCTCGGCCGGCGAGGAGGTGTCGGTCCCCTCCATCACCAGCCCGACCTGGAAGGCGGGCAGGTCGACCGCCTCCTCGACCAGCGCCCGAAACCGCTCGGCGCCTCCCTCCGCGGCAATCATGTCCGCCGGGTCCTCGCCCAGCGGCATTGCCGCGACGCGGAGCCGCATCCTCCGCCCCGAGGCGACCCGCTGCGCCCGCAGCATCGCCTCCTGGCCCGCGGAGTCGGCGTCGAGCGCCAGCACGACCTCGTCGACCATTCCCGAGAGCGCAGCCACCTGCTCCTCGGTGATCGCCGTGCCCATCACCCCGACCGCCTCCGCCACGCCAGCTTGATGTAGCGCTAGCACGTCGGTGTAGCCCTCGACCACGACTGCCCGTCCCGCCTTGGCGATCGCCTCCTTGGCCAGGTCGATCCCGTACAGCAGGTGGCTCTTGTGGAAGAAGTCGGTCTCCGCCGTGTTGACGTACTTGGCGCCCTGGTCGGAGCGCATCGCCCGGCCGCCGAAGCCGAGCGTCCGACTGCGCCGGTCGCGGATCGGAAAGATGATGCGGGAGCGGAAGCGGTCGTACTCGCCTCCCCCCCGCCCCTTCTGCGCCAGCCCGACCGCACGCAGCTCGTCGACCTTGAACCCCGCCCGCTGCCCCAGTAGCAGCACCTTGTCCCAGGCACTGGGGGCATAGCCGACGCCGAAGGCGCGCAGCACCTCCTCGCCCAGCCCGCGCTCCTCAAGGTACCGACGCGCTTTGCCGGCCTCTTTGGAGTCCCAGAGGTAGCTGGCGTAAAACCCCGCCGTACGGTCGAGCAGCTCCCCGAGCCGGCGGCGCTGCTGGCGGCGCGCCTCCGCCCGCGGGTCCTCGCGCTCGCGCTGCAACTCGACCCCGTAGCGCTCGGCGAGCAGCTCCACCGCCTCGGCGAAGCCCAGCCCCTCCTTCTCCTCGACGAACTTGATCGTGTCGCCCCCGACCCCGCAGCCGAAGCAGTGGTAGAGCTTTTCCTGCGCGTCGACGGAGAAGGACGGCGTCCGCTCCTCGTGGAACGGGCAGAGACCCACCCAGCGGGTCCCCTGGCGGCGCAGGTCGGTGTGGGCGGAGATCACCTCGACGATGTCCGCGGTCTGCTTGACCCGCTCCAGGCTCTCGTCGGAGATCAGCGCCATGGGACCACCGTAGCGCCGCGCACCCTCAAAACCGTGCCGCCTCGGGCAGGGTCAGCTCGGCGAACCTGGCGATGCAGAAGCGGTCGGTCATCCCGGCGAGGTAGTCGGCGACTCGCTGGCACGGGTCGGCGCCCGGCTCACCCTCCGGAACCTCCTCCGGATGCTCCATGTAATGGTCGAAGAGGCCGTGGAGGGCACGGTGCGCCCGCTCGTGCTCGCGCCGTGCGTCATCACCCAGGTAGACGCGATCAAACATGAACTTGCGCAGCCGCAGCATCGCCCCGCCGACCTCCTCACTCTGCACGATGTCACCGGCCTCGCTCGAGCGGTCGACGATGTCGCGCACCAGCGTGTCGATGCGTTTCGAGCCGTTCGGCCCGAGCAGCTCGATCTCGGCTGCGGGCAGGTCATCCGGGCGCAGAATCCCGGCCCGCAGGGCGTCGTCGATGTCGTGGTTGATGTAGGCGACGCGATCGACCAGCTTGACGATCCGGCCCTCTAACGTCGCTGGCTTGTCGGACCCGGTGTGGTTGAGGATGCCGTCGCGAACCTGTTCGGTCAGGTTGAGGCCCTGGCCGTCGCGCTCCAGCACGTCGACCACCCGCAGCGAGTGGACGTTGTGCTTGAAGCCGCCGCCGCAGCGACCGCGCAGCGCCGCATCGAGTGCCTGCTCACCGGTGTGCCCGAAGGGCGGATGGCCGAGGTCGTGGCCGAGCCCGATCGCCTCGGTCAGGTCCTCGTTGAGCCCAAGCGCCCGCGCCACGGTGCGGGCGATTCCGCAGGCCTCCAGAGTGTGGGTGAGGCGGGTGCGGTAGTGATCGCCTTCGGGTGCGATGAAGACCTGGGTCTTGTGCTTGAGGCGCCGGAATGCCTTCGAGTGGACGATCCGATCGCGGTCGCGCTGGAACGGCGTCCGCAGTGGACTGTCGGCCTCCTCGACCCGGCGCCGAGCCGGATAGGAAGGAGTCGCGTACTCAGAGAGGAACTCCTCCTCCCAAGCTCGGACTCGACCTTCGAACGCAGCAGTAACTTGCACCGCTCCGATCCTAAGGCCCTATCCCGGTAGGGGTGGAACGTCTTGTACTTTTTCCGCGGCGAGGCCCGCGGACCGCCGCAGTCTGCCTTCGGAAAAAGTTAAGTGGAACCCCTACCGGGATAGGCCCTAAGCCGCCGACCGAAGCTGCACGTGGGCGTGATGCTCCAGCGTCTCGGAGATCGCCCGCTCGGCCTGGCGCAAGGCGGCGTCCTCGGCGGCAGGCGCCTCCGCCAATGGCCTGCCAACCGCCTCGACCATGAAGCTGTGCGCCGACTCGGAGAGCGGAAAGGCGCCTGCCTCACAGCTCGCGCAGACGACCCCGCCCGCGGCGCCGGAGAAGCCGACCAGGTGCTCGGCCTCGCCGCAGCGCGCGCAGGAGGCCAGCTCGGGCGCGAAGCCGGCGGCCAGCGCCAGCTTGAGGCGGAAGGAGAGCGCCGTCTCCAACCCCATTCCGGGGGTTGCTGCGGGATCGTCGAGCAGCGCAAGGTAGCGGCAGAGCAGGTTGTAGGCGGGCGGATTAGGCTCGGCCGAGTCGAGCAGCCGCAGCACCGCGTCGCAGGCGCGGGCGCCGGCGGTCAGAGCGGGACCGGAGGAGCGCAGCCGTGGATAGCCGTCGACGGTGTTCACCTGAGTCACCGTGAGCAGCTCGCCGCGCCCTTCGTGCAGCAGCAGGTCGAGGCGGAAGAACGGCTCCAGCCGCCCGCCGAAGCGCGAGCGCGGTCGCCGCGCCCCCTTGGCGATCGCGCCGATCCGCCCCCGCTTCGCCGAGTAGAGGTGGAGGATCCGGTCCGCCTCGCCGTAACGGATGCTGCGCAGGACAACCGCCTCGGTCTTCAGCGTGGTTCCGGCCATGAACGACCTACGGTGAACGACGGGCCGGACGGCGACGGCGGCGCGGCCGGCGCCGCAAACGCACCTGGCAGCCCGGACAAAAGTAGGTCGAGCGGCCGGAGACGACGATCCGCTCGATCGTCCCGTCGCAGCGCGGGCATGGCTCCCCCGCCCGCGTGTGGACGAGGAACTCGTCCTGCATCGTGCCCCGCTCTCCCCTCCCGTCGCGGTAGTCGTCGATCGAGGCGCCGCCGCCATCAATCCCCGCCTCCAGCGCCGCGACCACCCCGTCGCGCAGCGCCTCGTGGTGCTCGGGGCGCATCGATCCGGCGGGCGAGAGCGGGTGCAGCCGCGCCCGGAACAGCGCCTCGTCGGCATAGATGTTGCCGACCCCGGCGATCCGCGACTGGTCGAGCAGGAACGACTTCAGCGGCGCGGTACGTCCGGCGGCGATCTCGCCCACCACCGCCGGCGTGAACCCGTCGGAGAGCGGCTCGACCCCGAGCCGCGCGAAGCGCTCCCCGAGGCCCGAGTCGTCGATCAGGAAGGCCTCGCCGAAGCGGCGCGGGTCGGTGAACCAGAGCTCGCGGCCGTCGTCGAGCGCGAAGCGGGCCCGCAGATGACGCTCGGAGGTCGAGCGCTCGCTCTCGTAAAGGCGGTGTCCCTCGGAAGGATCGAGCGCGCCGCCGTCCTCGACCAGCACCAGGTTGCCGGTCATCCGCAGGTGCATCACGAGCGTTTGCCCGTCATCCAGCGCCAGCAGCAAGTACTTGCCGCGCCTCCCCAACCCCTCGATCGTTCGCCCGCCGAGCGCGGCCTCCAGCTGCGCCGGCGGCACCGGCCGGCACCAGCGGGCGTCGAGCACCTCTAGCCGCTCGATCCGCCGTCCTTCGACCTCCGGCTCGAGCTGGCGGCAGACCGTCTCGACCTCGGGCAGCTCGGGCATTCCCAGTGTTCTATCCCACTCGCCCTCACGGCTCGGGCGGGACGTGCCGTGTTTTAGAGGACGCTATGGGTCTCTAAAACACGGCACGTCACGCGAAGCGACCTCGGTCAGTCCGCAACCGCCCGCGGATGCGCCTTGAAGTAGACGTCCTTGAGGCGCTCGCCGGAGAGGTGCGTGTACAGCTGCGTGGTCGCGATGTCGGCGTGGCCGAGCATCTCCTGCACGGCGCGCAGGTCGCAGCCGCCGGCCAGCAGATGGGTGGCGAAGCTGTGGCGCAGGGTGTGGGGGCTCATCTGGCCGGCCAGGCCGGCGGCGCGGGCGTGGCGCTGGACGATCTTGTAGAGACCCTGGCGGCTGAGCGGCCCGCCGCGGAAGTTGACGAATAGCTTCGCCTCATGGCGTTCGCCGACCAGCCGCGGTCGGCCGCCACGCAGGTAGGCGGAGATCGCCGCGATCGCCTTGCGCCCGAGCGGCACGAGGCGCTCCTTGGAGCCCTTGCCGCGGGCGCGCAGGAATCCCTCGTGCAGGTCGAGGTCGCCCAGCTCCAGCCCGATCGTCTCCGAGGCCCGCAGCCCGCATGCGTACATCACCTCGAGCAGGGCGCGGTCGCGCAGCGTCGTCGGCTCGTCGCCGCGCGGCGCCGCGAGCAGGTTCTGCACCTCGGCGTAGTTGAGGACCTGGGGCAGCTTCTTGGCGCGGCGCGGCGCGTTCAGCGCGGCGGTCGGATCGTCGCCGATCAGCTCGTCGCGGCGCAGGTGCTTGTAGAAGGAGCGCAGGCAGGCGGTCTTGCGGTGGACCGTCGCGGCCGAGCAGGCCGGGCGGCCGTTGCCGGTCGCCAGGTCGGCGAGGAAGTCGCCGATGTCGGCCGGCCGCGCCACCAGCGCGTCGATCTCGCGGCCGGCGAGGAACCCGCCGTACTGGAGGAGGTCGGTGCGGTAGGCGTTCAGCGTGTTGCGTGAGAGGCCCCGCTCCAGCTCCAGATAGGAGAGGAAGTCGAGGACGAGGCCCTCGAAGTGGGCGCCGGGACCCGGCGGGGAGATCTCTGCCGGGGGCGGCTTGAGGGCGGTCGCCATGCCGCCAGGTTCTTCCGCCCGGCTGTCATCCCTTGCCGCGCAAGGCGGCGCCCGCGGCGAGCGGAGCCGCGAAGAAGAGCGGATCCTCCTCCAAGGTGCGTCCCATCGTCTTGGCGGGGAGGCCGGACGCCGCGTAGCCGTCCAAATCAGCCGGCGCTTCCCGCAGTCTGTGGCGCCAGGCCGCTGCGGTGGCGAGCTTCGCGGTGACGACCGGGTTGCCCGACGGCACCGCGATCGCAACTGGGGCGAGGAGCATGCCCAGCACCGTCAGCGTGTGGTGGCTGACGTTCCGGTGGCGCTCGCGGGGGTCGGCGGACGAGAGACGTGGCGAGAGCATGGTCGGCAGTCCGAGGGCGAGCGATGCGTGGGCAGCGTCTAGCGCCGCGATCCCGCCGTGGCCGAGTTGCGTCTCGGAGCCGATAATCCCAGGGCCCGGCCCGACGATCGCGACGTCCCACTCGAGTGAGTGGGCGGCGGCGTCGAGTGCCCCGGCGACCGAGAGCGCCTCGTGCTCACCCCCATATGCGGGCGCGGCGGTGACGTGGCCGCAGAGAAGGTCGCGCTCGCGCAACTCCGCCACGTCGCGCGACAAAGATCCGGGCAGAGCGCCGCCTCCGGCCTGGACGTAGCCGACCCTCGCACTCGGCAGCGCCCGCGTTGCCGCCCAAACCGCGGGCGCCAGATGCCCATGCAGGGGCAGGACCACAACCGGTACCGGCGTCCTTGCCCCTTCGGCGGTTCCTCTTCCGTCTTTGCCACGGGAAGTGGTGAGCGGTCGCTCGACCGGCTCAATCGGGTGCTGGAGCGACGTGTAGTTGAGCTTCATCACGTGCTCGCCCTCGCCGCCCGCTCCCTCCAGGCCTCGGGTCAGGTTGACGTGGACGACATCGAAGCCGCCGGAGCCGAGGTCGAGGTCGAGCGCCGCGACGTTGACGACGACCTCGTCGCCCTCGCGCATCTCGCCCAGCAGCGCCGTGTCAGCCCAGGCGGCGCGCCGCTCGCCATCGACCTCGACCGTCAGTGGGTCCGCCGAAACAACGACACCGCGACGCAGCTTGAGGCGCCCGCTCATCCCGCCGCCGCGCCGGCCTCCGCGACGATCGCCTCGCACACCTCGAGCATCGCGTTGAGGCTGCGCGCGGAGACGCTCTCCTGCGGGGTGTGGTTCGCCTCGGTGCCGTTGGCAAGCAGGACGCAGTCGAAGCCGCGGGCAATCAGCGCGTTGGCGTCGCTGCCACCGCCGGTGGCGGTGCGGCGCGGCTCGAAGCCGGCGCGGCGCAGGCCGGCCTCGGCAAGCGCCAGCGATGCCGAAGCCGGCTCCACCTCATAGCCGCGAAACAGCTCCTCAACTCGCACGTCGACGTCACAGCCGTGCTCGCTGGCACCCCAAGCGCATGCCTCGGTCAGCTCGCCGGCCACGGCTGCGGCCCGGTCGGTATCGAGGCTGCGAGCCTCGGCGAGGATCCGGCAGTGGCCCGGCACAACGTTGCCCGAGGTGCCGCCGAGGATCGTGCCGACGTTGGCGGTCGTCTCCTCGTCGAGCCGGCCCAGCTCCATCCGCGCCACCGCGGCTGCGGCGGCGGCGATCGCGTTGTTGCCGTCCTCGGGCCGAATTCCGGCGTGCGCTTCGACCCCGGCGAAGTCGGCGACGATCTGTTGCTGGGTGGGAGAGGCGACGATCACCTCGCCGACCGCGCTGGCGTGGTCGAGCACGAAGCCGCACTCGGAGCGCAGGACACTCGGGTCGAACGCCTTTGCGCCGCGCAGGCCCTGCTCCTCGGCGACCGTCAGCAGCAACTCGATCCCGACCGGCGGCGGCCGGTCGGTGTGGCGGGCGACCAGCTCGAGGAAGACTGCGATCGCGGCCTTGTTGTCGGCGCCGAGGATCGTCTCGCCGCGGCTGCGGAAGACGCCTTCATCGTTGACCACCTCCACCTGGCCTTGGTGCGGGACGGTGTCGATGTGGGCGCAGAACATCGTCCAGCGGTCCGACTCGCCGGGCAACCGGGCGAGGATGTTGCCGGCCCCGGCCTGGGCCGGTCCCGCCGCGTCGTCCTCGCCGACCTCAAGTCCTAACGCCCGCAGTTCGGCAAGGATCGTGTCGGCGACCTCACGCTCCTCACCGGTCGGGCTGCGGATCTCGCAGAGCCGGACAAAAGTCTCATGGAGGCGCTCCACGGCTGAACAGGCTAGAGCGGTACCGAAGCCGCGGTCGTCAGCCGGACTGGCGGACGCCGGCGCTGCGCTCGCTCGCCTCGACCTCGGGCAGCTCGCCGCCTTCGGCCGGACGCTCGCCCGCTTGACGCGCCGCGGCGCCGACGAACTCGCGGAAGAGCGGCTCGGGCCGGTTGGGACGCGAGTTGAACTCGGGGTGGAACTGGGAGGCGACGAAGAAGGGGTGGTCGGGCAGCTCGATCATCTCGACCAGGCGCTCGTCCGGTGAGGTGCCACCGCAGACCAAACCCTCGTCTTCGAGCCGCCGGCGCAGCTGGATATTCACCTCGTAGCGATGGCGGTGGCGCTTGTAGATAACGGCCTCGCCGAAGATCTCGCGGGCCCGCGTGCCCTCGTGCAGTTTCACCGGGTCGGCGCCGAGCCGCATCGTGCCGCCCATCTCGGAGACCTCCTTCTGCTCGGGCAGCAGGTTGACCACCGGGAAGGGGGTCTCGGGATCGAACTCGGCCGAGTTGGCGCCCTCCATGCCCGCCACGGAGCGGGCGAACTCGACCACTGCGATCTGCATGCCGAGGCAGATGCCGAGGTAGGGGATCGAGCGTTCGCGGGCGATCCGCGCCGCCGCCACCTTGCCCTCGATGCCGCGTTCGCCGAAGCCGCCGGGGATCAAGATGCCGTTGACGCCCTCGAGCCGCTCGGGCTCGAAGTCCTCGGAGTCAACCAGCTCGACCTCGACTTCGACGCCGTGGTGGAAGCCGCCGTGCTCGAGCGCCTCGATCACCGACTTGTAGGCATCGGCCAGCTGTACGTACTTGCCGACCACCGCAATCCGGACCTTGCCCTCGGCCGCGTCGGCGCGGCGCACCATCTCCTCCCACTCGGCCAGGTCGGGCGAGGGCGCCTCCATGCCAAAGTGATCGAGCACCAGATCGTTGACGCCCTCGGCGCGAAAGACGAGCGGCACCTTGTAGATGTTGTCGACGTCGTGGGCGGAGATCACCGCGTTGACGGGAAGGCTGGCGAAGAGGGCGATCTTCTCGCGGATCTCGCGGTCGAGCCGTCCCTCGGAGCGGCAGACCAGCGCATGCGGCTGGATTCCGATCCGGCGCAGCTCGTTGACCGAGTGCTGGGTCGGCTTCGTCTTCAGTTCTCCGGCGTGTCCCACGTACGGGACCAGGGTCAGGTGGACGAACATGGCCCGCTTCGGCCCCAGGTCGGTGTAGAGCTGGCGGATCGACTCAAGGAAGGGCAGCGACTCGATGTCGCCAACCGTGCCGCCGATCTCGGTGATCACGAAGTCCACAGACTGTGACTCGGCGACGATCAAGATCCGGTTCTTGATCTCGTCGGTGATGTGGGGGATCACCTGTACGGTGGCGCCGAGGTAGTCGCCGCGGCGCTCACGGTTGATTACCGAGTTGTAGACGGCACCGGCGGTGACGTTTGACGCCCGCGTCGCGTTCTCGTCGGTGAAGCGCTCGTAGTGGCCTAGGTCGAGGTCGGTCTCGGACCCGTCCTCGGTGACGAAGACCTCGCCGTGCTGGAAGGGGCTCATCGTCCCCGGGTTGACGTTGATGTAGGGGTCGAACTTCTGCAGCTGAACCCGGTAGCCGCGGGAGACGAGAAGGCGGCCGATCGAGGCGGCGGTGATGCCCTTGCCGAGGGCCGAAACCACCCCGCCGCTGACGAAGATGAAGCGAGTGTCTCCTGGTTTGGCCCGACTCATGCTCTGCCGAGCGAGTCTAACCAGCGCAGTGGCGGAACCGACTCGACCGCCTTGGAGATAGAGCGCAACTCGCCGTAAAAAGTCAGGGCCACCACCGCGGCAAGTGCGACCAGCCGCCCGTTCCCGCCGAGCGTCGTCAGCAGCCAGACCCCGCCGATCGCGCCGACCAGGTTCGCCCCGGTGTCGCCCAGCATCGCCTGCTCACGCAGCGTGAACCAGGCGCCGACCAGGACCGGCCCGGCGAAGATCCCCAGCAGCTCCAGCGGCGCCAGCGTCCAGGCGCCGAGGCAGAGGCCGACGCCGAGCAGCGCCAGGCCCTTCTCCGCCCTCCCCGGCCGCAGGTCGAGCAGGTTGAAGGCGTTGGTGGCGAGGATCAGCAGTGCCACGTCGGCCAGGTAGCGCCACGACTCGAGGCCGCGGCCGGAGACGACGTAGGCGGCGAGTGCGAGCGCCCCGATCGCCTTAATCGCCCCGGTCGAAAGCCGCCCTTCGCGCAGCGCCCGGGCGTGGCCGCGCCAGCCGCGCGGCGTCCCGGCCGCCTCTCCGCGGCCGAGCGAGTCGTCGAGGAAGCCGAGAAAGGCGACGCCGAGCAGGTAGGCGATCCAGCGGCGCAGCTCGGGATCGAGCAGGTCGAGATCGCCGCGGTCGTCGAGGAAGGCGAGCGGGGCGAGCGCGACCAGACCCGCGGTCGCCAGGATCGCGCCGAGCGGGAAGGCGAGCAGCGCGCCGCGGTAGTTCTCACGCACCAGACCGGCGTCGCGCAGGCCCCGCACGCCGGCGGGGACGACCAGTAGCGCCACCGCCACCGCGACCGGGAAGCCGACCCAGGTCACGGCTGCCGCGGCGCCAGCAGGTCCGGCAGCAGGCGGTCGGCGCTGCCCTTGACACCGAAGCTGCCCTCGGCGCCGAGCAGCGCCAAGACGGTCGCCAGCCGCCCGGCGACCAGATCCACCGAGTCCACGCTGGAAAGGTCGCTGCCCTGGAAGAAGGAGACGGAGGACCGCTCGGCGTCGGAGCTCTCCACCCCGACCGCGGGTGCCCGCGTCGCCGTAATCCCCTCGACCAGCCCCGACTCCAATCGCCCGGCCGCGGCGCGCTGGAGCGGCCCCATGTCCTCGGGCTGCTGGCGGACGATGATCACCGCGTCGAGCCCTCCGAAGTTGCCGCTGGCGCGCGAGAAAAGACGGCTGCGCACCCGCTCCAGCAGCGTCCCGCCCACCACCAGCTGCCGGCCGACCCCGACCGCGAACGCGCTCTGGGCGTCCGGGTCCTCGGCGATCTCGGCAAAGCGGGTCTTGGTGAGTTCGTCGCTGAGGGCCTGGAGGTCGACCGGCTCGCGCACCACGCCCACCCCGACGAGTCGCCCCCCGGCCGGGGCCAGGGCCTCCTCGATCGAGTCGGTGACCTCGCCGGGAAGCTCCCCCAGCGCAACGACACCGATCCGCTCGCCCCGCAGCCGACCGCCGACGAGCACCGGGTACACGCGGCTGCTGAACTCATTGGCGCGGGCCAGCTCGCTGCTCAGGTCGTCGGCCCGCTCGCGGGCGTCCTCGAGGTTGCCGGTGAGGCTCCGCTCCAGGTCGCGGCGCGTGTCCTCGATCGTGTCGCCGCCCAGCGCGGCGCCGATCACGATCCCGATCGCCAGCGCGAGGAAGATCGCGATCAGCGAGGTCGCGTGGTAGCGAGCGCTGTAACCCATCAGCGGGGGAAGGCTATTGGGCCGCCGGACGTGCCGGTGATTGACGACGGTATGCGACCCCAATCACCGGCACGTCTACAGGCCGAGCCAGATCTTCACCTTCAGCCAGAAAAGGTCGACCAGGTCGCCGAGCGCCGGCGAGGCGATCACGAGGATCGCCAGCAGGATCGCGAAGGCGGCGAGAAAGGGGGCCACCGGCCCCATTCCCGAGCCGGGGTTATAGAGACGGCTCACCCCCTTGGCGTCGACCAGCTTCTCGCCGATCCGCAGCCGGGTGAGGAAGGTCGAAGACATGCCGGCGCGCTTGCGGTCGAGGAACTCGATCAGGTTGAAGTGAGCCCCGACGCTGACGATCAGGTCCGCCCCCTTCTCGTAGGCCATCAGCATCGCCACGTCCTCGCTGGTGCCGGCGGCGGGGACGAGGGTGTGCTCGAGCCCCATTTTCAGCAGGCGGTCGCGTCCCGGCGCCCGCCCGTCCGGATAAGCGTGGACGATCAGCTCCGCGCCGCAGCGCAGGGCGGCGTCGCCGGCAGAGTCCATGTCGCCGAGGATCAGGTCGGGGGTGAGCCCCGCCTCCAGCGCCCCGTCAGCACCGCCATCTACCGCGACGACGATCGGCCGCACATCGCGGATGTAGGCGCGGAGCGCCTTCAGGTCGCGGCGATGGCGATCACCGCGGACGACGATCAGCACGTGCCTGTCGCGGAACGAGGTCCGGGTCGGCGGGAACTCAATGCCGCCGACCAGCAGGTCGGCCTCCTGGCGGACGTGGGCGACCGTGTTCTCCGCGAAAGCGGCGAGCGCCTCGTTGACCCGCGCCCGCTGCAGCTCGAAGCGCCGTTCCAGCTCCTCGACGTCGAGTGCGTCGCCACGCAGGACCGGCCGCTCGCCAACGCTGACGACGCCGTCGGCGACCGTGACCGTCTGGCCATCGTCGAGCCGCTCGAACGGATCCGCATCTGCGACGTCGACCAGCAGGACACCGGCGCGGGCGAGCAGCAGCGGCCCGGCGTTTGGGTAGCGACCGTCGGTCGACTCGGAGGCGTTGATCACGGCCTGCACCCCCGTGCCGATCAGCTCCTCCGCGGCGATCCGGTCGATGTTGCGGTGATCGACGACCGCGACGTCGCCAGGGTCGAGGCGCTTGACCAGCTCCTTGGTTCGCCGGCCGAGCCGGGCGGTGCCGGTGACCCCCGCCCCGACGGATGCTCCGTTGCGACGCGACAGCAGCGCAGGGAGGCGACGGTAGCTGGCGGTAGCCACGGGAGCAGGTTAGGCGACTGGAGGCCAGGCGTCCACGGCCACCGCATACGTCGAGCACGTGTGAGGGAGGAAACGTGCGGCCGGTGCGCTCAGGCGGCGGCGAGCAGCTCGCGGGCGTGGCGGGTCGCCGCCTCGTCACTGCTCTCGCCGCCGAGCATGCGGCGGATCTCCTCGACGACCCCCTCGCCGTCGAGCCGCTCTACCGTCGCGCTCGCCGTCGCGGTGCCGACGTCCTTCTCAAGGCGGAAATGGGTCGTGGCGAACGAGGCGACCTGCGGCAAGTGGGTGATGCAGACGACCTGGCGGCCCTCGCCGAGCGCGCGCAGCCGCTCGCCCACCGCGCGGGCGGTCTTGCCTCCCACCCCGGCGTCGATCTCATCGAAGACGAGGGTGCCGGCGCCCGCCCCCACGCCGAGTCCGCTCAGCGCCAGCATCACCCGCGATAGCTCTCCGCCCGAGGCGGCGTCGCGCAGCGGGGCAGGCTCGAGCCCCGGGTTGGGCGCAAGGCGCAGCTCGACGCTCTCAGCACCACTCGGACCGAAGCCGTCCGGGTTCGGCTCCAGGACGACCTCGAGGCTCGCCCCCGGCATCGCCAGCCGCTCCAGCTCGGCCGCGACTCGCTCCTGCAGCGGCCCGGCCGCCGCGGCGCGTCCCTTGCTCAGCCGCTTGCCCAGCGTGACGCGAGCGGCTTCCGCCTCGGCGAGGGCGGCCTCCGCCTCGGCCCCGCGCTCCTCGGCGCCCGCAAGCCGCTCGATCTCGGCCCGGCAACGCTCTGCGTGAGCGAGCACCGACTCGACGCTACCGCCGTGCTTGCGCTTCAGCCGCTCGATTGCCTCGAGCCGCTCCTCGACCGCTGCCAGCCGGCCGGGGTCGGCCTCGATCCCGTCCACGTAGTTCCGCAGCTCGCCAGCGACGTCGCTCAGCTCGAGCGCGAGGGCGCCGACCCGCTCGGCGATCGCGTCGAGGTCGGCGTCGACTCCTCCCACGCCCTGTAGCAGCGCCTCGGCCTGGGCAATCGCCCCGGCGGCGCCACCGCCGTCCTCGTCGGCCCCGGCCGCGTTCGCGTGAGCGCCCGCGGCCGCCTCGCGCAGGCCCTCCGCGTGCCGCAGCCGCTCCCGCTCGGCCGACAGCTCCGCCTCCTCAGCGGCATCGGGCGCGACCTCCTCGATCTCGGCTAGCTCGTAGCGATAGAGGTCGAGGTCTCGCTCCCGCGAGCCGTCGCGCTCACGCAGCTCGGCCAGCTCGGCCGCCAGCCGCACGCGCTGGCGGTGCGCGTCGCGGTAGCGCCCCAACAGCTCCACGTGCTCGGGCCCGGCGAAGCCGTCGAGCACGTCGGCTTGCGCCGAGGCGATCGTCAGTCGGCGGTGCTCATGCTGCCCGTAGAAGGCGAGCAGCCGCCCACCGAGCAGGCGCAGATCCGGAGCGGTGGCGGCGCGACCGGCGACAAAGGCCGACGTCCGGCCCGAGGCTGAGACGCGCCTCCCCAGGACGATCTCCTCAGCGCCCACTGGCAATCGCTCGGCGACCTCGGCCATCTCCGGCTCATCTAGCAGCCCCGGCGGCAAGTCGAACACACCCTCGACCCAGGCCTCATTGGCTCCGGGCCTGACGATCTGCGACCGCGCCTTGCCGCCCATCAGCAGGTCGAGTGAGTGGGCCAGGACGGTCTTGCCGGCCCCGGTCTCGCCGGTGATCGCGTTCAGTCCCTCCCCCAGCCGCAGTTCGGCACGCTCGATCAGCAGCAGGTTCTCGATGCGTAGCTCGCGGAGCATGCGCTCTTCTTAACAACAGCCGCGGACCGACAGTCAGACGGCTAGGTGGCCGAACTTCTCCCGAATTCGGTGGTAGAAGCTGGTTCCCGGTAGCTGAGCTAGGCACCCCGCCTTTTCGATGAACCTGACCTCCAGCTCGGCGCCGGAGGCCAGCGTTCCCACCGGCTCGCCGTCCACCGCGACGTCGACTGGCTCGCGCCCGGTGGCGTTGCCGACGTGGAGGACGTCCCCCGGGGCGACGACGAGGGCGCGGGCGGTGAGTGAGTGCGGCGCGATGTAGCTGACCACGTAGCCCTCGACCCCCCAGGCGAGGATCGGCCCCTGGTTGGCGAGGTTGTATCCGGTGGAGCCGACCGGGGTCGCGGCGACGAGGCCGTCGCAGCGGACGCGGCCGACCTCCTCGCCAGCGATCTTGTAGCTCAGCTCGGCGACCCGGTCGTGGGGGCGACGGATGAAACCGACGTCGTTGAGCGCCAGTCGCGTCTCCTCGCCCACCTCGACCTCGAGGCCGGGCAGATCGATCGCCTCGGTTTCGCCGTCGAAGGCGCGGCGAATCCCCTCTTTGGCGCCGTCGCGCTCGACCGCCGCCAGGAAGCCAACGGTGCCGAAGTTGATCGCGAAGACCGGCACGCCGGTGTGGGCGAAGTGGCGCAGGGCGTGGAGGATCGAGCCGTCGCCGCCGAGTACGACGCAGAGATCGGCCTTGCGAGGCAACGGATCGATCGTCTCAATACCCGCCGCAGCGTCGCCGTGCTTGGCGACCTCCGCGGCGTCGGCGACCACCCGCCAACCGGCGTCGCTCGCCGCCGCGAGGACGAGCCGCACGGCGTCGGTCGGGAACGGCGCGTGCGAGTGGGTAATCAGCGCCGCCGCTCTGTTACTCACGAGACCACCTCGGCGATCGCCGCGTCGAGGTCGGCGATCGGCTCGCCCTCGCCGCCGCAGAGGACGAAGGTCTCGCGGTTGCCTTTCGGCCCCGGCAGCCCGGAGGAGGCAAAGCCGCGAATGGGAAGGCCGAGGTCGCGGGCGGCGAGCGCCACGCTGAGGATCGCCTCGCTGCGGTCGCCGGAGTCGCGAACGACCCCCTTGCGCACGCGCTCGCGGCCCAGCTCAAACTGGGGCTTGACCATCGCCAGCACCTCGCCGCCCGGCGCCAGGCAGCGGGTGACGGCCGGCAGCACCTTCGCCAGGGAGATGAAGGAGACGTCGCAGGTGGCGAGGTCCGCGGGGAAGGGCAGGCCGCCGGGATCGAGTTCGCGCGCATTGACCCGCTCGATAACGGTGACGCGAGGATCCTCGCGCAAGCGCATGTCGATCTGCCCGTAGGCGACATCGACAGCCGCGACGCGCGCGGCGCCGCGCTGCAGCAAGCAGTCGGTGAAGCCGCCGGTCGAGGCGCCGACATCGAGGCAATCGCGGCCGGAGACGTCGAGGCCTAGTGTCTCGAGCGCGTTGTCGAGCTTGATCCCGCCGCGCGAGACGAAACGCGGACCGGCGTCGACGAGCAGCTCCGCGTCGGGCTCGACGAGCTGGCTCGGCCGCAGCGCGACCGGCCCGTCGGTGCCGACCCGGACCTCACCCGCCCGCACCGCGCCAGCTGCGGCCGAGCGCGACGGAAAGAGCCCCCGCTCGGCAAGAACAGCGTCGATTCGCGCCTTCGCCACGGCTGGAACGGTACCGGCGGGCCCAGAGGGGCCCGGAAATTGGCCCTTGCGGAATGTTTAGACCCTCATTAGAATTGGGTAGAACAATCGCTCAGCGGGCACGAAGAGGCGCCAAAACCAGGTCTCTGTGACCCGCCTCACATACAAATCGCACATACGTTCGTATTGTGGTTCAAGGATTCGCACGAAACGACGATTAGGGGATTGAACGACAAACTTTTTGGCTGAGTCCGGCGTCGCAAATATGGCGCTCATCGACTCCCATCGATGACCCGCCCGCGGCACATCAGGGCCCACCTACCTCCCACGGATCCACATATATAGAGATACATATCTCTCCTCCCTGTAGTAACCCCAGAAACGCCTCGCCTCCCCGGCGGGGCGTTTTCTGTTGTGGCGTCCGTGCCGCCCTCCTCGGCGTCGTCCCGACCTCCCCGCCGGAGATAATGCTCGCGTGACTCGCCGCAATGGTTTGATCGTCTCTGCAATTGCAACGCTGGCCCTGTTGCTGGCGATGTCGCCTGCCGACGAGCGGATGCAGGACACCGGTGGGCCTGGGATCGTTCCCTTCGAGCTGACCGGTGGCCAGGATCGGGCCGACGAGATCCTCGCCGAATGGGGCGAGGAGGGTCAGGACGCCGCCCGCCAGTCGCTGTGGATCGACTTCGGCTTTCTGCTCGCCTACGGCACGTTCCTCACGCTTGCCCTCACCGTGGTTCGCGACCTGGCCAGGGAACGAGGCTGGCGCCGCCTTGCCGCTATCGGCGGGGTTGTCGTCTCGTTCGGCGCTCTGGCAGCCGCATTTGATGCACTCGAGAACGTCTGCCTGCTTCTGACTCTCAACGGTGCCGATACCGCCTTTCCGCTTCTGGCGACGATCTTTGCCGCCTGCAAGTTCATCTTCCTTGCGGCGGCGATCGCCTACCTGCTCGCTGGTCTGGGAGCGCGCCTGCGCCGCAGGCCGATCGTTGTCGGCATGACGATTGTCGCCGCCTCCTTCCTCGTCGCAGGCTGCGGCGGTAACTCCGAGGAGAACGGCGACGCCGGCAAACCGTTCGAACCCAAGGCTTCTCTGACGGCAATCGGCGGTACGGTCCGCACCGATAAGCCTGAGCTTGTGATGCGGGTCGAGGCGAGGCCGGGGGACGTCAACATCCGCTCGGCGGCCGTCACGCTTCCGACCGCTTTCATGGTCGACCAAACGGCGCTCGGCGACCTTTGCAGCAAGCGCGAACTGGAAGCCACCGATTGCTCCGGACGGAAGCGGATGGGGACGGCACGGGTAGTCAGCCCGGCGTACGACGAAGCACTGACGGGGCCCGTCTACGCCGTCTCAGGCTTCGGTGGGCTGCCCCGCCTCGCCTATGTGCTTGGCGGACCGGCAAAAATTCTCTTGCGCGGCCGAATCGTGGTCCGGCGACTACGGATCGAGGCCGGCGTCGACGACGTTCCGGACGTGCCACTGAAGACCTTCGAGCTCAGGATCGACGGCGGCGCGCCGGGATACCTGATCCTCAGCCGGGACATCTGCCGGACCGAGACGACGGCCGACGCCTCCTTCACCAGCCAGGACGGCGAGGCTTTCAAGCAACGGATCCCACTCGTGGCGGACTGCGGCGCTTAGCGTCACCGACTCAGCAGCGCCTAGGAGGTGGCGCGGCAGCGCGACGTATAGCCTGGCTGCGATGGAGTCCTCCCCGACCAGCGAGCGCGAGTTCTCGGTCGTCGTCTTCGGCGCGAGCGGCATTGCGGGCCGAAACGTCGCGGCCTATTTCGCCGAGCGAACCCTGGAGAACGGCACTAAATGGGCTGTCGCCGGACGCGATCCGGCGAGGATCGAGCGGATACTCGGAGAGCTCGGGGTCAGCGCGCCGGAGATGGTCGTCGCCGACGTTGACGATCCGACTTCGCTGGCGGCGATGGCTTCGCGGACTCGCGTGGTGCTTGACTTGGTCGGCCCGTACACGCTCTACGGCACGCCGGTGATCGAGGCCTGTGTCGCCAACGGCACCCATTACGCTGACCTGACCGGGGAGATGCCGTTCGTGCGCCGGACTATTGACCGCTTCCACGAGCGCGCCGCTTCAGCCGGAGTCAAGGTGGTGCAGGTGAGCGGGTTCGAGGCGCTGCCGCCCGACCTTGCCGTGCTGCTCGCGGCCGAGACTGCTCGCGAGCGCTGGGGCGAGGCGCTGATCGAGGTCGATCTCGATGTCTACTTCCAGCCGCCGGGGCGTCTCCGTCTCGCCGACTCGGTCTCCGGCGGAACGTTGCAGAGCGGCGCCGAGCAGATCGACGATGCGGAAGCCGACCGCCTCACCGATCCGGCCGCGCTGATCCCCGATTCCGAGCTGGCGGAGAAGGTGCGCCGGGTCAGCCCAATCGCCACCGCGCCCCGCTTCAACGCCCGCGGTGACGTGATCGGCCCGATGACTCCCGGTGCCTTCGTCAACCCGGCGGTCATCCATCGCACCCTGGCCTTGACCGCCGCTGACCTGGGTTTGCCGGCCGAGCCTTTCCGCTACCGCGAGGGCGCCGCGATCCCAGGCGAGATCCCCACCGTGCCTCTCCGTTACGCAGCTGCCGCCGCGCTGACGGCAACGCAGGCCGGCTTCGCCGCGATGAGCCGAGCGCGGCCCGCGGTTCGTCGCCGTGCCGCCGCCGCGATGCGCCGCTTCCTGCCTGGGTCGGGCTTCGGGCCCGCCGGCCCGGATCTGGAGGACTGGAAGTGGCAGCTCGCGGTCAACGCTCGTACCGCCGGCGGCCATCATATCCGCGTCGACGTCGACGCCGACGGGCATCCCGGCTACCTGACCACCTCGCGGATGTTTGGCGAAGCCGGGCTGCTGCTCGCCGAGGACGGCGCCACGCCCGCCAGGGGCGGTTGCCTTACCCCGGCCGCCGCGCTAGGTACCGGCAGCCTCAACCGCTTCGAGCGGGCCGGACTGCGCTTCGCCGTTTCCTCATAGCGACGCTGGGTTGCCCAAGTCTCCCGCAGCTTCGGGCGGTTTTGCCATCGGCGACGATCTGATGAGGCCCGCGGCGCAGCGGGCAAGCAGGCGCTTCGCCGCCGTCTCTGACATATCCACCCGGCCCCTATAGCGAGGATTGAACTCCGCTCCCGAGACCTGAACGATCCGAATTCGTTCGAGTTCGAGGTCTTTCTTGATCGAGTCCTTTCCGTCGAGGATCCGCTGCACTCCTTCGAGGAAGCTCTGATGAATCCCGTCCCTGTCGTCAGACCCGACAGAGATTGCTCCGCCCTGCTCAACCCCGATCCAGACATCGGGGAGATGGGTAACTTCCACGTACTTCTCGGATGCATCGGCGAGGGTCGCCATTTTCGGGGCGAGTTTCTTCCCGCTTAAGTTCTTGTCACGGGATTTGGTGATGTTGCCGGCGTTGAACTGGCGGATCGATTGCCACCAGGAGCCTTCGAAACCGTCCCAGATTTCGCGACGCACCTTCTCCGTGGTCATCCGCCCCGAGGGAGCATCGCTATGGGCGTCGAACTGCGCAGTTAGATAGATGAATCGACGTTGCAGCGCTTCGGGAATGACCAGGGTGGTCCGATCCTCTAGATCTTCCAAGCTGGATGCCCTACGGCGCAAGCCCGCCGCATACTGCTGAACCCTCACGTCGTGGTGATGAAGCGCCGCCCCCCATTGGGTGAAGTAATCCGGATGAAGGAAAGCCGCGGGTAGCGTGTTACGACAGACGAACAACCATCCGTGATCATTGTCGATCGCTTCGATGACCCAGTCGAGGGCGGACTCGAAGCTGCTGCTGCTCGACAGCCCTCCGCCGGCTTGTCCGGAACCAGCGCTTCTATCTGCCAACATGTCCTGCCCTACGCTCACCGTCGGCGACTGTGCTTCCGAATCTGTCGTGCGGTCTTTGAGTTCTTTGGCAGTCCGCCGCTCATCCATGTGGACCTGCTCCGACCTGATCGACGCTCGAGCGATCAGCCCACCGGCCTCCGGCAGCCAGAAGTCCCGCTGTTTCTGCTCTTCCTCCGCCACCCGTTGCCCCAGCTTCATCTTCGGGTCTTTATTGAGGAAGTGCGTCATGCCCGCGATGGAGAGCATCGTCGTGCCCTCCTTCGGACTCGCGTCGAGAATATTGGAAGGCGGGACGATCGGATCCGCACCACCGCTTATGAACAGCATTCGCAAGCCATACTCGGATAGCCGCTCCTTGTAAGAGCCACGGTCCTCCTGCAAAAACACCTGTTCGAAGATGCGCTGGAAATAGCCGAACCGCTGCAGAGGCATGCCGACCACCTTGCTGACTGGCATCGGGTTCGTCCTGGAATCGCTCTCCGATGCCTGGTCTGGCTTGGGGTCTTGCCCCAGCCGCCCTTGGAGCATCGAGTTGCTCAGCTCGGGCCGTAGCGCATGCAGAACGGACTGCCACTCTTCGGGATCGGCAAATGCAGTAGGTGACAGAGCGCTGAGTGCCCCACCAGAGCAGATCGTCGTGCAGCTCGAAACGACCTGCGGCCAAGCGAAGAACACAGACTGCGCCAGGAAGCCGCCAAGGCTATAGCCCACTACATGGACACGAAGGCTCTCGGGCGTCTGAGCGGAATCCCGTTCGAGCACCGTGCGCAACAGCTCCCTGGTCTCCTGAATCTGCTTTTTAGTAGTTTGCTTGCCAATGCGGAGGCTGTCGATTCGCCCGGCGTCTTCCTGGCGGCTCCGCATTTCTTCAGCCACTTTCAATCGATCGCGGCTGGCGCGGAAAAGCTCCCCAGACTCAGTATGAAGGGCGGTACACATCTCCTCGGCCTCGACGAGATCGCCGCCCACCATCCAATCCTCCGCATCCGAATCGGCGACCATGCTCAGCAGCCAGCGCACCCCCACCACATACCTGAGAAACTGGCGAAAGAGCTCTCCGGCATCATTCAGGTATCTCGAAAGCGGCGTCTCGGCAAACGGTTCGGGAAAGGACGAGTGCATCAGGTGCCCGGGGAACGGCATGATCACGCAAGCGGCGCCGCCGTCGTCGTTTGGATTTGACTCCTGTTGCTCGAGGATCCAGTCGGCTAGCCGGTAGTAGAGTTTCAGGTCGCCTGCCTCGTTCAGACCGTTGTGCAGGATGAACATCCGGCGAATTGCGTTTTGCTTGGTGCGGGTTGCTCCCCTCTTAGGTCGCTGCAGCACACGTACGGTGTGCATGTTCGGTCGAGTAAGGCTTTTTTCGTACTCGGCCATCCGGTTGATGCCGTAGATCGGGGCAGAAGGGAACGGCACGATGCACTCATGAAGTCTGCTGGTCTTTCCCTCGCGTCGATGCACCGGCACCACGCGAGTGAAATGGCGAGCTGGTTTCGAGCAGAGATCCCAGCGGTCGAGATTTTCCCCCCACGTACTCGACTGCAACTTGAGCCGGTAATCGCGCTCCTCGGGCCTGATTACCGCCAATTCCTCGAGCTTGCCATGCGCTTTCATGGTCCTCCCACTCCCATAGATGACCCCTCCCAGCGTGAAAGCCGACGTTCGCGCTCGGCCACGCGAGAGTATTCAGAGTTCCCCGGACGTGTATTCGGAAGTTTCTGGCGCGGCGTAAACGAAGCCCACCGCGCAGAGCGGCCCGAGCCTCCCGCGGCTTCGGGCAGCGGTCCGCCTGCCCAGCGGACCCTGCATATCGAGAGATACGCCGCCTCCTCTCCCTGTAGTAACCCCAGAAACGTCCGCGAAGCGGGCCGGTTCAGTTGCAACCAAGGAGGCCGTCGGGGAGGCTAGCCGATTGCGCGCTTTGATGCAAGCGCTTTTTCTTCGGCGCGTCGGCTCAGCTGAGAGCCGGCTCGCCAGAGCGCAGCGCGGCCAGAACCCGGTCGGCCACCGACTCCCCGGTCAGGCCGACCTCCTCCCGAAGAAGGGCCGGCTTGCCGTGGGTGACGTAACGGTCTGGCAACCCAATCCGCATTACTCGCGCCCTCTCCCCCGCCCGGTCGGCGAAAGCGTCCTCGAGGTGCTCGAGCACGCCGGAGCCGAAGCCTCCGGCCAGCACGTTCTCCTCGATCGTCACCACGAGGTCGTGACCGATCGCCAACCGCTCCAGCAGCTCCTCGTCGAGCGGCTTGGCGAAGCGGGCGTCGGCGACCGTCGGCCGCAGGTCATGCTCCGCCAGCGCCTCGGCCGCCTGCAGCGCCACCGCCACCCCATAGCCATAGCCGAGCAGCGCCACCCGCTCGCCACTCCGCAGAAGCTCGCCGCTCCCGATCGGGATCTCCACCGGCTCGGCCGGCAGAGGAACGCCCTCCGCGGCCCCGCGCGGATAACGCAGCGCCACCGGTCCGTCGTGGGCGATCGCGGTGCGCAGCATGTGGACCAGCATCGCCTCGTCGCGCGGCGCCATCACGACGACGTTGGGCAGCGCTCGGAAGTAGGAGACGTCGAAGGCGCCGTGGTGGGTCGGCCCGTCGTCGCCCACCAGCCCGGCCCGGTCCATCGCGAAGGTGACATTGAGTTGCTGCAGGCAAACGTCGTGGACGACCTGGTCGTAGGCGCGCTGCAGGAAGGTCGAGTAGATCGCGCAGACCGGCTTCGCGCCCTGCAGCGCCAGCCCAGAGGCCAGCAGCACGCCGTTCTGCTCGGCGATCCCCACGTCGTAGTACTGCTCGGGCACCTCGTCGGCGAGCTTCTGCAGGCCGGTCCCGCCCGCCATCGCGGCGGTGATCCCGACGACCCGTCCGTCGCGTTCTGCCTCGGCGACGATCGCGTCGCCGAAAACCTTCGTGTATTGGGGCGGCGCGCCCGCCGCCGGCGGTTTCTCCAGCCGCTCGGGCGCGATCGCCTCCGGCGAGTCCGATTCCTTGACCGGGACTGGCTTAGGCGCCGGCTCCCCATTGACGATCGAGTTTGGCTTCGCCGCGTGCCACTGCTCCATCCCCTCCAGGCCGCCCTCCTCGGCCGGCGCGAAGCCCTTGCCCTTGACGGTGTGGATGTGGACGACGACCGGGCGGTCGGCCTCGAAGGCCTCACGCAGCGCCTCACGCAGCGCCCCCACGTCGTGGCCGTCGATCACTCCCATGTAGGCGAGGTCTAGCTCCTCGAAGAAGAGACCGGGGGCCCAATAGGCCTTGATCGCCGACTTGATCTCCGGCCCCAGCCGCTCGATCCGCTTGCCGAGCCCCAGCGGCAGCTTGGTCAGCCGGTCCTCGACCCCCTCCCGGGCGTGGTAGAGGCGCGGGTTGAGCCGCACCCGGTTGAAGTAGCGCGAGAGCGCGCCGACGTTCGGCGAGATCGACATTCCGTTGTCGTTGAGGACGATCACGA
The DNA here is from genome assembly GCA_963844395.1 of uncultured Solirubrobacterales bacterium. Classification (GTDB taxonomy): domain Bacteria; phylum Actinomycetota; class Thermoleophilia; order Solirubrobacterales; family 70-9; genus VRUE01. The sequence goes on along the minus strand of CAWJNX010000002.1, from coordinate 1,393,322 downwards.
TCGGCGTCTGCAGGCCGCCGGCGGCGTGCAGCGCCTCGTAGGCGACGCCGCCGGTCAGGGCACCGTCGCCGATCACCGCCGCGACCCGGCCGTCCTCGCCGATCCCCTTGCGCATCGCCTCCTTCAGCCCGACCGCGTAGCCGATCGAGGTCGAGGCGTGACCGGCGCCCATAATGTCGTGCTCGGACTCGGCGATCGAGCAAAATGGCGCCAGCCCGCCGTACTGGCGGATCGTCGAAAGCGCCTCGCGGCGGCCGGTGAGGATCTTGTGCGGGTAGGCCTGGTGGCCGACGTCCCAGAGGATCTTGTCGCGCGGCGAGTTGAGCATGCTGTGCAGCGCCACGGCCAGCTCGCAGGTGCCGAGGTTGGCGCCGAAGTGGCCTCCTATTGCCCCGATTGTGTCGATCACGTACGTGCGCATCTCCTGCGCGAGCTGCTGCAGCTGCTCGTCGTCGAGCTCGTGCAGGTCGGCGGGAGAGTCGATCCCCTCCAGCAGCGGCTGCGGCTGCTGGTCCCGATCGTCTGGCTGTGGCTTCTCGCTCATTCGTTCCTGGTGAAGATGTAGTCGGCGACGCCCATCAGGTCGCCGGTCTCGCCGCCGGCCTTGCCGAGCGCCGCGGTCGCCCGCTCATGGGACTCGGCGGCAAGCTCGCGCGCCCGCTCCAGCCCGAAGAGGCTGACGTAGGTGAGTTTGCCATGTCGCTCGTCGCTGCCACGGGGCTTGCCGAGTTGCTCGTCGCTCCCCGTCACGTCGAGGATGTCGTCGACGATCTGGAAGAGGACGCCGAGCTCGCCGGCGAACCGGCGATAGGGCATTGTCTCAGGTTCGGCGACTCCCTCCAGCGTCAGCACGATCCCGACCCCTGCGGCGATCAGTCGCCCGGTCTTCAGCGTGTGCAGGTCGCGCAGCGCGGCCGCGTCGCTTGCCTCGCCGGCGACGTCGACGTACTGGCCGCCAACCATGCCGTCGACTCCCGTCGCCGCGGTTAGTTCCCGCAGCGCGGCGAGGACCCGGGCCGGATCGCCTGGCTGCTCGCAGAAGAGGTGGATCGCCTCGGCGAACAGCCCGTCACCGGCCAGGATCGCCACGTCCTCTCCAAACGCCACGTGAGCCGTCGGCTTGCCGCGCCGCAGCTCGTCATCGTCCATCGCCGGCAGGTCGTCATGGATCAGCGAGTAGGTGTGGATCAGCTCGATCGCCAGGGCCGCCGGCAGGTAGCGCTCCGGGTCGGCACCCAGCGCCCGCGCCGTGGCGAGGGCGAGCACCGGCCGCACGCGCTTGCCGCCGGCGAGTAGCGAGTAGCGCATCGCCTCTTCGAGGCGTGCCGTCGCCGGCGGCGCCGGAAAGCTCAGCCGCTCCAGCGCCGTGTCGACCAGCGAGCGCAGGTCCTCGGGGTACGTCACGGCCTGTGAGCGCTCACCGATCGCTCTGGCCCTGCGACTCGCGGATCCGCCGGTTCGCCTCCTCGACCGCCTCCGAGGACAGCTCCGCCGCCTCGCGGGCCAGCTCGGCGGCGCGCTCGTCGCTCGCCTCGGAGCCCTCCAGCTCGCTGGCGATCGCCTCAAGCCGGGCGGAGATCTCGCGCAGGCGGGTCAACTGGCGGTCTCCCGCTCGCGGACCGCGGCGCCAAGAACCCCATTGACGAAGGCAGGCGCGCCGGCCCCGCAGTACTCCTTGGTGATCTCGATCGCCTCATCGATGGCGACCTCGTCCGGCACGTCCTCACTGTGCTCGATCTCGTACAGCGCCACCCGCATCACGCAGCGCTCCAACGGCGCGATCCGCTCCAGCTCCCAGCCCCTGGCGTGGCGGCCGATGATCACGTCGAGATCGTCACGGTGCGCTTCGACTCCCTGCGCAAGCGCCCGGGTGAACGGTCGCGCGTCGGCGAGCAGCTCCTCCAGTGGCCGGCCGGTCACCTCACGCTGGTAGCAGGCGAAAACCGCGTCGCGGCGCTGGTCGGATCGGCGCATGGGCGTATCTTCGCGCTTAGGCGCGGGACACGTACTCGCCGCTGCGGGTGTCGACCCGGATCGTCTCGCCCTCGTCGATGAAGAGCGGCACGTGGACGGTCACGCCGGACTCCAGGGTCGCCGGCTTGCTGCCTCCGCCGGAGGCGGTGTCGCCCTTTACGCCCGGGTCGGTCTGGGTCACCTTCATATCGACGGCGCTCGGCACCTGCACGTCGCTGGGCTTCTCGTTGACGAAGAGGACGTTGACCTCGTCGTTGGGCAGCACCCACTTCATCGCTTCGCCCACAGCCCCGCTCGGGATCTCGATCTGCTCGTAGTCGCGGCTGTCCATGAAGACCGCCGCCTCGCCAGAGTCGTATAGGTACTGCATCTTGCGCGACTCGGTGTGAACCGGCCTGAACTTCTCCCCCGCCCTGAAGGTCTTGTCCTGAACCGACCCATCGTCGATCTTGCGCAGCTTGGTCCGCACAAACGCCCCGCCCTTGCCCGGCTTGACGTGCTGGAAGTCGATGATCTTGAAGACGGCCCCGTCGATTTCGATGTGGCTGCCGTTCTTGAATTGGTTGGTGGAGATCATTTGAAGTTGCGGCGATCTACTGACCGGCGGACCGTGCATTTAACGGCATTCGCTGGACCTGTGGACGCCCGCCTTGCGGCATCCTAGATCTTCATTTGCCCCAGCGGATAAGGCGCCGCCGCATACGCCGCCGCCCGGTCGCGATAGGCCTTTTCGACCGCACCCTTGTTGATGTGAAACTCGAACCTCCCGCGTGAACTGCGAAAACCTTGCACGTCATCCCATGGGCCCGTCACAGCCGGTAGGGGAGGTGCCGGAGCCATGGGGGCCGCGAACATCGCCAGCCCTGCGTAGTAGTCAGCGGTCAAGTCCATAGGCTTAGCCGCTTCCCGCCGAAGCCACTCGTATAGCCGTTTTCGCTGCGCCATAGCCCCGACCGGCGACATCACCCATATGTCGTGGGCCTCTCGCTCCGAGAAGGTAAGGACGCTATGGTCGCCAGCCACGGCAGCCCGATAGGTGGTCAGAGAATCGCCGATTAGCTCTGGGTCTTTTCTCAGCCGCCCCCGAGCGTCCATTCGGCACACCAGTACGAAATACAGGACGCGATCCAGATACTGGAACTTCTCGTCATCCGTCGACCAGTACAGAGTCTCGTAGCCTCCCCCAATACCCGCGTCGTTACCTTCCTGGACCAACCTGTCGGTGCAATTCAGCTGAGCCAATAGAGCCAATAGGCCCTGCAGCGCAGAGTTGACATCCGGTTCGGTGTTCGGATTGAGGACACCCCGGTAGTCCGCAACGTTGGCCTCGAACGCGGCACCGCCGGATCCGACGAACCATTCATCGCCCCAGACCAAATTTCCGGATGCGGAATCCCAGCAAAATCCGAATCTTCCATCCGCATCGGATATCCAGCCAACCAACTTAAGTGGCAATTCAGGCGGAACCTCGAGGTTCATCGTCGCAAGGCACCTCTCGAGAGATTCCTTCGAAGGCTTCGCGGAGAGACTTCGAGCCGTCCGAGCAAGAACCTGCTCTGCCTGCACGAGATTGCCGGTCCAGCCAATGACGAGGTTGTCTCGGACACGGCAAATCTTCTTCCTGCCGCGACGGCGATCGCTTCCGCTGGATATCAGGAAATCTCCGAGCAAGATTGGCACTCCAGCCGAGTGATAGGCAGCGACTAGCGTCATCCTGTCCGGCTACTTTGCACGCTGCTGAGCCCTGTGGTGAGCGCGTAGGCCGGCTCGAGGTCCGACCGCCAGCCACAGGCAGCGAGCAGGAGCGCCGTCGGAGGGCTCGTTGCGGTAAATGAGGCGGAAGCGCGGCTTGCCCTTGTGCGTCTCGATGTCGAAACGGATTCGTCGGCAGTCGGCCAGCTCCGGATGTTGACCTGCGCCCATCAGTTCGCCCGCGTGGGGATTCGCCTCGCATTCCAAGAACAGCGCGGCGATGCGGTGCTTCAGCGCGTCGATTTCCGTCTGCTGGGCATCTCCGGTTTCGGCCGGGAGTGCCGTCAACTCGGCGATATCGCCCTTGACTCCTTCGGCTAGGTCGACTTTGACCCCGGGCGCGGTTTCTCCGCCCACGATCTACCGAACGCGAATGCCGAGTTCGGCTAGTGCTTCCGCGCCGTCCTCGGTGCGCTCTGATGCGCCACTTCGAAGCCGCTCGGCAGCAAGAGCTTCGACCTCATCATCGGCCTGCCTCCCCTGCATGACTGCGATCTCGCCGCGCATCTCACGCATCTGCGTTTCGAGATCGCTCAGTTTCTCGAAGAGCTGTCTGGATTTGGTTCGTGGCAAGAGAGGCATTGGAAATCAGGATACCCCCGACGTCCGCCGTATTCGATTGGGGGGAGGACCAGGCCCAGCCACTAAGCTGCGAGGGCCCAGGGATGAAGCGCAGTTCAGCAACAGTTGCCGCGGTCCTCGTCGCGATGCTCTGCGTCGCGGGAGCGGCGCATGGCGACGAGCAGACGCGCGAGAGCTACGTGGCCACGGTCGAGCCGATCTGCAAGCGCGATCGTGAGGCGGGCGAGCGGATCCTCAGCGGGACCAGCGACAACATCAGGGACGGCAAGCTGGTCCTCGCCGGTCGCCAGCTGATCCGTGCCTCGGAGCGGTTCGGCACGACGATTCGGGAGATCGTCGCGGTACCGCGGCCACTTGCCGACGAGGCCCGGCTACAGAAGTGGTTCGGGTTCCTGCGGATCGTCAAGGAGCGGATCCGGAAGACCGGCAAGCTCTACAAGGAAGGCGAGCGCCTCAAGGCGACGCACGAATCGATCGGGGTGGAACGGAGCGGCAACGCCGCCAACAACGTCAGCTTCGTCTTCCACTTCCGCTACTGCCGCCTCAGCCGCTCGCGCTTCAGCTGAGGCAAGCGGCGAAGATCCGCCACTCGCCGGGCGCACCCTTCAGGGTGTGAGCGCCGCGCTCGTCGAACTCGAGCCCTGAGCCGACGACCAGCTCCCTCACGGTGCTGGAGACGAGGACCTCGCTCGTACCGGCGAGGGCGCCGATACGGGCGTCGATGTTGACCGCCATGCCGCCGACGTCGTCGCCAATCAGCTCGATCTCGCCCGTGTGGATGCCAGCCCGCACGCCGATCCCGAGCTCGCCCAGGGCATCGCGGATCGCACCGGCACAGCGGATTGCACGGGCCGGGCCGTCGAAGGTGGCGAGGAAGCCGTCGCCGATCGCCAAGCTGCGCCGCCCGTTCGGTGGAACCGACGATGTCGGTGAAGAGGACCGTCACCAGGGCACGCTCCGGCTCGCGGGCCCGGCGGCTGCCGACGAGGAACTCCTCGACCTCGTCGAGCAGCGTGTCCTGGTCGCCGACCGGCGCCAGGTGGTCCTCCCATCCGCGCGTACGTGCCGGCAACCGGCGCCCTCCAGCACCGCACGCAAGTCGTCCATCGAGTCCTCGAACGTCGGTGGATGGGCCGGCCGATCGGAGAGACCCTGCCCGCGCTTGTCGAAAACGATCAGTCGCGAGAAGGACGCGAGGCGGCGCAGGAAGCGGGCCGCCGCCGGCTCCTCCCAGAACAGCTCGACGGGGTAGGGGCTTCCATGGCCTCGAAGGCGCTCCCGTGCCGACTGTAGCGGCTCAGTAGTCAGCAATACTGGCGCTTTATGCGCCTATAACACGCAAAAGTCGCCAGACAACGACGTCAGTCGTCTGCTTCCGCCCCGGTGCTCGTCGTCAGGCTGCCGGCCGCACCGCCGGAAAGGACGCGGCGGACCAGGCCCGGGGCGAGGATGCGAACGACCGCGGCCAGCGCGTAAGGGCGCGGTACGTAGCGCTCTGCTTCTGCCGCGAAGTCCGCAGGCGACGATCGCCTCGGCGACCTTCTCCGGCTTGGAGACGATCCAACGGGTCAGCGCACGCTCGCGCAGCTCCGTTGCCGGGAAGCCCTCGGTGGCGACGAAGCCCGGCAGGACGAGCCCGACGTGGACGCCGTGCGGGCCCTCCTCCGCGTACAGCGAGTCGCTCCAGCCGATCAGCGCGAACTTGCTGGCCGAGTAAGCGCCGGTGCGGGCGCGGGAGACCCGGCCCGCGGTGCTGGCGACGTTGACGATTGCGCTCGGCGCCGTGCACGCAGCAGCGGCAACAGCGCCTCGGTAAGGCGCACGACTGCGGCGAAGTTGAGCTCCATGTGCCGCTGGACGTGGGTATAGCCGGTCTCGCCGAAGGTCCCCCTCCAAGCTGCCGCCGGCATTGTTGACGAGCAGCGTCAGGCGCCCACCGTGGTGCTCCGCGAGATGGGCGCCGACTCGCTCGGGCGCGCCGGCATAGGTCAGGTCCACCGCGACGTACGTCGCACGGCACGGCAGCGACTCGGCGAGCGCCCGCAGTCGCTCCTCGCGGCGCGCGACGAGAACCAGCTCGATGCCCGGCTCGCGTGCGAGGCGCCTCGGCGGTCGCTGCGCCGATCCCGCTCGAGGCGCCCGTCACCAGCGCGTGATCCTGCCCTCTCGCCCATCGGTCCAACGCTAGTGAAGCCGTCGTGCAGCCGTCGGCCGGCTGGCATACTGCATCGTCCTCGTGGCCGAGATCCCCCAATTACTCGACAAGCTGCTGCGGACCGTCGCCCCCTCCGGACACGAGGAGCCGGCCGCTGCCGTCTGGCGCGAGGAAGCGTCCTTCGCCACGCTCTCCGCCGACGGCCTTGGCTCCTCGATCGCCAGGATCGGCGAGGACGCGCCACTGCTGGCCGTGGTCGGCCACATCGACGAGATCGGCCTCGTCGTCACCCATATCGACGAGAAGGGCTTCCTCTACTTCTCGCCGATCGGCGGCTGGGACCCGCAGATACTGGTAGGACAGCGGATCGCCGTGCGGACCAGGGACGGCGTCGTGCCTGGCGTCGTCGGCCGCAAGCCGATCCACCTGCTCGATCCCGACCAGCGCAAGAAGGTGGTCGAGCTGAAAGGCCTGCACATCGACGTCGGCGCCGACTCCCGCGAGGAGGCGGTTGAGCTGGTCCGGGTCGGCGACCCGGTGACGATCGCCGCCGAGCCCGTCCGCCTCGCGGGCGACAGGCTGGTCGGCCGCGCGATGGACAACCGGCTCGGCGCCTACGTGGCGCTGGAGTCGCTGCGCCGCTGCCACGAGCGCGGCTCGCTGAGCAGCAGCTTCGCCGCGATCGCCGCCGTTCAGGAGGAGATCGGACTGTTCGGGGCACGCACCTCGGCCTTCGAGGTGCGGCCGGACCTGGCGGTCGCGATCGACGTAACCCACGCCACCGACGCACCCGGGGTGGACGCGAAGCAGCTTGGGCGAGCACCCGCTCGGCTCGGGCCCGGCGATCGGGCGCGGTTCGACCCTCTCCCCCAAAGTCTTCGAGCTGTTGGTCGAGACCGCCGAGCAGGCTGGCATCGAGCACACGATCAGCGCCAGCGGTCGCAGCACCAGCACCGACGCCGACGCGATTCAGATCTCCCGCTCGGGGATCCCGACCGGCCTCGTCTCAATCCCGCTTCGTTACATGCACTCGCCGGTCGAGATGGTCGACCTCGGCGACGTCGAGGCGACGGTCGAACTGATCGCCGCCTTCGCCGCGCGGCTCGACGCCGAAGTCGACCTCAAGCGCTGACGCGGATCGGCGGCCTGGCTGCCGCCGACCACGACCCGGTCGCGTCCGCCTGCCTTCGCCGCGTAGAGCGCCGCGTCGGCCCGGCCGACCAGATCGTCGGTGTCGATGGCTCCGGAGCCCGAGACCGCGACCCCGATGCTGACCGTCACCTCGACGCCGACCGGGCGGCGATCCCGCACCGCGTGTCGTAGCCGCTCGGCGATCTCGATCCGCCTCCGCCTCGTCGGCGCCCGGCAGCACGACGAGGATCTCCTCGCCGCCGACGCGGTAGATCGAGTCGCCGGCACGCAACGTGGCGCGCATCGTGTAGGCGACGTCCTGCAGCACGGCGTCGCCGGCGGCGTGCCCGAGCCGGTCGTTCACGTCCTTGAAGTGGTCGAGATCGCAGAGCAGCAGGGCGTGCGAAAGGCCCTCTTCCTCGCTGCTCGGCCGACCGTCGAGCTCTGACGAGCCGTTGCTCGAGGGCGCTGCGGTTGCAGAGGCCGGTCAGCGGGTCGACGGTGGAGCGGCGGCGGTGGGTGCGGTCGGATTCGACCAGGGCGCCGGAGAGGATCACCGTGCAGACGACAAGCGCGGCGGCGGCCATCACGTCCTGGTAATGCTCCGCCGCGGTCGCGGCATCCAGGCCATAGGTAACGATCCCGAGCAGGACGAGGATGTAGGCGGCCCCGAGCACCATCGCCCGCGGCTCGAAGCGGGCACCGAGCGTCACGGCGGGAAGCGCGAACCACATCAGAGCGGGGCTTTCGGCACCCCCGGTATTGACCACGGCGTCGGCAAGGAGTAGCGGCAGGATCCCCCAGGCGGCCGCCACCCAGAGCGCCGGGTGGGCGCTGGTGCGCACGAACTGGTCAGCGACCGCGAAGCCGGCAACGCCGACGGCGAGCAGGACGGTCCACCACCAACCGATGTCCGGGCTGATCAGCGCCAGCCCGACGGCGAGGATCGCAAAGCAGGCGAGGCGGTAGCGCCGCATCCGCATCTCCATGTCGATCAGCCGCTCGCGGCGGGCGTTGTCGCGTATCGCGACGAGCGACTCCTTGGGTGGCTCGGCGATCGCGGCCTAGTCGCGCGCGGGGCGAAGTCTCTCTGGGATCGGGATCACTCAATGCGCATCGGCCATACCGAGCCTGGACTTGAGGCTGGAGGCGAGATTCGGCTCAGCCTTTTGTCTGCGGCCGGGTCGCTCAATCGACGAGCTGCAGGTCTTTTGGCAGCCCACTGAGGTTGCGGCAGCCATCCGCGCCGACCACGATGAGGTCCTCGATCCTCACCCCAAGCTCGCCCGGCAGGTAGATCCCAGGCTCGATCGTCACCACCTCGCCCACCTCCAGCACGTCCTCGGAGCGGGGCGAGACGCGCGGGGCCTCGTGTACCTCAAGGCCGACACCGTGCCCGAGCCCATGGCCGAAGTGGTCGCCGTGGCCGGCTGCCTCAATTCGCTCGCGGGCGACGCCGTCGAGCTCCTCCCCGCCGACGCCGGCGCGAACGGCGCCGAGCGCCGCCGCCTGCGCCTCGCGCACCGCCTCGTAGACCTGGCGGGCGTGCTCGCCCGGCTCGCCGGTGGCGAAGGTGCGGGTGCCGTCCGAACAGTAGCCGTCGAGCAGGGCGCCCATGTCGAAGACGACCAGCTCGCCGCGGCCGATCTCGCGCTCTCCCGGCTCGGCGTGCGGCAGGGCGCCGTTCGGACCGGCGGCGACGATCGCCGGAAAAGACGGGTCGCCACCCATCTCCCGGATCCGCGCCTCGGCGGCCCGGGCCACGTCGCGCTCGCTGCGCCCCGCCAGCCCCCGCTCCAAGCTCCAGCGCCATACTTCGTCGGCCAGCTCCGAGGCCGCGGCGATCGCCGCCAGCTCGGCCTCGTCCTTGATGCGACGCAACCTCCCCACAATTCCGCCGGCCGCCACCAGCTCGACGCCTTCCGGCAGTTTCCGGCGCAGCCGTTCGAGCAGTCGCACCGAGACGTGGTCGTCCTCGAACCCAGTCCGCCCCGCCAGCCGCTCGGCGATCCCCCCCAGCCAGTCGTCGGCGACGGTGACCACCTCCCAGCCCTCGACCTCGGCCTGCGCCCGCTCGGTGTAACGGAAGTCCGTGAGCAGGAGGCGCGTGTCGGAGCCGCAGATGCAGGCCCCATTGGTGCCGCCGAAGCCGGTCAGGTAGCGGACGTTGACAAGGTCGGTGACCAGCATCCGGTCCAGCTCGCGCCGGGCGAGCTCGCCGGCAAGGCGGTCGCCGCGGCCCCTCATCGGCCGGAGACGCCGAGGTGACGAGCAAGCACTGCGAGGGCGTCGCGGTAGCCATCGGAGCCCTTGCCAGAGACCTTCTCCAGCACCAGGCCGTCGAAGACCGAGATGCGGCGCCAGTCCTGGCGCGACTCGACGTCAGAGAGATGAACCTCGACGGCGGGCAGGCCGGTCAGGTCCAGCGCGTCGGCGATCGCACGGCTGTAGTGGGTCCAGGCGCCGGCGTTGAGCAAGATCGCGTCAGCGAGCTCCGGGGCGCGGTGTAGATATTCGGCGAACTCGCCCTCGCCGTTGGTCTGGAAGAAGATCGTTTCCAGTCCCAGCTCGCGAGCCCAGCGCTGGATCTTCGTCTCCAGCTCGGCCAGCGAGAGGCCACCGTAGATCTCTGGGTCGCGCCGCTCGAGCACGTCGAAGTTGACGCCGTGCAGAACCGCGATGCGGTTATGGGCGCTGGTCATCTCTCGTAGAGCTCCCGCACAGCCGCCTCGACCTTAGCCGGATCGAGAACCTGGCCAATGCGCGGCGCGCCGGGCTCGGAGAGAAGGACGAAGCCGACACCGGCGGAGGTGCGCTTCTTGTCGTGCCCGATCGCATCGAGCACGGTCGGGTGATCGGCCAGCTCGGCGGTGATCGGCAGGCCGTGTTTCGTCAGGATCGCCTCGACCTCCTCGCGCAGGTCCGGCGCATCGGAGAGCCGAAGCGCAGCCAGCAATCCCAGGCCCACTGCCTCGCCGTGGCGGTAGTCGCGAATACCTGGACGCGGTCTCGATCGCGTGACCAATCGTGTGACCCAGGTTGAGGACGGCGCGGAGCCCGGCATCGCGCTCGTCCGCGGCCACAATCTCGCACTTGTACCGGGCGCAGGCGAAGATGACGTCCTGCAACTCGCTCGGGTCCAGGGACTCGATCTCGCGCACCCACTCCCATAGGCGGCCGCCGGCGAGCAGGGCGGTCTTCAGCACCTCGACGAATCCGGCCGCCAGCTCCTCGTCGGGCAGGCTCTCCAGGGCCGAGGTATCGGCGAGCACCGCCGCCGGCAGTTGGTAAGCGCCGGCGTAGTTCTTGCCCGCCTCCATGTTCACACCGGTCTTGCCTCCATACGCGGAATCGACCTGGGCCACCAGGGAGGTCGGGACTTGGACCACCGGCACCCCGCGCTGGTAGATATGGGCGCAGAAGCCGGCCAGATCGCCGACCACGCCGCCGCCGAGGGCGACCACGTGGTCTTCCCGGGTCATTCCCGTCCTGGCCAGTCGATCGAGCACCTCCTCGACCGTCGACATCGACTTCGACCACTCGCCGGGCTCGACCTCGACCCGGCCGGCAAGCGGCTCCAGCCGGTCCGCGTAGAGGGCGCCCACCACCCTGTCGGTCACGCAGAAGCGCCTGCCCTCCAGCGGCCACGGTCCAGCCCCGAGCAATCCCCGCCCCACCAGGACCGGATACTCGCCCGAAGCGCTGCTCGCCCAGATCAGCTTCGTGCCGCCGGGAAGGTCGACCAACGCCCGGATCGAGGGCAGCGCCCGCGCGATCAGGCCGGGGTCGCCCTGCGGCAGGATCGCGTCGGCGAGCTCGTCGTAGAGCGGCAGCCGAACGCTCAGCAGCCGGGCAACGTCCTCAGCGCTGCGCGCCAGCGGCCGTCCCGTCCCCTCGATCCGACGCCAGGCCTCATCCGGATCGATCTGCAACCAGACGACGACGTGACGACCGAGCGCCTCGCGGACGCGCTCGGAGAGGACGCTGCCGCCGCCGAGGGCGATCGCGCCGCCGTCGGCCCGCTCCAGCAACTCGCCGACCACCTCGGCCTCGCGGGCGCGGAAAATCTCCTCGCCATCGCGTTCGAACGCCGCGGCGATCGACATCCCCAGCTCGCGTTCCATCAGCTCGTCGATCTCGGTCGTCTCCAGGCCGGCGAGCCGTGCGACGTCCAGCGCGGCGCTCTTGCCGGAGCCCATGAAGCCGATGAAGACGATCGCTGGCCGGCTCACCGGCTCACCGGCGGAAGTCGATGCGCTTCTCGTAGGCGGCGGCGGCGGCGAGCACGTCGTCGATGTGGTCGCCGCCGAACTTCTCGCGGTAGCAGCGTGCCAGCGTCAGACAGACCATCGCCTCGGCGACCACGGCGGCGGCTGGCACCACGGTCGAGTCGGTGCGCTCGCGCAATGCCTGCGCCGGCTCCTTGGTCTCGGTGTCGACCGAGCGCAGCGGCTTGGTCAGGGTCGAGATCGGCTTGATCGCCGCCCGCACCGAGAGCGGCAGGCCGTTGGTCATCCCGCCCTCGAGGCCGCCGGCATGGTTGGTCTCGCGGTAGTAGCCGTGCTCCTGCGACCAGAAGATCTCGTCGTGAGCCTCTGAGCCGGGGCGCCCGGCGACGTCCCAGGCCTCGCCGATCGCCACTCCCTTGACCGACTGGATCGAGGCGACCGCGCCGGCCAGCTGCCCGTCGAGCCGCTCTTCCCAGGAGATGTGGGAGCCGAGGCCGGGAACGAGGCCGAAGGCGCGCACCTCGAAGCTGCCGCCGAGGCTCTCGTTCGCCTTGCGCAGCCGGTTGATCTCCTCGACCATCGCGGTGCTGGCTCCGGGGTCAAGGCAGCGAACCGGGTCGTCGTCGACCGTCGCGAAGTCCTTGGGGTCGAGATCGGGACGCTCGGGCGCCTTCACCGAGGCAATCTGGATCACGTGGCTGTGGACGCTGACGCCGAGCGCGTTGAGGAAGCCGCGGGCGATGGAGCCAGCCGCCACCCGCGCCGCGGTCTCGCGGGCGCTGGCCCGCTCAAGCACGTTGCGGATGTCGTCGTGGCCGTACTTCTGGGCGCCGACCAGGTCGGCGTGGCCGGGACGCGGCAGGTGCACCTCGTCCACATCCGCCTCGACCGGCCAGGGATTCATCCGCTCCTCCCAGTTGGCGTAGTCGCGGTTGGCGACGAGGACCGCAATCGGGCTGCCCAGGGTGCGCCCGTGGCGCAGGCCGGAGCGGATCTCGACCGAGTCGGACTCGATCTTCATGCGGCCGCCGCGTCCGTGCCCGAGCTGGCGCCGCGCCATGTCGCGGTCGAGCGCTTCGCGGTCGAGCGCGAGCCCGGCCGGCATGCCCTCGACGATCGCGACCAGGCCAGGGCCGTGCGACTCGCCTGCGGTGGTGAAGCGAAAGCGCGTGCTCATCCGCGCAAGGCTATAGCGGAAGGAACGGTTGATGAATTAGCCACACCGTGGTGTGTTCAAGTCATCAACCGGCGCTCATGTCCTGGGCGGCGGCGTGCATTACGTCGAGCGGCGCCTCGAGGCCGGTCCAGATCTGCAGCGAGAGGGCGCCCTGGCGAACCAGCACCTCGATCCCGTCTACGACGGTCGCGCCTCCGTCCTCGGCGGCGACTAGCAGGCGGGTTCTCTCGGCCCCGTAGACCATGTCGACCACGATCTGCCCAGCGAACTTTCCGGGCTCCAAGGGGAGGTGCGCGAAGGGGTCCTCTCCGCGCAGGCCGACAGAGGTGGTGTTGACGATGAGCCCGTAGTCCTCCTGTCTTGGCGATTCGACCGGCGCGCCGCCCAGGTTGATCTGCTCGCGGAGCTCGGTGTAAGTGTCATGCGCCCGAGAAGGAGTGCGATTCCACACATAGACCACGGCGCCGGCTCGCGTCAGCGCCCAAATCGCGGCTCGCGCGGCCCCACCAGCGCCCAAAACCAGAGCCCGCGTGCCCGCCCGAGAACCTGGGATGGCCTGGATGAGGCCGGGTGCATCGGTGTTGTCCGCGCGAATCTCTCCCCCGAGGAGGCTGAGCGTGTTGGCCGCGCCGATCGCCAGGGCAGCGCGGCTTGGCGTGTCGGCGAGGGCCAGCGCCGCCTCCTTATGCGGAATCGTCACGTTGGCGCCAACGAATCCTTCGTCGGCCATCGCCCGCACCCGCGACTCGAAGTCGTCGGGCGCAACCTCGATCGCCTCGTAACTCCACTCCCCAGCCAAGCCCAGCTCGGCCAGCGCCGCGTTCTGCATCGCCGGTGAGCGCGAGTGGGCGACCGGATAGCCGAGGACGGCGAGCCTCTTCATCGGCCTGGCCCGGGCCTCATTCTTCGCAGCTGTCGGGCGATTCGCCGCCCGCTTCTTCGCGCGCCTCGTTGTAGTGGGCGACGTCGGCCTGGAACTCGATGTCGCTCGAAGAGAAGGCGTGCTTTCCGCAGGTGCCCGGTTCGACCACGTAGTAGAGGTAGTCCGTCTTGGCAGGACGCGCCGCGGCTTCGATCGAGGCGAGACCGGGGCTGGAGATCGGCCCAGGAGGCAGGCCAGCATTGAGCCGCGTGTTGTAAGGCGAGTCGACGGCGAGGTCGGATTCGGTCAGCGGCTCGGTGTAGTTGCCGGTGGCGAAGCGAACGGTCGCGTCGATCCCCAGCGGGATCCCATCGCGGAGGCGGTTGTAGATCACGGCGGCGATCAAATCCCGCTCGCTGTCGAGCTGGGCCTCCTCCTCGACCATCGAGGCGATCGTGACAACGTCGTGCATGGTGAGGTTCTTGGAGCGCGCATAGCTCAAATCGAGTTTGGCGGTGCGCCGCTTGAAGTCCTGCAGCTGAAGCTGGACCAGGTCAGAGACGGACGCCCGCCTCTCCAGCTCGAAAGTGTCAGGAAAGAGGAAGCCCTCGTGACCATCACTGGCTTCCAGGTAGTCGCCGCGCAGGCCCGCTTCCTCCGCGAGTTCCGCCGTCTGCGCCCGGGAGTAGCCCTCAGGGACGGTGAGCGTAATCGTCTTCAGGACGACCGGCGGCGGCTCCTCGTCGTCGAGATATCGGTAGGCCGCCGCCACGGCAGCGCCGCCAAGCAGCAGGACCGCAATCGCCCCCGCGATAAGGATCGGCCTGCGAGGGCGGCGCGGTCCGCCGGTGCTCGGCGGCGGTGGTGGGGGCGACGTTCCCGAAGGTGGCGCAGGAGGCGACGTTTTCGACGGCGGCTTTGATTGCGACGGTTCCGGGGGCGGCGCCGCTGACTCCTCGTCGTCCTCTTCCTCCCAGAATTCCTCCTGCGGTGGGCGAGGCGGCGGACCAGGATCAGGGAGCGGCGGCGGTACGTCCGTCTCCTCCTTACTGCCCTTTTCCCGCTTCTGCCGGCGGCGCTCTTCGCGCTCGCGCCGGCGCCGCTCGCGCTCGATTGCCGCGGGATCGTCGGCCGAGAACGGGTCATCGAACCGGTCCTCACTCATCGGCGTCGCCCCTGTCTTCGATCGCGGCCTTTCCCGCCAGGTAGGCCTGCAATAGATGCGCGGCCGCAAGCGAGTCTGGGGCCGCAGCAGCGCCCTCGCGCTTGCTCGCATCGGCCATCCGCGTCGTCAGCCGCTCGTCGTATGCCTCGACCGGGATCTCGAGGACGGCTTCGAGTTCGCCGCAAAAGGTGCGGGCCAGCGCCGCCTGTGAGCCTTCCTCGCCGCTGAGATGGAGCGGCAGACCGACGACGACCCGCTCGACTTCGTACTGGTCGACCAGCTCGGCCACTGAGCGGGGCTCCGGCGGTTCAATCACCGGCAGCGGCGTGGCCAGGGTGCCGCTTGGATCGGAGATCGCGCAGCCGATCCGGGCCGTGCCGTGGTCGAGGGCGAGAACTCGCATCTAGAGGATCTTCCCCCCGTTTTGCATCCCGGGGATGCACAAAGGAGGGCGCGTGGCTGCCGCGATCATTTGAGCTCGCGCTCGATTGCGTTGCCGGCAACCATTAGCGCTTCGTCGAGCTTGGCTGCGTCCTTGCCGCCGGCCTGCGCCATCTCGTCGCGGCCGCCACCGCCGCCGCCGACGATCGGCGCCGCCTCGCGGATCGTCTCCACCGCCGAGACGCCGCGGCCTACGGCTCCCTTCGAAACCAGAGCCACCAGACCGACCTTGCCCTCGCCCTCGGCGCCGCCGAGGACAATCGCCGACTCGCCGCCGAGCTTCGACTGCACCCGGCTGGCCAGGTCGAGCAGCTGCTTTTGGTCGGCGATACGGCGCTCGCGCGGCGACCAGCTTCAGGTCGCCGAGCTCCGTCGCCACAGCGACCAGACGCTCCGCCTCCTCTCCAAGCAGCTGCTTCTCGGCCTGCTTGGCGCCCTTGCCGGCCTCGCGCAGGCGCTCGGCGGCACGGCGGGCGCCGGTCAGCGGGTCCTGCGGGGAGCCGAGCAGCTCGCCCACCTCGTGCAGCCGCTGCTCGCGCTCGCGGAACCAGTCGATCGCGGCGGGGCCGGTGAGCGCCTCGATCCGCCTCACGTTGGCCGCGCTCGACCCCTCCGAGGCGATCTTGAAGATGCCGACCTCGGCCGTGTTGGCGACGTGGGTGCCGCCGCACAGCTCGCGCGAGACGCCGTCGACCTCGACCACCCGCACCCACTCGCCGTATTTCTCGCCGAAGAGCGCCATCGCGCCCAGCCGCTCGGCCTCGCTGCGCTCCATCTCCAGCCAGCGCACCGGGCGACTCGCCTTCACCCACTCGTTGACCCGGTCCTCGATCGCGCGCAGATCCTCGGCGCCGAGCGCCTGGCCGTGGGTGAAGTCGAAGCGCAGCTTGTCGGGACGGACGGCCGAGCCGGCCTGACGGACGTGGTCGCCGAGCCGCTCGCGCAGGGCGGCGTGCAGCAGGTGGGTGGCGGTGTGGTTGCGCATCGTCGCGTGGCGCGTCTCGTGGTCGACCAGCGCCTCGACCGCGACGCCGGCCTCGACTGCGCCGCCCGGCTCCACCTCCAGGGCCTGGTCCTCGCCGACCCGGTAGACGTCGACGACCCGCGCCTCTCCCCCGTCCCAGCGCAGCACGCCCGAGTCGGCGACCTGGCCGCCGCCCTCGGCGTAGAAGGGGCTCTCCTCGAGCTTGACCAGCGCCCTGCCGTCGTCGGACTCGGCGGCGGCGACGCCGGTCGTCGCGCGCAGCGTCTCGTAGCCGACGAAGCGGGCCGGCGGCGCTGCGGCGGCGAAGGCGATCACCTTCTCGTGCCGATCCTCGGAGCCGTGCGCGGTTGCGGCGCCCACACGAGCCCGCTGGCGCTGCTCCTCCATCAGCTCCTCGAAGCCGCCGTCGTCGACCGAGAGGCCCTGCTCGGCGAGCAGCTCCTTGGTCAGGTCGTAGGGGAAGCCGTAGGTGTCGTGCAGCTTGAAGGCGTCGGCCGCGTCGATCCAGGAGGTGCCGGACTCCTTGGCCTCGGCGACGAGGCGCTCCAGCAGCTCGGTGCCGCGCTCCAGGGTCCGCCCGAAGCTCTCCTCCTCGTCGCCGACCCAGCGCGCGATCGTCCCTCGCTCAGCGGCCAGCTCCGGGTAGACGTCGCCCATCGCCTCGATCGTCCGCTCCGCAAAGCGGCCCAGCCATGGCGCCTCGAGCCCGAGGGTGCGGCCCTGCTGGATCGCCCGTCGCATGATCCGCCGCAGGATGTAGCCGCGGTCCTCGTTGGAGGGGACGACGCCGTCGGCGATCAGGAAGGCGGCGCCGCGCGAGTGGTCGGCGACGATCCGCATTGCGCGGGTAACGGCGCCGCCCTCGTCGTAAGAGTGGCCCGAGAGCTCCTCGGCGAGATCGACCAGCGGCCGCAGCAGGTCGGTCTCGAAGACAGACGGCGCGTCCTGCAAGATCGCCGCCATTCGGTCGAGCCCCATGCCGGTGTCGATGTTGCGCATTGGCAACTCGGAGAGCGAGCCGTCCTCGCCCAGGTCGTAGGTCATGAAGACGTGATTCCAGAACTCGAGGAAGCGGTCGGTGTCGTCGCCGGGCCGCTCGCCGGCGGCGCCGAAGTCCTCGCCGCGGTCCAGGTAGAGCTCCGAGCAGGGGCCGCACGGGCCGGACGGCCCCGCCTGCCAGAAGTTGTCGGCGCGGCCGAGCAGGACGATCCGCTCGTCGGGCATCCCCTGCGCCCGCCAGATCTCGATCGCCTCCTCGTCGGGCCCCAGGCCTAGCTCCTCGTCGCCGCCGAAGACGGTCGCCCAGATCCGCTCCGGGTCCATGCCGAAGCCCCGCGTCGAGAGCTCCCAGCCCCAGGCGATCGACTCCTCCTTGAAGTAGTCGCCGAAGCTCCAGTTGCCGAGCATCTCGAAGAAGGTGAGGTGCCGGGCGGTCTTTCCGACCTCCTCGACGTCGGTGGTGCGGAAGCATTTCTGCACGTCGGCGAGGCGGCGCGCAGGCGGCTCCTCGCGGCCGAGGAAGTAGGGCTTGAACGGCTGCATTCCCGCCGTGGTCAGCAGCACCGAGGGATCGTGGACCGAGGGCACCAGCGAGGCCGAGGGAACGATCCGGTGACCCCGCTCGGCGAAGAACGAGAGGTAGGTGTCGCGGATCTCCTTCGCCCTCATCGACAGGGAGCCTAAGACAAGCACTGACACCCGCGGCCCTGGCCCGTTGAAGCGCAAGACCCAATGGCCCTAACCTTGACTGGATGGCTTCGCATGCCGGGATGGCGAGGAGATGACGGAAGCCGCTGCCTCAAACCCCTCCGAGGGGCGGGTCGGCGGAGTGCGACTGCAGGCGCCCTCGCGGCTGCTCAGCCGACGAGCGCCTGGCGCGGCGCGCGGCCGGCGGGCGACGAAGCTGCCTTCGAGGAGATCTTCCGGCGCTACCACCAGGACCTCTACCGCTTCTGCCTGGCGACGGCCGGCAACGCGCAGGATGCCCAGGACGCGCTGCAGAACACGATGGTCAAGGTCGATGCGGGCACTGCCCGGCGAGGAGCGCCAGATCAAGCTGAAGCCCTGGCTGTACCGGATCGCCCGCAACGAGTCGGTGGAAACGTTGCGCAGGCGCCGCGACAGCACCGAGCTGGACGCCGAGCGGACGGCCGCGACGCCGGAGATCGCCGAGACGGCGGCGGCGCGCGAGCGGCTGCGCGGCCTGCTTCTCCGATCTCGAGGAGCTGCCGGAGCGCCAGCGGGCCGCGCTGGTGATGCGCGAGCTGGGCGGGCTCGGCTTCGAGGAGATCGGCGACGCTTTCGAGACCACGCCCGCGGTGGCGCGCCAGACGCTCTACGAGGCGCGGCAGAGCCTGCGGCAGATGGAAGAGGGACGTGAGATGAACTGCGAGCTGGTGACGCGAGCACTTTCCGACGCCGACGGCAGAGTGACCCGCCGCCGCGACGTTCGCGCCCACCTGCGCAGCTGCGCCGGCTGCCGCGCTTTCCGCGACGGCATCGCGGAGCGCAGCGGAGAGTTCGCCGCGATCGCTCCGCTTGCCGCTGGCGGTCTCAGCGGGCCTGCTGCATGGCCTGCTCGGCGGACAGGCCGGCGCCGCGCTTTGTGGGGGCCTCTATGGGACGTCGGAGCAGGTGGGGCCGGCGCTGATGCCGCCTCCGTCGCCGCCGGAGCAAGCGGGGTCGGCGGCCTCGCAGGGACGGTCGGCGCCGGAGCCGGCAAAGTCGCTCGCAACTTCGGCAGTAGTCAAGTCCGCCGCCACCGTGGCCGTGATCGCCGCGGTCGGGGTCGGCGCGGCGGACCGGGGCGGCGTGATTGATCTGCCGCTGACCGGCGGGGACGGCAAGGCCACGAAGGGTCGCCGAGCCCGCGTCTCCCTTCGCGCCAGGCCAAGGTGGCGGGGCTGGAATTCGGGAGCCGGGCGAGCGGCAGCCCGGGCTCGAAGGAGGCCGGCGCAAACGGCGTGCAGTGCGAGTCCGGAGCGATGAGACAGCGGGGCGGCCGATTCCCGCCGCTTCGGAGCGAGAAAGGGTCGTCCGGGCCATGCGGGCAGGCCGAACCGCTCCAAGTCCGCCGGCAGCCGCTCGCGTGGCCACTCGGGTCGCGGCAAGGAAGTACGGGGCGGTCCCCCGCCGGCCGCCAGCCGCGGACAAGGGACCGCCGCCGATCGCAAGTCCCCGCAGGCAAACTCGGCTCCGGGCGGCGGTGGCGAACCGAGCGCCAAGGCGGCGCCGGCGCCGCGACCGGTGAAGCCCTCGAAGCCTGAAAGCGCCCCGGTGGCGCCCCCCTCCCCCGACCGGGCACCCATTGAACCGTCCGCGGACGCGGAATCGCCGCCAACCGCCACCCCCGGCGGGGCGGCGGCCAACGGAACTGGCGCGGACCCAGTCGAAGCGCCCCAGCCCTGAGCGCGACCCACCGCGACACTCGGCCAGGAATCGGCCGACGCGGCCCATCTAGAACACTTGGCCAGGAATCGGCCGATTTGGGCTGACGGGGTCCCTGGGGAGCCGTTTAACCCGACGAAAGGCAGCCCGTGGGCGCCGCCCGCAGGCCTTAGACATAAAGGAGGCACGATGAAGCTCCAGATCAAGATCGGAGTCCTTGCCGGGGCGCTCGCGCTGGCGGCGTTTCCAGGCACGGCGATGGCCGACCCGACCTACACCCCCGCGCCCGGAATACAAACCGGCGCCACCGCCCCCACCGCCACCGCACGCCAAAGCGTACGGAAAACGCTGTCAGGGCAAAAGCAAGAAACACGTCAAAGGCGAGCAGGGGACCGAGTTCTCCCGTTGCGTGAAAGCGATGGCGAAAGCGGCTAACAACCCGAGCCTGCATCCCCGCAAAGCCTGCAAAGGCCTGAGCAAGAAGCACGTCAAAGGCGAGAAGGGGACCGAGTTCAGCCGTTGCGTGAAAGCCGTCGCGCACCTGCGGCGCGACGAACGTCGCGCCGCACGGGAAGCGGCCAAACTCTCGGGCGCCGCAACCGTGAGCAGCCAGCCCGAAGGCGTCCCCAAAGGCAAAGGCCCTGAATACACGCCCACCCCGCCGCCGCCCCCGGGTCCCAAAGCCGGGCTGCCGGCTCAGGCCAAAGCCTATGGCCGCTACTGCCAGGGCAAAAGCAAGAAACACGTCAAAGGCGAGCAGGGGACCGAGTTCTCCCGTTGCGTGAAAGCGATGGCGAAAGTCGCCGCCAACGACGCGACGCCGCGTGAGGCCTGCAAAGGCCTAAGTAAGAAGCACGTCAAAGGCGAGCAGGGGACCGAGTTCAGCCGTTGCGTTAAAGCGGCCGCCCAACTGCGCCGCGAAGAACGGCGCAAAGAAAGGGAAGAAGAAACGGTCTAAGCAGCGATCGTGCCATGGCCGACGATTGCCTCGCCGGCCATGAGCACTGCCGTTTGACCCGGAGCCGCACCGGCAAATGCCTCCGCCAGCTCGAGGTGCAGCTCACCGTGCCGCCCCGTCTCCGCCGCGATCACCGCGGCCGGGACGGGGCGATAGCGGTACCGCAGCCTGACCGCGTCGACGCTGCGCCCGTCGCGGTGCAGGGTCGCGTCGCGAAGACGTACCGCGCGTGCCTCGATCTCCTTCCGGGTGCCCACGGTGACCGTGTTGTCCTTGGCGTCCGTCGCCACGACGTAGAGCGGCTCGTCGGCGGAGACGCCGATCCCCCGCCGCTGACCGACGGTGAAGTTGTGGTAACCCCGATGCCGCCCGATCGCCTGCCCCGAGCGATCGAGGACAGCACCGTCGCGATCGCGCAGGCCGCCGTGACGGCGCAAGAACTTCGCCTTGCCCTGGCCGGCGAGGAAGCAGAGGTCCTGACTCTCGGGCTTGCGCGCCACCGAGAGGTTGTTGCGAGCGGCGATCTCCCGCACCTCCGGCTTGGTCAGCTCGGTGAGCGGAAAGCGAAGCCTGCCGAGTAGCGCCGGCGGCAACGCCGCCAGCATGTAGCTTTGGTCCTTGGCCTGGTCGGAGGCGGCGGCAAGCAACGGCCCGTCACCGTCGTCGACGATCCGCGCGTAGTGCCCGGTAACGAGGTAGTCGGCACCAAGCCGCTCGGCCAGATCGACCATCGCCGCGATCCGCACCTCGCCGTTGCAGACGATGCAGGGATTGGGCGTGGCGCCCGCCCCGTAGCCGGAGAGGAAGGAGGCGACGACCCGCCGCCGGAACTCCTGCTCGAGGTCGAGGGTGAGGTGGGGAACGTCGATCGAGTGGGCGACGGCACGGGCCCCGAGCACCGCCTCTGGCGAGCAGCAGGCCTTGGCGCCGTCGGTCTCGGGATCGGCCCAGAGCTTCAACGTCACCGCAAGCACGTCGGCACCGCGCTCGCGCTCCAGCAGCGCCGCGACGGCGCTGTCGACACCGCCGGACATCGCGACGAGGACGCGCTCGCGACCGCCGCCCGCGGACTGCGGCTCACCGGCCGGCAAGTCCGACCCCCTTGACACGGTGGGCACCAAGCGTTCGCGCGAGGCGGCGGCCTTGGCCAACGCCCGGTGCAGCGCGTCGGCTGCCAGCTGCGCCGCGTGACGCTTACCGGGCGTCAATCCCCCGATCGCCTCATCCACCTCATCGATTCCGATCCGCGCCGCAGTCGACGACCTCCCCGCCGTCGACCATCTCCGCTACCGCCGCCGTAGCGGCCCGGGTCGCCCCACACCCCTCGGCGTCAAAGGTCACCGATGAAACGCGCCCATCCTCGATGACGAGAGAAAGCCGCGAAAGGTCGCCGCAAGCAGCGCCGCCCGCGGCTCCGGTGAAGGCGCCATCCTCGGCAGTTCCCTTGCGGCTCGTATCCCGCAGAAAATGCTCGAACAACTCTCGGCTCATGGGCAAAGGGTAGAGCCGAGACATCTCCCTTCGATATGAAGCGCTCGTTTGGCGCCTAACAAGTGCTCAACGGGCAAATTGCTCAAGCGCCGTGCGCAGATCCTCGGCGATGGCCGGGCCGTCGTCCCGCAGCTGGCGCCAGGTCACCCGCATCACTCGCCAACCGTCGGCGAGAAGCAGGCGATCGCGTTCCCGATCCGTCTCGCGCCAATCCAACCCGCCCTCACCGCCATGCGGACTGCATTCGCCACCTATAAGGGGGTCAATGCAGTCCGCATGTTTGACTTGCCGGGAGGTACGTGGACCATGCAACTGATGCTGGCCAGCGGCAATGCGCAAGTGGCGCGCCGAATGTCAATCCTTCTCAACGCACCTGCAAGAAAAGAGGCTCCAGCCCGGCGGTACCGCCCCTGGCTTTGATCCCTTGAAGTGAAGGGCGGGCGCCTCCTCGCGATCCCACGAGACCGAGAGAGATTGGCTCCCTAGCCGTTTGTGTTGGGTCAAACGTGGGGACGGCTCGCGCACGGGCTCGAGCCTGTGCCCACCGTACCACCGCGGCGCCGCCGCGAACAGGGGTCAATCCAATTCGGCGTCGAGGTTCGAGAGCAGCAGCTCCGCCTCGCTCCAGTCCTCGGGCAGGACGCGGAGGGAGATGTCGCCGCGGCCGAAGCGGTCGATCGGCCAGTCGGCCGTCAGGGCTGCCTCAATACCTGCCTCGACCAGCGCCTGGTGCCAGGCCCGCGCGGTCTTCACGTCGCCGAAGTCGCGTACCACCTCCCAGTGATCGAAGCTCGGGTCGTCGACGTGGACGGGCGTCGTTCCGGGACCGGGGCCGAAGGCGCGTCGCAGGCGATCGATCAGGCTCATCGGTGACATCTTGACCGCTCGCAGTCAGCCCGGGGTGTCGCCATGGGCCGCTCAGTGGCCGGCGAGCCCAGGTTTGTGCAGGCCGATCCCCAGCTCCTTCAGCTGCATCGCTTCCACCGGCGCCGGGGCGCCGGTGAGCAGATCGGCGCCGGAGGCCGTCTTCGGGAAGGCGATCACGTCGCGGATCGAGTCGGCGCCAGCGAGGCGCTGCACGATCCGGTCAAGCCCGTAGGCGATACCGCCGTGCGGCGGAGCGCCGTAGCGCAGCGCCTCGAGCAGGAAGCCGAAGCGCGCCTCGGCCTCCGCGGCGTCGATGCCGAGGGCGGCGAAGACCGCGGATTGGACATCGGCGCGATGGATACGGATCGAGCCACCCCCCATCTCCTGACCGTTCCAGACAAGGTCGTAGGCGAGCGCCCGCGCATCGCCGGGGTTCTCGGCGTCGAACTCACCGGCGGGAGCGGTGAAAGGATGGTGCAGCGGATCCCAGCGCTCCTCCGCCAGATTCCACTCCAGCAGCGGCCAGTCGACGATCCAGGCCAGCCGATCCTCACCCGGCGCGATCAGCTCGAAGCGCTCGGCCAGGTCGACCCGCAACTGGCCGAGGACGGCGTCGGCGACGCGGCGCCGGTCGGCGACCAGGAGCAGCAGGTCGCCCTCCTCGGCGCCGAGCAGGCGGTTCAGCTCGCGCAGCTCCTGCTCGGAGAGGAACTTTGCGGTCGGCGAGCGCCAGCCCTCGCCCTCGCGGAAGGCCCAGACGAGACCTTTGGCCCCAAGCTCCTGGGCTCGGGAGATCAGTCCGTCGAGCTCGGAGCGCGGCAGCTCGCGGCGGCCGGCATTCAGCCCCCGCACCGCCCCACCCGACTCGATCGCGCCACTGAAGACCTTGAACTCGGTTGCACGCAGCGTCTCCGACAGATCGACCAGCTCCAGCCCGAAGCGCATGTCAGGCCGATCGGTGCCGAAGCGGTCCATCGCCTCGTCGTAGGAAAGGCGCTCGATCGGCAGCTGCAGCGCCGGGCCCCCGACCCGCTCGAAGACGTGGGCCAGGAGCCGCTCGTTCAGCTCGATCACGTCGTCGACGGCGACGAAGGACATCTCGATGTCGAGCTGGGTGAAATCGGGCTGGCGGTCAGCGCGCAGGTCCTCATCCCGGAAGCAGCGGGCGATCTGGTAGTAGCGCTCAAAGCCCGCCACCATCAGTAATTGCTTGAAGAGCTGCGGGGATTGCGGCAGCGCATAGAAGGCACCGCGCTGCAGGCGGCTGGGGACGAGGAAGTCGCGAGCGCCCTCCGGCGTGGACCGAGTCAAGACCGGGGTCTCGACATCGAGGAAGCCCTCGCGGTCGAGGAACTCGCGCATCGCCGCGGTGACCCGATGCCGTAGCGCCAGCGCTTCGCGCATCGGCTCGCGGCGCAGGTCGAGGTAGCGATGGCGGAGTCGGGCGTCCTCCCCGACCTCGCCGGAGAATCCCTCGATCTGGAACGGTGGCGTCTCGGCGTCGGCGAGCAGCTCGGCGCCGCCGACCCGCAACTCGAACTCGCCGGTCGGCAGGTCGGGGTTGACCGTTTCCGCCGAGCGGCGTACCACCGTGCCGGCCGCGCTTACGACATCCTCGGCACGCAGCTTGTGGCCGAGCGCGAAGGCCTCGCCGGACGAGTCCGGGTGGAAGACGAGCTGGACGATCCCGGTGCGGTCGCGCAGGTCGATGAAGATCAGGCCACCGTGGTCGCGACGGCGGTGAACCCAGCCGGCAACCCGCGCCTCGGAGTCGACGCGCTCGCCCAGCACCTGCCCGCACCAGGTGTCGCGGAAGGCGTTGGGGCGCAGGGATGGGGACGGGGCGCTCATCGGCGTTGGCAGTCTCTCACCGAGGCCCTATTCGGCGAGCTCGTCCAGAACCTCGCCCGGAGCGACCTGGTGCTGTTCGCCGCTTTCCATGTCGCGCATCTGCAGCGAGCCGTCCGCTTCGAGGATGAGGACGTGGCGGGCGCCGATCCGGTCCGCGTGCTTGAGCTGCCCCTTGAGGCCGCGCCCGGCCAGGTCAACCTCGGCGGAGAGGCCGGCGTGGCGCAACTCGATCGCCAGCGTCAACGCCCGCTGCCGCTGGTCGTCATCGGCCGCCGCGAGGAAGGCGTCGCGCGCGGTGGACCCGCCCTCCTCGCCCATCGCCAGCATGATCCGCTCGATCCCCGCCGCCCAGCCGACCGCAGGGGTCGGCGGGCCGCCGAGCTGCTCGATCAGGCCGTCGTAGCGACCGCCGCCGCCGATCTCCGACTGCGCTCCCAGGGCCGGGCAAACGAAGGAGAAGATCGTGCGGGTGTAGTAATCGAGGCCCCGCACCAAAGTCGGGTCGATCTTGTAAGGGGTGCCGGCAGCGTCGAGCAGCTCGCGCACTTCGGCGAAGTGCTTCGCGTCCTCTCCGTCGAGAGACTCAACGATGGTCGGGGCGCCCGCCATCACGCTCTGCGTGCTCTCGTCGTCGGCGTCGAAGGCGCGCAGCGGGTTGAGGTCGATTCGCTCGCGCACCTCCTTCGACAGATCGCCTTCGTTGGCGCGCAGGTACATCTTCAGCTCTTCCAGATATTCGGCGCGCGCGTCCAGCGAGCCGAGGCTACCCAGTCGCAGCTCGACGCCTGGCACGGCAAGCTCGGTGAGCAGGTCGGAGAGCAGCATGATCGCCTCGGCGTCGGCGAGTGGCGAATCGCTGCCGATCGTCTCCAACCCGACCTGGTGGAACTGACGGAAGCGCCCCGCTTGCGGCCGCTCGTGGCGAAAGAAGGGTCCGCGGTAGTAGAGCTTTACCGGCTGCGCGTGCTTGTGCATGCCGTGCTCGAGGTAGGCGCGGCAGATCGGCGCCGTGCCCTCGGGACGGAGAGTGAGGCTGCGCCCCCCCTTGTCCTCGAAGGTGAACATCTCCTTGCGGACGATGTCGGTCGAGCGGCCGACACCGCGCTCGAACAGATCGGTGTCCTCGAAGATCGGCGTCGCGATCGGCTCGTAGCCGGCGCGGCCAAGGATCGTGACGGCGACCCATTCGACCCGCCGCCGAACGCGTTTTTCGGCCGGGAGCACGTCGAACGTCCCGCGCGGCGCCTGGTAAGAGCTCTTTGCCACGGGAGCTAGCGGGCCAGCTCGGTGAGGAACGGGTTGCTGGCCCGCTCGGCGCCCAGCGTCGTCACACCCATATGCCCCGGGTAGACGCCGGTCTCCGGCGGCAGCGACTCGACCAGGGTGCGGATCGAGCGCATCAGCGTCGGTCCGTCGCCGCCCGGCAAGTCGACCCGCCCAACGGATCCTTGGAAGAGGACGTCGCCCGAGAACATCGCCTCCTCGTCGCGCACCGAGTAGGTGACATGGCCGGGGCTGTGCCCGGGCGTGTAGATCACGTCGAGCGTAAGGCCGGCCAGCTCCAGCGCCTCGCCGCCCTCCACGGTCTCGTCGGCCTCGTAGCTCTCGTAAGGGCCAATTCCGGGATACGGGACGTAGGCCATGATGTCGGCGAGGACCGGCGTTTCCAGCTGCGGGCAGTAGACCGGCGCCCCGGTGATCGTCGCAACCGGCGTGACCGCGCCGATGTGGTCGAAGTGGCAGTGGGTGAGGAGGATCGCCTCGATCTTCACTCCCATCTCCTCGACCGCGGCGAGGATCTTCTCGGGCTCCTCGCCGGGATCGACGATCAGGCCGCTGCCCGCTCCCTCACGACGCAGCACGAAGCAGTTCTCCGCGATCGGCCCGACCGTCACCATCTGGACGTCGAGGCTCACTTGTCCTCCCCGGAGCGGATCCGGGCCCGCTCTCGCCGCCGCCACATCATCGAGTCGATGTAGTAGCCAGCCGGCACGTAGAAGGCGAGCATGAAGCCGCCGAGCGCCAGCGCGGCGCCCAGCGGGCGGCCGAAGAGCACCAGGAGCAGAGCGGTGAACACCACGGCGGCGACCAGGCCGCGAACGACCGCGCCTCGCCAGGTCGGTGGAGCGTCGGTGCGCTTTGCCGGCCCCTTGCGGCCCGCGCGAGCTCGTGCCTTGGCCTCCTCGCGACTGCGAGGACGGCCGGCGCGCCGGTTGGGGTCGACGCGTCCTCCCTGGGTGCCGCGATGCTTGCGGCGTCGCTTCTTCCTGGTCTGTGCCATGCCCGGAATCTAGCGGGCGCGCGGCTCAGGAGAGCGCCGCGAGCCGCCGCTCGATCGTCTGCCGGGCCGGGTCGAAGCCGCGGATCGGCACGTCGCTGGGATAGCCGCCGAGCGCCGCCTCCGGAACGAGGCCGACCAGCTCCGCCTCGACCGGGTGGATCCCAAGCTGCGCGCCGAGGGCACGGATCCGCTCGACCACCTCGCCGAGTGGCACGGCGACCGGGTCGTGAACGTTGGTCGAGACCTGAGTGCGGCCGCCGGTAAGAGGCAGGCCGATCGCCCTCACCCCCGGCAGGCCTCCACCTGACTCCCGCAGCCCCGCGGCAACGACGCGGGCGGCATCGAGGTCGCCACCTTTGAGCTCGACGTTGAAGGCGGCTAGCGGCGGGCGAGCGGTGACCAAGGTGGCGCCGGCACTGCGGTGGGGCAGCTCAGGGCCGTGGTCGGGGCGCAGCTCGCCGGCCTCCATCCGCAGCCATAACTCGGCGAGGCCGCCGTTGCGGAAGTAGGCCCGCTCAACGTGGTCGGGCCCGGTCGCCATGGCGCCGTAGAGGAAGACGGGCACGCCGAGGGTGCCAATCGCGGTGGCGATCTCGAGGGCGGCGGTGCGGGCGGCGTCGCGACCGGCGCTGTCGAGCCAAACGATTGGGCAGACGTCGAGCGCCCCGACCGCTGGATGGACGCCCTCGTGCGCGGTCATGTCGATCGATTCGACCGCAGCGGCGGCTCCTCGCGCCAGCGCTGCTGGCAACGCCGCCGCGTCACCGCTCAGCGTCAGCACAGTGCGGTTGTGGTCGGCGTCAGAGTGGCGATCGAGCAGCGAGACTCCGTCGGAAAAGGCGCGCGCCAAGGCCGCGATCCGCTCCGCGTCGCGTCCCTCGGAGACGTTCGGGACAGCGAGCAGCGGCGTCGCCACCGCTCAGACGGAGAGCTCGCCGGCCTCGACGAGGGTCGCGCCGTCGACCTCCACGGTGGGCTCGAGAACGACGCAGTCGAGGTGGACCGGCACCTGCACGGTGCCGCCGATCGCCGCCGAAGCCCCGAAGGCAACGTGGGCGGAGCCGAGGATCTTCTCGTCCTCGAGGATGTTGCCGGTGACGACCGCCTCTTCGTTGGTCCCGATGCCGAGCTCGGCCACGTTGGTGCCATCGGGCCCGTGCTCGGTCAGAAGTTCCATCAGGCGGCTGCCGTCGTCGCCGCTGGCGTCGGTGAGGTGACCGTCGTCGATCGTCAGCTCGACCGGCGTATCGAGCTTGCCGATGCCGGCGATCGAGCCGTCGACAACCAGCGTTCCCTCCGTAGTGCCCTCGATCGGGGCGATGAAGGCCTCGCCGCAGGGGATGTTCCCGAATGCCCCACGCTTGCCGAGCACACCCGCGTCGACTATTGCCGTGCGGTCGCCCAGCCCAAGCCGCAGGTCGCTTCCCTGCGGCGAGGTGATCCGCGCCTCGGCGCCGGTGCCCAGCACCCGCCCGAGCAGGTTGCCCCGTTTGCGCAGCAGCTTCATGTCAGCGCTCATCACCCGCGCCAGCATCTCCTCGGTAACGCCGGGCATCGAGGCGACCCGGGCGCCGCCCTCGCTGGCGGCCTTGCGAGCTTCGGTATGGGAGATCGACTGGATCGTCGGGGCGATGACAATGTCGGCGGCGAGCATCGCTGCAGCGACGACCTCGGGTGGCTCAGCGGCGTGCGAATCGCGCTCCGAGATGACGGCGAGCGTCGCTTCCCCGCCCTCGCCCTGGGCGTTGATCCGCAGCAGGGCCCCGAGCTCTTCGGTGCCGGGATTGCAGATGACCAGGACCTCCTCGCCGGGTTGCAGGCCAAGGCATTCCCGGATCACCGCAGTGACCGCCCTGTCCAATGCTTCGGTCGTCATCCCAGACAAGGCTAATCCCCGCCGCCCCAACCTGCAGGCATCAAAGCGAGCACCGATACCATTCCACCCTCCCGCCGGAGTAGCTCAGCTGGTTAGAGCAGCGGAATCATAATCCGCGTGTCGGGGGTTCGAGTCCCTCCTCCGGCATCGCGGTGCAGCGCGGAATGCAGTCGATTTGGCACTTCACATGGCTCCAAATTGGCCGGAGGGCGGCAAGGAAAGTGGCAAGGGTCTAGTGCTGAAATACCCGTGGAGGCGATGGGTATCATCGGTTGCGTGAAACCGATCCGCACCGACTTCAAGGGCTACGAGGGCAAGTACGTGGCGACCGACACCCGCACGGGCCAGGTCGTGATCGCCGACAAGGATCTGAAAGTCGTGCTGGAGAAAGCCCGCAAGTTGGATCACGTCGTCGTCGGCGGGCGGGTTCCCCACGCAGACGAGCCGATCTACGTCGGCCTTGGCTGAGCCGAAGACCCCCTGGCTCTATCGCTATCGGGAGGACCCCCAGCAGACGCGCCTGGGGCAGCCGGTGTTTCGTCCTTTCGTGCCCGTCTCGCTCGCCACGAAGGATGCATCGACGCCGGAGTTAGAGGGACTGATCGACACCGGAGCCGACGCGATCCTCGCGAGCGACCTGCTGGCGGACGAGCTTGGTCTTGACCTGGCCGACAACGAGGGCGAGGAACTGCACGCCGTCGGCGGTCGCACCGTCGTCGCCCGCTATAAGACCGTCTCCCTGCGCCTGCACCACCACGACGATTCCGGCGCTCGACACGAGTGGGAAGCCCCGGTGGGGTTCGTAGATGGCTGGCACAGCTTCGGGCTGGTCCTGCTCGGCAACGTTGGCTTTCTCGACCACTTCACCGTCACCGCGAGTCGCTTCTCGCAGGCTGTCGCGGTCGAGGATCGCGACCGCTTCGATGATCGTTTCGGCGTCGTCCTCGCTTAGCGCGATCGAGAGTAGTCAGACATGTACCCGGCAATGCGCTGAAACTCTGGCTGACGCGGGGTGTGGATCTTCTCGAGGCCGGCGAACTCTTTGAACTGCTGGCCATCTACGAGCTAGTTAGTCAGCCCACCAGTCCCGCTGACCCTCCACGTCTTCCCGCGGATTCTCGCCGAGGTTGGGCGCACCGAAGACGAGGACCTCAAGACCCTCCGGCCCGCCCTCGTAGCCTCGCCACGTCCCGGGCGGGACGCGCACCACGTCCCACTCCTTGACCTCGACGATCTCGTCGTCGAGCTTGATCCGCCCGCTCCCGCGCACGACCACGTACACCTCCTCCTGCTCCTTGTGCGTGTGGCCATACGGAAAGCGATAGTCGGGCGGAATGCGCTGATAGCTAAGCCCGGACTGCTCGAGCTTGAGTGCCTTGGTTGCGAGGCGGAACTCAAGGTCCGGCGCGCCGTCGAAGTTGGACCCGAGATCCTCCAGATCCTCCTTCAGGTTCCTGAGCGTAAACGGCACGGCCGCGATTCTACTCCGACGAGACCGGCCGACCCCAGGTGTTGCGCACCCACATACCAACACCGCCGCGTCATTCATAATCCGCGTGTCGGGGGTTCGAGTCCCTCCTCCGGCATCGAAAGTCCGCAATGGCCGCTCAGTGGCGCCGGTGTTCCTCGACCGCTTGCCACACCCATTCGTCGTGCTCGTCCAAGGTCGCGGCGTAGAGCGGTTCCTCGCCAAGCTTCTCGCCTGTCCTTGCGACGAGGTCGTGCGAGTAGAGCAGCTTGATGTGGTAACCCACCTCCGTGAGTGACCTGCCGATCCTGCCGCTCAGCTGTGCAGCCGTTAGCGATGCGCCATCCACCAAGCAGCAGAGGATGTCCAGCCGGACCTCATGGTTCACGACCCGTTCCGGCGGGGACCTCATGAGAGATCGAAAACGACTGCCTCGCTCATCGACACCGCCTCGATCCTCCCGCTCATCTGCTGGCTTCACCTTGGCTCTTCTGCCGCCTCCTCTTGGAATTGCGGAATCTAACATATATGTTATGGCTTAATCGACGCGGTAGCGGGAGGCTGAACTGCCTCCGTGCCGCAACCGACACTTGCCCAAATTGGAGCCGCGATCCGCAGCCTCCGTGAAACGCGCTCCCTGAGCATCGAAGCTCTCGCGGCTGAGGCCGATCTGCATTACGTCTCCGTCTCGCGGATCGAGGGCGGCAAGCAGAACCCAACCTGGATGGCCCTGTCGAGCCTGGCCACGGCCCTCGACGTGGAGATGATCGACCTAGTTCAGCTCGCCACTGAACAACCCAGCTCCTAACGGAGGGGGCCCGCCACAAAGGGCGAGCCCCATCGCTTGCTACTTGCCCTTGCAGCCAGGAACTGGATCGTTGGACCCAGGGCCGGTGCCATGACCGGGCGCATGACACTTGGAACCACCATCGTTTGGCCCCTTGCTGCTGTTGCCGGGACCAAAGTCCGGCTCTCCAAAAGCCGATGACACCGGAATCGTCAAAGCGCCTACGGTGAGCGCCAGTGCCAGCATCTTTTTACGCATATGAACCTCCTCAGCGCGCTATGCGCCTACGGGGCTCCTAGAAAAGCCATACAGCGACACCACCCCTCCGTCACTGAATTGGAGCATCCTACAGGGCCATGCACACTAATGAGCTGCGCTTCTCGACCCGCGGCGATGCCGACGTGGTTGACATCACTGCTGCTGTGCAGGGAATTGTCGAGGGTGTCGGCGTGGATAAGGGACAGGCGTCGGTCTTCGTCCGCGGATCAACGGCGGCGATCTCAACTATGGAGTTCGAGCCGGGTGGCGTCCTCGACCTACGGGAAATGCTTGAGCGATTGATCCCCGCTCACGGTGACTACGAGCACAACCGGCTCAACCACGACACCAATTCCCATGCGCATCAGCGGGCGACGCTGGTAGGTCCCTCCGAGGTAGTGCCGGTGATCGGAGGTCGGCTGGCGCTCGGCACCTGGCAGCAACTTGTGCTGATCGACTTCGACGATCGGCCACGCGAGCGCACCGTGATCGTCCAGGTCAGCGGCTGAGCCGGCTGACGTCGCTCAGAGAGGGGTAACGGCGCCGGCGCCGGTCTGGCGGAAGTCCGCCAGCGTCTCTTCCATCGCCTCGACCTCGCAGGCGACCATTGACGGCCAGGGCTTGTCGGGGTGCTCGTCGAGGGTCTTGTAGCCGTTGCCGCTGATCACCGCGACGACGGTGTCGTCGGCGCCCAGTTTGCCCTCGTTCGCCAGCTTCATCGTGGCGGCGATCGTGGTGCCGCCAGCGGGCTCGGTGAGGATGCCCTCGGTGGCGCCGAGCAGGTTGACCGCCTCGAAGATCTCGGTGTCGGTGGCGGTCGCCGCCGAGCCGCCGCGGGAGGTCACCGCGTCGAGGACGAGCGGCCCGTCGCCGGGAGCGCCGATCGCGAGCGAGTGGGCGGCAGTGTGGGGCGTCTGCGGCTCAATCTCGCCGCTGCCGTCAAGGACGGCGGTGGCGATCGGCCCGCAGCCGTCGGCCTGGGCGATATGGATCTTGGTCGCCGCCGTCTCGGCCATCCCTACCATCTCCATCTCCCCCAGCCCCTTGTGCACTCGTGAGGAGAGCGTTCCCCCCGCCGCCGGAATAACGAAGTGGTCCGGTGAGCGCCAGTCGAGCTGCTCGACGACCTCGTAGGCCGTCGTCTTCGCCCCCTCGGCGTAAAAGGGCCGCAGGGTGATGTTGGCGAACTGGATGCCGCTGGCCAATGCCAGCTCACGGCAGGCCCGGTTCGCCTGGTCGTAGTTGCCGTCGAGCTGGATGACGACGGCGCCGAGGGCGCGGCAGGCGCGTGCCTTGCCGGGCTCGAGGTTGCTCGGGTAGAAGACGTAGGCGGAGACCCCGGCCTTGGCCGCCAGCGAAGCGACCGCGGTGCCAACGTTGCCGGTCGAGACGCAGCCCATCTCGGTCTTGCCCAGCTCCAGCAGCCGCGCCACCGCCATCGAGACGACGCGGTCCTTGTAGGAGAGGCTGGGACGCTGCGTGCTGTCGTCCTTGAGGTAGAGCTTGCGCAGCCCGAGCTCGGCCCCGAGGCGGTCGGCGTGGATCAGCGGCGTGCGGCCGCTGTTGCGGCCGACCCGGGCCTGGGCTCGCGCGTCGACGATCGGCAGCAGCTCCTCAAAGCGCCAGATGTTGATCGCCCGTTCGGCGGTGGGCAGCTCGGCGAGGCGCGAGGCCGCCAGCTCGTAGTCGTAGTCGATGTCGAGGCCCTGGCCGCAGCCGAGACACTTGAAGGTCGTATCGAGAAGGGGCAGTCGGAGCCCGCAGTCACGGCAGACCAGCTCCGTCGCGCAGGAGCGGGTGCGCTGGTCGGCCGAGAGGCTCATCGCCCCGCGCCAGCCTTACTTAGCGAAGGCAGCCCACCGGCCTTCGCGAATCTCCTCCTGCGTTTTCCGTGAATACGCCCGATCATGAGTCGCCGTGTATAGCAGATGCCAAGTTACCGATCAATAAATATTGGGCATTGCCAAGGGCCCGAGATCGACGCTCGACTTCAGGAATCCTACACGGCGGTACGCGCACGCTCCGCGCCCGGCCACGCCCCGGTTAGCCCCGGACCGTCCTCGCCACCAAGCGCGATCAATAGCTGCTCGGCGACGTGCGGCGCGAACGGGGACAGGGTCCGCGCCAGCAGCGCCAGCGCCTCCAGCAGGGTTTCGAAGTCAGCGCCGGTGAGCTGGCCGCGACGCTTGACGATCCGCTTCTCGTAGTCCTGGATCCGCTCGAAGAGGCGGGTCACGTTACGTACGGCCTTATGCATCTGCAGCTCCTCGAGGTCGGCGGTGATCCGCTCCACCCCGCTGTCGCACCATTTGCCGAGTCGCTCGCGGATGAAGGCGGTGTCGGCGGCGGCCTCGGCGTCCTCGGGCGCCTCTCCAGCGGCTGCGAGGCGATCGTGCGTGTAGTCCCAGAGGTTCCTGAGAAAGCGCGAGGCGAAGCGCAGGGCGCCGTCGTTCCAGTTCAGCGCCTTGGCCGGGCCGGCTGCGTAGAGGATGGCCAGCCGCACCGTGTCGGCCCCATGCTGGGCGACCAGCTCGTCGGGGTCGACGACGTTGCCGAGGTGCTTGCTCATCTTGCGGCCATCGGCGATCACCATCTCGTGGAAGAGGCAGCCGGCGAAGGGCTCGCCGTCCTCGAGGAAGGAGAAGGGGCCGATGTCGCGTAGCGCCTTGGTCACGACCCGCTGGTCAAAGACGAAGCTGCCGCTGTCATTGCCGGCGACGAGGCGCTCCGAGGGCAACCAGCGCTGCAGGTCAGGGTGGCTGAACATCTCCGCGTCACGAGCCTCGGGCGGAACAGCGGCGGGCACCCACAGCCAGAGCGCGTCGAAGTGGCAGTCGAGGGTGTCGGTCTCGCGCCGGGCGGGCCCGTCGCAGCGCGGGCAGGGCGCATCGAGAAAGTCGGGACGCTCAGCCAGCGGATTGCCCTCGCCGGTTGGCTGGATGTCGCGCGGCAGCCGCACCGGCAGCTCCTCGGCGGGAACGGGCACCGCCCCGCACCGATCGCAGTTGACCACCGGGATCGGCGTGCCCCAGTAGCGCTGGCGTGAGATCGAGAAGTCGAAGGAGCGGTAGCGCTTAGCGGGACGCACGCCGTCGATCGCGGCAGTCGCCTCCATGGGCGGGCCGGTAGAGGCGCGCGGCATGCGGGCGGCGATCGCCTCGTCGGCCTCGTCCACCGACGGGATGCCGAGCGCCGCCGTGGCACCGTAGCGGGCGTCGACGATCGGCGAGACGAAGACCGGCAGCTCGACGCCTCCAGGCCCGCGCGCCGACATTCCCGTGTCTACGACCGGCACGGCAGCGGCGTCGCGGGCGCTGCGCTCCCAGCCGCCTGAGCGCAGCTCGTCGAGCTGCTCGACGACACCGGGGTCGCCAGTCCAGCGCTCGATCTCCGGGTGGCGCGGCGAGAGCAGCACGAAGCGCGCCGCGCCAACCGAGTCGGCGTGGGGCGTGAAAGCGGTGAGGGCCCCACCGTCGTCGCCGCCCTGCAGATCCAACTCGACCCCCTCGGTGCGACCGAGGATGTAGCGCTGGGTCTTCAGCGAGAGCTCGTCCCAGTTCTCGAGGCGCTCGAGGTTGCTGTCGTTCTCCTCGAGATAAGGCGTCACACGCAGGAACCAGGTCGGGCGGCGAATCAGCCGCACCGGGTTGTGGCAGCGCCAGCAGCGGCCGTCCTCGACCTGAAGCGCCGCCAGCGTCGTCTGGCAGGTGTCGCACCAGTCGACGGTGGCGTCGTCGCGGTAGATCAGGCCCGCCTCGAGCAGGGTGACGAAGAGCCACTGCGACCAGCGGTACTGCGCCTCATCGGAGCTGTAGAAGGCGCGGTCGTAATCGAAAGAGAAGCCGAGGCGCTTCATCTGGGCCAGCATCCGCTTGCCGCAGCGCTCGACCCAGTCGGCAGGCAGCACGCCCCGCTCGATCGCCGCCATCTCCGCCGGAAGGCCGAACGCGTCGAAGCCGAATCCGAAGAGGACGGCGTCGCCGCGAGCGCGCCTGAAACGGGCGTAGGCATCGCCGATCGAGTAGTCGCGAACGTGCCCCATGTGGAGGTTGCCCGACGTAAAGGGGCTGGAGGCCTTCACGTAAACCGCCGGCTGGCCGCTGGCGGGAGACGGCGTCTCGAAACCGCCGCGCGCTGCCCAAGCCGCCTGCCTGGCGGCCTCGATCTGCCCCGCCTCGTAACTCGGCCGCTCGTCGCTCATCGTTTTCGCAGTCTGCCATGGACCGTTGACCGCCGGGCCGCTGGCGCATATGCTGAGCCTCGAATGCTCAAACACCTCCAAGCGGTTTCAGGGACGGCAGGGTGTTACAGGACTGTCAAAAGACTGGAAAAAGTTGCGAATGGAGGTGTTTTCTGCCCTTCGCCGTCCGGGGGTAGGCCTAGCTTGAATCGCTGAGAAACGAGTCGGCCCCGGCGGCGCTTGTGACACCCCGGGGCCCGGCCGAGACCTGAAGAGGAGGTCCCAACGTGAGAGAGGGTACGAGAACCGCCCTGCTGGTAGAAGGGTGTCTAGAAGAAGGCTTTGTTAATCGGGTGATCGCCGCCGCTGAGGAGGCGCCGCCCGACAAAAGGGTCAGGACCGGGCTGGAGGCGGCGATTGCCCTTGCCGAGACCGATCCCGTCGCAGCCCGGACCGCCCTGCGTGAACTTCGCGCTGACCACGAGACGCAGCGGCGCCTGGAGTCCTTCCTGGGTAACAGCGAGGAGGAGGCAACACTGGCGCTCGGCGCCGCGATCCAAGTGGCACTGTCCGAGCTCGACTCGCCCGCTCCCGACCTGCGCAGCCGCCTTCCTGAGCTGACTCGCTGGCTGGAGCACGACTGGTAGCGAAAAGGCGACCCGACCGGCGGCCGCGCGGGGCCGTCAGTTGGCGAAGGTCCAGAGCTTGTTGCCAGCGAAGTTGAACGGCATCGCCACCGCGACGGCGATCGCCTGGGCAAGGAGGCTCCCCACAGGTCGTTCCGACGATCAGCGCCTCGAGCACGGCGAGGTTGAGGAGCAGGGCGAGGAGGCTGACCGCCAGGAAGCGCATCGCCTGGAAGCCGGCGTGGTCGTCGCCGGCGGCGAAGGTCCAGTGACGGTTCCAGAGGAAGTTGTTGGAGACCGCGACGCAGAAGGCGCCGAGCGCGGCGAGCGCGTGGTGCAGGGCGAGGTTGTCGGCTAACACGGCGAAGACAGCCAGGTTGATGACGTAGCCCGAGCAGCCGACCATGCCGAACTTGAATAGCTGCATCCAGCTCGCCGGGCGGCGGGCGGCGGCGCCGATCCTGTAGGCGAGCTCGGTGGCCGGGGTCATCTGGGCAAGGTTATGGGCTGGCTGGGCGTAATGTTCCGGCTCGAATGCGGCTCGGAATCGCCATCTTTGCAGCCGTGGCGGCGGCCGGGGTCGCGCTCGCCGTCGTCGCGGCGGACGGGAGCGGCGAGGACTCAGAGCCAACCGCTCCACCCGGAGAACCGAGCGTGCAGATCGTCTCGCCACGCAACGGCGCCCGCCAGGACAGCCGCGCCGTCGTCGTCAAGGCGAAAGTGCGCTACTTCCAGCTCGCGCCGCACGCACTTCGGCGGCGAACCGCAGCTCGGCGAGGGCCACCTTCGCTTCTCGCTCAACCGAGTGCCCGACTGCGTCGATCCCGTCAAACTGAAAAGGGCCGAGGAGAGCCCCGTCGGCCGGGGCCGGCTGATCGGCGCCTCGTTCGATTTCGCGCGCCATTCGGGGCCCAACGGCGTGCTCGCCGAACGGATCGGCGCCAGCGGCAGCTACTCACCCGCCACCCGGCCTGAGATCTACTACCACGAACTACCGGCGGGTTTCTACCGCCTCGTCATCACCCTGGCCCAGAACAACGGCGCGACCACGCCCTACCACGCGGTCACCAACTTCCAGATCCTGCCGCCCCCGGGCGAGGGAGGCCACCCCTGCAAGGGCGGCAAGGTAAGCAGCGCCAAAGCAGCGGTGTTCGACTAGGCCACCGTCCTTTCAGCGCGCCGTAGCGCGCGTCAGCGGCCTTTACTTCACTTTGTATAGTGACTGAATGCGGACCTTTCGCCGCCTGCTGAGCTTCCTGCGTCCTTACCGCCGCCAGCTCTGGGGCTCGCTCGTCTTCGCCTGGGCGGCGATGGGGATGACGGTTCTGATCCCCTGGCTGATCGGGCGCGCCGTCAACGCGATCCAGGCGGGCGATCGAGCCCGACCTGCTGCCGCTCGCGGTGGCGATCGTCATCGCCGGAATCCTGCGACTGGGCCTGACGATGGTGCGCCGAGTTGTCGCCGGTCGCGTCTCGCTGGCAGTCGAGTTCGACCTGCGCGAGCTTTTCTACGCCCACCTGCAGCGGCTCGAGCTCGGCTTCTTCGACGGCCAGCAGACCGGGCAGCTGATGTCCCGCGCCACGGTCGACCTGCAGTCGATCCGCTTCTTCCTCGGCTACGGGCTGATCTTCATCACCCAGAACCTGCTCACGATCACCCTCGCCAGCGCTGTGATGTTCGCGATCGAGCCCTGGCTGGCGCTGATCGCGCTGGCCCCGGCGCCACTCGTCGTCTATACCGCCTCCCGTTACAACCGCGTCTCGCGCCCGGCTGTGCAGGAGGTCCAGCAGCGCCTCGCCGAGCTGACCGCCGAGGCCGAGGAGAGCGTCTCGGGCGTGCGCATCGTCAAGGCCTTCGCCCGTGAGGAGCACCAGTTGCGCCGCTTCCGCCACGCCGTCCGCCGCGTCTTCGACCAGAGCATCTACTCGACCCGCCTGCAGGCCTTCTTCTCGCCGCTGCTCGGCCTACTCCCCCAGCTCGGCATCGCGCTGGTGCTGCTGATCGGCGGCCGCCAGGTGATCGCCAACGACCTCAGCCTCGGCGAGTTCGCCGCCTTCTACACCTACCTGGCGATACTGGCGGCGCCGATGCGGATGCTCGGCATGGCGATGGGGATGGCGCAGCGGGCGATCGCCTCGGGCAACCGCCTGTTCGAGATCCTCGACCGCGAGCCGCGAATCGAGAGCCCCGCGGGAGCGCCGCCGCTGCCCGCCGGCGACGGCCGGGTCGAGCTGCGCGGCGTGACCCTGCGCTACGAAAACAACCTGATCGCCGACGCATCCGACATTGACCACACCGGGGTGGGGTCAATGTCGGATGCGGCGCTCGCGGGCGTCGACCTCGACGTCGACGCGGGGCGCACCGTGGCGCTGGTCGGCCCCTCGGGGTCGGGCAAGACGAGTCTCGTGGCGCTCGTCGCGCGGCTCTATGACCCGAGCGAGGGCGCCGTGCTGGTCGACGGCGCCGACATTCGGTCCGTCGACCTCGACTCGCTGCGCTCGCAGGTCGCCTTCGTCGGCGACGAGAGCTTTCTGTTCAGCGCCGACATCGCCTCGAACATTGCCTACGCGAACCCGGAGGCGAGTCACGAGGCGATCGAGGCTGCGGCGCGGCGCGCCCAGGCCGACGAGTTCATCCGCGAGCTGCCGGACGGTTACGAGACGCTGGTCGGGGCGCGCGGCTGGACCCTCTCCGGCGGCCAGCGCCAGCGCATCGCAATTGCCCGGGCGCTGCTCGCCGACCCCCGCATCCTGATCCTCGACGACGCCACCTCCTCGGTTGACGCCGGCACCGAGGCTGAGATCAAGTCCGGCCTGCGCGAGGCGATGGCGGGGCGCACCACCTTCATCATCGCCCACCGCCTCTCGACCGTCTCGCTGGCCGACGAGGTCGTGGTGATGGACGGCGGACGGATCGTCGACCGCGGCTCCCACGAGGAGCTGCTCGAGGGCTGCGGCTTCTACCGCGAGATCGCTGAGCACGGGCTCGCCGACTCCGTCTTCCTGCAGCGCGACCTCGAGCAGCGCGAGGAGCTGGCGCGGCTATGAGCCGCCTGCGGGACGTCTACCTCCTCTTCGCCGCGCTCTGGCGGCTGCTCCGCGGCCAGGACCAGCGCGGCCGCAAGCTGCGCTGGATGGCGGGCCTGCTGCGTCCCTACCGCGGCCGGGTGGTGCTCACCTTCGTCGCGATGCTGGCTGCGACCGGCGCCGGCCTCGCCCCGCCTTACCTTGCCGGCCAGGCGATCGACGCCGGCATCGTCCCCGGCGACACCGGCGCCCTGACCCTTATCGTCGTCGCCTTCGTCGGCGTCGCCGTCGTCTACGCGGTCGCCACCTTCGCCCAGACCTACTTGGTCGGCTGGGTCGGCACGCGCGCCCTCCAAGACCTCCGCGAGCACGTCTTCTCCCACCTGCAGTCGATGTCGATCGGCTTCTTCACCCGGCGCAGTCCGGGTGTCCTGATCAGCCGCATGACCAACGACATCGAGGCGCTCAACCAGCTCGTCACCAGCGGCGTGGTGACGCTCTTCTCGAGCAGCCTCACCCTGGTCGGCGTCGTCGTCATCCTGCTGCTGCTCGACCTGCAGCTGGCCCTCGTCACCTTCCTCACCTTCCCGCTGCTCGCCGTCGCCAGCGTCATCTTCCGCATCGTCTCCCACGGCGCCTACCGGGCGACGCGCGAGCGAATCGCCGCCGTCACCGCCTACCTGCAGGAGACCCTGAGCGGGGTGCGGGTGGTGCGCAGCTTCGGCCAGGAGCCGCGCCATAAGGCAGCGATGACCGAACTGAACGAGGCCAACCGCGAGGCCAACATGAAGACCGTCTACCTCAACGCCTCCTACTTCCCCGCGGTCGAGTTGCTCTCTGCCGTCGCCACCGCGGCGATCGTCCTCTACGGCGGCGCCCAGGTGATCGACAACGCGATCCAGGTCGGCGTCGTCGTCGCCTTCGTCGGCTACCTACAGGTCTTCTTCGACCCGATCCAGCAGCTCTCCCAGCTCTACACGACCTATCAGCAGGGTATGGCGGCCCTGGACAAGATCTTCGACCTGCTCGACACCGAGCCGGACATGGTCGACGCGCCGAGCGCCATCGACCCCGTCACGCTGCGCGGCGAGATCGAGATGCAGGGGGTCTGGTTCTCGTACTCTGAAGACGCGCCGGCGACCGCCGATGCGGCCGAGTGGGCGCTGCGCGAGATCGATCTGCACGTCCCGCCGGGGCAGACCCTCGCCCTGGTCGGCGCAACCGGCGCCGGCAAGTCGACGCTGGCCAAGCTGGTGGCCCGCTTCTACGATCCGCAGCAGGGCCGTGTCCTGGTCGACGGGCACGACCTGCGCGAGCTGCGCCAGCAGGGCCTGCGGCGACAGCTAGGAATCGTCCCGCAGGAGGGATTCCTCTTCTCCGGCAGCGTGCACGAGAACATCGCCTTCGGCCGGCCCGAGGCGACGCTCGAGGAGGTCGAAAGCGCCGTGGCGGCGGTCGGGGCGAGCGAGTTCGTAGCGGCGCTGCCGGAAGGGATTGAGACCGAGATCGGCGAGCGCGGCGTCCAACTATCGGCCGGCCAGCGCCAGCTCGTTGCCTTCGCCCGCGCACTGCTCGCCGAGCCGCGGATCCTGATCCTCGACGAGGCCACCTCCAACGTTGACGTGCGGACCGAGAAGACGATCGAGCGGGGACTGGAGCGGTTGCTGGCAGGCCGCACGGCGATCGTCATCGCCCACCGCCTCTCGACGATCCGCCGCGCCGGCAAGATCGTGGTCCTCGAAGGCGGCCGCATCGCCGAGGCAGGCACGCACAACGAGTTGATCGAGGCCGGCGGCCCCTACTCGAGGCTCTACGGCGCCTGGCGTCAAAGCTCAGCTGCCTGAGCGGGCCGAGATGCGCCGGTTATCGGCCCGCTCAGCCCGGGCCGATGCCGCCGGAGCCACCGCCGCCGGAGCTTTCGCCGCCGCCGGTACCACCACCCGCTTCGGCTCCGCCACCCGCTCCCGTCCCAGCGCCGCCCGCTTCGGTTTCGGGCGCTACTTCGACTTCTTCTTCGGGCGTTTCTTCAATTTCTTCTTCGCCGTCTGGCGATTCGGTTTCCGATTCGGCCGGGACGCCCGAGCCCGGGACCGGAGCACTCGGCCCTTCGCCGCACTGCTCGAAGCCGTAGGAGGTGGCCGCCGACTGGAAGGAGGCGAGCGCCGACGACGCTTCGGTTTCAGCCGAGACCAGCGCCGCATCTTCGCCCCGCTCCGCCGCCAGCTCCACGTCGCTCTCAGCCTGAGCCAACCCTTCGGCGGCGGCGATGAATTCGGGGTAGCCGCTGCTGTCGTCGCTGGGAGCGCCGAGCTCCACAAGCCTCTCGACCATGCCGCTGTATAGGCCAGCCGCCTGGGTCGCCGCGCCGGCGGCGTCGCTCGAGGCGAGGGTGCCAACTGCGGCGTTCACCTCGGCGCAGATCGCGTCGCCCTGGGCGACCAGCTCCTCCTTGCTGAGCGCCGCGGTCGTTTCGACCGGCGCGACCGGGGCGGTCGTGTCGTCGCCGTCGTCCCCGCCGCAACCGGCGATCGCGAGGACCGCGAGCGCCAATGCCCCTGAGTAGAAGGAGAGCCTCCTCATCTGCGGCGAAGCTAGCAAAGCGACTAGACGCGCCCGGGTGCTTCATTGCAGCCTGAATCGCGACGCCTGCGCCGCTTGATTCCCCGCCCGCCCCAGTTGTCGGTCTGCGAGTGGCAGTTGCCGCAGAGCAGCTGAAGATTCTCCAGCCGATTGTCCATGCCATCCCCATTGACGTGGTGCAGCTCCAAGCTCAGTGGCTTTCCCAACCACTCGTCGAGCCTGCATATCTCGCAGCGAGTCTCCTTCAAGGCTTCCCCGATCAGTCGGTTCTTGAGATGGGTTCGATTCGTCCCCTCTCGCCCCACCACCAGGAGCTGCTCGATCGGGATCTTGCTTGGCCGGGGAACGATGTCCCCGCGCTTGACGGCATCTGCCCATGTGGCGCGACAAAATCCGAACCGGTCAAGGCACTGGCGCATCGAAAGCTCTTCTTCATCGATCGCTCGCTGAACCTGGGCCCAGTCGTAGCGACGCGCGAACCGCGAGTCGGCGGAAAGCCCGAGCCGCCGACAATGAAATGCGACAGTTGAACTTAGCGAGGCCAAGGGAATCGGCGATGTCGGCTTGGGTCGAACCGCCAGCCAGAAGAAGGGCCACCTTGTCGCGGGTCGATTGTGAGAGCTGTCGGCCGCCGCGAGGACGAGGGAAGATCTCACCGCGGACCACCGCCTTATCCCATGCTCCGTACGAGAACCCGAAGCGCTCTCGACACTCGTCGATCGTGTGACCTTGGTCGTAGTAAGCCTGGACGGCCTTCCAATTGATCGGAGAGAGTCGTGGATTCACGTCGGGGTGTCCCAGCAGGCGGGCATAGCGGGTCACCGTCGATGGATCGACGCCGATCTCCTGTGCGATTCGGCGTCGAGAAAAACCCTTCTTCAACAGCTCATCGATCTGCTTCCTCATCGAACGCATGTTCGGTGAGGAACCGGACGGAAGCCACCGGGAAGCTGCCCGGGATGGATTCGAACCACCGTTTCTCGGTCCAGAGCCGAGCGTCTTGCCACTAGACGACCGGGCATCGATCTTCGATGCTCTATTGGGCAGGCTACTCAATCTAGGTGGCGCTGAGGTGCATCACGAAATCTCCGCCAGGTCGCTGCCAGGGTCGGCGATCTGCTCGCGGGCGCTCGAAACATCCACCTGATTGGCCAGAAGGCGCCGAGCCTCGGCCAAGTCTTCGGAGCGCTCGACGCTGAGAGCGCCGGCGACGCGGCCGTTCTTCAGGTACCAGAGCGAGAACTCGCCGGAGTCGCGATCGCCGCGCCAGATCTCCTCGTCCCACTCGTAGGCCGGGCCGACGTACTCGAGGCTCGCCCAATCGGCGAGGTCGCTGAAGAAGTAGGGGACGACGTCGTAGTCGCGATCATCGCCGAGCATGTTGCGGGCGGCGTGCATTCCCTGCTGCATCGCGACGTCCCAGTGCTCGATCCGCAGCCGGCGGCCATGCACGACGCTGTCGTAGGAACAGCAATCGCCAGCCGCATAGATCCCCTCGGCCGAGCTCCGCAGCTTCGAGTCGCAGACGATGCCGTTGTTGACGTCGAGCCCGGCCCGCTGAGCGAGCATCGCGTCGGCCCGCACCCCGGCGCCAACCACGACGGCGTCGCACTCGATCGCCCGACCGCTCTTGGTCAAGACGGCCT
The DNA here is from genome assembly GCA_963844395.1 of uncultured Solirubrobacterales bacterium. Lineage (GTDB taxonomy): Bacteria > Actinomycetota > Thermoleophilia > Solirubrobacterales > 70-9 > VRUE01. The sequence continues at coordinate 1,349,586 of CAWJNX010000002.1, read as the reverse complement.
TCACCCGCCCGTCGCCCTCGAACGCCTCCAGCTCCTCGCCGCCGTGCACAGTGACGCCGTGCTCTTCCAGCTTCCCCTGGAACCAACGTCCGGCGTCCTCGCCGAACGTCCGCGAGAGCGCCACGTCCTCCATCATCACGATCGTGCAGCCGACCCCTTTCGCCGTCAACGAGGCGGCGACCTCGGTGCCGATGTAGCTGCCGCCGACCAGGACCACGTGCTCCGCCGCCTCGGCATCGGCGCGGATCGCGTCGGAGTTGCCGAAGGCGCGCAGGTAGTGGATCCCCTCGTTCTCGGCGCCCTCGACCCGCAGGATGTTGACCATCGCCCCGGTGGCAAGCAGCGCCTTGCCGAAGGCCACCTCCTCCCCGCCCTGCAGCTTCGCCGTCCGCGCCGCCGGGTCAAGCGACATCACGTTGACCCCGGTCAGCAGCTCGACGCCGTTCTCCTCGTACCAGCCGACCGGGTTAACGAAGGCGTCCTCGCGCCCCGACTCGGCGCGCATGTAGTCCTTGGAGAGCGGCGGCCGTTCGTAAGGCGGCTCCGGCTCGCGCCCGGCCAGCAGGATCGAGCCCTCCGCCTCGCGGCGGCGCAGCTCGGCGGCGCAGTGGGCCGAGGCCATGCCGCCGCCGATCAGCAGGAAGTCGACTGCGCGGTCGGCCATTGCCTCAGCCTGCCCCGTTGCCTCCAGCAGCAGGGCCAAACAGTTCTTTGAGGTCGTCCTCGCGGCCCGGGTCGAGCACCGCGAGTACCTCGTCGCCCGCCTGGAGCACCGTGTCAGGCCCGGGCACGAAGCCTTTGCCCTCGCGCAGGACGGAGATCAGCAGGCTGCCGTCGGGCATCGCCAGGTCGCCGACCCGAGCGCCGGTAACGCGGGAGTCCTTGCCGAGCAGCATCTCGATGATCTCCAGCTGCTCCTCTTGCAGGTCGAGCAGGTGGACCAGGCCGTACTCGGGGACCTCGTGCTCGAGCAGGCGAAGGATCAAGTCGGTCGCCGAGACCGACGGTTTCACCCCAAGCAGGTCGAAGTGCGAGCGGTTGCGCGGGTTGTTGACGCGGGCGATGATCCGCTCGACTTCGTACTTCTCGCGCGCAACCTGGCAGATCAGCATGTTGTCCTCGTCGTCGCCGGTCACCGCGATCACCATCTCGGCTCGCTGGATCCCCGCCCGCTCCAACACCCACAGCTCGGAGGCGTCGCCGTAGACGACGTTGTGCTCGAGCTCCTGCTCGACCGTCAGGTAGCGCCGGCGGTCGCTCTCGATGACGGTGACCTCGTGGCTCTTTTCAAGCAGCTCGCGGGCCAGGTTCCAACCCACCTTCCCAGCTCCGACGACGATGATGTACACGCTCCGCCTCCTCGCCTTATGCGGCTTCGACCGAACCGCCGGGCTTGGCGCCCTCGCGCGGGGCGCCCTCGCGGACGGCGGTCTCGAGCATGTCGATTGCGACTCGGGTCGGACAGATGGTGTGCAGTCCCTGCTGGCGGTACCACTCCGCTCGCAATGGGTCGAGGATGCGCGCGATCACCGTTGGCACCTCGTAGCGGCGCTGGGCGATCTGCGAGATGACGATGTTCGTGTTGTCGCCGTTGGTCGAGGCGATGAAGGCGTCCGCTCCCTCGATGCCGGCGGCGAGCAGCGCGTCGGTCTCCAGGCCGGTGCCGACCGTGAAGCGGCCGCCGAGATCCTCCCAACCGCGGTCGAGGCCGACCTCGAGCCGAGTGTGCGACTCGGGGTCCTCGTCGAGGCAAGAGACGTCGTGGCCCTCACGCAGCATCGTCCGGGCAACGGAAGAGCCGACGCGGCCGCAGCCGACGATCAGGATGAACAAGTCATCACCACGAGTTGGAGTCTAGTCAGCGATGGTCGGCTCTGGCTCTGGCTCCGGCGGCGCCGTCAGCAAGACCTGGCACGGTGCTTTCTTGAGCACGTACTCGGTCGCCGCTCCGATCTCGGCCGGCTTCGCGGCTCCGATTCCCCCCAGGGTCGCGCCGCCGCGGATCTTGGTCGGCGGCTCGCCGCCGATCACGATCGCCTCGGCCTCGCTTCGTCTCGCCGCCTCGACGATGCCGGCACCGACCTCACGCGCGCGAATCGTCTCGGTGCTGACCGCCACGTCCTCGTACTCCTCCGCGACCTCCCTGGCGCGTTGCAGGGTGCGCCGCGCTTCCTCCTCGCGGTCCGGTAGCTCGGCGTCAAGTGGCAGGGTCAGCGGCACCTCGACCACGTGGATCAGAGCCAGCCGGGCGCCATCCAGCTCGCCATCCGCCTCCTCCCGCTCAGCCGCGGCGAGGCGGCCGGCCGTGGCGACGATGTCATCGTCGAGCTTGGTGCCGAAGACCGGCACGAGGATGCTGCGATAGGCGAGGTCGGGGACCTGCTTGGTCAGCGCCCGCTCGGTCACCGAGACGCGGCGGGTCAGCGTGGTTCCCTCGAACCCCTTGCGGTAGACAACGTAGAAGGCGAGCCCAAAGAGCATCCAGCCACCACCTACCCAGCGCGCCGTCTCGTGGATGGCGAGCACGCTGAGGAACGCCAGCCCGGTGAGCACGGCGGCGAGAAACACTGGCACGGGCAGGCTGGCTCCGCGCCACTCGACGTTCCAGGGGACACGGAACGGGCGGCGGCGATCTGGATCGTGAACCCGCAGCCGCAGAATTGAGATGTGAGCGATCGTGATCGCCAGGGTCGCGCCGAAGGCGTAGATGCTGGCTAGCAGCTTTACGTCCGCGGGCAGCACCAAGCCGATCGCGATCAGCCCGGAGAGGACGATCGCCACATGCGGCGTCGCATGGCGCGCATTGAGCTTGCCGAGCCAGCTGGGGATCTGGCGGTTGATCGCCAGCGTGTAGATGTGGCGCGAGACGCCGAGCATCGACGTCGTCGCCGCCCAGAAGAGGACCGGCGCGGCGACCAGCGCGACGATCCAACGCATCGCGTCGGCGGCCCAGCCCGGCTGATAGGCGGAGACGACACCGAGGATCGGCGCCTCGACGAACTCACCCCCGAGCGCGGTCTGCGGCCCGTCGGGACCGGCCACCACCGGCACCGCCATCAGCGCGATCGCCGCCATCCCGGCGTAGGCGAGCGGCACCGCGACCGCGCCCACCGTGACGATCCGCCTCAGGTCGCGGCGGCGCACGTCGATGTCGGGGGCCAAGTCCGAAGCCGCCTCGATGCCGGCGTAGGCGAGCATCGCAACGACTCCCGCGTAGACGGCGTCGGTGGCGCTCGGGTCGGTGAAGAGGTCGAGCTGCGCCGTCAGCCTCTCCGGGTGGAGGACGGCGAAGACGCCAACCGCGATCACCGCGAGCTGCAGGGCGATGTCGGCGAGGACGAGGATCACAAGCCAGCCCTGCCGCCCCCGTCCCGTCGCGTTGATCACGTTGAGGACGCAGGCGGCGACGATCACCGCGACAGCGACGCCGATCTCCCAACCGGGCGCCGACAGGCCCGAGGCAACTGGCTGCAGATAGTGCGGCACCGAGATCGCCGCCAGGGCAGCGACGATCAGGTAGTCGATCAGGATCGCCCAGCCGGCAATGAAGGCGATCAGCTCGTTGAAGGCGTGGCGAGCGAAGCTCGAGGAGCCGCCGCGTTCGCGGAACATTGCGCCGCCCTCGACGTAGCTCAGGGTCGCAAGGACAAAGAGCAGCCCGGCTGCGAGGAAGATCAGCGGCGTCAGCCCAAGGCCGCGATCGGCGACGACGCCGAGTGAGAAATAAATCGAGAAGCCGACGGCCGAGTAGACGGCAACGAAGAGGCCGGGGACGCCCATCCCCCGCTCCAGCAACGGTTCGAGCCGGGAGCGTGGTGGGCGCTCTCGCCGGTTCACGAGGGCGACCGGCCGCGGGTCCTGTCTCGGCGGCCACCCCCACGGTGCTCGGCGCTGGACGCGCCTCCGCGCCGCGGGGGACCCCCGCCACCGAGCCACCCGCGGACGATGCCCACTGCGAGAAAGGCGCACCCGAGCAACACGCCGATCGAGAGCGGACCACCGCCGTTCGCCAAGGTGCTGGTGAGGATCGCCAGGCCGAGGACGATCATCGCGATCGAGAAGGCGCGGATCGATCCGCGGTAGATCCGCTCGGGCGAGGCCATTGCGGCGATTCTAGGTCAGCGCCGGGGCGGTGTCGGGGGCCTGGTGCACGCTGCGATCGGAGACGACGATTACGCGGCAGGGACGCTCGCCGAGCACCGTCTGCAGGGTCTTGTCGTAGAGCGGCGTTCCGCCCCGGTAGCGCAACCCCACCACCACCGCGGCGGCGTTGATCAACCTCGCCTCCCCGGCGATCGAGTAGCCCTCCTGGCCCGGGCGCACTCGCTCGACGTGGCCGGTCACCCGCTGACCGCCGATAAGCTTCGCCTGCTCGACCTTGCTCTGCGCCTCGGCTTCGCGCTCGCGAAGCTCGGCATCGAGCGGCAGGTTGGTCGGCACCGTGAGCATCGAGTGGATGTGGATGCCGCGTCGCCGTTTGGAGGCGAGCTTAGCCGCGGTCGCGACCATCTCCTCGGAGAACGGCCCGCCGTCCTCGAAGGCGACCATGACGCTTTTGTACTCGATCTCCTCGACCCCTAGCGGCTCCGGCGTGACCACCTTGACCGTTTTGGTCAGCGGCAGGCCTTGATTGCGGCGGTAGAGCACGTAGACGGCGATCCCGAAAGCCATCCAGCCGAGTCCTACTGCGAGGGTGCGCGGGTTGAGCACCATCACCACGATCCAGGCCGAAAAGGTGCCGAGCCCGCCGAGGACCGCGGTTAAGGGCACCAGCGTGCCGAAGGCACGGAAGTTTAGGGGCGGGCTCCAGGGCCGCTCGTCCTCAGAGTTACGGCGGCGCAGCTGGATCACTGAGACGTGCGCGATGGTGAAGGAGAGCATCGCGCCGAACGAGTAGAGCGTTGCCAGGAAGTCGGTCTTGCCTGGCAGCAGGGTGATCGTCGCAGCCGCGGCGAAGACGAGGATGGCGATGTACGGCGTGCGGTAGTGGGGATGGACCTGGCGCAGTCCCTCCGGCAGCTGGCGGTGCTGCCCCATCGAGTAGGTGAGGCGAGAGACGCCGATCAGCCCCGCGTTGGTGGCGATCAGGAGGATCACCGCAGCGAGGATGCCGACATAGAAGCGCAGGGCTTCGGTCAGGCCATCACCGACCCCGAGGTTCTCGACGATGCCGAGGATCGGATCGTTGGCGAACTCGCTGCCGAGCGCGGTTGAGAAGTTACCCGCAGCGTCCTGGGTCACCGGCATCGCCGAGAGTGCAACCAGAGGGATCAGAATGTAAAGCGCGAGCACCGCGGCGACCGTAAGGCCGACGCTGCGGGGAATGGACCGGGCGGAGTCTCGCGCCTCCTCGGCCATGTTGGAGATCGTCTCGATCCCGGTGTAGGCGATCATCCCGACCGCGATGCCGAGCGCGAAATCGCTCCAGCTCGGGGCGACGCCGAGGTCGATGTTGTCGACGAGGATCTCGGGGCTGAAAACCAGCGCCAGGCCAATTCCGACCAGCACGACCTGGGTGGCGAGGTCGGTGATCGCGAGCACCAGGTTCAACTTCGCCGACTCCTGCGAGCCGCGGATGTTGAGCAGGGCGAGGGCGGCGATCAGCGCCGCGCCGGCGATGATGTCCCCGGGACCATGGCCGAGCGGCTCCCAGAAGACGGCCAGGTAGTGGGGCACGAAATAGGCCGAGATCGCGACCGTGATCACGTAGTTGAGCATCTGCCCCCAGCCGGCGACGAAGCTGACCAGCTCATTGAAGGCGTGGCGGGCGAAGCTCGCGGAGCCGCCCGCCTCCGGGTACATCACGGTCGCCTCAGCGTAGGTCGCCGCCGTCGCCGCGAAGATCAGCCCCGAGATGACGAAGGCAACCGGGGTGAGGCCTAGGGCGAAGACAGCGGTGACACCGAGCGCGTAGTAGATCGAGGAGCCGACGTTGCCGTAGGCGGCAGAGAACAGGGCGCCGACGCCGTGAACGCGGCTCAGCGATTCGTCTCTGGGTATGCGCCGGGCCATCTACCCGGTCACCGTCGAAGGGTCCATCTAGCCCGAATATAGGGACGGCACCGGTGCCCGCTGCAAGTACTCGCGGGTCAGCTCCGACGGGGCGGCGCAGCCGCAGAGGCTGAGCGCCAGCTCCAGTTCGTGGCGGAGCAGCTCCAACACCCGCCGCGCCCCCTCCTCGCCGCCGACGGCGAGGCCCCAGAGGACCGGACGGCCGACCAGGACGGCGTCGGCCCCGAGCGCCAGGGCGGTGACAACATCGATGCCGCGCCGGATGCCACCGTCGACCAGGACGGCCCCGCGCCCTTCGACCGCGTCGACAACCTCCAGCAACGCGTCACCAGTGGCCGGCACACGGTCGAGCTGGCGGCCGCCGTGATTGGACACGACGACCCCGGCTGCGCCGTGCTCGACCGCGAGCGCCGCGTCGCGATCGGTCAACACCCCCTTGACAAGCACCGGCCCGTCGCATTCTGAGGCGAGGTCCTCGAGGCGCGACCAGCTCAGCGCCGGTTCCATCAGCGCGAACGTCTCCTCGATCGTCACCGCCCGCTCGGAGCCGAGCGCGGCTTCGACGCTCGGCACGCCGAGCCCCTCGGGGATCTTGAAACCAGTTCGCAGGTCGCGCTCCCGGTTGCCGCCACGCGGCGCGTCGACCGTGATCACGATCGCCTCGAAGCCCGAATCGACCGCCTCATCCATCAACGCCCGGGTGATGCCGTCGTCCTTGAAGCAGTAGAGCTGGAACCAGCGCCGCCCGCCGGGCGCCCCGGCCGCCACGTCCCGCGGCCTACTCGTCGCCAGAGTTGAGAGGCACATAACGGTCCCAGCCGCCGCAGCGGCCCGCGCCATCGCCACCTCCCCCTCCGGATCAACCAGCCGCTGATAGGCGACAGGCGCGACCAGGATCGGCATAGAGACCTCCGCCCCCAGCACCTCCGCCCCAGTCCCCCACTCGCTCAAGCCGGCCAGCATCCGAGGCCGCAACCGCCACCGCCCCCAAGCAGCAACGTTCTCCCGCAGCGTCACCTCGTCGCCAGCACCACCGGCGAAATACCCAAGCACTCCCGGCTCCAGCTTCTCCGCCGCTGCCCGCTCGAAGTCACCAACGTTGATGGGCTCATCGCTCACAGCGGCGCGGACCCTAGCCGCTATGCCACAAGAGGCGCCGTCCGCAAACCCTTGGTGCGTTCGTCCTTTGTACCGCATACCGGCACAAAGGACGAACGCCTCCGCACCCACGGGTCTGACGAGGGAGGGGCGGGGTGCCCCTCCCGCGCAGCGGCGTCCTGTTTTTCGCCCAGCACCTCCACGGTCAGCCTGAAACGCGCGGGCGAAAAACCCAGCAAGCGGGAGGGGCACCCCGCCCCTCCCCCACGCTTCGAGTACTAGAAGTGAACGATCGGGATGATCAGGATCGCAACGATGTTGGCCACCTTGATCATCGGGTTGATAGCCGGCCCGGCGGTGTCCTTGTAGGGATCGCCGACCGTGTCGCCGGTCACCGAGGCGGCGTGGGCCTCGGAGCCCTTGCCGCCGTAGGCGCCGTCCTCGATCAGCTTCTTGGCGTTGTCCCAGGCGCCGCCGCCGGCGGTCATCGAGATCGCCGCGAAGAGGCCGACCACGATCACGCCGATCAGCAGGCCGCCGAGCGCGTCGACGCTGAGCAGGCCGACGACGACCGGAACCGCGATCGGGATCAGCGACGGAAGAATCATCTCCTTCTGAGCCGCCAGGGTGACGATGCTGACCGTTTTGCCGTACTCGGGCTTTTCGGTCCCCGCCATGATCCCGGGGTGGTCGCGGAACTGCTGGCGGACCTGTTCGACCACCTGGCCGCCGGCGCGACCGACAGCCTCGATCGCAAGCGCCGCGAACAGGTAGACCATCATGCCGCCGATGATCAGCCCGATTAGCACCTCCGGGCTGGAGAGGTTGAAGAGGCTGTTGAGGTCGAAGCCGGCAGGCGCCTCGTCGGCCAGCTCGCTCTTGAAAGCGGCGAACAGGACGAGCGCAGCGAGAGCCGCGGATCCGATCGCGTAACCCTTGGTTACCGCCTTGGTCGTGTTGCCGACCGCGTCGAGCGGGTCGGTGACGTTGCGGACGTCCTCGGGCAGGTCGGCCATCTCGGCGATGCCCCCCGCGTTGTCGGTGATCGGCCCGAAGGCGTCCATCGCGACGATCAGGCCGGTCAGCGAGAGCTGCGCCATCACCGCGACGCCGATCCCGTAGATGCCCGCCAGCTCGTTGGCGGCGAGGATCGCCAGCGCGAGTACCAGAGCTGGCGCGGCGGTCGACTGGAAGCCCTGCGCCAGGCCCTGGATGATGTTGGTCGCGTGGCCGGTCTCCGACGCCTTGGCGATCGTCCTCACCGGGCGACGGCGGGTCGAGGTGTAGTAGTCGGTAATGACGAAGAGGAAGGCGGTGACGGCAACGCCGATCACGGCGCAGAGCCAGAGGTCGGTGACGGTGACCGCATCGGCCGCGGCGGCGAGGCCGAACTGCACCGCGTCGCTCATCAGCCACTCCGTGATCGGGTAGAAGGCGGCGATCGAGAGGATCCCCGAGACGATCAGCCCCTGGTACAGGGCCCCCTCGACCCGGTCGGATTTGGTCCGCACCGCGAGCGCCCCGACGATCGAGGCGAGGATCGCGGCCCCACCGATCACCAGCGGGAAGATCGCTACCTCGCGGATGTAGTCGCCGCCCGCTCCGGTAAAGGTCAGCACGCCGAGCAGCATCACGGCGACCGAGGTGACCGCGTAGGTCTCGAACAGGTCGGCGGCCATGCCGGCGCAGTCGCCGACGTTGTCGCCGACGTTGTCGGCGATCACTGCCGGGTTGCGCGGATCGTCCTCCGGGATCCCCGCCTCGACCTTGCCAACCAGGTCGGCGCCGACGTCGGCGGCCTTGGTGAAGATGCCACCGCCCAAACGAGCGAAGACCGAGATCAGCGAGCCGCCGAAGCCGAGGCCGATCAGCGCGTCGACGGCCTCCTTGTCGGTGTGGTCGGTGAGGACGAGGACGCCGTAGTAGCCGGCCACCCCGAGCAGCGCCAGGCCGACGACGAGCAGGCCCGTGACCGAGCCGCCCTTGAAGGCGACGTCGAGCGCCGGTGGCACCCCGCCGCGCGCGGCCTCGGCGACGCGGGCGTTGGCGCGCACCGAGAGGTTCATGCCGATGAACCCGGTGGCGCCGGAGAGGAGTCCGCCGATCACAAAGCCGATCGCCGGCAGCACGTCGCCCTGCACGATCCAAAGCAGGATCGCGAGCGGCACCGCGACGACGGCGATGATCGCGTACTGGCGCCGCAGATAGGCGCTGGCGCCCTCCTGGACGGCACCCGAGATCTCCTGCATGCGCTCGTTGCCCGGCGACTTCGCGAGCAGGCGCTGGGTGATCAAAAGTCCATATACAACCGCTGCCCCGGCGCAGACAAGCGCAACGACAACTCCGTAATCGGTCAAGAAATCAGTCAAGTTCGGTTCCTCCGGCTGGCTTTAGCGGCGCGGGAGTCTATATGGGGCCGCGGATACTGCGTTCTGAGGCCGATTTCGGGACGTGCCGCCGCTTAGAGGACGATATGGGTACCTAAGCTGCGGCACGTCTGGGCGACGCTATGCAGTCTGTTTTGCGGCGGTATAGGTGCGCCGCGTCTCGGCGACGGCGTCCCTGTAGATGTCCTCGATCGAGATGCCCGCGTCGAGCGCCTCGCGCGCCCGCTGCGCCCCGTTGCGCCCCGGCAGCTTCGCCTCGATGCCGAGCTGAGCACGGGCGGGGCCGGTCCAGGCCATCAGACCCTCGAGGGCCTCGCGGGCCTCGACCTCCACCCCGCGCCGGAAGTCGATCACCTTGCCGCCCATTCCGTGGCGGATCGCCCGCCATAGGTTCTCGTCGATTTCGCGGTCCTGCAGCGGCGCGCCGGCACCGTCGTAACCGCGCTCGTCGTAGTCGAGCGCGGTCTGGGCGATGCAGGCGGCGATCAGGCCGGCCAGGCCGAAGGACTCGTCGCCGCGCGTCTGCGCGTCGCAGATCCGCACCTCGACCGTCCCGAACTGGTGGTGGGGACGGACGCTCCACCACAGCTGCGTCGACTCGACCACGCTGCCGGTCCGCTCCAGCAAGCCGACGAACTCGGCGTAGCGGCCCCAGTCGCCGAACGGGCTGGGGATCCCGCAACGCGGGAAGGTGCGGGTGAAGATCTCGGTGCGCACCGTGTGCAGGCCGGTGTCGTGACGGTCGAGGAAGGGCGAGTTGGCGGACGCCGCCAGCAGCAGAGGCAGCAACTCGCGCATCCAGTCGCAGACCGCGATCGCGCGATCGGCGCCGCGCACCCCCATGTGCACGTGGAGGCTCCAGGTGTTGTTGCGCTGCGCGACCCAGCCGAGTTCGCGCCTGAGCCGGTTGTAGTGCGGCGTGTCGATGATCCGCTGGTCGAGGTAGTCGGCCCAGGGATGGGTTCCGGTCGCGCCCAACGCCAGGCCCATCCCTTCGACCAGCGCGAAGAGCCGCGTACGGCGCTCGCGCTGCGCCTCGACCGCGGCGGCGAAGTCGGGGGACCGTCCTGAGCGGATCTCGATCTCGGAGGCGATCAGCTCGCCGGCTGCCGACTCGGCCAGCAGGTCGTCCTTCTGGCAGGCCGCGTTGACGTCCTCGAAGCGGTGCTCCAGCTCCAGCGTCGCCGGGTCGAGGATCGCGAACTCCTCCTCCAGGCCGATCGTGAAATCGGTGGAGTTCTCGAATCGCTCCCTGGCGAGGTCGAGGTCCAGTGACAAGGGGATCAGGTCAGGTAGAAGTAGAGCGCGTAGAGGAGGTCGACCGCGGGGCTCGAGGTGTGGACGGTCACCTCCGGCGGCACTTGGAGGAGCTGCTCGGAGTAGTTGAAGATGATCTTCACGCCGGCCTCGACGAGGCGGTCGGCGACGGCCTGCGCGGCGGCGGCGGGCACGGCGAGCACGCCGACGACGATCTCCTGGTCGCCGACGACCGCCTCCAGCTCACCGAAGTCGCGCACCTGCAGGCTGCCGACCTCTGTGCCGACCACCTCGGGGTCGATGTCGAACATGGCGACGACCTGGAAACCGTGGTCGGCGAAGATGTCGGAGCTGGCGATCGCCTGGCCGAGATTGCCGGCGCCGAAGAGGGCGATGTTGTGCTGGCCCGAGGTGCGGAGGATCTTGCGAATCTCGGCGACCAGCGAGTCGACGTTGTAGCCGACCCCGCGCTTGCCGAACTTGCCGAAACCGGAGAGGTCGCGGCGAATCTGGGTCGGGTTGATGTGGGTGTAGTCGGAGAGTTCCTGCGAGGAGATCGTGTCGCGGCCCATCTTGCGGGCCTGCGTGAGCACCTGCAGGTAGCGCGAGAGGCGCGCCGCCACGCCGAGCGACAGCCGCTCGCCCTCGGCGATCAGCCCGTCGGACACCTCACGCTCGTCGACCGCCTGCTCGATCATCGGCCCCCACAGTATCGAGCCGCGCGCGGAGGCCGGCCTCGTCGAGGACCAGCTCCGAGACCAGCTCGCCGTCCAGCTCGACGACGGGGATGCGCTCGAGCATCCGCCGCAGCAGCAGCTCGTCGCTCTCGATGTCGACCTCGCGCAGCTCGAATCGGTACCCCTCGGAGCGCAGGGCGACGATCGCCTCCAGTGCCTCCTCGCAGAGGTGGCAGCCCGGCCGCGAGTAGACGAGCACCTCGCTCACGCGGGGACCGGAGGCCGGCGGCTGGGGAAGGCGTCGTAGGAGAGGTAGTCCGGGTAGGGCAGCCGCGGGGCGAAGCGGGCGGCGGAGCCGATCATCGCCGCGTTGTCGGTGCAGAGGGGCAGCGGGACCAGCTTCAGCCGCACGCCGCGCTCCTCGCATAGCGCCGCCACCGCCTTCCGCAGCGGGCCGTTGGCGGCGACGCCGCCGCCCAGGGCTACGGCCTCCCAATCGCCCTTCGCCAGCGCTCGCTTCAGCTTCGCGATCAGTTGTCCCACCACTGCAGCTTGGAAGCTCGCAGCAAGGTCGGCGCGGCGCTCCTGGACCCCCTCGGAGCCGAGATCGCGGCAGAGATAGACGAGCGCCGTCTTCAGGCCGCTGAAGCTGAAGTCGAGGCCGGGGTCGCGGCTCATCGCAACCGGAAGGTCAAACGCCTCGGAATTGCCCTCCGCCGCCAGCCGCTCCAACGCCGGCCCGCCCGGATAGCCGAGCCCAAGCATGCGGGCGACCTTGTCGAAGGCCTCGCCGGCCGCGTCGTCGAGCGTCTGCCCCAGGACCTCGTGGCCCGTGTGGTCGCGCACCCCCGCCAGCAAGGTATGGCCGCCGCTCGCGACCAGGCAGACGAAGGGCGGCTCGAGCGGCTCCGGCTCGAGGAAGTTGGCCGCGACATGTCCCTGCAGGTGGTCAACCGGGATCAGCGGCAACCGTCGCGGCGCCGCGATCGCCTTGGCGCTGCTCAGGCCGACGAGAAGCGCCCCGATCAGCCCGGGGCCGGCCGTGACCGCCACAGCCTCGATCTCGTCAAGCGAGACATCCGCCTCGGCAAGCGCTGCCTCGACGACCGGCGCCGCCAGCTCGAGGTGATGGCGCGAGGCGACCTCCGGCACGACGCCGCCGAAGCGCTCGTGGGCGGCGGCCTGCGAGGAGATCAGGCTGGAGAGGATGCGCGGCCCGTCGACAACGGCAGCGCAGGTGTCGTCGCAGGAGGTCTCGATCGCGAGGATCACGGGGTACTCAGTCCAGCCACATGATCAGGGCGTCCTCGCCGTTGTCCTGGTAGTAGCGGGGACGGACGCCGGCCGAGCGGAAGCCGAGGCTCTCGTACATCGAGATCGCCTCCCGGTTGGAGACCCGCACCTCGAGCGTGAACGGCAGCTTGCCACCGCCCTCCTCAATCAACCGCGAGATCAGCCGGGTGGCGATGCCGCGCCGCCGCCGCTCCGGCGCCACGGCGACGTTCATCAGGTGCCAGACGCGGTCGTAACGGGAGCAGACCAGGTAGCCGCGCAGCTCGTCGGCCTCGGTGGCGGCCAGGCAGATCCCCGAGGGCTTGGAGAGCTCGAGCACGAACATCGCCAGCGACCAGGGCGCCGGGAAGGAACGCCGCTCGATCGAGATCACCGCCGGCAGATCGCTGTAGGCGAGCTGCCGGACCTCGGCGCCCACCTCACCCGGATTTCTGTAGAGAGTCTCGCTCACGCCACCGTTCCGCGTCGGGGGGACGTAGGTAGATCGGGGCGAGGGGATCGGAGTCGGCGGCGCCCGGGCCAGTCGCCGCCAGAGCACAGATGTGCCGCGCGGCGATCCGGTGCACGGGGTCGGCGTCCTCCGGGACCTCGACTTCCCGACTGGCCAACTGTTGACGAAAGCGTACCGCGCCCGATCCGGCGGCCAGCGGGGGCGCCGCCATCGCCGTGACCCGGTCGGCCAGCTCCTCGGGGGAGCTGACCAACGGCCCCCAGAGCCGATCCCCACTCGCCGCGTAGAGGGCAGAGAAGACCTCGCCGCGCCGCGCGTCGAGTACGGCGAGCCCGGCCGAGCGCGCGGCGACCTCGCCGATCGCACGACCGATCGAGTCGAGCGTGCAGACTCCGCTCACCGGCAGCCCACGGCTCAGCCCCAGCGCTCGGGCCGTCGCAATCGCGACCCGCAGGCCGGTGAACGAGCCGGGGCCGGCACCGACCGCGAGCCGCTCCACGGCCTCCCAACCGCCCGCCGCGGCGGCGGCGCGCTCGATCTCCGCCAGCAGCGCCGTGCTGTGCAGAGGGCCCGCCTCCTCGCTGGGACCGAGCAGCGACTCGTAGAGGACCTCGCCGTCGCGCCAGGCGCAGACGGCGGTGTCGGCGGTCGCGGTGTCGAAGCCGATCAGGGCCAGGTCTCAGCCCGGGATGAGGAAATCGAAGGCGCCGACCCGTTTGCCTTTGACGAACCAGGTGACCCGGTGCTCACCGGGGATGTTGGAGCTGATCTTGTTCACGTAAAGCGTCCCCTGCACCGCTTTCTGTTTGGGCGCGCAGAGGTTCTTCTTGGTCGGGAACCGAACGCAGACGGTGTAGAAGACGTCCGCTTTGTTGCTGCGGAAGAAGGCACCCTTTTTCCTGCCCTTCTGGCAGACGTGCGACGGTTTCGCATTCTGAGAGAGGCCGCAGGCGACGTAATGACGGAAGGCAGCGGCGTCCGCCGAGGCGGGCGTGGCGCTTGCGAACAGTGCCGCCATCAGTCCAAGGGCGACCAGCCTCTTCACTGCTCTCATTCCGCGCATCCTCCTTCGATTTGCATTGTGCGGGCCGATGCTACACCGCACTTTTCCAAAACACGCCTATTTGCGGCGCGATGCGGCACCGATCTCGACTCTACGGTTGTCGCCGCCAGCGTGGCTGAGCCGCACCTCCAGCACCTTGCGTCCCGAGAGCTGCGGCTCGGCCACCGTGGGCCACTCGACGAAGGCGATCGACTCGGCGTCGAGATAGTCGTCGAGCAGGGCCGGCTCCTCCCGCTCGAGCCCGCCGAGCCGATAGAGATCGAGGTGCGAGATCGGGAAGCGGCCGCGGTAGCGCTGGCCGATCGTGAAGGTGGGCGAGGTCACCGGTCCCTCCACCCCAAGCGCCCGGCATGCGCCGCGGATCAGGGTCGTCTTCCCCGCTCCCACCTCACCGCTGACGACTACGACGTCGCCGGGGCGCAGGCCCGCGGCAATATGGGCGCCGACCGCTTCGGTCTCGGCCGCCGACGCGGTTTCCAAGGCATCCACCGTCCCGCTCAGCCGAACAGGTCGAGCTGGTCGTCAGCGGGCTGCGGCGGGCCGGGGACTGGCGCCTCCTCGATCTGCTCCTCCGGCTCCGGGCCAGCCGGGGCCGGGCCGGCGAGCAGCTGCGGCAGCAGGCCGAGGTCGGCGCGCAGCGTCTCCTTCATCGCCGGCGTCCGCAGCGCCGCGGCGGGATGGAAGAGCGGCAGCAGGAAGACCGTGCGGCCGCCCAGTTCGTGGACCTGCGGCGTCCCGCGCACGCGGGTGATCCCGGCCGGGTTGCCGCTCAACAGCTTGGTCGCGAAGTTGCCCAGGGTGCAGACCACCTTCGGCTCGATCAGGCGTACCTGCTCGAACAGGTAGGGCCGGCAGGCCTCGATCTCAAGCGGCTGCGGATCGCGGTTCCCCGGTGGGCGGCTCTTCAGCACGTTGGCGATGAAGACCTCCTCGCGCGAGAGCCCGATCCCTTCCAGCAGCTGGTTGAGCAGCTGCCCGGCGCGGCCGACGAACGGCAGGCCCTGTCTGTCCTCTTCGGCTCCCGGCGCCTCGCCGACGAACATCACCTCGGCGTCGGCGTCGCCCGCGCCGAAGACGGTGCGGGTGCGAGTCTCGTGCAGCGGGCACTTGGTGCACGACTCGACCTGCTTATAGAGGTCGACCAGCTCGGCCCGACGCTGCTCGGCTGAGGTGCTCATCTCGCGGGCTCGCAGATCGGCATCGCCGCCGGGATCGTATTCCGCCGGCGATTGCGACTGTCGCTCCAAATTGACGACCGCTGCTCCAAATAGCCTGGCCGAGTGCGAATGCTGCGCTGCCTTGGACTGCTTGCCATCTCTGGGACGGTCGTGATATTCGCCCTCCCGGACGGCGGGGCCGCGCAACGCAGCGGGGGCCGGTCGGCCGCAGGCGGGGGACTCTCGGTGCTCTTCCTCAGAGGCAGCGACGGTTACCAGGTCCAGCTGATGACGATCGGTCGCACGGTCGTGCTGGAAGCGGGAAAGCCTCGGGTTGGAGCCTTTTACTCAGTGCGGGGCAACGTGTCGGGAAATCGAATCGGCGCCCGCTTCGGCAAGCTCGGTCGCATCGCCGTCAGGTTCGAGCCGACCGGCCGCAGCGCGCGCAGGAAAAAATCCGGTCGCTGCCCGGACGGAGGGCCGCCGCTCGAATTCGGTGTGTTCCGCGGCACGATCAAGTTCCGGGGGGAGCGGGGCTACACCACGGTCGACGCCCAGCGCGCCTCCGGAGTCATGCTCCATCCCCGCCGCAGGCCATGCGGCCCCAACCTGCGCGCCGCTCTGAGCGCGACGTTCGGCCGCCGGTCGCTGAACACCCAGCTCACCGCGATCTCGAGGAGGAAAGGCACCGTGACCTCCTTCGAGCTTTCGCGACGCGGCCAGTCCCGGCTCTCACTCGAAGCATCGCGCCAGGAACGGCGCGGCAGGATGCAGATCTTCCGGCAGGCATCGACGGTGATCGGCGGGGAGAACGCCTTCATCGCCAGCGGCCCGGGCGTGCAACCGGCCTTCGCCTTTGTAATAGCGCCAAAGCCGTTCGGCGGCAGCGCCCTGTTCGCGGCGGACGCCTCCACCCCTTGGAGCGGCTCGCTCAGCGCCTGGCTGCCGGGCGCCGGCAAGGTGGGCCTAACCGGGCCGGGTTTCGCTTCGAGCCTCTGCCGCAGGAGCTCGGACGAACGTGCTTGCAACCCGGAACCGCCGGTGCGCAAGCCGCTGTGGATTCCTCAGGGAAGGGGCTCCCAGTCCCAGGCCTTGCGCGAGGCGAGGCTCTCCTGGTCGAGGTACCGGCGGAACTCAGCCAGCTCGGCGGGCTCAACGCCGTAGACGTGGTCGGGCTCGGGGAAGTGGCGTGAGCGAACCTCCTCACCGTACTCCCGCACCGCGCCGACCATCGTCTCATGCACGTCGGCGTAGCGCTTGACGAACTTGGCCATGCGGCCGGTGGTGATCCCGAGTAGGTCGTGGAAGACGAGCACCTGACCTGAGGTCGCCGGGCCGGCTCCGATCCCGATCGTCGGCACGTCGAGCTTGTCGACTATGGCTTCGGTGATCGCCGCGGGAACCGCCTCGAAGACGATCGCGAAGCAGCCGACCGACTGCAGGGCCAGCGCGTCCTCACAGAGCTTGATCGCGCCCTCCGCCGTCTTGCCCTGAGCTTTGTAGCCGCCGAGGGCGGTGGCGGTCTGCGGGGTGAGGCCGACGTGTCCCATCACCGGGATGCCCGAGCGCACGATCGCCCGCGCCCGCTCGACCGCGATCCCTCCCGCCTCCAGCTTGACGACCTGGCAGCCGGTCTCCTTGACGAGGCGCTGCGCGTTCTGGACGGCGAGCTCGTTGCTTGCCTCGTAGCTGCCCATCGGCATGTCGCCGACCATCAGCGGCGTCTCCAGGCCGCGGCGAACGGCTTTGCCGAGCACGATCATCTCCTCCATCGAGACCGGCTCGGTGCCGGGGTAGCCGAGCACGACCATCGCCGCCGAGTCACCGACCAGGACGATGTCGACGCCGGCCTCCTCGGCGACCGTCGCCGAGGGGTAGTCGTAGGCGGTCACCATCACGATCGGTTCGCCGGCAGCCTTCATCTCGGCCAGGCGGGGCAGGGTCACCGGCTGGCGGTCGGCCGGTGGCGGCGCAGTGTGGGAGCGTCCGCCCGAGCTCACGAGAGCAGCACCTCCGGGTGGCTGTCGACCGCGACGACCGAGTTGTCCTCGCCGACGTGGACGACGACCGGCGAGTAGGACTCGAGGTCGCTCTCGTCGTAGGCGCCAAACGAAGCGACGATGATCTTGTGGCCGGGGCGGGTCAGGTGGGCGGCGGCACCGTTGACCTGCATCGTGCCGGAGCCGGGCTCACCGTCGATTACATAGGTGACGAAGCGGGCGCCGTTGTCGATGTCCCAGACGTGAACCTGCTCGTTGGTGATCAGGTCCGCGCTGGCCATCAGCTCGGTGTCGACCGTGATGCTGCCGATGTAATCGACGTCGCAATCGGTCACCGTCGCCCGGTGGATCTTGGACTTGAGCATCTGCCTCTGCATTAGGTTTGCGCCTCTCTCTCGCCGTCGATGGGCCGACGGGCCTGAAAGCGACGTATATGGTCGCTTTCAGGCCCGTCGGCAGGGAAGTCGTGGATCAGGACGTTGTCGATTAGGCGGGCGGCGCCTACGCGGGCGGCAACCGCGACCAGGATCGGGCGGCCGTTCAGCTCTGCGACCGGGCTCAGCTCGTTGGCGTCGCGCGCCTCGAGGTACTCGGGCTCGATTCCGGCGGCGGCCAGCTCGCGCCTGCCAGCCTCGAGGCCTGCTTCAAGCGACTCTTCGTGCGCGCCCCGCTCGACCGCACGCAGCGCCCGCGAGAGCGCCGTCGCCCGCTCGCGGTCGGCGGGATCGAGGTAGGCGTTGCGGGAGCTCATCGCCAGGCCGTCGTGCTCGCGGACGATCGGCAGCGCCTTGATCCGGACCGGGAAGTCGAGGTCGCGGACCATGCGGCGGATGACCGCCACCTGTTGGGCGTCCTTCTGCCCGAAATAGGCGACGTCGGGCCGGACCGCGTGGAAGAGCTTGGCGACGACCGTGGCGACGCCGCGGAAGTGCGCGGACCCGCGCCGGGCCGGGTCCCCGCAGAGGACCTCAGCGAGGTCGCCGACCTCGACCTGGGTCGAGAAGCCCTCCGGGTAGACCTCCTCGACCGGCGGCGCCCAGACCAGGTCGACGCCGGCCTCAGCGGCCAGCTGGGTGTCGCGTTCTTCGTCGCGCGGATAGCGCTCGAAGTCCTCGCCGGGGCCGAACTGGGTCGGGTTGACGAAGAGGCTCATGACGACGACGTCGCACTCGGCGCGGGCGGCGCGCAGCAGCGAGAGGTGGCCCTCGTGCAGGTATCCCATCGTCGGCACGAGGCCGATCGAGCAACCGGCACGGCGCGACTCGAGCAGCGCGGCGCGCAGCTCGGACTTAGCGCGAACGAGCTTCGCGCCTGCTCTTGCATGCGGGGGATCGGTCAGTGCGAGGTTCATGGGGTCCATGCCCTGGGGGTCACGGCCTTTGCAAAGTATAGGCACGCCCGTAACGCTTC
This sequence comes from uncultured Solirubrobacterales bacterium, assembly GCA_963844395.1. Lineage (GTDB taxonomy): Bacteria > Actinomycetota > Thermoleophilia > Solirubrobacterales > 70-9 > VRUE01. The sequence goes on along the minus strand of CAWJNX010000002.1, from coordinate 1,330,781 downwards.
CGTGACATTCGCCGCGGTTCGATCAGCTACGGAACTCGACTGGCTTCAGTACCCGCGCCGGCGCACCCGCCGCGATCGAGCCGGGCGGCAGATCGGCGGTGACTACCGAGTTGGCGCCGATCACGCAGCGCTCGCCGATCGTGACGCCGCCCGTGACCACGCAGTTGACGCCGAACCAGCAGTTGGAGCCGATCCGGACCGGGCCCTTGCTGGTGAAGCCCTGCCAGGTGACCGGCGTCTCAGGGTCGTCGAAGCGATGGTCGGCGTCGCCGACGAAGCAGCCGTTGGCGAACATGACGTGGTCGCCGATCTCGATCGCCTCGTAGGCGGCGAGCATCGTGTTGCGGTTGAGGAAGCATCCCGCGCCGATCTCGATCCGCGCCTCGGGCGCCAGCGTCAGCCAGCAGCCCGGCTCCAGCAGCGTCCCCTCCCCGATCGTCAAGCGCCCCTCGTCGAGCGCCTCCAGCAGCTCGCCCTCGACCGGCTGGCGGACGAAGAAGCCGCCGCGAGCAGCGTGGCGGGCAATCCGCCAGCGGCGACGGAGTCGACGGTTGCGTTCGTACCAGCGCCGCTTCCGCCACCAGACCCGCCACCCGAGTCTGCGCATCGGCCTCGCTCATCCGCCCCACGTTATCTCCGCCGACGGCGCCGGAAACGACACTCGGGCTGTCGTTTTCGGCCCGTCGGCGGGGGACATAGACTCGTGCGGTGGCCCGGCCTGCGCGGCGGCATAGACCTGGGCGGGACGAAGATCCAGGCGGTGATCGTCGACGCGGCCGGCGAGGTGCACAGCGAGGCGCGCCGGCCCACGCCGACCAGTGGAGGCCCGTCCGACGTCGCCGCAGCGATCGAGGCGGTCGCTGCGCGAGGCCGCCGCCGCGGCGGAGGTCGAGCCGGCACAACTGGTCGGCATCGGGGTCGGCTCGCCCGGCACGGTGAGCGAGAGCGGCGTCGTCTCCAGCGCCCGCAACCTGCCCGGCTGGGAGGACAGCTTCCCGCTCGGCGAGACGCTGTCGAAGGCGCTCGGCACCGAGGTCAGGGCTGGCAATGACGTCCAGGTCGCCGTCGAAGGCGAGTTCGCCCTCGGCGCGGGCCGGGAGTTCCGCTCACTGCTCGGCGTCTGGTGGGGGACCGGCGTCGGCGGCGGCATCGTCCTCGACGGCAAGCCGTGGCTGGGACGGGGGGGCGCCGGCGAGATCGGCCACATGGTCGTCGAGCGGGGCGGCGCGCAAATGTCCGTGCGGTCGGCGCGGCTGCATGGAGGCCTACGCCGGGCGGGCCGCGATGGAAACCGAGGCGCGCCGCCGCGCACGAGGACGGCGCCAAGACCGACCTCTTCAAGCTGATGCACAAGCACGACAAACCGCGGCTGACCAGCGGCATCTGGGCGCGCGCCCTCGACCACGGCGACAAGGTCGCCGAGCAGCTGATCGCCCGCGCGATCGAGGCCCTCGGCACCGGCATCGCCTCAGCCGTCAACCTGCTCGACGTCGAGGCGGTCGTCATCGGCGGCGGACTGGGACAGCGCTTCGGTGAGGGCTACGGGGACGAGCTACGCGCCGAGATGCACAAGCACCTCTTCGTAGACGAGCGCCCGCCAGCCATACGAGTCGCCACCCTCGGCGACCTAGGCGGCGCAATCGGCGCCAGCCTCCTCATCCCTAAGAGCCCATCCCGGTAGGGGTGAAACGTCTTGTACTTTTTCCGCGCCAAGGCCCACGGACAGCTCACTACTGCCTTCGGAAAAGTTAAGTGGAACCCCTACCGGGATGGGCTCAAGCCGCCACCGGTTCGCGCCGTTTGCGCGCCCCCCGCCTCGGCTTCGCCGGCTCGAGCAGCTCGGCGAGGAAGCGGCCGGTGTGGGATGCCTCGACCGCAGCGACCTCCTCGGGTGTGCCGGTCGCGACCACCTCTCCCCCTCGTCGCCGCCTTCGGGGCCGAGGTCGATGAGGCGGTCCGCGGTCTTGATCACGTCGAGGTTGTGCTCGATCACGACCACCGTGTTGCCGGCATCGACGAGGCGGCCGAGCACGTCGAGCAGCCGCTGCACGTCGGCGAAGTGGAGGCCGGTGGTCGGCTCGTCGAGGATGTAGAGGGTCTCGCCGGTGGCGACTTTGGAGAGCTCGGTCGCCAGCTTGACCCGCTGCGCCTCGCCGCCCGAGAGGGTCGTCGCCGGCTGGCCGAGCCGGATGTAGTCGAGGCCGACGTCGTGCAGGGTGCGTAGCCGCCGCGCGATCTTCGGCACGTTCTCGAAGAAGCCGACCGCGTCCTCGACCGACATCTCGAGCACGTCGGCGATGCTCTTGCCCTTGAAGCGGACCTCGAGCGTCTCGCGGTTGTAGCGCTTGCCGTGGCACTGCTCGCAGGGCACGTAGACGTCGGGCAGGAAGTGCATCTCGATCTTGATCTGGCCGTCGCCGCGGCAAACCTCGCAGCGCCCGCCCTTGACGTTGAAGCTGAACCGGCCCGGCTTGTAGCCGCGCGCCCGCGCCTCCTGGGTCCGGGCGAAGAGCTGGCGGATGTGGTCGAAGATCTTGGTGTAGGTGGCCGGGTTGGAGCGAGGCGTGCGGCCAATCGGCGACTGGTCGATGTTGATGATCTTGTCGATCTGACTGAGCCCGTCAATGCTGTCGTGAGCGCCCGGCCGCAGCTTCGACTGGTGCAGTCGATTGGCGACCGCGTGGTGCAGCGTCTCGTTGACCAGGGTCGACTTGCCGGAGCCGGAGACGCCGGTGACGCAGCAGAAGACGCCGAGCGGGATCGCCACGTCAATTCCCTTCAGGTTGTGTTCCCGCGCCCCGCGCACGACCAGCGCCCCGCGCGGCTGGCGACGCTTCGCCGGGACCTCGATCTCGCGCTTCCCGGCCAGGTATTGGCCAGTCAGCGAAGCGGCGTTCTTGGCCACCTCTGCCGGGGTTCCGGCGGCGATCACGTGGCCGCCGTGCTCGCCGGCGCCGGGGCCGAGGTTGACGAGGTGGTCGGCAGCCCGCATCGTGCCCTCGTCGTGCTCGACCACGATCACCGTGTTGCCGAGGTCGCGCAGCCGGTCGAGCGTCCCGATCAGCTTTTCGTTGTCGCGCTGGTGCAAGCCGATCGAGGGCTCGTCGAGCACGTACATCACGCCCACAAGGCTGGAGCCGATCTGGGTCGCCAGCCGGATCCGCTGCGCCTCGCCGCCCGAGAGCGAGCGCGCCGAACGTCCCAGCGATAAGTAGCCGATGCCGACGTTGTCGAGGAAGGCGAGCCGTTCGGAGATCTCACGCACGATCAGCCGCGCGATCGCCCGCTCGGTCTCGGTCAGCTCCAGCGAGCCGATCCACTGCCGCGCCGCCCGCGCCGACATATCCGTCATCTCGGCGATGCTGAGGCCGCTAACCGTCACGGCGAGGGTCTCCGGCCGCAGCCGCGCCCCCTCACACTGCGGGCAGGGTTGCTCGGCCATGTAGCCCTCGATCCGCTCCCGGTTGGTCTCCGAGTCGGTCTCCTCGTAGCGACGCTCGAGGTTGTTGACGATCCCCTCGAAGCGGACCCGGTAGGAGCGGTGGCGCCCGAAGCGGTTGGTGTAGCTGACCTGGTGGCGCTCCTCGCCGGTGCCGTAGAGGAAGATCTCCTTCTCGCTTTTTTTGAGCTTCGACCAGGGCACGTCGGGATCGACGCCGTAGGTCTCGGCGACCGCCGCGATCAGCCGCCGCCAGTAGGCGGTGACGCCGCGGTTCCACGGTTGCAGTGCCCCCTCGCTGAGCGAGAGGGTGGGGTCGGGGACAACCAGTTCGGGGTCGATCACTTTCTGGAAGCCAAGCCCGTGGCAGCGCTCGCAGGCGCCGTGGGGCGAGTTGAAGGAGAAGATCCGCGGCTCCAGCTCCGGAATCGAGGTGCCGCAGTGCAGGCAAGCGAACTGCTCGGAGAAGAGCAACGTCTCATCCTCCGCACCCACCACCTCGACTTCGACCAAGCCGGCGGCAAGACCGGCCGCGGCCTCGACCGACTCCGAGAGGCGGCGGCGCAGATCCGGTTTCATCACCAGCCGGTTGACGACGACCGAGACGTTGTGTTTGTACTTCTTGTCGAGGACGATCTCCTCGTCGAGGCGGCGCAGCTCGCCGTTCACTTTGACCCGCGAGTAGCCCTCGAGGCGAAACTGCTCGAGCAGCTTCCCGTACTCGCCTTTGCGCCCGCGCACGACCGGTGCCATCACCATGAACTTGGTGCCCTCGTCGAGCGTCATCAGCCGATCGACGATCTGCTCCTGGGTCTGACCGGTGATCGGCTCTTTGCAGGTGGGACAGTGGGGCACGCCGATCCGCGCCCAGAGTAGCCGCAGGTAGTCGTAGATCTCGGTCACGGTGCCGACCGTCGAGCGCGGGTTGCGCGAGGTCGTCTTCTGGTCGATCGAGATCGCCGGCGAGAGCCCCTCGATCGAGTCGACGTCGGGCTTCTCCATCAGACCGAGGAACTGACGCGCGTAGGCGGAAAGCGACTCGACATAGCGGCGCTGCCCCTCGGCATAGATCGTGTCGAAGGCGAGGCTCGACTTGCCCGACCCCGAGAGCCCGGTGATCACGATCAGAGCGTCCCGGGGCAGCTCGACGTCGATGCCCTTGAGGTTGTGCTCACGAGCACCCGAGATGACGATCCGCTCCGAAGCTGCCACTCAGGTCGATTCTACGCAGGCGAACAGATGTTCCCTCCCCAGTCCCGGACTTTGCGGAATTCCATGGCCTCCACGGGGGAGAAGCGGGCTTCGTTCGCACTTGTGGTCGGTATGCGACCAGAAATGCGAACGCACCATGAGCTGGCGACGCTGGCGGCAAAGCAGTACAGCATCGTCTCGGCGCGGCAGCTTCGGCGGTTGGGCTACTCGGCACCGGCGATCAAGCGAGCGGTGGTGGCCGGGTGCCTGCCCCGCCATCAACATCTATGTCGAGGGCCACGAGATCGACGCTTATTGGGAGCCGGAGCGCTTCGCCGTGGAAGTCGCGGCTGGGATGTGCATCGCACGCGAGCCGCCTTCGAGAGCGACCCCGTTCGACAAGAGGAGCTGAAGCTCGCCGGCATCGACTCGATCCGGCTGACGGCCCGACGAATCGAAAGGGAACCTGCGCTGGTCGCCATGCGCCTCGGGGCGCTGCTGGCTCGACGTCGCAGAGAGCTTCAGTAGAGGACAGCAGCGAGGCGCTTGCGGTACGCGGGCCGAGGGGTCGCCGGCGTCGGACTCGCTGCCGCGGTTCCCGCAAGGGCTAGGAACCTCGGTTGCGGCCCGCGACCTATCGGCGTACCGTCTTATTTGGGCAGGGACCACTCCCAGCAAGGAGGAAGAGATGTCGAACGTCGACACCGCCCGGTCCGCTTACGACGCCTTCGGACGCGGCGACCTGGAATCGCTGAAGGAGATGCTTGCCGAGGACGGAAGCTGGCTGACTTCGGACGAGCTGCCGCTCGGCGGCGAGACCCGCGGCCGGGACGCGATTCTGAGCAACTTCACCCAGATCCCGAACTACTGGTCCTCGTTCAGCGTCGAGCCCGAGGAGTTCATCGACGCCGGCGACTGGGTGGTCGTGCGAGGCACGCAGCGCGCCGGCAATGACTCCGGCAGCTTCGAGGCCCCGTTCGCCCACCTGATCAAGTTCGAGGACGGCAAGATCGTCCGCGGCGAGTTCTACGGCGACAGCGCCAAGGCCGCGAAGATCGTCGCTTAGGCGCCGGCCGTCATCCCGTCGAGGTCGCGGCGCAGCTCCTTCAGCTCGTCGCGGATCCGCGCCGCCTCCTCGAAGCGGAGATCGTCAGCCGCCGCCAGCATCTCCTCCTCCAGGGCGACGATCGTGCGCTCCAGCTCGGCCGGATCGCTGACCGTGTCTGAGCGACCGCGGCGGCGCTTGCGCGGCGCCCGGTCCTCCATCGCCAGGAACTCGGCCATCTCGGAGATCCCCTTGCGGACGGTCTCCGGGGTGATCCCGTGCTCCTCGTTGTAGGCGAGCTGGATCGCGCGGCGGCGGTCGGTCTCGCTGATCGCGAAGCGCATCGCGTCGGTCTCCTTGTCGGCGTACATCAGCACCCGCCCGTTGACGTTGCGGGCGGCGCGGCCGATCGTCTGCACGAGGCTGGTCTCACCGCGCAGGAAGCCCTCCTTGTCGGCATCGAGGATCGCGACCAGCGAGACCTCGGGCAGGTCGAGCCCCTCGCGCAGCAGGTTGACCCCGACCAGCACGTCGTACTCGCCGAGCCGCAGCTCGCGGATGATCCGGATTCGCTCCAGGGTGTCGATTTCCGAGTGCAGGTAGCGGACTCGGATCCCGTACTCGAGCAGGTAGGCGGTCAGGTCCTCGGCCATCTTCTTGGTCAGGGTGGTGACGAGGACGCGCTCGGAGGCCTCGGCGCGGGCGCGGATCTCGTTCATCAGGTCGTCGATCTGGTTCTTCGTCTCCCGCACCTCGATCTCCGGGTCGACGATCCCGGTCGGGCGGACGATCTGCTCGACGATCCGCGACGATTCGGCGCGCTCGAACTGGCCGGGCGTCGCCGAGACCATCACCAGCCGGTCGACCCGGGCAAGGAACTCGTCGAACTTGAGCGGCCGGTTGTCGATCGCCGACGGCAAGCGGAAGCCGTAGTCGATCAGGGTCGTCTTGCGCGACCGGTCGCCCTCGTACATGCCGCCAATCTGGGGGATCGTCTGGTGGGACTCGTCGACGAAGACGACGAAGTCGTCGGGGAAGTAGTCGATCAGCGTGTGCGGCGGGCTGCCCGGCGGCCGACCGTCGAGGATCCGTGAGTAGTTCTCGATCCCGGAGGTGAAGCCCAGCTCCTTCAGCATCTCGATGTCGTAGGCGGTGCGCTGGCGCAGACGGTGTGCCTCCAGCTGCTTGCCTTCGCCCTCCAGTTCGGCCGTGCGGGAGTTGAGTTCCTGGCGGATCTCCTCGACGGCGCGCTCCAGCGTCTCGTCCTTGGTCACGTAGTGGGAAGCCGGCCAGACCGAGACGTGGTCGATCTCATCGAGAATTTCTCCGGTCAGCGGGTCGAAGTGCTGGACCGCCTCGATCTCGTCGCCGAAGAGGGAGATGCGGTAAGCCGACTCGGCGTAGGAGGGCATGATCTCCAGTACCTCGCCACGGGCACGGAAGGTGCCGCGTCCCAGCGCCGCGTCGTTGCGCTGGTACTGCATCTTGACCAGCTTGCGCAGCACCTCCTCGCGGTCGAGCTCGGCACCGACCTTGAACATCTGCATCTTTTCGTTGTAGACCTGCGGCGAGCCGATCCCGTAGATGCAGGAGACCGAGGCGACGATGATCACGTCGCGGCGGGCGAAGAGCGCGGCGGTCGCGGCGTGACGCAGCCGGTCGATCTCGTCGTTGATCGAGGAGTCCTTCTCGATGTAGAGGTCCTGCGCCGGGACGTAGGCCTCGGGCTGGTAGTAGTCGTAGTAGGAGACGAAGTACTCGACCGAGTTCTCGGGGAAGAACTCACGGAACTCGTTGCAGAGCTGCGCGGCAAGCGTCTTGTTATGCGCGATTACCAGCGTCGGGCGCTGGACCGCCTCGATCGTCGCCGCCATCGTGAAGGTCTTACCGGTCCCGGTCGCCCCCAGCAGGGTCTGAAACCGCTCGCCCGCCTCCAGCCCCTCGGCCAGTCCGGCGATCGCCTTTGGCTGGTCGGCAGTCGGCGTGTAGGCGGGGTTCAGCTCGAACTTGGGCACCGAGTCACCTTAGCGACAGCCCCGAACGGCTCGACCATTGCAGTGGCGGGGCTACGGGAATAAACATGCTAGTTTGTGAAGAAACACCTTGTCTGTAGTGCTTCTGTCGGCAGGCACAGAGAATCACCGGAATGCAGCCTCGCGACCGATTCGCAATCAACCTGCGCAAAGCGCGACAGAAGGCAAAGATCTCGCAAGAGGAGCTCGGCTTCCGCTGCGATCTGCACCGCACCGAGATCTCGTTGCTCGAGCGAGGCGGGCGTGAGCCGCGACTCGGAACGATCGTCAAGCTGGCTGGATCGCTCGACGTCAAACCGGAGGAACTGTGCGCCGGGATTAGCTGGAGCCCGCGGGTACAGCGCTTCCAGTACAAGAAGTAGCGCCGGCTAAGGGAGGAACTGTTCCAGTAGCCCCTGGGCGGGGCCGAGGAAGGTTTGCGCCTGGTCGAGCAGATTGCTGGCGTCGTCGATCAGTTCGATCGCCTGGTCGAGCGGGATCCGCCGCAACGCCTCGCGCAGCGGCCCTCCAAGCAGTGGGCTGAGCGCACCGGCTTCTTCGGCGTCGTCGACGGCGCGTAACAGGCCAGCGCGGATCGCCCGGGCCAGCTCTGGGTCGCTGATCTCGTAGCGCTGCGTGAACCGCTCGCGCGAGCGGGGCGTGGCCAGCGCCCGGGCCAGCGTCTCCCTGGTCACCCCGAGCTCGCAGGCGGCGCCATCGAGGGCCGAGAGCGAGAACTGCTGGGCGATCTCCTCGATCCCTTCGGGATCGCGCCACTCGCGCGGCTCGCAGGGGTCCTGAACCTGCGCCGGCGCATAGGAGGAGCCGCCGGCGGCGAGGTAGGCGCCGACCAGCGCCAGCGAGACGACTATCGCGGTCAGGACCAGAATCGTCCCTCGATTCATCTCGGAGACCGGCCGCCCGGCGCTCACAGCTCGACCCTCCGGGCCAGGCCAATCGGGAGCAGGGCCAGGAGGCCGATCGCGGCGCCGAGGCCAAAGGACGGGCTGAAGGCGTGGGTGGCGCCGCGGTCGAGCTGGTCCTGCAATTCGGAGCGCAGCTGCAGCACCTCGGCGCGGTCCTCGGGATCATCGGGCAACGGCTCGAAGGCCGGGCCGATCGTCGGCACCCTCCCCCGCTCGCCTTCCAGGCGGTCGTTGATCCGCTGCGAAAGCTCCAGCTTCAGCAGCGGGCTGACCCGCGAATCGAGCACGACCGCGGTGCCCGAATCGATCGCGTCGTGGCGCTGCTCGGCGATGTCGGCGGTGAAGAGCGGCGTCAGCGCCAACAGCCCGAGGGCGACGCCGGCGTGGCGGGCCGAGATCGTCCAGCCGCCGTGGATCGCCTGCGGCGCCCGTCCTGCCAGGGCCGTCTCAGTCAACGCCGCGAGGACAAGCGAGAGACCGACCCCGACCAGGATCTGTGGCGGCAGGGTGAGGGCGATCTCGGCCTTGGGCAGCAGCGCCAACCCGCCGAGTCCGCCGGAGACGAGGATCGCGCCTGCCGCAGCGCGGGCCCGGGCGCTACCGGCAGAAGGCCCGATCCGGGTGCCAACCAGGGCCGCGAGCGGCATCGCCGAGACGACGACCGCAGCGCCGATCGGGGTCAGCCGCCAGCCCTCGATCAAGAGCAGGACGAGCAGGAAGAGCGCGGCGGCGATCGCAGCCGAGGTCATCGCCAGGGCCAGGTTGGCGAGCAGGTGCGGGCGTCCGGTGTTGCGCAGCTCCGCCGCGACGATCCCGGTTGCCGCCTCGTGCCTGGCCACGGCGAGGACCGGCACGCCGGCGGCGATCGCGATCGGCGCCTGGAAGAGGAAGATCGACTGCCAGGAGACCAGCTCGGTCAGCAGACCGCCGACGGCCGGCCCAAGCGCCGCCCCGGTCGCGCCGGCGGCTGCCCAGATCGTCGCCGCTCGGCGCTCCGAGCCGACCGTGGCCGGCAACAGCTCCAGCACGGCGGTGACCGCCGCAGCGCCCCCCAGTGCCTGCACGCAGCGGGCGGCGATCAGGGTGCTCAGCTCCGTGGCCAGCCCGCAGGCGATGCCCGCGCCGGCGAAGACGGCGAGGCCGACCGCGGCGGTGCGGCCAGGGCCAACGCGACGCCCGAGTTGGGCGGCGGGTACCGCAGCGAGCGCCAGAACCAAGTTGAAGGAGACCAGGACCCAGGTGACACCGGCGACCCCGGTGTCCAACTCGCGGTAGATCTGCGGCAGGGCGAGGACGACGATCGAGGAGTCGGCCAAGACGAGGCCGACGGCGATCGCCAGGGCGGCGAGCCGGGGACGCGGCTCAGTCATCAATAGCCCAGCTCCCTCGCGTAGGTATCGCGGTAGGACTGCTGTTTCTCCAGCACCCGCTCGACATAGTCGTGAGTCTCCTCGAAACGGATGTCCTCAAGCTCCAGATCCGCCCCACCCCACTCCTCGACGTTGCCGATGCCGGCGTTATAGGCGGCCAGCGCGGCGACCTCGTTCTGGTCGAGCAGATCAAGCAGGTAGCGCAGGTAGAAGGCGCCGTAGGCGATGTTCACGTCGGGGTCGGAGAGGTCCTCGAGGACGAACTCCGTTCCACGGCTCTTGCGGGCAATGAACTTGGCGGTATCGGGGGTGATCTGCATCAGGCCACGGGCATCGGCGTGGGACGTCTGATCGCGGAAGTGCGACTCGGCGTAGATCATCGCGGCGACCAGCGACGGCTCCACGTCCCACTGCGCGGCCTCCTGGCGGATGATGTCCTCATGGCGGAGGGGTAGCGTCAGCTCCTGGATCGCCTCGTCGACTTTGCCGACGACCCCGAGAAGTACGCCAGCGACGACTCCAGCCGCGACCATGCCGCCTCCAGCAAGCAGACGGCGCCTGCGGAGCGAGCGCGCCCGTCGGCTCCTCTTGCGGCTCATCGGCGCAGCTTCTCGACGAGGGCAGACAGTTGCCGCTCGAGGTCCTCGAGGCTGCCATCGTTGGCGATCACGTGCTCGGCGCGCGCCGCCTTGGTGTCCTGGTCGAGCTGGCGGGCCTCGCGCTCGCCGATCAGCGCGTGGCCGCGCGCCTCGGCCCGCTGGCGGCGAACCGGCTCGGAGGCAACGACGGCGACCGTGGTGTCGAAGACGCCCTCCATTCCGGACTCGAACAACAGCGGCACCTCGACGACGGCGATCTCGGTCTCGGCGGGCAGAGATGTGAGCCAGGCCCCGATCCTCTCGCCGACCAAGGGATGGATCTGAGCCTCCAACCAGCTCAGCTCCTCGGGCTCGGCAAAGACGATCTCGCCGACACGGGTGCGATCGACGCGTCCCTCAGAAGTGGCCTCGACCCCCCAGCGCTCCTCGATGCGCCCCAGCAGCGGCTCGGAGTCGAGCAGCTCGTGGACGACGGCGTCGCTGGAGATCGTCTCGGCCCCCAGCCGCTCGAAGGCGCCTAGCGCCTCGGACTTCCCGGCAGCGATGCCGCCGGTGAGCCCGATCGTCAGCGGCGCCACAGCGCGCTTAGGACTCGGAGGCTGCCTCGGCCGACTCGGCCTCGCTAGGGGACTCCTCGTCGCCGTCGCCGTCCCCTGCCGCCTCATCGACATCATCAGGCGAATCCGGCCGATCCACAACCGATTCCCCCTCCTGCTCCTCACCGCCATTGCTCTCGGCAACCGCCTCAGCAGCATCCTGCTGAGCAGCGGTCTCCTGAGCAGCAGCCTCAGCGCTAGGAGCACCCGCCTCCTCGGCCAACGGCTCAGCCTCATCCTGCTCAGCAACCTCGACCGCCGGGGCAGTCGCCTCATCGGCTCCGGGCTCCTCGGCTTCCTGCTCAGCAGCCGGAACCTCGGCGACATCGGCGGGCGCCTCGTCCTGACCCTCAGACGCCTCGTCCGCGGGTGGCGTGGGGGTGGGCTCCTCGCCCGCAGCTTGCGAGGACGAGGAGTCCTCCCCCGCGACAGGACCCGCGGGCAGAGCCTCTGAACCCTCATCCGAAGCGCTCTCAGCAGCCTCCATCTGCTCCCCGAGGTCGCCCATAGGCATGTTCTGCCCCTCAACCCGCTTGATGCTCAGCGAGAGCCGCCGCCGCTCCTCGTCGATCTCGAGGATCTTCACGTTCAGCTTGGCGTCGGCGTCAACGACCTCGCTCGGGTTCTCGACGTGATGATCGGCCAGCTCGGAGATGTGGACGAGGCCCTCGACACCGGCCAGGATCTCGACGAAGGCACCGAAGGCGACGACCTTGGTCACGGTGCCCTCGAGCACGTCGCCGGGCCGGTAGGTGCTGATCACCCGCTGCCAGGGGTCCTCCTGCGTCTGCTTGAGCCCCAGCGAGATGCGCTGGCGGTCGCGGTCGATGTCGAGCACTTTGATCCGCACCGTGTCGCCGATCGAGACGACCTCGGAGGGATGGTTGACGTGGCTCCAGGAAAGCTCGGAGATGTGGACCAGCCCGTCGATCCCGTCGAGGTCGACGAAGGCGCCGAAGTTGACGATGTTGGAGATCTTGCCCTCGACGACCTGACCTGGCTCGAGGCGGCCGAGGATCTGCTCGCGAACCTCTTTGCGCTCTTCCTCCAGCACGGCGCGCCGCGAGAGGACGACGTTGTTGCGGCTGCGGTTCAGCTCGATCACTTTGCATTCGAGCGGCTGGCCGAGGAACTCGTCGAGGTTGTGAACGCGGCGGATGTCGACCAGCGAGGCGGGCAGGAAGCCGCGCACCCCGAGGTCAAGGATCAGGCCGCCCTTGACGACCTCGATAACGGAGCCTTCGACCGGTTCGCCGGACTCGGCGGCGGCCTCGATGCGGCGCCACGCCTTCTCGAAGCGAGCCCGTTTCTTGGAGAGAACAAGCCGCCCCTCGGCGTCCTCTTTGGTGAGCACGAGGGCGTCCAGCTCCTCGCCCAGCTCGACCTCGTCGGCGGGGTCGACCGACTTGCGGATCGAAAGCTCGGTGGAGGGAATGACCCCCTCCGACTTGTAGCCGATGTCAACCAGGACCTCGTCTTTGTCGATCCGCACGACTTTGCCTTTGACGACGTCGCCCTCGTCGAAGGAGACCATCGTCGCCGCGTAGTTGGGGACGACTTTGCCGTCGATTTCGACCAGCAGCCCGTTCGAGCCCTCGACGGGCGTGCCGGGCGTAGCAGGGGACATGGTCGTATCGGTCACGGACACAGCGGCGAATAATGGCAGAAACATTCGCTTCCGCGTCCAGGCGTGGCGGCGGATACTCTGCTACCCGTGCCGGTCAGAGCGACCAAGCGTGGCGACGAGCGGACGCCCCTGGACGGAAGTTACGACGTCCTGATCTGCGGCGCCAGCTTCGCCGGCCTCGCCGTGGCCCGCGAGCTGGCCGGGTGCGGCGCCGACGTGATGATCCTCGACCGCTACGAGATCGGCGAGCGACAGACCTCGGCCTGCGGCATCCCCACCGGGTGGCTGCGCGCAACCGGGCTGATGGCGGCCGAGCGCCAGCGCTTCGACTCACTGCTGATCCACACCCCCCACGGCAGCCAGCGCTACCGCCTGCCCTGGAGCTTCTCGACCTTCGACTACCGCGAGCTCTGCCAGCTGCTCTGGCACGATTGCGACGCTCGCTTCGAAACCGCCAAGGTGAATGGCCGGGCGACGGCGGCGAACGGCGACGGGGCAATCGCCGTAGACACCGACCGGGGAGTCCTCTCGGCGCCGCTCGTCGTCGACGCACTTGGCTGGCGCCGGGTGCTCGCTGCCGGCGACGGCTTCCAGCCCCCCGACGCGCCGCTCTCGCGCGGCCTGGAGGTGCACCCCGACGGCAGCGGCGAGGACCTCGAGGTGTGGATCGACCGTCGCTACGTCCCCGCCGGCTACGGCTGGTCGTTCCCGGCCGGCGAGGAGCTGCGGATCGGCGTCGGCTCCTTCGACCCCCGCTTCCACGTCCGCGCGACGACCGAGCTGCTCGCCGAGGACCTAAAGCGCGACCGGGTCCGCTACCAGGGCAACTGGATCCCCCACGAGCTGCGCCGCGCGACCGAGGGCGGCGTCTTCTTCGCCGGTGACTCGGCCGGGCACTGCCTGCCCCTCACGGCCGAGGGGATCCGGACCGCGCTCTATTTCGGCGTCGCGCTGGGCCGCGAGCTGCGCGAGGTTGTCGAGGGGCGCCAGGACCGCGAGGCGGCCGCCACCCACTACGCCGAGTTCCACGATCGTCACGAGTGGAAGTTCCGCTGGATGCTGCGCGCCCAGCGCCTGGTGCCAAGGATCCCGCCGCGGCTGCTGGCGCGGTTGATCCGCCTGCTCGGCGCGAAGCGAATCGTCAACTGGTCTTTCGACCACTACCTGCGGATCGCACCGCCCGACCTGACGGCTCTATCAGCGCACGACGAGCACGGTACCGACGAACAGCAGCGCGACACCGAGCAATCGCTCGGGCGTCGAAAGGGACCTCGTCGAGGCCGAATAGGCCGAGGCGGTCGATCGCGACCGACGCCGCCAGCTGGCCGGCGACCGTCAGCGCCGCGACGCCTCCGGCCCCGATCACCGAGACCGCGATCAGCGCGTTGGCGACATAGATGGCGCCCAGCAGGCCGCCGAGCAGGTAGTACCAGCTGACGTCGAAGGTCGAGGCGAGCCCGCCGGCCTTGCCGCTGAGCACGACGATGGCGGCGAGGGCGACCGTCCCGATCACGAACGAGACCAGCGCCGCGGCGATGTTGCCGGTCGCCTTGCCCAGTTCGGCGTTGATCGGTGCTTGCAGGGCGATCAGCCCACCGGCGACGGCGGTCAGGACGATCGCCAGCCCCCTATCCAAGGCGCGCCCCTCTCCGCGTGATCTTCGCCGTAATCATGGGTTTGAGAACCGACCGTCAACGGCTCTGAGTTCGCGTTTCGTCTCGAATATCGCAACGAAAGACGAACTCGCCGATGTGCGGCGCTTGCTGTCATATCAGTACCGAAGGACTCCGAACGACAATGCCACCGCCCGTCCACGGACTCGCCTCACGCCTGATTGCCGGCCCGACGCTGCGAACGCAGTCGGATCGGCGCCTGGTGAGACTGGTGCGGGAAGGCTACGAGGCCGCCTTCGAGGAGATCGTTCGCGCCGCTACGGCCCGGCAGGCAGCTCCACGTCGGGCGACAGCGGCTCCAGCGGCAGTGAAGGCTCCGGCCCGGGCTCCGGCTCTGAGCCCACCTACGAGCTCGATAGCGACGACAACTGAAGCGCGACGCTACTTGGCATCCAGCCAGTCCTCGCCGATCCCGATGTCAACCTCCAGCGAGGGATCAAGCGGATAGGCAGCGCACATCTCGCGTCGCACAAGCTCGGTCGCGGCATCCATCTCGTCCGGCGGCCCCTCGAACAGCAACTCGTCGTGGATCTGGAGGACGAGTTTCGTCTCCGTCCCGGCCTCGCGCAGGGCGTTGTGGCAGCGCACCATCGCCACCTTGATGATGTCGGCCGCGGTCCCCTGGATCACGGTGTTGACGGCAAGGCGCTCGCCCAGCCGCCGCGTGTTCGGATTGCCCGAGCGCAGCTCCGGGATCGAGCGGCGACGTCCCATCAGCGTCTTCACGAAGCCCTCCTCCTGGGCGCGCTCGATCGTCTCCTCGCGGAAGGCGCGCACGGCTGGGAAGCGCTCCAGGTAGCGGGCGACGAATTCCTCGCCCTCTTTGCGGGGGATGTTGAGGCGGTCGGCGAGGCCGAATCCGGTCAGGCCGTAGACGATCCCGAAGTTGACCATCTTCGCCTTCGAGCGCTGGCCGACGTCGACCTCGTCGCGATCGATCTCGAAGACCTCGGCGGCGGTGGCGGCATGGACGTCTTCGCCGGCGCGGAAGATCTCTTTCAGCACCTCCTCCTCGGCGACCTGGGCGAGCACGCGCAGCTCGACCTGGCTGTAGTCGGCGGAGAGGAGGCGGGCGCCGCGCTCGGCGACGAAGCAGGCGCGGACGGGCCGGCCGATCTCGGTGCGGATCGGGATGTTCTGCAGGTTGGGGTTGGTGCTGGAGAGGCGGCCGGTGGTCGTGGAAGCCTGGTTGAAGGTCGTGTGAACGCGGTCGGTGGTCGGGTCGATCAGATCCGGCAGGGAGTCGAGGTAGGTGTTCTTGAGCTTGGTCAGCTCGCGCCATTGCTCGATCTTCTCGACGATCGGGTGCTCGTCGCGGATCTGGGCGAGGACGCGAGCGTCGGTCGAGAACCCCGTTTTGCCGCGCCGCTTGCGGGTCAGTTCCAGCTTCTCGAAGAGGACGCGGCCGACCTGCTGCGGCGAGCCGATCGTGAACTCCTCCTCTGCCAGCTCGAAGATCTCCTTCTCGAGCGTGGCGATCCGCTCGCCGAAGCCGGCGCCGACCTCAGCCAATCGCACGTGGTCGAGCTTCAGCCCCTCGCGCTCCATCGCGGCGAGGACGTGGACCAGCGGCAACTCCACGTCGCCCAGCAGCGACTCCAGCTCCAGCTGCTCGAGGCGCGGGCGCTGCGCATCGGCCAGCGCAGCGACGAGGCGGGCTTCCTCTGCGGGGTCGAGACCGGCCTCGACCTCCTCGCCGAGCGAGAGCTGACCGTCGTCGTCACCATCGGCGCTCTCGACGGCGGCCGCGGATTCGGCCAGGCCGATGCCCGCGTCGGCGGCCAGCTCGACCAGCTCGTAGCTGCGTCTCTGCGGCTCCAGCAGGTAGGCGGCGAGCATCGTGTCGTGGGCCAGTTCCAGCTCGAGGCCCTGACGCACCGCCGCCGCGAGCACGCCGTGACGGCCGCCGCCGAGCGACTTGGCGTCATGGGCGACCAGCGGCCTCGCCGCGAGAGCCTGCGCCAGGTCGTCTAGCGTCGCGGCGCCCTTGATGACGCGCTCGCCGTCCGCGGCAGCCCAGCGCTCGCCGTCTATCGCCACGGCCGCCGGTCCCTCGTCGAGATCGGCCGGCGTCCCCTCCACGGCCTCGACCTCCAGCTCGGTCTCGACGCTGCGTCCCGGCACCGCCTCGCCCTCCGGTAGCCCCTCTTCGAGGCGCTCCATCACGGCCCGCAGCTCGAACTCGCGCATGAACTCGCGCAGCACCCCGCGATCGGGCCGCATCGCCATCACCTCGTCGAGGTCGATCCCGGTCTCGATCTCGCAGTCGAGCGTCGCCAGCTGCTTAGAAATGCGGGCGTCGTCGGCGTGCTCGACCAGGTTCTGTTTGCGTTTCGCGCCGGAGATCTTGTCGACGCTGGCCAGCACCTCCTCCAGCGTGCCGAACTCCTGCAGCAGTTGGGCCGCAGTCTTGTCGCCGATCCCGGGGACGCCGGGGATGTTGTCGGAGGTGTCGCCTTTGAGGCCGATTAGGTCGGTGACCAGCTCAGGCGGCACGCCGTAGCGCTCGATCACCCCATCGTGGTCGTAGATCTTGGTGTCGGTAACGCCGCGCGAGGTCGTCATCACCCGGATCCCGTCGCCGACCAGCTGGTAGACGTCACGGTCGCCGGAGACGACCATCACCGGGATTCCCTGCTCGTGGGCGCGCCGCGCCAGCGTCCCGATCACGTCGTCGGCCTCGTAGCCCGCGACCTTGACGTTGGCGTAGCCGAATGCCTCCACCAGCGGCATCAGATGCGGCCACTGCTCGCGCAGCAGATCGGGCCGCGGCGGCCGTTGGGCCTTGTAGAGGTCGTAGGTCTTCTCCCGCCCCGACATTCCCGCGTCCCAGGCGACCACAACACCGGCCGGCCGGTGCTCAACGATGATTTTGACCATCATCGAGGCAAGCCCGTAGATCGCATTGGTAGGCCGCCCGTCGCTGGTCCCGATCGACTCCGGCAGCGCAAAGAACGCCCGATAGGCCAGCGAGTTGCCGTCGATCAGGAAGAGCTCGCCAGCGTCGCCGGCGCTCGCTTTCGTAGCTTTCGCCTCAGTCTTCTCACTGGCGGGCATCGGCGCCAACTCTAAGGGCAGCGGCCACGACCTCCGCGACGGTATCCGGGTCTTCGTTCACTTGCTTTTCGGAGACCCGCATGACGTCGAAGCCCAGTGCCCGCAGCCGTAGGTCCCGCTCCCGGTCGTCTTCGAAGGCGACGCGGCCGCGGTGGTAGCGGTAGCTGTCGGTTTCAACGACCAGACGGCGACTGCGGCAAGGGCTTCATCGAACGCCATGCAAGGTCCCCAGTCCGGGTGCGAAGCGGCCGACACTGGCCGCGTAGTCGGCGTATTCGTCACCGTGAGTGCGCAGAAGATGTGGCTCCTCGACCAGCCTCACCTGCAGCTCGAGGCCGATCGCCAAGGCGAACAGGCCGCCGATGGCGATGACGCTCGGAACCATCAGGACGAGGCCGAGCACGGTCGGGAACATCGCGCTGTAGATCGGGTTGCGGACGAGCTTGAAGGGGCCGTCGGTAACGAGCTGCGTGTGCTCCTCGGGATCGACGCCGATCCGCCAGGCATCGCCCATCGCGAGCTGGGCGAGGAAGGTGAGGACGATCCCGCCGGCGGCGAGCACGACGCCTATCGTGTGCCCTGCCGTGCCGTCCAGTGCCGGGATCGGCTCGACGACGTCCAGTAAGGCGAGAGCCGGCGCAGCAGCGCCGGTCGCCAGACCGGCAATGAAAAGAGCGCCGGCGAACCACTCGAGCGGACCGGCGCCGCGGGCGACACCGTGAACGCCCGTTGACCCCGTGCGGCGCACCTGCAAGGCGATCCGCACTCCGAAGGTGAGCGTCAGAGTGACCCCGTAGAGAACGAGTGCCGCAGTTGCCATGCTGCGCGGATGTTAGGGCTCGTGCGCAGGGCGTCGCACACGGCCGTTGTCCCCGGCATGGCGCCTCGGATTAGCCTAACTCGCAGGCATAGCCGTCGCTGTCGGCGTCAAGGCCGTAATGGTCTTCTCCAACCACTGCGACCGGGCCGGTGTACTCGGGACCATCGCCGCTGCCACCTTCGCAGTCGTAATCAGAGGCGTACGGATCGAGGCAGGCGCCGCTGTAGCTCGGATCGCATTCGCTGGCTTCCGATTCCCCTTCTTCGGCTTCTTCGGCTTCGATCGCTTCCCGTTTTTCCGTTTCGACCTGGGCGGCTTCTTGCCGCACCTGCCGTCGAGCTGCCTCACGCCTCGCCGTTCGCCGCGCGGCTTGCCTCCGCTCCCGCGCTTCTGCCCGGCGCGCTTCGCGAGCAAGGCGCTGTTCCCGGCGCCGTTCTGCCGCAACCCTTGCCTGGCGCGCAGCCTGTCGAGCTTCCTGTTCGCTGCTGGTGTCCGAGCCAGACCCACAGCCCGCCCCGACCAGCACGACGCAAAAGATGACCACACCTGCCAAGACCCGCACAGTTTCTCCTTCATACCGTGATCGTTTGCAAACGGCAGCATATGAGTGCATGCGTGGGCGTGGGCGGCCGCAGACCGCGAATCTGATTCGATAGCCGCCGGATGGCCGTCAGCGCTCAGTACAGCGTCACGATCCGGGTCGAGCTCGATGCCCGGCAGGAGCCCCTGGGCAAGTTGACGGCGGTGATCGCCGAGGCGGGCGGACAGCTGCAGGGGGTCACCTGGTGCCCGGGGCCGGCAGCGAGGGCAAACGGGTGCGCGAGTTCACGATCGACGCTCAGGACCGGCCGCACTGGGAGCGGATACTGCGGGCGATCGGCTCGACCCGCGGCGCCAAGGTGCTCGACTACGTCGACCGCACCCTGCAGATGCATCGCGGCGGCAAGATCGAGATGGAGAACAAGTACCCGCTGAAGA
The DNA here is from genome assembly GCA_963844395.1 of uncultured Solirubrobacterales bacterium. Classification (GTDB taxonomy): domain Bacteria; phylum Actinomycetota; class Thermoleophilia; order Solirubrobacterales; family 70-9; genus VRUE01. The sequence continues at coordinate 1,311,448 of CAWJNX010000002.1, read as the reverse complement.
CCCGCGACGACCTCTCGATGGCGTATACGCCCGGCGTCGCGCGGGTCTGCGAAGACATCTACGCCGACCGCGCCAAGGCCTTCGAGTACACGATCAAGAAGAACACCGTCGCGGTGGTATCCGACGGCTCCGCCGTGCTCGGCCTCGGCAACATCGGGCCGGAGGCGGCGATGCCGGTGATGGAGGGCAAGGCGATGCTGTTCAAGGAGTTCGCAGCGGTCGACGCCTTCCCGATCTGCCTCGCCACGCAGGACGCCGACGAGATCGTCAAGGCAGTGGAACTGATCGCGCCCACCTTCGGCGGCATCAACCTTGAGGACATCTCGGCGCCACGCTGCTTCGAAATCGAGGATCGGCTCAAGAAGGCACTCGACATCCCCGTCTTCCACGACGACCAGCACGGCACCGCGGTGGTGACGATGGCAGCGCTCTTCAACGCCCTCAAGATCGTCGGCAAGCCGATCGAGCAGCTGCGGGTGCTGGTGGTTGGCCTCGGCGCGGCGGGGGTAGCGGTGACCAAGATGATGCTCGCCTCCGGCGTCACCCATGTGGTCGGCTGCGACCGGCGCGGCGCCCTCTCCACCACCCGTGAGGACTACGAGTCGGGTGAGATGAGCGGCATCAAGCGCTGGTACTCGGAAAGCTCCAACCCCGACAAGCTGCTCGGCGAGCCAGCCGACGTGATCGAGGGCATGGATCTCTTCATCGGTCTCTCCGGACCGGGGATCATCCCGCCAGACGCGCTCGGCAAGATGAACGACGAGGCGATCGTCTTTGCGATGGCCAATCCCAATCCCGAGGTGATGCCCGAGGACGCGGCTCCCCACGTGCGGATCATGGCCACCGGCCGCTCCGATTACCCGAATCAGATCAACAACGTGCTCTGCTTCCCCGGGATCTTCCGCGGTGCCCTCGACGCCGGCGCGCCCGAGATCACCGAGGAGATGAAGCTCGCCGCCGCCCACGGGATCGCCGAAACCGTCACCGACGACGACCTCTCCGAGGACTACATCATCCCCAGCGTCTTCAACCGCGAGGTGGCGCCGAAGGTTGCCAAAGCGGTGGTCGAGGAGGCCAAGCGCGAGGGGATCGCCCGCTTCAGCGAGGAGACCGGCACCTTCTCCACGGTGGAGGTCAGCTGAGGGGTGAAGGTCCTGGTCACCGGCGCGAGCGGCTTCATCGGCTCGGCGCTCTGCGACGCGCTGCTCGCGCGGGGCGACTCGGTGGTTGGAATGTCACGCGACCCGCAACGGGCCCGCGGCACCAACCCGAGTGTCGTCTGGCACGCCTGGCAACCGAACCTGGAACGCCCTCCGGCTGAGGCCTTCGATGGCGTCAACGGCGTCGTCAACCTGCTCGGCGAGCGGATCGACCAGCGCTGGACCGACGAGGCGAAGCGCCGCATCGTCGAGAGCCGCCGCACGGCCACCCACAACCTCGTGCAGGCGATCGCCGGTCTGAAGCGCAAGCCGAAGGTCCTGGTCAGCCAGGCCGCGATTGGCTACTACGGCGACCGCGGCGAGACAATCGTCGACGAGTCGAGCGACCCCGGCGAGGGGTTTGACTCGGAGGTCGTGCAGGACTGGGAGAAAGCCGCCCACGAGGTCGAGAGCAGCGGCGTGCGCCTCGTCGTCGTCCGCACCGGCCACGTGCTCGACCCGCGCGGCGGTTTGCTCGGCCGGATGCTGCCCCCCTTCAAGCTGGGCGTCGGCGGCCCACTTGCCGGCGGCGACCAGTACATGTCGTGGATCCACATCGACGACGAGATCGAAATCCTGCTCTGGGCGCTCGACCAGGACAAGGTGAGCGGCACGATCAACGCGACCGCGCCGAACCCGGTGACCAACCGCGAGCTGTCACAGGCCCTCGGCCGCGCGCTTGGCAGGCCGGCCGTGCTTCCGGTTCCAGGGATCACGCTCGACCTGATGTTCGGCCGGGAGTTCGGGGCCGTGCTGCGTGGCGGACAGCGGGTGATGCCGCGGCGGGCACTCGATCTCGGCTACGAGTTTCGGTACACGGATATCGATGGGGCGTTGAAGAGTCTGCTGTAGGGGGAGCGGCGAGGGTCCCCCCGGTGGAACCCGCGACGGTCCATTTGCGAGGGCGCATTTCTCGGTTGCTCACAAGTTCCCCCGGGGGGACACCCGCCGCTCCTTCGACAGCTACTGCAGCTCGTCGGCGAGAGATTCGCGCAGGGAGCCGGAATCGTCGGCACGCTTGAGGGCCCGTAGCAGCCGAGTCATTGAAGCTTCTCCGGAATCGGCGGCGATCCGCGAGATGTCAGCTTCATCGAGGATCGGTTCGGAGAAGCGGACCGCAACCGGGTCGGTCGTGCCGATGTAGGCGACCGATGAGGAATCCTCAGTGGCGCGTCGAGCAGCCGCTCCGATTGCGGCGAGGGTCGAAAGGTCGGCGTTACCAATGTCGTCAGCGCAGATGGCGCGAACCCTGAAATCACCCGCACGACCATCGTTCCGCGCCAGCTCCTGCTTCGCCCCAGCGCAGAGCGGAGCACTCACATAGACAGAAACGGTCGCGTCCTCGGCAACGCCTTCGTCGCCGCAGCCAGCTAACGGGATGAGCAGCGCGCAGATGGCTGCAAGGGCAACCTTGGACGCTGGTCGGGAGGGGCGGGGGTCCCCCCGGGGGAACTTGTGAGCAACTGAGAAACGCGCCCTCACAAAACGACCGTCGCGGGTTCCCACGGGGGGACCCCCGCCCCTCCCCCCACCGTCGCGGGTTCCGCCGGGGGGATGCCCGTCCCTCCCCCATTGAGGTTCTCCCGACAAGATCTCCACCTACCCAAAGAAGACCTCTGCCTCCTGGTAGAGCTCCGGAGGCACCGTCTTCAGCTCAGCAGTCGCCGTGGTCAGCTCGACAAGCTCGATCTCAGTGCCACGCAGCGAGGTCATCTTGCCCCACTGCCCCGCCTCAACAGCGTCGATCGCGTGCAGTCCGAAGCGGGTCGCCAGCACCCGGTCGAAGGCAGTCGGGGTGCCGCCACGCTGCACATGCCCCAGCACGGTGGCGCGCGCCTCCTTGCCAGTGCGCCCCTCGATCTCCTGCTCTAGCCAGTGCGCGATCCCGCCAAGCCGGACGTGGCCGAAGGCGTCCTTCTTCTCCTCCTGGACCTCGGGTATCCCGCCGACCGGCATCGCGCCCTCGGAGACGACGATGATCGGGGCGTAGCGGCTTTCGAAGCGGCGGCCGACGAACTCGCAGACCTCGCCGATGTCGAATGGCTTCTCGGGGATGAGGATGACGTTCGCGCCACCGGCCAGCCCGGCGTGGAAGGCAATCCAGCCGGCGTGGCGGCCCATCACCTCGGCGATCAGCACCCGGTGGTGGCTGCCGGCCGTCGTATGCAGCCGGTCGATCGCCTCCATCGCGATGTTGACCGCGGTGTCGAAGCCGAAGGTGTAGTCGGTGGCGCCGAGGTCGTTGTCGATCGTCTTCGGCACACCGACGATCGGCACCTCGTGCTCCTCGTGTAGTCGCGAGGCGGCCCCGAGCGTGTCCTCGCCGCCGATCGCGATCAGCCCGTCAACTCCTTCGCTGGAGAGGTTCTCGACGATGCGACCGGCGCCGCCGTCCTCCTTGAACGGGTTGGTCCGCGAGGTGCCGAGGATGGTGCCGCCGCGGGGCAGGACACCACGTACCTCGGGGACGCCGAGCGGCGCGCTGTCGCCCTCCAGCGGCCCCCGCCAGCCGTCGCGGTAGCCGACGAACTCGTGGCCGCACTGCTCCACCCCCTTGCGGACGATCGCCCGGATCACCGCGTTGAGTCCCGGGCAGTCGCCCCCGCCGGTGAGCACGCCGATCCGCATGGGCGCAGCTTAGAGCTGGCGGCGATGCCGGCGAAGCGGTAGTTTCGAGCGCAAGCGAAAAGGAGGGCGAGGATGAGCGAGTCAGTCGATTTGAAGGCGGTCGGGGAGGTTCAGCAGAAAACCTGGTCCGAAGGCGACTTCGCGATGGTCGCCGGCATCGTGATGATGGTCGCCGAGGATCTCGCAGAAGCCCTCGAGATCGTGCCGGACGAGCGGATCCTCGACGTCGCGTGCGGCAGCGGCAACGGCGCGGTCGCCGCCGCCCGCCGCGCCTGGGGCAACACGGTGGGCGCCGACTTCGTGCCTTCGCTGCTCGAGCGCGGGCGCGAGCGAGCGGCCGCCGAGCGCCTCGAGATCGAGTTCGTCGAGGCCGATGCGACCGACCTCCCATTCGGCGAGGGGGAGTTCGACGTCGTGATATCGATCTTCGGCGCGATGTTCGCCGCCGACCAGGAGAAGGCCGCGAGCGAGCTGTTGCGGGTCTGCAAGCCGGGCGGCCGAATCGGAATGGCCAACTGGGTTCCGGACGGCAGTATCGGCAGGATGTTCATGACGATGTCCAAACATGCGCCGCCACCGCCAGGCGTCCCCTCCCCGCTGGTCTGGGGCACCGAGGAGCGCCTTCGCGAGCTGCTCGGCGACGGCATTGCGGACCTGCGGGTCGAGCGCAGAGCGTCGCGGCAGACGTTCCGCTCCGCCGATCACTGGCTGGAGTTCTTCCGCACCTACTTCGGGCCGACCAAGGTCGCCTTCGAACGGGTCGGCCCGGAGGGTGAGGAGGCGCTGGCCGCCGATCTGCGGGGCTTCCTCGAAGAGTCGAACATGGCGGGGGACCGAGCCCTCGTCCTCGAACCCGAGTACCTGCAGGTGATTGCGACGCGGGCCTAGAAAGCGCGGAGCGGCCCTAGCGGCTGGGGTTGAGCGTCTGCTGCAGGACTCGCGCCGCGGCGCCCACGAAGAGCACGGCCAGGAAGACCATGCCCGCGATCGGGCCGCCTTGCCCGAAGGCGTAGGAGATCGTCGCGGCGGCGATTGCGAGGAAGAAAGCGACTACCAGTCCCATGCGGCGGGAATCCTAGTCAAAGCAACGGTCTACGCGGCGAGCGCGGCGCGCGTCTCGCGCAGGAAGCTGCCGACCGCTTCCGCCGCGGCCCCCGGCGACTCCGCCTCGCCGGCGGCGCGAACCAGGCGGCTGCCGACGATCACGCCATCGGCAACGTCGCCCACCCGGGCGGCCTGCTCCGGGGTGCCGATCCCGAAGCCGACAGCGACCGGGACGTTGGCGTCGGCCTTGGCCGCGGCCACCTGCTCGGCCAGGCCGGCCGGCAGCTCCTGGCGCTCACCAGTCGTGCCAACCGTCGAGACGACGTAGACGAAGCCCTTGGCAACCGCGCAGATCCGGGCGCGGCGCTCGGCGGAGGTGGTCGGGGCGAGCAACGGCACGAGCGCGAGACCGCCGGCGGCAAAGGCGTCGCGCACGTCCTCGGCCTCGCCCAGCGGCAGGTCGGGGACAATCGCCCCACAGGCGCCCACATCGGCGGCGCGGCGCGCGAACTCGACGGTGCCACCCTGAGCGAGGACCATGTTGGCGTAGGCCATCAACACGACCGGCACGCGGTCCGCAACCGCCGCGCAGACCTCCAGCGCAGTCTCCAGCGTCGCCCCGTCGGCCAGCGCGGTGGTAGCAGCAGCGTGAATCGTCGGCCCGTCGGCGAGCGGGTCGGAAAAGGGCACGCCAAGCTCGATCACGTCTGCGCCGCTATCAGCGTACGCAGTAGCGACCGCCAGTGAGGACTCTTGGTCGGGAAAGCCGGCCATCATGTAGGGCATCAACGCGGCACGGCCTTGGTCCCGAGCAGCTTCAAAAGCGACCGCGATCTTCTCGGCACCACTCCGCTCGTGGGAGGCGGGTGCTTGACCCAGCGAGGGGCCGGTGTGGGGGGCCGGGGGGTGGCTCTCCGGAGCCTCCCCGCTGTTGCTCCGGAGAGCCACCCCCCGGCCCCCCCTCACAACGCCCTCCTCCCCGCTTTTGCTCTGACGAGTCACCCCCCGGCACCCCCACCGGTGTGCTCGACAACCTCAGCCAAGTCCTTGTCCCCGCGCCCGGAAAGACAAAGAACATCGAAGCCGTCGCCGCCGCCGTTCTCCAGCAGCCAAGCGATCGCGTGCGAGGACTCGAGCGCCGGGATGATCCCCTCGAGCCGCGCCAGCTCGGCAAAGGCGGCGAGCGCTGCCACGTCGGTGACCGCGGTGTAGGTGGCGCGGCCGGTGTCGCGCAGGTGGGCATGCTCCGGGCCGACCCCCGGGTAGTCGAGACCGGCCGAAACCGAGTGGGCCTCGAGGATCTGCCCCTCTTCGTCGGCGATCACCGATGAGAGGGTGCCGTGCAGGACTCCGGTGCTGCCCGCACCTAACGAGGCACCGTGGCGGCCGCTGTCTAAGCCCTCGCCGGCCGCCTCGACCCCAATCAGCTCGACCGATGCGTCCTCGATGAAGGGGGTGAAGATGCCGATTGCGTTGGAGCCCCCGCCGACGCAGGCGATCACCCGTGCCGGCAGGTCACCTTCCGCCGCCAGCGCCTGCTCGCGCGCCTCCTCGCCGATCACCCGCTGCAGATCGCGGACCAGCGCCGGGAAGGGCGCCGGGCCGACGGCGGAGCCGATCGCATAGTGGGTCGTCTCGACATTGGCGACCCAGTCGCGGATCGCGGCGCTCACCGCCTCCTTCAGCGTGCGGGCGCCCGCTTCGACCGGCGCGACCTCGGCGCCGAGCAGGCGCATCCGCTCGACGTTGGGCGCCTGGCGGCGGATGTCCTCCGTGCCCATGTAGACGACGCACTCGAGCCCGAGCAGGGCACAGGCGGTGGCGATCGCGACGCCGTGCTGGCCGGCGCCGGTCTCGGCGATCACCCGCGGCTTGCCCATCCGTTGGGCGAGCAGCGCCTGCCCGACCGCGTTGTTGATCTTGTGGGCACCGGTGTGGGCGAGGTCCTCGCGCTTCAAATAGACGGTTCGGCCAGCCCGCTCGGAGAGTCGCTCGGCCAGGTACAGCGGCGTCGGCCGACCGATGAAATCGCGGTGCAACGAAGCCAGCCGCTTGCCGAACGCCTCGTCCTCCCGCGCCTCGACCCAGGCTGCCGTCAGCTCATCGAGTGCCGTGATCAGCGTCTCGGGGACGTAGCGCCCCCCGTAGGGGCCGAATCTCTCCTCGACCGTGGCGCTCATCCGCTCGTAACGCTAGCCGCCCCGGCCGCCTCGAAGAAGGCGGTCATCGCAGCGTGATCCTTGCGGCCCGGCTCCTCCTCGACTCCGCTGGCGACGTTGACCGCATGCGGATGGGTAACCGCGATCGCCTCGGCGACGTTGTCGGGACCCAGGCCGCCGGCGAGGATCGCCGGGACCTCAGAACGGCGCTCGCGCAACAGGCCCCAGTCGAAGCTCTCACCGGTGCCGCCCCAGAGACCCTTGCCGCCTCTGTCGAACAGGTGGTATCCAGTTCGAAAAGTCTCCGCCCCATGGACGTCAGCGGCACTGGAGACGTGGATCGCCTTGATCACCTTGAGGCCGGTTTTCCGCGAGACCTCTGCGCAAAACGCGGGTCCCTCTTGCCCGTTGAGCTGCACCATCGTCAACCCCTCGTCCTCAACCGCCTTAGCGACCTCGTCCAGCTCAGGATTGACAAACACCCCTACCACCTCGCACTTGCGTCGAAAAGCGGCACCAATCCGCACAGCATCGCCAGGCTCAACAGCCCGCGGACTCTCCTTGAAGTGAATGAGCCCAATCGCCCACGCACCGAGCCGCACGGCCTCGGCCGCATCATCGAGATTCGTGACACCGCAGATCTTGACCCGCATCCATCCAGGGTACGCGAGGCCGATGCGCTGACGCGAAACAGGCAAGAGATCAAGCGGCGAGCGGGGAGGGTTCACCTCCCCGCTCGTCTCAGGCCTACGGAGACTGAACCGCCGGAGCAGGGACTGCAGCAGGAGCTGCTGCTTTGACGCCGGTGTACTCCATGTCGTTCCTGACCCGGTAGACGGCATAGATGCTCACCAGAGCGCCGCTTAGGATCGTGATCTTTTCGACAGTGGTTGGCTGCACCGTGGCGAAGTACCCGACGACGGTGAGCGCCGCACCCTGTAGCTGCGTTACTGCCTTCGAGAGGTCTTCCTTCGTGTGGTTCTTGGCCAGAAAGACGCCGATGACCCCAAACAGCGTGCCGGCGAGCACCACCACGTCGTCGGTGAAATTTGGGTCATAGTCGCTGAGCACGAGCGCCAGGACCGCACCGACAAAAAAGAGGGCCGATACGACTGCCTTCTTCGCTTCGGCCAAGCTGTATCCGAAAATCAATGTGCCTCCCTTGTTCGAGTTCGGAGTGCCTTTAGGAGCACTCATCAGTTCCCGATACTCGCAGGAGGTTTTTTAAGTTCGCTTTAACGCGCGGGAGGCCCGACCGGCCCCGACTGCGTGTCTTCAGCCGACTCCGGCCGCACGCCAAGCGTCACGGTCACTTCTTTGCTCTTGTCGCCGCGCCGCACGGTTAGCTTCAGCTCGTCGCCCGGCGCCGCTGAATTGACCGCGTTGATCACCTCTTCCATGTCGGTGATCCGCCGTCCGTCGATCGCGACGACGATGTCGCCGCCCACCTTGATGTTGGCGCCTTCGATCGTTGCCGAGCTGTCGCCGCCACGGATCCCGGCCTCGTCGGCGGGGCCGCCCTCGACGATTTCGTCGACCAGCACGCCCTGGTCAACCGGCAGCTTCAGCGCCTCCGCCAGGTCGGCGGTGATCGTGCCACCGCTGATCCCCAGGTAGGCGTGCTGGACCTCGCCACTCGTCTTCAGCTGCCGGATCACGTCGCGGGCGGTGTTGATCGGGACGGCGAAGCCGATGCCGACGTTGCCGCTGCTGCCGCCGGTCTGGATCTGGGAGTTGATGCCGATCACACTGCCGGAGGCGTCGATCAGCGGCCCGCCGGAGTTGCCGGGGTTGATCGCAGCGTCGGTCTGGATTACGTGGGAGATCGAGAAGCCGTTCGGCGATTGGATCTGACGTTGCAGCGCCGAGACGATGCCGGCGGTCACGGTGCGTTCGAGCCCGAATGGGGTGCCGATCGCGATCACCGGCTCGCCGACCTGGACCTGGGAGGAGTCCCCCAGGGTCAGGGGACGAAGCTCGTCGGCAGGGGCATCGACCTTGAGCATGGCGACGTCGGTGCCGGGGTCGGTGCCGACGATCTCCGCGTCGTAGACGGCGTCCGACGAGCCGAGCGTTACCTCGACCTGCTTCGCGCCCTCGACCACATGGCTGTTGGTAATCACATGGCCTTCCGTGTCGACCAGGAAGCCCGACCCGCTCGCCGCCCCTTCGCCTTCGGGTTCGCCGAACGGACTGGGGGCAGGCGAGCCCCCTCCTCCGAGCTGCGATTTGATGAACGCGATACCGCCCCCGGCGCGGCGGTAGATCTGGTTGACCAGGTTGGCGTCCTCGCCGTCGTCGCGGGCCGAGACCGGCGCGGCAATCGGCGTAGTGACAGTGGTCGTCGTAGTCGAGCCGTCCTCAGCCTCGATCCAGCCGGCTCCGATCGCGAGCGTGAAAAGAGCGCCGACGACCACGCCCCCCAGGAGGGCCGAGCCGAACGAAGTGCGGAAGAAGCGCCCCATCGGGAGCGATCATGAGGAACGTCTCCAAAGTTCTTCTAAAAATGAGCCGCTACGGCAGTTTGTGCTCGCGCGTCGCCTCGTCGGCGCCGGTCAGCTCACGCGCCAGCGCCTCGGGATCGGCCGCAGTCATCAGCGCCTCGCCGATCAGAACCGCGTCAACGCCGACCCTCTCCATCTCCTCCAGCTCGGCTCGCGCCGCGATGCCGCTCTCGGCGACCACGGTCTTGCCGGCGGGGACGTCGGGCATCAGCTCATAGGTCGTCGCGATGTCGACGACTCCCTCGTCGAGGTTGCGGTTGTTGATCCCGATCACGTCGGCGTCCAGCTCGAGGGCACGCTCCAGCTCGTCGGCGTCGTGCACCTCGACCAGGCAGTCGAGATCCAGGCCGCGCGCCTCCTCGTAGAGCGCCCGCAGCGCACGCTCCTCGAGGGCGCGGACGATCAACAGCACCGCGTCGGCCCCGTGCACGGCGGCCTCGTAGAGCTGGTAGCGGTCGACGATGAAGTCCTTGCGCAGGATCGGCAGGTCGCAGGCGGCGCGGGCGGCGCGCAGGTCCTCGAGCGAGCCGCCGAAGTGGCGCGCATCGGTCAGGACCGAAAGTGCCGCGGCGCCACCGCGCTCGTAGGCGCCGACCCGCTCGGCGACGGTCGCCGTCGCCGAGATCTCGCCGGCGCTCGGCGAGCGACGCTTGAACTCGGCGATCACCGAGAGGTTGGGCCGGACCAGGGCCTCATTGAACGGGCGATCGCGGCCGCGCTCCGGAAGCAGCGACTCGAGGTCGGCTTGGGAAGTCTGGCTGCGCCGCTCCTCCACTCCTTCGCGCGCAGCGCCGATTAGCTGCTCAATCATTCCCACGTGAGAATGCAAGCCTAGTCGTTGGCGAGGGCGGCGGTCGTGGCGATCAGACGCTGAAGCAGCTCGCCCGCGTCGCCGTTGTCGACCGTGGCGGCGGCCCGCTCGACGCCCTCGGCAAGGCCGCCGGCGAGGCCGCCGACGTAGATCGCGGCGCCTGCGTTGAGCAGGACGAGGTCGCGCCGCGCTCCCACCTCACCTTCGAGCACCGCCCGCGAGGCCGCCGCGTTGTCCTCCGGGCTGCCACCCGCGACCTGCTCCAGCTCCGCTTCGCCGAGCCCGAACTCACCCGGCTCGACGAACCACTCCTCGGTGCCGCCGTCGGCGACTTCGATCACCCGGGTGCGAGCCGAGACCGAAAGCTCGTCGACGCCGTCCTCGGCGGCGACGACCAGCGCCCGCTCGCTGCCCAGGCCGACCAGCGCCTCGGCGATCGTCTCCTGGTAATGGCGGTCGGAGACGCCGAGCAGTTGCCGCCGCGCTCCGGCGGGGTTGGTCAGCGGGCCGAGGAAGTTGAAGATCGTCCGTACTCCCAGTTCTTTGCGGACCGGGACGACGTGCGCCATCGCGGTGTGATGGCGAGGGGCGAACATGAACCCGAAGCCGATCTCGTCGACGCAGCGGCCGACCTCCTCCGGGCTCAGCTCGATGTTCACGCCGAGCGCCTCCAACAAGTCGGCGGAGCCGCAACGACTCGTGTTGGAGCGATTGCCGTGCTTGGCGACGGCGCAGCCGGCGGCGGCGGCGACCAGCGCCGCCGTGGTCGAGACGTTGAAGGTCGAGGGACCGCCACCGGTGCCAGCCGTGTCGACCAGGTCCTTACGCCGCGACTCGACCGGCGTGGCGAGCGCCCGCATCGTCCGCGCCAAGCCAACCAGCTCGGAGACCGTCTCGCCCTTGGCCCGCAACGCAATCAGGAAGGCGGCCGTCTGCACCTCGCTGGAGCGGCCCTCCATGATCTCGGCGAGCACCGCGGCGGCGTGGTCGGCGGTCAGATGATCGCCGGCGCAGACCGCGTCGATCGCCCTCGTCACAACATCGTTGGGCATCGCGCTCAGCCCTCCCCGAGAAAGTTCTTCAGCAAATGCTTCCCCTGCGGCGTCAGCACCGACTCGGGGTGGAACTGGACGCCCTCGGCGGGCAGCTCGCGGTGACGGGCGCCCATCACGACCTCGCCGAGGCTGGCGCTCAGCTCCAGCTCGTCCGGCAGATCGGGATCGGCGACCAGCGAGTGGTAGCGGCCGGCGACCAGCGGGCTCGGCAGGCCGGCGTAGATGGTGCGGCCGTCGTGCTCTACCTCCCCCTCCTTGCCGTGGATCGGCTCGCCCTGCACCGTGCGCCCGCCGAAGGCCTCGACCAGCGACTGGTGGCCGAGGCAGACGCCGAGCACCGGCGTACCGGCCTCGGCGAAGGCGCGGATCGCCTCGGTCGAGATCCCGGCCTGGGTGGGCGTGCACGGCCCCGGAGAGACGACGAGGCGGTCGGCGCCGCGCTCCAGCAGCTCATCGACGCTCGCCTTGTCGTTGCGCACCACCTCGACCGCCGCCCCCAGCTCGCCCAGGTACTGGACGAGGTTGTAGGTGAAGCTGTCGTAGTTGTCGATCACCAGCACCTTCATCGCTACTCCCAGTCCGGCTGCTCGCAGGCCAGCTCGACGGCGCGGAAGACCGCCTTGGCCTTGTTGACCGACTCGTTGTACTCGTAGGCCGGCTTCGCGTCGGCGACCGTGCCGCCGCCCGTCTGGACATGGATCTGACCGTCCTTGGCGACGACGGTGCGGATGTGGATCGCCGTGTCGAGGTCACCGTTCCAGGAGAGGTAGCCGATCGCGCCGCCGTAGGAGCAGCGCTTGACCGGCTCCAGCTCGTCGATGATCTGCATCGCGCGGACCTTGGGGGCGCCGGAGAGGGTGCCGGCGGGCAGCGCCGAGCGCAGCACGTCCATCGCGTCGACCCCCTCACGCAGCGTCCCCGAGACCTGGCTGACGATGTGGAGGACGTGCGAATAGGTCTCAACCGCCATCAGCTCGTCGACCTTGACTGAGCCGTACTCGCAGACGCGGCCGAGGTCGTTGCGGCCGAGGTCGACCAGCATCACGTGCTCGGCCCGCTCCTTGGCGTCCTTGACGAGGCGCTCGGCAAGGCGCCGGTCCTCCTCCTCGTTCGCGCCGCGCGGATAGGTGCCGGCGATCGGCCGCGTCTCGACCCGCCGGCCCTGGACCTTGACCAGCGGCTCAGGCGAGGCGCCGGCAATCTGGAAGTCGCCGAACTCGAGGAAGTACATGTAAGGGGAAGGATTGACGGCACGTAGGCCGCGGTAGACCGAGAACGCCTCAACTGGAGCAGGCGCCGAGAAGCGCTGCGAGGGCACGACCTGAAAGGCGTCGCCGGCATGGACGTACTCGACGATCCGCTCGACCGCCCCTTCGAAGTCCTCGCGCTCCACGTTGGAGACGAAGCGCGGCGCCTCGGCGAGCGCGGGCCGGTCGGGAACGGGGACGGCGCCGCGCAGCCGATTCCGCACGTCGGCTATCTCGGCCACGGCGCGCTCGTAGGCGGCGTCGATCCCACCCTCGTCGTCGGCGAAGGCGCAGGCGAGGATTGTCAGCTCGTGGCGCAGGTGGTCGAAGGCGAGCAGGACGTCGGTAACCATCAGCGCCATGTCGGGCAGGCCGAGCGTGTCCGGGTTGGGAGGGCCGAGTGGCTCGACCGTGCGGACAAGGTCGTAGCCGAAGAAGCCGACCGCGCCGCCAGCGAATGGCGGCAGCCCCTCGACCGGGGCGAGCCGGAAGCGGCTGAGGTAGTCGGCAACCGCCGCGTAGGGGTCGGGAGCGTCGATCTCACCCGAGCCGTTGGAGCCGGAGAGCGTGCCGTCGTTCCAGCGCAACACCTCACGGGGACGGATGCCGACGAAGGAGTAACGCCCGACCTGTCCCTGCTCCGCCGACTCCAGCAGGAAGCAGGGGCCCCCGGCCGGCTCGCCGGCGCGCAGCTTCAGAAAAGCCGAGACCGGCGTCTCGCAGTCGTCGACGAAGCGGGCGCGAATCGGCACCACGTTGCCCTGGGCGGCCAGCTCGCGCGCCTGCTCGAGGCTCGGCTCGAGGCGCAGATCGGACTCAGCGACGACGGCCATTCAGCACCTCCATCACCGCGGACTGCGGGATCTGCCGCGAGGTGAGCAGCACGCTGAGGTGGTAGAGCAGATCCGCCGCCTCTTCGGCAACCCGCTCATCGGACTCTTCGCGCGCGGCGCGGACGACCTCCTCGGCCTCCTCCTCGACCTTCTCGCCGATCAGCTTCGTATCGTCGAGAAGCTGCACGGTGTAGCTGCCCTCCGGCCGCTCCGCCGCGCGGCTGCGCAGCGTCCGCTGCAGCGCCGCAAGAGCCTCGTGCGGGACCGGCGTCGGCTCACCGGTGACGGCAGGAGCATCGAGCTCGGTCGAGGCCGAGCCGCCCAGCTCGCGGTAAAAGCAGCTCCGTTCCCCCGTGTGGCAGGCAGGACCAGTCGGCTCGACCAGGGCGACGATCGCATCGCCGTCGCAGTCGTAGCGGAGCTGGCGCAGCTTCAAAACGTTGCCGGACTCTTCCCCTTTACGCCAGATCCGTTCGCGCGAACGGCTGTAGAAGTGCACGTCACCGATCTCGACCGTCAGTCGGAGGGACTCCTCATTGACATAAGCCAAGGTCAGCACCTCACCACTGGCGAAATCCTGTGCCACGCACGGCACCAACCCGTGCTCGTCGAACTGAATCTGCTCGAACATCAGGCAATCGTAGTCCGCGGGCACTGGTGGCGATGGGGATGCCCTCGAACGGGCGGATACTCAAAGTGTCGAGCTCATTAGCTCGACACTTGTCCGGGCGAGGGCATCCCCATCGCCACCCTCACTGCCTCACTCGATCCCCAACCGGTCGAGCAAATCCTCGTCGCGGCGCCAACGACCGCGGACGCGGACCTGGAGGTCGAGGTGGACCTTGGCGTCAAGCTCGGCTTCCAGCGAGCGGCGGGCCGCAGTGCCGATCTCGCCGACCTTGGCGCCTCCCTTGCCGATCAGGATTCCCTTCTGCGACTCGGTCTCGGCCCAGATCTCCGCCTTGACCGTGGCCATCCCGTCCTCGCGCTCGGCCAGCTCCTTCACCTTGACCTCGACCGAGTGGGGGATCTCGTCGCGGGTCCGGTTCAGCACCTGCTCGCGAATCAGCTCGGCCAGCAGGACCTCGCTCGATTGGTCACTGTGGTCCTCCGGCGGATAGAGGTAGTGGCCCTCCGGGACGAGCTCGCAGAGCCGCTCGACCAAAACGTCCAGCCCCTCGCCGCTGCGAGCGCTGAGCGGGAAGACCTCGTCGATGCCCTCCAGCTCGGCGGCCTGCGCCAGCACCGGGACCAGCTCGTTTGGCCCGACCCGGTCGGCCTTGTTGACGGCGCAGATCTTTGGCGTCCGCGAGCCGGCGCCGAGCAGGGCGCGGGCGATGAAGCGGTCGCCGGGCCCGATCCCCTCCTCGGCGTTGACGACCAGCAGGGCGACGTCGGAGTCGGCCAGCTCGCGCTCGACGCGGTGCTGCATGCGCTCGGTCAGGACGTCGCGCGGTCGCTGCACGCCCGGGAGGTCGACGAGGACCAGCTGCCGTCCCGCCTCGGTGTCGGTTGCGATGCCGCGGATCGCCCGCCGCGTCGTCTGGGGACGCATCGAGACAATCGCGACGCGGTCGCCGACGATCGCGTTGACCAGGGTGGACTTGCCGACGTTGGGGCGGCCGGCGAGCCCGACGAAGCCGGCTCGGGTCCCGCGATCGGGCTCACTCGCGCTCATCGCGCCGCCAGCGCGCGCAGGACCTTTGCCTGCAACTCGAGCATCTCGCCGCAGTCAGTCTCGTGGTCGAAGCCGCAGAGGTGAAGGGCGCCGTGGACGGCCGCTTCGGTGACGTCCTCGCAGTGCTCGGGGCAGATCGCGACGTCGCCCAACTCGCGCGGGCCGGCGATCGGGCCGGGACCATCGACCGGGAAGGCGAGGACGTCGGTGGGGGCGTTCACCCCGCGGTGGTCGCGGTTCAGCTCACGTATGCGGTCCGCTCCCACCAGCTCGACCGCTAGGTGGCCGTCCGCGACCCCCGCCGCGTCCAAGGCAGCTCCGACGCCCTCCCGCAGCTCGGCGGGCACGTCGGAGAGGTCAGCCGCCATCGACGGCTGGCGACTGGTCGCCCTGTTGGCGCTCGGCGTGCTCGCCGTAGGCGGCGACGATCCGCTGCACCAGCTTGTGGCGGACGACGTCCTCGCCGCCGAAGCGGACGAAGGAGATGTCCTGCACCGCACTGAGGATCTCGCGCACGACGACCAGCCCGGACCGCTGATCGGTCGGCAGGTCGATCTGGGTGATGTCGCCGGTGACCACCATCCGCGAGTTGAAGCCGAGCCGCGTCAAGAACATCTTCATCTGCTCGGGACTCGTGTTCTGCGCCTCGTCGAGGATCACGAAGGAGTCATTAAGCGTCCGCCCCCGCATGAACGCCAGCGGCGCAACCTCGATCACGCCGCGCTCGAAGTAGCCGTTGACCCGGTCGGGGTCGAGCATGTCGAAGAGCGCATCAAAGAGCGGCCGCAG
The DNA here is from genome assembly GCA_963844395.1 of uncultured Solirubrobacterales bacterium. GTDB lineage: Bacteria > Actinomycetota > Thermoleophilia > Solirubrobacterales > 70-9 > VRUE01. The sequence goes on along the minus strand of CAWJNX010000002.1, from coordinate 1,295,501 downwards.
GTAGGGGTCGACCTTTGCCTGGATGTCGCCAGGCAGGAAGCCAAGCCGCTCGCCCGCCTCCACCGCGGGTCGGGTGAGGATGATCCGCTGCACCTCGCGCTCTGCAAGGGCATGGGCCGCCATCGCCACGGCGAGGAAGGTCTTGCCGGTTCCCGCCGGGCCGATCCCGAAGGTGATCGTGTGGTTGCGGATCGAGTTGACGTAGCGCTTCTGGTTGAGGGTCTTCGGCGCGACCTTGGTGTTGCGGTGCCGCCAGACCACGTCCTCGAGGATCTGCGCCGGGCTCTCGTGGGCGTCGAGTGCCCCGGCCACCGCTTCGATCGTCCCCGGCGCCACCTCGTGCCCCTGCTCGATCAGGTCGACCAGCTCGTCGACCACGGTAGCCGCGGTCTGCACGTCGGTCGAGTCGCCGTCCAGCGTCAGCACGTTGCCACGCAGGTGGAAGTCGCAATCCAGGCGCCCGCGCAGCGCTCGCAAGACCGCGTCCTCGGAACCCGCCAACTCGGCGGCGACGGAGTTGTCGAGGGTCAGCTGCCTACGAGCCAAGCTTCTCACGCACCGCCGCGCTGACCCGCTTGCCATCCGCGCGACCGCCGACCTTCGGCATCAGCGCCGACATCACCTGGCCCATCTGCTTTTGCTCGCCGGCGCCGGTCTCGGCGATCGCCACCTCGACCAGTTCGGCCAGCTCCTCGTCGGTGAGCTGCTCGGGCAGGTAGGCCTCGATCAGCTCGGCCTCCAACCCCTCAACGCTCGCCTGCTCGGCGCGACCGGCGTCGCGATAGGCCTCGGCCGCCTCGAGACGCTTCTTACGCTCCCGCTGCAGCACGGCGACCTCGTCGCCCTTGCCCAGCTTGGCGTCCTGCTGGAGCGAGTCGACGATCATCCGCAGCGCCGCGGCACGTTCGCGCTCGCCCGCCTTCATCGCCGTGCGGACGTCTGCCTGGACCTGCTCGAGGACGCTCATCCGGTTTAAGGGTAGTCGGCGGCGTCCGGGGCCACCGCGAGGCCCTTGGAGACAAGATCGGCGATGTCGGCGCTGACCAGCGTCCAGCCGTGGCGGCGGGCGGCGGCTACGTAGGCGGCGTCGTAGGCGGTGAGACCGTGCTCGGCAGCGACTTCTAGGGCGGACTCGATCAGCTCGGGGTCGGCCGCGACCAGGTCCTCCCCACACCGCCTGGCAATCAGCTTCAGCAGGAAGCGCCCCTCCTTTAGCTGCCCCCTCTTCGAACCCATCACGTTCGCCACCTCGTAGAGGGTCAGGTCGAGTGCCGCGAGCGGCTGTTCGACTTCGGCAGCGATCGAGCGCGCCGCCGCGTGGAACCTGTCGTGGGGATCGGCTATTGCGACCCACACACTGGCATCGATCAGGCGCATGTCAGTGCGATTCGCGGTCTTCGCGAATCAGGCGGGCAGCATCCCCGCCCAATCCCTCAGGCACCATGGCCTTGTCGAGGAGCGATTCGATCTCTTCCCGTTCCGCGGCACGAGCGCCGTCCAGCTCGCGCTCCGCCAAACGTCGCAAAAAGCCGCTGCGACTCTCGCGGTTGGCACGCGCCAGGGCGTCGAGCCGCTCGAGCAGGTCGTCGGGAATGGAGATCATCACCTTGGCCACAGGAGGAGTATATACGGTATTGCCGAGGGTAGTTGCGTTCATTGAGGCGATGCTGCCAGGTGCGGATCGACGCGTGTGTCGATGAATGTGCCGATTCTGGAAATTCTTTCGGGCGGAACTCAGGTGGGGCCAGGAATCTCGGTCCGCTCCACCAGCCCAAGCGGCATTTGGAGGAAGCGGGTGCCGAGTTCGCGGAAGGAGTCGACCTCGCCGGTGCAGAGGAATCGGTAGTCGCCCTCGCCGTCCGATTCGCGCAGCAGGCCGCGCGACTGCAGGCAACGCTGCGCAGCGGCGGCGACCGCGTGGCCGCCGCTGACCAGGCGCACGTCGCGGCCGAGGATGCGCTGCAGCATCGGCGCGACGAGGGGGTAGTGCGTGCAGCCGAGGATCAACGTGTCGACATCGGCGCGCTTCAACGGCGCGCAGTAGGAGCGGGCCATCGTCAGCATCTCCTCGTCGAAGGCGGAGCCGTCCTGGATGAAGGGCGCCAGGTCGGCGGCCTCTACCTCGGTCACCTCCAGGGTGCGGCCTTGGTTTTCGAGGGCTCGTCGGTAAGCGCCGCTCTGGACGGTATTCGGCGTCGCCAGTACGCCGACCCGGCCGCTGTCGGTGATCGCCGCCGCTATCTCCGCCTGCGGCTCGACCACCGGCACCACCTCCACCCCACGCGCCGCGGCGATCTCGCGAACGACGTCCGTCCCGACTGAGGTCGCCGTATTGCAGGCGATCACCAGCAGCTTGGCACCGCGATCGAGCAAAAGGTTCGCAATCGAGCCGATCCGTTCACGCAGGCGATCGACGTCGCGCGTGCCGTAGGGAAACATCGCCGTGTCGCCGAGGTAGAGGAAGTCCTCCTCCGGCAGCGAGACCAGGCACTCGTGCAGCACCGTGAGGCCGCCGACCCCGGAGTCGAACATCGCGATCGGCTGGGCGCGGTCTAGCTGGGAGCCGGGTGCAGACAGAGCCGTCAGGGCTTGACGACCATGAAGAAGATCGTGGTCGCGACGATCAGGCCAGCGAGTTTGCCGACGTTCTCCAGCCTCTTCGAGATGGCGCTGTAATCGGCGCTCAGCGTGTCGCCGGAACCGAGATCGCGCTCGGCCAGCTCCAACGCCTTCGCCGTCTGCGGGCGGAAGAAGCCATGAGACAGCCCGAAGAAAGCGATGATCGCGACGAAGCCGATGCTGACCCAGGACTCTCCGGCTGAGATGTCGGCCTTCTGGAGCATGTAGATGCCGGCCAGCAGGACCACGACAAGACCAGGCTGAACGAGGAAGCGATCGACCTGCTGGATGCCGCGCAAGACCGTCGGCACGCTTCTCGGCGAGTTCGCCTCCGCAGCTGCCACGAAGAAGCCATACCCGAAGGTCGGGCCAAAGGCCAGGACGACAGCGAGGACGTGGAGGAACAGCCCGACGTTGTAGCCAGTGATCGTCGCCAGCATCGCGAGCAACATATCCGACACGGCGACGGAAATCCGATTCAGGACTGGCGCAATAGCAACGCTGCCCAGTCGCCTTCGCGGCGGCGATCCACTGCGGCAAGGCCGGTGGGCGCGAATGCAGCCGCGACATCGTCCAGCTCGGACGGGAGCAAGCCCGAGCAGACGAGGGTTGCGGGAGCCGGGGGAGGGGTCCCCGGAGCAACAGCGGGGAGGCTCCGGGGACCCCTCCCTCGGCTCCCCCGATCCCGGCCGAGTTGCGCGGCGACCGCCAGCAGCACCGGTGCGGTCAGGTTGGCGACAACGGTCGGGGCCAGATCTGGCAAAGCCGTCGCGCAGGTTGGCGCGTTCAAGCTCGCACCGCGACGCCATTGGCGGCTGCGTTCGCGGCTGCCGCCTCCAGCGCCGGGGCCTCGTGGTCATAGCCGCGGACTGGGTTCCAGCCGAGCTTCGCGGCGGCGATCGCGAGGATGCCCGAACCGGTGCCCAGGTCGACCAGCGGGCCCCTGGCCTCACCGTCCTCCGCCAGCTCCAGCAGCAGCTCCAGACAGAGGCGGGTGGTCGGGTGGGCGCCGGTGCCGAAGGCGCGGCCGGGATCGACGACGATGTCGATAGCGCCCTCGCGCGGCGCCTCCCAGGAGGGTCGCAGCCAGAGCCGCTCGCCGACCAGGAGCGGCTTGTGGAAGTCCTGCCAACGGTCCGCCCAGTCGTCGGGGACCTCGGTGGCGACGACCTCGACCAGGCCGTCGCCGGCGGCCGCCTCGAGCTCGCCAAGCTCCGGCAACTCCCCCTCGCCGCCGTAGATCGCGTACTCGACGTAGTCCGGCCCGCGCTCCTCCTCCACCCCGTTCGGCGCCAGGACGACCAGCTCGGCGAGGACCACCTCGGCTTGCTCCGGAGCGCAGCGGACGGCGAGCCGGATCAATGGAAGGCGCGGCGGACGCGCGAGAAGAAGCTCGACTCGCCGCTCCCGGCCTGAAGGTTGCGCGGCTCGATCGTCTCGGCCAGCTTCGCCGCCAACTCCCGCTGCTCCTCGGAGAGCTCGCTGGGCACGATCACCTGCACGGCGATCACCAGGTCCCCGGGCGGCCCGCCGTTAGTGCCGGGCATCCCGTGCCCCCGCAGCGCGTACTGGGCGCCGTGCTGGGTGCCCGGCGGCAGCTCAATCTCTCGCTCCCCGCCCTCCTGGCTCGGGATCTTCAGCTTCGCCCCCAGCATCGCGTCAAGCGCTGAGATCTGGACCCTGTGGAGGAGGTCGTGGCCGCGCATCGGCCCGCGGCGCACTTCGAAGCCGAAGCCGCCGCCGAAGAAGGCCTGGAAAATCTCCTCGACCGAGCCGAAGCCGCCCGCCGGCTGGTAGCCGCCGCCGCGCAGCCCCTCGTGTCCGTAGGCATCGTAGGTGCTGACGCCGCTCGGGGTCGGAGAGGACCTCATAGGCCTCCGCCGCTGCCTTGAACTTCTCCTCCGCCTCGGGGTCGTGGGCGTTGACGTCGGGATGCAGCTCGCGGGCGAGTCGACGGAATGCTCGCTTCACCTCTGCGGCTGAGGCGTCGCGCTCGACGCCGAGGATCTCGTAGTAGTCGCCCGGCATCAGGCCGGCGGTGCGGTCGAGGGGCTCATTGGGTCAGCCGCCGTAGACGCTCTCGCAGTAGCGCGACAGCTCGCGGGCGGCGCCGCGTACCGAGGCGATTGCCGTCGCGTAGTCCATCCGCAGCGGGCCGACCACGCCGACCGAGCCGAGGTTGCGATGGGCGAGGCCGTAGTTGGCGCCGACGACGCTGACCGAGCGTAGCTCGGGCTGCGGGTTCTCGCCGCCGATCCAGAGGAAGACGGAGCGCTCCTCGAGGGTCGAGCGCAGCATGCCGAGCACCTCGGCCCGCCGCTCCAGCGCGGTCATCAACCGATCCGCCCGCGGCAGGTCGTCGACGTGCTGTTCGGAGAGCAGCCGCGAGGCGCCGTCCATGTAGAGGGTCTCGCCGGCCTCGTGCTCGAGATCGGTGAACGCCGGCCCCAGGGTGGCGACGAAACGCGGTCTCGGCCGGCCCCAGCTCCGGGTCGGCGAGCCGGTTGGCGATCATCCGCGCCCCGACCCCGAGGCCGCTCAGCGACTCGTTCAGGTAGCTCGACGCCCACTCGACAAGGCCCGGGTCGACCGGTTGGTCGAAGTCGAAGACGCGCTTCGCGACGGCGCCGCTCGAGGCGATCGCGATCGCCATCACCTTGGTCGGCTGCAGCCGCAGCACCTCGACCCGATGGATCGTCGCCGAGGCCAGCGGCGGCGCCGTCGCCAGCGCCATCAGGTCGGTGACCTGGGCCAGCGCCGCGGTCGTCTCGCGCATCGCCTCGTCGATCTCGCGACGCAGCTGCGAGAGGCGCAGCTCCACCGCCGGGTCCGGCTGCGGCGCCCCGGACGCCATCAGCGTGTCGACGTAGTGGCGATAGCCGATGTCGGTCGGCACCCGGCCCGCCGAGGTATGCGGGTGGGTGAGATAGCCAGCCGCCTCGAGGGCCGAAAGCTCGGCCCGCACCGTCGAGGAACCCCACTCGACCTCCGCCTGCTCGGCGATCGGCTTCGACGCTACCGGCCTGCCCGACGCGAGATACGCGTCGACGACCAGTTTCAGTATCAGCTCCTGTCGCTTGGAAAGCATCGGCCTTCCATTCTAGGAGCGGCTAGAGCTGGACTTCAGCCTCCGCGTTGCGGATCGTCTGGTTTTCGCCCTGGGCGGCGACCGTGTCGACAATCGCGCGGCCATCCTCGACCGACTTGACCTCGCCGCTGACGACGATCTCGGTCTCGGGCGCGCCCATGCCCCGGAACTGGACCGAGAGGCGCTTCAGCGCACGGGGATCGCCGCCCGCCGCCTCGGTGCTGGCGCGGGCGACCAAGCCCATCATGTAGAGGCCGTGGAGGATCGTATTCGGCAGGCCGACAGCCTTCGCGAACTCGGGATCGATGTGGATCGGGTTGAAGTCGCCCGAGGCGCCCGCGTAGCGATGCGGCAGGTACTTGTCGGGCGTTACCTTCAGCTCCGGAATCGAATCACCGGCGTTCAACTCCGCCATCTCAGACCCCCCTCACGATCAGCGTCCAGGTTCCGCGCACAACCTGGTCTCCGTTCTGGTTGACCGAATTCGTCTCGAAGATGTAGAAGCCCTTGCCGTCTTTCTCGGCGATGTCCAGGCACTTGGCCGTGGTGGTGACCTCGTCTCCCGAGCAGGCCGGCTCGCCCCACTCGAACTCCTGCCCACCGTGCACCATCGCCGCGAAGTTCATCCCCACCTCGTCGTCGAACATCGCAGGCGCGACTGCGGGTGAGCTGAAGACAACCGCAAACATCGGCGGCGCGACGACGTCGCGGTAGCCGGCCGCCTTGGCCGCCTCGCGGTCGAAGTGGACCGGGTTGTCGAGCCCGACCACCGTCGCGTACTCGCGGATCTTCTCCTTGCCCACCTCGTAGGTAGTGGCGGGCCACTCCTTGCCTATCGCCTCAGTCTTGATCGCCATCCGCGGGACCCTATCTACTCGTCGATCTCAAGCACCGCCAGGAACGCCTCCTGCGGCACTTCCACCCGCCCCACCGACTTCATCCGCTTCTTGCCCGCTTTCTGCTTCTTCAGCAGCTTCTGCTTGCGGGTGACGTCGCCGCCGTAGAGCTTCGCGGTGACGTCCTTGCGCAGCGCCTTGACCGTCTCGCGGGCGAGGATGTTCGAGCCGATCGCCGCCTGCACGGGACGTCGAAGAGCTGGCGCGGGATCGTCTTGCGCAGCCGCCCGACCAGCTTCTTGCCCTGCTCGTAGGAGAATTCGCGGTGGACGATGATCGAGAGCGCGTCGACCTTGTCGCCGGCCAGCAGGATGTCGACCTTGACCAGATCGGAGGCCTGGTTGCCGATCGGCTCGTAGTCGAGCGAGGCATAGCCGCGGGTCGAGGACTTGAGCAGGTCGAAGAAGTCGAGGACGATCTCGGCCAGCGGCAGGTCGTAGCGGATCTGCACCCGCTGCGGGCTGAGGTAGTGCATGTCGACGTGGGTGCCGCGACGGCCCTGGCAGAGCTCCATCACCGCTCCGACCTGCTCGGAGGGAGCGATGATCGTGGCGCGGATGTAGGGCTCTTCGATCGAGTCGATCGCAGCCGGGTCGGGCAGCTGGGTCGGGCTGTGGACCTCGACCGCCTCGCCGCTGATCAGATGCACCTCGTAGCGCACGTTGGGCGTCGTCGCCAGCAAGTCGAGCCCGTACTCGCGCTCCAGCCGCTCGCGCACGATCTCCATGTGGAGCAGACCGAGGAAGCCACAGCGGAAGCCGAAGCCGAGCGCCTCTGAGGTCTCCGGCTCCCAGGACAGCGCGGCGTCGTTGAGGGCCAGCTTCTCGAGGGCATCGCGCAGGTCTTCGAAGCGGTCGGTGTCGATCGGGAAGAGGCCGCAGAAGACCATCGGCCGCACCTCGCGGTAGCCCTCGAGCGGCCCGGCCGCGGGACGCGCCAGCGCCGTCACGGTGTCGCCGACGCGCAACTTGGCGACGTCCTTGATGCCGGTGATCAGGTAGCCGACGTCACCCGCCTCCATCCCCTCCACCCCGGTCATCGCCGGGCGGAAGAAGCCGATGTCGTCGATGTCGGCCTCGGTCCCGTTCTGCATTGCCAGGATCCGCTCGTGCTTGCGGAAGGAGCCGTCGACCATCCGCACGTAGGCGATCACTCCCCGGTACTGGTCGAACTCGGAGTCGAAGATCAGCGCCCGAGTCGGTGCCTCCGGCACGCCCTTCGGCGCCGGAATCCGCTCGACGATCGCCTCCAGCACCTCGACCACCCCCTCCCCCGTCTTGGCCGAGATCCGCAGCGCTTCCTCCGGATCGCCGCCGAGCAGGTCGGCGATCTCGCCGGCGACGCGGTCGGGCTCGGCTCCCGGCAGGTCGACCTTGTTGATCACCGGGATCAGCTCCAGCCCGTTCTCGATCGCCAGGTAGGTGTTGGCAACGGTCTGCGCCTCGACCCCCTGAGCGGCGTCGACGACCAGCAGCGCCCCCTCGCAGGCGGCGAGGCTGCGCGAAACCTCGTAGGAGAAGTCAACGTGGCCGGGCGTGTCGATCAGGTGCAGGTGGTACGTCTCGCCGTCAGAGGCGGTGTACTCGACCCGCACCGCCTGCGCCTTGATCGTGATCCCGCGCTCGCGCTCGAGGTCCATCGAGTCGAGCATCTGGGCCTGCATTTTCTTCGGGTCGACGGCGCCGGTGACCTCGAGGATGCGGTCGGCCAGGGTCGACTTGCCGTGGTCTATGTGGGCGATGATCGAGAAGTTGCGGATGTGGTCCATTGGGGTGCCTGAGTATGAGGGACGAATGGCCGTGGCCGGCGGGTCCTGTCGCGGCGGCCCTCCCCCATGTGCTCAGACGCGCTTCGCGCGTCCTCCGCTATGGGGGACCCCCGCCACCGCGCCACCCGCCGGAGCGGCGCCATCCCCGCATGCCGATGGACTGTGGCTCTGGTGAGAGAGTCCCGACGCCACCCGCGGAAGGAACGTGCTCTTCTACCTGCACCCCGATGGATTGAGGGGGTCCGTTAGCTGGAAGACAATGGTGGGCGGCTCTCGGAGGATGAGTTTTGCTTCGGGGCCTTCAGTCCAGCGGGCCGTGGATGGGTAGGGGGGCCTGTTCGGTTCGATGCGGTCGCGGCTGGTTACGACGTAGTCGTAGTTGCCGGCGTTGAGGAGGCGGCGCCACTGGCGACAGGTGGATGGGGCTACGAAGCCGCCGTGGGGGCGCTTTATGCCTACGAACTCGACCTCATTCGAGAGGTTGGTGCCGTAGAGGGGATACTGGCGGGTGCTGGTGGTCGCTATGCGGACGTTGGAGACGTCGCGGGCCCAAGCAAAGGCGTCATTGAGACCGGGAGCGGTGAACGACGGGTCCGCGTAGCGGTTCTCGAGGTAGTGGCGCTGAACGGGATAGCCAACGGCAACCGCCGCGATCAGGGCCAGACCGAGCCCGGCCGCAACGGCGCCTCCCCTTCCAACGGCGCGTTCGTCCTTTGTACCGCTATGCGACATAAAGGACGAACGCGCGGCGACGCGGTAGGAGATGCGCTGACGGAACGGACGAGTGACGGGCAATAGGGCAAGCCCGAGAACGAGCGCCGGCGCCAGGTAGCGGAGGCCGGACTCGAACCCGCGCGGCATTCCCTCCGGGCCGGAGGCGGAGGTCGGGGCGATCAGCCAGGCGAGGGCGGCAGCCAAGCCGACCGCGCCGGCGATACGCAACGGTGGATTCGCGCCACGCCCCAGGCAGCAGAGCACGAGTCCGGCAAGAGCCCCCGCGACAAACAGCGGCCAGACGAGCCAGAGGCCGTCGTGGAGGCCGGGTAGGAACCAATCCCACCAGACCGCACCGTCGGTGAGATATCCCAGGACGCTGTGGCCTTCGCGCCCTCCGAGCGCCTGGCCCGGAGCCGGCAACGAGATCGGCCCGATCCCATCGATCCACGGCAGCGGGTTGCCGGTATGAACCAGGTTTCGCAGATACCAGTAGCCGCCACCGGCAAGTGCAGCTAGCCCTGAGATCGCGAGCGCTCGCCACCTTTCGCCTCTCGGGGCGACCCCGGGGAGACCGATCACCAGAACAGCAGCAGGTAGGAGGAAGTTGAGCTTGGTGCCCGCGGCAAGCCCCGCTGCGAGGCCGCTGACAATCAGAGCTCCGACAGGTAGGCCGCCGCAACGTGGCTCCTCTTCGTCATCCGGGGGTTTCTTCGATGCCGGGGCTGCCCAGGCGTTGACAAGAACCGCAACAGCAGCAAGTAGGAAGAAGATCCCGACAATGTCGTTACGCGCCTCACCCGCCTGGTCAGATAGAGCTGGGACGCTCAGTGCGATGGCGCCAAGCGCGAGCGACCAAGGCGCCACTCCAAAGGGTCGTCCGATGCACCACACCGCCGCCAAGCACCCCATGAACCAACCGAGGTTCAGCAGCGGCGACAGCACATCGCGATCGAATGCCAGCATCCCTACGGCGTGGAACAGCTCGGCAGTTCGCCGGGTAGAACCACGCCAGAAACTGCGGCGCGATGTAGTGCAGGTCCCAGGTGTTGCCACCTTGAAAGAACCCTGCGGCGAATGGCCCGTGGTACCAGGTGGAATCGAACCCGGTCATCCCGCTCGTCAGCTTCGGCCGGACATCCAGCGCGAAATGGATGACGGCGAGGACGGCGACCCCAAGCGCAATCAGCGTCGCAATGCGACGAGCCTGACCATGGACGACCTTCCGGATCGAAGAGGGAGGGTGGGGGTGCCCCCGCCCTCCCCCCACGACCAGCGATATCCCGAGCCCGAATCCTGCGACCGCGACGAGATAAGGCATTGCCTCGAATAGGCCGACAGTGCCGAGAAGCTCCGCAACCCAAATGAGGAGTGCGAGTGCTAAGACCGAGGTCGCCAGGTGAGCCGGTGCGCCGGAGAAGCTTGGAAGGAGTCGAGCGCGCAGAGCTGACGCCCCCAGCGTCGCGAAGCCGACGAGCAGGGCAATCTCAGCGACCCCAAGCAGGTAGCGCGGCAGGTCGAGCATCTAGCGGCGGCGGACGAGGCGGATCATCTGCTCCAGCTCGGCGATCCGCAGCAGTCGCGCGGCTCCGACGTATGCGAAGCCGCCGAGCGCCAGCGCGGTGCCGAGCGAGGTGATCTGGCCGGCGAGGCCACGTCCGAGGGCGTCGTCGAGGATCTCCCAGATGCCGAGGCTGACCGCTGCGAGCGCCGCCGAGGCGAGAACGATCCGCAGGCCGGCGTCGGCGAGCCGGCCAAGCTCGAGGCCGCCGAGCAGGCGCCGCAGGATCACGGCCTGGGCGACCACCGTTACCGCGGTGGCGATCGCGGTCGCGGCGACGATCCCGCCGACTCCCGAGGTGGTAGAGGGCGAGCGCGGCGAGTGCGGTGACCGCGAGATTGGCGGCGGCGATCGTGGTCGGCACCCAGGGCCGCTGCAGGCTGAAGAAGGTGCGGGTGAGGAGCAGGAAGAGGCCGTTAGTGGGCAGGGAGAAGGCGAACCAGAAGAGGGCCGTGGCGACCAAGGTCGTCTGCTCGGGCGTGAACTCGCCGCGCTCGTAGACGAGGCGGATCATCGGTTCGGAGAGGACGAGAACGGCCGCGGCGGCCGGCACCAGGACGAAGAGGATCTGGCGCATCCCGTTGGCCATCGTCGCCCGCAGGTCGTCATGGGCGCCACGCGCTGCGAAGCGGGCCAGGGTCGGGAATAGGACAGTTGCGATCGCCACCGAGAAGATGCCCTGCGGCAGCTGGTAGATCCGGAAGGCCTTATCGATCGCCGCCGGCGCCTGCTCGCTGACCAGCGTCCCGAACAGGCTGTTGATGATGAGGTTGAAGTTGATCAGGCCGAGGCTGATCGTCACCGGCAACATCAGCAGCAGCACGCGGCGCACGTCGGGATTGCGCCATTCGAAGCTCAGACCGAACTTGAACGGCGTGTTGCGCAGGTCGAAGACGGGGATCAAGAGCTGGACGAGCGTGCCGGCGAGGATCCCGATCGCGTAGGCGTAGATCCGGTCCTGGCCCTCGAACATCGGGGCGACGACGACCAGCACGGCGATGATCGTCAGGTTCCAGAAGAGGGGCGCGATCGCGAAGGCGCCGAAGCGGTCGTAGCTGTTGAGGATGCCGACCACGACGCCGCTGGCGCCGAGCAAGATCAGGATCGGGAAGAGGACCTGGGAGAGGGTGATGGTGAGGTCGAGGATCGTCCCCTCGAAGCCGGGCGCGAAGAGGGGGATGACGAGCGGGCGCGGCCAGGACGAAGAGCGCGGTGATCGCGCCGAGGACGAGGGTGACCAGCAGCAGCAGGGTCGAGGCGAGCCGGAACGCCTCCCGGTAGTTCTTCTTCTCCAGCTGCTCGGTGAAGATCGGCACGAAGGCCGGCTGCAGGGCGGCGTCGGCGAACAGGCTGCGCACGAGGTTGGGAACCTGGAAGGCGATCGTGAATGCGGACATCGGCCCGCTGACGCCGTAATAGCCGGCGGCGACGATCTCGCGACCGAGCCCGGCGATCCGCGAGGTGGCGGTGGCGATCGAGAAGAAGGCGGTCGATCGGGCGAGCCGGCCGCTTCGGGCAGACAGGGCAGGCTCTTGCGGGGCCTCGGGGGTCTCCAAGCTCGATGTCACTCGGTATAGTCGGCCGCCCGAAACATGGCCAACATAGCCTCACAGAAGAAGCGGATCCTACGCAGCGAGCGCGAGCGGGTCGAGAACCGGCTGCTGACGAGCACCGTGAAGACCTACTTCCGGCGGCTCGAGAGTGCCGTCGAGGGCGGCGACGCTGCCGCGATCGAGGCTGAGCACCGCGCCCTCGTCTCCAAGATCGACAAGGCCGTGCAGAAGGGCGCCCTCCACAAGAACACCGGTGCCCGCAAGAAGTCAAAAGCAGCCCGCACGGCCGCTGGCACCGCGTAGTAGTCAGACCGTCGCGCCAGCCGCACTGCGCAACGCAAGGGTCAGCGCCAACTCGTCGCCGTAGTCGGCCCCTCCCCGGCACCAGACCTCGAGGTCGGCGAGGGCCATCGTCGCCTCACGCAGCTCGTCGACGCTCGCGCATGGCGAAGCCTGCCGACCAACTGCTTGGCGGCGTAAGGGTGCATTCCAAGACCAGACTCGACCTGCTTCGGCGGCACTCCTGCCTCGAGCTGGGCGGCGGCAGCGCACGCCTTGCGCAGCCGCGAGGCAAGGCCGTAGATCAGACCGGTGACGTTCTCGCCCTGGGAGATCAGGCGCTCGCCGATCCGCAGGGCCTTGCCCGGATCGCGTTCGAGCAGGGCGTCGGAGAGCGCCCACACCGCAGCCTCGGAGGTGTCGGCGATCATCGCCTCGAGGTCGGCAGATGGAGACCTTTCCGTCCGCGCCCGCCCAGAGCGACGAGTCGCTCCAGCTCCTGCTGGAGGCGCAGCGGGTTGGCGCCCATCCGGTCGACCAGAAGGCGGGCGGCCGCCGGCTCGAGGCCGAAGCCGAGCCGCTTCGCGTCGGCGACCAGCGCCCGCGGCATGTCCCTCGCCTTCGGCGCCTCGAACTCGTGGACCTCCCCCTTGGCGGCTTTGACGGCGCGGGCCAGCTTCGGCGGCGCCTTGGCGCGGGCGATCAGGACGACGGTCAGGTCGGGCGGAAGCTGGCCGAGTGCCGCGACCACCGCCTCCAGCTGCCGGTCGCGCCAGCGCTCGACGCCGTCGGCGAGCAGGTAGCGGCGCGACTCGGTCAGCGACATCGCCGGGATCGCGCCGAGCGAGCGCCTCGTGATCGGGCGCCCCGCGGCCCTCGCTCGGCTCGAAGACCTGGAGCGAGCCCGGCCCGCCGTCGCGCTCGGCGCGCGCGCGCAGCCTGCGCCCGCGTCGCGTCGATCTTCGCGTCGTCGGTGCCGGCGATCAGGTAGAGCGAGCGCATCTCCTCGGCCATCGGGGAGCCGAGTCTAGATGTCGAGGCGGGCTACTCCTCCGAGTTGGCCGCGAGCCTGAACGCTCTCCCCTGAGTTGGCGTGAGCCTGAGCGCTAGCTGCCTGACCGGGCGGACTGCCGCTTTTACCGTGGCCGTTGCCGTTGACTTTCCCGTAGGCGTTCCCGTTGCCTGGGTGCGAGGCGGCGACGGACTCAGGCTCTGGTTCCGGGGTCGGTACCGGCGGCTCGCTGGAGGAGGTCGCGGTCGGCTCTGTCCGCAGGGGACGCAGGCGGTGCCTGGACGGCGGGTTGTGGGCTCGGCGGAGCCTTGGCACGCGGACGCTTGCGAGCCGGTTCCTCGTCGTCAGCCGGCGGCGATCCGACCACGAGCACCGGGCTGCCTGCCGAGGGGGCCGAAGCGGTCGGAGCGATACCGCCCGGATCTAGCGGCACGGGCGAGCGGGCAGTGTCGACGACACTCGCCGGGGTGGCGTCTCGCTCGGGGGTCGCTGCCGCCTGTCCTGCGACGACCCGATCGTGCAGCCGCTCTCGTTGGACCGGCGGATCCGGCACCGGGCCGCTGGAAACGAGTGGGAATCCCTGCTGGAGGACCAGAGCCACCATCGCGAGGCCGGCGGCGCCGCGTAATCCCGAGGAGCGCCACCAGTGTGCTCCGCAGCCTCTCCGGCAGGCCGTCGCCGAGGACGCTGGGCCTGGCCAGGCGGAGGAAGCGGGGCTGAAAGCGCTTATGAAACACCTGTACGTCCCATCGGCCAGGCACGCACGTGATGTAGGGCCGGCGGCAAAAGACCCCAAAATCGATTCGATGATTCGTCTAGGTGGGTCGGAATCAGTCCAAGGCGCTGACCTGGAACGAGCCGCGCCGCACCTCGAGCACGACCGTCCCGTCCCGGTCGGTGCGGAGGGTGCGAACGCCGTGGGCGGCGAGCGTGGCCAGCGTCGCCGCGGTCGGATGACCGAAGGGATTGTCTTCGCCGACCGAGACGACAGCGAGGCTGGGCCCGGTGCGGCCGAGAAGGTCGCCGAGGCCGGCGTCTTCGCTGCCGTGATGGGCGACCTTGAGGACGTCGAGCGGGCCGGGATCGAGCGGCGTCGCCTCGGCCTCCGCATCGGCGCTCAGCAGCATCGAGAAGTCGCGCCAGCGGAGCAGCAGGACCAGCGCCAGCCGGTTGGGATCCTCACCGGGCTGCGGCACACCGAGCAGCTCCCGAGGCGGCCAGAGCACCTCGAGCCGCAATCGTCCCGACCGCACCTCGCTTCCCGCGACGATGCGGCGCGGGATCATGCCGCCGGCTTGAGCCGCCGCCAGCGAGTCCCGGTCGATGGCCGCGTAGAGGAGCTTCTCGACCGGCACCGCTGCCGAGCAGTTCGTCGATGCCCGCCGGCATGGTCGGACTGGTCGTGGGTGACGATCGCGGCCGCGAGCCGCTCGACCCCGGCGGCCTGCAGCTTCGCGGCGAGTTCCGCACCCGGCGGGCCGCCATCGACCAGAATCGCGTCGCCGCCGGCCGGCTGCAGCAGGATCGCGTCGCCCTGGCCCACGTCGAGCACCGAGACCCGCAGTCCCGCCGGTGGAGGACCAGGCGCGTCGGCGCCACCCTGATCCCCCAGGCAGACGAGTGCAAGCGCGACGAGGCCGGCGGCGACGACGGGCGCGGCCAATCGCCGCCGCAAGTTCCGCCAGCGAAACCGAAATGTCCAAGAGGTGGACACTCTGGGGCTCACGGCGGTCTTGGCGGTTCGCTGGGCGGCGATTCGTTGACGCCGTCGCAGGCGTGCCGCAGCCCAGACCGCCAGGATGATCGAAAGGTAAGTGACCACCAGCTCGCCGCCCCCGATCCGCACCTCAAGCGAAGCCCAGCCCGGCCGGCCGCACCAGGCCGCGACCTGAGCGACGTAGGCGAGCAGCGGAGCATTCAGCGAGTTGAAAGCCTCGACCGGGAAACCCGGAACCTGGCCGCCCGCCGCCGCGAGCATGCCAAGCCACATCGCCGGGGCAACCGCCGGCATCGCCAACAAGTTGGCGAACAGGGTTGTGGTCGAGAGCGCGCCGAAGTGGAAGGCGATCAGCGGCGCGGTGGCGAGCGTCGCCGAGACCGTCATCGCGGCTGCCTCGGCAAGCGCCAGCCGCCAGCTGCCGTGTCCGAGCTTCGCCGCGATCGCGCGCCGCAACGGCGCGGCGAGCAGGAGGATCCCGAGCAGCGCGGCGAAGCTCAGCTGCCAGCCGATCTCGCTGGCGATCCGAGGGTTCACGGCGAGCGTCGCGATCGCCGCTACGGCCAGCGCATGGAAGCGGGAGGAGCGCCGACCCGCCAAGCGTCGCCAGCACGCTGAGCGCGCCCATAATTCCAGCGCGCTGGATCGACGGGCCGGCGCCCGCCAACGGGACGTAGACGGCGATCAGGCCGAGCACCCAGACGAGCCGGGCGCGCAGCGGCAGGCCGAACGCCGCCAGCACCGGCATCGCCAGCAGGGCGAGGAGCGCCACGTTCTGACCCTGAAACAGCGAGCAGGTGGCTCAGCCCGGAGCGGCGGAAGTCCTCGACGGTGGCGGGATCGATGCGGTCGTCCTCGCCGAGCACGAAGCCGCGCGCCAGCTCCGCCTCGCGCGGCGGCATCCCGCGACCCAGCGCCGTCTCGGCTCGCTCGCGGATCTCGCTCGCGTGTGAGCCAGGGCGAGGACGACGACCGCGGCGACGCCAAACAGGAGAAGCACGGCGGGAGCCAGTCGCGCCGCATCGGCACACGGTCAGGGCTGCAGCCGGGAGCGCAGCGACTCCATCGTCGCCGGCCCGATGCCGCTCACCTCGTCGAGCTGGTCGACCGAGGCGAGGCCGCCGTGCTGGTCGCGGTATTCGACGATCTTCTGCGCGGTCACCGGGCCGATCCCGTCGATCGTGTCGAGCTGCTCGACCGTGGCGCTGCCGAGGCTGATCGGACCGGCTTCGGCAGCAGCGCCGGAGACGGCGGTCGCACCCGCCGCGCCCGGGATCCGCTCGGGAACGACCACCTGCTGCCCGTCGACGAGACGCGCAGCGCGGTTGATCGCTTCGAGCGCCGCCCCGCCGGCCGGTCCCCCGGCCCGCTCGACCGCGTCGACCACCCGGGCGCCGGCTGGCAACCTGTAGACGCCGGGCCGCCGCACCGCCCCCGCCACGTCGACGACCAGGTCCGAGCCGCCGCTGACGATGCTGAAGCTCGCCGTCAGTCGGCAGAGCCGGCTGCAGGCGGGACCGGCACCGCGGCTCCGCCGCTCCCCTCCGCTCGAATCGCCCGCGCCCCGACCAGCAGCAGCGCGATCGCCACGGCGCCATAGACGAAGACCTGGGACCTGCTCAGCTCGGGCATGGACCGCGAGCGTCCAAGGTCCCGACGCACGCGTGGCGCGCCCAATCGAACAATTCAGCTACAGACTTGCGTCTTCATCGTCGTAGCCGGACACCTCGGCCAGCTGATCGCTGTACAGCTCGGCCGCGGCGACTGGCGGCGACTGGACCGAGACGCAGGCCAGCGTCTCCTCGCCATCGTTGGCGATCGAGTGGTCGGTGGCGGGCGGGACGAGGATCAGGTCGCCCTCGGCCACGCCCTGGGTGTCGCCGACGACCGACATCGTGCCGCCGCCCCGCACGACGACGTAGACCTGCTCGGCCCCCTCGTCGGAGCGCAGCGTCTGCTCGGCGCCGGCCGGGATCTCCAGCCAGGTCACCGACATGTTGCGCGCGCCGAGTTCCCCCGCGTCCATGAGGGCGCTGTAGCGAAGCTTGTGCCACTCCTCGGCGGGAGCGTCTGAGAGGCGCCGGACCAGCATGCGGGCGCTTTGTACCAGATACTCGGACCGCAGACCAGGCGCGCCGTCAACAGCGTCAGCGGACCACCAGGTTCACCAGCTTGCCGGGCACGACGATCTCCTTGACGACCTCCTTGCCGTCGAGGTGGCGGCGCACCTTCTCGCTCTCGCGGGCGAGGGAGAGAAGCTCCGACTCGGGTGCGTCGGCGGCCGCCTCGATCCGGTCGCGGAGCTTGCCGTTGACCTGGACGATCAAGGTCACCGTGTCGCTGCTCAGCAGCTCTGGGTCCGCCTCCGGCCAGGCCTCCTCCCAGACCCGCCCGCCCCGCAGCCGCTCCCAGACCTCGGCGCCGAGATGGGGCGCGAAGGGGAAGACCAGCGAAGCCGCGGTGGCGGTGGCGAAGCGCACCGTCGCGGCGCCCGCCTCGTCCGCGTAAAGCGTGTCCTTGACCCGGTAGGCGTCGTTGACCAGCTCCATCACAGCGGCTATCGCGGTGTTGAACTGGAAGCCGCGCTGGAAGTCCCGCGTCCCCTTGTCGATCGCCCAGTGGGACTTGGCGAGCAGCTCGCGAGCCTCGCCCTCGACGGCCGCGGGATCGATCTCGCTTGTCCCCTTGCCCTCGACCTCCTCGCAGAGCCGCCAGAGCCGGGAGAGGAAGCGGTTGACACCCTCGACGCCCTCGTCGGACCAATCGCCGCCGCGCTCCGGCGGCCCCATGAAGCAGACGTAGGTGCGCGCCGTGTCGGCGCCGTAGCGCTCGACGTAGTCGGCCGGGCTGACCGTGTTGCCCTTCGACTTCGACATCTTCGCCCCGTCGCGGGTGATCATCCCCTGCGTGAAGAGATTGGCGAACGGCTCCTGCACCCCGAGGTGGCCGAGGTCGGCAAGCGCCTTGGTGAAGAAGCGGGCGTACATCAGGTGCAGGATCGCGTGCTCGACACCGCCGATGTACTGGTCGACGGGGAGCCAGTGGTCGGCCGCGGCGCGGTCCCAGGCCGCCGCGTCGTTGCGCGGGTCGAGGTAGCGGATGAAGTACCAGGAGGAGTCGACGAAGGTGTCCATCGTGTCGGTCTCGCGACGGGCGGCGGCCCCGCAGCGCGGGCACTCGGTGGCGACCCAGTCCTCGGCGGCGGCTAGCGGGCTGCGGCCCTGCGGCGCGTAGTCGTCGACCTCCGGCAGCTCGACCGGGAGCTGGTCGTCGGGGACGGGGACGATCCCGCACTCCTCGCAGTAGACGACCGGGATCGGCGCCCCCCAGTAGCGCTGACGGGAGACGAGCCAGTCGCGCAGACGGTAGTTGATGGCGGCTTCGCCACGCCCCTCTGAGGCCAGCCACTCGACGATCTCCTCGTAGGCCTCGCGGTTGCCCTTGCCGTCGAAGCGGCCGGAGCCGGTCATCGGGCCGTCGCCTGGGTAGGGCAGACCCTCGTCGTCGCGAGCAACCTCGTCGTCGACGCCATCGATCACCCGCCTGATCGGCAGGTCGAATGCCCTCGCGAACTCGTAGTCGCGCGCGTCGTGGGCGGGGACGGCCATGATCGCGCCGGTCCCGTACTCCATCAGCACGTAGTCGGCGACGAACATCGGGATCTGCTCGCCGTTGACCGGGTTGACGACACTGCGGCCGAGCGGCACCCCGGTCTTGGGCCGGTCTTCGTCGCCGCGCTCCTCGGCCGACTCGCGGGCGACGTCGTTGAGGTACTCGCGCACCGCGGCCTCGGCCGGCGTGCCGGTGACCAGCCGCTCCAGCTCGGGGTGCTCGGGGGCGAGGACGAAGAAGGTGGCGCCGAAGAGGGTGTCGGGGCGGGTCGTGAAGACGGGGAAATCGAGGTCGGGCTCCTCGCAGCGGAAGACGACCTCGGCCCCTTCGGAGCGGCCGATCCAGTTGCGCTGCATCGTGACCACGTGCTCGGGCCAGGACTCGAGCAGGTCGAAGTCAGCGAGTAGCCGCTCGGCGTAGTCGGTGATCTTGAAGAACCACTGCTCGAGGCGACGCTGTTCGACCGGCGTGCCGCAGCGCTCGCAGCGGCCATCGACCACCTGCTCGTTGGCGAGCACGGTGGCGTCCACTGGGCACCACTGCACTGGTGCCTCGTCGCGGTAGGCGAGGCCGCGCTCGAACAGTTGCAGGAATATCCACTGGGTCCAGCGGTAGTACTCGGGGGTATGGGTGCCGAGCTCCCGCGACCAGTCGATCGAGATGCCCCACTCGCGGAACTGGCGACGGAAGGAGTCGATCGAGCGCTCGGTCGCCTCGCGCGGGGGCTCGCCGGTCTTGATCGCGTTGTTCTCGGCCGGCAGGCCGAAGGCGTCGTAGCCCATCGGGTGGATCACCTCGAAGCCGTGGCGGCGGCGGAAGTGAGCGATCGCGTCACCGACCGCGTAGCACTTGAGATGGCCGACATGGGGCTCCCCCGACGGGTAGGGCAGCATCTCCAGCACGTAGGACTTCGGCTTCCCACCCTTGTGTCCGGGCTGGCCAGGGTTCGCAACCTCCCAGGTCCGCTCCTCGGCCCACGCCTGCTGCCACTTGCGCTCAATCGTCTTCGGGTCGTAACCGGCCACGGATCGCGATGCTAGTGGCTAGCTTCGGCACCGCGCGAGACGAACGCGCTGGCGGCGGAGGGTGGGCAAAGTTATGCGCTCGGCAACCGGCTCTCGCTTCTCTCGAAGCCCATCATCGTGACGATCACTTCGGCGCCAGCCTCACCTGTCTTTCGGCGTCGCGCTGCATCCTTGTCTTTGATTCGCTGTTTACCTAATACTGGAACTTTCCTGTTTATTCGATGGTCTTGAGTCGCATTGCAGGCAACGTTCCTGGAGGAGGTGAGCTGCATGACGATGACAAGGCAGAGAGCCCGCTTCCCGTTCTATCGATAGCAAGCACGGCTAGCGCACAAATCTCAGGCCGACCCTCAGCCCGGGAGGGGGTCGTGCCTGTCCAGCAGCCATAGAAAAGGGCGAGACCGCCTCGATGCACGCGAGGCGATTACCAGCCTTTAGGGGTGGCTCTTGTTCGCCTTACGCATCCTTCTGCAGCTCGCCTGCACCACCGGCTTGATCGTGTTGCGCTTGCCGTTGTGGCCGACCATCGGGGCGTTGGCGCGGTGCTTGCCGCGGCAGAGGTTGGTCGAGTTGACGATCAGGCCCTTTTTGCCGCCTTCCATGTTGACGACGACTTTGGTCAGGGGGGCGTCGGGCAGGTTGGTGAAGGTGGCGCGGATGCCGCCGTTCTTGGAGTCGATGCGGGCGACCGTCTCGACGTCGATGATGCCGTGCAGGGCGGCGACGAAGTCGGGCAGTTCGTGGTTTGAAGAGCGCAGGAAGACGGGGCCTTCGAGCGGTTCGTCGAGCAGCGGGCTGAACGCCCTGGCACGGCCGTAGACCGCCCCTTTCGGGCAGCCGCGACCGTCGCCCCCGCCCGCCGCGTACTGCACGCGGGTGCAGATCGTGCGGATGTGGGCCTGCTCGAGGAAGGCCGACCGCGGGAAGCGCACGACCAGGCTCTCCAGGTTGGCGTCGCCGGGACGCGGCCGGAAGACGCCGCGCAAGGCCGGGTGGGCGCCGCGCCTCGTGCCGCCGCGCAGCCGCAGCGAGAGCCCCGGCTTGAAGCCGAGCGAGGCGCAGGCGGCCGCCTGGAAGCGGGCGGCCAGGCCGACCGGCGCCTCGGGCGTCGGGAACAGGGCGGTGCCCCCTCCCCACAGCGTCGCCCGGGTCTGGTACTCATCGCAGGAGGTGGGGTTGAGGGTGAAGTTCGGTTTGTCGACGTGGACGCGGATGTCGCGCACGTTCAGCGGGATGCCGGCGAGGATGTGCGGCAAGCGGTCCGAGATCGCACCGTCGGCGCTGACCACGGCGGTCCGCGGATCGACCCGCAGCGCCTGGCGCACGACGATGTTGCCGACGTCGAAGGGGCCGGCGACGGCGGGGACGATCGCCACCACGCTCAGCGGGGCGCCGGCCACCGGCCCGGCCAGGTAGATCTTTCCCCGCACGTAGGTGAGCTGCGAGCCGACCCCGGCGCCGCCGATCACGTTGCCGATCGCGGATTTCGCCGGGCAACTCGGCGCGGCGAGCTCCTGCAGGCCGGTCTTGTCCTTGGCGGCGGCGATCGCCGCGCCGCGGCACTGGCTGGTGCCGGCCAGCTTCGCCACCACGCCGGGCGGCAGCTTCGCCGAGAAGCGGGTCATGTCCTGTTCGCCGTCGGCGCGGGTGAGGCGCATCGAGAAGGGCGTGAAGGAGCCCGCCTGGTCGTTTTCGGCGCCCGCCTCGAAGCCTGGGTGGAAGGGCGCGGCTCCTGAGGGGCAGGCGCCGTTGTTCGGCCCCGCGACTATCTCAAAGCTCGAGCTGGAGGGGAACGGCGCGCCGCCCGACCAGGGGTAGAGCACGGCCTCCACCGCGTGGCTGCCGCAGCTGGGCGGCGTGATCAGCGGGCTGCGCCCGCCCTCGCGGAAGTGCAGGCGGAAGTGGCTGAAGGGCAGCTGTGGGATCTCATCCGCGGTAGCGACGAGCCGGCCGGTCAGCGGGTCGGCGTCGACCCTGACCGGCTGCTTGACGAGGACCCCCAGGTTGGAGTTCTTGACGACCATGTAGAAGGCGATCAGCGAGTCGCCGGCCAGGTTCGCGTAGGGCGTCGCCTGGTAGAGGGAGCCCTGTAGGGCTTCGTCGATCAGCGGGCTCTGGACTTCGATCGTGCCGATCTTCGACCCCTCCGGGCAGCCGGCGCCCGGCGCCGAGGAGGCGGTCTCACGTGCCAGGTCGCCCTCCGAGCAGACCTCGAGCCCTTCAGCGACCGAGGGGTTGGCGGTCATCCCCACCGGCAGGGTGACGACGGCTTTGCGAACGTGGGACTCGCCGGTCGCGCCCTCTTCGGTGCTCTTCAGCCCCTCGTCGTCGATCTCGAGCGAGAAGTCGAGACCGGTAGGGCTCTGCGCCGCCCTCGACGTGGGCCTGGCCGCGATCGTAGGATCGAAGCCGAGTTTGCCGCAGCCCGTGAATGGGGGCGACTGGAAGCCGCCGGTGACCCAGGCGGGGTCGGTGAGGTCGGGCAGGCCGTTGGCGAGGAAGGCGCCCGGGTTCTCCCAGGAGTCGGCCGCGTAGCTGGTCAGGTTGGCGCCCTCGCAGCGGGTCGGCAGGGTGAGGAAGGCGCCGCGCGGGGCGACCGGCTCCGAGCATTTGCCGGAAGGCACGAATTCTGGTTCTTCGGCGAGGGACATAAAGGTTAGGCTCGCGCTTTGCGCGCAGGAGCCGCGCAGATCGTCGTGTTCGGGGTCAGAGGGATTCCCCCACAGCTGGATCGTCGAGCCGTAGACGTACGCCTGCTCGGAGACGTTGCGCGAGGCGGCGAGGATGTTGTCGGTCTCGGGGTTGACAGCGACGTCGATGGTGACCTTCTGGTTGGCCGCCTGGAAGCCCAGCCGCGCCGCTGCGCCGGGTGGAGGTACCAGGTTGAAGACGGGGCCTGGGATGTCCCAGCCGTCCGGGGTCAGGCCGGTGGTCTGAACGCCCACGGCGGTCTCGGGCGAGCACAGGGGTTGGGGGGCGACGAAGTCGATCGCGCTGCAACGCGGATAGGCGGTCGCATCGCCGACGAAGCCGGCGATCTGTTCGACAAAGGCGTCGCGCAGGCGCCCGTCGGGGAACGTCTCGCCGCCTTCTTCGCTGACGTTGACGCGGAAGAAGGTGGTCATCGCGAAAGGGTGCGAGCCGGCCTGGCGCTGCTCGAAGCCTTTCTCGTCGGTGAAGGAGACCTCGAAGACGCTGAGGCCGAAGGCGGCCTGGGCACCGGGAGCCGCGAGCGCGGGGGCGAGCATGGCCGCGCAGGCGAGGAGGAGCTTGGCGATCGGCCTGCTCCTCATCGTGCGGCCCTCCGGTTGGCGCGCCTGCACCGTTTGGCGGCGCGCGATTCACGATTTGCCTGTTCGGCGCGCCGGCGCGCCTTGCGGCGCAGGCGATCGGCGGCGGCCGGGTTGGCGGCGCGCTTGGCGGCGCTGCGCAGGCCCTTGGCACGGTCGCCGAGCTTGTCGGCGCGACGGGCCATCGCGCGGCAGCTGCGTCGCGAGACGACGTCGCCGGGGCCGTGGTGGACGGCAGTGGCGCGGGTGGCGTCCTCAGGCGCCCCTGGCGGGCTCTGGCAGGCCTCGCCTTCGCAGGCCGCCGGCGTTACCGGCGGCGGGTAGCCACCGTCGATGCGGGCGTCGTAGAGGTCGATCAAACCGGGGTCCTGGGGAACGAGGCTGGAAGCGGTGGTGAAGAAGACGTCGGAGCCGTCGGCATCGGCGTCGAAGAAAAGTGATCTTTCGGTGCTCTTGCCCGAGGAGATCAGATCGATGCAGCCGCCGTTGGCCGCGAAGTAGTTCGCGTCGGCCGTGTCGCAGCTTCCGGTCCCCGGCGCCTCCCACTGGTAGACGTCCTGGACCGTGCCGTTGGTATCGCGCGGCAGCAGCGTGTCGAAGCTGTGGAAGAAGACGCGATTGCCGTCCTCGGAGAGCACTCGCGAGGCGTGCAGCGAGTGTTCCCAGGTGGGGATCCAGGCGGCGGCCCTGATTCCGCTTCCTCCAAACAGCAAACGTGGGTTGCGGTAGGGACGGGGGAGCTCGCCGCCCGTCGGCCGGATGCCGGCCGGATTGCAAGACACGCAGCGCAGCGCCCCGCCCGCCTCGTATACAAAGACCTCCACCGCCGCTTCGCCGGTCTCGGCGTCGCTGTTGTCGAAGCCGGTCAGAGGGGCCCGCGACTGGAAGAGAAGGTGGCGTCCGTCGGGGGTCACCCGGGTCGTGCGTCTTTTAGGACCAGCGCTGGCGGCCGACAATTCTATAAAAAGGTCATCGGCCCTCAGCGTCGCGACAAGGGTTAAGGCGCCGCCTTCGTAGAGGTAGAGGTTGGGCTGGTTTTCCGCCGCTGGACCCGCCCCGTCATGGTCCTCGCCAGAGACGACGTAGATCCGCGCCAGGTCCTCGCTCGCCCCGGACAGGCCATAGACCTTGCCGGCCAGTTGCGTCCGCGTCTGAGTCGCGACGTCGAAGCTGTGGAGGCTCGCCGCCCCGGCGCCGAGATTGCCTTCGGTGTAGAGGGCGGCCGAGCCGCTCCGGCTGGCGTGCCAGAAGGTCGCGGTGTTGCCTTCGGAGACCGGGATCGTGCAGGCCAGGGTCGGATGCGGCACGCAGGAACCGCCTTCGTCTTCCGTAGTTTCTGCCGCCCCCGGGTTCTCCCGTATGTAGATCTTGCCTTGGTCGCTAGCGGCGGTCCAGAAGATCCGCCGCCCGTCGGCGGAGACCGCGTTGTGCAGGTTGCCCGAACCCAAAACCCCCGGCCCGGCGCCCGGCGTCGCCCCTCCCGCGGCGGCCGTTCCGTCGGGCAGGATGCTGACCAGGTGCGGCAGCCGCGGCGCGGGGTCGTCGGCGAGGTTGAGATAGATCTGGGGTTCTTTGGTGGTCGCGGCGTCGGACGTGAGCGGTGCTGGGGCGACGAAGAAGGCGGCTTTGCCGTCGGCCGAGAAACCCCGCACCGAGTCGTTGGTCGCAAAGAATTCTTTCTGGAACGGGCCCAGCGGCGCGGCGGTGGTCAGCGTTTCGAAGCTCCCCACCCCGGGCGGGCAGTTCTGACGGCGGTAGAGGTTCTTGAGGCCCGCCTGGCCGTCAGGGTTGAGCGGCGTCGTGTTGTAGTTGACGAGCCACATGCTGCAGAGGTCCTCGGTGAAGCCGCTGACGTCGCGTTCGGTGTGGATGCCGCTTTCCTGTAGGCCGAGCGGCGCATTGACGCCGCTCGTGATCCAGCCGCCGGCGCCGCGGGCGGCGATGTACTCGTTGTAGTAGCGGCTGGAGAGCTGGTCGGCGAAAGCCGCCGCCGAGGAGTAGGCGATCTTGCCGCCGTCGGGCGTGGCCTGGATGTAGGCGTCGTCTATGCTGTTGAGGTTGGCGCGGACGACGATCCCCTCGCCGTTTTTGTCGATCGGGCTGACCATCTCATAGGCGCGGCAGTCGGGCAGGGCCGAGGAGGGGCCGCTGCGCAGCGCCTGGTTGGCGCAGGCGGTGTCGGGGACGAAGGGCCGATAGGTGGTGAAGGAGTGAGGGGCGCTTTCGCCGACCAGGCCGTTGGCGCTGCTGGCGACAATGCGCCATTCATAGCTCGTCCCGGAGATTAGGCCGGTGAGCGAGACGACGAGCTGATGGTCGGTGCCGTCTGAGCCGACCGCCGTCTCCGGCGTGCTCAGCGCGAAGGAGGAGCCCGGCCCGTACTCGACGTGGAAGGTGGTTGCGTAGAACTCGGGGTTGATCGCGAGCTTGATCGTCGCTTCTGAGTCGGTGATCGCGCTCGCCTGCTCGCCTTTGATCGTCGGCGGCACGGTGGTGGCGAAGGTCTGCTCGCCTCCGAAAGCGCTGCCGGCTTCCGTCGTCGCGCTGAGCCGGAAGTGGAAGAGTTCTCCCGCCGCCAGGCCGGTGAGGTCGGTGTGGACCGGGAACGGTTCGGCGCCGGCGTCGATTGCGGCGTTGCTCTCCGCGCAGGCCTGCGAAGTGGCGCCGCTGAAGGGGTCCGCTTTGGCTGCTTTGTTTGCCTGGTAGGCCGCGTCGCTGATGTACTGGAAGCTGCAGTCTTCGGTGGCGAGGCCCTGACGGACGATCGTGCCGCCCAGCGTCGCGGAGGTTTCCGTGACGTTGGTCGCCGGATTCGTGACGAGGTCCGCCACGGGCAGGGGCGCGCCGAAGACCTCGACGTGGGTCTGTCCTTCGCGGGTGACGTAAAGACGGTTGCCGGCGGCGGACGGGGCAAAGCCACCGACGGTGCTGGCGGGCTGGGCGAAGGAGACTTCGATCGGTTCGGCGCCCGAGGCGTCGAGCTCTTTGATTTCTTCGAAGCCCTCACTGAGGAAGACGTTGCCGGTGGCGGGGAAGACGGAGACCGTGACCTGGTTGTCGGTCGCGATCGGGTTGGCTCCGACTTCCGTGCCGGTGGAACTGTCGAGCTTGAAGACTTCTCCTTCTCCCCAGGAGTGGACGAAGAGGAAGCCGTCACTGGGGCCGGCGCCGGCGGCCACCGTGCAGGACTTATTGACGGTGGTGAAGTTGGCGACGTTGTCGGCGGTGGTGAGCGGGTTATGAGGGAGGCCCTGGGAGACGTACTTGTGGATCCCGTTGCCGAAGTCGCCGACGTAGAGGGCACCATCCTGGTCCACGGCGACGCCGCAGACTTCCCCCAATTCGGCTTCGGCCCCTTCGGCCAGCGTCCCTTCCTTGAATTCGGTCAGCTGGCCGAGGAAGTGGCCGTCGGCGGCGAAGACGTCGATCAGGTGACCGCTGGTGTTGGTGACGTAGATGTTGCCGTCGGTGGCGGTGCCCGATTCGTCGATCGCGACCTGGACTTCCTGGGCGCCAGTGCTGAAGCCGAGGAGCCCTTCGTTGCCGGTCGTTTCGTCGCAGTCGGCGGGAACCGTGGGGCATTCGTTCACCGCACCGGTGCGCATGCCGTCGATCACGTTGGTGCCGAGGGCGGTGAACGGCGAGGGGGTGCCGTCCGGATGCCAGCGGCTGAGGGTACTGGCGCCGATGTCGATCACGTAGAGGTCGCCCGTGCCATAGTCAACGGCCAGGGCCTGGGGGGTGACGAAGGTGGGTTTGGCGGCGGGGCCGAATTCTTCTTCGAAAATGCGTTTGCTCGCCGCCTGCGAGGGGGCGGCGAGAACTAGCAGAGCTACGAGTCCGATGCAAAATCCGATTGCACCGATCAGCGACCGGAACTCCGTATCCCAGCCCAGCCGTACCGTGCCTGCCTCTGCCGTCACATTCTCCTCGTGTGCCTGGCGATTTGACCCAGGCGCTCCCACGCAACCCGGCCCGCGTCCCTTGGCTCGCGGCTGCGTTGACCATATCGATATGCCTGTGTATTTGTCAAGGTTCGCCTAAGGTCTCTATGGAGAACGGGACCGGGATCGCTCCCGGCCCCGTGTCTCGCTGTCGGAGCCGTGTCTCGCTTGTCGGAGGGTCAGCCTATTTGTGCGAAATGCTGAGCGGTACCGTCCCCGTCGGGTTTGTCGCGGCGTTCTCGCCTGTGATTGTCACAGCGAGTTTGAGTTTGCCTTCTTTCGTGTGGGCCGCTTCCCCGCATGGACCTTTTGTCAGGTTCATTGTGATGCCTAAAGCGGTGCCGCCGAGTGTGAGGTGCCCGTTTGTCTCATCTTTCAGCGTCGGGCCCACGAGGCCTTTCTGCGGTGGGATGTGGATTTCGCAGTCGGGGATCGGGTTTTCTGTATGCCTTATGTGGCTGGTCCAGATGTCGATTGTGACTTCTTTGCCCGCCGGGCAGACGAGTTCGACCGTCGTGCCGTACAGGTGGGTTCCGATTGTTTTTTCGACGTGGACGACGTAGTCGCACCCGTTCATTGTTATTGTCTCTGGGAAAATGCCGCTGCCGAGGCATCCGCTATACGCCGGCGAGACTGTGAAGTCGCTGAGGCCCGACGGGAGAGCCACATGGTGCCCTCCGCTTGTCGAAGCGACTTTTCCGCCTCTGTATGTCGCAACTTCGCATTCGGTCGTCCCGCCGAATGCTTCCAGCGGGGTCGTCGTTCCCGGCTCGTCGTTGCCGTGGAGCCAGAACGGGTTGGTTCCTGTGATCAAGCCCCTCTGGGCCGAGGCCGCCGAGGCGCTCATCGCGCTCAGGGCGAAGACGGCGATCAGGGCGAGCCCGAGAGCCTTCAGATTGCGAGTCATCTTGTTTCCTTTCGGTGCTGCGGCGGCGCGCCGCGCACCTGCGCGGTCGCCGGTCCCCCAGCGGAGGACAAACCGATCCATACCACCGCACCGTTCTTTCTTCAACTTTTTCGAGCATTATTAAATAGACAAAATATTTGAAAATCGCATTGTCCCCGCAAACGCCGTGTGAGCGCCTCGCGCGCGCGGTTTAGCGGGCGCTCGACCGACGCTAGTAAAGGTGGCGCCGATCTCGCCGTTGAGACCGGGGCCGGAATCGCTCCCGGCCCCGTGCCTCGCTTGTCGGAGCCGTGTCTCGCTTGTCGGAGGGTCAGCCTAGTTGTGCGAAATGCTGAGCGGCACCGTCGCCGTCGGGTTTGTCGCGGCGTTCTCGCCTGTGATTGTCACAGCGAGATCGAGTTTGCCTTCTTTCGTGGTGGTGAGCGGCCAGCACGGACTTACTGTACGGGTCATGGTGATTTTTTCGGCGGTGCCGCCGAGTGTGATGTGCCCGTTTGTCTGGTCTCTCAGCGTCGCACCGACGAGGCCTTTCTGCGATGGCACGTGGATTTCGCAGTCGGGGATCGGGTTTGTTGTGTGTCTTTCATGGGTGAGCCAGAAGTCGATTGTGACTTCTTTGCCCGCCGGACAGACGAGTTCGACCGTCGTCGCGTACAGATGGGTTTCGATTGTTTTTTCGACGTGGACGACGTAGTCGCACCCGTTCATTGTGATTGTCGTCGGGACGACGCCGTTGCCGAGGCATCCGCTGTAAGCCGGCGAGACTGTGAAGTCGCTGGAGCCCGACGGGAGAGCCACATGGTGCCCTCCGCTTGTCGAAGCGACTTTTCCGCCTCTGTATGTCGCAACTTCGCATTCGGTTGACCCGCCGAATGCTGTCAGCGGAGTCGTCGTTTCTGGCTCGTCGTTGCCGTGGAGCCAGAACGGATTGGTTCCTGTGATCATGCCCTTCTGGGCCGAGGCCGCCGATGCGCTCATCGCGCTCAGGGCGAAGACGGCGATCAGGGCGAGCCCGAGAGCCTTCAGGTTGCGAGTCATCTTGTTTCCTTTCGGTGCTGCGGCGGCGCGCCGCGCACCTGCGCGGTCGCCGGTCCCCCGGGCGGAGGACATCCGATCCGTACCACCGCACCTTTTTTTCTGCAACTATTTTGCTCATTATTAAATGAGCAAAATATTTGCATTAACGTTTCTCCCGCAAGTGACGTGTGAGGAACTCCCGCGCGCGGTTAGCGAACGCTCGGCCCAGCGTGGACTCGCCGCCTTACGCCTTCGTCTACGGTCGCCGAGGAGGCATCTTCGTACGTCGGCGTGAGCGTGAAATCGCTGGGCTCATTCTCCGATAAGGCCGTTCCTCGGATTGGCGCAGC
The DNA here is from genome assembly GCA_963844395.1 of uncultured Solirubrobacterales bacterium. Taxonomy (GTDB): domain Bacteria; phylum Actinomycetota; class Thermoleophilia; order Solirubrobacterales; family 70-9; genus VRUE01. The sequence continues at coordinate 1,266,149 of CAWJNX010000002.1, read as the reverse complement.
TGGGGATGCCGTAGTCCCGCGCGAGCTTGGCGGCTACGTCGAAGCGGCGTTTCATCTCGGCTCGGGACCGGTTGTCTTCCGCTGAGACGGCGGCGTCGATCGCCCGCTGCTCGGCCTGGAAGTAGGCCTCGAGGCCGGCCGCGCCCTCCTCCGGCGCACCCAGCTCGCGCACCGCCGCCAGTTCGGCTTCAATGATGGGGAGCTGCACCGCTTCGAAGACCCTGGTCCTCAATTCCCCCGTGGATTCCCCGGCTTCCCTGTTCTGTTCGGCGTAGGCACCGATCCTGGTAAAGAGGTTCTCTTTCTCCGCCTCGCAAGCCGCCTGCGCCTGCTCGACGAACTCCGCTTTGTCAAGGCGGTCGTTTCCTCCTCCGCCGCACCCCGCGGCGACCGCGGTGGCGGCCGCTATGAGCAGGAGCATCGTCAATCGTGCCATCGAGGTCTTTCCTCCTTTAGAGCGAAGCGTTTTTCGTAAGCTAACTGACTAATGGAGGAGAATACGAGCAACCGTCGGCGAACCTCTGGCCTCCGGGCCGCGATTGTGCTCAGCGCGATCGCGGCTGCCGGCTTCGGCGGCTGCGGCGGCGGTGACTCATACGTCACGGGCGAACGGGGTTTCTCGGTCAGGGCCGACACGACGATGACCACCGCAGCGTCGCTGACGAGGGCCCGGTTCCTCACGCGGATAAACCGCACCTGCCGCCGCACCTGGCCCACGATCCTCGACAACTTCGTCGTCTACGGCGGCAGGCTGGCCCCCGAGCTGAGCGGAAAGAGACGCTACGCGAAGGCGGTGCGGCTCTCGTTCACGGCCGGGCTAGATTTTTACGTCTTCGACGCGATCTACAACCTGGGGGCGCCGCCGGGCGAGGAGGGGCACGTCGAAGCGATGATCGCTGCGATGCAGGAGAGCGTCGAGCGGACCCAACGGGGACTGCGGCCGATCCGCTCCCCGCACCAGCTCGAGGCCCACTTTGCCGCATACAACCGCCTCGCCCGCGCATACGGCCTTGACGACTGCTTGGTCGGCGGCGCGCACCTGCCGGCTGCCCTATAGGTTCTGGGAAGGAAAGAAGCCTATTGTCTGACGAGGCTTCTTCAGGAGATCGGCGAGAGCGCCTCGAGGATGCGCGGCCAGAGGTAGACCTCGGTCGCCGCCGCTGCGACCAGGACCGGGATCGCCAGCAGGACCGTGATGAAGGTGGCGGCAAGGAGCTGGTTCCACTCGCCGCGACGGCTGGCGATCAGCCAGGCGGCGAGCGGCAGGAAGAGGGCGGTCAACTCCGGGATCGCGTGGGGAAGCACGCTGAGGATCAGGGCGGCATGGGAGATGCCGAGTTGGTATGCGATCGTCGACCCCTGGAAGCCGAGGTAGAGCGCCTGGGTGGAGAGCGAGAAGAGGGTGACCGCCGCGACGAAGAGGATCGCGAACTCGGAGGCCTTGACGTGAATCCAGCGTGAGAAGCCGCTGCGCTGGGCCGCGGCGATCGGCATCGAGGCGCCGGCGATGAAGCCAGCGACGCAGGCGGTGCCGTGCAGGGCCAGAACCAGCGAGTTGCGCCAGAGGATCGGCACCATGTCGCCTGGGGACGTCGACTCGGTGACGCCAGGCATGTGGATCGGGGTGATGTCCGGCGTCAGCAGGCCGGCGACGACCCAAACGGCCCCGAGCAGCGTCAGCGCAACCGCAAGGCTGAGCGCCACCCAGCCCCGCAAGACGACCCACGGTCGCTCGTTCCAGGCATCGAAGGTCTCGCGCGTGTCCTGCATCCCATGCGAGAACACGTGCTCGTTGGCGCCGTTCATCGCTCAGTCATCGGCAGGCCGAGACGAGGATTTGAGCTGGGCAACCAGTTCGGAGATTGCCCGGCGACAACGGGGGTAACTGCTCGGTCAAGCGATCGAAGGAGGCTCGCAAATGGCCAAAGGCCATGGATCGAGCGTCAAGAACGACAAGCAATACGAGGGTCTTCGCAAGAAGGGGATGAGCAAGGAACGCGCGGCGAAGATCGCCAATACGAAGGGCGCCTCAAAGAAGGGCGGGAAGAAGTCCGGCGGGAAGAAGAAGTCTTCCTAGACCATCTTGGCGCCGAAGCGCACTGGATCTCCAATTCCTCATCCTGATCCGAACTGCTGGCGCCGCGCGGGATCGCTGACGGTCAGGCCACCAGCAGGGGCTTTCCGCAGATCCGACCTACGATGACATTCGGCTGGCGCTCAACGCTCTCTCCTGGGAGCTGCTGGCCGCGCGCTTGGATGGCTTCCCGGTCGCGCGCGGCGGCGAGCATTGAGCAGGTCGAGAACTGCCCTCGAGCATCTCGCGCTGTCGCAGGACCATTTGCGAACGACCGCAGCAATCGAGGCATCGCTTCGGGACCTCCACGGTGACGAGCCCCTCGTGGGCGGCCACTCCAACCCAACGACGAAGTCGTCCGACAGAACGCTGCAAATGGGAGCTGCGAAAAGCACTTGACCTACCCCGAGCAGGCAAGCGTCGATGGAGCTGACGGGACTCGAACCCGTGACCTACGCGCTGCCAGCGCGTCGCTCTTCCAGCTGAGCTACAGCCCCGCGGGGGACGTTGAGTTTAGACGGTGGGGGCAGGGAACCGGCTGATCAGGCGGCCCGCTGCTCGGGGCCCTGGTCCTCGTCGACGTCGAGGACGAGGTCGTCGCCGGAGGTGCGGCGGACGCGGAACTCGAGTGGGGCGCGCTCTTCCAGCTCCCGCAGCAGCTCGACCGGCTCGTCGAGGCGGACCGAGAGGGTCGCACGGCCCTCCGAGAAGCGCTCGACCGAGATCTCCGAGGCGCCGAGCGCGCCGATCACGTCCTCGAATCCGACCAGCTGGGAGAAGTCGCCGAGCGGACCGATCTCAAGCTTTACCTCGCCCTGGAAAAGCCCGTTGCTCGTGGTCTTGCTCCGCGCCATTGGATCCACCGATATGAATATCGGTCAGCTCCTGGGTACGGCGGCTCACCTCGACCGCCTCGCGCAGCGCTTTCATCCTGATCCGGGTCGCCTGGCCGCGCGCCTGCGACTGGATCTCCTCCAGCCGGCTCGCGGTTGACTCCAGCGAGGCGATGCTGCGGTCGTGGCGTTCGTTCGCCTCGCGCAGGCGCTCGCCGAGGTTACGGATCTCGCGCTCGCGCTCGATCACCATGCCGGAGAGTGAGGTGAGCTCCTGTTCGGCCCGCGTTACGGCGTCGGTCGCGCTCCGCACCCGCTCGACCGCGTCGTGCGCGTCTCTCTCGAGAGATCCGATGCGCGTGTTGCGCGTCGCTATTGCCGCCTCGACTTCGCCGCGGCGGTAGCCGAGGAGCGCCCACTTGAAGCTACCCATGGCGCTGCACGCTAGAAGCGCCTTCGGACGGCATTTTGCGCCGACTGGCGCCAGCGCGAACGTGTGTTCTATCGATGCTCAGGCGCCGGCGGCGGAGCGCGCGCCCGGCTCCTCGAGCTCGAGCTCCAGCCGCGGGGCCTCGCGCCAGAGCTCCTCGAGCCCGTAGCGCTGCCGCGCCTCGCTGGTGAAGACGTGCAGGACCGCGTCGAGGTAGTCGACGACGATCCAGCCGGCCGGGCCACTGCCCTCCACGCCGGCCGGCAGCAACTCGTCCTCCTGCTTCAGCCGCAGCTTCACCTCGTCGACGATCGCTCGCGCCTGGCGCTCATTCCGGGCTGTGCAGATCGTCAGGAAGTCGGTGTAGGAGACGAGCTTGCGCATGTCCAGGGCAACAATCTCGCTCGCCCCTTTCGAGTCAGCGAGCTCGGCCAGCCGCCGCGTCAGCGCCTCGGAGTCAGGCCCGCTCATGAGTAGATCCCCTTCTCTTCGATGAATCGCGCCACGGCCTCCGGGACGAGGTAACGCAGCGGTCTACCGGCCGCCGCGCGCTCCCGCACCGACGAGGAGGAGACCCCGAACTGCGGCATCTCCAGCATCGTCGCCGGCCCATCGGCGCCGAGGCTGCGCAGCACCGCGCCGACGTCGGCGTCTGAAACACCCGCCCGCCGCGCCACCGCCAAACGCGCCAGCGCGACCACCCGCTCCGGCTGGCGCCAGCTCTCCAGGCCGACGGCGGCGTCCGCCCCCATCACGAACACCAGCTCGGTGTCGGGTCTTTCCTGTGCAAGCAGCTCCAAGGTCTCATACGTATAAGACGCGCCGTCGCGCTCGACCTCCAGGGTGGAGACGCTGAAACGGGTGTCGTCGGCGGCGGCGAGCCGGGTCATCGCCAGCCGCAACTCCCGGCCGGGATCGTCGAGGATCCGCTTGTGCGGCGCCTCGCCGGTCGGCATCAGCACTACTTCGTCGAGGTCCAGTTGCCAGAGCGCCTCTTGTGCGAGCGCAAGGTGACCGAGGTGGGGCGGGTTGAAAGCCGACCCGAGGACGCCGATGCCGTTGCGTGGCCTGTCGTCGGCGGGGACGCTACTCACGCACCTGGCCGTCACCGCGGACGACGTACTTGTAGGTGGTCAGCTCGCGCAGGCCGATCGGGCCGCGCGCGTGCAGCTTCTGCGTCGAGTTGCCGATCTCCGCCCCCATCCCGAACTCGAAGCCATCGGTGAAGCGGGTCGAAGCGTTGGTGTAGACGACGGCCGCGTTGACCTCCGCTGCGAAGCGGGCGGCTGCCTCCTCGGAGCCGGTGACGATCGCCTCCGAGTGGCTGGTGCCATGGCCATTGATGTGGTCGATCGCTTCCTCGAGCGAGTCGACGACGCCGACCACCATCTTGAGGTCGAGGTACTCGGTGCTCCAATCGGCGTCGGTGGCGGCGCCAACCTCGACCTCGCCGGCCAACCCTCGCGCACGCTCGTCGCCGACCAGCTCGACTCCGGCACCGTGCAGCTCGGCAAGCGCCCTTGGCAGGAAGTCGGCGGCAATTGCGGCGTTGACGAGCAGCGTCTCTGCGGCGTTGCAGACGCCCGGCCGCTGCACCTTGGCGTTGTACGCAATCCGCCGCGCCATCTCCAGGTCTGCCTCGGAGTGAACATAGACGTGGCAATTGCCCGCCGCCGCGTACATCACCGGCACCGTGGCGACGCCCTTCAACGCCGCCTTCAGTCCCTCTCCGCCGCGCGGAATCAGCAGATCGACGGTGCCCTCTTGCGTCGCCAGCTCGGCCAGGTCTCCACGACCCTCACCGGCCGGGAGCAGCAGTACCGCGTCCGGCGGCAAGCCCACCTCCTCGAGGGCATCCCGGACGACGGCCGCCAGCGCTCCATTCGATCGTTCCGCATAGCTCGACCCACGCAGCACGATCGCGTTGCCGCTCTTGATGGTCAGCCCCGCGCAATCGATCGTCACGTTCGGACGCGCCTCATAGACGACGGCGACAACGCCGAGCGGCACCCGCAGCTTGCGCAAATCAAGTCCACTCTCGAGCGTCGTCCGTTCCAGCTCCTCGCCGATCGGATCGTCCAGACGCGGCAACCGCCATGACGCCCTCGGCCATCGCGAGAACTCTCTCCTTGCTCAAGGCCAACCTGTCCCGCAGCGAGATCGTCAACCCACTGGCACGCTCATCGGCGAGATCGGCGGCGTTTGCTTCGAGGATCCCCCCGCTCCGCTCTTCAAGCAACCGCGCAGTCGCCTCCAGCGCAGCGTCCTTAGCCTCCGTTGAAGCACCACCCAGCACTCGCGCCGCAACCTGAGCGGCCTCGCACGTTTGGGCAACGGTTTTTGCCGTGACTGCCATGGCCGCAAAGGGTACCTGAGGCGGGTCGGGGTGCCCCTCCCGCGCAGCGGCGTCCTGTTTTTCGCCCAGAAGCTCAGCGAGAGCCGCAGCACGCGCGAGCGAAAAACCCAGCAAGCGGGAGGGGCACCCCGACCCGCCCCACCGCTCCATCCTTCGCAGCTTTAGACCAGCACAAACCGATCCCGATGAATCACCTCATCCGCAGCATGCGGCAACCGCGCGCGCACCTCAGCGCTCTTCAGCCCCTTCACCTGCTCCAACTCCCGCGACGAATAGTCAACGATGCCCTTACCGACAACCGAGCCGTCAACTGCCACCTCGACAGCATCGCCGCGTCGAAGCTTCCCCCAACAGCCACGATGCCAACCGGCAGCAGGCTGGAGCCACTCTCCCGCAGCACGCGCGCCGCACCGTCGTCAACGGTGAGCCGCCCTTTAGCCGGCTTCGCGTATTTGAGCCAGAGCTTGAAGCTCGACGCCCTACCAGCCTGTGCAACAAAACGGGTGCCGACTGATTCTTCCGCAGCCGCGGCCGCCAGCGTTCCGGGCGCTGGTGCCGTCGCAGATGACGGTGGCGATGCCCGCCGCACTTGCCATCTCGGCGGCCGCGACCTTGCTACGCATGCCGCCGGAGCCGAAGGCGGAGGTCCGATCGCCGATCTCCATCCCATCCAGCTCGCCGAAGTCGCTGATTTCGCGAATCGGCCTGGCGTCGGGGTCGGTGTTCGGATCGCCGCTATGGAGACCGTCCACGTCGGAGAGCAGGACGAGCAGCCGAGCGTCCAGCAGAATCGCCACCTGCGCGGCGAGGAAGTCGTTGTCGCCAAAGGTGATCTCGTCGGTGGCGGTCGTGTCGTTCTCGTTGACGACCGGCACCACGCCCCAATCGATCAGCCGCCGCAGCGTCTGGCGCGCGTTCAGGTAGTTGGTCCGCGCGCCGATGTCGGCCGCCGTCAACAGGACCTGCGCGGCGCGGGTGCCGTATCCACTCAGCCGCGACTCGTAAGCACGGAAGAGATCGCCCTGCCCGACGGCGGAAGCGGCCTGCAACTCGTCCATCGCCCGGGGCCGAGCCTCAAGTCCCATCAACCTCGGCCGCGCGCGATTGCCCCCGACGTCACCATCACCACCCTCTCCCCGCTCTGCTCCAGACCGGCCACCTGCTCGCAGACGGAATCCAGCACGTCGCAGCGCAGCTCGCCATCGCCGGCGGCCACGATCGAAGAGCCGAGCTTGACCACGAGAGTCATGGCCGCCAGTCTAGGAGCCGGGGTGCAGCTCGAACTCGTGCTCGCCGACGCGCACGTCGTCGCCCGACTCGAAGCCGGCGGCGCGGAGGGCGGCAATAACGCCGATCTCCTTCAGTCGCTGCTCGAGATAACCGAGCGCCTCCTCGTTGCCGAGGTCATGGCGCTCGAAGAGCAGTTCGACCCCGCGGCCCAGGACGCGAAAGCCGCCGTCGTCCTCGCGCTCGATCCAGTAGCCGCCCTCGCCGACCGGGCGGTAGACGCGGTGCTCGACCTCGAACTCGGCGACCCCCTCCTTGCGGCCCTCGGGCCGGGCCGGATACCTCTTCCGGTAGCTCGCGCAGGATGGCGGTACGCAGCTCGGCCAGCCCCTCGCCCGTTGCGGAAGAGACCGCCATCACGCCCAGAGCTCGGCCACCGATTCGCCGCAGCCACTCGGCAACCTCCTCCTCCACCTTCTCGCTTTTAAGAAGGTCCCTCTTCGAGAGGACGATCAGCTCCGGCAGTCGCTCTAGCCCAGCCCCGTATGCCATCAGCTCCTCCCTCACCGCCTCGTAATTCGCCACTGGCTCTCCCTCCAGCGGCGCCAGGTCGACGAGGTGGACCAGCATCGAGCAGCGCTCGACGTGGGCGAGGAATTCATGTCCGAGCCCGGCACCCTCGGCGGCTCCTTCGATCAGACCCGGGATATCGGCAAGCACCGCCTGACGGTCTTCCGATTCGATCGTGCCGAGAATCGGAGAGATCGTCGTGAAGGGATAGTCGGCGACCTTCGGATCTGCCCGGGTAAGCCGTGCCAGCAGCGACGACTTACCTGCGTTCGGCAGCCCCACCAGCCCAGCATCGGCCAGCAGTTTCAGCTGCACCTCTATCCGGTCGGCCTCCCCCGCATTCCCTTTCTCGGCGAAGCGGGGCGCCTGCCGCGTAGAGGTGGCGAACCGCTTGTTCCCACGCCCCCCACGCCCCCCGTGAGCGACAACGGCCCGCTGCCCAGCCTCCACCAAGTCGATCCGACTCCCATCCACAGCTTCCGCCTGAGTCCCAGCAGGCACAGGAATCTCACGATTGTCTCCGCGTCCCCCATGCTTATTGGACCCTTCCCCATGCTTCCCGCGCCCAGCCCGAAAGTGCTTGCTCCCCCGCAGCGCCCCCAAGTCGCGCTTAGAGGGATCGCAGACCAGCACGACATTCCCGCCATGCCCCCCGTCTCCGCCGTCAGGCCCACCACGAGGAACATGCGCCTCCCGACGAAACGAAACAGCGCCATTCCCACCGGCACCGCCCTCAACCCAGATTTTGGCCTTGTCGTACATGGCATCGAAACAATTCAGAGACAGAACTGTAATTTCTGCGCTGCGGCGCCCAAAGGAACGATTTCTCTCAATACATTCGGCGTGCCGCCTTCGGGCGGCGCGCCCCCGCCGCCGGATGCGGGCCCTGACATGGCTAAGCGGGGTTGGCGGGTTCGACTCCCGCCCGGGGCGTTATAGTGCCCTTGAGTTCAGGGCCCCGATGCGTTCGGCGGCACCCCGCTTAGCCAGTTGGTGGGCGACTCGAATTTCGGGTCGCCCTTTTTCGTGGCGAAAGAGGGCGACCCCGACCCCCCTTCTGCGTCTAGTCCTGCAGAACGCGGATCGTCCGCCCCTTGCGAGAAGGCTTGAACTCCACCACCCCTTCGCGCGTCGCGAAGATCGTGTGATCCCGGCCGAGGCCGGTGCCGTCCCCGGGCCAGAAGCGGGTGCCGCGCTGACGCACGATGATCTCGCCGCCACTCACCTTCTGGCCCGCGAAGACCTTGACCCCGAGCATCTTGGGGTTGGATTCGCGCCCGTTGCGGCTGGAGCCAAGTCCTTTCTTATGAGCCATCGCCAGAGTCCTCTTTCGCTTCGGATTTCTTCGCAGCAGGTTTTTTAGCAGCCGGCTTCTTCTCGGCTTTGTCTTCTTTCGATGCTGCCGCTTTGCGGGAACCCATTTTCAGCTCGGTCACTTCGAGTTTGGTCAGCTCGGAACGGTGGCCGGCGCGACGCCGGTAGCCCTTCTTCGGCTTGTATTTGAAGACCTTGATCTTCGGCCCGCGCAGGTGCTCGGCGACGGTCGCCTCGATTTTAACCTTCTCCAGCTCCTTCGGCTCGGCGACGACCTCTTTGTCGCGAAACAGCACCGGCCGCAGCGCGACTTTGTCCCCCTCTTTGGCGCTGAGCCGATCGACGAGCAGCGAGCTGCCCTTCTCGACCCGGTACTGCTTGCCACCGCTCTCTATGACTGCGTACGTGTTCATTTCTCTTTGCCGCTCTTCGAAGTGGAGCGCGATCCGCCGCGACCGCCCCTGCTGCCGCGACTACTGCTGCGCGAGGCGGGGGATTCTAGCTTGGAGTCGTCCTCCTCGCCGCCACGCGCTCCCGTTGCTCGACTCGCCAGCGCCGTTCTACTCGGCGGCCGGCAGCGAGGCGACCGCGGCCGCCCGCTCGACCCGCTCGATCCGCACCAGCTTGCGCTTGCCGACGAACGGCCCGCCACCGCTGATGCTGACGATGTAGGAGTCGATCCGGGCCACCGCGTCGTCGGCGTTGTACATGTGCGGCTCGTCGATCGTGACCAGCACCTCCTCGCCAACCTTGAAGGGCAGGGCGCGCTCCTCGATCTCGGTGCGACTGCCGGCTTCGATCAGCTCGAAGGTCTCGATCGCCAGCGCGTCGCCGCCCTCGAAGTGGAACACCTTGCCGGTCTCGCGCTCGATCTCGGCGAGCCCACTGTCGGGGTCGATCAGCTCCGCTGCGACCTTCGGGTTGACGCGGAGCAGGAACGCCTCCGCCTCGCGCGTCGCCAGGTCGCGCATCTTGCGCAGGCCTTCCAGTGCCACCGTCTCGGCGGAGAGGACGACCCCCTCCCCGTCGCATGTGGGGCAAGGCGCGGTGAGGATCTCGCGCACCCCGTCGGTGATGTTCTGGCGCGTCATCTCGACCAGGCCCAGCGGCGAGATCTCGACCACGTAGCTCTTCGACTTGTCGGCGTCGAGCGCTTTGCGCATCGTTTTCAGCACTTTGTCGCGGTTCTTCGCCCGCGCCATGTCGATGAAGTTGACGACGATGATGCCGCCGATGTCGCGCAGCCGCAGCTGCCGCACCACCTCCTCGGCGGCCTCGGTATTGACCCGGGTAATCGTCTCCTCGAGGCCGCCTTTGCCGCGGCCGGTGAACGAACCACTGTTGACGTCGATGACGGTCAGGGCCTCGGCGTAGTCGATGATCAGGTAGCCGCCAGAGGGAAGGTCGACGCGGCGGACCAGGGTCGATTCGATCTCCTTGTCGATGCCCCATTTCTCCAGCAGCGGCTTCTGGCTCTCGTAGAGCTCGACTTTCTCGACCAGCTCGGGGGCGGTGCGCTGGAAGAACCCGGTCACCCGTTCGAACTGCTTGGGCGAGTCGATGATCGCCGTTTCGAAGTCGGAGAGGAAGACGTCGCGCAGGACGCGCACCGGCAGGTCGGCCTCCTGGAAGACGAGGCCGGGGGCCTTGGTCTTCTCGGTGCGGCGCTCCAGCACCTCGTAGAGCTTGTGCAGGTAGCCGACCTCGCGCACGAAGTCGGATTTTTTTGCGCCATGGGCGGCGGTTCGCACGATCAGCCCGCCGGGACCTTTGTAGGTGCGGTCGACCATCTTGCGCAGCCGGTCGCGCTCGGATTCGGAGAGCCGCCGGCTGACCCCGACGCCGCCGCCCTGCGGCGCATAGACGAGGTAGCGGCCGGCGATCGAGACGTTCATCGAAAGCCGCGCGCCCTTCGACTTGAGCGGGTCCTTGACGACCTGCACCAGGATCTCTTGTTTCGGTTTGATCAGCTCGCCGATCCGCGGGCCTTTGCCGTGGCTGCCCCGCCTTGGGGCCTGCTCGCCGTTCGGCATCACGATCTCGTCGACGTGGAGGAAGCCGTTGCGCTCGAGGCCGATGTTGACGAAGGCGGCCTCCATGCCGGGAAGGACGTTGTTGACCTTCCCCTTGTAGATGTTGCCGACGATTGAGCGCCGGCCGCGTCTCTCTATGTAGAGCTCCGCGACGCTTCTTTTGCCGCCTTTGGTCTTCGACTCGAGGACGGCGACACGGGTCTCGCCGCGATCGGCGGACACCAGGATGGTTTTTTTCATTTTTGATTCAGCTCAGTTCAGGTAGGTACGCATAGCCCGGTCTCCTTCAAGGAGTCACCAGGCGAACCTGCCCTTCTGGCCGAGGCGCGCTTGCATGTGAATGCTCTGCAGCACTCCCAACGCGAGGAACGTCGCCAGCACGGAGGAACCTCCGTAGCTCAGCAACGGCAGGGGAATCCCCGTGATCGGCATGATGCCGAGGTTCATCCCCACGTTGACGAAGACCTGGAAGAGCAGCATGGCGGCGATGCCGCCTGCCACAAGGGTCCCGTAGGAGTTCTTCGAGAGCGTCACGATCCGCAGCGCCCGCCAGATCAGCAGGGCGTATAGGGATAGGACTAATGCGGCTCCCGTGAACCCGTAGCGCTCACCGATCACCGCGAAGATGAAGTCGGTGTGCCGCTCGGGCACGAAATCGAGCCGCGTCTGGGTGGCCCGATCGCCACGGCCGGCGAGCTCGCCGGAGCCGATCGCGATCTTGGCCTGGTTCTGCTGATAGCCCGCGTCGCTGGGATCCCCGCTCGGGTCCAGGAAGGAGGTGAGCCTCTCTTGCTGGTAGCCCTTGAGGAGCGGCGTCCCAACTGCGGGCGCCACCACCAGGACGATTGCCGTCAGTACGGCGAGGGCCGCGCCGATCGTCGCCAGGTGCGTCCAACGGACGTTCCCGACGTACATCACGGCGAGGGTGATTGCCCCGAACACCAATGAGGTGCCGAGGTCAGGCTGAAGGAATACGAGTGCAGCGGGGGCGAGGCCGAGGCAGAGATAGCGCACAGTGCGCTGCCGTGCCGAGCCCCGCCGGGCGCCGTCGATGACGAACCCGGCAAGCGCGAGCACAAGCAAGAGCTTGCCGAGCTCCGACGGCTGGAAGCTGAAGAAGGGAAGGTCGAAGGCGCGCCGCGAGCCGCGAGCCGCGAAGCCGAAGACGAAGACGAGCGCGACGCTGGCGCAGAGGAAGGTGTAGATGCCGACCCGCAGCTCGCGGAAGCGCGAGTAGTCGACCCGGGCCAGCAGGTACATGCCGACCAACCCGATCGCCGCGTAGATCGCCTGACGATCGGCGAAGTAGCCGGGGCTGCCGGGGACGTCGCGCAGCGTCGCCTCGCTGAGGACGAAGACGCCGAAGGCGGCTAGGGCGACGGAGGAGACGAACAGTGTGCCGTCCATGTAGGGCAGGCCAAGGCGCTCGGCGATGCTGGGCCGAGCGGTGAACGCCTCCGGGCGGGCCTGGCGGGCGCGGGTCGCGTACATCGCTACTCGATCGCCCCGCCCGCCTTCGACCGGCTTCGCGTTCTTCTCGAAGTGCTCGGAGAGGATCTGCAGGGCGGCGGGGGCGGCCGTGTCGGCGCCGAAGCCACCTTCCTCGAAGGTCACCGCGACGACTATCTCTGGGTCTGGGTAGGGCGCAAGCACCACGTACCATGACTGATCGCCGTACGGCGGGCGCTCAGCCGTGCCCGTCTTACCGGCTACATCCACCGGGAACCCACCGAAGACCGCGTAGGAGGTTCCACCCGGCGCCTGCGCGGCGTCGTGTAGCCCGGCGAGGATCGTCTCGCGCCACTCCGGGTCGATCCTCACCTGGCGCGCCGGCGCCGGGTCGATTTCCCGCAGCACCCGCCCGGCGGCGTCCTCAACCACCATGCCGACGTGCGGGCGTGGCACCGTGCCGCCGTTGGCGATCGTCGCGTAGGCGACCGCCATCTGCAGTGGATCGGCCTGCAGGTCCCCCTGGCCGACCGCGAGGTTGACGTTGTCGCCTGCTGACCAGGGCCGTTCGGTGAGCTCTTCGCGATAAAGCTGGTTGCGCCAGGCGGGAGTCGGCAGCAGGCCCTGCTGCTCGCCGGGTAGGTCGATGCCCGTCTCGCGACCGATGCCAAGCCGGCGTGCCCAGTCCTGCAGGGCGGAGCTGCCGTTCATTCGATCGCCGAGCGTGTAGTAGAAGACGTCGGAAGAGACCTGCAGCGCGGTCTGCATTGCAATCGTCCCGTAGGCGGCGCCGCCGGCGTTTTCGAAGGTGATGCCGCCGAGGGTGAAGGCGCCGTCGTCGACGATCGGTTCGGTCGTGCGTCAGATTGCCGCTGGCGAGGGCCGCGATCGAGGTGATCGGCTTGAAGGTGGAGCCGGTCGGATAGGCGCCCGCGATCGCCCGATTGGTGAGCGGCGAAAGGATCGGGTCCCTATACAGTTCGTCGACCTGGCTTTGGGTCAGCGGCCGCGTAAAAACGTCCGGGTCGAAGGTGGGGTTGGAGCCCATCGCAAGGATCTCGCCGTCGCGCACGTCCATCGCCACGTACGCCCCCGGCAGACCCTGCCCGGCGAGCGCCGCATCGCCGGCTTCCTGCAGGCTGGAGTCGATCGTCAGCCGCAGGTTGTCACCGGGAGTCGGCTCGACCACCTTCAGCTGTCCGCCCGGCGTCGGCCGGCCCAGCGAGTCGACCTGGATCCGGGTCGCCCCGGCGCGGCCGCGCAGCACCTGGTCGTACTGGTACTCGACGCCTTCCTTGGCCGACGATGTCGCCCGGCTCGAGCCCGCTATGGCGGGGTTCCTTCAGCTGCTCCTCGCTGACCTCGCCGACGGTGCCGAAGAGATGGGCGGCAAGAGTCCCGTGCGGGTAATCGCGGACGAAGACCCGCGCACCTCGACCCCCGGGAAACGGTCCTGGTTCTCCTGCAGGTAGTAGACGAGGTAGCGGCCGACGTCGCTGCGCAGCGTCACCGGGGCGCTGGGCGCCAGCGTCCAGCTCCTCGTGCATCGTGCGGCGCAGCCGGCGCAGGGTCGTGCCGGTCAGGTCGGCAAGCCGGCCAGCTCCGCGCGCCGCTGGCGCTCGTCGGCGGCCAGTTTGCGCGGGTTGACCTGCAGAGCAAGGCTGGTCCGGTTGTCGACCAGTACCTCGCCGTCGCGGTCGAGGATCGTCGCCGCGCGGCGGCGCGACCCGGTACTCGCGGGTGCGGTTGTTGTTCGCCTCGGCCAGGTACTCCTCGCCGTTCACCACCTGCAGGGTCCAAAGGCGGAAGAAGAGCACCACGAAGAGCGCCAGCGCAACGCCGCCGAAGACGCCGATCCGCAGCGCCAGCCGGTTCGTCATCGCGGGGCCGCGTTCGTCGGAGCGCAGGTACATGCGGCCTCAGGTCCCCAACACAGTCGGCTGCCGGCGGCGGGTGAGCTCGGCTCCTCGACCAGCGCCGGTCGCAGCGCCCGCCGCACGCCGAGGTAGGTCGGCCAGCCGAGGAAGAAGGCGAAGAGGCTCTTCAGCAGCATGTCGCGGACGATCAGCGCGCTGACCGGGGCGTCCACGCCGAGCATCAGCTGCACCGCGGCGAAGCCGAGCTCGGCGACCAGGGTCAGTCGCCATGCAGAGCAGCGGCGCGACGAGCGCGCCGCGCAGCTCGAAGCGTTCGCGCAGGATGGCCGGCCAGGTATCCGGTGCCGAGCAGGACCAGCGAAGAGCCGCCGAGCGACTCGACCAGCGCCCCGTCCACCAGCAGGCCGATCGAGAAGCCGGCGACGGCGCCGGTCATACCGCCGCCGAGCAAGCCGAGGACGACGACCAGAGCAGGAAGCACGTCCGGGCTGACGCCGAACAGCGTCACCCGCGAGAAGAACGAGAGCTGCAGAAGCACCCCGAGGACGGCGATCAGGGCGATCCGGACGAAGATCTTCGGCGTGACTATCACCTCGGGCCCTCGGTCAGCACCTGGACGATGTCGAGGTTGGCGATGTCGGCGAAAGGCCGCAGGTGGACCTGTTGACTGGCCTCCTGCTCGAGGATCGAGGCTTCGCGTCACTTCACCGATCAGCAGGCCGGGCGGGAACAGCGAGGCGAGGTCACGGGCCCGCCAGCCGGCCGTAACGACGGCCTGGCCGGCGCCGATCTTCCCGGCCCGAGTCGATGAAGTCGAGGACGAGGTCCTCGGGGTCACCGATCTTCCGGCTTCACGACCCCTTGAGCGCCGCCGGGCAGAACCTTGGCCGAGACGGCGCTGGTGTGATCGGTGAGCAGGGTCACCTGAGAGGAGCCTCCCTGCGTCGAGGCGACCAGGCCCGACCAGGCCGTCGCCACTGACGACGGGATCGTCCACGCGCACCCGATCGTCGCGACCGAGGTCGATCGTTCACGGCGGAGTGCCAGACGGTCGGCGAGCGTCCGATGACCCGTCCGGTCACCGGCTCGAAGGCGGAAGAAGGCGAGCACCGGACCGCTCTCCAGCTCGACCAGCTTGCGCAGCTGCGCGTTCTCCTGCAGCGCCTCCTGGCCGGCGACGGCCTGCGTGCGGACGGCTGAGAGTTCGGAGCGCAGGCGGCTGTTCTCGCCCCGTGCTTCGAAGGTCTCGTCGAACCAGGAGACGAGGTCACGGGCCGGCTTCAGCGCCCTGATCGGCGACGCCCTGGAGCGGGCTGAAGACGGCCCCGATCCCCTGCTGAACCCCGCCGGGACTCTGCCCGTAGGTGATCGTCAGCAGCAGGAACGAGCCGCGATGAGTAGTGCTAGGACCGCCCTACGGCGGCGTACTTGTTTCCGGTACACGGTGAAGACCTAAGTTCGGGGCTTGAGCGGAGCGGGCGTCAGGCGACACGCGCCGCTCCCGAGTTCATCTTGCTGGCGCGGTGGATCGTCTCGAACTCCTCCAGCGAGAGGCCGGAGCCGACCGCCACGCACGTCAACGGCGACTCTGCCAGTTGACACGGCATCTGGCACTCGTCGCGGAGCCGCTGTTCGAGTCCTTGCAGGAGCGCGCCTCCACCTGCCAGGGTAATCCCTCTGTCCATTATGTCGCCGGCCAGCTCCGGCGGGGTGCGATCGAGGGTGTCCTTGACCGCGTCGACGATGTGCCCGACCGGCTCGTCCAACGCCTCGCGGACCTCCGCCGAGCCGAGCATGATCGTCTTCGGCAGGCCGGAGACGAGGTCGCGGCCACGGATCTCGACCTCGACCTCCTCGGGAAGCTTCGAGGCGGAGCCGGCCTCCAGCTTCACCTCCTCCGCGGTCTGCGTGCCGATCGCCAGCTTGTAGGCGTGCTTGCAGTGGTTGACGATCGCCTCGTCGAGCTCGTCGCCGCCGACCCGGATCGATTGTGAGACGACGATGCCCCCAAGCGAGATCACCGCGACCTCGGTGGTGCCGCCGCCGACGTCGACTATCAACGACCCGGTCGGCTCGGCGACCGGCAGCCCGGCGCCGATCGCAGCCGCCATCGGCTCCTCGATCAGGTAGGCCTGCCGGGCGCCGGCCGAGAGACAGGCCTCCTCGACCGCCCGCTTCTCCACGCCGGTGACGCCGGACGGCACGCAGACGACTACCCGCGGATGGGCGAAGCGGTTGGAGTGAACGCGCTTGATGAAGTGACGCAGCATCTGTTCGGCGACGTCGAAGTCGGCGATGACGCCGTCCTTGAGCGGCCGAATCGCGGTGATCGTCCCCGGCGTGCGGCCCAGCATCCGCTTCGCTTCGACGCCGACCGCGTGGACCTGGCCGTTGCGCGAGTCGATCGCCACCACCGAGGGCTCCGAGAGGACTATGCCGCGACCGCGCACGTAGACCAGCGTGTTGGCCGTGCCGAGGTCGACCGCCATGTCGCGGCCGCCCAATCCGGTGAGCGGCTGAAGAAGCCCATTGATCGCCGGGGAATTGCAGCGCAATCATCCCAAACGGTCCAAGGCGGTCCCAACGCAGCGAATCAGCTGCACTCGAACAACCGCGGCGCCAGCTCCGCCAGCAGCCCGACCGGCAACCCGACGACGTTGGAGACGCTCCCCTCCAACCGCGCCACCAGCGTCGATCCGAGCGTCTGGATCGCATAGCCGCCGGACCGCCCCCGCCACTCGCCGAATCGCACGTAACGCTCCTTCTCCGCCTCACTCAAGCTCCTTGAAGACGACGGTCGTCCGTTCCAGCCCGGATCGCTCCTCGCCATTTCAAGCACGACGAGTCCGCTCATCACTTCGTGCGCCCGCCCGGACATGAGGTCGAGGTACTGCCGCGCTAGCTCTCTAACGTGCTTTCCGAGCGCCGCCATCTAGAACGACATCCTTGTCGCAGGCGATGACTCGGGCGGGTGGCGTGGCAAGAGGGTCCACATCCGTGCTCGCGAGGACGCGATCACCTCGCCGCACAGGACCGCCCACCACCGCCCTGGCCTTCATCCGCGCGTTCTCGAGCACCTCGACCGCGGGTCTCCCCCACTCAACTCCTCCACCCCAGGAACGACGACCTCAAACTCAACCCCCAGCTTCTCGAGGATCTCCCTCCTCTGTGGAGATCCCGGATGCCAGCACCACGCTCATGACGTTACGCCAGCTCTGGAAACCAGATGCCGATCTCGCGCTCCGGCCGAATCGTCCGAGTCGGACCCGTGCACCATGTTGAAAGTCACCTCGAGCGCGTAGTCGCCCCGAATCGAGCCGGGAGCTGCCTCGACCGGGTTCGTCGCACCGATCAGCTGGCGCGCCGCCGGGACCGCCTCGACCCCTCGAGCACCATCGCGACCAGGGTGCCGCCGGTGATGAACTCGACCAGCTCGCCGAAAAACGGCTTCTCGCTGTGCTCGGCGTAGTGGCGATTGGCGATCCCCTCGTCGGCCCGCATCGTCTTCAGCGCCGCGACGCGTAGCCCCTTGCGCTCGAAGCGGGCGAGCACCTCGCCGGTGAGGGCGCGCTCGAATGCGTCAGGCTTGACGAGGATCAGGGTCCGGCTCACGGCTGGGGCTCCTTTGCGGTCGTTTCGATTTCGAAGTCTCTTTTGGCTCGCCGGTCGCGGCGGCCGGCCCCGTTCGCCGCGGCGGGCTCGTTGCGCTCGGCACACAGCCTCGTTTCGCTCGGCTGGCGGGCCCTTGCGGCGGCCGGAGGCTTCTCCTGCGGCGGGGCGCTCCCCACCGGCGAGCGGCGTTTCGCAATGCGGGCAGAGCGCCCAGCGGGAGTCGACCGGCTTGCCGCAGCTGGCGCACGGGTCCTTGAGACGGCGCTGGCACTGCGGACAGCGAAGATAGGACTTCTCGATTGGGTAGCCGCAGCCCTGGCAGGTCACCTCTTCGAGTTGGCGCACCCGCAGCTCGGCGGCCTTGATCTCCAGCTCCCGCTCGTGGGCGTCCTCGAGGAACTCCGGCGGACGCACGATCGCGTAGACGGCGGTGCCGATATAGGGAATGAAGGAGGCGAGCGTCGCGCAGCCGACCAGGAAGGAATCGGAGATGCGGCGCTTAGCGTCGAGGTAGGTGTAGACGATCAAGCGCCAGCCAAACGACGACCAGCATCAGGATGAGGAGGTTGACGACCAGGTTGAGGCCGTCGTTGCTGATGCCGAATATCGCGGTTGCCATGGCTGGGGGCCCCGGAGGGAGCGGGGAGTCTACTTCGCCGCCTGCGCCCGAAACCCTGTCGGCCTCATAGGGAACGTCCTCACAAGAAAAGGCTGCCGAACAAGTAGCCGAGGCCGAAGAAGACGAGGATCACCCCGGCGACGACCGCAGCGACCAGCGCCATCATCGAAAGCAGTTCAGATCCGGCGCTGCGGTCCACGCTTCAATCCTCGCATACGGTCAGTTTTCGATAACCGCACGAGCGGGCGCGAGCGCATAGTGAGAGCCGGCGACGACGAGGATGCCGCCCGCCTCGGTCGCAAGCTCCCGAGCGCGTCGAATGGCGAGGTCGAAGTCCGCCTCCGCTTCGGCCTCGAGCCCCGCTTCGGCGCAGATCTGCGCCAGCTCCACAGCCTGCAGCGCCGGCCGACCCGCAAAACGCGACGCGGACTGCGTTGACCCCCTCATAGGTGGCGAATGCAGTCCGCGCGACGCCGCGCCAGCTGGTTCCCCGCTAGCGGGAGCGGACGGGATCTCGGTGCAGACGGCCCGCTCCAGCGCCGGCGCCAGCGCGTTTATCGTCGCCGCCGCGTCCTTGTCGCGCAGGATCGACAGGCAGGCGACGACCGGGCGGCCGGCGGCGATTTCCGGCAACGCCTCGGCGAGCGCGGCCGCCCCGTCGGGGTTGTGCGCCGCGTCGAGGAAAGCGGGCGGCTCGTCGGCGACGCGCTCGAGTCGGCCCGGGATCTCGACGCTCGCCGCGGCGGCGGCCACGGCGTCCGGATCAAGCTCGCGACCGAGGAACGCCTCGGCGGCGACGCAAGCGAGGGCGAAGTTACGGCGCTGGAAGCGCCCGGCCGCGCGCAGCTCGACGTCGGGGCCGGGATCCCCTGGCGCCACGATCAGCCTCGCGCCGTGCTCGGCCGCGGCCAGCTCGGCGAGCGACGCGACCGCCGGGCTGACTCGGCCCAGCACCAGAGTCGAATGGTCGCGCAGCACCGCCAGCTTCTCGGTGGCGATCTGCTCCTCCGTCTCCCCCAGCCACTGCGTGTGGTCGAGCCCGACGGAGGTGAGCACGGCGACCCGCGAGGGGATCGTGTTGGTCGCGTCCAGCCTCCCCCCGAGACCGGCCTCGATCACGGCGGCCTGGACGCCGGCGGCGGCCAGCGCGACGAAGGCAGCGGCGGTCGCCAGCTCGAACTGCGTCACCGCCTCCCCCTCCCCCAACTTGCGGTTGAGCGTCTCGGCCGCCTGCGCGGTGCGCTCGACCGACGCGGCGAACTCGGCAGCGCTGATCTCCTCGCCACCGATCAGCACCCGTTCGGACCACCGCAAGGTGTGCGGCGAGACGCAGGCGCCGGTCCTGACACCATGCACCTCGAGCAGCGCCGCGACCATCCGCGTCACCGAGGACTTGCCATTGGTGCCAACGACGTGGATCGAGGCGAATCGGTGTTGGGGCATCCCCAGCAGCGAGTTCAGCTGGTGTATCCGCTCCAGGCCCAGTCGCCAGCCGATCGGCTCGAGCGAGTCGAGGTAGTGTATCCTCGGCGTCTATTCCGACAGCTCCTCCAGCTCGGCGCGGTAGCGCCCGAGCTTCTCGCGCTCCTCCTCGACGACCTCGGCGGGAGCCCGGGCGACGAATCCCTCGTTGGCCAGCTTGCCCTCGGCACGCGCGACCTCGGAGCGCAGCTCCTCGAGCCGCGCCTCGAGCCGGGCACGGACGGCATCGCCATCGACCTCTGCCGAGGCAAGCACCTTGACTGACCCGACCGCGGCGATCGGCTCGCCGCCGTCCTCGCCGAACCCGAAGCGGGCAAGGCGGCCAACAAACTCGCGTGGCTCGGCCTGCTCGGCGCGGGCCGGAAGGACGGTCGCGGCCGGCGCCTCGACCAGATCGCGCCAGGCGCGCAGGCGGCGGGTCAGCTCGATGCCTTCCTGCACATCGGCCTCAGCCTCGGGATCGAGCATCGACTCGTCGGCCTGCGGGAATCGATGCACGACCAAGTGCCCCTTGCTGGCCGGGTGGTAGCCCCAGATCTCCTCGGTGACGAAAGGCATGATCGGGTGCAGCAGGCCGAGCACCCGCTCCAGGGCCCAGAGCAGGGTCGCGGAGACCTCCTCCTCCCCCTCGTAGAGACGTGGCTTGACAATCTCCAGGTACCAGTCGCACAGCTCCGACCAGAAGAAGGAGTAGGCCTCGGTGGCGGCGTGGGCGAAGTCGTATTCCTCCAGCTTTGCGGTGACCGAGCCGATCGTCGTCTCCAGCCGCGAGAGGATCCAGCGGTCCTCGGCGCACAGTGGCCGCGGTGCCGCCTCTACGTCGCCCGCGTTCAAGAGGATCAGTCGGCTCGCGTTCCAGAGCTTGTTGGCCAGGTCGCGGCCCTGCTGGACCTTGGCGTCGGAGTAGCGCACATCCTGGGTCGAGGACATCGCCAGCAAGCCGAAGCGCAGAGCGTCGGCGCCATGCTCGTTGATCTCGCCGAGCGGGTCGATCCCGGTGCCGAGGCTCTTCGACATTCGCCGCCCGTCGCGGGCCTGGATCACCGAGTGGACGTAGACGTCGCGGAAGGGGACGTCGCCGGCGAACTCGATCCCGGTCATGATCATCCGCGCCACCCAGAGGAAGAGAATCTCGCGCGCCGTGGTCAGGAAACTGGTCGGGTAGAAGGCGCGCAGCTCGGGCGTCTCGTCGGGCCAGCCAAGCGTCGCGAAGGGCCAGATCGCCGAGCTGAACCAGGTGTCGAGCACGTCCTCCTCGTGGCGCAGCTCACCGCCGCACGCCCCGCAGCGCTCGGGCGTCTGCTCGGCGACGATCGTTTCCTCGCAGGGGTCGCAGTACCAGACCGGGATCCGGTGCCCCCACCAGAGCTGGCGCGAGATGCACCAGGGGCGGATCTCCCGCATCCAGTCGAGATAGACGCGCTTCCACTGGACGGGGGCAATCCGCACCTCGTCGCGCTCGACGACCTCGATCGCCGGCCGCGCCAGATCGTCCATGCGGCAGAACCACTGCAGCGAGATCAGTGGCTCGATCCGCTCGCCGGAGCGGTGCGAGAAGGGGACCGAGTGAACGTAGGGCTCCTCGGCCCGGAGCCGGCCCTCCTCGCGGAGCGCCGCAACGACCGCCTCCTGCGCCTCGGCGGCAGTCAGCCCGGCGAAGCGGTTGCCCGCGTCATCGGTCATCCGGCCGTCGGGCCCGATCACGCCGACCTCCTCAAGCCCATGCTTGCGGCCGATCTCGAAGTCGTTGGGGTCGTGGCCGGGGGTGATCTTCAGTGCCCCGGTACCGAACTCGGGGTCGACGTGCTCGTCGGCAATGATCGGCAGGCGGCGGCCGACCAGCGGCAGGACGCAGTGCTTGCCGACCAGATCGGCGTAGCGCTCGTCGCCCGGGTTCACAGCCACCGCGGTGTCGGCCAGCATCGTCTCGGGCCGCACCGTTGCCACGGTCAGCACCCGATCGCTGCCCTCGACCGGGTAGTCGATCGAGTAGAGCGTGTCCTCGATCTCACGGTTCTCGACCTCAAGGTCGGAGATCGCCGAGTGTGAGCCGGGATCCCAGTTGACCATGTAGTTGTCGCGGTAGATGTAGCCCTTGTCGTAGAGCCGCTTGAAGACCCGGTAGACCGCGCGGACGTAGCCCTCGTCGAGGGTGAAGCGCTCGCGCTCGTAGTCGCAGGAGGCGCCGAGCCGCTTGTACTGCTCGACGATCCGCGAGCCGTACTCCTCTTTCCAGGCCCAGACCCGCTCGACGAATGCCTCGCGGCCCAGCTCATGGCGGCTCTTGCCTTCGGCCCGCAGCTCTTTCTCCACCACCGCCTGGGTGGCGATCCCGGCGTGGTCGGTACCCAGCGTCCATAGCGTGTTGCGCCCACGCATCCGGTTCATCCGAACCAG
Source organism: uncultured Solirubrobacterales bacterium (assembly GCA_963844395.1). Taxonomy (GTDB): domain Bacteria; phylum Actinomycetota; class Thermoleophilia; order Solirubrobacterales; family 70-9; genus VRUE01. The sequence goes on along the minus strand of CAWJNX010000002.1, from coordinate 1,243,876 downwards.
CGCGTCCTGCATCGCGCCATTGAGGGCATGACCCATATGCAGAGCGCCGGTCACATTGGGCGGCGGGATCGCCACCGAGAAGTTCTCCTCGGGCGTCCCCTCGGCCGCGGGATGGAAGTAACCGCCCTCGATCCACTCCGCAAAGATCCGCGCCTCGACCTCGGCTGGGTCGTAGCGAGTCCTCTCTTTCAGCTGCTTTAGACGGTCATCGGGCATGAGCCGCCGAGTCTAGTGGCGACCAAAGGCCTATCCCGGTAGGGGTGGAACGTCTTGTACTTTTTCCGGGGCGCGGCCCGCGGACAGCCGCAACCTGTCTTCGGAAAAAGTTAAGTGGAACCCCTGCCGGGATAGGCCTCAGGCCGTTTCCTCGGCCGGTCCCTCGTCTGCATGCCCGATGTCCTGATGCGCCGCCTCGGTGACGAGGGTCGGCCGGCGGCCCTGGGCGATCGTCTCCCTGGTGACGACGCACTTGGTCACGTCGCGGCGCGAGGGCAGCTCGAACTGGACGTCGAGCAGCGTCTCCTCGAGAATCGAGCGCAGGCCGCGGGCGCCGGTCTCGCGCTCCAGCGCTTTGTCGGCGATCGCCTCGAGGCTGTCGTCGGCGAAGACCAGCTCGATGTCGTCGAACTCAAAGAACCGCTGGAACTGCTTGGTCAGCGCGTGGCGGGGCTCGGTCAGGATCGTCATCAGGTCGTCGCGGCTGAGCTGGTGGATCGCGGCGACGACCGGCAGGCGGCCGATGAACTCCGGGATCAGCCCGTACTCGATCAGGTCCTCGGGCAGCACCTGCTCGAACCACTCACCGGTGTCCTTGGTCTCGCGCGAGGAGATTGCCGCGCCGAAGCCGACGCCGCGATCGCCGACGCGGCTCTCGATCACCTTGTCGAGCTCGGCGAAGGAGCCGCCGCAGACGAAGAGGATGTTGGTGGTGTCGATCGTCAGGAACTCCTGGTGGGGATGCTTGCGCCCGCCCTGCGGCGGCACTGAGGCGGTCGTCCCCTCGAGGATCTTCAGCAGCGCCTGCTGCACACCTTCGCCGGAGACGTCGCGGGTGATCGACGGGTTGTCGGCTTTGCGCGCGATCTTGTCGATCTCGTCGATGTAAATGATTCCCGTCTCCGCCTTCTTGACGTCGTAGTCGGCAGCTTGGATCAGCTTGAGGAGGATGTTCTCGACGTCCTCGCCGACATAGCCGGCCTCGGTGAGCGCCGTCGCGTCGGCGATCGCGAAGGGGACGTTGAGGATCCGCGCCAGGGTCTGGGCGAGCAGCGTCTTGCCGCAGCCGGTCGGCCCGAGCAGCAGGATGTTCGACTTCTGCAACTCGACGTCGGACTCTTCTCCCTGGGCGATCTGGACCCGCTTGTAGTGGTTGTAGACGGCAACCGAGAGGGTGCGCTTGGCGGCCTCCTGGCCGACCACGTACTCCTGCAGGACCTCGTGGATCTCGCGCGGTTTCGGCAGATTCTCCAGCACGATTCCGCCGCCGCCGGGGGGCGCCAGCTCCTCGTCGATGATCTCGTTGCAGAGGTCGATGCACTCGTCGCAGATGTAGACGCCGGGGCCGGCAATCAACTTTTTGACCTGGCGTTGCGACTTGCCGCAGAAGCTGCAGAGGAGCTGCTCGTTCGAATCGGTGGGACGTGCCAGCGAAATCCCCTCCTCGGGGCGGTAGTTGCCTACCGGCGTCGCGCCCCAGAAGCTTAGAGGGGGCTGCAACCCGGCCATCTTGGTTCGGTCGTTTACTTCGGGACGCCCGCGGTCCCTTCCTGCGGGCGGCGACTTGCGCCCTTTCCGACCGCGACGTCCGGGCGGCGATACGGTGGCGCCGATGCCTGCAGACGTCCGCGTCGAGCCGATCTCAGCCACTCAGCTGGAGACCCTGCTGCCGATGATCGCCGCCTACCAGCGTTTCTACGAGGTCGACGAGATCGACGAAGAGCGCAACCGCTCCTTCTTCGCCCGCTTCGTCGCCCCGAGCGAGGACGGGATGCTGCTCGGGGCCTGGAGCGGCGACGAGCTGGCCGGCTACGCCTGCCTCTACTGGCACTTCACCTCACTGGTCCCGGCCGAGACCGTGCTGATGAACGACCTGTACGTCGACGAGCGTTGGCGCGGCCGGGGAGTCGGCCGCGCCCTGATCGAGGCGAGCGCCGAGATAGCCCGCGAACGCGGCGCCCACCGGCTCGAGTGGGCGACTGCCCCGGACAACGAGACGGCCCAGCGCCTCTACGACTCGACCGGCGCCGAGCGCAGGGCTTGGATCGAGTACGAGCTGGAGCTCGACTGAGCTCCCGGCAGAGCCGCCCGCTCAGGCGGCCTGTGTCGGAGGCAGACGATCGATCACGGCCAGCAGCGCTTCGCGCTGGGCCCGCTGTTCTTTGGTGACTTCTTCCATCCTGGCGGTGATCGCGTCGGTGCGGCGTTCGGCCTGCTCGTCCCGCGCCTTCAGGTCCGCCATGAAGTCCTCGTGATCGCGAACGATCTGCTGGACGACCTTGTCGTTGCGAAGGTTCATCTCGCGGATGAAGAGCCTGTGTTCGTCGAGTTTCTTGTCGTGGCGATCCAGCGTCGCCATCAGGCGATCGAAAGTCTCCTCATGCCGCTCGAAGGCCTGCTCATGCCGCTCGAAGGCCTTTTCGTGGCGGTCGAAGGCCTTTTCGTGGCGGTCGAAGGCTTTTTCGTGGCGGTCGAAGCAGGCCATCAGGCGCCCGAAGGCCTCGGTGTTGCGATCGGCCGCGGCCCTATTGAGCTCCATCAGCTCCTCGCCGCGCTCCATGTGGCGCTCTACTCGTGCAGACAGTCCCCTTCGCCTCATGGTCGGGATTCTGCCATGCCGCGAATCGCGAGTGGCACCACATTTGTGCCGATTCTGAAAAACCTGTGGGCCGAAATACGCGTAATCGGCGGCCCGGCCCCGCAAGGCGAGGCGGGAACAGATCAGTTGCCCGCTCGTCGCGTCAGTGGTGCTCGATGACGCGGTCGACGAGGTTGTAATCCTTCGCCTCCTCGGCGCTCATGAAGTAGTCGCGCTCGGTGTCCTTGGTGACCTTCTCGAAGGGCTGTTCGGTGTGCTTGGCGAGGATCTCGTCGAGGCGGCGGCGGACGTCGATGATCTCTTTAGCGTGGATCTCGATGTCGGTCGCCTGGCCTTCGAAGCCGGAGGACACCTGGTGGATGAGGATCTTCGAGTTCGGCAGCGACATCCGCTTGCCCGCCGCGCCGCCGGCCAGGAGCAACGCCCCCATGCTCATCGCGATGCCGACGCAGATCGTCTGCACGTCGGGCTTGATGAACTGCATCGTGTCGTAGATCGCCAGGCCGGCGTAGACGGAGCCGCCCGGCGAGTTGACGTAGAGGCTGATGTCCTTGTCGGGATCCTCGGACTCCAGGTGCAGGAGCTGGGCCACGATCAGGTTGGCGATGTCCTCGGTTACCGGCGTGCCGAGGAAGACGATCCGCTCGCCCAGCAGGCGCGAGTAAATGTCGAAGGCGCGCTCGCCGCGCGAGGTCTGCTCGACCACCATCGGAACCAGGGGGCTCATGGCTCGCACTCTATAGAAGCCGCCCGGCGGCCTTTGCCGAGTACATCGCGCGGTCGGCGGCCGCCAGCAGGTCTTGCTCCCCCGGTCGCCCGTACTCGTCGAAAAGTGCCACGCCGATGCTGACTTCGAGCTTCACGCGATTGCCATCGACGTCCAGAGTCGAACTCCCGGACGGTCGCGGCTAGCCGCTCCGCGGTGGCCTGGGCGTCCTGCTCGTCGGCCTCGGGCAGCAGGACCACGAACTCGTCGCCGCCGAGCCGCGCGACGACGGCCTCGGGGTCGGGCGCGACAAGGGTCCCGCACTCGGTCGCCGCTGGCCGCCCCCCGTGTCGGGCGACGACGTCGCTGCCGCGCAGGTTGTCGCGAAGCAGCGCCGCCACCTGACACAGCGCCTTGTCTCCTGCCGCGTGGCCCAGCGAATCGTTGATCTGCTTGAAGCGATCGACATCGATTACCAGCAACGCCCCACCACTGCCATAGCGCCGCGTGTAGGCGAGCTGGCGCCGCAGCTCCTCCTCAAAGCGCCGCCGGTTGAAGAGCCCGGTGAGCGAGTCGTGGTTGGAGAGACGCTGCAGTTCCTGCTCCAGAAGCATGCGATCCGTTACATCTCGCGCGACCGCGTAGATCATTTCCTCCTCAGGGAGCGGCTGCGAAGCCCACTCGATCCAGTGCACCTCGCCGTCCTTGTCGAAGTAGCGATTGCGGAATTGCACTGTCCCGACGCCCTCCGATACCGCCGAGGCCTCTTCTTCGGTGCTCCTGCGATCGTCGGGATGGACGAAGTCGAGGAACGGGCGGCCGAGCAGGTCAGCCTCCGTATAGCCGAGGATCCGTTCAAAAGCCGGATTGACCCGCTTGAAGTAACCGTCGAAGCCGGCGATGCAGATCATGTCCAGCGAGAGGTCGAAGTGACGGGCGCTTTCGGCCTCGAGGGTGCGCAGGCCGGTCGCGAAGCGGCCGACAAGGTCCCCGATCAGAAGGAAGACACCGGCGCGGATCACATAGCCGAGCAGGGTGACGTCAACGTCCTCGACCAACGCCCAGCCGCTCGCCAGGACGAAAGCGACCGTCGCGGCGATCAGGCCGCCACGCTCGCCCAGCGCGACGGCCACCACGGCGATTGGGATCAGGTAGAGGAAGGAGACGGCGTCGCCGGCGGTTCCGGTGGCAAAGCGCAGGAGGAGGATCAGCGCGAACAGTCCGGCGGCGACCGTGAGCGCGACACGGGGGCGCTTGACGAGAACGGCTACAGATGGAGTCCAGACGCCGGATCCATCGGCTCGCAACGAGGCTCTTGATAGAGGCATCTCCATTCTCTACCAAGTTTTCGGCACCCGAGCAAGAAGCCGTAGCGCTGCAATACGACGTCCGGCTAGGAGTCGCTCCCAGGCGTCCAAAGATCTCCCGCCGCCTCGCGCTCCTTCTCCGGCGTCCAGATCTTCTCGCGCGCCTCCGCTTGCTCGAGCGGGATCGGCTTGGCGGCCTCGGCAACCAGGTCGATTGCCTTGCGGAAGCGGATGTCCTCGCGAACCATCGCGTCGCGGCCGCTCTCGCGCAGTCGCTTCAGCAGCTTCTCCGGCGTGGTGCGCTCGTGTTCGGCGGGGTGGGCCAGTGCCTCCAGCATCTCCTCTTCAGTGGCCTCGATCCCCTCCGCCTCGACGATCGCGGCCAGGACCGCCTCGCGCCTAAGCTCCCGCTCGGCATCGGGCCGCGACTCCTCGAGGATCTCCTCGCGCGTTTTGCCCTGCATCTGCAAGTAGGCGTCAGGGCTCATGCCGCGCGCGGCGAGCTGGCGCTCGACCCGCTCCCAGCGCTCTGCCGCCCGGGCGCTGGCGAGGTCGTCAGGCATCTCCACCGTTGCCGCCTCGGCGGCGGCGTCGACCGCGGCGACACGGAAGTCCTGCTCGACCCGCTCGTCCATCACTTTGGATAGGCGCTCGCGGATGTCGGCGCGCAGCTCCTCCAGCGTGTCGAACTCCGAGGCCTCGGCGGCGAAGTCGTCGTCGAGCTCGGGCAGGACCTTCTCGCGGACCTCCTTGACCTCGACCTTGAAGACGGCGTCCTGGCCGGCGAGCTGTTCGGCTTGGTAATCGTCGGGAAAGGTCACCTCAACCTGCCGCGCCTCACCGGCGCTCGCCCCCGTGAGCTGCTCCTCGAAGCCCTCGATCAGCTGGCCGCTGCCCAGCTCCAGCAGGTAGTCGGTCGCCGTGCCGCCCTCGAATGCGCTGCCGTCGAGCAGACCCTCGAAGTCGACGAGCAGCACATCGCCCTCGGCGGCGGCGCGCTCGACCGGCTCGAGCTTGGCGAAGCCCTCGCGGACCCGCTCGATCTCGCGGTCGACGATCTCCTCCGGCGCCTCGGGCTCGGGCCGACCGACCTCGAGCCCCTTGTACTCGCCCAGCTTCGCCTGCGGCCGCACTCCGATCTCGAACTTGAAGGTGAGCGGCTCGCCCTCGGCCTCCGGCGCGGAGACGATCTCGATCTTCGGGTCGCCCACCGGCGAGACCCCGCTGCTGAGCAGCGCCCGCTCGAACCATTCCGGCAACGCCTCGCGAATCGCCTCCTCGAAGACAGCGCCGAAGCCGAGCCGCTGGATCACCAGCGACGGCGGCGCTTTGCCCTTGCGGAAACCGGGCATCCGCATCTCCCGCGCCAGGGCGCGAGCGGCGCGGTTGACCGCGCGCTCGACGTCGGCGGCCGGGACCTCGACCTCGACTTTGACACGGGAGCCGGGAAGCTCTGAGACGGTGGGCTGCATCGGGCGCTGACCCTAGAGCAATCGTTCGCCCCGCTACATGCGCCGATTCCGACTTTGACCCCACCCTGGGGTGGTCAAAGTGGATACGTCGCTATCCGGAGCGACGCAGGAGACCGCGCCGGACCGCTACGGCGAAGTCGATGGCGAAGGCCAGGCCGCGTCCCAGCGGACCGGTCACCAGCCAGGCCTTGGTGCGGCCGAGGGGATCGCGGCGATGCCTACTCCTCATTCGCGTATTCCAGCAGGGACTCGTCGACCAGCCACTCGACGGGGGCGCGGTCGTCGGTGTAGACCTCGCCGCCCGGCAGCCGGGGCTCCAGCGCCGCCGCGGCCTGCCGGGCGAGCGGCCGCAGTGGCGGTGGCAGCGATCCCGCCCGGCGGCGCAGCCGAGCCGGTGAGAGGACACCGCGGCCGGCGACGAGCAGCGTGTTGGTCGGCTCGATCGGGTATCGCAGGACGTCCCCGAACGCGGCGGCCATCGTCCGCCCCAGCACCCGCTCCAGCTCCTCACCGCCCTCCGGGTGGCCGACGTTGACGATCACGATCCCGCCCGGCGCCAACCGCTCCCGTGCCAGCTCGAAGAACTCGCGGGTCGCCAGGTAGAAGGGGATGTAGGGCTGGCGGTAGGCATCGACCATGATCGCGTCGTAGCCGCCGCCCGAGCGCTCCAGCCAGGGGCGAGCGTCCTCGGCGAAGACCTCCATGCGGGGGTTGCGGAGGTCGAAGTAGCGGCGCCCGAGGTCGGTCAGCTCGGCGTCGATCTCGACCGCGTCGACGGCGGTGGCCGGGAAAAAGCGGCCGAAGGCGCGCGCCACGGTGCCGGCGGCGTTGCCGAGGAGCGCGATCCGGGCCGGCGGCCGCGCCCGCGCCGCGAAGGGCAGGACCAGGTGGCCGTCCCAGTAATCGCCGGTCAGGTAGCTGCCGGGCCGGTAGAGCGAGTGGACGGCCTGGCCCTCGTTCAGCTCCAGTACCCGGGCGCCGTCGGGCCGTTCGACCACCCGTGCGTATTGGTGGGTCGTCTCGGTCTCGTAGAGGACGCGGCCCGTGTCGGCCGCCTTGATCGTCGCCACCGGCATCGAGATCGCCAGGGCGAGCGCGGCGGGCACCGCGGCGAAGCGCCAGCCGAGGCCGGCCGCCGCGACCAGCGCCAAGGCCAGCGCGAAGACGAGGAAGGTGCGTTGCGTCCCCAGCAGCGGGATCAGCAGCAGGGCGGCGAGCATCGTGCCGAGCAGCGAGCCGGCGGTCGAGATCGCGTAGAGCCTCCCCACCACCTCGCCGGAGCGCTCGACGTCGGCGACGGCGAGGCGGACCGCCCACGGCGCGGCGGCGCCGAGCAGGGTCACCGGGACGGCGACGAGGACGAGGACGCCGAACAGCGAGCCGGCGAAGCCGCCGACCGAGACCGTGTCGAAGGCGTCGACCGAGAAGCCGAGAAAGGGCCGCGCGGCGAACGGGATTGCCGCGATCAGCACCGCCGCGGCGAGGACCAGCAAGCAGAGGCCGCGCAGATGTGGATGGCGGTCCGCGTAGCGGCCGCCGAGCCAGTAGCCGGCCGAGAGGGCGACGAGGACGACGCCGATCGTGTTCGCCCAGACGATCGTCGAGGCGCCGAAGTAGGGCGCCAGCAGCCGCGCCGCGGCGATCTCGGCGCCGAGGCTGGCGGCGCCGACGACGAAGACGAGCGCCGTCAGCAGCAGGCGGCGCTCAGGCTCGATCGAGCTCGCGCTCATCGCCGGCGGCGTTCAGCCGCTCCTCCAGCAACGCCCCGTGGCCGGCCGTAACCGCGCGCTGGGCGCGCTGCTCGTCGAGCGGCACGCCGCGCTCGCGCGCCAGGTCGAGCAGGCGCTGCTTCTCGGTTCCTTCGCGGGCGACCTCGAAGAAGACCCAGGCGAGCACGCCGAGGGCGAGGAAGGTCCCCTCGACCATCATCACCACGCCCGCCGTGCTCTGGTCGGCCAGCGCCGAGATCCCCCAGTAGCGCTCCCCCGGCGCGTAGATCGGGTAGAGCACCGTCCCCGACCACATCAGCACGTTGCCGAGGATCGCCCCGGTGAAGCGGACCGCGATCACGTAGCCGACCTTCCAGCCGGCGGTGAACCACTGCGGCTTTGGCAGCGGCCCGAACACCGGCATCCACATCAGGCAGCCGAAGAGGAGGAAGGTCGCGTGCTCGAAGGCGTGGACGGGCGCCGCCCCGTAGGCGTCCTGGTAGAGAGCCGGAATGTGCCAGAGGAAGAGGTTGAAGGCCCAGAGCGGGAAGGCGACGCGCGGGATGGGCGAGGATCTGGAGCCGGTTGAAGATGCCGGATCGCGAGCAGCGGCTGCAGCAGCGAGCGGGTCAGGCCCAGGACCAGCAGCAGCGAGGCGAGGTCGCCGATCAACAGGTGCTCGCCCATGTGGGCGATCACCAGCTCCTCGGAGAGGTGGCCGATAGGGCTGAAGAGGGCGATGGCGATCGTCCCCAGCCCGGCCGCGAAGCAGGCCTGGCGCCAGGCGGGAACCGACCGGCCGTCCCAGGAGAGGACCGTCGCCCGGTGCCAGTAGAGGATCCCGGCGATGGTCAGCGGGATCGACCTCCAGCGGCACGAAGGCTCCGGCGACGTGGGCGAGCGGCGCGGTCACAGTGAATCCAGCGTAGCGGCGCCTTTTCCCGAGGCGGCCGGCCGCCGCCGCTGCTAGCTTGGCCTGGCTTTGGGCGCCGAGCAGAACCGCTTCCCGCCGATCGGCAGCTACGGCTTCCTCTCGGACTGCCACACCGGCGCCCTGGTCTCCTTCGAAGGCGCGGTCGAGTGGCTCTGCCTGCCGCGCTTCGACTCCCCCAGCGCCTTCGCCGCGCTGCTCGACCGCGACGCCGGCCACTTCAAGCTGGCGCCGCGCGGCGTCGTCGTGCCGATCAGCCGCCGCTACAAACCGGGAACGCTGGTGATCGAGACGACCTGGGTCACCCCGACCGGCTGGGTCGTGATCCACGACGCGCTGACGATCGGCGAATGGGCGGCGGAGGGCGAGCGTGGCAGCCGTCCCCAGACCGAACACGAATCCGACCACTCGCTGCTGCGGCTGATGACCTGCGTCGACGGCGAGGTCGAGATGGAGCTGGAGTGCCTGCCGCGCTTCGCCTACGGCGCCGAGGCCGCCAGCTGGAGCGGCGGCGAGCTGGGCGAAGCGCTCGCCCGCGGCGAGCGATGGCGACCGAGCTGCGGCTGACCAGCGACATGGACCTCACCGTCGAGGACGGCGCCGCGCGCGGCAACGCTGCGCCTGCGCGAGGACGAGACCGGCTTCTGCGCGGTCTCCTGGGGCGACGGCGCCCTGGGCGGCCCGCGCAGCGCGCCGGAGGCGCTGGAGCGGCTCGACTCGACCGAAGAGTTCTGGCGCCACTGGCTGCGCCACGGCGAGTTCCCCGAACACCCCTGGCGCATCCACCTGCAGCGCTCCGCCCTCGTCCTCAAGGGCCTCACCTACGCCCCGACCGGGGCGCTGGTCGCCGCACCGACCACCTCGCTGCCGGAGACGCCCGGCGGCGAACGCAACTGGGACTACCGCTACAGCTGGATCCGCGACTCGACCTTCAGCCTCTGGGCGCTGCACACGCTCGGCTTCGACCAGGAGGCGCGCGACTTCATGCGCTTCATCGTCGGCGTCTGCCGCAAGGACCCCCAGCTGCAGATCATGTACGGGATCGGTGGAGAGAAGGATCTGACCGAGCGCACGCTCGACCACCTCGACGGCTACGGCGGCGCCCGTCCGGTGCGGATCGGCAACGCCGCCTTCGACCAGCGCCAGAACGACGTCTGGGGGGCGCTGCTGGACTCGATCTACCTGCACGAGAAAGCGCTGCGGGGCACCGGCACGCCGGCCGACCGGCAGCTGATCCGCGAACAGGTCGAGGCGCGCGATCGCCGCCTGGCCCCATCCCGACCAGGGGATCTGGGAGTCGCGCGGCGCGCCGCGTCACTACGTCTCCTCGAAGCTGATGATCTGGGTCGCGGTCGACCGCGGCGCCCGCCTCGCCCACGGCATCGGCTTCGATGGAGGTCGCCGAGGAGTGGGGGGCGACGGCCGAGCGCATGCGCGAGGAGATCCTCGAGCGCGGCGTTCGCGACGGCGTCTTCCGCCAGCACTACGAGACCGACGCCCTCGACGCCTCCACCCTCCTGGTCCCGCTGCTCCGCTTCCTGCGTCCCGACGACCCGCGCGTTCGCGACACGGTCGAGGCGATCGCCGAGGACCTGACCCGCGACGGGCTCGTCCTCCGCTACGTGGTCGAGGAGACCGACGACGGCCTGCGCGGCGAGGAGGGCACCTTCCTGATCTGCTCCTTCTGGCTCGTCTCGGCGCTCTCGGAGATCGGCGAGCAGAAGCGGGCACGGGCCCTGTGCGAGCGGCTGCTGGAGTCCTCCGGCTGGCTCGACCTCTACGCCGAGGAGCTGGAGCCGCGCAGCGGCCGCCACCTCGGCAACTTCCCGCAGGCCTTCACCCACCTGGCCCTGATCAACGCGGTCTCCCACGTGATCGCCGACGCAGCAGCGCGAAGACGGCGGCCCGACGGCGGTCTTCAGCGAGATGGGCGGCGTCCGCGAGGACGCCTGAGGGTACGGCCGCGATCTGCTGCAGACAACAACTCGTCTACAGACAGGACCTCTCATTCCTCTATATTCGGACAACGGCGGCTCGCGCCCTGCGGCGGTCGAGAACCGGCCCAGCCCCGAAGCCGGCCCCGCGGGCAAGCATCGGGGCTGCGCCCTTATCTAGGGAGTCGTGGAGGACATGGAGGACATCCGAACCCCCGCCGAGGAAGACGCGACTGTCGAGGCAGTCGTGCTGCGGCGGCTGCTGGCGCTTCACCCTGCCCAAGTCGTCTTCGACGAGCTGCTGCGTGAGATCGACGTGAACCCCGAGGATTTCCCCCAGCGCGACGCGGTTGAGCGCGCCGTGCGCGACCTGTCCGCGGCTGGTCTCCTGCACCGCCGCGAGGAGTTCGTAATTCCCAGCCGCGCCGCGCTGCGCTTTGACGAGCTGCTCGGAGACTGAATCCAAATGTCTTTATTCGGAGATTTCTGATTACCTTTACGTAAATCCATGCATAGGCGGCGGGGCGCGCAGGCATGGGGCATGGGTGCCCCTCGCCGAGTAAAGGGAGGCATTAGATGATCAGAAGGCGAATCGCAGCCTTTTCGTCCTTGCTCGCGCTCTGCTTCGCAGGCGCGGCAATTACCCCGGCCGCATCGCTCGCGGTCGACCCGATCCTCTTCATCCACGGCTGGTCGGGAAGCTCCTCGAACTGGAACACGATGAAGGCCAACTTCGAAAAAGACGGCTGGCCGAAAAAATCTCTGACGGCGTACAGCTACAACACCTCGACGTCGAACAAAACCACCGCCGAAACGACGGTCAAAAACGAAGTCGAAAAACTCCTCGCTTCGACCAAAGCCTCGAAGGTGGACATCATCGCCCACTCGATGGGCAGCCTCAACAGCCGCTGGTACATCAAGTTCGTCGGCGGCGAATCGAAAGTCGACGACTGGGTCTCGCTCGGCGGGCCGAACCACGGCACCGATTTCGCCAATCTCTGCTTCAGCGCAGCCTGCGTCGAGATGCGGGTCGGCTCGACGTTCCTGAGCGAACTCAACGCGGGCGACGAGACCCCTGGCGCCGTCAATTACGGCACCTGGTGGTCGCCCTGTGACGAAATCATCAACCCCGACTCGAGTGTCGCCCTCAGCGGAGCCACCAATACCGAAACCGCCTGTCTCTCACATTTCGATCTGACGACCAATGCAACCGTCTACTCGCAGGTCCGCGAATTCGTCAAATAGCGACGAACACGCGGTTCTGAATCGACAAGGGGCGCCCCGGGTAGGGGCGCCCCTTGTCTAGGTGCTTGGAACGAGCGCGGGAACCGCGACCGGGTGGGACAAAGCCCGACCTCCCTTTGCTCGCCGGTGCCCGGGTTGGATTCCGCCGGGCGGCCCAACTAGTGCCGCGCCTAGCGGCCCTGCACCTCCAGAGTCCCTTCAAGCATGTGACTCAAAATAGGACCACCTCCTTTCTCTGGTGATCGGATTGAAGCAAACCGCTCACCTGGCCTCCGGCACGGAACCGACTCAGTCGAGTTATGACGCTCGGCTACGGCGTCTTTCAGTCCGCCTGTAGTGCGACTCAAGGCTGGCCGGCCGTGTGGACCATTGCGGCTTCGGTAGCGGCGCTCAGGACGGGGACTGGACGATCTGCGAGGCAGTCGATTGGGCGCTTCCCTTTCAGTCTCGGATGATCGCGACTGAGAAACCAGCTGCGAATCCGGGGCGGCTCGAAGCCCGCGTCGAGGAGGATTACGACGACGGCGCGGAGGTCGTCGATCGCCATTGCTAGGTCGGCCCGCGGTTCGGTCCCTTTCTGCCATTTGCGCACTGCGCAGGACACTTTGATGGCCTTCGCGACGAGGGCGATTTCGAGGACGTCGGTCAGAGCCTGGACGCGCTCGCGCGCCGCGACGTCGGCCTTAGCTTCGGCAACAGGTTTGTCTGGACGTTCAGGGTCGGCTCGGCGTCGGCCACGGCGAAAAGGCGAAAGGATTGTTCGCGGCCCATCTTCGGGCTTATGTGAGAAGTCTGACGGCGCGGCGTGCTGCCGGCGTGGGCTCTACGCGCTCATCGGCCCGGTGGGTCAATAAGCCGACGCCGCGAAGGTTAGAGATGGCCTGGACCCCGGTTTCCATCTCTCGTTTGTCGTCGGGATCGCTGACTATTTTGCGCAATACTCCACCACTCGTAAGGTGCTTTGGGTGGCGCTTGGCGACCTCTTCGAGAATCACGGCTTCGACTGTTGGGACGTCATACTTCGGCGCCACCTCTGCCGGCAGGCGAGAGGCCGGAACGGTTCGACGGACCGCGGCGACGATGTTCTCCGGGTCGTCGTCGCACGACTCAGTCTCGAACCACTCGCCTCCGACCCAAGTGACGGCCGCGCGGCCACCGGCCGTTTCCGACCAATGGCCCGCGTAGACGTCGTTAACCAGTACGTCCCAAGCAGAGGTCTCGTCTGCGAGACGGCTGGTCAGCAGCAGGTCGATGCTCGCCCTTGAGCGGCGGCGAGCCAAGGCGTCGTCCATACTGCCGCGCCGCGTCCGTGACTTCCTGGCCCTAATTCGCAACGGCCTTGGCCTTCCGTTTGCTGCCGCTGCGGCTCTTGCCTGCTTTGCCCCTGCCCTTGGTCGTTGCGCCCTTGCCGTTCGCCGAGGCGGGGTTCGGCCCCTTGCCGGAGAGGTCCCGACTGTCCTCAAAGGCGAGGACGCCGACCGTATACCCCTTGACTCCGCTCGCGCTCCCGTTTGCCTTCGCCGCGCGCGCGGCGGCCGCTCGCTGCTCGTCTTCGACTTCCTCGGTGAACCGCTCGGCGTTTGCTTTCACCTTCTTCCAGCCCTCGGCATCGAGGACGACAGGCACCCGGCAGATGTGGCTGTCTGCCTTCGTTAGCTTCTTGGCGGTCAGGGCGTCCGCCAGGTCGTTGAAAAGGTCACTCGCAAGGCCCCCGCCGATCACCGCCCGCAGTCCCTTTTTAACTCCCCGCCACGTCTTCGCCGGAAGCAGGGTCTTTGCCGTGGCGAGGTAATAGTGCTCGACCGCCCCACGGCGCGGCTCCGTTTTGATCAGCTCGATGCGTTCGTAGTCCTTGAGCACTTTGACGTGGTAGCTGACCTGACTCAAGCCTTCGTCGAGCATCTTGGAGAGTTCGTTTGGACTCGCGATCCGTTCGGTGAGGATGGTCAGGATTTCGACGCGAAGCGGGTGCGCCAACGATTTCACGAATCCCTGATCGACCCCTTTGCCTCTTCCGTTGCTGTTGCGCTTTCTACCTCTAGCCATCTCTCGTTCCTTCCGTTCGCGGGCGCAGGAACCAGAGTGACTAAGCCTTGGTCCCCGTCCGCCGCCTCCAAGTCACCAGTAGCCCAGAGCGGCGAGGCCATGTGGGACGCGCGTCAGGAACCTAAACGCCACTACGGAGGGCGTGCTATGTGGTCCGAGACGAGCTTGATTTGAGTACGAAAGGATCTCAGTTTGGTACGAATCTGCAAACCGCAATCCTCTTACTACTCATTTTCTTCCGTCCCGTGGTAACCGCCCTCGGGTCTTCCAGCCCGTCCCCGCTCGAAGCCAACGAACCCCGCAACGGAAGGAGATCCTCTCTCGCCTGACTCCGCCATGCGATTGACTGCCCTGACTTCAATCTCCTTCGCCCCTTCCCAAGCCGCAGTCATATGCTTTAAGAGCTCACGCTTTCCTTGGAGGTCTAGGTTCAGGGCTTGCCAGACTAGGCAGAGATTTTCATCGGTGGCCATTTTCTTGTTTCGATAGGAGCACACCGACTCCGCAAGAAGACCTTGAACGACCACGCCGTTCAGATCGTGCCGGTCCTCAAGTGACATCGCGAGATAGGTCTCGTCGCTCACAACCGCTCGCGTAATGGCCCGATAGACCCGTCTCATCGTTCCGCCCACCAGTTTGTAGCCCGCAAACTCGATGCAGCCCGAGTCGTAAAGGTCCTTGACGTGGCCCCTTACGATCTTCACGTCCTCTCCAATCGTCTTGGCGACCTCGCCAGCGCTGAATGCGCCTTCGTGGAAGATTGCGAGCGCTTCGACCCTGATCCAGTGGTTGACGGAGTGGGTCAGCGCAACATCCGGTAGCCGCGTGCGCTTCTTCAACGGCTTTCGTCCGATTTCTGGTGCTACCTCGCCCAACGCTGCCTCCTCCGTTCAGAGCTGCTGTCGCATTCAGTCGCGCTTGAGCTTAGAGGCTTCCGTGCGACACACAAAGTAGTAAGAAAAATCTTATCGATAAGAAATTTCTTACCCTCTCGCTTGTCCCGGCAAAAAGCCGGACGCCGACGAGCGGGAGGAGGTGAGCAGGATGAAACTGGCATCCGCCGATCAGGTCGTGCCGCTGCTGCACATCGTGAAGCAGAACTAGGAGACCAAAGATAGGGCCGGTTTCGGCCTGCGTCACTGGGCCGGGACCGGCCCAGCGCTGAATTTATCGGGCGTTGCGGCATGGGGGATGGCGGAAAGCTACCTGAGAACTTGTGAAGTTTTCCATTGAAGTTCGTTTAAGCCAGTGATTCGCGCACCCCGCTTGGGCTGACTCATGAGGAGGGAGGTGAGGAGCTATGCAGATGGCCAAAGTGCCGCAGGTCGTTTCGACCGTGCATATCGTCAAGCACTCGTAATCGAATGCATGTCGGGGGCCGATCTGGCCCCGGCACTTGGGGCCGGATCGGTCCCCTTTTTCCAGTTGGTAGGCGGCACGGGGGACGCGGAACGCTACCCGACGACTTGCGAAATTTCCCATGGAGGTTCTTACCGGGAGGGCAGAGGATTGCGGGATGACCGCCTTCGGCACCAACCTGCGTGAGGCGCGCGAACGACTTGAACTGACTCAAGAACAGGTTGCAGAGCGAAGCGGAGTCCATGCTGGGGAGATCAGTCGGATCGAGGCAGGAAAACGTGACCCGCAGGTTTCGACCGTCGAACGGCTCGCCAGGGCTGTCGAGGTGAGGCCGGGGCAGCTATTTGATGGGCTGCCCCCTTTCTGAGCCGCGTTTCCATATTGGGGCCTCTGAGCCAGGCCAGGTTTGACGGAGCCGTAATCTACCCCGCTTTTTCGGAGTCACGATTCTTGGAGTCAAGCGGCCTGGGTTGCGTTATGTAGGTCCTCGTATTTGGCGGGGCTGAACATCTCGAGCGCTGGGTGACGGCGCCGGGTGTTGTGGAAGAGCTCAATGTAGTCGTGGATGGCGGTGGCGAGCTCGATGCGTGTGGTCCAGCGTTTGCGGTTTGAAGAGCTCTGCTTAAGGGCTTTCGACCTCGCGGTGCAGGGTAGAAGGGGCGAAGGATGTTGACCAACCACTCATCGGCCCCAGAGTCGCCTTGGGTGGATGATTCTTACGCCCACCGCTTCGGAGCTTCTCCTCCGCTATCGCTGGGTGTCGAGGAAGAGTTGCTGCTGGTCGACGAGCGGCGGGAATTGATCGCGGTGAGCGAGACCGTCCTGGAAAGCGTGCCTGGGGCGGTGGGCGAGCGGATCTCCTCAGAGATCTTCGCCGACCAGATCGAGCTGAAGACCGGGATCTGTCACGACGTCGGGCAAGCGCTAGACGAGTTGCGCGAGGCGAGAGGCGCGATCCGCGAATCAGGCTTCGAGCTGCTCGGATCCGGTCTGCACCCTGCGGCCGATCTCGGCGAAGCCCGGCTGGTGACGAAGCCGCGCTATGAGATCGTCCGCAAGGACCTCGGCGGCCTGCTGAGAACGCCGCCCTGCGGGCTCCATGTCCACATCGGCATGCCCGATCCGGATACCGCCGTGCGGGTGGCCAACTCGTTCCGGCTATACCTGCCGGTCCTGCAGGCGCTGAGCGCCAACTCACCGTTCTGGGAAGGGGTCGATTCCGGTCACGCCAGCGCCCGCACCTCGGTGGTGCGCAGCTACCCCCGCTTCCAGCTGCCGCGGCAGCTGCGCGACTACGAGGATTTCTGCCGAGTCGCCAACCAGCTGATCGCCGCCGCCGGTGTCGAGGACTACACCTATATCTGGTGGGATGTCCGTCCCCACCCCCAGCTGGGCACGGTCGAGGTACGGGCACTCGACGTGCAGACCGACGTCGCCACCTGCAGTGCGATCGCGGCGCTGATTCAGGCGATTGCGGCGAAGGAGCTGGACCAGCCGACCAGGCCGGGTCTCTATCGCGAGGCGCTCGAGGAGTCCTACTTCCAGGCCGCGAGTCACGGGCTCGAGGCGAACATCCTTTACGACGAGGACACGCCGGCGCCGGCCCGGGAGGTGGGACGCCAGGTGCTCGACGCGGTTCGTCCCTATGCCCGCGAGCTGAATGGCGACGCTGCGCTCGAGGAGATCGAGCGAATCCTGCGCAAGGGCAATGGTGCCGACGATCAGCGTCGTGTCCATCGCGAGGCCGAGATGGACGGGCTGCTCGACTACCTCGCCGAGCGTACGCGCCGCTGATGATCGCCGAGGGCGAACGGCTTAAGGACCGGTACCGCCTCGAGCGGCTGCTCGGCCGAGGCGGCATGGCGTCGGTGTGGCTTGCGGAGGACGAGGTCCTCGACCGGCCCGTGGCGGTCAAGGTCCTCTCCGACACGATCGCCTCCGACCCCGAGTTCCTGGCCCGATTCCGCCGCGAGGCGCGGATCGCGGCGGCCCTCTCGCATCCCAATCTGATTGGCGTCTACGACTTCGCGGAAGGCGAGGAACGTCCCTACCTCGTCATGGAGTACGTCGCCGGCGACAACTTGGCCGAGCGAATGGCGCGACACGGCGAGATCGATTGCGGGCGTCTCGCCCGCGAGCTGCTCGGCGCCCTCGCCCATATCCACGCCGCGGGCATCGTTCACCGCGACGTCAAGCCCCAGAACGTCCTGATCGCGCCCGACGGCAGCGCTAAGCTGATCGACTTCGGGATCGCGCTGCCAAAAGATGCGACCGCCCTGACGAGCACCGGGAACCTGCTCGGCACCGCCCGCTACATCGCGCCCGAGACGATGAGTGGTCACCCCGCGACGGAGCGCTCCGACCTCTACTCGTGTGGAGTCATGCTGCGCGACTGCATGGGCGACAACCCGCCCGCCGGCCTACGCGGGTTGGTTGCGCATCTATCCACCGCCGACCCAGGCGGCCGCCCGGCCTCAGCCAAGCAGGCGCTTGCCCGCCTCGATCGAAAGGCGTCTGCTCAGGGTCAGATGACCCAACGGCTCAAACCGACGCCGCCACCTCCGCGCGAGCCCGAGGGGCGCGCGCCGCGTCCGGCTTGGGCCAAGGCCGGTGCCGTCTTCGCGATCCTGGCAGTACTAGTTGCCGCATTCCAGCTCGTGACCGGCGGTTCGGAGGAGGAGCCCAGAGGCAAGGTCGCCTCGAAGGCGGTGGGCGAGAAACGCGAAACCGCCCCGGCGAGGGACGGCAACGATGCAGCAGCGACTGGCGAGGATGCGGAGGCCGCTGCGACGGTGCCGACGCCTTCCGGAAGCGATCCCGCGCTCGGCAGCACCCTCAACCTGGAAGGTTTCGAACTGATCCAAGCCGGTCGCTACGAGGAAGCGCTCCCGGTCCTCGAGGAAGCCGTTTGGGCTTTCCCACCGGGCAGCGAAGACCTCGACTACGCCTACGCCCTGTTCAACCTCGGCAACGCGCTGCGCCTCAGCGGGCGCGCCGAGGAGGCAATCCCGGTGCTCGAACGCCGCCTCGAGATTCCGAACCAGACCGAAGTCGTTCGCAGCGAGCTGACGGCAGCCCGCAGTGAAGCTGAATCAGGGTGAAGCGACGTGCAGTTCGAGGGCGTGGATCTGACTTTGACCGTAGGAGCCGGTTTGGACCGGGCCGGCGGCACTGATCAGATCGCCTACGTCGGGAAGCGGATCGGGACGAAGCCCCCTGCGGACGTCGATCGCGGTCAGGCCCGGGAGGGTGATGCCCTGCGGGTCGACGATGACGAAGTGGGCGTCACCGTCGCCGTCGGGATCGACTGGCTCGACGTAGGTGATCCGTCCTTCGGCGCTGCGGCAGCTCGGCAGGTCCGCTGGGCAGCGGGAAGGAGGGACGGTGTCGGCGACCGATTTTTCGTGCTGGGCGGCCGACTTCTCCTGGGGAGGCAGTCGATCCGGCGTCTCGTTGGCTACTCCGCAGCCCGTGGCGACCGCAAACACGATCGCGGCCGCCAGAGCGGCGGCGCTGTCGCTTCGGCGCCCGCGCATCTGGCCAATCTACTGCCGAGCGGATCTGGCCCCTAGTGATTTCCGCATGAGGGCCGCCTTCGCTTACGAGAGCCCGTCACCGGGTAGGCGGGCAGCATGACCGGAAAAGCGGATTTCGCAGAGCAGGAGTGGGAGACGGTGCTCGAGGGGCCGACGAGCGCCGGCGTGATCGTCTCGACGGCGCAGCGGGGCGGCTCGTTCCGCGAGTCGTTCTCGCTGGCGAAGGCCTACACCGAGGCGCGAAGCGCCAGCGGCGCCTCGGGCCTCATGGACGAGATCGCCCAGTCAAAACCGAAGGTCGACCGCGGGCGTCAAGGATCCGTCGAGGAGCTGAAAGAGCATCACCTGGAGATCATTCGGCAGGCAGTCTCGTTGCTCGAGGCGAAAGCATCTGCCGAGGAGCTAGAGGACTACAGGCGCTTCACGCTCAGCCTCGCGGAGCGGGTCGCGAGCGCCAAGGAAGAGGAGGACGGGCAGCCGGTCAGCGACGCCGAGCGGAACGCGATCGACGAGATCTCCATGGCGCTCGGCAGAGGCTCGGGCTAAGAGCCGTCGGCGTTTCAGCGCCCGATGACCGCCGAACGCGTGCGGGCTGCTCGCACCGCGGCCGAGAGCGTCTCGATGTCGTAGGCGCCCTCATGACGCTGCTCGTTGACGAAGAAGGTCGGCGTGCCGGTGACGCCGCTGATGTCCGCCGAGTCGACGTCTTCCTCAATCCGCGGCGCGTGGGCGTGCCGTCGCAGGTCGTCGCGGTAGCGCTCGAGGTCGAGGCCGAGGCGCTCGGCGTAGGTCTCTAGGTCGCTGGGCTTCAGGTCGCCCTGGTGATCGAGGAGGAGGTCATGCATCTCCCAGAATTCCCCCTGTGCGGCTGCCGCCTCGGCGGCCTCCGCGGCAAGCTCGGCCCGCGGGTGGACGTCGGAGAGCGGCAGGTGGCGCCAGACGTAGCGCAGGTCGCCGAAGTCGGCGAGCAGCTCGCGCACGACCGGCTCGGCCTTGCCGCAATAGGGGCACTCGAAGTCGCCGTACTCGACGACGGTCACCGGCGCCTCGGCCGGCCCGCGCAGATGATCGCGATCGGCGTTCACGGGCACGGCCAGGTCGGGGAGCGTCTCCGAGCTGCCCAGCAAGGCACGGATGCGCGCCCGACGTGGGAGCAAGGCGGTGGCCCGGAAGACCAGCCAGGTCAAGACCGACGCGCAGAGCGCCGCACTCAGGACCCCGAGCTTCGCCTCGCGCAGCTCCGCTCCCTCGAAGGCCAGTGCCGCAATCAGCAGCGAGACCGTGAAGCCGATGCCGGCGATGGTGCCGGCTCCGGCCGTGGCGGCCCAGCCCACGGGTGGGCGGAGCCGCCCTCCGCTCGTCCTCGTCACCAGCCAGGAGACTCCGATCACCCCGATCGGCTTGCCGAGCACGTAGCCAAGGAGAATACCGAGCACGATCGGCGATGAGTACGCCGTCGTGAGGAAGTCCCAGTCGATCGCGATGCCGACGTTGGCGAGAGCGAACAGCGGCACGACGACGTAGCTCGTCCAAGGGTGAAAGAGATGCAGCATGCGGGCATTCGGCGAGACCGCCCCCTGTAACCCGGCTCGGGCCGAGCGGGCCAGCTCCGGCGTCGGCTGCTCGCGAAAGCCGCGGAACAGCTCCGTCGCCCGCTCCAGCTCGCCGCGACCTACCGGATAGGCCCACGCGATCAAGCCGACGGCCAGGCCCAGCACGACCGGATCGACGCCCGACTCGAATAGCGCCACCCAAGCGGTTGCGGCGAGCAGGAAGTAGACGAGGCCCTGGCGGATCCGGGCGGCACGGGCAACGAGCATCAGGCCGAAGATGGCGGCGGCGATCAGCAGCGAGCCGAGCACGACGTCGTCGCTGTAGGCGAAGGCGATCACCAGCAACGCGATCACGTCGTCGACGACGATGAGCGTCAGCATGAAGCCGCGCAGGCGATCGGGGAACCGCGGCCCGACCAGCGCCAGCATGCCGAGAGCGAAGGCGGTATCGGTTGACATCGCCACGCCCCATCCGTAGGCCGAGCCCTCTCCCCCATTGAAGGCCAGGTAGATGGCGACGGGCACAGCCATTCCGCCGACCGCGGCGAGTGCGGGCAGGGCCAGCCGGCGACGCTCGCGCAGCTCGCCGAGGTCGAACTCGCGGCGGACCTCGAGCCCGACGACGAAAAAGAAAAAGGTCATCAGCCCGCTGTTGACCCACTCGCGCAGTCCCTGGGAGATGCCGGAGCCACCCACCTCGATCGAGAGCTCCGTGCGCCAGACATTCTCGTAGGAGGACAGGTCGATGTTTGCCCAGGCAAGGGCAGCGATCGCGGCGGCGAGCAGCACGCTGGCGCTGCCCGTCTCGGTGGTAAGGAACTCGCGCAGTGGCGCCTGCAGGCTGCGAGCCCATGCGGTTCGCCCGCTGAACGTCGATCGGACCCCGGAGTCGCTCATCGCGGCTAGCTTTTCATTCCGCTCGCGGAAGGTTCGTTCAGCGACGCGGAAGCCCCTCCCGCCTACCGATTGGACACATGAGACGCGGGTAGCCGAGATCGAGATGGCCAAAGACCACGGACCCAGCGTCAAGGACGACGCTCTCTACGAAAAGCTGCGCGAAGAGGGCGAGAGCAAGGAGAAGGCGGCGCGCATCGCCAACGCGAAGGCCGGCGGCGAGGACGTCAGCCGGAAGGGCGGCGAAGGCGAGAGCTACGAGGACCGCACGGTCGAGGAGCTGCGCGAACGGGTGGCCGAGCTCGACATAGAGGGTCGCTCGGAGATGGACAAGAACGAACTCGTCGACGCTCTCCGCAATCACTGAGACGCTCCTGGCCGGCGGGTTTCCTCCGCACCGAGCCTCAGGGTAGGTCGAATCCCATGGCGCGATGTGAGGTTTGCCCGGTCGAGGTCGATTTCAGCGGATCTGAGGTCGCTAAAGCGCCGTTGTCAATCAGCTTGAAGTAGCTCATCGAGCGTACTGCCGCTGACCACCGACTGCGGTCGTTCGGCGACCACGTCTGAGCCTGGGCGTGCTTGCTCGTCGCGCCTCTTGATCAGCAGCCACTGGGCCTTCTCGCCGGCGCGGGTGCGCTGCAGGGCAAAGCCGCCGCGCAGCTTCTCGCCGTGAAGCACAAAGACCGCGTGGCCGCGGTCAAGCGCCTCCGGCCAGGCGACCCGGCCGCCCTGCTCGTAGCGTCCACGGTCCCAGACGATCACGCCGCCCTTCCCCGTCGTACCTTCGAAGTCGTTGTGGGAGATCGAGTGGTCCTCGACCTCGACGGCCAGGCGCTTGACCGCGGGGTCCATCGAAGGTCCCTTCGGAACCGCCCACGAGCGCATCGCCCCGCCGACCTCCAAGCGCAGGTCGAAGTGATGAGCGGTGGCGGCGTGCTCCTGGACGACGAAGACGCCAGCGCTGACGCCGCGGATCGCGAACTGCTCGTGGCCCTCGGCCTTGACCCGCTCAATCTCCACGCCTGTAACCCCTGCGGACCGCGGTCCTTTGCGCAGGAATGTCACCAGCTCATCGACTGCCGGCTGGGGACCCTCGGCGTGAACGAGCACGCTGCCGTCCTCCCCATTTCGCACCCACCCCATCACTTCGCGCCGGCGCGCCAACCGCTGCGTCGCGTCGCGATACCCGACGCCTTGAACCTGTCCCCGCACCACCGCGCGTATCGCCGTCGTGCCCGCGTCCGCTCGATCAGCCATGGCTCCAACTATGCCGCTCGGCATCGGCTGCGCCGTCCGGTGAACGTCCTGGCTGCAGAAACCAGTGTTAAGATGGAAGGTGATCTAGATGACTATACGTTTAGTCGTCTATACTTCGGATCATGATTTATCGTACTCCCCCCCTCACTCCCACCCTGCAGCGACAGCTCAGTGAGCTCGCGAAGCTTCGTGACTCCCTGGGCGACGAGGCGAAGACCAGCAGCCGCTGGATGGGCTCCTTGCGGCGTGAGGTACGCGCCAGCTCGATTGAGAGCTCGACCTCGATCGAGGGCTTCAGTGTCACGCCGGAGGAAGCGCTGGCGCTGACCAGTGGTCGCGAAACCGCCGATCAGGACGATGACGATCGTCAGGCGGTGGCCTGCTATGCGCGAGCGATGAATCGCGTCGCCACGATGGGGATCGATCCGTCCTTTCGCTGGCTCGACCGGGTGATCCTCGATCTCCACTTCGATGCCTGCTACTTCCAGCGTGACAAGAACCCCGGCCTTTGGCGGACAGATGAGATCGGGGTCACCGGGGCCGACGGCTCACTGGAGTATCGAGGGCCCGAAGGCGAGCAAGTGGTCGAGTTGATGGGTGAGGTGGTGGACTGGCTGTCGGACGGAGACCTCGATGTCGACATCGTTGTGAGGGCGGCGATGGCGCATTTGCATGTCGTCTCGGTCCACCCGTTCCGCGACGGCAACGGACGGATCTCACGAATAGTTCAATCGCTCGTTCTCGCTCGCGAGGGGATCGCCTCGCCAGAGTTTTTCTCGATTGAGGAGTACCTCGGCAGCCACACGCAGGAGTACTACGCAGCGCTTCGCGAGACGCAGGGAGGTAGCTATCAACCCGAGCGAGACGCATCTCCCTGGGTCGCCTTCTGCGTCGAGGCACACATCGTGCAGGCGCGACAACGACTGGCGCAGATCGCCGATGCCGCCGCTCGCTGGCAATACCTCGAAGCGCTGGTTGAGGGCCGGACGTGGCCGGACCGACTCGTGATCGCCCTCGAGCAGAGCCTCCTCGGCGGCACCGAGCGCAGTAAATATGGCGAGGAGGCAGGCGTCTCCCCCGCTACCGCAAGCGCCGACTTTCGCCGCTTGCTCGACGCCGGACTCGTCGTCCAGCGCGGCCGCGGCAGGAACATCAACTACGTAGCAAGTGACCTGCTACGTGACGCGATCGAGGGGAAAGGGGAGCGAGTCAGGTGAAGGGTGCACCTCTGGTTCGGATCAAAGAGCCTTGACCGGTGCGCCGGTGACCGAGAGAATCGACGCGTCGTCAACTGGAGGCGTGGCAAGCTAGAAATGGATTGTCCGAGATGAACTTCAAAAAGGCGTTCGTGGGCGCCTGCGTGGTGATTGCCGGCCTCGCTGTGGTGGTTACGGTCGTACTTCGCGACGGGAACCAGTCGTCGGAGGCCTCGCCCTTCGAAGCGCGGTTACCGCCGGTCGAATTCCTCTACCTCGACGGCGCCCGCATCCTTGACTTCCTTGCCGAGCTGGAAGGAGGTCGGGTCGGCGCGGTGCACAGGATTTCGAAGGAAATCGCCTCGGTGAGCGCCGGCGGATCGGGCGGCGGCTTCGACGTCGGAGCATCCTCGCAGCATGAATCCGTAGCCGACAGCACCGTCACCCGGACTGAAGCCAGCCTGCTGGGGCTTTTGCTCGACGCCCTCGCCCAGAACGAGTCCCACGGCGTCAACTTCCACTCGATCGAACTGACCGATCCCGACAACCTGAAAAACAAGAAGAAGCTCCGGGAAGGGATGCTGGTCAGGTTCGTGACCCACGACCTGCTCAGCCCCGGCTACATTCGTCCCTACGTCGTCGTCCGCCAATCGGCAACGCTGGCCGCCCTGTTTCCGCAGGCGTCCGGCAACCCGGTCGGCGCCGCACGGGCCACCGAACAGCGCCAGAAGGCCGAATCGTTCGCCCGCCAGGTTGGGCCCGACCCACGGATCACCTTCGCCGTCTCACCGCGATCTCGGGATGACGACGACATCCCGCTGAAGGTGCTGATGCCGATGCGCTACCGCGACCTCACCCAAGAGCGAAGCCTGCTGGAAAAAGGCCGAGACCAGTACACCGGCGGCAGGCTGGTGGTGTTCGGCAAGGTGATCCGCGTGTTCCGGCACAAAACCGACATTCCCTGTCGTGACAGCGACAACAGGTGCCCGGAGTACACCGATTTCGCTACCCGGGAGATCTGGCGAAGCCCGCTTGAACAGGCCTCCAATTTTCTCATCGAGCATGTCAGTCACAACTGCAAGACTCGCCGCACCGACGCCGAACTGAAAAAGTCGCGTTCCCGGCTGATCAAAGGCCGCGCCTGCTTCCTCGCCAAACTGAAGCGGCAGACGGAGCTCTACGCCCCGGGCGCCGTGATCCTGCCGATCGCGATCTACAAGTGACGGTTCGCGCCCCCGCATCGGAGACCTCGGCCGAACGGCCGCGTACCTTCGCGGACCTGGGGTTCGAACGCAAGCCGATGGTTCAGTGGCTCAGCCCACGTGTCCTTGCCGACGCCGCGCTGCGCGTCGTCGTCTCCAGCCTCTTCGGTCAATACGCCGACAAGCGCGAGTTCCAAGCCGCCTTGGACCCCACCCCGGGCCCACCACTCTCCTATGGGGAGGCCGACGAACAGGATGGGGCCCTTTGGCTCGACTTCGTCGCCGACCTTGGCGACGGCTTCGACTCGACCTACGCGATGGCCTGCCTGCTGGGACGGCGGCACCTGGACCTCATCGAGGGTGGGGATTTCGAGGAGTGGCCCCAAGCGAGCCCACGCCATCCTCTTCCGCGAGGACGCATGCTCGTCATGGGCGGCGACCAGGTTTATCCCGTCGCCACCCGGGAGGAATACGAGAACCGCTTCCGCGGCCCCTATACCGCGGCCTGTCCGTCGGCCGCCGCGCCCGCACCGGACCTCCTCGCAATCCCGGGCAATCACGACTGGTACGACGGCCTGACCAACTTCCTGCGGTTCTTCTGCAGCGGGCGGGAAATCGGTGCTTGGAAGACTCGGCAGCGGCGAAGCTACTTCGCCGCGCGGCTGCCGCATCGCTGGTGGCTGCTGGCGATCGACATCCAGCTAGACACCTATATCGACGAACCGCAGCTCTCATACTTCAAGGGTCTCGACCTGGAGCACGGCGATCGGGTCATCCTCGTCACCGGGAAGCCGAGCTGGACGAAGGTCAGGCCCGACCACGTGCCTGACTCCCACAAGAACCTCGAATACTTCGTCGACAACGTCGTGCGCGAGGCCGGCGCCGAGGTCCGCGTCACGCTCACGGGTGACCTCCATCACTATTGCCGGTACCGGTCCGATGACGGGGGTCACGATCTCGTCACGGCCGGTGGCGGCGGCGCTTACCTGTATCCGACCCACACCATGCCGCGGGAGCTCGAACTGCCCGACGGGCGCTATGAGCAGAAGTCCTGCTATCCGAGCCGGGAGAGCTCCGAAGGGCTGACCAAGGGCGCCAGGAAGCTGCCTTGGCTCGCTCCGGGACTGTGCGCGGCGATCGCCGGCCTCTACGCGAGCTTCGCCGCATCGCTCTTCGCCGCGATCGAGATTGGGCCTGGCTGGTTCGTCGCCTTCGCGGCGATCGCGCTGATCATGCTGCTGTCGCTCGTCGGCTACTCCGCGGCGGAGACCAGAGCCGGGAAATGGCGCCTCGGCATACTCCACTGGCTCGCCCACGGCACCGCCGCCGCGGTCCTTGCCGTCGCCGCGGCGGTCGTCGCGGACGCGGCCTGGCTGGTCGTGCCCGTCGCCGGCCTGGGGGCCCTGATCGGGTACTTCGGCGGCGGATTCATATTTGGCGAATATCTGATTCGGTCGCACCGGCGGGCGCCGAAGCACGCCAACGAGGTTCTCGCATGCCAAGGCATCCCCGACTACAAGAACTTCCTGCGGTTGCGGCTCGACCACGAGGGCCTGACGATCTACCCGATCGGGATCCGTCGCGTCCCGCGGCAGTGGGAGCCGGCTCCCGACGGCGGTGCCGAGGAGCCCTGGCTGCGCCCCGCCGACGACGCGCCACTCGAGGTGGGACTGATCGAGCCACCGTTCCAGGTTCCGGCGCAACGTCCCTGAAGCAATTCACTCGAATTTTTAACGAATAATGCTTGCGCTGGAACAGCCGGCGAGCTATTAGTTGTAGCGGTGAGGACGGGCGAACCAACCGGGGGCGAGCACTTCGATGCCGTCATCGTCGGCTCGGGCTTCGGTGGCTCGGTCATGGCGTGCCGGCTCGCGGAGGCCGGGCAGCGCGTGCTGGTGCTCGAGCGCGGCAAGCGGTATCCGCCCGGATCCTTCCCCCGCAGCCCGCGCGGGCTGAGCAAGAACTTCTGGGATCCGAGCGAGGGACTGCATGGGATGTTCGACCTCTGGTCGTTCGAGGGTCTGGAGTCGGTCGTCAGCAGCGGCCTTGGCGGCGGCTCGCTGATATATGCGAACGTCCTGATCCGCAAGGACCCGAAGTGGTTCGTGCGCGAACAGCCGGGGCCCGGCTACGAGTACTGGCCCGTCACCTACGAGGACCTCGAGCCCCACTACGAGCGGGCCGAGACAATGCTCGGAGCGACGCCATACCCGTTCGACGCGCCGCCCTACGACGCGACGCCGAAGACGGTCGCCTACAAGTCCGCGGCGGAGGAGCTTGGACACGATTGGTTCCTGCCCGACCTGGCGGTCACCTTTGCGCCTGAGCCCGGCGCGGCCCCGATCCCGGGCGAGCCAATAACAGAGGAACGGGAGAACATCCACGGTCGCACCCGCCAGACCTGCCGCCTCGTCGGCGAGTGCGACGTCGGCTGCAACTTCGGCGCCAAGAACTCGCTCGACTACACGTACCTGACGGCTGCCTGGCATGCCGGCGCGGAGATCCGCACGCGCTGCGAGGTACGGGGATTCGAGCCACGCGAGGGCGGCGGCTACGCGATCCACTACATCGAGCACGACCCCGACCACGAGGGCCAGCCCACCGATACGAAGGAGTTGCCGCGGACGACCGTCAGTGCCAACCGGCTCGTGCTGTCGGCCGGGACGCTCGGCTCCACGTATCTGCTGCTGCGCAACCGTGCCGCCTTCCCCGGCCTGAGCCGCGCGCTGGGCACTCACTTCTCGGGTAACGGTGACCTGCTGACCTTCGCCGTGCGCTGCACGGAAACCGATCGGGACGGCAAGCGCAAGCCACGCGTGATCGATCCCGGCTACGGGCCGGTGATCACGAGTGCAATCCGAGGCCCGGATGGGCTCGACGGCGACGGAGAGGAGGGACGCGGTTTCTACCTCGAGGACGCCGGCTTCCCCGAGTTCGGCAACTGGCTCCTGCAGGGCGTTGACTCCCCTGCGACCGTCGCCCGCATGGCACCGGCAATCGTCGCCCGCCTGGTCCGCCGTCTGCTTCGCCGCGACCGCGACACCTCACTGAGCGCCGAGATCTCCTCGCTGTTCGGCGACTCCGGCCTTTCCGCCGGGGTTCTCCCCCTGCTGGGGATGGGTCGTGACGTCCCCGACGGTCGCATGCGTCTCGATGGCGACCGGCTCCAGGTTGACTGGCGCAAGCACGGCCGCTCGGCGGAGTACTTCGACCGCGTGCGCGAGGTCTCAGAAGAAGTCTCGGACAAGCTCGGCGCCAGCTTCGCGGACAATCCACTCTGGCACCTGAATAGGGTCATCACCGTGCATCCGCTGGGCGGCTGCCCGATTGGTCGCAGCGACGAGGAGGGCGTTGTCGACTCCAACGGTGAGGTCTTCGGCCATCCAGGCCTCCACGTCGTCAACGGCTCCGTCATGCCGGGCCCCGTCGGGCCCAACCCCAGCTTGACGATCGCCGCCGTCGCGGATCGCGCGGCCGACGCCATCCTCGAGGGGCGTACCGCCGAGCTCTCGCGACCAGCACGAACGCCCTCGACGCCGCCTCCCCCACCGCCACCGGCGGACCCCACCGCGTCGGTCGAGGGGCACCGCGGGGTCTCGATCGCTTTCACCGAGGAGATGAAGGGATTCGTGACTTTCGGCGAGGGCGACTTCGAGCGCGGCCACAGCGACGGCAAGAGCAGCGAGACCCGCTTCATGTTCCACCTGACGATCACCGCCGACGACCTCGACCGCTTCATCGCCGATCGGGACCACCTCGGCCGGGCGGACGGATACGTGCGCTGCGAGGCACTCGGCGGCGAGCGTCGGGTCGAGCGAGGTGTCTTCAACCTGTTCGTCAACCAGGAGAGTGGCAAGCGGGACAAGCGCATGCTCTACCGCCTCCACTTTGCCGACGGAGAGGATCATCCGCTGACGATGACCGGGTTCAAGGTCGTCGAGGACGACGCCGGCGTCGACAACGTTTGGAAGGACACCTCGACCCTCTTCACCCGCCTGCTGGCCGGACACGTCGAACCGGGTGAGGACGAGTCGGCCGAGGTCCTCGCCTCCGGCATCCTCCATATCGAGCCGCTCGACTTCGCCAAGCAGCTGACGACGTTCGACACCGAGCCCGACGGGCGGGCGGACGCGGTCGCCCGCTTCGGCGCCCTGTTCGCCGGCAACCTCTGGGAGGTCTACGGCCCGGGCGCGGAGGCCGAGAGGTGAGCGTCGAGGGCCACCGTGAGGAGGTGGTGTCGTTTACGGCCGGTGACGGACTCGACTGCAACCTGATCCACGTCACCGGCAAGCACGCTCCGGCCAAAGGCCCGGTTCTGCTCGTCCATGGCGCGGGCGTGCGCGCCAACATCTACCGCGCGCCCACGCAAACCACCCTCGTCGACGTCCTGGTCGAGGGGGGCTACGACGTGTGGCTCGAGAACTGGCGGGCGAGCATCGACATTCCGCACAACGAGTGGACGCTCGACCAGGCGGCGGTGTTCGATCACCCGCGGGCGGTGCGGAAGGTGGTCGCCGAAACCGGTGCCGACACGATCCAGGCGGTGATCCACTGCCAGGGCTCGACCAGCTTCATGATGTCCGCCGTCGCGGGGCTCGTGCCGGAGGTGACGACCGTCGTCGCCAACGCGGTCACCCTCCACCCGGTAGTCCCCCGGTTCGCGGCGGCCAAGCTGCGCTTCGCGATCCCGCCGGCAGCGCGTGTCCTCGGCTACCTCAACCCGCAGTGGGGCCTTACCGGTGCGCCCTGGGTGTTCCCGAAGCTGCTGCACGCATTCGTGCTGGCTACGCACCATGAGTGTGACAACGACGTCTGCCGGCTGGCGAGCTTCACCTACGGCATCGGTTTCCCGACGCTGTGGCGCCACGAGAACCTGAACCCGGACACGCACGAGTGGCTCAAGCACGAGTTCGCGGACGTGCCGCTCACCTTCTTCAAGCAGATCCTCGCCTGCGTCAAGGCGGGTCACCTGGTCTCGGTGGACGGCCGCCCGGAGCTGCCCGAGAGCTTCGTCGCCGAGCCGCCGCAAACCGACGCGCGCTTCTCGTTCCTGGCCGGCGAGGTCAACAACTGCTTCCTGCCCGAGAGCCAGCGCCGCACCCACGAGTGGTTCGACCGTCACCAACCGGGACGCCACAGTGTGCACTTCTTTCCCGGCTACGGGCATCTCGACGTCTTCATGGGCCAGCGGGCGGACACGGACGTCTTCCCGGTCATCGTCGACGAGTTGGAGAAAGGGGCAGGCCAGTGAGAATCCCAAAGCGCCTCGAGCGGCAGGCTGGACGCCATGCCCTCGTCGACGGCATCCGCTTCGAGCTGCCGGTCAACTCGGAGGACACGCCGTCTCTGATGGCGATCTTCCCGATCGACGCTCGGCGCGCCGCCGAGCTGATCCCCGGCGACGAGGTGCACCCGTTGCGGCTCTGGGGCGACCGGGGCGCGCTCGTCGTCACCGTCGTCAATTACGAAGTGACCGACATCGGGCGCTACGTGGAGTTCTCGATCGCGATCGCCTGCACCCACGGCGAGCGTCCCGCGCCCCGGCTCGTCCCGGCGCTCCTCACCGGCCATTACGGGACCGGTCAGTACGTGCTCGACCTTCCGGTCAGCACCGAGATCTCGGTCAAGGGCGGCAAGGGCATCTGGGGCATGCCGAAGCACCAAGCGAACCTCGACTTCGTGATCTCGAAGCGGACCGTGTCGAGCCAGTACGACCTCGACGGACAGCTCGCGATCCGGATCGAGATTGACCGACCGCGTTTCGCGGGCCTGCCGGTCGCCGCCGCGGCCGCGAACTACTGCGCCTTCCGCGGCATGCTGATGAAGTCCTACATCCACTTCCGAGGGAAGGGCGGCTTCAACCTCCCGTTCACCCGCTCGGGGCGGCTGATCATCGGCGACCATCCCCGGGTCGCGCCGCTGAAGGAGCTGGACATTGCGGAGCGGCCCCTCGCCACGGCATGGTTCCCGCGGACGGCCGGAGTGCTTGACGACCACTTCGAGTGCTGGTTCCTCCACTACGACCAGCCACCCACCGATGTCCCAGAGGGGCTGGAGAGTGTCGTCGGCCTCGGCCAGAGTCAGGAATGGCTGCCGCCGCCGGACGACCCGGCCCTCCAACACGACGGCGCCCAGCGCGTCGCGCCGCCGCCACGATGAACGAGACTGCGAACGTCATCGTCGCCGCACTGATGCTGCTGTTCGCCTCGATGTACCTGGGCACCGGCTGGTCGCTCGTGCTTTTCTCGTTTCCCATCGCGCCCCGGCTCACTCCGGAGACGTACGAGCTGCCGTTCATCGAGCCGGTCAAGCATGCGACTCAGTACTTCACCTGGATGACGATCGGCATGCTGATCGCCGCCGTTGCCCTGCTCATCGGCGAGGCCGACAGCGAGTACCTGTGGGCTCCGATCGTCTACCTGGCTGGCGTGATCGCAGCCACGGCACTCACCATCTTGTTCATCTTCCCGTACAACAAGGAGCTCAAGGGGGGCGTCAGCGATCAGGAGCGCCTTCGGGTCCTGCTCGGCAAGTGGATGCGGCTGAACGTCGTCCGCACCTCGCTCTGGACCGTGCAGTGGGTCGCCATCGCGCTCTACTTCGTGCTGAGGGCAGCCTGATGTCGGACTCGTTCATCCGCCGGGCGCTGATCGCGATCTCCGCGCTGACCATGGTCTCGGGCGCCGTGCAGGCGCTCGCTCCGCGGCGGCTGCTGCGGACGCTGATGGCCGAGGAAGACGCCACCGCGCGCCACTTCTTCGGCACGATCGGCATGTTCATGGTCGTCGTCGGCGGTGGGCTCCTGAACGCGCTGCTGCGCCCGGGGCGAGATCCGGTGATCGTCTTCTGGGCTGCTCTGCAGAAGATCGGGGCCTTCGTTGCGGTCGGACTCGGGGTCAGACGGCGAATCTTCTCGCCGCTCGCCCTCGGCGTCGCCTTCTTCGACCTGCTCTCAGGGCTGCTCGCCGCCGAGCACTGGCGGCGGATCCGGTGAGGCATGGAGCACACGCCCTCCCTCGCCATTGATCCAACCGACCTCGAGGCGCCGCGTCGTTCACTGATTCTCGCCGGAGGGGGCATGCGCGTCGCCTGGCAGGCCGGCGTCCTCTGCGCGCTGGAGGAGGCCGGCCTCGGGTTTGCACACGCGGACGGAACCTCCGGCGGGACGATCAACCTCGCAATGCTGATGTCGGGCCGTTCGCCACGGGAGATGGCCGAGCGGTGGCGGACGCTGCGGGTGCGGGACTTCGCCACGCCGCTGCCGCTGCGCGACTACCTGCGAGTTCCGCACTTGCCCGGATTTGGGAGTTCTACTGGGATCGAGCGCCGAGTGTTCCCGCATCTGGGCGTGGACGTCGAGGCGATCCGCGCAGCGCGGGGAATCGAAGGCACCTTCAACGTCTGCAATCACGCGGCGAAGACCAACGAGGCGATCGAGCATCGCAAGATCGATCTGGGCGTCCTCCTCGCCGGCATCTCGTTGCCGGTGCTGATGCCCGCGGTGCGGCGCGGCGGAACGCCCTATCTCGACTCCGTGTGGATCAAGGACGCGAACCTGATCGGCGCCGTCAAGCGCGGCGCCGAGGAGCTGTGGATCCCCTGGTGCATCGGCAACACCCCCGCCTACCGCGACGGGCCGTTCCCCCAATACGTGCACATGATCGAGCAGAGCGCCAACGGAGTGCTGTTCGAGGAGCTCGACCGAGTCCGCGAGCTGAACGAGGCGATCGTCGCCGGACATTCGCCCTACGGGCAACGGCGGCCGGTGATCGTCCACGTGGTCAAGCCGCGGCATCCGATCCCGCTCGATCCCGACTTCTTCATGGGACGGATTGACGCGTCCACGCTCGTAGCGATGGGCTACAGCGACGCTTGCCGCTACCTCGGCGCGGCGGACCGCGAGCGTGGTGTCGGGCTGACGCCCGAGGCAACGAGGATGGAGCAGCCCGGTGTCCGCGTCTCGTGGCGCGAGCGGCACGCCGGCCCACTGGGACGAACGGAGCTGGCCGCGGAAGTGCCCGACACCGCGGTGTTCGTCGCCGGGGCCGCGCCGGAGGCCAGGCTCGTCGGCCGGGTGAGAGCACCCACCATCGGTGAGGCCATGCTGCGCGACGGCCGGGTGAGGCTGGAAGGCGGCGCGCTTGTCTACGAAGCGATGCTCAACGCCGGCGGGCACGAAGTGCGGCTGCGGGCTCGGCGAGCGACCCGGCCCGACAAGTCGCTCGCCGAGCGCCTGAGGTCGCTGCGGCGCTTGCACGTCGAGCTGCTCGAGAGTGGCAGCGAAAGCCTCCTCGCCGAGGGGGTGCTGGACCCGCGGGGCGGTGGCACGACGCCAGTGCCGCTCCCAATCGTGACCGATGCCCCGTCGATTTGGCGGCGGCTCGCGACGGCCGCCATGTTCGAGCGCGTCATGGCCGCCGAACTTGTCGCGGGCGTAAAAAAATCCTGAATGTCGTGGACGGAAGCGATAAATGCGCGAAGATACCTGACTTATACGACACCGAACACTGAGGCGCTCCGCGCAGACGTTCGCAATTGTGTCGAGGGAGAATTCCCGCAGTTGGAAGGTGGCCGATGAGCAATAACCCGAGCGGGAGTCAGAAGGGTCCGGCGGACAACTGCCGACCCTCCAACCAGATCCAGGTACCGATGCGGCGCCGCGAGATGGTGGCGCTGTCGGCAGGGGCGCTGGCGAGCGTTGCCCTTTACGCCTGCGGCACTGACGAGGACGAGGCGGCCAAATCCGTGGCGGAAGGGGCCACGACCGTGCCCGACTGCGTGTTGACGCCCGCGCAGGAGGAAGGCCCCTTCTACATCGACCTGGCGCAGGTTCGACGGGACATCGTCGAGAACCGCCCCGGCGTGCCGCTCGCGCTCGCGCTGACCGTCGTTGACTCGAATACCTGCGAGCCGATTCGCGATGCCGCCGTAGACATCTGGCACTGCGACGCGCTTGGCGTCTACTCGGGCGTCTCACCGGAGGACAGCGACGGCGAGACCTACCTGCGTGGGGTCCAGCTGACCGACGGGAACGGCCTGGCAGAGTTCGCGACCATCTACCCAGGCCAGTACCCGGGGCGGACGACGCACATCCACCTCAAGGTCCATATTGGTGGGCGGCAGACCGGCGGCATCTACTCCGGCGGTTACGTCTCGCACACCGGCCAGCTGTTCACCTCCGATCAGCGCGACGCGGAGGTCTTCTCGCTTGCCCCCTACAACCGGAACACGGCCGAAATCACCTCGCGCAACACGGATGGCATCTTTCGGTATCAGGGCGGCTCGAGCTCGGCCCTCGCCCTCGCACGGGTCGGCAGCAATCTCGCCCGGGATGGCTTCACGGCAAGAGTGACGCTGGGCGTAGATCCCAGCGCTTAGCCGGCGCGCTTACGGTGCTTGCACCCCGGCCAGCAGCAGGGCCGGCGCTGGCCATCCTCCAGCTCCTCCCGTGCCCGGCGAATGCGGCGCTCTCGGGTCGCCTGCTGCTTGGCATCCTCGACCCAGCAGATGAACTCATTGCGCGCCAAGGGCGTGATGTCCTTCCAGGCATCGAGTGCCGTGGCGTTGGCCATCAACGCCTCGCGCAGGTCTGCCGGCAGCGGGTGCACCACCCCACCAGGAACTGGCTCGCTGCTCACAGCGCCATGGTAGCCGGCCGAACTCCTACTGAGGGGTGGACGACGATTTCGAACCGCCCGCTCCCAGGCTTATCCGGCAGCGACTCGCCGGGATCGAAACGCGGCGGTGATCCACCCGGTCACGAATACGAATCCGGCCGAGACTCCGAAGACCCAGGTGAGATAGCCGAAGACCTCCGCGAGGCGCGGGGCTGGCTGGGCAAAGTGGCCGGTCAGGATGACTGCGACGGCGGAGTTCTGAATCAGGTCGGACAGGGCAGCGAGCAAGCCGACAATCACAGCAAAGCGGGCGATGCGCGCCAGACGCTCGGCCCCCGACGTGGCGAGTTGGCGAGCGGCGAAGGCGCAGCCTGCGGAGAGCAGCAATCCGAAGCTGGCAAGGAAGGGAAGCTCGAACCCGAGAAACCACCAAGCGGCGCGTTCACCGTCCTCCCCGAGGTCGTCGTAGGCCTGCTCGGCGTTGGCGGAGGTCCCGGCGGATTGGAGGTCTTCCACGGAGACTCCGTTTTCGGTCATCGACGTCGCCGCCGCTCCAATCGCCAGCGATGAGACGAGGACCACAAGGCCGAGGCCGATGACGACGCCGACGTTCGTAAGCCAGGTCGGCGGCCAGCCAGCAGACTCTCTGTGGACAGCGACCGCGGCGCTGCTGGCGGGAGGTTCGGCCATCGGCCGATGCTAGGAGGCCAATCGGCGGCACCTACCTGGACTGTGATCAGCCGGCCCGTGAAGATGCTCTGCCACAGCCCGACGGATCCTATTTTCGCCGACTTCCTGGGTCTACGCAGTCGCTAGCACGACCTCGCAGCCACCCACCGCAAATGATCCCGCATCGAGCGCGCGCTTCTTTGGCAGCTGGGCCTTCTTCTTCTCCGGACGGATGTCGATCATCAGCTCGATGTCCAGGCCGCTGGCGACCCTGACCAGGCGCTCCAGGCTAGGCGTGTGCTCGCCGGTCTCCATGCGGGCAACATCGGACTGATGGACTCCGAGCCGCTTCGCCAGGTGTCGCTGGGAGAGGCCGTGCTCGGCGCGGTAATGGGTGACCTCGACTGCGAGCCACCGAGCCAGCGCGGTCCGCTCCCACTCCGCGCGGAACTCGGGATCGCGCAGCTCCTCTGCGAGAGCGTCGTCACTGGATATGAGTTGATCAGCCATGGTTGACCCTCGAAATCTTCGATAACAAGCTTGTAATCGACATCCAGGCTACTCCTTCTCCTTGGCTTTTTCCAGTCGTTTCAGCCTCTGCTTCCCCAGACGCACGGCCTTGGCATAACCGGCCCTGCGACTTCCGCCTCGGGGCCGAGGGCGAGAATTGCGAACAACGTCTCTCCGGCCCGGCGATAGAGCGGCCGCCACCGGCTCCTGCCTCGCCGGGTCGCAGCTATCGCAAGCCCGACCCCTCCTCGCCCATGACGCCGCTTTGGTGCGGGCTCTGCAGGGCCGGGCCGTTGACTTCCAGCTTCTCGATCACATGCGCTATCGCCACGCGCTCAGCGACATCCTCAATCGCGTTCTTCTCATCGAGCGCCTTCGGATGCCATGCAACTCCCCAACGTGCTGGGGTTCCTCGGGCGACGATCTTCCGCCCACCCTTCGGTCGCGACTTCTTCCGTCCGCTGCTCATTCCCGTATCCGATCATCGGCATCGGTCGGAAGCCTCCCTCATTAAGCACTGGAAAAACGAGGCCGAGT
Organism: uncultured Solirubrobacterales bacterium; assembly: GCA_963844395.1. Taxonomy (GTDB): domain Bacteria; phylum Actinomycetota; class Thermoleophilia; order Solirubrobacterales; family 70-9; genus VRUE01. Next base: position 1,207,381 of record CAWJNX010000002.1, on the reverse strand, counting down.
AACCGAAAACGCCGCCAATCCCCGCGTATCGGCGCCATCTCAGGCACTCTGGGCCAAAGTGCCTGAAACGGAGCGGCTGTCTTAACACGGTTGGAACGAAATTCGGCCTAATACGTCGATCCAAACCTGCTCGTTTGCAGGCGTTTGCTGAGGGTGGATGACCGGATTCGAACCGGCGACCGCCTGGACCACAACCAGGAGCTCTACCAGCTGAGCTACATCCACCGCGTCGCTTCAATCTAGCGCTACGGTTGGGGATATGCGGACGCGAGGTGGGATCGGGTTATTCCGGCCGGGGGCTCGTGGCGCGACGGCTGACGGCGCGCAGGCTCGTGGCGCTTTGGCGATCGGGGCGCTGGCGGTCGGCGCGGCTGCTGTCGGTGGCTTTGCGATTGGGCGGCTTGCGGTCGGTCGATTGGCGATCGGGCGGGCCAAGATCGGCCGCCTCGTGGTCGAGGAGCTGGAAGTCGGACGGCTGCGGGTTCGCGACGGATGGCCACCTACCTCGGGTGGGGGTGCCGGTAGTTGAACCACCGCATGGGTGGTCGAGTACCGGCACGTCGCTGGGTGGGGGGCGCAATCGTCTTGGCGGCGTTCACCCTCGGGCCGGCGACCGCGAGCGCAGTCGGGCCCTATCCGAGCCTCGGCAGTTGTCCAGTCTTCCCCGACCCGCCGGCCTCGCTATCGCCGCGAGCCCCGTCCCTTCCGAACCAGGCCGCTTGGAACCAGGACATCTCGAGGGCGCCGGTCGCCCGCAACTCGGCCGCGACCATCGCCTACATCAACGCCCACGGCGGCAACTTCCTCCATCCCGATTTCGGCTCGCCGCGTCCCTACGGCTTTCCCTACGCCGTGGTCGGAGCCGGGCAACGCAAGCTGCCGATCCACTACACCGCCTATGGCAGCGAGAGCGACCCCGGGCCGTTTCCGGTCCCAACCGGCGCGCCGGTCGAGGGCGGGCGACAAAGCGATGGCGATCGACACGTTCTCGTCGTTGACCGCTCGCGCTGCATCCTCTACGAGCTATATCGCGCCTTCTTCAAGCACGGCGGAGGCGCTCATTGGAACGCCGACTCGGGCGCTCGGTGGGATCTGCGCTCCACCGCGCTGCGTTCCGACTCTTGGACCTCGGCCGATGCCGCCGGGCTGCCGATCTTCCCCGGCCTTGTCCGCTACGAGGAGGCAGCCGCGGGCCGGATCGACCACGCGATCCGCGTCACCTTCGATAGCACCCGCGACGCCTGGGTCCATCCCGCTTCGCACTGCGCCGGTGATACCTCTAGCGCCAACGCGCCGCCAATGGGGATGCGACTGCGACTAAAGGGCAGCTACGGCCTCGGTCACTTCAGCGGCCCGGCCCGAGCGATCGCCGAAGCGCTGAAGCGCTACGGGATGATCGTCGCCGACAACGGCTCCAACTGGTTCTTCAGCGGGACCAGCGACCGGCGCTGGGACGACGACAATCTCAACCAGCTGAAGGGGATTTCGGGCGCCTTCCAGGTCGTCAAGAGCGCGGCGCCTGTACACGTCTGCTGAGCGCCGCCCTCTCGCCATCAGCGACCCCCGAGCGCCAGGTGGCGGAACTTCGCCCGCAGACGCGATCCGAGCTCCGTCGCCGTTGCCTCGTCGGCTCCCTCCTCGCCTCCGCCCGTAACCAAGATCACCTCGTCGGCCTGGTAGCTCCCCAGCTGGTCCTCGACCGCCTGCACCACGTCCTCGTCCCCCACCCGCGCCTCCGCGTCGATCCCGGCCGTCGCCAGCGCCGCGACCGTCGTCACCAGTCTCTCCTGCGCTCGCCGCCGCGCTCCCTCCACATCCGAGGCCCAGCGGTCGAGGAAGCCGATGCTCGCCGGCGCCAGCACGAGGACGTCGGGCTCCTCCCCCGCCTCGCCGCTGTGCACCTCCCGCGCGATCGCCTCCACCGCGCCCGGCTCCTCAACCGGGCATGCTGCGACGAGGAGGACGCGGCGTCGCGCGCCTTCGGCAGGGGCCGCGCCGATCGGTCCTCGCGGTCGCTGCCGCGCGGCAACGACGATGATCGCCACCGCCGCAAGTGCTCCCGCCGCGAAGCCCACCGCCGGCCCGCCAACCAAGAAAGCCGCCACGACCGGCACCGCTATCGCGGCGACGATCAGCGGCAGCTTCCAAGCGGCCATCGCCCTTTGGAGTCTGGCCTATGCGGTCAGACGCGCGACGTGCCGGCCCCGAGCCGCGGCAAGAGCAGCAGCGCCAGGCCGATCAGGATCACGACGATCCCGAGCGCATAGTGGACGAGGATCGCAAGCACGATCCCGATGATAATGAGCAGTATCGCTAGTGACATGGCCACTTGCCTACCCTGGGCCTATCTGCGGGAAACCCCGGCGGTGCATCAATCCGCCCACCCTTCCTCCGCGAGCGCGCGCCGCAGCGCCTCGTCGAACGGCTCGGGCGAGATCCCAAACGGCTCGGCACCGGACGGATCGGTGACGACGGTTGACGTGGTCAGGCCCTCGACCAGCGGCCGCGCCACCTTCGTGTCGACCGGCGTGACGAGGCCGAGCCAGAGCGCCGAGAGCCACGGCGTCAGCAGCGGCACCTGCAGCTTCAACGGCTGACGTTTACCCATCGCCACCGCCATCCGGTCGAGCATCTCGCCATAGGAGAGGACGTCGGGACCGCCGATCTGCACCTCCCGCCCCGTCCGACTCGGACACCTCCGGCGCGCGGCGCAGATACTCGACCGTCGCGTCGATCCCGATCGGCTGCGTCGCGGTCCGCAGCCAGGCCGGAGCGACCATCACCGGCAGCCGCCCAACCAGGTAGCGCAGCGTCCGGTAGGACTCGCTGCCGGCACCGACCACCATCGCCGCGCGGAAGTAGGTGAGGGGCGGGCCCTCGGCTGCGAGGAGACGCGCCGCCTCGTGACGGCTCTGCAGGTGCTTGGAGGTGCTGTCCTCTCCGAGCCCGCCGAGGTACACCACCCGTTCGACGCCCTCGCGCTTCGCCATCCGGGCGAAGTTGAGCGCCCCTTCTCGCTCACGCGCCGCGAACCCCTCCCCGCCCGCCATCGAGTGGACGAGGAAGTAGGCGACGTCGAGGTGCCGCCCCGCCCCCGCGAGGCTGCCGGCATCGGTCACGTCACCGACGTGAAGTTCCGCCCCGCGGGCCTCGAGGGCACTCGCCTTGGCCGGGTCGCGCACCAGGCAACGAACCCGCGCCTCGGAACCCAGCAACGTACGGGCCAGCCGGCTCCCGACGAAGCCGGTTGCTCCGGCGATCAGGACTTTCGCCGCGATGCTTCACCGCTACCCGCTCAACCGCTTCTCCCAGCCGGCGCTGCAACTCCCACCGCCCCCACTAAGGAAATTAATTGTCGATTAATACGCCTCGCTCTGCGAGGCGCGAAGCTAGCCGAAACAAGCACCGGCTTCGAGACGGGCGGCGCGTGGCGAGGAGGCAACGATGGGCGAACAAGGACAGGCAGTCGGAGAGACCACCGGTCGCTATCTGGTGACCCTTAAGGAGGGCGCGACCCCGAACGCGCCCGAGGTCCTCTCGAGGGCGCTCGGCATCGAGGATACGGTCAGCGCTGCGGGCATCGGCGTCGCGGCGGCGGCGGAGCAGCCGCAGGAGCAGGCAATCGTGTTCGAGCGCCTCGGCGTCGCCATCGTCAGCGCGCCCCCGCAGCAGGCGCTGGAGCTCGGCGTCGCGGCCGACGAGGATGACGACATCGTCAACTTCGAGCCGGAGCGCGTCGTCTACACCTACGCTGGAACCGCACAAACCGGCAGCAACGGGGCAGACGTCACCTGGGGCCTGCGGGCAATCGGGATCGACGCGACCGAATTCAGCGGCGAGGGCGTAGAGGTTGCGGTGCTCGACACTGGCGTCGCCATCGGCCACCCCGACCTCGATGGTCGCGCTGTCGCGACCCAGAGCTTCGTTGACGGCGAGCAGGTTGACGACTTGCACAGCCACGGCACTCACTGCATCGGAACCGCCTGCGGCAGCGACGGCAACGGCATCGACCCGCGCTATGGGGTGGCCCCTCAGGCCAGGATCTTCGCGGGCAAGGTCCTCTCGAACGCAGGCAGGGGTGTGGATACCGGCATCCTCGCCGGCATCGAAGCGGCGATCGACCGCGGCAGCCGCGTCGTCTCGCTCTCCCTCGGCTCACGCACCGCTCCCGGCCAGCCCCATTCCGAAGCGTTCGAGAAAGCCGCCCTGCGCGCCCGCGCCGCGGGCACGTTGCTGGTCGCCGCAGCGGGCAACGACAGCGAGCGGCCCAGCGTCCGAAATCCCGTCTCCCATCCGGCGAACTGCCCGTCGATCCTCTCCGTCGCCGCGGTCGACCAGGGGCTAGCGGTCGCCCCCTTCTCAAACGGCGGATCGAGCCCGGCCGGTGGTCAGGTGGACATCGCCGCTCCGGGCGTTGACGTCTACTCGATGATCACGATGCCGACTCGCTATGGCGAGAAGAGCGGAACGAGCATGGCGACGCCGCACGTTGCCGGCGTCGCTGCTCTGCTCGCCCAGGCGAATCCGGGTGCGAGCGCCGATGAACTCGCCAAGCTGCTGACCGAAGGGGCGTCGCCGCTCGAAGCGCCTCCCGAGGACGTCGGCGCGGGACTGGTCCAGGCGCCCCGATAGAGGCGCTCCCCTCCCTACAATCGGCCGACGGTGAAGAAACAGATCCTTGTTTCGATCGACGACGGTCACCTCGACCGGATGCCCGCCGTGGTCGAGAGGCTGAAGGGCGAGGGACTCGAGGTGAAGCGCTCGATGCCTGCGTTGGGCATTGTCTCCGGGGCCGCCGAGGAGGAGAGACTGGCCTCGCTGCGAGAGATGGACTGCGTCGTCTCGGTGGAAGAGGAGAAAAGCGTTGAGATCGCCCCTCCCGACGCACCGATCCAGTAGAGCTGCCAAGCGACACGACACACCCCCGGCGGAACAGAAGGCGAACAAGTGGCGTGCATCCAGGCGGACCCGGTTTCGCTGGGAGCCACGAGGAAGGCGAGAGAATCAGATTTATCTGATACCGTGAGAACATGATCAGCTTGACCGCGACGGAGGTGGCCAGAAAGTTCTCGCAGGTCATCAGCAGGGTAGGCGCCGGCGAGGAGGTGGAGGTCGTTCGCAACGGCGTCCCCATCGCGGAGATGCGGCCGACTCGAGGCCGCCAGGTGGTCTCCGCAGCACGCTGGCGCGAGCTGATGGACAGTGCGCCGCCGATCGACGACGACTTTGAGCGCGATGTCGAAGCGGGTCGCGAGACCATCGGCCCGCCGGACGCGGCTTGGCCGTCCTGATCGACACCTCGGTGCTGGTCAACGCGGAGCGGCGCGGCTTATCGCTCGAGCGTGCCCTCGGCGAGCAAGACCGCGCGATCAGCGTGATCACGGCCAGCGAGCTGCTGCACGGCGTCCACCGTGCCAGAGACGATCGCGTTCGGACCCGACGACAGGCCTTCGTAGAGCATCTAATCTCCTCGATCGAGCCATTGCCAGTCACGACCTCCGTCGCCAGAATTCACGCCGAGATATGGGCTGGACTGGAGCGACGCGGAGAAGTGATCGGCGCGCACGACATGTGGATTGCAGCGACTGCACTGAGCCATGGCATGGAGATCGCGACGGCAAACGCAACGGAGTTCGAACGAGTCCCGGGCCTCGCGGTCGTGGCGCTCTGACAGACGAAAGCCACTCGGCAGACAATACATTTCAGACGGCGTAGGATGGGTGTACGAGTGAGCAGCGTCAACCCCCATGGCTCTATACGGTCGAGCCCGAAGCCGGCGGCGAGCCGCAAACCGATGTCCCGGAGTACAACGTCGTCACCCGCGCGAGCTTGGGCTGGCCTCTCCCCTGATTGGCCGCACGCGCAACAGTCCCCCACTTTGACCACCGCAATGAGCAGCACCCCCGGCTGGATTCGAACCAGCGACCCACGGCTTAGAAGGCCGTCGCTCTGTCCACTGAGCTACGGGGGCGGGTACGCCTAGGTTACGGGCCGCCGTGGCAATCGACCAGGCTGCGGGAGTCGCGCCGTCGGCCGTTCAACCCCCGCCGAACTCTCCCTGTTTGGGACAACTGTTGGGATCGAGCTGCCGCTCCACCGCGAAGACGTAGTCGGGCTGCGGGGTGATGTCGGGCTCTTCGACGACCAGCTTCAGCGCCGGGTCGGTTTTGACCCAGGCGTAGACCGGATACCAGTAGGGCGACTCAGGGGAGTCCTGCGTCGCCCGGCTGACGATCAGGTAGTCGTAGTCGCCCTCGTTAACGAGGTTGCGGAATCGGCGGCAGGTGGTCGCCAGGCGGTACTCGCCCTGCGGTCCTTCGACCCCGATGTACTGGACGTAGTTGTCGAGGTTGGCACCGTAGAACCCATACTGGCCGAAGAAGATCTCGCCCGAGCCTGCGATGCCGATCCGCTTGCCGTGCTGTTCGTGGGCGAAGGCGTACGCGTCCTGCGGTCCGCCGTCCTGCAGGAACGGCGTGGTGCGCTGGTAGTGCTGCTTGTAGTACTGGACCTCCTGGGCGCGGCCTAGCACCACGGCGAGCAACAAGACCGCGGCGGCGGCACCGCGACGATCCCCGGCTCGCCCGCCGCCGCGCCCGCAGCAGCCCCAGCGCCGCCGGCGCCCAGACCAGCGCCAGGGTGAGGAAGACGGTGCCGACGATGTAGCCGGGGTACCAGCGCGGCGTGGTCAGGACCATGAGTCGCGTAGACGACCGTCAGGAAGAGCAGGGACTGCCAGGCCCGCTCTCCGGCGCGCGCAGCGGCCGCGCGATCGGCAGCAGGGTCAGGGCGAGGATCAAGCCCGGCATCAAGTACCTGGTGTTGGTGAAAAAGCCGGTCGGCGACCCTTCCTGGCCGGCGGCGGTCAGCGGCGTGACGATGTAGACGGCGGCGGTTAGTAGGGCGGCGCCGGCCAGCACGCGCAGGACGATGTTGCGCGAGCGCACCACGATGAACACGGCCGCGGCGACCGCGACGATCAGGATCAGCGGCCAGAACGGGCCGAGCGCGTTCTCGAGCTCGGGAAAGAACCAGCGGCGGTAGATCGTCGGCTCGAGCAGGTAGTCGGCGACCGCGAAGCGCGGCCGCGGGTCGAGCGGCATCTGGTCGGGGCGCGGCAGATGGAGCGGCCCCCAGCCGATCTGCGGGATCGGGTTGCCGCCGGTGTGGATCGCCGCCCGCACGTACCAGTAGCCGCCGACGACGAAGGCCGGGATGCCGATCGCCGCCGCGGTCATCAGTCGCCGTCCGGGGCCGCTGACCACCACCATGCCGACCGCGATAGCCCCGACCGGAGCCAGCAGCGGCAACTTCACCGAGATCGCGAGGCCGGCAGCGATCCCGGCCATGATCAGCGGCCCCTTGTCGAGCAGTGGCGCGTCGCGCTCCGGCGCGTCCTGTACCGCCCCCGCAGTCGGCGCGCGCCGCTGGTGCCCGTTGATCAGGAAGGCGGCGAAGGCGAGCAGGAAGGCGAGTCCGAGGATGTCGTTGCGCCCCTCCCCCGGCTGCGTCTCGATCATTACCCCGGCCGAGAAGACCAGCGCCGCCGCGACCAGGGTCGCCGGACCGACCTTGTAGGGCCGGCCCACGCACCAGGCGGCGAGCAGGCCGATCGAGAGCAAGACCATGTTGATTAGCGGCGAGAGCCAGTCGCTCTTGAAGAGGACGATCCCGCCGGCGTGGATCAGCTCCGAGGTGCCGGGATAGAACCAGGCGGCCAGCCGCAGCGGGTCGGTGAAGTGGAGCGGGATGGTCGATCCCTCCTGCGCGATCCGGCCCGAGAAGGGCATGTGGTACCAGGTCGTGTCGCCGCCGAACATGCCGTGGTCGAGGGCGAGCTGGGCAGGGAAGGTCCACTCGGCGACCGCCCAGGAGGAGACGCCGAGCGCGATCGCCAGTCCCAGCGTCTGCACCCGCGGCGCCGTCACTTCGCGCCCGTCCGCCGGCGCCATCGTCCAGCCCAGCGCCGCCGCGCCCAGCCCAACCGCGATGCAGACGACGATCGTCCAGCCGACGGTGAGGATGCTGAGCGTCCCAGCAGCTGCAGCGCCATGACGAGCAGCGCGATGGCGATCGTCATGTCGGCAAGGCGGGCCAGCGCGCCCGAGAACTCGGGCACGATCCAGCGTCGCAGCCAGTAGCCGCCGAGGCCAACCGCCGAGACGATGCCGATCGTCGCCAGGCAGCCGCCGATGTAGGAGCCGAAGGACGGGGTCACCGGCGCGGGATGCTATTCGCCGCGCCGGGCGTGCGGACGCGACCTGGCGGGCGGGACGGCGCTCAGGAGGCGGCCGACGGGATACGGCAGGAGACGCCGGTTCCGGCGAGCCCGCAGTAGCCATTCGGCACCTTGTGCAGGTACTGCTGGTGGTAGTCCTCGGCGTAGTAGAAGGGCGCGGCGGGCTCGATCTCGGTGGTGATCGGCTCGTGGCCGGCGGCGCGCAGCGCCTCGTCGTATGCGTCCCGCGCCATCTCGGCGGTCGCTTCTGGGCATCATTGGCGAAGTAGATTCCGGATCGGTATTGGGTGCCGATGTCGTTGCCCTGTCGCATCCCCTGCGTGGGTCGTGCTCCTCGAAGAAGACCTTGAGCAGGTCGGCGTAGGAGATCCGCTCCGGGTCGAAGGCGACGAGGACCGCCTCAGCGTGGCCCGTCTGGCCAGAGCAGACCTCCTCGTAGGTCGGGTTCGGCGTGACGCCGTTCATGTAGCCGACCGCGGTGGTGTAGACCCCGTCGAGCGTCCAGTACAACCGCTCCGCCCCCCAGAAGCAGCCGAGCGCGAAGTAGGCGACCTCGGTCCCGTCCGGGAAGGGCGGCTGCAGCGGCGTGTCGAGGACGGCGTGGCGCGTCATAGGCACAAGGTAGCGTTCGGCCATCGGCTGCCTCGTACTGCTCTTCGCCCTGATCTCGCCGCGGCTGGCGCTGTTCGTCCTCTGGCTGTTCAGCGACCTGCTCAGCCGCTCATTCGACAGCTGGCTCCTCCCCCTGCTGGGCTTCTTCCTGCTGCCCTGGACGACCCTTGCCTTCGCGCTGTTGTGGGCCTCCTCGGACGGGGTGCTCGGCATCGAGTGGTTCGTCGTCGCCTTCGCGTTCCTGATCGACATCGGCGCCCTTGGTGGCGGCAGCCGGCGGCGGCGCGAGGCGCGCTAGCCGCTAGGAGCGCTCCTGCCGGCTACTCGGAGCACTCGCCGAGCGGGTAGGCGAGTCGGATGTGAGCCTTGGCGAGGACGATGAAGGGACGCTTCTCGGCCGTTCCACCCTCCAGCGGAGTTATCTCCACGTCGACGAGCGGCAGGAACCCGACATCGGCTCGGTTGATCGCGTCTGACAGGCGGGCCTGGTAGCCCTCCGAGGGCAGGGTCACGTCGCCGACGACCGTGTGCCGGTCGGTTTCGAACAGCACCCGTTCCCTACGCCGATTTCCGCTCAACTCCATATCGAGCCGTCATCGGCAATTTGCAGCGAAAACCTGAGCTTTCGGGCGGCTGCCGATGCGCGGTCGGATGCTCTCAACCGGGCTAGCTCTCGTCTCGTCGAAGGTCGCCCGCCTCGCGCCAGGTCCAATCCCGGTCCTCGAATTCGCGCACCACCTCGTCCCTGACCCCGTCGCCGGGCCACGGCGCGCTGATCACGGCGATCACCGAGGGGGAGCGTTCGGTCTCACCGTCATCGGCCAGCCTGACTCCGGCGAGGTTGTGCTCGACGGCGGTTATCAGGGAAAAGGGATGCGGCAGGTGGGCCGCCACCGGCAGGACGTACTCGCCGACGCGCGGCACGCATGCCGCCCTCACCCCGTCTTTCAACATCGACCCGACGTAGTCGCTTCCCGACGTCGCCTCCTCAACCGAGAGGGTTGCGGCGATGTCCCGGAAGAAGTCGATTCTCATCGAGATCTCGAATTCGCTCGCCAAGGCGCTGTCCTTTCCAGGTTAGGGGACGAAATCGGGGCGCCCGGATTCGAACCGGGGACCTCGGCCACCCAAAGGCCGCGCGCTACCAGGCTGCGCCACGCCCCGCTGGGTCCCAGTCTAGAGCCGGATCGGGATGCGGGCCGTGGGTCCGGCCGCCGAGGCGTTAGCGTTCCCGCCCCGATGGCCGACGTGCGCCCGATCTACGCGACCCGCTACGACCTCGACGTGGTCGGCTCGCTGGGCGACGTAGCGGCGCCTCCCTACGACGTGATCGACGCCAAGCAGCGGGCGGAGCTGCTCGAGCGCTCCCCCTACAACGCGGTCGCGATCGACCTGCCGAAACCGTACGGCGAGACCGGTCCGCAGCAGACCGAGGGCGATCCATACGAGCGCGCCGCCGGGGCGATGGACGCCTGGCGCGAGGCGGGCGCCCTGGTCCGCGACACCGAGCCGGCGGTCTGGGCGATGACCCAGGACTACGCCGGCCCCGACGGCGAGCCGCGCACCCGCCACGGCATCCTCGCCCGCGTCCGGGTTGAGGACTTCGAGGCGGGCCAGGTGCTGCCCCATGAGCGGACGCTGCCGGGCCCGAAGAAAGACCGGCTCGACCTGACCCGCGCCACCCGCCACAACCTCTCGCCGATCTTCTCGCTCAGCACCGAGGACCCCTGGCCGCTGGTCGCACCCGCGGTCGAGGCGGAGCAGCCGTGGGGGGAGGCGACCGACGCTGGCGGCACGGTGACGCGCGTCTGGCGGGTCGATGACCCAGCCGTGCACGAGCGGGTCAGCGAGCTGCTGGGCGGCGCCAAGCTGCTGATCGCCGACGGCCACCACCGCTATGAGACCGCGATCGCCTACCGCGACGAGATCGGCGGCGAGGGCGACCACAACTACACCTTGATGGCACTGACCGGCCTCGACGACCCGGGCCTCACCGTCTTCCCCACCCACCGCCTGCTCTCCGGCTTCGCCGATGACCCCGAGCGGCAGCGCCGGCTCGGCGAGGGGCTGCGCGAGCTGTTCGACGCGACCGAGGTCGAGACCGGCGAGCTCGATCCGCGCGGCGAGGAGGGGCCCGGCGTCTTCGGCCTCTACGACTCCCACCACAAGCGTGGCTACCGGCTGCGCCTCAAGGAGACCGCCGTCGCCGATCTCGACCGCCAGCTAGCCGGCAAGCCCGAGGCCTACCGCCGACTCGACGCCGCGATCCTCGAGACGCTGGTGCTGAAGGGCATCGCCGGGTTGAGCGAGGACGACATCCTCGCCAAGCGGGGGCTCGGCTACTCGAAGAGCGTCGAGGACTCGCTCGCCCTGCTCGACGACGGCACCTACGATGTCGCCTTCATCCTCCGCCCGATCCCGGTCGACCAGGTCCGCGCGATCTGCGAGAGCGACGAGAACATGCCGCCGAAGTCGACCTACTTCTTCCCCAAGGTCCTGACCGGGCTCGCTTTCAACCCCGTCGGCTGACGGCCGCCCTGTTCTAACTGACAGGCCCGCGCCCTAGGATGGGCGCGTGGTGAAGATCTACACTAAGAAGGGCGACGACGGCACCACTTCGCTCTGGTACGGCGGCCGCGTCCCCAAGCACCACGGCCGCACCGAGGCCTATGGCACGCTCGACGAGGCCTGCTCGGTCCTCGGCGTGGCGCGAGCCCTCTGCGGAAGCGAGCACACCGATCTGGCCGCCGACATCCTTCGCCTCCAGGACGACATCTTCATCGCCGGCGCCGAGCTGGCGACCGCGCCGGAGGCGGCGGAGCGCCTGGAGGACGGGGTCAGCCGCACGACGGATGAGATGGTGGCGACGCTCGAGGAGCGAATCGACCACTACGTGTCGCAGGTCGAGCTGCCTCCGCAGTTCGTCATCCCTGGCGGCAATCAGCTCTCCGCGCAGCTCGACGTCGCGCGCACGGTCGTCCGCCGCGCCGAGCGCCACGTCACGGCCCTCAAAGAAGACGATGAGCTGATCGCCGAGACGGTGATCCACTTCCTCAACCGCGCCTCGGACCTCGCTTACGCGATGGCCCGCTACGCCGACGTCGAGGATCCGGTTCTGTTCGAGGGTAGACGGCGGAGCTAGGGCACGATGAAAGTCGTCGCCCGCCGCCGCGAGGGCTTCGCCCACGACGTCGAGATCGCGGGCGACCACAGTGTTCTGGTGGACGAGCCGGTCGCGGCCGGCGGCACGAATGCCGGACCTTCGCCGACCCGCCTCCTCGCAGCCGCCTTGGCGAGCTGCATCGCGATCACGATCGAGATGTATGCAGAGCGCAAGGACTGGGACGTCGGCGCGGTCGAGACGGAGGTCGAGGTCGAGTACGACGGCTTCGTGCCGACCTCCTTCGCCGCGACGATTCGGCTCCCGGATCGGATCGACGAGGAGCAACGGGAGCGCCTGCTTGCCGTCGCCCGCAAGTGCCCGGTTCAGAAGGTGCTATCAGGCGGGATGGCGGTCGAGCTGACCCACCGGATCGAGACCCTCTGATGGACCTCGGGCTGAAAGGCCGTACCTGCTGATGGACCTTGGATTGAAAGGCCGGGCCTGCGTCGTGACCGGCGCCAGTCGCGGGATCGGTCGCGAGACCGCGCGGCTCCTCTGCGCCGAGGGCACGAACGTGCTGCTCGTGGCGCGCAACGAGGAGCGGCTCGCCGCCGCCGCTGAGGAAGCGGTTGCTGCCGGAGCCGAGGCGGGCGGCCAGGCCGAGGCGCTGCGCCTCGACGTCACCGACGACGACGCCGGGAAGCGCATGCTGGTGGCCGCCCTGGAGCGCTTCGGCTCCCTCGACATCCTCGTCAACAACGCCGGGACCGCCCAGTGGCGCGATCTCGACGAGGTTCCCGACGAGGACTGGCGCGCCCAGTACGAGCTGAACGTGATGGCGCCGCTGCGGGCGATGCGCGCCGCGGCGCCACCGATGGCCGAGCGCGGCTGGGGTCGGATCGTCAACGTCTGCTCGACCGCCGGCAAGCGCCCCTCGGCGGCGATGCCGGAGTATTCGGTGGCGAAGGCGGCCGAGTTATCGCTCTCGCGCCTCTTCGCCGACCGCTACGCGAAGCAGGGCGTGCTTGTCAACGCGATCTGTCCAGGGCCGGTCGAAGGCGAGCTGTGGATGGAGCCCGACGGCCTGCTCGACCAGTCGAAGGAGATGGCGGGCGCGGAGAGCCGCGAGGAGGCGCTGGCGACCGCCGGCTCGAAGCGCCCGATCGGGCGGCTTGCCGAGATCGGCGAGATCGCCGCCGCGATCGTCTTCCTCTGCTCCGAGCGTGCCTCCTACGTCAGCGGCGCCGCCTGGTCGGTGGATGGCGGCACCGTCCAGGTGATCATCTGAGGCGCCTGGCGACTTTGTCGCAATATGTCTGACAAAGGCGCCAGGCCCCTAATGAGCGCATGAATCCTTCCGTCGACGCCGCGGTCCTATTGCCCCTTTACGGCATGCCCGACGATCCCGGCCTCGTCTTCACCGAGCGGCGCGCCGACCTGCGCAGCCACGCCGGTGAGATCTCATTCCCCGGTGGCCGGCACGACGATGCCGACGCTGACTTGGCGGCGACCGCGCTGCGCGAGGCCCACGAGGAGATCGGACTCGACCCGGCGGTAGTCGAGATCGGCGAACAGCTGCCGACCACCGGGACCTTCGTTACGGGGTACCGCATCCACCCCTTCGTCGGCCGCATCCCCCACCCCGGCGATCTGAACCTTCAGCCCAACCCGACCGAGGTCGAGACCGTCCTCACCTTCTCCATGGACGTGCTGCGCGACGGCTACGAGATGCGCCGCCTGGTCCGCCGCGGCATCCCGATCCACACCCCCACCTACGAGGTGGAAGGGCACATGATCTGGGGCGCCACCGCGCGCATTTTGGGTGATCTGTTAGCTCGGTTTGAGGCGGCGTAACCAAGACTGGCAAGGACGCAGGGAGCGTGGCGTGCTCTGCACGCGAGCGACTGAGGACGCCGCCAGGCGCCGGTTACGGCGTCTCAAACCTTTTCCGGCTGGGGGACTATGCGGATGTAGGGGCGCGGCTCCTCCCAGCCCTCGGGGTAGGTCTCTTTCGCTTCGTCGTTGGAGACAGAGCCGGCGATGATCACGTCGTCGCCCTGCTGCCACTGCGCCGGAGTCGCGACTTTGTGCTGGGCGGTGAGCTGAAGCGAGTCGATCACTCGCAGGACCTCGTCGAAGTTTCGCCCAGTCGTCATCGGATAGACGAGAATGAGTTTGATTTTCTTGTCGGGGCCGACGACGAAGACGTTGCGGACGGTCTGGTTGTCGACCGGCGTGCGGTCTGCGGCCTCGCCGGCGACGTCAGCCCCCAACATGCCGTAGAGCTTGGAGACGTTGAAGTCCGCGTCGCTGATGATCGGGTAGTTCGGCGCTGCGCCCTGGGTCTCCTCGATGTCCTTAGCCCAGTCCTCGTGCTTGTCGAGCGGGTCGACCGAGAGGCCGATGATCTTCACGTTGCGCTTGGCGAACTCGGGCTCGATGCTCGCCATGTAGCCGAGCTCGGTCGTGCAGACCGGGGTGAAGTCTTTCGGGTGCGAGAACAGCACCGCCCAGGAATCGCCGATCCAGTCGTGGAACTTGATCCGGCCCTCGGTCGTCTCGGCCTCGAAATCGGGAGCTACGTCACCAATTTGCAGCGTCATCGAACTGCTCCTCTCGAACTTGCCTTCGGTGCTTTGCCTTAATTCCTATCCGAGCTTAGCTATATCCGTAAGCCGGACTTTTTTTGGCGCTGCGACTGGGATTCGCCAGCGCTTCTCCGCCTCGCGCGCGATCGCCTCACCCTGCTCGAGGAGGGTTTGCCGGACGGGGCCGCCCGCCTCGTAGGCGAAACGCCTGACCGGGGTTTCGACCAACCGCTCCAGAACCCGCTGGAGACTCGACCCGTGAATCGCGGCCAGTTCGTCGTCACTCCCCTGCGCCGAGCCGAGCAGCCAGACAAGCGCCGTAACGTCGGCGACCAGGTCGAGAACCGTTCCGGGCCGAGCCGGATCCGCCCGCGCCGGCTCGATCCCCGCCGCGGCGATCGCCTCGAGTCCCTCCTCTCGACGGCTCGTCCCCCGCACTGCCCAGCCCGCCTCCAGAAGCTCGCCGCCGAGCGTGCGCCCGCGGCAGCCGCAACCGACGATCAGTGCCCGTGCCACGCTGCGCCGTTCAGGCCTCGGAGGGATTGCGGCGCAGCCGCTCCAGCTCCTCGGCTTCTACCTCAGCCCGCAGCGCCGCCTCGTCGATCTCCGGTGCTCCGCGCCGGCGGCGCATCTCGTTCTGCGCCTCCAGCATCTGCCGTACATCGTCGATCTCGTTCTGCACCTCGACTTCGGGCGAGCGAGTCGGCTTCCAGTTGACCAGCTCGACGCTGCTGACCTGCGAGTAGTGGCCGACCAGCAGAAGAATGCCGACGAAGACGCCGAGCACGGCGAGCGTCATCAGGACCAGGTCCATGACCCCAGGATACGCGCGGCACCCGCATCCGACATCGACCACCCCAGAGGGGAGTCAATGTCGGATGCGCGGCTCGATGTCGCTTAAATCCCCTGCCATGGCAGAGGCATACCTGGTAGACGCGGTCCGCACGCCGATGGGCGCCTACCGTGGAGCGCTTTCCGGCGCCCGTCCCGACGACCTTGCCGCCCATACGATCCGCGCCGTCGTCGAGCGGACCGGCGCCGACCCGGAGCGGATCCGCGACGTCTACCTCGGCGCCGCCAACCAGGCCGGCGAGGACAACCGCGACGTGGCGCGGATGGCGGCGCTGCTGGCCGGGCTACCGCCCAGCGTGCCGGGGGCGACGGTCAACCGGCTTTGCGCTTCCGGATTGGAGGCGGTCAACGCCGCCGCCCGCGCGGTGAAGCTCGGTGAGGGCGACCTCTACCTGGCCGGCGGGGTCGAGTCGATGAGCCGCGCGCCCTGGGTGGTCGAGAAGCCCGAACGGGCGCTGCCGCGCGGCCCGCAGACGATGCACGACACCACCCTCGGCTGGCGCCTGATCAACCCGCGCATGGCCGAGCTCGCCGTATCGACCGAGTCAATGGGAGAGACGGCCGAGAACGTCGCAGAGCGCTACGGGATCGGCCGCGAGGCGCAGGACGCCTACGCGCTACGCAGCCACCAGCGAGCTGTCGCCGCCGCCGAGGCCGGCACCTTCGCCGAGGAGATCGTCCCGATCGAGGCGCCGCAAGGCCGCGAGACCATCACAGTCGAAGCAGACGAGGGCCCGCGGGCGGACGCCTCGGCCGAGAAGCTAGCCGCCCTGCGCCCCGTCTTCCGCGACGGTGGCACGGTGACCGCCGGCAACGCCTCGACCCTCAACGACGGCGCGGCCTGCACGCTGATCGCCTCCGAGGCGGGAGTCGCCCAGCTCGGCGCCGAGCCGCTGGCGAGGATCGTCTCCTTCGGAGTTGCCGGCGTCGACCCCGCCTACATGGGGATCGGCCCGGTCGCGGCCGTCCCCCGCGCCCTCGCCGCGGCCGGACTCAGCCTCGAGGACATCGACCTGATCGAGCTGAATGAGGCCTTCGCCGCCCAGGTGCTGGCCTGCGTCGGCGAGCTTGGCATCGACGAAGACCGCCTCAACGTCAACGGCGGCGCGATCGCCCTCGGCCACCCACTCGGCTGCTCCGGCGCCCGCCTCACCACGACCCTCGTCCGAGAGCTGCGCCGCCGCGGCGGCCGCTACGGCATCGCCACCCTCTGCGTGGGCGTCGGCCAGGGCCTGGCGACGGTTTTCGAAGCGGTCTGAGCGGATCGCAGGTAGCCTCGCCCATCGATGACGGCGCAAATCGCAGAGCTCGCCAGCGTCGACGGGAGGATCTCGCCGACCGCGGAGGCGACAGTCCCGCTGCGTGACGACGGCCTCTATCGCGGCGACGGCGCCTTTGAGGTGATCCGCCTCTACGGCGGGCTGCCGTTTGCGCTCGGCGACCACCTCGACCGGCTCGAGCGCTCCGCTGCCACGATCCAGCTCGAGTTCGATCGCGCGGCGCTGGAGCGCGAGATCGATGCCCTGCTCGGCGAGGTGGGAGAAGCCGAGGGGCAACTGCGCCTGATCGTCACCCGCGGCGGCCGCCGCATCGCCGCCACCGAGCCGCTGCCGGCCCACGGCGAGTCGCTGCGCCTCGCCACCGTCACCTACTCCCCCACCGTCATCCTCAACGGCGTCAAGTCGCTCTCCTACGCCGCCAACATGCAGGCGACGCGGTTGGCCGAAGCGCAGGGCGCCAACGAGGCAGTCCTCGTGCAGCCCGACGGCACCGTGCTGGAGCCGCCGACCTCGGCGATCTTCTGGGTCTCGCCGCAGGGCGCGCTGCGGACGCCCGCGCTGGACAACGGCTTGCTCGAATCGATCACTCGTGACCGTCTGGTCAAGGCGCTGGAGGTCGAGGAGGGCGCCTGGCCGGTCGCCGACCTGCGCGCCGCCCAGGAGGCGTTCCTCGCCTCGACCACGCGCGAGATCCAGCCCGTCGCCGCGATCGACGGCAACGACCTGCCCGAGGCGCCCGGCCCGCGCACCCGCGAGGCGCAGGAGGCGTTCGCGGCGACTCTGGGGCGCGAGCTTTGACCGGACGATCGAGAAAGCGGGGATGAGATGGATTTCCAGCTGAGCGACGAGCAGCGCCTGATCTCCGAGGCGGCGCGCGAGTTCGCCGACCGCGAGATCGTGCCGCGGGTCCGCGACAACGATCGCGCCGCGCGCTTCGACCGCGAGCTGGCCAGCAAGCTCGGCGAGGTCGGCTACCTGGGCGCCCCCGTCGCCGAGGAATACGGCGGCCGCGGTCTCGACTACATCGGCTACGGCCTGATCGTCGAGCAGGTCGGACGCGCCGACTCCTCCGCCCGCACCGTCGTCTCGGTCCAGACCTCGCTGGTCGCCGGCTCGATCGAGCGCTGGGGGACCGAGGAGCAGAAGCAGCAGTGGCTGCCGCGACTCTGCTCGGGCGAGGCGCTCGGCTGCTTCGG
This sequence comes from uncultured Solirubrobacterales bacterium, assembly GCA_963844395.1. Lineage (GTDB taxonomy): Bacteria > Actinomycetota > Thermoleophilia > Solirubrobacterales > 70-9 > VRUE01. Next base: position 1,189,511 of record CAWJNX010000002.1, on the reverse strand, counting down.
CCTGACCGAGCCCGACACCGGCTCCGACGCGGCGAACCTGCGCACCCGGGCGACCAAGACCGACTCGGGCTGGTCGATCAGCGGCCAGAAGATGTGGATCTCGCTCGGCAACGTCTCCGAGGTCGCCCTGATTTTCGCCCAGACCGACCCCTCGCTGAAGCACCGCGGCCTGGCCTGCTTCCTGGTGCCGCCGTCGAGCGATGGCTTCACCACCCAGGAGATCCATGGCAAGCTCGGACTGCGCTCCTCCGACACCGCCGAGCTCTCGCTCGACGGGGTCGAGGTCGGCGATGACGCCATGCTGGGCGAGATCGGCGACGGCTTCAAGGTCGCGATGAGCGCCCTCGACAACGGCCGCTACAGCGTCGCCGCCGGCTGCGTCGGGATCTGCGATGGCTGCGTCGACGCCTCGGTCGCCTACGCCAAGGAGCGCAAGCAGTTCGGCGTGCCGCTGGCCCGCTTTCAGTTGGTCCAGGAGATGATCGCCGACATGATCCTCAAGCGCGACGCCTCGCGGATGCTCGTCTACCGGGCGGGCGCGCTGAAGGACGAAGGCAAGCCGAACACGATGGAGACCTCGGTGGCGAAGCTGTATGCGACCGAGTCGGCGGTCGAGTGCGCGAACCTGGCGATCCAGGTTCACGGCGGCGCCGGCTACGTCGACGACTACCCGGTCGAGCGCTACCTGCGCGACGCCCGCGTCACCACCCTCTACGAGGGGACGTCGCAGATCCAAAAGCTGATCATTGGCCGGGCGGCAACGGGAATCAACGCAATGCTGCCTTTCGAGGAGTCCTGAACGGTGGCCGAGCTGGTCGAGACCGCCCTCGACGAGCACGGCGTCGCCCTGCTGCGCCTCAACCGGCCCGAGGCCCGCAACGCCCTCTCGCCGGAGATGATGGAACGGATCGCCTCCGAGCTGGAGCGGCTCGACCCCGACCCCGCGGTGCGCTGCATCGTGATCGCCGGCTCCGACGAGGTTTTCGCCGCCGGCGCCGACATCAAGGCGATGAGCGAGCGCAGCTTCCCCGAGGCGCTCCGCCATCCCGCCGCCGCCTTCTGGCGACGGGTCGCAGCGATCAAGACGCCCCTGATCGCCGCCGTCTCCGGCTTCGCGCTCGGCGGCGGTTGCGAGCTGGCGTTGGCCTGCGACATGATCGTCGCTTCCGACACCGCCCGCTTCGGCCAGCCGGAGATCACCCTGGGGATCGTCCCCGGCGGTGGCGGCACTCAACGACTGGCACGGGTATTGGGCAAGCAGCGGGCGATGGAGTACGTGCTCACCGGGCGCCGCTTCGACGCCGAGATGGCGCTCGAGATGGGGCTCGTCAACAAGGTCGTGAAGAAGGGTGCGTGGCTGCAGGAGGCGCTCGAGCTCGCCCGCACCGTCGCCGAGCGGCCGCCGATTGCCGCGCGTCTCGCGAAGCAGGCCGTGCTGGTCGCCGAGGAGACCGGGCTCTCGGCCGGGCTGGAGGGCGAGCGGCGACTGTACGAGCTCTCGATGGCGACCGAGGACCGGGTCGAGGGGATGCGGGCCTTTCTGGAGAAGCGCGAGCCGAAGTTCACGGGCCGGTGACGATCGAGCAGGTCGGCATCGTCGGTGCCGGCACGATGGGGACCGGAATCGCCCTGCTCTCCTGCCTCGGGCGCTACGCCACCCGCATCCACGACCCCGACGAGGCGGTCCTCGAGGAGGCGCAGACGATGGTCGGCAACGCCCTCGCGGAAGGCGAGGACAAGCACTGGACCGCGGAAGAAGCTGAGGCCGCGAGCGGGCGCCTGCGACCGGCGGCAGCACTCGCCGACCTCGCCGGCAGCGATCTGATCATCGAGGCGGCTCCCGAGGATCTGGCGCTGAAGCGGCGGATATTCGCCGACGCGGCCGCGATCTGCGGGCCCGAGACGGTCCTCGCCACCAACACGTCGTCGCTGCGGGTAGCCGACATTGCCGCCGATTCCCCTCGCCCGGGGCTGATCGTCGGCATGCACTTCTTCAACCCGCCGGTGCTGATGAAGCTGGTCGAGGTGGTGGCGACGGATGCCTCTTCGGCCCGGGCGCTCCGCGTGGCGACGGACGTGGCGGAGGAAATGGATCGCACGCCTATCCGTGCCAGGGACACCCCCGGCTTCATCGCCAACCGCCTCGCCCGGCCCTTCTCGCTGGAGTCGCTGCGGATGCTCGCTGACGAGGTTGCCGACGCGCCGACGATCGACCGCGTCTGCCGCATCGGCGGCGGCTTCCGTATGGGGCCCTTCGAGCTGCTCGACCTGATCGGGCTCGACGTCAACCTCAGCATCGCCCGCTCCTTCTACGAGCAGGCCGGGCGGCCGGAGCGCTGGCGACCGAGCCCGATCCAGGAACGAATGGTCGGCAAGGGCAGGCTCGGCCGCAAGAGCGGCTCGGGTTTTTACGACTACGGCGCCGGCCGGCATCGAAAAAAAGATCCGGACCTCGGGATCCAGGCGCCGACCCTCGACCCGGCCGAGCTGAGCCGCATCGATCCGGCCGCCCCCGAGATCCTTCCCCGCCTGATCGCCCAGATCGCCAACGAGGCGGCTTTTGCGCTGGAGGAAGGGGTCGGCTCGCCGGCTGACATGAACACCGCGATGAGACTCGGCTTCAACTGGCCGCTCGGCCCGCTCGAGATGACCGGCCTGATCGGGCCGCGCCGCGCGGTGCAGGTCCTGGAAGAGCTGCGCGGGCGTCTCGGCGACGCCTACCTCCCCGCCCCGCGCCTGATCGCCGCCGCGGCCGAGGGGGACGACGGGTGAGCGACTTCGAGGATGCGCGGCGAGGGCTCGTCGCAGTCTTCGACCCCCCGGTGATCGAGGACGAGCGAGGCCGCACGGTTTGGGACCTCCGCCCCTACGACTTCCTCGACGCTGAGCCTCCCGACACGGCCCACCCCAGCCTCTGGCGGCAGAGCCAGCTGACCCGGATCGCCGGCCTGTTCGAGCTGGCGCCGGGCGTCTACCAGCTGCGCGGCATCGACCTCTCCAACATGCACGTGATCGAGGGCAAGGAGGGGATCGTCGTCGTCGATCCGCTGATCTCCGCCGAGACCGCCGCGGCGGCCCTTGCCCTCTACCGCGAGCACCGCGGTGAGCGTCCGGTCACCGGACTCGTCTATACCCATAGCCACGTCGACCACTTCGGCGGCGCGCGGGGCGTCCTCACGCCCGAGCAGGCGGAGGCACGGAACCTGCCGATCCTCGCCCCAGCAGGCTTCCTCCACCATGCGGTCAGCGAGAACGTCTTCGCCGGCACCGCGATGGGGCGGCGAGCCGGCTACATGTACGGGGCACTACTTGAGCGTGGCTCCGACGGCCAGCTCGGCTCCGGCCTGGGACAGACGACCTCGCTCGGCACGATCACCCTCGTCCCGCCCACCCTGGACATCGCCGCGACCGGTCAGGAGGAGGTTGTTGACGGCGTGCGGCTCACTTTCCAGCTCACTCCAGGGACCGAGGCGCCGGCCGAGATGAACTTCCACCTGCCGGACAAGGACGCCCTTTGCATCGCCGACAACGCGGCCCGCTCAATGCACAACATCCTCACCCCGCGCGGCGCCCTGGTTCGCGACCCGCGAGTTTGGGCGCACCACCTCGACGAGGCGATCGAGCTGTTCGGTGACTCCACCGAAGTCCTCTTCGCCGGCCACCACTGGCCCTGCTGGGGCAAGGAGCGGATCCTCGACTTCCTCGTCAAGCAGCGCGACCTCTACTCCTACCTGCACGACCAGACCCTGCGCCTGCTCAACCAGGGCCATACCGGCCCCGAGATCGCCGAGCTGATTGAGCTGCCGCCCAGCCTCGCCGAGGAGTGGCACTGCCGCGAGTACTACGGCTCGATCAGCCACAACGTAAAGGCGATCTACCAGCGCTACATGGGCTGGTTCGACGGCAACCCCGCCCACCTCTGGGAACACCCGCCGGTAGAACAGGCGCGGCGCTACGTTGAGTTCATGGGCGGCGCCGAGGCGGTGCTGGAGAACGCGCGCCGCTCATTCGACGAGGGCGACTACCGCTGGGTGGCCGAGGTGGTCAACCACCTCGTCTTCGCCGAGCCCGAGAATCGCGCCGCGCGCGAGCTGCAGGCGGACACGCTCGAGCGGCTCGGCTACGGCGCCGAGAACGCGACCTGGCGCAACTTCTTCCTGATGGGCGCGCGGGAGTTGCGTGAGGGGATCTCCGGGACCCCCACCGCCGCCGCCCCACCCGACGTCGTCGCCAACCTCTCGGTCGACCAGTTGCTCGACGCGATGGCGATCCGACTCAACGGCCCGCGGGCATGGGGAAAGAGTTTGAGGATCGACTGGATCGTGACCAAGCCCGACTCCGAGCATGCGCTCACGCTCCGCAACGGCGTGCTGAGCAACCGACCGGGCCGGCACGAGCCAGAAGCGGAAGCCACCCTGATCGTCGAGCGCAAGGCCCTCGATCAGCTCCTGCTGAAAACGGCCGACATCGCCGCCCTGGCCGAGTGCGGCCGCCTCCGAGTCGAGGGCGATGGAGCGAAGCTAGGCGAGCTGCTCGACTTGCTCGACGAGCCGGACCCAGGCTTCGCGATCGTCACGCCGTAGACGCCACCAGATGTACGGCACGGGGCGAGCCGGGATCGCTCCCGGCTCGCGTTCGTCCTTTGTACCGGTATGCGGGACAAAGGACGAACGCACCACAGGCTTCGCCTTGGCGATCGAGGCAGTTGCAGGTGCTCCGGTCAGCCGCGACTGAGCCGGAACATCACCTCGTCCTCGTAGCACCAGCTCCAATCCTCGCCCGGCTCGGCCGAGCGGATTACTGGGTGGCCGGTCTCGCCGTGGTGCGCCGTCGCGTGCCTGCCCTCGGAGTTGTCGCAGCAGCCGATGTGGCCGCAGCTCTGGCACATCCGCAAGTGGACCCAGCTCATGCCCTGCGCCAGGCACTCCTCGCAGCCGACGACCTCGGCGGGCAGATCGAATCGCTCGACCGAACGGATGTGGGTGCAGGAGGCCGTGCGACGACCTTAGCCGACCCCTCCAACCGGTCTGTGCGAGGGTTCCGCCGATGAGTGGCCCTGAGAGTCAGGCGGAGCCGATCACCGAGGAGGGGATCGCCGCCCTCCGTGAGGAGATCGAGCAGTTGGAAGGCCCCGGGCGGGTCGAGATGGCGGCGCGGATCAAGGCAGCCCGCGAGCTGGGTGACCTCAAGGAGAACGCCGAGTACCACATCGCCAAGGAGGACCAGGCCCATCTGGAGACCCGGATCAAGCGCCTGCGCCAGCGCCTTGGCAAGGCGGTCGTGGTCGAGGCTGACGACGCCGCCGATCGCTTCGCCTTCGGGCGAACCGCCGAGGTCCTCGCCGAGGAGAGCGGGATGGTCAGCACCTGGACCCTGGTCGGCTCGACCGAGGCGAACCTCGCCGAGGGCCGCCTCTCGGCCGAGTCGCCGATTGGCAGAGCGCTCAGGGACGCAAAGGTCGGCCAGCCGGTCGAGATCGAAACCCCACGCGGCAAGCGCATCTTCGTCGTCCAGAAGCTGGTCTGACGCTCAGCGGCTAAGCGTCGCCGCTAGGAGCCGGGGGTCGGGGCGATCTCGGTGGGCTCGCCGCCGCGCATCCAGTGCGCCTCGGGCGAGGGCGGCGTGTCGCGCAGGTACCACTCGGCGTCGAGGGCGCCCATGCAGCCGGTGCCGGCGGCGGTGACCGCCTGGCGGTAGGTGCGGTCGACGACGTCGCCGACGGCGAAGACGCCGGCCAGATTCGTTCGGGTCGAGCCCGGCTCGGTGACGACGTAGCCGTCCTCGTCGGCGTCGATCTGGTCGGTGACGATCTCGGATTTTGGGATATGGCCGATCGCGACGAAGGCGCCCTCGGTCGCGAAGTCCTCGGTCTCGCCCGTCTCGGCGTTGCGCAACCTCACGTGGGTGAGCTTGCCGTCGCCGCTGACGAACTCCTCCGGGACGAAGGGGGTCTTGAAGTCGATGTTGGGCCGCTCCGCGGCGCGGTCCTGCATGATCTTCGAGGCGCGGAACTCGTCGCGGCGGTTGACGATCGTCAGCTCGCTGGCGAACTTGGAGACGAAGATCGCGTCCTCCATCGCCGAGTCGCCACCGCCGATCACGATCACTTTTTTGCCCTTGAAGAAGGCGCCGTCGCAGACGCCGCAGGTGGAGACGCCGCAACCGCTCAGCTCCATCTCGCCGGGGACGCCGAGCCGGCGCGGCTCGGCCCCCATCGCCAGGATCACGGTCCTGGCGAGGTGCTCCTCGTCGCCGAGGTAGACCTTCTGCACGCCGCCGTCGCTGAGCTCGACCCGGTCCACGTCGTCGGTCTCGAACCGCGTCCCGAAGCGCTCCGCCTGGGCGCGGAACTGGGTCATCATCTCGGGCCCCATGATCCCGTCGGGGTAGCCGGGATAGTTCTCGACGTCGGTCGTGTTCTGCAGCTGCCCGCCCCACTGGAATCCCTCGAAGACGAGGGGCTCGAGGTTGGCGCGCGCCGTGTAGAGCGCCGCGGTGTACCCGGCCGGTCCACCGCCCACCACGATCACGTTCTCGATCTTCTTCTCGTCTGCCATTTTCTACCGCCGGAAGTCTAATACTTCACTTTGTATAGTAACGGGCGGGTCAACCGCTTTCCTTCAACCCGAGGCCGGCTCCAGCCGCTGCTCGGGCCGTTCCTGGCGGTCGATCGGGAGTACCGTCTCTTCCCATTCGTGGACGCGTGAGCGGAGCTGGAAGAAGGCGACGATCCCCGGCGGGATCGGCAGCCAGAAGGCAACCGTTCGGTAGACCAGGATCGCCGGGAAGACCGTCTCCTCCGGCAGGCCGAAGAGGACGAAGGCGCCGATCATTCCGGCGTCGACGGCGCCTACGCCGCCCGGTGCGATGGGAAAGAGGTTGCCGACCATGCCGAGGAAGAACCCCTGGATGACGACGGCGATCGGCACGTGCACGCCGAAGGCTTTGAACGAGGCCCAGAGGATGCCGATGTTGGCCGCCCAGTAGCCGGCGGCGCCGACCACCGCCAGTCCGCCGCGCGGCGGGTTCCGAGAGCAGTGCCGAGCGCGAATCTGAAGCCTTCGCCGACCGTCGCCGGCACTTTGGCGATGCTCGTCGCGAACGCCTTGAAGCGCTCGTGGTGGGCGAACCGCGGCACCCGCCGCGCGAGGTCGGACGGGATCCGGGCGATCAACACGCCGCCCAGCAAGACGCAGGCCGGCGATCGCGGCCGGGATGATCGTCAGCTCGACCGAGTCCTTGCCGGGCAGCACGCCGGTGCGGAGCAGGATCCCGAAGACGATCACGGCGAGCGGGTAGAAGACGTACTGGAGGCTGAGGAAAGCGACCATCCGGCGCGCCACGTCACGCCGCTGCATCCCGGCTTTTCGCAGACGCCCAGTAGGTGAGGGCGATGCCCCCCGCGCCCCCGGCCGAGAAGAGCCGCGTGGCGGCGACGCCGGCCATGTTGATCTCGTAGGTCTCGGTCCAGCTGAGGCGCAGCGCATCGCCTCCGACGACAGCCTTGAAAAGCGCGATGTAGGTGGCGATCGCGGCCACGTTGAAGCCGATCGCGATGCCGATCCAAACCGGATCGGCGTCGCCGAGCTTGCTCAGCGCATCGCCAAGGCCGACCAGCTTCGGGAACAGGAAGTAGATCCCGATCACCAAGACCAGGACCAGCAACGACGTCTGTGCGACGCGGCGGCGCGTTAAAAGCGGCAGCTCGGCGGCGCCGTTGCCGTTCGCCGAGGCCTGCGGAGACACCCCAGGGACGCTACCCGTTGGCGAGGCGCTCCAGACGACGTAGGCCCTCGTTGACGCCTAAGACGAGCGGCTCGGCGAGCGGCTCGCCCCGCCGCACCGCCGCCACCAGCGCGCGCGCCCGCGGCCAGATCGGTGACGTAATGCTCGCCCAGATAGACCAGCGAGAAGCCGAGCGTCAGTGCGTAGCCCCATCCCGCGGCGCCCGGCGCCCGCCCCGCTTCGCTCAGCGAAATCGCCGCCATCGTCGAGGTGGCGAAGTGCAGCGACGGCATCGCCGCCCAGGGGTTGCCGCCCAGCGCCCCGTACAGCGCCGGCCAGGCCGAGCCCCAGGTCTCCTCCCCCACCTCGACCATGATCCGCCGCACCTCCTCGCCGGTCAGGTCCTGCTCCGACGACCACCAGGGCGGCGCCGTCGGCGCCAGGAAGTAGACGGCGCAGCCGAGGTCGAAGACGGCGGCCATCTGCCGGGCGGCGCGCGGGAAGCGCTCCGGGTGGCGCAGCAGGATGAAGAGCAGCGCCAGGTAGGGCTCGAGGAACCAGAGCCAGTGGACCCAGGTGAGGAAGCGGTTGACGACCTCGATCCGCGTGCAGGCGGGCGAGGGCGCGCTGGAGGCGCACGTTGGGCAGGCTGCCGAGCCCGATCGCGCGGTCGAGCGTGATCGGATAGCGGGTCAGCAGCCGCCGCCGCAGACCAGCCGGGTCGTCGTAGGGAAGCTCGTGGGCCATCGTGAAGGCCCACATCTGCAAGGCGAACAGGGCCACGTCGCGACGATGCGAGCGGGGCTTCAGCACGGCCAGGGCCAGCGGCCCCGCAGCGCAGGCGGCGACCGTGACCGCAGCGGGGGTGCGGAGCCTGCGGCGCAGCAGCGGCACCGCGACTGCCGCCGCGATCGCGCCTGCCGCCCCGGCACGCACCGCCACCCGCAGCGCCGGAGCTGGACCGGCGGTCGATCGCCTCGGCATAGGGACGGCGAGTATAGGTCGAGAGCCGGGGACGGAGCGAGCGCCGCGGCGACGCCGACCAGCGTGATTAGAATGGCCGCGCTTTGACCCCGCACTCCCCAGGCACCGACCAGATCGACACCCTGCTTTGGATCGGCTTCGTCGTCGCGACGATCGTCATCGTCGCGGTCAACGCCGGGCTGATCTACGCGCTGCGGCGATTTCGCGCCGAGCGCGGCGCCGAGCCGCGCCAGGTGACCGGCGGCCGCCGCATCCAGCTACGGGTCGGCGGCGCGCTGGGCGTCTTCGCGGTAGCGCTACTCGTCCTCAGCCTCGTCTACACCGAGAAGGCGCGCCAGGCGCCGGCCAGCGGCCCCGCCGGGCTGCAGGCCGATGGCTCCGAGCCGCTGAAGATCCTCGCTACCGGCCAGCAGTGGATCTGGCGCTACGACTACCCCAACGAAGCCTTCTCGTACTACAAGCTGGTGGTTCCGGCCGACACCGCGGTCGAGATCGACCTCGCCTCCACCGACGTCGTCCACAGCTGGGACGTTCCCGAGCTGGCCGGCAAGCGCGACGCCGTGCCCGGCAAGACCAACCGGATCACCTTCAGCGCCGACGAGGAGGGCACCTACTCCGGCCAGTCGGCGATCCTGTCGGGCCAGGCCTACGCCGCGATGCGGACCGAGGTCGAAGTCGTCTCGCCCGAGGAATACGAAGCCTTCGTCGAGCAGCGCAAGAGCGAGATCGAGGCGGCCCAGGACCGGGTCGTCGGGCTGATCGAAAGCGGGGAAACGCCATGAGTGCGTCGGCCAAGCGCGCCGAGCTCGTCTTCGACGGCTTCCCCACCCGCCGCGCCCGCTGGGCCGAGATCGCGACCAGCGCCGACCACAAGGACGTCGGCCGCGCCCTGATCGTCTCCTCGCTCGGCTTCCTCTTCATCGCCCTGGTCGAGCTGCTCTTGATGCGGTTGCAGCTGGCGATCCCCGAGAACACCTTCCTCGACCCGGTTTCGTTCAACCGGATGCTCTCGCTCTACGGGGCGACTGCGATCTTCCTCTTCGCGATCCCGCTGGCGCTCGGCTTCTTCTACTACGTGGCGCCGCTTCAGATCGGCGCCCGCGGCACGGCGCTGCCCCGTCTCGGCCAGCTCGGCCTCTGGCTCTACGTGGCTGGCGCGACGGTGCTCTACGCCGGACTGCTCTTCACCCCGTCGGAGGCCGGGGTCAATCCGCTTGCGCCGCTCTCGGGCCTCGCCTTCCTGCCCGACAACGGGGTCGACGCCTGGGCGGCGGCGACCGGCCTGGCGACGCTCGGCTTCGTCCTGCTGGCGATCGACCTGGTGGCGACGCTGCGCGTGCGGCGCGCCCCCGGCATGGCCTGGCGGCGGCTGCCGGTCTTCTCCTGGGCGGCGACGATCTGCTCCTGGCTGCTGCTCGTGATCGGCCCGGTGCTGCTGGCCGCGATCGCGATGCTGCTGATCGACCGCAACTTCGAAGGGATCTTCTTCGCCGGCGGCGCCGGCGGCGCGCCGCTGCTCTGGCAGCACCTGAGCTGGATCTTCTACACCGGCGCCTACATGCTGGTCCTGATCGCCGCCCTGGCCGCGATCGCCGAAATCGTCCCGGCCCTGGCCCGCAAGCCGCTCTTCGATCGCGGCGCGACGATCGGCTCGCTGGTGGCGATCGCCGCGATCGGCACCCTGGCCTGGATGCAGAACATGCTGACCGCGCCGATCGCGGTCGGCTGGATGTACTTCGCGATGGTCATGTCGCTGGCGCTGATCGTCCCCTTCGGCCTCGTCCTCTTCAACCTGATCGCGACCCTGGTCGGCGGCACGGTGCGGATGCGGGCGCCGCTGCTCTTCGCGGCAGGAGCGATCGCCATGATCTCGATCGGCCTCGCAGCCGAGATCTCGCACTCGATGGTCGCCGTGGCCTGGCGCCTCCAGCACACGACCGACAGCACCGCCGCCACCCACTTCGCCCTGGTCGGCGGCGCCGTCTTCGGCGGCTTCGCCGCCCTGCACTGGTGGTTCCCGAAGATGACCGGGCGCACGATGGGCGAGAGCCTGGCCCGGATCTCCTTCTGGACGATGGCGCTCGGCACGCTGCTCGCCTTCGTGCCGCTCTTCCTCGCCGGCGGCTTCGAGGGACAGCCGGTCGACGCCTACAAGTTCTTCGGCGGCACCGGCGTCGACGCCTACAACCTGGTCGCCTCGATCGGCGCCCTGATCCTCGCCGCCGGGATCGTGATGACGCTCGTCAACGCGATCCTCAGCCGCGAGGGCGGCACGCCGGCCGGCCACGACCCGTGGGGCGGCGACTCGCTCGAGTGGTTCGCCGCTCTCGCCGCCGGACCCGCATAACTTCGACGTCCTGCCCGACGTCCGCAGCGCCCGGCCGCTGCGCGACATCCGCGAGGCGATCGACCATCGCAGCGGCCGCGCCGACGCGCCGGCCCGCGAGTCCCAGCCGGTAGCCTGAGCGCCATGAGCGGCGCCCAGACGGCTGCCATTTCGCAGCGCCCCGCCGCGCTCTCGCTCCTGCGCGACCTCGCCACGCTGACCAAGCCGAAGGTGCAGTCGCTGCTGCTCTTCACCACGGTGACGACGATGTACGTGGCGGGCGACCCCTCGATCGGCCTCGTCCTGCTCACCTGCTTGGGCGGTGCCCTCTCAGCCGGCGGCGCCGGGGCGATCAACCACGCGATCGACCGCGACATCGACCGCACCATGGCCCGCACCGCCGACCGGCCGGTGGCCAGCGGCCGCATCTCCCCCGCCACCGCGATCGCCTTCGGCTCGCTGCTCGGCCTCTCCTCCTTCCTGCTGCTCTCGCTGACCGTGAACCCGCTTGCCGCAGCGCTCTCGCTCTCGGGACTGTTCGGCTACGTCTTCGTCTACACGCTGTGGCTGAAGCGCAGATCGCCGCAGAACATCGTGATCGGCGGGGCTGCGGGCGCCGTGCCGCCGCTGGTCGCCTGGGCGGCCGTCACCGGCAGCCTCAGCGGTACCGCCTTCTACCTCTTCGCGATCGTCTTCTTCTGGACGCCGCCCCACTTCTGGGCGCTCTCGCTGCTGATGAAGGACGAGTACGCGCGAGCCGGCGTGCCGATGCTGCCGGTGGTGCGGGGCGAGAAGGAGACCCGGCGCCAGATCCTCCTCTACACGGTTCTGCTCTATGCGGTGACCCAGCTGCCTTTCTGCGCCGGCGCCTTCGGGGTCGAGTACCTGGTCGCTTCGATGTCGCTCGGCGCCGCCTTCATCTACTGCGCGGTGCGGCTGCTGCGCAGCGCCGACCGCCGCTGGGCGCTGCGCACCTACCTCTTCTCGCTCGCCTACCTGGCGCTGCTCTTCCTCGCGATGCCGCTCGACCGGCTGGTCTAGTAGAAATTCGGCCGTGGACCGCGAGACCTCGAGGCGCGAGATGAAGGCCGGCCTGCAGGCCAGCGCCTTCGCGGCGACGGTCTTCGCCCTCTGCTTCGTCGCCGCCACGCTCTACATCGCCTCGTGACCGGGAACCGCGAGATCCCCGAGCCCGGCGAGCTGGTCTACGCCCCCCGCCCCTCCTGGGCCCCGATCTTTTTCGCCTTCGGCGCCGCCCTCGCCCTCTGCGGGCTCTTCGCCGAGGGCTTCATGGTGCGTGGCTGGGTCTACTCGATCATCGGCGGCATCGTTCTGCTGGCGGCCTTCCGCAGCATGGTCCGCGGCGCCCGCCGCGACTACTACCGCCGGCCGCTGCGACAGCGCGTCCGCGGCGCGGTCCTGCCGGTCGAGACGATCTCTCCGCCGCGTCCCTGACGCACTGAGAGCGCGCCTCAGTCCGGCGTCATCGCCGACGTCGCGCCGTCGGAGGTCCAGACTCGGACTATGTCTCGGATGGAAAGGACGCCGACCAGGTCGCCCTCGTCGAAGACGACGAGGTGGCGGATGCCGCGCTTCGACATCTCGGCGGCGGCCCGCTCCAGGCTCCAGTCGGGCGCGGCGGCGACCACGCCTTCGCTCATGTGGCCGGAAACCAGCTCTACGTCGGGGTCCTCGCCCTGGCCCAGCGAGGTCAGAATGTCGCGCTCGGTGACGATGCTGGGCACTGGCATCTCGTCGTCGGTGACCAGCGCCGCCCCGGTGCCCTTGTCGACCATCCGTTCGGCCGCCTCGCGCAGCGTGTGCGCCGGTCCGACCGTCAGAACCACCTCCGACATCCCTTCCCTTACCTGCATCCCGCGCCTCTCTTTCGCTGCTTAGGAGATCGTGCGAATCGCCTCAAGGCTACCCGACGGCGGCGGTTCCACACGCCGCCTTCCCGGGGACCTCGACGTATAGACTCCGGCCCGCTCCGCGCCGCCCGAGACATGCCGACTTCACCGAACCCGACCCGCCTCCTGCTCGTCATTGCCGCCCTGGCGGCTGTCGCCTTGCCGGCTTCCGGCTGCGGCACGGGCACCGCCGACGTCGAGCGGGGACGCACCCTCTTCGTCCAGAAATGCGGTACCTGCCACGCGATGGCGCAGGCGGGGACGACCGCCCAGATCGGCCCCAGCATGGACGCCGCCTTCGCCGCGGCCCGGGAGTCCGGGCAGACCGACTCCACCGTGGAAGGCATCGTTAAGGCGCAGGTCGAATATCCGCGCCCGAGCAGCGAAAATCCGGCGGTCTCGATGCCGGCCATGATTGTCACCGGCCAGGATCTTGACGACGTCGCCGCGTATGTCGGCGCATACGCAGGCGTGCCGGGAGCCGCTCCGCCGCAAGTGCCGGGCGGGCCCGGAGCGCAGGTCTTCGCCAGCAACGGCTGCGGTGGCTGCCACACTCTGGCTGCCGCCAACTCCGGCGGGGTCACCGGCCCGAATCTCGACGAAACCCTGGCCGGAGAAGCGATCACGATGATCGAACAGTCGATCGTCGATCCCAACGCGAAGATCGCCAAGGGGTACCCGCCCAACGTGATGCCGTCGAACTACGAGTCGCTGATCAGCCCGACCGAACTCGAAGAGCTGGTCAAATACCTCGCCGAATCGACTTCGAAAGGCGGATCGACCGCCAAGTCCGGCGCGGCCTCCAAAGGCGGCGGCTCGAAATAGGGGCAGGGCGGGCGCCGGGAGCGCCGAGCTCTGCCGCTGGCATCATCTCTCGCAATGCGTGAGCGCCTTCAGATCGGGCCGCGGCTCTATGCCACGGTCGCCCTGGTAGCCCTCGCGGCCCTCGCCTTGATCGTCCTCACCGGGGCCGCGGTGCGCCTCACCGGCTCCGGCCTCGGCTGCCCGGACTGGCCGAAATGCTACGGAGGGACCGTGCCGCCGCTCGAGACCCACGCGGTGATCGAGTACGGCAACCGGCTGCTGACCGGCTTCGTCGGCCTCGCCGTGATCGCCGCCAGCGCCCTCGCCTGGTTTCGGCGCCCCTTCCGCGGCCACCTGGCGTTGTTCGGCGCGATGCTGCCGATCGGCGTCCTCTGCCAGGCGATCCTCGGCGCGCTGGTCGTCAAGTACCACCTGGCGCCCGGCCTCGTGATGGGCCATTTCATCCTCTCGATGCTGCTCCTCGATGCCGCCTTCGCGCTGGCCTGGTGCGCGCGCTACGAGCCCGGCGAGCGCCGCTTCTCGACCGACCGGCTCGGCGTCTGGTCGGTCCGCGCCCTGATCCCGCTCGGCCAGCTCACGATTCTCGCCGGCACGATCGCCACCGGTTCGGGACCGCACGCCGGGGCCCACGAAGGAGAGCTGGTCAAGCGCTTCGATTTCGAGGGCGCCGCGACGCTGGAGTGGGTCGTGCAGCGCCACTCGGCGATGGCCGCGATCTTCGGCCTCGCCGCGATCGGCGTCTGGCTGCTGCTGCGCCGCCCGGGGGGCGGCAACCGCGCCGTCAGGCCGCTCGGCGTCGTAATCGGCCTGCTCGGCCTGCAGGGCCTGGTGGGCGGCCTCCAGTGGGCGCTGGAGCTTCCCTCCGAGCTCGTCTGGCTTCACATAGCCCTCGCCACCACCACCTGGCTGGCGATGCTGTGGACGGTCGCGACCGCGGGTCGCCTGGCACCTAAGGACGCTCCATCCACCACCGATAGGCGTGAGCCGCCCCAGCGAGAACCAGCACCAGCGCCCAGAGCGCCCCAACCAGCGGCCTAGTCAGCAGGGTCAGCACCACCACCAAGGCGGCGGCGATCCCGACGATCACCACCCAGCGGAAGACTGCTGCCTCGGAGAGCTTCAGCGCGGTAGCCCGCCGCCGCGACTTGCGGTTCGAGCGCCGCCCCTGTTTTTCGGTCGGACACATCGCCGCACGGGCCGTTTCCGCATCCGCGCCCGCAAGCAACGCCTCCTGACGCAGCGTGATTTGCCGCCCTGCTTGATGCGGCGCTTGCCTTTGGGGCAGTGACGTCTATGAGCGGGATTCGACGGGTTGACTAGGGGAGGTGCCGCGTTGCTGGGAAGCGGCGTGCTCGGATCGGTCGGCGACGCTCCGCCCGTGGGACAGGGACCGCCGCCGGCGCCCGCAGTGATTTCGAAGGACGTGGCGGAGATGAACAGGCTGCTGGGTTTGGACCAAGGGCTCGAGGCCGCTTCGATGGTGAACTGCCCGCATTCCGGCGGCGTGATGAGCGGACTGTCATCCTCGTGCAGCTGGAGGCGGAGGTGGGCGAACGGCAGTTGGGGAATATCTTCGAACCAGACGGTCAGCTCGCCGCCTGGTTCGACTTCCACTTCCCCAACGTGCGCGATCAGGATCCCGAGCTCCGGGTCCTTGATCGTGATGTAGAGGGCCAGCGGGGAGTCGAAGGAGTCGAAAAAGGGTTCGCCGGCGAAGACCTGCCCTTCCAGGCTTCCGCCTGCAAGGAGAGGAGTTTCCACCTCGATCGTCCCGATCTCGGACGCCTGCGGGCAGCCTTCCCCCGGTTCGGAATCGATGCTTTCCTGGTCGAATTGGGCCTGGGTGCAGGTGACGGAGCCCTGGGCGAGCTGGGAGTCGACCGTCATCCCCGCAGGCAGGATCAGGACCAGATTCCGCACCTCTGACTGGGCGAGTCCGCTGGAGTTAGTGAGACCTTCGTCGTTGACGTCGATGCTTACGTCCAGGCCCGAAGGCGTCTCGGCAAGTTCGGTGGTTGGCTGGGCGTCGATTTGGGGCAAGAAGGCGAGTTTTCCGCAGCCGGTGAGGCCTTGTGGATTGGGCGGTTCGAAGTTGTCGTGCGAGAGGACGCTTGCCGCGTCCGACTGTGGAGGGTCCTGCCATGAATACGCAGTGAAGGCAGTCTGCAGCGGCCCGCTACAACTGCGCGGCAGGGTGAGGAAAGGCCGCGGCAGGAAAGCGACGGGACAGGAAGCGCCTTCCAAGAAGGCGCATGGGCCGCGTTCGCCGTCGTGAGCAGGATCGCTGGGGTCGCCCCAGATGGACACGCGCGCGCTGTAGAAAAGGATTGCCTGCGAGAGGTCGGTCACCGCGATGAAGCCATTGTGTGGTGCGGCGTCGCTGAGGCCGATCTCGGCGTCGATCGGCTGGCCAGCGGCGACGAATCCGATTCTTGCCACCGTGCCAGGCGACGGCTGCAGGTTGTATACGGGGGCAGGTTCGGCGAAGTCTTCGGATCCGACCGGGATCGGGCCCGAGCTCGAGGCCGTGACTTCGGCGACCCCGATCACGGTCGCGAGCGGGCAACTGCTTTTGCCATCTACGATCAGCTCGAATTCGGCATCGGTGCAACGCGGCACCGCGGTGGTGTCGGCGACCACGCCCACCGGATAGTCGACCCACAGGTCCCTGAGATCGCCATCGGGAGATTCAAGACCGGACTCCTCGACGGTATTCATACGCACGGTCGTCGTCAGCGCGAAGGGATGCGAGCCCGCCTGAGTCGCCGGCGAGCCGTCGAAGGTCCTAAAGGTGACATCGACTTCCTCGAAACCGAAGGCGGCCAGCGCCATGGCGGGCGCCAGCCCGAGCAAGGCAGAGGCAATCGCGACTATGAACGAGATTCGCTTTATAGCTGAAAGCCTATGAGTTATCCAAGCGGCCGGCTCACCCATCAGGGTCGCCTCGGTAGCGGCGAACTTCATCTCGTCACCTCCTTTCGATCCTGAGTCGCCAAATCCGAGAGGATAGGCGGATGCCCCAGCCCCGTCGCTCGAAAAAGCCCCGCGAACGCGAGGACTATGGCTGGGTGATTTCTTTCGGCTGCAAGCCCACGGGAACGCTGCGCCGCCTCAAGGTCAACACCGATCCCGCCTCTGACACGCGGCCGATTGAAATTCCCTGCGTCTGCGGCGAGGTCCACCGCGTGATCGTCTCCCCGTACCGCCGCCGGCGCGCCGCCGACGAGCCGTTCGACCTCGAGGTCAAGTCACTCGACGAGCTGCGCTGAGAGTGCCGCGGTAGCTAGAGGATGTAGACGCTGACGTAGACGATGATCCACATCATGCCGCACCCGCATGACGATGCGGATTCCGCTTGGTCAAGCGGTTCGGTGTCCGGCTAAGTCCGGTTATCACCGGTCTCGCTGGCGCACGAGTGGCGCATCGCTGGCGCTTGGAACCCGAGCCACGCTGTCCGTCTAGTTCGAGGAAGCCGAGCTAGAACTCGGACGAAGCACGTCCAAGAGCCTAGCGATGAGGGAGAGGTTCTCATCGCTCAGTTTGACCTCTCCGTCCTTGTGGTCTTCGCGAGGGTCGCCGACAAACATGCGCTCGATGAACTCTTTGCGCGCATCTTTTTTCTCCGGGTCGGGCAGCGGCTCGGAGAACGGCTTGAAGGCAACCATCTGCATGTAGAGACGACGAGCGCGCTGCTCCCGGCGGCGATGCTGGCCGGACTGGCCCGCCGCATAGCCCGCGATACCGAGCAGAAGCGTGACCGCCGTGACTTTGGCGACGATCATTGAGGCCCCGTCGCCTATCTCCTCCACAGCGAGGACTACTGCTGCGAGGGCGACGAGGACGGCAAAGAAGCCACCGATGAGCGCGAACAAGCGCCACTGGTCGGCTTGCTTCTTCTGCTCCTTAGCCTCCGTCTTGAAAGCGCCAGCGGTACTTGACGTGGCCTCGGCATCAACCATCTCGATGGCTTCTTGCTTCTTTTCCTCAAGGAGGGCCATGATCTCGTCGGTGCGGGCCATCAAGTCAGCAATGGTTTTCTCGGCGCTCTCCTGATCGCTTTTCATCGCTTCAGCAGCCGCGTCTTTGCTCTCTTGGATCGCTTGCTCGGCCTGCGCGGTTCGTTCTTTTTGACTCTCCTCAAACTGCGTCCCGAAGCCCTCAAGGGCTCCTTGGACTTTGGTGCGCTCGGCCTCGCCTTCTTCTTTGAGCGCAGTCAGTTGGGTCTGTAGTTCGTTGATCCGTTCTTCAGCGGTCGTCTTGACCGACTCTGAGGACTGGGCAATCTGTTCTTGCAGCTGGTCCAGCTGCCCTTGTAGAGCGCTGGCCTGGTCTTGAAGCTGGCGGGTCTTCTCCGCGGCCGCCTCGCCCAGTTGCGCCGCTGCCTTCTTCCCATCGGTCTGCGTCCAGACCCCGATAGCTGGCGCGACCTGGACCACCGCGTTGAGGAGCGCGTCGAGTCCGGTTTGGATGTTCGCGATCTGCTCGAATTCCTTGCTGTCCTTAAGCGGCGTCAAGGCCGTGCTGATTTGCTGAATCTGGGCGTCGAGACCGTCAAGCATTCCGGACGTGACCAGCGCGGGATCGGCGCTGGCCAGTAGCGCGCTGACGAACTCAAGGACGGGTTCGAGCCGGGGAAGCGAGTCGTGCTCGTCGTGCTCGCGCGCTTCCTTAATGACCTCCTCGGAGAGGTCCGCGACTAGCCCTCGAAGGGCTTTCAGGCTCGCGTGAACCGGATGTTCGTTGAAGTCGATCTTGTATTGAGCCTGTGCCTTGGTCATACCGTGCTGATACTAAGACCGACTCCGGCGCTAACCGGTCTGGTTGAAGTAGCCCGCAGCGCGGGGCCGCTCGGCACGAATGATCCTGGCGCGGGGGCGAGCAACCGTCCCGATTCGGGGCCTATCGCTGTGATGTCCGCGGCCGGTCGCAGCTTCTTGGGAAGCGATGCGTAGCCAGCGCGGAGGCGATAGCGAAGTGCCGGGTGCAAAGGGCGCTCACGGCATTGCCGGTGACGAGGTGATCGAGTAGGAGGAGGGGCGTCAGCCGAACCAATGAATTGGCGGCGTTTGCCGGCATTGGGCTGAGTCGGGGGATTCACGCTCGAGATCAAGGCACACCACGATGAGCACAGAGATGTCGGCACCCCCGAATCGCCGGAATCGTCGAATCGCAAGCGGGATCCGGGACTTCGCCAGCCCTTTGATTGCGAATAGCCAGTCGAACCGTCAGGCGAATAGCCAGTCGAATAGCCACGCGAAGTCGACCTGGGCGGGTTCGCCTTCCCGGTAGAGGCCAAGATCCCCCTGAAGTCCCATGCCGGGCGGCGCAAGGTGCCGGTCAGCGAGACCCTCCGGTGCTTTCTGCTCGACCATCTGACGCGGACGAGGCGCGAGGGGTCAGAGCTGATCTTCGGGCGGACCGCCCGCGAGCCGTTCACCCCCAACCGGGTCCAGGGTCGAGCCGACAACGCCTGGAAGGCGGCCAACGCTCGCGAGCGCGAGCTAGCCGACCGGGAGGAACGCGAGGGGGTGCTGCTGGAGCGGATCACTCCACATGCCTGCCGGCATACCTTCGCCTCGCTGATGATCGCGGCCGGGGTCAACGCCAAGGCGCTCTCGACCTTCATGGGCCACGCCAAAATCTCGATTACGTTGGACCGCTATGGGCACCTGATGCCCGGCTCCGAGGGGGAAGCCGCGAAGCTGCTCGATGATTTTCTCGCGATACAGCGGCAGAATGGGAAGACAGAGAGTGCAATTTCATAAGTCGCCCATTTGAATTCATAAACTTCCGCCTGCTAATCGGGCTTTTGTCTCGTGGGGAGGGGTTCGGCGACGGGTGGCATCGCTACGTCCGTCGGGAATGGCGAGCCAGTGGCTGACTTCGTGGTGGAAACGTCCAGTACGTCACGAACATCGCAACCATGGAGGCGATCCCCGTCCCAGGTCCGTTGGAACGGGGCTTCGCTCCTGCTATTTGCGGACTTTGGATTGTGCGGGAGCGCGGTCTTCGTCCCGAAAAATCATGGGAATAGCGAGTTCGGGAGCGTTTGCCGTCCGGTACGCGGGCGATGATCGCCGCTAGCCCGCCGTAGAAGGCGGGCAAATACGCCCCCTGCTCTCCCTGGTCCGGCTAGTGATTCAGGGGCGCGGTCCTAAGTCGAAAGGTAAATCAATGCCCATCGTGCGTTATGAAGCGGGTCAAGTAGTGCCCGCAGATGGGATGTACGCCCTCGTTGGCCATTACGGCGAACCTTCATCGTTCGCCGCCTGGTTCTGTAAGGGCGAGAGGTTGCCGCTGGCGGTCGTTTCCGAAGATCTGGAGACCCCTTTGTGGTTCGTTCAGATCTCGGGGGAAGCCACGATCCGCACAGCGGCTTAGCGGTACCCGGCTCACGGTTCTCCAGTTCCTAGCTGGAGGCCGTGGGCCGGTCTTTGTTCTACCACTCGGGCACGGTTCCTCGTCAAGCCCTTCTCGGTCAAGCGGCCAGGCCCAGGCCGCGCGGACTCGCCCCCCTCAGGGTGGGGCGCGCACCCAGGCAGGCGCAGACTGGTCTTGGGGAAGGGGGACAGACTCACTTTGTAGAGGCTCCGGCGTGGGGTTCCGGGGTGACTGGCTTGTGGGCACAATGCCGCGCGGGTCGGACGGAACGGAAGAAAACGCGGCCGGGTGGCGAAAAACGGGACAAGGGGAGAGAAAACGCGACGGTCTGGGCGCAAAACCGCAGATCCGTGCAGAAAACCTCACTCAGGGGCGCGAATTCCTGACAACGCGTTGAATCCCTTCGCCGCGCGGCTGCAACCCCTTCACCGCGCGGGTGCAGGCTTTTACCACGCGGGGCTGCTCCTCACCGTACGGGCTGTAGATCCTCAACCCGCGCGGGTGCGACCCTTTGCCGCACGGACGATTGGCCCTGTTTTCCGGTTCTCGCGACGTAGACACGGCTAGTAAAATCAGAAGTGGCTCCTTGCTCGCTCGTAGCTCAACGGACAGAGCGCCCGCCTGGCGAAGCAGGAGGTTCCCGGTTCGAATCCGGGCGAGCAAGGGGCCGGTTCTCGTGCGCGAAAGCGATTGGCCTCTCTTTGACTGGCGCACAACGTGGCGCACCGCTGACGCCGCCCTAGCGCAAACCGCTTGCCAGAGTTGGTTCTAAAGGATGTAGACGCTGACGTAGACGATGATCCACATCACGTCTACGAAGTGCCAGTAGATGCCGGGCACCTCGACGCCGAGATGGTCCTTCGCCGCCGGACCGAAGTGGCCGCGGAAGGCGCGGATCGTGGCGAAGCTGAGCAGCAGCAGGCCGACAAAGACGTGGGCGCCGTGCAGGCCGGTGAGGCCGTAGAAGATCGAGCCGAAGCCGAAGTCGCGGGCGCTGAAGCCGATGTGGACGTACTCGTTGAGCTGGATGAAAAGGAAGGTCGCGCCGAGCATCCAGGTCAGCACCAGGCCGAGTTTGAGGCCGGCGTGGTTGCCCTTGCGGATCGACTCCAGCGCGTAGTGAATGGTGAAGCTGGAGGAGACGAGGATCGCCGTGTTGATGCCGGCGACCGCGACCGGTAGCTCGAACGGCTCGGGCGGCCAGGCGGGGGGATCGACGACGACGCGGAGGAAGAAGTAAGCGGCGAAGAAGGCGCCGAACAGCATCACCTCGGAGACGATGAAGAGCAGGATGCCGAGCGTCTGCCGATCCATGCGGGAGCTCTGGTTCGCCTCGGGCGGGCCGTGATGCTCCTCGTGCGCGTGGCCGAGTGCAACGCTGGCGCTCTCCATCAGGACTCCCCTCCCTCGGCAACCGCGGCGGCGACGGCGGTCGCCGGGCGGCCCACCTCGAGGTGCTCGACCTGCTTGTCGGTGATTTCGCGGGTCCGGCCAACCAGGTCCTCGTCGAGCCAGCGTGAGCTCTCGCCGGAGAAGGTCGAGATCAGCACCTCGTCGACCCGGTAGTGCTCGATCGCGTTCTGCACGGCGTGGAAGGGATCGGGGCTCATCGGCTGACCGGTCGCGTCGATGTCGGCTCGATAGAGCTCGGCAAGGGTCGAGGCGAGGTCACGGACTATCTCGGGCTCTGAGACGTCATCCGATCGCGGGCAGACGATCGTGTAGCGGTGGGGATGTCCGGCGGCGCGCTCCTTCAGCCGGCTGACGAGATCGGGCGCGGCAACCGTCTGGGTGGCGACCACGAGGGTGTGGCTTTTCTCCCAGCTGATCGAGTCGTCCACGATCCGCACCGGGATGTGGGTGACCGCGACCTCGGGCTCGAAGCGCCGCTTCGCCCACTCGACCAGGTCCTTGCGGGTGAAGCCGAAGCGGGTTCCACTGCGGCAGGAGAGCAGGACCTCGCCCGGTTCGTGGGCGCGCACCGCGTCGTCGAGGGCCAGCGCCGGATCGGGGTCCATGACCTCGCCGACCGACTCGATCCCGTACTCGGAGAGCACCGACATCGTCACCTCGACGCGGGCGCAAGCCGCCTCGTGCAGTTCGCCCGCATCGATCAGCTGGCCGACGGCCGGCTGGTTCTGGGGTGCGGCGACAGCGACGTAAGGCGCCTCCTCGGCTCGCTCGGAAACGGCCCGCAGCAGCTTGCGTCCGCCGGCGACCTCGTTGAGGAAAACAAGCAGCGGCCGTTGCTCCGCGCTCATTGCGTTCCCACCGTTGCGGGCTCGGGTTTCGGCGCCTCGGCGCCCTCGCCGCCCATGATCGCGTGGCGGGCGCCGGGCACGCCGAACTCGTAGGGCCCACCGACGACCCGCGGGATCTCATCGAAGTTGAAGATCGGCGGCGGCGATGAGACCTGCCACTCGATCGTGTTCGCGCGCCACGGGTTGGCGGCGGCGCGCGGGCCGTACTTCCAGCTGACGACCATGTTGTAGAGGAAGACGAGCTGGGCGGCGCCGAGCATGAAGGCGAAAACGCTGATCAACAGGTTCCACTCGCCGAACTGGGTCGCGTAGTCGGAGACGCGGCGCGGCATCCCGTCCATCCCCACCCAGTGCATCGGGATGAAGGTGCCCCAGGTGCCGAGCAGCGTCCCCCAGAAGTGGACCCGGCCCAGTTTCTCGTCGTACATCCGCCCCGTCATCTTCGGGAACCAGTGGTAGATGCCGGCGAAGATCGTGAACACCGAGCCGCCGAAGAGCACGAAGTGGATGTGGGCGACGATGAAGTAGGTGTCGGAGACGTGGATGTCGATCGGCACCATGCCGAGCATTACGCCGCTGATGCCGCCGATCGTGAAGGTGACGATGAAGGCGAGCGCGAACAGCATCGCGGTCGAGTAGGTATGGATCTTGCCGAAGAAGAGGGTTCCCAGCCAGGAGAAAATCTTGATCCCGGTCGGCACGGCGATCAGCAGCGTCGTGATCATCATCGGCACGCGCAGCCAGCTGAACATGCCGGCGACGAACATGTGGTGGGCCCAGACCGAGTAGCTGAGGACGACGATTCCGATCAGGGCCAGAGCCATCAGCCGGTAGCCGAAGATTGGTTTACGGGCGTGGGTGGAGATGACCTCGGAGATGATCCCGAAGCCGGGCAGCATCATGATGTAGACGGCCGGGTGCGAGTAGAACCAGAAGATGTGCTGGTAGCTGACCACGTCGCCGCCGCCCGCGAACTCGAAGAACTGGGTGCCGATCGCGCGGTCGAAGAGGACCATGAATTGGGCGCCGGCGATGAACGGAGTCGCGGCGACGACCAGCAGCGAGGTCGAGAGGTTCGCCCAGACGAGCAGCGGCATCCGCCAGAAGGTCATTCCGGGCGCACGCATAGTAATAATCGTCACAAGGAAGTTGAGAGCCGTCGCTATCGAAGAGGCGCCGGCGAACTGCACGCCGAGGTTGAAGAACGACTGCCCGAGCGGCGCCCCGGTCGAGAGCGGCGCGTAGCCGGTCCAGCCGGCGTCGAAGGCCCCGCCGGGGGCGAGGAAGCTGCCGATGAAGAGCAGCCCGGCCAGCGGCAGCATCCAGAAGCTGAGCGCGTTGAGGCGCGGGAAGGCCATGTCGGGGGCGCCGATCATCAGCGGCAGGACGTAGTTCGCGATCCCGGCGAAGACGGGGATCACGAAGACGAAGATCATCAGCACCGCGTGGGTGGAGAAGAGGCCGTTGTAGGTCGAGGCGTCGACGATCTGGGAGCCGGGCTGCGCCAGCTCGGCGCGGATCAGCATCGCCAGCAGGCCGCCCACGAAGAAGAAGAAGAAGGTGGTGACGATGTACTGGATGCCGATCACCTTGTGATCGGTGTTGAAGTAAAAGTAGTCGCGCCAACTCTTGGCGCCGTGCTGGGAGTGGTCCTCGGGGATCGTCGGCATGCCGGCCGCCCAGCGCAGCCAGTAGTCGAAGCAGCCGAACCCGGCCAAAAAGCCGAGCGGTGCGGTGACCAGGGGGACGACGACGTGCGGGTAGCCGGTCTGCTCGGTCTGGAAGACGTCGAGGCCGGAGATCGCGCGCAGCACGACGACGAGGCCGAAGCCGAAGGCGGCGGCCAGCACGGTGCCGAGGGCGGCGCGGGTCCATCCAGGTCGCTTGATCGCAGCCGTCATCCGATCTCCTTCAGATTACGCCCCGCCCGCACCCAGCGGCAGCGGGTTGGTCTCGGTGTCCTGGACGACAGCCTCCATCAGCGGGGCCGGCACTTTCTGTTTCAGCCCTGCGACCCATTTGCGGAACTCGGCGGCCGGCTCGACTACGACTTTCGCCCGCATCGTGTTGTGGCCGAAGCCGCAGAGCTCGGTGCAGATCAGCTGGTAGGTCCCGGGCTTGTTCGGGGTGACGATCGCGGTGGTCGTGATCCCCGGCACGTTGTCCTTCTTGATCCGCCACTCGGGCACCCAGAAGGAGTGGATCACGTCGAGGGCGTGCATCTTGAAGTGGACCTGGCGGTCGAGCGGCACGTGCAGCTCGCCCTCCGACCAAGCCTCGCCCTTGCCCGGGTAGCCGAAGCTCCAGGCGAACTGCTGCGAGAAGACCTGGACCTTGAGCGGGTTCTCGGCCGGGTCCTCGATGTCCTCGAGCACGGCCCAGCTGTAGCCGGCGCCGAAGAGGACGATGATCGTCGGGATCAGCGTCCAGGCGACCTCGAGTCGCGTGTTGCCGTGGATCGGCTCGCCGTCTGATTCGTCGCCCGGCTTGGCTTTGAATTTCCACAGGGCGTAGAAGAGCATCACCATCACCAGCGAGAAGACGAAGGCCGAGAGGACGATCATCACGTCGGTGAGCGTGTCGATCGGGCCCGCCGCGGTCGAGGCGCCCTGGCCGTTCCACCGGATCGGCACCATCACCACCGAGATCAGAGCCGTCAAAACAAGCGTGGCGGCGAACATCTTCGCTATCGGCAGGCGGCCCATCATCGGCGGGCGGGCATTCTATTGAAGCCGCGGCGGGAGGTTTTCACGTCCCAGGTGACGCCCAGCACTATCTATGCGGGCGTGGGCAAATCGTCAAGCCTGCCGGCAGAAGCAGACAGGACCCCACGCGCCACCCCCTCCCAGCTCCAGAGGCGACCGGCGGTGGCGACAAGCGCCTCGCGAGCGCCCGCTCGCTCCTCCTCCGGCAGCGCCAGCCAGGCGGTGAGCCGCTCCGCAATCGCCTCGACGGCCCCCTCCTCGACCGGAAACGAAGTCAGCTGCCCGATGTCGTCGGGCAACGCCGCCGCCAGCTTTCGCGACACCTCCCGCATCCCGGAATGTCCTGCCGAGACCGGCAGAACCCCGCAGGCCGCCGCCTCGGCGGCGACCATCCCGAACGCCTCCGGGAAGGTGCTCGGCATCACCAGCGCCTCGGCGCCAGGCAACAGCTCCGCCACCTCGACGTGCTCGAAGCGACCGATGAACTCGATCGAGCCGGCTATGCCCTTCGCCGCCTCCAGGTAGCCGGCCGGTGGATCCGCCAAGAATGCCGACAGGATCGACAACGGCCTCTCCTCCCCGCCCTCCAGCCTCCAACCCAGCCGCGCAACCTCCCGCGCGTCGTCTAGGTCGCCCCTGTCGAGCGAAGCAAGCAAGCGCCGCACGCCCCGCTCGTACTCGCCGTAGCCGGCGATCTGTAACTGCGCGTCGGCGTGCTGCTGCCGGACCAGCGGCCAGGCTGCCAGCAGCAGGTCAACGCCCTTCGACACGATCAGCTTGCCCACGAAGACGACCCTCGACGATTCATCCGCGGGTGGCGTGGGGTGTGGTGCCTGGTGGGGCGCGGCGTCCTCTTTTTCGCCCCCCAGGCCACCGAGAGACGCATCCTCAACTGGCGAAAAACCCAGCGCCCCACCAGGCACCACACCCCGCGACAGGACCCGCGGCCGGAACGCTTCCGTGTCCACCCCCGGGGGGCCTAAACGCGTCTTGTCCCGAAGCCCCGGCACGTTCGGCAGCGCCGCCCAGAGCGACTCCGCCGTGTGCCGAGATCCGACCAGCACGCAGTTCGCCGCCCGCATCCCCTCTTCCGCATACGGAAGGAAGCGCGGGTGGGGTTTGACCGTGTACTCGAGGGCGGAGCCGTGGATCTTGGCGGCGAAAGGCTCGACCCCGGCGCGAGCAAGAATCGCCGGTCCCATGACGAGATGCCCGGCAAGGGCGGCTTCGAAGCCTCCGACCGATTCGGCCACGCCGCGGACGGCCATGACATTGGCATCGATATACCGATCGAGCTCCTCGTCCGTCAGCTCAGGGAACGCCTTGACTTCGAACCCTTCGTAGGGGTCTTTTACGTAGACAGGAAGCAGGCCGTGGATGTCCGGGTTGTGGATCTGCACGCCCTCCAGCTCGACCACGCGGTCCTGGCAGAGCAGATGGACCTCGTGCCCGAGCTGGGCCAGTGCCGTGGCCAGGTTGGCGCTGTAGATGTTGCTGCCGGTGCCGCGCAGCATGTAGCCGTGGAAGAGCAGGACCCGCATCGGTTCCGCGCAAGCTATTAGTCTTCGCCGCCGTGAACTCGAAGCAGCTCTACCGGATGCGCGCCCCAGCCTCGGGCCGCGAGGCCCTCGCCCCCGCCGAGCCCGGCGCCGTCTACCTCGACCGGGAGACCGGCGAGGAGATGCAGCCGGTGGCCATGGTCCTGCCGCTCGCCCCTTCCCCCTCCGCCCTTCCCCGCACGCCGGAGAACCTGCGCGCCTGCCGCCGCTGCGACCAGCTGATCGGGCTCGACGTCAGCGACTGCCCCCACTGCGGCCTGCGCCAAGAAGCGCTCTGAGGGTCTCCCCGACCCAGTCGCTGCCTAGGACTTCGGGTCCTGTCCGCGCCAGCGCTGAACGGACTCGGGACCGAAGAGGAGGACCATTCCGACGACGCCGAAAGCCAAGGCGAGGAGATAGGCGACGCCCGCGCTGGCGTCGGTCAGCCCTACGATCACGCCGCCGATGGCACCCAGCGTGTAGGCCGAACCGGCGTCGGATAAGACAAAACGTTTCATTGCCCGAAGAGTAGCTGCTCGAGCAGCGAAATAGCATAAAAGAACGCTCCGATCCGGAAGCCCCAAATCCCGCCCCGGCGGATCGCTCGGTCCCGTTGCTCCTGGGGCGCGTCAGCGTTGACGACATCGGCGAGGACGCCGAAGCCGCCCGCAACCGCGAACGGGAATTCGACGCCGATGGCGTCTGGCCAAGGGTCTTTCACATGAGGGAAGACCGAAGCAAGGAGCATCATGACTGCATACGGCCATGGTGAATTTCCTCGCCGCACGCGTGGCGCGCCGAATGTCAAATCTTCGTCGCGCCTATGTGATTCTTGGCGCTACGGTTTCTGGACCAGCGTCGCCGTGTAGAGCAGGCGGGCGTTTGAGTAGTAGCAGCCGTAGGTCTTGGTTTTGCCGACGCCCTGGTGGGGATTGCCGTTCTGGATGTCCTCCTTGGAGGAGCACTGCTCCGGCAGGCGGCTGCCGCGCCAGGTGTCGTCGTCGGAGACGTTGAAGGCGAACATCGGCGCCCAGGTCGGAACCGTGAGGGCAACGACGTGACCGCGGAGGACGCTGAGCGGGTGGTCGAGGGCGAAGACGACGGTGCTGCCGAAGTAGCGGTTGAGCACCTGCAGGGGACTCTGGCGGACCAGCACGTATTTCGGCGGCTTGGAATCCCCGACCGGGCGCAAGACGCCGATCCGTGCCTGTGAGGGTTTGCCGAGGAAGTCGTTGAAGAAGCCGACCTCGTCGGTCGTTTTGGCGCTGTCGGTCCGCGATGGACGCGAGAGGGTGATCGACCAGGCGACAACCTTGCCGTCGAACGGCGCCTCGTAGGGGCGCGGTACGCCGCCGGCGATCGACTGGAAGCCGGTTACATGACCCTCGACCCTGCAAGGGACGACCTCGACGTTGTTGACGATTTTGCCCGGGCACGAGGGCGGTGGCGCCGCGTCGGTGCGACCGAGGACGACGACGCGGGCCGGCGCCGAATCGGCGGCGCCCGGCCAGGCGGCCGCGACCAGCCCCGCCAGCAGACAGACGAAGAGGGCCGCGGTCAGGCCGCGGCTGAGGCGAAGGCGGTTTTCGGCTGCACTCGGCAAGGTCTCAAGCTGCAACCCAGGCCTGCGCCGGGGGTTGCGGCCCGGATTCTGCCGCGAGTGGCGCCCGGATGCGATCTGCCGCGCCGACTGCACGATCCCGCCCCGGTAGGGTTGCCGGGGCAATGGAGGGTTCGCCCCAAGCAGACGATTTCGTCCCCGCCGGCCTCGCCTCGCTCGGGATCGAGGCCGACGAGATCGATCTGGCGGTGATGTCAGTGCTGCACCAGCTGCTCTGGCCCCCCATCCTCGAATTGCTCGCGCTCGACACGAGCGAGGTCGAGTTGGAGCGAAATCCCGACCTCTCCAAGGCGCCTTGAGCGACACCCTCGACCTTTCGCTGCGCGAGCAGGCGGCGGCGATCACCGCCGGCGACGCCGACCCGGCCGAGCTGCTCGACGCCGCCCTGGCGCGGATCGAGACCCGCAACCCGGCGATCAACGCCGTGGTCGAGACCTTCCCCGAGCGATCGCGCGAGATGCTCGCCGCGGCGCCCGACGGACCGCTGCACGGCGTCCCGATCGTGATCAAGGACGAGTGGCCGCTGCCCTGGCGGGCGCAGCGCTTCGGCGCCGCCGAGCTGATGGCGCCGACCGCGCCGGGCGAGTCCGGCCCATATCGCGCCCTGCGCGACGCCGGCGCCGTGATCGTCGGAGTCGGCAACATGCACGAGCTGGGCGCCGGCAGCACCGGCAACGTCTCCGTCTACGGACCGGCCCGCAACCCCTGGGACACCGAGCGCTGCCCGGGAGGCTCCTCGAGCGGCCCGGCGGCGGCGGTCGCGGCGCGGCTGGTCGCCGGCGCGGTCGGCGCCGACGGGCTCGGCTCGGTCCGCTTCCCCGCCGCCTACTGCGGGCTGACCGGCCTCAAGCCGACCTTCGGGCGCGCGGCGATGGATGGCCACCACATGGCGGCGATCACCTCGTTGATCGTCTCCGGCCCGCTCTGCGCCGACGCCGCCGACTGTCGCCTGCTGGGCTCGGTCCTCTTCGACGAGCACCTGGCGGCAGGAGACGCGTCCGGCCTGCGGATCGGCGTCGTTCGCGACCCGGTCTCCGAAGACGTGACGCAAGAGGTTCGCGAGGCCTGCGACGCGGCGGTCGAGGCGCTGCGCGCCGAGACCGGCGGCGAGGTGCGCGAGATCTCGCTGCCCGACCTCGCCGGCGGCGACGCTGGCGGCGATCCTGCTGATCAACGCGGAGAGCCTCCAGCGGCGTGACGCCGGAGCGCCTCAACCACCTCCATCCCGAGATCAGCCCGATCGCCCGCGGCACGCTCAAGTACCGGATGCTGCTGCCGACCGCGGCGACGGTCCAGGCGGCCCGCGTCCGCACCCTGATGCGGCGCCGCCTCGCCGATCTCTTCGAAGACGTCGACGTGATCGCCTAGCCGACCATCCCCGCCCCCGCGCCACTGCTCGAGTCGCCGCTGGTCGAGCTGCCGTCCGGCACGCTCACCGCCGACCAGGCCAACGTACGCGGCGCCGCCCTCGCCAACCTGACCGGCATCCCGTCGATCAGCGTCCCAGTCGGCCTCAGCGCCGAGCGGCTGCCGATCGCCCTGCAGCTGCAGGCCGCCTGGGGCGGCGACGAGCTGCTGCTCGACGCCGCCGAGGCGCTGGAGCGGGCCAACAGCCGCCAGTGGGTCGAGTCGAAGCCACCGCTCGCCGAGGCCGAGCCGACGGAGGTCTGATGTCCGCAGCGATCGTCGTCGAAGGCCTCGAGCGCGCCTTCGGCGAGGTGCTGGCGGTGCAGGGAGTCGACCTCCAAGTCGAGGAGGGCGAGATCTACGGTTTCCTCGGCCCCAACGGCGCCGGCAAGACGACGACGGTGCGGATGCTGACCACGCTGCTGCTGCCGACCGGGGGCAGCGCCAGCGTCGCCGGCCACGACGTCGTCCGCGAAGCGCGCCAGGTCCGCGCCTCGATCGGCGTCGCCCTGCAGGAGGCGGCGCTCGATCCGCTGATGACCGGCCGCGAGCTGATCCGCCTGCAGGCGACGCTGCAGGGGATACCCGGCGCCGAGGGACGGCGCCGCGCCGACGACCTGCTCGAGCGGGTCGACCTGGCCGATGCCGCCGACCGCCGCGTCGGCGCCTACTCGGGCGGCATGCAGAGGCGGCTCGACCTCGCCGCCGCGCTGGTCCACGAGCCGCGGGTCCTCTTCCTCGACGAGCCGACCACCGGCCTCGACCCGGTCAGCCGCCGCACGATCTGGGAGGAGGTGCGGGCGTTGAACGACGAGGGGACGACCGTCTTCCTCACCACCCAGTACCTGGAGGAGGCCGACCAGCTCGCTGACAACGTGGGGATCATCGACAGCGGCAGGATCGTCGCCGAGGGCACCCCCGGCTCGCTGAAAGCCGAGATCGGTCATCCGCACATCCGGCTGCAGCTCGAGGAGGGCTCGATCGCCCAAGCCGAGGAGATCTGCAAGCGGATCGGGCCGCTGCTGCCGCCGGTCGACGGCAGGACGGTGCTGGTCGAGGTCGAGAACGGCGCGGCGGACATCCCGCGCGTCGTGCGGGCGCTCGACGACGCCGGCATCGGCGTCGGCTCGCTGGAGCTGGTCCACCCCACCCTCGACGACGTCTTCGTCGCCAAGACCGGCTACCACCTCGAGCAGGACGGAGAGGAGAGCGGCGAGCAGGAGGCAGTCGAGGCGTGAGCCGACTGGCCGCGAACGCGCGGGTCGTGGGGGCGCTTGGGATGCGCTCGGTCCGCCAGACCTTCCGCCGCCCGCAGCTGATCGCGCCGATCGTCGTCTTCCCCACCCTGCTGCTGGCGATCCAGACCGGCGGCGCCGGCGGCGCCGTCGAACTGCCCGGCTTCCCGCCGGTGCAGAGCTTCCTCCAGTTCATGCTCGCCGGGGCGATGATGCAGTCGCTGATGCTGGCCGGCAACAGCGGTGGCATTGCGCTCGCGGTCGACATCGAGATGGGCTTCACCGACCGCCTCTTCGCGGCGCCGATCTCCCGCTTCACGATCGTCCTCGGACGGCTCGTCGGGACCGGCGCACTGGGGCTGTTCGCGGCACTCTGGTTCCTCGCGATCGGCCTCGTCTTCGGCGCCGAGATCGAGGGCGGCGTACCTGGAGCGCTGGTGGCGATCGCGCTGACCTGCGCCTCGGCGATGGCGATCGGCGGGATCGGCGCGGCGATCGCCCTGCGAACGGGGCGGGCGAGCATCGTCCAGGGCCTCTTCCCGCTCGTCTTCGTCGTCCTTTTCCTTTCCACCGCCTTCTTCCCCGAGGAGCTGATGGTCGAGCCGGCGCAGACGATCGCCAAGTACAACCCGCTCAGCTTCATCGTCGAGGGGATCCGCGAGCCGATCATCGCCGGGATCGACGCGACCGAGCTGCTCAGCGCGTTGCTGGCACTCGCCGGGCTCACGGCCTTCTCGCTCGTGCTCAGCGTCCGCGCCCTGCGCCACCGGCTCAGGACGGGGGGCTGAGGTGATCCGCCGCCAGGACCTGGAAACGATCGCGGCGCTGGTCAACCGTGCGAAGAACGAGCTGCTGCGGGTGCCGGGGGCAGCGGTTCCCGGCGTGCTCGCGCCGACGATCTTCTTCCTCGGCCTCAACGGCGTCTTCGGCAACCTGACCCAGCTGACCGGCTTCACCACCGACAGCTACGCCAGCTTTCTGGTGCCGGTCAGCATCCTGCAAGGCGCGGGCTTCACCGGCGCCGCGACCGGAGTCAACCTCGCCCGCGACATCGAGCAGGGCTGGCTCGACCGGCTGCTCGTTTCTCCTGCCCCGCGCTGGGTCCTACTCACCGGCCTCGTCATCTCGGCCAGCCTGCGTGCCTTCATCCCGGCCACCTTCGTACTGGCGGTCGCCTTCCTGGTAGGCGCCCACTGGCCGGGAGTCGACGGGCTGCTGATCGCCTACGCGATGGCCGCGGTCACCGCCGCAACCGCCGCCTGCTACTCCTCCGGCCTCGCCCTCCACTACAAGAGCCAGTCGGCAGCGCCACTGATGCAGGCGGGAATGCTGGCGCTGATCCTCGCCACCACCGCCTACGCGCCGCTGGAGCTGATGCAGGGTTGGCTGCGGGATGTGGCCGAAGTCAACCCGATGACGCTGGTGGTCGACGCGGTGCGGCAGGGCTTCGTCGGCGGGATCAGTTGGGAGGAAACCTGGCCCGGGATCGTCGCGCTGGCCGGGATGCTGGCGCTCTTCGCCACGCTCTCGCTGCGCGCGATGCGCCGCATCGCGATGTGAAAGCCCGCCGACGGGACGAAAAGGCCACTCCGACTGGCGTTTTAGGCCCGTCGGCCGTGGAAGCCGCTGAGAGTGTGCTGCGCCGGAACTGGATGGAGGGCGAGCGCGAGGGTGTCCCCTTCGCCTACACCCGGCCCAGCCCCAGCCGCTATCCCTGGCAGTGGTACTGGGACTCTTGCTTCGCGGCGATCGCCTGGCGGCGCTTCGACCCAGCCCGCGCGACGGGCCGAGCTGGAGAGCCTGCTCGCCGCGCAGCGCCCGGACGGTTTCATCGGCCACACGATCTTCTGGGACCGACCGGTTTCGCTCAGCCGGCTCTCCTTCTACAACGTCGCCTCGCGCCGCTCCCTGCAGACCGGGACGATCCAGCCACCGCTGCTGGCCTGGGCCTGGCGGATCGCCGTCGGCGACCCAGCCGCCGAACCGCGGATCGCGGCGCAGGCGGACTGGTTGGTCGCCAACCGCGACCTCGACGGCGACGGCCTGCTCTGGATCCTGCAGCCCGACGAGTCGGGGCTCGACGCCTCGCCGAAGTTCGACCCGGTCTGGGGCCGGCGGGCCACCGGTCGGCTCTGCTTTCCCGGTCTTGTGCGACGAAACCGGCGGCTCGGCTTCGACGCGCGCCGGGTGCGCGACCGGGGCGGACCGGTGCTCTGCGAGGTCCTGGTCAACACGCTGTGGTCGCTCTCGCTGCAAGCCCTGGGCCGGCCTTCGGCGACGCCGGCCCTGATCGAGCGGCTCTGGGACGAGCGGCGCGGCCTCTTCCTCGACGAGGCGCAGCCGGGCGGGGCCCGGCCCGCCATCCTCACCTGCGCGGCGCTGGCGCCGCTGGCCCTGCCCGACCTGCCCGAGGAGATCGGACGCCGCCTGGTCGAGGAGCACCTGCTGCGCGAGGACGAGTTCCTGACCCCGATCGCACCGCCCTCGGTCGCGGTCTCGGAGCCGAGCTACGAGCCGGCCGGCAGCCGCGGCCCGATCCGCCGCTACTGGCGGGGCCCGACCTGGGTCAACACCGCCTGGCTCGTCTGGCTCGGCATGCGCCGGCTCGGCTATGAGGAGGAGGCGGCGCGACTGTCGAACGGCCTGATCGGCGCCGTGGAGAGAGAAGGGCTGCACGAGTACTACGACCCCCGCGATGGCACTGGACTGGGCGCACGGGACTTCGCCTGGTCGGCGCTGATCGCGGAGTTGGCCGATCCCGACCCGCGGTCGGCGACCAGCTATTTGTAGCGGTAGGTGATCCGACCGCGGTCTAGGTCGTAAGGAGAAAGCTCGATCTTGACCCGGTCCCCAGGCAAGATGCGGATGTAGTGGCGGCGCATCTTGCCGGAGATGTGGCCGAGCACCTCGTGGTCGTTGTCGAGTTTGACCCGGAACATCGTGTTGGGGAGGGCCTCAGTGATCTCGCCCTCCATCTCGATCTTCTCCTCTTTGCCCATGCGGCCGAGAGCGTATCTGAAGGGGCGCGGGTCAGCCGCGCACCCGGCGGGCGTGGTCGATCGCCTCCTCGCGCGTCTTCACCTCGTCCGCGTACTGCGCAGCCTCCAGCTCGGCAAGCAGAGCGCCCAGCTCGGGCCCCTCCTCGATCCCCAGCTCGGCGGCCAGCTCATCGCCGCGGATGAGAGGCGGCGCTGGCCCGTCCCGGCGCCAGTCGAGCGCGGCGGCGAGCATCTCCTGGGCGAGCCTCAGGTGCGCCTCGATCGCCTCCTCAGACGCCAGCGGGCTGCCGCCGCGGGCGGAGAGACGGTCGGCAACGGTGAGCAGGGTGACGTCGGCGGCGGCCGGCTCGGTCGCCCGCAGGTACTCGTGAACGCGACGCGGCGGCAGCGGCGCCTCGTGGACCAGGAAGCCCAGGCGCAGGTGGTGCTGCGTCAGCGCTCGCAGGTGACGGGTCAGCCGCTGGCCGGCGCGCAGGCGCGAGCACAGCGCGGCGACGATCTCGGCTCCGACGTCGTCGTGACCGATGAAGGTGACGAAGCCATCGCGCTCGCCGCGAGTCGCCGGCTTGCCGACGTCGTGCAGGATCGCGCCGAAGCGCAGCGCGGTGCCACGGCTGATCTCCTCGGCGAGCGGCTCGTCGAGCAGTTCCCGCGCCTCGGCGGCGCGCGGTCCCGCGAATCGCTCGAGGTCCGACTCGACCTCCAGGGTCCGCTCGAGCACCGCGAGCGTGTGTCCGTGTACGTCGAGGTGGTGGTTCGGTCCCTGCTCGACTCCGCGCAGCGCCTCCAGCTCGGGCAGGACCGTCGCAGTGAGCCCGAGCTCGTCGAGCAGCGCCAAGCCGCGCAGCGGGTCGGGACCGCCGACCAGATGCCGCAGCTCAGCAAGCTGGCGCTCGCCGGCCGCCTCGCCGGCACGCGCCGCTTCCGCCCGGGCCAGAGCCACGGTGTCCGGGTCCATCTCCAGGCCGAGGTCGGCGGCAAGGCGGGCGGCCCGCAGGAGGCGCAGCGGGTCGTCCGCGAAGCTGCGCGCGCCGACCACACGCAGAACTCGCCGCTCGAGGTCGGCAAGGCCGCAGTGAGGATCGATCGTCTCGCCGCCGCCGAGCGGGACGGCGATAGCGCCAACGGTGAAGTCACGCGCCGCCAAGTCCGTCTCGATCGTCTCGCCGCGCAGCGCGGTCGCGTCCACCTGCCAGGAGCCGTCAGCAGCGACGGCCCGCCAGGTCGCGAACTCTGCCGAGAGCTCGAAGGAGTTACCGTTGCCCTCGCGGGCGATCGCCTTCGCCGCGACGGCCGGATCGCCGGCCACCGCGAGGTCGAGGTCGGTCACCGCTCTGCCCAGGGCCGCGTCGCGCACCGCGCCGCCAACGATCCAGGTCCGACTCCCCGCCGGCGAGGGCCCGCCGCGCTAGGGCCACCGGCAGGGAAGCCGAGAGAGCGTCGGCGAGGGTCACCCCTCCACCCGCGGGACCCTGGCCGAGATCCCACAGGTGACCTCGTAGTTGATCGTCCCCAGCCGCGCCGCCAGCTCCTCGGCGAGGATCGCCTCCTCTCCCTGCGAGCCGATCAGCACCGCCTCGTCGCCCGCCTCGACGTCGGTCTCCGGACCGAGATCGACGGTGACGTTGTCCATCGAGACCGTGCCGACGAGCGGGTGGCGGCGACCCCGCACCAGCACCTCGGCGTTGTTGGAAAGACCGCGCCTCACCCCGTCGCCGTAACCGAGCGGCAGCACGCCGAC
The DNA here is from genome assembly GCA_963844395.1 of uncultured Solirubrobacterales bacterium. GTDB lineage: Bacteria > Actinomycetota > Thermoleophilia > Solirubrobacterales > 70-9 > VRUE01. The sequence continues at coordinate 1,153,853 of CAWJNX010000002.1, read as the reverse complement.
GCAGGTGGGAGCGTCCGCACGCCAGGTGCGGCCGTACCCGGCGCTGTCGCCGGGGTCGAAGCGCTTCACGTCCGCCACATAGGAGCGCAACGAGAGCGCCGGGCTGAGGCCGCGCTCAGCAGGATCCCCCTGAAAGGGATCGAGCCCGTAGACCGCGACCCCGCAGCGGACCATGTCGAAGTGCGAGCGGCGGTCGCGAAAGACGGCGGCGCTGTTGGCGGCGTGCACGATGAGGCCCGGGAACTCGGCCTTTGCCTCCTCGGCCACCGCCGCAAAGCGAGTCGAGCTGCTCCTCGAAGAAGGCCGAGCCGGGCTCGTCGGCGGTCGCGAAGTGGGTCCAGACGACCGGCCGGTTCGAGGTCGGGGCTCTCGGCGCAGGCGCGCAGCAGTGCCAGACCTCGGCCGGGTCGCGGTTGCCGAGCCGGCCCATGCCGCTGTCGTACTTGACGTGGACGCGGGCGGTGCTGCCCTGGGCGCGGGCGCGGTCGGCGACATGACTGAGGAAGCCGGAACGCCAGACTGCCACCGCCGAGCCGGCCGAGAGCGCGGCATCGAGGTCCTCGGGCCCGAGGGCGCCCATCGTCAGCAACGGGACGTGGGCGAAGCGCCGTCCGATCTGCGCCGCCTCCACTCCAGTCGCCACCGCCAGCCTCGTTGCGCCGCCAGTCAGCGCGGCGGCGGCGCAGGCGTCAGCGCCGTGCCCGTAGCCGTCGGCCTTGACGACCGCGCAGAGCTCCGCCCCCTCCACCAGCTCGGATGCGAGCCGAGCGCAGTTGCGCTGCACCGCGCCGGTGTCGATCCGGGCGACCGCCCGCACCATGGCTACCCGACGAGCGCCGCGAGCGCGTCGGCCCGCGTGACCAGGCCGACGAGGCGCCCTTCGGCGTCGACTACGGGGAGATGGTTGTGGTGCTTCTCGGCGATCGTCCTCGCCACGGTCTCGGCGCTGGCATAGTCGTGGACGACGACCGGATCGGCCGTCATCAGCTCGGAGACCTTGGTCGCAAACGCCTTCTCGAGCCGCTCCTCGAAGCCCTTCATCGAACCGACGAAGACGACCCCGCCCATGATGTTGAGATAGTGCGGCAGGTGCAGGTCCGCTTCCTCTTCGCTGAGGACCAGGTCGGACTCGCTGACGATCCCGACCACGCGGCGTTCGTCGTCGACGACCGGAATCGCCCCCTTGTCGGTCCTCGCCAGCAGCTCGACGGCGTTACGCGCGTCTGCCTCAGGCGAGACTGCCGGCACCCCGGCGTCCATGATCTCGGCGGCGGTCTTCATCTGCACCGCCGAGGTTATTCGACCTGCCAGATCCAGCGTTTGCGACATTGACCCCACCTGGGTGTGGTCAATTCATCTCGTCGGGTTGCAACCCCCGCAGCCCCGCCGGGATCGAGTCGATCACGTCGGTTGCGATCACGGACTCGGCGGCGCCAACCCGAGCCGCCGCGTCGCGGCCAGCGCGCGTGTGGGCGATCGTGGCGGCACAGGCGGCGGCGAACGGCTCGAGGCCGCGGGCGAGCACTGCCGCGATCATGCCCGAGAGCACGTCGCCGCTGCCGGCCGTAGCCAAGGCTGGGGCCGAGACGGCGTTAACGGCGACCCGCTCGCCGTCGGTAACGATCGTGTCGTCGCCCTTGAGGACGACGATCGCGCCCGATGCCCGCGCCGCCTCGCTGTGCCGCGGCGAGGCGATGGGCGGCGACCTGCTCAGAGGGCCGCTCCAGTAGCCGTCCCAGCTCGCCTGCATGCGGGGTGAGGATCGTCGGCGCTTCGCGAGCGCCGATCGACTCAAGCTTTCCGGCAAAGGCGTTGAGTCCGTCGGCATCGACCACCAGCGGAGCCTCGATCGCGCTTATAACCTCGTGCGCCAATTCGATCGAGCCCGGGTTGCGCCCCAGGCCGGGCCCGAACACCCCGGCCGCGGCGCGCTCGAAGGCGCGCAGCAGTGGCTTGGCAGAGGTTGGCGTCAGGCAACCCTCACCGCCGGGGCAGCCAATCGACATCACCTCGGGCTGTCCCGCCTCGAAGATCGGCTCGAGGTCGGCCGGTACGGCGACCGTCGCGTAGCCGGCGCCGGCGCGGATCGCCGCCTGGGACGTCATCCGCACCGCCCCGGTCAGGCCGCGCGAGCCGCCGGCGATCGTCACCTGGCCGGAGCTGAACTTGGTCGAGCGCGGGCCGCGACGCGGTGCGAGGCCCAGCACGGAGGCATCTATCTCGCCCCCGGCGGCCTCTCCAGGCGCTCCATCCGGGACTCCGATCGGTGCCACAAGCACTACACCGCTGTGCCACTTCCCGGGGGCGATTCGATGGCCCAGCTTCGCGGCGTGGAAGGTCACGGTCAGATCCGCCTCGACCGCCGCGCCCTCGACCTCGCCGCTGGAAGCGCCTACCCCCGAGGCGACGTCGCAGGCGACGACCGGCGCCCCACAGCCGTTGATCGCGGCGATCGCGGCTGAGGCCGGCTCGCGCGGCTCGCCCGAGAAGCCGGTGCCGAAGATCGCGTCGATGACGGCGCCCGAACCGGCCAGCCGCTCTCCAAGATCGCCGCTCACCCGCTCGGCCGCAAAGCGCTCCAGGTTGGCAGCGGCGTCCCCGCTCAGCTCCTCGGCCGGCCAAAGCAGCAGCGCCTCCACCTCGTGTCCGGCCTCGGCCAGATAGCGGGCAGCGACCAGCCCGTCGCCAGCGTTGTTCCCCTTGCCGCAGACGACCCGCACGGCGCCCTCCGGCCCCAGCTCCCCGACCGCCTCCGCGACAGCCCGCCCCGCCGCCTCCATCAGCTCAAGCGAAGCCACCCCCATCTCCTCGATCGCCCAGCGATCGACCGCCCGCATACCGTTAGCGTCATAGAGGGGGATGAGCCAGGACTCCATGCGTTGCTCAGCCTAACCGCGGACTCGCTCAGCAGTTGCCTGTGCGGGCAACTGGGAAAACCCCTCCGCTCACGCGAAAAAAGCCTGCAAAGCTACGAGATGATGTTTTGATATTTACAAAATGTCATGAGTGAGGAGCGTATGATATTTTGTAAATATCATGATCTTCCAGACTCCCGAGCTTCGTGAAGACGAGCAAGACGTCCTGAAGCTGCTTTCCGAGCAGCGCGAGCGGCTTCACGATCGCGTTGCCGAGCCGCGACGCTGGCGAGGCAGCCTGCGGCGGATGGCTTTTGCGCGGGCGGTCCAGGGGTCCAACAGCATCGAGGGCTACAACGCCTCCCTCGACGACGTGATCGCCGCGGTCGAGGGGGAGCCAACGATGGACGCCAGCGAAGAGACCCAGCACGCGCTGGCCGGATATCGCGACGCGATGACCTACGTGCTCCAGATCGCCGACGACGACGGACTCGAGATCGAGGAGGGGCTGATCAAGAGTTTGCACTACATGATGATCAAGCACGACCTCCGCAGGAACCCGGGAAGGTGGCGTCCGGGAGACATCTACGTGAGGGACGAAGAGAGCGGAGAGAACGTTTACAAAGGCCCGCCCAGCGATCGGGTTCCGGAGCTGATGGGAGAGCTGTTGCTGGACCTGCGTCGAGATGAGAGCCCGGTGCTGGTGAAGGCGGCGATGGCTCACCTGAACCTCGTCTTGATCCACCCGTTCAGCGACGGAAACGGGCGGATGGGACGTTGCCTCCAAACGCTCATCCTTGCGCGCGACCGGGTGCTTGCCCCGGTCTTCTCCAGCATCGAGGAGTTTCTGGACCGGAACACGGAGGCCTACTACGAGGTTCTGACGGATGTGGCCGCAGGGTCCTGGCACCCCGACCGAGACGCCCGGCCCTGGCTTCGCTTCTGCCTCCGCGCCCACTACATCCAGATCCGCACGATGTTGCGGCGCCGTGAGGAGATCGAGCAATTGTGGAACGCGTGCGTCGAGCTGGCCGAAAGCAACGGCTTGCCAGAACGTTGCGCGGCCGCGCTTATGGACGCCGCCTACGGCCTGCGGATTCGCAGGCCTGGATATCAGGCCTCGGTCGAGGCGACGGTCGGCGAGGAGATCAGCGAGCAGAGCGCATCGCGGGACCTGATGGCAATGGCGGGATTGGGTCTCCTCGAGCCGGTCGGCGAGCGGCGGGCCCGCCATTACCTCGCGGGAGCTGAGACCAGTCTGCGCTGGAGCGAAATCCGCGCCAAACGGCCTCCGGACGAGGCCGACGACCCGTTCAAAGTGGTCCGAGAGCAGCGTCAGCTCAGCCTACGTTGAACCTACTTCTCGAGGCTGATGATCAGCTTTGCGGTGACGCGGTCGCCGTCGGCGTTGGAACCGAGTGCGATCGAGCTGATCTTCTTCAGGTAAGGCTTGGCTTCCTGGAAGCCGGTTTCGGAGCGCGGTACCAGAGATTCGGCCAGGCGCAGCGCCTCGGGGCCGTCGACGAAGAAGCTGATCGGGATGCTGCCAAGGGCGGTCTCCGCATCTTTGAACGCCTGCGTCTCGGCGAGCGTCGTGTCGCTAGTGAGCGCTTCGTCGGCGGCCGGCAGGCCGAGCCGATCGCGATCCGATCGGCCCTCGTCAAAACCACAAGCGGCCGCGGAAGTTCGCCGGTGCTGATCGAAAAGCCCTTGGCGACGCCGGTCACCGAGCGTACGCCCTGGAAACCGCCGAGCTGCAACAACGAGCCGATGTTGGAGACGGTGTCGGATGCCTGTTTCTTGCTGTCGATGACCAGCACCAAGGCGCCGCCGAGGCTTTTCTCGCTGGTGCCTTCGGCGAAAATACCGCCACTGCGAATCGAGCCGACGATGGTGTCGAGATTGACGCCGACATTGTTCAGGCCTTTCTTCAGCTGATCCGGGGGGACCTGGCCCGGAATCCCCTGCTTGTCGAGTTCGTCGAGCGCTTCTTCCAGCTGCCCACCAAAGCCGGAGACCGCGCCGGCGGCGAACGAGCTCGCCGGCAGCGACCCCAGCAGCTCGGAGGCGATCGCCGCTGGGCGCTTCCTGATCTCCGAGATCGCTGCTGATCTCGACCTCGACCTGGTCGGAGCCGGGGATGACGCTTGCTACCGCAGTCGCTTCGCGCGGTTCGATGCCGGTGCTGCGCAGCGCCTGCAGGGCGCTCTCGTCAACCTCCTCGCCCGACTGCTCGATCAGCAGGCCGACGTCGACGTAGATGTCGGCGAGGCTGCCCTCGACCGCCGCCTCGATCGCGTCGTCGTATGCGGCTTCGTCGTCCAGCGAGTCGCCGTTGGAGGCGTCGACCGCGTCTTTAAACGCCTGCTCCTTCTCGGTGATCACAAGCAGCTCGCCGACGATGCCGTAGACGCTTTCGTCGGCGCTGTCGACCTTGTATTCCACGCCCTCGTAGGAGGCGTCGTCGATCGGGTCCTTGTCGCCTTTGGCCTGTTTCTCGACGAAGGACTGCGCTGCGTCGGGATCGGTGGTCTGGATCGCGACGCCGAAGCGTTCGAAGTCGTCGCCGTTGAAGCCATCGAGGAAGATGCCGGCCTTTTCACCGAGCCAGGGCTCGACTTCGGTCTCGTAGTCGAACGGTTCGCCCTCCTCGCGGGCGGAGCTTTCGAGCTCGGAGACGATTCAGGCCGCCGAGATTGTCGATCCCGGCGACGGTTTTGACGATTTCCTCGACGTCTGCCTGCAACCGGCCCTCGGGACGGATCGTCGCTTCGATGAAGATCGGAGAGCTGGGGGGCGCGATGCCGGCCGTCGCTGAGCCGCCGCCTCCGTCGCCGTCCTCGCCGCAGCTGGCGAGGGCGACGAGGGCGAGGCCGCAAAGCAGAATGGTGACTGGGAGCCGCGCCTTCAACTTGCGCGGCATCCTACCCATCGATCACTCGACCGTAACCGTCTTGGCCAAATTGCGAGGCTGGTCGACGTTAAGGCCCGCGCCCCCGGGCGATGTCGTAGGCGAGCAGCTGCAAGGGAAGGATCGCCACGATCGGCTGCAGGATCCAGTCGGTGCGGGCCACCTCGATCGTCTGGTCTGCGACCTCGCGGACCCGCTCGCATCCTTCGGTGGCGATTGCGATCGTCTGCGCGCCTCGCGCCCGCACCTCTTCGACGTTGGAGAGGACCTTGTCGAGGACGGGACTCTCGGTCGCCACGCAGACGACCGGGGTCGCCTCGTCGAGCAGGGCGATCGGCCCGTGCTTCATCTCGCCGGCGGCGTAGGCGTCGGTCGGGATGTAGGAGATCTCCTTCAGCTTCAGCGCCCCCTCGAGGCAGACCGAGAGGCCGATGTGGCGGCCGAGGTAGAGGAAGAACTCGCGCTCGCCGTAGGCGGCGGCGACCTCGCGCACCTCGGCCTCCACGCAGCCGGCGATCGTCGCCTCGATCTTCGACGGCAGCGACTTCATCTCCGACACCAGCTCGGCGAGGCGCTCGGCCGGCAGCGTCCCGCGTAGCTCCGCCAGCCGTAGCCCGATCAGGTACATCACCGCGACCTGGGCGACGAAGGTCTTCGTCGCGGCGACGCTGATCTCCATGCCGCTGCGCGTGTAGAGGACCGCGTCGGCGTCGCGCGTCGCCTGGCTGCCCATGACGTTGGTGATCGCCAGCACCTTGGCGCCGCGTTCGCGCGCCAGCCGCATCGCCGCCAGCGTGTCGGCGGTCTCCCCCGACTGGGTGATGCCGATCACCAGATCGTCGTCGCCCACCACCGGGTTGCGGTAGCGGTACTCGGAGGCGACGTCCATCTCGACCGGCACCCGCGCCCATTCCTCGATCGCGTAACGGCCGACCAGCCCGGCGTGGTAGGAGGTGCCGCAGGCGACGATCACGATCCGCCTGATGCCCCGCAGAAAGGAGTCATCCAGGTCGACCTCGGAGAGGTCGACGCCCTCGTCGCCCGGCAGGCGGTCGGCGATCGTCTCGGCGACCGCGTCGGGCTGCTCGTGGATCTCCTTCAGCATGAAGGTCTCGTAGCCGCCCTTCTCGGCGGCGGCCTCGTCCCAGGTGATCTCCTCGGCCTCGCGGGTCACCGGGTTTCCCTCCGCGTCGGTGATCGTCACACCCGCGGGGTCGATCGTGACGATCTCGTCGTTTTCGATCGCCACCGCGTTGGCGCGTCTCGGCGAGGAAGGCGGGGATCGCCGAGGCGAGGAAGCTCTCGCCATCCGCCACTCCGGCCACCAGCGGGCACTCCTTGCGCGCCCCGACCAGAAGGCCGGGCTGCTCGGCGTGCATGGCGACGAAGGCGTAGTGGCCGCGCAGCTCGGCGAAGGCGGCGCGGACCGCGTCGGCGAGGTCGTCCTCGTAGCGGCTGGCGATCAGGTGGGCGACCACCTCGGCGTCGGTTTCGGAGCTGAACTCGTGCCCTTCGGCCTCGAGCTGGGTGCGCAGCTTGGCGTGATTCTCGACGATCCCGTTGAGGACGATGTGGACGCTGCCGGAGTCGTCGCTGTGCGGGTGGGCGTTCTCCTCGGTCACTCGCCCGTGGGTTGCCCAGCGAGTGTGGGCGATGCCGGTCGTCGCCGTTGATGCGGCTACCGCCACGCCGCCGCCGTTCTCACTGTCGTGCTCCTCGACCGCGGCACGCAGATTGGCGAGGTTGCCGACCGCCCGCACGCTCTCGACCCGGCCGTCTTCGATCACCGAGACCCCGGCCGAGTCGTAGCCGCGGTATTCGAGCTTTTCGAGCCCGGCGACTAGCAGCTCACGACAGGGGCGTGCGCCCACGTATCCGACGATTCCGCACATAGGAGGCGATTAAGAGTAGAGGGCGGCTGTCAGGACAGCTCTTGCCTGACCACGGCGGCAAGGCGCTCGCAGACCGCGTCGGCCTCCTCGGCGGTCGGGGCCTCGGCCATCACGCGAACCAGGGGCTCGGTGCCCGAGGGGCGGAGCAGGACCCGGCCGCGGCCGTCCAGCTCGGCGGCCTCGCGCTCGACCGCCTCCCAGACGGCGGTGGCGCCTTCCAGCGCCCCGCGATCGGCGACCTCGACGTTGACCAGGGTCTGCGGCAGCTTCGCCATCGCCTCGACCGCGGCCAGGTCGCGGCCGTCCAGCTCGCGCATCGCCATCAACGCCGCGGCGATCCCGTCGCCGGTCGCGACGAAGCCGGTGTCGATGATGTGGCCCGACTGCTCGCCGCCAAGCGGCCAGCTCGCGCCGCCGCAGCTCGTCGAGGACGTAGCGATCGCCGACCTGGGTGACGGCGACCTCGATCCCGGCCTCCTCCATCGCGCGGTGGAAACCGTAGTTGCTCATCACGGTCACCGCGACACCGCCCTCCAGCTCGCCGCGGGCGGCCTTGCCCCTGGCGACCAGGGCGATCAGCTCGTCGCCGTCGTGGGGGCGGCCGGCGGAGTCGACGGCGAGCACACGGTCGCCGTCGCCGTCGAAGGCGAAGCCGATCGCCGCCCCGCAGGCGGCGACGTGGGCCGCGAGGTTGTCGAGGTGGGTCGATCCGCAGCCGTCGTTGATGTTGCGGCCATCGGGCTCGGCCGCGACCGCCTCGACCTCGGCTCCCAGCCGCTCGAAGATCGCCGGCGCGGCGCGGTGGGTGGCGCCGTTGGCGCAGTCGAGCGCCACCTTGATGCCCGAGAGGTCGAGCGGGAAGGCGGACTCGAGCGCCCGTAGGTAGTCCTCGATCCCGCCGTTCAGCTCGCGGACGTGGCCGGGATGGATGGCGGGGTCGGCGTCGGAGCCGAGCAGCGCCTCGATCCTGCCCTCCGTCTCGTCGTCGAGCTTCGTCCCGGCGCCGCTGAAGAACTTGATGCCGTTGTCGCGGTAGGGGTTGTGGGAAGCCGAGACGACCGCTGCCAGGTCGAGCCCGAGCCGCTTGACCAGGATCGCGGCGGCCGGCGTCGGCATCACGCCGCCGAGCAGCGCGTCGCCGCCTCCGGCGGCGACCCCCGCGGCCAGGGCCGCTTCCAGCATCGGGCCCGACTCGCGCGTGTCGCGGACGATCAGCACCTGCGGCCGCTCGGCCTGCAACGAGGCGACCGCGGCCCGGCCCAAGCGAGGTGGCCAGCTCGGCGCTGAGGAACGTGCCGGCCTCCCCTCGGACCCCGTCGGTTCCGAAGAGCTTGCGCTCCGGCGTCACCTCGGCCCCGTCAGCGCTTGGAGAACTGTGGCTTCTTGCGGGCCTTCTTGAGGCCGGCCTTGCGGCGCTCCTTGACGCGAGCGTCGCGAGTGAGGAAGCCGCGCCGCTTCAGCTCGCCGCGCAGATCCGGGTCGACCTCGATCAGCGCCCGAGCGATCCCGTGGCGGACCGCACCGGCCTGACCGCTGACGCCGCCGCCGTGGACCCGGACGCGGACGTCGACGTTGCCCTCGTAGCCGGTCGTGACCAGCGCCTGCTTGGCGATCGTCTGGTGCAGAGGACGCGGGAAGAACTCCTCGATGGAGCGCTTGTTGATCTCGATCTTGCCGCTTGCCCGGCAGCAGCGTCACGCGCGCGATCGAGCGCTTGCGTTTGCCGGTCGCCAGGAAGCGCGAGTCGCCCTCGATCTTGGCCGGGGCGCGGCTGGCGGCCTTCCTCCTCGGGCGAGTCGGCGACCATCGCCGCCTCACGCTGACGCCGCTCCTCCTCCTCAGCCTCACGCCGAGCTTTCTCCTCAGCGCTGAGCGGCCGCTCCTCGGTCTCGACAGCAATAGGCTCCAGATCCGCCCCAGGAATGACGTCCTTCTTCTTCTCCTTGGGCTTCTCAGCAGGCTCCTCAGTCGGACTCCTCCTGCTCAGCAACGGGAGCCTCGGCAGGCCTCGGCAGGCGCGTCGTCCTGCGCAGCTTCCTCCCGGCGCCGCCTCTGGCGAGGGCTCCTCCGCGGCAGCGTCCTGAGGCTGTTCCTCCTCGGCCGTCTGCCTCCGCGGGTGGCGTGGAGGTGGGCTCCTCGCCCGCAGCCTGCGAGGACGAGGAGTCCTCCTCCGCGACAGGACCCGCGGCCGGAGCGGTTCTCGTCCTGAGCGGGAGTCTCCTCGACGTTGTCCTCTGAAGTCTCGTCGTCCTGCGGCTCATCAACATTGCTGATCTCCATCTGTTTCGGCTGCTGCGCAGCATGTGGATGATCCGGGCCCGGCGTAGACCTTCAGCTTGGTCAGCTGTTTGCGGGCGAGACGGTTGCGGGGAAGCATTCCCTTCACCGCCTTGCGGATCACCTCCTCCGGACGGCGGTCGAGCATCTCGGCCAGGGTCCGGGACTTGATCCCTCCCGGGTAGCCGCTGTGGCGCCAGTAGCGCTTCTGCTCGAGCTTGTTGCCGGTCACGTGGATTTTCTCGGCGTTGACGACGACGACGAAGTCGCCGGTGTCGACGTGGGGGGTGTACTCAGGCTTGCGCTTGCCGCGCAGCGCGTCGGCGATCCGGGTCGCCAGGCGGCCCAGGGTCTGGCCCTCGGCGTCGACGACGTACCAGTCTCGCTGGCGGTCGGCGGAGGTTGCGACATAGGTCTTCATCAGAGAAAAGCCGCGGGGAAGCCCCAGCGGCCCCGGGATGATAGCCGCCGCGCCGCGGTGGCGTGCCCGACCCTCCTGTCGCCGACACGCTGTCTATACTGCCGCGCCAGCAATGCCTAATCCCGGCCGGGCTACCGGACGGGAGCGGAGGAACCGCAGGGACCGTAGCAGGTCCCGGGGGCGAATCGGACGAACAGCGTCCGTAGCGCATCTCTTTCAGCGCGAGCCCGACAGCTAACTCCGCAGGCGATCGAAAGAGAGGGCACGTGGCACGTAGGCAAACGGGCGCCGAGCCTTGGCTGGCCGGAGATTTTCATAGTCGCGATGGTGGGGGCGCTTTTCGCGAGCGTCGGCGGAACCGCGCTCGCGGCGACCGGCGGTGCGCCGACCCCTGCCAGCGCAGGGCCACCGCCCGCGAGCCGCCCGGGCGCGCCGGACGCCGCGCCGAGCGTCGGGACGCTTCGCCTCCTCTCCGCCGAGACCTCGCCTCGCAAGTCCTTCTACTACGGGATCCGCTATCCGCGCCTCACCTACGCGATCGGCAGCAGCCAGCCCGCAAACGACCTTCGCATCGACGTCGTCGACGCGGCCGGGCAGATCGTCCGGAGCTTCTACCGCAACGACGTCCCGCCCGATCTGAAGGACAGCATCCAGTGGGACGGGACGGGCAGCGACGGACGCCCCGCCCCCAACGGCCGCTACAGGTTCCAGATCGCCCCCCAAGGAGACGAGCCGGCGGCGGCGCAGTCTCTTTCGCAGTCCATCCGCGAAGCGAAGCAGCGCGCCTCTTCCTCCGCGCAGGCCTTCGGGCTCGGCTTCGCCCTCTACGGCTTCGCCTTCCCGGTCCTCGGCACCCACGACTTCGGCAGCGCCGGTGCGGTCTTCGGCGCCGGCCGCTCCGGCCACACCCATCAGGGCCACGACGTGATGGCCAAGTGCGGCGTCCCCCTCGTCGCCGCTCGCGGCGGACGGGTCCGATACTCGGGGTACCAGAGCGCCGCCGGCAACTACGTCGTCATCGACAGCAGGGGATCCACCCTCGACACCGCCTACATGCACATGCTTGAACCGTCGCCATTGAAAACCGGTATGAGGGTCCGCACCGGCCAGCCGATCGGCCTGATCGGCAGCACCGGCTCCTCCAGCGCCTGCCACCTGCACTTCGAGATCTGGACCGCCCCCGGCTGGTACGAGGGCGGCAGCCCGATCGACCCGCTGCCCTATTTGCTCAAGTGGGACCGCTACAGCTGAGCGGTCGCTTTCTGAGAATAAGTCTCATTATCTGATAGCTTGCCGGCCGTGGATTGGGCCGGACACGCACTGCAGCGCCTCGATGAGGCAGGGCAGCGCAGCGGCGCCTCGCGGCGCCAGATCGTCGAGCTGCTGGCCGCGGAGACCTGCGCGCTGACCGCGTTGGAGATCGACCGGAGGCTCGATTCGGTAGGTCGGGCGAGCGTCTACCGCACCCTGGAGAGGCTCGAGCGGCTACACCTCGTGCAGCGAGTCGAGATCGGCGGCGACGCCGCCGGCTACGAGCGGCTCGATCCCGACGAGCATCACCACCATCTGGTCTGCGAGGACTGCGGGCGGCTCGCCCCCTTCGCCAGCCAGGAGCTGGAGAGGGCGATCGAGGCGGTCGGCAGCCGCTCCGACTTCGCCGTCGCGGCGCACGACGTGGTCCTGCGCGGAACCTGTGGGCCCTGCTCGGAGCGGCATGCCTGAGGTTGCGATACCGCTCGCGGCGCTCGCCGTCATCGCGATCTTCAGCGGTGGGGCCGTGGCGCTGCGGCTCGCCCACTCCCTGCCGACGGTCGTCGCCCTGAGCGGCGGCATCGTCGTCGCGGTGGCGCTGCTGGAGGTGCTGCCGGAGGCGATCGAGCACATCGGCGAGGCCCATGACGCCGTCCCGGTGGTGGCCCTCGGCTTCCTCGGCTTCTTCCTGCTCGAGCGGGTGCTCGTCCTGCACCACCGTGACGATCCCGAGCAGGCGAAAGCCCACGGACGGGTCGGCGTGCTCGGCGCACTGGGCCTCTCCCTTCACACCTTCACCGACGGGGTCGGAATCGGGCTCGCCTTCAGCGTCAACGCCGAGACCGGCATCCTCGTCCTGATCGCCGTCGTCAGCCACGGCTTTGCCGATGGGCTCAACACTGTCAGCTTCGTCCTGAGTCAGTCGGGCGATCGCGTGCGGGCGAAGCGCTGGCTGCGGATCGATGCCTTCGCGCCGCTGCTCGGTGCCGCTGTCGGCTCGCTGATCTCGGTCTCCGACCAGACGCTCGGCTACTTCCTCGCCCTCTACGCCGGCTTCTTCCTCTACATGGGCGCCACCGACCTGCTTCCCGCCGCCCATGCCCACGAGCACGACGGCGACGGATCATGGCTGCGCGTCGGCCTGACGATCGCCGGCTTTGCCGCGATCTACGGCGTCACCCTGCTCGGACACCCCGGCTGAGGTCGCCTCGCCCGCCGGCCCGGCGGGTGCGCCATTCGACGGCGGCCAGGGCGACCGCAACCGGCACGGTCGCCGGCAGCGTGTCGAGCACGAAGAAGAGCAGATCGAACGAGAGGCCGAGCATGGCGACCAGCAACGCGCCGTCGCGCTGCCGATGGGCCGAAAACGACAGCCCAACTGCGTTTTCGGCCCATCGACGTTCGTAACTGCGCGGGTCGCGAGCAGGCAGCCGACGGTGGCGGCGAGGAAGGCGTCGCCGAAGCCCATCCGGGCGGCACCGAATTCGAGCACCTGAAAGCGCGGCAGGCCACCGGGGTCGGCGGCAACGAGCACGCCGCTGGGGCCCTGCAGGATCTCCGCCGCGATCAGCGCCGCATCGATCGCAGCCATCGCAGTAGATCCCCCAGCGCAGCCAGGCGGCCGGCACGACGCAGACCAGCATCCAGCCAAGGGCGATGCACGCGAGCGCGGAGAGCAGCGTCGCTGCCGTCTCGCCCGCGAGCGATCCCTGCGCCGCCCAGGCCACCACGAAGAGCGGCACCGCCGCCAGCGCCCACAGCAGGCCGCGAGCCATGGACGAGCTCCCCGAGCGCCAGCGCCGCCAGCGGCGGTACCGCGACCAGTGCCAGCCACGCCAGCGCATCCGCCGAGTCCGGCAGCAGCTCGATTCCGAAGACCACGACGACAATCGAGCCGGCCGGCACCAGCGCCCACCAGGGACTGTTGGGCATCCACGCGAACGGCGGTCGCTCGCGCGGCAAGGCAACCAGCGCCGCCTGCAGCAGGCTCAGACGCAGCAATCGAGACCGCGAACGAAGGCATCGCGCAACCCTAAGAGCCCATCCCGGTAGGGGTGGAACGTCTTGTACTTTTTTTGCGGCAACAACCTCGGACGGCCACCGCGAATCTTCAAAAAAAGTTAAGTGGAACCCCTACCGGGATGGGCTCTGAGAGCCGGCTGCGAGAACCTACTCCCACTCGATGGTGGCGGGCGGCTTCGAGGAAATATCGAGCGCCACGCGGTTCACTTCGCCGATCTCGTTGATGATCCGGTTCGAGACCCGCTCCAGCAGGTCGTAAGGGAGTCGCGCCCAGTCGGCGGTCATCGCGTCGTCGGAGGTGACGGCGCGGATCACGATCGGGTAGGCGTAGGTGCGGCCGTCGCCCTGGACGCCGACCGAACGGACGACCGGCAGCACGCAGAAGGACTGCCAGAGCTGGCGGTAGAGCTCCGCGGCGCGGATCTCCTCCTGCAGGATCGCGTCGGCGGTGCGCAGGATGTCGAGCCTTTCCCTGGTCACCTCGCCGCCGACGATGCGGATCGCCAGGCCCGGGCCGGGAAAAGGCTGGCGCCAGACCATCCGTTCCGGCATCCCCAGCTCGGCACCGACCGCCCGCACCTCATCCTTGAACAGCATCCGCAGCGGCTCGACCAGGTCAAGCCCGAGGTCCTCGGGCAGGCCGCCGACGTTGTGGTGCGACTTGATCGTCGCCGCCGCGTCGCTGCCACCAGACTCGATCACGTCGGAGTAGAGCGTTCCCTGGACCAGGTAGGCGGCGTCCTCGAGCTTCGCCGCCTCCTCCTCGAAGACGCGGATGAACTCCTCGCCGATGATCTTGCGCTTGCGCTCCGGGTCGTCGACGCCGCGCAGACGGGCGAGGAAGCGCTCCTCGGCCTCGACGTGGACGAGCGGGATGCCGAACTGCTGGAAGGCCTCGACCACCTGCTCGGCCTCGTTGAGCCGCATCAGGCCGTGGTCGACGAAGACGCAGGTCAGCTTCTCCCCCACCGCGCGGTGGACGAGCAGCGCGGCGACCGAGGAGTCGACCCCGCCGGAGAGGCCGCAGACCAGGCGGCCCTCGCCGACCTGGGTGCGGATCTTCTCAATCTGTTCGGCGATCACCGACTCGGCCGACCACTGGTCCTCGCAGCCGGCGATGTCGCGCAGGAAGCGGGTCAGGACCTCGGTTCCGTAAGGCGTGTGGACGACCTCGGGGTGGAACTGGATGCCGTAGAGGCCGCGGTCGGGGTCCTCGCAGGCGGCGACCGGCGATCCTGGCGTCGCGGCCAGCGCATCGAAGCCCGCCGGCGGCTCGAAGACGGTGTCGCGGTGGCTCATCCAGCAGCTCTGCTCCTCCGGTAGGCCGCCGAGCAGGCGACCGCCGCCATCGCGCAGCGTCAGCTCGGCCCGGCCGAACTCCCCCGACTCAGCCCCCTCGACCTTGCCGCCGAGCGCCTGGACCATGACCTGCATCCCGTAACAGATGCCCAGCATCGGGATCTCAAGGTCGAGCAGCTCGGTGGGGAACGGCGGCGCACCGGGCTCGTAGACGGAGGCCGGCCCACCCGAGAGCACCAGCGCCTTCGGATTGCGCTCCGCCAGTTTCTCCGCTGGCGTCGAGGCTGGCAGCAGCTCGGCAAACACGCCGCATTCGCGGATGCGCCGAGCGATCAGCTGCGAGTACTGCCCTCCGAAGTCGAGGACGAGAACCTCCTCCAGCGCTCCTCCGGCGGGTGGCGTCGGGGACAGGACCTCGCCCGCAGCTTGCGAGGACGAGGCGCTGTCCCCGACGACAGGACCCGCCGGCCGGGGCGCGTCGAGGCTCTTAGTCATCCGATACGGCGACACCGGCGGACACCGCCGCTCTTCCGTTCGAGCCCATGCCGACGGCCTGCTCGTTCTGCAGCTTCTTGCCCTCGCTCATCAGCGCCGGGGCGACCATCACCTCGGCCCGCTGGAAGGAGCGGATGTCCTCGTAGCCACAAGTCGCCATCGAGGTTTTCAGCGCCCCCATCAGATTGAAGGTGCCGTCGTTCTCCTGGGCGGGGCCGAGCAGGATCTGCTCCATCGTCCCGTCCTGCTTAGTCGAGACCCGCGTGCCGCGTGGCAGCGAGGGATGGAAGGTCGCCATCCCCCAGTGGAAGCCGCGCCCGGGCGCCTCGTTGGCGCGGGCCAGGGGCGAGCCGACCATCACCGAGTCGGCGCCGCAGGCGATCGCCTTGGAGACGTCGCCGCCGGTGCGCATGCCGCCGTCGGCGATCACGTTCACGTATTCGCCGGTCTCCAGCATGTGCTGGGCACGGGCCGCGGCGACGTCGGCGATCGCGGTGGCTTGCGGGACGCCGATCCCGAGCACGCCGCGCGTCGTGCAGGCTGCGCCGGGGCCGACCCCGACCAAAACGCCGACCGCCCCGGTCCGCATCAGGTGCAGCCCGGTCGAGTAGGAGGCGCAACCGCCGACCACGGTCGGCACCGGTACTTCGGCGATGAACTCCTTCAGGTTGAGCGGCTCGACGGTGGTCGAGACGTGTTCGGCCGAGATCACCGTGCCCTGGATGACGAGGATGTCGATCCCGGCGTCGACCGCAATCTCGTAGTGCTCGCGCACCTTCTGCGGCGTCAGCGAGCCGCAGGCAACCGCGCCGCGCTCCTTGATCTCCGCGATCCGCCGCCCTACCAGGTCGGGCTTGACGGGCTCGGTGTAGACCTCCTGCATGATCCGCGTCGCCTCGTGCTTGGGCGCGGCGGCGACCCTCTCGAGCTGCTCCTCGGCGTCCTCAAAGCGGGTCCAGATCCCTTCCAGATTGAGCACTCCGAGGCCGCCAAGCTCGTTGACGAGGACGGCGGTGTCAGGACTGACGACTCCGTCCATCGCCGAGGCGACCAGGGGCAGCTCGAAGCGATAGGGCCCGAGCGTCCAGCTGATGTCTATGTCGTCTGGATCGCGGGTGCGGCGCGACGGAACGATCGCGATGTCATCGAATCCGTAGGCGCGCCTCCCCTTCTTGCCGCGACCGATGTCAATCTCCAATTGGTCCTCCAGGCAGGGTGGCGTTCTGGACCCAGCCTACACTTCCGCGGGGACCTCCAGATCGCGCACCTCGACCTCTCCGAGCAAGCGCTCGACCTGATTGCGGTCGACGGTGCCGGCGCCGAAGTGCTGGGTTCGACTCGGCGCCACAGGCGACTCCATACGCAAGGCATTGCTCCGGCTCGCGGCCGTCGTAACGGGCCGCCGCGTAACCGGCCAGGAAGGCGTCGCCGGAGCCGACCGTGGAGACCGGGGACAGCGACCTGATGTGGACCTCGACGATGCGCCGCTCGGCTCCCTCGCCAACCACCGCGACGCAGCCGTCGGGCCGGGTGATCGCCGCCTCGCCGGCGCCAAGCCTGACCAGCTCGAAAAGCGCGTGCACGAGGTCGTCGCGGTCGGAGAACTCCTGGCCGACCAGCTCCTCGGCCTCGCGCTCGTTAGGCGTGACGATCGAGGCGCCGGCGCGCAGGCCCGCCCGCATCGGCTCGCCCTCTGAGTCGAGGATCGAAATCACGTCGCTCTCGCGCAGCTCCCCGACCAAGCGCGCGTAGAGGTCGTCGCCGGCGCCGGGCGGCAGGGTGCCGGCCAGGACGCAGATCCTGGCTCCGGCGGCCAGGTAGCGCAGCCGCTCGACAAAGCGCTCGACCTCCTCCGCGCTGACCGCCGGGCCGCGCTCGTTGATCTCGGTCTGCTCGCCGGAGGTCGGGTCGACGACGGCGAGGTTGATCCGCGTCTCAGCGGCGATCCAGGTCAGGTCCTTGGGAATCGACTCGTTGCGCAACTCCTCGAGCACGCGGTTCCCCGTGGGGCCGCCGGCGAAGCCGGTGGCGATCGTCGGCCGACCGAGCAGGCGAAGAGCACGGGCGACGTTGATCCCCTTGCCGCCCGCCACCGTGCGGCTCTCGACCGCGCGGTGGCGGTGTCCGAGATGGAAGTTCGGGACCGCCACGGTGCGGTCGATCGCGGCATTGAGGGTGACCGTCAGGATCACTGGGTCGATCTCGCTCTCCGCCGGGGCCTGCGCCGCCGGCGGCGCCGCAGGAGACCGGCGGCAATCAGTATCCCGAAGAGAGCGAGCGCAAGCCACGCCGCGTTACCAGTGGCGATGCTGCGAACCCGCTCCAAGCTGGTTGCCTCGGCCACGGCTTGGCCTGCCCGAAGCGGCACCGTGGCAGCACGCAGGCCGTCGACGAACACAGTCGCACGCCCGAGCACGGCACCGCGCTGGATCGGTCCCTCGACCTCCTCTGGCGCCCGCACCGAGACCCGTAACCGCTGGTTGCGGCGCACGCCGATCGCGACCGAGCGCGCGGCGCGCAACGGCAGCTCCCCACCCGACCAACGGATCGACGGTTCGGCCAGTGGTTGTCCTTTGCGGATCGGCAGCTCGTGGCGGTGCAGGGAGAAGCCGTAGGTGAGCAGCTCCTCGGTCTCCTCGTCACGGACGGATTCGCTGCTGGTACCGAGCACGGCCGTGATCAGCTGCACACCGTCGAGCCGGCCGGCGCCGACCAGAACGTATCCCGCCCCCAGCGTGTAGCCGGTCTTGATCCCGTTGGCCCAGCGCAGGCGGTAGAGGAGGTCGTTGCGGGTCGCGATCCGCCGGGGCGGTCGCAGGCTGCGCAGCACGGCGCGGCGGGAGGCGGCGATCTTGGCGAAGACGGGGATGCGCAGCAGGCGCCGGCCGAGCGCCGTCAGGTCGTAGGCGCTCGAGTAGTTGCCGGCCTCGTCGAGCCCGATCGGGTTGGCGTAGTGGGTGTCGGAGAGGCCGAGCGCCGCCGCGTAGCGGTTCATCAGGCGCGACGAAGCGCGCTTCGGAGCCGGCGGCGGCGATCGCCAGATCGTACGCGGCGTCGTTGCCGCTACGCAGGATCAGCCCGTAGAGCAGGTCGCGAACGCTGATCCTCTCGCCGGGGCGCAACCCGAGCAGCGACTCCGCGTAGAGGGGCGTGTAGGGCGCGGCCCGGACCCGCTGCGCAAGCCGCAACTCCCGCAGTGCCACGTAGGCGGTCATCAGCTTGGTCGTACTGGCGACCGGCAGCCGCTGTTCGGCGGCGTGGGAGGCGAGAAGGTCGCCGCTGCGAGCGTCGATCAGTGCCCAGGCGCGGGCTTCGAGCTCCGGCGGCTCGGCCGGCAGCAGGCGGCGGCGCGGCGGCGGCGACCAGCGCCGCGCAGAGCGCCGCGAGGAACAGCCTCGCCCTCAACGCAACTTCAGCTTTTCGCCCGAGACGAGGATCTGCGGGTCGACGCCCGGGTTCAGCTCCTGGATCTGGGCGACGGAGACACCGGTCCGGTGGGCGATTGAGGTCAGGGTGTCCCCGTTTTGGACAACGTAGGACTTGGGAGCCGGCTTGCCGTCCCCAGCACGACCGCTCTTCGCCGCCTTCCCTGCCTGCGACCGCGTGTCGGATCCGCCGTTGTCGCCGCCGCCAAGCGAGGTGGCGACGACGACGATCACGACGAGGAAGCCGCAGACGAGGGCGGCGACGGCAATTGCCCGGGCCGAGGCTGATGAGCGCTGGTTCATGAGACCTCCCAGACCGCCGCCCGGAGCCGCTCGGCGGCCGCCGCGGGGTCGGAATCGGCGGCAATGCTACGCGACGCAGCGACCAATCCGGATGCTCGGCCAGGTGCGAAGGCGCGCTCCGAGCAGCTCCGGCCTTCCACCCTGCGCGCCGACGCCGGGGATGCAGGAAGATCGAGCGCGGCATCAGCTCGCGCAGCCGGCCGAGGTGCTCCGGCTCGGTGGCGCCGACGACCGCGCCCATGCCGCTGAGGCCGCCGCTTCCCGCGAGGCGGTCGGCGAGTCCGTCGACCAGCGTCGCGAGTCGCTCGTGCAGCGGGCGGTCGGGGGCCGGCAGGTCCTCGACATCGGCAGCGCCAGGGTTGCTGGTGCGGACCAAGGCGAAGACACCCGCTCCCGCCTCCTCGGCGGCGGCGACCAGTGGCTCGAGGGCGTCGCGGCCGAGCAGCGGATTGGCGGTGAAGGCATCGGCGCCGAGCCCGGGAACGGCACCCCAGGGAGTCGGCGTCTCGCCGACCAGCGCCTGCGCGTAGGCGGCCGCGGTGACCGGCACGTCGCCCCGCTTACCGTCGGCGATCGTCAGCAGACCGGCTTCACGACCCGCCGCGCAGACCTCGGCGAGCGCCGCCCAGCCCGGTGCGCCGAGCCGCTCGAAGCAGGCGAGCTGCGGCTTGACCGCGACGCAGGCCGGGCCGGCCTGCTCGATCAGTGCCCGGCAGTGGGCGACGATCGCCGTCGCGGCCAGCTCGGCCGGCGAGGCCGAGCCGGGGTCCGCTGAGGGCCTCGTCCCGACCCAGCTGCGCCGGGTCCGGATCGAGACCGAGGCAGATCTGGCTGCGGCGCTCCTCTACGAGCGCCGCGAGCCGATCCGCGAAAGGAGGAGCCTTCACAACTGGCCTTCACCCCTTTCCGGGCGCGAAGAGCCAGATTGCGACGCGCCCGGAATGGGGCTCGTCTAGCCCTTGACCTTGGACTTCAGGGCCGAGCCGGCGGAGAAGCGGGGAACCTTGCCGCCCGGGATCGTGATCCGCTCGCCGGTGCGGGGATTGACGCCCTGGCGAGGCCCGCGCTCGGCGACATGGAATTTGCCGAAGCCGGTGAAGCTGACCTCGCCCCCGTTGCTCAGGGCATCGGTGATCGTCTCGAGCACCGAGTCGAGCGCGTCGCTCGCGGATTTCTTGCTGCCGATTCGATCGTCAGCTGCCAGTTGGTCCAGAAACTCAGCCTTGGTCACGTCGCTCCTCCGTGGTCGTTGCGGTCGGGCGGCAATCTAACAGCGCCCGCGGGCGTAAGGCATGCCTGCGCCCCTCCAGGCTTCACGAGCCGCCGATCGTCATCTCATCGATCAGCAGCGGCGGGACGCTGACCGAGCCGCCGAAAGGCACCCAGCGGGGGCTGGCGCCGGCCGCCCGAACCGCGCGCAGCATCGAGACGAGATCGCTGGCAATCGTGAACTCGCGCAGCGGCTCGGCCAGCTCGCCGGCGCGGATCGCGCGCCCGGAGGCGCCAACCGAGAAGACGCCGGAGACCGGGTTTACGCCTGCGTGCAGGCCGGCGACATCGGTGATGTAGACGCCCTCGCCGGCCTCGACCAGGAGCTCGTCGAAGCTCAGCCCGCCTGGGCTGACGATCAGATTGGAGGCGGCGACCCCTGGCGGCGACCGGTAACCCGAGCGCCCGGCATTGCCGGTCGAAGCGGCACCGCCGCGGCGCGCGGTGTAGGTGTCGAAGAGAAAGCTCCGCAGGATCCCGTCCTCGATCAGCGGCGTGCGGCGCCGCGGCACCCCCTCGGCGTCGATCGGCGACGCCGCGAAGCCGCCCGGGTCGAGACCGTCGTCACGGAGGACGAATGCGTCGGCGGCGACGCGCTCGCCGAGCAGCGAGGCGAGCGGCGAGCGGCCGCGCTGCACGGCGTCGGCGCCGAGGGCTTTGCCGAGCAGGCCGACGAAGCTGGCGGCGACGGTGGCGTCGAGGACGACCGGGCAGGCTCGCGAGGGCGGCTTGCCGGAGCCAACCATCGCGGCAACCCGCTCGGCGGCCTCGCGGCCGATCGCGGCGGGATCGAGGCCGGCAGGCCCACGGGCGAGGTCGAACCCGAGGCCGGTCTCGCGGCTCTCCGCGTCGCCGGCCAGTGCCTGCGCGTAGGCGTAGCAATTCGAGCTCTCGAACTCGCCGCCGGCGCCGCTGGAGGCGGCGATCGCGACGCGCTCGGAGCTGTCGAAGTAGACGGCCTGCTCGACCCCGGCGATCCGCTCGTCCGAGGCCAGTGCCGAGCGCTCCACGGTGAGGGCCAGATCGGCGACCCGGGAGGTCGGCCACTCGCCGAGCGAGGCGTCGCTGAGCCCTGCCAGGGCCGGGGCGGCGCCGGGATCGGCCGGCGGCGCGGCGAACTCGTCGCGATCGGCGACCCGCGCCGCCTCGACGGCACGGGCGGCGATGGCGGTCATGCCTTCGGACGAGAGGTCGGTGCCAAAGCCGTAACCGACCCGGCCCTCGATCCAGGCCCTTACGCCGACCCCCCGCTGGGTCGCCGCGGTGAGGCTCTCGACCTCGCCCGCGTGGACGCGGACCTCCCGGTTCGCTGCCTCGGTCGCGTAGGCCTCGGCGGTGCCGGCGCCGCCGGCAAGCGCCGCCTCGACCGCGCGCCCGGCGAGCTCGGCGAGGTCGCTCATACCTCCGTCCCGCCGACCGTCATCGCGGCGATCCGAACGTGGCCCTGGCCGGTCCCGACCGGCACTTTCTGGCCGCCCTTGCCGCAGATGCCGGTCTTCATCCAGAAGTCGTCGCCGACCGCGTCGATCGCGGCGAGGGCCTCGAGGCAGTTGCCGATCAGCATCGCCCCCCGACAGGGAGCGGTCACCTGGCCGCTCTCGATCAGGTAGCCCTCACTGACCCCGAAGACGAAGTCGCCGGTCGCCGGATCGACCTGCCCGCCGCCGAAGGAGACCGCGTAGAAGCCTTTCTCGACCTCGTCGATCATCGCCTCCGGCGCGGCATCGCCGGGGGCGATATAGGTGTTGGTCATGCGCGGGATCGGCAGGTGGCGGAAGCTCTCGCGGCGACCGTTCCCGGTCGAGGCGGCTCCGTCGCGGCCAGCCGTAAGGCGGTCATAGAGGTACGAGGTGAGATTGCCCTCGGCAATCACCTCGGTCTTCTGGGTGGGAGTGCCCTCGTCGTCGACGCCGTCGCTCCCCCACTCGCCGGGCATGCGGCCATCGTCGTAGGCACTGAGCAGCGGCCGGGCGACCTGCGCGCCGAGCTTGCCCGCGTAGACGCTGGCGTCCTTCTGGACATGGTCGGCCTCGAGCCCGTGACCGGTCATCTCGTGGAAGAGGACGCCGCCGAAGCCGCCACCCACCACGACCGGCATCGAGCCGGCCGGCGCTGGGCCAGCGTCGAGCAGCACCAGCGCCTTGCGCGCGGCGCTCGCCGCAATCGCGCCGGGGTCGTCTTCGAGCAGCTCGAAGCCGCGGTGGCCGCCGAGCGTCTCGGCGCCGGTCTCGACCCGGTCCTCGCGTCGCGCCACGGCTTGGACGCCGATCCGCACCCGGCTGCGGTCGTCGCCCGTGAGCAGGCCCTCGGAGTTGGCGATCGCGACACGGCGGCGCGCCTCGCCGTAGGAGGCGCGTAGCTGGGCGATCTCGCCGCCCTCGGCGCGACCGCGCTCGTCCAGCTCGCGCAGCATCTCGGCCTTGCGCTCGGCGTGCACCTCCTCGGGTCGGCGCTCGATCGGCAGCGGTGCCGCGGCGCGGGCCTGCAGAGCGCGTGGCTCCGCTCGCTCGCCGCGCAGCGCCGAGGCGGCCTCCGTCGCGGCCCGTTCGAGGTCGGCGGGATCGAGACCGTCGACGTGGGCGAAGTAGGTGGTGCCGCCGCTGACGACGCGTACGCCGGCCCCATCCTCGGCTCCCGACTGGACCGACTCGATCCGCGACTCGTCGATCGCCATCGTCAGGCCGCCGCGCCGTTCGGCGAAGACCTCGGCGAACTCGCCGCCGGAGGCCAGAGCGCGGGCGAGGATTCGCTCGGCGACGGCGGGATCGAGCAGCTCCTCCGTGCCCTTCCCCTCCGCCCCGCTCATGCCCTTGGCCGCTCTCCGGCGACCTCGATCAGCCGGCCCGCGGCGACGAACAGCTCGCCGCCGGCAACCGAGTCGGCGGCGTGGTCCTCGGCGCGCCCGCCGCGGTAGTAGAGGCGGGCGAAGGGACGGCGGAAGGCGCGGCGGCGGCGCATGTAGGCGGCCGCCTCGTCGGCGTAGCCGGAGACACGGTCGAGCAGGACGCGGTGCGGCTTAGGGACCATCCGGGCCGCTCCCGTCCCCGCCCGCCGCCAGGTCGCGCAGCAGCGAGCGCATGTCGAAGAAGGTCAGCGAGGCCAGCGCGAAGCGCTCGGTCACCGCGACGGCGGCGAGGCCGGCGTGGCGCAGGGCGAAGACCTCGCCCTGCTCGGTGCCGATGTGGATCTGCTCGACCGGCTCGCCGCCGGCCCGGTCGGCTACCTCGAACAGCGCCGCCCCGTCCTCGCGCCAGCGGTCGGGGTGGTCGCTGGCGGCCAGGACGGCGCCGTCGCGTCGAAGATCGCGGCACCCCGCAGGTCGATCGACATCTCGTCGAGAAAGGCGAGAGCGGCCTCGGCGGAATCGCCTGAAATCGCCTCGCTCGTCTCACCGTCGGACACCTGCGTGAAAATACCGGCCCGTGCCACTCGCCCGCGCCTCATGGATGATCGTCGTAGGCGTCTGCGCGATCGCCGCCGTCCTCTTCGCGATCGGCGGCTACACCGGCTACGCGGTCACCGTTGCCGCGGTCGGCCTCGCCGCCGCAGTCAACCTGCTGCCACACCCCTAACCCGCCCGGTACGGGCCCTCGTCGCGAGCCGGGTCGTGGAAGGACGTCTCCGGCTCGGCGTGGATCAGGACCTCGGCGCCGCGGACGTCGGCCTCGATCGAGGCCCGCATCGCGTGGGCCAGCTCGTGCGCCCGCTCGAGGCTGGTGCCGGTGCGGTACTGGACGTGGAGGTCGATGTAGCGATGGTTGCCGGCGCGGCGGGCGCGGAGCTTGTGGTAGCCGGCGACCTCGGGGGTGCGGGCGGCGGCGATCGCCGCCTCGATCCGGTCCATCTCGGGGTCGGGCAGCACTTCGTCGACCAGCACGCCCGAGGAGCGCCGCAGGATGCGCACGCCGGCGACGACGATCGCCACCGCGACGAGGATCGCGGTGATCGAGTCGAAGGCGACGACGCCGGTCAGCTCGACGACCAGCAGGCCGACCAGGACCCCGGCCGAGGTGAGCGCGTCGGTGCGCAGGTGCGCCGCGTCACCCTCCAGGGCCGGCGATTCGTGTGCCTCGGCCTGGCGCGAGAGCACGGTCGAGACGGCCAGGTTGGCGAGCACCGAGAAGCCCATCACGGCGATGCCGACGCCGAGCAGGTCGACGCTGGCGCCAGTCGACGAGCCGGTGGGTCGCCTCGTAGACGATGATTCCAGCGCCGACCAGGATCAGCATCCCCTCGATCGCCGCTGCCAGGCTCTCGACCTTCTGGTGGCCGTAGGGATGCTCTGCGTCGGCCGGCTCGTCGGCTTTGCGGACCGAGACGAAGGCGATCACGGAGGCGATCAGATCGATCAGCGAGTGGACCGCCTCGGTGACGATCGCGATCGAGCCGGTGATCGCCCCGGCGGCGAGCTTGATCGCGATCAGCACCGAGTTGGAGGCGATCGAGAGCGCCGCCGCGCCGCTCTTGGTGCGGATCATCGTCGCGCCGACGCCCCGCTCGCGCTCAGGTGCCGGGCCAGCAACCGCGCCGCGCGGCCACGATGGCTGATCTCGTTCTTCTCCGCCTGGCTCAGCTCCGACATCGTGCGGGTGTCGTCCGGGCCGGTGGCGTCGGGAACGAAGGCGGGGTCGTAGCCGAAGCCGCCCTCGCCGCGCGGCCGCTCGATCAGGTGGCCATCGCAGCGGGCCTCGAAGACGTGCTCGGCGCCATCGGCTTCGACCAGGGCCAGCGCGCAGACGTAATAGGCGCCCCGCTCCTCGCCCGCCGCGGCGACCTCGCGCAGCAGCTTGTCGAGGTTCTCCTCGTCGCTCGCGCCCTCGCCGCCGTAGCGGGCGGAGTGGATCCCAGGCCGCCCGCCCAGAGCCGACGCGCCGATTCCGGAGTCGTCGGCGATCGTCGCCTTGCCGGTGCCGGCGTGCGCCGCGCGAGCCTTATCGAGCGCGATCGCAGCGAAGCTCTCGCCCTCCTCGGGAGGCAGCTCGACGCCCTCGGGCAACGGCTCCAGCTCGACCTCGGGCAGCAATTCGCGCATCTCGCGCAGCTTGTGCTTATTGCCCGTGGCGAAGATCAACTTCCGGCAACCCGCTCCTGAACCTGCCGCAGCCGCGAGATCCCCAGCTCGGCGAGCCCGAGCAGCTCGTCGAGCGAGGCGCGCGAGAGCGGCGTCCGCTCCGCCGTCGCCTGCACCTCGACCAGGCCGCCGTCGCCGGTCATCACGACGTTGGCGTCGACCTCGGCGCGGGAGTCCTCGCCGTAGTCGAGGTCGCAGAGCGCCCGCCCGTCGACCATGCCGACGCTGACCGCCGCCACGGTCCCGTTCAGCGGCATCGTCTCGACCTTCCTCGCGTCAACGAGCTTCTGCAGCGCCAGCCGCAGGGCGACGTAGCCGCCGGTGATAGCCGCGCAGCGCGTGCCGCCGTCGGCCTGCAGCACGTCGCAGTCGACGTAGACGCTGCGTTCGCCGAGCGCCCTGAAGTCGACGACAACCCGCAGCGAGCGCCCGATCAGGCGCTGGATCTCGACCCCGCGCCCGTCCTGCCGCCCCTTCGAGACGTCGCGCGCCTTGCGGTCCCCGGTCGAGGCGGGCAGCATCGCGTACTCCGAGGTCACCCACCCTTTGCCGCGGCCAGCCATCCATTTCGGCACCGATTCGTTGACCGAGGCGGTGCAGATCACCCGCGTCCTGCCCCAGCGAGATCAGCGCCGAGCCGTCCGCGGTCTCGACGAACCCCGGATCGATCGTCACCGGCCGGATGTCGGCCGGCGCGCGGTCATAGCTGCGCGAGGCTGGCATCGCGCGAGTCTGTCACGCGGGCGCAGGAGACGACGCGTCGGGCTCCGGCACCACACGCAGGCCCCGCTGCGAGAAATGGGAATCGAGGGCGAAGGCCTCACCACCTCCGTCGCGCTCGATCAGGGCAAACGACGTCGCGTCGACATAGCTCCAGCTCTTGTCGCGGTGGCGCTCGAGGATCTCCCAAGCCTCGTCCTCGACCACCGGTTCGACCCGCACCAACTCGATCGCCGCGCCGGAACGGAAACGCTTGCCCCACTCGATCGCCTCCTCGCGGCCCACCCGGACAAGGAGCGCCGTGTAGGTCTCGGCGAAGACGTAGTTCGAGGTGAAGAGCGCCGCGCCCTCGGAGATGAGTCGCGAAAGCGCTGCCCGGGCACGCTCGTGCTCGGCCTCCGACTCGTTGCGCAGCGCGACGAAGGCGCTGGTATCGATGAACACCGATCTCATGACCCGTAAACGTCGCGGTCCAGCGTCTCGACGCTCGTGCCCTCAAGACCTCTCCCGGGCCTCTCGTTGACCAGGAAACGGAGCAGGGAGTCGG
This sequence comes from uncultured Solirubrobacterales bacterium, assembly GCA_963844395.1. Taxonomy (GTDB): domain Bacteria; phylum Actinomycetota; class Thermoleophilia; order Solirubrobacterales; family 70-9; genus VRUE01. Next base: position 1,127,095 of record CAWJNX010000002.1, on the reverse strand, counting down.
CGGCTGGATCGGCAAGCCGAGCACGCTCGGTGTCGATCAGCTCTCGCACCACGGCGGCAATGCTGCCCGAGCCGCCCGCGCGCTGCTTCAGCCATCGATATTGGCCGTCGTCGAGATATAGCTGGGTTCGATGCTTCATGCTGGAATACAGCATACGGCGGATATCGGGCGGAAAAGCGAGCTGGGCAGGAGGTGGGGCGGCTCGTCCCGCGAGCCGCCCCTCGTGACTCTCATTTGAACGTCACCTTGTCCACCGCCTCCTTGATCTTGTTGACGATCACGCCGGCCAGCTCGGTGCCCTGTTTGCCGTTGAACCCCTTCATCGCGGCCACCATCCCGACCATCAGCAGCGAGACGAGCAGGATCAGGCCGACGTACTCGACCGTGCCCTGGCCCCTCTCCCCTTTCGCCAGGTCGCGGATTGCCCGCACCCGCTGGACGATGGCGGCGTGCGCGTAGCCCATCAGCACATAGATCATCGATGCCTCCTTTCGCGTTTGGCCGCATGCTGAAAGACCTCGCGTCACCGATCTAGACGCGAATGTGCCAATTTCGCGGCCGGAATGTGAAAAGTGCGAAACAGGGGGGCCGGAGGAGCTGCGGATACCCTCAGCGCGCCATGCGGGTGCTGGTCGTCACCAACTTCACGCCGGATGCCTCGGCGCCCCAGCGGGGGCGCTGGGTGCGCGACCAGGTCGAGGAGATTCGCCTTCGCGGGGTCGAGGTCGAGGTGTTCAGCTTCCCCCCCGGCTCCAGTCACTACATCCCGGCGACCCTGCGCCTGCGCAAGCTGCTGCGTCGCGAGCGCTTCGACCTCGTCCACGTCCACTACGGGCTGACCGCCTGGTGCGCGCTGCTGGCCGGCGCCCGGCCGCTGGTCGTCACCTTCCACGGCACCGACGTCCGTCACCCTGTGGTCGGGCCGATGTCGCGACGCCTCGCACGGCGCGTCGACCTCGTCGCCGGCGTCTCGCGCGCCCTCTTCGCGCCCGAGGACGGGCGACCCGGACTGCCGTTCCTCCCAGGATCGGCCGTCCTGCCCTGCGGGCCCGACCTCGAGCGTTTCCGCCCACTCCCTCGCGGTGAGGCACGGCGCACCCTCGGGCTCGACCCCGATGGCCGCTACCTGCTCTTCCCGGCTAATCCGGGCCGTCCACAGAAGCGCTTCGACCGGGCAGCCGAGCTGGCCGCCGCAACCGGCGCCGAGTTGCTCAGCGGTGGATCGATCGACCCGGACGAGATGCCCCTTTGGGTCAACGCCGCCGACGCGGTCCTCGTCACCTCCGACTACGAGGGGTTCGGCCTCGCCTGCGTCGAGGCCCTCGCCTGCGACGTCCCCATCCTCTCGACCCCGGTCGGGATCGCCCCGTTTGCCCTCGCCGGAGTCGCCGGCACCCTCTGTGCGCACTTCGACCTCGCAGCCTGGGCGGCCGCCGCCACCCCGCACCTGGACGCTGCCGACCCCCGTGTCGAGGGCGCTGCCCGCGCCGCCTCGCTGTCCGCGGCACGGATGGCCGAGCGGACGATCGAGGCCTACCGCGACGTCCTCGCGACGGCGTAATAGATTGAGCCTCGATGAGCGCGAAGGGCGAGCCGGGCAGCGACGACCTGATGGCGCAGGTCGAGGCGGCCGAGCGCCGGCTCGGCGAGGCGGCCGACGCGGCCGCCGCCGCCGAGGAGCGCGCCACCGCCGAGGTCCGGGCGCTGGAAGCCGACCTGGAGCGAGAGCGGCAGCGAGCCGCCGAGGAGCTCGAGAAGCTGCGCCGTGAGCACGCCGAGTCCCTCGAGAAACAGCGTCGCAACCACGAGGAGGAGCTGCGACGCGAGCGGACCGCCAAGGAGCGGGCGATCGCCGCCGCCGAGACGCGGCTCGCCGAGATCGAGGCCCAGGCCGTGGCGGCTGAGAAGCGGGTCGAGGCGGCAGAGCGGCGTGCTGCCGGGGTAGAGGGGACGAACGCCGACGCCGAGGCGCGCGCCCGCGAAGCGGCAGCCGCCTGGCTTCGCGGCCAGGTCGAGGCGATCCGGCGAGAGGCAGGACGGCGATAGCGACGCCGACCGAGTGCGACGTCGCCGTCGTCGGCGGCGGCGCCGCCGGGTTGTGGACTGCCCTGCGCGCCGCCGAGCTGGGTGGCTCCGTCTGCCTGATCTCCCGCACGCCGCTCTCCCAGAGCGCCAGCTTCTGGGCACAGGGCGGCCTCGCGGCAGCCCTGGAGCCGGGCGACTCGCCCGCCCGTCACGCCGCCGACACGATCGCCGCCGGGCGGGGCCTCTGCCGGCCGTCGGCGGTGCAGGCGCTGACCGAGGAGGCGCCCGGGGCCGTGGGCGAACTGCGCGAGCGGGGTGTTGCCTTCGACCTCGACCCCGACGGCGAGCTGGCGCTCGGTCTGGAGGGTGGCCACACCCGGCGGCGGATTGTCCACGCCGGCGGCAGCCAGACGGGCCACGAGATCACCTCGAAGCTGGCGGCCATGGTCGCCGCCGAGCCGCGGATCGATGTCTGCGAGAGCACCTCTGCCGTGGCGCTGTGGAGCGATGGTGAGCGCTGCCACGGCGTGCTGACCGACGCCGAGCCGATCGCCGCCGCGACCACCGTGGTCGCAACCGGCGGCGCCGCGGCGCTGTGGCGGCGGACCACCAACCCATGGGGCGCGATCGGCGCCGGGCCGACGATGGCGAGCGCCGCCGGCGCCGACCTCGCCGACCTCGAGTTCTGCCAGTTCCACCCAACCGCGCTGGCCCTGCCCGGCACGCGCTTCGACGGCACCCTGATCACCGAGGCGGTCCGCGGCGAGGGCGCCACCCTGCTCGATGCCTCAGACCGACGCTTCACCGACGAGCTGGCGCCTCGCGACGCGGTCACCGCAGCAATCCTCGACCGCATCGAGGCCGACGGCGTCGCCAGCGTCCGGCTCGATCTCCGCGATCTCGACCCCGGCCGCTTCCCGAACGTCTTCAAGACGCTGGCGGAGGCCGGCCTCGACCCGCGCTCGGAGCCGGTCCCGGTCGCCCCCGCCGCCCACTACACGATGGGCGGAATCGCAGTCGATCTCGACGGGCGCTCCTCGCTGCCCGGCCTCTACGCAGTAGGCGAGTGCTCCTGCACCGGTCTGCATGGCGCCAACCGGCTCGCCTCCAACTCGCTCAGCGAGTGCTTCGTCTTCGGCAGCCGCGCCGCCCGGGCGGCCCTAACAGAGAGCGCCGCAGCTCGCCGCCCTGCGCCCCCCCAGTGGCGCTTCGAGCCGCCGAGGGAGGACACCCGCGACGCCGTCTGGCGCCTCGCAGGGCCTGTGCGCCATCCCGAGCAGTTGCGTGAGCTGTGCGACAACGCCTACCCGCTCGCCGCTGCGATCGCCACCTGCGCCCTGGAGCGCGACGAGTCGCGCGGCGGCCATCTGCGCGCCGACCGGCCCGGCCTCGATCCTGAGCTGGACGGCATCCACGTCGTCCTCAGCTCAAACGGGACAACTCGGCGCGAGCGCTGGCGCTGACTCAACCGACGAGTTCGCACTTATCGCCGGATAGCGACCACAAGTGCGAACGGATGGCGAGCCCGTTAGCGTCACCGGAGTGCTGCTAGGCGTCGACGTAGGCGGGACCTTCACCGACGCCGTCTTAATGGACGGGGAGGCGGTGCACACGGCGAAGCTGCCGACGACCCCCCACGACCAGTCCGAAGCGGTGATCGGCGCGGTGTGGGAGGTGCTGCGCCGGGCCGGCGCCGTTGCCGGCGATGTGGAGGCTTTCGCGCACGGGATGACGGTCGGGACGAACGCGCTGCTGGAGGAACGCGGGGCCCGTACCGCCCTTATCGCCACCCATGGCTTCGCTGATCTGCTCGACATTGGCCGCCAAGACCGCCCCGACCTATACCGCCTCTGCGCGCCGAAGCCGGCGCCGCTGATCGAGCCGCAACTGCGCTTCGAGGCTGCCGAGCGGATCGGTCCCGAGGGAATAGTCGAGCCGCTCAGCTCCGAGGAGCCCCAGCGACTCGTCGAGCTGGTTCGCGCGAGCGGCGCCGAATCGGTCGCGGTCTGCCTCCTCTTCTCCTACCTCGACCCCTCACACGAGCGAGCGATCGCCGAGCAGTTGCGACGGGATCTGCCCGGGGTCCACGTCTCAGCCTCGCACGAGGTGCTGCCCCGCTTCCGCGAGTACGAGCGCTGCTCCACCGCTGCGATCGACGCTTACCTCTCCCCCCTGCTCGGTCGTTACCTGGGGCGACTCGGCGAGTCCGCGGCGAAGACAGGGCTGCCGCGGCCGCTCGTGATGCAGTCCTCCGGCGGCGTCGCCGCGGCCGAGGAGGCCGCGCGGGCCGGAGCCTGGAGCGTCCTCTCCGGCCCCGCGGGCGGCGCGGTCGGGGCAGGCCTCCTCGCCAGGGCCAGCGGCGACGACAACGCGATCGGCCTCGACATGGGCGGCACCTCCTGCGACGTCTGCGTGGTCGAGGACGGCGAAGTGCGGCGCACCGACTCGCGCCGGATTGGCGGCCGGGTCATCCAGCTGCCGATGGTCGACGTGCATACCGTCGGCGCCGGCGGCGGCTCGATCGGCTGGCGAGACGCCGGCAGTGCGCTTCGCGTCGGACCGCGCTCGGCCGGGGCCGATCCCGGCCCCGCCTGTTATGGGCGCGGCGGTATCGAGCCAACCGTCACCGACGCCAACCTGGCCCTCGGCCGGCTAGCCCCCGACTCGACCCTGGCCGGCGGCGTCGCCCTCGACGCCGAGGCGGCAAGAGTCGCGATCGGCAAGCTCGCGCAGTCGCTCGGTCTCGACGAGCTGGAGACCGCTGAGGGGATCGTGCGTGTCGCCGACCAGGAGATGGTGCGGGCGCTGCGCGTCGTCACGGTCGAGCGCGGTGTCGACCCCCGCCGCTTCTCCCTGCTGCCGTTCGGCGGCGCCGGACCGATGCACGCCGCGGCGATCGCCGCCGAGCTCGGCATCGAACGCATCCTCTGCCCGCGCGCCGGCGGCGTCCTCTCCGCCCTCGGCCTCTGCGCGTCCGACCGCCGCCGCGACACCAGCCGCACCGTGATGCTGAGCGGCGCCGACTTCGACGCGGGCCGGATTGCCGCCGAGGTCGAGGAGCTGTCCGCGCGACTGGATGGCGACCTGACGGGAGCCGAGCCGGAAGTGGTCTATGAGATGCGCTACGCCGGCCAGGCCTTCGAGCTACCGGTGCCGGGGACGGTCCGTCCCGACCCGGCCGACCTCGCCGAGCGCTTCGAGCGCGCACACGAGGAGCGCTACGGCCACCGCGACCCGGAGGGCGAGGTCGTCCTCGTCCACATCCGCCTGGCGCTGGTCGCCGCCGGACCGAGACCGCGCCTTGCCGCGGCGCCCGCGGGGGATCTCGAGCGGAGCGCGCGTCAGGTCCGCTTCGACCGCGAGTGGGTCGAGACGCCGGTTCTGCGCGGTGAGCCGGCGGCCGGCATCGCGGCCGAAGGCCCGCACATCTTCGAGCTGCCCGAGGCGACCTTCGTCGTGCCCCCGCGCTGGCGCGCTCGGGTCAACGACGCCGGCAGCATCCACGCGGAGCGACGTGCCGCAGCTTAGAGGACGATATGGGTACCTAAGCTGCGGCACGTGCCGGTGCGGTGCGGTATGAGACTCGATCCGATCGAACTGCAGGTGATGGTTGGCGGGTTGCGCGCCGCCTGCGAGGAGATGGGCGCTGCGCTGATTCGCTCCGCCTACTCGGCCAACATCAAGGAGCGTCACGACTGCTCGACCGCGCTCTTCGACACCCGCGGCGAGCTGGTGATGCAAGCCGAGCACATCCCCGTCCACCTCGGCTCGATGCCCGACGCCGTCGCCGCCGTGCTGGATGAGGAGCATCGGCCCGGCGTCGCCTGGATCCTCAACGACCCCTATCGCGGCGGCACCCACCTTCCCGACGTGACCCTGGTCTCGCCGGTCTTCGTCGACGACGAGCCACTCGGCTTCGCCGCCTGCCGCGCCCACCACGCTGACATCGGCGGACCAACCCCCGGTGGCATGCCCGTTCATTCGCGGACGCTCGAGGAGGAGGGTGTAGTAATTCCACCCACCCGAATCAAGGACGGCGTGCTGGAGGGACTGGCGACGCAGATGCGCTCCCCCAATCAGCGCCTCGCCGACTTCCGCGCCCAGAGTGCCGCCAACCGGATCGGCGAGCTGCGCCTCGCCGAGCTCGCCACCCGCCACGGCCTCGACCGCCTGCGCGCCGGCATGGACGAGATCCTCGCCTACGCCGAGCGCCGCACCCGGGCTGCACTGGAAGCACTGCCCGATGGAACCTATGCCGCGCAGGACGTGCTCGAGGATGATGCCGGCGGCGAGCCGCGCGACGCCGTCCTGCGCGTCGCCGCGACGATCCGCGGCGACCGTCTCACGCTCGATTTCGACGGTACCGATCCACAGGTCGCGGGCAATCTCAACTGTCCCCTCTCGGTGACCAAGTCGGCAGCCTTTTTCGCGGTCAGGGTCCTGACCGATCCCGACGCGCCGCCCTCGGCCGGCGCCTACCGGCCGATCGATGTGATCGCGCCCGAGGGCTGCCTGCTCAACGCTTGCTTCCCGGCCGCCGTCGCCGCGGGCAACGTGGAGACCTCCAGCCGGGTCGCCGACCTCGTGATCGCCGCACTTGGCGGGGCCCGGCCCGTCCCCGCCCAGGGCCAAGGGACGATGAACAACCTCACCCTCTCCAACGACGACTTCACCTATTACGAGACGATCGGCGGTGGCCAGGGGGCCTGCCCCGACGCCGACGGGCCGAACGCGATCCACGTCGCGATGTCGAACACGCTCAACACCCCGGTCGAGGCGCTGGAGACCGAGTTCCCGCTGCGGGTACGGGAGCTGGCGCTGCGCCGGAACAGCGGCGGCGAGGGCTCACGGCGCGGCGGCGACGGGATCGTGCGCGAGATCGAGGCGCTCGCCCCGATGCGCTACACGCTGATCACCGAGCGCCGCCGCCACCCCCCGCGCGGCTGCGAGGGCGGTGCCGACGGCGCCCCCGGGCGTAATCTCCTCAACGGCGAGCCGCTTCCGAGCAAGGCCGAAGGGGACCTGCAGCGCGGCGACAGACTGCGGGTCGAGACGCCTGGAGGCGGCGGCAGCTCACGGAATCGCTGAAATTCCCAACAAAATTTTGCGTTTTCGTCCTCCTCGTCTAGAATGCCCGGCTTGGGCGGAGCCTCCGCCCGGACAGGGTCCGAGGCGCCAAACTCCAGTTGCAGTTCCACAACCTTCTTGAGGTAGAGCTTGATATGCCGATCGCGTTAAAGGAATGGGCAGTAACGGTGCGCGCTCTCGCCGAGGGCGAGCAGCTGCTTACCCTGCGCAAGGGCGGCATTCGCGAGGAGAACAAGCACTTCGAGCTCGACCACGAGCGCTTCTTCCTCTACCCGACCTTCGACCATCAGCGGAACAACCTGGTGCGTGAGTCCCACCACCCGGAGCTGAGCCGCGCCCTCGAGGAGGGCGTCTGGCCCGACGAGGAGCCGCCGCCCAGGGCGCTGCTCCAGGATGGCGGCATCCCTCAGCCCGACCGCGTCCGGCTGCGCTGCTGGGCCGAGGTGACCGACCACGTGACGATCGACAATCCGCGCATCGTCGACGAGCTCTCCCCCTTCTACGTCTGGACCCCGGACTACGCCGAGAAGCGGCTCAACTGGAAGCGGCGCCACCCGCTGCACATCCTGCTGCTCCGGGTCCACCGCATTCCGCGCCCGGTCACGGTGCGTGTCCGCGACGAGTACCAGGGCTGCCGCTCCTGGGTTGAGATCGACCGCGAACTGCCCTTCGAGGGCACCCCGGTGATGGCCGACGAGGAGTACGACCGGGCTCGCAGCGAGATCCAGTCCGTATGCACCTCCTCTGAACCAGTCCTTGTCTAAGGCCGCCTGGCCAAGCAGATCAAGGACGCAGGGAGCGTGGCGTGCTCTGCACGCGAGCGACCGAGGACGCCGATATGCGCCGGCCAGGCGGCCTTAGATGCCTTGGATCGAGACGCATTCTCTTAGCTTCGCGGCGCGCCACGACAGTGGCGACGCGGCGTTCGCCGAGCGCATCCTTGACCGCATGGAGGACCTGCGGCTGCGGCTCGAGGACCGCTTCGCAGCGGTGCCCGGGGACATCACCATCGTCGTCCACACCAACCCGGCCCTGCTGGCGATGGCGCACCCGTTCTTGCCCGCGGCCCGCTGGTCGGCGGCGCCGGCCGGCCGGCGCTACCTGGCCGGCTGGGCGATGGCGACGGAGCTGCACGTCCTCAACGACCCCCACATGGAACGCCGCGCCGCCGGTGAGGACTCGCGCGAGGCGCTGCGCGGCACCGCCGAGCGGCTCTACGCCCAGCTCGTCGTGGCCTCAAACAACCCCGCCCTGCCGCCATCCTGGACGCCACGTCGATTCATCCGCTACCTCGGCTGGGCCTGGCTGGTCGAGGGCGCAGCCCAGTACTTTTCCCGCCAGGTCGGTCTCTACCGGGCCGCGGTAATCCGCCGCCTGCGCGAGAGCTCACGCCCTGCCTTCCCCCCCTCCCGCCGCGATGCGGTGATCCTCGGCGGCACGATCTTCGACCTGCTGGAGACCGAACGGGGCACGGATGCCTGCGTCGATCTGGCACTGCGCCTCCAGCCTGGCGGTGCCGGCCCGACGCTCGAATCCGCTTTCGACGCCGGCCTTGGCGAGATCGAGGATGCCTGGCGCGGTTACCTGCGCGAAACCGTGCGGCCGGGGGTCGGCTAGCCGCTGCCCGGGATTCCCTCGAGCACTTCGCGCGCCTGCTCGGCTACCTCCTCGGCGACAAGGACTTCCCGCGGTCCGGCGGCCAGGAAGTCGGGGACGTCGAAGCCGGCCGCCCGCCTCAGCATGCTGGGTATGCCGTGCTCAGCGAGTAGGCCCTGGATCATTTCCGCCTCGGCCTGTTGCTGGGCGTAGGCGACCTTGACCAGCTTGCGGCTATCCGAGGGCAAGCTCGGCCTCCGAGATCTGCCCGTCGCGGATCCAGAAGCCCTTAACGTCGGGGGCATCTGCGTCCGCCAGCGAGGCGATCAGGTAGACCGCGTCGGGCCAGCCGGCCAGGTTGACGTCGGTCTGGGAGGGATAGGCGGGACTCTTGGTGTGGGAGTGGTAGATGCCCGCCATCTCCTCACCGGCCTCCTCGATCTCCCGCATCAGCCGAAACTGCTCCTTGGCGTCGATCGAGTACCGGAACGGGCTCGCCTCGGCATTCTCCGCCCGGTATACCGTCCGCGCATCCCCGTCAACGCCTCCGACCATCCCGCAGCACTCGTTCGGCAGGTCCTCGCGCGCGTGGGCGACGATCTCGTCGACTAGGTGCTTGGCGATTCGCATCGGCGAGAAGACGTCCTACCACCAAACCGTCGAATCGAGGTTCTCTATCTCGTCGATTGGTTTGGTGTAGACGCCGGAGGAGAGGTACTTCCAGCCGTCGTCGGGGATCAGGAAGACGACATTGCCGCTCTCCAGCTCTTCGCCGATCCGAACCGCGATGCGGGCGATCGCCCCGGAGGAGACGCCGGCGAAAACGCCCTCCTCGTCGAGCAGCTTTCGCGTCCAGACGATCGCGTCGCGGTTGGAGACCATGATCTTGCGGTCGAACATGGCGATGTCGATGATCGGCGGGATGAAGCCGTCGTCGAGCGAGCGCAGACCGTGGACCTCCTCGCCCTGCATCGGCTCGGCGGCGACGATCAGGGTCTCGGGGTCGTGCTCCTTCAGCCGCCGCCCGTTGCCCATCAGGGTTCCACCGGTACCGAGGCCGCCGACGAAGGCCGCGACGTTGTCCAGCTCTTCGAGGATCTCGACCGCGGTGCCGTTGTAGTGGGCGAGCGGGTTGGCCTCGTTGCCGTACTGATAGGGCATGTGGTAGCGCGAGTCCTCGGCCATCTCCAGTGCCACCTCGACCGCGCCGTTCGATCCCTTGGCGCCCTCCGAGTAGACGATCTCCGCTCCGTACATCTCGAGCAGCTGGGTGCGCTCGGTGGTCACGTTGTCGGGCATCACCACCTTCAGCGGGTAGCCCTTGCGGCGGCAGATCATCGCCAGCGAGATGCCGGTGTTGCCGGAGGTCGGCTCGAGGATCGTCTGCCCGGGCTCGATCGCGCCCTCGGCCTCGGCCGTCTCGATCATCGACCTGGCGACCCGGTCCTTGACCGAGCCGGTCGGGTTGCGGCCCTCGAGCTTCGCGTAGATCCGTACCTCTGGCTTTGGAGAGAGGCGAGGCAGCTCGACCAGCGGCGTGTTGCCGATCGACTCGACGATGTCGCCGAAGCGTCCCCCGCAGGGGCGGTTGAGTAGCACGTCGCGAGGCATAAGTTCTCCCGTTACTTCAAAAAGTATAGGGAGGCTGGTCGGGGCTGGTGAGGCGACCGAAACCCACTTCTAAACTGGCGGCGTGATCGGAAGAGCCATCCTCACCGCGGGGCTGAGTGCGCTCGCGCTCATGCTTGTCGGTTGCGGGGCTCGGGACGATGCGGAGGCGGGCTCGAAAGCCTCGGCCTCGATCAGCGGACTCTTCCCTGAGTTCGATCCGGCGGAGACCAGTTATGTCTCACGCTGTGGCCGCGGCGACTCCCCGATCCGCGTTCAGGCCCAGGACACGACCGTTGCTGTCGGCTCCGAGGAGCCAAGAGGTGGAACCGTCGAGATCGATCCCGGCGCCCGGCCTGGCGAAGACTTCCCGATCGCCGTCATCAGCGGAGGCAGCCGCCAGACGTACCGGGTGCGATGTCTGCCGGTGGACTTCCCGGCCTGGAAGTTCCAGAAGCTGGCCCCGCTCGCCCCCGGCTTGTTCGTCGTCAGCTTCAGGCCATCGCGCGATGCGCGTCCGTGGGTGATCGTCTTCGATCACGAGGGCGTGCCGCGCTGGTGGTACACGCCGAGCACCCGCGCCCTCTGGGGCCAGGTCCTCGAAGACGGCACGGTCTCCTGGGCACGGTCGTTCGGCGACGGCTACGGGCTCGACCCCCGCATGGCCCACGAGGTCCGCTCGGTCTCGGGAGAGCAACTGCGAACCGTGAGGACCAGAGGGGAGATCATCGACGGGCACGAGTTCCGGGAGCTGGGCAACGGAAACGTCCTGGTCGACACCTACGCCCCGGGAACGAGAGTCGACCTGAGCCGCTTCGGCGGTCCCAAGCGCGCCGCGGCGGTCTTCGCCGAGATCCAGGAGATCGATCCCGAGGGGGAGGTGGTCTGGCGCTGGAACTCACGCAAACACATCGGACTCGAGGAGACCGGGCGCTGGTGGCGCAACGTGCTCAGCAACGCCAAGCGCGCCGATGGCAGCGCGATTTTCGATCCGGTGCACGTCAACTCGATCGAGCCGCGGGGGGCCGACGAAATGGTCGTATCGATGCGCCACACCGACGCGGTCTACGGAATCGAGCGCTCGACCGGCAACGTCGCCTGGAAGCTGGGTGGGACCGAGACCGCCCAGTCGCTGCGCGTCGTTGGCGACCCGGCCGAGAAGCTCTTCGGCGGTCAGCACGACGCCAGGGTCAGTGAGAACGGCGACGTCAGCGTCTACGACAACGGCAAGGACCGGCCGCGCCGGCCCCGCGTCGTCTCCTACCGTCTCGACTTGGAGCGAGGCACGGCGACCTACCTCGGGCAGCTCAACGATCCGCAGGTCGAGACCAGCCATTGCTGCGGTTCGGCCCGGCCGCTGCCGGGCGGCGGCTGGCTCGTGAGCTGGGGAGACAACCCGCTCGTGACCGCCTTCGACGGCAGCGAACGGGTCGCCTTTCGCCTGCATCTGCCCGTCTCCACCTTTCGGGCTGTCCCGGTTCCCGCGGGCGCGACGACCCTGGCGGCGCTCGACCAGGGCTTGGAGAAGATGGAGCGCGGGGCCAACCCGGGCTAACGGTCGCCGCTGGCCGCGGCTCCGGCAAGTAGAGGCTCAGCCGGTGCCGCCGGCCATCGCCGGCAAGATGACGACGGTGTCGCCGTCGGAGACTGCGGTCTCGAGCCCGTTCAGCACCCGCACGTCCTCGTCGTTGAGGTAGACGTTGACGTAGCGGTTGAGGTCGCCCTCGGGACCGAACAGCTGCGACTCGGTGTTTGGGTGCTCGGAGGTGAGGGCGCGCAGCACCTCGCCCACATTGGAGCCCGACGCCTCGACCTCGGGCTGTCCGCCGGTTTGCGGGCGCAGCACAGGCGGTATGCGAATGGTTGCCATCGCGAGGCGATCCTAGTCGAGGCAGGCCGCAGCGGTTCTCAGCCGGCGCAGAAGAGCTCGTAGTCGGGGAACTTGCCCAGCTCGGAGTCGGGGATCTCCGGCGCGTTCTCGCCGCAGATCGGGCAGTTGGGGTCGCGGCGCACTTTCAACTCGGTGAAGCGGGTACCGAGTGCCTCGAAGAGCAGCAGGCGGCCGATCAGCGGCTCGCCGATTCCGAGCACCAGCTTCAGCACCTCGTTGGCCTGCAGCAGGCCCATCGTCCCCGCCATCGCCCCGAGCACCCCATTGGCCGAGCAGCTCGGCGCCAGCTCTGCCGGCGGCGGGGTCGGATAGAGGCAGCGGTAGCAGGGCCCCTCAAACGGGACGAAGGTCGAGATCTGCCCGTCGAAGCTGAGGATCGAGGCCGAGACAACCGGCTTGCGCAGCCGCACCGAGGCGTCGTTGAGCAGGTAGCGGGTGGGAAAGTTGTCGGCGCCGTTGACGATCACGTCGTACTGGCTGATGATCTCGACGATGTTGGAGGCGTCGAGCCGGCCGCGGTGCTCGACCACATTCACGTCCGGGTTGAGCGCCTCGATCGTGCGCCGCGCCGACTCGGTCTTCGGCATCCCGATCCGCTCGGTGTTGTGGATCACCTGGCGCTGCAGGTTGGAGGCGTCGACGACGTCGTCGTCGACCAGGCCCATCGTGCCGATGCCGGCCGCGGCGAGGTAGAGCGCGGTCGGAGCGCCAAGGCCGCCGGCGCCGACCAGAAGCACCTTCGCGTCCAGCATCTTCAGCTGGCCGTTGACACCGACCTCGGGCAGCAGCGTGTGGCGCGAGTAGCGGTCGCGCTGCTCGGCAGTCATCTCCTCGGTCGCGACAACTGGCAGCCCTTGCTCTTGCCAAGCGAGGATCCCCCCCGCCATCGAAGCGACGTTCTCGTAGCCGAGCGCCTGCATCTGCTCGGCCGCCTTGTACGAGCGGTTGCCGCTGCGGCAGTAGAGGATCGTGCGGGCCGACTTGTCGGGAGCGGCGGCGGCGATCTCGTCGCCGAGCAGTCCCGGCGGGACCAGCTTGCCGCCTTCGAGGCGTGCCTCCTGGAACTCGTGCGGCTCGCGAGTGTCGATCAGGACGACGACGCCGCCCTCGATCTCCTCAGCGGCCTCGAAAGGCTCGATCTCCTCGATCTGCTGCTTGGTCTGCGCGCCAGTAGCCATACTCGCTCAAATCCCCCGAATCCGGATCGGCTTTTACTTCATAAAGTATAGCGGCTGATTTCCCGGGCTTCTGCCTCCACGTCCCGCATTCGCGCGTGAGCGCGACGATCCGGCAATCCGGACCCACCGAGTATCCCGCCTGTGCTAACCAGAGAGGGCAATGGCAACAAGGAGGGCGCACCGAAGCGTTGAGGAGATCGAGTGGCCGGCGAGCATCCGCTGCCCCGCCTCCGACGGATAAGAGACGAAATCCGCCGCACAGACACGCTTTATCCCGAACGCGATCAACTGATCCGTCAGGCGATCGACCAAGGGTATTCCGAGCGGCAAATCGCAAAAGCGGCGGGCGTCCATCACACCCGCGTCAATCAGATCAAGCATAGTCGCTAAGCGCTTTTTTCTTGCCTGAGCCACGGGCCTGTGATTAGGGTCGCCGGATGCCCAAAGCTCCTCAAGCGGTCGCTGCATCTCCGAGGGGGCCGCGGGGAGGAATCGGCGAGCGGCTCCTCCGCCTCTTAACTCATCCCCTTCGCATCGAGATCCTGCGAGTCCTGCACAACCGCGTGGCGAGCCCGAAGGAACTGGCCGCGGAGCTCGACGGGGACCTCGGCAACGTCAGCTACCACGTCAAGTACCTGCGCAACGCTGGGTGCATCGAGATCCTCGACACAGCGCCCCGTCGCGGCGCCATCGAGCACTACTACCAGCCAAATCCCGACGAGGAGATGTCAGGCAGGGCGTTCCGGGATTTCGTCGCCGAAGCGGTGAGGGCTCTCAACGCCGGCAGTTTCGACTCAGAGGACGGTCATTCCCTGTGCTGGACACCGATGGAGCTCGACGACCAGGGCCAGCGTGAGCTGGCCGAGCATCAGGCCGCCTGGAGCGAAGAGCTGAGACGGATCAAAGCCGAGGCAACCGAGCGGCTCGCCGGCGAGAGCGAACCCTCTCCCCGGCGGTTCGTCGCAGGGACGATCGGCTTCGAGACACCTCCCGGCCCCGGCTTCACCGGCACCAGCGTCTAGCACTGATGCCGGCACAACTCAGCGAAGCTGGCTAGCCGAGGCTGGGCCGCATCTGGCGCAGGCGGCGGACGCGCTCTTCGATCGGCGGGTGGGTGGAGAAGAGCTTTGAGAAGCCGCCGCCGGAGAAGGGCTTGACGATGTAGAGCGGCTCGGCCGCCTGGTTGACCTGCATCGGTATCGCCGCCGCGCCCTGCTCGAGCCGCAGCAGCGCGCTTGCCAGCGACTCAGGGTTGCCGCAGATCGCGGCGCCGCCGGCGTCGGCCGCGTACTCGCGCTGGCGCGAGATCGAGAGCTGGATGATCGTCGCCGCGAGCGGCGCCAGCAGAACCAGGGCCAGCATCGCGATCAGGCCGAAGGGGGAGTCGTTGTCCTCGCCGCCGCCGAACCACATCAGCATGTAGCCGAGGTAGGTGATCGCGGCGCCGATCGTCGCCGCCACCGACTGGATCAGGATGTCGCGGTGCTTGACGTGCGCGAGCTCGTGCGCGAGCACGCCGCGCAGCTCGTCCTCGGAGAGCAGTTTGGTGATCCCCTGCGTGACCGCGACGGCCGAGTTCTTGGGGTTGCGGCCGGTCGCGAAGGCGTTGGGCTGATCCTGGGGGATCATGTACATGCGCGGCATCGGCAGGCCAGCCCGGGTCGTCAGTTCACGCATGATCTGGTAGAGCCGTGGTGCTTCCGACTCCTCGATCGGCTTGGCGCCGCTCATTTTCAGCGCCAGCTTGTCGCTAAAGAAGTAGGCGCCCATGTTCATCAGGGCGGCCATGCCGAGGAAGAGCAGCGCCGTCGAGGAGCCGCCAATCAGGAAACCGATCGCGACGAGCAGCCCCGAGAGGGACGCCAGCAGGATCGTGGTGCGCAGGGTTGCGCCGAAGGTGGACTGCCTGGTGGTGGTCATCGTTCGCTCCTCGTAAGGTTTGCGCGTCCTGTCAAGTATTGCGGCGACCGGGCGATCCGCCTATAGGGGTTATCCCCGACGTGCCCACAGTTGACCACCCATACGGTGGTGTAAGTGCGGGCACGTCCAGCAGGGGGCCATGTTCAGCAGGACGGCCGGCTCTAGGCTCAACTGGTGCTCTCCACCTTCATCGCAATCGCACTCGGGGCGGCCGCTATCGGCCTGCTCGTCAACGTGATCATGCAGCGGCGGCGCTTCGCACCGCTGGAGAACCTGATCGAGGAGATGGAGAAGGTCGACTTGAGCCGGCCCGGGCCAGTACTCCCTGCCTCGATCGACGGGGTGGCCGAGACCGAGGAGGTGGCGCGCCTCGAGCTGGCCTTCCTGCGGATGATGCGACGGCTCGAGGCCGAGCGGCGGCGCGCCGGAAGCGCCGCGCTGCGTGCCCAGGAGCAGGAGCGCGCACGGGTCGCTCGTGACCTGCACGACGAGGTGAACCAGTCGCTGACCGGGCTACTGCTGCGGCTGGAGGCGGTCAGCGAGGAGGCGCCGCCCGAGCTGGAGGCCGAGCTGGCCGAGACCAAGACGCTGGCCAACCGCGCGATGCTCGAGCTGCTCTCGCTGGCGCGGCAGCTGCGCCCTACGGCGCTCGACGATCTCGGCCTCGCCGCCGCGATCGCCGGGCAGGTTGAGCAGATCTCCGGCGCGGGAGTCGAGGTCGAGCTGAGCGCCGAGGACGACTTCTCCAGCCTAGACGACGACGTGCAGCTTGTCGTCTATCGCGTGGCGCAGGAGGCGCTGTCGAACGCCGCCAGACACAGCGGCGCGGCGCGGATCGCGGTGACGCTGCGACGCTCTGGAAAGGGCGCCGAGCTGGAGGTCGCCGACGACGGCCGCGGCTTCGCATTCGAGCAGTCCGAGCGAGGCCTCGGGATCGCCGGGATGCGGGAGCGGGCCCTGCTGGTCGGCGGCGAACTGACGATCGAGTCGCGGCCCGGCCAGGGCACGACGGTGCGTCTCTCCATCTCTGACTAGCCGTCGGAATCCCGGCTGGCCCCGCGACGACCGAGGATGGCCGTGACGGTTTCCGCCACGCGGTCGGGCTCTTCGTTCACCTGCCGTTCGGAAACCCGCAGCACCTCGTAGCCGAGACGCTTCAGCTCGAGGTCTCGGTCCCGGTCCTCCTGGAAGGCGAGTCGTCCTCGGTGGTAGAGGTAGCTGTCGGTTTCGACGACGAGTCCTCGCTCTCGCCAGACAAAGTTGACGAGGTAGCCGCCTATCCACACGTTCACCTCGGGCGAATTCAGCCGATGGCTACGACACAGCCACAGGAAGTCCCGCTCCAGGTCGCTGCGGGTGCGATCCCGGCCGCTGTCCTCGCCGATCGGCAGGCCCAGCACGTTCGCCTGCCGGATGGCCCTTCGCAGATCGCGCGGCGAAACGGCTCCTGCGCGGCCCAGCAATGTCGCGGAGCGCAGGTCGGAGACGGTCCGGGCTGGCGTCGTGATCGGGATCCCACGGCGCAGCGTCACCTCGGCCGGAGCGAAGGAGCGCGAGCGGTGGATACGCAGTCCAAGCCGGCTTGCTCTGCCGGATCGACCGGCGGCCATTACGTCGAAGGGTCCATCTCTCGGTGGAAGGAGACCCCAAAGGCTTGCCGCGCTGCGATGGCTCACCGAAGCTCCCCAGTATCCGAGTATGGATCTGGACTCCCCGACCGGGCCCCCGCCCACCGCGAGCACGGCGGCGAGGCAGCGGCCATCCGGCGACAGGGCCGGATGGCCGACCGCGTAGACGCCTCGGTGCACGCGGTGCAGACGGCCCGCGTTGAGCCGGGCGCGAATCGCGCCTTCGCGTACGCCCATCCGGTGCAGCTGGCCTGCCGAGATCACGCCGTGCTGCCTTGCGGCGATCTTCGCGATCATCGCGTCGAGTGGGGCGAGTTTCCGATCCATGTCATCGGTAAGTCGCCACAGCCGCCAAGTCTCCCCCGCGGCGCGGCATCTTTTCCGCAATTGGGAGACTGAACCGATGCGGGTCCTCATTGCAGACGACCACGGCATCGTCAGGTCCGGCCTGCGCTTGCTGCTCGAGCGACAGACCGACATCGAGGTGGTCGCCGAGGCGGCCGACGGGGCCGAGGCGCGCGATCTTGCCGTCCGCGAGCGGCCCGACCTGGCGATCCTCGACGTGAAGATGCCGAAACTGACTGGCCTGCAGGCGACTCGCGAGATCCGCGCGCAGGCGCCCGAGGTCGCGGTGCTGATCCTCTCCATGCACGACGACGAGCGCTACCTGTTCGAGGCGCTGAAAGCCGGTGCCTCGGGCTACGTGCTGAAGGCCCAGGCCGACACCGAGCTGCTGGCGGCGATCCGGGCGGTCGAGCGGGGCGAGCCGTTCCTTACTCCGGAGGCCCAGCGCGCCCTGATCAAGGACGTGCTGGAGCGGGGATCGAGCGGCGAGGAGGAGTTGACCCCGCGCGAGGAGGAGATCGTCAAGCTGGTCGCCGAGGCACACACGACGAAGCAGATCGCGGCGATCCTCCACCTCTCCGAGAAGACGGTCGAGAACCACCGCGCCAACGCGATGCGCAAGCTGGGGATGCGCGACCGGGTTGAGCTGGTGCGCTACGCGATCCGCCGCGGCCTGATCGAGGCGTGAGCACGACCTAGCCGGTGGGCTGCCGACGGGCCTCAAAGCGGTCTATATCTCCGCTTTGAGGCCCGTCGGCAGCCCGGGGCCGACCCCTGGGATTTGATTGACTGAGGCGCCGGATGGCCACCAACGGAGACTTCCAGGAGAAACGCTGGCAGGCGCTGGTCCTGCTCTGCTCGGCGCAGTTCGTCGTCGTCCTCGACGCCTCGATCGTCAACGTGGCGCTGCCCTCGATCGGCGATGCGCTCGACTTCTCGCAGGCGAACCTGCCCTGGGTCGTCAATGCCTACGTGCTCACCTTCGGCGGCTTCCTGCTGCTCGGCGGCCGCACCGCCGACCTGCTCGGCCGGCGGCGCGTCTTCATGGCCGGGCTGATGGTGGTCGCGCTCGCTTCGCTGCTGGCCGGCTTTGCGGCGACCGAGGGGCAGCTGATCGCCGCTCGCGCAGCGCAAGGGCTCGGCGCCGCGATCATCTCGCCGTCGGCGCTCTCGATTGTCACCACCACCTTTAAAGACGGCTCGGAGCGCAACAAGGCGCTTGGCGTCTGGGGGGCCGTCGCCGGTTCGGGCGGAGCGGCGGGCGTGCTGCTCGGCGGCATCCTCACCGACGGCCTCGGCTGGGAGTGGGTGCTGTGGGTCAACGTGCCGGTCAGCCTGATCGCGCTGGCGCTGTCGCCGCGGCTGATCGCCGAAAGCCGCGCCGAGTCCGAGAAGCGGGTCTTCGACGTTGCCGGAGCGGTGACCGTCACCGCGGCGCTCTCGATCCTCGTCTACGCGCTGGTCGACGCCAACGACGCCGGCTGGGGCTCGACCCAGACGATCGGCCTGATCGCCCTCTCGGCCCTTCTGCTGGCCGCCTTCGTCGCGATCGAGCTGCGGACTCCCAAGCCGTTGATGCCGTTCTCGATCTTCCGCATCCGGACGCTAACCGGGGCCAACGTGGTCGGCCTCCTGGTCGGCGCCTCGCTCTTCTCGATGTTCTTCTTCATCTCGCTCTACATGCAGCAGGTGCTCGGCTACAGCGCGATCCACGCCGGCCTCTCCTACCTGCCGCTCGCCCTGCTGATCATGGCCTCGGCGGGGATCGCCTCCCAGCTGGTGACCAAACTCGGCTACAAGCCGGTGCTCGCGGCCGGCCTGCTCTTCATCGTGATCGGCTTGGTCTGGTTCAGCCGGGTCTCCGTTGGCGGTGGCTTCACCACTGACATCCTCGGCCCCTCGCTGTTCGCCGCGGCGGGCCTCGGCTTCGCCTTCGTGACGACGACTATCGCCGCCGTGTCCGGCGTCGAGGAGAGCGAGGCCGGGCTGGCCAGCGGCCTGATCAACACCTCGCAGCAGATCGGCGGCGCGCTCGGGCTGGCTGTGCTCTCGACCGTGGCGATCTCGCGCACCGACGACCTGGTTGCCCCAGGCGCGCCCCCTTCTCCCGACGCCCTCACCGAGGGCTTCCAGGCCGCCTTCCTCGGTGGCGCCGGGATCGCCCTGCTCGGCTTCGTGCTGACGCTCGTCCTGATCCGGGGCAGCGACAGCCGCGCTCACGTCGAGCTCGGCAAGGAGGCGACCGAGGTCGCCTCCGCATAACCGACCGCTTCAGTAGGATTTAGGCATATGTTGTTCTCGACCAAGGCGGAGTACGGCGTGCGGCTGATGGTCGAGCTGGGCCGTCAGCCCGGTTCGGCGCCGATCTCGCTCAGCGCCGTCGCCGAGGCGGAGCGGCTGCCGCTCTCCTACCTGGAGCACCTGGTCGCCCGGCTGCGCCGGGCGGGCCTGGTCACCTCCACCCGCGGAGCCCATGGCGGCTACAGCCTCGCCAGGCCGGCCGAGGAGATCACCCTCGACGCGGTCGTCGAGGCGCTGGAAGGCCAGATCGCGCCGATGGAGTGCTTCCACGAGACTCCCGAGGGCAAGGTGCTCTGCTCGCACGAAAGCGACGGCGACCGCGCCTGCGCGACGAAGCTGCTCTGGACGCGCGTCCAGAACGGCGTGACCAAGGCACTGGCCGGCACGACGTTGGCCGAGCTCGTCGACTTCGGCGGCGGCAACGCCACCAAGGCGACGCCGGTCGGCACCGCCGCTTAACCCGAAACCCCAGAAACGGAGACGCATGGCTGAGCTGGAGATACGCAACCTGCACGTGAGCGCCGAGGGCAAGGAGATCCTCCGCAGCCTCGACCTCGACGTCGAGAAGGGCAAGGTCCACGCCCTGATGGGGCCGAACGGCTCGGGCAAGTTGACCCTGGCCAACGCGATCATGGGCCACCCGTCGCTGGAGGTGAGCGAGGGCTCGATCGTCTTCAAGGGCGAGGACATGACCGAGGCCGACCCCGACGAGCGCTCCCGCGCTGGCCTCTTCATGGCCTTCCAGTACCCCGTCGCGATCCCGGGCGTCTCGGTCAGCAAGTACCTGCGGATGATCCTCAACGCGCGCCGCGAGGCCAAGGGCGAAGCGGAGATCAAGATCAAAGAGTTCGCCAAGGTCGCCCAGGAGGCGATGGAGCTGGCGAACATCCCCAAAGATTTCTCCAGCCGCTACCTCAACGACGGCTTCTCGGGCGGCGAGAAGAAGCGGATGGAGCTGCTGCAGCTGGCCCTGCTGCGGCCCGAGATCGCGGTGCTCGACGAGACCGACTCCGGGCTCGACATCGACGCGCTACGCACCGTCGCCGACGGCGTCAACAAGTTCGCCGGGCCCGACATGGGCGTGCTGATCATCACCCACTACCAGCGCATCCTGCACATGGTCAAGCCCGACTCGGTCCACGTCATGTTCGAGGGGCGGATCGTCAAAGAGGGCGGTCCCGAGCTGGTATCCCAGCTCGAGGAGAAGGGTTACGGCTGGATCCGCGAGGAGGTGGAGGCGGGCGCAGCTGCCTAGCCTCGGAGAGATGGAGCCGGTGACGACCAAGCCCTCCGCGACGGCGCCCGCGTTCCCGATCGAGAAGGTCCGCGCCTCCTTCCCGGCGCTCGAGCGCGAGGTCAACGGGCAGCCGGTCGCCTACCTCGACAGCGGCGCCAGCGCCCAGCGGGTGCTGGCCTCGATCCAGGCGGTCGACCGCTACGAGCGGACCCATCACTCCAATGTCCATCGCGGCGCCCACACGATGTCGGCCGAGGCGACCGCGGCGTTTGAGGGGGCACGGGCGACGGTCGCCGACCACATCGGCGCCGCCGACCGCCGCGAGGTGATCTTCGTCCGCAACGCGACCGAGGCGATCAACCTGGTGGCGCGGGCATGGGGCGACGCCAACATCGGCAAGGGCGACCGCATCGTCCTCACCGAGATGGAGCACCACTCCAACATCGTCCCCTGGCAGCAGCTCGCCGAGCGAACGGGGGCTGAGATCGATTGGGTACCCGTCAGCGCCGAGGGTCTGCTCGACATGGAGGTGCTCACGGCGCTGCTGGAGCGCGGGGCGAAGCTGGTCGCCGTCACCCACGTCTCCAACGTGCTCGGAACCGAGAACCCCCTGGCGGAGATCTCGCGGCTGGCGCACGGGGCCGGCGCTCTGGTGCTTGCCGACGGCGCCCAGGCGGCGCCGAAGCTGCCGCTCGACGTGAGCGAGCTCGGCGTCGATTTCTACGCGGTGACCGGCCACAAGCTCTACGCGCCGACCGGGATCGGCGCCCTCTGGGGACGGCTGGAGCTGCTGCGCGCGATGCCGCCCTTCCTCGGCGGTGGCTCGATGATCCGCAAGGTAACGACGGCGGGGACGACCTACGCCGATCCTCCCGCTCGCTTCGAGGCGGGAACGCCGGCGATCGCGCAGGCGATCGGGATGGCCTCGGCGCTGCGCTGGCTCGGCGCGCTCGACATGGACGCCGTGCTGGCCCACGAGCGCCAGGTCGCCGACTACACGCTGGAGCGACTCGCCGAGGTGCCCGGCCTGCGCGTCTTCGGCCCGCCGCGCGGACCGGAGCGAATCGGCCCGGTCTCCTTCGAGCTGGTGGGCGTGCACGCCCACGACGTCTCCGAGATCCTCGATCGCCACGGCGTAGCCGTCCGCGCCGGTCACCACTGCGCCCAGCCGCTGATGGAGCGGCTCGGCATCGCAGCGACCGCCCGTGCCAGCTTTGCCGTCCACACCGTTCCCAAGGAGATCGACCGCCTGGTTGACGGCCTCCACGACGCCCGCAAGGTCTTCGGCCTCTGATGGACGAGCTGTACCGAGACCAGATCCTCGAGCACTACAAGCGGCCGCACAACTTCGGTCGCTTGGAGAAGCCGGACCTCGAGTTCGACGACACCAACCCCTTTTGCGGCGACGAGCAGCATGTGACGATCCGCCTCGACGAGGAGGACCGGGTGGCGGAGATCGCCTTCGAGGGACAGGGCTGCGCGATCTCTACCGCGGCTACCTCGCTGCTCACCGACGAGTTGGCCGGCAAGACGCGCGAGGAGCTGCTGCGGCTGCCCAAGGACTTCGTCCTCGACCTGCTCGGGATCGAGATCTCGGCGACGCGGATGAAGTGCGCGATGCTCGGCCTCAAGGTGGTGAAGAGCGCCAGCCTCGGCGAGCCGGCCGACTGGGAGGACGAGGGCGAGCGGGGCGACCCCGCCGAAGCCACGGCGTTGTAGCCGCCGACGGGCCTCAAAGCGTCCTATTCGTCCGCTTTGCGGCCCGTCGGCCGACGAATCAGGAACCCGGCTGCATCTCCGGATCGGGCTGGATCACGGCGAAGATCGCGCCCCAGGGGTCTTTGAGGACGGCGAGGCGGCCGACTTCGGCGATGTCCATCGGCCCGACGAAGACGTCGCCGCCGTTCTCCTTCGCCGTCTCGATCGTCGCGGCGGCGTCCTCGACCGCGAAGTAGACGAGCCAGTGGGCGGGAACCTTGGCCGGGACCCGGTCGGTGATATCGCTCAGGCCGCCGACCGTCTCCTCTCCCAGCGAGATTGAGGTGTAGGCGCCGGCGCCCTCGAACTCTCTCTCCTCGAACGACCAGCCGAAGACGTCGCCGTAGAAGGTCTTGGCCGCCTCGGAATCGCGGGTGTTGAGCTCGTTCCAGCTCATCGCGCCCGGCTCGCCGATCACGTCGGCGCCGATGTTCTTGCCCGGCTGCCAAATCCCGAAGGCGGCGCCGGTCGGGTCGGCGAGGACCGCCATGCGGCCGTAATCGAGCACGCTCATCGGCTCGGCGTGGACGACAGCGCCGGCCTGGCGTGCCTTGGCGACCGTCGCGTCGGCATCCTCGACGCAGATGTAGTTGAGCCAGGCGGGGGGCTGGCCCTCCATCATCAGCTTCATCACGCCGCCGATCGCGTTGCCGTCGCGCTGCGCGGTGCGGTAACCGCCGGTCTGCTCGGCGTTCTCGTCCTCTTTCAGCTCCCAGCCGAAGAGGGCGCCGTAGAACTCGCCGGCGTCGTCCTGGTCGGGGGTGCCGAGATCGATCCAGCAGAAGGTGCCTGGTTTGTAACTGGTCTTCACGCTCATGGTTGCTCCTTACGTTGAAGGGGGTCTCGTCAACCAAGACCGGTCTTCGGACCGAATCTAATCGGTCCGCCGCGCCGGCTCGTTAAAATCCGACTCAAGAAGTAGGATTAAGTCTCAACCCGCACTAGCTACGCGGAGAGCAGCGAGCCTCATGCCAGATACCGCAGGAACCTCAATCCCCGTATGCCCGCTTGCCGAGCTGCCGTCCGGCGCTATGCGCCTGGTCGAGCACGACGGCGTCAAGATCGGCGTCTTCAACTGCGACGGCACGCTCTACGCGATCGAGGACCGCTGTTCGCACGACGACGGGCCGCTCGCCGAGGGCGAGTTCGACGCTTCGACCTGCACCGTCGAGTGCCCACGGCACGGCTCCCTCTTCGACCTGACCAGCGGCAGGCCGAAGACGCTCCCCGCCTATGCTCCGGTGCGGACGTTCACGACGGCCGTCGTGGACGACACCATCGTCTTGGAGGTCTGAACGCCATGGCAACGCCAGAGGCAGTCGCAGAGAAAAAAGAGCTTGCCGGCATCAACGCCGACTACAAGGAGAAGTTCGGCTTCAGCGATCCCGAGACCGGCTACGCCTACAAAGCGCCGAAGGGGCTCTCGCGCGAAGTGGTCGAGTCGATCTCCGAGTACAAGGACGAGCCGCAGTGGATGCGCGACTTCCGCCTCAAGGCGCTCGAGCACTTCGAAAGCCGGCCGACCCCGAACTGGGGCGGAAACCTTGGCCAGATCGACTTCGAAGACATCCACTACTTCGTCCGCGCCTCCGAAAAGAACAGCCAGGACTGGGACGACGTCCCCGAGGACATCAAGAACACCTTCGACCGGCTCGGCATCCCCGAGGCGGAGCGCAAATTCCTCTCCGGGGTCGGCGCCCAGTACGAGTCGGAGGTCGTCTACCACCAGGTCAACGAGAAGCTCGAGGCCCAGGGCGTGATCTTCACCGACATGGACACCGCCCTGCGCGAGCACGAGGACCTCGTCCGCGAGTACTGGGCGACGATCATCCCGGCCAACGACAACAAACTGGCGGCGCTCAACTCGGCGGTCTGGTCGGGCGGCTCCTTCGTCTACGTCCCGGCCGGCGTTAAGGTCGAGATGCCGCTGCAGGCCTACTTCCGGATCAACACCGAGAACATGGGCCAGTTCGAGCGGACGCTGATCATCGCCGAGGAGGGCTCCGACGTCCACTACATCGAGGGCTGCACGGCGCCGGTCTACTCGACCGACTCGCTGCACTCCGCCGTGGTCGAGATCATGGCCAAGCCCAGCTCCCGGGTCCGCTACACGACCGTCCAGAACTGGTCGCAGAACGTCTACAACCTGGTCACCAAGCGCGCTGTCGCCCAGGAGAAGGCGACGATGGAGTGGGTCGACTGCAACCTCGGCTCGAAACTGACGATGAAGTACCCGTCGATCTACCTGCTCGGTCCGGAGGCGCACGGCGAGATCCTCTCGATCGCCTTCGCCGGCAAGGGCCAGCACCAGGACGCCGGCGGCAAGATCATCCACGCGGCTCCGCGCACCTCGTCCTCGATCTTCTCCAAGTCGATTTCCAAGGACGGCGGTCGGGCGACCTACCGCGGCCTGCTCGAGGTCGCGGACGGGGCGACCGAGTCGCGCTCCAAGGTCGTCTGCGATGCGCTGCTGCTCGACGAGGACTCGCGCTCGGACACCTACCCGACGATCCGGATCGGCGAGAACGACGCCGACGTCGGCCACGAGGCGACCGTCTCGAAAATCGGCGACGAGCAGGTCTTCTACCTGCAGAGCCACGGGCTCGACGAGGAGGAGGCCTCGAAGATGATCGTCAACGGCTTCATCGAGCCGGTGACCAAAGAGCTGCCGATGGAGTACGCGGTCGAGCTCAATCGGCTGATCGAGTTGCAGATGGAGGGCTCGATCGGCTAGCGGCCGGCCGGCGATTCGATGACCGTTTCGACCGAACCGGCCTGGTTGGACGAGAGGCGCCAGAGGGGCGCCTCTCTCGCGCAGAGCCTCCCGCTTCCGGACCAGAAGGCTAAGGGCTGGGAATTCACCGACCTCTCCGCGCTGGATCTCGATTCCTACGAGCCGGGGCCGGCGAACGCGACGATCGAGGGCGGCGAGGGCGCCACGGTGCTGCCGCTCGCCGCGGCGCTGGAGTCGCACGAGGAGCTCCTGCGCGAGCGGCTCGGCTCGCTGGTTCCGGTCGAGGATCCCTTCGTCGCCCGCAACGAGGCGGGTTGGCGAGACGGCATTCTCGTCCACGTGCCACGCGGCGTCAGGGTTGGCGAGCCGATCCGGGTCGAGCTGCCGCTCGACGAGGACGGGACCGCGGTCGCCTGGCGCACGGTGATCGTGCTCGAGGAGGGGGCCGAGGCGGAGGTCTGGGAGCACTGCTCCTCGGCGGGCGACGAGACCGACGCCCTTCTCAACTCAGTGGTCGAGCTTCACGTCGGCCAGGCCGCGACGCTGCGCTACGTCTCGACCCAGGACATCTCGGAGCGGGCCTGGATCTTCGCCACCCAGCGGGCGCAGATCGAGCGCGACGCCAGGCTCGACTGGACCGCGCTCGGCTTCGGCTCGGGGCGCGGCAAGGTGCGGATGGAGACCAACCTGGCGGGGCAGGGCTCCGAGGCGCGGGTGACCGGCGGCTACGCCGGCGCCGCCGGGCAGCATCTCGACTACGACACGACGCAGGAGCACGCCGCCCCCAACACCTTTTCCGACCTCGCCTTTCGGGGCGTCCTTGCCGCCGGCGCCACCGCCGTCTGGCGGGGGATGATCCGCGTCGATCCGGGCGCCCAGGGGACCGACGCCTTCCAGGTCAGCCGCAACCTGCTGCTCTCCCCCGACGCCCACGCCGACTCGATCCCGGGCCTTGAGATTGAAGCCGACGACGTCCGCTGCACCCACGCCGCCGCGATCGCCCAGATCGATCGCGACCAGCTTTTCTACCTGACCTCGCGGGGGCTCACCCCTGCCGAGGCGAAACAGCTGATCGTCGAGGGCTTCCTCGAGTCGCTGGTCGAGCGCCTCGCCGAGGGCCCGGTGCGCGACGAGGTCTCCAGCGCGCTGGCCGCGCGGCTCTCCGAGATCCTGTGATCCAGGCCTTTTAGCCGTTCCGACATCGCGCCCAGGGGCGCTGCAACCGGTTTGGGGACCTGCCTGCCGGGTAGCCCTATCGCGCCCGGACCGGCCGACGATCCGGCGCGGCGAGAGGAGAGAGACCATGGTGAGATATCTGATCGCGCTGGCGGCGTGCTTGGCGACCCTCGGGCTTGCCGCGTGCGGAGACGACGACAACGGCGGCGCGGGGACCGAGGCGAAAACTCTGACGCCCGCACAGGCCCAGAACGCCTCGGGCGACGTCACCTGGTGCATTGGGAAAGACACCAGCGGCGCCTTCACGTCCGCGGTCGAGCTCTTCAACAAAGAAAATCCGAAACTGAACGCTGATCTGCTCGAGCTCCCAGAATCGGCCGACCTGCAGCGCGAACAGCAGGTTCAGCGCCTGCGGGCGGAATCGAGTGAGTGCGATGTGCTCGGCATGGACGTGATCTGGACGGCCGAGTACGCCGCGGCCGGATGGCTCTACGACGTCACCCCGGCCGTCGAGGAGCACGAAGACGAGTTCATCCCCTCGACCGTGGAGACCGTCGAGTACGAAGGCAAGAAATGGGCGCTCCCCTACAACACCAACGCGGGGTTCGTCTACTACCGGACCAACCAGGTGCCCCAGGCGCCGACGACCTGGGAGCAGATCTACAAAGACGCCCAGAAACAGGATGGTTTGGTCTACCAGGGCGAACGGTACGAGGGACTGACCGTCGTCTTCCTCGAGCTGCTCTTCAGCGCCGGCGGATCGGTGCTCTCCGACGACGGAGAAACGGTCGAAGTTGACTCCCCCGAGACCCGTGAAGTGCTGGAGTTCATGGGCAACGGGGTCGAGGACGGCGCGGTGCCGAAAGCGGTCACGACCTACGAAGAGGAGTCCTCGCGGCGCGCCTTCGAGGCCGGCAAAGCAACGTTCATGCGCAACTGGCCGTACGCCTACGCGCTCGGCAAAGAATCGTCGATCGCCGACGACTTTGACATCGCCACCTTCCCGGGCTTCGCCGGGAACGAAGGCGCGGGTGTCGTCGGTGGCTACAACCTCGGGGTCTCGGCCTACAGCGACAACCCGGAGGGCTCGCTTGCCTTTGCCGAATTCCTGGTGACGCCGGCGGTGCAGAAACAAGCGATGGAAGCCACGCTGCCGGCGACGGTGACCGAGGTCTACAAAGATCCCAAAGTGCGCGAAGCGCTTCCATTCGCGCCGGAGCTGCTGAAAGCGGTGGAACAGGCTGAGGCGCGCCCCGTCTCGCCGGTCTACACGCAGATCTCCCAAGCGATCTACGACAACGTCTTCGAAGTCCTCAACGGGAGGACGTCATCCGATGAGGCCGTGTCGGCGATGAGCTCGCAGATCGAGGAGGCCCTGGCGAGGTTCTAGTGGCCGACGAGGCCGCAAGCCTCCCGCACCGCGGGCGGCGCTCCGTCTTCCGAGAGGAGCGCCGCCTCGGGGCGGCGATGCTCGTCCCGTCGTTGGCGGTCATCGCGCTCGTCGCCGCCTACCCGATCGGCTATGCAGTCTGGCTGTCGCTCAACGAGTACAGCGTGATCACGCCCGGCCTCTCGAAATTCGTCGGGCTCGACAACTACAGCGCGGCACTCGGCTCGTCGGAGTTCTGGGACGCGATGATCACCACGCTCGTGTTCACTGCGGCCTCGGTGGGCCTGGAGCTGGCGATCGGGCTCGGCATGGCGCTGGTCATGCACCAGGCTTTTCGGGGCCGGGCGCTGCTGCGGGCAGTCGTCCTCGTCCCCTGGGCGATCCTGACGGTGGTCACCGCGATCACCTGGCGGACGATCTTCGAGCCCGAACTCGGCTTCGTCAACACCATGCTCGAGACCCTTTCGCTGCCGGGCTCTGACATCGTCTGGCTTGGCGAGCGCGGCTACGCGCTGGGAGTGATGATCCTCGCCGACGTCTGGAAGACGGCGCCGTTCATGGCGCTGCTGCTGCTCGCCGGCCTGCAGGGAATTCCCGACGAGCTCTACGACGCGGCGAAGGTTGACGGCGCGACTACCTGGCAGCGCTTCCGCAGGATCACTCTTCCCCTGCTCGTGCCGGCGATCACCGTGGCACTGATCTTCCGCACGCTCGACGCGATGCGCGTCTTCGACCTTCCCTACGTCCTCACCAAAGGCGCGAACGGGACCGAAACGCTGTCCCTGATCGCCCAGGAGGAGTTGGTCACCAATCGCAACACCGGCTTGGGGTCGGCGCTCTCGGTGCTCACCTTCCTCACCGTGATGGGGGTCTCGTTCCTCTACATCCGCTTCATCGGCGGCAACATCCGCACCCTGACCGAGGAGCAGCGATGACCGACCGCTACGAGGGCGCAATGGCGCGACGCGTCCTGCTCTGGGCGGCGGTAGCGGCGATCGTCGTCTTCTGCCTGTTCCCGTTCTACTGGCTGATCAACACCTCGCTGAAGAGCGGGGCCGACCTCTCGGGCGCCGCCCTCCTGCCCCCCAGCCCGAGCGTCGACAACTACACCTCGATCTTCGAAGACACCGCCTTCACGAATGCGCTGCGAAACAGTGCCATCATCGCCGGCAGCGTCACCGTGCTCTCGCTGCTGATCGGTTCCTTCGCAGGCTACGCCCTCGCCCGCCTGCACCTGCCGTTCAAGTTCCTCATCCTCGCGATCGTCCTCTCGATCTCCACGTTCCCGCCGATCGCGATCGCGGCACCGGTCTTCGAGCTGTGGACCGACATCGGCCTCTACAACACCTACCTCGGCCTGATCCTGCCCTCGCTCGCCTTCGGGCTGCCGCTGACCGTCTTCATCATGGCCTCGTTCTTCCACGACATCCCGCGCGAGCTGGAGGATGCCGCGCTGGTCGATGGGGCGACGCGCCTGCAGGCGTTCCGCAAGGTGGTGGTTCCGCTCGCCGCGCCGGGCGTCGTCACCGCCGGCCTGCTGGTCTTCATCTTCGCCTGGAACGAGTTCCTGTTTGCGATCACCCTGACCAGTACCCCGGAGCGCCGCCCGGTGCCCGCGGCGATCGCCTTCTTCACCGGCAGCCAGCAATTCGAGGTCCCGCTGGGGACGATCAGCGCCGCCTCGGTGGTGGTCACGATCCCTCTGATTGTCCTCGTGCTGATCTTCCAGCGCCGCATCGTCGCCGGCCTCACCGCAGGGGCGGTGAAGGGCTAGTCCGCGCCGACATGCCCGAGGAGGTCCCGGGCCTGGACGCGCTGCTCTCCGCAGCGGGATGGCCGTACGCGAGCGACGAATCCGTCGAAGCAGGTGACCCTGGGCGCTTCCACGCGCTGTTCGGACGCGACTCCGCGATCGTCTCACTCGCGGTGCTGCCGGCCCGCCCCGAAGTCGCTCGCGCCACGCTCCGCGCGCTCGCCGCCCTACAGGGGTCTCGGGAGGACACCGAGACCGACGAGGAGCCGGGCAAGATCGTCCACGAGTGGTGGCCGCGAGCTCCCGAGCGCCTGCGCCTGGCGGGCTGGCCGGTGCGCGACGGCGAGCTTCGCTACTACGGCTCGGCCGACTCGACCTCCTGGTTCCTGGTGCTGCTCGCGTCCCTCGGCGACCGCTCGCTGGCGACCGAGCTGGAGGGAACCTGGCGAGCGGCGGGAGGCTGGCTCGAGCGGGCCCTCGAGGCTGGCGGCGGGCTGATCCGCCATGGGCCACGCCGCGCCTTGGGCGGTCTTGCCCAGCAGGGATGGCGGGATGCCGAGGATCCTGCCGATCCGGCCTACCACGGGGCCGGCATCCTCGAGCCCGGCGGCCAGATCCCGGCACCGCCCCTCGCCGATGCCGATACGCAGGCAGTTGCCGTCGTCTCGCTCCGCGCCTTGGCCGCGCTCTCGGGCGAGGAGCGCTGGGAGCAAGCGGCGTCGCGGCTTGCGGCCGCGGTGGAGGGTTCCTTCGATCCCGAGACGCTCGCCATCGCGGGCGACGGGGAGAAGGTGCGGGGGGCCGGCTCCCACCTCGGCTGGTTGCTCTGGGCCAATGTCCTGTCGCCGGCCGGCCGCGAGTTGGCAGCAGAGCGCCTCTGCCAACCCGACGTGCTCACTCCCTGGGGCCTGCGCACCCTCTCCTCGCAGCACCCCCTGTTCGCTCCCGAGGCCTACCATCGCGGCGCCGTCTGGCCATTTGACTCCTGGCTGGGCTGGAGTGGGTTGCGTGCCGCAGGCCGCCAAACAACGGCGGAGCGGCTTCGTCTGGGAATCCTGGCCGCGATCGAGTCGATCGGGCAGGCGCTGGAGCTGTTCGCGGTCGGGTCCAGTGGTCCGCAGCCGATCCCAATCGCCAACCGGGTGCAGGCCTGGACCGTGGGCGCTCGCTGGGCGCTCGAGCACGAGTGGGACGGGCGCGCGGCGCCGCTCTTCAAGTAGCTATTCGAGGTCGATGACGCCGAAGGCGAGCAGGAGGATCAGCGTCACCACCGCTGAAACAAGCAGCGAGCCGCCGCAGCCGAGCCGGTTCGAGAAGAAGAGGAACAAGGTCCGGTCCTAGTCGCGCTTTCGTCGTTCCGAGAGCATCGTCCAGACGATCGAGCCGACGACAATTAGAATCGGCGGGACGTACAGGACCCAAAGCCAGTGGCTGACATGGGCGAGCGGCAGCAGTATCGCCATCTCCGCTCAGTATGCCCCAGCGCCCTTGCCCCGAAACGGACCACGGGCGGCCCGGCGCTACGGGATCCCGCTCGATCTCAGGAGTTGGCGACCGAGAGCAGGTACAGGCCGAAGCAGGTGAAGGCAACCATCACCGCCAGCATCCAGTACTGGGAGCGGGCCGCTTGTCGATAGTCGCCCCAGTAAGCGGTCGCGCGGTCGTGGGCGAGGGTGAGGCCGATTACGTGGCCGACCACGAGCGCGCCGACCTGGACGTACCAGATCGCGTTGGCGCTGAGGATCCTGAAGTTGATCCCTCCTGACGCAGTGCCGAAGAGATCGGTACTTGCCGTCCCCAGCGGGTCGGAGAGAAGGTAGGTGAACTGCGCCTGCTCCTGGAAGACGAAGAGGCTGAAGTAGTGGGCGACGAGGTAGGCGAGCGCGATCGGGATCAGCGTGTGGGCAAACCCCGAACGCAGCTTCTGCAGCGATGGTGCTCCGCCGACGCTCGCCATCCCCCGCACGCCGGCCAGGTAGACGAGCCAGACCGCGGCGAAGCAGAGCAGGATGAAGAGGGTGGAAGTGAGGCGATCTGCCGCCACCAAGCCGAGGCCACCTTCGACGAGCCAATCGAAGACGCCTTCGATCGCGCCCTGGAAGGCGCCCTCCTGCCCCCCGTCGAAGCTGGTCGTGGCGATCGAGGCGATCACGACGGCGGCCGAGCCTGGCAGCGCGGCCCAGCGCGTCGCGGCCGAGAACGGCTTCCTCACGCCGAGACGCCCCTCCCGGGCCTCGAAGGAACCCAGCGAGGCGAACATGCCGAAGTAGACGGAGAATATCTCGCCCCGTTCGCACCACTTCTCGACGCCGAACAGCGCCATCATCGCCAAGGTGTAGCCGCTGTAGACAATTGCGGCGACAGCCGTCGTGTCTGGCGCGAGGGCGACGGACAGCCCGCCGCTCGGGCCGTAGACGATCTCGAGCCAGACGAAGGCGATCAGGCCGGCCGCGGCCGGCCAGCGGCCGAGCGCCTCCGGATACGCGAGATGGCCGGGGCGCTGCCCGGCGAGGACGGCGAAGGTGCCGCCCACCGCCCGTCCGATCGCTCGCCATGGATTGAACGGCTTGAAGACGTCCCCTAGCACGGCACTCAGCACCGGAAAGCCGAGCCAGACGGTGACGAAGACGAAAGTGAGGGCGAAGTTGCGGTCGGGGGCCTCGGTGCCGCGCAGCCCGGCATAGACCGTGACGCCGAGCAGGAAGACGCCGATCGCGCCGCAGGCGAGCTGCGCCGGCAGGCCGAGCAGGACACGCGAGAGCCTCACCCCGAGGGGACGCCACTGGTCCCCCTCGAAGCGCGGCTCGCGCCAGGCGACCGAGAGAGCGAAGAAGGAGACGATCAGGACGATCGACGCCCCCCAGGCGAACAGCCAGGCCGGGATCGGCAGGTCCTCGCGCGCGACGAGCGCGTGCGCGAACGGCAGCAATGTCACGGAGTGACTCGAAGCTCCGCGATCGGCTCCGCGCGACCCTCCAGCTCTACCTCGAAGACCCCTTCGATCGTCGCCGGGAAGTCGAAACGGACTGAGCCGCCGGACTCGACCTCCTCGATGACGTCATAGCCATGAACGTGGACCTCGTCGGCGACGTCGGACTTCACCTCGAACCGGATCCGGTCGCCGGCGGCGAACTCGAGCTCAGCGACGCCGCCGACCGGCTTGCCGTTCTCGATCGCGATGACCGGGATCGACGGCTTGGGAGGCTTCGCGGCCTGGTCCCGTTCATCGCCGGACTTGGGCTCCGTCCGGGCCGGTGCATCGGTCCCGCCACCGCTGTCCGCCGCACCGTCCTCGCCATCGTCTTGGAGAACGAGGAACAGCACCACCGTGGCAATCAGGAGCGCCGCGCCGAGCAGCGCCCGTCCGGTGCTGGACCGCATCGCCTAGACGCTGGGCGTCACGCCGTCAAGCAGCCGCCAGTTGGCCTCGAAGGCCGATTCGGCGGCGGCGACCAGCGCGTCGGGGTCGGCGTCCGCCAGATGGGCCTCGATCAGCGAGCGCCCCTCGGAGGCGTGCTCGACATCGGCCTTCTCGTGGACCTGGAAGTACTCGTTGCCGGCACCGTCGCCGATGCCGTAGTGCTCGGCGAGGCCTTCGCGCTTGGTCCGCGAGATCTCCGGTTGACCGCTCTCGATCGCGTAGAGGCGGACGAGCTGGGCGAGGCGCCCGTCGCTCGCGGTCCAGGTGTTGACGCAGTCTTTGGTCTCCGGGGTGGGAATCGCGGCGACTTCTCCCCCGACGGCTTCGACGAAGCCGTCCCAGAGGGCGATGTGGGCCTTCTCCTCCTCGGCGTGGCGGCGCAGCTCGGCGCGCTCGGCGTCGGGGGCGGACTCGGCGACGGAGGCGCTGAGGCGAGCGATCGCGGCGGTCGCGTGGCGGTACTGGCCCGAGTAGGTCGCCAGCTCCTCAGGGCTCAGCTCGCCGGCCGACCAGCGCTGGTAGAAAGGGTGCTCGAGCACGTTGCAGCGGGCGCGGGCCTGCTCGATCCTCTGCCAGACGTCGTTGCTCACGGGGTCTCCTTTGGTTCGCCGATGGTGGACCGGGGCGCCCAGGATAACGTCCGCGGATGCTTCCCGAACGCGACGACATCGCCGCGCCGGACCTGCGGGGCGAGATCGAGTGGGTCGGCGAGGCGCCGGGCACGATGCCGGAGCTGACCGCTGCCGGGCTGGCGCTCGT
Organism: uncultured Solirubrobacterales bacterium; assembly: GCA_963844395.1. GTDB lineage: Bacteria > Actinomycetota > Thermoleophilia > Solirubrobacterales > 70-9 > VRUE01. Next base: position 1,093,287 of record CAWJNX010000002.1, on the reverse strand, counting down.
CCACTTCCTCGACTTCGCCCAGCTCAACAGCGTGCGGACTCTGCCCTATCTGAGCGAGTGGGCGCGCCGCTACGCCGACAATGGCCTGCGGACGATCGGCGTACAGAGCCCACGCTTCCCGTTCGGCGCCGATCGCGAGACGGTCACGAACGGGCTCGAGCTGCTTGGGGTCGGCTTCCCGGTCGCGATCGATGCCGAGCATGACCTCTGGCACGCCTACGGCTGCACGGGCTGGCCCAGCCTCTTCCTCTGGCGGCAGGGCGGGGCGCTGGCCTGGTTCCACTTCGGAGAGGGCGAGTACCGCGCCACCGAGGAGGCGATCCAGGCCGAGCTGCGCGAGATCGATGCGCTGCGCGAGCTGCCGACCCCGCTCGAGCCGCTGCGCCCGACCGACGCCCCGGACGCAAAGGTGATGCCGCCGACGCCGGAGCTCTTCCCCGGCGGCTCCTGGGAGCGTCCCTGGGTCGCCGGCGAGGACGGCGAGCAACTGAAAATCCCCTACGAAGCGGGCGGCGCCTACGCAACGGTCGAGGGGATCGGCCAGATAGTGGTCGAGCTGGACGGATCAGCGGGCGAGCCAGTCCAGATCGACGGCCCAGCTCTCTACGCCTTGGCTGAACATCCTCGCCACGAGCAGCACTCCCTAACCTTGCGGCCTGCATCTGGCCTTCGCATCTGGTCGATCAGCTTCGCCGCAGGCATACCGTAGGGACGGGGCACTCCCCGAACGGGCGGATACTCAAAACGCCGGCCTAAATTAGGCCGGCGTTTGTCCGGGCGGGGAGTGCCCCGTTCCTACGCCCCCGCCGCGACGGCGTCGCGGATCGTCTTCGGCAGCATGAACCGCACGTCCTCGTCGACGGTCCGCAGCTCCGAGACCTCGCCGGCGCCGCGCTCGCGGAAGAACTCGACCAGGCGCTCGACCAGCTCCTCCGGGGCGCTGGCGCCGGACGTGATCCCCACCGTCTCGACTCCCTCAAGCCACTCCTCCCGCACCTGGGTGTGATTGTCGATCAGGTGCGAGGCGGCGCCGTGCTCGCGTGCCACCTCGACCAGACGGTTGGAGTTGGACGAGTTGGTCGATCCGATCACCAGCACCAGGTCGCACTCGCGGGCGAGCTGCTTGACGGCGATCTGCCGGTTAGTCGTCGCGTAACAGATGTCGTCGGACTTGGAGCTGACGATCGCAGGGAACTTGGCGCGCAGGGCGGCGATCACCTCCGCCGTCTCGTCGACCGAGAGCGTCGTCTGGGTGATGAAGGCGACCTTGTTGGGATCCGGGACCTCGAGCGACTCGACCTCGTCGGCAGTTTCGATCAAGACGATGTTGTCTGGCGCCTCGCCGGTCGTCCCTTCGACCTCCTCGTGGCCGTCGTGACCGATCATCACGATCGTGTAGCCCTCGGCGGCGAAGCGGCGGGCGGAGACGTGGACCTTCGTCACCAACGGGCAGGTCGCGTCGATCGTGCGCAGGCCGCGGGCGGCGGCGTTCTCGTGGACCGCCGGTGCGACGCCGTGGGCGGAGAAGACGACCATCTCACCCTCCGGCACCTCGGTCTCCTGCTCGACGAAGATCGCGCCGCGCTTCGCCAGCTCCTCGACCACGTGCTTGTTGTGGACGATCTCCTTGCGCACGTAGACGGGCGCGCCGTGCAGATCAAGCGCCCGTTCGACGGTCTCGACGGCCCGGTCGACTCCGGCGCAGTAGCCGCGCGGCGCGGCGAGTAGGACCCGCTTCGGTGCGGTGACGGTGGAGGTCATCGAGAGGGAGGGTACCGGTGGGCGCCTTGCGGCTTGTGTGGTGGGGTGACCCCGCCGGCCTGAGCGGGCTAGCCTTCCAGGATGAGCACCTCAGGAGAGCACCTGGAGCGGCTGACCGCCATCGACGCCTCGTTCCTCACCAACGAGAGCTCGTCCAGCCACATGCACATCGGCGGCATCCTGATCTTCGAGGGCCCGCCGCCCCGCTACGTCGACCTGGTCGAGCACGTGCGAGGGCGCCTGGACCAGGTACCGCGTTTCCGCCAGCGTCTCGTCGTGCCACCGCTGGAGGCGGGACGACCGCTCTGGGCCGACGACGTCAACTTCAACCTCGCCTACCACGTACGCCACACGGCGCTGCCCGAGCCGGGTGGGGAACAGCAGCTGAAACGGCTCGCCGCCCGGGTTTTCTCGCAGCAGCTCGACCGCTCAAAGCCGCTCTGGGAGATGTGGCTCGTGCAGGGGCTGGAGCGCGACCGCTTCGCGCTGCTGACCAAGACCCACCACGCCGCCGTCAACGGCATCGCGGGAGTGGACATCGGCACGGTGCTCTTCGACCTCGAGCCGGTGCCCGAGCCGGCGCCGGTCGAAGACGGCTGGGAGCCCGAACCCACCCCCAGCACCGCCCATCTGATTGCGCGCGGCGCCAGCGACGCCGCAGCGGCGCCACTGCACCTGGCCGAGCGCGCGGTTGCGGCGGTGCGGAATCCCGAGACGGCGGCGCGGCGGCTGGTCGAGGCGCTGGAGGGAGTCAGCGAGGTGGTCGGCGCCTTCGCCGATCCCGCCCCCGACGTGCCGCTCAACCAGCCGATCGGCCCGCACCGGCGCTTCACCTGGGCGCGCTCGGAGCTGGCGACCTTCAAACGGATCAAGGACACCTTCGGCGGCACGGTCAACGACGTGGTCCTGGCGGTCGTTACCGGGGCGCTGCGCAAATGGCTGCACCAGCGCGGCGTGCGCACCGAGGGCCTCGAGCTGCGGGCGCTGGTGCCGGTCTCGATCCGCACGGCAGACGAGCGCGGCGAACTCGGAAACAAACTGGCCGCGATGCGGGGACCGCTGCCGGTCTACGTCGAGGACCCGGTGCGGCGCCTGCGCGTGGTCAGCGAGCAGATGGAGGGGCTGAAGCGTTCCAAGCAGGCGCTCGGGGCGGAAGTGATCGCCCGCTTCAACGACTTCGCGCCGCCGACGCTGCTCGCCCAGGCGGCGAGGATCAACTTCTCGACCCGCCTCTTCAACACGATCGTCACCAACGTGCCCGGGCCGCAGATCCCCCTCTACGTCCTGGGACGCGAGCTGGAAGAGGTCTTTCCCGTCGCCTTCCTGCCGCCCAACCACGCCCTGGCGGTGGCGATCATGAGCTACAACGGCCGGGTCTGCTTCGGCCTGCTAGCCGACTACGACTCCTTGGAGGACGTCGAAACGATCGCCGACGGCATCGACGAGTCGCTGGTCGAGCTAGAGCAGGCGGCCGCTGCAGCGGCCGCGCCGGCCTGACATGGTCCTGCTCGGGATCCTCTTCATCGTCGTCCCGATCGTCGAGCTGTACATCATCATCCAGGTCGGGCAGCTGATCGGCCTGGTGCCGACGCTGCTGCTGCTCGTCGCCGACGCCGTGCTCGGCGCAATGCTGCTGCGCCACCAGGGCCGCGGCGCCTGGCAGCGCTTCAACCTGGCACTTCAGGAGCGCCGCTTCCCCGGCCGCGAGGTCGCCGACGGGCTGATGATCGCGATCGGCGGCACGCTGCTGCTGACCCCGGGCTTCATCACCGACATCTTCGGCCTGATCCTCCTGATCCCGCCGAGCCGGGCGGTGATCAGGCGTCTAATGCGAACCTTCATCGGCCGCCGCTTCCTGGTCGTCGGCCTCGGCGACCGAGCGATGCGCTCACGCGGCGAGCCGCGAACGTATGACTACGACGGCACGGCCGAGGAGGTTGACGCTGACGATCCCCGGCTGGACCGCTAGCTACTTACCGACCGCTTCGAGGCAGGGACGTCGCCAAGCGCCTCTACTTCATCACCTGGTTCAGTCACTCAACTCAGGCTCGAACAGACGATCCTGCCGACGCGCTCCGGCTCGGCCTCCGCCTCGTCTATTGCGCCCCAGAGATCCGCGCCTATCGCCAAGAAGTCTTCGCGTATGCCAATGCGTCTGCATGCCTGGGATCAGCCGGAATCGCGCCTGAAGCGACGATTGAAGCCCCACCCAGGGCAAAGCTACTGGCCGCAGACGGCATTCTGACTGACGGTCGATCCTCCATAAGGGCAATGCTATCCACTGACGGGGACAGGGCAGCATCGGCGGACAATGCGGTTTGGCCATCCGGCCATTGCCCTGGATGGCGGTTGCGTCGAGAATGCCGCCATGCTTCAACCCCACCGAGCTGTCGTTCGCGTCGCAACCCCTGCCGATGCCGAGGCGATATGCGGCATCTACAACGCCGCCCTCGCGGAACGGGGATCTACCTTCGAGACTGAGCCGCGTTCAGCGGGGGATTTCGAGGCCAGGATTGACCAGGCGCGGTTCCCGCTCCTCGTGGCGGAGGCTGCACAGGAGGTCGTCGGCTGGGCCGGCGTCGCCTCCTACAGCAGTCGTCCTTGTTACGCCGGGATCGGCGAGTGCAGCGTCTACGTCGCGGTCGAGGCTCGCGGTCGCGGCGTCGGCACGTCGCTGACGGAAGCGCTTGGCGAGGCTGCCCACGGCAACGGCTTCCACAAGCTGATCGGCAAGCTCTTCACCGACAACACCGCAAGCATCCGCCTGGTCGAACGCTCCGGTTTCTCGTCTGTGGGCCTCCACCGTCGCCACGGCCGGCTCGACGGCGAGTGGCGAGACGTGCTGGTCGTCGAGCGACTGCTGGACGAGCATTGAGCGGCGGAGCGCCGTGGAAGGTCCGCAGGGCCAATGGCGGTGACGCTCCCGCCATCGCCGACATCCACGTCCGCTCCTGGCGGGCCGCCTATCGCGGCATCCTCCCCGATTCCCTGCTCGATGATCTCTCCGTGCCGGAGCGCGAGCGAAGTTGGAGCGCGCTGGTGGGCAACCACGAAAACCGCTGGCTGACGCTCGTAGCGGACTCCCGCCGCGATCTCGCCGGGTTCTGCTCGGTGGCTATCCCGAGTCGCGACGAGGCGGCGGGCGAGAAAACGGCGGAGATCGGCGCTCTCTATGTCGATCCCGACCAGTGGCGGAGAGGCGTGGGTGGCGCGATGCTCTCGAGTGCCCTTAAAGAACTGAGCGAAAACGGCTGGCGCGATGTGATCCTGTGGGTGCTGCCCGAGAACCAGTCGGCACTCGCCTTTTACGACCGCTTCGGATTCGTGGTCGAGCACGGCGTCGAGAAGCTCGAGGAGCGAAGCGAACGCTCGGTCATTCGACTGCGGGCCGAGCTGGACGAGCCAATCCGACTGGCCCCCTACGACCCTTCTTGGCCGGATCGATTCGCTCAGGAGCGGGCCGCGTTGGACGATGCGATTGGGACCTGGGTCAAGGGTGGGATTCATCACGTCGGCAGCACGGCCGTCCCTGGCCTCGCTGCCAAGCCGATCATCGACATTCTCATCGGCGTTGACAGCCTCGATACATCCCGAACCTGCTTCGATTCCCTCGCGAAGCTCGGCTACCTTTACGCGCCGTATCGAGCGGACGAAATGCACTGGTTCTGCAAACCGCATCCGAGACGCCGAACCCATCACCTCCATCTCATCCCGACCGATTCGAGGCCGTTCCGCGACGAGCTGACATTCCGCGACAGGCTGCTAGCAAGTCCAGAAGCCGCGCGGGAGTACGCGGCGTTGAAGCGCGACCTCGCGGAGCGGTTTGCCCACGACCGTGAGGCTTATACCGATGCCAAGGCCGACTTCATCTGCCGCATCCTCGAGCGAAACCGTAGCTAGAAGCCAAGTGCGAACTTGGCATCCTCGGACATCATCTCGTGGGAGACAAGACGTAACGGCCCTGCAAATCAGCAACATCTGCGGGCCGTGGGGATGGCGGTGGGGATGCGCCGCCCATTTCGAAGGAAGCTGTGGCTTCTGCGGTGGCAGCTACCATGAGGGGAGCATGGCCCATGCAACCAAACACGCCCGGCCAGAAGTAGAACGCCGCCGCCAAGCCGCGGAGCGTATGCGCGGTCTGTTCGCGGACCTGGCACCGGGCCACAATCTCTCGGACGAGCTGACCGCAGAGCGGCGCGCCGAAGCGCGGGCCGAAGACCGAGAGGCCGCCGAAGAAGCGCGGCGGCTGCGTGGCAATCGCTGAATCGCCGGCATCGGTCCTCGATGCCTCTGCGGTCTTGGCGCTTCTCAACAACGAGGAGGGCAGCGAGGTGGTCACCGACGCAATCGCAGATGGGGCAGCGATCAGCGTGGTGAACCTGGCTGAGGTGCTGTCAAAGGTCGCGGAGCGGGGTGGCGATCCGGCCACGGCGGCGGCCGAGCTACGCAAAGCTGAAGGCTCAAAACGAGCGCTGACGATCGAGCCGCTGACGGCGGCAGACTGCATTGCGCTCGCCCGCCTGCGACCGATCACAAAGCAGCGAGGTCTGTCTCTCGCCGATCGTGCCTGCCTCGCCCTGTCAGAGCGTCTCGGCGTCCCCACGCTGACGACCGATGAAGTCTGGGCGGAGGTGCCCGACCTCGGGATCGAGGTTCGACTGATCCGTTGACCGAGCCGTGAAGAAACCAGGCGACAGCAAGAGCACGCCGGGGCACCGATGCCACCTTCGATCTTCTCAGTCGTATCGCTATCGATTCCGAGACGGGCGACCGCTATCCGAATGAAACGGTGCTGATTCCGGCCGACTCCCCAGATGCCTCGACGTTGATATCCCGAGCCCTGGCCGAGCATCGGCCGCTCGTGATCGTCTATCCAGACGGTAACGAGATCGCTGCCATACCCTGCAGCGGTGGGCTCGCCCTGCTCAAGCGCATGCTGGTTCGTCGCCCAAAGCCCAAACCCGGACATCACACTGTGTTGGTTCCCGCCGACTACAAGGTCGAACTTAGAGAACGGACGCGCGCCGCCTAATCTGCTTCGCCGACGCATTTGCAAAGCGACCTTGCGAAACCCGTAGGGCTTCGAGCCTCGTTAACGCAGTATTGAGCCAGCGAGCCTCGAAATGCACGCTACCAGCAGGTCAACTCGCCCCGGTGCGACTAGCCTGCCCTTGCGACGTAGACGGCCTTCGTGTGAGCGCCCTCGTCAAGTGGCTGCCTCAGCACGGCGTCTGTAAAGAGGCCGTAGGCATCGACCAGGGTGAGGCCGGCGCGCTCAATCACTGAGCGTATTTCGGCATCGGCAAAGTGGCGCTGCCGATGCTCATGCGTTTTCGTCGGCCCCCCATTCTCTTCCACGACCGCTTCGCAGATCGACCCAGGCTCCACATCGCTGGCAGTCTGACCGCGCCAAACAAGTCTCCTCCCGTCGCGCTCGACCACGACGGTTTCGGCGAAGAAGCTGCGATAGGCAACCAGCGTGTTGACATCGAAAAGCAGCAAACCTCCCGAGGCGAGGTTCGCCCCCATCCCGCTCAGAGCTTTGAGCAGCTCGTCCTCGCTGAGGAGGTAGTTGATCGAGTCGTCCAGCGCCCAGACAAGATCGAACTTGCCGATCTCGGGCAAGCCCCGCATGTCAGCCACGGACAGCGGTATTGTCTCTCCGACCTTTGCCCGAGCGCGCTCCAGCATCGCGGGCGAGATGTCGCAGGCGGTGACCGCCCAGCCCCGCTCCAGCATCGGCAGGAAGCTCCTTCCGGTTCCACACGCCACGTCGAGCAATTGATTGCCGCTCAGGCCGTTGCGCTCAAGCGCTGAGACAAGTTCGCCTATCCAAAGCTCGTCGTCGTAATGAGCCGTGAAGATGTCATAGACAGGCGCGAAAGCCTCGTAGGCGGCCTTCGCGTCGCCCGTTACGGTCGCCATAGAGACAACAAGACCCAGCTAATGCTGGAATAAGTTTCAGCAATGAGCTTCGGGGCTCGCTAGTGCAATCGCACGGTCCTCACGCGATGGACCGATGCGAGCTGCTCTGCGGGCGGAGGATATTCCCCACAGCAGCCTGGTCCGACGGATCGCCTGCCGGCGCTGTCAAAGGAGCCCTACGACAGCGGACGTGTCCCAACGAGGCGACGATGATCGACTTGGTCGGCTCACCTGACTTTGCGCAGCGGTTGGCGGAGTCTCCCTCGATCTCTAGGACTCGCTCAAAATGCCTCGCCTGCTCGTCGGCTATGTGCTCGCGGCCTTGAGAATCGACGTGGAACCAACGCCAGGACAGCCAGACGCGGCGATCTTCAGCCATCTTGCCCGCCCAAAGCGCGGCCAGTGACTCGGCCATGACCGCCTGAAGAATCACGCCAGCAAATGCCTGCCTCTCCTCAGGACGCAGCGCCTCGATTGCCTCATCGGTGTAGAGCGGAATCTCGACCGCTCGGTAGTAGTGCTGGATCAGGTTCCCGACGCGCTTGGAGTAGGCCAGCTCGATCGAGCCCTCGTCCAGCAGCTCCTTGAGGTGGTGCTTGATCTTGTGCGACTCCACGCCGATCAATGCGGCTAGCTCGTAGCGGTTGTGCTCTCCTTCATTCAGCAGGCACAGAAGTTCAACCCGGCGCTGGTGCTTGAGCGCGTAGCCGACGGCTTTCTCGACTCCCCGCTTCCCCTGGCCCAGCCTGATCGGCGGCGGAGTGCTTTCTTCCGAAGCCAGCGTCGGCATTGGCCGGGGTGCCGAGAAACGGAAGCGCTCAAACCCTAACGAGGTCACGATGATCGACTTGGTCGGCTCGCCCGACTCGGCGCAACGTACAAGTGACTCAACCTCGATCTCTCGAACTCGCTCCCAATGCCTCGCCTGGTCATCTGCGATGTCCTCACGGCCCTGAGCATCGACGTTGAACCAGCGCCAGGACAGCCAAACCCGTCGATCGTTGATCATCTTGTCCGCCCAAAGCGCGGCCATCGCCTCGGACATGACCCCCTCAAGGATCACGCCAGCGATTGCCTGCCTTGCCTCTGGAGGCATCGCCTCGATTTCCTCGTCGGTGTAGAACGGGATCTCGACGGCTCGGTAGTAGTGCTCGAAGGCGTTTCGAACTGGCTTGACATAGGCAAGCTCGATGGAGCCGTCAGCGAGCATTTCCCTGAGGTGATGCGCGATGTTCTTGCTCGCTGGAGCGCGAATCAAACGCGCGAGTTCCTCCTGCGAGCGCGGCGCTTCGTTGAGGATCGTGAGGATTTCGGTTCTCGCTTGGTGCGTGATGGCGTAGGTAACAGCGGCGGGAACGCTCCGCCTCCCCTGCCCCAATTTGATTGTCGTCTCGACCGACAAGTTCGCTGCTCCGTGTCCTCCAGATACTCAGGAGCGCCAGAGCATAAAGGCACGTTTGGAGGACAAACCATGGTCAGGCCAGATTTCAGCGGATACTACGACTTTTCTTAGCATTCCTTCCTTGTCCAGCGGGACCACCCGCTGAAAGACGAGGAAGGGAGGTGAGGGCGATGAAGATCGCAAAAGTCGATCGCGTGATTTCGTGCGTGCAAGTGATGAAGCACGGCTAAGCGCAAAGTAGGGGGCCGGTCGCGGCCCGCCTGCGTGGGGCCCGTGGCCGGCTCCCCCATCTTCATCCGAAGCGGCATGGAGAGGACGGGAGTTTACGCAGGGCTTATTAAGTTCTTGTGAACTTTACTATGGCGGTTTTTGTCTCCAGAGCAGACGATCCCCGCCGTGACTCACTTCGGGACCAGACTGCGGGAGGCACGGGAACGCCTGGGGCTGACCCAGGAAGAGGTCGCACAGCGCAGCGGCGTCCATGCCACGGAGGTCAGTCGGATGGAGGCCGGGAAACGCGATCCGAAAATCTCGACGCTGCGTCGGCTTGCAAAAGCGGTCGAGGTAAAGCCCGGCCAGCTGCTCGACTAGCCGCGCCCCGCGGCTGCTTCCTCTTAGCCATTGCTAAAGCAATACAGAGTATTGGGCAAAGCGCTGCGCGGGTTGTGAAACTTACTGAAAAGTCAGCAAGACTCGTTTCGTTCCAAGAAGGAGCCACTTCTTATTCCAAACAAGACCGATCGCTCCACCTAGAGCAAGCGGTTGGCACCGGGCACCGAGCGGGCAGCGCTTTCTCATCCCCTCTGTCCCGGCCACCAGAAGGGACGAGAGAAATGCCAAAACGCAAAAGTAAGAAGAAGCGCCAGGTGGTCAATCAGCGATTCATCAAAGCGCTGGCGCATGAGCTTCGAGTTGAGATCCTCGGCATCCTCACCGAACGGATGGCGAGCCCGAACGAACTCGCCAAGGCGCTCAATGAAGGGCTGAGTCAGGTCAGCTACCACGTCAAGGTCCTCAAGGACTACGAACTCATCACCTTGATCAACACCGAGCCGCGCCGGGGAGCGGTCGAGCACTACTACCGCGCGACGGCGAGCACCCTGCTTCCGGCGCAGGAGTGGCGCGGAATCGACGGCGGACTGCGGACGGCAATCGGCGCGGGCCTCGCGAGCGAACTGTTCGACGGCCTGGCGGACGCCGTAGAGGCGAACAAGCTGACGGACGCAGATACGCACATCGGCCGGACGCTCCTCGTCCTCGACGCAGAGGGGTGGGAGAACATCAGGGCAAGCGCCGAGCGATTCACCAAGGAAGTCGAAAAAGAGCAGCGGGAGTCTGCGGCGCGGGTGGCAAAGGCAAACGGGAACGCGGGCGCCGTCAAGGCCTACACGGTCGGCGTCCTCGCCTTCGAAGACAGCCGCGATCTCACGAAGGGCAAGGCGAAGCGAGCCAAGCGGTCCAAAGCCTCCGCGGCGAAGGGGAAGGGAGCGCCGGGCAAAGAGAAGACGAAGGCAGCCAGCAGGAGGCGCAACCGCAAGCGGAAGGCCAAAGTCGTTGCGAGGTAAGCCGAGGCAGTCGAAGGCGGCTGAAGGACAAATGGCAAAGGGAACGGACGAGGACACGCTTGCTCGCCGTCGCTCGGCTGCGAGCATCGCGCTTCTGGAGGCCGACCGCCTCGCCGACGAGACGGTCGCATTCGACGTACTCGTAAACGGAACTCCCGCCGGCCACTGGTCGGAAACTGCTGGCGGCCGTGCGGCCGTCGCCTGGGTCGGCGGCGAGCTGGACGAGACCGAGCTGTGCGGCGGCGAGGAGGAGAAAGTCAAGGCTGCAATTCGCCCCTCGATCCCGGCCTCCCGGCTGCCGCCGCCGAAATATGACGTGGCTGTGGTCGAAGCTGTGATCCTCGAAGTGGCGGCCGAACTCGACCCCGAGCACTTTTCGACTGGCGGGCTCCTGCTGAAAGTGGTTGGCGATCCCGACGACGCAAGAGAGATCGAGACAGGGGTGCAGGCGATCCGCAGCCTCCGTGAGGTAGGGCTGTTCACTCACCGCGACGACGAGATCGTGGAGCCGACGCCGGCTGCCCTCCGCGCGGTCGAACTTCTCACATAACCGCTCGAAGGAATGAACACCGCGGCGGAAGGCCGAGCTGAGCGTCCGGGCGAACTTGCTTCGGAGGCTGAGTCCGACGTCAACGGTGCGCGAGCGCGTCCAGGCTCTGACCGACGTCCTCGACGTTCCGCTCGTCGCGAAGGCGATCGAAGTGTCCTACACGGCGGTGCGCAAATGGCAGAGCGGGACCGAGCCGCGGGCCGACGTAGCAATGGCAATCGACGACCTCCGCTCCGTCGTCGTAGTTCTCCTCGAAGCGGGCTTCGAGCCCTCCCGGATTCGCAGCTGGCTGCTCAGTCGCGACCGGGCGCGGCTGAAGGGGAAGCGGCCAATCGACTGCCTCGCAGATCGTCCGGTTTCAGTTGTGCGCGCCGCCACCGAAGCCGCAATGATCCATACGGCCGGGCCGTCTTGAGTCGAGCGTAGCCGCTCACCCTTCGCGCCCCGACCTACCCGCAGAACCAGCGCCGCGAGGGCGGCAGTCAAGGGCGCTTCGCGCCGACCCCTATGAACCCGCAATCTCTACCTAGAAGCCAAGTGCGAACTTGGCGTCCTCGGACATCATCTCCGGGGACCAGGCGGGGTCGAAGACCATCTTCGGGTGGACGGCGCTGACGCCGGGTAGGTCGCCGACGAACTCCTTCATCTGCTCGGAGACCTGGGGGCCTATCGGGCAGGCCGGGGTGGTGAGGGTGAAGGTGACGAAAACCTCCTCGCCCTCGATGTCCACGTCGTAGACAAGCCCGAGCGAGACGAAGTCGAGCCCCAGCTCGGGATCGATCACCTCCTCGAGCGCCTCGATGACGTCGTCCTCGGTCAGCGTCTCGGTCTGGTTCTCTGCCATGGACAGAAGCCTAGCGGGGTGAACTAGGCTGCCCGGTTCGATGAGCGATTCGGGCGACATCCAACGGCGATCGATCGGGATCGTCTTCTCCGACGGCGGGCTGCTGGCGCTGAGCGCGGTGCGGCCGCCGGCGTCGGCCGGACACGGCGACGAGACGGTCGGCGCGGTGCTCTGCGGGCCGGATGGCGCGCCGGTGGAGGTCTCCGAGGTGCTCCTCTCGACCGAGTACGGGCCCGACGGGGTTCAGCGCCGCGCCACGCTCGAGCTTTGGGTGGACGGCGAACAGGCGCACCCGCTGCGTGGCGCCGGGACGCTGATCAGCGCTGCCCGGGTCCGCCGCGACGGACTGATCGCCGACATCGCCTTCTTCCGCTGGTCGCTGGAGGGGCGGGACGGCCTCGGTCATTACGAGGTGGTGCGCGATGGCTGACCCGCGTCCCGAGATCAAGGCGGTGATCTCCGACTTCGGCGGCGTCCTCACGACCCCGCTGGTCCAGTCCTTCATGGCTTTTCAGGACCAGACCGGGATCTCCAGCGAAACGCTCGGCAAGGCGATGCAGGCAGCGACCGAGGCAAACGGCGACAACCCGCTCTATGAAATGGAGCGGGGAGAGATCACGGAGGTCGCCTTCCTCGAGCTGCTGACCGACCACTTGGAGCCGCTGCTCGGCCACCGTCCGGAGATGCACCGCTTCAAAGAGATCTACTTCGAGGCGCTCAACCCGAACCCGCAGATGATCGAGCTGATGCGCGAGCTGAAGGCGGCCGGCTACCGGATGGCGATGCTGACTAACAACGTTCGTGAGTGGGAGCCGCTCTGGCGCACGATGCTCCCTGTCGACGAAATCTTTGAGACGGTCGTCGACTCCGGCTTCGTCGGCTGTCGCAAGCCCGAGTCGCGGATCTATGCGATCACGCTCGGCCGGCTCGGCCTGCCGGCCGCGTCATGTCTGTTCGTCAACGACGTCCTCGTCAACTGCGAAGGGGCGCGGAAAGCCGGTATGACCGCCGTCCACTTTCAGGAGAACGAGCAGGCGATCGGCGAGATCAGGTCCGCGTTGTCACTTGAGAACGTGGCCTGAGGAGCGCAGGGGCGCAGTTCAGCGTTTCTGGTCCTCGACGCGCGCCTTGAGCTCGCCCGGGCGGGCGTTCACAAGCATCGCTCGCACGGCGGCCTCGACCGGCCCTCGGATCACCATCCCCAACACGCGACCGGGGTCGCTGTCGATCGTGTAGGTGGCTCTGGTCCGCCCCGCACCGAGGTCTTCGAGCTTCCAGGAGCCGGTGACGGACTTGAGGTCCCCCTTCTCCTGCGTCCAGGAAAGGACGGTTGGCGGCTCGTACTGGAAGCGCACCTGCGTCTTGACATGCCGGACCTTGATGTCGTTCTCGATCTCGACCATGGTCGGGCGGTTCTCGATGTCGCGCTCCAGAGCCTCGATCGCCACAACTCCGCCCTGCCACTCCGGCGCCGTGAGCACATCCTCGACCACCGCCCAGACTTCCTTCATCGGCGCATCAATCTCCGCGCTCGCGCTGCCGCCCATGTGTGCCATCCGAGAACCGCTACCCGACTATGCGTCCCGTGAGACCATCCTGGTTGAGATGAGTGACTTCCTGGTAAAGCGCAGCGACCTTCGCGAGTGCAGGATCGCGGAGTCGGAGGTGCCTGCGCCAGGGGACGGACAAGCGCTGCTGCGCGTGAAGCGCTTCGGGATGACGGCGAACAACGTCACCTACGGGGTGATGGGAGAGGCGATGTCCTACTGGGACTTCTTCCCGGCCGAGGAGAGCTGGGGACGGCTGCCGGTCTGGGGGTTCGCCGACGTCGAGCGCAGCGAGACCGCGGGCGTCGAGGCGGGAACCAGGGTCTTCGGCTACCTGCCTCCCTCCTCCCACCTCCTGGTCACGCCCGTGCACGCCAACGAGCGTGGCTTCGTTGACGGCTCACCGCACCGGGAGTCGCTGCCCTCGGCCTACCACCGGTACCTGACCACCGCGGCCGACCCTTTCTACGCGGCCGACACCGAGGACGTGCAGATGCTGCTGCGGCCGCTCTTCTTCACCTCGTTCCTGATCGATGACCAGCTCGACGACGACGGGCTGACGGGGCGGGGACCGATCGTCTTCTCCAGCGCTTCGAGCAAGACGGCGATCGCAGCGGCCTTCCTGCTGTCCCAAGGGCAGGGGGTCGAGGTGATCGGCCTGACCTCGCCGCGGAACGCGGAGTTCGTCGCCGGGCTCGGCGTCTACAGCCTCTGCGTCACCTACGACGCGATCGACTCGCTGCCGTCAGGGCCGGCGACCTTCGTTGACTTCGCCGGCGACGGCGCCGTCCGTCAGGCGGTCCACTCCCACTATGGCGACGGGCTCGTCAACAGCATGGCGGTCGGGTTCACGCACTGGGAGGACGCCGGAACCGGTGGCGGCACGCCGCCGGGGCCATCCCCGACCTTCTTCTTCGCCCCGGACCGGGTCAACAAGCGATCCGCCGATTGGGGCCGGGCGCAGCTGGAGCAGCGCGTCGCCAAGGCCTGGAACCCGTTCTGCGAGTGGATCGCGGAGCGGCTCGAGGTGGTCCACGACCATGGCTTCGACGGCCTGAAAACCGCCTACCTGGACGTGCTCGAGGGCCGCGTTGACGCGCGAACCGCCCACGTCGTTTCTCTGGCGTAGGCCTCAGGTCTCGGAGGGGTCAGGCTCCCGGAGCCATCGTGCGCAGACCGGCGAGCCGCGCGGCAGCGGCCTGGCGCTCGTCGTAGGTCACAAAAGCCTCGATCGGATCGAGATCGACGGCAGAGGCGACGTGGATTGCGTCGAGAGCGCGCAGCGCCGGCTCGGCGAGCGCTCCCGCACCGGCGAGCAGAGCCCGGTCAAGCGGCCGCAGCGCGAGCGCATCGACCAACCCTCCAGCACGTTCCAGCAAGAGGTCGAGTGGGAGCGCAGGGTCCTGTGCGACTGCGCGGCGCACCGCGCGCGGGATCTCGGTCAGAACCAACTCGCTGCTGACCAGATCTGCATCGGCAAGGTATGCGCGCAAAGCACCCGACTCGGACTCCTCGCGAACGAGCTTGACCAGCGCGGACGCATCCGCGTAGAAGACCGCCACCGCTCAGCGATCGCCGCGGATCTCGTCGAGCGCACGGCTCAAAGCCCGCGAATCGCCCGTCAACTCCAAGGGCTCCGGCAGGCCCGACCGCACCGGACGCGACACCCGCCCCTCGGCGATCAGCCGGTCGAGATCAGGGCCGGTGCTAGGCGCCGGCCCCAGCTCGGCCACCGGTCGATTGCGGTCGGTAACCACCAGCCGCTCCCCGTTGCTCACGCGCCGCAGGTAGACGCTTAAGTTCTGCCGCAACTCCGCAATGCCGACTGACTCGCTCATGTACATGAACGTAGCAGAGTAGAAAAGCGGCGTCGGGCCGAGCTGAACCCCGTTCTGAGATCAGCTGGAATCCGTGGGGCATGTTGCCCCTCCATATTTCGATCATCCGCCACCAGTTGCCAGGGCTACTCATCGGTTGAGCGGAGCTGAACCTTCACCCACTCGGCGACTTCGTCCACCAAAGTGACCAAAACCTTGCGCTCCAGTGACTCGGCATCGAGCAGCTCGTCGTAGCGCAGAGGCACTGCGTACTGAGTCAGTTCGGGAAGGCGGTTGCGGTCGAGCGAAAGGTCAGCGCCAGTCGCCTCAAGCCTTTCGAGCAAGCGGTCGATGTCATGCGTTCGACTCGTGCAGGGCTCCGCGGGCAGCTATGACCGCCTTCAGCCACTTCTCGACCGCCTGCTGAGCATGGAAGCCAATGATGCTGTCGGCTATCGCCGGATTTGCTGCGAACTCGCGAACCGCGGTCGCGTCCTCTTCGGCCTTTTGAAGAAGGATTTGAGAGGTCTCGCCCAGATCACGCTCCGGCAAGGATGTGGCCTTCCTTGAGGGCTCGATGAAGAAACGTGCCCGGCACGCCGCTCCACTTCTCCGCCTCACGCTTGCGGTACACGACCAGATCGATCGCGACATCGAGCCCTCGTAGCTCTCTGCGGAGCCGCCCGTACTCCTCTCCGCGGCGCGCGAAATCGGGCTCGATGACCAGCAGGTCCAGATCGCTGTCAGACCGAGCCTCGCCCCTTGCACGCGACCCGAAGAGAATGATGTCGGCATCGGGGGCAGCCGCAGCGAGGCGACGCCCAGCCTCCTCGATCAAAGCCTCATCGGTCATTGCCATAGCTTCACCATAGCTTCAGAATCGTAGTTGCCCGTGCCGAGCAAGCGCCGCGGGCCCCGGGCGAGCGGTGAAGACCGACGACAAGGACACCGAGCTCCTGGGGCGGCTCTTGCTACCTGGGCAGCTGAAGCCAATGTCAACTGACAGCCGTCGATCTCGCGCCCGGACCCGGCGCCGAGCCATCCAATGCCGTCGCTCGCGGCCGCGATCAACGCTGGGCGCTTGACAAATCGGCGTCCATCGCTCTCAGTTCTCAGACCCGGCGCGGTCCCAGACGTAGAGCTCCACGGCCTCTACCGCTAGCTCCATTAGGCGGGGTGAGGAGAGCATGCCTAGGACTAGCTCTAGGGCGTCCTCCTCGGTGAGGCCGGCGTTGACGGCCTCCTCGCCGCGGAAGCCGGCTGCGAGCTTCAGGGCTTCGCGGCGGTTCTCGCCTAGTGAGTCGAAGGCGCCCATTAGAAAGTCGCGGTTGGGAACCGGCTGGCCGAGCTCCAAGGAGCCGTGCCAGGCGGCGAGCATCGAGAGGTCGTGCTCGTCTAGCTCCGAGAGCGCTTTCGCGTAGTGGACCTCAAGCTCCTGGTCGGGGATCTCGTCGACCCAGGCCCGCACCGCCTCGCCGAGCAGTTGGCGACGGGCCTCGCGGCCGATCGAGTCGGCGATGGCGCGGATGGCGTCGGCTGGATCTACGAAACAAAGGGACATGCGATGGGCTCAATCTAGAGAGGACGGTAGACGGCAAAGCGACGCGTGGATTTGCCCGAATTGCGGCATCCGGACGCGCTCTGCGAGGGGTCGCGGAAACCGTCTCTCCACGCCGGAGGCCGACCTATGCTGGATGGTCGCTCGTATGCCGCTGAACCTGATCCATGGACCGCCCAACTCGGGCCGCGCCGGCCTCGTTCGGCAACGGCTCGAAGGCGTGCTCGATAGCTATCCCGTGCTCGTCGTCCCGACCCTCGACGACGTCTACTGGTTCGAGCGGGAGCTGTGCGAGGAAGGCGCGATGCTGGGCGCGGCGACGATGACCTTCGGTGGCCTCTTCCGGGCGGTGGCGACGGCCGGCGGGGCGCCGCCAGCCAGCGAGCTGACCCCGGCTCAGCGGCGGCGGGCGATATCGGTGGCGATCGCCGACCGACGCGAGCGGCTCGGGCCGTTGCGGCGCTCCGCCTCCCGGCGCGGCTTCGCCTTGGCCTTCGAGCAACTGCTCGACGAGCTGCAGGCGGCGGGCTTGGAGCCGGCGGCGGTCGAGGCCGGCGCTGGGACGCTCGAGGGCTCGGCCTACCTCAACGACCTAGCGACGCTCCTCGCGGGCTACGCCGAGGTGCGCGACCGCCTTGGCTGCACGGACTCTCACGCAATCGCGGGCCAGGCCATCTCACTGCTGAACGACCACAGCGGCTTCTGGACGCGACCGGTCTTCCTCTACGGGCTCGACGATCTCACCCCGAACCAGTTCGAACTGCTGGCGGCACTCGCCGCCGCCACCGACGTCACGGTCGCGCTCCCCTATGAAGAAGGAAACGCGGCGCTGACGGCGCGGGCCGACCTACTGGAGCGGCTGCGCGAGATCGGCGTCGCCACCGAGGTGCGAACCGAGCCCGACCCGGGCAACACGGCCAACCCGCTGCTCTTCCACCTGGAGCGGGGATTCGGCGCTGCCGAGCCGCAACGGCAACCGCCGGGCCGAGGGCTGACGATCTTGCGCTCGGCCGGCGAGCAGGGCGAGGCGGAGGCGATCGGTGGCGAGGTCGCGAAGCTGATCGCGCGAGGCGCGGATCCCGGCGAGATCGCGATCGCCTTGCGCGATCCGGAGCGGCGCGGCCCCCTGCTCGCCTCGGTGCTCGAGTCTTACGGCGTCGCCGTGGCGCTCGAGGCCGAGCTGCCGGTGGCGGCGACCTCGGTCGGCGGGACGCTACTGGCCCTGCTCGCGGCGACCCTCGGCGACGGCACCACCGCCGACCTGCTGCGCTTCCTGCGAGGTCCCTCGGGCCTGCCGCGGGGACAGGTTGACTGGTTCGAGCGCGCGCTGCGCCGCCGCCGTGTCCACAGCGCGGCGACGGGACTGGAGCTGTGGCGGGAGCGACACGAGCGGCTCCCCGACGACGTCGAGCGAATCGCGGCCGCGGCAAGCGGCGCCCCCGGCGAGCTGGCGACCGCGGTCGCTCGACTCGCGGTGACGATGGCTGCACGACCGCTGCGGATCGGGGTTGACGGTCCGCCGCCCAGCTCCGAGGACCGGCTGGAGCTGCGCGCCGCGGCGACGATCTCGACGGCGCTCGCCGAGCTGGCCGATCGGCCCGAGCTGGCACCGGGGCCCACGGCCCTGACGGCGACGATCGAAGGTGTTCGGTTCCGCGCCTGGAGCGGCCCGGTTGAGGGCCGGGTGCGGATCGCCAGCCCCTACCGGCTGCGCGCCGCACGCTTCGACCACGTCTTCGTCGGCTCGCTGCTGGACGGCGAGTTCCCACGCCGAGAGCGCGGCGGCGATCCATTTCTGTCTGATGGTCAGCGGAAGGAGCTCGGCCTCGCCCCGCGCCGCGACGTTGACGCCGAGGAGCGCTACCTCTTCCACACCTGCCTGGCACTCCCCCGCGAGAACCTCTTCCTCTCATACCGCGACAGCGATGAGAACGGCGTCGCGGAGCCCCGCTCGCCGCTGCTCGACGACGTCCGCCGTTTGCTCGAGCCGCTGCCGCAGGGCGACGGCCCTGATGCCGTCGAGGCGTCGATTACCCGAGGGCGTGACCTCGCCCAGGTCGTCCACCCGGTTTCCGAGGCGCCCTCGGAGCGCGAGCTGGCCCGGGCGATCGCCGCCCACGGCGCCGCTGCGGACGTCAGCGCTCTGCTCGCCGTTGCCGCACCGGCCGAACCGGTCGGGACCCGCGTCGAGGCAAGTATCGAAGCGGCGAGGATTGCCGAGGCGGCCGCCCGAGCCCCCGGCCCCCTCACCAACCCAGCGGTGCTGGAAGCCCTGGCCGCAGTGCACGCCCACGGCGGCACCACGCTGGAGGGATTCGACCTCTGCTCCTACCGCTGGTTCGTCTCCCACGAGCTGGATCCGAAGCCGCTCGACCCGGCGCCCGACCCGCTCGTCCAGGGCGGGCTCATGCACACCGTTCTCGACCGCCTCTACAGCGAGCGTCCCGGCGGTGACCCCCTCCCCCGGCCCGGCTCGGTAGGCGCCTGGATCGCACGCGGGCGCGAGCTTGTCGCCGAGACGGCCGCAGCGCGCGAGCTCGGCGACAACCCGGCAGAGCGTGCGATCGTGCGCCGGGTCGAAGGCCTCCTCGCCCGCTTCCTCAGCGAGGAGGCCGGGCGCGATGACGGCTTCGAGCCATGGCTGCTTGAGGCCGGCTTTGGCGAGGACGAGGGCCGCGAGCGG
Organism: uncultured Solirubrobacterales bacterium; assembly: GCA_963844395.1. Lineage (GTDB taxonomy): Bacteria > Actinomycetota > Thermoleophilia > Solirubrobacterales > 70-9 > VRUE01. The sequence continues at coordinate 1,073,635 of CAWJNX010000002.1, read as the reverse complement.
CCGGCGCTCGAGATCGATGGCTGGCGACTGCACGGTGCGATCGACCGGGTAGACCGCGATGCCCGCGGACAGGCTCTGGTGATCGACTACAAGCTCGCCAACGCCGTCACGGCGCGCAGCAAGCTGGAGGAGCAGGCGAAGCTGCAGTTGCAGCTCTACCTGGTCGCGGTCGCGGAGCTGTGGGGCGCGGAACCGGTCGGCGGCATCTACCACCCGCTGCGCGGGACCTCCGCGCGCCGCCCGCGCGGCTTTGTGCTCGACGAGGCGGCGACGGAGCTCACCTCACACGGCCTTGCCCGCACGGACGTCGTTGACCGGGAGGGATTCGAGGAGTTGCTCGACGAAGCCCGCTGGCGGGCGGGCGAGATCGTGGCGCGGATGCGCCGCGGCGACATCCGCCGCGACCCGGGGCCGCGGCAGGGCCTGCGCGGCCACGGCGTCTGTCCGCCGTTCTGCGACTTCGCGCCGATCTGCCGTCGTGACCGAGCGCCGATCGAGGCGCGCGAGGAGGAGGACGAGGAGCGGTGAGCGGCAGCCGCATCCCGACTCCCGAACAGGCCGCGGCGATCTCCGCCCGCGGCCGCGACGTGCTGCTTGAGGCCGGCGCCGGCACCGGCAAGACCGGGGTGATGGTTGACCGCTACTGCCGGCTAGTCTGCGAGCAAGGCGTTTCGCCCGACGCGGTGCTTGCCTTCACCTTCACCGACAAGGCCGCCGCCGAGCTTCGCCAGCGGATTCGCGCGGCGCTGGCACTGCGCGCCGCGGCGGGCGACGAGCGCGCTCGCAAGCTGTTGGGAGGAATCGGCAGCGCCTGGGTCACGACGATCCACGGCTTCTGCAACCGGCTCCTCGCCGGCCACCCGGTCGCTGCTGGGATCGACCCGCGCTTCCGCCTCCTCGACGCCGCCGAGGCGGAGCGGGTGGCGCGCGAGGCCTTCGACGAGGCGCTGGAATCCTTCATGGCCGGCGGCGACGCGGCCCGCGAGGGGACGGTCGCCGCATTCGATGTCGGCGGCCTGCGCGCGATGGTCGTCGGCGTCCACGCTGAGCTGCGCAGCCGCGGCACTGCCGAGCCCCAGCTGCCCGAGCCGCCGGCGCCCGACCTGGGCGCGGCGCTGCGGCAGGCGGCCGAGACCGCGGCGATGACGCTCGACGAGCTGAAGCCGACCAACTCGAATCGGGAGCTGGTCGAACGCGCCCTGACCGCCCTGGACGACGGCGCCGCGGCACCGAGCCTCGATGAGCTGGCGACGCTGCGCTGTGACAGCTCGGCGCAGTCGATGACCGCCTACCGCGAGGCGATCGAGGCGGCGGTCGCGCGAGCCGCCGAGGCGGGCGAGGGCGGCGAGACCTACCGGAACGTCGCCGGATTGCTGGAGCTGTTCTCGCGGCGCTACGACGCGGCCAAGGAGCGGCGGGCCGCCCTCGACTTCGAGGACCTGCAGATCCTCGCCGCGCGATTGCTGGAGCGGGGCGAGCTGGGGGCGGCTTACCGGAGCCGCTTCAACCACCTGCTGGTCGACGAGTTCCAGGACACCAACCGCCTGCAGCTGCGGCTGATCGAGGCGCTGCGCGGGCCCGACAGCGAGCTGATCGTGGTCGGCGACGAGCTGCAGTCGATCTACGGGTTTCGCCACGCAGACCTCGACGTCTTCCGTGAACAGCGCGCCGCGATCGAAGCAAGCCCGGACGCCGATGCGATGCGTCTGAGCGGCAACTTCCGCTCCCGCCCGGAGCTGATCGGCGCGGTGAACGCGCTCGGCGAGAAGCTGCTTGGCGAGGCCTACCGGCCGCTGCGCGTCGGCGCCCCGCCGGAGCGACCGGCGCCCGCCGGCGAGGGTCCGGCGGTCGAGCTGCTACTCACCGGGCGCGACGGCTGGGACGAGGAGGGGATCGAGCTGGAGCCGGCGACCGACGCGACGACGCCGCCCAACCAGCTCGCCGAGGCGCGCTTCGTCGCCGAGCGGCTGCGGGCGCTCGGCGACGCCGGCGTCGAGCGCGGCGAGATGGTCGTCCTGCTGCGCGCCTTCACCCACCTCGACGCCTACGAGGACTCGCTGGAGCGCGCCGGCCTGCGCCCGTATGTCGTCGGCGGGCGCGGCTACTGGTCCCAGCAACAGGTCGCCGACGTCTGCGCGCTGCTGGCGACCGTCGCCAATCCGCTCGACGACCAGGCACTGTTCGGGGCGCTCGCCTCGCCCGCCTGCGGGGCTACTCCTGACACCCTCTGGCTCCTGCGCGCCGCAGCCGGCCGCCGGCGTCATGTCTGGCCGGCGCTCGAACGACTGGCCGAACGAGAGGAAGCGGAGCTGGACGACGACGCGCGGCTCGAGCAGATCCCGGCGGGCGAGCAGGCGCTGCTGCGCGAGTTCTACGTGACCCTCGAGGGGCTGCGCGAGTGCGCGCCGCGACTCCCCCTCGCCGAGCTGATCGACGCGGCCGTCGGCGAGACCGGCTACGACCTCACCGTGTTGACGCGCCCGGCCGGCGAAGCGCGCTTCGCCAACGTGCGCAAGCTGATGCGGCTCGCCGCCGAGTTCGAGGCGAGCGAGGGCCGCGACCTGCGCGGGCTGCTCGACTTCCTCGCCTCCCGCGCCGACGCCGATGCCGACGCGCAGGCGGCGACTGCGGTGGAGGGACACGACGGGGTGCGGATCATGACTGTGCACAGCGCCAAGGGGCTGGAGTTCGGCGTAGTCGCCGTGCCCAGCCTCTCGCGACGATTGCTGGCCGGAGCGCGAGCGCCGCTGCTGACGTTCGGCCGCGAGAGCGAGGAGCCGCGGGTCGGGATGCAGCTGCGCCGGCTGGGCGCCGCCGCGATCAACCTATACGCGCACCGCGAGCTGCGCGAGGAGGCGCAGCGGCGCGGCGCCGACGAGGAGCTGCGCCTCTTCCACGTCGCCGCCACGCGAGCGCGCGAGCGGCTGATCCTCAGCGGCGTGGTGAGTCCCGAGCCGCCGCGAGGCAACGGCCCCGGCACACCGGTGGTCGAGCGGATAGTCGAGGGCTTCGGGATCGACAGGGAGCGCGACTCCGTGCTGACCATCCCGGCTCCCGAGCCGCGCGAGGGCCTGGAGGCGAGCTTCGCGCCTTCGGAGATCTCGGTGCGAGTCAGCAGCGCGTCAGCCGAGCGCGCCGCGGAGCTCACCGCGAGCAGGCGCGAGGACGGGGGCGCCCCCGAGGTCGGCAAAGGGCCTGCGCCGCTACTCGAGAGCAGTCCACAGACGACGCCCAACCGTCCGCTCTCCTACACCGCGCTGGCCGCCTACGACGAATGCGCCTACCGCTTCCACCTGGAACGGGTTCTCGAACTCAGCCACCCCGTTCGTCCTTTGTCCCGCATACCGGGACAAAGGACGAACGCACCAGCTTCCGAGGAGCAAACCGACCTGCGCAGCGTAGGCGCAGCGCGAGGCGCGGCAGTTCACTCACTGCTCGAGTGGAGTCAGGCGAACGATTGGGAGGAGCCGCCGCCGGAGCTCGTCAGCCGGCATGCCGCCGCCGCCGGGCTGAACCCGAGCCTGCCGGGAACTGCGGAGAGCCTGCTGGAGCCGTTGCGAGCGTGGCTCGGCTCCGACCTCTTGGCGACTCATATCGCCACCGGCGAACCGACGGTGCGGGCCGAGGTCCCCTTCCTGCTCCGCATCGGGGCGAGCAACGGGAACGCGGACGAACAGCCAAACCGCTCCTCGATCCTGCGCGGCTCGATCGATCTCCTGGTCGAGGAGGAGGGGCGAGCGCCGCTGGTCCTCGACTACAAGACCGACCGGCTAAACGGCACCGATCCCAAGGAGCGCGCCTCCCGCTATGAGGTCCAGCGCGACATCTATGCCCTTGCGGTGTCCGAGGCGCGGGGAGCGCCAGCGGTCGAGGTCGCCTACGTCTTCCTCGAGCGGCCGAGCCAACCGGTCGTCCGAACGCTGGGCGCGGTGGAGATGGAGGCGGGACGGCACCGGCTGGAGGCGACGATCGAGCGGATCGGTCGCGGCGACTTCCCCGTGGCGCCGCCCGAGCGACGCAACTGGTCGCTCTGCGACGACTGCCCGGCCCTCGGCCGCCTCTGCTCGGGCCCCGCGGCGACCGTGGACTCGCCTGGGGTGAGTGACATTGACCACCCATAGCGGGTGGTCAATGTCACTCACCCTTTTCCCCGAACACGAACCGACCCAGTGATAGACGATCAGCTGCGGACGCCCCTCGAAGAGGTCGAGCAGGGTCGCCTCCCCGTTGGGGGCATCGAGGCCGTAGGGCTCCTCGATCTCGACCATCGGCAGCCGGCGGCGCTCGGCCGCGAGCGCATCGGAGGCGCGCAGCTGCGCCTTCTCCTTGCTGAGCAGCGTCTGGCGTGCCGCCTCCCACTCATCTGCTGACGCCGTCTGCGGCGGATTCGGGATCCGATCCATTGTCTTCTCCTTCGCTCGACTAGATCTTGGATGCTATGAAGACCGCTTCGCAACATGAAATTCATCGGCGCCGATTAGTTTTCCGTCGATCCGCGGTCTCAACTCCAGCACCAATTAGAGCCAGCCGAGAAAGGATTACCGAAATGACGCGTTTCCTCGTCCGCCTCGCCGACCTCGCCTACCGCCGCCGCGGCCGCATGGTCCTCGCCTGGATCGTGTCGGCGATCGTGATCATCGGCCTCGGCTCATCGCTCGCGGGCGAGTACGAAGCCGACTACAACACGCCCGGCTCCGAGTCGAAGGCGGCAAGCGAGCTCACCGAGCGCGAGTTCGGCGGCTACACCGGCCAGGAAGTGTTCGTCGTCTGGAAGGACGACGGCGGCGCCAGCAGCCCGGCGGCACGCAAGCGCGTCGACGCCTTCATGGCCGAGGTGGAAGACATCCAGCACGTCGAGCCGGCGACGGCGACGCGCGTCTCCAAGGACGGCACGATCGCCTCCACCACGCTGCCGCTGACCGTCCCCGGCTGGGAGGTGCCGAAGGAGGACGGCGAAAAGCTGGTCTCGGCAGCCGAAGACAACAGCGTCGGCGGGCTGGAGATCGAGCTTGCGGGCGATCCGATCTACCGCGCCCAGGAAGGCGCCAGCCCCGAGGGCATCGGCTTCCTCGCCGCCTCGATCGTCCTGCTGATCGCCTTCGGCTCGCTGGTCGCCGCCGGCCTGCCGCTGGCCATCGCCCTGATCGGCTTCGGCATCTCCGCTGGAGGCCTGATCGCCCTGCTCGCCAACGTGATCGACGTCCCCGACTGGACCCTCGCGGTCGCCGGCCTGATCGGCATCGGAGTGGGCATCGACTACGCCCTGCTAGTGCTGACCCGGTTCCGCTCGGCGATGAACGCCGGCAAGGACCGCCACGACGCGGTCGTCGAGGCGGTGAGCACGGCGGGCCGCAGCGTGATCATCGCCGGCAGCACCGTGGTCATCGCGGTCCTCGGCCTCTTCCTCACCGGCCTGCCCTACATGTACGGGGTGGCGATCTCGGCGTCGCTGACTGTTCTGGTGATGATGTCGGCCGCGGTGACGCTGCTGCCGGCCCTTCTCTCCTACCTCGGCCCGCGGGTGGATCGCCTGCGGATCCCGCTGCTCGGGCGCTCGCTCAAGACCGAAGGCAACGGCGAATCGCCCGCGGCGCGCTGGAGCCACGCGGTTCAGCGGCGGCCCTGGCTGTCGGCAATCGCGGCGACCGCGCTGCTCCTGGCGCTCGCCGCGCCGGCGCTCGGCATGCGGCTCGGCTTCCCCGACGCCGGCAACGACCCCCCGGACACGATGACCCGCCAGTCCTACGACCTGCTCAGCGAGGGGTTCGGGCCCGGCTCAAACGGGCCGCTCGTGATCGCCGCCGAACTGCCCGACCGGGCGGCGCAGAGCGAGATCGACTCCCTGGCACGCACGATCCGAGGCGAAAACGGCGTCGCGTTCGTGGCGCAGCCGCAGTTCAACCAGTCCGGCACCGCCGCGATCCTCACCGTGACGCCGACCACCTCGCCGCAAGACGAGGCGACCACCGATTTGGTCAAGCGCCTGCGCGACACCGTCCTGCCCGAGGCGCTGGCGGGCAGCGGCATCGACGCCAAGGTCGGCGGCCTCAACGCCGCCCTGGAGGATCAGAGCGATTACATCGTCGACCGTATTCCGCTCTTCGTCCTCGGCGTCGTCGGCCTCTCCTTCCTGCTCCTGCTCGTCGCCTTTCACTCGCCGCTGATCTCGCTCAAGGCCGGGATCATGAACCTGCTCTCGGTAAGCGCCGCCTACGGCGTGATGACGCTCGTCGCCCAGGGCGGGACGGTCGGGCAGCTGATCGGGATCGACCACGAAGTGCCGATCGCGCCGTTCATGCCGGTGATGATGTTCGCCATCCTCTTCGGCCTCTCGATGGATTACGAGGTCTTCCTGGTCTCACGGATCCGCGAGGAGTACCTCAAGGACGGCAACACGCGGCGGGCCGTCGCCGACGGGCTGGCGAAGACCGCGCGGGTGATCACGGCGGCGGCGGCGATCATGGTGGTCGTCTTCCTCGCCTTCGTCGCCTCGCCGGAAGTCTTCCTGAAGCTGTTCGGGATCGGCCTCGCCTCGGCGATCTTCCTCGACGCGACCGTGGTGAGAATGGTGCTCGTCCCCGCCGTCATGCAGCTGCTCGGCAGCCGCAACTGGTGGATCCCCAACTGGCTGGAGCGTTTCCTGCCCCGACTCGACGTCGAGCGCGTCGCGGTCGGCACCGCGGAGGGGCGGCCCTAGACCAGTACCCGGGGAGGCGGGCCCTAGGAGGGCTCGCCTCCCTTCGGGCCGGCGGGCTGCTCGAGCTTCGCCGCCAGCTCGTCGAGCCGCAGCTCCTGCAGGCCCTCGCCGACCGCGTCCAGCTCAGCGGTGCAGTAGGTGACCAGCTCGCGGCCCTCGCGGCAGAGGTCTAGCGTCTCGCGCAGGCCGGCCTGGCCGGAGTCGAGACGGTCGATGATCTGCTCAAGGCGCTCGACGGCGCTCTCGTAGGACTCAGGCGACTCGCTCATCGCCACCCCTCTCCGGCTCGATCTTCGCGCCGACACCGCCGTCGGCGAATCGCAGTCTGACGCGCCCGGCGGCGATCGCGGCGGCTGCATTGGTCACCGGCTCACCGGCGGCATCCTCGGCGAGTGCGTAGCCGCGCTCCAGAGTCCGCTGCGGGTCGTGGGCGCGGAACGCGACCTCGGCGCGCCGCAATGCATCGCGGCGGCTGTTCGCTTCAGCGCCGGCAGCGCGCCCGGCGGCACGGCCGAGAACGACCAAGGCGATGCGACGCTGGAAAGAGGCGCGCTCGGCGACGCCGCGTTCGGCGGCGGCGCGGATCTCCCGGGTCTTCTGGTTGAGGGCGATCCGCTCGCGCCGCAGCGCCCGGGCCGGCCCCCGCGCCAGCGCCACGACGTGCCGCGTGCGCGCGCCGACCGCACCCTCCCCCGCTCGCCGCAGCGCAGCGGCGCAGCGCCCCAGTCCACGGCGCGCTTCTTCGCAGTCAAGTGGCACAGCCGCCTCGGCGGCATGGGTCGGGGTCGAGCAGGCAACAGCGGCGACGTCGTCGATCAGGGTCTTGTCGCGCTCGTGCCCGACGGCGCTGATCACCGGAACCCGCAGCATCGCCACGGTGCGGCAGAGCGTCTCGTCGCAGAAGGCCCAGAGGTCGGCGAGGCTGCCGCCGCCCCTGGTCACGACGATCGCCTCGATCTCGTGCCGCGCCGCCAGTTCCTGGATCGCGGCAGCGATCGCCGGCGCGGCGCGACGGTCCTGGACCGGGGCGAAGGCCCAGACGACGGCGCCCGCCCAGCCACGCCGCTCCAGGCCGGCAAGCAGGTCGCGGCGAGCGGCGCCGGCCTCGGCCGTGACGACGCCGATCGTCTTCGGCAGTTGCGGTCTGACCAGTTGCTTCTGCAGCTCGAACAGCCCCTCGGCACGAAGCTGCAGGCGCAGCGCCTCGAGCCGGGCGAGTAGGTCCCCCTCGCCGGCAAGGCGCACGTGGGTAGCGCGGAAGGCGAAGCTCGGGGAAGCCTGCCCGCCGCCGGGGTAGTAGTCGGGCCCACCGGCGATCACCAGCTCGGCCCCGTCGCGCAGCCCGCCCTCAGGCAGCCCCGCCTTCTCCAGGTCCTCGAGCCAGATCGCGCAGGGGACTGCGCCCTCAGCGTCGCGCAGCTCGAAGTAGGCCTGGACCTTGCTGCGCGAGACGCCGGTGACCTCGCCGATCAGGCGAACCCGGGCCCGCCGTCGCAGCTCCTCCTGCAGCTTGCGGGCGTAGCGACCGACGGCGAAGGGGCCGGGCAGCTCTGGCTCGCGCATGCGGGCGCCCTCGCCGCCCGGTATCGCCTGCCGCTCCATCCCGCGAGGCTATCCGGCGCGGTAGCGGACCGCCCAGCTCTTCAGCTCGGCGATTGCCGGGCGCAGCCCCGCTCCCGCCTCGGTCAGCGAGTAGGTGACGCGCACCGGCGAGCCCGGCTCGACCTCACGCTCCACCAGGCCCTCGTCCTCCAACTCGCGCAGCCGTCGCGAGAGCAGGCGATCGGAGAGGCCGGGCACCGCCTTCGAGAGCTCGCCAAAGCGCTGCGGGCGCTCCGTCAGCGCCCAGACGATGGCCCCCGTCCAGCGCTTGCCAATCAGCTCGATCGCGGCGTGGAAATGAGGGCAGACGCAAGCGGGCGGCTCGGCGAGGCCGGCGGGCTGCTCTGAACTGGACATCGCATCCACGCTGCCGCCAGCTTACTGAACGTAAGTTGCGGCCTTTCGAGGTCGGGCGGCCTGCTTGTATTCGCGCGTGACCGTTCTCGACTGGGCGATCGTCGCCTTCACGCTGGCGCTGGCGCTGTGGGGCTACCGGCAGGGGTTGATCGTCGGCGCCCTGACCCTGATCGGGTTCGGCGCGGGAGCGTTTGCCGGCGGCCGGATCGCGCCGCTCCTGCTCAGCGAGGGCTCAAAATCCCCCTACGCGCCGCTGTTCGCCGCGCTCGGGGCGCTGCTGGCCGGCGCCCTGATCGCCGTCAGCGTCGAGACCCTGGCGCTGGGAATGCGGTCGCGGCTAATCCGCGGCAGGATCCTGCACTTCGCTGACGGCGCGGGCGGGGCAGTCCTCATCGCCGCACTTGGCCTCGGCCTGGCCTGGGTGTTCGGAGCGGTCGCGCTGCACGCCCCCGGGACCGCCCAGTTGCGGGCCGACGTGCAGCGCTCATCGATTCTGCGCAGCCTCAATGCCCTGCTCCCACCCTCGGGACCGGTTCTGAATGCGCTCAACCGCGTTGACCCCGCTCCCTCGCTCGCCGGCCCGACGCCACCCCTGGCGCCGCCCAACGCCGCGATCGCCGACGACCCCGACGTGCTGCGCGCCGGGCGCTCCGTGGTCCGGGTGCTGGGGACCGCCTGCGGCCTCGGCGTCGAGGGCTCCGGTTGGATGGCGGCGCCAAACCTGGTCGTCACCAACGCCCACGTAGTGGCCGGCCAGGAGGACACCACGGTCACGACCGGCGACGGCGCCTCGCTCGATGCCGTCGCGGTCCACTACGACACCGGCAACGACCTCGCGGTCCTCCGCATCGACGCCTCGATCCCGGCGATGTCGATCGCGACGCGGCCGCGTCGTGGCGAGACCGGGGCCGTGCTCGGTTACCCCGAAAATGGCCCCTACGCGCTCACCCCCGCCCGCCTCGGCGACACCCGCACGGTCCTCAGCGAGGACGCCTACGGCAGCGGCCCGTTCCGGCGCCGGATCGCCTTCCTGCGGGGCACGGTCCGCAGCGGCAACTCCGGCGGCCCGATGGTCGACTCCCAGGGCCGCGCCGTTGCCACCGTCTTCGCCGCCACCACCTCCGGCCCAACCGGCGGCTACGCGATCCCCAACGACATAGTCACCGCCGCTCTTCGTAATACCGCCACCTCGGTCAGCACCGGACCTTGCACGGGCTGACTTCCCCTATCACTAAGTTTCTCGCCAGTGAAAAGCCTGTCGCCCGAGGTTGAGCGGCGCCGTCGCCTCCTCACCCGAACTGTGCCGCTGACGATCATCGCCGTCGTCGCATTTGCGCTGGGCGCCACCGTGGGGGTGCCGGGCTCGCCCGAGAAGGATGTCGCCGGCCGCTTTGCCGATGCCTGGGAACGCAAGGACTTCGCTGCGATGTACGGGGAGCTGAACTCCGCCTCGCTGCGCTCGATCTCGGCCGCCGACTTCGCCGCCGCATATCGCGAGGCCGCCGTGGTGGCGACCTTGCGCGAGCTGGACTTCGACGATCCGGGGGACCCCGAGGAGCGGGACGGAACCAGCATCGTGCCGGTCGGTGCCGTGGCGACCACCGTCGCCTTCGGGCAGGTCGAGGCCGACCTGGAAATGCCCGTCGCCGACGGGGGCATCGCCTGGGATCCCAGCCTCGTCTTCCCCGGCCTGCGCCGCGGCGAGCATCTGGAGAACGAGGTTGAGCTGGCTCCCCGTGCCGCGATCCTCACCGCCACCGGTGCGCCGCTCGCCGAGGGACCGGCCGAGGCACGCGAACATCCGCTCGGCAGCGCCGCGATCGACATCACCGGCGAAGTCGGGATGCCGGAAGCAGCCGACCTCCCCGCTCTCGCTCGCCAGGGTTTCTCGGCTGAGACCCCGGTGGGAATCAGTGGCGTCGAGCGTGTCTTCAATCAGCGGCTCGCCGGCAAGCCGGGCGGCTCGCTGTTGGCGGTGAGCGACGCGAGCGGCTCGACGAGGACCCTCGCTCACGCGGAGCCGCAACAGGGCGCTCCCGTCAAGACCACGATCGACTTCGGCCTTCAGGAGGCCGCCGTCTCCGCCCTCGCCGGCAGGCTGGGCGGCATTGCTGTCCTCGACACCCGTCGCGGGAATGTTCGCGCCCTTGCCGGGCAGGCCTTTTCCGCGCCCCGGCCGCCAGGCTCGACCTTCAAGCTGGTGACGACCACGGCCGCGCTGCAGGAGGGAGCGGTCTCGCTCGACGATTACTTCCCAATCGTCAACGGCGTCAACGTCGGCGGGCGGTTCATCTACAACGCGAACGGCGAGTACTGCGGGGGCACGTTCCCCGAAGCTTTTGCCCACTCCTGCAATGCGGATTTCGCACCGCTCGGTCCCGAGATCGGCAACGAGAAGCTGGTCGAGGTGGCGGAACGGTTTGGGTTCAACTCGCCGCCGTCCCTCTACGCGCCGCGGATCGTGGGCGAGATGGAGCTGCCCGAGCCCAGCATTCCGACTGAGATCGGCGACGACCTCGATCTCGCCGTGAGCGCGATCGGCCAGGGAGAAGTGCTGGCGACCGCGCTGCAGATGGCGAGTGTCGCGCAGACCATCGCCAACGACGGCGTCCGCCAGCCGACCTCACTCGTCGCCAACCGCAAGCTGCGGCCCGACGCACCGCCGGTTCGCGTGATGACGCGAAAGCTCGCGAACCAGCTGACCGAGTTGATGGTCGGCGTCGTCGCCGGCGGGACCGGCACGGCCGGCGCGATCGCCGAGGCCCAGGTGGCCGGCAAGACCGGCACCGCCGAGCTGGGGCCGAAGCCGGGACAGGAGGACGAGCCGAATCCGGTTCAGATCAAGGACGCCTGGTTCGCCGCCTTCGCCCCAGCCGAGAAGCCGCGACTCGCCGTCGCCGTCCTGCTGATCGAAGCCGAAGCGGCGGGAGGCGAAGTCGCCGCCCCCGCCGCGGCCGCAGTGCTCTCCGCCGGCCTCTGAGGCCGGGGCTGGTTAGAGGTCGAGCGTGACCTCGGCCGGGCCGTCGGGGCCGGGGATCTCGAGGACCAGCGGCCGGTTCTCCGAGGCTGAGGCGGGCAGCTCGAAGATCACGACTGAGCCCTCGATCGGCCCTTGCTGGGCGGTCGAGTCGAGCACCGGGATCTGTTCCTGCGCTTCGACCTCTCCGCCGATCGGCAGCGCGTAGAGGCTCTCGCTCTCGACCGCCTCGAACTCGTCGTGATCGGCGTTGACAATCGTGAAAGAGTCAGCCAGCGCCTGCGGCTCCTCGCTCTCGTTCTGGACTTCGAAGAAGACGCCGAAGTAGGCGGATCCCGGCGGCGGCTTGGGCTGGCCGATCAGGTAGGCGGAGTCCTCGTTGTCGCTCGGGTTGAGGAAGCGGGAGAAGATCGCGTTGTATTGCAGCTCGCCCAGCTCGACCGGCTCGCCCTCGACGACCTCCTTGTGCTCGCCGGAGGAGCCGCAGGCTGAGACCCCGAAGAGAACCGCGAGCAGGGCGGCGACGGCGAGCGTGGGAAGGGCGGGCGGGCGGCGGCGGGTCATCGGCGGCGAGAGTCTATAAGCGCGGCGCCGCCCCGGACGTGCCGCAGCTTATGTACCCACATGGTCCTCTAAGCTGCGGCACGTCCCCGTTGCTCAAGGGACGCCGGTCGGGTATGGGTTTCCGCCGGCGACGGCAACACGGGCGGCTGGTGGGGCGCTGGACTCGAGCCGGTCGCGCAGCCTGCGTAATGCCTCACGCCAGGCCCGCTCCTGCAGAACCGCGGCGCCGCTCAGGGCCTCCAGCGCTTTGTCGAGCGGATTCGACGGCTCGGTCCAGTGGGATACGCGCACCCTGGTCAGCGAGCCCGAGCCCTGCTGCAGCTCCCAGACGGTGTTGGAGGGAATGCGGTTCCCACGACCGCCACTGCCGCGCTCGACGATCCTGTGCAGGGGTTCGACCTCGACGATCGCGGTATCCATCCAAACCCGCCTTGGGCGCAGCGCGACGCGGAACCTGGCCCCCGCGCCGACCCCCGAGGCCTCGATCCGAGTCAGGTGGAAGTCGGTGAGGAAGTGATCGGTGAAGGAGGGCCGCAGGGCGAGGTCGCCGATCGCCTCGAAGGCCCGCTGGCGCGGCACGTCGATCTCGACTTCGGCGCTCACCGGGCCCATGGGCGGGCGTGATTCTAGTCGCCCCGAGGGACGTTTGAGGTCGTCCTCTGGGGGTATCGGCCGGCCACGCGCGGCATTGCTGCGGGGAATTGATGTAGACACGGCCGCTAGGTCGCGATAGGATCGCCCTGCGGAGGGCGTCGGGAAGGAGTTGTCATCTCCACCAGTCTCACCCCATCCCCCACCACCATCGATAGCTACACCACGGGCGGATTGCCCGGCGCCGGGACGTTTTTCTGTCTCGATTGCGGCTCCCAGCTCTCCCTGCGGGAGAACGACCACTTACCGGACTGCCCCCGCTGCGGAGCGACGACGTTCCGTCGCGACTCGATCTTCGAGCCGATGCAGGAGCACGGCGCGACGACGGTCGAGTTCCCCGCCCGTCAAAGCCCTCCTCGATCGACTGGCTGGAGAATGCGCGCGCGAAGCTGTCGGTTGGCAGCCGTCAGCTCGCCTGCGAGGACCACGGTGAGATCCGTCTCTTCCAGATCGAGCGTGGCTGGACGCGAATCGGCCGCAGCGTCGCCGCCGACGTCCGTCTCGACGACCCCAGCGTCTCACGCCGCCACGCGCTGATCGTCTCCGAACTGGACCAGTCGCTGCGAGTGCTGGACGACCGCAGCCTCAACGGCGTCTTCGTCAACGGTGATCTGGTCGAGTGGGGCAAGCTCGGCGACGGCGACGAGCTGACGATCGGTCGCTACCGCCTCTTCGTGCTCGAAGGCTGAATCCCCGCAAATTCCAGCCTACGGCCGCCGTAGCATGCGGTCGGTGAACCCAGGCCAGGATCCCTCCGCCGCAGCCGACCAGGCACGCCAGCGCCTCCACGAAGAGATCGAGCGAGTCCGCGTAGGCGTAGAGGAGATGCTCGCCGAGCAGGAGGGAGGCAGCGGCGACGATCTGCGCCGCGAGCTCGACCGAATCCGCGAGGACACGCGCAGCTACGTCAAGAAGCGAGTGCGCAAGGCCGAGAAGCGGCTCGACAGCCGCGTCCGCGAGATCGACGACCGCACCCGCGCCCTCGAGCAGCGCCTAAATCAGGTAGAGCAGGATCGCCAGCATGCCGAGTGGCGAATCCACACCAACACCGAGCAAATGCTCGACGGCCTCCTGCGCGAGATCAAAGCCATCGCCGATCTTCTAACCAGCTCCAGGTAACGAGCATCTTGCTTCGGGGAGGGACGGGTGCCCCTCCGTCGGAACCCGCGCTCGCACGTGGGGAGGGCGCCTAGGTTTTGTGGCTCACAAGTTCCGTCGGAGGGGCACCCGTCCCTCCCCACACCGCCTGCCTACTCGGTCGAGATACTTGGGTCGGCCTGGACCTTGTGGGGGACGACCATGAGGAAGTTCTCGGGCGCCGACGCCGCGAGACCAAGCATCCGCTCCGCCTCCTCGTCCTGATCGGTGGCACGAAGCTCGTCCGCGTAGTGGGAGAGCAGGTCTTCGACGTCGAGTAGGCCCTCCGCGTCGAGCTCCTTGAGCTCGACTTTGGCTCCCTCGCCGAGGCGTCTTTCGATCGCCTCGCGGTCGATGCCGAAGGCGTTGTGGCGGACGTAGACGCGGCCGCCGGTCATCCCGGCGCAGGCCCAGGGACCGAGGTCACCGAGCACGACGGCGCGGCCCGAGGTCATGTACTCGAAGGCGAAGCCCTTGGCGTTGGCGCGGTCGACGAGACAGCCGCGGCTGTCGTCGAGCGGCTGCTCCGGCTCGCCGCCCAGCACCACGTCGGCGCCGGAGAGGCGGATGCAGAAGCGCGAGTCGGCCGAGCCCTGGACGAAGAGGCGTCCGCGTTGGGCGCCGTAGGCGAAGGACTTGCCGACCGAGCCGTTGACCCGCTTGCCCTTGGCGCCCTTGCCCTTCAGCACCGCGACGGTCCCACCCAGCATCGTCTTGCCGACGCCGTCCTGGGCGCCGCCCTCGACCCGGATCGAGACCCCGTAGGCGTTGAAGGCGCCGAAGCCCTGGCCGGCGACCGAGCCGCCGTTGAACGCGAGGTCGGCGAGGACGTCCTCGCCCGGCTCCGGGCCGTCTTCGAAGATCCGCGAGCGGGCGATCGCCCCCGACAGCTCGGTGCCGAGCACGCGGTCGTTGGCGTCGGTCGGGCGCGGGAACTCGTTGCGGATCGTGCGACCCGAGCAGATGTCTCCGGCCAGCGAGGCGATCTGTGCAGAGGCCAGCTTGGCCTCCATCCGGATCGGCCGGGCGGCGACCAGACCGGCCTCGGCGCGCTCCTCGGCGTCGGCGGCGACCGGCAGGTCGAGCGGCTCGAGGTCGAGGAACTCCTCCAGCGGCGTGATCAGCGGCGCCAGGTCGATCTGCTCGTGGTGGGAGACCTGCTCGAGCAGGTCGTAGCGGCCGACCAGGTCCTGGGCGCGCTCGTAGCCGAGCGAGGCGACGACCTGCTTGACCTCCTCGCCCATCTCCTGGAAGAAGCGGGCGCAGCTCTCGGCCGCCACGTCGATCTCCTGGGGCGTGAACTTCTTCAGGCCGTGCTGCTGGGCCTGCTCGACCGTCTCGATCTGGGTGGCGATGCCGACGTGACAGGTGTCGAGCTGGCAGCCGCGGCAGATCGTGCAGCCGAGGCTGACCATCGCCAAGGTGCCGAAGCCGATCCGGTTGGCGCCGAGGCAGTGCAGCTTGACGACGTCGTGGCCGGTGCGGTAGCCGCCGTCGGCCCAGATCTCGACCCGGTTGCGGATCCCCGCCTCCATCAGCGCCCGGTGTACGGCGCGGGTGCCGATGTCCGAGGGCAGGCCGACGTGGCGCAGCGCGTGCTGGCGCGCCGCGCCGGTGCCGCCCTCGAAGCCCGAGAGGGTGATGATGTCGGCGCCGGCCTTGGCGATGCCGAGGCCGATCGTGCCGATGTTCGGCACCACCGGCACCTTGACCGAGACCCGCACGTCGGGGTTGACGGTCTTCAGCTCGTCGATCAGCTCGGCCAGGTCCTCGATCGAGTAGAGGTCGTGGTTGTTGGAGGGCGAGATCAGGTCGGTGCCGGGTGCCGCGTTACGGGCGGCGGCGACCTTCTCGGAGACCTTCTTGCCGGGCAGGTGGCCGCCCTCGCCGGGCTTGGCGCCCTGGCCGATCTTGATCTCGGCCAGGTAGGAGGAGTTGAGCATCTCCGCCGAGACGCCGAAGCGGCCGGAGGCGACCTGCTGGCCGCGCCACTTGCGGTACTCCCCGTACATGTCGCGGATCTCGCCGCCCTCGCCGTTGACGCAGAGGATGTTGATCGACTTGGCCGCCTCGGCGTAGGCGCGGAAGGCCGGCTCCGACTGCGAGCCGAAGCTCATCGAGGAGATCACGACCGGGTAGTCGTGGTGGCCGACGCCGGCGTCGACGCCGGCCGGGTTAACCGGCTCTCGATCTCCCTTCAGGCCCATGATGTGGCGCATCGAGATCGGGCTCTGTTGCTCCAGATCGCGAACCTTCTCCGAGTACTCCCCGTAGGTGCCCGTGCCGTTCGCCGTGGCGATCGCCGCCTTGTAGACCTTGGGATAGAAGCGGAAGGTCTTGGCCGGTTTCGCCGCCTCGTCGCCACCCAGGTCGTGAGCTCGCTCGTTGCTGTCCTCGTCGAGATTGGCGAAGCCAACGCCGCCCCTCTCCGAGGCGGCGAACGCCTCGGTCTGGAAGATCTTGGCCAGCTCCGGCTTGACCCCGATCGAGGAGAACTGGCGCGCGTAGCCGCGCACCTCGTGGATCCCGATCGTCGAGATCACTTTCTCGATCCCCTTCTTCAGCGCCGCGCAGAGGTTGCCGATGTCGGTCTCGTAGTCCTCGACGCAGATCACCTCTACCATCGTGTACGGGCAGACACCGTTGGCGCCGAGCCCGAGCGCCAGCATCGTGTCGTGGACGTTGCGGATCGCCGCCGAACGCAGGACGATGCCGCAGCGGCGCCGCAGGTTCTCCTCACCCGGCTCGACCCGGAACTGCTTCAGGGCCTGGTCAACCGCCGAGGTCGCCAGGTGCGGATCGAGATAGCGGCGATCGGCCTCGTAGACGGTGCGGTCGGTGAGGACAAGCAGCTCGGCGCCGTCGCGGACCTTCTTCACCGCTTCCTGCTTGAGCCGCTCGATCGCCCCCCGGGTCGTCTCCGACTCAAGCAGCGAGATGTCGACCGCGGCGGCCCGCCCCCTGAACTCCTCCCAGAGGTCCTCGAGCAGGTAGGTGCGGTGCTCGCGCGCGACCCGGCGGTAGGCCTCGTCGGAAAGCGGCGCCAGATCGTGATGGCCGCCGAGGATCACCGGGAACGAGGTCTCGACCGTGCGGGTGTCCTCCCCCGCGGCGTGGATCGAGGGGCGACGCCCAAACACGGACCGGGTCGAGAAGTGCTCGATCTCGCGCTCACGGTCGATCGCCGGGTTGGTGACGACGGCGACCGTCTCCTTGAAGTAGTCGGCCAGGTTCTGACGCTCCGGCGAGAGCGCCGCCAGCGGCCCGTCGTAGCCGAGCGAGCCGATCGGCTCGGCCCCGTTGGAGGCCATCTGCTGGACGAGTTTGACGTCGTCGCGCTGCCAGCCGAAGCCGGCGAGGACGCGGTCGGTGACCTTGACAGGCTCCTCGGGACCGGCGTCGGAGTAGCCCGGCACCTCGCCGCCCTCGAGCGGCCCGCCGGTCTGCAGGGCGCGATCGAAGGGGCCTGCCTCGGCAACGCCGTTGCGCTTCAGCCAGCGGTCGCGGACGATCCGCAGCATCTCGTCGTGAGCGTGCAGGGTCGAGCGCTTGCGCTCGCGGTCGATCCCGACAAGCGCCTTCTCGCCCGGGGCGAGCGGCTTCGGCTCGGAGACCATCTTGGCCACCGAGACGACCCCCGGCTCGGAGCTGAAGACGAAGTCGTCGGTGGTCTCGACCTGCCACAGCGGCCGCAGCCCCAGTGCATCGGCGGAGAAGACGCACTCGTCGGCGTGGCGGGAAATCAGCGCAACCGGCCCCTGGGCGAACGGCCCCATCGCCTGATGCAGGTACATATAGAAGGAGTGCAGGTCCTCGGGCAGCGAGCGGATCTCGTGGGCGATCGGCGGCACCACCATCTCCATCGCCTCGGCGAGGCTGAGGCCATCGCGGCTGACCAGGGTCTCGATCGCCCGGTTGAGGTCCTGCGAGTCCGATGAGCCGGCCTGGATCGGCACGCCCAGCATGCGCGCCTCCTGGCGCAGCTGTTCGATCGTGTTGATCTCGCCGTTGTGGCCGAGTACCGAAAAGGGCTGGACCCTTTTAAAAGAGGGCCAGGTGTTGGTCGAGTAGCGGTTGTGGCCGAAGCAACCGATCGTCTCGAAGCGCTCGTCGTGCAGGTCGGGGTAGTACTTGCCCAGCACCGTCGGCGCGCCCATCACCTTGTAGACGCAGGTCGTCGCCGAGAAGGACGGCACGTGAACGTCGAGCCGCTGCTCCAGCTCGATCAGGAGGTCGAAGAGGACGCGATCGCGGCGCCCGGCGTCGGCGACCAGGCCGGCGATCTGCCAGAAGTGCGGCTCCTCCTCCCGGGCGGTCGGTCCAAGCGCCGGCGAGTTGACGACGCCGATCCGCTCGGCGAGGACGCGGAAGCCGCCCTGGCCCAGTAGCTCGCGGGCATCGTGCTGTATCCGCTGGCGGTCCTGGGAGCGCTCGACGAAGACGTGGGCGACGGCGAAGGCGTCGTCGAGGGTCAGCGAGGGGTCGTGGCCGCCGGTCCTGACCTCCTCGGCCCAGATCTTGCGCGGGATGTCGACCAGCAGGCCGCAACCGTCGCCCTCTCCATCGACGTTGCCGGCCCGGTGGAGCATCTTCTGCAGCGCTGGGACCGCCAGCGCGATCGGCTCGTGGCTCGGCGTCGCGTCCTTGCGCACCGAAGCGTAGATCGCACAGGCGTCCTTGTCCTCGACGCTGGGCGGCGAGACGAGCGGGCGGTAGGCACGCTCAGGCGAGTAGCGAACGGGGCCGCTCACGCCGTGAAGCTCACGGGACTGGATATCCGACAAGTTGACCTCCCGGTTTCCGCGCCTTCTTCGAGCGGGCGCGCGACGGGTTGACGAGTTGTCGGATTATAGGGACGGCGAGCCGCTTCGCCTAGGCCCAGCTCATCGGCTCGTAGCCGCCACTCGGATCGACGCCGATCAGCAGTGCGGTGACGGGGGCATCGGAGCGGTTGAGGATGGTGCGGCTGACCGCCGGCTCGAATGAGGCGAAGGTGCCGGCGGGCGCCGCATGGTCCTCACCGTCGATCCGCAGCGTCGCCTCGCCCTCGAGCACGATGTAGACCTCGTCCTGACCGCTCTCGGCCTCGTCGTGCTCTGGAATCTGTCCACCCGACGCCAACTCGACCAGGTTGAACCCGAACGAGGAGGTTCCGAGCGCCTTGCGCGCCAGCCGCCAGGTCGAGTTCCCGGACCCCTCCACGATCTCGAACTCGTCGCGGTGCTTGATGGTGTAGCCGTCGGCCATCGCGGCCTACGACCCTATCGCGCCCCAGCGGAGCAGTAGGCCACAGCCGCCCGTAGCCCGCCCCCTAACTCCCGCTGCCCGCCTGGTAGTGGGCGGCGACGCGGGCTCCGCTCAGCACCGTGTTGTAGATGGCGGGCTCGTCGATCGTGCCTTTGAAGAACTCTTCGCTGGCGTTCCATGAGCCGATCATCAACGAGTTGGTGTTGACGGTGGCGGCTCCGCTCAATGCCGTGCTGGCCATCTGGGTGCCGTTGACGTAGAGGCGCTGGGTCGTGCCGTCGTAGGTGGCGACGACGTGGTAGGTCTGGCCGGCGACGATCGTCCCCGAGGGCGCCTGCAGGCGTTTGCGGACCCCGCTCTGCATGATCGTGAACTCCAGCAGCGGGCCATTGAACTGCAGCGAGTAGGACTCGGGCTTGGTCAGGATCGAGGCGAAGGTGCCGCTGGCGGGCAGCGAGGTCGGTTTGATCCAGGCCTCGAGGCTGAGCGTGGAGGTGAGCTGCAGGGATGCCGAGCTGGGGACTTTGACGTGGTCGTTGACGCCGTCGAAGCTGACCGCTTTGTTGGCGGTGTCGGTGGCCAGCAGGCTGGTGGCGCCCAAGGTCGGGGCGTTGGTGTAGGTGCCGGGGTTGGCGCCGCGCTCGTCGGCGGCGGTAGTGCCGGAGGCCTCGCCTAGGCGCCAGTAGCTGACCGGGTTGTCGGCGCCCACGGCCGCGCTGTAGGTGATCGGGGGAGGGTTGGCGGCCTGGTAGTGGGCGGCGACGCGGGCTCCGCTCAGCACCGTGTTGTAGATGGCGGGCTCGTCGATCGTGCCTTTGAAGAACTCTTCGCTGGCGTTCCATGAGCCGATCATCAACGAGTTGGTGTTGACGGTGGCGGCTCCGCTCAATGCCGTGCTGGCCATCTGGGTGCCGTTGACGTAGAGGCGCTGGGTCGTGCCGTCGTAGGTGGCGACGACGTGGTAGGTCTGGCCGGCGACGATCGTCCCCGAGGGCGCCTGCAGGCGTTTGCGGACCCCGCTCTGCATGATCGTGAACTCCAGCAGCGGGCCATTGAACTGCAGCGAGTAGGACTCGGGCTTGGTCAGGATCGAGGCGAAGGTGCCGCTGGCGGGCAGCGAGGTCGGTTTGATCCAGGCCTCGAGGCTGAGCGTGGAGGTGAGCTGCAGGGATGCCGAGCTGGGGACTTTGACGTGGTCGTTGACGCCGTCGAAGCTGACCGCTTTGTTGGCGGTGTCGGTGGCCAGCAGGCTGGTGGCGCCCAAGGTCGGGGCGTTGGTGTAGGTGCCGGGGTTGGCGCCGCGCTCGTCGGCGGCGGTAGTGCCGGAGGCCTCGCCTAGGCGCCAGTAGCTGACCGGGTTGTCGGCGGCCACGGCCGCCGCGTATTCAGATGCGGCCGTCGTGAAGGTTTTATCGGCGCCATAGGTCGTGCCCCCGGCGCTTTCGGCGACCACTCGAAAGTGGTAGGTCGTGTTCGCCGAGAGGGCGGTCGCCGTCTGGGCGACGGCGACGTTGGCGGTTCCGGAGCCGATGCTTGCCGCCACCGCCGGTTTTTTCGAGCCGTAGGAGGTCGTCGTGCCGTATTGGAAGTAGTAGCTGGTGGCGCCGCCTTCGGGGTTGACAGTGGCGTTGAGGGTTGCTTCGTTCGCTTTCAGGTTGGTTGTCGCTCCGGTCGTGGCAGCGGGCGCCGCCGGGGAGACCGACCCTTCTAGGTTTTCCAAGTGCCAACCTAGGCTCGGTGTAAGCCAGTTGTGGCCGAGGCCGCCGCTGGGGGTGCGGTAGAAGACGTCAAGCGCCCCGTCGGACTGGGCGA
This sequence comes from uncultured Solirubrobacterales bacterium, assembly GCA_963844395.1. Taxonomy (GTDB): domain Bacteria; phylum Actinomycetota; class Thermoleophilia; order Solirubrobacterales; family 70-9; genus VRUE01. The sequence goes on along the minus strand of CAWJNX010000002.1, from coordinate 1,052,591 downwards.
CGGCGTGCACGCCCATGCCTGTCGACGAATCAATCGACCCTTCCAGGTTTTCCAGATGCCAACCCTGGGCCTGCGGGGCCGGCGAGTACCAGTTGTGGCCGAGGCCGCCACTGGGGGTGCGGTAGAAGACGTCGATGTCGCCGTCGGCCTGCAGGACCGGATACGGATCCCCGACCAGCGCTCCGCTCAGGTCTTCCTTGTGCCAGCCAAAGGCCAGCGGGGCGGGCGAGAACCAGTTGTGGCCGAGGCCGCCGCTGGGGGTGCGGTAGAAGACGTCGATGTCGCCGTCGGGCTGCACGATGGCATGTGGATCAGAGGAGACTGAACCTTCCAGGTCTTCCTTGTGCCATCCAAAGGCCTGCGGGGCCGGCGAGTACCAGTTGTGGCCGAGGCCGCCGCTGGGGGTGCGGTAGAAGACGTCGATGTCGCCGTCGGGCTGCACGATGGCATGTGGATCAGAGGAGACTGAACCTTCCAGGTCTTCCTTGTGCCATCCAAAGGCCTGCGGGGCCGGCGAGTACCAGTTGTGGCCGAGGCCGCCGCTGGGGGTGCGGTAGAAGACGTCGATGTCGCCGTCGGGCTGCACGACCGGGTGGGGGTCTGACCCGGAGGCGATTGAACCTTCCAGGTCTTCTTTGTGCCATCCAAAGGCCTGCGGGGCCGGCGAGAACCAGTTGTGGCCGAGGCCGCCGCTGGGGGTGCGGTAGAAGACGTCGATGTCGCCGTCGGGCTGCACGACCGGGTGGGGGTCTGACCCGGAGGCGATTGAACCTTCCAGGTCTTCTTTGTGCCATCCAAAGGCCTGCGGGGCGGGCGAGAACCAGTTGTGGCCGAGGCCGCCGCTGGGGGTGCGGTAGAAGACGTCGATGTCGCCGTCGGGCTGCAGAATCGGGCGGGGGTCTGACCCTGAGGCTACTGAACCTTCCAGGTCTTCCTTGTGCCAGCCCAAGGCCAGCGGGGCGGGCGAGAACCAGTTGTGGCCGAGGCCGCCGCTGGGGGTGCGGTAGAAGACGTCGATGTCGCCGTCGTACTGGGCCACCGGGCGGGGACCCGGCACGTTGTCGTCCTCGCCTGGGATCGGCGGGGGCAGCGTGGTGAACTGGGCGTTTGACCCGAAGCTCGTACCGGCGACATTGGAGGCAACTACTCGATAGTGATATGTCGTATTGGGTTTGAGACCGTCAAGTACAGTGTTGACTCCCACCGTGCCCGTTCCGCTGCCGGCATCTCCTGACGGGATGGGAATGTTACTGCCATACCCGGTAGTAGTGCCGTACTGAAAATAGTAGTGAGTTTTGAGGGTGTTGGGATTCACATCCCCGTTGAGGGTCGCTCTCCCGGCTGAGATTTTGCTGGCCGAATTCGTCGTCGCGGTCGGCGCTCCACCGATTCGGGTGCCGACAGTGACGCCGAGATTGTCGGTCGCAGCTGTTATCTCGGTGTAGAAGGCATTATCTTCACTGCCTCCACAGCCCCCGTACTGAGGAGGTAGCCCGTCTGGATCACCATGATAGATACCCAGAGCAGTACTTCCTATGAAGACAGCCCCTCCGCTGTCTCCGTACGCAGTGCATACGCGTCCGAATTCCGTTACGTTGTAGACGCTGCCGGCTTCAGATTCTGACGTTAGGCCGACGGCCAGGACACCAGCGCAACTGGTCCCGCTGCTAGCGCCTGAGTGGCATACGTACTGCCCCAGGTAGCTATAGGCTTCGTAGGAGATCGGCTGTTCTTGGTTTTCCCAATAGTGGGCCACCTGGGAGGGCCATGGGGACGTATCCCAGTAAGAGCCGTTGGCTTTGATTTTCCCCCAGTCACCACCTGGGAAGGTCGTTTGCTCGACCGGCCCGATCGGGTGTTCCACTTGGTTGGAGTTGTAACTCGCCCAGTTTTTGGCGGCGATTGTGCAGTGACCTGCGGTCAAAAGGTAGCGATTGCCGGAGGCTTTGCCAATTGCCTTGAATGCTGCAGAGCATGGTCCTGACAGGCCGCCGTCGCCGCCTCCTTGAGTGGCGTCGGCTCCGATGGAAACGCCACCGCGAAGCGGCTTGTCGCACACGCGCGGCGCAGAGGTTTTGCAGGCAGTTAGCTCGATGCGAAAACGCTCGACCGACCGCTCCCTCACGTCCACCTCAGTTGAGGCGCCTTGAGCAACCTGGCGTATTCCCCTCGTTTGATCTTGGCTGGCGCCTCTTGCTTCGCGAATCACCACGCTGTTGCTCCTGGGATCGAGCGCAGTCTGGACCAGACCTTGTTCGAGCAGATTGCCTAGACCGCGATCGACCTTGTTCTGCTCGGCTTCCAGCTCGGCCCAGGTTGAGGTTGCCGGCGCGATGCGGTAAGAGCCGCCCAAAGCTTTGGCGGAGAGCTTGGTGTCTACGGCAGCGCGATCGGCATCGGGTAGCAGAGGGATGACGAACTCATTTGCCTCGTTGTCGAACCAGACGCCGGCGTAGTCATCGCCAAGCGCGAGTTTGAGTTCGCCGACGATATGGGTACCTCGCGTTTGGGTTTCCAGCCGCGCTTCGGCCTGATCGACCGAGACGTCGAAGTCTTGGCGGTATTCCTTCACGACTAGATCTGGGACCTCGGCGGTCGCGGAGGGGGAGGCAACCAACAGGGCAGAGAGGAGTGCCAAGGCAACAACAGACCATTGGGCAATACGCGGTCTGAAAAAGGCGATGCCTCGCCAGCTGGAAGCTCCCGCCACAAACCCACGTTTCCCCATCGTCTGATCTCTCCCTCACGCTGCGTTGCCTGGATACACCTGTCTACCTATCGTCGCAGTCAACGGGCGAGGGAGAGTGGCCAATGTGAGCAGATAAGGCGCGGGAGATTGACCGTATTGGGAGGGGAAGCACCGGTTACCGCCCCTGCAACCTGTGAAGTTAATGGCGAATCGCGCTCATGAGCGTGGCGAGACCCACTAGGGTCCGCAGTACGGCGCAATCCACGCCCGAACGCGAATCGCCACCTATTCCGACAGCTCGGGGAAGTGCCGGGCGATGGTCCGCGAAACCATCGCCAACCAGGATGTCTGGAAGCTTCACTGCGGCGGGGCGTCGAGGTCTTCGAGGCGCAGAGCAACTTCGATCTCCGCCAGCACGTTGCTGAGCGAACAGCCGAGCTTCGACTCAATCCTACGAAGGCGATTGGCCACTGTCCGGCGGCTCACACCGAGAACGGCCGCGGCTGAAGATACATTCCGCTCCGCCGCAAAGTACGCATGCAGGGTCTTGAGCGAATTTCGTCCACCATCGGGCTCGTCGTTCAGGGGCGCCAAAAAAAGCCTACTCAAGGAGGTGACGATAAGATCGTCCTGCATTGCGGAGGCTAGGAGCGCGACCTCCAAGTAGCGAACGCATTGCCCGCAACTGCGCGTGGCAATCGGAAAGGCCGCGCGCGCCTGGCGGTGAGTCAGGCGCCAGCCGGTGAGCCCGGTTCCAGGCTCCCCGATCGCCAACGAGGTTCGAGTGGGACCCTCCGAGCAGATGAGCTCTTTCAGGTTCAACAGGGTCGAACTCTGCGGCGCCCTCCGAGCCAGGCCCAAACCGTCTCTCGTTGCCCCCGTCGATCAGTAGAAGACGGCGATCCAGAGCCGTAGCGCAGCGTCGAGTTGTCTCTTCCGCATCGGGACCTGCTGCGAGAAGGCCGAGGTGCCAGGCCGAGAAGTCGTAGCCCAAACTCGGAAACGTCGAGCATCTCGCCGGCAAGAAGCCCGCGAACTCGCTTGGCGAGGCGCTCCTCCGCCGACTCCGAGCGCTCTGCTGTCTCTCGCTCGTACTCCCCGGTCACAGCGGGGACGAGGCGATCGAACAGAGCTGCCTGCTCCCTGCCAAGGCGCTGGATCTCATCCATCCGCAGCAAATCGCCACGGGCAGCCTCCTGCATGATGAAGTCGCCGAGCAGCGTGTAGCCGCCGAAGTAACGTCGGAGGACGATGTCGAGCGCCACGCCGCTGCGTGCAGCCTGACGGGCCTGGGCTAGGAGAACGCGAGGAACGGGCGCCGGGAGCTCACGGCTCTGGATCCCGGAGAGACCGTAGTCGAGAGCTGCCGCGACAGCCTCGCGGAGGCCAGCCACGTATTCAGGGTCATCGATCTCAGTGGGGTCGGACACCCCATAGACCCGCGAGAGCATCGCAAGCTCAATCTCCGCACGGCGCGCCAGCAGCCGTGCATGCAGCTCTCCGCGAATCTCCCGTTGGAATGCAGAATCAGCCCGCCCTTTTCCTTTGACCAACCCTCCCACCAAGCACCAGTGTGGCCCATCCTCAAGTTAAGAACTGTTAAGTTTTTAAAAAAATGACATCGAATGCAGAGCGTTTCAATAATGCTCATATTTTCGACAGTATGAAGGCCGCTTTGACTAGCTCGACAGAAAGTAGCGTGAGCGGTCATGACGAGAGGCGTCAAACGTGCTGTGAAAAGGCACCGCGCTGACGAGTACCTACAATTCGGGCACGTCGGCGCCGTGGGGGGTGAAGGGAAGACGTCGTACCCCTGCCCATCCCTCGCAACGGACTTCCAGCTCTTCGGCGACCTTGCCGGCGTCCTGCCAGGTGGTCCAGACCAGGACCGTGGGGCCGGCGCCGGAGATCGTCGCGCCGAGGGCGCCCAGCTCGCGGGCGCCGTTGACCAGGTCCATCGAGCGTGGGTAGAGGTCGCGGCGGCGCGGTTGGTGGATGTGGTCGGCCAGGCCGTCAGCCACGAGGTCGAGGTCGGCCGTTTGCAGGCCGAGGACGAGGCGCGAGGCGGCGGAAATGTTGGCAACGGCGTCGCTCAGCGGCACCTCGGCCGGGATCGCCTCTCGGGCACGCTCGGTCGAGACCTTCTCGGTGGGGATGACCACGATTCCCTCTAGGCCTCCCGGCGGGTCGAAGCGGGCGGCGCTCGGGGCGCCGTCGCGATCGCTGCCGCAGAGCACGAAGCCGCCGTAGATCGCCGCTGCGACGTTCTCGGGGTGGCCCTCCAGCTCGGCCGCGCGGGCCAGCATCTCCTCGCGGGAGAGGGCCAGCTCGAAGAGGTGGTCGGCGGCGAAGAGGCCGGCGACGATCGCCGCGGCGCTGGAGCCGAGGCCGCGGGCAAGGGGGATGCCCTCGCGCAGGCGGAAGGCGATGCCGTCGGCCGAATGGAGGCTCTCGAAAGCGCGGACGATCAGGTTCTCGCGGCCGGTCGGCACGTCCATCCCACCCGGATCGAAGGAGAACTCGCCGACCTCCTCGACCTCCAGCTCGAGGAACATCGCCAGGGCCGCCGCCATCGTGTCGTAGCCCGGGCCGAGATTTGCCGAGGAGGCGGGAACGCGAACCAGCCGGCGCCGAGCGGTCATGAGAAGACGGCGCGCTCGACGGCGCTGAGGTCGTTCTCGCAGTTGACGACCGGCGGCGCTTTCGAGAGGGCGGTGTCGGGGTCCTTGAGGCCGTGGCCGGTGAGGACGCAGACGACCGACTCGGGCGGCGCCGTGTCCTCGGTGACGGGCAGCCCGTGGGCGAGCAGCCCGGCCACCGAGGCCGCGGAGGCCGGCTCGCAGAAGACGCCTTCGCCGTCGGCCAGCCAGCGGTAGGCGTCGAGAATCTGCTCGTCGGAGACGGCGGCGACGCGGCCACGCGAGGCGGTGAAGGCGTCCATCGCCTCCTCCCAGCGGGCCGGGTTGCCGATCCGGATGGCCGAGGCGACGGTCTCCGGGTTGGCGACCGGCTCGCCGCTGACCAGCGGCGCCGCGCCCTCGGCCTGGAAGCCGTAGACGACCGGGGCTGCGCCCAGCTCCTGGAAGCCGCGCCAGTAGGCGGTCACGTTGCCGGCGTTGCCGACCGGGATCGCCAGGGCGCCCGGCGCTTCCCCCAGCTCCTCAATCACCTCGAAGGCGGCCGTCTTCTGCCCCTCGATCCGGTAGGGGTTGACCGAGTTGACCAGCTCGATCGGGTGGCGCTGGGCCAGCTGGCGGACGATCTGCAGCGCCTCGTCGAAGTTGCCCTGCAGGGCGATCACGCGGGCGCCGTGCATCAGCGCCTGGGCGAGCTTGCCGATCGCGATCTTGCCCTCGGGGACGATCACCGCGCCGCGCATCCCCGCCCGCGCCGCGTAGGCGGCGGCGCTCGCCGCCGTATTGCCGGTCGAGGCGCAGATCACCGCCTCCGCCCCCCTCCCCTTCGCCCGCGACACGGCCACCGTCATCCCCCGGTCCTTGAACGACCCGGTCGGATTCGCCCCCTCGAACTTCAGATACGCCCGCACCCCGAGCCGCTCCGAGAGCCGCGTCGCCTCGATCAGCGGCGTCGACCCCTCGTTGAGAGAGACGACGGGATCCCCATCCTCGAGCGGCAACCGGTCCCTGTATCTCTCGATCAGGGGGACCGGCGTCAAACGAACTCCTCCTCGATCACCCGGATCGAGCGCGGCGGCGCCCGCAGCTCGTCCAGCTCGCCGATCTGCTCCAGCGCGGCGGCGAAACGCGACTCCAGGCACTCGTGGACGACCATCACAAGGCGCGCGTCCTCGCCTATCCCCCGCTGCACGACACTCTTCACCGAGATCTCGTGGTCGCCCAGCAGCTGGGCGATCTTGGCGAGGACGCCGGGGCGGTCAGCGACCTCCAGGTGCAGGTAGAAGGAGGAGCTGACGTCGGTGACGACCGGCAGCACCTCGCGGGTCTCGTGGACGGGCGCCTCGCCGGCGAGGATCGAGACGACGTCGCCGAGGACAGCAGAGGCGGTCTCGACGCCACCGGCGCCGGGCCCCGACATCGTCACCTCAGTGATCGCCGGCGCCTCGACCATCACGGCGTTGAAGGGCCCTTCGACCGGCGCCAGCGGATGGCCGCTGTAGAGGAAGCAGGGGAAGACCCGCACGCTGATCCCCGCCGGGCGCCGTTCGGCGACGCCGAGCAGCTTCAGGGAAAGGTCGAGCTCCTTGGCGTAGGCGATGTCGTCGGGCTGGATCGCCTCGATCCCCTCGCAGACGACCTCGTCGAGCGTCACCGGAGTGTGGAAGGCGAGGCGGGCGAGGATCGCCATCTTCGCGGCGGCATCGCTTCCGTTCACGTCGGCGCTCGGATCGGCCTCCGCGTAGCCGAGCTGTTGGGCACGGGCCAGCACGTCCTCGTAGGCGGCGCCAGTCGCCGCCATCTCGCTGAGGATGAAGTTGGTCGTGCCGTTGACGATGCCGAAGACCTTGTCGATCTCGGTCACCCCAAAGCTCTCCTGGATCACCCGGACGATCGGGATCACCCCGGCCACGGCCGCCTCGAAGCGCAGCTGCACGCGGGCCTCGCGGGCGACTGCGAACAGCTCCTCGCCGTGCTGGGCGAGCAGCTGCTTGTTGGCGGTGACGACCGGCCGCCCGGCGCGCAGCGCGTCGAGCACGTAGTCGCGCGCCGGATCGGTGCCGCCGATCAGCTCGACGATCAGGTCGGAGCGCTCGAGGATCTCGCCGAAGTCGCCGTCGCCGCGGGTCAGCGTGCCGGCCAGCTCGGGACGGCGCCCGGTGGCGGCCTCGATGGCGCCGGCGCGCTCGCCGATCAGCTCCGCGAAGGCGCCGCCGACCGTGCCGCGTCCGAGCAGCCCGATGCGAACCGGCTCAGGAGACATCGCGGGAGGTGAGGTCCTCGTAGGTCTCACGCCGCACCACGACGCGCGCCTCTCCGTCGCGGCAGAAGACGACCGGCGGCCGCGCCACGCCGTTGTAGTTGCTCGCCATCGCGTAGCCGTAGGCGCCGGTCGCCGGAGTGACGAGGACGTCGCCGGGCGCCGGCGCGGCCAGCATCGCATCGCGAACCAGCACGTCGCCGGACTCGCAGTGCATGCCGGCGATCGTCGCTGCTGAGTCCGGGGCGTCGCCAGCCCGGTCGGCGATCAGCGCCTCGTAGCGCGAGCCGTAGAGCATCGGCCGCATGTTGTCCGACATGCCGCCGTTGACGGCGACGTAGGTGCGGATGCCGGGGATCTCCTTGACGGTGCCGACCCGGTAGATGGTGACGCCGGAGTTGCCGACCAGCGAGCGTCCCGGCTCGACCAGGATCCGCACGTCCTCGCCGAAGACCTCGGCGACGCCGCGCACCTTGACCTCGACGTAGGAGTCGATCGAGGGCGGCTCGTCCTCGGCCGTGTAGGCGATGCCGAGCCCACCGCCGACGTTGACCACCCGGCACCACTCGCCGGCCAGCTCGCCGAGGGCCTGGATCGCCAACCGGTAGGGCTTCAGCTCGAAGATCTGCGAGCCGATGTGGGCGTGCAGCCCAACCAGCTCGAGCACGTCGGAGGCCAGGATCCGCTCGATCGCCCGCGCCGCCAGGCCGTCCTCGAGCCCAAAGCCGAACTTGGAGTCGAGCTGACCCGTCTGCACGTAGTCGTGGGTTGAGGGCTTGATTCCGGGGGTGACCCGAATCAACACCTTCTGGGGCGCGTCAAGCAATCGCTCGCAGCGCTCGATCTCGTCGAAGGAGTTGACGATCAGGTGACCGACGCCGGCCCGTGCCGCAAAGAGGATCTCCTCGTCGCTCTTGTTGTTGCCGTGCATGTGGATGCGGGCGGGATCGAAGCCGGCGCGCAGCGCCATGTGCAGCTCCCCGCCCGAGGCGACGTTGACCGAGAGGCCCTCCTCGGCGAACAGCCGGTAGGCCGCGGTGCAGGGGAACGCCTTGCTGGCGAAGAGCACCTCGAAGTCGTCGGTGCGCCGCTCGAACGCCTCGCGGTAGGCGCAGGCGCGGGCGCGCATGTCGTCCTCGGCATAGACGTAAGCCGGGGTGCCGAACTCGGCGGCGAGCTCGACCACGTCGCAGCCGGCGATCTCGAGGTGTCCGCCCTCGCCGATCCGGCTGCCCGCCGGGTAGACAGACGAGCCCGCAACCGGGTCAGCGACCGCCGCGTGTCCGCGCTCCGCCATCGGACGGCATTGTGACGGGAAAGCGGACGGGCTCGGTCAGTGGCCGCCGGGGAGCAAGCCGCCGACCGTCTCAGCGGATTTGTCGACGGTCTGGCCGACGGTCGATTCGGGACCGACGGTTCCTTCGACGACGTCTTCGGTGACGTCCGTGACGCCAGTGCCGCTGACCGCTCCGCCGGTGGCGGTGTCGACTCCGGCGACGGTGTCGTTCACGGCGCCGGCGACCGTCCCGGAAGGCGAGGAGGTAGCGCCGCCGCCTCCCCCGCCGCCCGGCAGAAGTCCACCACCTCCGCCTCCGCCACCGCCGGAACCCGGGCTGGCCGCGGAGCCGGTAAGCGCGTCACCACCGCCACTGCCACCGCCGTTCGAGCCGGCGCCCGGACTGCTGGAGACCGGCGTGTCGGGAGAGGGCGAGGAAGTGCCGGTCGTTCCCGGGGTCGAGCCGCCGGCAAGGGCGCCGGAGTTCGGGCGAGAGTCGTCGGGTGCGGAATCGGGGCCGCCAGCGTCAGCGGCTTTCGCCGCCGCATCCGCGTCCGCGCCGGCAGCGCTCACTGCGCCGGCCGCGTCGATATCCCCAGGCGATACCGCGGCCGAGTCCCCCCGGCGAAGCCGAGGCCGCCCAACGGCCAGTCCCGGATCGCCTGGGCAGAGACGAGCAGGACGAAGGCGACGATGGCGACGGCGATCAGCGCCGTGCCTGAGACCGCGCCTGCAAGATAGGTATGGGCCTGTCGGATCAAGCTCGCGCCTCCCAGTTAACTTCCTCCACTACCCAGAGTCGCATGGGTTCCACCCCGCGTGCCTACCCACTAATCGAATTTCCTACCGCGATCCGCCTACAGGTAGCCGAGCGGGTCGGTCGGCGCGCCGCCGATCCGCACCTCGAAGTGGAGGTGGTCCCCGTAGCAGTGGCCGGTGCAGCCGACGTAGCCGATCGTGTCGCCCTGGGAGACGCTTCCCGAGGTCACCGCAAACGAGGACTGATGCGCGTAACAGGTCTGCAGACCGCCGCCATGGTCGAGACAGGTGAAATTGCCGTAGCCGCCGCTTTCCGCATCGGACTGGAGGAGGACCACGACGCCCGCGTCCGCGGCGCGGATCGGCGTCCCGGCCGGGACCGCGATGTCGATTCCCTCGTGCATCGATCCCCAGCGCGGACCGAAGCCCGAGACCACCGGGCCGTCGACCGGCCAGATCAGCTGCCCGGAGCCGTAGCGGATCGGGCCTGCAGGGAGCGGTGCCGAGGAGGTCGACTGAAGCTGAGCGGCGATTTCCGCCGAAATCTCGGCGAGGTCGTCCTCGAGGTGGTCCTCGTGAGTGCTGATCTTGCTCAGCGCTGCCTCGCGCTGTCGTCGCGTCGCGACCAACTCGGCCTGGCGGCTCTGCACGGCGGCCCGGGCGCTCTCCAATGCCTGCTCTTCGGCGGCTATCGCGTCGCGCGCGGCTTCGATCCTGTTCTTGGTCGAGCGCAGCCTGGCCACGGTGTTCTTCACTTGGTCGCGCAGGTCGCGCACCCGGGAGACAACGGCTTCGTCGAGGCCGTTGATTCGGCTCAGGTACTCGCTGCTGTCGATCAGCTCGTCGAACCCCTCGGAGCTGACCAGCACGCTGAGCACGTCCGGGGTGCCGGTCCGGTAGATCGCCACGAGCCGCTCCCGCAGGGCCACCAGCGCCCGCTTGAGGCGGGCTTTGACGACCGCCAGGTGCCGCTTGGCGACCTCGAGCTCGGCGACGGCGCTGTCGAGCTCGGCCTGCTTGGCTTCGAGCCGGACCTGGACCTCTTCCTCGCGGTCGCGCAGCACGGCGACCTCCCTGGTCAGCTCTTCGATCTCGGTCCGGTAGCGCGAGATCGTCGTCGTAAGCACGCCCTTGCGTTCCCGAACCTCGGAGAGCTTCCCTTCCTTCGCTTCCTGCTTCTCGTAGATGTCCTGGGCGGATGCGGCGCCGCTCCCAGCGAGCAGCACGACAAACGCCGCCACGGTGGCGACCAAGGCCACCGTGCCAAGGCGAGTCTTAAGCATGGCCGCTGAGGCTAGCTAACCGGACATACGGCCAGGCAGCGCGGCAGACGGAGTGCAATCCCCCTTGCGCAGGCCTATACGGCTACAGGCTCAGGCTTCTCCGCCATCGCTTGCGCCGCGATTTCGGCGCCGTATTCGAAGCGCTCGGCGTAGTCACGGGCCTGCATGCGCGAGATAACCATCCGCTGGATCTCGGCCGTGCCCTCGAACAGCTGGTAGATCTTGGCATCGCGGAAGAACTTCTCCAACGGGCACTCGGTGCTCCAGGCATAGGGGCCGACCAGGTCCATCAGCGTGGTCGTCGCCCACATCGTCACGTCGCCCGCCTTCAGCTTCGACATCGAGCCCTGGCCGCCGCGCATCGGGATCCCGTTGCGGCCCATCCAGGCGGCCCGCTGAACCAACAGCCGCGCCGCTTCGATCTCGGTGGCGACGTCGGCGAGCGTCTGCTGGACCCGCTGAGTCTGCAGCAGCAGGCGTCCCACCCTCCGACTGTCCGTCGAGGTACTCGAGGGTCCACTCGTAGGCGGCCTGGCCGATGCCGAGCGCGGAGGCGCCGACCAGGGGGCGGGTAATCTCGAAGGTGGCGAGAGCGTCGGCGCCGCGCGATTTCTTCCCTTCGCGGCCGCGCTGCAGCTTGCGCTCCAGCTTCTCCTCGCCGCCGAGCAGGTTCTCGGCCGGGATGCGGCAGTCCTCGAGGATCACCTCGGCGGTGTGGGAGGCGCGGATGCCGAGCTTCGACTCCTTCTTGCCCTGGCTGAGGCCGGGCGTGTCTTTGCCGATTACGAAGGAAGCCTGGCCGCGCGTGCCAAGCGTGGGATCGACGGTGGCAACTACGACGTGGACGTCGGCGATGCCGCCGTTGGTAATGAAGACCTTGGTGCCGTTGAGGACCCACTCATCGCCCTCGCGCTTGGCGGTCGTCTTCAGGCTCTTGACGTCGGAGCCCGCCTGCGGCTCAGTCACGGCGTAGGCGCCGAGCTTGATCTCGTCGCCACTGCCGAAGCACTCGGGGACCCACTGGGCGATCTGTTCCGGGGTGCCGGACGAGGCGATGCCGGCGGCGGCCAGGCCGGAGCCGGAGATCGCCAGCGCGGTACCGGCGCAGCCCCAGTGGAACTCCTCGGCGGCGATCACCTGCATCTGGCCATCGGCGTCGGTGGCGGAGCGCTGAATCGCCTCGAGACCCTGAAAACCCTGCTTGCGAGCCTCCTTGACGACCTCCCAGGGCGTGCTCTCCTCTTCGTCGTGCTTGCGCGCCGCGGGACGGATCACGTCGCGGGCGAAGGCCCGGCAACGGTCTTTGAACTCCTGCTGCTCCTCGTTCAGTGCGAAATCCATCGATCCCCCTCGTCGCGGTGCGCGAAATGTCGTTGATTGACTGGTCAGTCAACCAGTGCAGAAAGGTTAGCTGACCGACCAGCCAGCCTGGACGCACGTGGCCCAGGACAAGTAGCGTTGGCCTTCGTGCCGCGACCGATCAATGCCGATTTGCCGGCGACGGCGCCGTCCAAGGCGGCGCCACTGAAGCCTCGACGGCGGCAGCGCGAGCCGGTGCCGGCGGCGCTGAAGGCAATCGCGGGGCTCTTCGCGCTCGCCGTGGTCTTCATCGTCGCCGCAATCCTCGGCGGCGGTGGCTCCGACAGCGACACCACCCAAGGCACGGCCCCCGGCCCCGTCGGCGCCGCCGAGGCCCCTTCGGAGCAGGCACCCGCACCCGTGGCGGAGGAGCTTGGGTATCCAGCCTTCGCCACCAGCAACACGACCCGGGTCGGCGGACCCGACCCGGCCTCTAACGCGGCCGGTATAGCGCTCGCGGCCTATCCCTCGACCGATGAGGCGCAGCGCCCATCAGCGGTCACCCTGGTCAACGCCGGCGACTGGCAAGGTGCGATCGCCGCCGCGGTGCTGATGGCAGAGCCGGTCGGTGCGCCGCTCCTCATAACGGAGACCGACGGCCTGCCGGAGCCGACCTCGCAGGCGCTCGACGCCCTCGATCCGCAGGGCAGCCCCGACAGCAAGGGAGCGCAAGCATTCGCGATCGGCGCCGCGTCGGTGCCTAGCGACCTCCAGGCAACCAGGCTCAAGGCGGCCGCAGACGCCGCGATGGCTGCGACGATCGCGAAACTGCGCGACCGGCTGGTCGGCAGACCGCCCCGCCACATCGTCGTCGCCCCCAGCGCGCGCCCCGACTTCGCGATGCCCGCCGCCGCCTGGGCTGCGCGCTCCGGCGATCCGGTGCTCTTCACGGGGACCGGCAAGCTGCCCAAGATGACTGCGGCGGTCCTGCGTGAGCATCGCGACACGCCCGTCTACGTGCTCGGTCCCTCGTCGGCAATCTCCTCGAAGGTCGTCCGCGAGATCGGCGCGATCAACGACCGGGTGCGGAGGGTCTCTGGCGAGGACCCGATCGCCAATGCGATCGCCCTGGCGCGCTACGCCGACGGCGACTTCGGCTGGAACGTCAACGACCCGGGCCACGGCTTCGTCGTCGCCCGCTCCGACGCGCCGCTCGACGCCGCCGCTGCGGCGCCGCTCTCCGCTTCCGGCACCTGGGGACCGCTGCTGCTCACCGATCGCGCCGATACGCTTCCGGCGGCGCTGCGTGGCTACCTGCTCGACGTCAAGCCGGGCTACACGACCGATCCGACGCGCGCCTTCTACAACCACGTTTGGGTAATCGGAGACGAGGATGCGATCGACGTGAGCCAGCAGGCCGAAATCGACGAGCTGGCCGAGTTGGCGAAAATCGGAGGGGAACCGTGAGCGAGGCCGAGAACCCCAAACTGCTGGCGACGACGCACCAAGTCACGGTCGAGGACGTGCGGGCACTGGCCGGCGCCTCCACCCCCCACTTCGCCCTCCAGGTCCGCAACCGCATCCGCCGCTTGATCGATCCGCTACCGGCCGACGACCCCGCCCGGCTCGAAGGCGAGCGCAAGATCGCCGACCTCGAGGAGCTGGCCCAGCACAGCGGCGAGCCGCGGGGGACGATGGGGACCGGCCAGCGGTGAAGCATTTGGCGCCCGGCGTCTGGCGCCTCGCCGAGCTGCCGGCGCCGACGATCAACATCTATCTCGCCGAGGACGTACTGATCGACGCCGGCCGTACTTGGGACCGGCGTCGGATCCTAAAACAGATCGAAGGCCGCGAGATCTCGATGCTGGCGCTAACCCACGTCCACCCCGACCACCAGGGGGCTGTCAAGGCCGTCTGCGAGGCGCGCGGCATCCCGCTCGCCTGCCACGCCGACGACGTAGACGCGATGGAGGGCCGCCGCCCGGTCCAGGAGGCGCACCGCGGCCATCCCGTCAACAGGGTGATCCGAGCGCTCTGGGAGGGACCCCCGTACAAGGTCGATCACGTCCTGCGCGAGGGTGACGAGGTGGCCGGGTTCCGCGTCGTCCACGCTCCCGGCCATGCCCGCGGCGAGGTGATCTTCTTCCGCGACTCCGACCGGGTGGCGATCTGCGGCGACGTAATCCGCAACATGAGCTATGCGACCGGCAGACCGCTGATCGCCGAGCCGCCGGCGATCTTCACTTACGACCCCGCTGAGAATCGCCGCTCGATCCAGAAGCTCGCCGCGCTCGAGCCGGCGCTGATCCTCCCCGGTCACGGTCCCGCCCTGACCGACATTGCGTCCTTCGAGCGCTTCGTCGCCGCGCTTCCGGGGTAGCGGCCCACCGCAGCCTGACCCGCTGCCGCGGGTTACCGAGTTTCGAGGAGCCGAACAAGGAGGCCGGATGAGCACGCTAAGAAGCAAACGCCCGTCGCCCGCCATGGTCGTCGCCGTGATCGCGCTGATCGCAGCGTTGGCCGGAAGCGCTTACGCCGCGCAGCGGATCAACGGCGGCGCGATCAAAAAGCAGACCATCGGTGGGGGCAAGCTGAAGAAAGACACGCTGACCGGCTTCCAGATCAACAACAACAAGCTGGGGACGGTTCCGGCGGCAAAGCGCGCCACCCACACCTACTGGGCGGTCGTCAACAATCCCGCCAGTCCGGGCAACGCGACCCTCGCCCGCGCCAGCGACGCCGGTATTACCGCCACCGAGGGCGGCGGCGCCGTGGCAGTGACGTTCCTACAGAACATCAGCGGCTGCGCCAACGTCGCCACCCGCAACAACGCCGGCACGACCCCACCGGGGGCCGGCTTCGCCCAGACCAACACCTCTGCGGCCAATCCCAACGCGATCGAAGTGAGAACGCGCGACGAGAAAGGCGCCCCCGAGGATGCCGACTTCCACCTCGTCGTCGTCTGCCCGTAGGAACGAACCTGCCGACCCACACCTACACGGGACGTGCCGCGAGTTGAGTACCCATTGGGTCCTCTAAACCGCGGCACGTCCTATGCTTGGCGTGATGAGCGACGCACCGCACGGCTTCAAGGAGGGGGACAAGGTCTGGGTGGAGGACGGCGACGGTAAGCACCACCCCGGCATCTTCGTCGGCGACAACGAGTCAGCTGGCTGGTTCGGCGGCGGCCCCAGCGCCTACGTCGCCCACCCGGAGGCCCATCAGGCCGAGGTCGTCTCAGTCTTCCGCATCACCCCGCGCGAGGAGTGATTGGGCGGACGGCTACTTGCCGTTGACTTTGACGCCGAAGCGGTCCAGCACGAGGTCGATCGGGTTGGCGATCGCGAACTTGCCGCTCGAGTTGCCGGCGAAGAGCAGGCCGACGGGGTTGGCGGCGGTGTTCGCCGTCACCAGCAACGAACCGGAGTCGCCCGACCGGAGGAAGGGCTTCTGGCCTTCGACGAAGACCTGGTCGACGAACCGGGCGGTGCCGGCGCTATAGCCGACGTTGACGATGCCGTTGACCGCGACCACAGTGCCGCCGGTCAAAGAAGTCGTGCGGCCGTACTTCTGCACCGTGAGGCCGGGCGTCGCAGCCTGGGTCTGGGACGAGGGTTCGCCGTAGCCGTTCGAAGGCGTCGCAGTCCCGAGTTGACCGGCCGTCGTAGTGGCGATCGCCGCGTCGATGGTGTTGTTAGCCGCGGTCGAGAAGACGATCGGCTCGAAGGCGCTGAGGCTGCCGAAGACGTTGGCGGCGCTGAAGGCGCAGCCGGTGTCATAAAGGCCCGGTTGCAGAACCTGGCTGCCAAGCGCAGCTTTGTTTTCGCGTGCGTAGACGTGGTTGTTGCTGAGCGCATAGACGTTGCCCGAGGAATTCGAGACGCGTGCGCCGATCGTGCCGGCCGAGCACTCCCCGGCGTTGCCGGTCGAGACGCCGATCGGCACCGGCCTGGGAAAGCGACTCGTGGGAGTCAATTCGCTCGTCGTCCCGCCGCCGCTGCCGGGTCGTTTCCGAGCCGCCATCTTCAGCGACGAGATCGGGCCCGTCACCTTCAGCTCGACGTCAACCCCGGAGAGGGTCTGAGCGACTTGAATCGGTTGCGTCGCGAGCACCACGACCTCGGCTTCGCCGGTCGCGTCCTGACTGACGCCGGTGCCGACAACTCCAGCACGAGCCAGCAGAGCGGCGGAGTGCTGTTCTTGGACCAGCATGGCCTGCTGCAGGCCCGCCTGGGGGGCAGCCGAGCCGCTCGAGGCGAGGGCAGCCGCAATCAGCGCGGCGAGCAGCCCGACGGCCGCAACCCTCAAGCGCAATAAGAAAATCGGCTCCCGCGATCCCTGCATCGGGCGAAGACTTTAGCCCAATGCGGGACGGATTGCGCCACGCATCCACCGCACGCCGCCGGGTCAGGCGGCTGGGCCGAAGGCGTCGATCAGACGGTTCTGGTACTCACTCAGCTCCTCGGGGGAGATGAAGTAGGTCGGTGGGGTCAGGAAGAGGCCGTCTGCCCGCTCGCCGGTCGCCTCTACCCGGGCGCGGACCTTGTCGAGGGGACCGGCGGCGCAGTAGGTCTCGACCATCTCGTCGCTGATCGCCGCCGGCACCTCAGCGAGGTCGCCGCGGCGGAAGGCATCTCCTGCCGCAACGGCATTGTCGGCGAAGCCGTGCAACTCCCAAAGCGGCATGTAGGTCCTGACGGTCGCGTAAAAGGAAATCGTGCGGCGCGCCATCTCGATCGCCTTCGCCTCGTCATCGTCGATCGCGCAGCAGACGGTTGGCAGATAGTCGAAGTCCTTGCGCTCGCGGCCGGAGCGCCGCAGGCCCTCCTCGAAGGAGGAGACGACGACCTCGTCGATCCAACGCAGGCTCTGGATCGGGTGGCCGATCAGGCCGTCGGCGACGTCGCCGGCCATCCGGCACATGCCGCCCTGCACGCCGGCGGTGTAGATCGGCACCGACTCGCGGGCGGCCGGGTGCGGCCTGATCCAGCCCTTGATGTCGATGTCGTAGTAGGAGCCCTCGAAGCGGATCGGCTCGCCCTTGCCGGCTTGCTGCATGATCAGCCGCGTCGCCTCGATCGCCTCGCGCAGGTGCGGCGCCGGTTTGCCGTACTCAGCGTTGTGCCAAGTTTCGTTCAGCCGTTTGACGCCGGAGCCGAGGCCGAGGCGGAAGCGCCCGCTTGACATCTCGTCTATGTCGAGGGCGCTGACGGCAAGGATGAAGGGGCTGCGGGTGAAGGCCCAGGCGATCCCGGTGGCGATGCCGATCCTCTCGGTGCGCCCTGCCAGGTAGGCCGCCTGGGTAACCGAGGAGCGGAACAGCTCCGGCGCCCAGACGCACTCGACCCCGGCTGCCTCTGCCCGCTTCGCCTCCGCCTCGAGGTCGGCGACGGTGGTGCCGATCGCGGCGACCGAAATTCGGTCCAGCGCTGCCACGGTCCCCGGCCAGCCCGTCTCAGACGGGGGACGGGACGGGGGCCTCGGCGAGGACGAGGTCGGCGACCCGGTCGCGGTGCCACCTGGCGTCGCCGAAGGTCGCGGCGTTCGCCTTGCCGCGCTTGAGGAAGAAGTGAAGGTCGTGCTCCCAGGTGAAGCCGATGCCGCCATGAACCTGGATCGAGGCGTCGGGGACGCGCCAGCCCACGTCTGAGGCGTAGGCCTTGGCCATCGCCGCCGCCAGCGGCAGCGACTCGGGCTCGGCGTCGGCTGCCCAGGCCGCCCCGTACACCGCCGAGCGGGAGTTCTCGGTCTCCAGCAGCATCTGAGCGCAACGGTGTGAGACGGCCTGGTAGGCGCCGATCGGCCGCCCGAACTGCTTGCGGTCTTTGGCGTACTCGACTGCCATCTCCATCGTCCGCTGGGCGAGCCCGGTCGAACTCGGCCGCGATCGCAACGCAAGCGCGCAACAGCACCGGCAGGTAGTCGGCCTGCGCCCCGTTCAGGGTCGCCTCCGGACCAATCTGCACGCCGTCGAATTGGACGGTGTAGAAGCGACGGGTGGGATCGATCGAGGTGTCGGACTCGACCTTCACTCCCTTGGCGTCGCTCTCGACCAGATGGCGACGGCCGTCGGCGGTCGCGACGAGGAGGAAGTCGGCCTCGGAGGCGTCCATCACGAGGATCTTTTCGCCGGCCAGGAGGATTCCGTCGCCGTCGGCCTGGGCCTCCATCGTGAACATGCCCGGCGTCGCCGGCGTACCGGCGTCCAGCAGGGCGACGGTGCCGCGCGCCTCGCCGGCGGCCAGCGGTCGTAGCCAGCGCTCTTTCTGCGCCTCGGTCCCGTTCGCGGCCAGCGCCAGGCCGGCGATCGTGTTGGACAGCAGCGGCGTCGGCGCCAAGGCGTAGCCCAGCTCCTCGAAGAGGACCGCCAGCTCGACGATGCCGAGGCCCTGTCCCCCCCACTCCTCCGGCAGCGCCAGCCCCGGCCAGCCCAGCTCCGCCATCTCCTCCCAGTCGGACTGCTCGAAGCCGGCCGCGGTGTCGGCCAGCTCGCGGATCCGCTCCGATTTGTAGCGGGCGGCGAGGAAGTCGCGCGCCGTCGACTTGATCGCCTGCTGCTCGTCGGTGAGGTCGAAGTACATGGTCAGCTCCGGATCAGCGCAGCCGCGGCAGTCCAAGCACCCGCTCGGCGATGATGTTCTTGAGGATGTCGGTGGTGCCGCCCTCGATCGAGTTGGCGCGCGAGCGCAGGAACCCGTACTGCCAGGCGCCGTTGGCGACAGCGCGGTCGCTGCCGCGATCCAGGATCGCGTAGGCGCCCTCGATGTCCAGCGCCAGCTCGGTGATCCGCTGGTTGATGTCGGCCCACTGCCACTTGCCGAGCGATCCCTCCGGCCCCGGAATCCCCGACTGCATCGTCTTGGTCAGGCCGCGATAGGCGTTGAGCCGCATCGTCTCGGCCTCGACGTGGAGCTGCGCGAGTCGCTGACGCAGGACCGGGTCCTCGGCCGCGACGCCGCCGTTGACCCGGGTCTCGGCGGCAAGCTGATTGAGCCGCTTGAGGCTGTTGGAGATCTGGGAGATCGCGCCGAAGGCGAGCCCGGCCCGCTCGTTCATCAGCGTCGTGATCGCAACCGACCAGCCGTTGCCGACCCCGCCGACGACGTTGGCGTCGGGGATCCGTACCTCCTCCATGAAGATCTCGTTGAACTCGCCCTCGCCGGTGATCTGGACCAGCGGGCGAACCTGGATCCCGGGCTGCTCCATGTCCATCAGGAAGTAAGTGAGGCCCTGGTGCTTGGGAGCGTCGGGGTCGGTGCGGGCGACGAGCATGCACCACTTGGCGAACTGGGCGAAGGTCGTCCAGACCTTCTGCCCGGTGACGACCCACTCGTCGCCGTCCTTGACCGCCTTCGTCTTCAGTGAGGCGAGGTCGGAGCCGGACTCGGGCTCTGAGAACCCCTGGCACCAGATCTCCTCGGCGGTGAGGATCGGCTCCAGGTAGCGCTGCTTTTGCTCGTCGGTGCCGTGGGCGATCACCACCGGCCCGCCCATCGCCAGGCCGAGCACGTTGGCGGGGCTCGGCGCTTCCTGGCGCGCCGCCTCGCCGACGAAGATCGCCTGCTCGATCAAAGTGGCACCACGACCGCCGTACTCCTTCGGCCAGGAGATCCCGGCCCAGCCCGCCTCGTGCAACTTCCCCTGCCACTCGCGGCGGAAGGCCATCACCTCCTCGAGGCCGCTCTCCGGCTCGGGCCCCGGATGGTTCTCTTCCAGCCACGTCCGAACCTCGTCGCGGAACTCTCGCTCGGATGGAGAGAGACTGAGGTCCATCGCTCAGCAGACTACTGGCCGACCGGCCAGGTCCTAGATCCTCTCGATCAGGGTTCCCGTACCGAGACCCCCACCGCAGCACATCGTCACCAGGCCCATCTCCTTGTCGGAGCGCTCCATCTCGTGCAGCAGGGTGGTAATCAGGCGGGCGCCGGTCGAGCCCAGCGGGTGGCCGAGGGCGATCGCGCCGCCATTGACGTTGACGCGGTCCATGTCGGGGTCGAGCTCGCGGCGCCAAGCGGCGATGACCGAGGCGAAGGCCTCGTTGATCTCGACCAGGTCGATGTCGTCGATCTTCATCCCGTTGCGCTCCAGCAGCTTCTCGGTCGCCGGGATCGGGCCGGTCAGCATGATCACCGGATCGACGCCGACCGTGGTCTGGTCGTAGATCCGCGCCCGCGGCACCAGCCCGAGCGCGTCGGCCTTCTCGCGCGCCATCAGCAGCACCGCGGCGGCGCCGTCGGAGACCTGCGAGGAGTTGCCGGCGGTGATCTTGCCGTCCTCCTTGAAGGCCGGCTTCAGGTTGGAAAGGGCCTCGAGGGAGGTCTCGCGCAGGCCCTGGTCGGTGACGTAGGTGTCGCCGTTGACGGCGAACGGCACGATCTCGCGCTCGAAGCGACCCTCCTCGGTCGCCTTGGCGGCAAGCTGCTGGGAGCGCAGGCCGAGCTCGTCCAGCTCAGAGCGGGGGATCTCCCACTTGTCGGCGATCATCTCGGCGGAGAGGCCCTGCGGGATCAGGTTGTAGCGCTCGAGCAGCTCGGGCGAGAAGGGCGAGCCGTGCTCGCCCATCACTTGGTAGCCGTCGGCGAAGGAGATGTGGCCCATGTGCTCGACCCCGGAGCCGATCGCGACATCGTGGACGCCGGTCGCGACCAGCGCCGCGGCGAAGTTGACGGCCTGCTGGGCGGAGCCGCACTGGCGGTCGATCGTCGTCGCCGGCGTCTCGATCGGCAGGCCGGCCTCGAGCCAGGCGTTGCGGCCGATGTTGACCCCTTGCTCTCCGAACTGCTGGGCGCAGCCGGTGACAACGTCGCCGGTCTCGGCCGGGTCGACGCCGGAGCGCTCGAACAGCTCGCCGTAGGCCTTGGCGAGGAGGTTCGAGGGATGCACGTCCTTGTAGTAGCCCTTCTCCTCGTGGCCGCGCCCGATCGGGGTGCGGACCGCCTCGACGATCACGACCTCCCGTCCTCCGAACTTCCCGCCGCCGTTCTCCGCCATCTTCGCCTCCGTCTTCTTGCCAGGCCAGATCCGTTTCTTGTTGCAACTCTCAGGATAATCCATTGACTGGTCAGTCAGCCAGGGTCTCTGACCGATCTCACACAAAGCGTCGAACTGGGTGCGCGTGATAGGAACCCGGCCATGAGCGCGAACATGGGGTACGAGAGTCCGGGCATCGCCGGCAGCGGCGCCATCGCCACCGGCCTGGCGGCCGTCTCAACCACGACGGCGGACACGATCCTGCTGGCTCGCAGCGAGGCTTCTGCCTGGCGCGCCGAGGAGAAAGTGGTCGCCGCCTGCGCCAAGATCGATGGCGCAGAGCCCTCGCGGCTGCGGGTGACCACCGACCCCAATGACCTGTGCGACTGCGACATCGTCGTCGAGGCCGTGATCGAGGAGGTGGCACCGAAGGGCGAGGTGCTGAGCGCCGTCGCCGCGGCCTGCCCCGACGCCGACCTCGCGACCACCACCTCTTCGCTCAGCATCGCCGAGATCGCCTCCGCAGCGGACATCGACGGCCGGCTCTTCGGCCTCCACGTCTTCAACCCCGTGCCGAGGATGAAGCTGGTCGAGGTCTGCTTCCCCGGTGTTCCCGAGGGGACGCGGGAGAAAGCGCTCGCCTGGTGCGCAGCGCTCGGCAAGACCGCGGTCGAGGTTCCCGACCAGGCCGGTTTCGTCGTCAACCGCCTCCTCTTCCCCTACCTCTTCGACGCGGTGCGGCTGGTCGAACGGACCGGCATGGAGGCCGGCGAGGTCGACTCCTGCATGAAGCTCGGCGCCGGCCACCCGATGGGCCCGCTCGCCCTGCTCGACTTCGTCGGGCTCGACGTCGCCGAGGCGATCGGCGACGCCCTCTACGCCGACTCCTCCGAGGCCGCCCACAAGCCGCCGACGCTGATGGTCGAGATGGCCGCCGAAGGCAAGCTGGGCCGCAAGAGCAGCGCGGGTTTCTACACGTACGACTAGGCCCGTTGCCGGACTACCTCCGGCCAGCCAGGTCCCAGATCACGTCGGCCGGGGAGATGCCCTGGCGGCGGGCGGTCTGCTCGATCTCCTCCCAGGGAAGCTCTGCCTCGGGCAGGTCGTCCCAGCGAGCCAGGTCGAGTGCCTCGATCGCGCCTTTCAGCGCCGGGCCGAGATGCTCCTCGGAGCGCAGCAGCGCTCTCAGGACCTCAAGCTGCTTGTCGCTCAAACGCACAACCCACATGCGGTACCTCCACGAATAGGCGAAACGCAGGTTGCTCAGGAAACCTAGGCGGCGGGCCGGACGGAACTGCTGATCCTGACCGCCTCGACCCGGTTCTCGCGCACCGACTCGACCCGGATCGTGTAGCCGTTGGAGGTGATCGTGTCGCCCCGCTTCGGCAACCTGCCCAGCTCGCCGAAGACGTAGCCGCCAATCGAGTTGTAGGCGTCACTGTCGACCGGCAACTCGATCCCGGCGTCGGCCAGGTCACCGAGCGAGACGTGGCCGCGGACGAACCACTCGCCGCCGGCGAGCCGACGCAGTGCAGCGGCGCGGGGGTCGGTCTCGTCCTCGATCTCGCCCACAACCTCCTCGAGGATGTCCTCGACGGTGACGATCCCGACCGTGCGGCCGTACTCGTCGACGACGACCGAGAGCGAGGTGCGTTGCACCTGCAGGTCGTGGAGCAGGTCGTCGAGCGGGCGGGTCTCGGGGACGATCACGGCATCGCGGACCAGTGGCTCGATCCGCGCCTCGGGCCCGTCGCTCATGTAGAGACGGGCGACGCTGTTGTTGTGGACGATTCCCTTGACCCGGTCCGGGTTGTCGTCCTCGATCACGACCAGTCGGGTGTGGCCGGAGGTGACGCAGCGCCGCAGCGCCGTCTCCGCGGTCTCCTTGACGTCGACGGTGACCACGGCGGGAATCGGGGTCATCACCTCGCGCGCCTCCTGCTCGTGCAGGTGGAAGACGCCGCCCAGCATCCCGGCCTCGCCGGGATCAAGCGTGCCGCCGACTTTCGAGCGGTCGATGATCTGCTTCAGATCCTCCGCGGTGTGCCGTTCCTCGATGTCGGTCGGATCGACTCCGAAGAGACGGACGATCGCGTTCGAGATGGCGCTCAGCGCCTTCGTCACCGGCGCGGTCAGGGCGCGGAACCAGTTGAGGGGGCGGGCGACGCGACGGGCGGTCCGCTCGGCGTGGCCGATCGCCAGCATCTTCGGGACCTGCTCGCCGATGCTGATGTGGAGCGCCGTGACCAGGGTGAAGGCGATCGCCACCGAGAGGCCAACCGCGACGCCATGCGAGAGGCCGCCGAAGACCGGCTCCAGCAACGCCGCCAGTGAGGGCTCGCCGAGGAAGCCGATCCCGATCGAGGCCATCGTTATCCCTACCTGGCAGGCGGAGAGGGACTCGTCGATCGTGTCTAGCTGCTCGATCACCGCCTCGGCGCCGGCCTCGCCCTCCGCAACCAACTGTTCGATCTTGCTGCGGCGGCTGCGCACCAGCGCGAACTCGGCCGCGACGAAGAAGCCATTGACCGCCACCAGCACCAGCAGCAGAACGAGCAGGAGGGCGCTCATCGGTTATATGGCCCGGTACTTCGGGGGAGGTCGTCTTCGGCCATTCGGCGTTATGGAATATAGCTTTCCGGCGCGCTGGAAGTCTGAGGGTGCGATATTGACCCCCTGATGCGCGTCGCCAGCCTCGTGCCATCCGCCACCGAGATGCTCTTCGCACTCGGCCTCGGCGAAAGCGTCGTCGCGGTCACCCACGAGTGCGACTTCCCGCGCGAAGTGCGCTCGCTCCCGCACCTGACCCGCACCGTCCTGCCGGAGGGCCTCGACGCGGGCCAGATCGACACCGCGGTGAAGGCGACGGTCGCCGAAGGCCGGGCGCTCTACGAGCTGGATGAGGAGCGGCTCGCCTCGCTGGCACCCGACCTGATCGTCACCCAGGCGGTCTGCGACGTCTGCGCTGTCTCCTACGAAGAGGTGGTCGAGGTCGCGGCGCGGCTGCCGAACCGGCCCCGCGTCCTGCAGCAGGACCCGAGCACGCTCGGCGAGATGCTCGAGGACGTGATCCGGCTCGGCGAGGCGACCGGCATGGAGGCGGAGGCGCACGACCTGCGCGGCGAGCTGGAGGGAAGGCTCGCCGCCGTCCGCGCCGCCCTCTCGGGCGCCGGGCTGCCGCGCGTGATCGCCCTGGAGTGGCTCGACCCGCCCTACGTCGGGGGCCACTGGATCCCCGAGATGATCTCGATCGCGGGGGGCGAAGACGTCGCCGGCTCGCCCGGGCTAAAGTCGCCGGAGGTCAGCTGGGGCGAGCTTTACGGGCTCAATCCCGATGTGGTGATCGCGATGCCCTGCGGTTGGTACGTCGAGGAAGCCCAGGCTCAGGCGACCAAGCACTGGGAGCGGATCGCGTCGCTGGGGGCCGGGCGGGTCTTCGCGGTGGATGCGGCGTCGACCTTCTCGCGCCCCGGTCCGCGCCTCGTTGACGGCGTCGAGCTGCTCGGCCACGTCCTCCATCCCGACCTGATCGACCCGCCCGGCAACATCGGCTTCGCCGAGGTACGGGCGCCGATCAGGCCACGCTGAGGGCGGCGACGACCGAGACGATGGCCAGCGCGGCGATCGCGAGCAGTTCGAGCGGGAGCCGCTGCCGACCCAGTCTGCCTCGTTCGCCGGCAACGATGAACAGCGAACAGACGAGGCCGCCCGCCAAGCCGCCGAGGTGCCCGCCGATGCTGATGTTGGAGACGCCGAAGGTGAACGCCAGGTTGATCAGCAACACAAAGCCCAGCTGCGAAGCGATCGCATCCATCCCGCGGCCGCGTGCGATGACGAAGGCGGCCCCGAAGAGACCGAAAACGGCCCCCGAGGCCCCGACGGTGGTGGTAATCGCGTCGGAGAGGGCCAGCGCCCCGAACGCCCCCGCGAAAAGCGAGGCGAAGTAGAGGGCGACGAAGCGGGGCGTGCCGATTGCCGGCTCCAGCAGGCGGCCGAGGATGAAGAGCGCGAACATGTTGAACCCCAGATGGAGGACGCCGGCGTGCAGAAAGCCACCGGTCAGCAGCCGGTACCACTCTCCGTCGGCGACCGAGACGCCACGCAGGCCGAAATCGTTGACGATCTCGCCGCTGGTGCTGCTGAACCCGCCCGAGCCCCCGGCAATCTCGACCAGGAAGGCGGCAACGTTGAGCGCAATCAGTACGTAGGTCGCCGGCGTGTCATACCGACCGGGGCCCACCGCCCCCCTCGTCACCCGCGTTTTCTGGCTCGCACACTCCGGGCAGCGCATCCCGACAGGGGTCGGGGTCATGCACTCGGGACAGATGGCCCGTCCGCACGAGGAACAGGAGACGCCCGTCTCGCGGCTGGGGTGTCGGTAGCAAGTTTGCATTGGGAGCGGACCGGGGAGCCTACATTCGGGTAAGCCTTGTTCCTTCTAGAGAGGAGAGGTCCTTTGAACGGAGAGCGAAGATTGGAAGGTGCAACCCCGGCAAGGCTCTACGCGACGGTCGTCGGTGGGACCCTGGTTGTCGTCGGGATCATCGGCTTCTTCTATAGCGCCTCGTTCGGCGACCCCGGCACGGTCGACAGTGTGTTCGGGATCTTCGCCGTCAACGCCTGGCACAACATCGTCCACATCCTCACCGGTGCGATCGGGCTGCTGGTCGCCGGCTACGCGGCGCGCGAGTACGCGCTCGGGCTGGGGGCCGTCTACGTCCTGATCACGGTGTGGGGATTCATCATCGGCGACAACGAGTCGATCCTCGGCTTCATTCCCGTCAACACCGAGGACAACTTCCTGCACTTGGCGCTGGGAGTGCTCGGGATCGGCGCCGGCCTGGCGACGCCCGCCGACGAGCGGCGACGGACCGATCGGGACGTCAGAACTACTACCTGAGACGACCGGTAAGGACGCGAAGGGGGCCGCCGGCCTGCTGGCGGCCCCGCCGGCGAATCTCGAGCACGACGAGGGCTCCCGCGGCGACGCCCCCAGCGCCCGCAGCGACAACGGGCCGGACCCAGTTGCGGGGATCGCGCAGTGCCCGCAGCTCGCTCTCCGAGAGTTCCTCGGCCCAGTCCGAAAGCTCCTCCGCCGCCGCCTGCGTGACCGCCGAGAGGGTGTCCTCGACGCGGCCGGAGAGCCGCTCGGGCGGCTCGATCGGACGCAGAGCGTCGCCGAGGAGGCGCTCGACGTCCCAGCTACTGCCGGTCAGCCTCTCGCTGGCTTCACTCATCGGCCATCTCCTCCTGGAGCTGCTTGATCGCGCGGTGGATCAGCACCTTGGTCGCCCCGTCGCTGCGTCCGAGCGCGCGGGCGATCTCGCGGTTGTCCATGCCGAGCGCAAAGCGCATGATCAGCGCGTCGCGACGGTCGCCGGGCAGATGCTCCAGGCGCTCCATCACCTGCCGCAGCTCCTCCCGACCTTCGGCTACCGCCTCGGTGCCATGCTGGGCGACGATCGGATCGACGCTGTCGAGCGGAGTCTGCGGCCGGCGCGAGCGGTCCCGGTAGTAATTGAGCGCCAGATTGTGGGTGATGCGGATCAGCCACGGTCGCAGCGGTCTGCCGTCCGACTCGCGCCGCGCCCGGTCGAAGTGACGGTAGGCCTGCAGAAAGGCCTGCTCGGTGAGGTCTTCGGCGTCGTGGGGGTTGCCGATCCGGTAGTAGGCGTAGGAGTAGACATCGCGCAGGTGGTCGCGGTAGAGCGCCTCGAAGGCGCGGTCGAGCTCTGCCTTGGCGGCCGGGTCCAGGCTCGCCGGCTCGACGTTTTCCAACTCGCTCACCAGGCAAGCGTAGTCCCATCAGGCCGCCCTTCTCGAACGCTCGACTTGGCGCAGCCTCGCCATCCACTCCTCGGTGTCGATCTCGCCGTCGATCAGCGCCGCCAGTCCCTTTAGAGCCTCTCCGGGGCCACCCGAGGCCGAGATCGCCGCGGCCAGCAGCGGTACCGCATCGAGGCCCTCCGAAGCCTGTCCGATCAGACCCGGGATCTCCTCCGCGGGAGTTCCCTCCCCCAGCAGCTCTCCGGCCCGCCGGTTGCGCCCCGACGGGGCCAGAAGGGTGGCAGTCAGGTCGCCGACTCCTGCCAGCCCGGAGAAAGTCTCCAATTCGGCTCCGCGCGAGATCCCGTACTCGATGCACTCACGCCAAACCTGGGCCGCCGCGATCCCGGCCGCGTTGAGGCCGTACGGCTCGGTCGCCGCGGCGGCGAGGGCCGCGGCGTTCTTCGCCGCGCCCGCCATCTCGACCCCGCAGACGTCACCGGAGCGCTCGCAAACCAGGCCCGCACGGTCGAAGACCTCGCCCAGCTGGTCACGCAGGTCGGCGTCGCCGGAGCCGAGCACCAGCGCCGCGGAGCCGGAGACGGCCTCACGGGCATGGGCGGGCCCACCGAGGCAGGCGGTGGCGCGGGCGCGGATCCTTTCGCCGACGTACTCGGCCGGAAGCTGGCCCAGCGGCGCGATCAGGCCCTTGGTCAGCAGCAGGACCGAGGAGCGGTCGCTGACCCGGTCGGCGATCGCGCCAACGGCCTGCGGCAGAGAGCCCGAGGGGATCGCCAGGCAGACCAGATCGAGCCCGGCCAGCTCGATCTCCGAGGCGGGAAGGACGTGTAGCGACTCCGGCAGCTCGACCCCCTCCAGGTAGCGGCGGTTCTCGCCGGCCTCCGACATCGCCGCCGCCTGCGCGGCGGTGCGGGCGCCGAGCTGCACCTCGAGGCCACCACGGGCGAGCAGCACCGCGACCGCGGTGCCCCAGCTGCCGGCCCCGATCACGGCGGCGCGACGCATCGGCGGCAGGCCGCCCATCGCTTCCCACTGCAGCAGCACGTTGGGCCAGATCCGCGCCGTCACCGTTTCGGCCAGCGGCGGGGACGGGTTCTCCACGCGCGGGAAGGTCATCGCTTTGCCGAGCCGCACCTGCACCTTGCGCGGCCTGATCCGCCAGCCGCGCCGCACGTGCTCGCTGCCGACCACGGCGGTGGGCAGGACGGGCGCCCCGGTCTCCAGGGCAAGCCTCCCCACCCCCCGCTTCGGGCTGGCCAGCGTGCCGTGGCGGATCCGCGTTCCCTCGGGGAAAATGCAGACGGTGCCGCCGCGTTCGACCACGGCGCGGGCGGTCTGCACCGAGTCCTCGTCGGACTCGCCGCGCCGAATCGGGAAGGCGCCAAGCCGCGACAGGCACCAGCCCTGCCAGCGGCGCTCGAACAGCTCGACCTTGGCGACGTAGTTCATCGGCCGCCGCCAGGGCAGGGCGCCGCCGATCACGAAGGGGTCGAGAAAGCTGCGGTGGTTGGCGGCGACGATCAGGCCGCCCCTGACGCGCCCGTGGTCGCGGCCGGTTCGGGTCAGCCGGAAGTAGACGACGCAGAAGGGCGTCATGAAGACCCGCGCCAGCAGGTACAGCGGCCAGTTGACTCCGTGGCGGCGCGTGTACTGGTGGTACCGGTCTAGTCGCTCGGCGGTTATGCAGAGCGCTACACGGGGTTGGGATGGGGGTTACTGCGGGCGGGGCCTGTCGTGGGGTGGGGGTGTCCAGACGGGTGCTGGGTTTTTCGCAGGGACGTGCTCGTCACTCATTGGTTGGTGGGCGAAAAAGAGGACGCCGCGCCCGTCTGGACACCCCCACCCCACGCCACCCGCCCGATCAACCGCCCTACCAAGCTTGTTCGATGAGATCCTTTAGCTCGTCGCGGGTCGGGGGTTCCGGCGTAAAAGCCAGCTCCGGGCGAACCATCATTGAGTCCAAAGCCTGATCCAACTTCGAACGATCGGCGCCGAGCTTGCCTAGGCCGGCTGGGTTTCCACCTAGTTCGAGAATGCGGGATTCGACGTCTGTGGGGTCGGTGCGGAGTGACTCGCAGAGGGGGGCGAGGTTGTCGGGCGCGCGGGGGACCATGAAGGCCATTGCCCGAGGGAGGATTGCGGCGTTGGTCTCCGCGTGGGGGCTGCCGCAGATTCGTACGAGGGTCTGGCAGACGACGTGGTGGAGGGCGAAGGCGCCTGAGTCGATCGCGTAGCCACAGAGGATCGCGCCCTGAGCGAGAGGACCCTTGTCACGCTCCCTTCGCTCCTGATCCAGCGCCGTGGCGATCAACTCGGCTCCTTGCAGGGCGGTCAGCTGGGAGACCGGGTTGGCGAAGGGCGTGTAGAGCGAGTCGGCGCCGTGCGCGAGGGCATGCACGGCGCTGGCACGCAGCTGTCGCTCGGGCAGGCTGGTCATCGCCTCTGTGTCGGCGATTACCAATGCCGCGCGGACCAGGGCGCGGACCCGGTCCTCGGCACCCGCCGGCAAGCGATGGATCCCGGTCATCTCGGCTCCCGAGAGCGTCGTCGGGATCGCTGCTACCCGCGCGCCGCTGACCGAGGCGATCGCCTTTGCCGTATCGATCACGCGGCCGCCGCCCAGCGCCACCAGGCGGGAACCGCCTACTGACGACAGCAGCGCTGCGGCCAGCTCCGGCACCTGGCCGTCAGCGACTTGGTGCACCGAGCCGGCGGCCTCGGCCAGCCCGGGCGCCGCGGCGAGCGCCCGCTCCGTACTGAGCAGCTCGAAAGGTTCAAAGCCGTGCTCGCCGAGCAGCTGCGGCGCCTGCTCCACCCCGTCACTGCGAAAGACCACTACTCGTCCGGCGTCGCGCCAGACGAAGTTTCCGTTCACCCGGCGCGGGCCGCGCGAGGGTTCTTCACCGGCCGCAGGTTCGGCTCGACCTCGGAGCGCAAGTGCTCGTAGTCGGGCGGCAGTGAGAGCTTTTCGCCGAGCTGCTCGACCGGCTCGTCGACCGTGAAGCCCGGACCCAGGGTGGCGATCTCGAAGAGGACGCCGCTCGGCTCGCGGAAGTAGATCGAGCGGAAGTAGAAGCGGTCGATCACCGGCGTCGGTTGCGCGCCGCCCGAGATCGCCCTCTCGCGCCACTCCTCGTGCTCGTCGATCTTCGCCGCCCAGGCGACGTGATGGACGCTGCCGGCCCCCTGCAGGGCCCGTTCGGCCGGCGGCTCGTCGTAGAGGTAGAGGCCGCCGCGGTTCTCGCCGCGTGCCTCCCAGCCAGTGTCGACCGGCTCGAACTCGAGCGCCTCAAGCAGGGGCCGGCTCGCCTCTGGGTCGCCGCTGTAGGCGCAAACCGCGTGGAAGCCCTGCAGGGCTACGTCCGCCGGAATCTCGGGATGGTCCGCGATCAGGGGTTCGTCGCCGACCTTGGCGAGCAGCAGCTCGTGCTCGAGTCCCTCGGGATCGGCGAACCGCAGGGCGTCGCCCGCCCGCTCCGCCTCGATCCCGTTCGCGGCGAGGCGCTCTCCCCAGAAGTCGAGCGACTGGAAGGAGCCGACCCGCCAGACGATCCGGTGGACGTCGCCCGCCCCGGCCCGGCCGGGCGGCACGCCCGGGAACTCGAAGAAGGTGAGGTCGGAACCGGCGCTGCCTTTCTCGTCGGCGAAGAAGAGGTGGTAGACGGTCGGGTTGTCCTGGTTGACCGTTTTCTTGACCAGGCGCAGGCCCAAGACTCCAACGTAGAAATCGACGTTCTTCTGCGCGTCCGCGGTGATCGCCGTGATGTGATGGATGCCTTCGAGCTTCACCGAGGTCACGTATAGCATCCTCAGTCGATGAGCCGCGGACGACGACGCACGGTCAAGGCCCTCGTGGTGCTCGGCTCGGTCTTCGCCTTTCTCAGCGTCTTCGCGA
Source organism: uncultured Solirubrobacterales bacterium (assembly GCA_963844395.1). Lineage (GTDB taxonomy): Bacteria > Actinomycetota > Thermoleophilia > Solirubrobacterales > 70-9 > VRUE01. The sequence continues at coordinate 1,021,737 of CAWJNX010000002.1, read as the reverse complement.
TCTGGACCGAGCGCCAGGCGCTCAACACCGACGACTGGGTGCAGACCAGCGACCGCCTGATCGAGAACTCGACGATTCGCACGGCGGTCGGCAACTACCTGGTCGACCAGCTCTACGCCAACGTCGACGTCGAGGCCGAACTCAAAGAGATCCTGCCCGGCGACACCAAGGAGCTGGCCGGGCCGGTCTCGGGCGGATTGCGGCAAGTGGCCGGCGACGGCGCCGACCAGGTGCTGAAGACCTCGACCGCTCAGGACCTCTGGCAGGACGCGAACCGGACCGCGCACGAGCAGCTCCTCGCCGTGCTCGAAGACGACAAAGAAGCGGTCTCGACCGAAGAAGGCGAGGTCACGCTCCAGCTGGGCAGCCTCGTGACCAACCTTGCCGGGGAGGTGGGGATCGGAGAGCAGCTCGCCGAGAAACTGCCGCCGGACGCAGGTCAGGTGACGATCCTGCGCTCCGACGAGCTGCAGACGGCGCAGGACATCGCGATCGCCGTCAAAGGCCTAGCGATCGTCCTTTCCCTCCTCACCTTCCTCTGCTTTGGCTTGGCGATCTACCTCTCCCGGGACGGGCGCTGGGTCACCGTCCTCTTCTGCGGCGTCGGGCTGATCGCTGCCGGTTTCGCGGTGATCGTCGCCCGCCAGATTGCTGGCGGGATCGTGGTCGGGCAGCTGGTCGAGGACCAGAGCATCGAGCCCGCCGCCGAAGCGGCCTGGTCGATCTCGACCTCGCTGATGACCAGCATCGCGACGACCGCGATCGTGATCGGCGTCCTCTTCTGCCTCGCCGGCTGGCTCGCATCGCCGACCGGCGCGGCGCGGACGACCCGGCGCACGATGGCGCCGGTCCTGCGTGAGTACCCCGCTTATGTCTATGCCGGACTAGCGGTACTCGTCGGCATTTACTTTCTCTCCGCGCCGGCCCAGAATCTGCGCTCCTTCCTGACGACTCTGGTGATCGCCGGCCTCGCCGCCTTCGGCATCCGCGAGCTGCGCAAGCAATCGATCGAGGAGAACCCGGATGCCGAGATCGGCGATTTCTTTGGGCGCACCCGGGATCGCATGGTCGGTGCCGTCAAGGACGCCAACCTCGGCGAGCGGGCCTCGAAGCTGCGCCTACCGGAGGTGCGCATGCCCGGTGGTGACGGTGGCGACGGCGGAGGTCAGCCGGCGGCCGACAAGGAGGAGACGCGACTGCGGCGTCTCGAGCGGCTCGGGGAGCTGCACGGCAAGGGCATCCTCACCGACGAGGAGCTGGCCGCCGAGAAGGCCCGGGTGCTGGGCAGCGGCACCCCTGGGTCGTGAAGCAAAGCCCGCCTCCGGAATCGAACCGGAAACCTCCTGGTTACAAATCAGGTGCTCTGCCGATTGAGCTAGGCGGGCACTGGAGCCGAATATAAACGGCATGACCGACGGGGTGGGGACCGACGCGGTCAGGTTCAGGTACCTGCAATCGGCTGAAGCCAAGCTCCTAACCGAGGCGATCCGGGCCGCATACGGCGACACCTACGACGTCCGCTGGGTCTACGACCCCGCAGAGGTATCAGCCCGTCTAGAGGCGGGAACCTACGTCTCCTGCGTAGCGGAGTCCGCCGATGGCGAGCTGCTCTGTCACGAGGGCATGAGCCTAAGTGCGGCCGGCGACGCGGTCGCCCACTCCGGCCAAGCGGTGACGATGCCAGCCGCCCGCGGCCATCACCTGTTCACCCGCACCAAGCGCCATCTGATGGATTGGGCCAAGGAGCGCGGCCTGGCCGGGATGTACAGCGAGGCAACCGCAGCCCACCCCTACAGCCAGCGCGCCAACCTAGAGCTGGGAGCTCACGAGACGGGCTTCCTGCTGGGCTGGATCCCGGCCTCGGTAGCCAACGACGCCGCGGCCGAGCGGCGACCGCGCCGCCAATCAGCGGCCCTCTTCTACACCAAGCTCAACGACGGCCACGAGCGCAACGTCTACGCCCCGCCCCGCCACCGCGAGATCGTCCACAAGACCCTTGAGCTATGTGAGCTACGAGGAACGCTCGCCGAGCCGCCGGCCGGCAGCGAACCAGCCGAGCGGACCGAGCTGCACGTTGAAATAGACAAGGACCACAACCTGGCCCTGATCACGGTTCTAACCCCCGGCGCCGACCTGGAGACAATCGTCAGCGCAGAGCGCCACCACCTCTTCCACAGCAAGAATCTCGACGCCGTCTACCTAGACCTGCCGCTGGTGAACCCCGCCACGGCCCTCTTAGCCGACCACCTAGAGCGCCTAGGCGTCTCCTACGCCGGCATCTTCCCCAACCCCCACGCTGACGGCGACGTCCTCCGCCTCCAATCCCTCCACCGCGCCCGCGTCGCTTCCGACGACATAGCCGTCGCCTCAGACCACGGCCGAGAACTACTCGGTTATGTGCTGTCAGACCTCCAACGGATCTGAGAGCTACGCGGGGACCTCCCGGGAGGCGAGGTGGGTCGCTACCTTGCGCTTTACGCGTTGGAGGGCGTTGTCTACGGTCTTGGTGTCGCACTCGAGGCGCTCTGCAGTGGCCTCGTAGGAGTGGCCGTCCAGGTAGAGGGAGAGGACTCGGCTCTCTAGGTCTGAGAGGACGCCTGAGGTGCCGGAGAGGCAGGAGACGAGGCTTTCCAGCTCTTCGCTGGCGATTACCTGGTTGACCGGGTCAGAGACGCTGGGGCCCGGGAGGATCTCGTCGAGGGTGGTTTCGGAGTCGCCGGCGGCGGCTGGGGTCTGGCTGAAGGAGACGTATTGGTTGAGGGGGGTGTGCTTGTTGCGGGTCGCAGTCTTTACGGCGGTGATGATCTGGCGGGTTATGCAGAGCTCCGCGAAGCTGCGGAAACTGGACTCGCGGTCGCTGCGGTAATCGCGAACAGCCTTGTAGAGGCCGAGCAGGCCTTCCTGGATCAGGTCGTCGCTGTCCCCGCCGAGCAGGAAGTAGGACGAAGCCTTCAGGCGGACGAAGCCCCGGTAGCGGCGGACGATCGCGTCGTAGGCATCGGTGCGGCCATCCTTGGCGAGGGCGACTAGATAGTGATCATCAAGCTCTGGTTGAGGGTTAAAGTCCGTTTTGGCAGAGCCGTTGAGGCGTCCACGGGGGAGTCGAAATTCCTGCGTAGGCGTAGAAAGAGCCACAGATCCTTCTCCTTGATGAAGGGTCGTGGCGCCGATTACCTCCCCTGAGGCGCCCTATTTGGACTGGGCGCATCTCAGACTCAAGCTGAGGTTCACCCTTTATGGCGCGCAGTCTTACCGTCGCGCAGAGTTCTGTCAACCCCGAACTGACGTTCGTGCAAGCGCCGTTGCAGCTGCTACCGCTGCCGGGCGGCCTCGAAAAGCAGGGCGCTGGCGGCTGCGGAGACGTTCAGCGACTCGACCCGGCCGCCTCGCGGCAACGCCACAAGTCCGTCGCAGGCGGAGGCCACCCTGGGCCGCACACCCTTCCCCTCCCCGCCGAGAACCAGGACAGTCGGCCCGCTCAAATCGACCTCCCACGGCGCCTGCTTCGCCTCGGCGTCTGCGCCCCAGATCCAGAAGTTGGCAGCCTTGGCTTCCCCCAGCCAGTCGGCGAGGTTGCGGACGTGGGCGACGTCGAGGTGCTCGACCGCGCCGGCCGATGCCTTGCAGGTGACCGCGGTCACGCCGGCGGAGCGGCGCTCGGGAATGACGACGCCCGCGACGCCGGCGAACTCAGCCGAGCGGCAGACCGCCCCGAGGTTGCGGGGGTCCTGAACCTGGTCGAGGGCGACCAGTAGCGCCCCCTCTTTCCTCAGAAGCGCATTCGGATCGGCATACGGAAAGGAATCGACTTCCGCGACGACCCCCTGATGGTTGGGCGAGCCACAGAGCCGCTCCAGCTCCTCGGCAGGCGTGCCCGGCATCCGCCAGACCCGGCGCACCCGCCGCCTCCCCCGCTCCGCCTCCTCGACCGGCCTCAGCCCGTAAATGATCTGGCCAGCGCTCTCCACGTCAGGCCTTGGGCACGAGCTTCGCGCCATCGGAGGAGTCCCGGACCTCCCAGCCGAGCTCGGCCAGCCGGTCGCGGATCTCATCAGCGCGAGCGAAGTCCTTCGCGGCCCGGGCCGCCTCACGCTCGACGAGCAGCGCGTCCGCTTCGGCATTGCCGCCTTGCTCTGCCTTCGCCAGTGACGCGAGCCCAACCATCTCCAACATCTCACGCAGCGCCTCCGGCGCCTTCGGCAGCTCCCGCCGGTTCGCCTCGGCGACCAGCTCGAAAGCCTCGGCCATCGCCCGCGGCGTGTTGAAGTCATCGGCAAGCGCATCGCGGAATGCAGCTAACCGCGACGCCAGCGGCGAATCTGGAGGCGCATCGAGACGGGTGCCGGGGGAGGTCCCGGCGGAGCCTCCCCGCTGTTGCTCCGACGGGGCCTCCCCCGGCACCCGCCCCCCACCGACACCATCTCCGCCCTCACCAAGCGGATGCTCCCGAAAGAAGTTCCGCAGCCGCTCAACCCTCGCGGCGGCCTGCTCCATCTGCTCGGGCCCGAAAGCAAGCGGCTGGCGATAATGCCCGGAGATCAGGTAGTCGACGACCGCCTCGCGCCCGTAGCGGTCAAGCGCCTCCGAGAGCTGGAAGATGTTGCCCTCGGACTTTGACATCTTCTCGGCGTCGGTCTCGATCATGCCGTTGTGCATCCAAAGGCGAGCGAAAGGCCGGCCGGCCGCCTCTGACTGGGCGATCTCGTTCTCATGGTGAGGAAAGACCAGGTCCGAGCCACCGCCGTGGATCGCGAACGAAGGCCCCAGCTCGGCCTCGGCCATCGCCGAGCACTCGATGTGCCAGCCGGGCCGTCCCGGCCCCCACGGGGAGTCCCACGACGTATCCTCGCCCTCCTTGCGAGCCTTCCACAGGGCAAAGTCGAGCGGATCCTCCTTCAAGGAGGCCGAGCCCGCCTCCTCGCCCTGGTCCATGTCCTCGGGGCGGCGATTGGAGAGCTTGCCGTAGCCGTCGAAGCTCCGCACCCGGAAGTAAACGTCTCCGCCGGACTCGTAGGCGTGCCCGCCAGCGATCAGGTCGGCGATCAGGGAGACGATCACGTCGATCGACTCGGTGGCCAGCGGCTCTGAATCCGGCCGGCCGAGCCCAAGCCGTTCGGTGTCCTCGAAGTAGGCGCGCGTCATCCACTCCGCAAACGCCGCCGACGTCTCCCCGGCCTGCCGCGCCGCGGCATAGATCTTGTCGTTGACGTCAGTGACGTTGACGACGAGCTTCGCCCTATAGCCCTCCGACTTCAGAAATCTGGCGAGGAGAGAAAAAACAACAAAAGGACGAGCGTTGCCGATGTGAATCCGGCTGTAGACGGTCGGACCACACGCATAGATCCCGATCTCATCATCGGAGTCGAGGGTGCGCAGCTCTCCGGAGAGCGTGTCTCGTATCCGTACCTCCCTCACGGCCGAGATGGTATGCGGCAACTCCCGTGGGTGGCGTCGGGACGCGATGGCAACGAACCGTAGAAGGAGGGTTGGGGCGTCCGGCCGCGTGCGGCGTCCTGTTTTTGCCCCACAACTCAAGAGAGACAAAGACGCATGTGGCGAAAACCCAGCGCGCGGCCGGACGCCCCAACCCTCCCCACGGCTGGAGGCCTAGAAGGTGCGGTAACCGGCGCCCGAGCCGGCAGCTTCCTTGCGCGCCCACGCGGGAGCGGTCTCGTCAGCCGCGGCCAGCACCTCGCGCCGCGCCCGCTTGGCGCTTGCCTTGATCTCGTCTTCGGCCGAGCGGCGCAGACGCTCCTCGCGCTGTTCGGCCTGCTTGCGGATCCGGTCCGACTCGGCCTGCAGCTGCTCCTCGGCGCGGACCCGCGCCTGCTCCTCGGCCTCACCTTCGACCTTGGCGACCAGCTTGCGGACGCGCTCCTCGGCCTCGCGGCGCACGTCGACCGTGCCCTGCATGACCCGCTCCTCGATCTCCGCCTCGAGCCGCACCGCGATCCGGTTCGCCTCCTCAGCCGCGGCTTCCGCCTCGGCGGCGCGCTGCTCGGCGGCAGCCACACGGCGGTCGGCCTCGCCTTGTGCCCTTTTCAAGACCTCCTCGACCCGCGCCGACGCCTCTGCTTCGACCCGCTTCGTCGCCTCGGCCAGCGCCTGGTCGGACTCCGCCTTGCCGGCGGCGATCTGGCTGGTCAGCTTCTCGCGCTCGGCCTCGGCCGCCCGCTGCGCCCGCTCGAAGGCCAGCTCGGAGCGATCCCGCGCCGCCTCGGCGCGCTTTGCGCGCTCCGCGGCCTCGCGGCGCTTCTGATTTTCGGCCGCGAGCAGCTCGCGGCCCTCCTCGGCGATCCGGCCCAGCGTCGCCTTCGCCCGCTTCTTCAGCTCGGCACGGGCCTGCTCGGCATTTGCCTCTGCCTCGCGGAGCCTGCTCTCGGCTGCCGCGACGCGTTCCTCGCTGGTCCGCACCCAGGCGAGCGCCTGCTTGCCGATGCCGTGCATCTCCTCGGTCGCCTCGGCGACTCCAGTCAACTTAACCGCGGGCTCGCCCATGTCGCGAGAACTTACTACGGGCCTCGGAAGGCCGACCACCCTCGGAGCGCCCTAAACCCCGCAATTAGCGCCGGAACTCAGGACTGGTTCAAGCGGACTTCTCGGCCTTGCGCTCGCGCAGCTCGCGCTTGAGGACCTTGCCAGTCGCGTTGCGCGGCAGCTCCTCCATGAACTCGACCTCGCGGGGCGCCTTGTAGCCCGCGAGGTTCGACTTGACGTGCGCCTTCAGCTCGTCCTCGCCGACCTCCGCCCGGGCGTCGACGACGACGAAAGCCTTGAGGCGCTGTCCGAACTCCTCGTCCTCGACCCCGATCACCGCCACCTCGACCACCGCCTCGTGGTCGGCGAGCAGGTCCTCCACCTCGCGCGGGAAGACGTTCTCGCCGCCGGAGACGATCATCTCGTCGTCGCGGCCGTCGATGAAGAGGCGCCCGGCGGCGTCGACATGGCCGACGTCGCCGCTGCAGAGGAGGCCGCCGATCGCCTCTTTGCCGCCGCCCCCCGTGTAGCCCTCGAAGGACATCTCGTTGCCGACGAAGATCCGCCCCACCTCGCCGCGCGGGACCTCGCGACCCGCCTCGTCGAAGAGCCGTACGACGGTGCCGTGCGGCGGCCGGCCCGCGGTCCCCGGCGCCGCGCGAAGATCCGCCGGGTTAGCGACGGTCGCATAGGCGACCTCGGTCGAGCCGTAGAGGTTGTAGACCGTGTCGCCGAAGCGGTCCATCCACTCGATCGCCAGCTCGCCGGGCAGCGCCGAGCCCGAGAGCGACGTTATGCGCAGCGAGGAGAGGTCGTAGGTAGACAGCATCTCGTCGGGAAGCTGCAGGATGCGCTGGATCATCACTGGAACCGCCGCCAGCACCTGCGTCCGGTGCTCCTGGACGGCGCGCAGGGTCTCCTCGGGGTCGAAGCGCCGGCGCAACACCAGCGTCGAGGCCGTCGGCAGGCTCATGATGAAGTGGAAGAAGCCCCAGGAGTGGAAGAGCGGCGCCGCGACCATCATCTTCTCGCGGGCACGGAAGGGGATCTTGTCGATCAGCGCGGCGATCGCCAGCAACCCGTCGGGGCTGGAGCGCTGCGCTCCCTTCGGCGTGCCGGTCGTCCCCGAGGTGAGGATGACGAAGCGCGGTTTGTCCGGCGGCGGCTTCAACTGGGACTCGTCGCCGGCGGCGATCAGCGAGTCGAGGGTCGGCCCGTCGGTCTCTCCGTCCGTCCAGGCGACGATCCGATCGATCCCCTCGTCGACGCCGCCGAGCAGCTCGCCGAACTCCTCGTCGTAGACGAGCGCCTTCGGCGCCTCGCGTCGCATCACCTCCGTCAGCTGCGGTCCGGCGAACATCGTGTTGAGGTAGAGGGCGCTGGCCCCGAGCTTGGCGGTGGCGAGCGTCGCCTCGACGAAGCCCCGGTGGTTGCGGCACATGATCCCGACCCCGTCGCCGTAGCCGATGCCCATTTTCTCGAAGGAATGGGCGAGCGCGTTGCTGCGCCGGTGGAGCTGTTCGAAGGTAAGCGAGCCGCGTTCGTCGATCAGCGCCTGCTCGTGCGGGTATTTGATCGCCGCGGTAGTGATGCCGAGGGCGGGCGAGGCGCCCCAGCGCAGGAAGGCGGAGATGACCCTCGCGGTCTTGTCGGGGCGCTGCAGGCCAAGGATGCCGGACTCGCGCAGGACGCGAAGCTCGAACGATTTGTCCGAAGCCGCCTGACGCGCTGCTGTCGCGATCGATCCGAGCTTGCTCATTGGAGCGGGAAGCCTATTCGCTCTCGACCAATGCGACCGCCATGCAGGCGATTCCCTCGCCGCGGCCGATCCAGCCCATGCCCTCGTTGGTCGTCGCCTTGACGCTGACCCGGGCCGAGGTCGCCTCGGCGATCACCCGCTCGATTTCCGAGCGGTACGGCGCCAGCCGCGGTTCCTCGCAAACGACCGTCGCGTCGATGTTGACAATCCGGCCGCTCACCGTGCCGACGACGGTGCGCAGCAGGTCGATCGAGTCGGCGTCGCGCCAGCGCTCCTCGTCGTCGGGGAAGAGCGTGCCGATGTCGCCGGCGCCTGCGGCCCCGAGCAGGGCGTCGATCACGGCGTGGGTGAGGACGTCGGCGTCGGAGTGGCCGGTCAACCCGCGCTCGTGCTCGATCTCGACACCGCCGAGGATTAGCGACCGTCCCTCTGCGAAACGGTGACTGTCGTAGCCGATTCCGACCGGGCTCATCTCAGCGATTCTCGCTTACCCGCTCCGGAAGCGGCTCCAGCCGCCGGCTCCGTCGCTCGAAGACACAGATCTCGCCGACCCCGAGCTGGTCAAGGAACTCGAGCGCCCGCTCGTAGCCGAAGCCGACGTGCTCGGGCAGGTGGGCATCGGAGGAGAGCGCGAAGGAGGCGCCCGCCTCGACGCACATGTCAGCGAAGTCACGCGAGGGGTACAGCTCACCGACCGGCTTGCGCAGCCCGGCGGTCGAGACCTCGACCGCGATCCCGCTGGCGGCAATCGCCTCCACCGCCGGCTCGTAGAAGGAGCGCAGGTCGCGATCCGGCCGCGGCCGGCCGCGGCCCCAGACCTTGACCAGGTCGGGGTGGGCGAGGATGTCGAAGAGACCAGAGCGGGCGCACTCGGCCAGGGCGGAGAAGTACCGCCGCCAGACCTCGTCCGAATCTCCCGGGCCCTCCCAGATGTCCCAGCCCGGATGGTCGACGGCGGCCTCGCCGACGAAGTGGACCGAGCCGACGACATAGTCGAAGTCGCGCGCGGCGAGCAGCTCCGCCGTGCGCTCCTCGGCGCCGGGGACGAAGTCGCACTCGACCCCCAGCTTCAGACCGGCGCCCCGAACGAACTCGCAGTACTGGTCGAGGTCGTCAAGCGCCTGCTCCTCCCAGAAGGGGTGGCGCCAGAGGTCCAGCGCCTGCCGGAAGCGGTAGACGTGCTCGGCGACGCCAAGCTCGTCGATCCCGGCGGCGGCTGCGGCCGCCCGGTAGCGATCGACGTTCTCCGCCGTGAAGAAGCGTGCCGGCGGCGTGCCGTCCTCGTCGGGACGCAGGTGCAGGTGGTAGTCGGTCAGCATCTGCACCCGAGCCTAGGCGACACCGGCCGTGGATACCCTGACGAGATGGTTCACCTGCGGATCGTCATTCCGGCGGATCGGTCCGAGAAGGTGGTGGACCTGCTCGAAGCGACCCCGTCGGCCTGCAACTTGATCTTCCTACCGGCTGCCGCGCGGCAGCCGGATGGCGACGTCCTCCTCTGCGACATCGCTCGCGAGGACGCCAGCGTCGTGATCGAGGACCTCAAGGAGCTGAACATCCCCAGGGACGGCTCGATCGCGCTCGAGCAAATCGACTCGCAGCTCTCCGAGGCGGCCGACCGGGCGGAGAAAGCGGCTCGGGGGGCACCGTCGGACGCCGTCGTCTGGGAGGAGGTCGAGACCCGCACCTCCGAGAGCATCGAGCTGAGCGGCGTCTTCCTCGCCTTCATGGTCCTTGCCTGTCTGATCGCCTCGGTCGGGATCTTCACCGGCTCGCCAATCCTGATCGTCGGGGCGATGGTTGTCGGCCCCGAGTTCGGGCCGCTGGCGGGCCTCTGCGTGGCGGCCGTCGAGCGCCGCCTCGGGGTCGGGCTGCGCTCGCTGGCCGCTCTTGCAGTCGGCTTCCCGGTCGGGATCACGGCGGCTTTCCTGTTCACCCTGATCGCGGAGGCAGCGGGCCTGGTCGAGGCCGGCTTCGAAAGCACCGAGAATCCCCTCACGCAGTTCATCGCCGAGCCGAACGAGTTCTCCTTCATCGTCGCCTGCTTCGCCGGAGCTGCCGGGGTCCTCTCCCTGACCTCGGCCAAGTCGGGGGCGCTGGTCGGGGTGCTGATCTCGGTCACGACGATCCCGGCGGCGGCCAACATCGGTGTTGCCGCCGCGCTCGGCAACTGGACGGACTGGCGCGGTGCGATGGCCCAGCTAACCGTCAACCTGACCGCGATCGTCCTCGCCGGTGTCGGAACGCTCTATGTTGAGCGCCTACTCTTCGAGCGGCGACGAGTGCGGCACCTCGGCGACGGCGCACGCGCCGCCGCCGGTCTGCCGGCCGAGTCCGAGCACCGAAACGAATAAAGCGCGGCGGACGCCTACTGAGGTCGAGCGATCCGCGAGGAGCAGCTCGGCAATTCTGAGGTCGAGACGCATCGTCACCTTGAGGTTTCGGGGCGACGAGGGGTGAATGAGAACTCGGCCGCCGGCCGCCTCAACCAGCATCGCCTCGTCGGTCGGGTCGGAGGCATCGGCCGGGTAGGCATCGAGCGCCCGCCGCAACACTTCCGTCCGAAACACCTGGGGAGTCTGCGCCGCCCACAGCTGGCCGCGATCGAGCGTCTTCTCGATCACGCAGACTGCATTCACCACGTTATCGGTGGCGAATGCAGTCCGCACGGCCTCGGTCGGGGCCGACGTCCGGGATTCGTCGCCCTCGATCTGCTTGATCGTGTCGGTGACCGGGACGGCGGCGATCGCACCGTCGGCCTCGGGGTCGGCAACCAGGGTGGCGACGACGTCCTCGACCAGCTCTGGCGTCACGAGCGGCCGCGCCGCGTCGTGGATCGCGACCAACTCGGTGCCGACCGCCGCCAGCGCATTGGAGACCGATTGCGAGCGCGTCGCCCCGCCATCGACGACGGTGAGGTCGGGGCCCAGCTCGTGGCCATGCCCCGGCGGGCAGGCGACGACGATCGAGTGAACCGCGGCGCAGGCTCGGAAGGCCGCGATCGACCACTCGACCAGCGGCTTCCCGGCCAGCGGCACGAACGCCTTCGGGCCGCCGGCCCCGAGCCTCTCCCCGGAGCCGGCAGCCGCGACGATGGCGGTGACGGACGTTGCGGCGCTGCTACGCGGTGACGGCGAAGCGCTCCTCCAGCAGGCCGTCGAGGTACTCCTCCGCGCCTTCCTCGTCCTTATCCAGCGCGTACATGAACTCCGACGCGAGGATCTTCTTTGCCCGCGTGTACATCTGCTTCTCGCCGGTGGAGAGGCCCTTCTCCATCTCGCGGATAGCCAGGTTGCGGACCACCTCGGCGAGCTCGAACACGTCGCCGGTCTTGATCTTCTCGCGGTTGTACTTGAAGCGCCGGTTCCAGTTCTTCGGCATCTCCGAGACGTCGTCGGTGAGGACGTCTGTGACCTTCTTGATTTCCTCCTCGTCGATTACTCGGCGCAGCCCCGCCTTGCCGGCGTTTTCACAGGGAACCATCACCGTGAGTTCGTTGTGGAGGATCTTGATGGTCAGGTATTCGCGCTTCTCCCCCATCAGCTCACGGGTCTCTTTCTTCAGCACGAGACCAGCCCCATGGTGCGGGTAGACGACCTTGTCTTCCACCTCGAATTCGCAGACGTACTCGATGTCCGCCTCGGGGTCAATCTCGATTGCCTCGTCTAGCTCGGGAATCGCTTGCTCCTTTCGGTTCGCGATGACGTCGGTCGTCATCTGGATCAACTCTGTAAGTAGCGGTCGACCACGTCGACCTCCTGCAGCCTGCGCAGTCCCTCGCGGATGTCCTTGGCCCTCGTCGGGCCGACCCCGTCGACTGCCTCGAGGGCGTCGTCGGTGGCGGAGAGCACCTGCTCTAGGCCCCCCAACTCCTGAATGATCTTCTGAACGACCAGCTTTGGGATGCGTGGGATGCGGCCCATCACGCGGTAACCGCGCGGGGCGACTGGGAAGTCCAAGGTGTTGAGCTTGCGGTCGTAGCCGAGCAGCTCGCCGAGACGGCCGAAGTCGAGCACGTCTTCGTGCGGCAGGCGCGACAGGGACTGCAGGACGGTGGCGAGGTTCTGCTCGGAATCCTCGACCGAGTAGTCGCGGATCAGCGCGGTTTTGTCGGCGGCAACGCCGACCATCGTCTCCTCGAGCTGCATCTCGATCAGCCGTCCCTCGGTGCCGAGCTCGACGATGTAGCGCTCGACCTCGACCGCCATCCTGGTCACCAGCTCGGCCCGCTGCAGGACGGTGAGTGCGTCGTAGAGGACACCGCCGCCCTCGAACTCGAGCACGGTGAGGCGCGAGGAGACCTGCTCCAGCCGCTGCCGGTACTTCTCCAGCGTCGCCAGCCCCTGGTTGGCCTTGGCCAGTACCGCGGGGATCTCCTGCAGGATGTACTTGGCGCCCTCCACATAGAGGGAGACGACGTCGCGACGCTGCGAGATCGCGATCACCAACGCGTCGGTTTGTTTGGAGACGCGCTCGGCGGTGCGGTGGCGGGTGCCCGTCTCGGCCGAGAGGATGGTCGGGTCGGGCATCAGCTGGACGTTCGCCCAGACGATCTTGGTCGCCTCGGGGTTGAGGACGATCGCCCCGTCCATCTTCGCCACCTGGTAAAGCATCGCGGGCGTGTAGTCGATATCGAGGTTGATTCCCCCAGACAGCAGGTGCGAGATGTCACTCGGATCGCCGACCACGATCAGGCCGCCGGTGCGGGCGTGGACGATGTTGTCGATGCCCTCGCGCAGCGCGCCGCCGGGCGCGACCACGTCAAGAGCCCTCAGCAGCCGGGGATCCTGACGTTCCGCAAGCTCGTGTAACTCATCCCCGGGCAGCGTCGACATCGCTACCTAGGATGGCAAATTCCGCTCTAGAATGCGGTCTGCTGAAGTCCGAGTGGATAGGTCGGGATGGACGCTGTCAAGCGGATCCGTCACCTATTGCCCGTTGATGGGCCTAAAAGCGGACATATAGGTCGCTTTCAGGCCCGTCGAGATCGGTTTTCAGGCCTGTCGGTGCGCCGGAAGGTCAGACCGTGGCGAGATCACGGTTGGGATCGATGCCCCAGCGCTCACCAACCGCGGCGAGCTCGCCATCGAGCGACCAGCGATCGGGCCGCTCCTTCCCCTCGTGCTCCGGGTTGGCGCCCTTCAGCACCATGCAGCCGCTGTTGTCGCCGATCGCGCGGATCTCGGCGACGTCGTCCTCGCCGAGCTGGATCTCCTCCGGCAGGGCGGCCAACTCCGCCCGCTTGTCCTCGATCGGCCGCGCCTCCTCGCCGGCCTCCTGGATCAAGGTCGGCACCACGCACTCGACCGCCGGCTGGGCGAGGTTCCACTGGCAGGCCAGGTGCATCGCCGACAGTCCGGTTCGCGCGCGGATCGGCGCCAGCCGCTCCAGCTTCTCCAGCCCCACCTCGATCCAGCCCTGCGGGCGGAAGGCGCGATGGTCTCCCCTGGCCAGCTCCATCCCAGGCTCGAGGTCACCCCAGAAGAGACCGCCGTAATCGACGACGCGGGTGATCAGGCTGACGTCGTGGCGCTCCGCCGCTTCGAGGCAGAGCTCACCTGGCCAGGGCTCAAACGGGTTGAGGATGATCATCGCCCAATCGATCCGCTCACCGAAGCGCTCCAGGCAGCCGATCAGGTCGAGGGTGAAGCCGTTGGCGGGCCCGGGAGCAATTCCGATCTCCCCGGTCAGCCCCTCCTCGCGCAGAGCCGCCATCCCGCCCCAGACCGCCTCGCTCGTATAGCCGATCCGGTCCGGGTTGTGGAGGAGCAGCAGGTCGAAGTGACCGGCCCCGATCCGCTCCAGGCTGCGCTCGGCGGCCATCCGCAGGTAATCCGCGTACTCAGCCTCGCCGCGCAAGCGCGGATCGGTGAAGCGCGGAAAGCCGCGCGGCCCGTCGCGCTCGCCCTCGTAAAAGTCGTGGCCGACGGCGCCGACCAGGCAGTAGTCGTCGCGCGGCACCCCCGCCAGCGCCCGACCAAGCACGCGGTCCGCCTCACCTTCCCCATAGGCATCAGCCGTCAGCACCGTGTCGATGCCATCGCCAGGCCGCAAGCAGCCGTTCGAGCCGCTCCTCGGCAATCGCTTCCCCAAAGCGAAGAAAGCGACCGCCGCTCCAAGTGCCTATCGCCGTGCGACCCGGTTCGCGCATCTCGTGATGACCATAGGCGCAGCTCGCGCGGGTGGCGCCGGGGAGGGGGTGTCCGGGTCGCAGCGGCGTCCTCTTTTTCGCCGCACCCACTCAGCGAGAGCCGCAACCGCCCCTGGCGAAAAACCCAGCAAGACCCGGACACCCCCTCCCCGGCGACAGGACCCGCGCGCCAGGCGGTCAGGGTCAGGCGTCGTCAGCCGGACCGGAATCGTCCGGCTCGGGCGGCGAGTCCTCGCCGCCCTCGTCCTTCTTCGCGCCGACCCCGACCTTCTCGGGCTCAGGCTTCGCCTTCGGCCGCTTCTTCGGCGCGATGATCGTCAGTTTCAGGGGCTTGTCGTCCTCATCACCGGCGACGTCGCGCTCGACCATCACGGTCGAGCCGGGCGCCATCTCGCCCTGGCGCAGCACCTCGTCGGCGAGCGGGTCCTCGATGTAGCGCTGGATCGCGCGGCGCAGCGGCCGGGCGCCCATCGAGGGATCCCAGCCTTTCTCGACCAGCAAGTCCTTGGTCTCGTCGGTCAGTTCCAGCTGCAGCTCGTGCTCGGCCACTTGGACGCGAACGCGGTTGATCATCAGGTCGACGATCTCCTTGACCTCGTCCTTGGCCAGCTTGTGGAAGACGATCACCTCGTCGATCCGGTTGAGGAACTCGGGCCGGAAGACCTTTTTCAGGTCGCTCATGATCCGGTTCTTCATGTCGCCGTAGGACATGCCGGTCTCGTCGGCGACGGTGAAGCCGATCGAGGTGTTCTTGGCGATCTCCGAGGCGCCGATGTTCGAGGTCATGATCACGATCGCGTTGCGGAAGTTGACCGTGCGACCCTGAGCGTCGGTCAGCCTCCCGTCCTCGAGGATCTGCAGCAGGATGTTGAAGACGTCGGGGTGAGCCTTCTCGATCTCGTCCAGCAGCAGGACGCTGTAGGGCTTGCGCCGCACCGCCTCGGTCAGTTGGCCGCCCTCGTCGTAGCCGATGTAGCCCGGCGGCGAGCCGACCAGGCGGCTGACCGCGTGCTTCTCCATGTACTCGGACATGTCGATCCGCACCAGGGCCTCCTCGTCGCCGAAGAGGAACTCGGCGAGGGTGCGCGCCAGCTCGGTCTTGCCGACCCCGGAGGGGCCGAGGAAGATGAACGAGCCTGCCGGGCGCTTCGGGTCCTTGATCCCGGCCCGCGAGCGGCGGATCGCTTTGGAGACGGCGGTGATCGCGACCTCCTGGCCGATCACCCGCTTGTGCAGCTCCTCCTCCATCCGGATCAGCTTCTTGGTCTCGGCCTCGGTCAGTTTGAAGACCGGGATACCGGTCCACATCGAGACGATGTCGGCGATCTCCTCTTCGCCCACGTCGGGGCGCTCGGCGCTGTCGCCCTCCGACCACTCGTCTTCGAGCTGGCGCTTGCGGGTCGTCAGCTGGCGCTCGGTGTCGCGCAGGTTGGCCGCCTTCTCGAACTCCTGCGCCTCGATCGCGGCCTCCTTTTCGCGCCGCGTCTTTTCCACTTCCTCCTCGAGGTCGCGGTAGACGGGCGGCGCGCTCATCGACTTGATTCGCATCCGCGAGGCGGCCTCGTCGATCAGATCGATCGCCTTGTCGGGCAGGAAGCGGTCGGAGATGTAGCGGTCGGCGAGCTCGGCGGCGGCGCTCAGCGCGTCGTTGGTGATGTTGACGCGGTGGTGCTGCTCGTAGCGCTCGCGCAGGCCCTCGAGGATCTTGACCGTGTCCTCGACCGAGGGCTGATCGACTTTGATCTGGGCAAAGCGGCGCTCCAGTGCCGAGTCGCGCTCCAGGTATTTGCGGTACTCGTCGAGGGTCGTGGCGCCGATCGTCTGCAGCTCGCCGCGGGCGAGGGCCGGCTTCAGGATCGAGGCGGCGTCGATCGCGCCCTCAGCGGCACCGGCGCCGACCAGGTTGTGGAGCTCGTCAATGAAGAGGATGATGTCGCCGCGCTGGGTGATCTCTTTCATCACCTTCTTGAGGCGCTCCTCGAACTCGCCGCGGTACTTGGAGCCGGCGACCAGCGCGGCCAGGTCGAGCGTGTAGATCTGCTTGTTCTTGAGCAGTTCCGGCACCTCGCCTTTGTTGATCCGCGCAGCCAGGCCCTCGACCACGGCGGTCTTGCCGACCCCCGGCTCGCCGAGCAGCACCGGGTTGTTCTTGGTCCGGCGCGAGAGGATCTGCATGATCCGCTCGATCTCGGTTTCGCGGCCGATTACCGGATCGAGCTTGCCCTCCTCGGCGAGCTTGGTCAGGTTGCGGCCGAACTGGTCGAGCAGTTTCGAAGACTTTTTCCCCTCGCCCTGCCCACCACCGCCGCCGCCGCTGCCTTGGCGGCGACCGCCGGGGCCGGAGAGCATCCGGATCACCTCGTTGCGAATCTTGTCGGAATCGGCGTCGAAGTCGAGCAGGATGCGCGCCGCGACGCCCTCGTTCTCCCGCACCAGGCCGAGCAGGATGTGCTCGGTACCGATGTAGTTGTGGCCGAGCGAAAGCGCCTCGCGCAGGGCCAGCTCAAGCACCTTCTTGGCGCGCGGGGTGAACGGGATCTGTCCCGAGGTGACCTCCTCGCCGGAGCCGACAATTCGCACCACCTGCGAGCGGACGCGCTCGGTCGTGATGTCGAGAGACTCGAGGACGCGGGCCGCCAGACCCTCCTCCTCACGCAGCAGCCCGAGCAGGATGTGCTCGGTGCCGATGTAGTTGTGCTTGAGCGTGCGCGCCTCTTCCTGGGCCAGGACGACTACTTGACGGGCACGCTCGGTGAATCTCTCGAACAAAGGGCTTCCTTCCTCAACCTCTCACTTGGTCAAACGCAGTTGGTGGCCGGAAGTACCGTGGACGCCCTTCGAAACTGCCGGGAGGCGCCCATGTGTCTGGTACACGATACCGAGACGGCCGAACCGGCCTTGGGCCCCGGATTGCCGCTGATAGCGGCTTTTCGGCCTCCGTTTAGGGCACGTCAGGGCCGCATTGCAGGGAAAAGAACGACCTCGCGCAGGCTGTGGGCCCCGCCGAGGATCATCGCCAGCCGGTCGATCCCGAGACCGACGCCGCCGGTCGGCGGCATCCCATGCTCCAGCGCCTCGACGAACAGCTCGTCGTAGGGCTGCGCCTCCTCATCTCCCCGCGCTAGCTCGTCGGCCTGCTGCTCGAAGCGCCGCCGCTGCTCGTCGGGATCGTTTAGCTCGCTGAAGGAGTTGGCGATCTCCATCCCGCCGACGAAGGCCTCCCAGCGCTCGACCAAGCCCTCTTCGGAGCGGTGCGCCTTGGCGAACGGCGAGAGCTCGACCGGGTAATCGAGGAGGAAGGTCGGCTGCACCAGCTCCGGCTCGACCGACCTGGAGACGAGGCCGTCGACCAGCTTGCCCCAGCCCTCCGCGGGGTCGGGCTCGGTGCCCATCGCCGCCGCCAGCGCCTCGCGAGTCGGGTGCTCGGCGATGTCGATCCCGGTCCGCTCCTGGATCGCCTCGCGCAGCGTCAGCCGCCGCCAGGGCGGCGCCAGGTCAATCGTCACGCCGTCGCGCTTCACCCTGGTCGTCCCCAGCACTCGCTCGGCGACCTCGGCGACGAGCAGCTCCAGGTCGTGCGCGGTCTTGCCGTAGTCGGCGTAGGCCTCGTACCACTCGAGCATCGTGAACTCGGGGTTGTGCTTGTGGGAGACGCCCTCGTTGCGGAAGTCCTTGCCCAGCTCGTAGACGCGGTCCATGCCACCGACGACGAGCCGCTTCAAATACAGCTCGGTGGCGATCCGCAGATAGAAGTCGCGGTCGAGCGCGTTGTGGTGGGTGACGAAGGGGCGGGCCAGGGCGCCACCGTAGAGCGGCTGCAGCACCGGCGTCTCGACCTCGACGAAGCGGTGCTCGTCGAGCCAGCGGCGCACCTCCGAGACGGTGTGGGCGCGCAGCGCGAAGAGGCGGCGGCTCTCCTCGTTGCCGAGCAGGTCGAGCTCGCGCTGCCGGTAGCGGGTCTCAACGTCCTCGAGGCCGTGGAACTTGCCCGGCGGCGGCCGCAGGCTCTTCGCCAGCAGGCGCCAGTGATCGATCGCCAGCGAGAGCTCGCCTCCACGCCTGGTCGCCAGCGCCGTCCCCTCGACACCGACGAAGTCGCCGAGATCGAGGTGGACGAGCAGCTCGAACGCCTCGGCGCCGAGCAGATCCTCGCGGGCGTGCAGCTGGATCTGCCCGCTGCCGTCACGGAGGTCGAGGAAGGCGGCCTTGCCATGACCACGGCGGGCGACGATCCGCCCGGCGACCCGGTGTCGCGACTCGGTCTCGATCCCAGCCGCCAGCCCCTCGTGCGCCGCACGCACCTCGGCGATCTCCTCGCGTTCGGCGAAGTCGTGCGGGAACGGGTCGATCCCCGCCTCCCGCAGACGCTCCAGCTTCTCGCGCCTGTCGCGGAGGACGTCGGAGAGCTCTTGCGGCTCGGGCTCGCTCATCGCGCCGCGAGCCTATCGGCCGCCTCGCGACCGACGCAGGCGAGCAGGGAAGCGATGGCGATTCATCCTCGCGGGAATTGCTGTCGCTGCCTGGGGCAGCGACGATGGTTGAGCGCGGCCTTTCGGCCGCGCGATCCTCAGATTGCATATCGCGGCCTTCGGCCACATTCCCGCGAGGACGAATCGCCACCGTCCTCTACACGCATCCAAGCTCGCTTAAGCCAGCGGGCAATGACCGGCAGCTTTCGTCAGCACGAAGTCAGGACGGGGCAGCTGGGCCCGACCTCGCTGCCATGAAAAGGCGCTCCAGTTGCCCCGCTCGTGACATGAAGGAGTCCGGTCGCTCGTTGGGCGAATGTGGCCGAAGGCCGCGATATGCAATCTGTCTCCCGCGCGGCGTCAGCCGCGCACCATCTCAGTCGCTGCCGCAGGCAGCGACATCAATTCGCCCAACGAGCGACCGGACTCCTTCCCCGCCGCGAACGACGGAACTAAGCCGACTCGATCTTGGTGATTTTGAATTTCTTCTTCGGGCCGCGAGGCACCTCGACCGTGACCACGTCGTTGCGCTTGTGGCCGATCAGGGCTTTGCCGATCGGCGACTCGTTGGAGAGCTTGTGCTCGAGCGGGTTCGCCTCGGTCGAGCCGACGATCTGGAATTTCTGCGAGTCGCCCGTCTTCTGGTCTTTGACGTGGACGACCGAGCCGAAGCTGACCTCGTCGGTGGCCACGTCCTTCTCGTCGATCACCGTGGCGCGGCGCAGCCGCTCTTCGAGTTGGGCGATCCGCTGCTCGAGCAGGGCCTGCTCGTTCTTGGCGTCGTCGTACTCGGCGTTCTCGGAGATGTCGCCGAACTCCCGCGCTTCCTTGATCCGCTCCGCCACCTCGCGCCTTTTGGTGGTCGAGAGGTGCTCGATCTCCTCTTTGAGCTTCTCCAGCCCTTCCGGAGTGATTACGGCCTGCCGAGTCACTTTCGCTGACCTCGCTTTGCTTGCTGGGACGGGGGAGCTATCCCCCCAGATGGAAAAAACGCCCGGGTGGGATGGCTTTCGCCACGCCGCACCAGGGCCGAAGTCGCGGGATTATAGCGAGGGGCCGGCGGCGGCACTCAAGGGAATTTGCGCTTCGACCAGCTGCCTGGCGCGAGGCAGGTCGGCGCTGCGCTGCAGCTCGTCGGCGACGTCCTGCGGAACTTCCAGGGCCCCCACGTACCAGGGGTAGAACTTGCGCAGGTAGCGGGTGGCGCGCTCGGTGCCAAGGTGCTCCTCGGCGCGGTCGATCGTCCAGAGCAGCTCGGCGACGACCTCCTGGCGCGAGGGTGACTCGGCGCGACGACCGGTCAATTCCTCGAACAGCCAGGGATTGCCGAGCGAGCCGCGCGCGATCATCACCGCATCGGCGCTTGACTCGCGGAAGGCGCGCCGCGCGGCCTCGGCGCTGCTCAGCCCACCGGAGACGATCACCGGCACGTCCACCCGCTCGACCAGCTCGCGAGTCAGGGCGTAGTCGGGGCTGCCCTTATGGCCGACGGTGGCCGCGCGCGGGTGGAAGCCGATCGCTGCGACGCCACCTTCCTCGGCGAGTCGGATCGCAAGGTCGAAGCCGGAGCGGTCGCCGGGCCACAGGCCGGAGCGGATCTTCACCGTGACCGGAAGCCCGCTGCCCGCGGCGGCGCCGCGCGCCAATGCTAGGGCGAGCTCCGGGTCGCTGAGCAGCTCAGCGCCGGCGCCGGTCCGGCGCACCTTGCGCACCGGGCAGCCCATGTTGATGTCGATCAGGTCGGCGCCCGCCTCGGCGGCGATCGCGGCGCCCGAGCGCATCACCTCGGCGTCGTGGCCGAAGAGCTGCACCGAGACCGGATGCTCGTCGGGATGGATCCGCATCAGCTCGCGCAGGGTGCGCTCGTTGCGGTGGTGCAGCCCGAAGCTAGAGATCATCTCCGAGACGGCGAGCCCCGCTCCGTGCCGTTTCGCTTGCAGGCGGACGAACCAGTTGCCGATCCCGGCCAGCGGCGCCAGCAGGACGCGGTTGGCGATTCGGACTCCGCCGATCTCAAACGGATCGGTCAGCTCATGCGTTGCGCTCATGGATCAACCGTAGGCCCTTGAGCGTCAGCATCTCATCGACCTCTTCGATCGTCTCGGTGAACGGCACGATCGCCGCGGCGAGGCCGCCGGTCGCCAACAAGCGCACCTCGCCCATTTCCTCCTCGATACGGCGGACGACGCCGTCGATCAGACCGGCGAAACCGAAGACCACACCCGACTGGATCGCGGCGCGGCTGGAGCGGCCGATCGCCGTCTCGGGCTCGGCCAGGTCGATGCGGGGGATGCGGGCGGCCCGCTCGACCAGCGCGCTGAGCGAGATCTCCAGGCCGGGGGCGATCGCCCCGCCGAGGTATTCGCCGGCCCCGGAGACCGCGTCGAAGTTGATCCCGGTGCCGAAGTTGACGACGACGCAGGCGCTACCGAACCGCTCGTAGGCGGCGACCGCATTGACGAGGCGGTCGGCGCCGACCTCGAGCGGGTTGTCGATGCGGATCGCCATGCCGGTCTTGACGCCGGGGCCGATCGTCAGGCACTCGGCGTTCAGGTAGCGCTCAGTTAGCTGCTCGTATTGGGTGCCGAGCGGCGGCACGACCGAGGAGACGCAGACCGCGTCCAGATCGTCCAGGCCGATCTGGCTGAGCGCCAGCATGCCGGCGATCCGCTCCGCCAGCTCGTCGCCGGTCGCCCCCGCGCGGGTCTGAAAGCGCCAGTGCTCGGCGAGGCGCTCGCCCTCGAAGGCGCCGAGGTGGGTCTGCGTGTTGCCGACATCGACTGCGAGAAGCACGGCGGCGATTATGGCCGGATCGGGCTGCCGCGGTTGCCCGGCTACGCATAGGATGGCCTCGATGAACGTGCGCCTCTACGTGATCCCCGGTTCCCATCCCTCGATGGCGGCACGGCTGATGCTGGAGAGCAAGGGGGTCCCGTACAAGCGCACCGACCTTCTGCCGGTCATCTCCAAGGGCGTGCTGCGTGCCCTTGGCTTCCCCCGCAACACGGTTCCCGCGATGAAGATCGACGGCCGGCGCGTGCAGGGCACGGGCGAGATTGCCCGCGAGCTGGACCGGCTGCGACCCGAGGCGGCGCTGATCCCCGCCGACGCGACGCGACGGGCGGCGGTCGAGGAAGCGGAGCGCTTCGGCGACCAGGAGCTGCAGCCCGCCGTCCGCGCGATCCTCTGGTGGGCGCTGCGCAAGGACAAGGCGCCGCTGCGCAGCTACTCCGAGGGAGCGAAGCTCGGCATCCCGATCGGGCTGGCGCTCAAAACCGCAAAGCCGATCGTGGCGGCCTCGGCCCACTTCAACGAGGCGACCGACGAGAACGTGCGGGGCAGCCTGGCGGCGCTGCCGTCGATGCTGCAACGAATCGACGACTGGATCGCGGCCGGGGTCCTGAACGGCGAGCAGCTCAACGTCGCCGATTACCAAATTGCCCCCAGCCTGAGGCTGGCTATGACCCTCGACGACCTAAGGCCGGCGATCGAGTCGCGGCCCGCCGGCGAGATGGCCAAGCGAGTCGTCCCGGACTACCCGGGCAAAGCTCCGCCGATCCTGCCGCCCGCCTGGCTGCAGCCGCTGCGCAGCGAGCCAGCGGCTGCGTAGGCCCTATCCCGGTAGGGGTTCCACTTAACTTTTTCTGAAGACAGCCTGCGGCTGTCCGCAAGCGCTATTTCAGAAAAAGTACAAGACGTTCCACCCCTACCGGGATAGGGCCAGTGAGCCGAGGAGGTTGATGCTCTGACCCGGGCCGAGGGTGGCGAGTGCGTTGGCGAGGCGGGTTCCGTCGGGGAGTGAGAGGTCGGGGTCCAACTCCAGGAGGGGAGCGAGGACGAAGCGGCGGGAGGTGACCTCGGGGTGGGGAAGCGTCAGGCGTTCGGTTGAGAGCTCTAGGTCTCCGAGCAGGAGAAGGTCTATGTCAAGCGGGCGCGGGCTGTGGCGGCCGGCGGCTAGCATGCGGCCCTGCTCGACCTCGATCGCCTTGCAAACTTCCAGCAGCGGCTCGGGCTCCAGCTCGGTGCGGATGCGGACCGCCGCGTTGAGGAAGTCGGGCTGGTCGAGCACCTCCCCCACCGGCTCGGTCTCGTAGGCGGAGGAGACGGCCTCGACCTCGGCCCCGTGAGCCGGAAGCTCCGCGAGGGCGGCCCGTAGGTGCGCAGCACGATCGCCGACGTTCGAACCGAGGCCGAGGTAGCCGGTGCGCGTCATGCCGACGTGCCGCAGCTAATAGGACGATGTGGGTACCTAAGCTGCGGCACGTCCTAAGCCTCCTCGCCGTTCTCCTCGTCCTCCTCGGCCGTGCGTTCCTGGGTCACCTCGACGGCGACCTCCTGAATCGCCAGTGGCAGCGGTGGCTCCGGCTTCGCCGCCCGCACCCGCACCGACTCGCAGTTGAAGCGTTCCATCAGCCGCTCGCCAACCACCTGCGCCAGGCGCTCCAAAGTGCGGTAGCTGCGGTCGGTGGCGGCCAGGGCGACGATGTCGGCAACTTCGGCGTAGTCGATGGTGTCTTCGACCCGGTCGGTGAGCACCGCGTCGCAGTCGGGCACGTCGAAGGAAAGGTCGAACTCGAGCCGTTGCCCGATCTCCTGCTCAGCATCGCTCAGCCCGTGATGGGTATAGATCGAGAGGCTGCGCAGGTCGATCTCGACCCGCGACTCGATCCCGTTGCCGTTGGGCTCGTCCATGTGGCCTCAACCTATCCGAGGATCGCCGTCGCCATCAGCAGCGCCTGGCGGGACTCGGCGACGTCGTGGACGCGGAGCACGTCGGCCCCCGCGGCGGCGGCGAGGACGGATGAGGCGATCGTACCGCCGATCCGATCGCCCACCTCCGAGCCATCGATCTTGCCGATGAAGCTCTTGCGGGAGGTGCCGACGACCAGCGGCCGGCCCAGCTCACGTAGCTCGCTCAGCCGGCGCAGTAGCTCCAAGTTGTGGTCGACGGTCTTGCCGAAACCGATCCCGGGGTCGAGCCAGATCTGCTCCTCGGGAACGCCCGCCGCAACCGCAACTTCGGTGCGCTCGGCGAGGAACGCCTTGACCTCGTCGACCACGTCCACGTAGTGCGGTTCCTCCTGCATCGTCCGCGGGTCACCCCGCATGTGCATCAGGACCAGCCCCGCATCCCGCTCCGCGCACAACTCCCCGATCGCTGGATCGTTCCGCAGCGCCGTCACGTCGTTGACGATCGAAGCACCGGCAGCGAGTGCCGCATCGGCGACCGCCGACTTCGAGGTGTCAATCGAAACATCGTGTCCGGCTGCCGCCAGCCCGGCGATCACCGGCTCGACCCGCGCCCGCTCCTCCGCAGCGCTCACCTCTGCAGCGCCGGGCCGGGTGGATTCGCCGCCGACGTCGAGGATGTCCGCCCCCTGGGTGGCGAGCTCGCGCCCGTGCTCGATCGCCGCCTCCGGATCGAGGAACAATCCGCCGTCGGAGAACGAATCGGGGGTCACGTTGACAACCCCCATCAGCCTCATGGGAGTCTCAGCCGGCGTCGCTGCCGGCGAATCCGGGACGCGGCCGGGGCGAGGGCCTTGGAGCCTTCTCGCGCTCGGGCTTTGCCGGCTCGGCAGGCGCCTCTACCGGCTCGGCCTCCTCCTCGTCGTCCGCGAACACCTCCTCGACGGGCTTGCCGTCGAGCAGCGCGACGAACTGCTCGGCGTCGATCGTCTCCCGCTCGAGCAAGGTGTGTGAGATGCGCTCGAGCTCCTCGCGCTTCTCGTTGAGCAGGTCCTTTGCGGTCTGATGGGCGGACTCGACGATGCGGCGGATCTCGTCATCGATCTCGCGGGCGATCTCGTCGGAGTAGTCGGGTTCGGCGCTGAATTCGCGGCCAAGGAAAGGCTGGCCCCTGTCGTGCCCGAAGACGCGCGGGCCGAGGCGCTCCGACATGCCGAACCGCATCACCATCTGCTTCGCGGTCTCGGTCACCTTCTCGAGGTCGTTGGAGGCGCCGGTGGTGATCTCGCCGAAGACGATCTCCTCGGCGGCGCGGCCGCCGAGGGTCATCGCCATCGTGTCGGTCAGCTCGGCGCGGCTGGTCAGGAACTTGTCTTCGGTCGGCAGGCTGATCGTGTAGCCGAGCGCCTGGCCACGGCTGATGATCGAGATCTTGTGGACCGGGTCGCAGTTGGGCAGCAGGTGGCCGACGATCGCGTGGCCGAGCTCGTGAAAGGCGGTGATCAGGCGCTCCTTCTCGCTCATCACGCGGGTCTTCTTCTCGGGCCCGGCGATCACCCGCATGATCCCCTCCTCGAGCTCCTGCATCGAGATCTCGCGGCGGCCCGTGCGAGCGGTGAGCAGCGCCGCCTCGTTGATCAGGTTGGCGAGGTCAGCGCCGGTGAAGCCGGGGGTCTGCCCCGCGAGCGCGTCGAGGTCGATCGACTTACCGAGCGGCTTGCCGCGGGTGTGGACCTCGAGGATCTTCTTGCGGCCCTTGCGATCGGGGCGGTCGACGACGACCTGGCGATCGAAGCGGCCCGGCCGCAGCAGCGCCGGGTCGAGGATGTCGGGCCGGTTGGTGGCGGCGATCAAGATGATGTTGTCTTTCATCTCGAAGCCGTCCATCTCGACGAGGAGCTGGTTCAGGGTCTGCTCACGCTCGTCGTGACCGCCGCCCATGCCGGCGCCACGGTGGCGGCCGACGGCGTCGATCTCGTCCATGAAGATGATGCAGGGCGAGTTCTGCTTCGCCTGCTCGAAGAGGTCGCGGACGCGGCTGGCGCCGACGCCGACGAACATCTCGACGAAGTCCGAGCCGGAGATCGAAAAGAATGGGACGCCGGCCTCGCCGGCGACGGCGCGGGCCAGCAGCGTCTTACCGGTTCCGGGCGGCCCGTAGAGCAGCACGCCCTTGGGGATACGGGCGCCGAGCGCCTGGAATTTCTTCGGGTTCTCGAGGAACTCCTTGATCTCGTGCAGCTCCTGCACAGCCTCGTCGACCCCGGCCACGTCGCGGAAGGTGATTTTCGGCGCGTCAACGGACATCCGCTTCGCTTTCGATTTGCCGAAGTTCATAACCCGCGAGCCGCCGCCCTGCATCTGGTTCATGAGGAAGATCCAGAAGCCGAGGAAGAGGACGAAGGGCAGGATGAAGGTGAGCACGTTGAGCAGCCCCGAGCTGCCGCTCCCCTTGACCTCGGTCTCCACTTCGTTTGCCTCGAGCGCGTTGAGCAGACTCTGCTCGGTGTTGGGCGGGTAGCCGGTCTCGTAGCTGTCCCCGCTCTCGCCGCCCTTGCCCTTTTCCGTCACATCGAGCGTGTTGTCCTTCGTATTGACCGTGACCTTTTCGATCTGGCCACTGGCGATCAGCCCGTCTTTCGGCTGCACCAACTCGGTGTAGGAGGGGGGCTCCGTCTCGGGCTGGTTGCTGATCACCTTCTGGGCAACGAAGGCGAGGATCACCACCAGCAGGATCGGAAATGCCGCGCTTTTAAAGAAACGCCTCACAGGGAAAATCAGCGTACCAGGGCGATTTCGGCGTCTGGCGGCCTAATCGCTCAACGCAGCAACGTAGTCAAGGTTGCGGTGGCGTTGGGCGTGATCGAGCCCGTAGCCGATCGCAAAGCGGTCGGCGATGCGGAAGCCGACGTAGTGCGGCTCGAGGTCGACCCGGAGGCGATCGGGCTTGGTCAGCAGCGCGCAGGCCTTCAGCGAGGCCGGACCGCGCGCGTTGAGGTTGCGCATCAGGTACTGGAGCGTGAGGCCGGAGTCGATGATGTCCTCGACGATCAGGACGTGGCGCCCTTCGATCGGCGCGTCGAGGTCCTTGAGGATGCGGACAACCCCCGAGGAGTCAGTCTGGGAGCCGTAGCTGGAGACGGCCATGAAGTCGATCTCACAGGGCACGGTCAGATGGCGCATTAGGTCGGCGAGGAAGATCACGGCGCCCTTCAGCACGCCGATCATGAACAGGTCGCGGCCCTCGTAGTCGGCGCTGATCTGCTCCCCCAGCTCGGCGACGCGCCGCTGCAGTTCCTCGCCGGAGACCAGGGTCTCGCCGACCGCCGGGTCGCTCATCGGTCGCTCACGCCGCGCAGTCTAGATATAGGGAGGGGCCTCGGCGCTAGCGCTCGGCGCGCAACACGCCGCGCTCGGCGATCGCCCGCACGCCGCCGCCGAGGTCGAGCATCGCGGTGCCGGTCCGCCGCAGCGCCGCGACCTCGTCGGCATGGTTGGCAGCGCCCGCGATGGGACGGCCAGCGGCGCGGTCCGCCAGGCGCTGGACGACGAGACGGCGCAGGGCCGACGGCAGCTCTGCGAGCCGGTCGAGCTCGATCGTGCCGCGCGGGGATCCGTTTGAGCCGTCGAGCTCGGCGGCGACCAGCGCGTCGAGGACCTCCGCCTCGTCGCGCAGCAGTTCCGCCGTGCGCAACACGTTGCGAGCCGCGGCTGGGTGAACCTCGGCGAGAGCGCGCGCCAGGCCGTGGCGAACTCGGTTGCGGGCATAGGAAGACTCGTCGTTGCTGGGGTCGTCGCGCCACTCGAGCCCGCGCTCCTCGCAGTAGGAAGTCGTCTGCTCCCGGGTGAAGCCGAGCAGGGGACGGACCAGGTTGCCGTCACTGGGACGCATTCCCAGCAACGCCCGGCGGCTCGGCGAGGAGGCGAGTCGATAGAGGATCGTCTCGACCTGGTCGTCGGCGGTGTGGCCGGTGGCGATCAGAGCATCGTCCGACAGCGCCAGCCGCGCCGCCGCCGCGTAGCGGGTGTCGCGCGCCCAGGCCTGCAGGTTGCCGGGCCCCTCGGGCCGTTTCGGCCGCTCCACCTCCAGCCGCACGCCGAGCCGCTCGCAGAGCGCTGCGCAATGGGCTTCGTCGCGATCGGCGTCGTCGCGCAAGCCGTAATTGACGTGCAGGGCGGTGACCGCGTCGGCGCCAAGCAGCCGCACGGCGACATCGACGAGGCAAACCGAGTCGCGCCCCCCGGAGAGCATCGCCACCAAGCGGGAACCGGCCGGCAGCAACCCGTCCTCACGTACCGCCTCAATCATGCCTTCGCTTGCCATTGACCTAAGCCCATCCCGGTAAGGGTGGAGCGTCTTGTGTTTTTCCGCGGGTGCAACCTCGGAGGGCCACACCCGGTCTTCGGAAAAAGTTAAGCGGAACCCCTACCGGGATGGGCTTCCGGTAGGGCTGGCCGGACTACATAAAGGGGCGTTGCTGAGGGGAACCCCTTCAGGGTGACCTCGCCGATCGGCTCGCAGTCGAGGCCGCGCCCGTGAAGCGTGTCGGCGACGCGATCGGTGACCAGTACCTCGCCCGCATGGGCGCGGCCGACGACGCGGTGCGCCAAGTTGACGTGGGTGCCGAAGTAATCGCCGTCGCGGTAAACGGCATTCGCGTAGTGGATAGCGACCCGCGGCCGCGGCCGCTCCGGGAAGCGATCGAGCAGGGCTACGGCCCACTCCGTCAGCGTGCCGGGATCAGGTGAGACGACCATCACCTCGTCGCCGATCGTCTTCACGATCGTCGATTCGGCAGGCATCGTCGCTTCCACGGTTTCAACGAAGTTCTCGACCACGTCGAGCGCCTCCAGGTCGCCCTCCTCCTCGGTGTAGCGGGTGAAGCCGGTGAGATCGATGAAGCAGAGGGTGACCGGGACCTGGCCGATGTGCGAGGCCGCCGCCTCGAGGTCGGTCTCCATGTGGCCGACCACGTCCTGTTCGAGGAAGAAGCGCAGGTAGCGGGTGTGCAGGTATTCGGTCAGCGGCGCGGCGAGTGGCAGCACGTCAGCGGCCAGCTCACCCATCTCCCCGGCGATCTCCAGCTCCGGCAGGGCGTCACGGATCATCGGCTCGTGCACGTAGAGGTGGAAGAGCCGCACCTCGGCGTCGGCGATGCGCCGCATCGACTGCACGTAGACACGGACCAGCTGCAGGAAGGCGACCAGGGGAAAGCCGGCGGCGAGCACCCGGGCGCAGTGGCGCAGCGCCATCACGTCGTCGGGGTTGAGCAGCCGCTCGCGGCCGAGCGGAGTGCCGAGGATCGCCAGGATTCGCTCGATCAGCTCGGGCTCGAGCCCGGTCTCGCGCGCCACGTCCTCGACCGTCGTCTGCTCCTCGGCGTTGGGGAAGAGATCCTCGACGAAGCCGAAGGCCAGCCTTCCCTCTCGACCGGCGCGCTTCAGCTCCTCAAGCGAGTGACCGCGCTCACGCATCCTCGCCACGACTCGGGCCTGCGCCGCGGCGGCGGGCGTCCAGCGGCCCCGCCGTACCGGCAAGACCTTCTCCTCGGCCCAGCGCTTGAGCGTGCTGGCCGGCACACCCGAACGCCGCGAAGCCTCCGTAATTGAAATCCGCTCGTCAGCCGCCATCGACAGCCAGGGAGGCTAGTCGGGCGGGTGGCGTGGCGAGGGGGTCTTCGCCCGCAGCTTGCGAGGACGAAGACCCCCTCGTCGCGACAGGACCCGCCCGCCGCCGACATCCGGGCTGTCGATGGTCAGGCGGGAATCTCCTCTTCGGAGTGAGCTTGCAACACCGCCTCTCCGTCCTCGCCGGTGCGGATGCGGATCGCTTCCTCGACCGGCAGCACGAAGATCTTTCCGTCGCCGACCTCGCCCGTACGGGCATGTTTGAGGATCGTCTCGACGACCAGCGGCTTGTCTTTGTCCTCCACGACGACCTCGAGCTTGATCTTCGGCCGGACGTTGACGGTCAGGGTCGAGCCGCGGTACCGCTCGACTATCCCCTTCTGTCGGCCCGAGCCCTTGGCCTCTACGATCGACAAGGAGGGGAACCCCTTGTCGAGCAACTCGGCCCTGATCGGCTCAAACGCCTCGTGGCGGATGAACGCCTCTATCTTTTTCATGCGATCAGGCCTCCATTCGCGACTCGGTCGCGGTCATCTGGGCGGGCGAAGCCGCGGGAATCGCGGCCCCTGGGGTACCCGTCGTGTGCGGCAGCCCGGTTGAGTACTCCGGCTGCGGGATGAACTGCTCCGGATACCCATACATGCCGTGCTCGGAGATGTCCAGCCCCGCTTCCTCTTCCTCCGGCGAGACCCGCAACCCGATCGTGTGCTTGATCAGGAAGAAGACCGCGTAGGAGACGACGAACACGCAGGCGAAGGCGACTCCCACGCCCAGCGCCTGGGCGCCGAGCTGGTGAAGAGAGCCGCTATACCAGAGGCCCGCATCGCCGACTTCGTTGAATTCTGCAAGGCGCGGGGAGGTGAAGATGCCGCAGGAGAGGGTCCCCCAGATCCCCGCTAGGCCATGCGCCGAAAGGGCACCGACCGGGTCGTCGATCAGCTTCTCGATCGCCAGCACGCCGAAGACGACGATCACGCCGGCAACCGCGCCGATGATCGGAGCCGCCCAGAACTCGACGTAGCCGGACGGGGCGGTGATCCCGACCAGACCGGCGATCGCGCCGTTGCCGGCCATGCCGATGTCGATCGTCCTGGTCTTCATGTACATGATCGACACGGCCGCGACGACGCCTGCGGCTGCCGCCAGATTGGTGACCACGACGACCTCGGCGAAGCGCCCGCCGATCGCACCCAGGGTCGAGCCTGGGTTGAAGCCGAACCAGCCGAGCCAGAGGATCAGCACGCCGATGCCGACCAGGGGCATCGAGTGGCCGGGGATCGCCCGCGGTTTGCCGTCCTGCCCGTATTTGCCGAGCCGCGGGCCGAGCAGTAGCAGTGCCGCAAGCGCCCCGGTCGCACCGATCAGGTGAACCACCGTGGAGCCGGCGAAGTCCTGCATGCCGACGTTGACCTGCAGCCAGCCGCCGCCGAAGATCCAGTGGCTCAGCACCGGATAGATGACGGAGCTGAAGATGACCGCGTAGATGACGTAGGCGCCGAACTTGATCCGCTCCAGGGTGGCGCCCCAGACGATCGCCAGCGAGACCGCGCAGAACGCGAACTGGAAGAACATGAACGCGGCTGGGCTGATCGAATACGTTTCGACGAACGGGATGCTCTTGCCCGCCTCCTCGACTGAGGAGCCGATGTCTAAGAAGAACCCGTGGGTCCCGGCGATCTCGCCCAAGCCACCGAAGGCGAGCGCGAAGCCCACCGCCCAGTAGCAGAGCGATGCGATCGAGAAGTTGACGAGAATCTTCGCGACCCCTGCCCCGGCGTTCTTCGCCCTGGAAAAGCCGATCTCCAAGAGCAGGAAGCCGGCCTGCATGAACATCACCAGCACGGCGGCAACGACCACCCACATCGCATTGATGCTTGCCTCGGGCGTTTCCAGGATCGGCGTCTCGGCGCCGAAGGCAACACCCGGCAGTACCAGCGAGGCAATCGCGGCCACCGGGCCGGCGATCAGAAGCCTCTTTTTCATTCGATTTCCTCCTTGCCCGCCAGAGCACGCCCCGGCAGTCGCGGTTTGGGATTGCGGCCAAGGTATGGATGGGCGGGTGGCGCTGTGTTTGGACGGCTGGAGCAAATCCGGGGGGCGCGGTTCTCCCGATTGGCAGAGCGCCCCGCGCCGCACCCACGGCCGTCTAAGGTCAGCCGCCCGTGCCCGCCCGCCTCCGTCCCACCGCCCCGATCGCCGCCGACGCGATCCTGGTCGGCGACCCCGGCCGGGCACTGCTGCTCGCCCAAGAGCTGCTGGAGGAGCCGAAGATGAGCAACCACGCTCGCGGGCTGTGGGGCTACTCGGGTCGCACGCCGACGGGAGCCGAACTGACGATCCAGTCGACCGGGATGGGCGCGCCGAGCGCAGCCGCGGTGCTTACCGACCTGGCCAAGCTGGGCGTGCGGCGAGCGGTGCGCGTCGGCACCTGCGCGGCGAGAGCGGCGCGGCCGCGCCTTGGCGAGCTGTTGCTGATCGAGGAGGCAGTCGCGACGGAGGGCAGCGCTGCGGCCTTCGGACTCGCTGCCGGGACGACGGTCGATCCCGATCCCGGCCTGCAGGAGCGCCTCCGGCGGGAGCTGGGGACGGATGCGCGCCAGGCACGGGTCGTCAGCCTCGACGCCCTGCCTGCGGATTTCGCCGCCGTGCCCGCCGAAGTCGCCGCGGCCGATATGCAGACGGTGGCAGTCCTGGCCAAGGGACGGGCCCTCGGGATCGCCGCCGCCGCCGTCCTGATCGTCGACGACGCTGCAGCCGGCGAGCGGATGGAAGGCGAGGATCTCGAGGCGGTAGCGAAACGAGGCGGCCGGGCCGCCTCGAAGGCCCTACTTCAACCTAAGGTCGAGGGTTAGACTTAGGCCGCGTCAGCTTTTCCGGTCCTCTGAGGCGAGTTGCCGCCTGAGCCCCCCAACGTCGCGGGCAACCCGGTCGACCTGGTCCTCTATGTCCTCGAGCCGCTGCGAGATCGAGCGCAGGCGGCGCTCGAGACGTTCGATATCGCTGGCCGAGGGCAGGTTGAGTGCCGCCAAGGCCGCCTGCTGGGCCTCGACCGCCTTCTCGCGGGCACCGAAGGCGGCCGTTACCGCGTTCTCCAGCATCTGGCTATCGAGCAGCGCCTGGGCCAGCTCGCTGATCAGCTGCTCGCTGCGCCCTCTAAGGCCCTCCGGGTCGTCCTGCTCGTAGCTCATCGGCGACACCTTAGAACCTCGCCCGTTATCGGACCACCGGCAGCCCCAAGCAAGTTCTTAACGAGCGCATCCGGGCGGACTGAAATCCTCACGTCCGTAGGCATGGGATCGCTGCGGATTAAGGGCATGTTGGGGGGCGCCGCCGTGCGTTGCGTGCCTCCGCGGAAGTCAGTAGCGTGGTCGGGCTTGACACGTGGGGAGACGACCGGCGCGGGTTGCGCCATCCGTGGCTGGGGTACCGAGGCGTAGCCGGATGAGAGACAAGCTCGCACTGATCATCGCACTGGCCGGCTTTGCGGCCGTGACCGCGCTGGGCGTGGGGATCGCCGGCGCCCAGTCGGCGGGTCTCGGCGAGGGCCAGGCTGCCGACCCGATCCCGGGCGCCACCCTCCTCCCTCGCCGCACCGGCGTCCGCCTGCGCCAACGAAGTCGATGACGATGGCGACGGTCAGGCCGACCTCGAAGACCCCGACTGCGACTCCGGGTCGGGCGACGAAGAGGAAGCTCCGCCCCCCAGCGAATCCGACGCCGAAGCCCCCTCCGATAGCTCTGCCGAAGTAGAGGCCGGCCCCGCACTCGACGCGGACGACGCGGAGCCATCCAGCGGCGGGGTTGCACGCAACGAGAGCATCGGCGGCCCGGGGACGGGTGCCGGTGGAGGCGGGATAAGCGCACCCAGCGCGACTGCCGGGCATCCAGCCGCCCGCACAGGGGCTCCGACGGCGGCTCCCAGTTCAGCGACGGAGGCACCCCGACCGACGCCAACCTATCGACGACGATCGCCCCCTTCGGACCGGCGCCGATCGGCGTCCCCAACTTCGTCATCGACTCCTTCGAGATCCCGCCCTTCCTGCTGCCGATCTACCAGGCCTGCGGCACCGAGTACGGGATCCCCTGGCAGATCCTCGCTTCGATCAACAAAATCGAGACCGCGTTCGGGACCAACCTCAACGTCTCCAGCGCCGGCGCGATGGGCTGGATGCAGTTCATCCCCTCCAGCTGGGAGGCCTACGGGGTCGACGCCAACGGCGACGGGCGCAAGGACCCCTACAACCCGGTCGACGCGATCTGCGCCGCGGCCAGCTACCTGAAGGCGGCGGGCGGCACCGAGGACCTCTACGACGCGATCTTCGCCTACAACCACGCCGACTGGTACGTGCAGGAGGTGCTGCTCTACGCGCGCGCCTACGGCAAGCTGCCGGCCGACCTGGTCGGCTCGCTGACCGGGCTGACCGAGGGGGCGCACTTCCCGGTCGCCGCCGACGCCCGTTACGCCGACGACATCTCAACGCGGGCGGCGCTGAAGCGGGCCACGCCGCGAGGAGCGCGAGGCATACGGCAACGCCGCCGAGGTGGTCTCCTCCTCGCCGACCCGTCGCGGGATCAACATCTTCGCCGCCGAGGATGCACCGGTCGTCGCCGTCAACGACGGCGTCGTCGTCAAGAGCGGCAAGACGGATCGGCTCGGCCGCTTCGTCGTCCTGCGCGACGCCTACGGCAACCGCTACACCTACGCGAAGCTTGGCCGGATCGTCCGCGAGCGTCGCTTGATCGTGATGCCGACCGGCCGCGAGAAGCGCGTCCCGGTCGACAGCCAGAACATCCGGCCGCGGCTCTACGCGCTGCCGGATCGGGTCGACGAGCGCCGTCGCCTCAGCGCCCACGAGCGAGTCGATGACGCGACCGCGCTCGGCGCCGACGGCTCGATCAGGGTCGGTTCGAAGGTGATCGCCGGCACGGTGCTGGCGCGGATCGGCGCCAACGAGGACGGCGTCGACCCCCACATCAACTTCTCGATCCGGCCGGCCGGGCGGGGCGCGCCGCGGATCGATCCGAAGCCGATCCTCGACGGCTGGAAGCTGCTCGAGGCGACCGCGATCTACCGCGCCAAGGGCAAGAACCCCTTCGCGGTCAAGCTCGGCAGCGCCGGCGTGCTGCTGCTCTCCAAGGAGGCGCTGGCAACGGCGCGTCCTGGCCGACGAGCGGATCGAGATCTCCGAGTGCGACAGCATCGAAATCCGCGCCGGGCAGATCGACCGCCGTCTGCTGGCAACCCTGGCCTACCTCTCCGAGCAGGGATTCCGCCTGACGATCACCTCGATGCTCTGCGGCCGCCACGGCAGCATCACGACGAGCGGCAACGTCTCCAACCACTCCTACGGCAACGCCGTCGACATCGCGACGATCAACGGCGTGCCGATTCTCGGCAACCAGGGGCCGGGATCGATAACCGAAATGGTGCTGAAGGCCGTGCTCCGGCTGCAGGGGACGCTGGAGCCCGACGAGCTGATCTCCCTCCACGAACTGGGCGGCCCGAGCTTCGCGATGGCCGACCACGCCGACCACGTCCACATCGGCTGGAGCCCGCTCCCCGGACTCGACGGAGCCGAGCCCGGCTACGTGCAGCTGCTCAAACCCGACCAGTGGCTGCGGCTGACCGACCGGCTCGGGGAGATCGACAACCCCGACGTGCCGACGAAGCCGTCCGACTTCTCGCTGCCAGCAGATCGACGGCAAGTCCGGTCGCAGCGGCGACTGAGTCGCGGCGGGAGAATCCGGTCTTCTGGACCAGCACTTCGGATTCGTGCAGTTCGAGTTCGCCGGCACGCTTGGCGTTGCCGACGGTCGTTACCTCGCGCGCGACGATGATGGAGCGCAGAGCGTGCTAGTCGTCGAAACCCTTGGCGCCCCCGCTCCGCCGGGACGACGGAAGCGGCGACCACGAGAGGCGAATCCCGACGCCGCCCCGCACTCCCTCCCCCTTTCCCGCGCTACGGCGATCCGCGCCTACGAGCCGTTCGACTCGGCTGACGCCGCGGCGGACTGGTTAACGGGGGTTGTGGAGGCTGAGGGCGCGGTCGATGCGCTCGTCGCTGAGGCAGTCCACCTGCTCAACCGGGCCTTGCACGCGCAGGCCACGGCGAGCGCCGACCCCTACGGGCAGGAACTGAGCCCGGAGCGAGCGGTGCTGGTGCGGATCGGCTGCGGCAGTGGGGAGGAGGTGGCGTCCGGACGCTTCTCGGTGGCTCGCGAGGTCGACGTTCGTGGCGGCAGCCCGCGACGGCGGCGGCGCGAAGAGGAGCTGCACCCGCAGGAGCGAGTCGCCGCGGTACTCGGCGGGCGCGAGCAAATCGACTCCTGCGAGACGCTGCTGCTGCGCGCCCGCGCCGACCTCGACGGCGGACGCAACCGCGAGGCCGCCCTGCAGCTGCGGGTCGGACTGGAGGCGCTGCTTGTGGAGCTGGCAGGGGCGCTGATCGACCCGGGGCACGAGGAGGACATGGCCCAGCTCGAGGCGCGCCGCTACGAGGCCGGCGAGGCGGCCAACCTGGCGCTGCGGGGAGAGCTTGACGCGGAGCGCGAGCGCAGCGTTCGCGAGCTAATTGAGATCTGCGAGCGAGTGATTCGGCGGCGGCGCGTCCTGCGCGGCTAAAGCACGAGGTGGCGGGCGACCACCTCGTCTAGGAGCGAGGCGGCGATGTGGTGGGCCTCCTCGAGGGCGATGCCTTCCAGGGAGGGGATGCCGATCACCGTCAGGCCGGCGGCGAGGGCGGCGGCTACGCCAGTCGGCGAGTCCTCTAGGGCGACGACGTCTGGACCGGGCTCGACGCCGAGGCGGCGGCAGGCCTCGAGATAGGGGTCGGGCGCTGGCTTCGGCGCCGCCACCTCGTGGGCGCTGAGCACGACGTCGAAGAGGTCGTCGAAGCCGACGATCTCCAGCGAGCGGCGTACGAAGGCGAGCGGCGAGTTGGAGACGAGCCCGATCGGAGTCCCCCGCTCCTTCAGCCTTCCCAGCAGCTCGCGCGCCCCGACCATCGCCTCCACCCCGTGCTCCAGCTCGGCGACGACCAGCTCGTTCAGCTCGTCGATCAGCTCGACCGCCCGGCCCGGCTCACCCAGCCGCCGTTCGAGCACACCGCCTGCGATCTCAGCCGAGGTGCCGACCAGCTCGTGCTTGTCGGCCGGCGTGAACTCCAGATCCCGCCGCTCGAACAGGTCCTGCTCGGCCCGCGTCCAGACCGACTCGGTGTCGAGCAGCAGCCCGTCGTTGTCGAAGACGACCGCCACCGGAGCGGCCGGAACCGCTTCGTCGGGCGTCATGTGGCGCCTTTGTCAGACATATTCATACAAAGGCGCCAATCCGTCAGGCGAGTGCCGCAAGCACGGCGCCGAGCTCCTCGTCCACCTCGCCGTCCAGCCTCACTTCCGCCTCGACGTCATAGGGAGTCGGCCCCTTGGTGACAATCGCCAGCTTGCCTCCGCTGCGCAGGGTCAGCGCCGGCAGGCCCGCCACCGGGTGGACGACCAGCGAGGATCCGACGCACAGCATCAGGTCGGCCCGTTCGGCTAGCTCCTGGGCGCTCGCCATCGCGGTCTCGGGCAGCATCTCGCCGAAGAGGACGACATCGGGCTTGACCGCCCCGCCGCAAGCGGCGCACTCAGCGACGCCTTCGCCGTTGAAGAGGGCGTCCACCTCCTCGATGCCGTAAGCGGCGTCGCAGCCCCGGCAGGACGAGGTTTCGATCGAGCCGTGCACCTCGACCACGTTCCGCGATCCGGCGGCCCGATGTAGTCGGTCGATGTTCTGGGTGATGACTCCCTCCAGCAGGCCGCGCCGCTCCAGCTCGGCCAGCGCCTCGTGCGCGGTATTCGGCCGTTTGTCGCCAAGTGAGTGGAAGCGCGGCCGGTAATAGGACCAGAAGCGAGCGGGGTCTCCTTCGAAGACGTCGATGTGGGCGACCTCCATCGGATCGACGTTCTCCCAGAGCCCCGTCTCAGGCGTCCGAAAGTCCGGAATCCCCGACGGCACCGAGACCCCGGCTCCGGTCAACGCAACGGTGCAGCTCGACTCGCCGATCAGCTCCGCCAGCCGTCGAACGTGCGCCGACGGGCCTGAAAGCGGACTATCTCTCCGCTTTGAGGCCCGTCGGCGTGCTGTTGCGGGTGTGTCTACTTGCCGCTCCACTTCGGGGTGCGCTTGCCGAGGAAGGCGGCGATGCCCTCCTTGGCGTCCTCGCTGCCGAAGGCGGTGGCGAAGCCCTGCTTCTCGGCCTCGATGCCCTCGTCGAGGTCGCCCTGGTCGGAGACGCGCTTGATCTGCTCGCGCGCGACCGGCGCCTGGGCGGCCAGCTTGCGCGCCCACATCAGCGCCGTCTCGAACAGCTCGTGGTCGGGGACGACGCGGTTGACGAGGCCGAACTCCAGCGCCTCCTCGGCGAGGATCGCGTCGCCGACCAGGTTCATCTCCAGCGCTTTGTTGGGGCCGACCAGGCGCGGCAGCCGCTGGGTGCCGCCGAAGCCGGGGATGATCCCCAGCTTGACCTCCGGCTGGCCGAAGACCGCCGCCTCGGCGCCGATCCGCACGTCGCAGGCCATCGCCAGCTCGCAGCCGCCGCCGAAGGCGATCGAGTTGACCGCGGCGATCGTCGCGACGCCGTCCTGGCCGAAGTCGCGCAGCAGCGCGTGGGCGGTGTGGATCAGCTCCTCGCCGCCCGCCTCGTCCATCTGGGTGAAGGCCTTGATGTCGGCGCCGGCCGAGAAGACGACCGGGATCGAGGAGGCGATCACCATCGCGCCCACCTCGTCGGAGGCCTTGACCTTCTCCCAGACGGTGCCGAGGTCGCGGATCACGTCGGGGGAGATCGCGTTCATCGGCGCGTTGGCGAGCCAGGCGATCGCGACGTCGCCGCGCGTCTCCAGCTTCACCGTCTCGGCCTGCTCGCCCTCGTCGGGCTGCGGGTAGGGGTAGAAGCCCTGGCCCGACGCCAGGCCGAGGCGGCCCTGGGCGACGAGGCGCTTCAGCGTCACCGGCGGGGCGAAGCGCTCGCCGTGCTTCTCCTCGAGCTGCTCCATCCGCTCCAGGACCTTGTCGAGTCCCTCGACGTCGGCTTTCCAGAAGGGCGGGCAGCAGACCCCGGCGCGGGTCCAGCCCGGCGCCGGCCATCATCCCGAGGTCGATGTCGCGGACCGAGCAGACGCCCTCCTCGACCAGCCGGCAGGCCTCGATCAGCGCCCGGCCGGTGAACAGCGCGACCAGCTCCTCGGCGTCGGGCTCGGCGTCGCCGGGGATCGTCTGCTCGCCCTCCTTGAAGAAGCCCTCGCCGCCGCTCTTGGCGCCGAGCTTGCCGTCGGCGACCAGCTGCTTCAGGCCCTGGTGGACGTAGAAGCTCTCGCCGTAGGACTCGTGCAGGTGCTCGGCGACGTGCAGCACCGTGTCCAGGCCGAGCAGGTCGGTGAGGAAGAACGGCCCCATCGGCGCCACCTGGGCGGCGGCGATCGCCTCGTCGATCGCCTTCAGCGAGAGGCCCTGCTCCTCCTGGGCGCGCCAGATCTCGCCGATCGTCGCCATCAGGATCCGGTTGACGACGAAGCCGGGCACCTCGCCGCAGACGATCGGCTGCTTGCTTGATCGCCTGCGCGAAGTTGTAGGCGGCGGTGGCGGTCTCCGGCGCAGGTGTCCTCGCCGGCGATCACCTCGACCAGCGGCATCACCGAGGCCGGGTAGAAGAAGTGGAAGCCGACCACCTTGTCGGGCCGCAGCGTCGCTTCGCCGATCTCGGTGATCGAGAGCGAGGAGGTGTTGGAGGAGAGGATCGCGTGGCCGGGAGTGGCGGCGTCCAGCTCGCGGAAGACCGCCTGCTTGATCTCCATCTTCTCCGGCACCGCCTCGACCACGAAGTCGACGTCGCCGAACTCCTCGTAGCTCGTCGTGCCGGTGATCAGGCCCATCACCTCGGCGAGGCGGGCGTCGGCCTGCTCCTGGGTCAGCTTCTCCTTCTTGACCAGGCGGGCGAGCTGGCCCTCGGTGACGGCGCGCGCTTTCTCCAGCGCGGCGTCGACGAACTTCTGCTCGATGTCCTTGACGACGACGGGGATGTCGGCGGCGGCGATCGCCTGGGCGATCTCACCGCCCATGGTGCCTCCGCCGACGACGGCG
This sequence comes from uncultured Solirubrobacterales bacterium, assembly GCA_963844395.1. Classification (GTDB taxonomy): domain Bacteria; phylum Actinomycetota; class Thermoleophilia; order Solirubrobacterales; family 70-9; genus VRUE01. The sequence continues at coordinate 982,439 of CAWJNX010000002.1, read as the reverse complement.
GCCTTGGAAACGAACATTCGGTCTGGGATCCTCCAGGTCGGGGACGCGGGGAGGCTATACGGTCGGCTCGGACAAGGGCCTGGGGCGATCGTTGTACCGCGGTACAAAGGCATCGCCAGCGCTCTGCCATTAGGCTTTTTTGGCTCTTAGGGAGTTGACCGGCAACCGACGCGCCCGCGACCGAGGGCGCCGCAAGTGAGAGACTGACCAAGCGATGACTCGTATCCGCCAGCAGAACGTGACCGCCGCGCAGTGGAGCTCCAACGGGGAGGCCCTCGGCGCGCTCGACCTGACCCTGCCCGAGAACGACCCTTCGGCGCCAACGTCTTCTCGTCGCCGTGCAGCGCGACCGCCTGCCCGCCGACGTCTTCGAGAAGCTGCAGACGACCCTGGAGGACGGCGAGGCGCTCGACCCCAGCCTCGCCGACGCGGTCGCCGAGGCGATGAAGGAATGGGCGCTGGAGAACGGCGCCACCCACTTCACCCACATGTTCCAGCCGCTGACCGGCTCGACCGCGGAGAAGCACGACTCCTTCTTCGAGCCCGGCGGACGAGGGCACGGCGCTGGCCGGCTTCTCCGGCAAGGAGCTGATCCAGGGCGAGCCCGACGCCTCCTCCTTCCCGACCGGCGGCGTCCGCGCCACCTTCGAGGCCCGCGGCTACACCGCCTGGGACCCGACCTCCCCCGCCTTCATCCTCGAGAACCCGAACGGGGCGCTGCTCTGCATCCCGACCGCCTTCGCCTCCTGGACCGGCGAGGCGCTCGACGGCGAAGATCCCGCTGCTGCGCTCGATGGACGCGCTCTCGCGCTCGGCGATCAAGGCGCTGCGCCTGCTCGGCGACGAGGACAGCACAGCGGGTCTTCACCACGGTCGGCGCCGAGCAGGAGTACTTCCTGATCGACGAGCAGTACTTCTTCGAGCGCCCCGACCTGATCTCGCACCGGCCGCACCCTGTTCGGCGCCAAGCCGCCCAAGGGCCACGAGCTCGACGACCACTACTTCGGCTCGATCCCGGAGCGGATCCTCGCCTGCATGCTGGAGGCCGAGCTGGAGATGCGCAAGCTCGGCATCCCGGTCAAGACCCGCCACAACGAGGTCGCGCCGAACCAGTACGAGATCGCGCCGGTGTTCGAGAACTCGAACGTCGGCTCCGACCACCAGCAGCTGATGATGCAGGTGCTGGAAAGCGTCGCGCGCCGCTACGGCCTGGTCTGCCTCCTGCACGAGAAGCCCTTCGCCGGCGTCAACGGCTCCGGCAAGCACAACAACTGGTCGATGGGGACCGACACCGGCTCCAACCTGCTCGACCCGGGCGACACGCCGGCCGACAACGTCCACTTCCTCTTCTTCTGCGCGGCGGTGATCCAGGCCGTCAACAAGCACCAGGGCCTGCTGCGCGCCTCGGTCGCCAACATCGGCCAGGACCACCGCCTCGGCGCCAACGAGGCGCCGCCGGCGATCATCTCGATCTTCCTCGGCGCCGAGCTGGAGAAGGTCTTCGAGGCGATCTCCACCGGTTCGAGGGCGACCCGCACACGCCGGCCTCCTTCCTCGAGCTGGGGGCGACGGTGCTGCCGGCGCTGCCGATGCACGGCGGCGACCGCAACCGGACCTCCCCGTTCGCCTTCACCGGCAACAAATTCGAGTTCCGGGCGCTGGGTTCGAGCATGTCGCTCGCCTTCCCCAACACGGTCCTCAACACGATCGTCGCCGAGGCGATCGACGAGCTGGCCGGCAAGCTCGAGGCGAAGACGAGCGGCGGCGCCGACGTCGCCGAGGCCGTGATCGAGGTCGTCAAAGAGGCCTACGGCGACAACAAGCAGGTCTCTTCGACGGCGACAACTACGCCGAGGAGTGGCACGCCGAAGCGGAGCAGCGCGGGCTGAAGAACCTGCGCACGACGCCCGACGCGCTGCCCGAGGTGCTCACGGAGCAGACGATCGCCGCCTTCGAGAACTACGAGGTGCTCTCCAAGCGCGAGCTGGAGTCGCGCTACGAGGTCTGGGTCGAGCAGTATCGGCTCCGCGCCAACATCGAGGCGGAGACCACCTTCTCGATCGCCAAGACGATGATCCTGCCGGCCGCCCTGCGCCACCTGGCGCTGATCGGCCAGTCGGGCGTCTCCGCGATCGAGGCAGAGGTACGCAGCCTGGTCGACGAGCTGGTCACCGCACTTGGCGAGCTGGAGGCGGCGAACGCGCGACCCCGACGACTCGAGGGCCTCGAGCTGGCGATCCACGCCCGCGACAAGCAGGTCGCGGCGATGGCCCGGGTACGCGAGGCAGCCGACAAGCTGGAGAAGGTCGTCAGCCGACGACCTCTGGCCGCTCCCCAAGTACGAGGAGATGCTGTTCATCAAGTAGCGGACGGTGGGGGGCGCCTGCGGACGTCCGCCACCGCTTAATGTTGCTGGAAGGCGATCTGCTTCTGCCCTTGCAGCGGCAGTCGTCCTTCCTGCTGGTAAGTCATGCGCAGAACGATCGGGGCGCGGCCTTTCCGCCTCAGGTTGCGGCGAATCCGCTTCCCCGCCGTTCCTTTGCCCGGCCAGAGCTTCAGCCGCCAGCGGAACGTCCCCCCCACCCAGGGCGAAGGGTTCCCCTTGTCGATGCGCCAGCCTATGGCAGGGGAGTCAACGCGGAACTCGCCGCGGGCCGGCACATAGAGAACGAGCCGGAGGGCGCCGGTCCGCTTGTCGTGAGTCAGCTTGCCGAAGCGAAGGTAATCCGACGGCCGCGGCGCCGATGACGGCGGCCCGAGAAGTCGGGAGTCCACCGCAACGCCGGTCGGGCTGTGCAGACCGGGAATGAGGTCGTGATTGGCGCTGCCGCCATCGAGTGCAGCCCGGCCGATCCCCCCGTCGGGGTCGGCGGGCGTTCCCCAGCGGTCCGCCCAGAAGACATAGGCGTCGCTGACAGCAACGTCCCACGGTTCGCCGGCGTTGTCCACAATCGTCGTCTCGACATTGGAACCATCCAGAGCGGCGCGGCCGATCGATTCCAGATCCTGGTCCCCCCAGTAGACGTGACCACCGCCAACCGCCACCCCGCAAGGAGCTCCCAGCCCAGAGATGAACTGTTGGTTGACGTTGCTGCCGTCAAGATCGGCGCGGCCGATCGACTCGTCTTCCTGGTTCGCCCAGTAGACGTGGGCGCCATTGACGGCAATCCCGCATGGATTCGCGGCTCCCTCCGCAAAGCCGGATTCGACACCGCTTCCGTCGAGGCTGGCACGGCCGATCATGTTGGTCGCGAAGTCCGACCAGTAGACGTGGGTCCCGGTAACGGCAACGCCGCAGGGCTCACCCAAGCCGGAAATGAACGCCTGGTTCGGTGCCATACCGTCGATTGTTGCCCGCCCAACCGTTCCCCCAGAGGTATTGCCCCAGTAGAGATGCTGAGCGTCAACCTCGAGCCCACACGCGCCTTCGGCCTCGAGCGCCGGAAAAGATCCATTCGGCAGCGGCCACAGTGACAGGCTGCCGTCGAGATTGGCCCTGCCGACAGACGAGAAACCGTGAGCCCAATAGAGGGCTGCCTCGGCCCGGTCCTGGCCGCTGGGCATTAGAACAGCAAGCCCAATTGCAAGCAGGAGCAGCCTTCTCATTTCCTTCCCCCGCCCATCCTGAAGGTGCGCACCGCAGGCGTCGCGTCGCGGTTGCCCACCGCGTCGGTGGCGACGACGGCCACTCTGTGCCTGCCGGCAGCAAGGCCATACCATTTCCGTGGCGTCCTGCAGGGCGAGAAGGGTCGCCGGTCGAGCCTGCAAAGGAAGGTGTCACCGGGCGGGCCGCCGCCGCTGCCGAACTGGATCCCAACCCCCCGCCGGCGCAGCCGCAGCAGCTTGTAGATGTAGGTGTTGGGCGGGTGGACGTCTACGTACGGGGTCACCACCGGTAGCAGCCGCAACTGGAAGCGGCCCCAGCCACCGTCAACCCCGTCCACCTCGATCGAGTAGGTCTCGCCGGCGACCGCCTCGAAGCGGACGCCCCCAAGGCCACCCAGCTGGCAGGCGCCAAACAGGGAGGGATCGAGCGCCGCCGGAGCGCCGACTGACTGCAGCGTGCCCAGCGCCGAACCCGTGTACACCGCAAGCGACGGGCGAAATCCGGCCAGGCAGGGGAAAAGCTGCATCGCTCCGCTGGTTGGAGCCGTCCAGCGATACCAGACCGAGGCACCGGCGAGGTCGCCCCCATTGCCAGGCTCGTCGCTCTCGCGCGTGCCGCCGTCGGTGCTGCCGTTGATCCACTCATAAGGCGTCGGTTTCACCTCAGTCGCGTTCGCGAAGTCATCGTTGCCTGGAAGTTCGAGAGGGAGAGCGGAGATCGAGAAGTCGAAATTCCCCTGCTCTACCGGCCCGCCCGCGGTCGAGCCGTCGATCGCGATGCGATAGGTGACGCTGGATATCGCCCTGAAGTGAAGCCTGCCGCAGGAGCCGACGGCCGATGAGATCCCAGTCGTCGCAACGGGCTGAAGGGCATCGACCGACCCGCCTCTATAGATGCCCATCAGGGCTTTCCATCCTTCCGTGCAAAGCTGCATGTAGACCGTTTGCGACCGGGGTGCCGTCCAACCGAACCAGACCGACGCACCGCCCGGATCGCCGCCGTGGTTGGGCTCCCCGCTCTCCTTGGTCGCCCCAAAGGTGTTGCCTGCCCCTTCGACTTGGTCCCCGCTGCCGACTAGCGCGTCGGCGAAGTTGTCGTTGGCGGGTGGTGCCGCGCCCGCGTTCGCGGGCAGCGACAGGCACAGCACCGCGACGAGTGTCGCCATGATCCAGCCAGCACGCAGCGGTGCGCGCTGGCACCTCGATTCCCCTGCCAGAGACATCGTCGTCTAAAAAGATACAGACGGGGGGTCAGGCGCGGGGCAGCACCCGCATCTTCAGACCACCCTTCGGCGAGAGGGTCGGCATCTGGCGCACGGTCATCGTGCGCCCCGGAAGCGCGTCAAGGCGCAGACGCTGCAGCAGCATCGTCGCGACCAGCTTCACCTCGGTCTGGCCGAAGCGCTTGCCGATGCAGATGCGGCTGCCGCCACCGAAGGGGACGTAGGCGCCGCGTGGCAGCGCCGCCTTGCGCTCGGGGGTGAAGCGCTCCGGGATGAAGGCCTCGGGATCGGGGAAGACCTCGGCGATGCGGTGGCTCGCCCAGGAGCTGTAGTTGACGTATGCCCCCTTGGGCACGGTGCAGCCGGCGAATTCGAACTCGCGCACGGCACGGCGCGGGCCGATCCAGGCCGGCGGGTAGAGGCGGAGCACCTCGTCGAGGACCATGTCGAGGTAGGGCATCTCGCTGCCGAGCTGCTCGACGCTCGGCGTAGAGCCGCCGAGGACCCGGTCCTGCTCCTCGCACAAGCGCTCCACCACGTCCGGGTGGCGGGCCAGGTCGTGCATCATGAAGGTGAGGGTCGAGGTCGAGGTGTCGTGGCCGGCGAACATCAGCGTCATCACCTGGTCGCGCACCTCGCGGTCGGTGAACGCCTCGCCCGCCTCGCCGCGGGCGCCGAGCAGCAAGCTGAGGATGTCCCGACCTTCGCTCTCGGGCGGTTCGGCTCTGCGGTGGGAGATCTCGCCGAAGACGATTTCGTCGAGCACCTTCCGCGAAGCGTTCATCCGCCGCCAGGGCGAGCCCGGCCCGCGCAACAAGCGCAGCGGATAGTCGATCCCGTAGAAGCCGAGGGCGCGCTCGAAATGCTCTGCCGCGGCAGCGCCTTTGCCGGCCTCGTCGGGGTCGAGCCCGAGTAGCGCCCGCATCGCGATCCGCATCGCCAGGTTGCGCATCCACTCGTAGATGTCGACGACCTCGCCGGAACGGAGCGTCGCGATCACGGCCTCAGCCTCCACAGTCATCGCCTCGACCATCGCGTCCAGCTGCCGGCGGTGGAAGGCGGGCAGCATGATCGCCCGGGCGCGGTCGTGGTACTCGTCGTCGATCGTCAGCAGGCCGTCGCCGAGCAGCGGGATCAGATCGCCGAAGCTGCCCTCGCGCCAGTGGAAGTTCTCTGGGTGGGCGACGGTGACGAAGTGGTTCGCTTCCGGACCGAGCATGAAGACGACGCGGCTGTGGAGGAGGCGGAGGCTGAAGATCGGCCCATGCTCCTCGTAGTTCGAGAGCAGGATCGGCAGCGGATCGTGGGCGATCTTGTGGGTGCGGGAGATGCTGAAGTCGGTGGGGCCGGGCGGGAATCTGCCGCGGCTGCGCCACTCGGTGGCGACGTCTTCAGCGATCCGCCGCACCGGGTTAGCCGACATCTGCTGCGGTTTGGCGACGGGAGCTGCGGTCTCGGCCGGCATCGACAGCATGGTAGTTGGCTAACCAGCCAGACGAACCCGCCGCTGCTCAGTGGCGGTGGCTGAATAGCTCGAGGACCCGATCGCCGTCGTGCAGCTCGGCGGCGCGCTCGTCGTCGAAGCGGATCACCTCGCCGTCGCGGACGATGGCGAGGATGATCGCCTCGTGGGCGCGGCGCGGAACCGGCCCCGCGTCGCCCGGCCCGATCCTGCGCTCGGCGAGGTCGAGTCCCTCGCCGACGGTCAGCAGGTCCTCCATCACCTCGGTCACCTGCGGCGTCTCGGTCGAGAGGCCGAGCAGCCGGCCCGCCGCCCCGGAGGAGGTGATCACCGCGTCGGCGCCGCTCTGGTGCAGGAGATGGACGTTCTCCTCCTCGCGCACCGAAGCGACGATGGTCACCTCCGCGTTCAGCTCGCGGGCGGTAAGCGCAATCAGCACAGCCGTGTCGTCGCGGTCGGGAGCGACGATCAGCGCCGAGGCCGTCTTAATGCCGGCCTCGATCAGCACCTCCTGCGTGGCGGCGCTGCCGGCAACCGCGGCGAGCCCGTCGGCGGTCGCCCGGGCCCGCGCCTGGGCGTCGGGCTCAATCGCGACGATCTGCTCGGGCGTCTTTCCCTTGCTGAGCAGCGTGGTCACCGCGCTGCGTCCCTTGACGCCGTACCCGCAAACGATCGTGTGGTCCTTCAAGCGTCTCCTCCAACGAGCAAGTCGAAAGGCCTCGCGGCTGCGTTCGGCCAGTATCTCCAGGGTGGTCCCGACGAGCAGTATGAGGAAGAGCACGCGGGCCGGCGTGACGACCACCGTCGTCACCAGCCGCGCCCCGTCGGTGACCGGGCGGATGTCGCCGTAGCCGGTGGTCGTGATCGAGACCGTCGAGTAGTAGAAGGCGTCGAGGACGCTCATCTCGCCGTCCTCGGGGTCGGCGTAGCCCTCGCGTCCGGCGTAGGAGACGCCGGCCACAAGAGCGATTAGGGCCAGGGCGATCGCCAGCCGGCTGAGGATCTTGCGCAGCGGGCTGGCGTCGCCGCCCGGAAGGTCGATCGGAAGCGCGCTGCGTGCCTTGCCGTCCGCCATCGCGCTTCGGTCAGCGAGCAGAGGCCGGTGCGCCGGCGGCGAGCTGGCCGCAGGCGGCGTCGATGTCGCGACCGCGGGTGAGGCGGACGGTGGCGGCGAGGCGGTGCTCGGCGAGAATCGCGCGGAAGCGCTCGATCCGCTCCGGCGAGGAGCCGTCATAGGCGCCGGTCGGGTTGTAGGGGATCAGGTTGACCTTGTAGATGCGCGGATCGAGCAGCGAAGCGAGCTGGCGGGCATGCTCGGGCAGGTCGTTGACGCCGTCCAGCATCACGTACTCGACGAAGACCTTGCGGCGACGGCGGGCGCGGTAGCGCTCGCAGGCGGCGAGGACGTCGGCCAACGGATAGCGGTCGTTGACCGGCATCAGCTGCGATCGCAAACCATCGTTCGGAGCGTGCAAAGAGAGGGCGAGCGCAACTGGCATCTCGCACTCTGCGAGGCGGTCGATTCCCGGCACCCAGCCGACGGTGGAGATCGCGGTGCGGCGGTGGGTGACACCCAGGTCGGGCAGGCGCTCGCAGGCGCCCAGCACCGCGTCGAGGTTCATCGTCGGCTCCCCCATGCCCATGAAGACAACGTGGTCGATCGGTTCGATGCGGCGGAAGTGGAGCGCCTGGTCGAGGATCTCATCGGCGCTCAGGTTGCGGCCGAAGGCCATCTGCCCAGTAGCGCAGAAGGTGCAGGTCAGCGGACAGCCCGACTGCGAGGAGACGCAGACGGAGCGGCGCCCGTCGCGGTAGCGCATCAGCACCGCCTCCAACGGCCGGCCGTCGACAGTGTCGAAGAGGGTCTTGACCGTGCCGTCGTCAGACTTCGCCTCGGCGCGCACCGAAAGGGTTGACAGCGGCACCTCGGCAACGAGCCGCTCGCGCAGCGCAGCCGGCAGGTTGGTCATCTCCTCGTAGCCGCGCGCCCCGCGCACCACCCACTCCCAGACCTGGGAGGCGCGGTAGGCGGGCTCGCCCACCGCGGCGAGGCTCTCTGCGAGCAAGGCGCGGTCCATCCGGCGAGTGTAGGCCCCCGCTGGCCTGCTCTAAGGCGAAGGCGGCTGCTGCTCCGGGGCGCCGGGCGGCGGCGTCTGACCAGGCGTCTCCGACGGCTGCTGCTGTCCGGGCAACGGCTGCGGCATCTGGTCGGCCGGCGGCGGCGGCAGTTCCTGTCCCGGCAGTGCCTCGGCCTCCTCGCGCCAGATTTCATTCAGCGAGACCTGCATGTAGGCCCAGAGAGCGGGCGCCAGCAGGAGGTAGAGGACCAGCGCGATCCAGCCGTTGGGCGGCTCCTTCCCGGCAAGCCGAGATGCACCCTGGATTCGCTTCGTCCCGCGCCAGTAGCTGACCAGGGGCGGCACAATGATCAGGAAACCGGGCACCAGCGCGAGCACGGAGTTGGTCGGGTTCTGACCGAGGTCGTAGCCCCTGGCCTGGCCGTAGTCGCGCAGCTCGCGGTTCACCCGGTACCACCAGACGAGGTGGTAGATGCCGAGCGTGATGATCGGCAGAAGCGCCGCCGCCCACGGGCTGCGGATCTTGACCTGGTCTTGCGTGCCGCGAATGTTCATCTCGTAGGCCATGGAACCTCCGTTGTATGGGGCGGCCGGGTAATCATGACCCTAGCCCACCGGACGCCCGCTTTCCAATACCTCGGCCGCCACCCGCTCGCCGGCCTGCATCGCGCCCTCCATATAGCCGCTCCACACGGTGGCGGTCTCGGTGCCCGCCCAGTGGACCGCGCCGACTGGCTCGCGCAATGCTGAACCGCAAGCGGTCCAGCCGCCTGGACCGAAGTTCGAGGTGGGTCCGCCCAAAGACCACTCCTGCGCGGACCACACCTGTTCGACGTAGTCGAGCGGCTGCTCGGCCCGCGCTCCGAAGAGCCGCGCGAAGCAGGCCAGCACGGCGGCGCGACGCTCGGCCTCCACCATCCCATCCAATTCGCCCACCTCAGGCCCGCCGACAAAGCCGAGCAGAACGCCGGTCGAGCCGTCCCGCGGGGAGCTGTCGAAGGTCAGCGTTACCGGGCCGGCATCGGTGACCGCCTCGCCGCTGAGGCCGTCCTCGCGCCAGAACGGCCGCTCGTAGAGCGCCATGCACTTGGTCAGGCGACCCGGTCGCAACTGCTCGGCGAGCAGGCGACGGCGCTCGGGCAGCGGCGGATCGAACTTGATCTTCGAGACGAGCGCAGGGGGCAGCGCGACTATGACCCGCCCCGCCTCGACCTCGATTCCGGCCGCCACGACGGTCGCCGAGTTCTGGCCCTGCGCGATCTTGGTAACGGGCGTACCGAGCCGGACGCGATCGCCGAGCGCTTTGGCAAGCCCCACCGGCAGCGACTGCGCACCGCCGTCAAGGCGATCCTGCTGGGCGCCGCCCTCGGTGTCGATCAGCTTGTCGAAGCCGCCCGCCGAGCTGACGTAGAAGAGGACGTGGAGCATCGAGAGCTCCTCCGGCCCGGCTCCCCAGACAGTGCGGCAGGCGAGGCCAATCAGCTGGCGCGCCAGCTCGGTCCGTACGTTGTCCGCGCACCAGCCGGCAAGGGTCTGGCGATCCAGCTCCGCGGCCCGCTCGGCGGCCCACGGCTCCTCGGCCGCGACTCCGCCGGCCAGGCGGTCAAGTCGGCGGCGGGCGAGGAAGACATCCCAGAGGACGCGGAGCCCGACACGCGGAATCGTCCCCCGGTAGAGCCGGCGCGTGCCGCTGACGTCGAGCAGGTTCTTCCCCTCTCCGAACTGCGGGAAGATCTCGATCCCCAACTCGGCGGCGAGCCGCTGCACGCGGGCATGGTCGGAGCCGACCCACTGCCCGCCGACGTTGACTCTGATCGTACCGCCGAGTGTCGCATTGAGCAGCCGCCCGCCGACCCGGTCGCGCGCCTCGAGTACCACCACATCGCGTTCGGCATCGACCAGCGCCTTCGCTGCTGAGAGGCCGGAGAGGCCGCCGCCGACCACGACCACGTCGGCGCTCAGCCTCGACACGCCGCTAGCGGGGTTGTCCGTAGCCATCGCGCCTAGAGCCCTTCCAGTGCGGCCTCGACCCCCGCTTGCTCAATGCCACGTGGCTTCAGCCGCACTCTGATCTCCCCGTAGGCAGGCATTACGTTAAATCGTTATCAATACAGAAGCAATGGCTGAGCTCGCCCCTCTTTTCGAGTGGTTTTCGCAACCCTCAGACAAAAGGGACTCTGCTGGGGGGAGCGAGGCAAAGGAGCGATTGCTCCAGCTATGGGCCGAGGTCCGAAATAAAATTGGCCCGCAGCGGTTCGATCCCGTGCTGGGCTCGATTCGGGCCGGGCGCATGGGAAGACGGTTCAACACCGCCTGGGCACAGACCAATAGCGAGAGGGACTTCCGGTTCGTGAACATGACCCTGGACCTGAGCGACGAGGGGCTCGCACTCAACACCATCGGCTGGTTCGACGAGCAACTGGAGAAGATGACCAGCTGGCTGCGTCTCCCCGCGGCTAGGAAGTTCCTGCGTACCTTGCCGGACTGGATGGTGGTGGTCTATGTGCGCCAGGCCAACGTTGGAGCGGACGGCAAGCCGGTCTTCCAGGGCGCCGAGGGGACGGAGCGGAAACGGATCTCGCTGGCTGAGATCTCACCTTCAAGCATCCCGATCGAGCTCAACGGAATGCGCCCCCAACTGGACTCCGCTAGAGAAAAGCTGTCGCTTCACATCAGACGCCTTTGGACGCCGGACGATGTCGCGGCGATGAGCGACGTACCCGCCACCGTGGCCCCCGAGGTCGAACGCTGGCTGCAACCGATTCAGGACATGCGCGTCGCCTGACGACGGTCCCTGCAGCCCCGAGCCCTCAGGCCTACGCAAAGGGGTCCTCGACCCGGATCCCGTCGAAGCGCCGGAAGTCGCGATCGCGGGTGTAGATGGTGCCGACACCGTGTTGGCGCATCAGAGTGGCGATATGGGCGTCGGTCACGTCCTTTCCACGGGTCGCCGCCGAGGCGGTGTCGCGATAGACGGTAAGAAATCCCGGCTCCTCGCCAGGGGTGCGGACATGCCTGCGTTCGACCAGTTGGTCCACAACCGCGAGCGCCTCCGAGGGCGACAGAGGTTCGTCCGTTAAAGCCGGGTTCGTTGACAGCCGCAGGAATCCCATAAGCACGGGCCAGAACAAAAAGAGAAGCTCGGGACCACGGGCCAGGCGATCAACGAGGGCGTACGCGGTCTCCGATGCCGAATCGCTTGGATTGACGGCGTAGAGAAGGACGTTCGTGTCAAGTGCGACGCTCACCGGCTTCCCCGCTCCAGGTCCTCCCTGTCCAGCAGACCGGAGAGCGCCTCCTTGTCCTCCAGATCGACCCTAAAGGGACCCATCGGGCGGCGCGACCATCCGAGGGGAGGCAACTCCCGAACCGGCCGATCGTGAAGTCCGGCGGCCAAGACCTCTGACGCGACCTGCCCCATGCTCTTGCCTTCGCCGGCCGCACGCTGCCGCAGCTCCTCCAGCACGGTTGCATTGAGATCCAGCGTGGTTCTCGGCATGATGCTTGATGCTAATTGTACTGTCATCTGATGTCAACCCCCCTTTTTTTTCGGTTCACGCGACGGCTAACCGGGGCGGACGCATGCGGGGCGCGCGGGAAGTGAAAATTCGCGAACGGGTTCGTGCCGGGTTAGAGTCGTCGCGATGGGCGACCGCGATGGCATTGAGGCGCTAACCGAGGCGATCGAGCGCTACAACGAAGCATGGAACGCCCACGACGTCGCTGCGATCATCGCCATGCATGCGCCCGACATGGTCTTCGCCAATCACACCGCGGGCGAGTCGGCGAGCGGCGAGGACGTGAGAGCCCATATCGCGGCGATCTTCGAGAGCTGGCCCGACCTGACGTTCGAGACGCAGCGTCTCTATGTCCGAGAGGGACTCGTCGTGCAGGAGTGGACGGCGAGCGCCACGCACGTCAACACGATGCAGCGCGGCGACCTCGAGGCGCCGCCGACCGGTCGCAAGGTCAGCTGGGACGGCATCGACTCGATCCCCTTCGAGGACGGTCTGATCAAGCGCAAGGACGTCTACTCGGACTCGGTCTCGATCCTGCGTCAGGTCGGGTTGCTCGACTGAATCGAAGCGGGGTCGAAGTAGGACACGCGTTCGGTCGCCAGGCCGTCGTCGCCGAGGACAAAAGCGGTTGACCGCGGTCCAAGAGATCGGGTTTCCACCCGCCGTCCCGCTCAGCGTGAACTCGATCAGGACGCCATCGGCGGTGGCCCCCCAGCGGTGTACCTCGGCGGTCAGGTCGGGGATCTGCTCGAGCAGGGTGGCGAAGGTGCGCTTGCCGTCGGCGAGGGTGTCGGTGGTGGGCGTCATCGGCGCGACGAGCAGCACTCGCTCGGCAAGAACGGTGTCGAGGCGCTCCGGCGTCGGCGCGGACCAATACTCGGCGAAGCGCCGGGCGAAGTCGGCCGCCGGCTCGACCTGGATGTCGTCGCCGGCCGCGCTCACTCGTGTCCTCCGCCCAGCAGCCGCTCGGTCGCCTCGCGGGCGTACTCGAAGACCCGACGGTCGCCGGACAGCCGGTAGCGAGAGTTCGCTCCCATCGCTACCGCGTATAGCTCGAAAGCGACGCGGTCGGGGCTCTCCATCCCGGCGATCCTGGCCTGGCGCTCCAGCTCTTTGAGCCAGGCGTCCAAAGCGGCGGCGATCGCGTCCCGCACCGGTCCCGGCCGATCGTCGTACTCCGCGGAGGTCGAGGCCCAGAAGCAGCCGCCGGAGTAGGCGCCGGCGTCGACGTGCGCCAGGTAGGCGTCCGCCATCGCCCGCAGGCGCCGAGCCCCGTCGGGGGCATCCATGGCAGGGTCGATCACCGCGCGGCGGAAGCGCCTCGCGGCTGCGTTGACCGTCGCCAGCTGCAGCTCCTGCTTGGAGCCGAAGTGGGCGAAGAGCCCGCTCTTGCTCATCTCCAGCTCGCTTGAGAGGCGGCCGATCGTCAGCCCCTCAAGGCCCTCAGCGGAGGCGAGGTCGACGGCGCGATCGAGGATCGCCGCTCTCGTCCCGGCGCCCTTGCCGGACTCGGCGCCCGAACGGGCATACGTTGCGGTTGCGCTCACGCTGACCAGAATACAAAAAAGCACGAACGTTCGTACGATGGGGTAATCGCCGCGACGGCCTTCCCGGCCAAGCGGGCCAAACCACCTCGAAGGGAGAAGCGATGAGCGACTACACGGTGAAGAAGATCGACGAGATGGAGGCGGTGTACCGCGGCGCCTTCAAGCGTGCCCGGGCGGAGCTTGGCGTCGAGTCGTTCGGCATGCAGATCCTCGACCTGCCGCCCAACTTCGAGGATTACCCCGAGCACGACCACGAGCACGACGGCCAGGAGGAGGTCTTCATCGCGCTGCGCGGTCGTGGCGAGATCGAAATCGCCGGCGAGCGCTTTCCGCTCGACCCCGATCACGTCGCCCGGATCTCGCCCGGAACCAAGCGCAAGATCTGGCCTGGCCCGGACTGGCTCCGACTGCTGATTCTCGGCGGTATCCCCGGCCAGGCCTACGAGCCTCCCGACCTCTCGAAGCTGGGCGAGCCGGACCCGATGGCGAGCTAGTCTGATAGCAGTGCGACGCCTTACGTATTTCGCCGCAGCGCTCCTCGCGCTCGTCGTCGCTGCCCCCGCCGGTGCAGCGACCGCGCAGGGCGAGAGCGACGAGGCGATCGTCGTCGTCAACGGCGACGTCACGGTCGAGCGGGGCGAAGTCGTCGATGGCGTCTTCGTCGCCAACGGCGACACCCGCATCGACGGCCGGGTGGACGGCGACGTCGTCGTCGTCGCCGGCGACGTGCTGGTCGGCGGCCGCATCGACGGCAACCTGGTCACCATCAGCGGCCGGGCGCGCCTGCTGCCGACCGCCAGTGTCGATGGCGATCTGATTTACGGCGATGAGGCGCCGCGGATCGCCCCCGCGGCCACCGTCTCGGGCACGGTCGAGGAGGAGAACTGGAGCGCCGCGGCCGATTTCCTGCCCTTCATCGGCGCCTTCGTCCTCTGGCTCGCGGTGACCGTTTCCTTCGCGATCCTCGGCGTCCTACTTCTGCTGCTCGCGCCGCGCGCCGCCGACGCGATCGTCGTGCGGGCAGGCGGGAGGATCGGCCTGGTGATCGCGATCGGGATTGGGATCTTCATCGTGCTTCCCCTCGCCGCCGTCCTCGCCGCGGTCACCCTCGTCGGCCTCCCGCTCGCGGTTGGGATCGGACTGGCATTGCTGCCGCTGGCCGCGATCGCTTACGTCACCGCGGCCTGGGCGCTCGGCCGGACGATCGTCAAGCCGCCGCGCGGGCGGATCCTTGCCTTCCTCGCCGGTCTGGCAATCCTCCGCGTGGCCGCCCTGATCCCGATCCTCGGCCTGCTCGTATGGCTGGGGGCGGTGATCGTCGGGCTGGGCCTGCTGGCCACCGCTATCTGGGCGGCGCGGCAGCCGGCCGTGGCTCGTGCCCCGGCGGCGGCTCGTGCCCCGGGCAGCTGAGCACCGGTACCCGCGGATAGCGCGGGTAGCGCTCGTCAGTCCGCGAGCGTAGGCAGAGGGAGAAGACCGAGCCCCGCGTGTTGGGGACGAGCTCCTGGTGCAGGCAGCTGTCGCAGAGACCGTTCACCGAGGCGGCGGAGCGATCGTCCACCGCTATAGAGGAGCGCCCACGATCTTAAGGCGGCGGGAGAGCCCGCTGAGGGCGAACTCGCGGATCTCCTCGCCGGAGGCGCCGAGAGCGTCCCAATCGGTGCCTCCTCGCTCGGGCGGGGCGAGCGCCGAGGAAACCGCCGGCAAGAGGTCGCGCAGCGTCTCACGGACGCGATCCGCCTGCGCCGGGTCTCGCTCGACCGCCTGCTGCAGGTACCAGGTGCCGTAACCGATGTGGCGCTGCTCGTCGTGATGGATCCGCTCGTAGCCGTCGACGAAGCCGGGCAGCATTCCCTCGTCGCGCAGGTAGCGAGTGATGAAGTTGAAGGCGGTCAGACCGAGGGTGCCCTCGATCACCATGTGGTAGGTGGTGACGAAGTCGACCTTGGCCGCGACGTCGCGAGGATTGGCCGCGAGGCGCTCGTGGGCTCCGACCAGCGCCTCGTCGAAAATCGCCCGGAAGTCGTCGCTCAGCTCCCCCCTGGCCCGCTCGACGTGGGTGGCGATCGTCTGCGGATCGGCGATCACCTCGTCCTGGAAGCGCTTGTAGAACTGCATGTGGCGGACCTCGTCGACCTGCTGCGTCGCCAGGAAGCTCTCCTCCTCCTCGGAGTCGTAGGCCATTACGAGCCCGGAGAACTTCGTCGCGATCCGCTCCTCGGCGACCATCAGCGAGGACAGCGCCCAGTGGACGAGACCTCTGTCCTCGTCGCTCATCTTCTCCCGCCAGTGCTCGCCGTCGGTGGAGAGGTCCACCTCCCACGGGTTCCACTGGCTCTCCTCCCAGTGGCGATACAGGGTCTGGGGATCGTGGAGGTGGGTGTGGCCGGTAGTCATGCTCGATCAGCTCCTTCGGCAGGTTTGGATCCTACGCGCGACAGTGCGATCGCTCACGCGGCGGAGATTAGGAAGGAGGCGAGGAAGCCGAGCGCCGTCGCGTAGGCGACCGGCGGGCCGCCTTCGCTGAAGGCCTCGGGCATCAGCGTGTCCGCGAGCGAGGCGAGGACGGCGCCGGCGGCGAAGCCGAGCGGCCAGGAGAGGGACTCGTCGCTGACCCCCTCCAGCGCGCTATAGCCGACGACGACGGCGATTGCCAGCAATACCGCGGTGGCGGTCCAGATCAGGACCACGTCCTCACGGCCGTACTCCTCGCGCATCTTCTGCGCGCCGACTATCGCCTCCGGCAGGTTGGAGGCGAAGATTGCGACCAGCAGGCTGAGGGCACTGCCCTCGAGCAGAGCGACACCCATCGCCAGGTTCTCGGGCACCCCGTCAAGGGTCACCCCGGCGAGCAGCGCCAGGCCGACCGCTCCCCCGCGCGCCTGCTGGCGGGCCTTGCGGCGCTCGAGCCAGCTATCGACGAGAACGAAGGCCGTCGCCCCGGCGAAGAAGGCGACGCCGGCCCGCCAGGCGCCGCCGTGCTCGAAGGCCTTCTCGAACAGCTCGAAGGCGACCGCGGTGATCAGCGCGCCCGCGGCGAAGCCAAGCAGGGCCGCCGTCACCGCGCGGGGCGGCGGCCTCCAGACCGCGATCAGCGCACCGAGCGGCAGTGCGATCGACGCGACTACCGCGAAGAGGATCGCTTCACCCATGCCGCCATTCTTGCCGCTAGCCTCGACACGATGGACGGCGCAGCCACCCTTTTCGATGCCGACGCGGCCGCCTTCACCGGGACGGTCGAGGTCCTTGGGGTGATCTTCAGCGCCGAGGACGACGGCTATGCGGTGCTTGAGGTGCAGGAGATCGAGTCGGGCGAGGGCTTCGCGCTGATCGGCCCGGTCGCCCATCTGAACGCAGGCGACCGGGCCGAAGTCAGCGGCGACTGGGAGACGCACTCGAAGTACGGCCGGCAGCTGAAGGCGCGCGGCGCCCTGCCGCTGGACCCAGCCGATCGCAAGGGGCGGGTCGCCTACCTGACCACGCTGCGGCACATCGGCCCGACCCGCGCCGAGCGATTGGTCGACGAGCACGGCGAGGGAGTGCTGGGGGCGATCGCCGCCGACCCGGTCGGCGTCTTCGGCTCGATGCGCGGGGTCAGCGCCAACCAGGCCGCCGCCGCAGCGGAATCGTGGCACGCCTCGCGGGCGATCCGCGACCTCCACGTCCAGCTCGCCCCGCACGGCCTGGCCCACCTGGCGGCGCCGATCCACAGGCGCTTCGGCGATCGCTCGATGGCGATCCTGCACGAGGATCCCTACCGCCTTACCGAGGTCGAAGGCGTCGGCTTCGTCCGCGCCGACCGCATCGCCCTGGCGGCCGACGTGCCGCCAGAGTCGTCGCGGCGCGCCCAGGCAGCGGCGGTCTTCGCGATCGCCGAGGCCGAGCAGGAGGGACATTCCTTCCTGCCGGTCGATGAGCTGAGCCGCCGCACCGCGAAGCTGATCGGCCTGGCCCCCGACCCCGACGTCCTAGTCGCGGCCCGCGGGCTTCTGCTCGACGAAGGACGGGCCTATCGGGAGCTGACGCACACCTCGGAGCTGGCCGTCGCCGAAACCCTGCGCTCGCGCGCCGCGGCCGAACCGCACCTCCGCCACGAGCCGCCCGAATCTCCCCCTCCGGGAGAGGGCCACCAGGAGGGCCTCACGCCCGAGCAGTGGGCCGCGGTCCAGGGCGCTTTCGCCTCGCGCATCTCGGTCCTGACCGGCGGCCCCGGCGTCGGCAAGACCGCCTGCACCAGAGCGATCGTCGCCGAGGCAAAGCGCGGCGAGGCCTCGATCGCCCTCTGCGCGCCAACCGGCCGCGCCGCCCGGCGGCTGGAGGAGGCGACGGGACACGAGGCGCAGACGATCCATCGGATGCTGGAGTGGATCCCCGGTGGCGAGCCCACCTTCAAGCCGGGCCATCCGGTTCCCGTCGATCTCGTCGTCGTCGACGAGTCCTCGATGCTCAACCTGCGCACGATGGAGGTGCTGCTGGGCGGCCTTGCCGAGTCCACTCACGTCATCTTCGTCGGCGACGCCGACCAACTGCCGCCGATCGGCGCCGGCAAACCGCTTGAGGACCTGATCGACTCGGGGGTGGCGCCGGTGGTCCGCCTCACCCAGATCTTCCGCCAGGCGGCGCGCTCGATGATCACCACCGCCGCCCACGCGATCAACCGTGGGCTGCCGCCGCGCCTGGAGCCGGAGGCCGACCAGGAACGCGACTTCTTCCTTATCGACCGGCCCCATCCCGAGCGGGCGCTCGACACCGTGGTCGAGGTAGTGGCCGAGCGGGCGCCGAAGAGCTTCGGTGTCGATCCGGTCCGCGACGTGCAGGTGCTGGCGCCGATGTACAGGGGAGCGATCGGGATCGACGCGCTCAACGAGCGATTGCAGGCGGAGCTCAACCCGGACGGCAAGCAGGCGCTGAGCGAGCGCTTCCGGATCGGCGACCGCCTGATCCAGACCCGCAACTCGCACGAGCTGGGCCTGATGAACGGCTCGATCGTCTTCCTGCGCGCCGACGACCCCGAGGAGGAATCGATCGTCGTCGACACCGACGAGGGCGGCTCGCTGGTCATTCCCTACGGCGAGACCGCGACCCTGCGCCTTGCCTACGCGATCTCGGTCCACAAGGCCCAGGGCTGCGAGGTGCCGGTCGTGGTCGCGGTCTGCCACCGCTCACACGCGCGGATGCTCACCCGCCCCCTCCTCTACACGGCGATCACCCGGGCACGCAGCAACTGCGTGCTGGTCGGCGACCCGGGCGCCGTGGAGATGGCAGTGCGCCGCGACGACGGCGGCAATCGCCACTCGGCCCTGGCCGAGCGGCTTTCACGCGATTGATGATGCAGAGAATTTGATTTTGTAACCCATAGGTATGATCGGATCACTCACACTCACGGATCATGACCCGGACCATGGCGCGACGAACGACCAACCCGGAAAACTTCGATGAGCTTATCCGCAAGCATGCTCGCGAGGGAGAGCCGCTGTCTGCGGCATTTGCACGGTTGATCGAGTCGGGCGATCTCGACCAGGGCAAGGAAAACTGGCCGAATTGGATCGGGTCAATCGAAGGCCCCGGGGATCTCAGCATTAACGCCGAGAAATATCTCGGTCTGAAGCCCTGGGGGCCAGACGAGAAACCCGGTGAGTGGCCGAGTGACAAAGATTCTGATTGATACCGGTCCGCTCCTAGCCGCTTTTGACCGTCGCGATGCCGCGCACCACCTCGCTGCGCCGATCATCGCTCGGCTTCGGCGAAATGCCGTGGTACCCGTCCCCGTTCTTGTCGAGGTCGATCATTTGCTCAGCAAACGCACAAGCCACGCCGCCGCCCGAACTTTCCTCAAAGCGACGGTCAACGGCGAGCGCGAAGTCACCTACCTCTCGGCCGGGTTGCTGCCAGCGGGCTGTCGAGTTGGACAACCAGTACGCCGATCTCAATCTCGGCCTAACCGACGCGTCCGTGATGGCGACCGCCGAGCGCCACGAGCTGCCAATTCTCACCTTCGACTTCGTCGACTTCCGCGCAACCGAATCGGCAGCCGGACCATGGCGGCTCGCGATCGACGAGCACACCTTCCACCAGCGCGTTAGCCGGTAGCCCCCATCCGATGCCGGATCTGGATTAGTCGCCGCGCCGCTTCACCCTGAAGCGGGCGACGGCCGGGGTGGCGTCGGCGTTGCCGGTGACGTCGCGGGCTACCACGCGAACGACATGGGAGCCAACCCGAAAACGCCGCACGAACCGCGCTGGGCAGGATCGGAAGGGAGCGCCGTCAACTCGGCAGAGGAAGGTGACCCCCGCCTCGTCGGAGCCGAAGCGGAACACGATTTTTGCATTGCTCGACCGCGTGCGGACAATCCGCAGCGGACGCCGTCTGAAGAAGGTCGTTGGACTCTTCGTGTCCGGCGCGGGACCGCCGAACTGAGTCGGAGCCGAAAATTCAGCCGGTGGTGAGGGGGGCGGCGAGGCCGGGCCCCGCGGCGGTAGGCAGGGCCCTGGTGGCGGGGCTTCGATCGGGGAGGCTGATGGGGAGAGCGGCGACGCCCCGAGCTGTTCCAGCGCGCCAACCGCATCGACAAGGCCCGAGCCGACAGCCGCCGGGGAAAACGCACCAACAGCAACGGCGGCTTCCCGCTGCGCCTCCTTCACCGTTCCCGCGTCTGCGGCTGGTTCGGCCTCGCGCTCAAGAGCCGCAACGGCCGTGGCATGGGGTGCGGCGGCGGAGGTGCCGAAGAACCGCCAAGCATTTCCGGCACATGAGCCGAAGAAGGTGTTCGCGCCGCCGTCAGTGGCGACGACGTCTGGCTTCGCAAGCACCAAGGGACTGCCGAGGGGGGCCGCTGGCGTAATTCCGTCTGCCGGCCCGAAGTAATGGGTCACCGGTCCCCGCGACGAGAAGGTCTCGGGGGCCGTGGTGGTGTTGAAGCGAATCGCACCAATGCTCATCGCATCCTCGCCACCGTTATGGCCGAAGATCGTCGGACCGACGATATCGCCGCCAAAGGATTTCGGGTACTCGGTGGCCGTTACTCCGCCTCCGTTCTGGAGCAGGATGAATTTGAGGCGGGGGGCAGTGCCGACGAAGCGGTTGATTACGAGCCGGACTTCGGCTGCGGCGCCGCTTTCGTTTTCCCAGGCGACGATCTCGACCGGCCGCTGACTCCCCACCACGTTTTCTTCTGCGCTGCCGGCGATCAATTCTTTGCCTTCGGGATCGAGCAGGAAGGCGTCGAGGTCGGTGAGGACCCCCTCCCAGGGCTCGGCCCATTGGAGGTCGATGAGGAGCGTTTCGCCGCCGGAGACGGTGATCCCAAAGGTGCGGTCGACGCCCGCGCCGGGATTGAAGTCCATGCAGTGGGTCGGTTCGAACGTTGGACCCAGTGCGACCACCGGGGCAGGGCAACTTCCCGAGTCGCGGAATTCCGGCGCCTCCCAGGAGCCGATGTCATTCTCAGCTGCGTCAATTAGGTTGTCGTTGCCGGCGGCAGAGAAGTAGGCCACGTCGTCGTCGGTCACTTCGCTCACCGCGACGCCAACCGGGCCTTCCTGGAAGAACGGCTCTTCGAAGTAGGAGACGTCGTCGACGATTGCCTCAGCACCCGCTGCCGCAAGCGCCCGGATGTTGTCGGCAAAGCTGAGTTCGCCGTCGAAGGCCGTCGCAAAGGCCAGCGGAGCGCCCGGCGCGAGGTCATGGACGATCTGAGCCATCGCTCTCCCCTCGTCAGCGGCTTCTTCTTCTTCGCCCTCCTCTAGCACTTCCACGGGGGTCGTATGGCCACAGGGGTTACCCGGCCCCGGCAGGTCGCCACTGAGCACGTCTTCTGCCGCGCCGGTGGGAGCGAAGGGATCTTTGTCGAACGAGTCGGAGAGGATCCCGACCTTCACCCCACCTCCCTGCACTTCGAACTTCGCACGTGCTTCCGCGGCGCGAAGCTGCTCGTCGCCCTCCGACGTCTCTGCCCCCAAGCACGGGGTATACACCGACGTCATCGGACCGGGATCCCCAGGCCCGTGGATGAGCGGGGTCAGCACCTCGCCAACGGCGCGCACCCCGTCAACGTTCTCGAGGCGGGAAAGGTCGGCGGGCCGCGTGGCTGCCGTGACCGTCCGATAGCGACGGCTGACGTCGAGGATCTCGAGACCCGCGGCCTGCAGCGCTTGGGCATCCACTCCCCGGTCGAAGCGGACCTCGACCAGCACACGACCTCTTTCGCGCAGCAGGCTGCCCGGACCGTTGCGGGCGACACTCAGTCTCGCCGCCTGCTCGGCGCGGGGCAACGATCTGACGGCGGGCTTCGCCAGCTCGGCAAGCCGGGGCGATAGGACACCGCTGGCCCCTCGCTCGATCGGCGCCGACGCACTGGCCGCGCCAGGCAGGACAGTGAAGGCGAGGAGCAGCGCGGCGGCGGGCAGCGACCTCAATCGCAGGTAGACGCTCTTGGCCGGCCGCATCACAACTCAAGGTATCGGCCGCGGACGTCATCTCCTCAAGGCCCGCGGAGGCTGCCTACAGCGCGCCGACCCTGCTACGGTCCTGGGCGTTAGGTCGGATATGAATCCGGCAAAAGTTGTGTCTAGCGCTCGCGTCGTTGCTTTATCGCATCCTCCGCGTTCGCAGCACATGAAGTGGAGGCAATGCATGCCAACTGGAACTGTGAAGTGGTTCAGCGACGACAAGGGCTACGGGTTCATCACTCCCGACGACGGCTCCAAGGATGTATTCGTGCATCACAGCGCGATCCTCGGCGAGGGCTTCAAGTCCCTGACCGAGGGCTCGAAGGTGAGCTACGAGTCCGAAGACGGCCCCAAGGGCCCCGCCGCGGCGAGCGTTCAGCAGACCTCGTAGCAGCGCACCGCTCTTAGCTGTGCCGAGGCCCGCCGCAAGGCGGGCCTCTTCTTTTCCCTACCCTGCCCTGCGCATGGCCACTCGGAACGATCTTCGCAACATCGCCATCATCGCCCACGTCGACCACGGCAAGACGACGCTGGTCGACGCGATGCTGTGGCAGAGCGGCGCCTTCCGCAAGGGCCAGGACGTGGCCGAGCGGGTCATGGACTCGATGGACCTGGAGCGCGAGAAGGGGATCACGATCCTCGCCAAGAACACCGCCGTCAATTACGAGGGCGTCAAGCTCAACATCATCGACACCCCCGGCCACGCGGACTTCGGCGGCGAGGTCGAGCGGGGCCTGACCATGGTCGACGGGGTGCTGCTGCTGGTCGACGCCTCCGAGGGGCCGCTGCCGCAGACGCGCTTCGTCCTGCGCAAGGCGCTGGAGGCGAAGTTGCCGGTGATCCTCGTCGTCAACAAGGTCGACCGCCCCGACGCGCGCATCGCCGCGGTCGTCGACGAGGTCTACGAGCTCTTCCTCGACCTCGACGCCGACTCCGATCAGATCGACTTCCCGATCGTCTACACCAACGCCAAAGCGGGCTGGGCCGCGCTCGAGGAAGGGGTCGAGGGCAGCGACCTCTCCCCCCTGCTCGACCTGATGCTGGAGAAGATCCCGGCGCCCGAGCACGATCCGGAGCATCCCTTCCAGGCGCACGTCACGAACCTCGACGCTTCGCCCTACGTCGGCCGCCTCGCCCTCTGCCGAGTCCGCCACGGGACGATCCGCAACGGGCAGCGGATTGCCTGGTGCCGGGCCGACGGCAGCATCGAGCGCGCCAACATCTCCGAGCTGTATGTGACCGAGGCACTGGACCGCGTCGCTGCCGAGGAAGCCGGGCCAGGCGAGATCATCGCGATCGCCGGCCTAGCCGATGTGACGATCGGCGAGACGCTTGCCGATCCCGAGGACCCGCGACCGCTGCCGGTGATCACCGTCGATGAGCCCTCGCTCTCGATCGTCTTCGGGATCAACACCTCGCCGCTGGCAGGCACCGAGGGCAGCAAGCTGACCGCGCGCCAGGTCCGCGACCGGCTCGACTCAGAGCTGGTCGGCAACGTCTCGATCCGCGTCCACGACACCGAGCGCCCCGACGCCTGGGAGGTCCAGGGCCGCGGCGAGCTGCAGCTGGTCGTGCTGCTGGAGATGATGCGCCGCGAAGGCTTCGAGCTGACCGCCGGCCAGCCACAGGTCCTTACCCGCGAGATCGACGGCAAGGTGCACGAGCCGGTCGAGCGGCTCTCGATTGACATCCCGGATGAGCACGTCGGTGCCGTCACCCAGCTGCTCGCCGGCCGCAAGGGCCGCATGGAGCAGATGACCAATCACTCGACCGGCTGGGTGCGGATGGAGTACCTGGTCCCCGCCCGCGGGCTGATCGGCTTCCGCACCGAGTTCCTCACCGAGACCCGCGGCACGGGGCTGCTGCACCACGTCTTCGACCGCTGGGAGCCGTGGGCCGGGGACCTGCGCACTCGCTCGACCGGCTCGCTCGTCGCCGATCGCCGCGGCAAGAGCGCCGGCTACGCCCTGTTCAGCCTTCAGGACCGCGGCACGCTCTTCATCGGGCCCGGCGAGGAGGTCTACGAAGGCATGATCGTCGGCGAGAACGCCCGCTCCGACGACCTCGACGTCAACGCGATCAAGGAAAAGCACCAGACCAACGTGCGCGCCGCCAGCGCCGACCTGCTCGTCCGCCTGACGCCGGCGACCCGCCTCTCGCTGGAGAACGCGCTCGAGTTCGTGCGCGAGGACGAGTGCGTCGAAGTCACCCCTGAGTCGGTGCGGCTGCGCAAGGTCGAGCTGGACACGACGACCCGCCAGAAGACAGCCCGCCAGGCCGCCCGCGTCGGCTGAGCCCTGCCGACGGGCCGAAAACGCCACTCGGAGTGGCGTTTTCGGCCCGTCGGCGGAGTTGTTAGACCGTCGCTGCGGCCTGCTCGGCCTGGCTGTCCTCCGAGGCCTTCGCCTTCGCTTCGGCCTCGGGCGTCTTCTCGTCGATCGCGCGCGGCAGCAGCACTTCTTTGGCGATCACCAGGCGCTGGATCTGGCTGGTCCCCTCGTAGAGCTGCATGATCTTGGCGTCGCGCATCAGTTTCTCGACCGGGTACTCCTTGATGAAGCCGTAGCCGCCGTAGACCTGGACGGCGTCGACGGTGATCTCCATCGCCGAGTCGGCGGCGAAGCGCTTCGCCTCCGAGGAGACGAGCGTGTTGCGCTTGCCCTGGTCGAGCAGGACGGCCGAGTTCCAGACCAGCAGCCGGGACGCGTCGACCTTGGTCGCCATGTCGGCGATCATGAACTGGATCGCCTGGTGCATCGCGATCGGCACGCCGAACTGGACCCTTTCTTTGGAGTACTCGACCGCGTACTCGAAGGCGGCGCGGCCGATGCCGACCGCCATCGCCGAGACGCCGGGGCGGGTGCGGTCGAGCGTCATCATCGCCAGCTTGAAGCCCTTGTTCTCCTCGCCGAGCAGGTTCTCGGCCGGGATCTCGACGTCGTTGAAGGAGATGGTCGCGGTGTTGGACGCCCGCTGGCCCATCTTGTCCTCCTTCTTGTCGACGGTGACCCCGGGCAGGTCGGCGTCGACGACGAAGGCGCTGATCCCGCGATGGCCGGCCTCGGGGTCGGTCTTGGCGTAGACCGTGAAGTAGTCGGCGTAGGTGCCGTTGGTGATGAAGCACTTGGAGCCGTTGATGACGTACTTGTCGCCCTGCTTGACGGCGCGGGTCTTCATCCCGGAGACGTCGGAGCCGGCGTCGGGCTCGGTCAGGCAGAAGGAGGCCAGCTTCGGCTCCTCGGCGAGCATCCCCAGGTACTTCTTCTTGGTCTCCTCGGAGCCGCCGAGGGTGATCGGGGCCGAGGCGAGGCCGTTGGCCATCAGCGAGGTGCCGATGCCCGAGCAGCCCCAGCCCATCTCCTCCTCGATCAGGCAGCCGGAGAGGTAGTCGAGGCCGGGACCGCCGTAGGCCTCGGGGATGTGGGTGTTCATCAACCCGACCTCCCAGGCCTTGTCGATGATCTCCTGGGGCCAGGTGCCGTCTTTGTCGTACTCCCAGGCGACCTTGCGGATCTCTTTCTCCGCGAAGTTGTGCGCCAGCTCGCGCAGATCCTTCTGCTCGTCGGTCAGAGTGAAGTCAACCACTGGTCGAAGCTCCTTTATCTCGGGTGGGAGGGACCGATTGACTGGTCAGTCAACCAGGGCGCAAGAGTACCGAATAGGCCCGAGGCCGTGGGAGGCCTACCCTTGGAGGATGGATCTCGCGGCGGGCGGCGATCGGCATCCAGAGCGGCTACGTGCTGGCCGCGATCACGCTGTTCGCGCTGCCGATCGCCGCCGTCGCCTTCGCCCGCTCCGGCCCCGCCTGGCGCGGGATCGGCAAAGGGCCATTCGCGATCGAGCAGGCAATGCCGCCGCCGTCGCAGCGGCCAGCCGCCGCCGCCGGTCGATCCGGCCACTCCAGGCGGCAGAGGCGCGGCAGATGCTCGAGGCGAAGTCCTACCGGCGCCAGCGGCGCGGCGAAGCGCCGCTCGACGTCGAGGCCGAGGTGAGCGCGCCTGCTCGACTCCCCGCAGGCCACGGACCCGGCCTCGACGAGAGGCTGCGCGCCGAGGTGCGGGAACTCGTGGTCGCCCGCAACGAACGGCGGATGCGCCGGCGGCGAGGCCCCGCTGGACGTCGAGGCCGAGACCGAGCGCCAGCTCCGCGATCTCATAGGATTGGGAGAGTGATGGCGGGCGGTGCCGACAACCTCTACGAGGTCGAGGAGCTGCTCGTGCAGCCCGGCACCTACTTCAACCCGCAGACCGAGGTGATCGTCGTCGTCGACGACTCGACCTCGCTCGACCAGGAGGTCTTCAACATGGAGGCCTACGAGGGCGCCGACTGGGTGCGGATCTCCGACGAGGTGCCGATCGACGAAGACCGCCGCGACGAGGCGCTGGAGCGCTTCCAGACCCACTACCACCCCGGCTCGACCGGCTCGGTGTCGGAGACGGCGCTCGAACAGGGCGACGACGAGCTCGACGGCGACGAGGACGGCCAGGACCCGGCCGCGAGGACAAGGCGCCGTCAGAGCAGGCCGATGCTGGAAGCCGGCCAGGTGCCCCCGACTTCACCCTGCCCGACCAGGACGGCGCGAGCTGACCCTCTCGGAGCTGCGGCCAGACCGTCGTCCTCTACTTCTACCCCCGCGCCGACACCCCGGATGCGCCCAGGCCTGCGGCGTGCGCGACCGCAGCGGCGACTACGAGGCAGCCGGGCCGGTGATCGGCGTCTCTCCCGACCCGGTCGAGGAGGTGAAGAAGTTCGCGGCAAGTTCGACCTCGGCTTCACCCTGCTGGCCGACGCCGACCACGCCGTCGCCGAGCTACGGCACCTGGGTCGAGAAGTCGATGTACGGGAAGAAGTACATGGGCGTGCAGCGGGCGACCTTCCTGATCGACCCCGAGGGCGAGATCGCGAAGGTCTTCCCCAAGGTCTCGCCGAAGACGCACGACGACGTCGTGCTAGGCGCTCGCCGAGCTCGCCGCCACCTGAGCCGGCGCTCAGGCGCTGACGACGACGACGACGATGTAGGCGGTGTAGAGGCGAACCAGGCGATCACGGGGGCAGCCGAAACGCCCCGGCGGTGCAGCATCTCGTAGGCGAGGAAGCCGCCGATCAGGCCGAGGACGACGGAGAGCGCCGCGTTGCCGCTCAGCTCCCAGTCGGTGAAGACGAGGCCGATCCCGACCGGGATCGTCGACTGGAAGACCATCGCGCCGGTGATGTTGCCGAGCGCAAGCGAGTCCTTTCCTTCGCGGACCCAGAAGAAGCTGTTGACCTTCTCCGGCAGCTCGGTCGCCAGCGGGGCGAGGATGAGGGCGAGGACGACCGCCTCGACGCCCGAGCGACTCGGCGATGTGAAGCAGCTCCTCGACGAAGAGGTGGGCGCCGCCGACCATCGCGCCGAGGCCGACCAGGAGCTGGATCGTGCAGAGCAGCAGCGAGGGGTTGGTGCTGAACTCGTCGCGGCGCTCGAAGATCAGCGGGTTGAGAGTGCCGTGGTCCTGGACCTCGCCACCGCCGAGCAGGGTGCGGCGGATGTAGACGACGTAGGCGAGGATGACGGCGATCCCGACCGGGATCCGCAGCGCGTCCGGCGCCCCCCACGCCAGCGCCAGCGAGACGGCGAAGAAGATCAGGAAGAAGATCAGGTCCCGCTCCAGGGTGGGGCCATGCGCGTCCAGCTCCAGCCCCTGCTCGCGCCGCTCGCGATAGAGGTAGGCGAAGAGGCCGACCAGGCCCATCGCCAGCGTGGCGAGCAGGAAGGGGGCGCCGACGATCGCCCCGATCGCCACCTGGTCGCCGCCCTCGGTGGCGCCGACCAGGGCGACGATCGCGATCAGCGTCTCGGGCATCGCGGTGCCGACCGCGGCCAGCAGGCTGCCCACCGCCCCTTCGCCCAGCTCCATACGGTGCCCGATCCACTCCACCGCATTGGTGAAGAGGAGGGCGCCGGCGAGGATGACGGCGAAGCTGAGGAACAGCAGCAGGACGCTCAAGCGGTCAGCCGCGCAGCTTGATGCAGTTCTGCAAGTCGACCGGGGTCCTGGCTTCTCCCAGACACTTCAGGTAGGCCTGCTGGCCGCCTCCGCCGGAGCCGTCGGCGCCTGAGCCGTCGGCAGCCCCGCCGAGGCCTTCCAGCAATCCGCCGAGACCGCCGACCCCACCTTCGCCCTGCAGGAGTCCGAGCAGTTCGATCGGGTTGACGCCGAGCTTGAGGAAGAGGTCATTGAGGGGCTTAGCTCCATCCGGGGCCGAGATCTCCTGCTCCTCGTTGACCTCGGTCAGCTTCAGCTCGAACTCGATATCGGCGCTCTGCGGTCCTTCGCCGGAACCTTTGGGGGGATCGAGCGCCAGCTGGGCGGACACCTGGCGGACGATGTCGTCCTCGCCCACGTAGACGTCGACGTGAGCCGTTTTGACGCCCTCGCTGACCTGGCTCTTCGCCTCCTCGATCTCGGACTTCGAAGGCAGCGCCCCCGCGGCACCAATCTGCGCGCTGCAGGCCGGGTCTTCGGCAAGCTCGACCAGCGAGTCGATCGCCCCGGAGACGTCGAGGTCGCCGCTGACCTTGGTGGTGCTCGTCCCGTCCACGTCGGCCCCGCCGTCGTCGCTGAGATTGTCGACGAAGTTGCCGACCTCGAGCTTGCTCGCCGCCTCCTGGCAGGCGGTGACGTCAGCCGGGTCGCCTCCGGCCCACCCTGCTGCTGTGCCTGTTCCAGCGCCGATTCGACGAAGCTGAAGGTAGTCGGATCGACTTCGTACTCGGTGCCTTCGTAGTTGACGTAGGCGCTGTTTGGCAGCAGCACCAGGCCGCCGTCGAACTTGATCTCTTCGTCGTCGAAGGAGCCGTCAACGCTTGCGGTCAGGTCGAACTGCGGCTTCTCGTCCTTGCTCATAGCCGCCTGGAACGGACCCGAGAGGCTGACGTCGATGTCGCCGCCTTCCTTGCCCTCGGCGTCGACCGCTAGGGAGAGATCGAGCACGCCGCTCTCGACGCCCTCCAGCGTGGCGTTGTCGATCACCGTCTGCGGATCGCCGCCGCCACCGCCCTCGCTGTCCCCATCGCCGCAGGCGGCGAGCGCGGTCGCCAGCGCGACCAGGGCGACGATGGTCACAAGGACGGCGGTGAATCGAAGTCGAGCTCAAGGCGGGGGCCTCCTGGAAGGGTCGCGGTGCGAGATCGGGATCGTAAGGCTAACGCCCGGCTACCGCGCGTTCTCGATCTGGGGCGGGGTGCTCTCGGTCAGGTTGATCACGAGCGGCAGGAGAAAGGCGCCGAGGACGATCAAGACGATCCCGACGGCGACCAGGCGCATCGAGCCAGCCAGATGGCCGAGGATGCCGATTGCGAAGCCGGCCAGCACCAACCCGATGTAGGGGGCGGCGCTCTGCGGCAGCAGGGCGGCGAGGGAGAGGGCGAGCTCGGGCACCGGGCGGATTATCATCGGCTCCGATGGCCACGGCTTCGACACCGGACTCGGTCGCCGAGACGAAGGAGGCGCTGGCCGCGCGCCGCGTACCTCGCCGACGAGTCGGCGGCGCTCGTCTCCTTCCTCGCCCAGCGGCTCGGCAAGCCGATCCTGGTCGAGGGTCCGGCGGGGGTCGGCAAGACCGAGCTGGCCAAGGCGCTCTCCCGCGCCACCGGACGCGAGCTGATCCGTCTCCAGTGCTACGAGGGCCTCGACGAGGCGAAGGCGCTCTACGAGTGGAACTACCGCAAGCAGCTGCTGCGGATCCAGGCCGGCGGCGAGTCCGGCTGGGAGGAGGTGCACGGCGACATCTTCAGCGAGGAGTTCCTGCTGGAGCGCCCGCTGATGCAGGCGATCGCCAGCCCCGACGCGGTCGTCCTGCTGATCGACGAGATCGACAAGACCGACCAGGAGTTCGAGGCGATGCTGCTCGAGCTGCTCTCCGACTTCCAGATCACGATTCCGGAGCTGGGACAGGTCAGCGCGACGACGATGCCGCTCGTCGTCCTCACCTCGAACAACTCGCGCGAGCTGACCGAGGCGCTGAAGCGGCGCTGCCTCTACCTCTGGCTCGACTACCCCGAGCTGGAGCGGGAGATGGAGATCGTCCGCCTGCACGCGCCGGAGCTGCCGGAGACGCTGGCACGGCGCCTGGTCGAGGTGATCCGGATGGTGCGGGCACTCGACCTGAAGAAGCCGCCCTCGATCGCCGAGACGATCGACTGGGCGCGCACCCTGCTGCTTGATGGGCGCCGAGGACATCGACCGCGAGAACTTCGAGCAGTCGATGTCGATCATCGTCAAGCACCGTACCGACATCGACCTCGTCGCCGAGCGGGTCGGGATGAAGCTGCCGGGCGCGCCGACCCAGGCGCCGGGGTGAGCGCGGCAGGCTCCTCCCCTTACGGACCGCGGGCCGGGACCGGGCCGCCCGGCCTCGCCGCCAAGCTGCTGGCCTTCTGCGAGGAGCTGCGCAGCGAGGGGGTTGCGGTCGGGACCTCGGAGATCCTCGACGCCTTCGCCGCCCTCGAGCAGGTGCCCTGGAGCTCCCAGGACGACTTCCGCGAGGCGCTGGCGGCGACGATCGCCAAGTCACAGGAAGACCGGCGCCTCTTCGAGCTGCTGTTCGAGCGCTGGTTCTTCCGCGCCGCCGAGGCGGAGGCGATCGAGCGAGGCGTCGGCGAGCGCGGCGAGCGCCACGAGGGCGCCGAGCGGCTCGACATCGACGAGCTGCGCGAGCAGATCCGCGAGGCGATCGCCGCCGGGGACGAAGACGAGATGCGCGACCTGGCGCGGCTGGCGATCACCGCCTTCGGCCGCGAGGGCGAGGGCTCGGGGGTGGTCGGCGTCGACGTGCAGCGGATCCGCCGCACCCTGGGCCTCTCGACCGGCACCCAGCAGGGCGAGGACGGCGCGGCAGAGCTGCCGCCGATCGACCGCGAGGAGCTGAGCCGCTTCGAGCGCCACCTGCGCCGCGAACTGGAACGGGACCTGATCGAGCGCACCGAAACGCTGCCTCCCTCCCGCCCGCTCGCCGAGCTCGACCGCGCCCTGCCGACCAGCCCGACCCAGGACCTCGCCGCGGTCCACCGCGCCGTCTCGCAGATGAAGCGCCGCCTGGCGACGCTCGGCCATGAGCAGCGCGGGCGACGCAAGGGACGGACGGTTGACGTGCGGCGGACGATGCGTGCCTCGCTGGAGACGGGTGGCGTGCCGATGTACCTGCGCTACCGGCCGAAGCGCCCGCGCCGGCCGGAGATCTACGTCCTCTGCGACGTCTCGACCTCGGTCACCTCGGCGAGCGTCTTCTTCCTCTCGGTCCTGCACGCCCTGCACGACTCGTTCCGCAAACTGCGCAGCTTCGTCTTCATCGAGCGGATCTCCGAGGTGACCGAGATCTTCGAGCACGAGCGCGACTTCCGCGAGATCGCCAAGCGGGTCTCCAGCGAGGGCGGCGTCGCCGATGTCTCCGGCTACACCGATTACGGCCGGGTTTGGCTCGAGTTCCTGACCGAGATCTCCGACGACCTCGACCCGCGCTCGACCGTGATCGTCCTCGGCGACGCCCGCACCAACGGCCGCGAGCCCCACGCCGAGGTCTTCGCCCAGATCGCCGAGCGAGCCGGCCGTCTCTTCTGGCTCAACCCCGAGCCGAAGCTCTACTGGAACTACGGCGACTCGGTGATGGCAGCCTACGAGCGCCACTGCGACGGCGCCTTCGAGTGCTGGACCACCCGCCACCTGGAGAACTTCGTCAACGTCGTCGCCGGCGGCGTGCCGGCCGGCGACTGAACCTGGCTTCAGTCGCGTTCGTCGTCCTGCAACTCGCGCCCGTCGAGTGCGTGAAGCACGATGATTCCGATGACGAGGCTGGCCAACCCAGTGGCTTGCATGGCCGGGGCCACATGGCGGAACAAAACCGCCCCAGCGATGGCGATCGCCATTGAGATGCCGAAGCTGATCCAGATGTTGCGGTAACTATTCATGCAGACAAAGCGTAGCGGATGAAAAGGTTGAACGACCCTGCGGCAAAACTACCTCGGCGCGACGGTCGAACC
This sequence comes from uncultured Solirubrobacterales bacterium, assembly GCA_963844395.1. Classification (GTDB taxonomy): domain Bacteria; phylum Actinomycetota; class Thermoleophilia; order Solirubrobacterales; family 70-9; genus VRUE01. The sequence continues at coordinate 950,539 of CAWJNX010000002.1, read as the reverse complement.
GCGCCCGTTACGAAGGCAGGACTAACGCGGGGCCCAGGCGTCCGGGGAGGCGGCGAGGTTCTCGACTATGGCCGGGAGGTGGTCGGAGACCAGGTCGGCGAGGGTGACGTGCTCGAGGACGGCGCGGAGGTTGGCGCGGACCGCGATCCAGACCTCCTGCAGGTGCTCGGCGTGGCCGCGGTACTCGATCGACTCCGGCGGCGAGGACTGGACGTGGGCGATCGGGCCCTCGACGGCGCGGACCACGTCGGCGATCGTGATCGCGTCCGCGGGCTTCGCCAGCCAGTACCCCCCCTTGGCCCCGCGCCGCGCCCGAACGATCCCCGCATGCTTCAGCTCCAGCAGGATGTGCTCCAGGAACTGCAGCGGAATGTCCTGCGCCTCCGCCAGCCGCTCCCCCTTGATCGGCCCCTCCTCAGCGGCAGCCAAGCTCCGCCGCAGCCCGAACTGCGTAATCGGCCTTCGCGGAAACCCTCATAAGCGGAGTAAATCAGCCGGCATCTCCCGTGGGTGGCGCGGGGCTGGGTTCCTCGCCGGCAGCTTGCGAGGACGAGGAGCCCTGCCCCGCGACAGGACCCGCGGGCCACGCGTCTGCTCAGCCGATCGTCTCGGGCGCCAGCTCGCCGGAGCGATCGTGCGGCGGCCCCTCGACTTCCATCGCTTCGCGTTCCTCCCGCCGCTTCGACCACCAGCGCGGGAACCAGATCAGCAGTGCCAGCCCGATGCCGGCCACGGCGGCGGCGATCGGCCAGACCAGCGGGTCGCCCTTCTGCACGGTGACGATGCCGGAGGCGACGAGGACGACGCCGAGCGCGGTGCGCAGGAAGCCGACCGGCGCCCGGGCGGCGAAGTGGGCGCCGACGATCACGCCGGGGACCGAGCCGAGCAGGATGTTGCCGGCGAGGACGAAGTCGACGTTGCCGCCGACCCAGTGGGCGATTCCGGCCGCCCAGAGCAGGATCGCGGCGTGGAAGACGTCGGTGCCGACGACCTTTTTCGGGGCACGAGGCGGAAGACGGCGATCAGCAGGATCGCGATCACCGTGCCCGAGCCGGCCGAGGTGATCCCGATCACGAAGCCGGTGGTGACGCCGATCGCCACCGCGGCGATTTTGTGGCGGCGCTTCAGCTCGAAGTCGTCGCGCTCTTCGATCAGGTTGCTGAGGATCAGCGCCCGCGCCAGGGTGATGATCCCGACCATCAGCAGGGTGCCGCCGAGCAGCGCGTAGACCAGCGAGTCGAGCTTCTCTTCGCCGATCTTGCTCTGCAGGATCGAGATCGCCCAGACGCCCGGCCACCGAGGCGGGCACGCTGCCCGCGGCGAGCCAGAGCGAGAGGCCCATGTTGACCGTGCCCATCCGCAGGTGGCGCCAGCCGCCCACCGTCTTGGTCACGGCGGCGTAGAAGATGTCGGTGCCGATCGCGGTCACCGGCTTCACCCCGAAGAGGAGGATCAGCAGGGGCGTCATCAGGGTGCCGCCACCCATGCCGGTCATGCCGACCATCGCTCCGATGCCGAAGCCGAAAATGATGATTGCCGGGTCCACGTTGAGGCCGCGCGGGGTGCTTATCGACTTTCCTGACCTTTTTAGTCAGAAGCGCGGAGTGCGCCAGGATACCAATGTGGCCCGCACGGAAGCAACGGTCTTCGCCGCTCGCAGCGGATCGCCTGCCGAGCGGAGAGCCAGCGCAAGGCGACCGTCTCCGTACGCGACCTGGACCACGCCTACGGCGACCTGCGAACCGCTGACCGGCCTCGACCTCGAGCGTGCCGGCCCACGGCGTGCTCGGCCTGGTCGGACCGTCGGGATGCGGCAAGTCGACCCTGCTCGAGCTGATCTGCGGCCTGCGGGAGCCGATCGCCGGCGAGGTCGAGGTCGGCGGCGCCCGCGACGCCGCCGGGCGCCTCCCGCGCTGCGCCTTCATGCCCCAGCGCGACGTGCTGCTCCCCTGGCTCGAGCGCGATCGACAACGCGGCGCTGGCGCTGCGCAACCGCGGCGTCCGCCGCCGCCAGGCGCGCGCCGAGGCGAGCCGGCTGTTCGAGCGCTTCGGCCTGGCCGGCTTCGAGGCGGCGCTGCCCGCCGAGCTCTCGGGCGGGATGCGCCAGCGGGTCGCCTTCCTGCGCACCCTCCTCGCCGGCAAGCCGGTGCTGGCGCTCGACGAGCCCTTCGCCTCGCTCGACGCGATCACTCGGGCCGAGATGCAGGTCGTGGCTGGCAGACGCACTGCAGAGCGATCCCCGCACCGTCGTCCTCGTCACCCACGACGTCGAGGAGGCGCTCTACCTCTCTGACCGAGTGGCGGTCCTCTCCGCCCGGCCGGGGCGGATCGTCGAGGAGCTGAGCCGCACCGGCGCCGCGGGAGCCTGACCGCGACGAGGCGGTCACCGATCCGCAGTTCGTCGCCCTCAGGGAGAGGGCTATGCACGCCCTGCGCGAAGGGTCGAAGTGAATCTCGGCCGCGTAAGCCGCTGGGCCCTACCGATCGTCACGCTCGCCGCCCTGCTCGGCGCCTGGCAGATCGCGGCGAGCACCGGCGCGATCGCCGACGCCCTCGCCCTCGAGCCATTCCTCGTCCCCTCGCCGGCCGAAATCGCCGCGTCGCTGTGGGAGAACCGCTCGCTGCTGGCCGAAAACGCCTGGGTCACGCTGCAGGAGATCCTGCTCGGCCTCTCTGTCGGGCTGGCCGCCGGCCTCGGCTTCGCAGTCCTCGCTTCGCCTCTCCCAGACCCTCCAGCCGCGCCGTCTACCCGCTGATCGTCGCCTCGCAGGCGATCCCGATCATCGTCTTCGCGCCGATCCTCGTCGTCTGGTTCGGCTTCGGGATCGGCCCCAAGCTGGCGGTCGTAGCGCTGCTCTGCTTCTTCCCGATCGCCGTCGCCACCGCTGACGGCCTGCGCTCGGTCGATCCCGAGGCGACCAAGATGATGCGCACCCTGGACGCCTCGCGCTGGCAGATCCTGCGCCGGGTCGAAGTGCCGACCGCGCTTCCCTTCTTCTTCAGCGGGGCCAGGATCGCCGCCGTGTTCGCCCCGATCGGCGCCGTCTTCGGCGAGTGGGTCGGCGCCAACTCCGGCCTCGGCCACATGATCCTGATCGACAACGGGCAGTTGGAGACGGCGCGGATGTTCGCGGCGGCGTTCGTGCTGGCGGCGATTGCCCTGGCGCTCTTCGCCCTGCTGGCCCTCGCCGAGCGTCGTGTCGTCCATTGGCGATAGAAACCCAGCCCCGCAACCACGACGAAAGCAGAGGGATGACGGACAGCCAGGCAGTGAAGGGATTCCGCAGACCGCTCCTCGCGATCGCGATCGCCGCGCTCGCCGCCGTCCTCGGCCTGACCGCCTGCGGCGAGAAGAGCGAGGACGGGAGCGCCGAGCGCGAGCCGCTCACCCTGACGCTCGACTTCTACCCCAACCCCGACCACGCCGGCATCTACATGGCCGAGAGGCTCGGCTACTTCCGCGATGCCGGACTCGACGTGACGATCCAGACGCCCTCCGACCCAGCCGCGCCGATCAAGCTGGTCGCGGCGGGGCAGACCGACCTGGCGATCTCCTACGAGCCCGAGGTCGTACTGGCGGCGAGAAAGGGCTCGACGTGGTCGCGGTCGGCAGCGCTCGTCGACCGTCCGCTGACCTCGATGATCTGGCTGAAGGAGTCGAAGATCGGCGGCATCGCCGACCTGCGCGGCAAGACGATCGCCACCGCCGGCATCCCCTACCAGGACGCCTACCTGGAGACGATCCTCGCCCGCGCCGACCTCTCGCCCTACGACGTGAAGACGGTCAACGTCGGCTACGGCCTGCTGCCGGCGATCGTCGGCGGGCGTGCCGAGGCGATGCTCGGCGGCTTCCGCAATGTCGAGGGCGTCGACCTTCGCCTGCGCGGCATGAGCCCGGTCGTGACCCCGGTCGACGCGCTCGGCGTGCCGACCTACGACGAGCTGGTCCTGGTCGCCCAAGGCGAGACGGCTCGAGGAGGACGCCAAGGACGATCCGGCTCTTCCTGGCGGCGCTGTCGCGCGGTACGGCCGCCGCGGTCGAAAGCCCCGGCGCCACGGTCAAAGCGCTGCTGGAGGCGAACCCCGACCTCGACCCGAAGCTGACCGCGGCCGAGGTGGAGGCGACGCTGCCGCTGCTCTCGAGCACGGGACAGATGGACCCGGCGAAATGGAGCCGCTTCGTCGCCTGGATGCGCGAAAACGGGCAGATCTCCGGCAACCCTGCGCCGGCCAGCTGCTCAGCAACGCCTACCTACCGGGCAGCATTCCCGAGTAGCTCGAAGCTGCCCTCGTTCAGCAGCTCGCGTCACCTTCTCCGGCGCGAGCGGCCGCGAGAAGAGGTGGCCCTGGGCGTAGTCGCATCCCAGGCGGCGCAGCTCGGCGAGCTGCGCCTCGTTCTCGACCCCCTCGGCGATCGCGTCGAGCGACAGCGCGCGGGCCATCCCGATCACGGCCTCGACGATCGCCGTGCGCTCCTGCTCGATCCCCAGCCCGTCGATGAAGGAGCGGTCGATCTTCAACGCGTCGAAGGGGAAGCGGTTCAGGTAGGCGAGCGAGGAGTAGCCGGTGCCGAAGTCGTCGAGGACGAGGCGGACGCCAAGCTCGCTGAGCGCCTTCAGCGTCTCCGTTGCCCGAGCCGACTCCTCGACCAGCACGCTCTCGGTTATCTCGAGCCGCAGGTTGACCGGGTCGAGGCCGGTCTGGGTGAGGATCGCCTCCACCGAGTCGGCAAGGTCGCGGTGCGCGACCTGGCGGGCGGAGAGGTTGACCGCGATGTCGAGCGGCCGCTGGTCGGGGCGCTGCGCGTGCCAGCCGAGCGCCTGCCTGCAGGCGGTCTCCTGGACCCAGCGCCCGATCGGCTCGATCAGGCCGCTGTCCTCGGCGATCGAGACGAACTCGGCCTGGATCGAGCACGCCCCGCTCCGGGTGCCTCCAGCGCACCAGCCCCTCGAGCGCGACGATCTCGCCGCTGCCGAGCGAGACCACCGGCTGGTAGTGGAGTTCGAGCTCGTCGCGATCGAGGGCGTGGCGCAGCTCGCGCTCGACCTCGAGCCGGCGCATGGCGCGGGCCCGCATCTCGGCGTCGAAGACCTCACAGCGGCCGCGGCCGCCTTCCTTGGCCCTGTACATCGCGGCGTCGGCGTCGCGGATCAGCAGCTCGGCGTCGACCGGCTCGCGGCCGGAGGGCCGCGCGACGGCGATCCCGATGCTGGCGGTGACGAAATGGTCGGCACCTCCCATCGAGTACGGCTCGGCGAAGGCGTCGGCGACCCGGTCCGGCGATCGCCACCGCCTCCTCCTCGTCGGCGAGGCGATCGACCAGGACGCCGAACTCGTCGCCGCCGAAGCGGGCGACGATGTCGCCGGGGCGCAGGTGGGCGCGCAGACGGGGCGCAACAGCGCGCAGCAGGTCGTCGCCGGCGTGGTGGCCGATGCTGTCGTTGATCAGCTTGAAGTGGTCGAGGTCGAGGAAGAGCACCCCGACCGGCGAGCCGGAGGCGGTCCCCCTGCGCAAGCGCGTCGCGCAGCGAGTCGATGAAGCTGAGTCGGTTCGGCAGGCCGGTGAGCGAGTCGTGCAGGACCCGGTGGCGCAGCGCCTCGTCGGCGGTGTGGCGCTCGAGCGCGTCGGCGAGGACGTTGGCCGACGCCTGCACGAAGTGGACGTCCTGGGGCGTGAAGCGGCTCGGCTTGGTCGAGTGGATGTCGAAGACCCCGAAGGGGCGCTCCTTGCCGGCGATCGGCACGGCGAGGCTGCTGCGCACGCCGAGGGCGCGCAGCGCCGGCGGCATCGAGAAGCGCCGCTCGGAGGACCAGTCGTCGACGATCACGTGCAGCCCCGAGTCGAGCGCCGCGCCGGCGTGGGAGTCGCGAGCCGCCGAGGCACGGCGCTCGGCCCCCAAGCCCTCCGCCCAGCCCGGCGCTCAGCAGCAGCCGCCGCCCCTCGCGCCCGGCCTCCCAGATGCAGGCGGCCTCGACCCCGTCGATCTCGGTCATCAGCGAGACCGCTTTCTCCCGCAGCTTGACCGGGTCGCCGTCCTGCAGCGCCTGCCTGCCCGAGCCGCGCCACGGCGGCCTGCTGGGCGGCGGCGCGGCGCAGCTCCTGCTCGGCGATCTTGCGCTCGGTGATGTCGTAGAGGACGCCGTGCCAGACCTGCGTCCCCTGCTCGTCCGGCTCCAGCACCGCCTCGTCGAGGATCCAGACGACGTCGCCGTCGCGGGTGAGCATCCGGTAGTCGATCGGCGGCCCGCTGCCGCCTTCGGCCGCCTTGCGAGCCTCCTGCTCGAGCACGCTCTGGCGGTCGTCGGGGTGGAGCTGCCGCACCCAAGCCCCGGGGTCCGCCATCCATTCCTCCGGGCTGTAGCCGAGGATCTGCTCGACCTGGGGGCTGACGTAGCGCCAGCGGCCCCGCTCGCCGAGCTCGCAGGCGTAGACGATCGCCGGCAGCCGCTCGACCAGGCGGCGGTAGTCGTCTCCCGCCGAGGAGATCTCGTCGAGGAACTCGGTTACCCGGTCCTCGGGCCAGCCGTTGCCGCGTCCCGCGTCGTTCCCATCGCGGCCCTTATCGGCCCGCCTGGTAGAGCTCTCTTTATCTGTACAAGCCGACCATCCACGAACCGGCCAGGCCGCGGAAGGGCGCGTAGGGGCGTAGAACTCCTCGACCTCCTCGACCGTGGCGCGGCGGCCGAGCCGGGCAAGGCGGCCGACCAGCTTCAGGTAGATCAGGTCGCCGGCCGGCAGCGAGTCTGGGTCGCCGCGGCCGAACAGCCCCAGGCACTGCACGGTCCAGGGGCCGACCTCCGGCACCGCCAGCAGGCGCCGGTCGGCGGCGGGGTCGGACGGATCGCAGCGGCCGGCGGCGATCTGGCGGGCGACCGCTCGCAGGGCGACCGAGCGGCCGGCGGAGAGACCGAGCTGCTCGATTTCGGCCGGCGCTCGCCCGGCGATCGTCGCCGCGGCGGGAACGTCGCGCAGCGCCTCGCGCTCGCGCCCGAGCCGCAGGCCCCAGCGGCCGACGATGCGGCGCTGGATGTGGGCGGCGCGCCCGCTCTCGATCAGCTGCTTGACGATCGCCCAGGCGAGCGCCTCCCAGGGCCAGGGACGGCGGTGCGGGCGCAGGTAGGGACGGCGGCGCAGCGGCGGGCCGAGCAGCGGGTCGCGGCGGAAGCGCCGGTAGAACTCGCCGAGGTCGTCGTCGACGCCGAGCGCGAATCGCATCCGCTCGACCGCCGTGCGCAGCTCGGCCGGGCCCGCGGGTCGCGACGGCTGTGCCGGGACCGACCGCGGCGGGGCGAGCGCCGCCGGATCGACCGGCTCGGCCCGCACGAGACCCGCTCGCGAGCCAGGCTGCCAAGCGCGCACCAGGACCGGGCTGTCGTCGACCCGCAGGAGGCGGGTGGCGACGCCGCCGCTGACCCGCATCACCCGGTCCTCGCCGCCGTAGGCGGGCATGCGGAACGGCGACGGCGGCCGGACCTCTACGCTCGAGGCTCGTCACCTGCCGAGCAGGTGCACGTCCACCAGAAGGAGCGACTGGCTACGACCTTCGGCTGACGCCGCCGGCGCGGCAGATAGCCGACCCGGCGACTTCTTGCCAACCGCTCGCACCGTCGCCACGGTCGCCGCACCCGCCAGGACCCCTCCGACGGCCGCTATCGCAGCCGTACGCACCTCGCCGCGGAGGACAAGGGCATTTGGGGCCTCTTGCTCCAAGACTCGGACTCGAACCGGCTCGAGCTCGAATTCGCTCACCGGCCGACTGTAGCGATGCATCCAGCCAGAAGAAGGCGTTGGGCGGCTGATTCCGTAATTTGCGTGCCCGCGGGGGCGCGACTGGCCAAGCTGGGCGGTGCGCGCGGCCGCTGCGCGTAGCAGCGCTACGCGCGAGGGCGTGCGTGCCGATCCAGCGCTGCGCCAGGCGCGTCATCCGTGGGTGCGGAAATTCCGGCTTTATCCGGCCAACGCCTTCTCGTAGATTCGGTAGCGCTTGACGATCTCGCCGCCCATCCCTTCCATCGCCCGGTTCATCGGCTCGTTGGTCTCGAGGATCCAGCCGGTCTCGCCACGCCGGGACCCCATCGGGGCTGGCGCGCTCCAGGTGCTTGAGGTAGAGGCCGGCGGCGACGCCGCTGTGGCGGTACTCGTTCTTGACCCCGAGCGCGAAGACGCGGACCCGGTCGATCCTCCGCTTCGCCAGGAGAAACTTGAGCCAACCGAAGGGCAGCAGGCGGCCGCCCATCTTCGCCATCGCCTGGTTGATGTCGGGCAGGGTCAGGGCGACCCCCACCGTCTCGCCCTCCTTTTCGGCGATGAACGCCCAGTCCTCGTCGATCACCTGCTTGAGCAGCTTGGCGTGGAACTCGACCTCGGCTTCGGTCGGCGGGACGAATCCCCAGTTGTCGGCCCAGGCCTCGTTGTAGACCTCGGTGAAGCGGCGCATCTCCTCGCCCAGGTTGCGCTTGTCGATGTTGCGGATCGCGATCCCTTCGTCCGCGCAGCGCCTTCGTCCGCGGCGGCGTGGATCTCCGGTGCGAACTGGTCGCCTTCCTTGAGCTTGCCCAGCTCGAGGTACCACATCAAGAGGTCGATCGCCTTGGCGTAGCCGAGGCCCTCGATCAGCTCGCGGTAGAAGGGCGGGTGCCAGGGCTGCAGGATCATCGGCCGCAGCTCGTAGCCCTCGATCAGGATCCCCAACCTCGTCGTTGGTCGTGAAGTCCATCGGCCCGAGCAGGCGCTCGCGACCGCGCGCCCGCAGCCACTCCTCCGCCGCGTCCAGCAAGGCGTCGCGCCACCTCGCGGTCCTCGATCGTCTCGAAGAAGCCGAACATGCCGTCGCGGCCGCCCTGGTGCTCGTCCCAGCGCTCGTCGACCTGGGCCGTGATCCGCCCGACCGGCTCGCCGTCGCGCTCGGCGATGAAGTACTCGGCCTCGGCGTGCTCGAAGTAGGGGTTCTTGCTGCGATCGAGGAACTGCATCCGCTCGAAGATCAGCGGCGGCACCCACTGGGGACGGTCGCGGTGGAGCAGGAAGGGGACCTTGACGAAGCGCTTCAGCTCGCGCCGCGTGCGAACGGGTCGGATCGAGACGCTTGACATGCGCGGCTGAACCTACACTCTCCGGTGATGAGCGACGCAGCGAGAGCCGCGGTCGACGTCTTCGAGAAGGCTCGCGGCCACGACCGGCTCGAGCAGCTCGAAGCCGCCCGCGAGCACGACCTCCTCCCCTACTTCCGCCTCCTCACCTCGCAGGCCGGCCCCGTGGTCGAGATGGAGGGACGCGAGACGATCATGCTCGGCTCCAACAACTACCTGGGGCTGACCGGGGACGAGCGGGTCAAGCAGGCCGCGCGCGACGCGCTCGAGACCTACGGCACCGGGGTCACCGGCTCGCGGCTGCTGAACGGGACGACGCCGCTGCACGTCGAGCTGGAGCGCGAGCTGGCCGAGTGGATGGGGACCGAGGACGCGATCGTCTACACGACCGGCTACCAGTCGAACCTGGGCTGCATCGGGACGATCCTCGAGCCTGGCGACACCGTGATCTGCGACTCCGGCGACCACGCCTCGATCCTCGACGGCTGCCGCCTCTCCGGCGCCAAGCTGCGGCCCTTCCGCCACAACCGCATGGACAAGCTGGAGAAGATGCTGGGCCGGGCGGCGAGGACGGCGGCGGCGTCCTCGTCGTCGTCGACGGCGTCTTCTCGATGGAGGGCGACGTCTGCGACCTGCCGCGGATCGTCGAGCTGTGCCGGGCGCACGGGGCCCGGCTGATGGTCGACGAGGCGCACGGGGCCGGGGTGCTCGGCGCCCGCGGCGCCGGCGCCAGCGAGCTGTTCGGCCTCGAGGACGAGGTCGACCTGCGGATGGGCACCTTCTCCAAGAGCCTCGCCTCCTGCGGCGGCTTCATCGCCGGCCCGGCCGACGTGATCGAGTACCTGCGGATCGCCTCGCGCTCCTTCATCTTCAGCGCCTCGGCGGTGCCGGCGGCCGTCGGCGCCGCGCTGGCGGCACTGCGCGTGATCCGCTCCGACGGGCCGCGGCTCTTCGAGGCGCTGCTCGGCAACGCCGAAGTACCTGCGCGAAGGCCTGCGCGATCTCGGCCTCGAGGTGGTCGAGCCGGGGACCCTGCCCGACGGCAGCGATCGCCACCACGCCGGTCGTCCCGGTGATCGTCGGCGACGACTGGCAGGCGGTGCTCCTCTGGAAGGCGCTCTTCGACGCCGGCGTCTACACCAACGTCGCGATCCATCCCGCGGTTCCGCCCGGTGGGGCACTGCTGCGGACGAGCCTGATGGCGACCCACGAGCGCGAGCACCTCGACCGCGCTCTGGAGACGATCGACCAGACCATCCGAAACTTCCCTGACCTTCCCAGGCGCTGACCCCGCGGAGCTCTTACCCCGCTCGGGGTAGTTTCGGCCTTGTCCAAGATTGGACAAGCCGAGATCTGTTCGGAAAAAGATGCTCTTAGCGAACGACCCGGTGCCTCTTTGCCGGGGGCGGGTTGACGCTCCCCGCCCCGAGCGCATACCTTGGCCCTCGCGTCGACCGTCGCCGCGACAGGAGGAGGCGGACGGTGGAGAACTCGACTCGACCGTGCCGCGCAACAAGCGGCTGGCGCAAAAAGAGAACCCAGTTGAAACAACCCCGATGGGAGGAGTCACCCGTGGATGCAGCTTCGATCGCCCCTGCTTCGACGACCGCCTCAGCGGTCCAGATCCCGCAGCACATGCAGGCGCTCGCACGCGCCAATCGAGTGCGGCTGGCGAGGGCGGAGCTGAAGCGCTCGATCGGGCGCGGCGAGGTCGACGTCGCGGAGGTGATCCGCGACTGCCCCTGGGAGACGGAGAGCATGACCCTGTCGGAGCTGCTGACCAGTCAGCGCCGCTGGGGGCGCACCCGCGCCCGCAAGCTGCTGCAGGGGCTGGCGCTCAGCGAGAACAAGCGGCTCGGCACGCTTACCCCGCGCCAGCGCGCGATCCTCTCCAGCGCCCTCAACGTGAGGGCCGACGACGACGCCCTGCTGGTCTGAGGTCTATCCCGGTAGGGGCTCCACTTAACTTTTTGGGTCTTGCAAAACAAGCGGGGATGAGACCCGGATAGAAGACATCCGCTGCCCTCAGAAGGCTCTGCGTGGTTCGAAAAACGCGGAGTCAGGAGGAACAGCGGATGCAAGATCAAGTTAGCCGTCTCATCGGCTTGGATGGTTTCAGGGTCAAGCGCGTCCTTGAGCGCGGCGATCAGCTCGACCTCGAGGTCGAGCTGATCGCCCGAGCTGAGCTCTGTCCCCATTGCTCGGGGGGAAGAGCTCGAAATCCACCAGCGGCCGGTGGTGGCGGTGAGAGACCTGCCGCTCTGTGGACGACAAGCCACCCTGCGCTGGCGCAAACGCCGCTATCGCTGCAAGGGCTGCCGGCGCACCCACACCGAGAGCTGTGGGGAGGGGATGCCTCGCCAGCGGCTCACCACCCGCTTGCGGGCACGGCTGGCCGAACGCGCCCGCTCTGGCGGTGCCCACTCAGAGATCGCCCGCGAGGAGGGGACCTCGCGCTACCAGGTGACGTGCGCGATGAGGATCTCGGCGGCACAGGCGATCGACTCGCGAGAGGCGCTGCCCCGCCGCCTCTCCCTCGATGAGGCCGCCCATCGCAAGGGCTATCGCGACCTGGCAACAGTGGTCTCTGACCTCGATCGCAGGCGCGTGCACGAGGTGCTCGACGGCCGCTCAAAGCATGTCGTGGCGGGCTACCTGGACTCCCTGGGCGAGGCCGAACGCGCCGCGGTGAAGGTGGTCTGCATCGATCTCTACCGCCCCTACCGGGCAGCGGTGCGAGACAGGCTGCCGAACGCGAAGATCGTCGCCGATCCCTTCCACGTCGTGCGCGGGGCCGGTGAGGCACTCGACAGTGTGCGCCATGAACGCCAGCGGCGGCTGCGCGCCAAGGCGCAGGGGAAAAAGACGCTGCGTGCAACCTGGGACCCGGGCCTTTACCGCGCTCGCCACCTGCTCTTGCGCGCCGCCGAGCGGCTCTCAGAGCCTCAGCGCCGACGCCTTTGCGAGCTCTTTGCCCAGGACCCGGTCATCGCCGAGGCCTGGGGGCTAAAGGAGGCGCTTCGCTTCGTCTATGCGGCCGAGGAGCGCACAGAGGCGGCCCGGCGGCTGGATCGCTTCTTCGCCGCCGTGGCCCACGCTGGGCAGCGGCCTTTTGAGGCCTACGTCAACGGGATCGGGCCCTGGCGTGAGGAGATCCTCGCCTACTTCGACCAGCCGGCCTCAAACGGTTATGCCGAGGGCGTGATCAACAAGGTGAAGGTGATCAAGCGCCGCGCCTACGGATTGCCCACCTTCGAGGGCTTCCGGGAGCGGGTGCTCGTAGCATGCGGCTGACGGAACCACGACCAGCCTCCCCGCTTAATTTGCAAGAGCCAACTTTTTCTGAAGACCGGTTTTGGCCGTCCGAGGTTGTGTGCGCAGAAAAAGTACAAGACGTTCCACCCCTGCCGGGATAGACCTCACCCTCTACCGCAATAGGCCGCCGGCCTTGAAGGAGAGGCCGCCGGACGCGCGCCGGAAAACGCGGCGGAGGGCGTACGAAGAAAGCCACGAAAGCGACTGCGCCGGCGGCAAGGGCGATAGCGAGGATCGTGCCAGCGAGGTAGAAGAGCAGGCCGGTGACGACGACGAAGGCGAAGCCGGCCAGCAGGGTGGTGTGAGAGCGGTAGCCGGCGAAATGCTCGCGGACCGAGACCTCAAGCCCGCCGATCGCTCCCAGCACCGCGCCGACGCCGATCGCAGTCAGATTCTGCGTGGCGATTCCGATCCCGAGCAGGACCAACCCGGCCAAGATCGTCAGCTCGGCCAGCGGGAAGGAGCCCCATGGGGCCGCCGGTCGCTCGTCTGCCTTGGGTCTCTCGCTCAACGGCCGCAAGCCGTCCGGGTAACGGGCATCCAGACGAGATCCTGACCCGCCACCAGCCCATCAGCATCCCGAGCAGCCCGAAGCGGGGCCGGGAGTGCCAATGGCCGCAACCAGGCTCGCCGAGGTCGTCGCGCGAGATGCGCAGCCACTTGAAGTCCTGCGGACGGGCGAGCATCCGCTCCAGCAGCTCGCGGTTGCCGGTCTCGAGCTCGGCCCGCTCGCGCAGTGCGCGGCGCGCGTCCTCGACCCGATCGGCCAGGGCGTCGCGAACCGCCTCCAGCTCACCCAGATCGAGTGCTCGCGGCTCGCGCGAGAAGGCAGGCACGTCCGCGGCAACTTCGAGCCGCGGGAAGGCCTCCGCCACCAGAGCCGAGAGCTGCCGTTCGAGGCGCCCGACCTGACGCCGCAACTCGGCGCGGGCGAGGCGCTCGTCGCCGCCTACCCGCAGCGCACCAGCCGTGTCTCGTTCGAGCAGATCCGGCATACCCAGGCCGAGTGTAGATCACCGCGCCGCCCGCAAGGCGAGGGACGCGTTAAGAGCGGCTTAGGCGGATTCCAGCGTCGCGGCGACCATCCACAGCGCCTCGTCTACCGCGATCTCGGGCACCGCGCTGACCCGGATCGCGGCCACCGCGATCCGGCGCGTGCCCGCTCGACGCCGTAGCCCTCGGCCGTAGCGCCGAACAGGAGGCCGACTGGAGCGCGGTCGTCGGCGATCGTCAGCGTCCCCTGAGGAAGCTCGCCAGGTCTGCCGGCAAGCGACTCGCCCGGAGCCGAGTCGCGCACGCAGAGGCGACCCTCGAGCTGGTCGGCATCGAAGGCGCGCAGCGCTACGCCGGTCTCGACGGTCGCGACCGTCAGCGCGTCGGCGGGCAGGCCGCGGCTGACGAAGCCGCCGTCCCGGAGCCGGTCGAGGACGATCTGCTCGACCGGGGTGTGGGTGCGATCGGGATCGAGGCCGATCTGGCGAAAGAAGACGCGGTAGGCCCAGGGGATCGGCCGTTCGCGCAGGTGGATCGCGTGCGAGCCGTAGAAGCGGTCGGAGAGGTCGCGGAGGCGCCGGCGGACCGGCTCGGGACTGCGTCCCGGGCGTCCGTCGACCTCGATCCAGGCGATCCCCAGCCCGGGGAACTCGGCGGCGAGATGCGGCGCGACCCAGCCGTGCTCGGCGGAGTGCTCCCAGCCGATGCCCGGCTCCGCCGCCTCCGAGCCGGCCATCAGCCCGGTTCCGCCGCCGCGCTGGCGCGCAGTAGCGCCTCGATCCGGCGGCTCAACTCGCCGGCGGTCAGCTTGCCGATGCCGGCGCTCTGCAGGGTGCCGCCGGGGTAGACGTAGGCGAAGGTCGGGCAGCGGCCGACCCGGTAGAGGCGGGCAACGGCGCCGTCGCGGTCGTAACCGACCGGCATCCGCCAACCGTGCTCCCGGACCAGCTCGCGAACCGTGTCGCGATCGTCGCGCACGTTCACCGAGAGGAAGCGCACCTGTCCACGGTAGCGCGCGTAGACATCGTCGACGACGTCCTGCTGGTTGACGCAGTCGTCGCCCCCTTTGCTGAACCAAAAGCTCAGGACGGAGGGGCGGTCGAAGAGGTCGCAGACGCGGATCGCATCCTCTCCGCGCACCTGACAGGCGGGAGTGCGACGAGCCTCGGCCGGACAGGGGACCTGAGAGGTCTCGCAGTCGTCCTGGGCGATGTTCGCGTCCCCTTCCAGCTCCCCGACCGCAAGCGGGACGGCGAACTCCGGCAGCGGCCAACGGGCCGGCTGCTCGTCGAGCCCCAGCGTGCCGCCGCTCTCGCCGCCGACGTCGCCGAACAGGGCAATGGCGACGACCGCCCCCAGCAGCAGGCCGACGATGAGCGTGTAACGGTCCCTCACCGCCGCCACCTCTCCGCCCAGACCAGCGCTGCCGGCAGCGCCACCGCCACCCCGAGCAGCGCAGCGCCGAGGTCGATCACGGTGACGAAGCCGAAGTCGCGCAGCATCTTTACGTCGCTGGCGATCAGAACCGCGAAGCCGACCGTCGCGGTCACCCCGAGGCAAGAACAGCAGCGCCGGTTCGGGCGTAGGTGCCTTCCAGCGCGTCCGCGACCGAGACACGCCGCGTCCGCGCTCCTCGTGGAAGCGGGCCGACAGGATGACGCTGAACTCGGTTGCGATCGCGATCGTCAGCGCCCCCAGTGCCGCCGACATCGGGTTCAGCGAGACCCCACTAACCCAAAGCAGCAGCGCTCCCCACCCCGTCGCCAGCACGATCGGAACGAGCGGCACCAGAGCACGAGCAGGCGAGCGGTAGGCGGCGAGCAGCACCAGCGCGACGGCCAGCAGCCCCGCCAGGGTGAGCAGATAACGACTGTCCGAAAGGTCCGTGGCGGCGGCGGCGGCGATCACCGGCAGCCCCGCGAGCTGCACCTCCACGCCGGCTGGCGGCCCTCCAGGCTCACCGGCCTCGCCGATCTCGCCTCGCACCCGCTCGATCAGCTCCTGCTGCTCGTCCAGCGACTGCGCCCGAATCCCGAAGCTGAGCAGCGCCGTCCCCGCCGGCAACCCGGTCTCCGGGTCGAGCTGGGCGAGCTTTTCGAGGTCGTAGGCGGGCACCTGGGCGAATGCGGCGCGAACCTCGCCACGCACCAGCCGGCCCCCCTCCCCAGCCCCGACGAGATCCGAAAGCGCCGGCCCAGGGCAGATCTCAGCATCGAGGCAGCTGGGTTCAGCGCCCGAGAAGCCGCCGGTTTCGAGAACCCGCCGCTTGAAGTCGGCCATCCATCGGAGCGTCGCCGGATCGGTCAAGTCGTCCGCCCGGACACTGACGTCCAGCTCGCCGGAGACCCCCGTGGCGTCCTGCAGCTCGCTCAGGTCGCGGACCGCCGGCGCGTCCTGCGGCGCCAGCTCGCGGATGTCGGACACGGTCTCCACCTGCGTTCCAACTCCCCAGCCGAGAACCGCCAGAGCCAAGCCGACGGCAAGCACCCGCTGCGGCTGAGCCAGCGCGAGGGCGAGGATCCGCTCCGCCAGGCGGCCCGAGGGCGGGAGGGACGGGTGCCTTTCGGCGCTCGAGGGCGGGAGGGACGGGTGCCCCTCTGGGGGCTGGGTTTTTCGCCTGGGACGCTGCCACTCTCGCCAACGGGTCTGTGCGAAAAACAGGACGCCGCCCCCTGCCGGAGCACCCGTCCCTCCCGCCCCGGGGCGGCGCAGGCTCAGCGCGGAGAATCCAGCCGTAGCAAGGAGGAACGCCAGCGCGATCCCGACGATTAGCAGCAGGCCGAAGTCGCGCACCATGGGGGTCGGCGAGAGTTGTAAGGCGAGGAAGCCGGCGGCGGTGGCGAGGCAGGCGGTTGCGATGGTCGGGCCGCCCGAGCTCCCCGCCATCGGGCCGCCTCGATGCCGCTGAGCGCCGTCGCCCAACCGCCTCGTCGTAACGGGCCTGGAACTGGATCGCGTAGTCGACGGCGAGGCCGATCAGGATCGGTAGGACGGCGATCGAGGCCATGGTCAGAGAGCCGCCGGCGAGGTCGAGCAGGCCGAAGGTCAGAGCTGCCGCGGCCAGAGCGAGGCCGAGAGGCAGCAGGCGGAGGCGGGAGCGGAAGACGGCGAGCAGGGTGAGTGCCATCGCGACGAGGGCGACGGCGAGGAGGACAAGCAGCGCGTCCTCTAGCGCGTCGGCTACGCCCTCGACTACGACGGCACCCCGGAGACGACGTAGCTGCCGCCGCGCAGGGCGAAGCAGGGCTCAGACTCGCCGCGGAACTTGCACGCTTGGCGCGGGGTCGGGTCGAAGACGGCGGCGCGGATCAGCTCCAGCGCCCGCCGCCGCTCCGTCTCGTCGAGGTCGGGCCGCAGCCGCACGATGATCTGCGTGGAGCTGCTGTTCGGAAAGAGGTAGGAGAGCCTCGCCTTCGGAGTCCCGCGCTCGCGGCGCAGGTCGAAGACGACCGGCCGCCAGGAAGTCGGGGTTGGAGAGGCTGGGGGCACTGGTGATCCCGTAGCGGGCGGCGAAGGAGAGAAGGAGGTCGCGGAGCTGGTCGGGCGGCACCGTGGCGATCAGCCGGCGCAGCTGGCGGTCGACCTGGATCACTGCCTCGTTGAGGAAGGTGGCGGGGCCGACGACCGACTCGACCGGGTCCATCCCGGCCAGCTCGGTGCAGGGGCCCGGGATCGGCTTTGCACCCTCCGGCGCCTTGCCCGAAAGGCACCCCTCCAGACGCAGCAGCCGCCCCAGGTTCGCCGTCAGCACCAGCTCCTGCAAGTCCCCCCGTGCCAAGCACCACAACCGGTTCTTCCCCAAACGCCTCCCGCACCTCCTGCGTAGCCCGGTAGCTAGCCGTATCCGTATCGACCAGCGTCTCGGTGCCGGCATCGGTTGACAAGCGCGTCGCCCCCACCCCAGCGCCCACAGCAAGGAGAACCACAACCGCGAGAACCAACCGTGCATGCCGCACGGACCAGGCAGCTACCGCGCTCATTCAGCCACGCCGCCAGCTATCCACCCGTTCAGCCTTGCCGCCGGGCGGGAGGGACGGGTGCCCCGGCAGGGGGCGGCGTCCTGTTTTTCGCACAGACCACTTGACGAGAGAGGCAGCCCGACCGGCGAAAAACCCAGCCCCCAGAGGGGCACCCGTCCCTCCCGCCCGCTCGCGGAGGAACACCGTCCTTCCCGCCCGCTGCGAGAACTGACTCAATCCATCGAAAGCGGACCAGAAACGTCCGCATTCAAGAACTGGTGCACGAACTGGTTTTCCGAGTCGAACAGTTCCTCTTTCGGCCCCGACTCGACGATTTTGCCGTTCCAGAGGACGGCGATGAAGTCGGAGATCCGCCGCGCCGTGTTGAGGTCGTGGCTGATCACCAGGTAGCAGCCGCCATTCTCGGCGTGGACCTCGCGGATCAGCTCGCAGAGCAGCGCCGTGCGCACCGGGTCGAGGCCCGAGTCCGGCTCGTCGAACATGACGATCGCCGGTTCCAGCACCAGCGCCCGGGCGAAGCCGGCGCGCTTGCGCATCCCTCCCGAAAGCTCGTTCGGCATCTTGTAGATCGCCTCGATCAGGCCGACCTCCTTGAGGCGGCGATTGACGATCTCGCCGATCTCCTCCTCGCTTTTGTCGGTGTGCTGGCGCAGCGGGAAGGCGGTGTTGTCGTAGATGTTCATCGAGCCGAACAGCGCCCCGTCCTGGAACAGCAGGCCGAACTTTTTCCGCACCTCGAACAGTTCGTCGTCGGTCATGTTGGGGATCGACTCGCCGTGCACGAGCACGTCGCCCGAGTCCGGGTAGAGCAGGCCGACGATGTGCTTGATCAGGACGCTCTTGCCGGTTCCCGAGGGGCCGAGCACCATCGAGACCTGGTCTTCGGGCAGGCCGAGGTTGAGGCCGTTGAGGATGCGCGCGCGGCCGAACTGCTTGACCAGGTTGATGATCTCGATCGCGTCCTCGCCGCCGTGGTCGCGCTTGCGCCCGGTGTGGAAGCGGTAGGGATCGCCCTCGGCCGGATCGACGCCGGGGATGACGAAGTCGCGGCCCATCATCGGCGCCGTCTTCACTCACGTAAGGGCCGTCGGCCCGCCGGGGCACTCCGCCCCCGCTGCGTCGGCCTGACGCGCGGCTTCGGCGGTGTCCGCGCCGGCCTCCGCTTCCACTTCGCTGCGCTGGTCCTGATCGTCGATCGACATGTTGCGGGTCAGCCTCCTATCGGCGCTCTCGGGTTGGCTCCCCAGAAGACCAGGGTCCCCAGCATCCCGATGATGTGAACCAGAACGATGTTAAGCACCATCGACTTCGCGGTTGCCGTGCCGACGCCTACCGGGCCGCCCGACGCGGTGTAGCCGTAATAGCAGCCGACCATGACGATGGCCGTCGCCATGAACATGCCCTTGATCAAGCTGAAGATCAGGTCGGGCGGGTTCTGGAACATCCAGAAGATCAGCAGGTAGCCCCCCGAGGAGACGTCGCCGATCTGTTCGACCACCGCCAGGTAGCTGGCGAAGAACATGATCCCGATCCCGACCAAGTACATAAAGGGGAAGGCGATCCAGGCGGCGAGCAGGCGGGTCGCGGCGAGGAAGGTCACGGGCGGCACGCCCATCACCTCGAGCGCGTCGATCTCGTCGGAGATCCGCATCGCGCCCAGCTCGGCGACGATCCCGGTCCCGACCTTGGCCGAGAGCATGTAGCCGAAGGCGTAGGGCATGATCTCGCGCAGGTCGCACCAGGCCGAGAAGAGGCCGGCGAAGGCCGGCGCGCCCTGGGCGCGCAGCAGGTAGGCGCCCTCGATCCCGCACTGCAGGCCGAGGATGAAGACGAGGCCCCAGATGATCAGGGCCGAACCGAGGATCAGAATCCCGGCCTGGCGCAGGCTCTCACCGAAGAAGCGCAGGACGCGACCCGAGTAGACGAGACCGGCGACGCGCGAGCCGAAGCGGGCGATCTCGCCGAAGGAGTCGAGCCAGCCGCGCGGGACTGCCAGCCAGGGACTCATCGGATCGTCTGCAGCTCGGGGTTGGTGGCCAGCAGCGTCTGGGTGAATACGTAGTTGAAGGCGAAGACGCCCATGAAGGAGATGACGACCGCCTGGTTGACGGCACGGCCGACGCCGGCGGCGCCTCCGGACGCAGTCATTCCCTTGTAACAACAGACGACGGCGATGATCGCCCCGAACAGGGTGCACTTGATCACCGAGCCCCAGAGGTCGGTGATCGAGGCGTTGGAGAAGAGCGTCGCGAAGAAGCCGCCGAGCGGCTGGCTGTAGACCATCTCGGTGAGGATGCCGCCGGTGATGCCGAAGACCAGCGCGTAGATGTCGAGCAGTCCGGTGATCAGCATCAGCGCCAGAAAGCGCGGCACGACCAGGTTCTTGATCGGGTCGACGCCCGAGCACCTGCAGGGCGTCGAGCTCCTCGCGGATCTTGCGGGCGCCGAGGTCGGCGGTGATCGCGGTGCCGGCGACGCCGGCGACGACGACCGCGGTCACGAACGGTGCGAACTCGCGGATCGAGGCGAGGACGAAGAAGCCGCCGAGCCGGTCGAGGGCGCCGAACAGGTTGAGGATGTTGGCCGCCTGCAGTCCCGGCGCACCGAAGCCGAAGGCGACGGTCGAGATCAGCAGCGGGAACCAGCAGAGCTGCAGGGCGAAGAGGAACTGGCCGATGAACTCCTCGCCGTAGGGATACGGCGGTTTGACGGCGGAGACCAGCGTCCTCGCGGTGAGGATCATCATGTCCCCCACCTGTTCGAAGAACGACTTGGCGGGCAAGAAGCTCCGGCCTATCGATGCGGCTCTGTCCATCTGCTCCTCCGGCAAGCCGGGGCCGCATTCCGCGCGACCACTCGGTCCCCTGAGTCTATGGGATGGACGGGCGGCGACAGTTAGCCAAGTGTTGAGATCCGGCTAACCCTGCCAGGCGGCGCCCGGAGCCCGCCGGAGCGGCCGAAACCCCGTGGTATGTTCCGGCCGCCTTGGGGGGGAAGCCCAGACATGGACGGCGTTCCCGCATCGGCGTCGGCGCCGTGGGCATCGCCGCCGCGCTCCTCACCCTCTTCCTCGGCGCCTGCGGCGACGACGATTCGCCCTCCTCCTCAGCCGCGAAGAAGGATGCCGGCCCCTTCGAGGTCAAGATCGTCCGCGCCGAGTTCCCGACCAAGCAGCGGCTCGGCGAAACCACGCTGCTGCGGATCGGCGTCCGCAACACCGGCGAGGAGACGGTTCCGGCGCTGACGATGACCGTCTCGGTCGGCGGCGAGGCGGGGCAGGCTTCGTCGCTTCCCTTCGGGATCCGCAGCGCCGAACCGGGCCTCGCCCAGCCCGACCGACCCGTCTGGGCGCTCGCCGAGAAGTACCCGAAGGCTGGCCGGCTCCGAAGAGTCGAGCCGGCGCCGAAAACGCCAGCCGCAAGACCTTCGACTTCGGGCCGCTGAAGCCGGACGAGACGATCGAGGCGATCTGGAAGCTGACCGCTTCCCGGACCGGCACCTTCCGCCTTCTTTACGCGGTCGGCGCCGGGCTCACCGGCGAGGCTCGGGCGGAGACTGCGGCGGGAGTCGAGCCGGGCGGCTCCTTCGCGGTCCGGATCACCGAGGTCCCGCCGGACACGATCGTCACCGACAGCGGCGAAGTCGTCGAGATAACGAAACCCGGCGAGCAGACGCAGGCGAACCGCTAGCTTTCCCGCATGGGCCGCCGTGCCGCCTCATGCGCCGCCGCCGCGGCGCTCGCGATGGCCGACGATGCCGGCCTGCGGCGAGGCCGAGGAGCCACCCGCCGGGCAGGGCCCGCGAGGCACCGCCGAGCGGCAGCGCTAGCGCCCGCAAGGGCGTCGCACTGAAGCGGATCGGCAGCTTCGAGAGCCCCGTCTACGTGACCGGCGCCCCCGGCTTCCCGCGGCTGCTCTTCGTCGTCGAGCAGGAGGGGACGGTCCGCGTGCTGCACGGCGGCAGGCGCCTGCAGCGGCCCTTCCTCGACATCTCGGGCCTGGTCGCTGTCGGCGGCGAGCGCGGCCTGCTCTCGATCGCCTTCCCGCCCGACTACAAGCGCAGCGGGCGCTTCTACGTCTACTTCACCGACGACGAGGGCGACATCCGTGTCGACGAGTTCAGGCGACGCAAGCGCGACGCGAGTCGCGCGGGACTCGCGTCGCGCGGTGATCGAGATACCCCACCGCGCCAACTCCAACCACAACGGCGGCCAGCTCCAGTTCCTCGGCGACCTCCTCTACTTCGGCACGGGAGACGGCGGCTCGGGCGGCGACCCGCCCAACAACGCGCAGGACCGCGACAGCCTGCTCGGCAAGCTGCTGCGGATCGATCCGCGTCCGTCCGACGGCCGTCCCTACTCGGCGCCGCCAGGCAACCCGTTCGTCGGCCGTCCGGGCCGCGACGAGATCTACAGCTACGGCCTGCGCAACCCGTTCCGCTTCTCCTTCGACCGGGTCACGCGTGCCCAAGCCGCGGCTGGCGATCGCCGACGTCGGCCAGGACAGCTTCGAGGAGCTCGACTACCTCGGCGGTCGGCAGGGCCGGCGGTGCGAACTTCGGCTGGGATGCCTTCGAGGGCTTCGCCCCCTACACCGGCGCCAACAGCGGCACCCCCGACCCAGGCGGGACGATCAAGCCGATCTTCGCCTACTCGCTGAGCCGCGGCGCGGCGCTGCACGATCATCGGCGGCTACGTGGTCGGCGATCCCCGCCTGCCCTCGCTGCGCGGGCGCTACGTCTACGCCGACCTCTGCGAGGGCGAGCTGCGCAGCCTGGTCCCCCACCTCAAACGCGCCAGCGGCGACCGCAAGCTGGGGCTCGCGGTCTCCACGCCCAGCTCCTTCGGCGAAGACACGCGCGGGCGGATCTACGTCACCTCGCTGGACGGCCCGGTCTACCGCCTCGTCCCGCGCTAGGAGCCGCCCGGCTAAAGTTGGCTGACCAGCCAACTTTGGAAGGAGCGGTCAGGTGGAGAGCGGAACTGCGAGCGGGAGTGTCGAAGCGACCAACGGGAGCAGTCCGGCCGAGACTGGCCAGCTCGAAGTCCACAATCCGGCGACGGGCGGGCTGATCGCCAGCGTCGCGATCGATTCGCCGGCGAGCGTCGCCGAGAAGGTGGCGCGGGTGCGCGCCAACCAGCCCGCCTGGGAGGCACTGGGGATCGAGGGGCGCTACGAGTGGCTCGGCAAGCTGCGCGACTGGCTGCTCGACAACGAAGAGCGGGTGCTCGACACGATGCAGGCGGAGACCGGCAAGGTCCGCGCCGACGCCGCGCAACGAGCCCGCTCTACCTGGCCGACCTGATCAACTTCTACGGCGCCAAGGCAGCGAAGTTCATCGGCGAGGAGGCGGTCCGGCCCCACTCGCCCCTGCTGGCCGCGAAGAAGCTGCGCGTCCAGTACCGCCCCTATCCGGTGGTCGGCGTTATCAGCCCCTGGAACTTCCCGCTCGTCGCTGGCGCTCGGCGACGCGATCCCCGCCCTGCAGGCCGGCGCCGCGGTTGTCGTCAAGCCCTCGGAGTTCACGCCGCTCGGCCTCGCCGAGGTCGTCCAGGCCTGGAAGGAGGAGATCGGCGGGCCGGACGTGTTCGACTGCGTCCAGGGCACCGGCGAGACCGGCGGCGCCCTGGTCGACGAGGTCGACTTCGTCCAGTTCACCGGCTCGGACCGCACCGGCCGCAAGGTGATGGCGCGCGCCGCCGAGACCCTGACCCCGGTCAGCCTCGAGCTCGGCGGCAAGGACCCGATGATCGTCCTCTCCGACGCCGACCTCGACCGCGCCGCCAACGCCGCGGCCTGGGGCGGGATGTTCAACTCCGGCCAGGTCTGCATCTCGGTCGAGCGGATCTACGTCGAGGAGCCGGTCTACGACGAGTTCGTCGCCAAGCTGACCGGCCGAGGTCGGCAAGCTGCGCCAGGGCGCCGACGGCGGTCGCACTCCGACAAGGACGTCGGCGCGATGACCTCGCCCAACCAGACGGCGATCGTCGAGGACCACGTCGATGACGCGCTCGCATCGGGCGCGCAGGCGCTGACCGGCGGCAAGCGGGTCGAGGGACCGGGCGACTACTTCGAGCCGACCGTGCTGGTCGACGTCGACCACTCGATGAAGGTGATGCGCGAGGAGACCTTCGGCCCGGTCGTCGGCGTGATGAAGGTGCGCGACGCCGAGGAGGCGCTGCGCCTCGCCAACGACACCCGCTACGGCCTCGCCGCCTCGGTCTTCGGCGAGAAGGAGCGGGCCGAGCGGGTCGCGCGGCGGGTCGAGTGCGGCGCCGTCAACGTCAACGACGTGATCGTCAACTACCTCTCGATGGACGTGCCGATGGGCGGCTGGAAGCAATCGGGGATCGGCTACCGCCACGGCGAGTACGGGATCAAGAAGTACTGCCGCACCGAGTCGGTCGTCGATCACCCGCTTCGGCGGCAAGCGCGAACCGACCTGGTACCCGTACACGCAGGTCGCGCCGCGGCCTCGTCGAGCCGCATCGCCCGCGCCTTCAACGCGCGCGACTGGCGCCGGCGCCTCGGCCTCGGCCGGGCTGAAGCTTTTGCCGGCCTATAGCCGGCAAAAGCTTCGATCACCGAATAGCCTCCCCGCCGATGGCTGACTTCGCCGACTACTACCGGGAGATCTACGCCGTACGGGCTGGGCGGCGAGACGCCGTCGGTCCCGGTTGCGGTCGCCGAGCTGGAGCAGCGCGCCCGCGAGGCGATGGAGGAGCGGGCCGCCAACTACGTCTTCGCCGGCGCCGGCAACGAGGACACGATGCGGGCCAACCGCGACGCGTTCGAGCGCCGCCGCATCGTGCCGCGGATGCTGCGCGACGTCGCCGACCGCGACCTCTCGACGACGGTGCTCGGCACGCCGATGCCGGCGCCGCTGATGCTGGCGCCGATCGGCGTCCAGAAGATCGTCCACGAGGACGGCGAGCTGGCGACCGCGCGGGCGGCGGCGGCGCTCGGCCTGCCGATGATCGCCAGCACCGCCTCCGCACTTCACCCTGGAGGAGATCGCCGAGGCGGGCGGCGAGGCGCCGCGCTGGTTCCAGCTCTACTGGCCCAACGACCGCCGACCTGGCCGAGAGCTTCGTCGGCCGCGCCGAGGCCGCCGGCTACGGAGCGATCGTCGCTCACCGTCGACACCTTCATCCCGGGCTGGAAGCCGCGCGACCTGCAGCAGGCCTGGCTGCCCTTCCTCAACGGGATGGGCATCGCCAACTACTTCCAGGACCCGGTCTTCCGCGCCGACCTCGAGAGGACGCCGGAGGAGGACCAGGGCGCGGCGACCGGCCACTTCCTCGGCGTCTACGTCAACCCCTCGCTGACCTGGGACGACCTCGACTGGCTGCGCGAGCAGACCTCGCTGCCGATCGTCGTCAAGGGGATCCAGCACGTCGAGGACGCCCGCGAGGCGGCGAGCCGCGGCGATCGACGGCATCGTCGTCTCCAACCACGGCGGCCGCCAGGTCGACGGCGCGATCGCCTCGCTCGACGCCTTGCCGCCGATCGCCGAAGCGGTCGGCGACGACCTCGCGATCCTCTTCGACAGCGGCATCCGCGGCGGCGCCGACGTGATCAAGGCGCTCGCCCTCGGCGCCGACGCCGTCCTGCTCGGCCGCCCCTACGTCTGGGGCCTGGCGCTGGAGGGCCAGGAGGGAGTCGAAAAGGTCCTGAAGATGGTCCTCGCCGAGCTCGACCTGACGATGGCCCTCTGCGGCTACACCAGCCCTGACCAGCTCCAACCGGGTTCCCTAGCCGAACGCGATGAAGGATTTTGCCGGCTATAGCCGGCAAAAAGCATCAATCGTTTGCGAGCTCGGACTCGATCTTCGGGAAGAGCGGCGGGACGCGCTCGACGCTTTGCCCGCCGGGGCGGGAGCCGAACTCCGAAAGCTCGCGCGAGGGCTCGGCCAGCGCTGCCAGCAGCTGGTCGCTCGTCTGCGGCAGGTAGGGAACGAGCAGGAGGGTGACGACGCGCAGGCCCTCGGCGAGGTTGTAGAGGACTTCGTCGAGGCGCTCGGGGTCGGCCTCGTCCTTGGCCAGCTCCCAGGGCCGCGTCTCCTCGACGTAGCGGTTGAGGCGCCGGACCAGCTTCCAGGCCTCCTCCAGCGCCCGCTCAGCTCGGCGCGGTCGAGCAGCTCGCTGAAGCGCTCGACGACCCCTTCGAAGTCCTCCTCCAGCACGGCGTCGACGGCGGCCACCGGCACGACGCCGTCGCGGTAGCGCTCGACCATCGCCAGCACGCGGCTGGCGAGGTTGCCGAAGTCGTTGGCCAGCTCGGTCTCGTAGCGGGCCTCGAAGCCGGCGGTCGAGATCGAGCCGTCCTGGCCGAAGCTGACCTCGCGGAAGCAGTAGAAGCGCAGCGCGTCGGCGCCGAAGCGCTCGATCGCCTCGAACGGGTCGAGCACGTTGCCGAGCGACTTCGACATCTTCTTCTCGCCCATCAACAGGTAGCCGTGGATCGCCATCCGCCGCGGCGGCTCCAGGTCCGCCGCCCAGAGCAGCGCCGGCCAGATCACCGCGTGGAACTTGAGGATGTCCTTCGCCATCACGTGCAGGCTGGCCGGCCAGAAGCGCTCGGTCAGGTCCTCGCCCTCGCGGGCGAAGGTGAGCGCCGTGACGTAGTTGAGCAGCGCGTCGAACCAGACGTACATCCGCTGCTCGGGGTCCCAGGGCAGCCGCATCCCCCACTTCAGCTTCGGCCGCGAGAGCGAGACGTCCTCCAGCCCCTGCTTGATGAAGGAGACCGCCTCGTTGCGGCGGAACTCGGGGACGACGAAGTCGGGCCGCTCCTCGTAGAGGCCTTCGAGCCGCTCCTGGAAGGCGGAGAGGCGGAAGAACCAGTTCTCCTCGCGTTCGCGCTCCAGCGGGATCTCGTGGATCGGGCAGGTCTGCCCCGGCCCCAGCTCGCGCTCTGTTTTGAAGTCGGCGCAGCGCGGGCAGTACCAGCCCTCGTAGACCCCCTTCGTCACCCAGCCGTTGTCGTAGACGCGCTGCATGATCTCGGCGACCTGCTCGGCGTGGCGGGGGTCGGAGGTGCGGATGAAGAAGTCGTTGGTCGCGTCGATGATCGGCATCAGCTCTTCGAACTTGGCCGCGTTGCGGTCGGCCAGCTCCTGCGGCGAGATCCCCTCGCGCTCGGCGGCGCTCTCGATCGGCTCGCCGTGCTCGTCGGTGCCGGTGAGGAAGAAGACATCCTCGCCGCGCTGGCGCATGTGGCGGGCGAGCACGTCGGCGGCCAGGGTCGAGTAGGCGTGGCCGAGGTGCGGCTCGGCGTTGACGTAGTAGATCGGGGTGGTGACGTAGTAGGCCATCTCGGCTGATCGCTGGTGAAATCCCCAGCGCTGGAATTTAATTCCTCGATGGCGCGCCCCAGAGCCGCATGCTCAGGCGATCTCGGTTTTGCCCGGCGGCGCGGCGGCATGGTCCAGGAGCAGCCTGTCCGCCTGACTGGCGTCAGGTTAGTCGATCTATTACCCAAACGAGGAAAACCTGACGAACACCTCCATACCCCTCTACCGCCGCAAAGGTTTTTAGGTCTTATATTTCCTAATAATGGCCTCGGGAAAAGCGCCGGCGGGCCCATCCCTCGAGCGGTTCATTGACCAATTGTCAGAGATCGCCCCGAGGTCGGATGAGCCGATCTCTTCGCAGAGCCATCTGCTCGAAGATCTCGGATTCGACTTCGAAACCGTCAACCGCCTTGCCACGCTCCTGTACCGCAGCTACGGGATCGTCGGCATCTCGATGGCATCCCTGATCCAAGAGGAACGCGTCACGGTCGAGGCCTTCTTCCAGCACTGCGTGCTGGATGTCCTCGGCGTCGATCCAGCCGACAAATAGGGCCGGCTACTTGCGCGGCTCGCGCCCGGTCAGCGCCCGGTAGAGGTCGTTGGCGCGGGTGCCGGTCAGGGCGGCGACGACGCTGGCGGCGGCGCGCGGGCGCGCTCCCGACTGGACCAGGTGGCGGAGGGCGTCGACGGCGAAGCCGACGTCCTTGTCGTGCTCCTCCGCGGAGGCCGGGCAGATCACCAGCACGATCTCCCCCTTGACGTCGCCGCGGAAGCGCCGCGCCAGCTCGGCCAGCGAGCCGCGCGAGACCTCCTCGTGCATCTTGGTCATCTCGCGGCAGACGGCGGCCGTGCGATCGGGGGCGATCGCCGCCAGCGCGGCCAGCGAGTCGCCGACGCGGCGCGGCGACTCGAAGGCGACGACGGTCTCGGTCGAGCGCAGCACCCGCTCCATCTCGCCCGCCCGCTTCGGCAGGAAGCCCTCGAAGCGCCAGCGGTCGGTGGGCAGGCCGGAGGCGACCAGCGCCACCGGCACCACCGAGGGCCCCGGCAGCACCGTCACCTCGAGGTTGCGGTCGATGCAGCGGCGGATCAGCCGGTAGCCGGGATCGGAGATCGCCGGCATCCCGGCGTCGGAGACGAGGGCGACGGTCTCGCCCCGCTCGATCCGCTGCGCCAGCTCGGTCGCCCGCGCCGCTTCGTTGCCCTCGTGATTGGAGACCAGCCGTGGCGCCGGGCGGATGCCGAGCTTGTCGAGCAGCCCACCGGTGCGGCGCGTGTCCTCACAGGCGATGTAGTCGGCGCTGACCAGCGCGTCGCGGACGCGGAGCGTGATGTCGTCCAGGTTGCCGATCGGGGTCGGGCAGACGATCAGCGAGCCCGGCATCAGGGGCCGCCCCGCTCAAGTTCGACCCGCGCCATCGCCGCCGCACCGATCATCCCGGCGCCGCTGCCCAGCTCGGCTTCGACCACCGAAGTGCGGTTCATCGGCGGCAGCGCCCGCGCCCGCAGCTCGGCGCGAGCCGGCTCCAGCAGCAGGTCGCCGGCGGCGATCACCCCGCCGCCGATCACGATCGTCTCGGGCTCGAAGACGTTGGCGAAGCTGGCGAGCGCGACTCCGAGCCGGCGGCCGACCAGGTCGAAGACGCCGACCGCGGTCGGGTCGCCGTCGAGCGCCGCCTCGGTGACCGCCCTGCCGTCGATCTCGCCGCCGTCGGCCAGCATCCGCCCCAGGGCGGAGTCGGGCTCGCGCTCGGCAGCCTCGCGCCCCTCGCGGCCTATCGCGGTGCCGGAGGCAAACGTCTCGACGCAGCCGCGACTGGGGCAGTTGCCCTGGCAGCGCGGTCCGTCCATCGCGATCACGACGTGGCCGAGCTCGGCGCCGGCCCCCGTCGCTCCCCGGTAGAGCTCGCCGCCGAGGATCAGGCCGCCGCCGATCCCGGTGCCGATCGTCAGCATCACCGCGTTCCGCGTCCCCCGCGCGGCGCCGAAGAGGTACTCGGCGAGCGCCGCGACGTTGGCGTCGTTGTCGACGAAGACAGGCAGACCGATCCGCTCGGAGACCAGGTCGCGGATCGGCAGGTTCTCGATCGGCAGGTTGACGGCGGAGACGGCGAGGCCCCTGTCGTGGTCGATCGTGGCGGGAATTCCCAGCCCTATCGTCTCCACCCCGGGACGCTCGGCCCGCGCCTCTTCGATCTCGCGCACGAGCAGCTCGACCAGCTCCTCCTCGTCGTGGCCGGTGGAGCGCTCGTTGCTTTCCCAGACCACCTTCGAGGCGGGATCGAGGACGCCGAGAAGCATCTTCGTGCCGCCCAGATCGACGCCGATCGCTTCGCTCGAGCTCATGGCTGTGCGCAGACGACCGCGGGCATCGGCATGATTTCTAGCCCTTTATGCCCGAGAACGGCGAGCAGCAGCCCTCCGGGCCGCCCGATTACAAGGTCTACCGAGCCCGGAAGGGGTTGCTCGGCGGCCTGCGCAAGCCCGATCTCTCCAGCCTGCGCGAGCGTGGGGAGAAGCCGCCGAAGCTGCCCGGGGACGGCAGGCCCGGCCGCGAGCGCCCCGACCGAGAACATTTTCCCCACCTGCCGCGGCGCGGCTCGAGGCGAGTTCTGAAGTGGCTCGCCCTGGCCGCGCTCGGCTGGATCCTGCTCAGCTTCCTCGCCTTCGCCATCTCCGCCCAGTTGCAGGCGTTCAAGCTCTCCGGCGACGCGAAGTCGGCACTGGACGGCAACCCGATGCTGCTGCCCAGCGCGCAGACGATCCTCGTCCTCGGCACCGACGCCCGCCCGCCGGACACCGAAGAGCCGGGCGCGGCGCCCTCCGAGGAGTGCTTCGAGCAGCAGTCCCACGGCGATGCCCCGCACGGCGAATGCGAAGTCGGCCAGTTCCGCGCCGACACGCTGATGCTGATCCGCGCCGGCGGCGGCGCCTTCCGCAAACTCTCGATCCCACGCGACGTCTACGCCGAGATCCCCGGCCAGAGCCCGCAGAAGATCAACGGCGCCTATGCCTTCGGCGGCGCCGGGGCGGAGATCGAAGCGGTCGAGGGTTTCCTCGGCATCGAGATAGACCACGTCGCGATCGTCGACTTCACCGGCTTCGAAGACCTGATCGACGCGGTCGGCGGCGTCGTCGTCGACGTCCCGCAGAAGATCTGCGCTGACATCTCCGGCGGCGCCGGCGGCGGCCAGGGCGGCTACTCGCTGCGGCTCGGCAAGGGCGACAACACCCTGGACGGCGAGCAGGCGCTCACCTACGCCCGGATCCGCAAGCCGAGCCCCTGTCCGGGTACCGGGCGCAGCGCCTACGCCCTCGGCTACGACGACTTCGACCGGGCCAAGGCCCAGCAGGCGGTGATCAGCGGCATCAAGGGACGGCTCACCGATCCACTCCGCCTCCCCTACAACTTCGTCAAGGGCCCGATCATCGGCTGGAACGCGCCGAAGGCCTTCGTCAGCGACATGGGCTTCTTCACCATGCCTCAGCTCATCCTCGCTGCCGCGATCGGCGGCGACAGCGAAGCCGACGTGCTCTGCGAAGGGACCAACTCGGGCTGCGGGGAAGGCCCTGCCGGCAGCATCGAAGTCCCCGAATCGGAGCGGCGGCGCGCCGTCAAGGAGCTGCTGAACGGCTAATCGCTGCTGGGGGCGCTGGCCGCCGCCGGCTTCGACTCGCTCGACTTCGACTCACTTGGCTTCGAGTCGCCCGACTTGGAGTCCGAGCCCTTCGACTCGCCTGACTCCTTGGCGCCATCCGCGCCGCCGCGCTTCTTGCCGTAGTCGGTGTTGTGGAAGCCCGAGCCCTTGAAGTGGATCGCCACCGGGTGCAGGACGCGCTCGGCGGATGCGCCGCACTCCTGGCACTCGCTCAGCGGCTCGTCGGCCATCTTCTGGATCACGTCGAAGACGTGTCCGTTGGCGCACTTGTACTCGTAGATCGGCATGGCGGGCGGGGATTATCGCAGTCGTCTCCGCCGAAGCCTGGCGGCGGGCGCCCGCTGAGCGCCCTCCTCTATACGTTTCCCCGATGGCAACCGAGTCCGAGGCACGGCCCGATCTGGCCACGATGGAGGAGATCGTCGCGCTCTGCAAACGGCGCGGCTTCGTCTTCCCGTCCTCTGAGATCTACGGCGGTCTTGGCTCCACCTACGACTACGGCCACTACGGCGTCCTGCTCAAGAATAACGTCAAAGCCGAGTGGTGGCGGGCGATGCTGCAGGAGCGCGACGACATCGTCGCCCTCGACTCGGCGATCCTCCAGCACCCGCGCGTCTGGGAGGCCTCGGGACACCTCGAGGGCTTCACCGACCCGCTCGTCCAGTGCCTCGGCAAGTGCAAGAAGCGCTGGCGCGAGGACCATCTGCGCGAGGCCGTCGAGGCCGAAGGCGGCGACCCCGCGGCGGAGTTGCGCTGCCCGGAGTGCGACGGCGAGCTCTCGGAGCCGCGCCACTTCAACCTGATGTTCGAGACGCACATCGGCCCGGTCGCCGGCGAGGGCTCGGAGGTCTACCTGCGCCCGGAGACCGCGCAGGGGATCTTCATCAACTTCAAGAACGTGCTCGGCTTCGCCCGCAAGAAGCCGCCCTTCGGGATCGCCCAGATCGGCAAGTCCTTCCGCAACGAGATCACGCCGGGCAACTTCATCTTCCGCACCCGCGAGTTCGAGCAGATGGAGATGGAGTTCTTCGTGCCCCCGGCCGAAGCGGAGAAGTGGCACCGGACCTGGATGGAGGAGCGCGAGCGCTGGTACACCGAGCTGGGGATCCGCCCGCAGCTGCTGCGCGTCCGCGCCCACGGAGCCGACGAGCTCTCCCACTACTCCTCGGCGACCAGCGACATCGAGTACCTCTTCCCGATCGGCTGGTCGGAGCTGGAGGGCATCGCCAACCGCGGCGACTTCGACCTCACCCAGCACGCCAAGTTCAGCGGCGAGAAGCTCGAGTACTTCGACCAGGGGACCAAGGAGCGCTACGTCCCCCACGTGATCGAGCCGGCCGCCGGCGCCGACCGTGCCACCCTCGCCTTCCTGGTCGACGCCTATGACGTCGAGGAAGTCGAGGGCCGACAGCGCACCGTGCTCCGCCTCCACCCCCGCCTCGCCCCGGTCAAGGTCGCCGTCCTTCCTCTCGTCTCCAAGGAGGGCATGCCCGAGAAAGCCCGGGAGATCTTCGCCGAGGTGCGCAAGCGTGTACCGGCCGAGTTCGACGAGGGTGGCTCGATCGGCAAGCGCTACCGCCGCCAGGACGAGATCGGCACCCCCTGGGGCATCACCGTCGACCACCAGACGATGGAAGACGACACCGTCACCCTCCGCGACCGCGACTCCCTAGAGCAGACCCGAGTCCCGATCGCGGGCCTTGCCGACGAGCTCGCCTCGCGCCTCAACGAGCCTTGGCGCTCGCCGAAGCTTGGTTAGCCTGGCGTGCGAGGAGCTCCTCCGCTCGTCCCAACAGCTCCGACGGCTCAACCCCGAACTGCGTAGCGATCTTCAAAACGGTGCGCAGCGTGGGACTCTTCTTTCCTCGCTCGAGGTTGCCGAAGTGCTTGCGGTCAATGCCGCAGGCGAGAGCTGCGTCTTCCTGGCTCAACCCTTCCTTTTTGCGCAACTCGACGACTGCTTCCCCGACGGCTTCCTCAAATACTGTGGAGGACGTGAGCACCGCGGCAAGCGTCGCCGTACTCGCTCAGAGAGTCTACGGACTAAAAGCCTCACTATTCCAATTAGAGTTGCCAGGGACCGCACCTAATCCCTGGCGCACGCCGCAGGTGGCCGAGCTGGCCTTTGGCGACTATCGGCAACCTTCTCAGGTCGTCCTTCTAATCACTCAATACATTGAGTAAAATCACTCAGTGTCATGAGCAAATTGCAGCGCTACAGGCGTCCCATATTCGAGGTGTTAGCCGCGCGGCTGGAGGAAGAGGCTGCTCGGATTCAGGTGGTTAGCGGCCCGCGGCAGGTCGGTAAGACGACCGTCGTGCGACAGGTACTCGAGGCACTCGAACGGCCAAGCCATTACGCCAGCGCTGACGATCCCTCTTTGCGCGATTCGGCCTGGCTGGCCGCACAGTGGGACGAGGGGCGGCGCCTCGCGCGGGAACAGGGCAAGGGCGCCATCCTCGCTATCGACGAGGTGCAGAAGGTGACCGGTTGGCCCGAGGCGGTAAAGAGCCTCTGGGACGAGGATCGCCACGCCGATCTGCCCCTGAGAGTTGTCCTGCTCGGCTCGGCGGCACTGCTGGTCCAGCACGGTCTCAGCGAGAGCTTGACCGGGCGCTTCGAGCTGATTCGGGCGCCTCACTGGTCGTTCGCCGAGATGCGCGACGCCTTCGGCCTCAACCTCGACGAGTTCATCCACTTCGGCGGCTATCCGGGAGCCGCCGGACTGATCGAGGACGAGCCGCGCTGGGCGGCCTATGTGCTCGACGCCATCGTCGAGACGACCATCTCCCGCGACCTGCTCCTGCTGACGAGGGTGGACAAACCGGCGCTCCTCCGCAGCATGTTCCGGCTCGTCTGCGATTACTCCGGCCAGATCGTCTCCTACCAGAAGCTGACCGGCCAGTTGCAGGATGCCGGCAACACCACCACGCTGGCCCACTATCTCGACCTGCTCGCCGCCGCCGGGCTGGCCGTCGGGCTCGAGAAATACGCATCCGGAAAGGTCCGCCAGCGACGGTCGACGCCAAAGCTGATGGCGCTGGACACGGCGCTCGTCTCAGCAACCTCGGGCAGGACCTATGCCGAGGCCCGCGCCGACCGTGAGCATTGGGGGCGCCTGGTCGAGACGGCAGTCGGCGCCCACCTCGTTGCCACTCGCGACCCTCGAGCCGAGGTTCTCTACTGGCGCGACCGCGGCAAGGAGGTCGACTTCGTCGTCGAACGCGGCAAGCAGCTGACCGCGATCGAGGTGAAGAGTGGAAGGCGGCGTGACGGTCTCCCAGGGATGGCCGCTTTCGAGCAGGCCTTCGGCCCGGCCCGGAAGCGCCTCGTGGGCGATGGCGGCACTCCGCTCGAGGCGTTTCTAGCCGACGTCGCTTCCACCGATTCCTAAAAGGCGTTTCCGCGGAACCGTCTTATCCTGGTCGCGATGAAGGCCACCCTGTTTCGCGACCGGGACTTTCGGCTGGTCGCCGGGTCGGTCGGGCTCTCGGCGCTCGGGGACTGGGTGGCGATCGTGGCGCTGGGCTTGCACGTCAAGGAGATGACCGACTCCGGGTTCGCGGTCGCGGCCCTCTGGGTCTGTCTCTTCGGGCCGTCGGTGCTGGTCGCCGGGCACGCCGGGCTGCTGGTTGACCGGATCGAGGCGACTCGGCTGCTCGCCGGCGGTCTCGGCGATCGGCGCGGCCGCCGCGGCGGCGCTCGCCTTCACCGACGCGGTCGCGCCCGTGCTCGTCCTCACCGTGGCGCTTGGCGCCGTCTTCGCAACCTCGCAACCGGCCGAGTTCTCACTGGTGCCGCCGCTCGCCGGAGATGACCGGATCCAGGAGGCGAACGGCCACATCGAGACCGCCCGCTACGTCGGGTTCGGGATCGGCCCGATCCTCGGCGGCCTCCTCTTCGCGGCCGGGGGGCCTTGAGCTGGCGATGCTGGTCGATGCGGCGACCTTCGCCTTCGTCGCGATCGCCGCGCTCGCCCTGCGGATCAGGCGCCAACCGTCCGCGCTGGAGGAGGCCGACCGCACGCCGCGCGCCCGCGACGGCATCGCCTTCCTCTTCCGTGACCGCCTGCTCTCGCTGGTGATGACGGTCGCCTTCGGCTCGCTGCTCTTCATGTCGGCGGTCTGGGTCGGCGAGCTCTTCTTCGTCGAGGACGTGCTCGGCAGGGGCGACGTCTCCTACGGCGCGATGCTCTCGATCTGGACGGTGGGCATGGCGCTCGGGGCGATGCTGCTCTCGCGCAGGGTCGCGGCCGGCGCCGTCGCCGCCGTCGGCCTAATCGCGGCAACGGTCCAGGGCGCGGCGCTGGCCCTGCCCGCCCTCTGGCTCAGCTTCGTCTTCTTCCTCGCCTGCTCGTTCATGGGTGGGCTCGCGACACGGGCTGAAGAACGTGATGTTCCGCAGCCTGATCCACGTCCGCGTCCCCGACCACCTGCACGGCCGCGCCTTCGCCGCCTACAACGGGATCCGCAACACGGCGGAGCTCGGCGCCTTCGCGGCGGGCGGCCTGCTGGTCGCCGCGATCGGCGCCCGTGGCACGCTCGCCTACGCAGGGGGTCTCTCCGCCCTGGTCGGCCTGATCGGCATCCTGGCCCTGCTGCGGATGTACCGCGGCTGGGTCCCGACCGGCCCGGTCGGCCCGCCGATCGAGCCACCGGGCGGCAGCGCCGAGCCGCCAGCCCCAGCCCAGACGGCTCCCGAAAGCTAGTCCGATGACCCGTCAGGCTCGCGGCTCGATCAGCAGCGCCTTGGCAACCGCGAGGACGTCCCCGTCGGCGTTCAGCACAGCCGAGCCGGCGAGGCGCTTGCGGCCTTCGACCTCGATCGGCCAGGCAATCACGACGTGCTTCTCGGCAGCGGCGACTGGTGAGTGGATCCGGGCGGTCATCTGGGCCAGGAAGCTGGTCGTCAGGTCCTCGCCTATGTAGGTGGCGAAGTAGGTTGGGCAATCGAGGACCGACCAGACGAACTCCGGCCTGACCTGACCCTCGTCCTGCGCGGTCCACTCTGGTGGGGTCCAGGGCGAGGCGACCACGTCGCGCCCCTCGACCTTGCCGGCAAACACGTGGAAGCTGTCCTCACGCGCCAGCCCGCAGACGAAGCAGCGGCTGAACTGGCCGTCGGGCAGACCCCGGTAGCGAGTGCTTGCCTGCCGCGCTTCGTCCACGGTGACGGACTCGGGGGGTTCCAGATCGAAGTCGGCTGCCTGCTCCGCCTCGGCGATCAGCTCGTCGCTGTCGAGCACCTGCGCCGCTCCCTCGTCAACGCTGACCTCTAGCGCAGTGTCGAGCGGCACTGGGCGCCTCAGGCTGACGACCGCGGCGCCGCCGAGATACGTCGCCACGGCCCCTGCTGCGTAGCCGCCGTTGCCGCTTTCCCGCGGGCCATTGAAACGACTGGGGACGACCAGGGGCTCGGCCACGAGCCGAGTATCGCACTCCGGGGAAAAGCTCAGGAGAGGAAGCGAACGACGTCGGCGGCGTCCGCCTCTAGCGCTACCGCCGTCTCGCTGGAGAGCGGCTCGAATGGCTCCAGGGCTACCTCGCCCTTCGGAAACCTCCACCGGCCGACAGCGCAACCGTCAACCAGGACGAAAGGATGGAACATCCCGTTGCGGGTGACCAGGCTCGTGTGGGCGCCAATTATTTCCTCGCGCGAGGTCCAGCCGAGCAGCACAGGATCGAACGCGCCGAGCAGGCGAGGAGGCGGGATATCGGCCTCGGCGCGTCGCTTTGCCAGCCGCACCAGCCCGTCCTCTAGCTCCTCTAGCTCCGAACCAATCGCCTTCAGCCCCGCGCGGGCGTCGCGCAGCGGCAGTCCCGCCCATCTGGCGAGGTCGCGGTCGCTGGCCGGAGCATGCCCGGCCAGATAACGCCGCGCCAACTCGACGAGGGCAACATTGCGGTCGACCGGCTTCGGCTCGCCCATCCAGTCGCGGACCAGAACGTAGGCGTGCTGCTTGCCGACCATTGGGCCGCGGATCGCGATCCCTCGCAGGGTGACCAGGAAGAGGAGGTGGATCAGCGCCTGGCCCTCGGTTGATACACCCGCCGCGTCGAGGCGTTCCTTCAACTGGACACGGGTGAGCGGACCGTCCGCCGCCAGCGCCCGCTCGATCGTTCCAACGGCCCGCTCGGTGACATCTGGCGAGATGCCCTCCTGCTTGAGGCGACGGACGCTGGAGGTGAGCAAGGGAGGGGTCGTCAGCGCGTGCAGCCACGGGTAGTCCTCGCTGCGCACCAGGTGGAGCGTGCCGCGGTTGAGCCAGGTGATCAGCAGCGATCGATCCTCGGTCAGAGCCCGATCGACGTCGCCCGCCGTCAAGTCATTGGTGCGGGCGCGGATCGCCAGGCGAGCCCCGCGCGGGTCCTGTCCCTGGATAGCGAGCAGGCGCTCGGCCACCGAGACGGGATCGCGCAGCGGGCGGACGAGGCCCTGGGCGGCGAATCGCTCGGCGAGGTTCTTGCGGGCGGTCAGTTGACTTTGAGCAGATCGACCACGAAGACGAGAGCTTCGTTCGGAGCGATCGCAGGCGGAAATCCGGCGGAGCCGTAGGCGAGGTTGGCCGGGATGATCAGCTCTCGCTGCCCGCCGACCTTCATCCCCTCGATGCCCTGGTCCCAACCGGGAATCACTTCGCCGGCGCCGAGCGTGAAGGGGAACGGTTCGCCCCGGTCCCAGGAAGCATCGAACTCTTTGCCGCTGTCGAAGCCGACTCCGACGTACTGCACCGTCACTTCGTCGCCTGCTTTGGCGGCCGCCCCGCTGCCTTCGATCAGGTCGTTCTCGACCAGTTTGTTCGGCGCCGATCCCTGCGGCGGGCTCACTTTCGGCTTCGTCCGTTTCGAAGCTTCGGCCCCGGACTGAGCGGCTGCGGATCCGCCGCCCTCCGTTGCATCCGTGGTCGACGAATCGTCGTCGCCGCAGCCGGCAACGGCAAGCGCCAGGCAGAGCAGAATGGCCGTCAGCGTCGCCTTCATCGCGCGCCATGCTAGAGAACCCTGGAGCGATACGCCCTCCCGCTGTACTACCGTTCCACCGCTTGGACAGCCCCCTCCTCACCTCCGTCGTACTGCCCGCGGCGATCGCGGTGATCATGTGCAGCCTCGGGATGACGCTGACGCCGGCCGACTTCCGACGCATTCTGGTCGCCCCGCGCGCCGTCGCGATCGGGATGCTCAACCTGGCGCTGATCTCGCCGCTGCTGGCGCTGACGATGGCCGAGCTTTTCGGCCTCTCGCCCGAGTTGGCGGTCGGGCTCGTCCTGCTCGGCGCCTCGCCCGGCGGAATGATGGCCAACATGCTCACCCACCTCTCACGTGGGGACACGGCGCTCTCGATCACGATGACCGCGATCAGCAGCGTCGGGGCGATCGTCACCGTGCCGCTTTTCCTCGCCCTCTCGGCGAGCCACTTCGGAGCCGGGAACGTGGGCGACGCGAGCATGCTCGGGATCGTCGCCAGGGTCTTTGCGATCACGATCGTGCCGGTGTCGATCGGCATGGCACTGCGGCAACGCGATCCGCAACGCATCGAAGCGCTGTATCCGCGCTTCCGGGACGTCTCGCTGGTCCTCTTCGGACTGGTCATCCTCGGCGCGATCGCGAGCGAGTACGACACCGTCGCTGAGAACGCGGCCGAGGTCGGTGGCGCGGCGCTGGCGCTGAACGTCGCCGCGATGTCGGTCAGCTTCGGCATCTCGAGGCTGGCCCGGCTCGGCAACCCGCAGGCGACGGCGATCTCGCTCGAGCTCGGCATCCACAACGCGGCGCTGGCGATCGCCGTCGGCGCCTCGCTGGCGCCGGCGCTGACGATCCCGGCGGCGGTGTACGCCTCCTTCATGCTCTTCACCGGCGGCGGCTTCGCCTGGGCGATGAGCCGGCGCAACGCTGCGGTGGCCGAAGCGGACCCGCTTGCAGAGCCAGTCGGCACCCTCGGTCCCAGATGAGCCCATAAACTCCTCCGGCATGGGGACGAACCTCGCGTCGCTACTGGCCGGCAGCGCGGAGCGGTCGCCGGACAGCCCGGCGATCCGCCTCGGTGAGCTCGAGCTGAGCTTTGGCCAGCTCGACGATGCCAGCGCCCGCATGGCGATGCTGCTGCGCGAAAAGGGCGTACAGCCGGGCGATCGGGTCGGCGTGATGCTTCCCAACGTCCCCCAGTTCCCAATCGCTTACTACGGGGTGCTGCGGACCGGCGCGATCGTGGTGCCGATGAACGTGTTGCTGAAGCGGCGCGAGATCGCCTTCTACCTCGAGGACTCCGGGACGAAGCTGCTGCTCGCCTGGCATGGCTTCGCCGAGGAGGCCAGGGGCGGCGCCGAGGACGCCGGGGCCGAGATGATCGAGGTCGAGCCGAAATCGTTCCCAGAGCTGGTCGGGTCCGCCAATCCGATGCCCGGCCTCGCCGAGGTCGGCGACGACGACACCGCGGTGATCCTCTACACGTCGGGCACCACTGGCAAGCCGAAGGGCGCCGAGCTGACCCACGCGAACCTCTCCCGCAACGCCGAGGTCTCTTCTCGCACCACCTGCGAGATCGACGCCGGCGACATCGTCCTCGGCGCGCTGCCTCTCTTCCACTCTTTCGGCCAGACGGTAGGTATGAACGCCTCGCTTCGAGTCGGCGCCTGCCTGGCCCTGGTGCCCAAATTCGACCCTGGGGAGGCGCTGGAGACGATCCAGCGCAACAAGGTCACCCACTTCTACGGCGTGCCGACGATGTTCGGCGCCCTCCTGCACCACCCCGAGCGGGAGCGCTTTGACACCTCCAGCCTGCGCACCTGCATCACCGGCGGCGCCTCGATGCCGGTCGAGGTGCTGCGCGGCTTCGAGGGGGCCTTCGGCTGCATCGTGCTGGAGGGATACGGGCTCTCGGAGACCTCCCCCGTCGCATCCTCGAACCATCCCGACAAGGAGCGCAAGCCGGGCTCGATCGGGACCCCGCTCGAGGGGGTCGAGATGCGCGTCGTGGACGAGGACGGCAAACCTGTCGAGCAGGGTGAGGTCGGCGAGATCGTGATCCGCGGCCACAACGTGATGAAGGGCTACTGGCAGCGGCCCGACGCGACCGAGGAGGCGATGCGCGGCGGCTGGTTCCACAGCGGCGACATGGCCCGCACCGATGAGGACGGCTACTTCTACATCGTCGACCGCAAGAAGGACCTGATCATCCGCGGCGGCTACAACGTCTACCCGCGCGAGGTCGAGGAGGTGCTCTACGAGCACCCGAAGATCCGCGAAGCGGCCGTGATCGGCATCCGCAACGACGAGTGGGGCGAGGAGATCGGCGCTGCCGTCGTCCTCCACGAGGGCGAGGAGCTGAGCCCCGAGGAGGTCAGCTCCTACGTCAAGGACCGGATCGCCGCCTACAAGTACCCCCGCATCGTCTGGTTCCTCGAGGACCTGCCCAAGGGCCCGACCGGCAAGATCCTCAAGCGGGAGATCGAGACTCCTGCCGCTGTGCAGTCGCCACCGGTTACCTGACACCTATCCATTCATATTGGGAGGTTGCTAGATGGCATTCGACGCATCGAAAGTGGGCCAACACATCGCTCAACAGATGGAGGCGCTGGAGGAGAGCTTCGGAGAGGACGCGGAGATCGGCGAGATATGCACGGTTGTCGAGGTCCGGGTCCCGCAAGGAAATGACACGTTCGAATCGCAGGTGAGGGTGCGCTTCACCGGCCATCCGTTCACCGCCATCGGACTGCTGGAAGTAGCCCGCAATTCAATGCTGATGCCGAATCAGTAGATCTGCGGCGATCCATCGACGGCGCTCAGCTCCACACATAAAGAGATATGTGATCCAAATCATCTAGCGCATTACTGGCTGGCTGGCCAGGATCGCGGTAGTCTCTTTCCACCGCAGCCCGGATGAGCGCCGGAGGCGCCCAAGCGAAGGAGAGAGATGAGCGTCGCATCGCAGAGCCTGATGGACAATGTCACCTACGAGGACCTCTACCGCCGCTGGGAGCAGGGCAACTGGTCCGCCTACGACATCGACTTCACCCAGGACCGCGAGGGCTGGGCGGGACTCAGCGACATCCAGCGGCGCTCGGCGATGTGGATCTACTCGATGTTCTTTTACGGCGAGGATCGGGTCGCCGACACGCTCGCCCCTTACATCACCGCCGCCCCGACCGAGGAGCAGGCCTACTTCCTCGCCACTCAGCAGGTCGACGAGGTGCGCCACTCGGTCTTCTTCCACCGCTTCTTCAAAGAGGTGATCGGGGTCGGCGGCGACTCGATCCAGGCCACCCTGGCCTCCACGCTCCCCCAGCTCAACTGGGGCTACCGCGGCGTCTTCGACCGACTCGACCGGATGGCCGAGGAACTGCGCAAGGACCGCTCGCTGCCGAAGTACGCACAGGCGATCACCCTCTACCACCTGATCGTCGAGGGCAGCCTTGCCCAGCCCGGCCAGCACTTCATCGAGGACTTCTTCGCCTCCGAAGACACGATGCCAGGCTTCAGCTCCGGCATGGGAAACGTTTCTCGCGACGAGCAGCGCCACATCGGCTTTGGCGTCAAAGTGCTCGCCGAACTGCTCGGCGAGGGCAACCCAGGCTGGGAGGAGAACCGGGCGGCGGTGACCGAGCTGCTGCGCGAAACGCTCCCTTACGGGCCGGCCGTCTTCACGCCGCCCAACATGGACCGCGAGTACACCGAGTGTTACGGCTTCAGCCTTGAGGACATCTTCGCCTTCGGCCTGAAATTGATCCGCCAGCGCTGGCGGACGATCGGCTACCCGACCGAGGAGATGCCGCCAGGCGTCTTCCCCTTCGACCCGCAGATGTCCGAGGAGGAGGTCGCCGAGCGCCAGGTCAAGCTGATGATGGCCGGGGTGATCGGCTCGCCGGAGGGGCCGGCGCCGGGCTCCTCGCCGGAGCTGCAGCGCCTCTACTTCGACGTGATCACCCGCGTCGCAGACCCCAAGGCCGCCAACGGCACGAAGCTCGTCTACCAGTGGCGGTTCAGTGACGCCGACCCCTGGCACCTGGTCATCGACAACGGCTCGACCCGGGCCGAGCCCGGCGAGGCGCCCGATCCGAGCGTCGTCATCGAGTCGACCTGGGCCGACTGGATCGCCTCCGGCAAACCCGACGCCAACCCGCTGAAGATGGTCCTGCAGCGCCGCATCCGCCCACGCGGCAAGCTGCGCGAGCTGGCCCGGATGCGAAAGGTCTTCGGCTAGCTCAGGAGATCGGCGGCCGGCGGTCCGCCCAGGGCCGCTCGGCCTCGAGCTGAGCGGCGAGCGAGAGCAAGGTCGCCTCCTCTCCCTGGCGGCCGACAATCTGCACGGCCAGCGGCATGCCGTCGTCGGCGAAACCGACCGGCACCGACATCGCCGGGTTGCCGAGGTGGTTCCAGGGGACGCAGAAGGGATAGAAGCGGCTCATCCCGAGCACCGTGCGCAGGGCGCCCTGTCCCTCCCAGCGCCGCACCGGCAGCGCCGTCCCACCCATCACCGGCGTCATCAGCACGTCATGGGAGTCGAAGATCGCGTTGACGCGCGCGATGTCGGCCGCGCGTCCCTCCCCCAACGCGCGCTCATAGAGGCCCTTGGGCAGGAGGCTGCCCAGCCGTCCGAAGCCGCGGGTGCGTCGTTCGAGGCGCTCGGGATGGGGCACTTCGCGAATCGTCTCCGCGACGCCGCCGAGGAAGCGCGCCGTGATGTTGTTGCCGATCCCGCCCCAGTCCGGATCGCGCTCGACGACCTCGTGCCCGAGGGAGCCGAGAAGCGCGGCGGTATCCGCGACGGCGCCCTTGACCACATCCGAGACGATCGGCGGCGCGGCAGCGCGAGGGGCGCGGGTCGAGTGGGCGATGCGCAGCTTTCCGGGCGGCGTCTTCGCCGCCTCGACGAAGGGCCGCTCTGGCGCCGGAGGCGCCTCCGGCTCCTGCGAATCGCCGGCGACGACGTCGAGCCAGAGGGCGGCGTCGAGCACAGAGCGACTGAGGCAGCCAAGGACGGCGAGACCGCGCCACCCTTCGAGGTCGGGCGCCATCGAGACGCGACCCCGCGAGACCTTGAGGCCGAACAGGCCGCAGGAGGCGGCGGGAATGCGGATCGACCCCGCCCCATCGCCGGCAGAGGCGATTGGCACCAGCCCCGCGGCGACCGCCGCGGCCGACCCACCGCTCGAACCGCCCGGCGTGCGCTGCGGATCCCAGGGGTTGCGGGTAACGCCGTAGGTGGCCGACTCGGTGAAGCCGCAGATCGCCATCTCCGGCAGCAGGGTCAAACCGACGACGATCGCGCCGGCCTCGCGCAGGCGGCGCACCATCTCGCCGTCAGCCTTCGCCGGCTCGGTGAAGGCGTCGGTCCCCCAGGTCTTCACCTGACCCATCACGTCGACTTCGTCCTTGACCGCGATCGGCACCCCCAAAAGCGGCCGCTCCTCGCCGGCCTTCAGCCGCGCCTCAGCCTGCTCCGCTTCAAGCAGCGCCTGCTCGACAAGGACCACCCGGAACGCGTTTAGCTGCGGGTCGAGCCGCGCGATCCGATCGAGGCAGAGGCGCACGAGCTCGGTCGGCGTGACCTCGCCCGCCCGCACCATCTCCGCCTGCTGCGCCGCGCCCGCGAAGGCGAT
This sequence comes from uncultured Solirubrobacterales bacterium, assembly GCA_963844395.1. Taxonomy (GTDB): domain Bacteria; phylum Actinomycetota; class Thermoleophilia; order Solirubrobacterales; family 70-9; genus VRUE01. The sequence continues at coordinate 907,611 of CAWJNX010000002.1, read as the reverse complement.
GTCATCGCCGGTGCGCCGCACCCCCCATCCTCCCATCACCACCATGCCCGGATCGTATCCGGCGTGGGACGGATCAGGCCTCAGCCGGCTCCGGCTCCGCCTTGCCGCCGCCCTCGAAGCTAAGCCGTGGCAGCACCCTGTCGAGCCAGGACGGCATCCACCAGTTCCACTTGCCCATCAGCTTCATCGCCGCCGGCACCAGGATCAGGCGCACCAGGGTCGCGTCGAGGGCGATCGCGACGGCGCAGCCGAGCCCCAGCTCCTTGATCGAGGGCACGCCGGTGAGGACGAAGACGGCGAAGACCGAGCTCATGATCAGCGCCGCGGAGGAGATCGTGCGGGCGCTAGAGGCGAGGCCCTCGGCGACCGCCCGCTCGTTGTCGCCGTGGACCAGGTAGCGCTCGCGGATGCGCGACATCAGGAAGACCTCGTAGTCCATCGAGAGGCCGAAGACGATGGCGAAGATCAGCGGCACGTTGATCGTGTCGAGCGCTCCCAGGCTTTCGAAGCCGAGCACGCTGTCGAGCCAGCCCCACTGGAAGACCGCGACCAGAACGCCGAACGCGGCGCCGATCGAGAGCAGGTTCATCAGCACCGCCTTCAGCGGCAGCAGCAGCGAGCGCAGCATCACCATCAGGACGAGGAAGCTGAGCGCGAGGACGAAGCCGACGATCTTCCAGAACGAGCCGGAGATCTGGGTGCGGACGTCGTCGGTACGGGCGGTTTCGCCGCCGATGTCAACGCTGGCGACAGCCGCCAGGCCGCTGGCGGGGACGAACGAGTCGCGCAACCGGTCGACCAGCGCGGTCGCGGCGTCGGAGTCGCTGGCCGCGCTCGTGGTCGCCTCGATCAGAGCGCTGTCGCCGGCGTAAACGGGCGGCGCGACCGTGCTGACGCCGCGCTGCTCGCGCAGCTCGGCGGCGAACTCGGTGGCTGCGGCTCGGTCCACGGCGTCAGGGAAAGAGGCGACGACCTGCACCGGGTCGGCGCCGCCGCCGAGCTGCTCGGAGACGAGTTCGTTGCCAACCCGGACGTCACTGTCCTTTGGGAACTGCTCGAGCGCGGTGGTGCCGGACTCGAGCGAGAGGACCGGCGAGGCGAGCAAGAGGAGGATTGCGGCGGCGCCGGTCGCGGCGGCCACGGGACGGGCCATGACGCGGCGCGCCCACCTGTCCCAGAAGGAAGGACCCTCGGCGGCACCAACAACGGGCCCCGGCCGTGGACGCCGGAAGATCGAGTGCTTGAAGAAGCGCAGGACCCTCGCCACCATGCCGCCAGGCATGACTCGGTCGCCGAGCAGGGCGATCAGCGCCGGCAGCAGGGTCGTCGCGGTGAGAATCGAGACGGCGACCACGGTCATCGCGCCGAGGGCCATCGAGCGCAGCGCCTGGTTGTCGATCATCCAGAGGCCGGCCAAGGAGACGATCACGGCGATGCCGGAGAAGGCGACCGCCAGCCCAGAGGTGGCCAGCGCCTCTGCCCGCGCCGCGTCGCAGTCGCGCCCCTTGTTCCGCTCCTCGCGGTAGCGGGCGAGGATGAAGAGTGAGTAATCGACCGCCACCCCGATCCCGATCATCGAGGCCATGTTGGTGACGAAGACCGACGTGCTCATCTGCAGCGAGATGAAGTAAATGAGTGCGCCGGTGACGATCACGCTGACGAAGCCGAGGGTGAGCGGCAGCGCCGCCGCGGCCAGCGAGCCGAAGACGAGCAGGAGGATCAAGGCGACGATCGGGAAGCCGCTCGCCTCGGCCTTGGCGAGGTCTTCCTTGGAGAGCTCCTGCATCCCGGCCCAGACGGTGGGCTGGCCCGCCAGATAGGGCGTGACACCGTCGGCAGCGGTGCCGGGGTCGAGGCCTTCGCGTAGCTCCACCGCGGGGTCGATCAGCTCATCGGGCGAGACCGCGCTGGAGAGCGGCAGCACCGCGCTTCCGTCGCGACGCAGTTGCAACTCGCCGCTGCGTGCGACCGCGGGCCCCAAGGCAATGCCGTCGACCGCAGCGACCTCGCGCCGCACCCGGCGCACGGCGGCGGCGCGCTCGGCGCCACCGGCGCCCGGCTCGGCCCGCAGCAGCACCGCGACGCCGCTGGCCCGACCAGCGAAGACCCCCTGCATGGCCTCGGCAACCGCCTTCGACTGGCTGCCCGGAACGTCGAAGCCGCCGCCGGTGAGATGTTCGGTCTGGCGGGCGGCGAGGGGAAGCGAGGCAAGAAGAACGAGCGCCCAGACAACGAGGACAAGTCGCCGCCTTCGCGCCAGCAACCTCGCCAGTCTGATCATCGCGTCATGCATTGGCTGGTCAGCCAGCCTTTCGCAGACGAGGGGTCCCGTCTGTGAGGACGCTCACGCCTATCCCCTTCTATTTATAAGCGCAGAGAGCCAGAACTAGAGCCAGAAAACGACGAAATTTGGCTAGGACAAGCCGAAGCGGAGGCTGAGGCCGAAGCTGACTGGAGCGAGAACGCTTCTAGTTGAGCGGAATCGGTGGCATCCCATCCCACCAAGGCTCAGCGGCATAGCGCCCTTTTCGCAGGACCCGGTGTTTGCTGAAGCGGAATACGTCTCTGACGCGGACCTCGCTTTCCAGGCGTTTTGCCAGGGGATGATCTCCCATGCATAGCCAGGAGAACTCCTCAACGAACTGAGAGAGCGTGAAGAGCACGTTCGAGAGGGAATCAAGTTCTTCCACTGGTCGGACCCGCTCCGACCGCCCCCCAGCCTTCCGACCCGGCTTCGTGCGCCGAAGGGTCGGCCCAGGCAGTTGTTCCCCCTCCTTTTCCTTAGCCAGCACCCAGTCGCCATGGGCAAAATCATTCCGATTCTTGATCGCGTCATCGCCAGCGAGTTCAAGGTCGATGTCATGGAGTCCGGCAAAGCGTCGCAGACCGTCGACCTGCTAGGCGATGCCTTCATCGCCGACACGCGCATCCTGAGGCAGGATTTCCATGCGGTCCGCCGGGGCGGAGGTGACAACGATTGCGGTAGCCGCAAGGATGAACCCCAACATCGCCGCCGTGATGGGCGCCAGGACGATGTAGAGCGTTTCGCCGTGGTCGTCCAAGAAGTCGTCCAAATGCGACGAGCCACCGAGAAACCCCGACCAGACGATCAGTGCGGCCACGGCGACGACACCGAGCGCGAACTCGCACCACAGGAAATTGGCGGCCCACGCCTCGCGCAGGCGCTTCATCTATAAGCCCAATGAGGCGGCTTTCTCAAGCTCCTGCCTGCGGTCTTCATACGCCTCCTCGATCTTGGCAAATGCATCGTTCGGGTTCAGCGCGCGACCCGTGGTCGATGCGTGAAAGTGCCCACTACCCGGAACTCTGGGCCACGTTCCGGTCTGCCTTGCGCTACCTCGGATTTGCCACCCTGGCTGCATTAGTTGGCCTCGTCGTTTCCGGAGAGGCCCCGAGCCGCATCATCTTCTACATCGCAGCCGGGCTGTCGGTCCTCGCCGCTCTTCGCACGGCCCGCTGTATCTGGGCGATGAACTGGATGATCCACATCTTCACTGGCCCACCCGCTGATGATGAGGTCGAAGAAGAGGTCGTGTAAAGAGACTCACGTCTATCCCTTCTATGTAGAAGCGATTTGGCCTGGAAGGGCGGGCTAGTTCGTGGCTGGATTGCGGTTCCGACCTCTGGCCGCACTACCTTGGATGACGTGGTTCGTAGCTAGAAAGCGACTCCTTTCGCACTCGTAGCCGGGAAGACCATTCTCCTGAGCTTGGGGCCAGTCCCGGTCCCGAGGGACAAGGGCGGCATGCCCGGAAAGGAGGACGAGTTGGAAAGCGCTGTTCTGGCTACGGCGCTACTGATCGCCATATTGGTCATCGACCGTTTGGCTAGGTAGCGACCATGATCGGTCCGGCGGCGCCCTGCGGTCGTCGGGCCTCTCCAGAAAGGAAAAGGGCTCGAGCATCCGGCCCGAACCCCTTCCGCAAACGGTGCACCGAGACTCGCGTCTTGGTCACACTGTTCTGGCTGCTGAAAGCGTAGCAGCGGCCTACGAGCTACTCGCTGGCGAGCAGGTACCGCGCCGATGCGGCGCCGGCCGCGAGGGCGGAGTCGATGTTCCGCTCCGGGTCGGAGAGGGCCTGCAGGGCGAAGCCGTCGCCGACTGCGAAGAGGTAGGCGACGATCGATTCGGCGTCGTAGCGGAGACTGAGCACGCCCTCGCGCTCCTTCGTCTTGAGGACCTCGGCGACGTGGGAGCGGGTGCGATCGAAGAGCTGGCCGACCTCGTGCCGGATGTCGGGGTTGCGGCGGCCGGCGCTGAACAGCTCGTAGAGGAGGAGGAAGAAGGCGGGTTCGTTCTCGATCAGGTCGGTGAGGCTGGCGACGAGGACGTCGATTACGTCGTCGACCGTCTCGGCCCGGGCGAGCGGCTCGTCCAGGCGGGTGACGCGGATCTCGGCGTCGCGGCGGACGACCTCGACCAGCAGCCGCTCCTTCGTCCCGAAGTAATAGTGCAGGAGACCGCGGCTGACGCCGGCCTCACGGGCGACGTGCTCGAAGGTCGAGCCCGCGGCGCCGCGCTTGGCGACGCTCTCGCGCATCGCGTCGATTATGCGCTGCGCCTTTTCGCCGCTCAGCTCGCGCTCTTTGGTGGCAGCCTCCATGAGCGAAGTCTATGGCGAGCGCCGGGCGGCTCGCCCCGGCGCCGCGCCTACGATCCGTTGATGCTCGTCGTGCTGGAGTACTCGAACTCCTCCTCGGCGCCGAAGAGGGCGTCCAAGACGGTCTTGCGCGCGTCCTCGCTTACCACCAGGGCGATGGCGCCGCCAACCAAGGCGAGCAGGATGAGGCGGCCGAGACGGCTCTTGCGACGCCGCTTCGGGGCACGCAGCTGCTCGGAGGCTTCGCGCAGGCTCTCGGCGGCGGAGCGCAGGTCCTTCTGGACCTTCTTGTCGCTGGTCACTGCCTTGACCGTGCCCTTGCCGTTGCCCGTCGCCCGGGAGTAGGCGCCTCGCGCCGATTCGAACGCGTTGCGGATGCTTTCGCGAAGCTCTTCGTCCTCCATCAGGCGCTGCACGTAAGGGTTCTCGCGCGCGACCGAGTAGAGGTCGGTGGCGCGGTCAGCGGTCTTCGTCGCCTTGGTCTTGCTCATGCCATCTCCTCGCTGGGGCTGAACGTCCGGTTCCCGCTGAGCATAGCCCCAAAACCTCGGCCAGCGTGCGCCACCCGCGTCACGGCGCACCGATGCCGTCGAGCAAGACCCCGTTCGAGCGGAAGTTCAGGTGGGCAGCGCGCACCCGCTTCAGACGCAGGCGCACCAGGTCTGGGCCGGGCAACGCGTAGCGCCTGATGTGGAGCCGGCCGGCCCGCTCATAGCCGACCTGGCGGAAGCGGGGACCGATCAGGCGGGCCGGGACGGGCGGTGCTGGCCCGTCGGAGACGAAGTCGATCTCATGCACGTGCCAGACGTAGCCTTCGGAAGACCGCGCCTGGAAGGACCCGGTCGAGAGGTAGTAGCGAAGCGAGGCATGCCCCAGCGTCCAGCCGACTATCGCCCGCGGCGCCTCGGGCTCCCCCAAGCGCTGTGCCACCGCCTCCCAATTGGGCCGCTGCAGGCTCGGCGAGAGGCTGGCAGCCAGGCAGAAGCCGAGCGAGTAGACGAACAGCGCTACACCGAGGACGGCGGCCCCGCGTCGGGCGCCGCGCAGCGTCGCCCCGATCCCGGCGGCGACCAGCAACGGCACCAGAGCCGGCAGCATGTTGCGGGCCAGCACATAGTCCTTACTGGGGACGAGCAGGGCGATAAGGAGAGGGGTGGCGATCGTGGCGGCGGCGATCGTCAACACCCGGCCTCCCGCTCGGCGCTCATCACTGCCGCCCCGTGCGGCGAGGAAGACCAGCAGTCCGACGACCAGTGCCGCCGGCACGAGCGCCAAGGCGGGGCGCTCGGGGCGGGCGATGATGTCGCCGATCTCACCGACGGTGAAGACAACCCCGATCTCCCAGAGCCGGTGGCCGAGGCTGTGGTTGCCGATCCATTCGGCGTGGTTCTGCAGCGTCTGGTGGATCGCCAGCGGCGCCAGCAGCAGCCCAAACCCGGCGACGATCCAGAGGCCGCGCAGCGAGTCGCGGCCGCGGCGGCGCAGCAGCCACGCAGCCTCAGCGGCGACCGGGAAGAAGGCGAAGTAGTGAGTGGCAAGTGCCAACCCGGAGAAGACTCCCCACAAAGTCAGGTCCCCGGACGTGCCGTAGCTTAGGTACCCATAACGTCCTCTAAGCTGCGACACGTCCCCCGGGGGCGGTCAAGAGCGCGCAGGAAGTAGAGGAGCGCTAGGGAGGTAAGGAGGACCAACAGCGCGTAGCCGCGCGCCTCCTGCGAGTACCAGAGCAGCATCGGGTTGACGGCGACCAGCGCCGCGGCGGCGAGCCCGGCGCGGCGGTCGCGCAGCTCGGCGCCGAGCAAGTAGGCAACCGGGACGGTCGCCACCCCGGCCAACGCCGAGAGCGAGCGCAGGCCGAACTCGCCGGTGCCTGTCAGCTGCGTCCAGAACCACGCCAGCGCGTAGTAGAGCGGCGGCGCCGACTCGCTGAAGCCGACCGCTTCCATCGCGTGCCAGAAATCGCCGCGCAGGACGCGGCTGGCGGTGACGATCTCGTCGTGATGGTAGGCCTGAACGCCGAGGGTCGCGAAACGCAACCCGGCAGCGAGGACAGTCAGACCAGCGACGATCCAGAAGGTGCGGGAGCGAGCGCGGGCCGCCTCGCGGACTGCTTCGAAATACGTAGACAGGCTCCCCCTGCCGAGGGCCTCCGCCGCCTCCATGGCTAGCTCGCCAGGGCCGCTTCGATCGCCTTCGAGACCTCGTCGACGTAGACGAACTCCAGCTCGCTACGCTCGTGCTCGGGGATCTCGGCGACGTCGCCTTCGTTGCGCTCCGGCACGATCACCCGCTTGATCCCGGCTCGCTGGGCGGCCAGCGACTTCTCCTTCAGCCCGCCGATCGGCAGCACCTGGCCGGTAAGGGTCACCTCTCCGGTCATCGCAACATCGTTGCGAACCGGCCGGCCGGAGGTCAGCGAGGCGAGCGCCACCGTCATCGCAACGCCCGCCGAGGGCCCGTCCTTGGGCACGGCGCCGGCGGGGACGTGGATGTGGATGTCCTGCTCGGCGAACCAGTTCTCCTTGAGCTGGGGCGCTACCTCGCGCCAGTGACCGCGCACGTAAGAGAGTGCCGCCTGCGCCGACTCTTTCATCACGTCACCGAGCTGGCCGGTGATGGTCAACTTGCCGGAACCCGGCATCGCCGTCGCCTCGATGAAGAGGACGTCGCCGCCGGTCGGAGTCCAGGCGAGGCCGGTGGCGACGCCGGGGTCCTTGGTGCGTCGCCGCTGCTCGGCGAAGAAGCGGCGCCGGCCGAGCAGCTCGCGAGCCCGTTTCGCCGAGATCTTCACCTTGCCATTCGGCTTGCCCTCCGCTACTTCGCGCGCGATTTTGCGGCAGATAGTGCCGATCTGCCGCTCCAGGTTGCGGACGCCGGCCTCGCGCGTGTACTCCTCGACGATCGCGACCAGCGCCGGATCGGCGAACTCGATCTGGGAAGGCTTCAGGCCGTTCGCCTCGATCTGCCTCGGGACCAGGTAGCGGCGTGCGATGTGCCGCTTCTCCTCCAGCGTGTAGCCGGCCAGCTCGATCGTCTCCATCCGGTCCTGGAGCGGGCCGGGGACCGTGTCGAGGATGTTGGCCGTGGCGATGAACATCACCTCGGAGAGGTCGTACTCGAGGTCGAGGTAGTGGTCGCGGAAGGTGTCGTTCTGAGCGGGATCGAGGACCTCGAGCATCGCCGAGGAGGGATCGCCGCGGAAGTCGGCGCCCATCTTGTCGATCTCGTCGATCATGAAGACGGGATTGTTGGAGCCGGCGTCGCGCAGGGCGCGGACGATCGTCCCCGGCATCGCGCCGATGTAGGTGCGGCGGTGGCCGCGGATCTCCGCCTCGTCGCGGACTCCGCCGACCGAGATCCGCTCGAACTCGCGGCCCAGCGCCTTGGCGATCGATTTGCCAAGGCTGGTCTTGCCGACCCCGGGCGGCCCGACGAAGCAGAGGATCGGCCCCGGCGAGTCGGGCTTCAGTTTGCGCACGGCCAGGTACTCGAGGATGCGGTCCTTGACTTTCTCCAGGTCGTAGTGGTCGGCGTCGAGCACCTCGCGGGCGTGGGCGACGTCGAGGTTGTCCTCGGTGCTCTTCGACCAGGGCAGATCGACCAGCCACTCCAGGTAGGTGCGGATGACGCCGTGCTCGGCCGCCGCGGGGGGCAGTTTCTCCAGCCGCGAGAGCTCGCGGTCGGCCGCTTTGCGAGCGTGCTCGGGGAGGTCGGCCGCCTCGATCCGCTCACGCAGCTCGTTCGCCTCGGCCTGCTGCTCGTCGCCCTCCCCCAGCTCGTCCTGGATCGCTTTCATCTGCTGGCGCAGGAAGAACTCGCGCTGGCCTTTGTCGACTTCGGACTGCACCTGTGACTGGATCTGGGTGCCGAGCTGGACCACCTCCAGCTCGCGCGCGAGGATCTGCGAGAGGCGGCGCAACCGCGCCCCGATGTCGACCTCCTCCAGCAGCTCCTGCTTCTCCTCGGTGGAGATCCGCAGCGCCCCGGCGATCAGGTGGCCGAGCGCGGCGGGGTCGTCGATGTTGGCGACCGCCATCTGCAGCTCCTCGGGCAAGTAGGGGATGTGCTCGACGATCTCCGAGAAGGTGCGCTGCACGTTGCGGGTCAGCGCCTCCAGCTCCGGGCCCTCCTCGATCGTGTCGGGCAGCTCCGCGATCCGCGCCACCAGGTACGGCTCCTCGGCGACGTAGGGACCGAGCCGCACCCGCTGCGTGCCCTGGACGAGGATGCGCAGCGTCCCGTCGGGGACTTTCAGCATGCGGGCGACGACGCCGACCACGCCGACCTCGTAGAGGCCGTCGGGCCCCGGCTCCTCGTCCTCGGGATCGCGGGCGGCGACCATCGCCAGCATCCGGTTGGCGCCGAGCACGTCGTCGACCAGTTTGATCGAGCGCTCCTGGCCCACCGCCAGCGGGGTCAGGGTCTCGGGAAAGGTGACCGTCTCGCGCAGCGGCAGTACCGGCAGGGCGTCGGGAAGCGGTTGGCTGGCCCGGATCGCGTCCTCGGCGTCGAACGGCGACTCGACCACCTCGAGCACCGGCGAGCCCTCCATCATTCCCTTCCTATCGGCACACGGCGGGTCGTCTCGGCGGGATCGCGCAGCGGCAGCTCTATCCTCAGGACGCCGTCGTCGTACGTGGCCGTGGCGCTGTCGGCATCGACGTCGACCTGCAGCTCGACCACGCGCCGGAACGGCCCGGAGGGAATCTCGACCTGCTGGTAGACCCTGCCCTCGGTCTCCTGGACGGGCCGTTCGCCGACGATCGCCAGTTGCCGCCCGCTCACCTCGATCCCGACCTGGTCCAGATCGACCCCGGCGAGATCGACCTTGACCACAGCCCGCTGCGGCTCGCCGCAGTAGTAGACGTCGACATTTGGGGAGAAGCCCGTGCTTCGCCGGCTCACATAAGCAGTCCGCCCCCAGGCTCCGCCCAGCATCTGGTCCATCTCCCGCCGCATCCGGGCGAAATTTGCGAATAGATCACGCTCAGGCATAGGGGCAAAACATAACTGCCACGGAGAGCGGGCGGGGTCGGCTCGCCGGTGCCTCGCGAAGCGGCTCCGCAGAGTTCTTCCGGCCGCGAAGCGGCACAAAATTCCACCGCCGCAGGCGGTGGCGGGCACGGCGAGCCGACCTCGTTCGCTCTACGCAGCGCCGGACTGAGTCGCCCAGCGGGGCGGACGCATGAGGAGGACCGGCTGGCGCGGCGGCACCAGCCCCTCGGGCCGGTTGGGGCGGAAAGTCGTGCAGGGCTCCTCCAGCTCCAGCGCGCAGAGCAGGTTCTTGCGGAAGTAGCAGTCGTCGCAGCTCGGGGGCTTCGGCTTGCGGGGCATCGGGCGGCCATCTTGGCACCGCCGTGACACTTTCGTGACGGTCGATCCCGCAAAGCGCAACGTCTTTGACACAGCCCTGACACATCATTCCCGCGTCTTGCGGGTAGGGGGCGCACCCGTCGCTACCATTCGAACCGATGGAAGCCAGGAATCGCAGCGAGAAGCTCTCGGCCTCCCCCCAGCTCTTCGAGAGCGACTTCCTCAACTTCTTTTCCCGGGTCCACCCGGCGATCCCGGCGATCGTCTTCGTCCCGGTGATCGTCGCGATGCAGTGGCTGGGCGCCGACGGGGGTCTCGGCGGCTGGGAGCTGGCGCTGCTCACCGCCGGCGGCGTGGCGATCTGGACGCTGACCGAGTACTGGCTGCACCGGCTGGTCTTCCACTGGGAGCCCGACAACGCTTTCGGGCGACGGATGCACTTCATCATCCACGGCATCCACCACGACCACCCCAACGACAAGCTGCGCTTGGTCATGCCGCCAGCCGTCTCGATCCCGCTCGCCGCGCTCTTCTTCGGCGCCTTCACGCTCATCTTCGGCACGCCTGCGGCCTATCCGATCTTCGCCGGCCTGCTCGTCGGCTACCTCGTCTACGACTACACGCACTACTACGTCCACCACTTCGTGCCCAAATCGGCGCTCGGAAAACGGCTGCGCGAGCAGCACATGCGCCACCACTTCCAGGACCATCGCTTCGGCTACGGCGTCTCCTCGCCGCTCTGGGACGTCGTCTTCCGGACGCTCCCGCGCAAGCGCTAGGCCGGCCCTCGGTACCGCAGGGCAATCTCGAGCTCGAAGCGCGCGTCCGGGTCGTCGAGCTGCTCACCAAAGAGCTCGCGCAGCCGCGCCGTGCGGTAGCGGGCCGTCTGCGTGTGGACGTGGAGCGCACTCGCCATCGCCGCCGGGCTGCCCTGGTGGCAAACGTAAGCGAGCGCCGTCTCCCGCATTCTCTCCTTGCCCTTTTCGGTGAGTGAAGCGAGCGGAGCCAGCCGCCGCGCGGCGATCCGCCGAGCCAGAGCACTCCCCTTCGAAAAGCAGCAGGTCGCCGAGGTGGTTTTCTGCAACCCGCAGACCCTCGCCCGGCAGCGTTCCGGCCTGCGACGCCCGCAGCGTCGCCCGGGCCAGCGACCAGGATGCGGCCAGTTCCGTCGGAGACACGGTCGGGCCGATCGCGAGCGGCGTGGTTCCGGCAGCCCTCTCGATGCTCTCGGCACGACCATGCCCCTCCGGGTCCGGCACGAACACGCAGCCGACCTCGTCCAGCCACGGCGGCGTCAAGGCCAGCCTGGCGCTTCCCGCTCTAGCCGGCTATCTGACGAGTGGGACACTCGTCGGTGCCGCAACTGGACTCCTCTGGGGTGGGCTGGTTCGGATCTTCTTCGTGCACCACGTCACCTGGAGTGTCAACTCCATATGCCACTTCCTCGGCAGCCGTCGCTTCGCCACCGATGACCATTCCACCAACGTCTTCCGGCTAGCCCTGCCGTCCTTAGGCGAGTCCTGGCATCACAACCATCACGCCTTCCCGCGTTCCGCCACCCACGGCCTGCGGCGCTGGGAGATCGATCCCTCGGCGCTGATCATCGCCGCGATGGAGAAGCTTGGACTTGCCCGTAATGTCGTCCGCATCTCACCCGAGCGTCAGGCCGAACGGGCTGCGTAACACTCGCAGACCCTAGAATTCGCGTCCGGTTAGTCAGTTCGGACGGATCTCATCCAGCTGGTGTCGTACTCACACCTACAGTGTATGTGCCACACTGGTGCACGAGTGTGCGACACTCCAGTTTCCCAATGATTTGCATACCAGTATCCGGTGCGCCATAGGCGGCCGGGCGAAAGGAAAGAAATGCCAAGCACGACTCACGTACTCGACGAGGCACGGGACCTGGTCAAGAGGCGCCTCGCCGAGCTGGACGATGAGCGCAAGCGCCTCGAGCGGGCCCTCGCCGAGCTGGGCGAGAAAGCCACCCGCCGTCCCGGCCGCCCCCCGGGTCGCCGCCCCGGTCGCCCGCGCGGGTCGGGCACAAAAGGGAAAGCTGGTGCTCCGCGCCGCCGCCGCAAAGGCACCCGCGCCGACCAGGCGGTGACGCTGGTCGAGAGCAGGCCCGGCATCAGCGCTTCGGAGATCGCAAAAACGATGAAAATCAAACCCAACTATCTCTACCGGGTCCTCGGCGACCTCGAGAAAGAGGGTCGGGTTAAGAAGAAAGGCCGCCAGTACTACGGCGGCAAATAGTCGCCTTCACATCAGCGACTTGCGTACAGAGGCCGGCCCGAGAGGGCCGGCCTCTTTGTACTCCCGAAGCTCAGAGCAGGCCGAGTCCAGCCACTGCGTCGCGCTCCTCGCGCAGCTCGGCGATGCTGGCGTCGATGCGAGGACGCGAGAAGTCCGGTACGTCGAGGCCCTCGACGATCTTCCACTCACCGTTCGAACAGCTGCACGGATGACCGGCAACGACCCCCTCCTCGATTTCGTAGGAGCCGTCGGAGGGAACGCCCATCGAGACCCAGTCGCCCTGCGGCGTCCCCAGCACCCAGTCCCGGACGTGATCGATCGCCGCGTTGGCGGCCGAGGCGGCGCTGGAGGCGCCGCGCGCCTCGATGATCTCGGCGCCGCGCTTCGCCACCCGGGGAATGAACTCGTCGCCGATCCAGGCCTCGTCGTCGACCGCATCCCAGGCGCTCGAGCCGTCAACCCTGGCGTTGACCAGGTCGGGGTATTGGGTGGTCGAGTGGTTGCCCCAGATCGTCATGTTGGTGACGCTGGACACCGGCTTGCCGAGTTTGTTCGCCAGCTGAGCGATCGCCCGGTTGTGATCGAGACGCATCATCGCGGTGAAGCGCTCGCGCGGCACGCCGTCGGCGTTCGACATCGCGATCAGGCAATTGGTGTTGGCAGGATTTCCGACCACCAGCACCCTGACGTCATCGGCCGCACCGGCCGCGATCGCTTCGCCCTGCGGCTTGAAGATGCCGCCGTTGGCCTCGAGCAGATCGGAACGCTCCATGCCGGGGCCGCGCGGACGCGCCCCGACCAGCAAACCGACGTTGCAGCCATCGAAGGCGGCCTTGGGCTCGTCGAAGATGTCGACCTGCCGCAGCAGTGGAAAGGCGCAGTCGTCGAGCTCCATCGCGGTGCCCTCGGCGGCCTTGACCGCATTGGGGATCTCCAGCAGGCTCAGCTCGATCGGGGTGTCGGGACCGAGCATCTGACCGCTGGCGATCCGGAACAGCAGCGCGTAGCCGATCTGGCCGGCGGCGCCGGTGACGGTGACTTTGACGGGGGTGCTCACTGGATGGTCTCTCCTGAAGTCGTGGTTTGAGCGAACGACGCTACGACATCGCCTCTTGCAGGCGCTCGTCGATCGCGGCGAGGAACTGCTGCGTGGTGAGGAACTCCTGATCGGGCCCGACCAGCAGCGCCAGGTCCTTGGTCATCTTGCCGCTTTCGACCGTCTCGACGCAGACCCGCTCCAGCGTCTCGGCGAATCGTGAAACGTCCGGGGTCTCGTCGAGGCGGCCCCGTGCGGCGAGCGCTCTGGTCCAGGCGAAGATCGAGGCGATAGGGTTGGTCGAGGTGGGCTTGCCCTGCTGGTGCTGGCGGTAGTGGCGAGTGACGGTCCCGTGCGCCGCCTCAGCCTCAACGGTCCTGCCGTCGGGGCTCATCAGCACGCTGGTCATCAATCCGAGCGAGCCGAAACCCTGGGCTACGGTGTCGGACTGGACGTCGCCGTCGTAGTTCTTGCATGCCCACACGTATCCCCCTTCCCACTTCAGGGCCGCCGCGACCATGTCGTCGATCAGCCGGTGTTCATAGGTGAGGCCCTTCGCCTCGAAGTCGGACTTGAACTCGCTCTCATATATCTCGGCGAAGAGGTCCTTGAAGCGGCCGTCGTAACGCTTGAGGATGGTGTTCTTGGTCGAGAGGTAGACCGGGTAGCCGCGGTCGAGGCCGTAACGCATCGAGGCCCTGGCGAAGTCGCGGATCGAGTCGTCGAGGTTGTACATCGCCATCGCCACACCGCCGCTGGGAAAGTCGTAGACCTCCATCTCGACCGGATCGGAACCGTCCTTCGGCGTGTAGGTGAGAGTCAGCGTCCCCTCACCGGGTACCACAGTGTCAGTTGCACGGTACTGGTCGCCGAAGGCATGACGGCCAATCACGATCGGCTTCGTCCACCCTGGCACCAGGCGCGGAATGTTCGAGATCACGATCGGCTCGCGGAAGATGACGCCGCCGAGGATGTTGCGGATGGTCCCGTTCGGTGAGCGGTACATCTCCTTGAGGCCGAACTCCTCAACCCGTGCCTCGTCAGGGGTGATCGTCGCGCACTTGACGCCGACGCCGCGCTGCTTGATCGCGTTCGCCGCGTCCACGGTAATCCGGTCTTCGGTTGCGTCGCGGCTCTCGATCCCGAGGTCGAAATAGACCAGCTCGAGATCAAGATAGGGCAGGATCAACTGCTCTTTGATGAAGGCCCAGATGATCCGGGTCATCTCATCGCCGTCGAGCTCGACGATCGGGTTTTCGACTTTGATCTTCTCGGGCACGGGCGCCGCGATGCTATCGATGGCACAATCGAGGTGATGGCCACGGTCGAGCGTCAGTCCGGCAGTACCCACGATGTCTTCAACCAGCCGCCGCCGCTCGAGGACTACAACCCCTTCGACGCCGACCGGCCCCTGGCCGAGGCGCTGCGCCGCGAGGGCGCCGGCTGGGCCGAGGACCGGTCCCGGGAGCTAGGGGCGATCTGCGGATCTCACCAGACGATCCGCTGGGGGTTCGAGGCGAACGAGCGCAAGCCTGAGTTGCGCACCCACGACCGCTACGGCAACCGCGTGGACGAGGTCGAGTTCGACAGCTCCTGGCACGAACTGATGCGGATTGGCGTCGGCCACGGACTGCACGCCACCCCCTGGCGCGAGCCGGGACCGGGGGCGCACGTGGCCCGGGCAGTGATGTTCATGCTGCTGATGCAGGCCGAGAGTGGGGTCGGCTGCCCGATCTCGATGACCTACTCGGCAATCCCGGCTCTGCGCAAGCAACCCGAGCTGGCTGAGGAATGGGAACCGCGCTTCCTCTCGCTCGACTACGACGAGCGCTTGATGCCGGCCGACCGCAAGAGCGGCGCCCTCTGCGGGATGGCGATGACCGAGAAGCAGGGCGGCTCCGACGTGCGCGCTAACACGACGACCGCCACGCCGCTGAACGGTGGCGGACCGGGCGCCGAGTACGAGATCGTCGGCCACAAGTGGTTCTGCTCGGCGCCGATGTGCGACGCCTTCCTCGTCCTCGCCCAGACCGACGCGGGGATTTCCTGCTTCCTGATGCCGCGCTGGACTCCGGACGGCGAGCGCAACGCATTCCATATCCAGCGGCTCAAGGACAAGCTCGGCAACCGCTCCAATGCCTCCAGCGAGGTCGAGTTCCGCGGTGCCTGGGCGCGCCTGATCGGCGAGGAGGGACGCGGCGTGCCGACGATCATCGAGATGGTCAACCACACCCGCCTCGACTGCGCGATCGGCGCCGCGACCGGCTACCGGGCCGGCGTCGTGCAGGCGCTGAACCACGCCGCCCACCGCTCGGCCTTCGGGACTGAGCTGATCGACCAGCCCCTGATGCGCAACGTCCTCGCCGATCTCTGCGTTGAGTCCGAGGCGGCGACGGTCGCGGCGATGCGGCTTGCCCGCAGCTACGACGAGGTCGCCGCCGGCGACGAGCAGGCAGCCGAGCTGCGGCGCCTGGCCAACCCGGTCCTCAAGTACTGGTTATGCAAGCGCGCCCCCTCCCACGCCGTCGAGTGCCTTGAGTGCCTAGGCGGCAACGGCTACGTCGAGGAGTCCGGCATGCCCCGCCTCTACCGCGAGGCCCCCCTCGCCTCTATCTGGGAGGGCTCCGGCAACGTCCAGTGCCTAGACGTGCTGCGGGCAATGGTCAAGAACCCGTCCTCAGTTGATGCCTTCTTCTCTGAGGTTCTAGAAGCTTCGGGCGCCGAACCCAAGCTCGACGCCTATGTCTCCTCACTACGCGCCGAGATCCCCGGCGACATCGACACCATCCAGACCCGTGCCCGCACCATCGTCGAACGGATGGCCTTGGCTCTGCAGGCTTCTCTCCTCGTCCGCTACGGCGATCCCGCCGTTGCGGACGCCTTCTGCGCCTCCCGCCTCTCAGGCGACTGGGGCCACGCCTTCGGCACGCTCCCCACCGGCACCGACTTCGCGCGCATCATCGATCGCCACCGCCCGTAAGAGGGCTTTTCCGCGCCAGCTCCGATTGCCCATGGTGCGTTCGTCCTTTGTCCCGCATACCGGTACAAAGGACGAACGCCCCTCCGGACGAACGCCTCCTGGTTCTCCTCCTACCCGGCGGCGTCGCGAAGGGCGCGACCGACTTGCTCCGCGGTGATTACCCCGCTGAGGCGGCCGTCGGCGTCGACTGCCATCAGGGCGCCGAAGCGCCGCAAGGCGCGGTTGGCGAGCAACGAGTCCAGGGGGGCGTCGTCGCGGACCTGGAAGGTGCCGTCG
Source organism: uncultured Solirubrobacterales bacterium (assembly GCA_963844395.1). Lineage (GTDB taxonomy): Bacteria > Actinomycetota > Thermoleophilia > Solirubrobacterales > 70-9 > VRUE01. The sequence continues at coordinate 891,128 of CAWJNX010000002.1, read as the reverse complement.
TCCTGCTCGAGCAGGTCGGAGACGAGGGAGGTAGAGCGAGAGGTCTCCGGGACCTCGTCGGCCTTGTCCCGAACCACTAGCCCAAGGAAGCGGTGAGCCGTATCCACTACCGGAAACCAGGGCCAGCGGTAGCGGAGGAAGTACTCGTCCAGAGCTTGCTCCACGCTGAGCTTGTCCGGGATGGCGACGGGTTCGCGGTCCATCACGTCAGCGACCCGGACGCCCTCTATCCGGCCGGTGATCGCGGTCTGAGCTGAGGCGGCGCGGGCGGAGCCGTTGATGACCATGCCGATCAGAGCTAGCCAGACGCCGCCGAAGACATCGCCGGCGAAGATCATCAAGAGACCTACGCCGATGAAGAGGTAAGCGAAGACGCGGCCGAGGTTGGCTGCGAAGCGGGTGGCCGAGGTGCGGTCGCCGCTGCGCCACCAGGCGATCGCCCGCACGATCCGGCCGCCGTCCATCGGGAAGGCCGGCAACAGGTTGAAGACGAGGACGAGGGCGTTGATCGAGGCGAGCCAGGCGACCATCGCGAGCACGCCCGAGACACCGGAATCGCTGTCGACGAGGGCCGCGTCATAGAAGGCAGTCCAGCCGGCGGCGCCGAGGCCGATCGCGGCAAGGACGACAACGATCGCCAGCGTCACCAGCGGCCCGGCGATCGCCACCTTGAACTCGGTTGCCGGGCTGTCGGATTCGCGGTCCATCCGCGCCATCCCGCCGAAGATCCAGAGCTGGATGCTGGAGATCCTGATCCCGTTGCGCATCGCTGCGACGGCGTGACCCAGCTCGTGCAGGACGATCGAGCCGAAGAAGCCGAGGGCACTGAGGACGGCGAGGACGAAGGGGGTGGTTGAGGAGCTGCTCTCGCCGAGCACGTCGCCGTAGAACTGCGAGAGCCAGAAGATGACGAGGAAGAGGACCAGGAACCACGACCAGTCGACCGCGATGCGGATCCCGCGAACGTGGAAGAGGGTGATTGAGCCGCCGCCGAGCATGAACTCAATGGTAAGCGCCGGTAGGGTCGCCTCCCGATGCCGCCCGACCAGGACCGGATGCGTGCGCTGCTCGAGGAGCTGGAGCAGATTCACCGACCCTCCGCCTCCGAAGGTGAGCGCCGCGCCGCGGAGTGGCTGGTCGAGCGCTTCGCCGAGCTGGGCGCGGAGGCGCGAATCGAGGCCGAGCCAGCCCACGGGACCTACTGGTGGCCGCTTGGAATCGGCGCCGCGCTCGGGGCGCTCGGCGGGATCGCCGCGCTGCGGGGCCGGCGCCTGCTCGGTGCGTTGCTGGGGGCGATCGGAGCGGCCGGAATCGCCGATGACTTCCCGCCCGGCCAACGCCGCCTGCGCCGTCTGCTGCCCACGCGCACCACGTACAACGTCGTCTGCGAGCTGGGGCTCGCGGACGCCGAGCGCACGATGGTCGTCGTCGCTCACCACGACGCCGCCCACTCTGGGCTCGTCTTCCACCCGGCGCTGCCGAAGATCGCCGACCGCCTCGGCCTAGTCGAGGGTCAGGACACCAGCCCGCCGCTGATGGCGCCGGTGGTCGGCGGGCCGATCCTGGCGGCGCTCGGCGCGCTCACCGGTCGCCGCCTGCTTGCCAAGCTCGGCATCTTCTTCGGCGTCGGCTCTGCGGTTGCGATGGCCGACATAGGCCTGCGCAAGACCGTCCCGGGCGCTAACGACAACGGCACTGGAGTCGTCGCCCTCTTGGCCGTGGCCGCTCGCCTGGTCGAGGAGCCACCGCGCGATCTGCGGCTGATCCTCCTCTCGGCCGGCTCGGAGGAGTCCTTCAGCGAGGGGATCAAGGCCTTCGGCGAGCGCCACTTTCCGCGGCTGCCGCGGGAGAGCACCTTCTTCCTCTCACTCGACTCGATCGGCTCCCCCCACCTGCTCGTCCTGCGCGGCGAGGGATTCCTGAAGATGCGCGAGTACTCGCCGCGAGCGCTGGCGCTGATGGACGGGCTCGCCGAGGAGCTGGACATCTGGCTCTTCCCCAACCTGCGCTTGCACAACGGCACCGACGGCCTCGAGCCGCTGGCAGCCGGGTACGAGACCGCGTCGCTCTGTGGCTGCACGGACCTCAAGCAGCCGGCCAACTACCACTGGCCCAACGACCTCGCTGAGAACGTCGAGTTCGGCACCGTCGCCGATGGAGTCCGCCTGATCGAGGCGGCGATCCGCCGTCTAGACGAGCGCTGGCTCTAGCGCCGACGGGCCTCAAAGCGGAGACATAGGCCGCTTTCAGGCCCGTCGGCGGGGTGGGCGAATTCCGACCGCGTTGTCGGATTTGACGCATATAGCATCCGCCGCCGTGCCCACGCATGACGTACTCGTGATCGGCGCCGGCCTCGCCGGGCAGAGGGCGGCCCTGGCGGCGGCCGAGCAGGGCGTCTCGGTCGGCATCCTCAGCAAGGTCCATCCCGTGCGCTCGCATTCCAACGCGGCCCAGGGCGGGATCAACGCGGCGCTCAACCCCGGCGACTCCTGGGAGTCGCACGCCTACGACACGGTCAAGGGCTCCGACTACCTCGGCGACCAGGACGCGATCGCGATCATGTGCGAAGAGGCGCCGGAGGAGATCCTCCATCTCGAGCACCTCGGCGTCACCTTCCACCGCAACGAGGAAGGCAAGCTCGGCACCCGCGCCTTCGGCGGCGCCTCCGCCGCCCGCACCTATTACGTCGCCGACATCACCGGGCAGGCGATCATGCACGTGCTCTACGAGCAGCTGATGAAGCACTCCGAGACGGTCGCCCGCTACGAGGAGTGGTTCTGCACGGCGCTGGCGATGGACGAGAACGGCGAGTGCTGCGGCGCCGTCACCCGCAACATCGCCGATGGCTCGATGGAGCTGTTCCGGGCGAAGTCCGTGATCCTCGCCTGCGGCGGCAACGGCCAGGCATGGAAGCCGACCACCAACGCTCTGATCTGCACCGGCGACGGGATCGCGATGGCCTACCGGGTCGGGGCGAAGCTGATGGACATGGAGATGATCCAGTACCACCCGACGACTCTGGCCGGCAAGGGCTTCCTGATCACCGAGGGCGCCCGCGGCGAGGGCGCCCACCTGCTCAACGCCAAGGGCGAGCGCTTCATGGAGCGCTACGCGCCGAACAAGATGGAACTGGCCTCGCGCGACGTCGTCTCCCGCGCCGAGCAGACTGAGATAAACGAGGGTCGCGGCTTCCCCGACGGGACGGTCGCGCTCGACATCACCGTGGTTCCGAAGAAGCGGATCCACGAGGCGCTGCGCGAGATCGTCCTCGTTGGCCGCGACTTCGCCGGTGTCGACATCACCCGCGAACCGATCCGGATCAAGCCCGGCAACCACTACACGATGGGCGGCGTCAAGACCGACGTCGACGGACGCACCGACATCCCGGGCCTCTACGCGGCGGGGGAGGTCGCCTGCGTCTCCGTCCACGGCGGCAACCGACTCGGCGCCAACTCGCTGCTGGACACGCTGATCTTCGGCCGGCGCTCCGGCGCCGACGCGGCCGCCCGCGCCAAGCGCGTCGAAGGCTCGCGCCCCTCTGCCGCGATCCTCGAGGCCGAGCAGGCGACGATCGACGACGTTCTCGCCCGCGAGAAGGGCTCCGGCCGCCGCGTCGCGGAGATCAAGCTCGAGTTGGGCGAGACGATGGACAAGCACGTCGCCGTCTTCCGCGACGAGGCCGGCATCCAGGGGGCTCTGGAGACGGTGCGGCGGCTGAAGGAGGAGGCGCGGACCGCCTATGTCGACGACCGCGGCCGGATCTTCAACCAGGACGTGTTGGCGGCGATCGAGCTGGGGTACATGCTGGACAACGCCGAGTGCACCTGCGTGGCTGCGCTGGAGCGCAAGGAGAGCCGCGGCGCCCAATACAGAACCGACTTCCCGGAGCGCAACGACGACGAGTGGTTGAAGCACATCGACCTGCAGCGCGGAGACGAGGGACCGGAGATCTCATACTCCGAGGTGACGATCACCCAGTGGGAGCCCGAAGAGAGGAAGTACTAGGACGATGGCCACCTACACCTTGAAAGTGCGCCGCTACCAGCCCGAGAGCGGCGAGGGGCCCTTCTGGGAGGAATTCGACGTCGACCTCGACCCCTCGCTCTCGGTGCTCGACGGGATCCTGCAGGCGAAGGACCGCGAGGACGGCTCGCTCGCCGTGCGCTGCTCCTGCCGGGCGGCGATTTGTGGCTCCTGCGGAATGAAGGTCAATGGCTCCTCAACCCTGGCCTGCAAGACCCAGCTCGGCGAGGCGCACGAGGCAGCCAACCGCCGCGGCAACGGGAATGGCGCCGCGACCCCGCCGCCCCGTGGCGCAGACGAGGAATACACGCCCGAGCCCAGCGGGGACGTGCCCGCAGTTGACCACCCATACGGGGGTTCAAGTGCGGGCACGTCTGCAAACCCGATCGTGGTCGAGCCGATGGGCAACATGCCGGTGATCAAGGACCTGATCGTCGACATGGAGTCGACCCACTGGGAGAAGATCCGCCGCGTCACGCCCTGGCTGCTGCCCCACGGCGAGCCACCCGAGCGCGAGTACGTGGTCGAGCCGGAGTCGATGATCGACGTCACCCAGTCGATGGCCTGCATCCAGTGCGGGGCCTGCGTCTCGTCCTGCCTCTCGATGGAGGCCGATCCCGACTTCATCGGCCCGGCGGCGCTGGCCAAGGCCTACCGCTTCGTCGGCGACCCGCGCGACGCGGAGACGAAGGAGCGCCTGCACGATTTGGCCCACGACCCGCACGGGATCTACGACTGCACCCACTGCTTCAGCTGCATCGACGCCTGCCCGAAGGGGGTCGCGCCGATGGACCAGATCATGCGGCTGCGCCGTCTGGCCGGTGAGAACGGCATCGACGACGACCCCAACAACGGCCACAACCACATGGAGGCCTTCACCAAGATCATCGAGAAGAAGGGGACGCTCGACGAGTCGCTGCTGCTGCAGGAGTCCTACGCGCCGGGGGTGAAAGGCAAGCTGAAACCGACCAAAGGCGCGATCAAGGGACTGCTCGGTTCGATCCCGACCGGCCTTCGCGCCCTGAGGAGCGGCAAGGTGCGCTCGCTGGGACAGATGATTCCGGGCGTCCACCACAAGCTTCCCGGCGGCGCCCAGGACGACGTCAAGGGGATCTACAAGCACGCCGAAGAGCACGGCGAGGAGCTCAACCTGTACATCAAGGGCGAGGAGGGCGACGAGGAACTCGGCGCCGGCGAGGAGACCACGGAGGAGAGGCCGCAGTGACGAACGGAGATGCGATCAAGGTCGCCTACTGGCCGGGCTGCGTGTCGCGCGGCTTCACCCCGGAGCTGCACGGCTCGATGGCGCTGGTCGCCGAGCGGCTCGGGATCGAGCTGCTCGAGCTGGACCGCGCCAACTGCTGCGGCGCCGGCGTCATCGCCGAGCACAACCAGGAGCTGGCCGACACGCTCAACGCCCGCACCTTCGCGCTCGCCCAGCAGACCGGGCTCTCGATGATGAACATCTGCTCGACCTGCCAGGGCGCGCAGTCGGAGTGCCAGCAGCGGCTCGACGCCGACTCCGCCTACCGCGCCCACATCAACGAGGTGCTGAGCGGCCAGGGACTCTCCTACGAGAAGGGCAAGGACGGCTTCACCAACAAGAACTTCCTCTGGCTGCTGGTCGAGGACTACGGGCTCGATCGGCTCGCCGAGAAGGTCGTGCGGCCGCTGTCGGGCCTCAAGGTGGGACCGTTCTACGGCTGCTACATCGTCCGCCCCAAGGACCGGCTCGGCTACGACGAGCATCCCGACCGCGACCTCTACCTGGAGCAGCTGATCGAGCTGCTCGGCGGCGAGGTGGTCGAGTACGACGGGGCGCGCAAGTGCTGCGGCTTCCCGGTGATCACGATGAACCGCGATACCTCGCTGCGCCAGGCCGGCACCCACGTCGGCGACGCGCTCGACGCCGGCGCCGATTGCCTCGTCACCCCCTGCCCGCTCTGCCACCTCAACCTCGACATGCAGCAGCCCGAGGCGGCCAAGGTCGTCAACCGCGACCTCGGACTCGCCGTCCTGCACCTGCCGCAGCTGGTCGGCCTGGCGCTCGGCTTCGAGCCCAAGCAGCTCGGCATGAGCAAACACGTCGCCTCGACCGGCTGGGTCGAGGAACGGGTCGCGGCAATCCCCGCCTGACGAGGACTTCCGGCCGCGGGTCCTGTCGCGGCGGCCCTCCCCCATGTGCTCGGACGCCTGCGGCGTCCTCCGCTATGGGGGACCCCCGCCACCGCGCCACCCGCGGAAGCAGCGCCAGGACGGGACGCTAGCCGTGAGCAGATGCTGCGACGAGCGCTGCGACGTAAACCACAGCGAATACGACCAGCATCGTCCACAGGATTGTCGAGTAGACGCCATCGACGCGTTTGTTGTTTCGCCTTTCGAGCTGAAGGAATCGGTCGTCAGTTCGCTTTTCAAGTCGGTCGAGGCGTTTTTCGGTCCAGTTGTCTTGCGTTTGATCCATGGCTCGACAATAGACGACAAAACGTTACGTGTGGCGCACGAAAGTGTGTCGGACGAATAGCCGAGGTCTGAGGCGATAGTGTTCGTCACGGTGAGCCGGGAAGCCTGGTCGGCAGCACTCGTCGTCGACCCCGAAAGGCCTCCATGGCAATTGCCGTAGCCACCTTCCTAATCGTTCTGGCGATCGTCGCCAGCGAGAAAATGCACCGGACCAACATCGCCCTGCTCGGCGCCGCGATCGTCGTCCTCTTCGTCGGCGACTTCTCGCAGGAGCAGGCGATCGAGTCGGTTGACTTCAACACGATCGGCCTCTTGGCGGGAATGATGATCCTCGTCTACCTGACCCAGCAGACCGGCGTCTACGACTACGTCGCGATCCGCGCCGGCCAAATCTCGGGTGGGCGCTCCTTCGCGGTGACGATGAGCCTGGCCGCGATCACGGCGCTGCTCTCGGCCTTCCTCGACAACCTGACGACGATTCTTTTGATCGCGCCGATCACCTTCCTGCTCGCCGATGCGCTCGACATCGATGCGGTTCCGCTGCTGATCATCGAGGTGATCGCCTCCAACATCGGCGGCACCGCGACCCTGATCGGCGACCCGCCGAACATCATCATCGCCGGCGCCACCGGGCTCAGCTTCAACGCGTTCATCGTCAACCTGGCGCCGATCGTGCTCGTCACCTTCGCCGTCGTCGTGCCCTTGCTCTACCTCGTCTTCCGCGGTCGCCTGCAGGTGGCGGAGCGAAACCGGGTGGCGGTGATGGGCCTCAACGCCGCCGCCTCGATCCGCGACTCGGCCGAGCTGCGCCGCACCGGCCCTGTCCTGGCGCTGACTGTGCTCGCCTTCTTCGCCCATCAGGCGCTCCACATCGAGCCGGCGACCGTGGCGCTGACCGGCGCCGCCGTCGGCCTCCTCGTGACGAGAATCGACGTCGAGGAGGCCCTCTCCCACATTGAGTGGACGACCCTCTTCTTCTTCGTTGCCCTATTCGTCATGGTCGGCGCACTGGAGGCCACCGGCGCTATCGGGCACGTCGCCGACGGGGTCAAGGACGTCACCGGCGGCGACCGCAGCTCCGAGCTGATCGGGATCGTCTGGGTGGCGGCGGTGGGCTCCGCCGTGGTCAACAACATCCCCTTCACCACGGCGATGATCCCGGTCGTAAAGGAGCTGCAGGAAGCGGCCGGCACGAGCGGCGACGACTCCTACTGGTGGGCCCTCTCGTTGGGGGCGTGCTTCGGCGGCAACGCGACGATGATCGCCGCCGCCGCCAACGTCGCCGCCGCCGGCCTCGCCGAGCGGGCCGGCACGCCCATCGGCTTCATGACCTTCCTTCGCGTCGGTCTGCCGGTTACCGTCCTTTCGATTGGCATGGCAACCGCCTACGTCGCAATCCGCTACATCGCCCTCTGAGGAGAGGAACCATGCCGGACTCGATTGTCAAAGAGGCGCTGCGGGAGATAGAGCCGCTCGACGCCGACGAGCTGATCGGCCCGGCGGCGCGGCGGGTGATCGACGCGGCGGTGCCCGCCCTGCCAGCGGTCGAGGCCGACGGCCGCTTCGTCGGCATCTTCGGCGAGCGCGAGTTCCTGGCGGCGCTGTTCCCCGCCTACGTCGGCGAGCTGGCCTCGGCGGCGATGGTCTCGCGCTCGGTCGACGAGACGATCGAGCGGCGCAGCAACTGCAGCGAGGAACCGATCCGCCGCTACCTGACCACCGACCACGTCCTGGTCGAGGACGACTACTCCGACACCCAGCTCGCCGAGCTGTTCCTGCACCACCGCGTGCTGATCGTCCCGATCGCAACCCGCGGCAAGGTGCACGCCGTGGTCACGCGGCACGATTTCTTCTGCAAGCTCGTTGAGCGCTTCGGCACGATCGCCGAGGACTTAGGGAACTGACGCGGTCAGCAGGTCGCGCTCGACCAGCAGCTCGGCTACCTGCACAGCATTGGTCGCGGCGCCCTTGCGCAGGTTGTCGCCGACGACCCACAGGTTGAGGGTGCGCTCGCGGTCGGGGTCGCGGCGGATGCGGCCGACGAGCACGTCATCGCGGCCGGCGGCGTCGATCGCCATCGGGTAGCGGCCGGCGGCGGGATCGTCGATGACGGTCACGCCCGAAGCGGCGGCGAGCAGCTCGCGGCATTCGTCTGGGGAGAGCTCCTCGCCGGTCTGCAGGTTGACCGACTCGGAGTGGCCGCTAAACACCGGCACCCGCGCGCAGGTCGCCGAGATCGCCACCTCTTCTCCGACGCCGAGGATCTTGCGGGTCTCGGCCATCACCTTGCGCTCCTCGGTCGTGTAGTCGTCGCCGTCGGCGAAGGTCTCCACCTGGGGCAGCACGTTGAAGGCGATCCGATGCGGATAGACCGAGGCGATTGGGTTCTGATCGTCCTCCAACACCTGCTTCGACTGGGCACGCAGCTCCTCGATCGCCCGCTGGCCGGTGCCGGAGACCGCCTGGTAGGTGGAGACGACGATGCGCTCGAGGCCGACCGCGCGGTGGATCGGCGCCAGCGCCATCAGCATCACCATCGTCGTGCAGTTCGGGTTGGCGAGGATGCCTTTGTGCGAGGCCGCCGCGTCGGGGTTGACCTCGGCGACGACCAGCGGCACGTCCTCGTGCATGCGCCAGTAGCTCGTGTTGTCGATGACGACGGCGCCGGCCTCGACCAGTTTCGGCGCCCACTCCGCGCTCACCGATCCGCCCGCTGATGAGAGGACCATGTCGAGCCCGCGGATCGTCTCCTCGTCCAGCACCCGGCACTGCAGCTCCTCGTCGCCCCACTCGATTCCGCGCCCGGCAGAGCGCTCGGAGGCAAACGGGACCACCTCGGCGGCGGGGAAATCGCGCTCGGCGAGCACGCCGAGGATGGTCGAGCCGACCGCCCCGGTCGCGCCCAAAATCCCAACTCTGTACCCGTCGCCCGCCATCGATCCGAGTATGACGGGCCGGGCTAGCCGCTGACCGCGGGACGGTCCGCGGTGCCCATTGGGTCCTCGGGGCTGACCGCGTCGGCGCCAAGCTCGAACGCCTCGTGCAGCGCCTTCACCGCGTCGGGGACGCGGTCGGCGGAGATGACGCATGAGATCTTGATCGGCGAGGTGGAGATCATCTCGATGTTGATTCCCTCGCCGCCGAGCACCTCGAAGACCTTGGCGGCGACGCCCGGGTGGGAGCGCATGCCGGCGCCGACGATCGAGACCTTGCCGATCCGCTCGTCGGTGCGGACGCCCTGGCTGACGTCGAGGCCGCTGACCGTGTCGGTCGCGCCGGCCAGATCGGAGCGGTCGACGGTGAAGGAGAGATCGGCCAGGGCGTCGTCTCCCACCGGCTCGTTCTGGATGATCACGTTGACGTTGATTCCCGCCTCGGCCAGCGTCGTGAAGATCCTGCCGGCGACGCCCGGCTCGTCGCGAACACCGGTCAGCGTCACACGCGCCTCCCCCTGGGAGTGGGTCACCGCCGTTACGAAGGGTTGCTCCATGGTCTCCTGCTCGCTCTCGGCTTCGCTGACGACGAGGGTACCGGGACCGTCCTCGAAGCTGCTGCGGGTATGGATGCGCACGCCGTTGTTGCGCGCGTACTCGACCGAGCGCAGCTGCAGCACCTTGGCCCCCGAGGCCGACATCTCGAGCATCTCCTCGTAGGACACGATCGGCAGCTTTCGAGCGTCGGCAACGATCCGCGGGTCGGCGCTGAAGACGCCGGCGACATCGGTGTAGATCTCGCAGACGCGCGCGTCGAGCGCGGCGGCGAGGGCGACCGCCGTCGTGTCGGAGCCGCCGCGGCCCAGCGTGGTGACGTCGCGGCTCTCGGTCGAGACCCCCTGGAAGCCGGCGACCAGCACGATCCGGTCCTCCTCCAGCTTCTCGCGGATGCGGTCGGCCCGCACGTCGATGATTTTCGCTCGCGTGTGGGAGGAGTCGGTGACGATCCCGGCTTGCGAGCCGGTCAGCGAGATCGCGCTGTGGCCCATGTCGTGGATCGCCATCGCGCAGAGAGCGCAGGAGATCCGCTCCCCGGTGGAGAGCAGCATGTCCATCTCGCGCGAGTCGGGCCGCTCGGAGATCTCCATCGCCTGGGCGACCAGCTCGTCGGTCGTCTTGCCCCGAGCCGAGAGCACGGCGACCACCGGGCTGCCCGCCTCCCGCGCCGCGACGATCCGCCGCGCCGCCCGCTTGATCTCCTCGGCGCCGGCGACTGAGGTCCCGCCGAACTTCATCACGACGATGTCGGACTTCGCCTCGCTCATAGAACGTCCGAGGATAGTCGTGGACGCTTGGTCGCCGTCAAGCTGCCAGACGACTAGGTCCTCAGGCCGCGTCGCGATTCTTGCCGAGTATCTCCTCGGGCTTGACGATGCGAGTTCTGAGGTCCGGCGAGACGAGGACCACTGAACATCCCTCCTTGGCCGCCCGCTTCATTTCGCGCTCCGTGTAGGGAGTGTCGGCGTCGAGGTGGCGCGCTGAAAGTCAAAAGTTCGTCACGTGATCGAGATGGCACCCGAGCGTGATCAGGATCACATAATTAGATATATCGGAGCGATATATCTAGCGCATGAATTGGAGTCCCACTGCTTACGTGATCCTTGGCATGGTCAGCCGTGAGCCGCGGTCGGGCTATGAGATCAAGGCGCTGGTTGACAACTCGACCCGATTCTTCTGGGCGGCCAGCTACGGGCAGATCTATCCGGAGCTGAAGCGGCTGGCCCAGGCGGGACTGGTCGAAGGTGCAGATGTGCCGACCGGCGGGCGCAGGCGGACGGTCTATGCGATCACAGAGGCCGGCGAAGAGGCTCTCAGGGAGTGGCTGCGCCGTCCGCCGCGCACCTATGAGACGCGCGACGAGGGGCTGTTGAAGCTCTTCTTTGCCGACGCCCTGCCGCGCGAGGAAGCCGTCGAGATCTTGCGGTCAATGAGAGATCACCGCGCCGAGCTGGTCGAGCGGCTGCGCTCGATCGAACCGAAGGCGCTTGAAAAGGAGGACCCTTACCCGCTGATGGTGCTGCAGGGAGGGATCGAGTTCAACGAGTGGATCGCAGGGTGGTGCGAGCGGATGGAGGCCCAGCTGCTCGAGCCCGCCCACGACAAAAGGAGCAGCTGATGTTCGACGCCCTATCCCGCCTCGCCGACCGCCGCGCCCGTCGCGTCGGTCTCTTCGCCATCGCCTTCTTCCTGCTCGCCGGCGTGCTCGGCGGCTCCGTTGCGGACCGGCTCGACCCCTACGGCGCCGACGACCCCGACACCGAGGCGGTTCAGGCAAGTGATGCGCTTCAGGCCGCCGGTCACCGCATCCCGGCCGTCGTCGTCGTTGTCCGCAACGCCCCGGTCGAGACCGCGGCGGCGCGCGCCCGCGTCACCGCGATCGCACGCCAGATCCGCAGCATGGCGAATGTCAAGTCGGTCAGCGGCTACTACCAGACCCGCTCGCGGGCGTTCGTCTCGCGCGACGGCGACTCCACCTACCTCGCCGTCGCCCTCAACCCGACCGACGACAAGGACTGGCAGGAAGCCGGCGCCTCGATCGCCGAGCACTTCGAGGACCAGCCTGGGGTGGTCGTCGGCGGCCCAGCGGTCGCTCAGGAGCAGGTCAACAAGCAGGTCGAGAGCGATCTGCAGAAAGCCGAGATGCTCGCCTTCCCGCTGCTCTTCCTGCTCTCGCTGCTCTTCTTCCGCAGCCTCGTCGCCGCCTTGCTGCCGCTGATGATCGGCGCCCTGGCGATCGTCGGCACCTTCTTCATCCTGCGCATCGCCAGCGAGCTCGGCTCGATCTCGATCTTCGCCCTCAACCTGACGACCGCGCTCGGGCTGGGGCTGTCGATCGACTACAGCCTCTTCGTCGTCTCCCGCTACCGCGAGGAGATCGCCAAGGACGGCCCCGGGCTGGCCGCCATGCGGCGCGTGATGGCGACCGCCGGGCGAACGGTCTTCTTCTCCTCGCTGACGGTCGCCGCGGCGCTCGCCTCGCTGCTGGTCTTCCCGCAGCGGTTCCTCTACTCGATGGGCCTCGGCGGCGCGCTGGTCGCGATCTTCGCCGCGCTGATCTCCCTGACCGTGCTGCCGGCGGTGCTGACCATGCTTGGGACGCGGGTCAACTCACTCTCGCCGCGCTTTCTACGTCGCCGCGCCGAGGCCGAGACGCGGCCCGACGAGCACGGGTTCTGGTACCGCCTCTCGCGCTTCGTCATGCGCCGGCCCCTGGGTGTGGCGACGGCAAGCGCCGCCCTGCTGATCCTGATGGGCATTCCCTTCCTCGGGATCAAGTTCGACACCGTCGATCCCAGGGTGCTGCCGGAGGAGGCGAGCGCTCGCCAGGCCTACGACATCGTCAACGAGGAGTTCCCGCCCTACCGCGACGCGCCGATCTGGCTCGCGGTCCGAGGCGGCGATCCGCAGTCGATCGGCGTCCTGCGCAAGCAGGTGGCTCGCACCGAGGGCATTGCCGCCGTGCTTCCTCCCCAGCCCCTGAGGGACGAGCTCACGGTGCTCCAGGCTGTCTCGACCCATCCGTTCGCCTCGGAGGAGAGTCAGGCAACCGTCGAGCAGGTGCGCGAGCTCGAAGTGGCTGGCGGCGAGGTGCAGGTCGGCGGCGCCAGCGCCGAATTCATCGACTTCCAGGACAGCCTCGCCCGCCACGGCCCGGTCGCGCTTGCGATCGTGATCGGCTCGACCCTGGTGATCCTCTTCCTGATGACCGGCTCGGTGGTGCTGCCGATCAAGTCGCTGATCATGAACTTCCTCAACCTCAGCGCGGTCTTCGGCCTGCTGGTGCTGATCTTCCAGGACGGGCGCTTCGAGGGCCTGCTCGACTACACGAGCTCCGGGGCGCTGGAGCAGACGATGCCGATCCTGCTCTTCGCGGTCGCCTTCGGCCTCTCTACCGACTACGCGGTCTTCCTGCTCTCGCGGATCAAAGAGGCGCGCGACAACGGCGCCTCGGAGTCCGAGAGCGTCGCGATCGGCCTGGAGCGAACGGGGCGGATCGTCACCGCCGCGGCGCTGCTCTTCGCCGTCGCCCTGGGGGCCTTCGCCACCTCGGAGATCCTCTTCGTTAAGGAGAACGGGGTCGGGACCGCGCTTGCGGTCCTGATCGACGCCAGCATCATCCGCGCCCTGCTCGTCCCCTCCCTGATGGAGCTGCTCGGCAAGTGGAACTGGTGGGCGCCCAAGCCACTGCGCCGCTTGCACAACCGCTACGGCATCAAAGAGACGCAGCTGGAGCGTGCGTAGACGCGCCTAAGCGAACGCCTGGGTGGCGCGGCGGCGCAGATCCGCGTTGAGCATCGCGGTCACTTCGCTGGGACGCTCGCCGGCAGACGGGATCGCGTCACCGATCAAGCCGCTGGCGCGGAAGCCGAAGAGCGGCGCGTCGAAACCCGCGCCGCGGATCTTGCGGACGAGATGCACGGCGGAGGGGGTGTCGGCGCCGGGGCCGCAGAGGACGATCGCGGTCGGATCGAGAGCGCCAAGGGCGCGGTCCATCCGTTCCTCGCCAAGCTCGTCGGAGAGCATTAGCACCCGGAAGCCGGCCCGGCGCAGCGCCAGGTCCAGCGCCTGGGCGTGGACCTCCTCGGCCTCCTGGCCGCGACTCGAGTCGAGCAGCAGGATGCCGGCGGGGCGGGACGCCCTGGAAGCGAGGCGGCGGGCGCCGTGCAGCCAACCCATTGCCCAACGGGCGGCGAACTCGAGCTCGGCCTCGCGCTCGGCGTCGGCGGCGAGCCGGTCGATCGCGGGCAGCAGCAGCTCCTCCACGGTGCGCTCCAGCGGCCGTAGCACCAGGCTCTCCTCGACAGCTAGATCGGCGGCCTCCTCGTCGAAGCTCTCAAAGGCGGCGAGCAGACTGCCGTCGGTGGGCGGCGCCGCCTGGCGCTGGCGCGCCAGCTCGATCGCCGAGGAGATGTTGCCGGTCTCACCGAGGGCGTCGCGCAGGGTCTGCAGCTCGACCAGCTCGTAGTTACGGTGGTTCCCGGGCGTGCGCTTCGGCACCGGGTAGCCGTAGCGGCGCTCCCAGCTGCGCAGCGTGTTGGGGCTGACCCCAAGCACTTCGGCGGCGGCGTTGGTTCTTATTCCTGGCATCTCAGATCGGGGTTCCTCGCGCGAACCAGTTCGCCGCGGGAGCAGCATTCTCCCACCCGTTTGCCAGGTTTACCGCAGTTATGGACAGATTTCCGGAATCTGTCAGCGATCTTGCACAGCTTGTGGACGATCTAAGGCGCCCACGCCGACCGGCTGACCGACCGCGCGGGCCCGCCACATTGCCTCGTCGGCTTTGCGGAGCAGCTCATCCGCCTCGGTTCCGTGCTCCGGGCAGGCGACCACGCCGGCCGCGATGCCGATCCGCAGACCGCCGGCGTCCTCCAGCTCGTCCAGCGAGCGCAGCAAGCGCTCCGCCATCTGCACTCCCCCGACCGTCGTCTGACCCGGAGCAAGCACGCAAAGCGCGTCCTCCTCGAGCCGGAAGGTCTCGTCGACGAGCCGGACGCTGTCGCGGAGCGCCGCGCCGACGACCGCCAGGGCCGTCTCCCTGCCGTCGCCATCGCCTTTGCGCGCCGCGGGCCCCTCGACGTCGAAGACGACGAGCGCGAAGGGATGCTCGTAGCGCCGGTTAGCCTCAATCAGCTGGTCGAGGCGGCGCCGCATCTGGCCCGGCCGGAAGAGACTGGGATGGTGCTCGCCCTCCTGTGCGTCGCCGTTCCTGACGCCACCCCCCTCCCAGAGCGTTCCGATCGCGGTCGCGGTGACCGAGCCAAACTCTTCGGCGAGCTTCTGCGCCGCGGCGGCGAACAGCGCCCCGTCGGCGTCCGCCATCTCCTCGTGCAGCTTGGCGAGCAGGGTCGCCTGCAGCGAGGACACCTCGCGAGCCATCTGGCCGGCAGGGGAGTCCTCGCGCGAGCCCGTGCCTGTCGGGGATCCCGTCGCCACGCTGAGACCTTGGCGAAACGCCCGGACGCCAGTACGCGAAAAACTCGCTATTTGCGGCATGACACCCGTCTAGTCGAGACGTCTAGTCGAGAGCGCGGCGGCCGGAGAAAGCCTTGCCCAGGGTTACCTCGTCGGCGTGCTCGAGGTCGGCGCCGATCGGCAGGCCGCTGGCGAGGCGGGTGATCGCGGCCTTGCCGCGCAGCAGCTCGGCGATGTGGAGGGCGGTGGCCTCGCCGGTCGTGGTCGGGTTGGTGGCGAGGACGACCTCGCGGATCTCGCCCTCCTCGACGCGCCGCACCAGCTCGGCAATCTTCAGGTCGCCGGCGTCGATCCCGTCGATCGGCGAGAGCGCGCCGCCGAGCACGTGGTAGAGGCCGCGGTACTCATGGGTGCGCTCGATCGGAATTACGTCTGCTGGCTCCTCGACCACGCAGATCGTCGCCTGGTCGCGGTTGGAGTCGGAGCAGATCCGGCAGAGCGGGCCCTCGGAGAGGTTGAAGCAACGCTCGCAGAGGCCGACCTTCTCCTTCACCTCGCGGACCGCGGCGGCGAGCGCCGCCGCCTCCTCGTCGGGGGCGCGCAGGATGTGGAAGGCGAGGCGCTGCGCGGTGCGCTGGCCGATCCCGGGCAACCGTGAGAGCTCGGCGACGAGGCGCGAGAGCGGCGCCGGCCCCTCGCCGCTCACATTCCGGGGAGGCCGCCGAGGCCTCCCATGTCTCCGGTGATCCCACCCATCTTCGAGCCGGCGAGGTCCTGGGCGGCGCGCAGCGCCTCGTTGACCGCGGCCTGAACCATGTCGGCGAGCATCTCGGCCTCCTCCGGATCGATCGCCTCGGGGTCGATCGAGATCTCGCGCAGGGTCAGGTCGCCGCCCATCTTCACCTTGACCATGCCGCCGCCGGCGCTGGCCTCGACGATCTCGTCCTTGAGCTGCTCCTGCGCTTTCAGCATCTCGGCCTGCATCTGCTGCGCCTGCTTCATCAGCGCGTTCACGTCAAAGCCTCCGGGACCTCCCCTAGCCATCAACCGACCTCCTCCGCGTCGAACTCGCTCTTCAGCCTCGCCACCAGCGCATCGTGGTTGACATCACCTTCGGCGTGCGCCGCCTCAGACGCACTCTCACCGTCGAGCACGGCATAGACAGGTCGCAGCTTCTCCCCCAGCACGGCCTGCAACCCGTCCACGAGCTGCTCCCGCTTGTCGGGAGCTTCCGCCTTGCGCTTGTTGAAGACGTGGTCTGCGGGGAATCCAATCGTCACGGTCCGCTCCTCGGCATCGATCTCGACCGGCCTTGCCCCCTCAAAGGAGGCCGCCAACGCCGGCGCAGTCCGGTGCAGGTGATCGAGGACAGCTGGCCAAACCCGACCTATCTCCGGCAGGTCCAGCGACGATGCCTCTGCTTGCCCAGTCTCCCTCGGAGGGGCTGGCTCATCCGCCTCATCGTCTTCCCGCTCGGTCTCCGCCGGCCCGGTCGGGGCCGAAGCGCTTACTGGAGGCGCGTCGGTCGGGGCCGAAGCGCTTACCGGGGGCGCATCTGCCGTGGGTGGCGTGGGGCTGGGTTCCTCGCCCGCAGCTTGCGAGGACGAGGAGCCCTGCCCCACGACAGGACCCGCGGCCCGGGGCGCATGGTCCTGCGGCGCATCGTTCCGAGGCGCATCGAGCTGACCTTTCTCAAGCCGCTCGATCCGCCGCAGCAGCCCCTCGCTGCCCGGATCGAGATCTGGCCGTGCAGCTTTGAGCAAGGCGATCTCGACGGCCATCCGCGCGTCGTCCCCCTCGCGCACCGCGGCCAGCGCGCCAGCCAACTCGTCGATCGTTCGCACCAAGGTCGCGGCGCCGATCGCGTTTGCCTGCGCCATCAGCCGCTCGCCGTCCGTCGCGGTAACGACGAAGGTGTTGGGAACCTCGCCGACCGTCTGGGTGACGAGCAGGTGGCGCAGGTGGGCGAGCAGGTCGCGGGCGAACTGAGCCGGATCGCGCCCCGAGCGCGCCATCTCCTCGACTCCGAGCAGGACGCCCTTCGGATCCTCGGCGACGACCGCGTCAACCGCGTCGAACAGGAGATCTGCGTCGGCCGCGCCGAGCACCTCGAGCACCGCCTCGAGCGTGACCCGATTCCCGCCGAAGGCGACGAGCTGATCGAGCGTGCCGAGTGCGTCGCGGAAGCTGCCCGAGGCGGAGCGGGCGATCATCCCTGCCGCGCCCTCCTCGACCTCGATCCCCTCAGCGGCGGCGACCCGCTGCAAGACCGCGTCGATCTGCTCCAGCGAGGGTCGCTGGAAATCGAAGCGCTGGCAACGGTCGGCAATCGTCGCCATAACCTTGTGCGCCTCGGTCGTGGCGAGCACGAAGACCGTGTTCGGCGGCGGCTCCTCGAGCGTCTTGAGGAAGGCGTTCCAGGCCTCCTTGGTAAGCATGTGCGCCTCGTCGAGGATGTAGACCTTCCAGCGGCCGGCCGTCGGGGCATAGGCGACGCGCTCGCGCAGGTCGCGGACGTCGTCAACCGAGCGGTTTGAGGCGGCGTCCATCTCGATCACGTCCATCGAGGTTCCGGTGGCGATCGTCAGGCAGGACTCGCACTCGCCGCAGGGCGTCACGGTCGGGCCCCCCCGCTCGCAGTTGAGCGAGCGAGCGAGGATCTTCGCCATCGAGGTCTTGCCCGTGCCCCGCGAGCCGACGAAGAGGTAGGCGTGGTGGACCTTGCTCTGCTCAACGGCGTTGCGCAGGGTGCGGACCACGTGCTGCTGGCCGACCACCTCCTCGAAGGAGCCGGGGCGGTGGCGGCGGTAGAGGGAGGTCGAGTCGCTCGGGGACGGCACTCCGGTCAGTGTATCTGCGGCCTGCAGGCGGTCAGTGGCGCTTTTGTCGCGGTATGCGAGACAAAAGCGCCACGCCCAACGATGGGTCGCGCCGATACCGTGCGCCGGTGCGTTCGGGGGCCCGCAAGTGGTTGACGCCCGCAGCCTGGGTCGCCGCGGTCGCGGCGGTCCTGCTGCTGCTCTTTCCGCTCGGCTTCCCCAACTACGACACGATCTACAGCCTCCTCTGGGGCACCGAACTGGCGGAGGGGCTGAGTCCTGACCGCGGCGCCGCACTGCCCCCCACTCCCCACCCTCTCGCCGAACTGTTCGGCCTCGTGACGACGCCGCTTGGCGACGCCGCGATCGACCTGACGATGGTGGTCGCATACGTCTCCCTAGGTCTCGTTGGCTATCTCGTCTACCGACTCGGATCGCTCTGGTTCGACCGCCCGATCGGCGCCGTCGCGGCGCTGATCGTCCTCACCCGCGCCCCCTACCTCTCCAACGGCCTGCGCGCCTACGTCAACCTCCCCTACATCGCGCTGGTTCTCGCCGCCCTTGTGCTCGAGACCAAACGCTCTCGCGCAGGTTGGCCCGTGCTTGCGCTGCTGGCTCTGGCTGGGTTGCTGCGACCAGAGGCTTGGCTGTTCTCCGTCGCTTATCTCGCCTACCTGACGGTCGATCTCGAGCGATTTCGCTGGATCCAGAGGCCTGAGCCTGAGGGGATGGGGATGCCCCTCGAACGGGCGGATACTCAAAACGCCGGCCTAATTAGGCCGGCGTTTGTCCGGGCGAGGGGCATCCCCATCCCTTCCACCCTCACTGTCCTGGCGCTCGCTGCGCCGCTCGGCTGGGCGCTGTTCGACTGGATAACGGCCGGCAGCCCGACCTACTCGTTCACCGGCACCAGGGAGACGGTCGAAACCCTGGAGCGACAGACGGGTCCAATCGACCTCCTCCTCTACGGGCCACGCCGACTCGGCGAGGTGCTGCAGTGGCCAGGGATGGTGGGCGCGGCAGGCGGCGTCTTCCTCGGCCTCGCCTTCCTGCGCCGTCGGAGCGCGATCGGAGTCATCGCGGCGGCCCTCGCGCTCGGCGCCTTCGCCGTGCTCGCCTGCGCCGGCCTGGCGATCATCCCCCGCTACACGATGCTCGCCGCGGCGATCCTCGCCGTCTTCTCCGCGCTCGCCCTGCTCGGATGGCGGCTGCTAGAGGACGGCCATCGCTGGCGGCGCGCATGGCAGGGCTTCGCCGCCGTCGTAGTGCTGATGTTCGTCCTCTGGGGACCGAACCAGTACGACCTCCTCTCGCGCGTAGACACCGACCTCACAAACCAGAGCGAGATCGAGTCCGACCTGAACGACCTCGCCGGCTTCGCCGCGTTCGAGCCGCTGTGCCTGCCGATCTCGGTCCCAAATCACCGCGCCGTGCCCCGCCTCGCCTTCGACCTCGACGTGCGGCCGAGCCGGATCGTCAGCTCATCCGAGCAGCGCCAGCCTCGTCGGGGCTACTTCCTCGACCCGTCGGGGCCATTCGTCGTCCACAACTTCGTCCTCGACCCGAACGACCCAGCACGCTTTGAGACGACGACCGTCCCACCGGGCTTCCGCGCCGTCGCAAGCAACGACTCATGGGTTCTTTACCGCCGCTGCTAAAAAGGGGGTGAGGATATGAAACTCTTGGCGAACGACTCAGCTCTGCCGGTTCTGTCGATCAGTAAGTCCGGCTAGCCGCATCCCCGGACCCTCAGCCAGCGCTCTCCACCGCCTCCATCACTGCGTGCGTTGCCGCCGCAAGGTCGGGGTCGGCGAGGTCAACCCGCGGTGGCAGCTCGACGTGAAGGTCGTTCGAGGGGTCGAGCCGGACCCGGACATTGCGAGAGCGGGAGCCGAGCACGTGTCCGCCGTGGCAGCGATCGTCGTCGATGAAGTGGAGGTGGTAGCCGCCCACCTCGATTCCCTCGGCGTAGGCCGGGAAACGGAAGCCGAGCATCGTGCCGGTGACGTCGGTGAGCTCAAAAACGTGCTGCTCGTTGACGACGTCGGCGAGCGGCCGGTAGGGCGGGCTCTGACGCGGCACCGAGCGGGCGCGGACAAGCTCGAAGGCGCCATCGATTCGGATCGCACAGGAGGCCGCTTCGATCGGGATCAACTCCTCGAGTCGCGCCAGCAGGTCCTCGTGGGCGAGCGGTGCGGCGATCGTTGCCTCGATTGTCGGCTCGAACTCGGCGACGACCGCGAACGGAGTGCGCTCGTCCGGACCAACCGGGTGTATCGCACCGTCGACATCCGCCCGGTAGAAACGGCCGTCGAGGGCGACCATCTCGCCGTCGAGCCCGTTCAGCGTGCCGAGCCCAAGGTCTCCGTGCTCGGCCAGCTCGGCGAAGCTGAGGTCCCCGTCGTAGGCGCCGTCGAGCAGGGCCGCGATCGTCGAAGCCTGGAAGAGGACGTGCGGATCGCGCTCGGCATGGAGGTCCTCCTGCCGCATCGTCTCCACGTGGAGGGCCTTGATCCAGTGCTCGTCCAGCACGGCGGCAGTCTCCCAGTCCGTGCTGATTGCTCCTCGCTCAGCCGAGGCGGCCGGCATGAAAGCATCACGGCATGGCAGCGATTGAGCTTCGCGGCGTTGTAAAGAGGTTCGGCCCGATCACGGCGGTGGACGGGCTCGACCTCGACGTGCCCGAGGGCATCTGCCTCGGCCTGCTTGGGCCCAATGGCGCCGGCAAGTCGACGACGATGCGGCTGCTGACCGGTCAGGCGCTGCCCGACGCCGGCGAGCTGCGGGCGCTGGGACACGAGCTGCCTGGCGACTCCAAGGCCGCCCGCGCCAGGATGGGCGTCGTCCCGCAGCTCGACAACCTCGACGTCGATGTCACCGTCGAAGACAACCTGGCCGTGTTCGCGCGCCTCTACCGCGTGCCCGACGTCGGCGCCGCCGTCGACCGTGCCCTCGACCTGGCCCGCCTGCGCGAGCGACGTCGCGACGCCGTCGACGAGCTCTCCGGCGGCATGCGCCGCCGCCTGCTGCTGGCGCGCGGGCTCGTCCACGACCCCGAGCTGGTGCTGCTCGACGAGCCGACCGTCGGTCTCGACCCGCAGATCCGCACGCAGCTGTGGACGCTGATCGACAACCTGCGCTCGCGCGGGCGGACGATCCTGATGTCGACTCACTACATCGAGGAGGCCGAGCGGCTCGCCGACGAAGTCGCCGTCATGGCCAAGGGGAAGATCATCAGCCGCGGCAAGCCGTCCGAGCTGATCGCCCAGCATGCCGGCCGACAGACCGCCGAGGTCTACGCCCCGCCCGAACGCCTGGTCGAAGTTCGCGCCAATGCCGAGGCGGTCGGCCTGCGGGTTCGGCCGGCCGGGCCGGCGGTCGCGATCGTCGGCTCCGAGCGGGCCGGCGATGGGGGCGTGCCGGATGAGGCCGTGATCCGTGCCGCCTCGCTCGAGGACGTCTTCGTCCTGCTGACCGGCGAGGAGGCGGAATGAAGGAGCCCGCGCCGCCGCTGAGGCGACTGGAACCGGCGGCGATCGGCGGCGTGATGAGCCGCGAGCTCGCCAACTTCCGCACCTACTGGAAGGGGACGACCTTCTCCAGCGTGCTGGAACCGATCGTCTACCTGCTCGCCTTCGGCCTTGGCCTTTCGGCGACGCTGGTCGACGAGGTCGAGGGTCTCCCCTACGTTCAGTTCGTCGGCACCGGCATGGTCGCCACCGCGGTGATCTTCTCCAGCGCCTTGCCGGCGATGTTCGGCACCTTCGTCAAGCACCGCTTCCAGAACACCTACGACGCGATCCTCGCCGCCCCGGTCGACGTCGAGGAGCTGGTCAGCGCCGAGATGCTGTGGATTGGCGTGCGCTCCAGCGTCTACGGCTGCTTCCCGCTGCTGGTGACGATCGCCTTCGGCCTCGATCCGACGCCGGGGATGCTGCTCGTGCCGCTCTTCTGTCTGGTCACCGCCCTCGGCTTCGCCGGCTTCGGCATCGCGATGGCGGCGATCGTCGCCAAGATCGACCAGTTCAACTACGTGACGGCGCTCTTCGTCACGCCTCTCTTCCTGGTCTCCGGGGCCTTCTTTCCGATCGACCAGCTTCCCGAGGGGGTGCAGATAGTCGCCCAGCTCAACCCGCTCCACCAGCTGGTCGAACTGGTCCGCGGCGGCGCCTTCGGCTTCGAGGCCGTCGACCTGGTCCGCTTCGGCTCGCTAGTCGCCTTCGCCCTCGTGATGTGGCGCATCGCCGTCAACCGCATGGAGGCGCGGCTGATCGACTGACCGCCATGCCGATGGGCCTAAAACGACAGCCGGGCTGTCGTTTTAGGCCCATCGGCGGAAGAGCGGACCGTGCGCCCCGCCTTCGAAACGAAGTCACCGGGCGTGTCCGTCGCGTTTGGCTCGGGCCGGGCTCACCTGCGGCACCCGCGGCATCCGCTTAAGGCTGCTTCCTTCCGGACCTGACCTGATTCGCGTGCCCACGTCGCGCAGGACCCGGCCGTCAACGCCTCCCGCGGCGCACTGACCCCGACGGCCAGCCCCTCGGAACGGGATTCGGCCCCGCTAGAGCGGATTGCGGGTTACAAGGCACCGCTAATTCCCCGCCTAGCACGGTCCGTCTCCGATCCTACTCTGCCGCGGCCATAGGATCGACCCCGAGCCATGATCGAGGTTGACGCAGAGTCGTTCTTCGTCGTCGTCGCGGTCGCCGCGCTGGCGGCGATCACGGTCGCCGCGGTGCCGGGACGCCTGGCGCCGCCGGTCGTCGTCGTCGAGCTGCTGCTCGGCATCGTCGTCGGCCCCGAGGTGCTCGGCCTGGCCAAGACCGACGACTTCATCGACTTCTTCGCCAACCTCGGGCTGGGGATGCTCTTCTTCTTCGCCGGCTACGAGATCGACTTCGAGCGGATCAAGGGCACGCCGCTGAAGCTCGGCCTGCTCGGCTGGCTGGTCTCGATCGCCCTCGCCTATGGGATCGGCGGAGCGCTCGCAGCCGCCGGCGTGGTGATCTCCTTCCTCTTCACCGGCTCGGCGATGGCGACGACCGCGATCGGCACTTTGATCCCGATCCTGCGCGACAGCGGCGAGCTGAAGACCCGCTTCGGCACCTACCTGCTGGCGGCGGGGGGCGTCGGCGAGTTCGGGCCGATCCTGCTCGTCACCCTGGTCCTCTCGACCAAGCAGCCCCTGCACGAGGCGGCGATCTTGGTCGCCTTCGTGGCTCTGGCGCTGGCCCTGGCCCTGGGCTCGGCGCGCTTCGCCTGGCGAGGCTGGCCGGCGCTCGAGCGCACCTTCGAGGCAAGCAGCCAGCTCGCGGTGCGGATCACCGTCGTGCTTGTGTTCGGTCTCGTCCTGCTTGCCGGAGAGCTTGGCCTCGACGTACTGCTGGGCGGCTTCGTCGCCGGGATGATCGTGCGCCTCGCCCTCAAGGGGCGCGAGCTGGCCGTCTTCGAGTCGAAGCTGACCGCGGTCGGCTTCGGTTTCTTCATCCCCTTCTTCTTCGTCACCAGTGGGATCGCCTTCGACCTCAGCGCGCTCGGCTCGGCGACGGCGCTTCTCAAGCTGGCGATGTTCCTCGGCCTCTTCCTCGTAGTCCGCGGGACCCCCGCCCTGCTCCTCTACCGCAGCGTGCTCAAGGCGCGCCAGCGCGCCGCCCTCGCCTTCTACTCCGCCACTGAGTTGCCGCTCGTCGTGGCGATAACGACCCTGGCCACCGAGGGCGGCCACATGAAGAGCTCGACCGCAGCCGGCCTAGTCGGCGCCGCCATGCTCTCGACCCTGATCTTCCCCTTCGTCGGCCTCGCCCTGCAACAGCGCGCCGTCGCCGAAGGCGAAACGGAGCCCCCGAGCGCCAGCCCAGCCATCGTATGATCGAGAAGCCCGGGCGCGTAGCTCAGTGGGAGAGCGCTCCCCTCACACGGGAGAGGTCGCTGGTTCGAACCCAGCCGCGCCCATTCCGACTCCCGCAGTGGAGCCAAAAATCGGAGGGTGGTTCAAGACCAGTCGCGGATTCGGCTCTATAGCTCGAAAGGCCGCCGGGCTCGGAAATTCCGAGGAGCCGGATGGCGGAAGTCGAACAGCCGAACGAGTGCGCCCGATGCAGCTGGAGCCCAAGTAGGACAGCTACTTCGTGGCCACCACGCGAAGGAAGTTCCAGAGCTCGAAGCCGCCCCCGCCCGGTTCCTTGATCAAGCCGAGGAGCTACGAATGGGACTCAGCAACGAGCAGTTGATCTGCGAGGCGGTCGAATGCAACCACGCCGGAGTGGGACGCTTAACCGTTGAGCGCTACCGGGACCACCTGGTCCACTTCGCGCAGTATCTCGCAAGCGTCCACAAATCAGACTTCTACAAGGCCAACAAGAAGCATGTCCGGCTTTTCATGGGGCACCTTGAGAAGCAGGGCGGCGACAACCCTGACAGTGCCCGCCTTCGCTGCGACTGGTGCAAGGCACGCGGCTACCCCGATGGGCGGGAAGGACCGGGCTGGTCCGCCTCCTACCGCAAGAGCTACCTCTCGGCGCTGCGGTTCCTGTACCACCACTTCCAGGCAGACGACGAACTGCCCGACATCGATCCGACTGTCTTGGAGTCGTCGCCAAGGGTCATTGTCAGCCCAGGTTTCGGGCATGAACTGCATCCAGCCTTCGGCGCCCGCCGTGGAGACGGTGTTGAGGCGCCCGAAGTCCGTCTCGATCTCGTTGATCGAGGCGAGGACGGCGGGGCCTTTGGCCCCGAGGCCGTAGCGCGATGCTGCAGCGATGTAGAGCGGAGCGAGGCGACGTGGCACGGCCGAGCTGAGGCCGCCGACCAGCTACTCGACTCGGCAGCTCTGCTTGGAGACCGGGTACCGGAGGGGCACCTTGACCGTCACGCCGCACCCATCCGGCCTTCGATTCCAGCTCCAGCGTCTTGGCGCGCAGCGCGTCCCAACGGCTCAGCTCGTCCCGGACCAGCGCCTGGGCCCTCGCCCGCGCGCCTCGATCTCCCTGCGGTTCACGACAGTTCCGAATGTACACTCGCCGGCGATCGTGAGCAGGATCATCTTCCACGTGGGGCCTCACAAGACGGGCACCTCGAGCATCCAACAGTGGCTGGCGCAGAACCCGGTCGTCCTGCGTGAGCACGGCTACACGGCGCTCAGGGCGCGCCACCGGGTAGACGCCGGCGAGATCGTTCTCGAGCCGCAAAAGAAAGGCGGCCTCAACTCGGGATGGATCGTCGGCAACGTATGGGCCTCGGAGGCCGCTGTCGCCGAGCGATGGGCCGAGACGTTCGAGGCGCAGCTCGGCACCTGCGCCGAGCGCTACGGCAACGTAATCCTTTCCGGCGAGACGTTCTCGGTCCTGTTCTGCACTTTGAACGCGGCGGTGCTCTCGAGCCTGCAGCGCCTGGCGGGGCGTTTCGAAATCGAGGTCGCCTACTACGCGCGGCCTCAGCACAGCCAGCTCGAGGCCGAATGGCGGGAGTCGGGGTTTCGGCGGGCACCGAGGCCCTCCCCATGGATCGAGTCGCGCGCCGCGCGCTTCCACTTCCTCGCCACGCTGAGAGGTGTGCGGGCGCTGGCGCCAGACGTGAAGTTCGAGCCGCGACCCTTCCGGCGGGACCTGCTCCACTCGGGGAGCGTCGTCATCGACTTCGTGCGCCACTTCCTCGGGATCGAGACGAAGGCAGTCGAATGGGCCAACCTCGGCCTGCCGCTCGAGGTCGTCAACGTGCTCGCGGCAGCACCGCAGGGGATGTTCTGGGACAAGAGCTTCGGCAATGCTCGGATCGGCAGGATCAAGCGGCTTGTCGCCGATCATCCGGTTCTCGAAGACGATCGTGTCGCGCTATCGCGGCAGGTCCTGCGCAAGTACGCACACAACCGCTACGCGGCTGAAAACACGGAATTGGGCTGGCATGACTTCATCCCTCCACCCGACGATCCGAGCGGCACCCCGGGACTGGAGGCGCTCGACGACCTCTGGAAGCCACGAGCCTCACCGGCCGAGCTTCGCCTTTCTGCTGCGGGCGCTGGACACAGCGATCTAGGGGGCGGCGATCGTTATTCACGCCGGTATGCCGAAGACCGGCTCCAGCAGCATCCAGGAGTGGCTCCAGGTGCGAAGTCGCACATCCGCTTGAAGCTCTCATGCAACCCCGGTGGGCCACTCGGCACGACTCCGAGGTCCCGAAGGGTGGGCTTCGGCCTTTTCCGCGCCTCCGATGGGCTGGCAGCTCGGACGAGGATGACCGACGAGCCGCGGTTGAACTCCCCCAGTCGTCTGCAGCCGCATCGAGAAAATCGAGTTGGTCACTCATGCGGCGCTACCCCCAGGTGGCGTGCGAGCCGTAGCCCCCGAGCTCGTCGCGCCGAACGGAGGTGGAGCCGCCGCTGTGCTCGGCGAGGTCTTGGCGGACCTGACGGTCTTCCCGCCTGCGGTCTGCGCGGCGAGGGCGGTTGGTCCGCATCAGCTGCTTGATCTGTGCGTCTGCCTGAGCAAAGGTCTGCGGGTAGGCGAATGACTGGCCTCTCTCCATCGCCAAGTTCTTCAAGAGAGCCAGCTGTCGGGGGGTCGCTTCTCTGAGGTGCTGCTGTGAGTAGGTCATGGCGTCGCCAAAGCGGGCCGGGGGAGGCCAGGGCGAAGCCCTGGACGGAGGAGGTCTGCTAGGCGTCAAAGCCAGGACCTACTCACAGCAAGCGCCGGCCGCAGCGGGTCCGCCGAAGCCGTTGGGGGAAAGCCCGACAGCAGGCCCTCCCCCGTTGCGATGGCGATGGTTACTTCCTGCTCTTACGGCGCTGCCGCCGTGGGCGCACCGATTTGATGTCGGCGCTGAGCAGCTTTTCGACCTTGGGGTCGTAGATCGACCCGTGGGCGCGCTTTGACTGCGGCAGCTCGTCTTCATCGGCGAGCCACGAAGCGACCAGCGAGTCACCGGCCAGCTCGAGAACCTCGTTGACGGAGCGCGCCTCGATGATCCGCTTTTCGAGGTACGTCTTGCAGTCCACCGGTTCGGCGTAGCTGACTTTCTCTTTCGTCTCGCCGGTGGTCTTCAGCTGCTTGACCTCGACGTCCTGCAGCTGGCTCATCACGAGCCGCAGGCCGCTGGCGGCCAGCTTGGGATTCTTGCGGACGACGAGGAGCGCGAGAGCCTTGACGCGCTCGAGCGCGAACTCTTTGCGGCTGGAGCCTCCGCGGCGCTGGAGCATCTTGCGGCCGACGTCCTGATTCCAGCTTCGGGCCTCTTCGGTCCTTTCCTGTCGCTCCTTGTATGCGGCTTTGCGTGCCGCTTTTTCCTCGTCGGGGGTCTCCGCTGCACCGTTACCGGCCGCCTTGGCCTGCCGCTCCTCTTCTTCCTTCCTCCGTTGGGCGACGGCCTTCTCCCCGCGCTCGGCGAGGTCTGCACCCAGCTCGGCGTCGGTGAGGATCGAGAGCGTGGAGCTCCATTCGCCGTGGTCAACCTTGTGCTCGATCAAGCACCCGGCGGCCCTGGCAGCATCCTCCTCGGCCTCGCCCAGTTTGACCGCGGGCTCGCCGTGAGCGTAGGGGTGAAGCACCCGGTAGCGGTCGCCGAGATCGCGGCGCTTTTTCGGATCGGTGACGACCTGGCTGATCCGCACGGCGCTCGGATCGATCATCGTCGGCTTGTCGTCGAAGCGGGCATCGACGCTCGCCTCGAGCAGTTCGTCGAAGCGACGAACGAAGTCGCGACCTTTGACCTTCTTGCGCTTCGCCAGCTCGCAGACGCACTCGGCGATTCGCGGCGAGACTTCGGCGATCTTCCGCAGCTCGCGCTCGGCCTCGACCGGCACATCGCCTGCGGCGATGTGCCCCTGCACGCCCTCCGGGAGCTTCAGCAGTCGAAGGTGCTGACTGACCCAGCTCTCGGAGACCTCCAGCTCGTCGGCGATCTTCTTGTGAGTCGTGAGACTCAGCTGTTCGGCGAGGGTCTGCAGGCCCCGAGCAGTGTCGATCGGATCGAGATCCTCGCGGTGCAGGTTCTCGACCAGGGCGGCCGTTGAGGCGTTGCCGTTCGCACAGAGATGCACAGGCACCTGCTCGATGCCCGCGAGCTCCGCTGCTTTGAGGCGGCGGTGCCCGGCCACGACGACGAAGCGGCCGCCTTTGGCAGGACGAACAGCCAAGGGCTGCACCACGCCGGTCTTCTTCAAGCTCTCGGCGAGCCGCGCCAGGGCCTCCGAATCCATATGCGTCCGGGGGTTGAATCCGTCCTCAACGTCGATCTTGTCAACGTTGATCATGGGAGTCGCTAGTTGCTGACTCATGGATGCTCCTTTGTCCTCTGCCCCCGCCCGATGCGGGAGCCGGTGCCCCCGCCCCACACGCGAAGCGTGCGAAAATGCGGGGGACGGCGAAGCGAGGTGGCTCCGGCCTATTCGAGGGTCAATGCGATTCGCTCAAACTCGCCGTTGACCGTCGGCACCTCGTCGGGGAAGCGGGCCGCATAGACCCAGTATTCCCAGCGATTCATTGTGTGGCGCGAGGTGCTGACGCGCTCCTCGGGAGTCATCTTGCGCAGTTCGGCAACAAAGCTTTCGACCTTCCGTTCGGCTTGTTGAACGCTGAGCCCTGAGAGCTCCTCGTAGGTGAGGGTGTGCTCGTCTTGCTCGACGGTCTGCATGGCTATGTCGAGGGTCTGGGTCATCTCGACCTCCTCAGTCGTGCCCCGCCCGCTGCGGGAGCCGTGCCTGACCCCTGCACGCCGCAGGCGTGCAAAGATCAAGGAGGGGAGGGCGGCTCCCGCAGCGGGCGGGGCGATCGCGCTGGCGACGGTAGGGGAGCACCGGGAGTGGCAGCGGTCGGATTTTGTCCCGGCGCGGCGTCCATCACCTTGTCTGTCCAGGACGGACGACGGTTGCATCAGGGTCGAGTGGGGGTGCCTGTGTCAACTCCGCATTCGATGCGGGAATCCGCGGCGGCGCGAGAGTGTTGCTAGAACGAGAGGGCCTCGGGCCGAAGTCGAGCCGGCGACCTGCCGCTTAAGAGGGCGGCTGCCCTGTTCTCTGAGCTGCCGGCGCCGAGAAAGGGACTTCGCGCTTGGTTTCCAAGCGGGGTAGGAGGGCGGACACTATGGTGCTGCCAGGTCTATACTGGTCGGACGCGCGAGGAGGTGAGCTTGATGGTGCAAAAATTTGATACTTCGCACACGCGGGGGATAATTCTTAAGGAGGTCATGCGCGTTCCCCGGAGGGATCACGTTTCAATCACTGAGCTCGCGGAAAAGCTGGTGTTGAAACGCCAAGAGCCTCCTGAGCCGTCCGATAAGCTCGGAGCTGAACTCGATGAGATTGCGCGGGAAGATCATTTAGAACCCATCGACATTATCGAGGGGGTTCCCCCGGCACCGCCCGTTCCCGATCCCACGTGGTCACCGGCTGACCTTGAGGAAGCCAAGGAAGCGGTTGATTTTCTGCACAGCGTCGGTCTTGTCGAGAACAAACAGGGTTTTGTTACGCCAACCGAAGCTGCGTGCGTTGCTAACTTCCTCTTAGACTGGTAATCGCGAGGGAGACTCGATTAGCGACTGAGGGTGAGGTCCATCGGTAGAGGTCGATGCAGAGGAGGGCGTAACCCACTGGACGAGTTGATCCAGCAGGCGTCATCCTGGGCCTTTACGAGTCGATCGTCTGGGTGGAACGAGCCCGCTCTCTTGTTTCCTGACAGGCCTCCTCAGCACTAACTTCGGGTGGCGGCTGATCATCGCGGCCGACCTCGTCCTTTCCCGCTACAGACGTCCCGAACTCGCGTATCCCTCGTCCCAGTGAGCGACCGAGCTCGGGAAGGCGCCTGGGCCCGAAGACTAAGAGGGCGACGCCCATTACGATTGCGATCTCTAGCGGCCCTATGCTAGGCACGACTGCCTTTCAACTAGTTCCATTGTGCTACCGCGATCAGTTGGCACTACGGGCAACCTCGGACCAAGCGCCTCCTTGGCATATCAAGGTGAGCGTGTCGCTAGGGGTCGCCGTAAAGTTGTTTGCGAGCTTCAAATTCGAACCCTTTATCACGGTCACGGTATCCGCAAACGTCAACACGACCAGTCGTCCATCGTAGCTCGCTTTTATAGTAGCGATAGTCGTAGTACCCGTCACGGTGATCAGGTTGTGACAGGGTGGAAGTACCAGCGTAGATGCTGCGGACACGCTTGGGCTTTCATCAACAGCATTGCCGACGACGGTCGAGTTCGTACCACTGCTCTCGATTGTTCCGACTGCATTTCCCTTCATAACATTCCCTACGGTTGCAATGAAGTTCGTGGTGACCGTTACGCCACCTAGATAGATGGCGCGGTGGCCATTCCCCCGAAACTGGCAGCCGGTCACTGAACCCTCGACACAATCAAGAATGCGTAGGCCGTTCTTTTCGTTCTCGCGGCAGATCGCTCCGTCGATGGACAGACTACGCGTCCTCTGAATGCTGATTCCGTTCTGCGAGTTGTGGATGTACTGGCCTCCGACAATGGAGAGAGCAACCGCGTTGTCAACGTTAGGCGGCGTCGGCCCGGGCACGGCCAAGCCGCCCCCAACATTCTCGCGTGCGTTGAAGCCAACTATCGTCGCGTAGGTGAGGCCGTCGTCAATGGACTGCGGCGAGGTCCTCGAGACAGCTAGACCGCTACCTTTATTGAACTCCGCCGAACCCCCTAGGACGGTGAAATAGGCATCGTTTTCGTTTGATTCGGGTTCGTTCGTGCTCGAAGTCAAAGTGAACCCGAGGGCGTTTCCGTCAGAGCGGCAGTCAACAAGAGTCGCGAAATGGGCCCGGATGTTGATCCCTACGCCGACGTTATCGCGCGCATAGCACCCAACCATCGTGAAGCGCCTGGCTGACTTCGTATCTATCCCGTCTGATGCAGCAGTGGTAACCATGCCGTTAGATATCAGCTCGGAATCGACAATGTAGGTGTCCTCGTGAGGTCCCTGCCGGTCAGCAAGTGGATTGGTGGGACCGCCTTGGAGACCAATCCCATAGCCTCGGCCACGCATAAAGCGACACCTCGCGATATGCCACCTATGTGATTGGTATGCGTGAAGCAATGCGGAGGAGCCCATTGAGGAAGGAATTTCCGTGCTGCCGGCATCGCCGTCGAGAGTGAGGTCGGAAAGCATCAGATCATCGACTGACTGGTATGCGCTACCGACGACGGGAGCATTAAGAATCGGGCCGTTGCTGCTCGGCATCAGCCGCAAAGTCGTCGCCGCGCGACCCGCGCCGCGCAGCGTAAGGCCATTCCGCATACTTAGCGGCGCTCCGATCATGTAGACGCCGCTTGGCATGAACACGGCTCGACCGTCAGGGGCGGTAGCGTTGATGGCCGCTTGGATTGCGGCCGAGTCGTCGGTTTTTCCATCACCTTTGGCGCCATAGTCCTTTACGTTGACGAAGACCCCTTCGACTCCTGCCGCAAAAGCTGGAGTGCTCGCGCCATGCGTTACTAGGCTCGCGAGGACGCCTGCGGTGCCAGCCGCCCCAGCGCCCGCGAGAAGACGCCTGCGAGACAGGTGTTCAGGGGCGTCGTCTTGGTGGGAGTCACTGATTACAACTGACTGGTCGGCGCCTCGGCTCATTTAGGTCTCCCTGCGGTCGGCATTACGAATGCACAAATACTTACCCCTTTTGGAGCCCGGCGTCAAGGACAACTTGGCTTATTAGTCAGGGCAGTCGCGTTTACCTCGAACCGTTTCGTCAGAGCTATTGTTGCACCGACGTAGGAGGAGGCCAGCGGCCAGTCAATCGGCTACCAGGGAGTGCCATGGCGTTCGCTCATGTAGGAGCCCTCGTCTCCCGCCTTGCGCCACCAAGACCATCAGGAGACTGAAAGCACCTGTGCGCAAACCTCTTCTATCTCCTCCAGGCTGCGCTGAATACGAGTTGAGAGAGTCGGTCGAAGGTGGGTCATCAAGTCGCTGGCGATAA
The DNA here is from genome assembly GCA_963844395.1 of uncultured Solirubrobacterales bacterium. Lineage (GTDB taxonomy): Bacteria > Actinomycetota > Thermoleophilia > Solirubrobacterales > 70-9 > VRUE01. Next base: position 859,001 of record CAWJNX010000002.1, on the reverse strand, counting down.
AAAGGTGGAATTGCTCAGCAAAGGCTGGAATGCTCCAGCCAGGAATTCGCTCACCTGATTGGCTGATGGTGGGGACTGCTGATCGCTGTGGGCTGATGTGAATGCCGTGCTGTGGGCGTCTGTCGCCTTTGTATAGACGGGTGCCTTTTCGCCTTACGATCTCGTATAGCAGTTCCTCGTCACCCATAGTGCGTATGCGTACGTCCGAGATGTCCGGCAGCGGGTAGTGGGCTGCTCGCTTGGTGAAATGGAGCCCACTTAGCTGAGGACGTCCTGGTCGGGACCGAATAATATTGCTGTAGCGGGCTTGATTTTCCCGCATGATTTCAAGGTGCACCGGGGTGATTTCCTCAAGGATGATGTAATCGATATCGGTCAAATACACATACTCTGAGTTGGTAACCGGAGTCTCCAGAAACCGCACCATGGGAGGGACGATTGGCCGCTGGTCTTTCTCCCATGCCACGTCCCGAATGCATAATTTCGACTCGAATGCTGTTGTCACAAGCCGCCAAGGTTCGGGATGATCAGCAAGGAGGCGAGCCTTGTCTTCTACACCGATCTCCACGGCGGCGTCCGGATTGTGCGCTAGAAGGCTCGCAGCAAATAGTGGCGCAAAGTCCTCGTAGGACTGGTCACAGCAAGTGAAGGCGACGGTCTTAGGAATCGTTAGCTCTTTCGTGTATTGTCGCTAGTGCGCACGACAGAACGCTATCGGATTCAAAAGCCACGCCGCAAATTCGGGCTGCGGTATTCAGGGCTAGAATGCGGTTGCCATCAATGCCCCGGCGGGATTCGAACTCACGCCACCTAAAGGCCGATTGGAGTGGTCTAGCGTAGAGATCGACCAACACCGCATTGTCTGCGGATGGTCGAGGCAAGGCCGTCTCGCCATGAGATACATTGGTTGCCGCAAGCGGGCCTGGTTCTTTCGGTTCGCGATCTGGTTGAAACCGCTGGTTCGAACCCAGCCGCGCCCATTCCCGTCACTCAGCTCAGTTGCCGCACCACGCAATTGAGGCCCGGCAGCTTCGTCGCCTGTGCGTCACCTGTGACGATCAGCTCAACCTCGGGGTGGGTATCGGCGGTAGCGAGGATCAGGGCGTCCGGCATGCGCAGGGACCTCGACGTGGCTCGGAGGTCCGCTGCCCTCGCTGCCACCTGGACATCGACCGGCGGCATCTCGGAGATCAGCTTGGTGAAGAAGCCGGACACACCCTCCTCGTCGTAATGGCCGAGCCGGGCGCCGGTCAGCACCTCGGCGTAGGTGACGGTCGAAACCAGTAGGCGCTCCGTCCGGACCAGCTCGCGGATCGCCGCATCGGCGGAATCGTGCAGAGCATCTCCGGCGTCCAAGAACCCGATCACCGCATCGGAGTCGAGGACTACCGCCACTCCTCGCGCAGCCCTTCCACCCGCTCGCGCAGGTCTCCACCGGTTTCCAGGCAGCCGGAGTAGCGATCGACCAGCTCGTCGATCCGCGTCAAGACCACGCGGCCCGCTCCCTCGGCTTCCGCCCGCAGGGTGTCGCCCGGCTCGAAGCCGGCTCCACGAAAAGCGCTAGCCGGAATCGTCACCTGGTGCTTGGAGGAGATCCGGGTTTGATCTCGCAATTGTTTCTTTACCTTTTTGGGCATAGGTAAAGAATACGGGAAAGCCATCGAGGTTGCGGGCATGCCTGTCCTAAGGCCGGAGCGAGCTGAATTCGCCCCCTATCCGGACAGATCGGGGATGTGGCGATCAATGTGGTCGGCGATCGTTTGGCGGACCCACTGCTGGGTCGGGCCGTCGGCCATGCGGTAGCGGCCGAGGAGCAGCTTCTGGTCGGTGAGGGGAAGGCCGGCTATCTCCCAGCGGACGGCGAGGCGCTCGAAGAGGTGCTCCTGGCGGCGGTGCCAGGCGTCGTCTTGGGAAGTGGCGGCGGTTGCCGGTCCCTCGGCGAGCTTGGCGATCGTCCCGGAGCTGAGCGACTGACGCAGGGTCAAGATGTTTCCCTCCGGGTCGGTGTAGTTGACCGTCGGCGCCTTGGACCGAGGCTTTCGCTGCTTGCGCTTTGCCATCGCTCCGAGTCTGCCACGCACCAGATGACGTGGGCGTCACTCCTCGCCGGCCGGCTTGCGGCGCGAGCGCTTGCGCTCGGCGCCTCGGCGCTTCTGTTCCAGGCGCCGCTCCCGCGAGGCACGGGTCGGCCTGGTGGGGCGGCGGCGGCGTGGCGTCCTCAACCCCGCCGCGATCTTCTCGGCGAGGCGCTCCAGCGCCAGCTCGCGGTTGCGCGCCTGGCCGCGGGCATCCTGGGCGACGGCGGTGACGACGGGCCCGATCCGCTCGTTCAGCCGCCCCCGCTGGGCCTCGTCCAGCGCCGCCGACGTCTCGACGTCGAACACCGCTTCGACCCGCGACGCGGTCACGTTGGCGTGCTGCCCGCCCGGCCCGGAGGAGCGGCTCGTCCGCAGCTCGATCTCGGCCAAAGGAATGACCAACCCTTGGTCGATCCTCAGCGTTTCGGCCATCGGCTCACGGTAGTCCCGCCGTTGGACGCACGGCGCTCACCGTCACGACGGCCCCTCAGGGAAGGGCGTCGATCTTCGCCGCCAGCTCGAAGTCCGCGGCCGTGACGCCGCCCTCGGAGTGGGTCGCGATCGATACCGTGACCTTGTCCCAGGAGATCTCCAGATCCGGGTGGTGGCCCATCGCCTCGGCCGGCTCGACGATGCTCTCGACGAAGCGGACCGAGCCGACGAAGTCGCCGCGCTCGAAGCTCTTCGAGATCGCGTCACCGCGCCGTTCCCAGCCCGGGTGCTCGGACAGCCGCGCCTCTATCTCGGAATCGCTCAGGAGTGCCATAGCGCCATTATGCTGCCATGAGAACCGGACCGACGCAATGAGCGATTCGCTTCCCACCCTCTGGCAGATCGACGTCTCGCACTACAGCGAGAAGGCGCGCTGGGCGCTGGCCTGGAAGGGCGTCGAGCACCGGTGCCACTCGCCCGTCCCCGGCGCCCACATGGTGGTCGCCGCCTGGCTGACCCGCGGTGGACAGGTCACCTTCCCGGTGCTGAGCATCGACGGCGAGCGGATCGGCGACTCGACCGCGATCATCGCCGCGCTCGAGGAGCGCTATCCCGAGCCGCCGCTCTATCCCTCCGATCCCGAGCAGCAGCGCCGCGCTCTCGAGCTGGAGGACTTCTTCGACGACGAGCTCGGCCCCCACATCCGCCACCTCGCCTGGCACGAGCTCAGAAATGACCGAGAGCGCTTCACGGAGCTGATGAAGCAGACGGCGCCGGGCCCGCTGGCCCGCATGCCGAAGGCCGCGGCAGCCTACGCGCGCGTCTTCACCGCGCTGCGCTTCCGAGCCGGGAGTGCGAAGCAGGCCGAGCGGAGCCGCGCCAAGGTGCTCGCCGCGCTGGACCGGCTCGAGGCCGAGCTGGGCGACGGCGACTACCTGGTCGGCGACAGCTTCACCGTCGCCGATCTCACCGCCGCCTCGCTCTTCTACCCGCTGGTGACCCCGGAGGAGGGACCCCTGCCCTCCGACGAAGAGTCGGCGGCCGGTTTCGAGCGCTTCCGAGCGCCGCTCAAAGAGCGGCGCGGCTACGAATGGGTGGAAGAGATGTTCCGCCGCCACCGCAAGTCGGCTCGGGCGGCAACCGCCACCCAGCAGGCCTAAGTGCAGGGGCCGACGCGCATGAGGTTAGGGTCCTTATGGAACCCCAACCTCACACACCCCTACTAGGATCGGCGTCGCTCAGCCGCCGATCGGGGCGCGCGGGTTGGCGCCCCAGAAGACGACGGTGCCGAGCATGCCGATGATGTGGACGAGAATGATGTTGACCACCATCGACTGTGCGGTCGCGGTGCCGACGCCGACCGGCCCGCCGGAGGCGGTGTAGCCGTAGTAGCAGCCGACCAGCACGATGACGGTCGCCATCGCCATCCCCTTGATCAAGCTGAAGATCAGGTCCGGAGGGTTCTGAAACGTCCAGAAGATCAATAGGTAGCCGCCCGAGGAGACGTCGGCGACCTGCTCGACCACCGCGATGTAGCTGCCGAAGTACATGACGCCGATCCCGATCAGGTAGATGACCGGCAGCGCCAGCCAGGCGGCAAGCAGGCGGGTGGCGGCGAGGAACGTAATCGGTTGGATCCCCATCACCTCGAGCGCGTCGATCTCGTCGGAGATCCGCATCGCCCCCAGCTCGGCGACGATCCCCGTCCCCACCTTGGCGGAGAGGATGTAGCCGAATGCGTAGGGCAGCGCCTCGCGCAGATCGCACCAGGCGGTGAAGAAGCCGGCGTAGCCCGGCGCGCCCTGCGAGCGAAAGAAGTAGGCGCCGAGGATGCCGCACTGCAGGCCGAGGATGAAGACGAAGGCCCAGATGATCAGCGCCGAGCCGAGGATCAGGATGCCGGCCTGGCGCAGGCTCTCGCCAAAGAAGCCGAAGACGCGGCCCGAGTAGACGAGGCCGGCGACCCGCGAGCCGAAGCGGGCGATCTCGCCAAAAGCGTCGAGCCAGCCGCGCGGGACGTCGAGCCAGCCGGTCACCGGATCGACTGCAGCTCCGGGTTGGTGGCGAGGAGGATCGCCGTGAACACGTAGAGGAAGGCGAAGACACCCATGAAGGAGATGACGACCGCCTGGTTGACGGCCCGCCCTACCCCCGCCGCGCCCCCCGACGCGGTCATCCCCTTGTAACAGCAGACGACGGCGATGATCCCGCCGAACAGCGTGCACATCAGGACCGAGCCCCAGAGGTCGGTGATCGAGGCGTTGGCGAAAAGCGTCGCGAAGAAGCCACCGAGCGGCTCGCCGTAGAGGAGTGAGGCAGCCATGCCGGCGGTCAGGCCGAAGACCAGGGCGAAGATGTCGAGCAGGCCGGTGATGATCATCAGCGCCAAGAAGCGCGGCACGACCAGGTTCTTGATCGGGTTGACGCCGAGCACCTGCAGGGCGTCGAGCTCCTCGCGGATCTTGCGGGCGCCGAGGTCGGCCGTGATCGCCGTGCCGGCGACGCCGCCGACCACAACCGCGGTGACGATCGGGCCGATTTGGCGGATCGCCGTCAGCACGAAGAAGCCGCCGAGCCGGTCGAGGGCGCCGAACAGCTCCAGCGCCCCCGCCGCCTGCAGCCCCGGCGCGCCCAGGCAGAGGGCGAAGGTGGAGACGAGCAGCGGGAACCAGGAGAGCTTGAGGACGAAGAGGAACTGGCCGACCAGCTCCTCCCCGTAGGGATAGGGCGGCCGCACGGCGGAGACCAGGGTCCTCGCGGTGAGGATCATCATCTCCCCCACCTGTTCGAAACCCGACTTGGCGGGCAGCAGCGCCCGCGTTACGACTTGCGCTGCCACCAGCTCATCGCCCGCTCGAGGGGGCTGGCGCCGGAAGACGGTCCCCTCTCGTCGGCCTCGGAGACCATTCCCTGGCGCCGCACCCGCGCCCGGGCTTCTTCCCTGGCCCGCAGCTCGGCGGCCTTCTGCGCTTCAGAGAGCTGGGCGATCAGCGTGTCGCGGGTCTGCTCCAGCTCCTCGACCCCAGCGACATGAGCCTCGGCGCGGCGCGGCGCCGTCGGCAGGTCGCCCGGCAAGTCGCGGGTGTAGGAGGCCAGCTCGGCCTCGAGCCGGCCGATCTGCCGGCGCAGCTCCTGGCGGACCTCGATCGCCTCGCTCTGCTCGGCGAGGTCCGGAAGGTCCTCGCGCGGCACAGTGGGGGTCGGCTCGTCGAGCGCCCCCGGCATGCTCGCGCAGGCGGAGGCGACGATCGCCAACTCGCGCGGTCCCAGCCCGGCCTCCTGGGCGCGGCGCAGGGCGTCGATCGCGATCTCCTCGAGCTGCGGAGCGGCCTCGATCCCCGCCGCGACGAAGGTTCCCTGGCCCTGGCGAGTAACGACCAACCCCTCCCCCTCGAGCCCCGCGTACACGGCGCGAACGGTGTTGACGTTGACACCTGCCCACTCGGCGAGGCGGCGAAAGCTCGGCAGGCGCTCGCCAGAGGCGAGACGACCGGTCGCGATCAGAGCCCGCAGCCGCCAGGTGAGCTGGAGCCCCACGGGGAGCTCGTCACCCGGGTCAGTCGCGAATGGATTCGCCGCCCCGCCTTGGGTCTGCTGTGCCACGTATCAGCACAGTAACTCAACTAAATGATCTAGTCAACTAGCACAGTTCACAGTTCACGGCGTCAAGACGATCTTCAGCGCTTCGCGGTTGTCGTAGATCCGGTATGCCTCCGCCGCCTCGTCGAGCTTCATCCGATGCGTCACCAGCGGCGAGGGGTCGAGCTTGCCGGACTCGATCAGCGCCAGGACCCTGTTGACGTGCGCAATCACGTTGGCGAGCCCGAGCCGCAAGGTGAGCCCCTTGAGCCAGGCGAGCCCGATCGGCACTTCTCCCTTGCCCGCGTAGGCTCCGATCCCCGAGACCGTGCCGGCGTCGCGAGACAGACTGACCGCCATTGCCAGCGGGCCGGGATCGCCGACCGCGTCAACGACCACGTCGACGCCGCGGCCGTCCGTCGCCGCCCGCACCGCGCGCTTGGGGTCCCCCTCCTCGAGGTGCAGCGGGGTGGCCCCGAACCGCGCCGCCATCTCAAGCCGCTGCCCCACCGAGTCGACCGCGAAGATCTGCGTCGCTCCCGCTGCCGCGGCGGCCTGCACCGCGCAGAGCCCGACCGGTCCCAGCCCCAGCACAGCGACGGTGTCGCCCGCTCGCAGGCCGGCGTGGGCGATCGCGTGGTAGCCGGTTCCCATCACGTCGCCGGCGAACAGCGCCACCTCGTCGGACATCCCCTCGGGCACGCGCCGCAGGGTCAGGTTGGCGCGCGGAACGAGCAGCTGCTCGGCCTGGGCGCCCTGCAGGTCGCCGAGGTTGGAGCCGTGGCCGAAGGTCCGGCCCCGCTCGCAGCGGTGGTAGTCGCCGCGCAGGCAGGTTGAGCAAGTCGCGCAGGCGGTGTGGAAGCAACCGAGCACCCGGTCGCCGACGGCGACCCGCTCGACGTCGGCCCCGGCCTCGAGCACAGTGCCGACGAACTCGTGGCCGATCGTGAAACCGGCCTCGACCGGGAAGCGCCCGTGGTAGATGTGGAGGTCGGAGCCGCAGATCCCGCTCGCCTCGACCCGCACCAACGCCTCGTCGGCGGCACCCAGCTCGGGCGCCGGCTTCTCATCGATCCGGACCTCTCCGGGAGCCTGGAAGGTGACCGCGCGCATCGCGCGCGAACCGTACCCTCTCCGCCGCCGACGGGCCGAAAACGACACTCCGACTGTCGTTTTCGGCCCGTCGGCGGGGGTCCTTCAGCCGACTGTGACGCCGGGGACCTGGAAGCGGCCGGCTTCGATGCCGGGGCTGGCGGTCTCGGCGATCCGCGCTTCCAGCGCCAGCTCGCGCTCGAAGTCGGCCTCCTCGCCGTGGCGGAAGGAGACGTCTTTCCCCTCCAACAGCTCGACGAAGATCTCGACGAAGCGGGCGTCGAGCTGTTTGCCGGCGACGCGCCGCAGCTCCTGGATAGCCTCGTAGCTCGAGGTCGGCGTCCGGTAGGAGTCGCGGGCGGTCATCACGTCGTAGGTGTCGGCGACCGAGATGATCCGGGCCAGCTCCGGGATCTGGTCCCCCTCCAGCCCGCGCGGATAGCCTTTGCCGTCGATCCGCTCGTGGTGGGCGAGGATGATCTCGGCGACCGGGCCGTAGCCGTCGAGCGAGGAGACGACCCGCGCGCCCTGTTGCGGGTGGCGGCGGATCAGCATCCAGTCTTCGTCGGTGAGCGGCACGTTCGCCTTCAGGATCCGGTCGGGGAGGATGAACTTGCCGATGTCGTGCAGCAGGGCCGCGATGTGGACCAGCTCCTCCTCGCGGCGCGAGAAGCCGGCACGCTGGGCGATCGCCCGCGAGTAGCGGGCGACGGCGGCGCTGTGGCGGGCGGTCATCTGGTCCCGCAGGTCGAGCGTGCGCAGCAGCGCGCTCAACATCCCGACCTGGAAGCTGGCCAACTGCTTGCTGCGGTGCTCCAGCTCCTCGGCCCGCTGCTGGGAGAGCAGCAGCTGGCCGAGCAGGTACTGGAAGGTGACGAGGACGACGCCGAACAGGGCAATCGCGGAGATGCCGATCTGGTGATAGATGAAGGCGACGGCGACGGCGAGCATCGCGCTGGCGAACTCGGATGGCAGGACCGGCGGCAGCACTCGCAGCTTGCTGGCAACCGACGTCCGCTCGACGTAGCAGCCATAACCTGCGCTCATCATGAAGTTGATCGCCAGGGCCAGCTGGAATAGCCCGAATACGCAGAGGTAGAAGAGCGGGTCGGCGAGGGTCAGCCCGAGCTCGGCGACGCCCTCTTTGAATGCGATCCCGCAGAGCAGGGGGAAAGTCGCGTAGGTGACCAGGTTGTTGAGCAGATCGTGGGGCTTGTCGCGCCAGCGCAGCCAGCCGACCAGGATCGATACGACTCCGATCACGGCAGCCGGGGCGCCGCCGAGGAAGACCATCGCCAGGACCAAGGCCAAGAAGCTGCCCGAGATCTTGAGGTGCTTTTCGGTCTCGATCGCCGTCAGATCGCTGAAAATCGAAAAGCCGAGCAGGATCGCGAATAGCGCCGGGTCCCAGTCAGCGCTGTCGGATCGGAGCACCGCAGCGACCGCCACTGCGCCGAGGAGCGCCAGCTCGAGGCCGATTATCAGCGGTGTCGGGCGCTTGGTTTGCATGACTGCGGCCGGTCCATCGGCCGGTGCAAGTGAGATTCGTGCATGCCACGGGTCTCCCTGCGCCTGGGCGACTGGACCCTTGCGGCGAGTGCTGCTTTCAAGCGTGGACGGTAGACCCTCGTCACGGTCGCGGCAAGCCACCCTGGCCGAGTGGCCAAGACCTTGCAATGCGGCGAAGGACAAGAATTTGGCCCCAAAAAGCACAAAGGACGCCCTAGGGACGTCCTTCGCCTGCATAAAGCGAACTACAAGTAGCGTTCGCTTTTTCTATCTATCTAAGTCTTATCGACGGAAGCCCATGCCTAGCCCCTTCCTGGTTGACTGAAGCCCTCAGATGGCTAATTGCGATCTGAAACTCGTGCGTTGCGTGAACAACTTGTAGCACAGCTTGGCGGAAACTTGTGCATCTGCAGCAAAAGTTGTGCAGAAATGCAGTAGTAGAGAAGGCGACTCGTGCGTAGACAAGGCCTGATCGACCCCCTCAGACGCCCCCCCTTTCGCCGCCTGGCGCTCTCCTACGCGGTCAACGAGCTGGGCGACTGGATGGGAATCGTCGCCCTCTCGGTGCTCGTTTTCGAGCTAACCGGCAGCGCGCTCGCGACCGCGGTCCTCTTCCTCGGCACCGGCTTCCTGCCGGCGCTGCTCACTCCGATCCTCGTCGCACGGGTCGAGCGACCGCCGCCGCGCTTCGTGCTACCGACGATCTACGCCGGCGAGGCCGCCGCTTTCGGCGCCCTTGCGCTTCTCGCCGATCACTTCTCCCTGGCGGCGGTCGTGGCCGTGGCCACCATCGACGGCACCCTGGCCTTGACGGCACGGGCCCTGACCCGCGCCGTCGCCGCCGCCATGCTGCAGAAGAGGGGGAGCTGCGCGCCGGCAACGCAGTTCTCAACATCGCCTTCACCGGGGGAGCGGCCGTCGGGCCGGCGATCGCTGGCGCAACCGTCGCCGCTTTCGGCGTGCAGTCCGCCCTGCTGCTGGACGCCGTCTCCTTTTATGCGATCGCCTGGATCCTGTTCAGCGGTGGCCCGCTTCCACAGGCAGCGGTGGAGCCAGGCCGACTGCGAGAGCGCCTGCGGGCCGGCCTTGGCTACATCCGCGGCCACGCCACGCTGCGCCGTCTGCTCACCGCGGAGGCGGGCGCCTTCGTCTTCTTCGCCGCTGTGATCCCGGTCGAGGTGATCTACGCCAAGCAGACGCTGGGCGCCGGCGACAGCGGCTACGGCCTGCTGCTCGGCAGCTGGGGGGCGGCATGGTGGCCGGAAGCATCGTCTTCGCCACCCTGCGGCGGGCGCCGCTGCCGGCGCTCCTCTTCTTCAGCACGCTGGCGGTCGGCGCCGGATATCTGTGCATGGCAGCGGCCCCGACCCTGGCCCTCGCTTGCGCGGCCGCCGCCCTCGGCGGAGCCGGTAATGGTGTGCAGTGGGTCGCCTTCGTCAGCGCCGTGCAGGACCAGACGACCGCGGCTATGCAGGCGCGGGTGATGAGCGTGCTCGAGTCGATCGGCGCCGCGATGCCGGGGATCGGCTTCCTGCTCGGAGGAGTGATCGCGGCCACCGTGGGGACGCGCGCGACGTTCCTGATGGCGGGAATCGGCGTCATCGCAATCGCCGCAATCGCGGCGCCGCTGCTGGGTAGGAGCTGGGCCGATGAGGGGCTGCCGAACCGTCCGCAAGACCTTGACGCCGACAGCGAGATTATGGTGGAGTTAATTCCCGGGGGTTAGGCGAGTGCTCGCGCTTGTAAATCGCTGCGAGCAGCCCCCATTCCAGTCCCGACGGAGGAGGCGCGAGTTGAGGAAGGCAATGGCAATCCTTGGGGGACTTAGCGCGGTGGCGGCCCTTTCGATCGGTCTCGCCGCCTGCGGTGACGACGAGGCAACCGGCGGCGCGAAAGGCGGTGCCCTGGAGGTCAGCTTCGCGGCCTTCCCCGAACTCGACCCGCAGCTCTCCTACACGGCGGAAGGCTGGACCTCGCTCTACAACACCTACATACCGCTCCTCACCTACGCCCATGCCGAAGGGGCGGCCGGCAGCGAGGTGATCCCCGGACTGGCCGAGGATCTGCCCACGCAGAGCAATGGCGGAAAAACCTATGAGCTGACCCTCCGCGACGGGCTGAAATACTCCGACGGCCGGCCGGTCAAAGCCTCCCACTTCAAAGCGAGCGTGGAACGGCTGTTCGAGATCGAATCCGGCGCCTCTCCCTTCTTCGCCGATATCGTCGGCGCGGAAGACTTTTTCGAAGGCAAGGCCGGCAACATCGCCGGCATCGAGGTCGACGACGCCAGCGGCGACATCACGATCGATCTCAGCTCGCCCAGCGGCACGTTCGTCAACGAGTTGGCGATGCCTTTCACCGCCCTCGTTCCGCCGGACACCCCGGCAAAAGACCAGACCCCCAACCCGCCGCCGGCCACCGGCCCCTACGAGATCGTCGAGTCGAACCCCGGTCGCAACATCGTCTTCGAGCGCAATCCGCAGTGGGACGGCAACAACGCCGACATCCTGCCCGACCTCCCCGGCGGCCACGTTGACCGGATCGAGGTTAACATCGTCCGCAACCAGTTGACCCAGGTGAACGAAGTCGAACGCGGCGAGAAAGACTGGATGTTCGACCCCCTCCCGCCGGATCGGGTCAGCCAGGTCGAAGCCAAATTCGAGGACACGCAGTACCGCGAGGTGCCCGCGATCAACACCTACTTCTATTGGATGAACACGACCCGGCCGCCGTTCGACGACGTCAAGGTGCGGCAGGCGATCAACTACGCGATCGATCCGGCGGCGCTCGAACGCATCTTCGCCGGCCAGCTCGATGCCAGCCAGCAGATCCTGCCTCCGGGGATGCCTGGCTATGAGAAATTCGTGCTCTACCCGCACGACATGGCGAAAGCCGAAGCGATGATCCGCGAAGCCAACCCGTCCGACACCCAGGTGACGGTCTGGACCGACAGCCTCAGCCCCAACGACGATGCCGGCGCCTACTACCAGGACGTGCTCGAGCAGCTCGGCTTCGACGCCGAGCTCAAGGTCCTCGGGGACAATTTCTTCTCGGTGATCGGCAACACGTCCACGCCGGATCTCGACACCGGTTGGCTCAACTGGTTCGAGGACTATCCCCATCCGAACGACTTCGTCGAGCCGATGCTTTCAGGCGAAAGCATCGCGCCCACCAACAACACCAACCCCGCTCAGCTCGACGTCCCGAGCCTCAATCGGAAGATCGAAGAGCTGGGCGCCAAGCAACTCGACCCCAGCGTTGAAGAGGAATACGCCAAACTCGACCGGGAATTCATGCAGCTGGCTCCGTTGGCGCCCTTCGGCAACCGGACGCTGTCGCTATTCGTCTCCGATGACGTCAAGTTCGACGAGGTGATTTGGAACCCGACCTTCTCCGGCGACCTGACGAGCTTCCAGCTCGAATAGTGGCCGGGCACAGTCCCTGGTACCTCGCCTACCGGCGACTGCGCTCCAACCGGCTCGCCCTCACCGCGCTGGGCCTCTTCGCGGCGATCGTCGTCTTCTCGCTGGTTGCGCCGTTGTGGGCCAACCTCGTCGCCGAGACGGGGCCCAACCGGACCCACACGATCGATGTCCTACACGTTGACGGCGAAAGCCGTGAAGTGGTCGCACCCGACGGCACGCCGGTCGGGCCACTCTGGTTTGGGGCAGGCGGCCGCTTCTTCCTCGGCGCCGACGGCAACCTCGGCCGCGACGAGATGGTGCGCTTGATGTACGGGGGGCGTACCTCCCTCGTCATCGGCATAACCGCCGCCCTGCTCACCACCTTCCTCGCCGTCGTACTCGCCCTGCTGGCCGGCTACTTTCGCGGCTGGACCGACGCCGTCATCGCGCGCGTGCTCGACGTCATCTGGGCCTTCCCCGTCCTCCTGCTCGGCATCGCCCTCGGTACCGCCCTTGCCGTCGGAGGGCTCGATCTCGGCCCTGTCGAGCTCTCCAGCGGCTCGATCTGGATCCCGATCCTGATCATCGGCTTCGTCTACACGCCCTATCTGGCGCGCCCGTTGCGCGGCGAGGTTCTCGCGCTGCGTGAGAAGGAGTTCGTCGAGGCCGCCGTCGCGGGCGGTGCCGGACCTTTGCGGATCATGTTCGGCGAGCTCCTGCCGAACCTCTGGTCGACGATCATCGTCCTCTTCACGCTGAACATCGCCAACGTGATGCTGTTCGAGGCTGGGCTCTCCTTCCTCGGCGCCGGTGTCCAGGCGCCCAGCGCCTCCTGGGGGACGATGATCTCGAGCGGCTACGAGCTGATCTACACGGCGCCGCTGCTTACCATCCTGCCCGGCACGATGATCGTGCTCACGGTGCTCTCGCTGAACGTCTTCGGCGACGGGCTACGCGAGGCGCTGGATCCGCGCTCGCGGGTGCGGCTTGAGGCCCATGCGGGCAGCTATGAGCCCCGCCGCGAAGGCGCCTGATGGGCGCCTTCGTCGCCAAGCGCCTGTTCAGCATGCTGATCGTCCTCTTCGCGATCTCGGTGATCGTTTTCCTGATCTTCAACGTCATCCCCAACACCAACCCGGCCGAGCGGATCGCCGGCAAAAACGCCACTCCGCAGCTGGTCGCCCAGGTGGAAGAGACGTGGGGCTTCGACGAGCCGCTGCCGGTGCAGTACCTGACGACGATGAAGCTGATCTTCAGCGGCGAGCTGATCTCCTACTCGAGCCAGCTCGAGGTCGACGAGCAGATCCTCGCGGGCGTCCCAGCGACCTTCTCGCTCTGCATCGGCGCAGCCGTCATCTGGCTCTTCTTCGGCGTACTCTTCGGCTACCTGTCCGCGGTTCGAGCGGGCGGCGCGCTGGACCGGGCGCTCACCGTCTTCGCGCTGATCGGGATCTCGCTGCCGGTCTTTTGGCTGGCCGCACTGCTCCTCTACTACCTGACCTTCCAGATCGAGCTATTTCCCTCCGGCGGCTACGTTCCCCTGACCGAGGATCCACTCGAATGGGCTTATCACCTGATCCTTCCCTGGACGACGCTGGCGGTGCTCTTCATCGGCTTCTACAGCCGTGTCCTGCGCGCCAACATGATCGACACGATGAGCGAGGACTTCGTGCGAACGGCGCGGGCCAAGGGCCTGCCTGAGCGCCGAGTGCGTGTCCGTCACGTGCTGCGCAATTCGCTGATCCCGATGGTCACCCTGTTCGGGCTTGACTTTGCCGCCGTACTCGGGGGCGGCGCGATTCTCACCGAGTACATCTTCGACCTCAACGGAGTCGGTCAGTACGCAGCCGACGCGATCGCCGAACTGGATTTCCCGCCGATCATGGGCGTCACCCTATTCGGCGCCTTCTTCGTCGTCCTCTTCAACGCCATCATCGACATCGCCTACGCGTATCTCGATCCGCGAATCAGGCTCGCAGGGACGCCCCATTGAGCGAGCTGCTCGAGCTGCGCGACCTCACCGTCTCCTTCGAGAGCGACGAAGGGCCGGTTAGGGCGGTCAACGGGGTGTCCTTCGAGCTGGCCGCCGGTGAGGTGCTGGCGATCGTCGGCGAGTCGGGCTCGGGCAAGAGCGTCACGGCACAGACGATCGTCGGCCTCACGCGCTCGCCCAACACGCGGATCGGGGGCTCGGCGAAGCTGCATGGCCGCGAGCTGATCGGGGCCCCGGAGAAGGAACTGCGCGAGGTGCGGGGGGCGCGGATAGCGATGGTCTTCCAAGACCCGATGACCTCGCTCAACCCGGTCTACCGGGTCGGCGATCAGCTGGTCGAGGCCATCCGCGCCCACCACCGCGAGGTGGACAACCGCTCTGCGCGCCGCCTGGCGGTGGAGATGCTCGACTCGGTCGGCATCGCCGAGCCCGAGCGACGCGCTCGCGACTACCCGCATCAGTTCTCCGGCGGGATGCGGCAGCGGGCGATGATCGCGATGGCGCTGGCGCTCGAGCCGGAGATCCTGATCGCTGACGAGCCGACGACGGCGCTCGACGTGACCACCCAGGCGCAGATCCTGGCGCTGCTCGCGCGGCTGAACCGCGAGCGCGACCTGGCGACGATCCTGATCACCCACGATCTCGGCGTGGTCGCCGAGGTTGCCGACCGGGTGCTGGTGATGCACGAGGGGCGGGTGGTCGAGCGCGGCTCGCTCGACGACGTCTACTACGCCGCCCAGCACCCCTATACGCGCCAGCTGCTCGGCGCCGTGCTGCGCCTCGACCAGCCGCCCCCTCCCCGGGCCCGGCGCGAGGCCGCGCCGCTGCTCGAGGTGAGGGACTTGGTCAAGGAGTTCCGCGGGGGGCGTGGGCTGCTGAGCGAGCGCAAGGGCGCCAGCAGGCGCGCCGTCGACGAAGTCTGTCTCAAGATCGAGAGCGGCGAGACGCTCGGCCTGGTCGGCGAGTCGGGTTCTGGCAAGTCGACGCTCTGCCGCGCCATCCTGCAGCTGATCGAGCCGAGCGCCGGCTCGGTGCGCTTGGAGGGTCGTGAGATAACCGGCCTCTCGCGACGGCAGTTGCGGCAGCTGCGTAGTCAGATGCAGATGGTCTTCCAGGACCCGTATGGCTCTCTTAATCCGCGCATGCGGATCGGCCAGATCGTCGCCGAGCCGCTACGCCTGCAGGGGACGGGGTCAGGCGCGGAGCTGCGCCGCCGTGCCGCAGAGCTGCTCGAGCGCGTGGGGCTCGAAGCGGCCCACTACAACCGCTACCCGCACGAGTTCTCCGGCGGCCAGCGGCAGCGCGTCGGGATCGCCCGTGCCCTGGCGCTGCGTCCGAAACTGATTGTCGCCGACGAGCCGGTCTCGGCGCTCGACGTCTCCGTCCGCGCGCAGATCCTCGATCTGCTTGCCCGGTTGCGGGACGAACTCGGCCTGGCCTTCCTGTTCGTCGCCCACGACGTCGGCGTGGTACGGCATGTCGCCGACCGGATCGCCGTCATGCACGGCGGCAAGATCGTCGAGACCGGCACGGCGGAGGAGGTCTGCGAGCGCCCGCGCGACCCCTACACGCGCCAGCTACTCGCCTCTGTGCCGGTCCCGGACCCGCGCGAGGCGCGGGCGCGGCAAGCAGCCGCCGGGCGCGCCTGACCGCCGCGCGCCGTTCGGCCAAACTGTAGGCGTGTCGCTGCCCCTGTCGCCACCGATCAAGCCGCAGCTGGCGCTGACCCGCAAAGAGCTGCCGCGCGGCGAGGAGTGGGCCTACGAGGAGAAGCTCGATGGCTTCCGCGCAATCGTCTTCGTCGACGGCGACGACGCCTACATCCAGTCGCGCGGCGGCAAACCGCTGAGCCGCTACTTCCCGGAGCTGACTTTCACCCCCGGACGCTACGTGCTGGACGGCGAGCTGGTGATTCGCGATGCCGATGGGAACGTCGAATTCGACGCCCTGCAGAGCCGCCTCCACCCCGCCGAGTCGCGTATCGAGCTCCTCTCCAAAGAGATCCCGGCGGAATTCCTCGCCTTCGACCTATTGGCGGAGGGGGACGAGTCGCTGCTTGAGAGGCCGCTGCGCGAGCGCCGAGCCCGCCTCGAGGCGCTGTCCGAACGGATCGGCGGAGCGCTGACTCCACTTACGCCCGATCCGGCCCAGGCGGAGGAGTGGTTGCGTACCGCGGAGGGCACGATGGCGAAGCAGCTCGACGCGCCCTACGAGCCGGGCAAAAGGCGCGGCATGGCGAAGGTGAAGAGGGAGCGGACGATCGAGTGCGTGGTCATGGGCTGGCGCCCCGGCAAAGAGGAGGGGACCGTCGGCTCGCTGATCCTCGGCCTCCACGACGGTGGCGAGCTGCGGTCGGTTGGCCACATCTCCGGCTTCAGCGCCCAGATGAAACGCGACCTGCGCACCCTGCTGGCGCCGTTGGAGACCGGCAAGCGAGGCAGCGCCGAGCCAAGCCGCTGGGCCGGCGAGCGCGACCTCGAGTGGGTGGCGCTGCGGCCAGAGCTGGTGATCGAGGTCGGCTACGACCACGCCGCCGCAGGACGAATACGGCACGGAGCGAGGTTCCACCGATTCCGGGATGACAAAAGTCCCGACGAGTGTCTGTTCAGCGACTTGGACGAAGGCTAGAAAAGCGAGTTCTGGGCAGTTTGGGGAGGCACGGCAATCCCCTCACCGGACTCGCGGGCCTTCGGCCCGCTCTGAGTATCCGCCCGTTGAGGGGATTGCCGTGCCTCCTTTCGGGCGCGACCTCTTCCCCAGCCGCGGACGACTTTGGTTACCTGGCTTCGCTGCTTGGACGGGAGGTAGGCGCGATTGTTTGCGTAGAGCTTTTCGTACTGGGCGATGAGGTCCGGACGTTTTGCCTCAAGCCAGGCGAAAAAGACCTCGCGGACCTCGTCGCGTAGGTGTAGGGCTACGCCACCGAGGAAGGTTGCTCCCGCTTCTCGGGCTCGGTCAACTATCGGCTGCACCTGCTCGGGGCTGTCGTTGATGCCCGGCATGAGCGGGGCGATGAGTACACCGGAGTCGATGCCTCGTCCGCGCAGCTCGGCGACGGCATCAAGGCGGGCGCTTGGGCTTGGCGTGTGCGGCTCGGTCGCCCGCCAGGCCTTCTCGTCGAGGGTCGGTACCGAGAGGTTGACCGAGACCGGTAGGTGCTTCGCCATCCGCTCGTAGATCTCGATGTCCTGCATGAGCAGTGGCGACTTGGTCAGTACCGAGACTGGCGTATCGGCCGCCTCCAGTGTCTCCAGGATCTCGGGCATCATCCGGTAGCGACTCTCGACCCACTGATAGGGATCGGTGTTCGTGCCCAACGCGACCAGTTCCCGCTTCCAGCTAGGCCGCGCCAGCTCCGCCCGCACCAGCTCCGGCACGTTGACCTTGACGACGATCTCTCGCTCGAAGTCGCGGCCGGCATCCATGTCGAGATAGGTGTTCGTCCGACGGGCGAAGCAATAAACGCAGGCATGAGTGCAGCCTCGATATGGATTGATCGTCCAGTTGAAGCCGTAACGGCTGCCGGGCACGCGGTTCAGGGCCGAGCGGGCGCGAACCTCGTGGAAGTTGGTCCCCATCGCCTCCGGCGCGTCGAAGGTCCGCACGACGGTGCCGTCGCCGACCCCTGGCAACCGCAGATCGTTCTCGACTCGCTGCTCATCCCACCGCACGAACACATGTTCGCATAGCGGCCGGACCGGCCATTGGTCAGACGAAAACGACCTCGATGCCCTGGAATACCTCAAAGTCTTTGTCTTGAGTGAGTACGGGGAGGTTGTAGGCCATTGCCGTGGCGGCGATCAGGGTGTCTGCGACGTCCGGTCGTGCTTTCGTCTTCTGGCGCGCTCTCGCCATGAGCTCACCGAACCGAGGGGCCACGCGGTAATCGGCCGGGAAGGCATCGAAGTCGTGTTGCGCCACCTCGAGCGCCCGAAGCCTGTCTGGGCGGTTAGCGTCTGACGCCACCAAGACGCCGTGATGCAGCTCGCAGACCGTCATGACGGAAATCGTGGCCGCACCGGGAAGGCTGGACAAGCTGAACTCGCCGTTTATGCCGGCGATGAAGATGGAGGTGTCGAGGAGTACCCGGCTCATCGATCCCCCGAGTCCTCCCGACGCCGTTCCTCCTTCTGTTCCTCGTACTTCTCGAATGGATCCCGCCCCGGTCCCGATTCCCTTCTGATTTGGTGGATTTCCTCGATCCACTTCCGTCCCTCCTCGGGACTGAGGATTCCCTCCCACTCCTTGAACTTCTTCAGCGGCACGAACCGCCGTGGATAGCCCTCCTCGATCGGAACCAGTTCGGCCACGGGATGACCGTGGACCGTGATCCGCAGACGCTCTCCAGCCTCGACCCGTCGCAACAGATCGGCGGTCCTGTTCCGCAGTTCCCTCTGGGGAATGTCCGTAGCCATAGGGCTACAGCGTAGTAGTTCGGCTGCCTCCACGCCTACCTAAGGCGTCAGGACAGGAAACTCTCCCCCTCTCCGCGGTAAAGAACGGCTATGGCAGCCTGCCCTCGATCACGTAGCGCAGCACGTTGACCACCTGCTCGGCCGTGCGCGCCGTCGCTTGAGCGGCGCGGTTGACCTCCTTCAGGGCGTGGTCCAAATCGGTGTCGTGCAGGGTGACGATCGGCTTGGCCATGGCGGCGGCGTAGCCGGCGTCGAAGGCGGCGTTCCACTGGCGGTATTTGTCGCCGAAGCGGACGACGACGACATCTGCCGCCCGGATCAGGGTCTGGGTGCGGATCGCGTTGACGCCCGCCCCCATGTGGTCGCGCCAGAACGGCTCCTCCTCGTCACCGAGCGTGCCGACGCCGGCATCGTCGGACGCGGCGTGGTCGGTCACCGGCGCCGAAAACGAGACCGGCAACCCGGCCTCCCGCACACCAGCTTCGATCCGCTCACGCCAGTCCGAATGAATCTCACCAGCCAGATAAACCAGCCAGGTCCGGGCTGGAGGGCCAGTCACCTCTCCCGAAACACTCAAGCGCGGCTCCCGCCGCGCGTTTCGGGAGAGGTGACTGGCCCTCCCCCTACGACCTGCTCCTCGAAGTGCTTGCTCAGCATCGTCACCTGGCCCTGGTAGTTGGAGCCGAGGTCCTCGCCGTAGAGCCGCTCGGCCGGGGCGCTCGTCGACTCCAGCGCCAGCTTGCAGACCGGCTGGCGGTGCTCGACCATGAAAGAGACGTCGCGCGCCCGGACCTCGAGTGCGGCGCGACTGCCATGGCGCCCACCGGCCGGGTCGTAGCCGAAGCCGGGGTCGAAGAAGCCGGCGTAGTGGGTGCGCAGCTCGCCGGCGGTCGGGTCGTAGGCCATCATCTCGGCGGCCACCTGCGGCGGAATGCAGACCCCCTCCGCCGAGAGCAGCAGGTAGAAGATCTCCGGCTCGAGCACGATCCGGCCGCCCGCCTCGGGGAAGACCGGGTCCCAGTAGTCGGTCCAGCGATAGGCCCTGATCCGCGCGAGGTCGATGGGCAGGCTGTTCTTCTTGGCCCGGTAGCCGACGATCCGGTCGCTGGGGCCGGAGAGGTTGACACTGAGGAAGAGGCCATCCGCCAGCGCCAGCTCCGACTCGCGCAGGGCGTGGGAGTCGAGGTAGAGCAACGGGAACTCGGCCTGCAGGGCGCGGATCTCCTCGTCGCTCAGGCGCACGTCGCCGCGCGCTAGGCGCAACTGGTTGAGCGAGAGCCCGGTCTGCACCTGGATCGCGAAGGAGCGGGGGACGACCTCCAGGTAGAGCTTCCCCCGGTATCCCGGGCGGATCTCGTCGAAGCGGTGGTGGCGATCGGTAAGCACCCGGGTGAAGACATCGAGGCGGCCGGTAGAGCTCTTCGGATTAGCCTTCGCGCGCACGTCCTCCGGCAGCGCCAGCTCCTCAATCAGCGGCACCAGGTAGGGCCGGTCGCGCTCCAGGACAGCGCCGTCACGCAAGTCGACTTTCTGGAAGGCGAGACCCTCGCTCTTCTCCTCGACCGTCGAGTCGACGTCCGGCAGGAAGCTGCAGCGCAGCGCCCAGGCAAAGTCCCCGAGACGCAAATCGATGCTCGCCGGCTGGATCGCCTCGGGCCTGATCCGGTAGTCGCCGGAGCTGACCCACTCGGCGGCGATCGCCTCGCTCAGTGCCTGCGAGGGCAGCACCCCCGGCGTCGTCGCCGTCGCGACGCCGCCGTTCTCTCGCTCAGCGCTCATCGCGCGGAGATTATGCGGCGCGCCTCGGCGCTGCCAAGGTAGGGAGTCAGCGTGAACTCGGCAACGTCCGGGAAGAACCGCTCCAGGCTCTTGGTCTCGCCGGCCAGCACGCGCCGGCTGAGCAGCGAGGCGACGCCGCCGACCACTGCGTCGTCTATGCCCTCCGGTGAAATACCATCGATCGCCGGCACCGGGGCGCCATCGCGCAGGTGGGAGACGAAGCTCTGGATCGCAGTTTGGAAGCGCTCGTAGATTCCCGGCCCGGCGCGCAATCCCTCGACCAGCAGCAGGTCGGCATTGGCCGGCTCGCGCACAATGAACGCGAGGGCAGCCGATAGTGCGGCGCAAACCCCGTCGGCCCAATCGCGGCGCCCCGCGCATGCCGCCAGGACCTGCTTGCGCAACTGCTCTACCGCATCGTCGTAGGCGGCGAAGAAGCAGGCGTCCTTGCTGGAGAAGTGGCGGTAGAAGTCGCTCTTGGAGACGCGAGCGTGGGCGGTTATCAGCGAGACGGTGGTCTTGTCATACCCATGCTCGTGCAGCGACTCGGCAATCGAGGCAAGCAGGCGCTCCCGCTGATTTTGGGCGACGAACTCGCGGGAGAGGCCGTGGCGGCCACGCGGCAACGATTTCATTGGTGCCGGAGTCTGCCACTGCTCAGACCTACTTGTCCGCAGCCTCCGCGATGCCAATCCCTACGTAGGGGGCCAGTACGAACTCGGAGAGCTCCGACAAGAGATTTGCGGCGCGCTCGGTTTCGCTACGGCGGATCTGCTGGTGGGTGATCCAAACAACGCTGCCGACCAGTATCTCCTCGGTCGTCTCTGGCAGCCGGTCGTCCTTGGGAAAAGCCCGCTGCGCCATCTCGACGAAGCTTTGCAGAGCATCCTCGTAGCGCTTGGTGGCCGCCGGTGTCGCGGAAAGCGCCTCGATTAGGCAGAGGCGGGCGAGCGACGGGTTTTCGGCGATGTAATCGAGGAAAGCCTCGAGCCCGGCTTCGACTCTTCCCTGCCAGCCATCCCCAGCCACGACACAGGCTTGCTCGATGCGATCGGTCAATTCCTCCACCGATGCGTCAAAGGCAGCGAGGAAGACCTCCTCCTTGCCGGTGAAGTTGTCGTACAGGGTTTTACGGGCCACCGCGGCCCGTCGGACGATGTCGGAGATCTTGGTCGCGTCATAGCCCTGCTCGGCACTTAGCTCCGCCAGCGCATCCATAATTCGACGGCGCTTGTGAGTTGCGATGAACTCGCGCGGCAATACGGGCCGGCCCCGTGAGCCCGCCGTCGCGGGAGCAGTCCCTGACGCTCCTTTTCCCCGAACAGGCATGGGCACCAAGAATACCTTTGCGGTGCGCGAACGTATGCAGGCGAAAGACCTGTCTGGTACCGTTATAGCGCCTAGTTGATTTCTATTAGAAACGTATAAGTTTTCCTATGCCGCCCGAGCGCATCCGCCTCAGCTACGACATGCTCGCCAAGGCGGTTGGAGATCGATGGTCTGAGGCTGAATTAAGCGAGGCGATTGCACTTCTGACCAGGGCGAAGGGTCGCTTTCCGGCAGGAGTGAGAACCCTACCCCCGGATCTGATTAAGGCAATTCAGCGAGAGCGCCTGCTCGCCGCCATGCTTGAGACAGTAAACGAGCTGGGCTACCGGGCGCTCACCGTGCAGGACGTGCTCAGTCGGGCGGGTGTGTCGCGGCCCACCTTCTACGAGCAGTTCGAGGATAAGGAGGACTGCTTCCTCGCCGCCTTCGACACATCGGCCAAGCGCCTGTGCAAGCGAGTGGAGGCGGCCGTCGCTGCAGCCGAGGAGAGCTGGCGCAAGCGCGTGCGCAATGGCCTGGGGGCGTTGCTGCAGTTCATCGCCGAGGAGCCGAATGCCGCCCGCACCGTGGTCGTCGAGGCACGCGCCGCGAGTCCAGCGGGGCTGAGGCGGCGGGACGAGCTACTTGACCGCTTCGCCGCTTGCCTCGACACCGAGGCAGGGAAGGAGCTGGAGGAGCCGCCCTCGGGGATCGCCGCTGCGGGCGTTGTCGGCGGGATCGAATCGCTTCTCTACGTCCGGCTCCGGCAAGAGGAAACGGCCGACCTCGATTCGCTTCTGCCCTCCCTGATGTATTTCGCGGTCCTGCCCTACGAGGGCCGCGAGGCCGCGCTAGAGGAACTGGGGGGCGCAGCGCTCACTTAACTCGGCGCGGGCCCGTCGCTAGCGGCGCCGACGTCTGCCGTCCCGCTTCCCCGTTCGCGCTGCCAGCCTCAGCGTTCGCTCGCTCTGCTTCTCGATCGCCTCCCCCATCGCGATCTGGAAGGTCGCCAAGAGGGCGCCGGAGGCAAGCGGGCGCAGCCGCTCCAGTGCCTCGTTCATTCGCGGCCAATCACGTTCTGGACGTCCCGCTTCGTCGAACGGGTCCCAGATCTCCTTGACGAACAGCTCGACGAACGCCTTCGCCACGCCGTCGGCGTGCCGTCGCAGCTTTTGCGCAATTGCGATCGCGCCCTCCAACCCGATCCCAAGCTCGGCCAGCTCGGCCGCCGCCCGCACCAGGCTGGGGCTGATTACCTCAACCCGCCCGTCGGGTAGCGCGCGGAGCACGCCGAGCTTTTCGGCCTGCCTGGTCAGCTTTGGATCGAACTCGCCGCCCCAGATCGCCGTCAGCTCATCGGCCTCGAAGATCTCCGGCACCTCATCTTCAAACGGCGTCCGCAGGGCGCGGGTGAAGTCGAAGATTGCCGCTGCCGACCCGTCGCCGCTGTCGAGCACACGCCTGATCGCCTCCAGATTGAGACCGTCGGCCTGCATCTCGCGGGTCAGCTCGATCCGCGCAACGTGCTCGTCGTTGTAGTAGCCGGTGCGGCCGCGGACCACGGGCGGCGGCAGCAGGCCCCGCGTCTGGTGCGCGCGAATGTTGCGAACGGTCATCCCGGTCCGCTCGGCAAGCTCCCGGATCGTCATCTCGCCCTCTGCGGGCTTGTTGCTCATCTCAGCCCATGGTAAGTGGCAACCGCTGACCGTTCATCTTTTCTGCCGCATCGGAGCAGAGAAAGACGATCGCCTCGGCGAGATGCTCGGCCGGCGTGAAGGCGGCGTAATCCTCGGCGGGAGCCTGCTCGCGCATCGCCGGGGTGAGGATCGCGTTGACGACGATGATGTTCGCGGTCGCGGAGCTTCCGCGGAAGCCGTCGGCCAGGGCTAGGGTCCAGGCCTCCGCCGCGGCCTTGGCGGTGGCATAGGCGGCATTCGAGTTGGACGGCGCCTGCGCCTGCTTCGCGGAGACGAGCACAAAGCGGCCGTGGTCGCTGGCGAGGAGGGCGTCGTGGAAAGCGCGGGTGGTGTGCTGGACGGTGCGGATCAGCAAGTCGTGGAGCAGCGCCCAGTCGGAGAGCGGCTCCTCGTGCAGGGGCTGCCCGCCGCGCCAGCCACCGACCAGATGAAGAAGGCCGTCAACCCCGCCGAAGCGCTCGACCAGCGCGTCGCACCAGCCTCGGGCCGCGTCCCCGTCGAGCAGGTCGACCACGCGCGCGTCGCAACGCTCCTCTGGCAGGCCCAAGCCCGCGATCACCTCGTCCGGCGCCCCCTCGTGCCGGTCACAGCCGCAAACCGTCGCCCCGGCCGCCGCGAGCCGCTCCGCGACGACGGGGCCCAGACCGCCTCCGATCCCGGCGATGGCGATCGTGCGTCCCGTGAGGCTGCTCATATGGGGGAGACAGGATTCGAACCTGTGTAGGCAGAGCCAACTGGTTTACAGCCAGTCCCCTTTAACCACTCGGGCACTCCCCCGGACGGTGGCTGCCGAGTCTACCGACGTGTCCGCAGTTAACCACCCATATAGGGGGTCTAAGTGCGGGCACGTCCCTTGAATCCGGGCGGGCTTCGTCCTCAGCGTGGCTCGAGGACGAAGAGGGCGATGTCGCGGTCGGTGCGCGCCTCGTATTCGTCGAAACCCGAATACTGCTTGTTGTGCTTGCGCCAGAGCTCGGTGCGCTCCTCGCCCTCGGCCATCCGCGCTCGCACCTTGCGGCGCTCGCGGCCAATCTCTACTTCCGCCTCGGGTTGGGCCTTCAGGTTGAGCGACCAGGCCGGCGTCCGGTTGTGTCCCGCATTGGAACCGATGACGACGAGGTTCTCGCCGTCGGCGAGATAGACGACCGGAGCGGTTCGCGGCAGGCCCGACTTGCGGCCAGTGGTCGTCAGCAGCAGCACCGGGGCGTCGGCGATGTGACCTCCGATCCGCCCACCGCTGAGTCGGTAGAGCGGGATGTTTAGCTTGCCGGTCAGGCGCAGGCCCGCGGCTCCCATCGCCATCGAGGCGCGCGAGTAGAACTTGTCGCCGAGCAAAGCCATTGGCTGTCGCTCTCGGTCAGCTCGCTTCGCGAAGCATCTGCGCCTCAGGGAGGCGCTGCAGCTTTTTCAGCGTGTTGTTCTCGATCTGGCGGATTCGCTCGCGGGTGACGCCGAAGGTGTTGCCAACCTCCTCGAGGGTGAGCGGTTCCAAACCCGAAAGCCCGTAGCGCAGCTGGATCACCTGTCGCTCACGTTCCGGCAGGGCGTCGAGCGCCTTCCGCACGCCCTCCTTCTGGAGGTGTTCGCTCGCCTCCTCGAAGGGCTCGGCCGTCCCTTCGTCGGCAACGAAGTCCCCGAGCTCCGATTCGTCCTCGTCTCCGACCGGTTTCTCCAGCGAGACCGGCAGCTGCGCGACACGGAGGATCTCGCGGACCTCGACGAGCGGCCAGCGCAGCTCGGCGGCGATCTCGACCGGCTCCGGCTCGCGACCCAGCCGCTGCACGAGCTGGCGCTCGACGTGGGCGACACGATTCAGCTTCTCCACCATATGGACCGGGATGCGGATCGTCCGCGCCTTGTCGGCGATCGCCCGCGTCACCGCCTGGCGAATCCACCAGGTCGCGTAGGTGGAGAACTTGTAGCCGCGGCGGTAGTCGAACTTCTCCACCGCCCGGATCAGTCCCAGCGATCCCTCCTGGATCAAGTCGAGGAAGCTCAGCCCCCGGCCCAAATAGCCTTTGGCGATCGAAACGACGAGGCGCAGGTTGGCCTCCACCATCTGCCGCTTCGCGATCATGTCGCCCCGCTCGATCCGCTTCGCCAGGGAGACCTCTTGCCCGGCGGTGAGCAGGTTAACCTTGCCGATCGAGCGCAGGTAAAGCCGCAGCGAGTCGAGGCTGGGTTCGACGGTCAGGTCGAGCTCCGGCTTTTTCGGCTGGCCGTTGACCGTCTCGGCGCGCTGTCCCTTGTAGGTGCTGACGCCACCCTCGGCGATCACTTCGACCCCGTGCTCGACCAAGCGCGCGTGCAGGCCAGTGACCTGCTCCTTGGTGACGTCCACCTCCTCGAGTGTGGTGGCGATCTGCTCGAAGGTGAGGTAGCCGCGCTCGCGGCCGAGTGCGATCAGCCCCTGGAGCTCTTCCGGCTCCGCGAACGGCTGCGCGTTCGAATCCTGATCCAGCCCCTGCGGGACCGTTTCCATAGGCTCGATTTCACTGCCTCCGGTGCAACCCGATTCCCCGTCCCGACCGGCCCCATTGCTCCGGCCACGGCGGAGTATAGGGGGATCGAGCACGGGATTGGGGGTCGCCCCACGCCATCGCGGCTCCCTCGTCGCTTACTCTTAATAAGCCGATGGCGAGCCGCTCCACCACCCTCTCCCCCACTGCAGCCGACGTCCAGTCGTCGGCGCCGGCAACCCAAATCAGCCTCTCGAGAGTCGGCGTCACTGGGATCGAGAAGGTGATCCGCGTCAAGGCCGACGGCACCGAGAACCTCTTCCACGCCGAGTTCGAGTGCTTCGTCAACCTCAACCCCCGCCAGGCCGGTGTCCACATGTCCCGCTTCGAGGAAGTCGTCGGCGAGGCGATCGACGAGGTCGTACTCGGCGAGGCGTTCCGGGCCGAGGTCCTCGCCGCCCACGTCGCCGAGCGGGTGCGGGAGGGTCAGGACGGGCTGCGCGCCGAAGTCTCGGTCACGGCCCGCTATCCGGAGACGGTGACGACGCCGGCGAGCGGCCTGCCGACCCAGGAGATCTACGTCCTCTTCGGGACCGCAGTCGACTCGCTGCGCGGCACGCGGACGTTGACCGGCGTCCAGGCCCAGGGCATGACCGCCTGCCCCTGTGCGCAGGAGATGGTTGGCGGCCTGGCCCGCGAACGGCTCGCCGAGCGCGGCTTCGACACCGAGCAGATCGAGCTGGCGATCGAGGCGGTGCCGCTCGCGACCCACAACCAGCGCGGCATCGGCAGCCTCCACGTCGGCTGCCCCGAGGGCGGTCCGGCCTGGATCGACGCGCCCGAGCTGCTGCGGATCGTCGAGCAGTCGATGAGCTCGGAGATCTACGAGCTGATGAAGCGGCCCGACGAGCTGGCGGTCGTCGCCAAGGCGCACGCGCAGCCGCGCTTCGTCGAGGACTGCGTGCGCGAGATGCTGCGCCGCGTGGTCGAGGACTATCCGGACCTCCCCGGAGACGCCTTCGTGATGGCTCGCCAGGAGAACCTGGAGACGATCCACCGCCACAACGTGGTCGCCGAGCGCTACGGCAAGCTCGACGACCTGCGCACCGAGCTGGAGAGCGGCGAGCACGAGCGTCGCCACATGACCGTCAGGGAGTGGCTGGAGGCGCCGGCGACCTGACGCCTACCGCGCGAGCGGATTCTGCCAAGACACCTCGGTGAAGCGCGCGAAGTCGGTGTCGGCCGAGTAAACCGTCAGGCCGTGCTCGAGTGCGAGCGCGGCGAGCTGGATGTCGGGAACGAGATTCCCAGTGGCCTCATGACGGACGAGTAGCTCGCCGAACAGCTCGGGGTGCTTGAGACCCGGTTGAGGGATCCAGGCGGCCGACGCCGCAAGCCAGGCCGTTACGGTCTGCCAGGCCTCCGACGGCGCCAGCGGACGGCTCGCCACTCGCGGGTGGGTGGCGAGACGCAGGAAAGCCGCGAGGCTCTGCCACGGCAGCCCGACCCGCTTGCTGCCGTTCAGCTGGGCGAGCAGCCACTCGCGGGCTGGCTGGTGGAACCTGCTCTTCTCGTCGATCGCGTAGAGGAGGAGATTGGCGTCGACGAGCATCAGGGCGCCGCTGGCGCGTCGTCCGCCTCGATCGCCTCGATCGCCTCACCGACGTTGCGGACGTCGATGCCGATCCCCATGTCGAAGGTCGGAAACTCCACGCGCTGCTTGGCGCCTCGATTCATGAGTCCGGCACGGATGAGATCGTTGACAGCCTCGCTGAGCCCAAGCCCCCGCTCACGTCGCAGCCTTTCAATGCTGGCAGCCACGTCGTCGGAAAGAGTGACCGTCGTACGCATGCAGTGAGTCTAGCATCGAGATGCGCTTGGCCTGTCATCGGAATGTCGCTTCGCCTCGAGGCGGCGGCGCAGGCCGAAGAAGTAGTCGGCACCGCTGATCACCGTCACCGCGACGGCAAGGTAGACGAGGCCGTCGACCCAACCGGGAGCCGGGTTGGTCGCGATCAGGGCGAAGACGGCGGCGATCTGCAGCACGGTCTTCAGCTTGCCCAGCCAGCTGGCCGAGATCACGACGCCGCGCTCGGCGGCGATCGCGCGCAGGCCGGTGACGGTGACCTCGCGGGCGATAATCACCATCGCCACCCAGGCCTCGAGCCGGTTCAGCGAGACCAGCGAGAGGAGCGCCGCCGTGATCAGGAGCTTGTCGGCGAACGGGTCCATCAGCTTGCCGAAGGTGGTGATCGCATCGCGCGAACGGGCGAAATAGCCGTCGAGCCCATCGGTCAGCGCCGCCAGGGCGAAGACGGCGGCGGCCAGGGTGTCGCCGTTCGGCGTCTCGCCGAGCAGCGCGACGACGACGACCGGTACCGCGAGGATGCGAAGCAGGGTCAGCAGGTTGGGGAGGTTGAGCGGGAACATCCCGACTCAGTCTCCTCTTGCCGGCTCCGGCACCGCGTCTCGCTTGGCGAAGAAGTCCTCGCCCTCGATGCTGACGTGCGGGAGCAGGCGGTCCAGCGGGCGAGGGAGCCACCAGGCCCAGCGCCCGAGCAGCACCATCACTGCCGGCACCAGCAGGCAGCGGACCAGGGTCGAGTCGATCGCGATCGCGATCGCCAGGCCCACCCCGAACTCCTTGACGACGGGATTGCCGTTGAGGACGAAACTCGTGAAGACGCAGACCATGATCGCCGCCGCCGAGGTGATCACCCGCCCGGTGTTGGCAAGCCCTTCGACCACCGCCCGGTCGGGCTTGCCGTGCGCCTTGTAGTGCTCGCGCATCTGGGTCAGCAGGAAGACCTCGTAATCCATCGAGAGGCCGAAGAGGATCGCGAACATCAAGAGCGGCACGAAGCTGACAATCGGGATCGAGTGGTCGAGCCCGATCAGCGACGAGGCCCAGCCCCACTGGAAGACGGCCGTAACGACACCGTAGGCGGCGGCGACCGAGATCAGGTTCATCGCCGCCGCCTTGACGGGGACCAGCAGCGAGCGGAAGGCGAGCAGCAGGACGAAGAAGCTGAGCCCGACGACAATCGCGATCATCAGCGGCAGCTTGTCGGAGATCTGGGCCGCCAGATCGATGTAGCCGGCGGTCTGGCCACCGATGTAGGCCGCCCCGCCGCTCCCCGCGGTCGCCTTCGGGATCGTCGTCTCGCGCAGCCGTTCGACCAGTTCGACCGTGGCGTCCTTCCACGGCGCCGACTTCGAGATCGCTGAGAAGACGGCGACCGTTCCGCCCTTGTCGAAGCTCGGTTCGGAGACAGCCGCGACGTCCGGGGTTCCGCCGATCGCCCGCTGCAGCCGCGGCAGCGCTGCCTTCGCGTCCTGCTCACTGTCGAACGTTGAGGCGACCAGCAGCGGTCCGTAGAAGCCGGGCCCGAAGCCCTCGGCAAGGCCCTCGTAGGCTTCCCGTGAGGTCGTGTCCTTGGGCAGGGCGCTGATGTCGTTCTGACCC
This sequence comes from uncultured Solirubrobacterales bacterium, assembly GCA_963844395.1. GTDB lineage: Bacteria > Actinomycetota > Thermoleophilia > Solirubrobacterales > 70-9 > VRUE01. Next base: position 829,790 of record CAWJNX010000002.1, on the reverse strand, counting down.
AGCTCGAGGTCGAGCAGCGGGATCGCGAGAACGATCAGCACGGCGAGAGCCGCAACGGTGGAGCGCCAGGGGCGATCGGCGACGCCGCGTGCCCAGCGGGTCCAGCCGTGCGGCTTCCGGTCGTCGGGATCCGTCTTGCCCCAGGGCACGCGCAGCGAGTTGATCCGCGGACCCAGGGCTCCGAGCAGGGCCGGTAGGAGCGTGGCGGCGGCAGCGACCGCGACGACCACGGCGATGGCTGCGGTAAAGCCCAGCGTGCTGACCAGCGGGATGCCGGCGAAGGCGAGCGAGCAGAGGGCGATGACCACGGTGAAGCCGGCAAAGACGACGGCCCCTCCTGCGGTCGCGGTGGCGCGGGCGATCGACTCGCGCAGCTCCATCCCTTCCCGCAGCTGCAGTTTGTGGCGGGTGACTATGAAGAGCGCGTAGTCGATCCCGACCCCGAGCCCGATCATCGTCGCCAGGGTCGTGGCGACGCTCGGTACCTGCACCACGCCCTCGAGCAAGCGGATGACTGAGAGGGCGCAGGCCAGCCCGATCACGGCGGAGGCGATCGGCAGCGCCATCGCCGTCACCGTGCCGAAGGCGAAGAGCAGGATGATCACCGCGGCGCTGAGGCCGATTACCTCGCTGATCTCGGTCGATGGCTTGGAGAGCTGCTGACCGACGTAGCCGCCCACCGACGTCTCCAGCCCGGCGGCCTCGGCGGGGGCGGCGGCGTCGAGGACGGCCTGCGCTTCGTCCTCGGCCAGTTCGCCCGGGCCGACCCCGAGGTAGACCGGGATGTAGCCAATCTCGCGGTTCTTGCTGAGAAAGGGGGCGCCTTCGCGGCTGAGTGGATCGATCGCTGAGTTAACGCCGGGCAACGCCTGCAGGCGCTTCGCCGTCTTCGAGATCGCCTCGCTGTACTTGGGCGTGGTCAGCTTGGCGCCGCGCGACTCGATCACGAGCGGGTTGTTGCCGAAGGCCTGGGCGGGGAGGTTGTCTTCCAGCAGCTCGGTGGCCGCGGTCGAGTCGGTTCCCGGCAGCGTGAGGTTGTCGTTGGTCTTGCTTTCCTGGGACTGGCCGGCGACGACGAGCGCGACGGCAATCACGAGCCAGGTGGCGATCGTGGCGTAATGGTGGCGCGAGCAGAAGCGCCCGATCGCGTAGAGGGGGGCGGTCAAGACGGCATCATCTTCCAGCTGGGGGCTTCGGGGCGCCCGACGACGTCCCTTCATCCTTTGTGCCCGCGCTCGTCGGCGGTGGCTCTTCGCCGGAGTCGAACGCCTCGGGCACCGCATCGGCCAGATCGGCGCCGAGGCCCTGGCGCAGCACGACCAGGTGCTGGGCGTGCCCGGCCGCGAGCGAGGCGGCGAGCGTGCGGGGCGCCGAGGTGAAGAACTGCGGCGCAACGTCCAGGTAGGAGGTCAGCGCCGCACCCTCGAGTTCATAGGCGAGGACGAGGAAATCCGCCTCGGTTTTGACCTTGGAGAGGTCGAGGTCGGCCGCCTTTGCTTCCACCTCGCCGCCCAGCCCGCGGATCGCCTTCGTGATCGCGTCGGCGTACTCCTGCTCGTGGGCGCGGAAATGGCGCCCGACGGCGCGGATAGGCCCTTTCAGCAACGGGAGGCCCCGGGTATAGGCGTTGAGCGCCGTGAGCTCTTGGGCCAGGGCCGCATTGAGAAGCTCGGCGTCGGAGCCCTTTTCGGGATCGGTCTCCGCCCCCTGCCCACTATTGCCGCAGCCGAGCGCCACCAGGGCAAGAAGGGCCAGAAGCAGCGAGACGGCGCGGCGGATGCCGCGCCGTCTGCTGAAGCCACCAACGAATCGGTCTTGACCCACCGGCCGGGAAGCCTATGGGCTGAGCACGGCAGAAAGCGCCGCGCCCGAAGCGCTATTTCTTGGCTTTAGCTTTTGCTTTGCCTTTCGCTTTGCCCCTCGTCTTGGCTTTGGCTTTGCCTTTGGCTTTGCCTCGTTCACTCGGCATTTCGGGCAGCTCGAAGCCCAACATCGATACCGAGGTATTGATTCCCGCCTCACCTGATTTCTGCAGGCGCGCGGCAGATTCGGTTTGGATCTTCGAGGCCCGGTCGAGCGTTTTAGACAGGGAATCCATCAGATCGCTCCAGCCGCGCTCGTCGAGAAGCATCAGCGTCCGCGTCAGATGCACGTCCTCGCGGGCCTCGAAGGTGCCCTCGACAAGCGCGTTGATCGCATCGCCTTGGATCAGCTCCAGCAACTCGGCACTCAGCCCCGCTCGAACCGTCGCAGGGAGCACGAGCCAGTCTCGATCGCTCACGAACGGCCTGGAGGTCGCCCGGTAGTAGTGCTCGACGGCACCGCGCCGTGGCTCCGTCTTGATCAGCTCGATGCATTCGTAGTCCTTGAGGACTTTGACGTGGTAACTGACCTGGCTAAGGCCTTCATCGAGCTCTTTGGAGAGTTCGTTCGGGCTAGCCATCCGTTCGTTCAAGATCGTGAGGATCTCGACACGAAGTTCGTGGGCCAGCGCTTTCACGAGTCGCTGATCGACTCCTCTGGCTCGTTTTGCCTTGCTTTTGCGTTTCGACCTGCCCTTGCTGGTTTTGCCCTTTACGGCCAAAGCGACTCCTCCGATCGTTGTGCGGTGACTTAACCACTCCATCGTATTGACCTCAATGGTCGTTTTTCAAGCCGAATGTCAACAAAACCCTTCTGCTCCACTGATTAGTGGAACTTATTCCACCAATCAGGAGGTCTCCATTTCAGTGCGCGAGACGCACGCAGGGAGGTCTTATTACGGAGCCAATGGGGGGGTGAATGCAGATGAAGATCAGCACTTCAGAGACGGTCGTGCCGCTGCTCTCGATTTACAAGACCAATTAGGTCCCGGGACCGCGGAGTCCCCTTCCCTTCACCGAATGGGACTCCGCGGCCCTGAAATGACTTCCGGGTTGCAGGATGATTCGCTCCAGCCATGGGCGCGCCGCCGCAACCACCAACCCCCTCCCAAGCGGGTGGACTCACCGATCTTGCCGCCCAAGTCACCGCTTGCAGACGCTGCCCGCGGCTCGTCGAGTGGCGCGAGGCCCAGGCCGAGGCCCCGCCCCGCCGCTACCGAGGCCAGGACTACTGGGCACGCCCGATTCCCGGCTTCGGCGATCCGGCCGCAACGCTCGCGATCGTCGGGCTCGCGCCGGCAGCGCATGGCGCCAACCGGACCGGAAGGATGTTCACCGGCGACCGCTCCGGCGACTGGCTCTATGCCGCTCTTCACCGGGCCGGCTACGCGAATCAGCCGGACTCCGTCGGCCGCGACGACGGGCTGCAGTTGCTCGGGGCCTATGTCACGGCCGTCGTTCGCTGCGCGCCGCCGGTAAATCGACCGACTCCGGCCGAGCGCGACAACTGCCTTCCCTACCTAGTGCGAGAGCTAGAGCTGCTGGGACGCTGCCGGACGGTCGTTGCGCTGGGGGGCTTCGCCTGGGACGGTGCGCTGCGCGCTCTTCGCGAGCTGGGCTGCGAGCCTCCGCGTCCGAGACCGCGGTTCTCCCACGGCGCCGAGGTCGATCTGGGGCGCTGGACGCTGCTGGGTTGCTACCACCCGAGCCAGCAGAACACCTTCACCGGCCGCCTCACCGAACCGATGCTCGACGGGATCTTCGCCCACGCCCGCGAGCTGGCCGGATAAAGGCTAGGCGTCTGCGGTGGTAATGCTGGTTGACTTCTGGCTTGCCCCTGCCGCCGTTTCAAAGCCAACCATGAAAACCTCGGTCGGAATGCCCTTTCTGCTGGTCTTCTCGAGATCCTCGGCGCATTTCTGCTGAATCTCGAGCACCTTCTCGAGGGTTTCATCCATCAGTTTCGTCACCTTGCCGTATGCCTGCTCATCTAGGAGCATCGAAGTGCGGCTCTGATGACTGTCCCGGGCGTTGAAGGTGCCAGCCCGAAGCGCCTCCGCAGCCTCATCGAGCACGATCTGAAGGAGGCTCGCGCTGATGCTGGTCTGGATCTGCCGCGGCATCCGCTCCCATGCGAGATCGTCGAAATAGAGCACCGGCTGGTTGAGCTCGTAGAAATGCTCCCGCGCTCCACGTCGCTTCTCTGTGCGAACGAGCCTGATCATCCCGACGCGGATCAGGACCTTGATGTGGTAGTCGAGGTCACGGGCGTTGATACCCAGCTCACCGGCGATTTCATTAGGGCTGGCGATTCTGTCGCCCAAAGTCGCCAGGATATGGCCGCGAAGCGGATGGGAGAGCGCTTTCGCAATCGCTGGATCGATTACCTGCTTGAGCTTTCCGTCGAGCCCCTTCGGCTCTTTTTTCTTTCGCTTCTTGGCCATCGATCCACTCCTCCTCGTCCCCGTCATTAGTGTGCTACCCGGCTAGTTTCAGGATAAGACTCGTTGAGGACCTAATTTCGATCCTTAACCGGCAGTTAGCAGTAGGGCGACGCATCCTTTTTTCCATTTGCAGGTTTAGCGAAACAGATTTGAGCGATCTGTCGGTCTGAAGCGATACCAAAAGGGGTGCTGTGCCGATGATGAGACCGAGGATCAAGCGAACGACCGAGCGGATGGAATCGCCCGACGGCGACCTCTACCTGCTCCGGCCCAGCGCCGGCACTGACGTCCAGATCGAGAAGCCGGATGAGGAGGGGCGGGAGCTGCTCGACGCCTTGGACGGGACGCTCGATCAAGCCGAGCTGGAGGCCCGCTTTGGCGAGGATCCAGTTCGCGACCTGCTCGCCCAGTTGGAGGAGCTGGGCCTGGTCGAGGATGCGGCCGACGACGACCTGATCGCCGAGCGGGTGACGAACCGCTTCGACCGCCAGCTTCGCTACTTCAGCGACATCACGACGGGTCCGACGCCATCGGAGTGCCAAGCGCGACTGGAAAGCTCGCGCGTCGTCGTCCTCGGGGTCGGCGGGCTCGGCGGCTGGTCCGCGTGGTCGCTGGCCTGTTGCGGGATCGGCGAGATGCTGCTGATCGACGGCGACGAGGTCGAGGAGAGCAATCTCAACCGCCAGATCCTCTACACGGAGGCAGACATCGGCCGGTCCAAGGCCGAGGCGGCGGGGGAGCGCCTGAACGCCTTCAACTCGGCGATGCGAATCGAGACGATCGCCGAGCGGTTGGAGGGTCAGGACGCGATCGCGGCGGCGATCGATGGCTACGACGTCGTCATCGATGCCGCCGACTGGCCGGCCCACGAGATCGAGCAGTGGGTCAACTCGGCCTGCTTCGCGGCGGCGATTCCGTACATCACGATGAGCCACTTCCCGCCGATTGCCAGGGTCGGGCCGCTCTACGTTCCGGGGGTGACCGGCTGCTTTGCCTGTCAAGTCGCGGCCTACCGGCGCGTCTATCCGCTGTTCGACGTGGCGATCGAGCAGCGCCGCGCCAAACCATCTCCAGCCGCCACGCTGGGACCGGCCTGCGGACTGATCGGCGGCCAGGTCGGCCTCGACCTCATGCACCTCCTGACCGGCCTCGCCGAACCCTCGACCCAGGGAGAGGGCCACATCTACGACCTGCGCACGATGAAAGTCGAACGAGAGCCGGTCGTCCCGGAGCCGGACTGCCCGGTCTGCGGCCACCTGCCGCCCCGCGAGCGGACGCGCGCCCCAGAGGAGAAGGCGCGCCGCTAACAGCAGGCGCTCTACACCGCCTCGGCCAGCACCCTACGGACGGGGACGACGCCTCCTAGAATGAACGCGAGTCCGCCGGCGTAGCTCAGTTGGTAGAGCACTTCATTCGTAATGAAGGGGTCCCCGGTTCAAGTCCGGGCGTCGGCTTCGTCGTGGTGGGGGGCAACTCCCGCATAAATGGGTATTATGGGATACTAAATACCTATTTAGAGTGCGTACCTTCCGCGACTTGGACAAACACCTGGGCATGGTCCCGGCTCGATCCGCCGCAGCACTGGCTGAGGCAAGTGCTGGGCGTGGCCGCGAGGAGGCGTTCCGCAGACAGAATCCGCAGGTACTCGCGGGCCTGATGGAGGTAGCTCTGATTCAGAGCAGCGCTTCATCGAACGCGATCGAGCAAATCACTGCGGCCCCCGGCAGAGTCACCGAACTGGTGCAGGACAAGGCGACTCCGGAAAACCGATCGGAGGAGGAGATCTCTGGCTACCGGAAAGTCCTGGACACGATTCATTCGAGCGCGGAGCACATTCCCCTCAAAACGTCGGTCGTCCTTCAGTTCCATCGAGACATCTACGCCTTTAGTCCGACTCCAGGAGGTCGCTTCAAGAACACCCAGAATGAGGTCGCCCGATTCGACCAGCAGGGCAGAAAGCTGGTGGTGATCTTCGAGGGTGTCAGCCCCTTCGAAACGCCCGCGGCCATGGACGAACTCCATGAACGCTTTGCCGATGCGATCAAAAGCGGTTCCCACGCTCCCCTGCTCTTGGCGGGGGCCTACGTCTTCGACTTCCTGATGATCCATCCGTTTAACGACGGCAATGGGCGGATGTCGAGGTTGCTCACGCTGCTCATCCTCTACCACTGCGGCCATGAGGTGGGCCGCTTCATCAGCCTCGAGAAGCTGGTGGAGGAAAGCAAGGAGACCTACTACGAAAGCTTGGAGAAGTCGACCGCAGGTTGGGACCGCGGCGAGCATGACATCTGGCCCTGGCTCAACTATTTCCTCGGCATCGTCAACGCTGCCTACACCGAATTCGAGGCAAGGGCCGGGAACCTGATGAGCGGTCGTGGATCGAAGGCCATGCGAATTAAGCTCTACGTGCGCTCGAGCGCCTCTGACGTCTTCACTTTCGACGAGGTCCAGCAAGCGCTCCCCGACATCAGCGCAGATCACATTCGTTCCGAGCTGCGAAAGCTCCGTGACGCAGGGGTAGTCGAGTCGCCAGGTCGAGGTCGTAGAGAGTGGCGCAGGCTGAGCACCGCGTTCTAACCCGGATTCAGGCCACGAGCTAAACCGGCCTCCAGCCGGCCAAAACTAGTTAAGTGGGGTGCCGGCGAGGCTGGCGACCTTCCAGCTGCCGCCCTCGTTCGCCATCGGGATGGTCAGAATGGTGCCGCCCGGGCCGCGGTAGAGGATGAAGGCACGATCGTCTTCGATCCGCAGGGAACCTACATCGGCGCGCGCGGCTTCGGTGCGGAGCGCCGGCAGGGCGGCGGGGTTCGTCAGTTTCTCCATGATCCCGGCGCAGCTCATGCCTTCGGCCTTTCCTGCTTGAGCGGCAAGTTTCTCCAGCGATTCCCTGACGTCCTGGGAGAGGTACGAGCAGGCGCTCTCCCAGTCCTCGGCGGCCCGAGCGTCGAGGAAGTTGTGCAGCGCCGTCGCGGCCTCGTCCCGTTCGGCATCGTCCGCCTCATCGCCGAATTCCTGCACGCTGTTGTCACCGCCCTTGACGCGGAACTGCGCCGAGCCGCCGCCCGAGTCGTCGTGCTCTTTCGGCACGAAGTCCGAATTGCCGGAGCCGCCGGCTTCGTCGCGCTCCCCGTCCTCCGAACGGGTGTCAGCCTTCTTCGACTCGCCGTCAGACGCGATGCCGCCACTCGATTGCTCTGGCGACCGGTCCTGCGAATCAGCCACCGTCGGGGACCGGGTGGACGTCGTGCCCGAGTCGTCTCCCCCGCACGCGGTCGCGCCAAAGGCGAGCAGGGTCGCGGCGACGAACGTCGAAAGCAGCCTGATCAGATCCCCCACTGGCCGCATTCTATGGGGTCCGGACGAGCCAGAGATCCTCCGTCCGGCGCTTCTGTTTAGTCTGTCGCGTCTTCAGCGGGGACCAGCGGCATGAGCGAAACGCGCAGGAGGCTAAAAAGCGGCCGGTCGAAGTGCCGGATGGCGGCGCTTTCGCTTGCCGCTGCGCTGCTGCTCGTCCTCGGTCTCGGAGGCCCCTCCGCCTCGACGCAAGGCCGCATCGTCGTCCACGGCGCTAACTCCGGCACCAATCTGAAGCTGTTAGTGCGCGGCGGCCATCTCGTCGTCCGTGGCTGGATGGCGCAGAGCCGGCCGGCGGGCTGTCACTTCAAGCGCTACCGCATGATCGCTATCTGCGGTCTCGGTGGCGTTGGCTTGGTCGAGCTTAACCTTGGCCCATCCGGAGACATGGTTCGGGTGCGCGACAAGCTTCCGGTCCCTCTGATCGCCTACCTGGGTCGCGGCTCGGACAAGTTCATCGGCAACGGCGAGAGAGACATCTGCTATCCGCAGGGCAGCCGGCGCAATCGCTGCATCGGACGCGGCGGGAATGACATCTGCATCACCGGTCCGCGGAACAGCGACTGCGTCGGTGGCCGCGGCAACGACTTCTGCCGGCACGGCACCGGCAGCGATGGCTGTTGGGGCGGACCCGGACGAGACATATGTGTAATGGGCCCCGGCCACGACGGCTGCCACGGCGGCCGCGGCAACGACTGGCTATACGGCGGCTCGAGCAGCGACCGGCTCTACGGTGGACGCGGGCGCGACCACTGCGACGGCGGCAGGGGCTGGGGACGTTCCCAGACCTGCGAGGCCGGCCCGCGCCGCTGAGCTTTTCGCGGCGCTAAGGGCCACCCGACCCGGTCCGACTCTTCGGACTTCGTGGTTGTAGCGCGTCTCTCGCCTCACACGGGGGTGCTCAATGCCGCGGGAGGCTCAATGCCGCGATTGGACAAACTGTACATCGATTATTGACAGATGTTTTCATTTGGTCTAAGGTCACGGATCATTCAGTAGCCCGGATGGGTCCGGGCTCTTACCAGGGAGGTTTCATGCCAGTTCTTAAACGCCTGGCGCTGCTTGTCTGCGCCGTTGCGGTATTCGCGCTGCCGGCCAGCGCGAGCGCGACCATCACGACCAAAACGATCGAATACGGCCCTTACACGATCCCCGCCGGCGGCGGTGATCCGCACGACCACGACACGATGGGGGCGATCGCCAACAAAATCGTCACCAACATCTCCAAGCCGTGCACCGGCTGCACCCTGATCGGTGCGACGCCGGACCTCGTCTATGAAAACGGCACCAAAGCCAACATCACAGAGGGTCCGATGCTCCACCACGCGGTCTTCATGGCCCAGTCGAGCGGTAAGACGGACGCCACCTGCGGCAACAGCGGCCCCGGCCTGCTCGGCGAGCGCTTCTTCGCCACCGGCAATGAGCGCACCGCAATCGACCTGCAGTCGCTGAACTACGGCTACAAGGTCAACAGCACCGAGACCTGGAACATGGTCATCGATTTGATGAACTGGGAAACCACCAGCAAAACCGTGAAAGTCAAGGTGGCCTGGAAGTACGCCACCGGCTCCGACCACACCAACCGCGCTTCGCTGCGGCCGGTCTGGCTCGATGCGGACGGTTGCAGCATGGACTCGCTGATCTCGGTCCCGTTCGGGCTCAGTGACACCCACTTCGACTGGAAAACGACCTTCGGCGGCAAACTGATCGCCGCCGCCGGCCACATCCACGACCACGGCGTCAATGTCGAAGTGACCAACAAATCCGCCAGTGAAGCCCTGCTGTGCAACTCCGTCGCCGGCTACGGCGGCGCGGGCTACACGACCCACCTGGACGGGCGCAACCACATCTCCTCGATGGGGGTCTGCACCGGCAACCCGATCGCCACGATCAAAAAAGGCGACACGCTGCGCCTGCACGGCACCTACAACGTGCCGGAAGGCCACCACGCGGTTAACGACGCGATGATCATCGCGATCGCCTACATCAATCCGAGCTAGCCGCTAGCGGCTTTTTCGACGGCTCCCGCCGCCCGGAGCGGCGGCGGGGCGCCGTCGGCTCGACGTTTTTCTCGACGTCGCGCGGCGTCTGGCCGTTGCTTTCCTTGGAGCGGCCCGGCGTTTGCGCGGAGTCGAGCTGCGTGAGGCCCGCTGCGCGCGCGGCACTTCCTCGCTGACAACCGCACCGGTCAGCGACTTGATCTGGCCCTCGAGGAATTTCGCCATCCGTTCCTCCTCGCGCCTGATCCCCCGGGCCAGCCTGGCGGTCTCTTTGTCGCCGACCTTCTCCGCCAGCGTCTCGATCGCCAGGTAGGTGGCGATCTCCTCGTGCTCGTTGAAGTACTCGGTCTTGGCGTTCTTGAGCATTTTCTCCTGCGCGCCGCCGCCGCGCACCGCGTGCAGCGGCCCCTTCGCGGCCGCCATCGCCTTGCCGACCGCCGTGCCAAGCGTGCTGCCGCCGCCGCCCAGTTTCTTGATCCGGCGCTCGACCGCTTTTGCGTGCGCCTTCGTCTCGCGCAGGTGCTGCTGCAGCCGTTTCTTGTAGGGCGGCTTGGTCGTCATCGCGATGTGGGCCTGCAGTGCGGTCTCCAGCTCGCGCTCCTTGCCGTAGGCCTCGTTCAGATACTGGACAAGCTTTGCGTCTCGCTCGTTCATCTCCGCCATGGCAATCGGTCCTCCTTAAGCTCGTTGGCCGGCGATTACCCGACCGGAGAACCGCGAAAACGATGTCCCGCCGTCCTACTTGGGCTGCGGTGCTTCCTCGCCCGGCCACGAACCGGTCAGGGTGGTGAAGGACCGCCGCAGGCCATGGTCGGTGAGTCCTTTAGCCAGCCGGAAGATCGCGCCCTCCATTGCCAGCGCCGCGACGAATTTCGGCCAGTGAATCTGGCGGTGCTCGGGCTGCGGCGGGTCCTCGTCGTCGATCATCGCCCACACTCGTTCGAACGCCTTCTTGCCCAGGGCGCCGGCGACCAGACCAACGGCGATTCCGATAGGGGCGAAGACGAACCTCATGGCTGACCACCCCTGGTCTGGGGCTCGTCCGGTGCGGAGCGTGGCTCCATCTGCAACTCGGTCTCGGCGCCGCGCCTGCCCTCGTCGATCTCGAGGCTGCGCTCGCGCTCGGCGTTCAGCTGATGACCGAAGAGGATCGCCAGGTTGGTGATCCAGAACCAGACCAGCAGCACGATCAGGCCGCCGAGCGTGCCGTAGGTCTTGTCGTAGGAGCCGAAGTTGGCGACATAGAGGGCGAATGCGGCCGACGCCACAATCCAGACCAGTATCGCTACAAGGCTCCCGGGCGTGACCCACTTGAAGCCGCGCAGCTTCACGTTCGGCGAGGCGTAGTAGAGGACCGCGATCACGGTTATGAAGAGCGCGATCAGGACTGGCCACTTGGCGACGTTCCAGACGTCGACCGCGGTGCTCGAGAGACCGATTGGGTCGGCCACCGCCTCGACGATCGGCCCGGTCAGCACCAAGCCCAGCGCGACCAGCGCCGTCAGCACGATCATGATCAGGGTGACGAGGAGCTGCAGGGGTCGCAGCTTCCAGAAGGGCCGCCCCTCCGGCGTCTCGTAGATCACGTTCGAGGCCCGCATAAAGGCACCCACGTAGTTCGACGCCGACCAGAGCGCCGTCGCCAACCCAATCACGAGCGTCAGACCCGCGGCACCTCGGTTGGACGTGATCGATTCGATCGGACCGGAGAAGGTGTCCGCGGCGGAGCTCGGCCCCAGCGAGGTGACCATTTCCGTCACCGCGTCGGTGGTCGATTTCGGATCTCCGAAGAGGCCGACCAGCGAGACGAGCGCCAGCAGAGCCGGGAAGAGTGAGAGCAGGCCGTAGTAGGTGAGCGCCGCAGCCCAGTCCGAGAGGTTGTCGTCACGGAACTCGGTCGCGGTGCGCTTCAGCGTCGCGACCCAGCCGCTCTTTGCTTGGCGACTCTCCGGGCCACGTTCCGCTCTGTCGCTCCTCACCCGTTCCACGATCTGCCTGCAACATGCCCGCTGGCTCAGGAGCCAAACCTGGGCCGTACCACCGCGACGAGCGACGGCGACCTGATAAGCGGAGGGGGTGGGATTCGAACCCACGAGCCGCCTTGCGACGGCCAACGGTTTTCGAGACCGCCCCGTTCAACCACTCCGGCACCCCTCCGGGACTTGGTTCGGCGGCTGATTCTACGGCGTCCAGTTCTCAAGCCTGCTGGCCGCAGGGTCGATAGAGCTGCGTGCAAGACGGCGAGCAGACTCGGATCGGGCGGTTCTTCGATTCCCACCCACGGCCCCTGCGTGCCTTTGCGATCCTGGCGCTGCTCTGGGGAATCGGCTACCTGACCTGGCGGATCGGCTGGAGCGCTGAAGGGATCAGCCCGGTTCTCTTCGGGATGCTGCTGGCGACCGAGGTCTACGGACTCTGGGCGCTCGCCACGCTGACCTGGTACTCGTGGTCGCGGCCCGCGGCGGTTCGACCGCCGGCCACGCCGGGGCGCACGGTCGACGTCTACGTCTGCACCTACGACGAGCCGGTCGAGGTGGTGGCGGCGACCCTGGCCGGGTGCCGGGCTCTCACCTATCCGCATACGACGTGGCTGCTTGACGACGGGCGGCGGCCCGAGATGGAGGAACTGGCCGCGGTGGCCGGTGCCCGCTACCTGACCCGTCCCGACAACGCGCACGCCAAGGCCGGCAACATCAACGCGGCGCTCCCCCACACCGGCGGCGAGCTGGTGCTGATGCTCGACGCGGACCACGTGCCGATGCCAGACGCACTCGACGCGATGGTCGGCTACTTCGATGATGAGCGGGTCGCCCTGGTCCAGAGCCCGCACGACTTCTTCAACCACGACTCGGTCCAGCACTACAAGGTCGGACGTCACGAGCAGTCGCTCTTCTACCGCGTCGTCTGCACCGGCAAGAACCGCCACGGCGCCGCCTACTGGTGCGGCTCGGCAGCACTGATGCGCCGCGAGGCGCTGCTCGAGATCGGCGGAGTCGCCACCGAGACGATCGCCGAGGACTTCCACACGACGATCCGCCTGCTGCGCCACGGCTGGACGAGCCACTACCACGACGAGGTGCTCGTGCAGGGCCTTGCTCCGCATGACCTCGACGGCTATCTGCTGCAACGCGACCGCTGGGCGCGCGGCAACCTAGCCGTCTTCACACTGCCCGAGTCGCCGCTGCGCGCCCGCGAGCTGGCACCCCTGCAACGCCTCTCCTACTTCGCCAGTCTCGCCGCCTACCTGGCGCCACCGATGCGGCTGCTGCTGCTTGCCACCCTCGGCCTGGTGCTGTGGACTGGCGAGCTGCCGATGAAGGTCAGCGTCATCGCTCTGGCGGCGCTCTGGCTGCCCTCGGTCAGCCTCAACCTCCTCGCGGGCTCGGCCCTTGCGCGCGGCTACATGCGAATCGGCGAGACCGCCCACTACGAGTTGCTGACGATGGAGATCTACACGCGGGCGCTGCGCTGCATCGTGCGTCCGGGCCACACCGCATTCAAGGTGACTCCTAAGCAGGGCGCCGACGCTGGCGGGCTGCACGCGGTGCGCAAGCTGCACCTGGTGATCCTCGCCGCCGTGGTGCTGGCCGGCGGCACCGCCCTGCGCCTGCTCGACCTTGCGGGCGTCGGACCGCTTCCCGACCTGCCGGGCATTGCAGCGGTGGTCGTGCCGTTGCTCGGAGCGATCGAGCTGCGTCGCGTCCTCCGCACTCTGGTCACGGTCGGCCGCCGCCAGCAGCGGCGCCAGGTCTACCGCTTCGAGGGCGATGCCGCGGCGCACTGCTTCACCGGGGATGCGCATGTCGGCGGTCGCCTAATCGACGCCAGCGCGGTTGGAGTCGGGTTGGTCCTCGACGCGCCGCTTCCCGTCGGCGCTCGGCCAGCCGTGCTGCTCGAACTGCACGACGCGGCCGGCGAGGCACATGAGGTGGCGGCTCAGGTCGAGGTCCGCTCCTGCCGCGAAGCCGACGGGCGCCACCTGGTCGGCGCGACGATCGAGGACATCGATCCGACCTCGCGGATGCGGCTGATGGAGTGGTGCTATGTCGTCTGCAGCCACGAGCGGCTGCGCGGTCACCGGCCTGCCGTTCCGGCGGAGGCCGAGGCGATCGTCATGCCGCTGCGGGCGCCCGCGCCCCAGCAGGCCGCGGCAGCCTAGGCGTTGCTCGCCGGCTGGAAGCCAATACCCTTTCGTGGAGAACCCGGAGAGGTGTCCGAGTGGCTTAAGGAGCGCGACTGGAAATCGCGTGGGCGGGGTTAACCCGCCTCGTGGGTTCGAATCCCACCCTCTCCGTTCACGAATGGCCGCTGTATGCCTTCGTACAGAATGCTCGCGCTGAGAACTGTCCTTCTAGCCCTTGCCCTGTTTGCACTCGGCTCTATCTTCAGCCCCGAGTCACGTGCAGCCAAATGGCAAGAGCTGCCTGTTGTGCCGGCGCTTGCCCCCAACCTCGCCAGCCATCTCGAGAAGATCGCAAGCCGCGGAGAGCGACTCGGCAATCACCTCGGAGTCGTCGCCAAGATCGGCGACAGCATCACCGCATCGCCGTCCTTCCTCCAGGCGCTGGCCTGCAGACAGCCCCGCCTAGGCGAGTGGAGCGAGCTGCGCGGGACGCTGGGGTTTTTTGGCAGGACCTCCGTGCCGAAGGGCTCTGAGGAAGCTCAGTGCCGGGTCAGTAACAGCTACTCGCGCCTGGGTGTGGCCGCAGTCGGAGGATGGCGGGCGGCCGATGCGCTTTTACCACGCGAATCCTTCCCGGAGTGCCAGGGGCTACCCGCCGTCAGCTGCGAACTGCGGTTGCTCCGCCCATCGATTGCTCTGATCATGTTTGGGACCAACGACCTGGAGGACTTCACCGCGGTCCAGTTCCGCCTCGACCTCGCTCGGATCGCACGGCTTGTGTCCAGTGCCGGAGCCATCCCGGTGATCAGCACGATTCCGCCTCGAGCAAGACGACCGTTCTCGCAGCGAGTCGAGCGGTTCAATGCCGAGATCGCCGCCCTGGCTGAGAACCGGGTGCTGCCGCTTTGGAACTACTGGCGACAGATGGTCGGACGGGGGGTTCCCCGCGGGGGCCTGAGTCGGGATGGCGTCCACCCAAGCGTTCTCTGCCCGCCCTGCACCGCCATTGACTTCCGGCCGGAGGGATTGTGGCAGGGCTATGCGCGGCGGAACCTCGGCGCCCTGCGTGTTCTCGATCGCCTGCGCCGGCATGTCCCACTTGCAGAAAGTCCATAGATCTGTGACCTAGCCGGGAGCGCCGCGAGGGCCCGCGTGCTTCAGCGCCAACCTGCGAACCTCACGGATCAGTGCGTACGTTCCGACCGCCAGCGCAAGGGTTCCACACACAGCCAGTCCGTAGCGGGCGGGGACCGACAGGTCGGTCTCGGCGAGGGAGCTCTGCAGAGCGACCAGGAACGGGATATGAACGAGGTAGATCCAGAAGCTCGCGTCCGACAGATAGCGCAACACGCGCGACTCCTTGCGGACGTATTGCGCCAGTACTCCCCAGATTCCGAACAGGGTGAGCCAGCAGACCATGCCCACGGTGAACAGCCCATAAAGGCGCAGCTCATCGATTTCGGCCAGGATGCCCGGCGTGCCGACGTTGCCGGTGAAGTCACCGTTGTCGTAGAAGAGAAGGAAGGCGGGCACGGCGATCAGCATCCCGATCCCGAGCCGCAACCAAGCCCCGCGCTTGAGCTCTTCGACAAGATCGCCCTGGCCGCTGAGGAGCCAGCCGAAAAAGAAGAAGAGGCTGTAGTAGGCAAAGAGAGTCGGGGCTGGGACCAGCGAGTTGGACGCAGTTCCTCCCGCCACCCACCCGGTCTTCGTGATCAGGATCGCCGCGCTGATCGACGCCAAGACGGGAACGGCCCACCATGACCTCATCAGGTTGCGAAAGCTGCGGTTGAGCACCGCGCCCAGCCGGGGGGCCCGCTGGAGCGCCAGCCAGACTCCGATCGCGATCAGCGAGATCATCAGTAGGTAGGCGATGAACCACAGGTGCCGCGGCGTCAAACTGAAGACGTTGGCGAGGTCCAGTTCTCGTTTCGGCGGAAGCGCCTCATTGCGCGGCCAGAGGGCTGCTGCACCGATCACAAGGAAGTTGGCCAGCGGGACGACCGTCAGCATCCCCACGGCCAGGGGTAGGCCCAACCGGCGAAACCGCGAACGCAGCTGCCGCGCAGCAGTGGATCGTCGCAGTGCGCTGGCGGCCAGGAAACCGGAGATGGCGAAGAACAGGGGCATGTGCCACGTATGGACGAACCAGACGACGGCATCGACGATCTCGGCTCCCCCATCGCCCTTCTGGATATAGCGGGCAGCGTGATATGGGATCAAGAGGAGGATCGCCGAGACGCGGATGGCGTCCAGGTGATGGCTGCGCTGGCTCCCGCCCTCAGACATAAGGCCCCAGGGTAGGTGCTTCAGCCGGTTTGTTCCTCGTTTATCGCAACTCTGCTATACATAGCGAGATTGCTATGGAGAGAGCGGCGAAGGGCGTCAAGGGACTCCGGCGACGGGTGGCAATGCAGCTGGTCGATGAGCCCGAGCCCCTGTTCAAAGCCATTGCCGCCCAAGTCTCAGAGCGGCGGCGGGCGCTGAGCCTCTCGCAGCGAGAGCTCGCAGACCTGTGTGGCACGACGCAGTCCGCTGTTGCGCGGCTGGAGCGCGGTCACAGGCCCCCCCGTATCGACACCTTGATGAGAATCGCCAGCGCGCTCGACTGCGAATTGGTTGTGGAGCTCAGACCGAGAACGAAACAAGGAGGGGGTTAGATGAGCACGCGGGTTCCTGCGGAGGACATCGAGGTCACGACGGGCGAGAAGGTGCTCGCGATCGTGCTTGCGGTCTTTATCTCGGTCGGCTCCGTCTGGGCATACGTTCAGGTCAACGACCTCGGCGCCGAGGATGGGGCCGTCGTGGTGCAGGCCACTCCGTCCGAGATGGCGGCAATCGAAGCGCACCAAGCCGCGATTCGTACGCGCCTCGGTGCGGCGCGCGATGCGAGGGCCGCGCGAGACAAGGTCGAGTTCAGCCGAGAGGCATATCGGACGGCACTCGATGCCGGTCAGCCTTCAGCTGTTCTCGAGCAGGACTACGTCGCTGCTCAAGAGGCGCTGGAGGACGCCGAGCGCCGCGTGGACGCCGCTCGGGCAGCGGTCAGTGAAACGGCTCCGGCCGCGGACCTGGCGCATGCGCGCCGGCGCCAGGAGCTGCGAAGCGACCAGACCGGACATGATCGCCAAACCTTCGTGCTCAGGCTGGCTTTGCTTGTCGCGATGCTTGGATCGGCCTATTACCTGCTGGGGCGCCTGCGGCATCGCCGCTCCCGCTACCTGCCGGCGATCTACGCTTGGATTGGGGCGTCGGGTGTCTTGGCGCTCGTGATGGCGGGCGATTACACCGGCGACTACGTGGAGTTCTCCGAGACCGGTCCGCTAGCCATCTCGCTGGCCGGCATTGCGCTGACGCTCGTAGCCTTTGTCGCCCTACAGCGCTACCTCGCCCGACGGGTGCCCGTTCGACGGGTCCGCAAGGGCGAGTGCCCCTTCTGCGGCTTTCCCATCCGAGGCGGTCGCCATTGCGAGGGATGCGGGCGACTCGCACTGTCTGAGTGCTCGCGCTGTCACAAACCCAGGCGTGTAGGTACCGAGTACTGCGCTGCTTGCGGGAAGGCTTGACCGCTCCTTGCGTCAGCCGATGCAAGTCGCGCTTGCGCCGGACCTAACCAGGGCTCAAAGCCCGGTTGCCCAGGCTGACGGAGAAGGCGGTGCGGCGGGCGGTCGACCCGCTCAGCTCCAGGTACAGCGCGCCGGGGGGCAGCGTGTCGGTGCGCTCGACCGGGCCAAGCTCCGCCAGCGCCTCGACCAGGGTGGCACGCGGCACCGCGGTCGCCTCGCTCTCCCCGTGCACGCCGGGCATCGTGGACAGCAGCGAGGTCAGTTTGCCGCGACGCGATTCCCAGCGCTCGACGAGAGAGCGCGGCGTCGCGTTGCGGCTGCCGTGATGACCGACCTTGTAGAAGTCGACATCGGACAGGTCGGCACGCAGCGCCTCGGCCTTCTTCGCGGTGAGCGCGTAGGACCAGTTCTCGATCTGGGCGTCACCGGGGAAGAGCAGCCGTCGCTTGCCCACCTTGAAGAGCAGGATGACGCTGGTGTTGTTGAGCGCGTCGTCGAGGCTGCGCACGACGCGCAGCAGCGAGTGGGTCTGCTGGCCGCGCATCCGCTCGATCAACCAGCGCGCCGGGCCCGGCGGAGTCTCGTCGCTGCCCTCCGCCAGAGCGACGTTATCGCCGGGCTCCACCCGCTCGGCCTCCGCGAGCATCCGGTTTAGGACCCCACGCTGGCCGAGCCAGTATTCGGGGTCGTTGGCCCGCTGTCCCGTCACTTCGGGCCACTCCTCCGGCGTCGGCGGCCCCAGCACCGCCACCTCCACCCCCGGCACCGCCTTCTCGATGTCGGAGGGCTGGCCGGCGTGCAGGTAGCGGCCGCCGAGCTCCGCGGCGGCCGCCATCGCGTCGAGCCGCTCGATTGCCGCTTCGTTGGGGACCTGATGGGCCGCGAGGGCCGCCAGCGAGCCGCGGAAGCCGCGGGCACCCTGCAGCGAGTCGTGGACCTCGGCGGCGAACTGCTGCGCCTCACGCAGGCTGGCGGCGAACGCCATTGAGGAGGCGCCGAGGCCACGCGGTCCGCGCGCCTTTTCGGAAAGCTCGGGGTCCTCGGTCCAGGGCCGCACCACGAGCCGCGGCTCCAGGCCCGTGAGGATCTCGGCGGCCCGCTCGTCGCCATGCCCGGCGATGTGGTCTTTGTGGCGGTGGGTGACGACGACCGCGTCGAGCCTGCCCTCCGTCCGCTGCGCGACGTCCGCCGCGATCTCGGCGTAAGTCGGCGGCTGCTTCTTCGGCCAACGCGAGGAACCGAAGTCGATCAGCACGTGTCTCTCGCGGCGACCGTCGTCCAGGTCGCCGCCGTACTCGAAGCTGAGCAGGAACGTGTCGCCGAAGCCGACCCCGTAGGCGCGCACGTGGACGGCCTTCGGCGCCGCGGCGCGACTCGAGCCGGTCGGGCTCACCAGTCCTCCCCGGCGCGCCGGTTGCCGACGTGGAGAGCGGCGAAGCGCTGGCCGCGCGGCGTCGATATCGCGAACCCGAACCGGCCGCGGCTGTCTCTCAGCCCGTGGCTCGCCAGGTAGGCGAGGCGCCGCGACTGCCTCGCCCAGTCCTCCAGCGGCTTGCGCTGGTGGAGCTTGGCCCGCCCGAACTGATCGAAGACGACGACGCCGCCACCCCAGAGCTCGAGCGGCGTCTCCGCGGCGATGCCGGCCGGCAGGGCAACGCCCATCGCCTCCGCCTCCGCGGCTTTCAGCTGCAGCCGCTGGACGTAATCGGCCACGACCTCGGAGACGATCAGCCCGTCGGGGCCGAAGCGCACGGAGGGCCGCACGAACTGGACCTTCGTCTGCCATTTGCGGTCGATCTCGAAGACCTCGGCGTTCTCCCAGAGGAAGCGCTCGACCTCGTCGCAGTCGGAGCGCAGCACGGCAAAGTTCATCCGCTCGTAGACGGGGGCCGGCCCGCGCGCGACGTCGACGAACCTGCCGCTGGGACGCTCGATGCCGAAGGTGCCGAACTGCGCCTCCAGCATGTCGCGGTAGCGGTGCTCGTCGTCGGGGGCGACCACCTCGTCGGCGGTTAGCACGGCATCGAGGACGTCCTCGAACTCGAACTCGAGCGGCGGCATGTAGTCGACGCCGCGCAGCAGCATCTTCAGCAGGTGGCCCGCCGCTTTGGCGCCCTCCTCGACCACCCGGCCGCGGTCGGCGCCGTTGGCGCCCGTGATCGCCACCAGCCGCTCCGACCACATCGCCAGCAGCGTTCCCATGACCGCCGCGACGACGACCTCCCCGCGCCGGTGCGGCTCTTCGAACTCGCGCCGCTGACGCCACCCCGGGGAGCGCTCCAGCTCGATCGAGCGACGCAGGCCGCTGCCGCGGGCGCCCTCCAGGCCAAGCTGCTCGGCGAGGACGAAGAGCGCCGTTTTCCCGAGCGTCTCTTCGCCGAGCCGCGAGGCCGGGAGTTTCCCGTCGCGGCGCGCCGGGCCGAGCAGATGACCGACGACGGCTTCGAGGGAGAAGACGGAAAGGAGCGCTACGCAGTCGGCCAGCGCCTCGTGGAAGGCCGGCTGGTCGGGGAGACCGGGCTCGGCGAAGCGGGGCCGCAGCCCGTCGAGGATCGCGTGCATCGTCTCGTGGGCGACGATGTCGTGGGAGAGCGCGGTCTGGACCTCCCCCCGGCCGCCCGGCACGTAACCGAAGTAGATCGCCCCGTCCTCAGGCGAGTAGAAGGCGTTCGCCTCGGGGAAGGCGTGCGGGACGAGGTAGAGCTGATGGCCGCCGAATCCCCAGGCGAGACGGCGACCCAGGGCGGCCTCCGAGGCGGCCAGAGTGGAGGCGGCGATCGCGTAGACGTTCTGGGCGCGGAAGGCGGGATCGCTCAGCAGCGTCGAGTCGGCCGCCTCGGCGAACGCGTCCGCGTCGTCGAGCCCGATGCTCGACGGCTCCTCCAGGGCGCCGCTGGCGCTGTCGTAGTCGACGACGTAGAAGCGCGCTCCACGCGGCCCCGGATCGAGATGCTCCGCCGGGATCCTTATGCGCTCGGTGAGCACGCCGGAGTCGCCCCTGACCGAGGGGTCCTGGGCGACGATCCTGACGGTGCCCTGCTGGGCGACGGGCCGGGGCGCGTCCCGCTTCCGGGTGGCCTCCACGCTGGCTGGTCCCTCTCTATGGCTGTCATTACTCGAAGCGTGCTGAACGTATTGGAACGATTACGTCTGTGTCAAGGAACCTCCTGTCAGGGGAGTCGGCGCCTGGCTGCGAAGAAGTGCCGCAGGAGCGCCGCGCACTCGTCCTCCAGCACGCCCGCGGTCACCGTTGGGCGGTGGTTGAGCGCCGGTTCGGCGAGGACGTCGAGGACGCTGCCTGCGGCGCCGGCCTTCGGATCGGGGGCGCCGAAGACGACCTCGGGAATACGAGCGAGGACGATTGCCCCGGCGCACATCGCACAGGGCTCGAGCGTCACGTAGAGGGTCGTGCCGGGCAGGCGCCAGCCGCCGAGCGTCTCGGCCGCCGCACGGATCGCGAGGATCTCGGCATGAGCGGTGGGGTCGCGGCGCAGCTCGCGCTCGTTCCCTGCGGTGGCGAGCGGCTCGCCGCCGCGGGCGACGACGGCTCCGATCGGGACGTCGCCGTGTCCCTCCGCCTCGCGGGCACGCTCGAGCGCCAGGCCCATCAGGCGGCCGCGCGCGACGTCGAGTGGCTCGTCCGGCATCGATCCGAGAGTATGTGGCACCTACAACTTCGCGGGCTGGCCGGTGTTTGCTGATTGCTCGCTCCATTGCAGGGATTCCGCGAGCCGATCCGACATGAGCCGACGCCTTACGACCTTCGCCGCCTTCGCCCTGCTCGGGGCCGGCTCGATGCCGTCGCAGGCCGCGGCGGCGAACGGCATCTCGCCGGCGCGCGCCTTTGTGCCGCGCGAGGTCGTCCTCAAGTTCGAGGGACAGCGCTCGGCGCAGACGCTGAGCTTGCCCCCCGGAGTCGGGGTCCGGCAAGCGGCTACGGCGCTGCGACGCAGCCCTCGGGTCGCCTACGCGGCCCCCAACTACATCGCCACCGCGTCGGCCGAGAGGCCTTTCCAATCGGGATCCGGAATCCCGAACGACCCGGGCCCGATCGACGGAACTCCGGGGCAGCCGGGAGGCTGGGTCTCGTTGCAGTGGAACCTCCTGCCGTGGTCCGGCACGGCGACCGCATCTCTTCCCGTCTCCCCCGGCGGCATCGACGCGATCGGCGCTTGGCGCAATCTGGCGGCGGCCGGACGGCATGGCGCGCGCGGGACGGTTGTCGCCGTACTCGACACCGGGGTTGCCTACCGCACTCTGGGACCGCGCTTCATCCGCAGCCCCGACTTCGCCTCCGGGCAGTTCACCAAGGGCTATGACTTCGTCGGCGGCGACCGTCTGCCCCTCGACCAAAACGGACACGGCACCCACGTCGCCGGAACGATTGCCGAGAAGACCGACAACGGCATCGGCCTTGTCGGGCTCGCCTACGGCGCCAAGCTGATGCCCGTCCGCGTCCTCGACAAGCACGGCAGCGGCGAGGCCGACGACATCGCGCGGGGGATCCGTTTCGCCGTTGAGAACGGCGCCGACGCGATCAACATGAGCTTCAACTTCGGCTGCGGCAAGCGCGTCCCGGGCATCAACGACGAGCTGCGCAATGCCTACCGGCAGGGGATCGTGACGGTCGCCTCGATCGGCAACCTCGGGGCCGAGACCTGTGTTTCGCCACCCGCTACCGGGCCGCGCGTTATCGGCGTCGGCGGCACCACCGAGGGGGGTTGCCTCGGCAGCTACTCGCTGTCCGGCAAGGGAATCGACGTCGTCGCACCGGGCGGCGGTGCACCGGCCCCAGGCTGTCCCTCGATCTGGGCACGGCCGATCTACCAGGTGACGCTCAAAGGCGGTGACCCGAGTCGCTTCGGCGAGCCCGGTACCTACATCGGCACCTCGATGTCAGCGGCCCACGTCTCAGCCCTCGCCGCAATGGTCCTCGCCAGCGGCATCCTCGAGCCCCTCGGCTCCCCCCAAAGCACCGTCAACCGAGTGGCGCGGCGCCTCCGCAACACTGCCCGCGACCTCGGGCTTTCCCCAAGACGCCAAGGGGTCGGCTTGATCGATGCTGCCCAAGCTACGGAGCCAACGCCGTAAACCTCGATCGGGCGGGTGGCGTCGGGGTGGGGGGTTTTCCGCCGCCCGAAGGCTGCGGAGGGCAAGGCTCCATCCCTGTATGCGAAATGTCCCTCCGCCCGGAGCAGCGCGTAGGGCAAGGAAGGCCCCCCACCCCGGCGACAGGACCCGCCCGCCGAGCGCCTACGTAGTTCGAACGATGATCACGCTGCAAGGCGCCTGATGCGAAACGTTGTTCGGAACACTCCCAAGAAAGAACCGTCGCGCCCCAGTCATCCCTTTGTTGCCGACAACGATCAAGTCCGCGTTGGTGTCCTCGGCAACGGTGAGGATCGCGTCGGCAGGGTTTCCCTCGACGGGGTGGGTCTGGACCTCCACCCCGTCGCGCTTGGCGGTGGCGGCGGCCGCGTCGAGCGTCAGGTTGACGTCCTCGCGCGGGCCGATCTCATGCTGGACGTCCGCCGGCAGGCCCTGCTGCTCCCCCTCGATGCGGCGTTTGGAGACCGGCTCGTAGGCGCTGACGATGCTGAGCTGCGCATTGGAGAGCTTGGCGAGGTCGATGGCTTGGCGCACGGCCTCGGTGGCGGTCTCCGATCCGTCGGTTCCAACCACGATACGAGTGAACACGCCGCCTCCTGTCCTGGGTAGCCGGGTCCGGCCGCGTCGATACTAACGCTCGTCCTGGCGGCCCGGGAGGCCCCGGAAGCCATCACCGAGGATCTCGGTCGGCGTCGTCGTCAGCCGGACGATCGCGATCGCCATCGAGGCGACCAGGCAAGCGATCAGGATCGCCATCCCGACTTTCCAGATCATCGGCACCTGCGGAAGCCTAGACTCGGTCGGCGATGAGCGAGGAGAGGATCGCCGACGGTGTCTGGCTGCTGCGGGGTGACCTGCGCAAGTCGATGAACATCTACTTCCTTGAGGATGAAGGTGGCGTGGTGCAATTCGACGCCGGCAGCAAGGCGATGGTGAAGGCGGCGCGGGAGACGGCGCAGCGGCTTGGCGGCCTGAAACGGGTCGTGCTCGGTCACGCCCACGCCGACCACCGCGGCACTGCCCCCTCGATGGGCGTACCCGTGTACTGCCACCCCGACGACGTCGCCGACGCCGAAAGCGACGCCTCGATCGCCCCTTACATGGACCTCTCCGAGCTTCCCTTCGCCCCGGTGCGCTGGATCTACCCGACCCTGCTGCGGCGCTGGGACGGCGGCGCGGTGAAAATCGATGGCACCGTGTCGGAGGGCGACGAGGTCGCCGGCTTCCGCGTCCTCCACTTCCCCGGCCACGCCCCCGGTTTAATCGGCCTCTGGCGCGAGAGCGATCGGCTGGCGATCGTCAGCGACGTCGTCTACTTCGTCGACTCGGCCCGTCTCAAACCGCTGCCGCATGGCGAGGCCAGCGTCCCCCACCCCGCCTGGGCCTGGGACCACGCCAGGGCAAAGGAGTCCGTGCGTCGCCTGGCGGCGCTGGAACCCGCGGTCGTTTGCGCCGGCCACGCCGAGCCGCTACGGGGCGAGAACCTGCGCGAGACGCTGGAGCGCGCCGCCGAGAGGTACTGAGGCTCGCCGCGCAGCGGCCGGTGGCTGTCATAGGTTGCCCTCCCTGATGATCGGGACCTACGTCTCGGCGGCGCTGATCTGTGCCGCCTCGCTTCTGGTCGGCCGCGCGCTGCTCTCCCTGGCGGGACGCGAGTCGTGGTCGTGGCTTGCGCCGGCGGCCGGCTTCGGCGCGATCCTGACCGTGACCGGCGCGCTGGCCCGTGGCCCCGGGCACGGGACGTCGGCGACCCTGGGACTGGTCCTGCTGGTCGTCGCCGCAGCGGCGATCGTCGCAGCGACGAAGCCGTCTCCAGCCGACGGGCCTGGAAGCGGAGATATAGGCCGCTTTGCGGCCCGTCAACGGTGGGACGCGCTGCGGCAAGGCCTGCCGGTCGCGCTGGTCGTCGTCCTCGTCCTCTCGATCCCCTTCGCGGTGACCGCACGCTGGGGTCTGCTCGGCGTCGGCTTCAACAACGATCTCGGCCTCCACTTGGCCTGGGCCGAGTGGCTCCGCAGTGGAGCCGGGCCGACGCCGGAGCCCGGCTACCCGCTCGGGCCGCACGCCCTCGCGGTGGCGGTCGCGGGGGTGCCCGGCATCGGGATCGGACAAGCGTTCGTCGGACAGATCTTCGCGATCGGCGTCCTCACCGGCCTTACTGCGCTCGCCGCCCTGCCCGGCTTCGGTCCACTGCGCCGGCTGCTGGCGGCGACCATGGTCGCCGCCACCTACCTCGCCGCCTCCTACTTCGCCCAGGGCGCCTTCAAGGAGACCGCAGAGGCGCTCTTCATCCTCGCCTTCGCGGTCGGCCTTCGCGATGTCAACCGTGGTCGGGCCGAAAGCCAACCCGTATCGCCGCAAATCGGCCCATCGGCGGGTGCGGCCGCGTGGCTGCGCTTCACCCTCCCCTTCCTGGCGCTGGCCGGCGGCATCTTCTTCGCCTACAGCTTCGCCGGGCTGGCCTGGCCGATCGCCATCCTGGCGCTGTGGAGCCTGACCCTGCCCGAGGTGCGGGCGGCGCTGGCCCCGCGGTCGCTGCTCCGCTTTCTTCTGCGGCCGGCGACGCTGGCTGTCGTTGCGGCGCTCGCGGCGCTCGGCGTTGCGGCGACGCTCGTCGGCCCCTTCGGCTTCGTCCACACCTTCAACAAAGTCGCCGGGACCAACACCTATGGCCCGGTCTCGCCGATCGAGGCGCTCGGTGTCTGGCCCGCCTCGAACTACCGGCTCGACGCACCCGGCGGCGCCCACCTGACCGGACTGGCAGGCGCGATCTCGGTGCTCGCCGTGCTGGTCGGGGCTGCCTGGTGGGCGCGACGCCGCGAGCTCGCCGTCCCTATTGGGCTCGCCGCCTGCGTCGTGCTGTACCTGGCGTCGCTGCCCTTCAGCGGCGACTACTCGCAGGCCAAGGCACTGATGATCGCCGCCCCGCTGGCGATGCTCGTCGCGATCCGACCGCTGCTCTCAGAATTCGGGTCGAACCGCGTTCGTCCTTTGTCTCGCTATGCGGGACAAAGGACGAACGCGGTCGGCGTTGTGCGTCTGGGGTGGAGCGTTCTAGCGATTGCCTTCATCGGCGGCGCCGCCTACTCGAGCTTTCTCGCCTTGCGCGACGCGCCGGTCGGGCCGCCCGGCCACGGCGCCGAGCTGCGCGCCTTCCTGCCCGCCGTGCACGGCATGCCGGTTCTCTACGCCGGCCAGGACCGCTACGCCGCCTACGAGCTGCTCGGCGCCGACACTCACGTGCCGATCGTCGAGTTCGCCGATCCCGAAGTCTCGGAGAACCCCGAGAAGCCGTTCGACACCGGCGGCGCCTACAGCCCGATCGACTTCGACTCCTTCTCGCGCGGCACCCTCGACCGCTTCCCCTACGTGATCACCGGGCGGGCGGCCTGGAACAGCGAGGCGCCGCCCAACTTCCGGCGCATCGCCGCCACCGAGTCCTACCTGCTCTGGGAGCGCACCGGGCCAACGCCGATCGACCGTCACGTCCTGCTGGAGGGGACCGACGCGGGCGCTGAGGCCGGATGTGCCTCGCCGGAGATCCGCATCCTGCTTGCCAGCTCCGGCCGCGCGTCGCTGTTCCCGACGCCGGGTATCGGGCGCAAGGAGCGCTGGGACGCAGGCGAGGTGCTGGGGGGCGGCGAGGCAACCTCACAGGAGGTCGAGCTGGCTCCGGACCGCTGGAACCTATCGCTCCAGTACTTCTCGCCCTTCGAGCTGACCTTGAGCGCGCCCGGCTTCCGGCAAACCCTCGAGCCTGCTCTCGATGGCCAGCGACCGAACACGATCAGCCTCGCCAACGACGGCCAGTTCTGGCCGGCCGGGAAGATCGTCAGCCGCGGCGGTCCGGTCCGCTTCACGATTGCCGCCGACGAGCCAAGCACGCTGCAGCGACTGGCCGGCTACGCCGGCAAGGCTCAGGTTGGCAGCCTGGTCGCAGTCCCCGCCGAGCCGCATCGCACCGTCCCACTCGCAGCGGCGTGCGACGAGTGGATTGACTGGTACGAGTCCTCGGCAGAGCCTTAGGAGGCGGTTTTCGACGCCATGCGCTCTGGCGTCGGTCGCACAACGTCCCAGATCAGGCCAGCCCGCTCGAGCGCGGCAATGACGATCGCCGAGACGTCGACCTGCCAGCGGCGCAGGCCGTGAACCGCTGAGGTAGGGAAGGCGTGGTGGTTGTTGTGCCAGGCCTCGCCCAGGGTCGGCAGTGCGATCAAGGCCAGATTGCGCGACTCGTCGGTCGTCTCGAAGTCGCGCCGGCCGAAGACGTGGCAGAGCGAGTTGATGCTGTAGGTGAAATGGTGCAGGACGAAGACCCTGACCAGGCCGCCCCAGAGCAGGGCGGTGAGACCGGCGACGAGGGTGCCGCCGATGATCCAACCGAGCGCGAAGGGGATGAGCAGCCCGAAGATCGCCCAGAGCAGGAAGGTCCGGTCAACCCAGCTGATCACCGGGTCGTCGAGCAGGTCGCGGGCGAAACGTTCCTTGTTACCGCGCTGGGTGTGGATGAAGAGCCAGCCCATGTGGGCGTGGAAGAGACCGCGTAGCTCGCCGCGCAGTCCACCGCCGTGGTCAACATGAGGGCTGTGCGGGTCGCCGACTTCGTCGGAGAAGGCGTGGTGCTTGCGGTGGTCCGCGACCCAGGAGATGACCGGCCCCTCGATCGCCGCCGAGCCGAGGATGCCGAGCGTGCCGCGGAGCCAGGGATGCGTCTTGAAGCTGCGGTGGGTGAGGTGACGGTGAAAGCCCACGGTGATCCCGAGGCCGGTGAGCAAATACATCCCGACGAAGAGGAAGACGTCACGCCAGTGCAGCGCCTGGTCCCAGACTTGCCAACCGGCGATCCCGATCGCGACAAACGGGATCAGCGTCACCAGGCCGGTGATGATCCGGTCGCGGGTCTCGTTCTCGACCGGCTGTATGTCGGACGGGTGAAGTCCGCTCTCTGCCATCGAGGCGATGATACGCACGTCCGATTTGGCTTTGCGGCCAAAGGCCCGGAACCGGCTGACCGAACGGTCGAATGCGGATAAGGTCCGGGCGATGCCGTTCGCGACGACCGAGCCGCTGCGCCGCGAGATCGAGGCCGCTGTCCCCGAGCGGCCGTTCACGGTCGAGTTCTGGGACGGAACGCGGTTACCCGCCAGCAACGGCGACGGTCCCACCTTCTATGTGCGCTCACCGCGTGCCGCCGCACATGTGCTGCGCGCCCCGGGGCAGCTCGGCCTCGGCCGCGCCTACGTCAGCGGCGAGATCGAGGTCAACGACATGGACGCCGTGATCGAGGTACTCGACAGCTGGCAGCCGCCGCAGCTCGATGGCGGCGACAAGCGGCGCCTGCTGCTCGGCGCGGTGCGCGCCGCCGGGCTCACCCGCCCCCCGCGCCTCCCGGCTGCAGAGTTGCGGCCCAGCGGGCGGCGCCACAGCAAGGAGCGCGACGCGCGGGCTGTGCGTCACCACTACGACGTCTCCAACGACTTCTTCGCCCTCTTCCTCGACGACTCGATGACCTACAGCTGCGCGATCTTCTCGCGCGGCGCCGAGACGCTCGAGGCGGCGCAGGAGGAGAAGCTCGAGACGGTCTGCCGCAAGCTGACGCTGAAGGAGGGCGAGCGGGTGCTCGACGTCGGCTGCGGCTGGGGCAGCTTCCCGCTCTGGGCCGCGACGCGGCACGGCGCCCGCGTGGTCGGCATCACCCTCTCGCCGCCACAGGCGGAGAAAGCGCGGCAGCGGGCCGAGGCGGCGGGCGTCGCCGACCGGGTCGAGATCCGGGTCATGGACTACCGCGATCTTGCCGGCGAGCGCTTCGACGCGATCGCCAGCATCGGCATGGTCGAGCACGTCGGCGCCGAGCAGATCGACGTCTACGCCCGCACCCTGGCCGGTCTCCTGGAGCCGGGCGGGCGGCTGCTCAACCACGGCATCGCCCGCCTCCGTCACAGCGACCCCGAGGCCGGGCCGTTCTCAGAGCGCTACGTCTTCCCGGACGCCGCCCCACTCCATCTCTCGCGCGTGCTGCTGGCCCTCGAGCGGGCCGGCTTCAATACCCACCACGTCGAGGACTTCGCCGCCGACTACGCCGAGACCCTGCGCAATTGGGCAAGGCGGCTGGACGAGAACCTCGACGAGGCGGTGCGGCTCGCGGGCCCGGAACGTGTCCGCGTCTGGCGTCTCTATCTGCGCGCTGCCCGCAACGGGTTCGAGAGCGGCTTCACCTCGATCTACCAAGCGCGCTGCAGCTTGGGTTAACGGCTTCACCTCGATCCACCAGGCCCGCTGTACCCTCGCCTGAGCGGACGTGCCGCGGCTCAAGGACGCATAACGTCCCTAAGCCGCGGCACGTCGGGCGAGGCTAGGCCGGGAAGTCGGTCTCGACGGTTTCCAGCGTCCAGTCGGCGCCGGCTTCGCGGAGTTCCTCCACCGAGTAGCGACCCGTGGCGACGCCGGCCACCTCGATTCCGGCGGCGTGGCCGGCCTTGATGTCTCGGGGCGTGTCGCCGACGGCGATGCAGGCGCCCTCGGTGAGAGTGCCGCCGGAGACCAGCTCGCCGCGTCCCAGCGCGGCTCTGGTGACCTCGGCGCGGTCGGCGGAGTCGGAGCCGTAGCCGCCGAAGCTGAAGAAGCGGTTGAAACCGGCGCGGGAGAGCTTGATGTGGGCCGCCGCCTCGATGTTGCCGGTGACCAGCCCCAGCAGCAGGCCCTGGTCGAGCAAGCGGTCGAGCAGTTCCTCGATGCCGGGCATCGTCCGGTAGCCCTCCGAGGCGGCGACCGTGTCGGGCAGGTGATGGAGATAGCGGCCGATCGCCTTCGCGCGCTCTTCGGGACTACCCTCGCGACCGACGACAGCGCGGAAGACGATCTCGGCGATCTGCGGGTCGGTCATGCCAGCGTCGGTGTGCTCGGCGACATTCGCCTCCACCCCGTACAGCTCCTCGAAGGCGCGCTGCCAGGCTGCGCCTCCGGCCCCACCGGTTACCAGGATCGTCCCGTCGATATCGAAGAGAACGGCGCGTATGGCGGTAGCCTCACTCATCGAGCAGCTCGCGCTGGGTGAGCCAGTAGAGGAGGCCGAGCGCCGGCAGGACGACGATTGCGGCGGCACCGAAGACGATCAGTACCGAGTCGAGGGTGGGATCCGGTGCAGCCGACTCGCCGATCGTCAGCGAGGTCGGCAGCAGGTAGGGAAACTGGGCCACGCCCCAGCCCCAGATCACCGCCACCACGGCTCCGGTCGCGAGCGGGCGCAGGCCGCGGCGGGCGCCGCCGAGCAGCAGCGCCAGAACGCCGAGCCCGCAGAGCACCGAGACGACCACCAGGGGCAGCCCCTCGGCTACGAGCCGGTCGTAGGCGTAGCGGGCTTCATCGTGGAGGACGAGGATGCCGGCGACGGCTAGAGCGCCCGCCGCGAAGCCGGCGAGGAGGGCGCGACGGGCGAAGTAGCCTTCCATCTCGACGTCGCGGGAGCGACGAGCATCGGAGACGAGGAAGACGGCGGCGAGGTAGGCGCCGGTGGCGACGAACAGCGCCCCGGTCAGCAGCGGCAGCGGCTCGAGCCAGCTGGAGAAGGCGTCGCCGTTTCCCTCGGCCGGGACATTGCCGGCGGCGACGGCGCCGACCACCGTCCCCATGAAGAACGGGGTCAGCACCGAGGAGAGGGCGAAGGCAGCGCCCATCGCCCGGCGCGCCTCCAGCGAGCGGATCGACTTGCGGAAAGCGAAGCCCGCCCCGCGCAAGACGATCCCGACCGCGGCCAGGGTGAGCGGCACGTACAGGGTCGACATCAGCGCGCCGAAGGCGTCGGGGAAGGCGGTCCAGAGGACGACGAGGATGAAGATCAGCCAGACGTGGTTGGCCTCCCAGACGGGGGTCAGCGAGCGCTGGATCAGCGCCCGCGGCCGCTCGCCCTTCTCGGCGTCGCCGGCGATCAGGTCCCAGAGACCGCCGCCGAAGTCGGCGCCGCCGAAGACCGCGTAGAGCGTGGCGCCGGTCCAGAGGATCGCCGCGGCGACGTCGGCCCTGCTCATCGCGCGCTCATTTCCTCCGGCGCCGCGGACGGTCCGTAGGGCGACTCCGCCTCGCCGGCTTCCCCCTCCTCGCGCCAGCGGCGCGACATCGCGCGCAGGACGAGAATCGCCCCCGTGCCGAGCCCGGCGTAGAGCGTCAGCACTCCGGCGAAGGCGAACCAGATCCCCTCCGCCTCGGTCACCGCCTCGGAGGTGCGCATGTAGCCGTTGACGATCCAGGGCTGGCGGCCGACCTCGGTGACGATCCAGCCGCACCACATGGCGACGACCGCGGCGGCGCCCGAAACCGCCACCGCGCGCAGGAACCAGGGCGTGGCGGGGATGTCGCGCCGTCGCCACCAGACGATCCCCAGCCAGGCGGCCAGCGCCAGCAGCCCGCTGCCGATGCCGACCATCGTGTCGAAGGAGAGGTGAAGGAGCGTATTGGCGGGCGGGCGCTCGTCGGGCGGGATGTCCTCCAGCCCGGTCACCACGGTGTCGGTGCTGAAGCCGACCAGGAGCGAGTCGAGGCCGGGGATGCCGATCGCCCCCTTGACCCCGTCGTCGGTGCAGATGCCGCCGATGTACTCGGTCTGGTTGGGACCGGTCTTCTCGATGCACTCGAAGGCGGCGAACTTGGCCGGCTGATCCTCGGCGACGGAGCGCGCGGCGACGTCGCCGACGTAGATCTGGACCGGGGTCGCGATGCAGGCGACGGTGAGCGGGATCAGGAGGCCGAGGCGATGGAGGCGGTCGCGCCTGCCGCGCAGCATCCCGACCGCGTAGATCGAGGCGACGAGGAAGCCGGCGACCATGTAGGCGGCGAGGATCATGTGCGGCACCTCGTAGGACCAGGCCGGGTTGAAAAGGACGTCTAGCGGCGCGGTGTTGACGACCCTGCCGGCCGCGTCGAGGGTGAAACCCTGCGGCTGGTTCATCCAGGCGTTCGCGGTGACCACGGAGAAGGCGCCGCCGATCCCGGTGACGACCATTGGCACCCCAGACCAGAAGTGCGCCCAGCCGCTCAGCCGCTTCCAGCCGTAGATGTAGATCGCCAGGAAGATCGCCTCGGTGAAGAAGAAGAGGCCCTCGATCGCGAAGGCGATCCCGAAGGCGTCGCCGAAGCGCTCCATGAAGCGCGGCCAGAGCAGGCCGAACTCGAAGCTGAGCACGGTGCCGGTCACCGCGCCAACCGCGAAGGTGACCGCCATCGCCTTTGACCAGCGCCGCGCCAGGCGCAGCGCGTCCTCGTCGCCGCGTTTGAGGCCGAGCCAGTTGGCGACCAGGATGATCGCCGGGAAGGCGACGCCGATGCAGGCTAGGACGATGTGGAAGGCGAGCGTGAACGCCATCAGCTCGCGCGCGGCGAGCAGATTGGACTCCGACGCCGCGAGTGGGATAGCGTCGAGCGGCACGGCCCTACCCTCCGCAGCGCCGCGTTTTGGCGCCGATGGGCCTGAAAGCGGACATATAGTCCGCTTTCAGGCCCATCGGCTTCGACGGTAGCGGCGGATCAGGGCGTTGGTCGAGCTGTCGTGCGACAGCTGCGGCTCCTCATCGGCCTGCAGCTCCGGCACGATCGCCTTGGCCAGGACCTTGCCCAGCTCGACGCCCCACTGGTCGAAGGAGTCGAGGCCCCACACGGCTCCCTGGACGAAGACACTGTGCTCGTAAAGGGCGACGAGCGATCCCAACGTGTGCGGGTCGAGCCGCTCGGCGAGGATCGTGTTCGAGGGACGGTTGCCCTCCATCACACGGTGCGGCACGACCTCCTCCGCCGTTCCCTCGGCGCGCACCTGCTCGGCCGTTTTGCCGAAGGCGAGCGCCTCGCTCTGCGCGAACACGTTGGACATGAGGAGATCGTGGTGCTCGCCGAGCGGGTTGTTGGAGCGCATGAAGCCGATGAAGTCGCAGGGGATCAGCCGCGTCCCCTGGTGGATTAGCTGGTAGAAGGAGTGCTGACCGTTGGTGCCCGGCTCGCCCCAGAAGATCGCGCCGGTGTCGTAGTCAACCCGCGTGCCGTCCAGGGTCACATGCTTGCCATTCGACTCCATCGTCAGCTGCTGCAGGTAAGCCGGGAGGCGGTGCAGGTACTGGTCGTAGGGCAGCACCGCGCAGGTCTGGGCACCGAAGAAGTCGCCGTACCAAAGGGACAGCAGGCCCATCAGGACGGGCAGGTTCTGCTCAAGCGGTGCCTCGCGGAAGTGCTCGTCCATTGCGTGGAAGCCGGCCAGCAGTTCGGCGAAGCACTCGGGGCCTATCGCCAGCATCGTCGAGAGTCCGATCGCCGAGTCCATCGAGTAGCGGCCGCCGACCCAGTCCCAGAAGCCGAACATGTTTTCGGTGTCGATGCCGAACTCGGCGACCGCGTCGGCATTGGTCGAGACCGCGACGAAGTGCTTGGCGACCGCCGCCTCGTCGCCGCCGAGCCCGGCCAGCGACCACTCGCGGGCGGTGCGGGCGTTGGTCATCGTCTCCAGCGTCGTGAAGGTCTTCGAGGAGATCACGAACAGCGTCTGCTCGGGATCGAGGTCGCGGGTCGCCTCGGCGAAGTCGGTGCCATCGACGTTGGAGACGAAGCGGAAGGCGATCTCGCGGCGGCTGAAGTGGCGCAGCGCCTCGTAAGCCATCCTCGGCCCGAGGTCGGAGCCGCCGATGCCGACGTTGACGACGTTGACGATCGGCTTGCCCGTATGCCCCGTCCACTCTCCCGAGCGCACCCGCTCGGCGAAGGCACCCATCCGGTCGAGCGTCCCATGCACCTCCTTGACCACATCGACGCCATCGACGAAGAGCGAGCGCTCGCGCGGCATGCGCAGCGCGACATGGAGGACGGCGCGGTCCTCGGAGACGTTGATGTGCTCGCCGGCGAACATCGCGTCGCGGCGGGCCTCGACCCGGCGTTCGCGGGCCAGCTCGGCGAGCAGTGTCAAGGTCTCGTCGACGACCCTGTTCTTGGAGAAGTCGAGATGGAGGCCGGCGCCGTCAGCGACGAGGCGCTCGCCCCGCCCGGGGTCGGCGGCGAAGAGGTCGCGGAGGTGACGCTCGCCGACCTCGGCGAAGTGGCCCTCCAGCGCCTTCCAGGCCGCGCCCTGGCGCAGCGGGGGAGCGCTCACCCGGCGGCTCCCAGCCGCTGCCGCTCCGACTCGATCGTCTCCAGCATCTCCCGCCAGGACTTGTCGAACGCCTGCTTACCCTCCTCCTGGAGGCGGGTCGCGAGGGCGCCGAGGTCGACGCCGGCGGCAGCGAACTCCGCCAGCACCTGCTCGGCGTCGCCGCCGTCCTCGGGCAACGTCTCTCCCACCTCGCCGTGGTCGGCGAAGGCAAGCAACGTCGGCTCGGGCATCGTGTCGATCGTGTCGGGCGCGGCAAGCGCCTCTATGTAGAGGACGTCGGAGGCGTCGGGATCCTTGGTGCCGGTGCTGGCGAAGAGCAGTCGCTGCATCGGGGCGCCAGCTTTGGCGAGCCGCTGCCAGCGCTCGGAGTCGAGCAGCTCGCGGTAGGCGGCGTAGGCCTGCTTGCCGATCGCGATCCCCAGCCGGTTGCGCAGCTCCGCCGGCGCCGTGTCGGCGACGGCGACGTCCCAGCGGCTGAGGAAGATCGAGGCGACCGAGGGCACCGCGGGGTCGAGCCCCGCCTCGATTCGGCGCTCGATGCCGCGCATGTAGGACTCGGCGGCGGCCAGGTACTGCTCGCGCGAGAAGAGGAGCGTCACGTTGATTGGGATGCCGGCGAAGATCGACTCCTCGATCGCGACGCGTCCGGCCTCCGTGCCGGGGATCTTGACGAAGAGGTTGACGCGCTCCGCCTTGTCGTGCAGTTCGCGCGCCTGCTCGATCGTCGCCGCGGCGTCGTCGGCGAGCAGCGGCGAGACCTCGACCGAGACCCAGCCGTCGACCCTCTCGGTGCGCGCGTGGACCGGCGCGAAGAGATCGGCGGCGTCGCGCAGGTCGGCGAGCGCCAGCTCGAAGAAGAGCTCCTCGGTGGACGCGGCGGCGGGGCCCGCCTCGGCGATCTGCTCGTCGTAGGCGTCGCTTTGGGAGATCGCCTTGTCGAAGATCGTCGGGTTGGAGGTGAGCCCGGTGACCGAGAGCTCGTCGATGTAGCCGCCGAGGACCCCCTCGCCGAGCATCTTGCGGGTGATGTTGTCGAGCCAGAGGCTCTGCCCCAGCTCGTGCAATCTCGTCGTCGGCTTCATGCTGCCTCCTTTCGAATCTTCATCTGCTTCCGTGCACCTGGACCATGGCTTCGCGAACGGCCTCAGCGACCCTGTCGGGGGTGAAGCCGAACTTGGTCTGCACGTCCTTCAGCGGTGCCGAGCTGCCGAAGGTGTGCATGCCGATCTTCGTGCCGCCCGGGCCGACGTAGCGGTCCCAACCCAGGGTCGAAGCCTCCTCGACCGAGACGCGCGCCGCGATCGACGGCGGCAGCACCGCGTCGCGGTAGGCCTCGTCCTGGCGCTCAAACAGCTCCCAGCAGGGCAGGCTGACGACGCGCGAGCGGACCCCTTCGCCGCTCAGCTCCTCATGCGCGGCGACGGCCAGGGAGACGTCGCTGCCGGTCGCGATCAGGATCGTCTCGGGGTCGCCGTCCTCGGGATCGGCGAGCACGTAGCCGCCACGGCGCAGGCCCTCGGCCGAGGCGTAGCGGGAGCGATCGAGGACCGGCACGTTCTGCCGCGTTAGCACCAAAGCGACCGGCTGGTGGGTGCGGTCGAGGGCGACCCGCCAGGCCTCGGCAACCTCGTTGGCGTCGGCCGGGCGGATCACGTCGAGTCCGGGAATCGCCCGCAGCGAGGCAAGCTGCTCGACTGGCTGGTGGGTCGGACCGTCCTCGCCGAGGCCGATCGAGTCGTGGGTGAAGAGGTGGATCACCGGCAGCTCCATCAACGCAGAGAGGCGGATCGCCGGGCGGGCGTAGTCGGAGAAGGTGAGGTAGGTCGACCACAGCGGCCGCAGCTTGCTGAGCGAGAGACCGTTGGAGATCGCCGCCGCCTCGTGCTCGCGGATCCCGTAGTGGAGCTGGCGGCCGCCGTAGGCGCCCGGCTCGAAGTCAACGGCGCCGTCGACGTCGAGCCGGACCGAAGTCGAGTCGGTCAGGTCGGCAGAGCCGGCCAGCAGCCAGGGGACGCGCGCGGCGATCGCGTTCGCGACCTGCTGCGAGGCCTTGCGCGTGGCGATGCCCTTCTCGTCTGGATCGAAGCTGGGGATACTGGCGTCCCACCCCTCCGGTAGCTCCCGCCGCTGCATCGCGTCGATCTCGCCAGCCAGATCCGAGTCGTCGCCGGCGCGCTGTGCCAGCTTCGCCTCCCACTCGGCGCGCAACTCAGCGCCGCGCCTTGCCATGCCTCCAGCGAAGTGATCCTTGACCCCATCGGGGACGAGGAACTGGGCGTCCTCGGGCCAGCCGTAGGCGCGCTTGGTCTCGCGCACCTCGTCGGCGCCGAGCGGCTCGCCGTGAGCGGCAGCGGTGTCCTGCTTGTGGGGGGACCCCCAGCCGATGTGGCTATCGACGACGATCAGGGTCGGCCGGCCCTCCTCGCCTTTGAACTCCTCGAAGGCGCTGGTCAGCAACTCGGTGTCGTTGGCGTCGCCGACCCGGGTCACGTTCCAGCCGTAGCCCATGAAGCGCGCCGCGGCGTCGTCGTCGTAGGCGATCCGGGTCACCCCGTCAATCGTGATGTGGTTGTTGTCGTAGATCCAGCAGAGGTTGTCGAGCTTCAGGTGACCGGCGATCGAGGCCGCCTCGTTCGAAACGCCCTCCATCAGGCAGCCGTCGCCGGCGATCGCGTAGACGTCAAAGTCGAACAGCTCGGCGCCGAAGCGAGCGCCCTGCCACTTGGAGGCGATCGCCATCCCTACCGAAGTGGCGATTCCCTGGCCCAGGGGCCCGGTGGTCGTCTCAACTCCCGAAGTCCAGCGGTACTCGGGGTGGCCGGGAGCGCGCGAGTCGAGCTGGCGGAAGCTCTCGATATCGGCGAGGGACACGGCGGGCTTGCCGACCGTCTCGTAGTCGGGGTTGACCGCCTGCACCTCGGTCAGGAAGAGGAGCGAGTAGAGCAGCATTGAGGCGTGGCCGGCGGAGAGGACGAAGCGGTCGCGGTTCGGCCAGATCGGATCAGCGGGGTCGAAGCGCAGGAAGCGCTGCCAGAGCGTGTAGGCGGCCGGCGCCAGCGCCATCGGCGTCCCCGGATGGCCCGAGTTGGCCTTCTGGATCGCGTCGATCGACAGGGTGCGGATCGTGTCGATGCAGAGCCGGTCGATGTTCTGAGCCACTGAGCGGACACTACCCGCCGAGCGACCTGAATCGTCCAAAATGCCGGCCGCTTTCGGCCCGTCCGCGTCAAGGCTCGATTCGAGTCACGGTTCCCTCGCCGTTGTCGGCGACCCAGACCGCCTCCTCGCCGACCACGACGGCACCGGGATTCGCCCCGATGCCGACCGGGCCGCCGACCGGCTCGCCGCTCTCGATCTCGATCCGGGTGAGCGTGCCGTCGCGCGAGTTCGCCACCCAGACCGTCTCGGTGCCGGCGTCGATGCCGCCGGGGCCGGCGCCGACCGCGATCGGCTCGCCGAACAGCGTCCGCGTCGCCGGGTTGACCCTCGAAACGGTGTCGGTGCGCGTGTTCGCCACCCAGACGAGCCCCCCGGCGACGGTGATCCCGGCCGGCCCGCGACCGACGGGGATCGGTGGCCCCGCCACGGCGCTGCCGAGATCGATGCGCCGCACCGCCCCAGTCGAAGCGTTACTGACCCAGAGGCCCCTGGCGCCGACCGCGAGCCGCAGCGGCGCCGAGTGCGGCGCGATGCGCCGCTTGAAGATCCGGCCGCCGGCCGCGTTGATTGCCGTCACGCCGGCCCCCCGTTCGTCGGCGACCCAGACCCGTCCGCCCCCGATCACGATCGGGCCGGGCCGCCCGCCGACGTCGATCGTGGCGAGCAACAGACCGGTGGCGGGATCGATCCGCAAGACCTGGCCGCGTCGCGGGCTCGAGACCCAGACCGATCCTTGACCGACGGCCACGCCGGAGACGCCGGCTCCGAGGCGCAGCGGCTGGCCGACCTCCTTCCGCGTCTCCGGGTCGATGCGCGAGAGGGTGCCTTCGGCACCGCTCGTCACCCAGACCGCGTCCTGGCCGACGGCGAGACGCAGCGGCCCCTTGCCGACCTCGATCGGCGCCGAGACGGAGACGTCATCGCCCCCGAGGAGCAGGAGGGCGCCGACGGTGGCTGCCGCCAAGACGACCAGTCCGGCCAGAAACCAGATCAGGAACCCGGCAGCGATGGGGCGTCGCCAGCGGCCGAGGCCGGGACTGCGGCCGGCCGAGACGCTGTCCAAGCCCAGCGTCGGTCGATCCGGAGCATCCGACAGCACTCGGGTTGCCGCCGGGTCCGCCCCCTGCCGCTCTCGCGCCGCCTCGACCAGGGCGCCAGCGCTCGGATACCGCTCGGCGGGGTCCTTCGCCACCGCTCGCTCGATCACCGCGTCAAGACCCTTGGGCATCTCCGGCTCGGAGTCGCCGGCCTGGCGCGCGAAAGGAGGGATGCCGGTCACTGCCTCGTAGAGGACGCAGCCGAGCGAGTAGACATCGGCTGCCGGGCCGACCTTCTGGCCCCGCCACTGCTCCGGCGACATGTATTCGACCGTTCCGACCACCGAGGCACCGCTGGCGGCGCCGCTCTCGCCGAGCGCCACGGCGAGGCCGAAGTCGGTCAGATAGGCGCGGTCGCCTTCGAGCAGGATGTTGTGCGGCTTGACGTCGCGGTGGACGATGCCGACGGCGTGGGCGGCATCGAGCGCGTCGGCGACCTGCGCGAGCAGGTCGATCGCTTCCTGGGGCGGCAGCGGGCCGTGCGCGGCGATCCGTCTCTTCAGGTCGCCCCCCTCGACCAGCCGCATGGCGACGATCAGCTCCTCGTCCTCCTCGCGCGCGTCGAAGATCGGCACCACGTGCGGGTGGTCGAGCCGCGCGGCCAGACGCGACTCGCGCAGGAAGCGGTTGCGGAACTGCTGGTCGCCGGCGAACTGAGGGGCAATCACCTTCAGCGCTACCGGCCGGTCGAGGGCCAAGTGCGTGGCCCGGTAGACGACCCCCATCCCCCCACGTGCGATCAGCGCGTCGAGCCGGTAGCCCGCCAGGGTCGAGCCGATTGCCGGGTCATCGGTTCCCACATGGCGGTTATATCGCCGCCTTCAGGCGCACGAGAGGACGTGCCGTCGAATGAGTGCCCATACGGGCACCGAATAGACGGCACGTCCAGGTGCCCCGGCCCCCGGAGGCCGCCGGGCGCTTGCCCGACGACCCCCCGAGGCGCGGGGACCTACCGGCGCCGTCCTACCGGACCGGCTGCCATGCGATCACCGGACCGATGGCGGTGCCGTTTTTTTCGGTCGCCTCGAAGCCTGACGCGAGCTGCGTCTGGCGACGGGTGGCAACGTCGATGGCGACGAGCGACTGCTGCTCTTCGACCGCGACGAAAGCGGCAACCTTGCGCCCGTCAGAGGAGAAGACGCCGTTGGTCTCCGAGCCATCGGGCAGCTGGCAGAGCTTCCGCGCCCGGCCGGGACCGATCCGCTTGGACCAGAGGCCTTGATCGCGGCGGAACAGCAGGGCGTGGCCGTTCGGCGCGACGTCTTCGACATAGGCGGAGCCGACACCGGCGACCAGCGGCTTGATCCGCTTGCCGTCGCGGCGCATCGTGTAGACGTCGGCGTACGCCGCCGGCCCCTCGGTGCTCTCGCCACGGCTGAAGACGATGCCGCCAGCGAAGTAGCGTGGCTTGAACTCGTCGACGCCCGTGCGAGTCAGCCGGGCAAGGCCGGAACCGGACGGACGGATCGAGTAGAGGTCATCGTGCCGGTTGGGACCGCCGTCGCTGTCGCGAACGAAGACGATCGCGCGGCCGTCCGGTGAGAAGTCGGCCTGGTGGTCGTCGTCGGCCCCGCTGGTCAGGCTCCGCAGGCCACCGCCCAGCGTCCGGACCGCAAATAGGTCGGCGGACCCGCTCGTCGAGGCCCGGCGCTCGAAGACGACACGGCGGCCGTCCGGCGAGACGATCGGCGCCGAGTCGAGCTCGGACCCGCTGGTCAGCCGCCGCTGGCCGGAGCCGTCGGGGCGGACCGAGTAGAGGTCTCCACCGCGGACGAAGGCAATGGTCCGGCCGTCCGGGGAGAAGGCCGGTTCGGTGTCAGTGGGATCTTCGGTCAGCTGATTGAGCCGCCCACCGCGGACGGCGAACAGGCCGCCTTTGGCGACGCCTTCGACCGTTGACGATTTCGAGTAGACGACGGCGCCGGTCGTCGGCGCCGCGGTAGCGGCCGCCGGAACGGCGAGGCCCAACAGGGAAACGACTGAGATGAGTATTGATCGGTGGCGCATGGCTTTCCTTTCAATCGGTGAATTTGCACCACCGATGCTGCGACCTACAGCCGTGCGCGCCAATGACAGCGACGCCCCGGACCAGGCCACGTTTGGCCCGGTCCGATCCACCCCATCGGGACCTGGAGTGCATTCGCCCCGCATACGGGAAATGCACACCTCGCCGAGCCGGGGGCTAGCGGGAGCGGTCGAGGCCGAGCTCAATCACGCGGGCGGCGATCAGACGGGGGCGCTCGCGGCCGGCGTCGCCTGGGACGTCGAGCTTGGCGGCGAGGGCATCGAGGCGGCGCTGCGCGGTTCGCTCGCTGACGTGGAGCGCCTCGGCGAGCTCGGCGCGGGTGGCCGGGCGTCCGGCGAAGGCCCCCTCGCTGCGGTAGGGGGCGACCAGGGCTGCCGCGGTCGCCCGCTCCTCCTCGTTGAGCGGAACCGCCGGTTCGCTCGTGGCGACCGTCTCGCCGCCGTGCCCCGGCTGCGGAATCGAGACTTCGAGCCGCTGAGTGCCAACGACCAGCGTGTCGCCGTCGCGCAGGCGCCGCGGCCGGTCGAGCGGCTCCCCGTTGAGCGCGGTGCCGTTGCGGCTATCGAGGTCGGTCGCCATCAGGACGCCGGCGCGGCTCTCGATCTCGAGGTGATGCCAGGAGACCGCGTCGTCCTCGATCGGGACGCCGGCCTCGGGATCGCGCCCCACGACCGTCCGACCCTCGGCCACGGGGAACGAGTGCGGCTCGCCACCCTTTCCGGTCAGCCAGATGCGCGCGTCCATCGCCGCGAGCATAGGCCGACCGGCCGTCGGCGAGGGGTTCTAGAGTGCGGCGCCGTGGGAGCGGATGACGAGAAGCGCCTCGCCGCCGAGGCGGCGGCGGAGCTGGTCGAGGACGGGATGACCGTCGGTCTCGGCACCGGCTCGACCGTGGCGCTCCTGCTGCCGGCAATCGCCAGACGCGGCCTCAGCGGCATCCGCTGCGTCGCCACTTCGGTCGCAACCGAGCAGCAGGCGCGCGAGCTGGGCATCCCGGTCGAGGAGTTCAGCGAGCTGCAGCAACTTGACATCGCGATCGACGGCACCGATCAGGTGACGCCTGACGGCTGGCTCGTCAAGGGCGGCGGCGGCGCTCACCTGCGCGAGAAGATCGTCGCCGCGGCCGCCGAGCGCTTCGTCGTGATCGCAGATTCGAGCAAGCCGGTCGACTCCCTGAGCGCCCCGATACCACTCGAGCTGTTCGCTTTCGGCCTCAGCTCGACCCTCACCCGCCTGGGGGCCGACGTGCAAATCCGCGATGCGCCCCGCAGCCCCGACGGCGGCGTCATCGCCGACTACAACAGCGAGATCGACGACCCAGCCATCCTCGCCGCCCGCCTCGAATCCGATCCCGGCGTCGCCGCCCACGGCCTCTTCCCCTCCAAGCTGGTCAGCGAGGTGATCGTGGCGCGCGATTCAAAGATCGAAACCATCTCCATCGCCGCCGCCTAGCTCCTCCAGGAGAGAGCGAGCGCCATGTAGTGGTATAGTGCACCCACTATGGCTTTCATCGTTCCCACGAAGGCAGGCAAATTCGAGATTCGCGAGTCCCACGCCACGCCAAAGGGGCCGCGCAGTCGCAGCCTTGTCTCATTCAGCGAGCTGAACGACGAGGCGATCTCGAAGGCTCAGGCCAAAGCGTCGAAACCACTGGACGCCGAGAAGCTCCGACGTGCGGCGAGAAAGGTCAGCGCGCCGGTGGCACGACGGCCGATAGACCGCGCCGGCCGCGAACTGATCGCTGAGCTGGGCAAGGGTCGGCAGCTGGATCCAACCCTGCGGCACATACTCATCGACTTGCTCGCTAACGGACGCCAAGAGGGCAAACAGCCGTCTCGCAGGCATGAGGCGTCACATGAGGTCGCGGAATGGATGGCCGCCACGCCGGCTGAACGTGGGAAGGCGCTGGTCGATCTCCTCCTGCTGGCCGATGCCCTGCCCTCGGGTGGCCGCCTCGGTAAGCCGCTTCAATTTCCGAGGCTCGACTCAACACGCGCATGACCAGATCCCCGGCCAGAGACGTCGGCGCCGACCCGCCGCTGCCGGACAAGGTAATCGCAATTCACGAAGCGCTCAGAACGGCGCGGATCTCCCACGCGGTGGGCGGTGCCCTCGCTCTCGCGTATTACGCGGAGCCGCGCGCGACGATCGACATCGACCTCAACCTTTTCGTCCCCGCGACGCGCTGGCGGGAGGTCGTAGACGTACTCGAGCAGCTGGGGGTCAAAGCAGACGATCTAGACGTGTCGGCCCTGGAACGAGACGGTCAGTGCAGACTCTGGTGGAGTGACAATCCGGTCGACCTCTTCTTCGCCTATGACCCGATTCACCGGGCGATGCAAAAAGAGGCGCGGCGGGTGCCTTTTGAAGGCGCCATGCTGCCGATCTTGGCGCCGGAACACTTGGCGGTCTGCAAGGCGATGTTCGACCGACGCAAGGACTGGCTGGACATCGAAAAGATGCTGATCGCCAACGACGACTTCGATCTAGCTGCAGTCGAAGCCTGGCTGAACCGAATGGTCGGCGAGGACGACCCCCGGCTCGAGCGGCTCAATGAGGTCAGGGCGAGTCTGGCCAGCGAGGCCTAAGGCTGTCCGAGCGATGACTTGAGATCGATCGCCAGCCCAGGGGCCAAGAGATTGTCATCGGCCGAGAGCAGGCGGCGATCGGCGCGGCGGGCAATCGCCGCGTAGGAGGCGTCGTAAAAGGTGAGCTTGTGCGCCAGCGCCAGCTCCGCAGCGACCCGATGGTCCTCCGGGCGCAGGTCGAGCGGGTCACCGCAGATCTCGATGAGCAGGTCGAGGGCAGTGGCGATCCGTTCGGCCGACCAGCCCGAGTGCCGGGTCAACACGTTTCCGACCTCGTGCATGGCAAGCGCCGTCGTTCGCATCGCGAGCCGGCCGATTGCCTCGCGCGCCAGCTCACCCTGTGGCTCCCGCTCGAGCGGGAGGAACCACTTGACCGCGACGCTGGCGTTGACCACCCATGCGTCGTGGGAGCTGGCGGCGGTCAATCGTCGCGGCGGCGATCGGCGCGAATCAGCGCGGCGGCGTCGACGGGGCCAGCCCATGAAGCGCTGAGAGTGTCGAGCTCGGCCAGCAAGGCGCCGCGGTCGCGGCGCAGCAAGCCCAACTCACGGCGGGCGGCGTCTTGGAGAAGGGCACTGCGGCTCGTCTGCCGCCGCTTCACCTCCGCGTCGAGCGCGCCGAGGAGCGCATCGGGGATTGAGATCATCACCTTGGCCATGAGCCGAGTATAGCCTCTCGGCAATACTGAAAGACGCGGACTTATGGCGGGCATGTCTCTCTTAAGGCGCTGGCGAGGAAAACTCTCCCCCCTGGCTACCTGCGGCCGCTTCATCGGCGACGACGACCATCTCCTCATTCTGAATCCGGCCCGCGGGGATCGAGGTGTCGCCGGCGAGGAGCTTGGTTAGCGGGTCGCGGGCCGTCTCGCCGATCGTCAGCCAGAGGATTCGGCGCGCCGTTTTCAGCTCGGGGTAGGTGAGCGTCATGCGGCGATGGCCTTCGTACTCGCCGGCGGTGACGGCGACGCGGCGGTCGCTCACCTCCAGCACCGGGTCGCCTGGCACCAGTGATGCGGTGTGGCCGTCCGGACCGATGCCGAGGTGGACGAGGTCGAGCCGCTCGGGAAGCTGCGATTCGTATTCGGCCGCGGCCGCGTCGAGGTCGCGGCTTGTGACCGGCATCGGGCGCAGGCCGGCCTGGTGGGATAGCTCCAGCATCTGAATCAGATGGGTCAGGTTGCGGGCCTCGTCGCCCG
Organism: uncultured Solirubrobacterales bacterium; assembly: GCA_963844395.1. Lineage (GTDB taxonomy): Bacteria > Actinomycetota > Thermoleophilia > Solirubrobacterales > 70-9 > VRUE01. Next base: position 786,148 of record CAWJNX010000002.1, on the reverse strand, counting down.
GCGGCGCCACCCGCTCGTCGACCTGGAAGATCCGGGTTTGCTCCCAGGGCATCGCCTCGACGTCACCGAGCAGGGCGATCATCCGCCACGGCGTCTTGCCACCACTCAAAGCGAGCGAGAACTCCCCTCTCGCCGTGACCGCTTCCTGGCCCGCTGTGGCGATCAGCTCGGCGCCACGCTGCGAAGCCGCGTTGTCGTCCGAAAAGACCTCGGTCCCGATCGCCACGACTCAGCGACCCCGGGTGGGGGTCACGATGCCTTCTCGTCGTGGCCGCCGAACTGTTTGCGCATCGCAGACAGCACTTTGTCGGCGAAGTCGTCGAGACCGCGCGAGGCGAAGCGCTCGTATAGTGCCGCGGTCAGCACTGGCGCCGGCACCCCCTCGTCGATCGCCGCGATCGAAGTCCAGCGACCCTCGCCGGAGTCCGAGACGCGGCCGGAAAAACCGGCGAGGTCGGAAGATTCCTGCAACGCCGCCGCGGTCAGGTCGAGCAGCCAGGAGCCGATCACGCTGCCGCGGCGCCAGACCTCGGCCACCTCGGCGATGTCGATGTCGTACTGGTAGTACTCGGGCTGCTCGAGCGGCGCGGTCTCGGCGTCGGCTTCGCGCTCGACCTTGCCGGCATCGGCGTTGTGGAGGATGTTGAGCCCCTCGGCGTAGGCGGCCATCACGCCGTACTCGATCCCGTTGTGGACCATCTTCACGAAATGGCCGGCCCCGTTCGGCCCGCAGTGCAGGTAGCCGTTCTCGGCTGGAGAGGGATCGCCGGGGCGCCCCGGCGTCCGCTCCGCCGACTCGACTCCCGGCGCCAGCGAGGCGAAGATCGGCTCGAGGCGGGCGACCGCCCCGTTAGGTCCCCCGATCATCAGGCAGTAGCCGCGCTCCAAACCGAAGACACCGCCGCTGGTCCCGCAGTCGACCAGGTCGACGCCCTTCTCGCGCAGGCCCTCGGCGCGCCGGATGTCGTCGCGGTAGTAGGAGTTGCCGCCGTTGACGATCGCATCGCCCGGCTCGAGCACCGCAGCGACGTCCTCGATCGTCCGCTCGGTGATCTCGCCGGCGGGGACCATCACCCAGACGCTGCGCGGGGCGCTCAGTTTCGCGGCGAGCTCCTGCAACGAGGAGGCGCCCTCCGCGCCCTCGCCGGCCAGCGCAGAGACGGCGTCGGGGTTGACGTCGTAGACGACGCAGCGGTGGTCGTCGCGCATCAGTTGACGCGCCATGTTGGCGCCCATGCGGCCGAGTCCGACGAGTCCGAGTTCCATCCGCTTCCCGGCGCAATCCTATGCGCCCCTTCGCCGACTGTGGAATTGACCGGGCTGGAGCGAGGTCAAGCCCGCAGTCAGCCATCGATGTTTGAGGGGCCGCCCTTGGATAGCCTGGCCGGTGGATGGCCGGAAACGGGAAAGGGCCGAACGCTGGGGCATGCGCCGACGTGCTGACGATCTTCGGCCTGACCGGCGACCTGGCGAAGAAAATGACCTTCCGCGCCCTCTACAGACTGGAGGCGCGAGGGATGATCGACTGCCCGATCGTCGGCGTCGCGCTCGACGACTGGGACGTCGAGAAGCTGCGCGAGCACGCCCGCGAAGCCATCTCGAGCACTGTTAACAGTCCTGACGAGGACGTCTTCTCGCGGCTCGCCGCTCGCTTCTCCTACGTCCAGGGCGACTACTCGGACCCGGCCACCTTCCAACGCGTGCGCGAGGTGATCGGCGACGCGAAGCGACCCGTCTTCTACCTCGAGGTACCGCCCTCCCTCTTCGCCACCGTGGTGCGCGGTCTCGACGAGGCAGGCCTGACCGTCGATGGGCGGGTGGTGATCGAGAAGCCGTTCGGCCATGACCTCGAGTCGGCGAAGGAGCTCAACGCCGAGCTACACGGCGTGCTGCGCGAGGACCAGATCATGCGGATCGACCACTTCCTCGGCAAGGAGCCGGTGATGGACATCACCTACCTGCGCTTCGCCAACTCGCTGCTGGAGCCGGTCTGGAACCGCGAGCAGGTCGCCTACGTGCAGATGACGATGGCCGAGGACTTCGGCGTCGCCGACCGCGGCCGCTTCTACGACCGGGTGGGGGCGCTGCGCGACGTCGTCCAGAATCACATCCTCCAGGTCCTCGCCCTGGTCGCGATGGAGCCGCCGGCCGGCAACCATCCCGACTCGGTGCGCGACAAGAAGCTGGAGCTGTTCAAGGCGGTGCGGCCGGCCGACCCGGACCGCTACGTGCGCGGCCAGTACGAGGGCTACCGCGACGTCAACGGGGTGGCGGCGGACTCGACAACCGAGACCTATGTGGCGCTCGAGCTAGCGATCGACAACTGGCGCTGGAGCGGCATTCCGTTCTTCGTCCGCGCCGGCAAGGAGATGCCGGTGAAGGCGACCGAGGTGAGCGTCGTCTTCAAGCGACCGCCGCCGCTCGGTGTCGGCGGCGGCAGGCGCCCCGGTCAGAACGAGATGACGATCCGAATCGATCCCCAGCCCGGCGCCCGCCTGCGGTTCCTCGCCAAGAAGGCGGGCGAGGAGGCCTTCGAGCCCGCCGACCTCGAGGTGCTGTTCGAAAAGGTGCCCGGCGAAGAGCCGGAGCCTTACGAGCGTCTGCTCGGCGATGCCCTGGAAGGCGACACGCAGCTCTTCACCCGCGAGGACTCGGTCGAGGAGACGTGGCGGATCGTCGAGCCCCTGCTCCACGAACCGGGCCCGGTGCATCCGTACGAGCCCGGCTCGTGGGGACCGGAGGAAGCAGGGAAGCTGACCCGCGGCATCTGCCAGTGGTATGAGCCGTGGCTGCCAGCGACGTCGGTACCGTCACCGCCCAGCTGAAGAGGGACGCCCTCCGGCGCGCGTCCCTCCATTCCCTCGTGGGGCCGAATTAGGCGCGCTAACGCCTCGCGGTGAGTCCCTCGAGGACGACCTCGACCGGTGAGCGGTGCTTGCCGTTCGACTCTTCACCAGCGTTCTGCAGCTCGGCGGCGACTCGGCCCACCTGGGTTCCGACGGTTCCGACCTTCTTCGCCGCCTTTTTGATGTCCCGCGACTTCACCTTCACCTGGGGACGGCCCATCTTTATCAGGGGCCGCCGCGGAATCTTCACCAGGGGCCGCCGCGGAATCGCCTTCGCGATGCCCTTGCCCCGGCGGGCCTTGGCGCCGACCGCGAGACCGCCGGCCGCGGCGCCCATCAGTGCTGCTCCGCCGGCCATCAGCGGCATTTTCGCTTTGCTGGCCGCGCGCCCCACCGACTGGCCTGCCTCTTTCGCCGTCTGACCCGCGCCTTTCGCGGTGCTCTCCACCGCGCGCCGCGCCGAGTTGACCCGAGCCGTGCCGTTGGATTTGGGCGACGAAGATTTGCTCGACGAGCTACGGGATTTGGAGCGGGATTTGGTTTTGGGCGAGCTTCGCGATTTGCTCGTTTTCGACGAGGTCCGCGATTTGGTTGACGAGCCCCCCGTCCGCTGTGGTTTTCGCGAACCCTGGGAGCTTTTACTCGAGGGCCGCGTTTTGGCCTGGGCCATCCTTCTCTCCTCCTTGATCGAAGACTCTCACCCATTACCCCGATTCGCAGGTACGAACCGCCTGCACGCTCGAACGGGAAGACGGAGTGCGCTCAGCGTTCGCGGTTCAGCTCACTCTCCCGCTGGTTGGCGCGCTCCTCGTCGAGCTCGGCCTCGACCTGGGCGCGCTTGGCGCGCTCCTCGGCGATCGCGGCCTCGGTGCGGCTCTCCTCGGCGCGCTCCCGGTGATGCCGCGCGTCGTCGTGCTGCGCCTCTGATTGCACCTGCGCGAACTCGCGATCGTGGGACTTCCGGCGGGACGCCGCGACGACGAGCGCGAGCAGGATCAGGACGCCGATGACTATGGCGATGATCGCAAGCGTGGACATCTCTCCTCCTTGTCTCGGTGACGGTGTTCCGTCTCCCCGCATTCGCCCAGTCGAAACCTGACGCCGACCCAGATGGGATCGCGCATCGCGGCACGTCTGCGTCACCGAATCGGCACTCAGACACACACCCGCGTCCCCCACTGGCCTTACGCTGCGGCGATGTCCCCGACCGACAACCGCGCCGAGGCGCTGCTCGCCCAGCTCGGCTTCGAGGCGTTTCGCCCCGGCCAGCGCGAGGCGGTCGAAGCGGCACTGGCGGGCCGCGACTCGCTGATCGTGATGCCGACCGGCGGCGGCAAGAGCCTCTGCTACCAGCTGCCGGGACTGGCCTCGGAAGATCTGACCGTCGTCGTCAGCCCCCTGATCGCGCTGATCAATGACCAGTGGAAGCGCCTCACGGCAGCCGGCCATCCGGTCGCGATGATCACCTCGGTGATGGAGGGCGAAGACGTGCGCCGGGCGCTCGAACAGGTGCGCGGCGGCGAAGCGCGGATCGTCTATTGCTCTCCCGAGCGCTTCGGCTCGGGCGTCTTCCTCGACGCGATCGCGCAGCGGCGGATCGACCTGCTCGCCGTCGACGAGGCGCACTGCGTCTCGGAGTGGGGGCACGACTTCCGGCCCGACTACCTGCGGCTGCCACAGATCGCCGAGCGGCTCGGTCGCCCGACGGTGATGGCCTGCACGGCGACCGCGACCGAGGTGGTGGCGCGGGAGATCGCAAGCCGCTTCGCGATGCGCGAGCCGCTACAGGTCCGCTCCGGCTTCGACCGTCCCAACCTCTCCTTCGATGTGGTGCGGCTCGAAGGGACGGGCTCGAAGGCGCGGCGGCTGGCGCTGCTCGAAGCCGGGCTGAGCGACCCGCAGAACCGCCCGGCGATCGTCTACTGCGGGACGCGCAAGGACACCGACGAGATCGCAACGATCCTGCGCGACGGCGGGATGCGCGCGGTCCGCTACCACGCCGGGATGGAGGCGGAGGACCGCACCGCCGCCCAGCATCGCTTCATGGCCGGCGAGGCCGAGGTGGTCGTCGCCACCAACGCCTTCGGCATGGGGGTTAACAAGGCCGATGTGCGCTCGGTCTGGCACATGGCGATCCCGACCAGCCTCGAGGCCTACTACCAGGAGGCGGGGCGAGCGGGGCGCGACGGCCTGCCGGCGAAAGCTGTCCTGCTGGCGATGCGCGCCGACCTCGGGCGGCTGGTCCGCTTCAACCAGCAGCGGGCCGGCGACCCCGAGCTGGCGATCGCCCACGAGCGCGGCTGGCGCGACTACCGGACGATCAAATCGTTCATCTACTCGGATCGCTGCCGGCGCCGCAGCGTGCTCGACCACTTCAGCGACCGCACGGCCGGCCGGCCCCTGGGCCGCTGCTGTGACGCCTGCGATCCCGAGGGCTGGCTGCCGGATCCGGAGACGATCGCGGTTCGTCCCAAGCGTCGCGCGACCAAGGCCGCGGCGGCCCCACCCGCCGAGCTCTCCCCGGCCGATGCCCCGCTCTTCGAGGAGCTGAAAGCGTGGCGCCTGCGCGCCGCCGACGGCAAGCCGGCCTTCACGGTCGCCCACAACACCACCCTGGCGACGATCGCCGCCACCCGCCCGACCAACGCCGACACCCTGCTGGCGATCCGCGGCGTCGGCCCCAGCTTCGTCTCCAAGTACGCACCGGAGGTGCTGGCGATCGTCGCTTCCGACCGCGCCCCCGCCTAGGGAGGTACAGGCTCTGCAAGGGTCGAAGAACCTGCGGATGGTTCTCCTCTGCTCGATAGGGGTACGTACGGCGCTTCTCGCCGTGGCGGCGCTTGCCCTGACGGCGGCACCGGCAACCGCCGGCCCCCTGATGCCGCACGGAAACAAGGTCTTCTTCGGCATCTCCGACACCGGCGACCCGGCCGACTTCGGCGAGTTCAGCCGCGCGATGGACAAGCACCCGGCGCTGATCCAGACCTTCCGCACCTGGGGCTCGGACTTCCCAGACTCGATCGAACGCTGGCAGGACGCACGAGCGCGGCCGGTCCTCCACATCACCACCGCCGACAACAACGACGGCCACGAGCTGATCAGCCCACGGGCGATCGCCAAGGGCGAGGGCGACACCTATCTGGTCCGCCTCAACAAGCTGTTCTGGGAGAAGAAGATGCGCGCCTACATCCGCCCGCTCGGCGAGCCGAACCGCTGCCGCAACGTCTACGCCTCCTACGACTGCGCCGGCAAGCTGCGAGACCCTGCCCACCACCCGCGCTGGTACAAACGCGCCTTCCGCCGCATCTACGTGATCGTCCATGGTGGCGGCAAGCGGGCCGAGATCGACGCCCGTCTGGCGCGAGCCGGGTTGCCGGCGCTGCGCGAGGGCGTACGCGGACTGCCGAAGGCGCCGGTCGCGCTGCTCTGGAGCACGCTGCCGGCCGGCTCCCCGACCGTTCCCCATAACCGCCCCCGCCACTTCTACCCCGGCAGCAGGTGGGTCAACTGGGTCGGCACCGACATCTACTCCGACAACCAGGACTGGAAGTCCCTGGCCGGCCTCTACCGTCGCTTCTCCGGCAAGCCGTTCGCACTGCCCGAGTGGGGAGTCGTCGGCGCCGACGACTCAGGCTTCGTCAGCCGCCTGCTCACCTGGGTCAACCGCCACCGCCGCTGCAAGATGCTCGTCTACTACCAGGACTTCGGCTCGGCCAGCTCCTACCGGCTGCAGAACTACCCCTCGAGCCTCAACGTCCTCAAGGACTGGCTCCACCACCCGCGCTTCCCGCACTTCGCCCCGAACCCGCCGAAGGCGCCGCCGCCGCCTCCGGGTGGCGTCGCGCCCGGGCGCCACTAGGCCGAGGCCCGCCGATGGGCCGAAAACGCGACTCCGGCTGTCGTTTTAGGCCCGTCGGCGGCTATTTGCGGTTGCGGTCGGGGCGCGGATTGGCGGCCGGGGCCTCGATCCGCTCGGCGATAGCTCTCTTGTACTTGTAGGGCTGCAGCGCGGTGATGCTGGAGTAACCGGTGAGATAGAGACGGCGGCCGTCGGAGACGATCGGCGTGTAGGTGCCGCGCGGGTAGCGGAAGACGCGCTTGCCGCTCCTCATCATGTAGCCGCTCGTCGTCTCGTTGGTGAACTCGGCCGCGTAGACGATCTCGCCGACGGCGGAGAGCGAGCCGACGATCTGGCCGCCGGCGTCGCGGCTCCAGCGCACGCCGCCGTCCTTGGCGTCGAGTGCGTAGACGTTGCCGTCGAAGGAGCCGATGTAGACGGTGGGCGGGCTGTGCCGCGTGCTAGCCACGGTCGGGCCCGAGTAGGCGTAGCCGCCGGTCGAGTAGCTCCAAGCCACCGTCCCGTCGCGGGCGTCGAAGCTGTAGACGCGGGCGTCGTTGTTGCCGGCGTAGACGCGGCCGAAGGCGACCGCGGGGGTCGAGTAGAAGGCGCCGGAAGCGCCGAAGCCCGGGCCGAGCGAACCGCTCTGCCACTTCAGCTCGCCGCTCTTGGCGTTGACCGCGTTCATGTAGCCGCCGTAATCGCCGACGTAGAGGGTGCCGCCGTAGTAGGCGGGGGCAGACTTGACCGGGCCGCCCAGCGAGGTCGACCAGCGCACGTTGCCGTTAACGGTGCTGAGCGCGAACAGCTCGCCGCACTCGCAGCCGAAGTAGACGCTGCGGCCGATCACCAGCGGCGAGGACTCGGCCCGGCCCGGCAGCGGCTTTTTCCAAATCGTCTTGCCGGTCTTGGCATTCAGCTTGACGACGTGCCCGGGGACCAGGTTGACGATGTAGAGGCGATGTTTGAAGTAGGCGGGTGAGGAGGCGTTGAGGCGGCCGATCCGCCGTTTCCAGAGCACCTTGCCGCTGTCGGCGTCGAGCGAGTAGGCGAAGCCGCTGTTGTTGACGAAGTAGAGCTTGCCGCCGACGAAGATCGGCGGGAACTCCATCAGCGGCCGGCCGGTGTAGCGCCACAGTTTGCGGAAAGGGGGCTTCACTCCCTTCGCCGGCAGGTAGCGGGTTCGGGCACGGTTGAGGCCAAAGACCGGCCAGTTGACCGTCTTCGCCTTCTTCGGCGGCTGCTTGGGTTTCTGCGGCTTGAAGGGGACGTCGGCGTTGTGGACGTCGGCCGGCCGCTTCAGCAGCTCGTAGGCGAGTACGGCGCCGCCGGCCAGCAGGATGAGGAGGCCTGCCGCGACCGCCAAGATGAGCCGCTTGTGCTCGCCCCAAAGCTTTTTGCGCTCGCTCCAGAGCCGCTTCACCGGCGCAGCTCCCACATCTCGACGAAGCCGAAGTCACGGAAGCCGAGTCGTTCGTAGATCGGCGTCCCGGCTTTGGTTGCCTGCAGCGAGGCGGTGCGGAGACCGCGCTCGCGCGCCTCGATTAGCGCCCCCCGCAGCAGCCAGCTGGCGATGCCGCGGCCGCGGTGCTCGGGGGGGGTTGCCACCCCGGTCACGCAGCAGTCGTCGCCGACCTCGATCGTGCCGACGCAGCAGACCGGCTCCTCGCCGTCGTAGGCGGCGTGCCAGCGGATCGAGGTGTCGGCTGCGAGCGCGGCGCGAAACCCGTCCGGGCCGTAGCCGTAGGCGCGATCGTTGAGGTCGGCGGCAACGGTCGCGTCGCCGGAACCGGGCTCGACCCCCTCGGGCGTGGCCCTCGCAGGAGCGAGGTCGGCAAGGTCCAGCGCCATCGCCCGTGGCGCCGCGTCGAGCTGGTGGCCCCGGTCACCGAGCAGGCGGGCGGTATCCCGATCTTCGTCTGGAACCCAGACCGTCCACGCGGCTACGCCGTGAGCGTCATAGGTCTCGGCCAGTTCGTCGAGCCGCTCCGCGAGCGCCGCCGGCGCCTCGTAGAAGACCGAGTTGAAGAGCGAGCGCTGCGGCGAGGCGGGCGTCACCGAGGCGAGCAGGCCGTCCTCCCGGATCAGCTGCGAGTCCGGGTGGCCGCTGCCGAACGCCTCGACCTCGTCGCGCAGGCCACCGATCGCCCGCCGGCGCAGCTCGCTGTCGTCCACGCGTCGGCCCATCTGGGCCGGCTAGCTCCCAGCCAGCGCGCGCCGCTCGGACTCGGCTACGACTCCGTCGAGCAACTGCTTGATCCCCTGCTTGATCGCGACGACCACGAGCCCACCGGCGAGCGGAACGGTCGGTTCGGTGCGAACTGCGTAGACGACCTTCGTCCCGTCCCCCTCCGGCCTCAGCTCGGCCGTGCCGACGTGATCCCGCACCGGTAGCCCGGCGAGCACCGTGTAGGAGAAGCGCAAAGGCCGCTCGTAGACCAGCACTTCCTCGCGCATAGGGGGGCCGACGGCGGTCAGGCGACGAATCGCGCCAACACCATTCGGAGCCGGCGCCCCCTCCCGCTCCAGCTCAGATTTCCGCAGCCGCGTCATCGCCGCATAGCGCCGATGGTCGGTAAGCACGTCGAACACGACCTCGGGAGGCGCTGCTACTTCGCGCACAAGAGTAAAGCTGGCCACGCGGCAGGAGCCTAGCGGGAGGACCAGGTGCGCCTGGTCATCCCGCCCTCCGCCACACCTGCGGATCGCTTCCCTCGACCGACTCGACCTCGCCCAGGATCGCGAGGTGATCGAGCGAGGCGCGGACGATCTGCAGCGCCCAGGCGCTGGCTGGCGATTTGAGGTTCTCGGGCCCGATCATCTCGCCGACGATCTCGAAGGCCATCTTTTCGCCCCCGGCCAGCGAGTCCCGGACCTTGCCGAGCAGCTCGTCGACTTGCTGGCGCGCCGCGGCGATCTTCGCCGCCGGGTCGCGGAAGGTGCGGCCGTGCCCGGGCAGGACGAGGCCAACGTCGAGCGGCTCGATCTCATCGAGGCCGGTGAGGAATTCACCGACCGGGTCGGGCGTGTGGCCGTAGTCGAAGAAGAGGACCGTACGGCCGAGCAGGTGATCGCCGGAGATCATCAGCCTGCGCTCGGGCTGGTGCAGGACGACGTGGGACGGGGCGTGGCCGGGCGTCTCGTGCACCTGCCAGACGCCGAGGTCGGTCTCGACCTCGACCCCCGGGAGCAGGTCGCGGTCAGGCTCGACGATCGCGTTGATCCCGGTCTCCTCGTCTTCGCTGCGCATCTCCCGGTAGCGCTCCAGCGCGGCCGCCGGCACACCGCTCTCCCGGGCCACCTCGAGCCGCCGCTCAAGCGCCGCCGCCGGGTCGTCGCCGAGCAACCGCACGTGCTCCCAGGCGGGGTGCATCCACAGCTCGCAGCGGCTGCCCTCGACGATCGGCGCCGCAAGGCCGTAGTGGTCGGTGTGCGAGTGGGTGCAGACGAGCAGGCGGACGTCCTCGAGGCCGAAGCCGGCCTGCGAGAGGGCGAATTCGAGCTGGCGCAGGCGACCCTTGCCGCCGATCCCGGTGTCGAAGAGGACGATGCCGCCGTCGGCGGCGACGGCCCAGACGTTGCCGTGGGGGACGCCCGGCCATGGCAGTGCCAGCCGCAGCCGCCAAGCGCCGGGCAGGACTCGCTCGGTCCGCGGCGCCTCCGGCCGCTTGCGCTCACTCATTCCCCGGCATCCTTTCAAGCGCCGTCTTGGGGAAGATGGCGGCGATGGCGTCGGCCGAAGAAACGCGCCAGTCGCGGGTCGCCGCGGTGATGCGCGAAGGCGAGCGGGTGACCCCGCTGGAGCTCTTCTTCGACCTCGTCTTCGTCCTCGCGATAACCCAGTGCACGGCGCTGATGGCACACGACCCGACCTGGACCGGGCTCGCCCAGGGCCTGCTCGTGCTCGGCGTGCTGTGGTGGACGTGGGTCGGCTACTCGTGGCTGACCAGCGTCGTCGATCCAGAGGAGGGGGCGGTCCGCCTGGCGATCTTCGCGGCGATGGCGGCGCTGCTGATCGTCTCTCTATGCGTGCCGCAGGCCTTCGGCGATCTGGCGCTGAGCTTTGCCCTCGCCTACGGGGTCGTTCGCGCCGGCCACATCGCCCTCTTCATGCTCGCCAGTCGCGAGGATCCGAAGCTGCGGCGCTCGGTCAACGGGCTGGCGGTCGGGACCGCGGTCGGAGTCACCCTCCTTGCCCTCTCTTCGCTGTTCGACGGTCTCGCCCAGGGAGCGCTCTGGGCGCTGGCCCTGGGACTCGACGTCGCGGCGCCCTACTTCTTCATCGATCCCGCCGGCTGGAAGCTTGCCCCGGGCCACTTCGCCGAGCGCCACGGCCTGATCGTGATCGTCGCCCTGGGCGAGTCGATCGTCGCGATCGGGATCGGCGCCGAGCTCGGGCTTGACGCCGGGATCGTCGCGGCAGGAGTGCTCGGGGTCGCCCTGACCGCAGCGATGTGGTGGGTCTACTTCGACGTCGTCGCGCTGGTCGCGGGGCGCCGCCTCGCCGAGGCCGAGCCGGGGCGCGAGCAGAACGAGATGGCGCGCGACTCGTACTCCTACCTGCACTTCCCGATGGTCGCCGGGATCGTGCTCGTCGCGCTGGGCCTGAAAAAGACTCTCGCCCACGTCGGCGACCCACTCGACATCGTGGCAGCCTTAGCCCTGCTCGGCGGGGTCGCCGCCTACCTGCTCGGCCACGTCGCCTTCCGCTACCGCCACGTCCAGACGATCAACCGGCGCCGCCTAACCCTGTCGTTCGTGCTGCTCGCGCTGCTGCCGCTGGCGGTCGAGCTGCCGGCGCTCGCCATGCTCTCCCTCGTCACCGTGCTGCTCTGGGCGATGATTGCCTACGAGACGCGGAGCTACGGCGAGGCCCGCGACCGCGTCCGGCACGCCGAGCGGGCCGAGGTCTGAAGCCTCCGCCGGAGCTAGCTCGTCGCCAGGCCGATGGCGAGCAGCGGGAAGCCCGCCATCAGGCCGAGGAAGGCGCCGATCGCCAGCCCGGTGAGGGTTCGGGTGCCGCGCGAGCGCGCGGCGGAGACGAAGCCCACAAAGGCGCAGAAGGCTGCGATTCCAAGGCCGATCCAGAAGACGTCGGGCATGAGCGCGGCGAGACTATCGAACCGTCCGATGCTCAGCCTGTCAGCTCGACATGAGACGTCGGACGAAGCGGGAGAACCCGCGTGGGGAGCAGCGGGTGCGGTCGCGGCGGCAAAAGCGCGGCCGCACCCTGCTCCCCAGCTACGGCACTACGTCATCGATAGGCGCCGCGATGCGTCGCCCTGTCTCCAGCCACCATCCGGTACAGGAAGAGCAGCAGCAGCGAGCCACCGATGGCGATCAGCCAGGTCCCGATGTCGAAGAACTCGTCGAGGTCCCCGATGCCGAGGGCGCTGGCGATGAAGCCTCCGACCAGTGCGCCGGCGATGCCGATCAGGGTCGTCACGATGAAGCCACCCGGATCGTCACCGGGCATAATCAGCTTCGCGATCGCCCCCGCAAGCAGCCCGAGCACAATCCATCCGATGATTCCCACGGTGAACTCCTTTCGCGTTGTGCAACCCGATTACGGGAAATCTCATACCCGGCCTGCGACGAAGCCGAAACGGATAACTTTGCTCGTGTGAAGCTGCTCGCCTTCAGCGACCTGCACCGCGACCTCGCCCAGGCGGCTCAGCTGGTCGAGATGGCGGCCGAGGCCGACGTGGTGATCGGAGCCGGCGACTTTGCCTCCGTGCACGAGGGCCTGGAGGAGACGATTGACGCCCTCGCGACGATCGAGAAACCGACCGTCCTGGTACCTGGCAACAACGAGACCGCCGACGCCCTGCGCGAGGCGACCGCCGCCTGGAGCGCCGCCACCGTCCTCCACGGCGAGGGTACGAGCATCGACGGGACCGAGTTTTACGGCCTCGGCGCCGGCGTCCCGATCACGCCATGGGACTGGAGCTTCGACCTCGACGACGAGAGCGCAGCCAAGATGCTCGCCCCCTGCCCCGACAGTGCGATCCTCGTCCTCCACTCGCCGCCGAAAGGCCATTGCGACGCCAGCGCCAGCGGCGACCACTTCGGCAGCGACGCTCTCCTCCAAGCAATCGAGCAGAAGCGCCCCCGCCTAGCCGTCTGCGGCCACATCCACGAGTCCTGGGGCTGCGAGAGCCAGATCGGCGAGACGCCGGTGTGGAACCTCGGCCCGGCGGGCACCTGGCTCGACATCTGAAGCATCGCGCGGACACGGGGGGCCGTCAGGAAGGCTTAGGGCGCTTGAAAGTGTGCCAAATCTCGACTGCGACTCCCCCGGTGTGAAGCCCTCGGGTGTTCAAGAGGATTCCGTTCTGCCGCGCCAACTGGCTGACCAGCTCCCAGCCTTCGCCTCCCAACCGATTGAACAGGCTAGTGAGCCCGGCCTCCTCAACTTTCTGCGCTTCCTTTTTCTCCGGAGTCAAGATCCAGTAATTGATATCGAATTCGGACTTCGCATCCTGCCAGTCATGGGTCTCGGCGACCGTCATGTACTCCCACCGCGTCATGACCGGCAGAGAAGGAGCAGGAAGTGGTTCCGACGGTTCCGGTCACGTCGCTCCCTAGCCGCCCGGGCCGCCGTCTCGGCCTGTTGCGCCCGAGCAGCCATCTCGGCATGGATCTGTCCTACGTGAGGCCCTTGCGGTCCATGCGGGTGCGTTACGGGATTCCACTGAAACTCGCCCAAGGCAGCGTGATCGTAGCGACCCTGCGCTTCGCATGGTCACCCTGCTGCCACCGCGATCTAGACGCCTCCCGCGATGAGCGATCCCCGGGCACCCGATTTGGTACCCGCCGAACCGGGTGGTACCCCGGACGCATCAAGTGTCGGCGGCTGATCCAAGCTAAGCTTGCGAACACGCTTCGGAGGAGGACTTATGGGGCGCCTTCGTCCCAAATTCAGCTACGCGAATGTGATGGTCACGATCCTCGCGTTCATCGTTCTCGGCGGCGGCGCCTATGCCGCCGCACAGCTGCCCGAGAACTCGGTCGGCTCGAAGCAGATCAGGAAGGGGTCAATCAAGCCGAGTGATCTGAGCGCGAAGGCGAAGCAGGCGCTGGTGGGCGCAACCGGGCCCACGGGGCTTCAGGGTCTGCCGGGGCCGCAAGGTCCGCCGGGGCCGCAAGGTCTGCCCAGCGACGCCTACGTCCAGTCCAATGTCCAGGGCACCACGATCGGGTGCTGCGAACGGACCACGATTCTCACCGCGGATGTCCCGGCCGGTCCGGGTCGCTACCTGCTCGTCTTCAACGGGGCGTTCACGAGTTCGCCTTCGTCCTTCGGGTATCCGGTTCCTCTCTACCTCCGGGCTGGCGGCACCGACCTGGATTCTGTGACGCCTATCGGAACGGCGAGCTTTGAAGCGTCGATGGACACGGTCGCGGTCCTCTCCGGCGGGACCGAACTCGCCGTGGACCTCGATACCGTGGACACTGACCAGGAAGTCAGCTTCGCCCCCGGTGGGCTCGAGCTGATCGCCGTGAAGGTCGAAGAGGTCCATGACTGATAGACCCGCGGGGGCCGGCCACTCGACGGGAGGCCGGCGGGAGCTTGGTTCACGGCGGCTTCACGGTGGCCACCGGGAGCGGCTCACCTACATCGTGTTGCCCACCTAGCCAACCCCGAGGATATGTTCGTCGCCTCGCTGTCGAGCTGTCACATGCCCAAGGCCCCCGACAGGATTCGAACCTGTGACCTTCGGTTTCGTAGAACGGAGTAGTGACTCGGTGGGGCTACGTGGAGCGCGTTCTAGAGCGATTTTCGCGAGATCGAGTTCGGCTGGGATCGGCTGGGATCTGTGGGGCTTCTTGCCCCATTTCTTGCCCCAAGGGAGCGACTGTGGGGCGAACCGGGTCCAGCGGCCTCAGCGAGTCCCTGCCGCCGGAGCTTTTGACATCGCAGATGGAATCAGAGCATTTTGGACCCAGCGACTCGAGCTGGCGCGTCTTATGCCAAGGGATCCCCCGGCGCTACCTGAGGGTCCGGAGCGGCGTGGCCGGGTCAGCAAGTCAGTAGCGCGACGGCGCGAAGCGCCGCCTGCGTCGGCTCCACGATCTCATCGTCTCGCTCTTTGAACAACCCGAGCTCGCGAAGGCGGCGGATCGCCCGGACCCCTGTCTCGATCTCCTTTCCGTCGTCGGAGTTGCTCAAGATTTTCAGCAAGAGTCCTTCTGTGGACAAGTCTTCGGGGTGCAGTTCCACGACCATTTCGAGGATCACGGCTTCGACTTTGGCCACGTTGTACTGAGGTGAGGTATCGCTGCCAGTCATGTTCTCTCGCTCAGCGGCATTTGCTGGTATGGCGAGAGGGGACGATGCTTTCCGTGCGGGTCATCCATTGTTCGCTTTCGCCTGCGGCGCACGTTGACCGCCCGCGCCACCCACGCCGGCTGGTCCTTGAGGTCAGCGACGTAGAGCGGCTGTCCGTCCTCGCCCTGATCGCCCGTCTCCTTCGCGAGGTCGAAGGTGGCGAGCAACTTCATGTGGTGGGCGGCGTGCCGCTCGTTCTTGCCGAGTCGGTCGGCCACCCGGCGGATCGTCTGCGGCCTCCTGTCGAGGCAGTCCAGCTTCTCGAGTCGGAAGTCGTGTTCGATCACGGCCTCGCGTGGCGTCGGAGTCACGACCTCTTTCCCTTGCCCTTCTTGGTTCCGCAGCCCTTGCCCTTCGCCTTGGTCCCCTTGTGGCTCCCCCCGGTGCGTTTTTCCGTGGTTCTCCGTTTGGCCTTCGGTTTGGCCTTGGTCTTCTCCGGCTGCTGTTTCTGGCGTTCCTTTCTGCGTGCCTGCCTTTCCATTTTCATGAGGTCGGCGTGCGTTGGCGAGGGGAACAGGAACAGGCCGACGGTCGCTCTGAACGAGCCGTCGCTTTCGCCGCTCGCGCGGCGATTCACGGTGTCCACCGCGAGCTGCTCGGATTCGTCGATGACCCACGCCAGGATCTCCGCGTGCTCCTTCCACGCGATCTCATCGAACTCTCGCGGCGCCCAATAGATGCGAACGTCGTCGCGCTCGTAGAGCTTGCCCGTCTTCTCGGACTCGGCCACCCGGCCGTTGAAGTTGCCGATGGTCGCGCCGATGATGCCGGGACGCAGGACCGGCGCGAGCGCGCCCCAGTCTTTGTCCCCGATGAAGGCTGCCTCGTTGGCCCGGTACATGTGCTTCACCGCTCCCCGGACGTTCACTTGATCCACCAATTCGATGATGAGGTGGTCCTTCAGCACTTTGAAGGCGTATGAAGACACACCGATCGAGATGCGCTTTTCCCTGGCGAATTCGCTGGGCGAGATTGGGCGCTGGATCGCGATTGCGAGGATTTCGGCCCGCAGCGGGTCCTTCGCGATGATCGCCACTTTCGGGTCCATCGCTTCCGGCGCGCGCTCCCTTGCCTTCTGGGTGGTCCCTCTGTAGGAGGGACCCTTACGCCTCGACTTACTTTTGGCCTTTGGCGCGGCCTTCGCGCTGTCCTCGCTTCCCGGCTTGCGGCTTCCCTTGTTGTTCTTGTCAGTCACTTTCCCCGAGCGTTTCTTTTTTGGTTCGGGAATCAACGCGTTTCTCCTTGGGGACGCGGCTAGGGGGCGAGGCGCGGAGTAGTTAACCAATCTTTTTTGGTGGTAGCGAGCAGGTTACGCCTTCCTCTGTTGACTGCTCAGAATTTTTCGAGCATTCTTAGCGGCTTGCTAAGGCGCATCTCCCCGCTGAACGCGGGCGCGCTGAATCGAGCCACAACAGAGGGAGGTGATCTGCATGGTGCTCAAGGCACAGGACGCCGCGATGCCGATGTTCAGCATCGTCAAGAACGGCTGATCCGTTCCGAAACGCGGGGGCGGGCCGGCCACTCAGCGCCGACCCGCTCCCCGATTCGTGCGTGGATGCAGCCGAGGGGAAAGGTGCCCCTCACGGATGGGTTCCGTCTGCACCGAGAGGGATCGAGCCACAGACCCCCCGGCTTGTCCATGCCAGGGACAAACCCTACGGCCTCTCCCGAGGTGTTACTTCATGGTTCTTTGAGCAAAACCCGCGTTCCGCCGCTCTTACTCGCGGTATTAGCCGGGGGCATCAGACACGGGGGCCGCGTCTCACCTTTTCATCCGGTGGCTTGAACCCGCTTCTGCGAACGTGGCTCGGCTTCTGAACCTAGACGCCGAACGCGCCCGCCAGCTTCACGATGACATCGGCACGCGCGTCAGGTTCTCACCCCCGCTCTACTCTCTCAACTTGGGTGCGGTATATGGCCCCGCGGACCGGGCGACTCGACACTCTCAACGGGTTCAGTCCGCCGCGTTATCCGCCTGGCCGCTCACCTGAAACCCCCCGGCCGTGAAGCTGGGTGGAGTCCACATCATTCCTGCCAGCAGGACGCATGGAGAAATAGACAGACCGCTTGCGAGCTTTAAGGAGATTTTCTCCAAAGCGCCTGGCGACCTCAGTCATCCTTGAAGTAGTGGTGGTAGAAGAGCAGCGCCCGCGTCGGCATCACGAAGATGCCGTTGCTGCGAAGCAGCATGGCGGCGGTGAGATCGCGAACGGCCCGCGCCAAGGAATCGCCTTCCATGAAGTCGTCGGGGTCCAGGCAGACCTCCGCCGCCAGCTCGGGGAACGTGAGATGGGTCGGATGCAGGTCAAGGACGGTGCGAAGTACCATCCACTGCATCTGTTCGTCTTCGTCGCTGCGCCAAGACGTTTGCCTGGGCCGCAGTCCGTAGCTCTGGACAGGACATGAGGAGCCAGCCTCCTTGTGTCTCAGGCGGCCCGTTCGTGTTTGCTCACGGCGGGCCGCCGCTTTCTGAGGCCGATCCCGGATGCGGCCCCCAGCCCCCGGATTAGGACGAACCAAGCCGGCCGGCAGAGGCGGCGGCGCAGGCGTGCGGCCTCACTGATTCTCGCCATCGTGGACGGACGGAGGCGCCCTGCGCAAGGCCCGGAATCAAACTCACTTTGACCTCACCTTGCCCCAGGGCCATTTTTGGACGTTTCTGGACGCTCCCAGAAGCGCGGAAACCCGCTTGGCAAGCGGAATACCCCGAACGCGCCCGACAGGATTCGAACCTGTGACCTTCGGTTTCGTAGACCGACGCTCTATCCAACTGAGCTACGGGCGCGGGTTGAGGCTTGCGCCTCCTCGTTGGGATTCTATGGGGTGCGGCGGGGCTCCGCTGGCGGATCAGCGGCCTTGGAACTCGGCGTGCCCGGGGCCTTTGTCGAGGAAGGTCTTGACGGCGCGCTGGAGGTCGTCGGTCGCGAAGAGGGCGCCGGCTTCGTTGCGGACTGCCTCGTCGGCCGCTGGGATGCCGCCTTCGCGGTAGCGGCGCAGGATGTGCTTGGTCATCGCGTGGGCCTTGGTCGGACCGGCAGCCAGCTCGGCGGCGTAAGCGCGGGCGCGCTCGTCGAAGCCGTCATCGTCTAGGACGAGATTGACGACTCCCCAGCGCTCCATCTCCTCGGCGCCGAAGAGGTCGCCGCTCATAACGAAGTGGCGGGCGCGGCCGCTGCCGGCACGCTCGGCGAGGCGTTGGGTGCCGCCCATTGACGGCGTCAGGCCGACGACTTTCTCCACAAGGCCGAACCTGGCCGAGCGGGCGGCGAGGATCAGGTCGCAGCCGAGCGCCAGCTCGAAGGCCGCGGTCAGGGTCAGCGCGTGGGCCGCGAAGACGACCGGCAGCGGCAGTGCTTCGACCCGCTCGACAACCCCGATCAGCTCGTCCCATAGCCGGCTCCCATCGTCCGGCGTGAGCCCGTCGAACTCGTGGACGTCGACGCCGCCCGAGACCGCGCGGCCCTCGGCGCGAAAGAGGAGCGCCCGCGGCGGGTCGCTCTCCACCACCTCGATCGCCGCCTGCAGCCCCTCGAACATGCTGCGGTTGAACAGGTTCAGCGGCGGGCTGTCGAAGGTCGCCACGGCGAGGCCCGTGTCGTCGCGCTCGAGTCGAACCAGCTCGGTCACGAGCGAGACCCTATAGACAGATCTGCCGGTCCTACGGCACCCGGTGCACCTCGAAGAGGTTCGTGCCGAGGCCATGGTCCGGCAGCCCGGCGACGATCGCGATCAGGTCGCCCGAGGAGGCGACGCCGTGGCGAGCGGCGAGCTCGGCGCAGTGGTCGAGCAGGTCGCGCACCCCGGCCATATGCTCGCTGTGGACGGCAGTGACG
Organism: uncultured Solirubrobacterales bacterium; assembly: GCA_963844395.1. GTDB lineage: Bacteria > Actinomycetota > Thermoleophilia > Solirubrobacterales > 70-9 > VRUE01. Next base: position 767,299 of record CAWJNX010000002.1, on the reverse strand, counting down.
CCGAAGAGCAGGCTGAGCCGCCGCACCGTCTCGAGCCGTGGCGAGACCGCCAGGATCGGCACCTTGGGACGGTGGGCGGAGACGAGGCGGGCGCTGCGTCCGCTGGTCGTCGGTACGACGAGCGCCGTCAGGTTGAGCCGGTAGACGGCCCCGACCGCGCCCTGGGCGACCGAGTCGGCGACGTCCTGCGTCGCCTGGTCGGTGCGGCCGAAGAGCCACTCGCCATAGCGCAGGTCGGGCTCGGTGGCGCGGGCGATCTCGTCCATCGTCCGCACCGCCTCGATCGGGTGGCGGCCGATCGCGGTCTCCTCGGAGAGCATCACGGCATCGGTGCCGTCGTAGATCGCGTTGGCGACGTCGGTCACCTCGGCCCGGGTCGGGCGCCGCTCGGTCACCATCGAGGCGAGCATCTGCGTCGCCGTGATCGCCGGCTTTGAACGCTTGCCGGCGGCACGGATCAGCCGCTTTTGGACCACCGGCACCTGGGCCAGCGGCAGCTCGATTCCAAGGTCCCCCCGCGCCACCATGATCCCGCCGCTCGCGGCATGGACGATCTCCTCCGCGTTCTCAGCTGCCTGCCGCTTCTCGATCTTGGCGATCAGCGGCAGGTCGGCATCGAGGGCGCGCAACCGCTCGGCAACCGGCTCCAGGTCGGACGCGGAGGAGACGAAGGAGACGGCAAGCAGGTCGGCGCCGTGCTCGACCGCGAACTCGACCCAGCCGAGGTCATCCTCAGTCGCCGCCGCGGCGGTCGAGCCGGGGATGTTCATGCCCTTGTGCGAGGACAGCGTCCCCCCCACCTCGACCTCGCAGTCGACGCCGCCGTCCTCGGGCTCGCGCACACGAAGGCGGATCGCCCCATCGGCTAGGTAGACCAGCTCGTCCTCGTGCAGCGAGGCGACGCCGGGCCAGTCGACCGGGATCGTCTCCTCGTCGCCCTCGACGGCGCTCGGCGTCAGCTGCACATGGGTCCCGGTCCGTAGCTCGGCGAAATCACCGCGCAGCTCGCCGATCCGCAGCTTCGGCCCGGGCAGGTCGCCGAGCACAGCGACCTCGCGTCCGGCCCGCTCCGCCGCGGCGCGGATCGACTCGATCGTCCGCGCATGCCGGTCGCGGTCGGCGTGGGAAAAGTTGAGCCGCAGGACATCGGCGCCGGCCTCGATCACCCTGGTCAGGACGTCCACGTCCCAGCTCGCCGGCCCGATCGTGGCGATGATCTTGGTGCGCCGGCCGTGGTGCCCGCTCGCTGTGGGAACAGCCTCCACGGACAGTGACTCTAGAGACCTCCGGCGGCGCCACCGACCCGCCCACGGCACAAATGGCTCGGGAACGGAGAGGGAGGGGCGATGATCGAACTCGACCGGACCTGGAGGGCGATCAGGAAGCTCCACGCGGAGCAGTTCGAGTAGCTCGCTCCCTAGCTCCTCAATCGTTGCTGTCAATACGGAGATGGAACGGTGGTCGAGTGAGCGGTTCAAGCCTCAGCTCGCCACGAAGATCATCCCGAAGCGACAAGAGTAAATCGTCCAGCTTCGCCTCTCCATTTTCGGCGAGTGCTTTGCCGATAGCTACTGCCATCTCTGCTTGTCTTTTCGAGCCTAGGAGCTGAATATCCGCGAGCCCTTGCTCAAACGCCCGGACGTTGTCTGAACCTGGATCAAGGTCGCGATGAGACGTGTCGGCCAGAGCGCGGTAAGCAGCCAGTAGATAACGAATCCGCAAATCGCTGCGCCGGTTCATTTGGTCCCGCTGAGAAGTCAGGCGATGAGTGAAGAAGGCAGCGATTGCCGCCGTGCAAATGCTGCCGATAATCGCAACAGCGAGGGTCATTTAACTAGCCGACTCCGCGCTTGGAGGCCGTGGGCCGAAAAGCAGCACCTCTAGGTCTCGCTCATCGAGCCGCTGGCGTCCAAGCTCAAGACGTGCCTGTTGCATCGCCGCCACAAGGCGACGACGGCCCTCAGGCGTGATGGTGGTGGCGTCCTTCTGGTGATGGCTGAATGCCCGCACGACTTCTGGTGATCCGTGGAGCGCAACTCTCGCTAGGGCCGCTGCATATCGCGCCTGAGCATCGGGGATTCCCTGGGCCACGCCAGCGATTCCATCGACAACATCGCTGACGGCCTCCACCATTAGGCGCTCGGTTGCAGCCCGCTTCTCATTCCGTCGAGCCAGCCAGGCACCAAGCGCTACCCCGACAACACCACCAGCAAGTGCGGCAACGACCTCCATCGGAGGACGATCCCATCGCGACCGGCTGGAACGTTGAACCAGAAGAGAAGCCTCTAGCGTTCTTGGGATGAGCCGAGAGAGCGCGCCACCATCACCCGAGACGATCTTGGATCGAGCGCTGACGTTCGCTCTGGAGGGCCTACAGGCAGCCGATGTTCAGTTGCAGCGAGCCCGCCAGGAGGCATCTTCTGGGCCAGGCGGCGCATTCGTCTGGTGGATCGATCTTCAGTTCTTCATTGTCGCTTTGCGTCGCCTGCGTCGATCAGCAGAGTTGGCATTGCGGGTTCCAGACCAGCGTCCCGCCATACAGCGAGCGATCAAAGCGTTTGATGAGGCGCTGCCCGATCTACCACTGCTCCGCAACGTCGGCGAGCATATTGACGAGTACGCGGCGGGGGAAGGTTTCGATTCCTCGGTCAGATGGCAGCAACTACAGGTCGGGGGATGGGATGGCGTGACTTTCGAGTGGCTTGGCACGAAGTTGGACGCGGACGAGGCGATGGAGGCTGCCCGGAAACTCGTCGGCGAAATCGAATGGGCCAGGATGCGGGTGCTTCACCCCGAGCGCGTCGGAGATGACAGCTAAACGGGGCTCCGCCTTCGGAGTCCGACCAAAGCCTAAGTTCCCGGCCAGAACGGAGAGGGAGCGACGATGATCGAACTTGACCGCGCCTGGAAGCGGATCAGGAGGCTCCACGCTCAACGCTTCGGCGGTCCGCGAGACTAGGCGCGTCCAAGTGGCCGCCGCAGACACTCCTTTCGGCCCGACGCATACAAAGAAGTTTTGTTGTTATCAGGCCCATTGCATGGTAGGACAGCGCTATGAGCGCCGAGCCCCCGACGAGAGCAAGCAGCCGAATGGCACGAACCCGGAGGAGCACGCCGATACCGTCGAGGAGTTGGTCGCCGAGGCGAGGTTCCATGAGGAATTCGAGGAGTCCCGGCTCAATACCAACAACCAACGTGCTGGGTGGCTGCTGGCGCTGAACGGCGTAATCCTCGGCCTCGTAGCCAACCAGGCCCGCGAAATGCTCACTCAGGCAAGGCTTCTCGGCGATGTTGGCCGCTGGCTCGCGGCCATCTCACTCGGACTCGCTGCCGTCTTCATCCTCATCTCCGCAGCCTGCGCGCTGGCGGTGATCTTCCGCTTCCCCTCCTGGGGTTGGGACGACGAGGAAATCGAAAACATCGCCGAGGAGGAGTCGATCAGCCGGACTAAGGTGGCCGCCCAGGGAACCTTCTTGCTCGGGCTGCGAAACCGCATCCTCAAAGAGCGGCGAGCTTATGGGAAGCGACAAAAGCGACTGAGCTGGGCCTTTGCCTCCCTTGGCGTCGCGCTCGTCGCCGTGACCATCCACGTTGGCGTCTACTCGGTTCGCACGATCCAGAACCCCTGCCCGCTTACGGGTCGAGCGCAGTCTTCATGGAAGTACGAACAGGGGCGAAGGAGTGCGAGAACGACTCAGGCGGCGTTGCTAACCGCGCCGGTAGCGAGTCCGTTCCACCCGCCAAAAGGCGGAGACTGCCCGCGGTGACTGACGTTTGAAGGATGAGCCCCTCTGCATGCGCGAATGGCGTGAAGTTGCCGGCCTCCAGAGGAACGTGAGTTCGACCAACGCCTTCGTGCCCATCCCGAACGGAGAGGGAGGGATTCGAACCCTCGAGAGAGCTTGCGCCCCCTACTCGCTTAGCAGGCGAGTGCCTTCAGCCACTCGGCCACCTCTCCGGGGCAAAAACCATAGCGCCGGCTCCGGGATACGGCGCGGTTAGGCTCAACGCGTGAACTCGGCGCTCGAGCAGTCGCGTGCCCGCTACGAGGAGGTCTTCGCCGACGTTGAGGCGCCGTTCGCCTTCGTCGACCTCGATGCGATGGATGCCAATGCGGCGGCGATGCTGGAGCGAGCAACGGGCAAGCCGATCCGGGTGGCGAGCAAGTCGTTGCGCTGCCGGGCGCTGCTGGAGCGGATCCTGCGCAGCGACGAGCGCTTCGCCGGGCTGATGACCTTCACCCTGCCGGAGACGCTGTGGCTGGCGGAGCAGGGATTCGAGGACCTGCTGCTCGCCTATCCGACCGCCGACGCGGATGCGCTCGGCGAGCTGGCGCTGCGTTCGGTCGGCAACCCCGCGGGCGCCCCGACCGTGATGGTCGACTGCGCCGACCACCTCGACGCGATCGAGTCGGTGCTGGGAGCGGGTGCTGCGCCGGTGCGGGTCTGCATCGACATCGATGCGAGCTGGTGGGCGTTGGGCGGGCGGATCAAGGTCGGCCCGAAGCGCTCGCCGGTCCACACGGTCGAGCAAGCGGTCGAGCTGGCGCGCGAGATCGAGCGGCGCCCGCAGGTCGAGCTGGCCGCGCTGATGGCCTACGAGGGTCAGATCGCCGGCGTCGGCGACCGGCCGCCGGGACGCCGGCTGCGGGGGGCTGCGATCCGCTGGATGCAGCGCCGCTCCGCCGCTGAGCTGGCCGGCCGGCGCGGCGCGATCGTCGCCGCAATCCGCGAGTTCGCCGCGCTGGAGATGGTCAACGGCGGCGGCACCGGCAGCCTCGAGCTGACCGGCGCCGAGGACGTCGTCACCGAGGTCACCGCCGGCTCCGGTTTCTACGCCCCCGCCCTATTCGACCACTACAGCCGCTTCACGCTGACCCCGGCGGCCGGCTTTGCGCTGCCGATCGTCCGCAAGCCGACGTCCGGGGTGGCAACGGCGTTGGGTGGCGGCTACCTCGCCTCAGGCAGCGGCGACTCGGGGCGCCTGCCGGTCCCTTGGTTGCCGGCAGATCTGCAGCTCGACTCCGAGGAGGGCGCCGGCGAGGTGCAGACGCCGCTCCTCGGACCGGCGGCGGCGCAGCTTGCGATCGGCGACCGCGTCTATTTCCGCCACGCCAAGGCGGGCGAGCTCTGCGAGCGCTTCGACGTTCTCCACCTGGTCGAGGGCGGCGAGATCGTCGACGTCGTCCCCACCTACCGTGGTGAAGGAAAAACGTTCCTCTGAGGAAGGCGCCCGTGGCAACCCGCCTCCATCGTTCATGCCATGGAGGCAAAAAGGGGGGCGGATCAGATTCCGAGGACCCGTTTCGCATACTCGTTGCTGAAGACCCGCTCGGGGTCGAGCTCGTCGCGGGCGGCCTGGAAGCGATCCCAGGCTGGGTAGAGCGGCGCCAAGGTCGCGGCGGTCTGGAAGTGGCGCTTGCCCCAGTGGGGGCGGCCGCCGTAGTCGCGCATGATCTCCTCGACCGCCTCGAAGTAGGGGCGCCACTCCATCCCCCGGTACTGGTGGACGGCGATGTAGGCGGTGTCGCGCTCGTGGGAGGGGCTAAGCAGGGCGTCGTCGCCGGCCGCGACCCGCATCTCGATCGGAAAGAAGACCGGGTAACGGTTGACCCGCACCCACTCGATCGTCCGCCGCGCCGCCTCGGGCCCGTGCTCACGCGGCACGCCGTACTCCATCTCGGTGAAGCGGACGCGCCGCTCGCTGGCAAAGATGCGGTCGCTGCGATCGGTGGTCTTGCCGCCGGAGGCAAGTCGCGCGGCAAGGCGGGAGAGGCGCGGGATCGCCGCCGGGAACAGCTTGCCGGCAGCCGAGAGCGCCTCCAGCGCCCAGTTCTCGAGCACGACGTCGTTGAGCCGGGCGGCGAGCGGGCCGCGCGGCCGCGGCGCGCCATCGACGCGGTTGCGCTCGAGAACAAGCGCCGAATCGGCGTAGGGGAAGGTGAACAACTCGAAATGGTCGTTGGCCTCGGCGCGCTCCTCGAACGAGTCGAGGACCTCCTCGCGCGGCCAGCGCGCGTCGACCCGGCGCAGCGTGAAGGCCGGGACGCAGCGCAGGGTCACCGCCGAGATCGCGCCGAGCGCGCCGACGCCGACCCGCGCCGCGCGCAGAAGGCCGGGCTCGGCGCCGGCCAGCTCGCGCACCTCGCCGGCCGCGGTGACCAGCTCGATGGCCTCGACCTGGGCAGAGATGTTTCGCAGTCTCGCGCCAGTGCCATGGGTGCCGGTGGAGATCGCGCCGGCGATCGTCTGCCGGTCGATGTCGCCGAGGTTCTCCATCGCCAAGCCGAGCCGGTCCACCTCCTCGTTGAGATCGGCGAGGATCGTCCCGGCGCCTACCTTGACAAGGCCCGTGGAGGGGTCGGCATCGATCGTGCCGCTCAGCGCGGCGAGGTCGATCGCCACCCCGTCGGTCAGCGCCGTCTCGGTGAACGAGTGACCGGATCCGACGACGCTCACCCTCTGCTCGGCACCGGCGGCCGTGGCGATTGCCGCCTGCAGCTCGGCGCGATCGCGCGGCCTGACGGTCTGCGCGGGCCGGCACACCTGATCCCCGGTCCAGTTGCTCCAGACGGTGGCGCTCATATGGATCTCCTCCCCAATGCCATGCGGCAGGGTAGCCCGAGGCCGCCCCGGGTACTACCCCTCGGCGGGGCGAACCAGCGGCGGGGCCAGGGCGCGAAAGGCGTAGCCGGCGGTGAGCAGGAGCAGGATGGCGACGGCGATGCTGGGCGCCGCCAAGCCGATCGCGCTGGCGACGCCGCCGCCGGCCAGCGCCCCCGCTGCCTGCCCGGCAGCCCAGGCCATGTTCGAGAGACCGGCGGCAAAGCCCTGGTGAAGGCCGCTCGAGTCGGCTGTCTCGGAGAGAGTGGTGAGTGCAGGGGCGAAGCAGATTCCCGCCCCCAGGGAACCGAGGATCAGCGCTCCCAGAACGGGGCCGAGGGCCTGGGCGATGGCAATGCCGACCATCGCGCAGGCGCAGATCCCGGTCCCGACCACGAAGGGGACCCGGCGCCCGACTCGGTCCGAGTAGCGGCCCGCGATCGGGGCCAGCGTCGCCTCCAACGCTGCGCCGGCAATGAAACCACCGGCGATCGCCGCATGGCCGCCGCCAAGCTCGTCGATCCGCAACGGCACCAAAACCTCCACCGCGCCGAACATCAGGGATGGAACTGCAACGAAGGTGGTCGCGGCAAGGATCGGCCGGCTGAGCATCTTCGCCGCCACCTCCCTGAGCGCCTGCCGCTCGGGGGCCCCAGCCTCCGGCAGCCGAGCCGCCAGCCCGGCGAGGACCAGCGAGACCCCCAGCACCCCGCCGAAGACGGCCTCCGTCCCGACCTCTGCCGCGGTCGCGCCAAGGATCGGGCCGACCAGGGCGCCAGCGACCGCGGTGCCGAGGGCGGTGCCGATCACCGAGCCGCGACGCTCCGGGGGAGCGGTGGTGATCAGCCAGGTAAGCGCTCCCGACCAGATCAGCGCGCCGGAAACTCCCTGCGCGAAGCGCGCGGCGTCGAGCAGACCGATCGACTCGCCGAAGCCAAAGACGACGCTGGAGATGCCAAGCAGCAATAGCCCGCTGATCACCGTGCGACGCGGTCCGATCCTGGTGGCGACCAGCCCGGCCGGCAGCGAGGCGAGCAGCGTTCCGGCGGCGTAGGCGGCTGCGAGGATCCCGGCCTCAGCGTGGCTCAGCCCGAACTCAGAGACGTAGTCAGGCAGAAGCGGGGCGATCGCCGCATAGAAAGCGACGTCGAAGAAGACCATCGCCGAGGCGAGGATGAGCAGCGAACGCACTCCGCAATCCAATCATTACGGCGTCTTAGTGGTCCGTGCCCTTACGTCCATAAGCTTGCGGCTAGCATCGACGGCAGGGCACATGCCCCCGGAGGGGTGGCAGAGCGGTTGAATGCGGCGGCCTTGAAAGCCGTTAGATGCCTTCGGGTGTCTCGTGGGTTCGAATCCCACCCCCTCCGCTCCGGCCTCCCCGTGTGACAGGCTGCGGCGCGTGGACATCGTCACCGTGCTCCCTCTGGCCTTCGTGATGATTGCCGGGCCGCAGATCATCAGCGCCGTCTTCTTCGCCACCGCCGAGTCCTGGGCACGGTCGTCGGCCGCCTACGTGTTCGGGGCGACGCTCTCGATAACGATCGTGGTGACTGCCGCCTACCTGTTCGCCAATTTGGTTGGAGGGGACAGCGGGGGAGAGGACTCGGGAAGCAGCGGGGTCGACTACGCGATCGTCGCCCTGCTCGTCTTCGCGATGGTCCACGTCTTCCGCAAGCGCTCGGAGGACGAGCCGCCGAAGTGGATGGGAAAACTGCAGTCGGCGACGCCCGGGTTCGCGTTCGGACTTGGTTTCTTGCTGCTTGGCCTCTTCCCCAGCGACCTGATCACCTCGCTCACCGTCGGCGGGCATTTGGCCAATAACGGCGATCCGTGGTGGTACGCGCTCCCCTTCATTCTCCTCACCGTCCTGCTGCTGGCGCTGCCGGCACTGCTCGTCGTGGTCCTCGGTCACCGGGCCCGGGCGGTGCTGCCGAAAGTCCGCGACTGGATGAACACGAACTCCTGGATCGTCAGCGAGGTCGTGATCGCCTTCTTCATCGTGATCGTCCTCAGCGGCTAGGCCGCCGGCAATCGATCGACCGCTGGGGGGTACGGGCGGCTAGTCGGAGAGCTCGACGCGCTCGATTTTCTGCGGCTCGACCGGCCGGTCCGAGCCATCCGTCTCGGTCGCCTCGATCGCGTCGACCGCATCCATGCCGTCGACGACACGGCCGAAGACGGTGTGCTTGCCGTCCAGCCACGGCGCGGCCTGCGCGGTGACGACGAAGAACTGCGAGCCATTGGTATTCGGCCCGGCATTGGCCATTGCCAGCGCGCCGCGGACGATCCTGTGCTCGTTGATCTCGTCCTCGAAGGTGTAGCCCGGGCCGCCGCGGCCGGTCCCCTCCGGACAACCGCCCTGGATCATGAAGTCAGGGATGACGCGGTGGAAGGTCAGGTTGTCGTAGAAGCCGTCCGCGGCGAGCTTGCGGAAGTTCTCGACCGTCTTCGGAGCGTCGTTGTCGTGCAGCTCAACCACAATCGCTCCGGCACTGGTGTGAAGGGTCGCCTGCGACACGATCGTCACCCTACCGGCTGACCGCTGACCTGGACCATGACCGGCGTGGAGGTGCCAGGTGCATACGGCCAGCGCTCCTCGGCGAGGGCAACCGCGCGCAACTGGATCCTTGCCATTCCGCTGACGTAGCGGAACCGGTAGCGGGCCTCGAAGCGGCCGCTGTGGTCGCTGCGCACGACCATCACCGGTCGCCAACGGCGCGCCTCGGATTCGTAGTACTGGATCGCGACAAGCTTGCCGCGCCGCGGCAACGGCGCCCCGCGGGTCTTTACCCGGCCCCAGAGATGAACCGACTCGCCGGTCTGGAGCTGCCGCGGGGAAGCTGCGAAGAAGAGACCGCCGCGAACCCGCAGGGCCAACGCCGGCCGGCGCGCACCGGCGAGCCCGTCCTCACCCGCGTAGGTGACCGTAATCCGGCGCGACGGTCCGGCCGGGAGGGCGAGCCGGAAGCCACCGTGCGATCCCGTCGTGACCCGTGCGGAATGACGGCGGGCGAGGGCGCCGCGGGAGGGACGCGACACCACACGCAGGGCCCGACCGGCGAGCCCGGCGCCGGCGGCGGTCACGAGGCGGCCCGAGAGCGCCGCGCCGGCACCGAACGGCACCGTCACACTCGGCCCGCGGTGACGGCGCCAGCGAAGATGCGCGAAGACGCGCGTCTTCGCCTTCGGCTCGGGTTGCTTCGTCGCGGCCGCGACAACCGGAGGTGCCGACACCTTGCGCAATGCCATCTCGGTCCCGTCGGCGCGGCGCGTGCTGGAGGCCGCGTTGCCGGCGGCATCGGCGGCGGTGGCGCGAAAGACGTAGGTGCCGGGGCCGAGGTTGTCGGGCAAGCGCGCCGTGAGCTGTGCCGTGCCGGACGACTGACTCGCGCCGAGCTTCGTGGGCAGCTCGATCCATTGTTCGGCGTTGAGGCGCCGGTAGTGGATCTCGCCGCTCGCCGGGCCGGAGTGCGCGTCTGAGACGTCGGCGCGGACGTACTCCGGCAGATCGACTCGGGTGCTGTCGGGGGCCGCCTCGAAGGCGACTCCCGGAGCGACGTTGTCGAAGCGCAGCGGAACGGTTACGGCCGAAGAACGCGCGTCGTTACCGGCCTCGTCGCGAAGCCAGAGCTCGATCGAGTAGATGCCCGGGCCGGGCACGGTGCGGTCGGCAAGCGCGGCGATGCCGCGACCCGCTGCCAGCCTGACCCCGCTGTCATAGCCGGCCGGGCCGGCGATCCGCCAGAAGGCGCCCCCGATCGGACTGGCCGAGCCCTGGTCGGGATTGACCCAGGCGAGGTCGAAGTCGTTGACGCGGCGCCAGCCGTCTCCACCGGTGAGGGAAAGATTGCGGGGATGCGCCGGTGGGTTGTTGTCGATGGCGACAGTGCGGCTGGGCGTGCAACCGACATTCCCGGCGAAGTCGGTGGCGCAGTGGCGGACGCTGTGGGTTCCGTCGCTGAGCCCTGTCGTGGAAATAGTTGCCCGCCCGGAGACACCGGCCTGGCAAGGCTGCATCTTGGTCCCCCGCCACTCACTGGTGATCAACGCCTTCGAGCACGGGTATTCGGTGAGGTTGACCCGAGAGCCGTCGATCGTCGTCTCGCCGTAGCGGATACCGCCGCCGGTGTCCCCGGCCCAGAAGTCGACGCTCTGCGCACCACGCCGCCAGCCGCCCGCCAGGAGAGCCCCACCCACGCCCGGGCCCGGCACATGGTTGTCTTCGATCGTGATCGTCAGTGCCCGTACGGCCGACCAGGACACAGCGCTGAGGCTGCACCATTTGCTCTCCGCCTTGGCACAGAGGAGCCGGTCCTCAAGTGCAGGCTGCGGCGGCGAGATGCCGGCGACGAAGTTGCGCGGCGTGGTATCGGTCGCGCCGGCGGAGGCAAAGACGTCGAAGCCACCGCCCCAGGTGCCGACGCCGATCCGCTGCTGCAAGCCGTCGTGAAGGGCATGCCACCAGGTACCGCTGACCCTGGTGATCCCTGTTCCGGCCGGCGCCTCCCAGCGCCAGCGCGCAAAGCGAGTGCCCGAAACGGTCGCCTGGCCGTCGCGGGTGAAGCTCTTCAGATGGACCCCGTTGAAGGGATCCTGACCCGCCGGTGGCACGCAATACCCGTCCGGCCGGAACTTCGCTCCGCCGGTCGAGTCCCACCAGCCGGCGTCGGCGCCGACGTACCAACCGCACTGGGCGACCGAGTACTTGCCGGCGTTCGCCTCCCGTGCCGCTAGCAGCAGCAGCGCCAGCGCCAGGCAGAGCCCCAGCCCAACCACCCGAACGAGTCCAGCCCGCGTCCCCGACATCGATCCCCCTTCGCTCGACAGCACTTGGGGGACCAAGGGCACGGCGCCGGGGTTCTCTCCCCCCTGCGGACGGATGTAGGGCAACTGTCGATTGTGCGCGGCAGGCGTTCCGGTCCAGAGCCCCGGCTTTGCCAGAATGGCTCCAATGCCCCTTCCGACGCAGGATCAGATAACCGAAAAGCTGCGCGCCGTGATCGACCCCGAGCTGCGCCGCTCGATCGTCGAGCTGGGGATGGTGCGCTCGATCGAGGTCAAGGACGACGGCCGGGTGGACGTGGTCGTCTCGCTGACCACGGCGGGCTGTCCGATCCGCGCCCACTTCGAACAGGCCGTCGCCGGGCAGGTCTCGCAGCTTGACGGCGTGACGTCCGTCGCGGTCGGCTTCGACGTCCTCTCCGATGAGGAGAAAGGCCACCTGCAGAAAGCGCTCGGCCGCGGCAAGCTGCCGGAGGGCGCCCTGGCTCAGGTCAAGAACGTGATCTGCGTAGCTTCCGGCAAGGGCGGGGTCGGCAAGTCGACGATGACCGCCAACCTGGCTGCGGCGCTGAGCGCCGAAGGACACCCGGCCGGCGCCCTCGACTGCGACGTCTACGGCTACTCGATCCCGCGCATGCTCGGCGTAAGCCGCAAACCGGACGTCAACGCGGAGCGGAAAATTCTGCCGCTCGAGGCGGCGGGTGGAGTCAAGGTGATGTCGATCGGCTTCTTTGTCGAGGAGGACTCCGCCGTCGTCTGGCGGGGACCGATGCTCCACAAGGCAATCCAGCAGTTCCTCGAGGATGTCGCCTGGGGCGAGCTGGAGTACCTGCTGCTCGACCTGCCGCCGGGGACCGGCGACGTCTCGATGACTCTGGCCCAGCTTCTCCCCCAAGCAAAGTTCGTGCTCGTCACGACGCCGCAGCCGGCCGCCCAGACGGTGGCGCGGCGGGCGGCCGAGATGACGAGCAAGTTCGACCTCGAGATGCTCGGCGTGATCGAGAACATGTCGGGCTTCACCACCCCCAGCGGCGAGCGCTTCACTATTTTCGGCGAGGGCGGCGGCCAGCTGCTGGCTGACGACCTGGACGTACCCCTGCTCGGCAAGATCCCGCTCTCCGAGCCGCTGCGCGAGCACGCCGACGCCGGCACGCCGCTGGTCACCGCCGCCCCCGACTCACCCGCCTCGCAGGCGATCCGTCAGGCCGCCCGCGGCATCGTCGCCGCGACGCCGCAGGAGCTGCCGGTCCTACAGGCCGCACCGCCGGTTGCCGAGCCGCCTCCGGTCGGGGGCACCCCCCTGCCCGTCGTGCAGTAGCCGCCGGCGCCACGCCGGCTGTCACCGCGAGGCTGGGCTCGCCGCGCCCGCTAGTTGGACTTTCGAATCGACACGGCCGGCACGGTGCTGGGAACCTCCTCGATCTTCATCCGCCTCCCCTCATCCCTCCACCAGCTCGCCAGCGACTGCCTCTCATCGGTCGCCGCAACGCCAAGGCCGTCCTGTGCCTGAGGAATCGCGAAGCACATCATCGCGGCGACGACCGTGACGGCGGGCTCCTCACCGCCGGCCATCCGCTCGGCGCTGAGCTGCTCTACTCGAAAGATCTCATCCAGCGCCCTGTCTTGGATCTTGGCCACTTCGTCGTAGCCCCGCTGATCCAGCACCATGGGGGTCCTGCTCAGGTGGTTGTTCGGACAGGCATCGAAGAGGACGGCGTCGAATGACCTGGCGGCGTCCGCCAGCACCAGCTGGAGGATCCAGATCGAGAAAGGCTGTCGCTGCGCCACGCTCAGCTTCTGCCACTCCTCGTTACTGACCAGCGGGCGGACGATCGCGCGATAGACGTGCTGGATCCTGCCACCTACGTCGCGCTCATCGACCAGCTCCACCATGCCCAGCCCGACCAGCTTGTTCACGTGGTAACTGGCGGCTGGAATCGTCAACTCCAGAACGCGACCGATTTCCGCCGGGCTCGCCGGTCGTTCGGCAAGGATCGTGAGTGCCTTGATCGTATTGGGGGACGCGACGAGCGATGCCAACTGCTCATCGAGGCTCTTCTGCCTACCCCCGTCCTCTGCGTTCATGCCCTCTGCGTTCATGCCGCCTCCTCTCGTTGGCTTTTGCGAGCGTAGCGACCCGCCGCCGAGATCCCAGCCGTTCCGCGCTCGGTTTCTACAAAGCGTTAAGCCGGCACTCACACGCTCCATGCGATTCGTTTCGTTTAGCGACCGCAAACGCTTAGCTTCGGTACCGATAGATATCTCGTGGCGGCTGGAAGGAGACGGGCAATGGCGCAGGACGAGTGGCGAAGGGGGCGGTTGGACAGCCTGGGCGGAAAACCGTCGGCCAGCTCGACTCGCCTGCTCCTCGTCGCGGTTCTCGCCGCGCAGGCGCTTGTCCCGCATGGCATCTCCGCCGAGCTAAACCTGACCCTCACTGTCACCAGCCATCGCATCGGCGTCCTGCACGCCTGCGGTCTTGCCGAGACGGCCCACGCGACGCCCCAGGAATGCCGTGCGGCGCAACGGGGGACGGAGCGTTGACGGGGGACCGAACGTCGGATCCGGCGCGGGTGGCGTATGACGCCTTCGCCTCTCACTACGACGACTTCACGGGAAGCCTCGACTACGAGCCATGGCTGGCGGAGGCGCTGCCGCGCTTGGAGCGCTGGGGACTCGCCGGAAACCGCCTCCTGGACGTCGGCTGCGGCACCGGCAAGAGCCTCATTCCGATGCTCGAACGCGGCTGGCAATGCAGCGGGTGCGACATCTCACCGGCCATGGTCGAGATCGCGCGGGACAAGACCGGGGATCGGGCGCATCTGATTGTCGCCGACATGCGCGAGCTGCCGCGAATCGGCAGGTTCGATCTCGTCTGGTCTCTCAACGATTCGATCAACTACCTGCTGGATCCCCACCAGCTCGAACTGGCACTTCGCGGCATGCGGGCGAACCTGGCGGACACCGGCCTACTTGTCTTCGACGTCAACACGCTCCTCAGCTACCGCACTTTCTTCGCCGAACAGCGCGTAGTCGAACACGAGGGTCGTCGTCTGGTCTGGAACGGTGAAGCCGCCCGCGACCAAGCGCCCGGCTCGATCGCAACTGCTCGATTCGAAGTCGAGGGCGACCCGCCGAGCACGCACGTCCACCGGCAACGCCACTTCTCCGAAGCCGATGTCCGGGATGCCCTGCAGAAAGCAGGGTTGGACTGTCTCGAGGTCCTCGGCCAGGCCGAGGATGCAGGACTTCACCAATCGCTGCGGGAGCTGCACCACATCAAGGCCCTCTACATCGCCCGACGCGTAACACCAGCATGAGAAGGGCCGCCCCTGTGTGGCGGCCTTCGCGAAGCTCGATTTGGGACGCGAGCCCTACGCCGCGCTCTTGCTCTTGCATCAATTGTTCGGGCCGATTCCGGTGCGCGACTAGATCGGAGCTCCGGGCTAGAGCAAACCCCAGCCATTCAGCAGACTCTCCCAAGCAGCGACGGCATCTTCAGCAATCTCCAGGCCATCGCGTTCCCGGCCGTGATGCTTAATCGGTTGGCATAGGCGCCAGCCACCTTCCCCCGATCCTCGCTGGACTCCGGTCGCATCGCCGATCTGAGGAATGTCACCACTTCGCGGCTGCCGGTTCAGATTGAGGTGCTTATCGAGGTTTGCCAGGTCCGTCAGCAAAGCAAGGGCTGGCTCAGCAGCCGTGGCACCCTCAATTGCCTTTTCGCTCAAGCCGAGAGACCCTGATTCGGTCTTCAGTGCATCCTTGATGTGGTAGGCACGAACGTAAAAGTCGAGCAGTTCACGCCGGGCCTCAAGAACTGCGGCCCCCGACAGCTGCGTTGTCCGAGGGTTGGTCATTCGCCGAAGGCCTGTTTGGGCGTCACTCCAGCGCCGAGCCCAGCCCCGCGACTGGTCGTTTGGGCTCATGGCTGCTGTCAATTCCTCGACGATGTCGATCTCCTCGGCGATTCCCAGCCGAATCGCTATCCCTTCAGCCCCACACTCAGGGCACGGCGGCCGTGGAACCGTCTGGGCAATCTCGGCCGGGCGCTCAGCGCCACATTCAGGGCAGCTGACCCCAGTAAATACCTGCTCCATTCCCGCAAGTTTAGGACGACAGCCATTGCTCCAGGCAGGGCGCTGTTTGCACAACCGGTCAGGGAGGCTTTTGCGGAGGCGAGCCTCCCGGTCGAGATTCGCTACGAGAGCGCCCATCCTGGAATCGGCAATGGCGCTGGCTTCACGCTCTTTACAGGCCTCTTCGGCGCCGCTCCGGCCAGAGAACTCTGCTCCTTTTGGCTCTGCTCAGCCCTGCGTCACACTCTCAGGTGGGGAAGGTCATCGAGCTCGGGCAGCTCCGTCACAACCTCCTGCTCATTTTGGTCAGTGCGGGCGAGGACGGTCACGGCAGGCTGACTGTCACTCGGATTGGCGACCAGGTGCGGGATCCCAGGCGGGATATAGATGAAGTCGCCGGGGCCAGCATCGATCCGTTCCTCCAGGCGCTCTCCGAACCAAAACACCACCTCGCCTTCAACGACGTAGGCAGCCGACTCATGCTGGGCATGGAGATGTGCGCGGGCCCTGCCCCCCGGCGGCAAACTGGCGATCTGGAGGCTGAGCCCGCGGGCGCCAGCCGTCGCAGCCGAGATTCCAGCAGCGTAGGTCACCCCGGTTTGCCCCTGCTCGGCATCCCCGGCTCGAACGTGGACACATCGGTCTGTCATCTCAAGAGCCTCCTTTAAGTCCAGAAAGCGCGCGGGAGCGCCGGAAGTTCATTCCTGCGGGCTGCGCGCGATCATGGCAGGTGGGGCAAGCCGCGCCAGTGCCGCTCTATTACGAGCCAGATGGTCCGCAAAGCCCCAGGCGATGCACCGCGGGCCGAAGGAGGCTCTATTACGCCCTCAGGCGCTGGCCTTGCTCTTGTGGCAATTGTTTGGCCCGATTCCGATCGGCGGCAACGGTTAGCGGTGCCGATAAGCGCGGTTCAGCTGTTGAGCCGGCGATGCGCGATCTCGTAGACGCTCGGCTTCCACGGTCGTGCTGGGTGGCGCTCCCCCACCGCTACCAGGATCAAGGTGGGCTTTGTGGCCTCCTCGTCACCGGCAAGGACCGCTCCCCACTGACCGGTGGGTTGAGGAATGTAAAGCTTCACGCAGCCCTTGAGGCGCGTTCCATCCTGGCCTTCCTCTTCGCAGCGCAAGAGCCACTCGCGCGGGGCGCCCTTGTCGCGGAGCGTTGCCACCATCGGCTCGATCGCCAATCGCGCCGCCTGCGTGCAGCGAACAAGGTCCTCTGCAAGCACCTCATCGACCACCCGAACCTCAAAGCGCGGACCGCGCCCGCGCTCACAACTGCCTATCCCTCGCCGTCGGTGGGCAGCGACCCGAAGTGCCGGTCGAATTCCTCGGGACTCATCGGTGAGGTCCCGGTCCGCTTGCGGATCTCCTCGATGGAGGTCGCCTTGGAAGGCCACTCGGGCGCGAAGATCAGCTTCACCTGCGCCGCTTCCTCATCGGTCATCGAGTCGATCTGCTCATGCAACTCAGCCTTGGTCATGAACAGATCGTAGCGGCCGTCAAGGCAGCATTTCAGGGCGACGGGCCCCGTGTCTGCGGGACGCAGTGCCGCAGACAATAAGCCTCAGGCGCTGGCCTTGCTCTTGCATCAATTGTTCGGTCCGATCCACATCGCGGGGCGATGCTAGTCGAGCTGTTCGACGCGACGGCAGTCGGACGGCTCTCGCACCTACTCAGCCTGCCGAGTCTCGGGGATTTGCTCTTGAGGCTGGTTGGCCTCATCGAACAGCGGAACATCTAGTTTCGGCGGCGTCGTCTCATACGTTTCTTCGGGTAGCTCTCCGGCATCAAAACCGTCCTCGAATTCTTGCTCGACCTCGGCAGGCAGAGGGTCGGCGATCCGTCGTCGCCTGATGCAGGAGATGATCGACCGCTCGCGGTTGAGTCCGTAGCGCGTCTTGAAATCGGCGCGGAGTGGATAGCGGTACGTCGTAACGTCCGCGACTCGACCGTCGCTTTCGAGGTTCTCTGCGAGGGCTTCGACGGCGACCATGTTGTCGTCCCTGGCCATCAAGTAGATCGCGTCGTATTCGTCACGGTAGACGTACCGCTTGGCGCGCTTGCGGTACGGCTTCAGCCCCTCGTCTACCAGTCGGTCCTTGATGCCCACGAAGATCACCGCCACCCTGAAATAGCGGCCCTTAAAGTTCATTGCAGTGTCCTCGTCCCCCGGCTCCCTTTTCGAGAGCCCGTGAATCCACCGCGCAAATTCCTCCGCCTCTCGCAGCACTTCTGGATCGGGCTCGCCTGGGTGCAACTCGACTCCGAGCCGTAGATACTCCGCCAGCAGCACTCGGACGAGCCAGCCCTGTAGATCAATGACGTCCAGCTCATCGATCTTCTCGCGCAGGTCTTTGCCCGAATTCCGCGCGGGATCAAGGTGGTCGCTGTAGAAGACGTCGAGTGCGCCCGGCTTGCTGCCGTCCTGATCGAGTAGACCCTTTGCGACGATTAGATCAGCGGCCCGCATCCTTTGACCATCGAGGTAGCGCCGCGCATGCGTCAGCAGCGTCTTCGGGAGAAATGCCATCAGGGCGTTCGCGATGTTTCGCTCCTGATGCTCGGACTTCTCCATACACACCAGCACCTCGCCCTCCTTGAGAAGGGCCTCGGCTTCATCGGCCCCAGTCCACTTGATCTTGATCTTGTGCTGGATCAGTCCTTCTGGAGCAGATTTAAGAAGCGTCGCGCTGGCGTCGTTGATCTGGCCAGCCACGCCCCATGCCACCGCCGCTCTGTCGGCCTTGTGCCAAATCTTTGACACGGCCGCTGCAATCCAGCCGAAGACCTTTTCGGCCTTGTCCGGGTTGTTGATGATCCACCAAAGGGCCGCCACAACCGCGACCAGCAGCCCGCCACCGAAGAGGAAGCCAATCATGGTGCAGTCCGATCTTCGCCGTTCGAGCAATTGGCCTCGGCGCAGCCCACTTCGATCTCACCCTGCTTGCTCATTCGGACCAAGCCAAGGCCGTGATCGCGGACTGGGCGATCACAATCGCGGCATTTGAGCATCCCCGCCTTGAAGTCGTCGAGCAGTCCGAGGCGCGCCAAAAGCTCTTCCTGATCTTCTGCGTGAACGGCGTGGATAGCCTGCTTCTCAACCATTGGCCTCCGAGTTTAGGCCCCGAACGGCTGGGACGCTGCAAGCGAAACCTGCCCCTCTGGTCCCAGAGCGCTACCCCCGACCCGCTCGCCGATTCGGCCCTGGGCCTCGATTCGAGGCTGCCAAGCCCTGCGCGAAAACGGCACGGCAAAACTCACCACTCCTCGAGCCAAGGCGTGGTGTCGTCGGCACATTCGTGCTGGAGGTAGCGCGTCTAGCGCGCGTCTTTCCTGCGGCGACGATGCAGCCAGTCCGAAATCCGCAGCGCGGCGAGGACAAGCTGCGCAAGGCGCAGCAGGAAGTCAAGCTCCGACAAGGAGCCTCCTTCACATGGATGAAAGCCGCCCGGATGGGCGGCTCAGGAACCCGCGTCATGGCACAGCGGGGGCTACGGCCAAATGGTGGGCCGCCCTTCACCTTGAGCGACTTGGCACCTTGGGCTAGGGGACAGATAATTGCAGCCCGACACGACGACATACCTCGGGCTACGGCCAACGAGGTTCGAGCGTCCGCCCTTCGACTGCGGGCCGACTACCGGGCTAGGCGAGCCATTCTCGCAGTTCGGCGAGAGGACGCCGACAGCGCGTGGACATACCAGGGGTTACGGCCAATTTCACGCTGGCGGGCCGTTTGACCTGACGTTCCGCGCGAGAGAGCCAGGGGCAAACTCTGCCATGCACCGAGGACACCACGGAGCCGCCGCCGTAGCTACCGTGAGCTTCGTGGATGACCTAAACCGAATCGCAAGAGAATCAGACAATGAATGCCCGGAGTGTGGCGGGCAGATCACGGTGACTCAAACCGCAGACGACCCCGACCCTCCCCGCCTTCAGCTTGGGCGATGCCCGACTGGCCATCAGGTTGAGCGGTACTTGGGACTTGAGACTCCGTGGGTGCTGCGCTCGGATCAGGGATAGGGCCGCTCATCCACCACTAGCTGGGGGCAGCGGTTTATCGGGAGCCGAGGTCGTCAACAGAGGGCACCAGCTCGATACCCCCCTGTCCCGCGACCTTCCCTCGGCTCCCGATAAACCGCTGCCCCCCAGCGCGAGGCGATCCGCAACGACTGCTCGGAGGGCCGAGGCAGGACGGGGGATGCTTGGGCTTCGCGCATCCCCTTCCTCCCTGCGAGAGCCCCGGCCCTCCGAGGAGCCGCTGTCGGATTGCGAACGCGGCCGATGCAGCTTCTCGGGGGTCCAAGCACCCAAGGAGTCCCTGTGGCCTGCGCTTGCCCCTTACGGGGAAGCAAGCACCCCCCAGGTACTTCGACCCCCGAGAAACCGCTGTCGATTGCTCCGCGCTTCATTCGTCGCCCCCTGGCTGCGCTGGAAGCCGGAAAGCGCCGACCTGCACCCCTCCCGGTGTCCAGCTCATCCCTTCCAGCAGCTCGTCCGTCGGGACCTCCAGCGAGCCGGTGAGTTTGAGAAGGGTGTCGATCCGAGGGCAGCGTGCCCCACGCTCCAGCAGCCCAATCTCCGTCCGGTGAAGCGAGGCCAGCAGCCCTAGCTCTTCCTGGCTGTAGTCGGCCAACCGGCGGGCGCTGCGCAGTTCGTCCCGAAGCGCCGCGCGACTATTCGGGAGTCCATTCACCTCACCCCCAACAGGCGGTTGACGTGAAGCGCCGGTTTGCTCGGCAGGACAAAAAGCCCGTTGCTGAGCAGCAAGCCCTCCCTGGCCAGATCGCGGACGGCGCGGGCGAGCGTGACACAGCCGACGAGACTGCGGGGGTCGGGAAGCACCAAGCTCGCCAGCGCCGGGAGCGTCAGCAGGATCGGGTATTCGCGCAGGATCAGGGCCAGCACGACGCGCTGCATCTGGAAGTCGGCCAGCGTCAAGCCCTCCCCCCTTCCAGCACGGCGAGCAGACCATGCAGCGCATCGTGATTGGCGGCAATCTCTGCGTGATTGCTTCCCTCGTCGTAGCCCGCCGCCGCAGTCTCGACAGCCGCTCGCGCCGCCTCGTCGGGGAGGCAAAGCTGGCCTGTCGTTAGCCCGACTAGCAGCCGCTCATATGCCTGCGCCTCTTGGCGAGCCTCGTCCGGGCTCTCCATCCGGTCGGGGGTCTTGAGGTCTTCCCGCACTCCCTCCAGCCAGTTCGTCAGGCGTTCGCGCAGGATTGAAATGTGCTCGTCGGGGAGGTCGAGAGGCACAGGCCGCTCGCCGCCCATAGGGTTCTTGGTAGCCATGAGGAGGCGTGTTCTCCTTGTGGTCAGGCGGCCCGTTCGCGTACCAGCGCGGCGGGCCGCCGCTTTTGTCTGAGGGACGCAGC
Source organism: uncultured Solirubrobacterales bacterium (assembly GCA_963844395.1). GTDB lineage: Bacteria > Actinomycetota > Thermoleophilia > Solirubrobacterales > 70-9 > VRUE01. The sequence goes on along the minus strand of CAWJNX010000002.1, from coordinate 746,460 downwards.
GTAGCAAGTCTTTCGCGATAAATCGCTGAAAAGAACTTCTATAGTAGATGTAGCCTAGATTTGAGAGCGTGCGGTGCCTGATGGATCACTCAGACCGGCCGCAGCCCGCTCTCGGCAAGGCAATCCGCCAGCTCCGCGAAAAGCGGGGCGCTACTCAGGAATCCTTGGCTCCGGTGGCGGGCGTCACGATGGGCACGCTCTCGCTAATCGAGCGAGGTCATGCCAACCCGACCTGGGACACCGTGAAGGGGATCGCGGCCGCGCTCGACGTGTCGATTGGCGAGCTGGCGAAGCTTTCCGAGAAGTTCGAGAAGTAGCCCGCCTGATTGCCGCACCGAGCCGGGACCGCGCCGAAACGGTCGGCCGCTCGGCCCGCAGACAAAAAACCTTTTAAGCATATGGTTGTGACCACTTTCGCCCCTCGCCGCCCTGTTATAGGGAATGAGCAAGTGGCTTTCATCTCTGTGTCGCCTCCCGCTTGGCTTGAGTCGCGAAGCGGGCATAACTACGTGCGCACGTAGTTACGACCACTTTCATCCCGCGCTGCTCTGTCTGGTTGGCATGAGAGCAGCATTGACACCACGACTTCACTCCCCGCTTACGGGGCGGCTCACCCGCAATCGCGCAATTGCGCAATTGCGCGATTGCGCAAAGGGGGGACCACTTGGGCGGTTCGATGCTCCGTTAAGTATGGAGCTCGAATTTTCATCGCCGCCGCTTCGCCACTGGCTTCGAGGGTGGCTGCGCCTGTCCTTTCCCCTGTCGCTTCGCGGCTCGACTAGGCCCAATGGCTGCAAATCCCCACCACAGCGCCGTTTGCGGGCTCGGCGATTTGCCGACATTCCTACTGCACCCCCCGGGTCAAAACATCGTCGCGGTCCTGGTCGTCACCCTCTGGATCTTCTCCGCGTCCCTTGCACTCGACGCCTGCGCTAACACCTCCGCGCTGGTTCGGCAACGCTTCTGCATCACCTCGGCGACCGGAATCGCCTCGGTGCCTGCAACACCAGAACCACAGACGATCATCACCGGCTCGGCGCTGGCTCCGCAGCACCTCGCCGTCAATCGGTCGCGGGGTTGGAGGTCGTCGTGAGTTGGAAGGCGGCAGCGAAGCTGCGACTGCCCGAGGCGACGGCCGAGGTGCTTGCCTCGCTTGGCGAGCATCGCATCCTCTCGACCGCCCAGATTCACGCGATCCACTTCCCGAATCGCACGCCGCGCCGCACTCAGCAGGTCCTCGCCTACCTGGAGCGGGCGGGCCTGGTCGCTTTCGTAGAAGTGCGCCACGCTCCCCGCCGCCACTACTTCCTGACCGAGCGCGGCGCTGACTTGGCGCTCGACGCCGGCGAAGTGGAGCGCCGACCGAAAGTCCTAAGCCCCGAGCAGGCGGCGGGACCGCTGCGCGCCCACACCCTCGGCGTCAACGAGGTAGGGATCAGCTTCCTGCGGGCGGCGCGGGAGAGGGGCGAGGAATTCGGCCCGCTCTCTTGGCGGCATGAGATCGCCCATCCCCTCAACCGGGGTCGCGGCAGCGCTCGCCGGATGCTGATCGCCGACGCGGTGCTGAGCTACGTGCGCTCCGAGGAGAGGGACATCATCTTTGAGCAGCGCTTCGTGGAGTTGGACCGCGCCACGCTCTCGGTTGAACGCTTGGTCGCCGAGCTGGCCCGCTACGGCCGCCTTAACCGCGCCCGCGACAAAGGCGGCAAGTCGCTGTGGCGCAGTCACTACCCGACCTTTCCGCCTGTGATCTGTGCTTTGGCCGGTGCCTCGCGCAAGGCGCTCCTTCGTCGGCGAAACATCGCGCTCGTGCTACTGGAAAGCAACCCGGAGCTATCGAGCGCCTACGGCGTGACGATCTGCTTTTGCCTCTTGGACGATCTGACGAATCGCGGTCCCTTCGCCCCGATCTTTCGTGAGGTAGGCGAGCCGGATCGGGCGGTGGACTGGCTTGGCGGGAGCCAAGACACGGAAGCGGGGCGATGAGCGAGCGGACGTCGCGCTCTCAAACCGGCCAAGGGAAGGGCCGCCGCCCCTGCATCGAAATCACGCCGACGCCCGCAGAGTACGAGCAGCTATGCCGCGACCTGGCGGCGCTGCGCGAGGCGGGTGCGACCTCCAACACGGCGGCGATCCTGCAAGCTGTTCATGATGCCGGTGAAGGACGTATGCTCAAAGACACGCAAAGGAAACGCCGGGCGGCGCGGACACGCCCCCGGCACGGCACCAGGAGGAACCCCTGATGCAAAAGCAGCGTAGCCAGCAGGCGATCATCTACGCCGCGAAGTCCACCGAGGACAAGCGCGGCTCCATCCCCACGCAGCTCGCCGACTGTCGCGCCTTCGCCGAGAGCGCGGGGCTAACCGTCGTCGCCGAGTACGCCGACGAGGCAGCGAGCGCTTGGTCCGGCGATCGCGGGCCCGAACTGGCCGCAGCGCTCGACCATGCCGAGCGCCTTGGAGCGGCGCTGATCGTGCAGCACAGCGACCGGCTGGCGCGAGGGGATGCGCGGCAGGCCCGTCACCTGATTGAGGTCTACCTGTGGTCCCTGAAAGCGGGGGTCGCGCTGCGGTCGGTGCAAGACGACAGCACCTTCGAGAACTTGGTCATGGCCGTTGTCATGGGCGAGCGCAACACCGAGGACTCGCGCCGCAAGAGCGAGGCCGTCCGGGCCGGTCTTGCCCGCCGCCGCAAGCAAGGCAAGTTCGTCGGCAGTCGTTGCTTTGGCCTGACCTGGAAGCGAAACGAGAGCGACGAGCGCGAAGTTGTCCACGAGCCAAGCGAGGCTCCTGTGGTCGAGCGGATCGCAGCCGAACTACTCGCGGGCGTGGCTCAGATCGAGATTGCGCGGCGGCTGAATGCGGAGCGCATCCCGACCGCTCGCGGGGGAAGGTGGCATCAGGGCACGGTGCGAAGCATCTTGTCTAACCCGGCAATCGCCGGGTTGATACGCGACGGTGACGAGCTGATCGAGGCTAAGCACGAGGCGATCATTCCGCGTGAGACTTGGGATCAGATTCAGGCGCTCCGCGAAGCGCGAGCGCGGACCCATCGACGGGGACGGCCAAGCTCTGGCAAGCATCTGTTTCGCAAGGGCTTTTTGCGATGCGGAGCGTGCGGCGAGGCGATGGTCCCGCGCACGGCGAGGAATCGCAGCGGCACCCTCTATGAAGGCTATCTGTGTCTCGGCCGAAAGCAGGACCCAACCTCTTGCACGATGCCCCCGGTGCATCGCGCCGATGTGGACACGGCCGTATACCGCTACTTCGAGCAGGTTGGCCTTGACGTGGAGGCGACGCGCGAGCAGCTAACCGCCGCCGTCGAGCGCAAGCGGGCCGAAGTCCAAGCCTTGCGCGACGGTGCCGAGCGCGAGGCACAGCAAGCCGCTGAGCGCCTGTCACGAGTGAAGCGCGACTACACCCACGGCGAGCTGACCGCGGCCGAGTGGCGCGAGCTACGGGCCGAGCTTGCGCCGGAACTTGAGGCCGCCAAAGCCGAGGCCGAGCGCCTACGCGAGCGCCTGCGTTCCACCGAGGCCGAAACGGCGATTTCCGATGTGGAGGCCGAGCTATTCGAGCAACTAGCCCGCATTCGCGCCGCCGTCGCTGGCGAGGTCACGGATGCCGCAGGGGTCGCCGCCGTGCGCTCGGCGTTGCTGCGCCTGTTCGACGGCTTCACTCTGCGCCGCGACATTCCCGACAGAGCGCATGTCGAGCTGATCGACACCCGCTGGATCGAGCCGCGCGTGAGCGAAAAGGCGGTCGCCGGTTACAACGAGAAGCTGCGGCCGGTGCTTGCTCGTAAACCGCTAGAGCAAGCGGAAAACAATTATGCCGAAGCCTTGCTCTTGTAGTACTCGGCGTTGATCTCGGCGTATTTGGCCCACTCGGCGGGCAGCTGGTCCTCGGCGAAGCAGGCGTCGACGGGGCAGGCCTCGACGCAGGCGTCGCAGTCGATGCACTCGTCGGGGTCGATGTAGAGCATCTCGACCGAGTCGTAATCGGGCTCGTCCGGGGTCGGGTGGATGCAGTCGACCGGGCAGACCTCGACACACGAGTTGTCCTTGGTCCCGATGCACGGCTCGGCGATGACGTAGGTCATTCGAGGCTTATCTCCTGAAGTCGTCTTTTCGGTGCCCTGGCACGGATTCCGTCCCCGCCAAGCGCGAGCCGACATTTTAGGGATGATGTCCCGATGCTGCTGCTGACGGGGGCGACTGGAAGCATCGGCTCACGACTGCTGCCGCTGCTGCTGGAGCAGGGCGAGGTCGTTCGCTGCCTCGTCCGCGAGCCACGGCGGCTCGGCGAGCGGCGCGTAGACGTGCAGATCGCGCTCGGCGATCTCGGCGAGATGTCGGATCCCTACTTGGTGCGGCAGGCGCTGCGCGGCGTTGACACCGTGGTCCACCTGGCGGCGACGATCCGCGACCAGCCGCCACACCGAATCGAGGAGCTGAACGGGCTCGCGACCGTGCGGCTGCTGCGCGCCGCCGAGCGCAGCGGGGTGCGCCGCTTCGTCTTCTTCAGCGCGCTCAACGCATCCGCCTCCCAGCGCACCCGCTTCTTCCGCGCCAAGTGGCTGGCCGAGCGTGCGGTCGAACTCTTCGCCCCTAACGACGAGTGTCTTCGCCCCCTCGGTCGTCTACGACCACAGCGATCCCTGGATCACGCTGCTGCGGCGCTTCTCCTTCCTGCCGGTGCTGCCGGTATCCGGTGAGGGCCGGGCACGCTTCCAGCCGATCTGGGCGGCCGACGTCGCCCGCTGCGTGGTCGCTGCCCTGGCCGGTGAGCCCCGTGACCGCTACGAGCTAGCGGGACCCGAGACGCTCTCCTACGACGAGATGTCGGACCTGGTCAGCCGGGTGGCCGGTCGGCCCCGCCCCCTCGTCCATATTCCGCTGCCACTGGTGCGAGCCAGTCTGATCGGCCTCCGCTCCGTCTTCGGCGAGGCCGTGTTCGCTACTTGGGAGGAGGCCGAGCTGATGGAGGTTGCGATGACGAGCGAGTGGGGCACCGCCGACGCGGTGGCGCTGGGGGTCGAGCCGAGGAGGATGGGCGATGTGCTGGCGGAGTCGTAGGGCAGCGATGGGAAGGCTCGTCGCGCTTGCGGCTGCCGTTGCGGCACTTGCCGCGGCGCCGGCCTCGGCGGTGACCCTGGTCCCGCCCAAGCCGAACGTCTTCTTCGGGGTCAGCGATCGCGGCACGACGCCGGAGTTCACCGAGTTCGCAGAACTGGTCGGTAAGCACCCCGCCCTGCTCGAGACCTTCCACCCCTGGGGCAACAGCCTCAACCAGGCCTACGAACGCTGGCGCGAAACCGGCACTCGCCCGATCCTCCACATCTCGACCATCAACGACCAGACGCTGGCCGAGCTGATCACGCCGCAGCAGATCGCGCTCGGCGGCGGCGACAACTACCTGCTGCAGCTCAACGACTTCTTCTCGAAACGGGGGTTGCCCGCCTACATCCGGCCGCTTGGCGAGCCCAACCGCTGCCTCAACGCCTGGTCCGCGGTCAACTGCGACGGCAGTCAGAAAGGCGGCGAACACACGACCGGCTGGTACAAGCAGGCCTTCCGCCGCATCGCGACGATCGTGCGCGGCGGCGGCACGCTGGAACAGATCAACGCGACCCTGGCCGAAATCGGTCTCCCACCGGTGAATCGCACCAAAGGACCGCCGCCCGTCAGCCTGCCGGCGGCGCCGGTGAGCATGATGTGGGCGCCGCTGCCGGCCGGCTCGCCGCGGGCGAAGGGCAACTTCCCGGGCAACTACTGGCCAGGCGCCCGCTGGGTCGACTGGACCGGCACCGACTTCTACTCCCAGTATCCGTACTGGCGCGACCTCAACCGCTTTTACAACGCGAAGCGCTGGCGCCGCAAGCCCTTTGCGATCGCCGAGTGGGCGGTCGCCGAAGAAGACGATCCACGGTTCGTCAAACAGATCGTCGCCTGGATCGTGAAACGGCCGCGGGTGCGGATGTTCGTCTACTACCGCGGCTTCGGCGAGACCGGGAACCCCTACCAGCTCGGCCTCTACCCACGCACGACGAACACGCTGAGACTGAAGGTACGTCGCCCGACCTTCCTCGAATACGCCGACTACAACGCCGGCACCCTGCCGCCGCTGCCACCGAAACCGAAAGCCCCGACCCCCGCCCCCTAACCTGCCGACGGGCCGATAACGCCAGTCGGGCTGTCGTTTTCGGCCCGTCGGCTGGAATTCGCCTTGAGTAGACGGCTGATCGTCTCGGCAAGTTGACGTGGTTCGCGTTCGACCTGCTCCCAGGTGCAGCGAACGACTTGCCAGCCAGCAAGCATCAAGCGCTGCTCCCGCTTGCGGTCGAGCTGAAAGGCGGAGTCGGTGTCGTGGTAGCGACGGCTGTCGGCTTCGACGATCAGGCCGACATCGCGCCAGAGGAAATCCGGTTTCAGATGAAGGTCGCCGACGTCGAGCTTCACGTTTACCTCGGGTTCGGGCAATTTCGCCCGGACGCACATCCGTAGGAACAGCCGCTCCATCTCGCTTCTGGTCCGTTTCACCAGTGGATGGATCTCATCGAGCAGCATCCGCAACCGCGCGACGCCGCGGCGACCCCGACTGCGCTTGATGAGGCGGCGGACGGCTCCGTGATCAAGCAGCCGCAACACCTCGGCCTCCGAGATCGCCTTGCGCAGCTCGCCGATAGGCAGAACCGCCGCGAGGTCGAGCAGCGTTCTGGCCACCGTGGTGCACGGGATGCCGTGGAGCATTGTGCGGTCGGTGCTGATCAACGATTCGTCCCTATGCGCGTCAATCCCACGTGGAATGCGACCACGTCGGTTCGGCGCTGTTACGTCGATCGATGCCCGACAGCTCCTACGAAATCCCCAAAGCGCGGCAGCCGAATGATGTGAGAGCACAGCGCCGGGTCCAGTCGCCAACACTGCGGCCATGAAGTGGCCGTTACGAGAAAGCGCACGGTGGCCTACGGCATAGACCCCCTGATGAACGCGGTGCAATGCACCAGCTTTTGTCCTCTCGCGAACTGTGCTCGGAGCCATGCCAAGTCGCTGTAGCTGCGCGAGCGAGATCAAGCCGTGCTGCCGAGCCGCGATAGTTCCGACCTCATGGTCCCAGCGAGCCATCGATCCCCGCCGACGGGCCGATAACGCCACTCGGGCTGTCGTTTTCGGCCCGTCGGCGGAGGAGTGGGTGGTGCTCTGGGGCATCGCTCGATGCTCGACCACGCCGGCGCGCGGGTGGTGCGCGCATCGCGACGACTTTGTGACGGGCGTGTAAAAAGAGAGGCCCGGCGCTTGCCGGGCCTCTCGAAAAGCCACTCGCCTGTTAGGGCGAGGATACGCCTGGCACCGCCCGCCCGGGCGGCGCCCTTGCGGCGTCGTTACATCATCCCGCCCATGTCGGGCATACCGCCGCCGGGCATACCGCCGGCGCCGTCCTTCTCCGGCGGCTCGGCGACGATCGCCTCGGTGACGAGGATGTTCTTCGCGATCGAGGCGGCGTTCTGCAGCGCCGACCGGGTGACCATGGTCGGGTCGATGACGCCGGCTTTGATCAGGTCGCCGTAATCGCCGCTGGCCGCGTTGAGGCCTTCGCCTGGTTTCAGGTCGCGGACCTTGTTGACGACGACGGAGCCCTCCAGGCCGGAGTTCTCGGCGATCTGGCGGACCGGCTCCTCGAGCGAGCGGTACACGATACGGGCACCGGTCGCCTCATCCGGGTCGTCGAGCGTGTCGGGATCAAGGTCGCTCTGCGCGTTCAGCAGCGCGACGCCGCCACCCGGCACAACTCCCTCCTCGAGCGCCGCCCGGGTCGCCTGCAGGGCGTCCTCGACTCGGTGCTTTTTCTCCTTCATCTCGGTCTCGGTGGCGGCGCCGACCTTGACCACGGCAACACCGCCGGCCAGCTTGGCGAGCCGCTCCTGGAGCTTCTCGCGATCGAAGTCGGAGTCGGTGTTCTCGATCTCCTGTTTGATCTGGTTGATCCGGCCCTTGATGTCGTCGCTCTCACCGGCACCGTCGATGATCGTCGTCGTGTCCTTGGAGACGACGATGCGGCGGGCCTTGCCGAGCTGAGTCAGCTGGGTGTTCTCGAGTTTGAGCCCCATCTCCTCGGTGATCACCTCACCGCCGGTGAGGATCCCAATGTCCTCCAGCATCCGCTTGCGGCGATCGCCGAAGCCCGGCGCTTTCACCGCAACGCCGGTGAAGGTGCCGCGCAGCTTGTTGACCACCAAGGTCGCGAGGCACTCGCCCTCGACGTCCTCGGCCACGATCAGCAGCGGCTTGCCGCCCTGCATCACCTGCTCGAGCACCGGCAGGATGTCACGCACGGAGCCGATTTTCTGGTTGGCGATCAGGATGTACGGTTCCTCCAGCACCGCCTCCATGCGGTCCTGGTCGGTGACCATGTACGGGGAGATGTAGCCCTTGTCGAACTGCATCCCCTCGGTGAACTCCAGCTCCATGCCGAAGGTCTGGCCCTCCTCGACGTTGACGACGCCGTCTTTGCCGACCTTCTCGATCGCGTCGGCAATCACGTTGCCGATCTCGTCGTCTGCGGCCGAGATCGCGGCGACGCGGGCGATCTGGTCCTTGCCGGCGACCTCTTTGGACTGCTTGCCGCGTAGGTTCTCGACCACTTGCTCGACGGCGCTCTCGATGCCGCGACGCAGGGCCAACGGATTGGCACCGGCGGCCACGTTTTTGAGACCGTGGCGGACGATCGTCTGGGCCAGCAGGGTCGCGGTCGTCGTGCCGTCGCCGGCGACGTCGTTGGTAGCCGTGGCTACCTCGCGGACCAGCTGGGCGCCCTGGTTCTCGAAGACGTCCTCGACCTCGATCTCACGGGCGATGGTGACGCCGTCGTTGGTGATCGTCGGCGCGCCGAACTTCTTGTCGAGCACGACGTAGCGACCCTTCGGGCCGAGCGTCACCTTGACCGCATCGGCAACCGCGTCGACGCCGGCCTGCAGCGCCCCGCGTGCCTCCTCCTTGTACTTCAGCTCCTTGTGAGCCATTTGTTTTCAGTCCTCCTTGGTTTCTCTAAGTCCTGTGGGCGGCTCTAGCCGAGCTTGGCGAGGACGTCCGACTCGCGCAACACGAGCAGTTCCTCGTCCTCGACGGTGACCTCGGTGCCGCCGTATTTGGAGTAGAGGACCTCGTCGCCCTCGCTCACGTCGAGCGGCCGGCGACTGCCGTCCTCGTTGATCGCGCCATCGCCGACGGCGACGACCCTGCCCTTCTGCGGCTTCTCTTTTGCCGTGTCGGGGAGGACGATGCCGCTCGCGGTCGTCTCCTCCTCCTCGATCGGCCTGACGATCAGCCGGTCCCCGAGGGGCTTCAGCTTCATCCGTATTACCTCCGTTGTGGAATCGGAAAGTTGAAAGAAAAATGCTTGGCACTCGCTAGGTGAGAGTGCCAAGCGGAAAGATACGCGGCTGACGGGCTCAGCCGGCAGCCAGGAGGCGACAGCCGAGCAGATCGGCGATGCCCTCGCCGCCCCGCGCCATCACCCAGTCGTGGTTCCACTCGAAGATCGGGCGGCCTATTGGGGCCAGCAGGTTCATCCACGCCCTGGTCGTCGCCACGTTCCACTCGTAGAGGACCGCGGTGACGCCGTCGTGCTCGTAGAGGCGCCAGCGACCAACCCCGCTGAGCTCGCCGACGGCGCGCCCCTCCATCAGGTACGGCCGCTCGACCCGCGTCGTCGTCACCTCGAACTCGACGCGGTAGGGCAGCAGGCTGCGCCAGACCATCCGCGAGACGGCGCCGACCCGATCCCCGTCGCCGTGGTGGATCTCGTCGGCGGCCTCGACCCCGCGCCACCACTCCGGCCAGCGCTCCTGCGCGTAGATCGCCTCCCAGACCGGCTCGCGGGGGGACTCCAAGAGCCAGGTGGTGAGGAAGGCGTAGTCGGCCATCCGAGCGCCGCTAGACAGTGTGGTCCCACCACCGCCTAGTTGTGGTGCGGCGTCTCCCCGTTGCCGAAGTGAGCCCCCGGTGGCTCGACGATCTGCGAGAAGCGGATCACCGTGACGATGTCGGAGGTCGAGACTGGCCGGCCGTAGATCTGCTCGAGGAACTTGACCTCCTCCTCGAGGCGACGGAACTCGGGGTTGTCGTGCTCGATGTCGCGCGGCGAGAGGTCGGCGACCTTCTTCACCTCTACATCATCGATCACCGCCGCGAAGATTTTCTCGCGCGGACTGTGGCGAAAGCCGACCGTGATCCAGACGACCTGGCCGCGCTCGTACTTGCCGGTCTTGTCGCCGAGCCGAATCGTCGCCGTCTTGCGACCGCGCTTCAGCTGGTCGACGAAAACGGTCGAGTAGAAATTGAGTACGTAGATGCCACCCCGCATGCGGTGCGAGCGTATCCAACCCAGCGTGCGCAGGGACTTCGCACGCACATCGTCGATCCCCATCCCGGTATAGGGGAGGGGCTGCGCGATGGCTGGACGTTTGTTCCCCCCCAAAGGTGTAGGAAGCGGGGAAACGGGTCGATGGGGGGCTGATGACTTTCATCGGCACCCATATCCGCCGCGGGACTGGCGCCACGTTCGTCGCCTGCGCTGCCCTTTTCTTGCTGCTTCTCGTGGGACAGGCCGACGCGGCAAGCTGCGGAGGTAAGCACGCGACCATCGTCGGCACCGCTGGTAACGACAAACTCGTCGGCAAGAAGGCGAGTGACGTGATCTATGGCGGCGGCGGCAATGACCGCATCAGCGGCGGCCCGAATGGCAACGACAAGATCTGCGGCGGGCCGGGCGATGACACGATTGCCGGTGGCCGCGGCTACGACGTCCTTTACGGCGATGGCGGCGACGATCGCCTCGCCGGCGAGAGCGGCGCGGACCGGCTCGAGGGCGGCGACGGGAACGACAGCCTGCTTGGCGCCGAGGGCAACGACGGTCTCGACGGCGGCGGCGGCAACGACGAGCTGCTCGGCGCCAAAGGCCCGGATCGCCTCGGCGGCGGCTCCGGGGACGACGTGCTGATCGGCGACAAAGGCAGCGACGAGGCCGATGGCGGCGCCGGCAATGACCGCGTCATGGGCGATAAGGGCAACGACCGGCTCGAGGGGGGCGACGGCGACGACCTGGTCGAGGGCGGCGCGGGCGACGATCCCCGCATCGCCGGTGGCTCCGGCAAGGACGTGGTCTTCGGCGGGACCGGCATCGACGACGCTGACGGCGGCGCGGGCGACGGCGACATCGTCCGTGGCGACAGCGGCCTGGACACGCTCGACGGTGGCACCGGTAGCCAGGACATCGTCTCCTACGCGAGCGCGACCAGGGGCGGCGTGATCGTCAGCCTCGCCTCCGGCAGGGCAAAAGGAGATGGTCACGACGCCCTGCGCGGCTTCGAGGATGTGGTCGGCTCGCCCGAGGGCGACGAGATCGTCGGCGACGGTGGCGCCAACCGCCTCGACGGGGGGGTCGGCAACGACAGCCTCAACGGCGGTGGCGGGTCCGACGCGGCGTTCGGCGGCGCTGGCACCGACGGTTGCACCGGCTTCGCGGTTGAGCTCTCCTGCGGCCCCGAGCCGAACCCGCCCGGCGCCGGCACGCTCGTGGTCCTCAACCAGGGCCTTGACGGCGCCAGCCTGATCGTGCAGGGAGACGGCAATGGCAACGGGGTCCGGGTCGCTTACGGCGGCGGCAGTTGGAGTGTCTCCGACAGCGCCGGGATCTTCGCCGGCGATGGCTGCACCTCTTCCGGCGCCACGTCCGTCAGTTGCCCGGCGGCCGTGGTCACCAGCCTGCTCGTCATCACCGGCGGCGCCGGCAACGACCAGATCGACGTCGACGGGATCCCCGGCGCGGTCAGGGTGCGGGCCAACGGCAACGCGGGGTCCGATTCGCTCAGCGGCGGGCCCGGCGACGACGTGCTCGAGGCGGGCGAGAACTACAACGGTCCCGACAATGGCAACGACACGCTGACCGGCAACGGCGGCAGCGACGTCCTCTACGCCGACCCGGGAGCCGACCAGCTCTCCGGCGGCGCCGGCAACGATCTGCTCGTCTCCTCGGTTGCAACCTGCCAAGGCCACTCATACGACGGCGGAGCCGGCGACGACACCGTCTCCTACGGGCGCTCCGACGCTAATCTGCACGTCGCCCTGGGCGGCGCCGGCGGTCCCAGCGGCTGCGGTCGCCTCGACCAAGTCCGCGCCGACAACGAGAGCCTCGAGGGATCCGACGGCCCCGACGTCCTGATCGGCGACAACGGCGAGAACAGCTTCCTCGGCCATCTCGGCGCCGACGTTTTCCAGGGCAAGGGCGGCGACGACTTCATCGACGCCGCGGACGGCAAGCAGGACAAGCAGATCGACTGCGGCGGCGGCAACGACGACGGTGTCGTCATGGACCGCGCCGATCCGAACCCGACCGGCTGCTGAACCGCTTCAATCCGCGGCGAAGCCCTCCTCCCCAACCAGCGGCACGAAACGGCAGGGGCCGATCGTCGCGCTGCTCAGCTCGCCGCCGCGGCGGCGATAGACGGTGAGCATGTCGGCCCCCTTGGCGGCAATCGGCACGACCAGGCGACCACCCTCCGCGAGCTGCCCGAGCAGGGTCCGGGGCGGCGCCGGGGCGGTGGCGTGGACGGCAATCGCGTCGAACGGTGCCCGCTCCGGCACGCCGCGGCTGCCATCGCCGACAACCACTTCGACGTTGGCTACATCGAGCGAGTCGAGGGTGTGCCGCGCCTCGCGGGCCAGCGCCTCGTGGCGCTCAATGCTCAGCACCTGGGCCGTGAGGCGGGCGAGGATCGCCGCCGAATAGCCGCTGCCCGTGCCGATCTCCAGCACCGTCTCGCCGCCGTGCAGCTCCATGGCCTGGGCGATCGCGGCGACAATCCAGGGCTGTGAGATGGTCTGGTTCTCGCCGATCGGCAGGGCCGAATCTGAGTAGGCGCGCGAGCGGTAGCGCTCGGGCACGAAGGCCTCGCGCGGCACCTCCCCCATCGCTTTCAACACCCGATCGTCGGAGATCCCGCGGCGGCGCAAGTGACGCTCGACCATCGACGCGCGCAGAGCCGCGAAGTCGGTCACCTCAGAAGATGTAGTTCCGCAGTTTGTCCGGGGCCAGGACCGAGACCTTGCCGCGGCCGGGGCGGACGACGCCGGCCCGCTCGAGATCGGCGAGGAAGCGACTGACGCTCTCGCGCGAGGTGCCGGCGAGCTGGGCCAGGTCGGCTTGGTTCATCCGGATCGTCACCTCGCCGCCGTCGCCTGCTCGCGGCGCCTCTTCGGCGACAAGCTGCGAGAGAACGCCGGCGACACGACTGGGAACGGTCTGAAACGACTGGCGCGAGATCCGCTCGTTGGCAGCCCGCAGGCGGCGGACCAGGGCGCCAATCAGCTTCACAGTGATCTCGGGATGGCGGGCGAGCAGCGCCCGCACCTCACCGGCCGGCAGCGCCAGCAGCTCGCCGTCGCTGAGCGCTTCGACGCTGGCCGAGCGCACCTCGCCGTCGAGCATCGCCAGCTCGCCGAAGATGTCCCCCGGCCCAAGCGTTGCGAGCGTGATCGCCCGCCCGTCGGAGTGCTCGCGGGTGACCCGGAAGCTGCCGGCGCGGACGATGTAGCAGGCATCGGAGTGGTCGCCCTCGTGGAAGACCCGCGTCGCGGCGGGGAAGGAGCGCGGCACCGCAACCCGCGAGAAGCTCTCCAGCTCGTCGGCCTCGAGGTCGGCGAAGAGCGGCACGCTGCGCAGCAGCTCGACCGGGCTCAGGCTCTCGTCCCCTCGGTCCGCCATAAGGGGATTATCGCCGCTGCCGACATCGACCACGCCGGAGGGGGGTAAAAGTCGGCTGCGCCAGGTTCAGGGGGCGGTTGCGGTCAGTTTGCGGGGGCCGCGGCTGAAGCCGGCGCTGAGCAGGGCCTCCTCGTGGCCGGAGCCGATCACTGGCTCGCCGTCCAGCTTCTCGATCCCCAGCTTGGACAGGCGGCCGGCGGAGACGGCCTCGGCGAGGGCGCCCATTGCGGCGCCAAGCTCGGCATCGTCGAGATCGGCAAGGCGGAGGATGCTGCGGCCGCCGCGCTCGACGTAGACGAGCGGCTCGCCGTCGCGCAGGAGTATGTGGGCGCCAGGGGCGCGGGCGGGGCGGCGGCCCGAGGCGGGCTTCGGCCAGGGAAGCGAGGCACCGTAGGGGTTTGCCGGATCGGTGGCGGCGAGGATCTGGAAGGTGCCGTTCGGTTCGGGCAGCGAGCGCAGCCGCTCCACGGCTCCCGGCAGGGCGAACTGGGCGCCCCCCAGGCCCTCGACGAAGTAACCGCGGCGGGCGGTGCCGAGCAGCTCCAGGTTGCCGAGCTCTGCGTAAAGCGTCGAGAAGCCGCCGGGGACGCCCTCGGCGAGGACCGTCTCGCGGGTGACGATCCCGTAGCGCTCCAGCATCAGCTCGGCTTGGGCGCGGAGCTTCGCGCCGGGGCCGGGGGCGCTCTCGAACAGCGGCGCGGTCAGCGACCAGCGTCCCTGCACCGCCGCGCCGGCGGCGGAGCGGCGGCGGGCGAAGCGGCGCCCCTGGCGTTCGCGGGCGGGAACCGCCCGCAGTCGCGGGGCGCGCAGCGGCGCGAAGGCGTCGTTGGTGACCTCGCCGCGCCAGGCGAGGTCCCAGAGCGCGTTGTGCAGCTCCTCGGCAGGAGGGTCGAGGTCGGCGAGCAGGTCGAGCCAGAAGGCGGGACCGGTGGTGAGCCGCTCGCGGATCGCGTCGTGCGGGGTGCCCTCGGCCCGCTCCAGCTTGGCGTTGGCCGGTGGCGGGCCGGCGAGGTGAACGTCCTCGCGGAAGTAAAGGGCGACGCGGCCGTCGCTGCGGCCGATCGAGCCGGCGCCGATCCAGACGACCTCGCCGCTGGTGCAGAGCTCGTCGAGCCAGGCGGGCGAGTAGGCGCCGAGGCGGCGCGGCAATACGTCGCCCTCCCAGACCTTGGCGGTGAGGGCCACACCCTGCAACGGGACCAGCGCATCGCGGAGGCGGTCGATTCCGGCCCCGGCGGCGCGGTGCGCATCGACGTTCTGCCAGCTCGGCAGGAAGCGGGCGAAGCGGTCGCGGGCGGCGGGCTCGACCTCGCGGCGCAGGTGGGCGAGGCTGGCCCGCCGCACCCGTCGCAGCACGTCGGAGTCGCACCACTCGCGTTCTGAACCGCCCGGCAGCAGCTCGCCGCGGACCATCGCCCCTTCGCGCTCCAGCTCGCGCAGCGCCGGCATCGGGTCGATCCCGTAGCGGGAGGCGAGCTGCACGGTCGGGAAGGGGCCGTGGGTACGGGAGTAGCGGCGCACCAGCGCCCGCATCGCGTCGGGGTGATCCTCGAGGAAGGTCTCCGGCAGGCCGGGCGGCGGCGGCACGCCGAGCGCGTCGCGGTACAGGCCCGCGTCCTCGCCGGCGATGTAGCGCTCTTCGCCGTTGATGCGGACGAGCGCGGCGCGGCGCTCGGCTACCAGCTTCTCCAACATCGAGCCGGCCGAGTAGCCCTCGACAACACGCTCCTCGCACTCGGCGGCGGTCAGGTCGCCGAGATTGCGCAGGACCTGCTGCAGCGCGTCGCGATCGCCGGCCCGACCCGCCTCGGTGCGGTGCTGGAGCTGTTCCCCGACCTCGTCCAGCGCCTCCGGGTCGATCAGGTCGCGCAGCTCGTCCTGGCCGAGCAGCTCGCGCAGCAGATCGCGGTCGAGGGAGAGGGCGGCGGCGCGCCGCTCCGCGTTCGGCGTGTCCCCCTCGTACATGTAGGTGGCGACGTAATCGAAGAGCAGCGAGGAGGCGAAGGGCGAGGCGGTCGGCGTCTCGACCTCGACCAGGTTGAGCTTGCGCGAGTGCAGGTCGGTGAGCAGCCCGCGCAGTGAGGGCAGGTCGAGGACGTCGCGCAGGCACTCGCGGTAGGTCTCGAGGATGACCGGGAAGCGGGGGAAGTCGCGGGCCACCTCGAGCAGGCTCTGCGACTTCAGCCGCTGTTGCCAGAGCGGCGTCCGCTTGCCGGGGTAGGCGCGCGGGATCAGCAGCGAGCGGGCCGCGTTCTCGCGGAAGCGGGCGCCGAACAGGGCCGAGCCCGAGAGCTCGCGCACGACCAAGTCCTCCAGCTCGTCGGGCTCGATCAGGACCAGGTCGGCGGGAGGCGGCTCGTCGGCGTCGGGCAAGTGGACGACGATGCCCTCATCGGACCAGATCGCGTCCGCCTCCAACTCGCGCTCCTCGCGGATCTTCTGGGCGAGGGCAAGGCCCCAAGCGGCGTGGACGCGGCCACCGTAGGGCGAGAGGATGCAGAGACGCCAGTCGCCGATCTCGTCGCGGAAGCGCTCGACGACGATCGTCTCGTCGGAGGGGACGACGCGCGTCGCCTGCTGCTGCTCGCGCAGGTAGGCGACCAGGTTCTGGGCGGCGCGCCGGTCGAGGTCATACTCGGCCGCCAGCTCCTCCGGCTCGCGCGAGACCGCCTCGCGGGCGAAGGCGCCGATTGCCTTGCCCAGCTCGGCCGGGCGGCCGATCCCGTCGCCCTTCCAGAACGGCACCGCGCCGGGCAGGCCGGGGGCCGGGGTGACGATCACCCGGTCGCGGGTGATCTCCTCGATCCGCCAGGTCGTCGCGCCAAGCAGGAAGGTCTGGCCGGGGCGCGCCTCGTAGACCATCTCCTCGTCCAGCTCGCCGACCCGGCGGCCGTCGGGCAGGTGGACGCCGTAGAGGCCGCGGTCGGGGATCGTGCCGGCGTTGGTGACGACCAGCTGCCGCGCCCCTTTGCGGCCGTGGATCGTCCCCTTGGTGCGGTCCCAGACAATCCGCGGCCGCAGCTCGGCGAAGCGGTCGGACGGGTAGCGGCCGTCAAGCATGTCGAGGACGTTCTCGAGCTGTTCGCGGGAGAGTTCGCTGAAGGGCTCGGTCGCGGTGACGAGCCGCTCGACCTCGTCCACGTCCCACTCGTCAAGCGCGGCCATCGAGACCAGGTGCTGGGCGAGTACGTCGAGTGGGTTCTGCGGGATCACGGTCTCCTCGATCGCCCCTTCGCGCATCCGCCGCGCAACGACCGCGCACTCGAGCAGGTCGGCGCGGAACTTGGGAAAGATGCGACCGCGCGAGACCTCGCCCAGCGAGTGCCCCGCACGCCCCACCCGCTGCAATCCCCGGCTGACCGACTTGGGCGACTCGACCTGGATCACCAGGTTGACCGCCCCCATGTCGATCCCCAACTCCAAGCTGGACGTAGCGACGAGGCACGGCAGCTGCCCCGACTTCAGCATCTCCTCAACGATCGTTCTCTCCTCATGCGACAGCGACCCGTGGTGGGCTCGGGCTATTTCCGGGAGGTCACTGCCCGCGGGTCCTGTCGTCGGGGTGGGGGGCTCTCCTTGCCCTACGCGCTGCTCCGGGGGCCGGGACTCTTCGCTCGCAGGGTCGAGGTCTTCCCCTCCGCAGCCTTCGGGCGGCGGAGAACCCCCCACCCCGACGCCACCCGCGGAAGATCCGTCCGAATTACCCGCGTGCTCGCTAGCGGGAAGCTCCTGCCAATCGGCTTCAGCCGCGAGCTCGTTGAGACGCTTCGCTATTCGCTCCGCCGCCCGGCGGTTGTTGACGAAGACGATGGTCGACGTGTGCTCCTGGACCAGCTTCAGCAGCTCGGGATAGATCGCGGGCCATATAGATCGGACATGAGCATTGGGCTCGCCATCGGCCGGAACGCCGTCCTCGCTGGGGAAGTTCGGAGCTCCCGGCTCGGACATGTCCTCGACCGGCACCACGATCTCCAGGTCCAGCTCCTTGGTCCGCCCAGCGTCCACGATCTCGCACTTCCGCTTCGGACCTACCAGGAACTGAGCTATTCGCTCCAACGGCCGCTGCGTCGCGGATAAGCCGATCCGCTGAAAGCCATTTCCGCCTCGTGCGGTGGGTGGCGTGGGGCTGGGTTCCTCGCCCGCAGCTTGCGAGGACGAGGAGCCCTGCCCCGCGACAGGACCCGCCGCAGGAGCCGCATGGTCCCTCGCAAGATCCTCCAACCGCTCCAGAGTCAAAGCCAAGTGAGACCCGCGCTTCGACTGAGCCACCGCGTGGATCTCGTCGACGATCACCGCCTCGACGCCGGTGAGGATCTCGCGAACGCCCGAGGAGAGCATCAGGTAGAGCGACTCGGGGGTGGTGATCAGGATGTCGGGCGGGGTTTTGCGCATCGCCCGTCGTTCGGCCTGGCTGGTGTCGCCGGTGCGTAGGCCAACCGAGATCTCGGCACCGATCCCGCGCAGGGGGGCGCGCAGGTTTCGCTCTATGTCATAGGAGAGCGCCTTTAGAGGCGAGACATAGACGATCCGCACACCGGCGCCGAGCTCGGGCGCGCGCGAAAGCCGGTCGATTCCCCAGAGGAAGGCGGCCAGCGTCTTGCCGGAGCCGGTCGGGGCGCAGATCAGCGCGCTGGAGCCGCCGGCGATCGCCTTCCAGCCGCCCGCCTGGGCAGGCGTCGGCCCCTCGAAAGAGGCCTCGAACCAGCGTCTAACCGGGGCGCTGAACGGTGCCAGGGGATCGGGTTTCACACTCGTTTTTGCAGCGGTGCTCAACCCACCGATCTTACGCCCCGACCGGAGCGTCGGCGCGCTAGCCGGCCTCGCCGGCCACTTCGGCCGGCACCAGCCCCGGCGGATCTCCGAACGAGGCCTCGGGCACGCCGAAGGCGTTGCCGCCGGTCCAGGCGTTGAAGACGTACCAGGAGGGCTTCGCCTCGCGCCTCTCGGTGAGCAGGCCGGCCGAGTCGCAGAACTGGCAGCTGCCGTCTGCGTCGGCCCAAGAGAACCACCAGACGCCGCCGATCCTCCAGGCGCGCCGCTGGCGGGCGAGCATCGAGAGGGCGTGGTCGAGCTCGCGCGCCTGCCCCTCGAGACCCCGCTCCCAGCGCGACTCAAAACTGTCCGAACCCCAGCCCAGCTCGGTGACATAGAGCGGCGTCGCCGCATCGTTGTGCGCCCGCATGACGCGGCGCAGGTTGCGGATCTGACCGCGCATCGCGGCCGCCGCTGCAACGTAGGGGTGCAGTGCGACGCCGTCAAAGAACCTCTTCACGCCCGCCCGGTAGAGGCTGGAGAGGAAGTCGCCGGAGCCGACATTGGGCGGGATCTGCAGCGGCCGGCCGAAGAGACCGCCCAGGACCACCTCGGCGCCGCTGTCAGCGCCATGGATGACCCGGCCGCTGAGCCGGATCAACGATGCGAAGAGCTTTGGATTCGCCCGGCCGAAGGTGACGATGTTTGGCTCGTTCCAGATCTCCCACTGCCGGATCGGTCGGTAGGGAAGCTCCGGGTTGCTCCACCAGAACGTCCCGTTGAGCCCATATCGACGCACCCCCCTACGCAGGAACGAAGCCCAGGCGCGCCTCTGCCAGCCACGTGCCACCGGTTCGAGCCTGCCTTCGGACGCGATCCATCCCGGCGATCCCAAAACGAAGGGCAAAACGGTCATCCCGTGGCGGGCCGCAAGTTCCACGCCGTGGTCGAACTTCGACCATTCCGGCAGGTCGAGGAAGGGACTGACCGGCTCGACCTGGGACCAGAACAGCGGCAGACGCACGCTTTTTACCCTCGTCTGCTCCATCAGCGCATAGTCGGCCTCGTTCGGAGCGCTCTGCGGCGAGATGCCGATGAAGCGAGGCGGCACCCAGGCGGCGGCGGCCTGGGGCAAGGCGAGCAGGGCAAGCACCGCTGCGGAGGCTGCGAGCGTGGCCTTCACCCCCCGATCTTACGCGGTCGATCCGGTGAGCCGGGGCGGTCAGCATAATCCGGGCCGGATGAGAAACACGGGCGAGCGGGTCGTCGTCGAGCACTACCGCTCGACCGCCGAGCAGTACCTGATCTATCTGTTCCACGTGGCCAGCTACCGGTTCGCCGCGCCCTATGCGAAGGGGCGCGAGGTGCTCG
Source organism: uncultured Solirubrobacterales bacterium (assembly GCA_963844395.1). GTDB lineage: Bacteria > Actinomycetota > Thermoleophilia > Solirubrobacterales > 70-9 > VRUE01. Next base: position 726,574 of record CAWJNX010000002.1, on the reverse strand, counting down.
ACTACGGATGCGGCAGCGGCTACGGCTGTGCCGAGATCGCGGCCGAGGCGGCGCGCGTCGTCGGTGTCAACGTCTCGCCTCAGGCGATCAAGCACGCGAAGGGCAACTTCAGCGCCCCCAATCTGGAGTTCGCGCCGACCGAGGCAGATCAGCCACTCTCGTTTCCCGACCGGAGCTTCGACACCGTGCTCTCCTTTCAGGTCATCGAGCACGTCGGCGAAATCGAGCTGCGCCGCACGCGCCGGGCCAAATGGATGATGCTGCCGGCGACGGTGTAGGTGAGCACACCGAGGCAGAGCAGGACGCAGGCCGCCAGATCTCCCCTGAAGTCCTCCCGTTCCAGCGCCAGCAGCGCCCCCAGGCCGCACGAAACCGCAAGCAGGACGCCAAACGCATTGCCCGCGAGGACGTGGAGGACGTCCGAGCCGAAGACCAAGAGGACCAGGCAGGGGGCAAGGGCCACGTACGGCTCCGTGCGACGTCGCAGATAGGCGAAGAGGAGGCCGACGGTCAGCAGCACGGTCGCCACGCCCAGCAGGCGGAAGGACAGGTAGGAAGAGCCGAAGACCTCAAAGACCGCCTTGTAGGCAACGCGGACGGTCAGCACGAGGTGACCGACATGAGGATGGATCGCCTCCTCGGCATCGAGGCGAGGGGCGTCCATGAAGAGGACCAGCTCGTCGATCCAGAAGGTCGTGCCCCGGTTCAGCCACAGTATGGTCGCCGCGGCCAGCACCATCGCCACGGCCAGCCATGCCCAGGCGAGCCTGTCGTCGAAGAGCCTGCGCCACGCCACGAGGTTCGGCAAACTACCGCGACCGGCGGCGATAGGCTGCCGCCGTGCTTGGCGCCCCCGGTAGGGAGCAGAGACTGGGCTGGCTGATCCTGGCCGGGGCGATGGCGTCTGCCGTCGCCTTTCTCTTCTGGCTGCAGCGCGACCTCGCCTTCGCCGACGACTCGCTCAACTGGCTGGCGCTCAGCGGGATCGGCTCCAGCGAGGCGCTGATCGAACCGTACGGCGGTCATCTGATCTTCGTCCCGATGCTGATCTACAAGGGCGGTCTCGCGCTCTTCGGCGCCAGCTACACGGGGTTCGGCGTGATCCAGGTCGCCATGCTGCTGCTCCTCAGCGGCCTGCTCTACGAGTACGGAAGGCGTCGAGTCGGCCCGCTGCTGGCGCTGCCGGCGGCGGTGATCGTGCTCTTCCTCGGCTCGTCCTGGAACGTGCTGATGCAGCCGATGCTCGGCATCCAGTTCCTCTGCGCTCTCGTACCGGGAGTCGCAGCCTTGCTCGCGCTCGAAAGGGACGACCGAAAGGGGGACGTGGCGGCCTGCGCCTTCCTGGTCCTCGCGACGTGGGGATTCGAGATCGGGCTCGCCTTCGTGGCCGGTGCGATGGTCGGCATAGCCCTGCGTCCGGATCGCTGGCGGCGGGCCTGGATCGTCGCCATTCCGCTCCTCGCTTACCTCATATGGCGAGCCTGGGCGAGCCAATATCCCGACACCGGCCTCGACCTCTCGAACGTCCTCTGGATCCCCGCCTACATGGTCAACTCGTTGGGGGTCATCGTCGTCTCCCTCTTCGGGCGCTTCTACTGGGTGGGCAGCGGCCAGCTCACCTCTTTGAAGCTCGCCGGCTTCGACCTCGACCATCTCGCCGCCGGTCTCGTGCTGCTGGCCCTGGCCTCGATCGGCGCCTTCCTCGCGCTCCGCGCGCTCAGGCGTCGCGGTCCGATCCCCTCGACCTTCTGGGTTGCGCTGACGATCCTCGTCACGCTCTGGGCGGCCCAGGGCCTGGCCCTCTCCCCGACGCGAACGCCGGGTGAGATCCGCTACATACTCCCCGACACGGTCGTCTTCCTGCTCGTTGCCATGGAGGCGGCACGTGGCATTCGCGCGACGCGGATCGCCGTCTCCATCGCGCTCGTCGTCGCCGTCGTCGCGATCGTCGGAAACCTGCCCCGCTTCGAGGAAGGCCGCGACGTGCTGGCCGGATATTCGCCAACGGCAAAAGCAGCGATGACGGTGGTCGAACTCGGTGGCTCGAACGTTCCGCCCGACTTCGGCTCGCTCGACGCGCCCGAGGCCTTTCCGCCCGACCGTCTTCCCTACTTCGGTGCCGGATTGGTGCAGGACGTGAGTGCCAGGTTCGGCGCGCTCGGCTATCCCGTTTCAGAGCTGCTGGCCCAGAGCGATCAGGTGCGGGAGACCGCCGACCTCTTCGCGGCGCGGGCCCTGGGATTGAAGTTGACGGTGGCCGCCGACGCGACCTGCCGAGCATCGGGAGCCGTGCCAAAGAGCACCGAGCTGCCGAACGGCGGAGCCGTGCTGGTCACCCGGAACCGCTCCCCGCTCCTGCTCAAGCGGTTCGCCGATCGCTACGTGGTAGACCTCGGACGCCTTCCCGCCAGACGGCCGGTCGCCCTGCGGATCCCGGTCGACGATGCGGGCGTTCCGTGGATGGCCGCGGCGGCCGGAGGGCTTGCCGTGTGCCGGCCCTGAAGGCGATGTCTAGACTGCCCCGCCATGAAGGGGCGAGCTCCCGCTGAGGACGTTCGACCTGATCGATCGGGCAGAGCGGCCGGCCGGCAAGGTGATCGTGGTGATGCCGGCGATGAACGCCGCCAAGACCCTCGAGGACACCTACAAGTCGATCCCGATGGACTGGGTCGATGAGGTGATCCTGGTCGACGATGCTTCCGGCGACGACACCGTCGAGCTCGCCCAGCGGCTTCCCCTGCACGTCGTCTGGCATCCCCACAACGTCGGCTACGGCGCCAATCAAAAGACCTGTTACCTCGAGGCCCTGCAGCGCGATGCGGACGCGGTTGTGATGCTGCACCCCGACGGCCAGTACTCGCCTGAGCTGATCCCCGACATGGTCGCCCCGATTCTCAGGGACGAAGCCGACCTCGTTCTCGGCTCGCGCCTCGCTGTCCCCGGGATGGCGCTCGCCAACGGCATGCCGCGCTGGAAGTACACGGCAAACCGGTTTCTGACCACGATCGAGAACCGAGTCATGGGCACCAACCTCAGCGAGGCGCATACCGGCTACCGCGCCTACTCACGGCAGCTGCTGCTGACCGTCCCGTTCTTGAGGAACGCCTCCGATTTCAGCTTCGACTCCGAGATGCTGATGCAGGCCGCCTACTTCGAGATGCGGATCAAGGAAGTGCCGGCCCCGGGCCGCTACTTCGACGATGCATCCTCGGTCGGCTTCTCGACCGGCGTCGTCTACGGCCTCAAGACCCTATGGGCGGGGGCGAGGCTGGCGATGCACCGGCTCGGCATCCTGCGCTCGAAGAAGTTCAAGGCCTAGGAGCTCGCTTGCCGGCCTCCCTGCGGAGAGGTCAGCCCGCTCGACCGCCGGCGAAAGCGACGTAGGCCCGCCAGGAGGGCTTCGGAACGAGCGCTTCGGTGAAGAGGCCTGAGCCGTCGCAGAAGTTGCAGGCGCCCTGGGCGTCTTCGAGCGAAAACCAGTAGACGCCCTTCAGGCGCCATTTGGAAGCGCCGCGGGTGAGGGCCGAGAAAGCGCCCTTGAGCTGCTTCGCCTGGCCCCTGCGTCCTTTGGCGAATCCGTTGTCGGGGGGTCCCGAGCTCCAGGTGAGCTCGGTGATCCAAAGCCCGGTGCCGGCGTCGCCGTTGGCCTTCATCACCGCCCGCACTTCTTCGATTTGCGGCGCGACGTTCTGGTATTCGGAGGTGTAGGGATGAAGGGCGATGCCGTCGAACCTGGCCTTGATCCCCGGCGTCCGTTTGTACATCTGCTGAAGGAACTCAGTCGCGAAGTACGCCTGCCGCGGCCTCGCTTTGAACCGCGCCTCGTTGGGCCGCGCAAACATGCCGCCCAGGACGATCTTGGCGCCCGGGTTGACGCTCTTGATCGCCGTGTGCGAGATCTTCACCAGCGTCCCGTATTCGACCGGGTTCGGGCGGACCACGAAGTACTTGAAGTTCTGCTCGTTCCAGACCTGCCAGGTGCGGACCGGCCGCGGGACGAGGCCCGGGTTCTCGGCCCAGAAGGAGCCTCCGGAGCCATAGCGGGCGACCACCAGCCGCAGGAACGCCGACCACCCGGCTCGGCCCGCTCCGCTAACCGGCAACCGCAGGGGCGCACGCACGGAGCCGCCCGATCCGGGAACGGGAGCCGACGGTACCGCCCAGGTGGGAGCCCCGTAGACGAACGGCAGCACGTCGAGGCCCGCCGCGGTCGCTCGAGCCACCGCACCGTCCACCCCCGACCAGTTAGGCGTCGCCCCCGGGGTGGGCTGGTGCGCGGACCACTCGATCGGGATGCGAATGCTGTCGACGCCGCCGCGCTTCATTCGCGTAAATGTCTCGGAGCTGGGCAGGCTCTGCGGCACGATGCCCCAGAACTTGCCCGGCACGGCCGGCGAGGCCGGCGCCAAGGCAAGCGCTCCGAGCAGCGCCACCGCCAGCGAGACGACGAACGCACGCAAAGTCCTGCCAAGTCGCTTCCGCGAGGTCTGCACCGGGTTAGCTTGCCCTTGGAGCGCTCGGCTCGCCCGGGCCACTGCTCTGACGCCTGGCTCTGAGCAGGACAACCGCGGCCGAGACGGCCGCGAGCACGAGGATCGCGATCAGGATCGGCACCAGCGGGGAGCTGCCCTCGTCCTGGTCGTCGCTCGACGGCGATATAGGCACGATCGTCCGCTCCTGGCTTTGCGATGGCTTGGACTTCCCGATCGAGCCGGTGTCTGGGCTACTCTGCCGGGTGCCGCCGTCGTTGCCGGTGGTTGGCGTATCGCCTTGAGACGAGGATTGATTGCCCGCCGAAGACTTGCTCCCGGAAGATTGCGAGCCAGACGCAGTGGAAGGGTCGGCCGACGTGGCTCCCCGATCTGCCTGGGAGGAATGAGCCGGAGGGGCCTTCGAGCCACCGGTAGGGGTGTTGCCCCCGGTCACGGTCGGGGGCGCATCCGAGTACTGAATTCCGGACGAATCCGCACGAGCTACCGCCCCACCCAAGACAAGTGCCAGCAGAACCGACGCTGATAAGAGCCGAAGAGCAAGAGCGCCCGTCGCGCGGGTCGAGTGGTGGCGCATCCCGTCCATCGCGCGCAAGGTTAGAACAAACTGCGGCGTTGCTCGCCCCGATCGCGCTGATCGTGCCCGTGGCCCTCGCCGGAGGGGGGTTCGAGGTGACGACTCGCCACATCGCGGCGCTGGCGGTATGGCTGGTCGTGGTCGGCGTCCTGGTGCTCGGAGCAGCGTCGAATGCGAAGCTTGGACGTTCGTTCTACTGGACGTCCGGACTGCTTGGCGGTCTGGCGCTTTTCTCTGCAATTTCATCCCTTTGGTCAGGCTCGGTAGAGCTGAGCGTGATCGAGGCGGACCGCGTACTGGCCTACCTCGGCTTCTTCGTTGCCGCGTTCCTCGTCGCTCAAACCAGCGAAAGGCGCCAACGTTTCGCCGAAGGGCTGACGATCGCACTCGTCGCCGTGGCCCTCCTCGGCCTCTGCAGCAGGCTCCTTCCCAGCCTGCTCGAGGTCAGCAACGCACTCGGCAGCGGACCTCGATTGCGCTATCCGCTCGGCTACTGGAACGCCAACGGCGCCCTCTGCGGAATCGCGATCGCGCTGCTGCTGTGGAGCAGCCGGCAGGCCCTCTTGGGCTGGCTGCGCTGGTTCTCGGTGGCGGCGATGCCGGCCGTGCTCCTGACCCTCTACTTCACCTACTCGCGCGGCGGTCTGCTGGCCCTCCTCGTCGGCGTCGGCTGCCTGCTGGCGCTCTCGCGCGACCGGCTCTGGCTGCTCGGGACGCTGGCCGCCGCGGCCGCGGGGGTTGCGCCGGCGATCCTCGCGGTGCAGGACCGCCGCGACCTGGCCGACAACCTCGCCAGCCAGGCCGCGGTCGATCAGGGCCTGACCGTGCTGCTGATCCTGATCGCCGGCACCGCCTTCACCGTGCTCGGCTTCTGGCTCCTGCGACGGATCGAGGGGCGCGACGGGCGCCTCGCCGGCAGGGCGGTGGCCGCCTCGCGCAGCCCGGCCCTGCTCGGAGGGATCGCGCTGAGCGTAGCCCTGGCGGCGATCGTCCTCGCGATCGCGGCCGGTGGGCGAGCCTGGGACCAGTTCTCGAGCCCCGACCTCTACTTTCCCGATAAACCGGAGCAGCACTTCGGCGACCTCTCGGGCGCCGGCCGCTACGACTTCTGGCGAGTCACGGTCGACGCCTTCGAGGACGACCCGCTGCGCGGCCAGGGGGCCGGCGTCTACCAGTTCTCCTGGGAGCAGGATCGCTCGATCGAGATGGCGATCCACGACGCTCATTCGCTCTATCTGGAGTCCTTCGCCGAGCTGGGCGTCCTCGGCGGCGTCCTTGTGCTGGGCCTGATCGGGGGAGTGCTCTGGTGGGGATTCGCCGCCTGGCGCTCGGCCGGCGGCAGCGAGCGAGAACGCAATGCGGCCCTGCTGGCGGTCGCGCTGGCGCTTGCGGTCGGCGGCGCCTTCGACTGGTTCTGGGAGCTGACGGGGATCGAGGCGATCTTCTTCCTCGCCGCCGGTGTCCTGGTAAGTGCAAGGTGCGCACAGCTCGCACCGACAGGACCACGCGCGACCATGGAAAAAACCGAGGGACGGCGATATGGATTGGCCCTGGCGGGCCTCGGCCTGGCCTGGATCGCCGCCCTCGCCCTAGTCGGACCGCTGCTGGTCGAACGGGAGGTCAAGGCCAGCCAGAAGGCCGCCGCCGAAGGCGACATTCCCTCGGCGGTCAGCCACGCCGACACCGCCCGCTCGATCGAGCCCTGGGCCGCCTCCCCCTACGTCCAGCTCGGCCTGATCGCCGAGTTTCAGGGCGATTACCCGAATGCCGTCGCCCGGCTGACGCAGGCGATCGATCGTGAGGATCGCAACTGGCAGCTCTACTACCTGCGCTCCGGGATGCGAGCGGAAGCCGGCGACACCGCCGGCGCCGAAGCGGATCTGGAGCGGGCACGCCAACTCAACCCCCTCGAGCCCCTGCTGCAGGGGAGCGCGGAATGACCCGAGACGCGCCGAAAGCCCCAGCTCGGCCTCCGACTCCGATGCTGCCCGAGCCTCGGCCCAATCCGCGCACGGGCGCCTTCGCGGCCAGGCTCGGCCTTGCCGGAGCGAGCGATGCCCGGCGCCGCGGCGGTCTCCTGCGTCGCCTGCTCGCCAGCGGCGACTGGATCGTCCTGATCGCGGCCCTCTGCCTCGCCACGGCGACGACCTCGACGACCGACGTCGCGACCCTCTTCTGGGCGACGCTGTTCAGCCCGATCTGGATCCTGATGCTGAAGCTGCACGGCCTCTACGACAACGACCACCGCCGGATCCGCCACAGCACCTTCGATGAGCTGCCCTCGTTGATCTCCGCCAGCGCGCTCGGAACGCTCGCCCTCGACGGGCTGCTCGCCCTCAGCCCAGCCGGGCCGCTCTCGGCCGGCAGCGCGATCCTGGTCGGCACCGGCGCGCTGATCGGAACCTTCGCGCTGCGTGCGGTGCTGCGTTTCTTCTGGCACCTGCTGACCGAGGTCGCAACGGGAATCGTCATCGGCCCCCGGGCGACGGCCGAAGCGGTCGCCCGCCGGGTCGCCACCCATCCGGAGGCACGGCTGCAGTTGATCGGCTATCTCGCCTCGGCGAGCGCGGAGGAGCGCGGCGCCCGGCCCGGCGAGCTGCCGAGGCTGGGCTCGATCGCCGACATCTCCCGCGTGGCCGCCGAGCACAGCATCGAGCGGGTCGTCTTCGCCGCCCAGGAGATGTCTGAGCCCGATGCGGAGCGGCTGATCGAGCAATGCAAGGCGGCCGGGCTCGGGCTCACCTTCCTTCCCCAGCATTACGGCCTGCTCGGACCGGGAATCGAGCTGAACCGGCTGGCCGAGCTACCGGTGCTCGACTTCCGCTTCTCCGACCCGCCCTGGTCGACCCTGGTGCTGAAGCGGATCCTCGACCTGGTCGTCTCGGCCCTGCTGCTGGCGCTGCTCTCGCCGCTGCTGCTGGTGTTGTCGCTGCTGATCCTGGTCGAGTCGGGTCGCCCGGTCTTCTTCCGTCAGAACCGCGTCGGCAAGGACGGCAAGCTGTTCACGATGGTGAAGTACCGGACGATGGTCACCGACGCCGAGGAGCGGCTCAGCGAACTGGTCGACCTGGAGAAGCTCGACGAGCCGGCCTTCAAGATCCCGGGTGACCCGCGGGTCACCCGAGCCGGCAGGCTGCTGCGGCGCTACAGCCTCGACGAGCTGCCGCAGTTCTTCAACGTCCTCAAGGGCGACATGTCGCTGGTCGGACCGCGGCCCGAGGAGGAGGCGGTCGTTGCGCTCTACGACGAGCGCCAGCGTGTGCGGCTCGCGGTGAAGCCGGGGATCACCGGGCCGATGCAGGTCTACGGCCGCGGCGACCTCACCTTCGAGGAGCGCCTGGCGATGGAGCGCGACTACCTCGACAACATCTCGGTGGCCGGCGACCTCTCGATCTTGCTGCGAACGCCTACCGCGATCTTCCGCGGGGACGGGGCCTACTGATCGGGGCTCGCCCGCCCATCGCTCAGCTCGGTGGAGCGTGTCTGCCGCGCAGGCGCTCCCAGGTGCCGACGGCGTAGCCGACCATCTTCGCCAGGTCGCCGACGGTGACGACCAGGGGCACATAGGCGAACCCGCGCAGCCGCTCGCCGCGCTTCGGCGACGGCGGGATTCGGGTCAGCCGCCGCAAGAATTTCGCCTGGTAAGCGAGCCAGCCGAGGAGTAGGACGCTCCAGGCCAGAGGCTCCCGGCGACTCAGCAGGAGCGCGCCGAGAGCGTAGGCGCAGTAGCGGAGGAGGTGCCGTTTGGGCCACAGATTCGCGTGGCCGTCGCCGCGCGCGTAGTTGAAGTACTGGCGCGCGAAGGAACGCAGGTCGGGCCGAGCGTCCCAGACCACGATCGAATCGGGAACGAAGACGAAAGCGGCACCCGCCCGGCGCAGCTCGAGGTCGAAGACGAGGTCCTCGCAGTGACGCAGCCACTCGGGGTAGCCGCCTGCCTGCCGCCACCACTCGCGGCGGAAGGCAACCGAACGGCTCGAAGGCAGGAACGCGTCGGCGTCGATCTCCTCCCGCTGCGGCGTTATCGCGATCGCCAGCGTGCGCTGCCGCCATCCGGAACCGCCGGGCAGGAAGAAGCCCGAAGCGACACCGACCCCGGCGTCGTGCTCGATCGGCACGACCAGCTTCTCGAGCCAGTCCGGGTTGGGACGGGTCCCGGCGTCGGTCACTGCGATCACCTCGTGCGAGGCCGCGGCGATGGCGATGTTGCGCCCCGTTGCGATGTTGGCGCCCGGCGCCTCGATCAGCCGGATCGAGGTCGGCGCCCCGCTCCTCGCGCGTTCGATCTCCTCCACGGTCCCGTCGGTGGAGCCGCCGTGAACGAGAACGATCTCGTCCGGCAGGCGGGACTGCTGGAACAGCCCCTCGAGGAAGCCGCGGATCGAGCCGGCCTCGTCCCGCAGGGTCGCAATCAGGCTCACTTGCGTCGCTGACACGCGCCGTGAGGCTACAGTTGCCGCCGCATGGACCTCGAGGTGGTCATCGTCAGCCACGGCGCCGAAGAGCTGCTGCGCCGCTGCCTGCGATCGCTGCAGGAGCATCCGGCGAGCGGCGCGATGCGGGTGACCGTGGTCGACAGCGGCAGCCCCGACTCGACTCCCGACATGGTCGAGCGCGAGTTCCCCACGGTGCGGTTGATCCGCTGCGCGAACGTCGGCTTCTCCGCCGCCAACAACGTCGTCCTGCGCGAGGACGGGGCGGCGGCGGTCCTGCTTGCTCAACCCCGACACCGAGGTCTTCGCCGGAACGCTGGATGCGGCGCTGGCTCGGCTGCGCTTTGACGATCGAATCGGGATGGTCGGCTGCAAGCTGGTCACCGAGACGGGCGAGCTCGACCATGCCTGCAAGCGCTCCTTCCCGACGCCGCTCAGCGCCCTTGCCCACTTCACCGGAATCGGGCGCGGCAACGACGCTTCCGGGGCACTCGCCCAGTACCGGGCGACCCATCTCGGCGACGACGAGCCGGGCGAGGTCAACGCCGTGAACGGCGCCTTCATGCTCTGCCGGGCGGAGGCCGTGCGCCAGGTCGGTCTGCTCGACGAGGGGTACTGGCTGTATATGGAGGACCTCGATTGGTGCCGCCGCTTCTGGCGGGCCGGCTGGAAGGTCTTCTACGAGCCGGGCGGGACGGCCCTCCATGTCAAGGGAGGCTCCAGCGGCAAGCGTCGCGCTCCGCAAGCAGGAAATCGCCTTCCACCGCGGCATGGGCCGCTTCTACCGGCGCTTCGACGCACCCGAGCACAATCCCCTCGTCAACCTCGCCGTCTACGCGGGGATCGGCGCCAAACTCGCCCTCAGCCTGGGGATCACCGCGCTGGGCGGCGGGCGGGGCTCAGGCGGAGGCGCGTAGGGCCGGCCTGGAACGGAAGGTCCGGCGCCGTCGCGGACGGGCGCGCGGGCCGTTGAGGATGCGGCCGATCGCCGTGTAGCGGACGAGGATCGGGTAGGTGAACAGCGAGAAGGCCAGTGGAATCGCGGTGATCAGGACGAACTGCGGGGCGGTGCCGAGCGACGTGGCTCCGAGCAGCGCGACGGCGAGCACCATCGCCGGCAGGTGGGAGAGATAGATCCAGTAGGAGGAGTCGGCCAGGTATCTGAGCCGGGGCCGCGGGCGGTCGAGGTAGCGGTCGGCGAGACCGACCAGGGCGATCAGGCTGGCCCAGGTCGCGATTGCGTAGGTCATCAGAGCGAGCCCGTGGACGAGTGGGTGCGAGCCGTGTCCGGAGTTGTGAAGGGTGAACAGGAGCCCTGCCGGCAGCGCGGCGACGAGCGCCCAGCCCGCCCAGCGCCAAGCGTTGCGGCCGGCCTCCGCGACCAGCTCGCGGTGCGCGAACAGGGTCGCCCCGAGTGCGAAGAAGATTGCGTAGTAAGCGAGGGCCGGTAGGTCGGGCAGGTAGGTGTTGACGGCTGCGCCCGCCGTCCAGGTCGGCGCCGGCCAGAGGGCGACCGTGGTCGGAACGGCGAGCAGGAGGATTCCGCCGGGAGGGCGCGCGAGGAGGCCGCGGAGGCGGACGCCCGCCGCGCGCAGGAGCCGCGGCGCACCCAGGTAGAGGGCGATCGCGGCTCCGTCGATGATCAGCAGGTACCAGAGGAACCAGAGGAAGCCGGGCTCGAAGGTGAAGGCACTGCCCGTGGGGACGCCGTCGTTGGAGGTCACCGTGCCGGTCTGCTGCGCAAGGAAGAGCGTCAACGGCATCAGGGTCACCAGTCCGACGAGCAGGGGGACGACGATGCGGAGGGTGCGGTTGCGCGCGGTTTGACCCAGTCCTTTGCGTGCAAGCAGGAGCGCCAGGAAGAAACCGGACATCGCGAAGAAGAGCGGCAGACGGAAGATGTGGACGACCCAGAAGACGGCGGTAGGCCAGGCCCCCTCGTGTCCGTTGACCGCCGACAGGTTGGCCGCATGGACCGGCAGGAGCAGGAACATCGTCGAGGCCCGCAGAGCATCCATCGAGTGGATCCGGGCACCGGCGGCCTCGCTCATGGCGAAAGGTTATCCGCGGCTCGACCGGGCACGGCTCAGAAGGGCAGCGAGTCGGCCACCTCGGCGAGCCGGGGCGCCGCCTTGTCGCGCTCGCTGAGCAGCGGCTCGTCGACCGGCCACTCGACGCCGACGTCCGGGTCGTCCCAGGCGATCCCGGACTCGGTGGCCGGGTCGTAGAGGCTGGAGAGCTGGTAGGCGACGTCGGCGACGTCGCTGAGCACGGCGAAGCCGTGGCCGAAGCCGGCCGGGACGAAGAGCTGGCGGTGGGCCTCGTCGTCGAGGACGTGGCCCTCCCACTGGCCGTAGGTGGGCGAGTCGCGGCGCAGGTCGACGGCGACGTCGAAGACGCGGCCGCGCGGGCAGCGGACCAGCTTCGCCTGGCCCGGCTCGGTCTGGAAATGGAGGCCGCGCAGGGTGCCCCGCGCCGAGCGCGAGTGGTTGTGCTGGACGAACTCGACCTCGACCCCCAGCTCGGCCCAGGCGTCGCGGCGGTAGGTCTCGACCATGAAGCCGCGCTCGTCGCCGTGGACCTGCGGCTCGAGCAGGACGACCCCGTCGAGCTTCGTCGGCAGCCGCTCCGGCATCAGCCGAGCGCCTTGCCGTACTGCTTTTCGTAGTACTCGCGGTACTCGCCGGAGCGGATCGGCCCCCACCACTCCTCGTTCTCGCGGTACCACCGCACGGTGCGCTCGAGGCCCTCGGCGAAGTGGACCTGCGCCTCCCAGCCCAGCTCGTCGCGGAGCTTGTCGGAGGCGAGCGAGTAGCGGCGGTCGTGGCCGGGGCGGTCCTTGACGTACTCGATCAGCGACTCGTCGGCGCCGGTCAGCTCGATCACCCGCTTGACCACCTCGATGTTCTCGCACTCGTCGGGGCCGCCGACGTTGTAGGCCTCGCCCGGCCGGCCCTTCGTCAGCACGGTGTGGATGCCGCGGCAGAAGTCCTCGACGTAGAGCCAGTTGCGGACCTGGCGGCCGTCGCCGTAGACCGGCAGCGAGTCGCCGTGCAGGGCGTTCAGCACCATCAGCGGGATCAGCTTCTCGGGGTACTGGCGCGGGCCGTAGTTGTTGGAGCCGCGGCACGATCGAGGCCTCGATCCCGTAGGTGTGGACGTGGGCGGAGACGAGCAGGTCGCCGGCCGCCTTGGTCGCCGAGTAGGGCGAGGAGGGGTCGAGCGGCGAGGTCTCGGTGAAGGAGCCGGACTCGATCGAGCCGTAGACCTCGTCGGTGGAGACCTGCAGGTAGCGGCTCCACCCCCAGCTCGCGGGCGGCGTCGAGCAGCGTGCCGGTGCCGATCACGTGGGTGCGGGCGAAGGCGTCCTGGTCGTCGATCGAGCGGTCGACGTGCGACTCGGCGGCGAAGTTGACGACCGCGTCGCAGCCCTCCATCGCCTCGCGGACGATCGCCGGGTCCTCGATCCCGCCGACCACCAGCTCGACGTCCTCGGGCAGGTTCTCGCGGCGGCCCGCGTAGGTGAGCTTGTCGAGCACGACGACCTCGTGCTCCTCGCCGACCAGGCGCACGTAGGTCGAGCCGATGAAGCCGGCGGCGCCGGTGACCAGCAGCCTCATGCCGCAGCCTCGATCTCGGCTCGGCGCTGGGACGAGGTAGGCGGCCAGGCCGTCCTGCCAGGAGGGCAGCTCGATCGCGTGCTCGCGCTGGCTGGCCAGCGCCGAGTAGGGCGGCCGCGGGGCGGGGCGGCCGAGCATCTCGGTGGTCGCCGAGAGCACCTTGCACTCGACCTTGGCCTGCTCGAAGATCTCGCGCGCGAACTCGTACCAGGAGCAGGCGCCGGCGGCGGCCATGTGGTGGATGCCGAACTCGACCCCCTCGATCAGGCGGACGATGCCGTAGGCGAGGTGCCAGGTGTAGGTCGGCGAGCCGACCTGGTCGCGGACGACCAGGACCTCGCCGTGGTCGGCGGCCAGCCGCAGCATCGTCTCGACGAAGTTGCGGCCGCCGATCCCGAACAGCCCGGCCGAGCGGACGATGAAGTGGCGCTTGTTGGCCGCGGCGGTCGCCTCCTCGCCGGCCAGCTTGCTGCGACCGTAGGCGGAGAGCGGCGCGGTCTGGTCGGTCTCGACGTAGGGCGCGCCCTTGGCGCCGTCGAAGACGTAGTCGCTGGAGACGTAGACGACGCTGGCGCCGAGCGCCGCGGCGGCGGCGGCGACGTTCCCGGCACCGGCGCCGTTGACCGCGGTCGCCGCCTCCTCGGCCTCCTCGGCGCCGTCGACGTCGGTCCAGGCGGCGCAGTTGACGACGACGTCGGGGCGCTCCTGGCTCGAGCTTCTGCTCGACCGCGGCGGCGTCGGTGACGTCCAGCTCGTTGCGCCCGAAGCCGACCACGTCGTGGCCGGCGTTGCCGGCGGCGAGCACCACGTCGCGGCCGAGCATCCCGGCGGCGCCGGTGACCAGGACCTTCATCGCGAGCGGCCCATCAGATGATCTTGATCTCGGACTTGTCGCCGACCAGCATCCGCAGCGTCTTCGGCATCCCGTCGCTGCGGGTCAGCTTCACTTCGCGGCCCAGCAGGCTCGCCTCCATCCGCGTGCCGAGGTCCTCGACCACCGATCCGGAGAGGACGATCGAGTGCTCGATTTCGGAGCGGCAGATCCGCACGTTCTCGCCGATCGAGGTGTAGGGGCCGACGTAGGCGTCCTCGATGCGGGCGCCGGCGCCGATCACCGCGGGACCGCGGACGACCGAGCCGCTGAGACTGTGGCGCCGGCCTCGACGACGACCCGGCCCTCGACCCGCGAGGCCTCGTCGACCTCGCCGTCGAGCCGCGTCTCGACCTCCTCCAGCACCAGCCGGTTGGCCTCCAGCATGTCGGCGAGCTGGCCGGTGTCCTTCCACCAGCCGCTGACGACCTCCGAGCGGACCGTGTGGCCGTCCTCGATCAGCGACTGGATCGCCTCGGTGATCTCCAGCTCGCCGCGCCAGGAGGGCTCCAGGGCGCGGGCGGCGTCGAAGATCGAAGGGCCGAAGAGGTAGACGCCGACCAGCGCCAGGTTCGAGGGCGGGTCTTTGGGCTTCTCGACCAGCCGCACGATCCGCTCCCCGTCGAGCTCGGCGACGCCGTAGGAGCTGCGGGTCGTCGACCGGGGTGAGCAGGATCAGCGCGTCGGGCTCGGCCTCGCGGAAGGTGGCGACGAGGCCGCGCAGGCCGTCGGCGAGCAGGTTGTCGCCGAGGTACATGACGAAGGGCGAGTCGCCGAGGAAGTCCTCCGCGGTCAGCACGGCGTGGGCGAGGCCCTTCGGCGCGTCCTGGACGATGTAGGTGATCTCGGCGCCGAACTGGGAGCCGTCGCCGGCCGCGGCGCGGATCTCCTCGCCGGTCTCCGGCGCGATGATGATCCCGATCTCCGTCACCCCCGCGTCGACCAGCGCCTCGATCCCGTAGAAGAGCACGGGCTTGTTGGCGACGGGCACGAGCTGCTTCGCCGAGGTGTGGGTGATGGGGCGCAGCCGGGTTCCGGCGCCGCCGGAGAGGATCAGTCCCTTCAGGGCCTCCATTCGAGGCGCAACCCTACAGGCAGCCGGAACCTGCCTAGGGTGCGCCGAAGCCCGGCACGAGGCGGCCCAGGGAGCGAATCTTGGCGAGCATCCCGCGTTCGGGCGCGAGCAGGCGCAGCTTCGGCATCTCCAGTGCTTTGGCGGCGCGGAAGACCATGAAGGCGGAACTGGCGGAGTAGGCAAGCAGCGAGGTCACACCGGCGCCCATGATTCCCATCGTCGGCAGGAGAACGGCCAGGCCGGCAGCGGTCATCGCCAGGGCCAGGCCCTCGCCCAGGCTCGACTCGAGCGGCCTGCCGACGGCTTGCAGCACCGCCTCGAGCACCCGGTTGAGGGCAAAGACGATTCCGGCGACGAGAAGAACGCGACCGACGCCGGCGGCGTCGGCGAAGTCCTCGCCGAACAGCAGCCTGATCAACGCCGGCTCGGCGATGAAGATCGGAATCGAGACCGCGGTTGCGCAGAGCCACGTCGCCGCAACGATCAAGCGGGCCATCCGCTGACGCTCGGCGAGGCTCTCGAGGCGGGCGATCATCGGCAGGGCCACCAGCGCGAAGGAGAAGCCGACCAGCGTGGTCAGCGAGGTGAGGGTGACGGCAACGACATAGAGACCGAGGCTGACCGGACTGAAGAAGACCGAGATGACCAGCTGGTCGGCTCGCTCGTTGAAGGTCCAC
Organism: uncultured Solirubrobacterales bacterium; assembly: GCA_963844395.1. GTDB lineage: Bacteria > Actinomycetota > Thermoleophilia > Solirubrobacterales > 70-9 > VRUE01. The sequence continues at coordinate 710,831 of CAWJNX010000002.1, read as the reverse complement.
ATGCTGGTGCTGAGCTGACTGCGCCAGCCGAAGCCGAGCAGGCCACGCACGGTCTCGCCGCTGAAACCGATCTCACGACCGACCGAGCGCAGGACCACAGCCAGCGCCAGTGCCGCGGTGACGAGGTAACCGCCGATGTAGGCGGCGGCGGCGGAGCCGATCGTCATCGATCCCGTAACGGCGAGGAAGACGATGCCGAGCACCGTGGTACCGATCAGGATCACCCGCAGGGCCTGGAACCAGGCGAACCGATGGCTGCCGTTGAGGATCGACATCATCGACACCGCGGCGAGGTTGAGCGGCACGAACGCGGTCAGGAACAGCTGCGCGTCGCGGACGACCGAGTCCTCGTGCCCACCAAGGGCGAGCGGCAGGATCGCCCATCCGATTCCGATCAGCAGGACCGCGTCGACCGCGGCGACGGCAAGCGTGCTTCCCACCAGGATCCCGAGGCGCGGGGCCCGCGCGGCGTGGTAGGTCGCCGATTGAGCGAGGCCGAGGCTGCCGACCGTCGTCAGCAGGGTCGGCCAGAGGATCACCGCTGCCAGCTCGCCGCGGTCTTCGGGGCCGAGGATGCGCGCCAGCAGAACGCCGATCACCGCCTGGATCAGCTGGATGACGCCGGTCGCGGCAAAGCTGCCGACCATCGGCACCGCAGCCCCGCCACCCGTCTCCACATCGGGAACCTCAGCCGCGTCCGGACCCTCGGCAAGAAGCGTCGGGTTCACGGCGGCCGGCTTCTCGTCGGAGTTGGGCTTCACGACGAGGGAACGATAGTTCCGCCGGGGTCAGGTGCCGGTGCCCTGGCGGGCCGTGTCGGATTCCGCCGCCAGACGGTGGAAAAGCGCGGCCAGCTCGTCGAGCAGGCGGGGCAGGTCGTAGCGGCTGAGGATCAGCTCGCGACCGTTGCGGCCCAGCTCGGCGCGCAACTGCACGTCGCCGACGAGGCGTTCGAGGCGCTGGCGCCACTCCTCATGGCTCGACGCGAAGAACCCCTCGCTGCCGTCAGTGACGACGCGGCAGTTGTGCCCGACCGGGGAGAGCACGATCGGCAGGCCGGCGGCCATGTACTCCTTGACCTTGAGCGGCTCCTTGGTCCGGTGCAGCGCAGTGTCGGAGAGCGGCATCACGCCGATGTCGAAGTCAGCCGCCCAGGAATGCTCATCGTCGGGGTTCCAAGGCTGCCAGTCCAGATGGGAATCCAGCCCGCCGAGCTCGGGGCGGCGCAGGCCGCCGATCGCCTTAACCCGCGCCCCGGTCGCCTCGCAGACTTCCCGCAGCGGCTCCACGATCGGTGCCAGGTGTTCGTCAGGCGCAATCCCGGTGTAGCCGATGACCACCGGCGAGCGCTCCTCGTGTCGCTTGACCGGGTAGGCGGATGCGTCGACGGCGTACTCGATCGGTGCGACCGGCGTTCCCACCGCCTCGGCGAACTCGGCGATCACCTTATTGCCGGTGACGACTGTCGTCGCCAAGCGGCAGCGATCCTCCGACCAGCGCCGGCGCGCGGCGAGCCAGATTCCGTCGTCGAGGTGGTAGGCGATCGGCAAGCCGGTGAGGCGGCGGGCGAGCCACTCCATCGCCGGGGGCGAGCGCCAGCGGAACATCGAGCGCTGCACGAAGATCACGTCGTGGCGCCGCGCGCGCAGGAGCTGCACCAGGCGACGAGGCAACACGATCAGGTACCAGTAGATTGCCGCCCGGATCCGCCAGCCTCGCGTTTTGCGCCGGTAGAAGGCCTCGTAGAGTTTGGGGCTGGACGGGGGGAAGAGGTGCCCCTCCACGCCTCGGTCGGCCGCTCTGGTCGCGGGCAGCACGCAGAAGGTGCCGGTGGCCCGATCGTCAACCGGGTGCATCGGAAAGAAGGCGACCTTCACGGCGCCGTTGCGCCGGTCGGAATCGCTCATCGGGTCACCTAGCTCCGCGATCCCGCCAGCTCACGATCCGGCACCGATTCCGGCTCGCCGTCGCGACTGCGTTGAGGCCGCAGCCGCGACCGCAGGTCGAGGTGCATGGTCAACAGCAACCACCAGGTGAGCGCCAGGATCTGGGTTTCCAGCGCCGGATAGATCGCGTTGTAGAGCGAGAGACCGAGTCCCGCCGCGGCGATGCTCGCGACCCCCGGGCTCGGCGGCCGCCAGGCGCCCATGGCAAACGAGCAGCCGGCCCAGACGAGGAAGCCGCCGACGAGGATCAGCCCGATCGCGCCGGTCTCGACGAGCAGCTTCAGGTAGTAGCTCTCGACGGTGACCTGTGGGCCGCCGTCCTCGACGAGCTGCTGCGCGTTGCCGGTCGAAGCGACTCCGCGGCCGAGGCCCTTCTGGACCACGGTCGCGTCCCGATAGGTCTCGAGTCCCTGCTCGAAGGATTCGGCGCGCAGCTTGTTGCCGGGATCGTCGCTGGGATTGAAGCCGGAGGTGACCCTGGCGCCGGCCGCATCGGGGGCGACGCCGCCAATCGAGCCGGCCGCGATCGCGACGACGACCGCCGGCACCACCAGTACCGCGAAGCGCAGGCGGGCGCCGCTCACGGCGAAGAGGAAAAGGGCGACGATTCCGATCCCGGCGATGACCACGCCGGAGCGACTGAAGGTGAGCACCTGGCCGCTGAGGATCGCGGCCAGGACGACCGTTCCCCCAGCCGCTGTTTCCAACCGCCGAGCGTCGCAAACTCACCCATCGCCAGCACCGCCGCGATACCGAGGAAGGCGGAGGTGTGCAGGTAGCTGCCGGTGATCCCGGCGTAGCGGTTGGCGGCGAGACCGTCAACCTCGGCGCTCGCCGCCTGGATGAAGCCTTCGACCCCCGCCGCCTGTAGCAACACCGTCGCCGCCACCACCGCGCCCATCACAATCATCAGGCGGCTGAGGCGGCGGCTGTCGCCCGACTCGATCAGCAGCCAGACCGCCAAGGCCAGCGTCGGATAGACGAGGTACTGGGCGAGCCCGATCCCGTACAGCTTGAGGCTGACGACGCTAGCGAGGAAGCTGAGCACCACGGCGACCGCGATCAAGACCCAACCGACCAGCAATATCGGCGGGAAATCGTCGAGACGGGGCCGTTTCAACACCAGGCAGCCGATCGCGGTCGCCGCGATCAGCGCCGGGACGAGGGCGTTGACCGTGAGGTCCGGATCGCTGACGAAGGAGATGTCGTTGGCAATCGCGAGCAGGCCCCCGCGCAGCGGCGAGAGGACGACGGCGAGGACGACGAGGGCGCGCAGGCCGCGCCGGCCTCCGCGGATGGCGACGGCGAGAGCAGCGAGGAATATGACGATGGCGAGCGTCATGCGAGACCAGCCCTCGATTCGGATGGCGTATTCAGCGCGTGGCCGAGCGGGCAGATACTCGGTCCAGACCAACACCGATCCACAAAGGCGGTGATCATAGCCTCCGCTCTGGTCGCCGTGGCTTTCGCGCGGGTGGGCGACGCCGTCGCTTCGTCCCCCTAATATGCCCCGGATGCCAAGCACTTCAAACTGCGGCCTCGTCGTCGTCACCGGCGGCGGCGGCTTCATCGGCGGCCACCTGGTCGCCGAGCTGCTGCGCCAGGGCAGGGAGGTCCGCTCCGTCGATTGCAAGCCGCTCGAGGAGTGGCATCAAAAGTTCGACGAGGCCGACAACCGGGTCCTCGACGTGTCGCTGCTCGACGCCTGCCGCGAGGCCGCGGACGGCGCCGGCGAGGTCTACAACCTCGCCGCCGACATGGGCGGGATGGGCTTCATCGAGGGCAACAAAGCGCTCTGCATGCTCTCGGTGCTGCCCTCGACGCACATGCTGATCGCCGCTCGCGACGCCGGCGCCGAGCGCTTCTTCTACTCCTCGTCGGCGTGTGTCTACGCGGCCGAGAAACAGGAGACGCCGGAGGTGCCGGCGCTGAAGGAGTCCGACGCCTACCCGGCGATGCCGGAGGACGGCTACGGCTGGGAGAAGCTGTTCAGCGAGCGGATGTGCCGCCACTTCCTCGAGGACTTCGGGTTCGAGACCCGGGTCGCCCGCTACCACAACGTCTACGGTCCGAACGGGACCTGGACAGGGGGGCGCGAGAAGGCGCCGGCGGCGATCTGCCGCAAGGTCGCCGAGGCGGTCCAGACCGGCTCCGGCAAGATCGAGATCTGGGGGGACGGCCTCCAAAGCCGCAGCTTCATGTACATCGACGACTGTGTGAAGGGCACGCTGACGATCGCCGGCGGCCCTCCGGTCGAGCCGATCAACCTCGGCTCCTCGGAGCTGGTGACGATCAACCAGCTGGTCGACATCGTCGAGGACATCGCCGGGGTCGAGCTGGAGCGCAACTACAAGCTCGACGCGCCGCAGGGGGTGCGCGGCCGCAACTCCGACAACACGCTGATCCGCGAGACCTACGGCTGGGAGCCGTCGATCTCACTGCGCGAGGGCCTCGAGAAGACCTACGCCTGGGTCTCCGAGCAGGTCCAACGGCAGCTCGCCGCCCAGTCCGCCTGACCCGGCAGCGCTTCTAGGAGCCTCGTCGGGCACGACGAATTCCACCCGGTTCCGGGCTGCCGGGACCTCGCGGTTGCCGGCGCCGTCGCTTGCCAGCGAGCCGGCCAGGTAGCGACCCGGCGGCAGCTGAGCCTTGAGTCGGCGCGCGAATCTCGCGAAGCCGGCCGCGAGCAGCAGGACCGACCTGCGGCAGTTGCGCGGAGCGGAGAGGGTCCCGTTGCCGCGGACGAACTCGCAGCGCCGGCCGTGGCGGCGGGCGACGTAGACCGAGACGCGCGGGATGGAGCTCGCCCCGATCGCCACGCAACCCGGGTCTTTCGTCTGGCCGTGAAGGCGGATCCCGACAGGGGTGAGCAGGATCCCGCTTCGCTTCAGAACGCTGCGCGGCGGGGCATCGTCACAGACGGGCCCCTGACCGGCCGGCGGCTGATCGGCTTTGGCGCCGGCCCAGTCGTAGACCGCCGTCAAGGTGGCGTCGTCCACCGCCTGGAAGGAATGGACCGGGGTGGGATAGGTCGCCAGCCCGTCGTTCCAGAGCAGGAAGCTGGCCGGGAAGCCACCGAGCTGCGGGCTGGGCGGGGCGCTGACCTGCGTCAGCGAGCCGCGGATGACGTCGCGGCCAAACGGCGCCGGCGCGGAGAACCCACCAAGCGTCAGCGGCACTCCGGCAGGCTCGGACTCGACTTGGATGTGGGCGGTGTGGGGGTGCAGCTCGATTTCGTCGCTGCCCGCCAAGCCGCCCGAGTCCCGAGCGGTCAGCCGCAGGACGAGGCTCGCGGGGTACTCGTGGCTGGGGCCGTCGACCTGCCCGGTCGCTCCCTGCGATTTGCTGACGAAGTGCTCGTGGCACGCCTCGGGGCAATGCTTGAGGATCACGGACCAGGTCAGGGCGGCGCCGGTGAGCGGCCCGTCGTTAACGTCGTTTCCTTCGCCGGAGAACTCGATCGGCTCTCCTGCGTCCCAGGGCTCGCCGGGATCGGGCGACTGGATCGTCGCGGTCGGCCGGGTATTGCCGGCGTGGATCGTGGCCGAGGCCGTGTCCTGCAGCTTCTCCACCGTCGTCGCCTCGCTGACGCGAACGCTGACAACGCGATCCTCCGGCAGCTCGAAGACCAAGGGCTCCGGCACCGCCCCGGTTGCGTCGTCGAATTCGCCGTCCTCGTCCAGGTCCCACTGGTAGGCCAGCTCGTCCCCGTCGGGATCGGAGGAGCTGCTTGCATCCAGCTCGACGACCAGCGGTGGGTCGATCGGGCCGTCGGTCGGGCTTGCTTGGAGGAACGCACTCGGCGGGCGGTTGCCCTCGAGGAAGCTGATCCGGTGGATCGATCCCGCGGCGATGTTGACGTAGAAGAGATCGCCGCCCGGCCCGACCTGCAGGTTGACGGCGCTGCCCGCTTCCTCCTCGAACACGGATACCTGCCCGGGGTCGGGGTCGCCCCCCTCGCCGAGCGGCATCACCCAGATGCAGCGCCGAGCGTAGTCGCCGAAGAAAAGCGCACCCTCATAGGCGTCCGGAAACCCACCCTGGCGATAGAAGGCAAGCGCCGAGACAGAGGATCCCTGGCCGACAAGACAACTCTCCTCGTCGGTGACGGGTTTTCCGATCGGGTAGGAGAAAAACGGGCTCGTCACCTGCTGCGGCGCTGCGTAGAGGGGCGTGCAGAGGGTCATCTCGAGGCTCGCCCAGGCTTTCTGTTGGAAGGGCCCCTCGAAGCACGGCCAGCCGCCGTTGGCCAGGGAATCGCCGGGAGCCGGAAGCTCGAACCGGTCGATCTCCTCCCAGCCGCCCCAGCCGACGTCACCGACCCAGAGCTCGTCCGTTTCGGGCCGCAGCGCGAACCGGAAGGGGTTGCGGAAGCCGTGGGCGACGAGCCGTCGCAGGTTCTCGTCGGTGGCCGACCCGAAGGGATTGTCCGGCAGGCCCTCGCCGCTGCCGGGGTCGACCCGGATGACCGCCCCGTCTAGGCCAAGTGGGTCCGCTGCGGTGCGGACATCCTGGCTGCGCAACGAGCCCCCCTCCGCGTTCGGGGGAGCGAGCGTGGCGCCGACGCCACCGGGGGGATCTCCGCAGGGGTTACGGGGGCTGCCCGCCTGACCGTAGTCGGTCATCGTCGCGCTGGCGCCGTCTCCGGCGCTTGCGTAGAGGGCGCCGCCCGGGCCGAACTCCAGCGCGCCCATCGAGTGGCTCCAGAACTGCTGACACCAGTCTTCGACGAGGATCAGCTCGCTGCCTTCCATCGCCGAACCGCCGGCCGTCAAGCGCGACAGCCTGCCGCTCGCCACGCATCCGTCGACGAAGCCGCCGGGCGGAGTCGGGCAGCCGTCGCCGCCCTCCGCGGTGCCCCAGAGCGGCGCGGTTCCACCGATTTCCGCATCGTGCGTATAGAGGACGTAGACGTAGGGCTCGACGGGAAAGCCCGGATCGAGCGCCAATCCGAGCAGCCCCCGGTCGAAGTAGTCGTTCACCTGCAAGCGCAGATCGGCGAAGACCTCCGGTTTCTCGTCGGAGAGGTCGTCGAAGACCTTGAGCAGGCCGCTCTTCTCGGCGACGAAGACGCGCCCATCCGGGGAGAAGCGAACGGCCGTCGGCAGTTCGAGGCTGGCGAGGACCTCTTCGTCAACGAAACCCTCCGGGAGCTCGACCGCGGGGGCACCCCGGGCCGGCAGCAGAGCAACCGCGAAGAAGAGCACCGCTGCGGTGAGCACGAAGAGGCGCCGCGACGCAGATCCGGGGGGCGCTCTTTTACGGCCGGGCGCGGCCACCGCTGAGGCCGACGAACGCGTGCCAGGCCGGCTTTGGCTTGAGCCGCGCGCCGCGACGGAAGAGACCGACCGAGTCGCAGAAGTTGCAGGACCCCACCACGTCCTTCCAGGTGAACCAGTAGACCTGCTTCAGGTGGAGCCGGTTCCGGTTTGCGATCAGGTACCGGTAGGAGCGGCGCAGCTGGTCGACCTGGCCGCGGATGCCCTGCTCGAAGGCGACCTGGTTGAAGTTGTTCTGGGACCCCCAGCCGACCTCGGTCAGGTAGAGCCCGACACGGGGATCGCGATTTTCGTTGGCGACGTCGCGCATCGCCTCGGTCATCACGATCAGCTCCTGGGCGTCGGCCGCGTAGGGGTGCAGGGCGATCCCGTCGAAGCTGGCCTTGAGTCCCGGCACCTTGTAGAGGCGGTCGAGGAAGTCGGCTGCCGGCATGCCGCGAGGCCCGCTCGCGGTCGGTTCGCCGAAGAGTCCCGAGAGGACGATGTCCGCTCCGGGATCGGCGCTGCGGATCGTGCGGCTGCTCAGCTTCAGCAGGCGCGCGTACCGCGACGGTGAGACCGGGAAGGCGAAGTAGAAGAAGTTGGCCTCGTTCCAGATCTGCCAGGTCCGGATCGGGAAGGGTCTGATCGGGGGCACGTACTGCACTCCGGCGCCGGGCAGGCGTTCCGCCCAGAACTCCCCTCCGGGCCCGTAGCGCTCGACCGCAGCTGCGAGGAAGGCCGCCCAGGCGTTGCGCTGCCGCGCGTTGCCAACCGGCAGCGCCGTCGGCTTGCGGGAGAGCCAATGCGGCGTCCCGTAGAGAAAGGGAACGATGCGAATGCGTGAACTGGCCGCCAGGGCTACCACCTGGTCGAGCCCGCTCCAGTCGTAGGACTGCTGAGGCGAAGGTTGCACCGCCCCCCAGGCCACGGGGACGCGGATCGTGCCGATCCGGCCGGCCCGCATGTATTCGATGTCGGTACCGGAAAGCGTCGTCTGCGGCGCGATCCCGAAGAAGCTGGTCGGCACGCCCCGGGCGGACGGCGCCGCAAGCGAAGCCGCGAAGCCGGCCAGGGCCAGCAGCGATGCGGCAAGGAAAACGGCGAGGAAGGTCTTCAGCGATCTCATGTCGGTCTGGGCGAGTTGACAATCCTAGAACTCAGGACCGGCGGCCAAAGAGCGGTCGGGCGCGATCGTGGCTCGAGCGAGCAGATAGCGTGCCGAGCCAGGGACCATGCCAGCGCTGAAATCAGCCCATTCGCATCGACCGCACCGGGCAAAGGCTGCTGCTGCTCGTCTCGGCCCCGCTTACCGCTGGGCGCGGCGGATGCGCGCGCTCGCCCGCTACCTGCGCCGCCGTCCGCACGACCCGGACTTTGCCGCCTTCGACCAGTTGCAGGGCGAGGGTCTCTTCCTCGACGTCGGAGCCAGCATCGGCCAGTCGGCGCTCTCCTTCCGCATCTTCAACCGCACCGCGCCGATCCTTTCGCTGGAGCCGCTACCCTCTCATCGGGGCGACCTCAGGTTCGTACAGCGGATCGTCCGCGACTACTGGTTCATGATCGCCGGTGCCGCCGCCGAGTCGGGCGAGGCGGTGCTCTACGTCCCAATGCTGGGCTCCTACGCGCTGCCGGCGGAGTCGGCCCTGAACCGCGAGGACGCAAAGCGGGTGCTGGAGCGACTGCAGGCCGAGGGCGCCGACCCGGCACGGCTGCGAATCGACCGGGTCGAGGTCAGCCTGCGTCGCCTCGACGAGCTGAAGCTCGAGCCGTTTGCGATCAAGATCGACGTCGAGGGGGCCGAGCTCGAGGTCCTCCAGGGAGCCCGCGAGACGATCGCCGCCTGCAGGCCGTATCTGATGATCGAGCGGTCCGAGCGAATCGACGCCGTGGTCGATCTCCTCGGCGGCGACGGCTACGAGTGCTTCGTCTACGAGCGATCCTCGGGATGCTTCCTTCCCTACCGGGGCCAGGACGTGGTCAACGTCTTCTTCCTGCCCGCCGAGCCCGGGACAGCTCAGTAAGTCCCGCCCAGCTTGCGGTGGTCCCAGGTTGCGACCCGGATCGGCTTGAGGTGAATCGCGACACGCTTCGGCGCCTGTGCTTCGAGCGCGGCCTTGGCGTCGCCCTCGACCGTGGCGATGCCCTCGGCATAGCGGAGGGTCAGCTCCTCGGCGAAGCCGATCACGGTCTCGAAGTCGCGATGGATCGCGGCCTCGACCTCGATCATCGCGCCGCGCAGCTCGCCGTACTCGTGGCCGGTCTCGACCAGCACGGTCGCCCGCGGGTCGCGTTCCAGATTGCGGACCTTCTGCGACTTGGCGTAGGTCCAGATCCAGACCTCGCCATCGCGCGGCACGAACCAGAGCGGCATCGAGTGGGGCCAGCCGCGGGTACCGTTGGAGGAGACGATCGCGACCCGCTCGTTCTCGAGCAGCTGCCGCAGCTCCTCCTCGCTGAGCTTTATCTGATCGCGGCGACTCATCCCGGAGCCGCAAAGATTGCCCGATCGGCCGCCGCCGCGCGTGCCGCTCTCAGCGGGCGGGACGCAGCACCAGCGGGCGGACGATGCGGCCGTCGGGCACGGCGACGACCAGCTCTGCCCGCAGCTTCTCGCGACTGCGGGCCAGCAGGCGACCGCGCCTGCTGAGCGGCGCGTAGAAGGTGTGCGCGGCGCCGCCCGCCAAGCGGAATGGCCGCCGTCCGACCTTGGCTCTGACGAGCTTGGTCCGGACCTTGCCGCCGGCAGCACTGGCGCCAGCGACGCGGACCCGCACCCGGGCACGGAGGAGGATCTGGCCCGGGCACTGCGTTTCGATCGGCCATTCGCAGCGGACCGTTACCAGGACCGAGCCGGGGGTCGCCCTGGCTCTCACCAGCGAGAGTGGCGGCGGCACGCCAACCGTGCGGCAGCCGAGGCGCTTGTCGGACCCGGGGCCGACGTCCACTGCGTAGGCGCAGAGCCGCTCGCGACCGGTCTTCAGCGTGAGGAAGCTGGTGTCGAAGCCGCCGATGCCACCGGAGACCCGGTGGGTCAGAGCGATGTCGGGTCGCGAGCCGGCGGCGACCGGCCCGAGCTCGTGGAGCAAGGCGCCGCGCTTTCCGGGCTTGCCGCCGACGTAGACGCGGATCGAGAGCGGCTGGCCGGGGGCGTTGGGGTCGAAGGCCCAGCCGCTGACCCGCAACTGGCCGGGCAGCGGCGATTCGGCCAGCTCAAGACGTCCCTTGGGGTTGTCCGCCGAAGCAGAGGCGCCGGCGGTTGCCCCTTCCACGTAGTTGTTGTCGACGTTGATCGTCACCCCGCCCCAGGTCTCGTCGTGGCCGCCGCGGTATTGACGGATCCGCTGCTGTTCGTTCCAGGCGTCGTCGGGGACGTAGGGGTCATCGGCAGTTTTGCGACCGTCCCAGTTAGCGATCCAGAGGTGATCTGGCTGCACATAGCCGGTGCCGAGCCTGCTGACCAGGTCGGCGATGCCCGAGGCGCCGCTGCTGTAGACGCCGGAGACGTAGCCGAGCGCGTGCAGTCTCGTAGTCCAGGCGGCGAGGAAGGTGAGGGTGGCGTTGGTGGCGCTCGAGGTGCGCGAGTAGCTCTCCATGTCGAAGTAGATCGGGCTGCCGGGACCGATCCCGACCGCGGCCGCGTCTTCGACAGCGTCGACCGCGGCGGCGGAACCCTGCGAGGCGGCGGAGCCGGCGCTCAGCGTTGCGCATGAGGTGCAGCTGCTGGTCGGCGCCTGCAGGCCGACGTAGGTCGGGATCAGGCTCCAGCCGGCGGCTACCTGTTCGGAGACCCAGCTCGCGGTCAGGTTCGGCTGCGAGCAGCCGCGGTTGAGGCCGCCGATGTAGACGCCGATCGCCCGGTAGGGGGAGGAGTCCCAGGCTCGCATCGACCGTCGCGATGGTGCCGTGCAGGCATCGAAGCCAAGACCGATGAAGCCGGAGATTGCCGAGATGCGGGCGGGCGGGAGGCGGCTCGCTTTGGCGCCGGCCTGCGCCGCCCGAGCGTCGGCCGTCGGGTCGACCAGGATCGCCCGCCGCCGGCCGATCGCGTTTGCCGGGCAGCGCTGGGCGGGGCTGGGCGAGCCGAGGTAGACCGCCTTGCGATCGAGCCGTACGCACGTGCGCGGCCGCTCGGCGAGCCTGATCACCGGCCAGTCGGCGGGCACGGCCACGTCCCGACCCTGGAATTGGACCGTGCGTACGGGGTCGCTCGCTAGAGCCGGCTGAGCCGGCTCGGAGAACGCGACCAGGGCGAGCAACGCGACGAGAGCGATCCTGGCGAGCGAGCGCATACCTGCCCCAACCACTCCCGGCGCGGCTCGATTCGCTTTGCATCGAACCCACGCCATTCGGACCCGACTGACGTTAACCACCCATAGTGGGTGGTTAACGTCATACACGTCGTCTGCAAGATCGTGCTCAGGCGGAGGTCGGCACGAGGTCCAGCTCCCGCCATGGCCCCTCGCCGACCATTGGCTGGGTGCGGCCCTCGAGCCAGTCGGCCTGCAGGTCGTCGTAGTGGGGGCTGGCGGGGTGGCCGGACTGGCCGGTGAACATCTGCCAGCGCGAGCGGCCGGGGTCGGTCGGGTCGGCGACCATCCGCCAGCTCGGCGCCCAGACGGCCTTGTAGGGATCGTTCGGGTCGTAGGCGATCTGGCTCACCGTCTCCTGGGCGCCGCCCGCCTTGAGGCGGCGGTTGAGCAGCTTGCGCAGCAGCGGGTTCGCCTCGCCCAGCGGGTGGGGGAACTCCATCTCGTGGACGCGGCCCCAACGCCAGCCCTCCGGGTCGGGGCCGAAGCGATCGGCGAGGTCGTCGAGGGCGCCGGCCAGCGCCTCCAGCACGAGGTCGTCCCAGGGCCGGCCGATCAGCTCCTCGTCACCCTCCTCCCAGAGCTTCATCAGGTGCGAGTGCCAGCGCCAGGGCGAAGTGACGTGGGGCGTGAAGCCGTTGTCGGCGCGGTCGAGCCAGCGCTCGCAGAGGTCGCGGTCGCCGATCGCGGCGCGGGCGAACTCGCGCCCCAGCCGCAGCAGGAAGGCCTGGTAGATCGTGCCGGCGATCGTGCCCGGGTCGAGCCGTCCGTCCCAGCTGCGCAGCCGCTCGATCGCGCTCAGCTCGCGCTGGCCGGTCGGCGTCAACCGGCCCAGCCGGCGCGCCGCCTCCAGGCCGGGGATCGAGAGGTTGTCGGACTGCATTGCCTCGAAGCCCTCGACGTCGTGCTCGTCGCTCGCCCGCAGCAGTTCCTCGATCCGCCGCGCCCGGTAGCCGTCGAGCCAGTCGCTGGTGATGTGGTGCGGGTACTCGTCGCCGACGATCCGGTTGTTGGCGGTGATCAGGAAGCCGCGCTCGGGATCGGTCTCCTCGGGCAGCTCCTCGTAGGGGACCGTCCCGTCCCACTCGAACTCGCCGCTCCAGCCCGGCTTCGGCAGGTCGGGACAGCCGCCGCGGCGCAGCGGCAGCCGCCCGATCAGCTTGTAGCCGATCGAGCCGTGGCGGTCGGCCCAGACCAGGTTCGAGGCGGGCGAGGTGTGACCCTCCAGCTTGGCGACCAGCTCCGGGCCGGAGCGGATCTCGTGCAGCTCGAACATCCCCGTGAAGGCGGTCGGGCGGTCGAGCGCGATCCAGCGCAGGGCGAGCGGCTCGGCGTCGTCGGCGCCGAGCGCCTCGTTGACGATCGGGCCGTGGTGGGTGATGCGGATGTCGAGGACCTCGGGCGCGTCGCGCCCCTTGACCGCGATCTCCTCGCGCACGATCTCCAGCGGCCGCCACTCGTCCTCGAAGCGGTAGCGATCGCCCTCGATCCGCTCGACGAAGAGGTCCTGGACGTCGGCCATCACGTTGGTGAAGGTCCAGGCGACGTCGTCGTTCTGGCCCATGTAGACGCCGGGCATCCCCGGCAGCGAGGCGCCGCGGACGGTGCGGTCGCCGAGCGTGAGGCCGACCTGGTACCAGATGCCGGGCATGCTCGGCGGCAGGTGGGGATCGCCGGCCAGCAGCGGCGAGCCGGTCGCGCTGAGGGCACCGCTCACCGCCCAGTTATTGGAGCCGCTCGCCTCGGCGGCGAGGCCGATCCCGCGGCGCACCGCGTCGATCTGCTCGGCCAGGCCGAGGCCGTCGCCCGACCAGGGTTCGGAGGTGACGATCGGGTTGTCGGCCGGGTAGCCGGGGTCGAGCCGGGCCGCCAGCTCGGGACCGAGCTCGCGCGTCATGTCGGAGCGCAGCAGCTCCTTCTCCCAGTTGGTCGAGAGGCCGAAGGCGAGCAGCTTGCCGAGGCCGAGGATGTCGGCCGGGCGCCAGGGCTCGAACTCGAGCCGCAACAGCTGCATCTCGAAAGGCGGCGCCTTGGCGCTCGCAGCCGCGGCGTTGACCCCCTCGCAGAAGCGTTCGAGCAGGGCGCGCAGCTCGGGCTCAAGCGCCTCCTCCTCCCGTTCGGCGGCGCGCCGCATGCCCAGCGTTCGCAGCAGGCGGTCGACCGGCAGCCCCTCCTCGCCGGCGAACTCCGAGACCCGGCCGCAGACGACACGGCGGTAGAAGTCGAGCTGCCAGAGCCGGTCCTGGCCATGGCAGAAGCCCTCGGCGAACCAGAGGTCGGCGGCGCTGCCGGCCTCGATGTGGGGCACCCCCCAGCGATCGCGCCGCACCCGCACCTTCCCCTCCAGCCCGGCCAGCTCGATCGTCCCCTTCTGCTTGGGCAGCGGACGCCGCGCTAGCCAGTGCCAGAGGGCGCCGATCGCAACCCCGGCCAGGCCGATTCCCGTCGCTCCTACCAGCAGGCCCGTCTCGGCCATGCCTCTGTTCCCTCGTGCACTCATTAGCCAGTGTGTATCAGGAAACTGGCTGGCTGGCCAAATCTGGTTTCCGAAGAAGATTTGGGTACCGATCGATACTTTTCGCCAGCCCCGTGTTGTGGGAACCGCACATCGCCGTCACCTACCGAAAGGGAGAGATGAGAACCTCGACCACCCTGATCCGACCGCGGCCGCGCAGCGCCACCGCAGCATGGGGCCTCGCCATCGCCGCGTGCCTTCTGGCCGTGGCGCCGGCGCCCGCCGTTGGCAAGGCCGGGAAACTGGACCGCGGCTTCAATGGCGACGGCAAGGTGGTCACCGTCCTGCCGCAGGCCGAAGGCGGGGACTACGTCCAGTACAGGATGCCTTTCGAATTCGCATCCGGCAGGGTCGCGGTTGCCGTGGCGCGCGGCAACAAGATCGTCGCCGCCAACGGGAAGGCGATCGTCATGTATCTGCCCAATGGGCGGCGCAATCCTCGCTTCGGCGGCGGCGGCGCCGTGCCGATCGAAGGCGTGCAGGGTTTCCGCTTCCAGCTCGCGGACATCGCGGTGGACTCGCAGGGGCGCGTGCTGGTCGCAGGCACGACCAAACCGGTCGCCCGGGTGGGGATGATCGGTCCGCCGGCCCCTGGTCCGATTCCCAGCAAGGCGACGATCAGTCGCTACCTGCCCAGCGGCGAACCCGACCCCAGCTTCGGCAGTGCAGGAACGGTCAACACCGACTTCGGCGCCAAACCGGCCACCTTCGAGGGGCAGTCGTACCCCGAAGCGGCGGTCGGCGTCGTCGGTCTGACCGTCGACGGAGCCGACCGGCCGGTGGTGACCGGAAGCGCCGTCGAGGAAGTCGGCGGATGCGGCGGAGCGGTCGTCCGCAGCGGCGAAGACGCCACCCGCTACGAAGGGTCCCAGGCCTTCGTAGCGCGGCTGACCGTCAATGGGGCGCCTGACCAGACCTTCGCGGGCAGCGGCCTGCGGACGATCGGCGGCCTTTCGTGGCTCGGCTCGCCGACGATGACTTCGGGGGGCGGCGTCCTCTCCGGCGGCGCCAAGGTCGAGTCCTGCCGGCGTGGCGGGCCGGAAAATCCATCCGTCCTGGTGAACCTGGCTGGCGACGGCAACCTCAACCAGGGCTTCGGCAGCAACGGGTTCTTCTCGCGCCGCTTCACCCGAGTGGCCGAGATCGCGGCAGCCCCGGGAGGCAAGCTCGTGCTTCTCGTGCGCAATATCGAACTGGTCCGCGGCAAGTGGGTCGAGTCGCGCGGCGAGGTCGTACGCCTGCGCGCAAACGGTTCGTTCGATACTGGCTTTGGGACGGCCGGCCAAGCCGACTTGTCGCTTCCCAAACGCGGTTCGGTGGCCTCGATCGCCGCTGACCGAAAGGGTCGGGTGCTGCTGGTCGGCACCGTCTTCCCGAAGCGAAGGGGCAAGAAGGCGCCCAGCTCCCGGTTCCTGCTGCTGCGGTTGACGGCGGGGGGCAATCCCGACGGCGACTTCGGGCGGCGCGGCCGTGTCACGACCGGCTTCGGTCGGAGGACGAACGTCCGGGGCACCGAGATCCTGATCGACGGCAAGGGCCGGATCGTCGGCGGCGGCACCTTCTCGGGTCCCGCTACGGGCAGCGCCTTCGCCCTCGCCCGCTACGTGGGCGGGCGGTAGCCACAGCGGCTGCCGGGCGGCTCAGGCCTCCAGCCCGCCCGGCAGCCGTCCCTCAGCCTCCAGCTTCTGCAGGTGCGCCTCCATGACCAGCGCGGCGGCTGGGCGCATCTCGGCTGGGACGTCGTCCCAGACCTCGGCGAGTAACGCCTCGCGGGAGCGCTCGCCGCGCTCGAGGGCGGCGACGAGGCGGCGCTCGCGCATCTCGCGGTGCTCGACGTACTCGGCCA
The DNA here is from genome assembly GCA_963844395.1 of uncultured Solirubrobacterales bacterium. Classification (GTDB taxonomy): domain Bacteria; phylum Actinomycetota; class Thermoleophilia; order Solirubrobacterales; family 70-9; genus VRUE01. Next base: position 694,956 of record CAWJNX010000002.1, on the reverse strand, counting down.
GCTTCGCGGCGGGATCGGTGACCCAGGGGCCGTGGCCGGGGCAGATCAGCTCGGTCTCCTCGGCCTGCATGCGGCGCAACGAGTCCATGTAGGCGGCGAGCGAGCCGCCGTCGGGCGGGACGAAGGTCGAGCCCTCACCGAGCACCAGGTCGCCGCTGAAGCAAACGCCGTCGGCGGTGAGGAGGCAGACGTGGTCGGCGGCGTGGCCGGGGGTCGCGATCGCCCGCAGGCCGGCGTGTTCCTCGCGATCGCCGGGGAGAATGACCTCGCCTGGGAGGCGCCCCGCCCCATCGGCATGGTCGCCGTGGCTGTGGGTCAGCAGGATGAGCCCGATCCCCCCACGCTCCTCGGCGGCGGCGCGAACCGCCTCCAGATGCCCGGCATCGTCCGGCCCGGGATCGATCACGACACACGGTCCCGCCCCATACAAATAGGTGTTGGTCCCCTCGCCAGTCATCGGTCCCGGGTTGGGCGCAACGATTCTCAGAATCTCCCCGTGTCCAGGCGCGTGAGCCACGTCAGAGCCGATCCCGGTAGGGGTGGAACGTCTTGTACTTTTTTTGCGACCACGCCCTCGGACGGCCGCCCACGGTCATCAAAAAAAGTTAAGTGGAACCCCTACCGGGATCGGCTTGGGGCCCACACTCACGCGCCGCTCGCCGCGACCTCTTTGGCGATCGCCTCGCGCGCCTCGTCGGGCTCGAGCACCACCAGGTCGCCGGCCCCGCGCAGGATCTCCCGCACCAGCCAAGACGTCCCCGCGTAGGGCAGCTCGACGACGACGGCGCCGTCGGCCAGCTCCTCGACCACGGTCCGCTCCTCGCGCAGCCAGCGGGCCCGCTCGGGCGAGACCCAGACGCGGGCGACCTGCGCGGTCGGCACCTCGCCGTCGGTCATCCAGCCCTCGACCCCGGCGATCTCTTCGACCTCCGGCCGCGGCTCGAACGTCTCGCCGGTCGGCGCCGCCTCCTTGACCCGGTCGAGCTTGAAGTGGCGGATGCCCTCTTTGGTCAGGTCGTAGCACTCGACGTACCAGCCCTCGCGCCCGTTCTCCAGCCGGTAGGGCTCGACCTGGCGCTTGGTGAACTGGTCCTCGTTCTCCTTGTAGTACTGGATCTCGAGGACCTGGCGAGAGCCGATCGCCTCGTTGACGAGGCGCGCCACCTCGACGTCGCCGCCGCTGCCGGCGGCGATCTCCAGCCCCTCCTCGGAGGGGTCGTGGCCGAGCGCCTTGACGATCTTCGTGCGGGCGCTCTGCAGGCCGCCCTGCGGCAGGTGGTCGCCGAAGAGGTCGATCGCCGCGACCAGCGCCTTCGCCTCCAGCGGCAGCAGCCGCGCCGGGCGGGCGAAGTTGTCGCCGTAGGGCTCGGAGTCGACCTCGATCTCCTCGCCCTGGATTTCGGCGTAGAGGACGTAGGTGCCGCCGCCGAAGTTGACGACGTTGAGCAGGTCGATGTCCTCCTGCAGCTCCTCGGCGGTCAGCTCGAGCCGCTCGCGCAGGTCGGCGACGCGCAGCCGCTCGCCTTTCTTGGCGGAGTCGATCAGCATGCCGGCGAGGGTGACGAGGCGGGCGAAGCGCTCGGGCCGGATCGCCGCCTCGCCGCGGCCGTTGGAGCGGGGGCGACGCGGCGCCTCGCGCAGCGGACGCTCGACCGTCGTCGCAGGCTCGAAGCCGTTCTCGTGGCGGCTGTGGAGGAGCGTCAGCCGCTCCTCGGCTTCCGCGCGCAGCTCGGCGGGCGCCAGCACCGCGGCGTTCTGGCGCCAGCGCAGCACCCAGGCGATCAGCTCGCGGGGCGAGGCGTACTCGGTCTCGAAGATCGTCCCCTTGCCCGGTGCGCCGTCGGACTTCTTCGCCGGCCGCAGCTCGCCGTAGGCGCCGAAGTCGCGCTCGATCAGCCAGGAGATGCGGTCGCGGAGAAAGATCTTGGCCTTGCCCTGAATCTCCCCCAGCTGCCAGTCGGCGCGGCCGCCGTAGTCGCGGCGGTCGAAGTCCTCGGGCGGCGAGAAGTCGTGCTCGGCCTTCGAGGCGTAGCCGACCTTGCCCTGGATCCGCGAGAGGCGGAAGACGCGGACCGCGTCGCGCTCGTGCGAGTGGCCGATCAAATAGAACTGGCCGCCGCGGAAGACGAGGTGGAAGGGATCGACCTTGCGCTTCTCGGTCTCGTCGCGCTCCATCGTGTAATAGGTGAACTCGATCGTCTTGCGGCGCGAGATCGCGGTCTCGATCTTGGAGAGGCGCTGGGAGAGGTCGCGACCGCCGGCCGAGGCCGTCATCGCCATCTCGACCGGCGCCCGCTCGCCCTCGCTGATCGGGTTCGGATGGCCCCAGGCGACCTGCTGCAGGGCGAGCCGCAGCGGCTCGGCGTAGGCGAAGCCGCCGTCGGTGAGCAGCGAGAGCGCCGTGCTGAGCGCGGCCAGCTCGTCGTCGGTGAACTTGATCGCGTCGAGGTAGAAGTTCTCCGGCGGCAGCGAGTAGAGCTCGGCCTCGAAGAACCCCTCGCCCGGTTTCTCCACCCCGAGCTGGATGCCGAGGCTCTCCAGCTCGGCGCGATCGGCGTAGAAGCGCCGCGCGAAAGCGTCGTCGTTCATGTCGCTGTAGCCCTCGACCTCGCGCTTGATCTCCAGAGCCGAGACCGGCCTGCCCTGGGCCATCAGGAAGGAGATCAGCGAGAGCTGGCGGATCAGCTTCTCGGTGTCCTTAGCCACGTTTCGCAGGATAGTCGGGGCGCTCCGAGCGCCCTGCCGTGGGGGAGGCCGAGTCCCCGCAATTTGCGCGGCGGGAAGCGGCTAAGCCGCGCGCTGGCCGAAGTAGGCGGAGCCGGACAGAGCGCGGTCGAAGCTCGACCAGGACTCGCCGTCGGGGAGCTCGCGCTCGAGGCGGTCGAAGCTGCCGAGGCGGCCGCCGAGGTTGTCGATCATGTGGACGAGGACCGCCTCGCGCGTCGCCGGGACGACCGGCGAGCCGTGCTCGAGCGAGCCGTGGTGGCTGAGGATGATGTGGAGGACGGCCTGGGCGAGGGAGGGTCGAAGCCGGGGATCTCCTCGATCTGGCGGCGCACCCTGTAGTAGCCGAGCGGGATCTCGCCCTGCAGGCGGCCGGCGTCGGTCAGGTCGATCGCCAGCGGGTCGTCGTTGTAGGCCTCGATCTTGCCGATGTCGTGCAGCAGCGCGCCGGCCACCGCGACCTCGCGGTCGATGCCGGGGAAGAAGTTGGCGGCGGCGCTGACCGCCTGGGCGACCGAGACGGTGTGCTCGAGCAGCCCGTGGCGGTAGGCCTGGTGGTAGACCTTCGCCGCCGGCGCGTCGCGGAAGCGCGCCCAGATCTCCGAGCCCCGCCCGAAGAAGCGGTCGAGCAGGTCGCCGAGCTGCGGGTCCTGGACCGTCTCGAGCAGCTGGCGCAGCTCGGCCTCGAGCCGATCGAAGGGGATCTCCGGCCCGGTGGCCAGTCCTCGGTGGTGTACTCGCCGGCGCTCGCCTCGCGCAGCTCCGCGATCTTGATCTTCGATGCCCCAGCGCTCGCTGACCTCGAAGACGCCGGTGACGAAGACGGCCGAGCCGGGGGCGGCGAGCGCGTAGCGCCCCTCCGGGTCCTCCCAGCAGACGGCCTCGACGCCGCCGCTGGCATCGCCGAGCGCCAGGCGCAGCCAGGGCTCGCCGTTGCGCTTGCGCCGCAGCTCGCGCTGCCGCACCGCGTAGACGCCGCCGACCGGTCGCCCGTCCTGCAGCTCGCGCAATGGCACTCTCACCGAAGCAACCGGCGGCGCCTCGGCCGCGGGTGGGGCCGAATCCTCCACGACCGGCCGCCCGTGTGTCGGTCAGCGACTCCTGAAACATCGTGCGGCCAAGGTAGCGACGACGGCCGCGGACGGCTCAGCTTCATCGAGATCCATCGATGAATAGTGCTACTGTCTTCTCCGTGGCCGCACAGCTTCCCGTGATCGACTGCTGCACGCCGCTTGCCGGCGCCTCGCTGGACGACGAGCGGCGCCGCCGAGCTGGAGGCCGTCCTCAAGTCGCTCGCCGACCGTCACCGGCTGCGGATCGTCAACCAGCTCCTGCGGGCCGATGGCGAGTCGGTCTGCGTCTGCGAGCTGCAGTCTCTGCTCGGGCTCTCCCAGGGGACGGTCAGCCACCACCTCAAGCAGCTCGCGCGAGGCCGGGATCGTCGAACGCGAGAGTCGCGGCACCTACAGCTACTTCAGCCTCACGCCCGGCGCCCTCGAGTCCGTCCGCGAAGCCTCTTCGCCCCGCCGCGTGACGATCCCGCTCGGATCCGGGCGGACCGGGGAGCCGACCGCTGCCGCCTGTCTGCTGATGGCGCGCGTCCTCTTCGTCTGCCTGCACAACGCCGGCCGCTCGCAGATGAGCGAGGCGCTCTTCGCCCGCGCCGCCGGCGACCGTCATGAGGCGCGCTCGGCCGGGACGACGCCCGGCGATCGCGTCCACCCCGAGGTGGTCGAGGCGATGGCCGAGCTGGACGTCGACCTGAGCGATCGCGACCCCCCACAAGCTGAGCCGCGCCGACGCCGAGTGGGCCGACGTCGTCGTGACGATGGGCTGCGGCGACGAGTGCCCGTACATCCCCGGCAAGCGCTACCTCGACTGGGACCTGCCCGACCCGAAGGGCCGCCCGTTGGAGGAGGTCCGCGCGACCCGCGATGAGATCGAGCGCCGGGTCGCAACGCTCGTCGGCGAGCTCGACTGAGAGAGCTCCACTAGGGTGCGCTTCCCCGTGAAGCCGATGCGCTACATCGCGCTTGCCGAGGCGACGAGCTTCATCGCGCTGCTGATCGCCTCCTACGTCAAACGCACCGACGGTAGCGAGGTGGGGGTGCACATTCTTGGGCCGATCCACGGCGGCCTCTTCATCGCTCTACGTCGTGATCGCCCTCAATGTCCGCTCCCAGCTCGGCTGGTCCGCTTCGACCACTTTCTGGATCCTGGTCGGCGCCGTCGTGCCCTTTGGCGGCTACGTGGTCGACTGGTGGCTGGCGCGTGAGTCGCGGCAGAGTTCGGCATGAGGAGGGCGGGGCGGCCGGGGGCCCGCGTCGTCGCACTCACCGCGGTGGCATCGACCATCGTCGGCCTTGCCGCGACGCCCTCGAGCGCGGGTCCCCCACACGCAGTCGTGGCGAGCGGTGAGCATTCCTTCCGCGGGAACGTCTCCACGATCGACGCGAAGACGCGAACGCGGATGACCGGGGTGTCCTGGCATCGCGGTTGTCCCGTCGGCTTCGCCGAGCTGCGCCTGCTCACCGTCGATCACTGGGGCTTCGACCACCGGGTCCACCGGGGACGCCTGGTCGTTCATCGCGAGCATGCGGCCCGGTGGTCGAAGCGTTCGCCGACGCCGGTTGGGAGTGGGGCGGCAACTGGCCCTGGCCGGTGGATTACCAGCACTTTTCGGCGACCGGTCACTGAGGGGTAGAGCGCCTTGGACTCTCTACCCTGAACGGGTGACTAGGCGCGATAGACAGAGCGACGACGCCCTCGCCGATCGCAACCCCGTGGGCGCAAAGCGGGACAAGGAGCTGCTGCGCACGCCGTACGACGTCGAGGAGGAAGACTCGCAGCGACTGGAGCGGATCAGCGCCGAGATCGACAGAGGTTTTGATGAGATGCGCGACGTCCATGACGGCGTCTCGGTCTTCGGCTCGGCGCGGGTGGCGGAAGACCACCCCTGGTACGAGCTCTGTCGCGATACCGCCGCCTGCCTCGCCCGCGAGGACTTCACGGTCATCACGGGCGGCGGGCCAGGCCTGATGGAGGCCGCCAACCGCGGTGCCGCCGAGGCGGGCGGCCTCTCGGTGGGCCTCACGATCGAGCTGCCGCACGAGCAGCTGACCAACCGCTTCGTCAACCGCTGCGTCGAATTCCACTACTTCTTCGCCCGCAAGCTGATGTTCGTGCGCTACGCACGCGCCTTCGTCATCTTTCCCGGCGGCTTCGGCACCCTCGACGAGATGTTCGAGAGCCTGACCCTGATCCAGACCCATCGCATCTACCACTTCCCGACCATCCTCGTCGACACCCAGCACTGGGCCCCGCTCCTCGACTGGGTCGACGACAACTTGGAAGACCCCGGCTTGATCGCCCCCGTCAACACCGAGCTGCTCGTCACCGCAGACACCACCGAGGAGATCTGTGGCTACGTGCGGCGGGCGAGCGAGCTTCAGAAGGAACTGAGCGGGACCTGAAGGGCGGGGTGCGCGGGAGGCTGCGTTGCCCGCCGACCGATCCACCTTCAGGAACCCTGCTCCGAAGGCAGTAGTGCTATCGTCATTCCATCAGTTTCTGTAGATTTTCAGTGCAATGACAATAGAAAGGTTCTCGTGCCGGCCATCCAGATCTCGAAGAAGAACTACTCGCGGCTCCAGCAACACGCCCGGCCTTTCGACGATACGCCGGACTCCGTCATCAGTCGGCTCCTCGACCGGTTCGAGAACAGCGGCGAGGCAGCGGTTAACCCGCAGGGCGAAGCCGAAAAGACCAGGGCACAGGCGGGAACCCTGTTGTCGGAGAAGGAGTACTGGATCCCCATACTCAAAGCCCTTGACGAGCGCGGAGGCCGCGCGCCAGCGGTCGAGACGATCGACCGGGTTGGCGAGCTGATGCGGGACATGCTCGGCGAGCCGGAGCACGCCGAGACCTCCACCGGCGAGATCCGCTGGCGCAACCGAACCCAGTTCGCACGGCTCCGCATGAAGCAGCAGGGTCTCCTCGCATCCGACTCCCGCCGCGGTATCTGGGAGATGACCGAGCGCGGCCGCGCCTACTTGGACCAGGCCCCTTGAGGAGACGTTCGATTGGTGGAGATGCTGAGCTTGATACATCCCTCCACCTTCGCCTACGTCGTCCTCGCCGTGACGGTGGTCTTCAGCCTCCCCTGGCTACTGCGCCAGGCCCTAGACGCACTCCGCGATCTCCGCGATTTCCGGGACGGCTACTGAGGCGAAGGGATATGGCGAGGGCCGGAATCGAACCGGCGACACCACGATTTTCAGTCGTGTGCTCTACCAACTGAGCTACCTCGCCTGGAAAAGACGCGGGTTGGTGGCCGCGCAGTCGGAAGGCTAGCGCCCGGCGGGATCGGCGGCTGATTGCATTGGGGAGTGCGTGGAACTCGTGCATCGATGGGCCTCGGGACGGCCGCTTTGGTTGCGATGCTCGCCTTCTCGGGGGGATCGGGGGCCGATCGGCCGATCCCGCGGGGCTACCCCGGAGTGACTCCCTCATTCTTCGGCGCCGCGGTCAGAGAAGGCGGAGCCAAAGTGGCGATCCGCCGCGACCGGCGCTGGCTCGCGCGAGCGAAGCCGCTCGGGGCGGCGGCGCCGGTGTGGGCGAGGCGCATGTACGCGCGGTCCCTGCTCGCGCTGAGGGCGCTGACCGATCTGCGCGGCGGAGCGTCCGTTGCTGGTGCACGGGAGGGATGGGCGTACGTCTGGCCTCGCGATGCCGCTGCCGTTGCGATCGCCCTCGCCTCGGCCGGATACCTGCCTGAGGCGCGACGGATCGTTTGCTTCTTGCGCGGCCTCGACCTCGGCGCGGCGGCGCGGTTCGACTGGAGCGGCGAGCCGGTCGAGGGGCGCGACGCGCAGGGTGACGCTGCCGGCTGGGTCGCGGCGGCAGCGCGAGCGGTGGGCGTCAGGGCGCCAGCGGCGCTCGTCGAATGGCGGGATCTGGCCGACTACCAGGAGAAAGAAAGTGGCGATCACCTCGGCAACGCGATCGCTTCGGGCGTCGATTCGCTCGTGATTCGCGAGGCGTTCGAGACCCGGCGGGGCCTGGTGCGGCAGGCCGACCATCCCGACTCTGGCCTCGACTCGGCGGCGGCTTGGGCGGTACGACCGTTTCCAAGGCCCGCACTCTTTCCGGCCATCCGCCGCACCTTGCTCCGACTCGCTGCCGAGAGCGGTCTGTTCGGCCTGCTTCCTTCCGAGCACTGGGACGGCGGCGACGATCCGTGGACGGCACCGACGGCCTGGACCGCCTGGAGCCTCGCAGCGCTGGCGCGCCGGGATCATCGCGTCCAATCCGAGGCCCGAGCCCGGGATGAGCGGCGAGCGGCGCTACGCCTGATGGTCGCCTTGCGCCGCGCCACTACTCCGCTGGGCATGCTTCCCGAGCGAGTCGACGTCAGCACCGGCCTGCCGAGCTCAACGACTCCCCTCGCCTGGTCCCACGCCTTCGCGATCCTCGCCCTGCGCGAGCTTTGGCCGTGACGTGCCCGCACTTGACCACCCATACGGGGGGTTAATTGCGGGCACGTCGGTCGCCGGCGGTTCGCCGTCAGATCGCGGCGAGCGCGGCGCGCACCGCCTCGTCCGGCGTCGCGGCCGCGACGATGCCCGGCGCCGACTCCATCGGGCCCTCCCCGCTGAGCGTCCAGCTGCGCAGGGCGACCACCGTTCGGCCGATCGCCCGGGCGAAACCGATCTCCGAGAGCGTTCCCCACTCGCCGCCCACCGCGATCACTGCCTCGCCCGAGGAAACCACAGCCAGGTTGCGCCCATGTCCAATCCCCGTTGCGACGACGTGGGTGCAGTGCGGATTGGCGTCCTCGACCGCCGTCGCCGGCACGATCCCGAGCACGGTGCCGCCCGCCTCTGCCGCGCCGCGCGAGGCCGCCTCCATCACGCCGCCGAGGCCGCCGCAGACGAGCACGGCGCCGGCTTCCGCCAGTCGCCGCCCGACCTCCTCAGCACGGTGCCATGTCTCGCTCTCCTCCCCGCAGCCCCCCGAGCCGATGACGGCGATCTGACGTGCGCGCTCCGAAGGGAGGGGGTGGGGCTCGACCGAACCTCCCCGCTGTTCGTGAGGGCGAGCGCCCACCCCCTCCCTTCACTGCGCTCCTTTCATCGTCCGCATCAGCTCCAGCGCCCCCTCCTTGTGCAGTGGTTCGTTGAGGTTGCCGCACTTGGGGCTCTGCACGCAGGAAGGGCAACCGGACTCGCAGGGGCACTCGGCGATCAGGCGCTCGGCGTCGCCGAGCAATTGCTCGAAGCGCTCGTAGCCGCGCAGCGCGATCCCGACCCCGCCGGGATGGCCGTCGTAGATGAAGATCGTCGAGCGGCCGGTCTGGAAGTGGACGTTGGTCGAGAGGCCGCCGATGTCCCAGCGGTCGCACATCGCGATCAGCGGCAGCACCGCGATCTGGCCGTGCTCGGTGGCGTGCAGGGCGCCGAGCAGGACATCCGGCGGCAAGGCGCCGCTGAGCCGATCGGGCAGCACGTACCAGAGCGCTTGCGTGACGAAGTGCTGCTCGGGCAGCTCCAGCGCGACGACGTCGATCGGTTCCTGGTCGGAGATCGAGACTCGCTGGAAGGCGATCACCTGCTCGGTCACCGAGACTTCGCCGAAGTTCAGCTCGACCCCCGCCGTCTGCCGCTGCTCGCGGGTCCGCTCGATGTAGATTTCGGTCTCCTTTTTTGGCCGCGTGTACCAGTCGCCGTCGAAGCGGGAGACGACCGCCCGCCGCCCCTCGATGTCGAGCTGCTCGACCTCGTAGGAGCGCCCCAGGTGGAGGTAGACCGCGCCGGGATGGATCGTCGTGAAGGCCCGCTCGGTCTCGACCAGTCCGAGCATCTCGCCCGAGTCGCGCTCGATCACCGCGACCGAGTTGGCCGAGGCGGAGCGCAGCGGGATCTTGGCGGCGACGAAGCCGCTGTCACGCGGCAGCAGCCGGCCGCCGGCGCGGCGCAGCTCGCCGGCCGAGGTCAGGCGCTCGGCGCGCTCGCGCCAGGCGCTGCCGAAGAACTCGTCGTCGGCGCCGCTCAGCGGCAGCTCGTAAGCGGCGGCGATCAGGTGCCGGGAGGCGATCTGCTCGCTTTCGTGGTCGAGGATCGCCGCCTCGACCGGCCGCCCGATGAACTCGTCGGGGTGGCGGCAGAAGAACTGGTCGAGCGCGTCCTGGCCGGCGACGTAGACCGCGAGGCCGCGGCGGCGGCGGCCCGCCCGCCCCCACATCTGGCGCAGGCTGGCGACCGTCCCCGGGAAGGTGACGCAGATCGCCGCGTCCAGCTCGCCGATGTCGATCCCCAGCTCGAGCGCGTCGGTGGCGACCACGGCGAGCAGGTCGCCCGCGGCCAGCCGCGCCTCGATCTCGCGCCGCTGCTGCGGCGTGTAGCCGCCGCGGTAGGGCGCGATCCTCTCCGCCAGCTCAGGCTTGCCGCGCGCCTCCAGACCGTCGCGGGCGAAGCGCTGGATCAGCTCGATCCCGCGGCGGCTCTTGAGGAAGCAGATCGTCCGCACCCCCTGGGAGACCAGCTCGGCGAGCAGATCGGCCGCCTCTGAGAGCGACGAGCGGCGCGCCCCGCTCGCCTTGTCGATCAGCGGCGGGTTCCACATCGCGATCTCGCGCCCGGTGCGCGGCGCGCCGTCGTCGTCGAGCAGCTCGAACGGCGTGCCGACCAGCCGCTCCGCCAGCTCGACCGGGTTGGCGATCGTCGCCGAGGCGAGCAGGAAGCGCGGCTTGCTGCCGTAAGCGCGCGCCAGCCGCCGCAGCCGCCGCAGCACGTTGGCGACGTGCGAGCCGAGCACGCCGCGGTAGGTGTGCGCCTCGTCGACCACGACCCAGCCGAGGTTGGCGAGGAAGTCACCCCAGCTCTTGTGGTTGGGGAGGACCCCGACGTGGAGCATGTCCGGGTTGGTGAGGACGAGGTTGTTGCGGCGGCGGATCGCCGGCCGCTCCTCGCGCGGCGTGTCGCCGTCGTAGATCGCCTCGCGCAGCCCCGGCGGGCGCAGCGCGGCGAGCTTGCGCGCCTGATCCTGGGCGAGCGCCTTGGTCGGGTAGAGGTAGAGGGCGCGTCGCTTCGGGTCGCGGGCGATCCCGTCGAGGACGGGCAGGTTGAAGGCGAGGCTCTTGCCCGAGGCGGTGCCGCTGGTCAGGACCAGATTTGAGTGCGCCGCGGTCTCCAGCGCCTGGCGCTGGTGCGAGTAGAGGCGCTCGATCCCGGCGGCGCGCAGCGCCTCGACCAGGCCGGAGTCGAGCGAACCGGGCATCGCCACCGGCTTCGCCCGCCGCTCCTGCTCGGAGCTCTCGGCGACGATGCGGCCGTCGCGCCGCGCGGGGTCGATCGCGATCGACCAGGGGTTCTCGAGCAGACTCTTCGCCATCAGCCGCCGCTCCCCGGCGGGCGCACGATGCGACCGGCGACCCGCACGGCCTGCAGCGCGCTGCGGTCGTGGATGCGAAGGACGTCGGCGCCGCCCCGCACCGCCAGCGCCACCGCCGCGACCGTCCCCCACTCGCGCTCGTCGGCCGGCAGCCGCTCCTCCCACGATCCGGCCAGGACGGCGCCGATGAAGTCCTTGCGGGAGAGGGAGACGTAGAGCGGCAGTCCCAGCTCGCGCAGCTCGCCGAGCCGCCGCAGGATCTCCGAGGTCCTGCTCGACGGTCAGGTCGAAGTCGAGTCCGGGATCGATCGCGATCTGCTCCACGTCCACTCCAAGCCCCTGGGCCAGCCTCGACTCTCCCCCCGAACCACGACTTCAGATGGTCGATCACGTCGTCGTAGGCGCGCGCCGGCCGCTCGACCCGAGGCGGTCCCTCGATGTGCATCAGCACGTAGCCGCAGCCGCTCTCGGCAACCAGCTCGAACATCTCCTCCGAGCCGCCGGAGATGTCGTTGACCGCGACCGCGCCGGCGGCCAGCGCCCGCCGCGCCACCTCGACCGAGAAGGTGTCGGCCGAGACCGGCCACGCCTGCGTTCGGCGAGTCCCTCGACGGCCGGCACCAGCGCCGCCGCCTCGACCTCGGCCTCGACCGGCGGCCCGTTCCGCGCCGCCACCGCCCCCACGTCGAGCATGTCGAAGCCGGCCTCGACCAGCACGAGCCCATCGGCCACCGCCCGCTCCGGCGTCACGCTCCGCGCTCCCTCGAACATCGAGTCGGCGGTGACGTTGACGATCCCGGCGGCGAGGGGCTGGCCGAGGTCGAGGGTGCGATCGGCGAGTCGCCACGGCATCCGGCTACCGTAGCGACCGCACCATGGCACTGCGATGCGTCTACGTCGACCTCGACGGCACCCTGCTCGGCAAGGGCAGCTCGCTCTTCCGCGACGCCGAGGGCGGCTTCTCGCTGGCCCAGGCGCGCGGGCTGGAGGCCTGCCACCGGGCGGGGGTCGAGGTGGTGATCATGTCCGGACGGCGCGAGCCGCAGGTCCATGAGGCGGCGCGGCTGATGGGCCAAACCTCCTACATCTACGAGGCCGGCTGCGCCTTCGCGATCGATGGGGAGACGACGCTGCTGACCGGCGACCTCGTCCCCGACGAGGAGGGCACCGTCTACGAGAAGATCGAGCGGCGCGGCATCCCCAAGCTGCTCTTCGAGCGCTTCGAGGGCCGGCTCGAATACCACGCCCCCTGGCACCACGGCCGCGTCCTCTCCCACCTCTTCCGCGGCAAGGTCGACGTCGGCGAGGCAAACGAGCTGCTCGTGCGCCGAAGGCCACGGCGACCTGCGCCTGCTCGACAACGGCGCGATCGCCCGCGAGATGGCGGCGATCGACGGCCCCACCCACGCCTACCACCTGGTCCCCAAGATGGTCAGCAAGGCGAACGCCGCCGCCGCCCACGGCCGCGCCCGCGGCTACGACCCGGCCGACTGCATCGCGGTCGGTGACTCGGTAGAGGACCTCGAGGTCGCCGCCGCGGTCGGCCGCTTCTTCGTCGTCGCCAACGGGCCCGCAGCGCGACCCCGGCCTGCGCGGCGCGCTCGCCGCCTGGGACAACGTCACCGTCACCGAGGGCGCGATGGGCGACGGCTTCTACGAGGCGGTCGTTTCGAGTCTGGTCGAACGCCGCTGAGGCCGACGGGCCGAAAACGCCACTCCGGCTGTCGTTTTCGGCCCATCGGCGATAGCTAATATCGGCCCTGGCCACCCCGACCGCAGGAAGGAGCACCGCTTGTCGCAAGAGAGCGCGACCGTCGCCGAGCAGGAGTACCTGGAGACGATGTTCTGGCTCGAGGAGGCCGGGCTGCCGATGACCGGCGCCAACATCGCCCGCGCGATGCAGCTCTCGCCCCCCACCGTCCACGAGATGGTCGGGCGCCTGGTCGACGACGGCTATGTCGAGCGCAACGCCGACAAGTCGCTCGACTTCACCGAGTCCGGGCGCGAGCACGCCAGCCACATCGTCCGCCGCCACCGGATGATCGAGCGCTTCCTCACCGACGTCCTCGGCATCCCCTGGGACGAGGTGCACGAGGAGGCGGAGCGGATCGAGCACGCGATGTCGCCGGTGCTGGAGGAGCGGATGCGGGCGGCGATCGGCGATGCGACGACCTGCCCCCACGGCCACCCGATCGTCGAGGGCGCCCGCGAGCGGGGCTCGCTGCTCGCCGACGTCGAGGTCGGCGCCGCGGTCCACGTGCTGCGCTTCGAGAACGAGGCCGAGGAGCTGCTCCACTACCTCAAGGACGCCGGCCTGCACCCGGGGCTGGAGGGCAAGGTCGAGAGCTCCGACGAAGACGGCGTGACGATCGCCTCCGAGGACGGCTCGCACAAGGTCTCCAGCAGCGTCGCCGAGACGGTCTCGGTCCGTGCCGACCCAGCGCCGCCGCCACGTGCGGCGATTCCCGAGCAGCTCGTGCTCTCCTCAGATCGCTACGGCCGCTAGGCCGGCGAGCCGGCGCGCACCCGCTCCAGGGCGCGGGCGATCCGCGCGACGCCCTCGGGGATCCGCTCCGGGGGGACACTGGCGAAGGAGAGGCGGAGGCTGTTCTCGCCGCCCTCGATCATGAAGTCGGGGCCGGCGACGAAGGCGACGCCCTCGCCCTTCGCCTCGGCCAGCAGGGCGGGCGTGTCGGTGCCGGCGGCGAGGTCGAGCCAGAGGAAGTAGCCGCCGGCCGGCACGACGAACTCGGCCTCGGGGATCTGCTCGCGCAGGGCCTCGACCAGCGCGTCGCGGCGGTCGCGCAGGGCGCCCCTGACGAACTCGATGTTGGTGTCGAGCCCGCCCGAGCGGCACAGCTCGAGGACGACCGCCTCGGCCAGCATGTTGGGTGAGATATAGGTCTCGTTGGCCCGCTTGGCGAGCTTTGCGATCTCCTCGCCGGGGCCGGCCAGGTAGCCGACCCGCACGCCGGGGCTGACCGTCTTCGAGAAGGAGGAGGCGTGGACGACATGGTCCGCCTTGTCGATCGAGAGCATCGTCTCCAGTGCCTCGCCCTCGAAGGGCAGCTCGCGGTAGGGATCGTCCTCGAAGATCCAGAAGCTCGTGCTCGGCGGCAAGCTCGACCAGCCGCACCCGCTTCTCGGCCGAGAGCGTGCAGCCGGCCGGGTTGTGGAAGTTGGGAATGACGTGCGCGAGCTTGATCGGCCCCTCGCCAAGCACTGCCTCCAAGGCGTCGACGTCGATGCCGTCCGCCTCCAGCCGCACCGGCACCAGCTCGACCCCGAGCCGCTGCAGCATCAGCAGCGTGCGGTCGTAGGTCGGCTGCTCGACGATCACGCGGTCGCCCGGCTCGAGCAGGTGCTCGAACAGCATCCATCCCGCCTCCAGCGACCCGTTGGCGATCATCACCTGGCCGGGATCGATCCCCCCGTGCCGCTCGGCGACCCATTGGCAAAGCCCAGGATGCCCGATCCCCGTCCCGTAGGAAAGCGCCTTCTGCCAGTCCTCGGAGAGGGCGGCGGCGGCCGCGTCGCGCACCGCGTCCTTGGGCAGGATGTCGGCGCTCGGCGCCCCGCGGGCGAATGAAATCGTGTCGCCGGCCATCGCTCGACCCTAGCAACGCCCCAGCTTCAACCGAACCCTCCTCGACGCCGTGCCGGGCGCTCCTATACTCGCGCCGTATGACGCTCTTGCCCGGCTTCCGTATCGGCGCCGTCACGTTCCTCGCGGCGCTCGCGGTCGCACTCGGGGTCGTGCTGCTCAGCGACTCCTCGAGCGATGCCGCCGACGGCTACCGCCCGCCGAAGATCGACCAGTCGCGGCTGGTCCTGCGACTGCCCGACCTGCCACCGGGCTACGGCAACGGCTACCTCGGCGAGGGCAGAGGAGACGACGGCCTCTTCTGCGAAGCCTTCAGCCGCTCATCCGACAAGCCCGACCCGGTGGCCAAGTTCGCGCGCATGTACCGCGCCAAGGGCTGCATCGCAGCCTATGTCAGCCGCTTCACGATCCCCGGACAGGAGCCGGTCGCGCCGGTTGTCTTCAGCGGCGTGATGGCGCTCGGCAGCGCCGCGGCCGCCGCCGACGCCTGGCACCTGGCCCCCACCATGCTCGGCCGCGTGCTGGGTAGCGGCCCGCCGCGGGCAGTAGAGACGAGCGCCAGGATCGGCGCGCAGACGCGGCTCTTCCACACGACGCAGGCCCGGTACCCCTACCTGATCCGCGGCAAGCAGAAGGTCTCGTTCCTAGCCTGGCGCAGCGGCAGCACCGTCGCGGTGGTAGTCGCCATGGGTGCGTCCGTCGCCACCAACGACCGCGTCGTCGCCGAACTGGCGCCGCTCCAGCAGGCCCACATCCGCAAGCCGACCCGCTACACGAAGGTCGAACGCTCCGACGCCGAAGTCGGGCTCGACGACCCGGAGATCGACATCCCCGTCTACTGGCTCGGGCGCACGTTCAGGCCTGGCGGTGGGCTGCCGCCGAACCGGCTGTTCCAGTCGGGCTTCGGCGAGCCGTTTCCCGAAGAACCCATGGGCATGGGCAGTGCCGAAGCCCCGCACCCGCCTCTCGTGGTCGACTACAGAAACATCTGGCTCGACACCTGGACCCCGGAGACCTGGCACCTCTTCGCCGACTCGGCAACCGCCAAGGTGATCACCAGCTGGAAATGCACGCAGAAGCGCACGGTCGCGATCCTCGGCGCCAGCGCGACGATCTTCGGCGGCTACAAAGAGGACTACGCGCGCTGCCCTAAGAAGGCGCCGCGAGCCTTCACCGCCTGGGTTGACGTCGCCGGGGTGAAGATCGTCGTCAACCCACCTCCCGCCCCCGACTTCATCGAAACGGTCAACCCGTACGGCAGCTTCGAGGGCATGGAAGCGATCGTTGACGCGCTGAGAGAACGGCCGAAGCCGCTGTACTGAATCGCGCCCGCCGCTAGAGCGACCTGAGGACTTCGACCGCGATCCGGGCCGTCTCGGTCGGGCTTTCGCCGACCCGCACGCCCTTCGCCTCGAGCGCTTCCTTCTTAGCCTGGGCCGTCCCCGAGGAGCCCGAGATGATCGCGCCGGCGTGGCCCATCTGCTTGCCCGGGGGCGCCGTGAAGCCGGCGATGTAGGCAACGACCGGCTTGGAGATCTTGGCGGCGATGAACTCGGCGGCGCGCTCCTCGGCGTCGCCGCCGATCTCGCCGACCATCACGATCAGCTCGGTGTCGGGATCTGCCTCATAAAGCTTGAGGATGTCGATGAAGTCGGAGCCGACGATCGGGTCGCCGCCGATCCCGACGATCGAGGAGTTGCCCTCGCCGGCCTGTTTCAGCTCGTTACCGATCTGGTAGGTGAGCGTGCCTGACTTGGAGACGACGCCGATCTTGCCCGGGTCGAAGAACTGGGCCGGGATGATGCCGACGTTGGCCTTGCCCGGCGAGAGGACGCCGGGGCAGTTGGGGCCGATCAGGCGGACGCCCGCCTCCTGCGCCTTCCAGTAGGTCTTCAGCATGTCGAGGACTGGAATCCCCTCGGTGATCGCGATCACCGTCTGCACGCCGGACTCGATCGCCTCGTCGATCGCCGCCGCCGCGAAGCGAGCCGGTACGAAGATCATCGAGGTGTTGGCGCCGGCCTCCTTCACCGACTCCTCGATCGAGTCGAAGATCGGCACCCCCTCGACGTCCTGGCCGCCCTTGTCGGGCGTCACCCCCGCGACCAGGTCGGTTCCGTAGGCGCGGTTGCGCAGTCCGTGGAAGGAGCCCTCGCGGCCGGTCAGGCCGGAGACGACAAGCTTCGTGCTCTCATCGACGACGATGCTCATCAGGCTCCGGCCAGATCGACGACGCGCTGCGCGGCGCCCAGCATCGTCTTCTCCTGATGGAGGTTGGGCAGGTCGGCGCCGGCGAGGATCTCCAGCCCCTGCTCGGAGTTGGTGCCGTCGAGTCGCACCACAAGCGGCTGCTTCAGGTCGAGCTGCGCCGACGCCTCGACGATCCCGTTGGCGATCTCGTCGCAGCGGGTGATGCCGCCGAAGATGTTGAAGAGGATCGCCGTCACCTTCTGGTCGGAGGCGATCACGGTCAGCGCGTCGACGATCGCCTCCGCTTTGGAGCCGCCGCCGGCGTCGAGGAAGTTGGCCGGCGCGCCGCCGGCCTGAGCGACGACGTCGAGCGTTGACATGCAGAGCCCGGCTCCGTTGGCGAGGATGCCGACGTTGCCATCGAGCTTGACGTAGGTGAGGCCCTTCTCCTTCGCCATCTGCTCCTGCGGGTCGTCGACGGTGTCGGCGATCTCGGCCAGGTCCTGGTGGCGGAAAAGCGAGTTGCCGTCGATCGTCACCTTCGAGTCGAGGGCGACCACATCGCGCCCGGCGGTGACGATCAGCGGGTTGACCTCGATCAGGGTCGCGTCCTCCTCGCGTGCCACCTCGGCCAGCTTCACCAGCACCTCGGCGGCCTGGTCGAGGGCGTCCTCGGCGAGGCCGGCGTCGGCGACGATCGAGCGCGCGACGGCGGCGTCGAACTCGCGGGTCGGGTCGATGTGGCGTTTGACCAGCGCATCGGGATCCTCGGCGGCGACCGCCTCGATGTCCATCCCGCCCTTGGCCGAGACCATCGCCAGCAGCTTCTTCTCGCCGCGGTCGAGGATGACCGAGGCGTAGTACTCCTCGGCGATGTCGGAGCCGCCCTCGATCCAGACCTGGTCGACCCGGAACGGACCCTCGCCGTGCGGGCCGACGATGTCCATGCCGAGGATCGCGTCGGCGTGCTCGCGTGCCTCGGCCTGGTCGGCGGCGATCTTGATCCCGCCCGCCTTGCCGCGGCCGCCGATCAGCACTTGGGCCTTGATCGCACACGGGTATCCGATCCGCTCGGCGGCGGCGACGGCCCCCTCCACGGTCGTGGCGACCTCGCCGCTCGGCACGGCGATGCCGTGCGCGGCGAAGAGCTGCTTGCCCTGATACTCGAGGAGGTCCATGTCGGCGCGCGCCCTGCGGCGCGGGCGGCAGCCTATCCGACCCGCCAAGCAGCCGGACCCCCGGCTCGGCGGGCGATTGGCATAATGCGCCGCCGCCATGCCCCTCCCAGCTCTCAAAACCATCAAATGGGTGACTACCGACTGTTACGGCACCCTGATCGACTGGGAGAAGGGCATCCTCGAAGCCTGCAAGAAGGAGGCGGAGAAGGACGGCTTCAGCTTCGAAGAGGGGCCCTTCCTGGCCCGCTTCATGGAAGTCCAGGCCGAAATCATGGCCGGCTCCTACGAACTCTACGCCGAGGTGCTGCGCCGTACGATCGTCAAGGTCGCCCGCGAGGTCGGCTGGGAGATCGAGCCCTCGCGCGCCCAGTTCCTGCCCAACAGCGTCGCCTACTGGCTGCCCTTCCGCGAGGCGAACGCGGCGATGGACCGGCTCGGCAAACGCTACGAGATCGGCATCGTCTCCAACGTCGACGACAAACTGCTCGGCATCTCCCGCCGCCACCTGCGCACCGAACTCGACCTCGTCGTCACCGCCCAGCAGGTGCGCAGCTACAAGCCCGACCCGGTCCACTTCAAAGAGTGCGCGCGGCGGATCGGGGGCAAGAAAGGCTGGGTCCACATCGCCTCCAGCTACACGACCGACGTCGGCCCGCTGCTGAAAATGAACGTCCCGGTGATCTGGGTCAACCGCCATGGCGAGAAGCTCGAGGGGCGCAAAGCCCCCTCCGCCACGGTCAAAAACTTCCGCGACGCAGCGAAAAAGCTCGGCGCCTCCTGAGGTCGGCGCGGGCCGGGCTCGCTGCGTCCTGCTCGTTTTCTAGCGTTTCGCAACTTAGACGGCGGCCACCGGTTTCGTCTTAGGCCGCCCGGCAAAGGCTCGATGCATCGACCGAGGGACATCCACGCGCCATTCAGCGTCCGGCTGCCGATCGCGGCGGCCTGCTGGCGCTGCTCTGCGCTGTGGCGCTGAGCCTGGGTGGCGTGCGCGGCGCGGGAGCCGCGATCCCACCCGCCGAAGGCGGCACCCCTCCCAGCTTCGTCGTCATCCAGACCGACGACCAGACGATAGACAGCCTCTACGAGACCTTCCGCGCCTTCCCCGGCGCCGCCGAGACCCGGGCGATGCCCAGCACGCTCGACCTGATCGGCAAACGGGGATTGACCTTCAACCGCTACTACGTCCCCTACCCGCTCTGCTGCCCCTCGCGCGTCAGCCTGCTGACGGGCCGCTACGCGCACAACCACGGCGTCAAGGGGAACGTCCAGCCAAACGGCGGCTTCACCGGCTTCAGCTTCCGCGGCGCGATGACCGCACAACCTCGCCACCTGGCTGCCACCGCCGGCTACCGCACGATCCACGTCGGCAAGTTCCTCAACGGCTACGGCGATGCACCCGTACGACAACGGCCTCACCGTGGCGCCGGGCTGGAACGCCTGGCACTCGATCCTCGAAGGCCGACACCGCACCACTACTACTACGGCTACAGCCTCAACGACAACGGGCAGATCGCCGGCCCGTTCGGCGATCCCGGCAACTGGGAAACGCGCGAATACGGCGTCCGCGACGACTACGGCTGCCCGTTCGCGCCGACCAACGGCCTGCCCTGCTATTACCTGACGGACGGGCTGACCAACCTGGCGACGGCGGAGATGCTGGCGACGCCGGCCGAACAGCCGTTCTACCTGCAGCTCGACTACACGGCGCCGCACGGCGACTTCCGCAAGCCCGCCGGCCCTGAGCCGGCGCCCCGCCATTACGACTGGTTCAGAGGGGCGCGCCTGCCCCACGAGCCGCACCGAAGGGTTCGACGAGGGAACCGTCACCGATAAGCCGCACTTCATCCGCGAAGCCCCGCACCTGACGCCAACCGAGAAGCGCACCTACCGCATCTACTACGAGAAGCAGCTCGAGGCGCTGCGCGCGGTCGACGACGGGGTCAAGCAGGTGATCGGGACGCTTTCGCAGATGGGACGACTGCAGAACACCTACGTGCTCTTCGTCTCCGACAACGGCTTCTTCTTCGGCGAGCACCGGCTGCTGGGCGGCAAGTTCCTCGCCTACGAGTCCGGCGACCCACGTGCCCTTCCTGATCCGCGGGCCCGGGAATCGAGCCGGGCAGCTCGACCGGCGAGCTGGTGGCCAACGTGGACGTCGCACCGACCCTGCTGGAGCTGGCAGGGGCAGAAGCCGACAAGAGCATCGACGGCCGCTCGCTGGTCCCTTTCCTCGAAGACCCCGAACTGCGCAGTCGCCGACCGATCCTCTTCGAGTCCTTCGTCGAGACGAGCGACGTGGAAGCCCAGGGCGCGATCTCCGGGCTCCGCGTCTTCGGCGCCGAGGAGGCGGCCCGAAGCTCGGCCAGTCGGCGGCGGCGCGACCGCCTCATTGCTGGCGCCGCCCAAGGACTACGCGGGAATCCGGCTCGGCCCCTACAAGTACATCGCCTGGCCGACCGGCGAGAAGGAGCTCTACAACATCAACCAGCGACCCCTACGAGCTGAACTCGCTGCACAAGGTCCCCAACTTCTTCCCGATCCGCAACTTCCTGCACCGGCAGATGAAGAGAGCTGATCGACTGCGTCGGCCGCGTCTGCCGCGAAGTGACTCCGAAACTCCCTCTCACCCGAATCGAGTTCCAGCGGCTCCAGGCGCAGAAACAGAGGAACTGCGGGAACGCGAACGCGAACGGGAAAAAGCGCGGCGCGAACGGGAACGGAAGGTAGGCGCGGAGTCCCCCGCCCTGACAAACGCCGGCCTAATTAGGCCGGCGTTTTGAGTATCCGCCAGTTCGGGGGACTACCGCCCCTACTCGATGACGGCGAGGACGTCGCCGCTCGACACGGCGGCGCCCTCGGCGACGGTGAGAGCTGGTGACTTTGCCGGAGCGGTGGGCGGCGATCTCGTTCTCCATCTTCATCGCCTCGATCACGCAGATCAGGTCGCCCTCGGAGACCTCGGCACCCTGCTCGACCGCGACCTTGAGGACGGTGCCCTGGAGCGGGGACGGGAGCGACTCGCTCGATGCGCTGGCGCCGCCGCCCGACTTGCGCTCGCGCTTCGGGGGCTTGCGGCCGCCGCTCGCAGGTGCGGCTGCGCCAGCCGCCGGCCTCCCGCCTCGCCGACGACCTTGACGTCGAAGAGCTTGCCCGAGACCTCGACCTTGTAGTCGCGGCTGACGACCTCGGCGCCCTCCTCCGCGGCCGGCGCGGTCGCCGCCTCCGGCGCGGTCGACTTCAACCACTCGCGATCCTCCATCAGGTCGCGGCAGGTCTCGCCCTTCGCCCACTGCTCGGTGGCGAGGATCGCGCTGTGGAAGGGAATCAGCGTGGTCAGGCCGCCGACCTCGTACTCGCCGAGCGCCCGCAGCATCCGCCGCGTTGCGTGGTCGCGGTCGACGTCCCAGACGATCAGCTTGGCGACCATCGGGTCGTACATCGGCGTTACCTCGCCGCCCGCCTCGACCCCCGAGTCGACGCGGACGCCGGGACCGGCCGGCTCGCGGTAAGTGGTGATCGAGCCCGGCGCCGGCGCGAAGTTCTTGTGCGCCGCCTCGGCGTTGATCCGGCACTCGATCGCGTGGCCGCGCAGCTCGACCTCGTCCTGAGAGACCGAGAGCGCCTCGCCGGCAGCGACGAGGATCTGCTCGCGGACGATGTCGATGCCGGTCACCATCTCGGTCACGCAGTGCTCGACCTGGACCCGCGTGTTCATCTCGAGGAAGAAGTATTCGTCGCCGACCTGCAGGCCCTCGACCGTGCCGGCGGAGCGGTAGCCGACCGCGGCCGCGGCGTCGGTTGCGATCTTGCCGATCCGCTCGCGCATCGCGGCGTCGACGTGCGGGCCGGGCGCCTCCTCGATCACCTTCTGGTGACGACGCTGGATCGAGCAGTCGCGCTCGCCGAGATGGATCACGTTGCCGTGCGAGTCGGCCAGCACCTGCACCTCGACGTGGCGCGGGTCCTCCAGGTAGCGCTCGACGTAGACGCGCGCGTCGGAGAAGAACTTCTCGCCCTCGCGGGCCGCCCCCTCGAACGCCTCCTCGAGGTCGTCCGGCGTCATCGCGACGCGGAAACCCTTGCCTCCGCCTCCGCCCGCCGCCTTGCAGGCGACCGGGTAGCCGGCTTCCTCGGCCTGCTGCCTGGCCTCGTCGACGTCCTTCGCCGGGGCGGTGGCGCCGGGGACGATCGGCACGCCGGCCTCGGCCATGATCTCGCGTGCCCGCGTCTTCGAGCCCATCGCCTCGATCGCCTCCGGCGGCGGGCCGATGAAGACGATGCCTGCCTCGGCGCAGGCGCGGGCGAAGTCGGCGTTCTCGGCGAGGAACCCGTAGCCGGGATGGATCGCCTCGGCGCCGGCCTGCTTGGCGGTATCGACGATCTTCAAGAACGTTCAGGTAGCTCTCGGCGGGCACCGCCGGGCCGATCAGGAAAGCCTCGTCGGCCTCGCGCACGTGCGGCGCGTCGCGGTCGATCTCCGAGTAGACGGCGACCGAGCCGATCCCCATCTCCTTCAGGGTCCGGGCGACGCGGATCGCGATCTCGCCGCGGTTTGCTATCAGCACCTTCTCGAACATCGGACGCGGCACTCTATTAACGCGGCGCCGCGGAATAGGCTGCCGCCCTCATGCTGATCGAGCTGCAGAGCCACTCGACCGTTTCCGACGGGCAGCTGGCGCCAGCCGGGGTAGTCGAGGAGGCCGCAAAAGCCGGCGTGAGCACGCTCGCGCTGAGCGATCACGACGCGATCGCCGGGGTTGCCGAGGCTGCCGAGCTGCGGAACGGCTGGGGATCGAGCTGGTGCCCGCGATCGAGATGTCCTGCGTGCATGAGTACGCGGAAGACCTGCATGTGTGCGGGTACTGGGTCGACCTGGGGGCGATCGCGCCGGCCTGCGAGCGGGCTCAGCATGAGCGGGTCACCCGCGCTGGGGAGATTGTCGAGAAGCTGCGTGGGGAGGGTTTCGACCTGCACCTCGAGGACGCGGTCCGGGAGGCCGGCGATGCGCTCTCGATCGGGCGGCCCCACATCGCTCGCGCAGCCGGAGCGACCGGCGATCTTGGGCCGTTCTTCGAGGAGTACCTGGTGCCCGGCGCGAAGGCATTCGTGCCGCGCCGCTGGCCGACCGCCGAGCAGGCGGTCGCGCTGATCAAGGAGGCCGGCGGCGTCGCCGTAGTCGCCCATCCCTACTGGGACATCTCCGCGCCGCACGAGGTAGACGAGCTGATCCGCGCCCTCGACGTCGAAGGGGTCGAGACCTTCTACCCCACCCACAGCAAGGAGCAGACCGCCCATCTACTCGAGCTCTGCGACGAGCTGAGCCTCATCCCGACCGCCTCCTCCGACTACCACGGCCCGACCCACAAGACCTTCGCCAAGTTCGGTGCCTACGACACCTATGGTCTCGCCGAGCCGCAGGTGCCCCCGAAGCCGGGGGCATGAAGGCCGCCTGGCGGACCCTCCTCGCCGCGGTCGTCCTCTGCATCTCGGTTTCCGCGGTGAGCCTCGCCGGTGGCTCGCCGTCCTCTGCACCGCAAGCGTCCCAACTCACAGGCAAGATCGCGCGCTGCGAAGGATCAAGCCGCCGATCCACGACTGGCTCATCCCCTACGGCCCGGAGCGTCGCAACCAGATGGCCGCCTACTCGAAGCGCCACTACGGTAAGCGCGAGTGGCGCCTACGCCGCGTCGAGCTGATCGTCGAGCACATGGCGGTGACCAACAGCGCCCGTGCAGTCCACAACACCTTTGCCGCCAACCGGCCCGACATCGAGTTCGGTGAGCTGCCCGGTGTCTGCTCCCACTATCTGATCACCGCCAACGGCCGCATCTACCGGCTGGTCCCACTCGCAATCCGCTGCCGTCACGTGGTCGGCCTTAACCACCTATCGATCGGCATAGAGCACCTCGGCTACTCCCCCTCCGACGTCCTCAGCAACCCCCGCCAACTCCAAGCATCCCTGCGCCTAACCCGATGGCTCCGCTGTCGCTTCGACCTCCCGCCCAAACGAGCGATCGGCCACGCCGAGAGCCTCAGCTCCCCCTTCTACAAGGAGCTGATCCCAGCCTTCCGCAACCGCACCCACGGCGATTGGCGCCAAAGCTACATGACCAAGTACCGCGCCCGATTACGCCGCACCCAGTGCCCCAGCTAGATGAGAGAGGAGCGCTGGGAGGGGCCGGGGTGCCTCTCCCGAGCAGCGGCGTCATGTTTTTCGCCCACCAACCATCTCGGACGGCCACTTCAGTTCAGGCGAAAAACCCAGCAAGCGGGAGGGGCACCCCGGCCCCTCCCCACCCCTCGTCCCTAACCCCTAAGCAGTAACAGCAGCCGCCGGAATCAAACCCCGCGACTCGAGGTACTCGATCAGCTTCTGCGCCGACTCCTCAGCCGTTTCGGCTTCGGTATCGCAGACGACCTCGGGGTTCTCCGGCGCCTCATAAGGATCGGACACGCCGGTGAATTCTTTGATCTCGCCCGAGAACGCTTTCGCGTAGAGACCCTTGACGTCGCGCTCGGCGCAGGTGTCGACCGACGCCTTGACGAAGACCTCGATGAAGCGCTCGCCCATCAGCTGGCGCGCCTCGTCGCGGATCGCCGTGTAGGGGGAGATCGCCGCGGTGATCACCGGCACGCCGTTGCGGCTGAGCAGGTCGGCGACGAAGGCGATCCGGCGGATGTTGGTGTCGCGGTCCTCCTTCGAGAAGCCGAGCCCCTTGGAGAGGTTTTCGCGCACGATGTCGCCGTCGAGGATCTCCAGCTTCGAGCCGCGCTCGCGCAGGTGCCCCTCTAACAGCCTCGAGATCGTCGTCTTGCCGGCTCCGGAAAGCCCGGTGAACCAGAGGGTGAACCCCTTCTCGTCTGCCATCGCTACGTCAGTCCTCCTTGTAAGCGTCGATCAGGATGTCGGCGACCTCGGTACGCGAGAACTCGTGCGGCGGCCTTTCGCCGTTGCCGAGCATCTCGCGGACCTTGGTGCCGCTCAGGAACACGTGCGCATCGTTGTCGTGCGGGCAGGTCTTGCCCGACGCCATTCCCTCGCACTCGTTGCACCAGAAACTGTGCTCGAAGAAGAGCGGCTCGATGCCGAGCTCCTTCGTGTCGATCTCGTCGAAGATGTGCTGCGCGTCGTAGGTCCCGTAGTAGTCGCCGACGCCGGCGTGGTCGCGGCCGACGATGAAGTGCGTCGCGCCGTAGTTGCGGCGCGCGATCGCGTGCAGGATCGCCTCCCGTGGCCCGGCGTAGTGCATCTTCGACGGGAAGACGCCGAGGATCACCCGGTCCCCCGGGTAGTACCGCTCCATGAGTACCTCGTAGCACTGCATTCGCACGTCGGCGGGGATGTCACCGGCCTTGGTCTTGCCGATCAACGGGTGGATGAAGAGGCCGTCGGTGATCTCCAGCGCCGCCTTGGTCAGGTACTCGTGGGCGCGGTGGATCGGGTTGCGGGTCTGGAAGGCGACGACCCGCTTCCAGCCGCGATCGGCGAAGGCCTTGCGCGACTCCTCGGCCGTGAAGTAGCGGCTCATGAAGGCGTCCTCGTGATCGGGCAGTGCGTCGACCTCGATCGGACCGGCGATGCAGCGGGCGCCCTCCTCGTGGATCGCCGCCACGCCCGGGTGCTCCTTGTCGGTCGTGCGGTAGACCTGCTCCGCCTCGCGCTCGATGTCGCGCTCGAAGATCTCCTCGACCGTGATCCGCCCCAGCGGCTTGCCTTCGTCGCTCGACAGCGCGACGACGTCGCCGACCGCACAGTCGAGATCGGTGGCCAGAGTGATCGGGATCGGCCAGTACCGGCCGTCGGCGGTGCGCATCTCGGCGCAGACGCGCTCCCAATCAGCGGAGCTCTGGAAGCCGGTCAGCGGCGCAAAGCCGCCGTTGCCGATCATCTCGAAGTCCGCCGTGTGGCGCTCGGAAAGGGTCAGGGACAGCTCGGTCGTCGTCTCACTCATGAATGGGTTTCACCGATCGGTTTGGGGAATGGGCAGTTGGACGGGGACTGGCAGTAGTAGGCGGGCTGGGTGTCTTACCGAAGAGGCGCCGGACCCGCTAGGGCCGACTCAGTTGATCCCGCACTCGGTCTTGGCGAGGCCGACCCAGCGGCCGTCGCGCGACGAGCCGCCCGGCCCGACCGGCTTGGTGCAGTGGGTGCAGCCGATCGACGGGTAGCCGTGATCGTGGAGTGGGTTGTACGGGAGTTGGTGCTCACGGATGTGGTTCCAGACGTCGCGCTCGCTCCAGTCGGCGAGGGGGTTCAGCTTCCAGAGACCGAACCGCTTGTCCCAGCCGAGCTTCGGGGTCTTGGCGCGACTGGCGGAGTCCTCGCGACGGACACCGGCGAGCCAGCAGTCTACGGAAGACAGCGCCCGCCGCATCGGCTCGACCTTGCGCAGGCCGCAGCAAGCGTCGGGATCGCTGTTCCACAGCTCGGGGCCGTATTGCTTCTCCTGCTGGTCGAGGGTCAGGTTGTGGAAGCGGTCGAACTCGATCCCCAGGTGCTCGGCGAGCCGGTCGCGGGTCTCGTAGGTCTCCGGGAAGAGTACGTCGGTGTCGAGGTAGAAGAAGCGCGCCTCGGGGTTGACCTGCTTGGCCAAGTGGGCGGTCACCGAACTGGTCTTCTGAAAAGAGCAGGCGATGTAATGGCTCTCGCCGAAGGTGTCGAACATCCACTCGATCGCCTCGGTGGCGGTGCGGTCCTCGAGCTCTGTGGCAACCGCCTCGGGGTCGATCTCCGGAGTCGTGGCGACGGGGGGGTTCATATCGCGCACTCCCCCTCGCCGCGCTCCACCTTGTACGGGCTGGAGCGATTCCAGTCGATGAACTGCTGCATCGTCTCGAGGCTGAACTCGGCCGGCAGGGTGAGGTCCTTGATCGCCGCTTCGAAGCGCTCGGCGCCGGCCCGCTCGGCGAAGGCGTTGAACTCCTCGCCGTCGTCGGCGCGCTCGGCCTCGTAGAGCTTGATCCAGCGCTCGACCGCCTCGGGGACGCGCTTCGCCGGCAGTCGCGATTTCAGGCGCGTGCCGAAGATCACCTCGCCGCCCTCGTAGTTGCCGCCGATGTGCGGGATGTAGGCGGGCATCTGCCGTCCCCCCACTTTCAGCGAGGCGCCGTAGAAGCCGATGTTGGCGATGTGGTGCTGGCTGCAGCCGTTCGGGCAGCCGCTCATCTTGATGTGGATGCGCTTGGTCAGCTCGTCGGAGATCTCCAGCGCCTCGACCCGCTCCTTGACGGCGCGGTTGAGGCCCATCGAGCTGGTGATCCCGAGTTTGCAGCTGTCGGTGCCGGGGCAGCTGACCACGTCGGTGATCTCGCGGGCGCCGGCCTCGGCCAGGCCCAGCGCCTCGAGCCGCTGCCAGACATCGAAGAGCGCCTCGTCGCGGACCCAGCGCAGGACCAGGTTCTGCTGCACGGTGCTGCGCGCGTAGCCGCCGGTGAAGTCGCGCATGATCGCGGCCAGGCCGCGGAACTGCTCCGGCGTCAGGTCGCCGCGGTCGATCTTCACCTCGACCGCCGAGAAGCCCTCCTGGCGCTGCGCCTGCACGTTGCCCTGGACGAAGCGCTCGAACTCGGAGCGCTCGCCGTTGGGGGACGAAGGCGCGGCGGGGGGCGGCGGCGCGTGCTCCTCCTCCTCGTCGTCGAAGCGCAGCCGCTCGACCAGCTCGGCGTCGAATTCCCGCTCGGCGACCCAGTCGCCCTGCAGCTCCTCCTCGACCTGCTCGCGGAAGACGTCGATGCCGATTTTGTCGATCAGCACCTTGATCCGGGCGCGGGCACGGTTGACCCGCAGCCACTCCTGGCGGTCGAAGATCCGCAGCGCCGCCTCGGCGACCTTGAGGTAGTCGCCGTTGTCGGCCTCGACGAACTCGTAGAGGGTCGGCGCGACGCGGGCCATGATCGAGGTGCCGCCGCCGACGCGGACCTCGAAGCCCTTGACGCCGTCTCGTTCGCGGCTGAGGAAGGCGATGTCGTGGATGCCGGTGATCGCCCGGTCCTCGTCGGAGCCGGTGAAGGCGGTCTTGATCTTGCGCGGCATCAGCTGCGTGGTCGGATGCCGCACGAAGTAGCGGACGTAGGCGCCGGCGTAGGGGGTCGGGTCGAAGACCTCGTCGGGGTGGACGCCGGCCCAGGGGTCGCCGGTAACGTTGCGGACCGTGTTGCCGCAGCCCTCTCGGGAGGAGAGGCCGACCGCGGAGATTTCGCGCAGCAGTGACTCCATGTCGCGCAGCGGCACGTGGTGGATCTGGATGTTCTGGCGGGTCGTGATGTGGCCCTTGTTCAGCGGGGCCCACTTCTCGACCACGTCGCCGAATGCCTCCATCTGCTCCGGCGTGACGCCGCCGAAGGGGAGCTTGACGCGGACCATCTGGACGTCGGGCTGGCGCTGGCCGTAGACGCCCTGTTTGAGGCGGAAGCCGATGAACTGGTCTTCGGCCAGCTGTCCCTCGAGGAACTGCTCGGCTTCGTTGTCGAAGTCGTCGAACTCGCGCTCGATGATCGGGATCACGTGGCCGGGGACGTTCTCGTAGGTCTCCGGGTTCTCCAGAGAGCCGGCGCGCCCCTTGCCGCGCTGCTGCTTCTCTTGATCGACGACGACCTCCACGACCAAAGAAAATAGCAAAACCGGACCGGGATTAGGGTATTTAGCTCCCGGCGCCCTTTTTGCGTGCCTGTAGGATCGCCGCGGCTTCGCCGGACTCGGCCACGTAGCCGCCCTCGGGTTCAACCGGCAGGCCGGCTTCGTCCCAGCCGACGATGCCCTCGGTGAGCTTCGCCGCGTCGTAGCCGGCGGTCGTCAGCGCCTCGGTCGCCATCGAGGAGCGGGTGCCACCGCGGCAGTAGAGGACGATGGGCCGGTCGGGGTCGAGCTCGCCGGTGCGCTCGTCGAGATCGGCCAGCGACAGGTGCTTCGCGCCGGGGATTCGGCCCGCCTCCCACTCGTGGTCGGCACGCACGTCGATCAGCTGGGCGCCGTCCGCGACCAGCTTCTGTGCCTCCTCGCGCGAGACCTCCTTTGGCCCCTCCGCTTTCGCCTCGTCCGCCATCTAGTCGACCTCGGTGCCCTCGACCAGGAAGGCGACCCGTACGTGGGCCCGGTACTCGTCCAGGTTCTCGCCCCGGATCCCAGTCGAGACGATGTCCACTGCACGCACGTTCCGCAGCGTTCCCTGGGCCTGGGCAAGCGCCTGTTTCGCCGCATCGTCGGTTGACGTCTTCGAGCTGCCAACCAGCTCGATGATCTTCACTACAGCCATCTAGCTCCTCCTTCGCCTTCGAGATCCTCGATCGTCGCCTTCGCACCGACCCCCTCGATCAGGGCTGCCCGCTGCCAGGGGCCGATCGACTGCCGCTGCCCGTCCCCCCGCCGGTGCCGTCTCCGCACGGAACCGCTGGATCGCCGCGGCGATAGCCGCCGCCTCGTCCTCGCTGGGGCTGCTGGGCATGGCCGAAGCCTATCCAGGGCGCCCAGGCCGGCAGTTCCTGACGGATGCAAGCTCAAGGTCGATGAAAGAATCCTTTGAGTCACAGGTCGGAGCGGTGAATCGCTTCACCCGGCCAACTGATGACGCCGCTGGTGTAGGAGCACGGTGACCCGCTCGATCACCTGGTCCGCTTCACGATCGAGGCGACGACCGGTCACTCGGATCATCTCCACTCCCTGCAGCTTGAGCTCCTCCTGACGCAGACGATCGCTCTCGAAGGAGGCGCGGCTGCCGTGGGTCTCGTAGACATCGAGTTCAACCGCGAAGCGCTCCGCCTCCCAATAGACGTCCAGCTCGCATCCGGCGACGTTGTAGCCGGTAGAAGGGGTCGGCAGGCCGGCGCGCCGCACGAGCTCGAGGAAGCGGCGCTCCAAGCCGGAGCGGCTGAAGGGCGGCGGACGGTAAAGCGTGAGGGCACGGCGCAGGCGACCGGCGCCGGGGTGGCCGCTGGCGCGGGCGAGGAGGGCATCGATCGGCCGCAGGTCGAAGAGACTGCATTCTTCGGAACGCTGGATTGTGCGATCGAGGCGGGCCGAAGGCAAGATCGCCGCAAGGTCCAGCAGCGTACGTGGCACGGCGGTGACTGGGATGCGCTCTCGAACGGCGCGGTCCTCGCCGGCCAAGGGTGCGTAGTGCAGACGCAGATGTCGCGGCTTGCTGCGCCGCCGCGTCGGAGCGGTGACGTCGAATGTCCCGGCTCGATTCGTGACGAGCCCCCAGATCCAGGCGGCTGAGAGATGGCTGGCGACCGCTTCCGTCCCAGACGCCAGCACCGCGGCGAGACAACGGCTATGCCAAGTCAGGCTGACGTGGCCGACGGCGTACACGCCGCGATGGACGTGGTGCAAACGTCCCGCCGCCTTCGCCCGGGCGATCGCATTGCGCGTGTAGCCGAGCGCGAGCAGTTGCCGCACCGAGACCACGCCGTGCTGCTGCCCCGCGAGCTTCGCGAGCGAGTGGTGCGTTCGTCCTTTGTCCCGCATACCGGTACAAAGGACGAACGCCCTCCGGGTTCTCCCCCATCGTGGACGGAAAGCTAGCCGCTGTTGTTCAAGCCCTTGACCGGCTCGCCGTGCACCTGCTCGGCGCAGAGGAGCGAGGACGGATCGAAGGGGTCCGTCAGGGCTCGGCCGGCGGGGGTGCCGCGCAGCACCGGCTCCGGCGGAGGGCCTTTCGCTTTCGGCTTGCGTGGCGGACGCACGTAGGTTCCCGCGCCGCACTGGATGACGAAGTCGCGGACGCCGTCGCGGGCGTCGACGATGTCGTCGCCGCCGTTGCCGTAGAACTCGTCACTCCCGGGCTGGCCGAGCATCGCGTTCGGGCCGCTGTCGCCAATCAGCACGTCCCAGTCGAAGGACCCCTCCATGTCCTCGTTCGAGTTATCGAGGCGGACGGGGTCGCAGCCGCGGACCTCGTTGACCCAGGCTTTGTTTTGCGGGAAGGAGATGATCAGCAGGCCCGGATGTGCCTGGGTCTCGGCGAAGGAGGCGTCGTCGCGGCCGTCGCCACCGACGATCGCGCCGCCGGCGCAGCCCCCTCCGGCGGCGATCAGGTCGCCGCCGCCTTCCCCATAGAGAAAGGTCGGGCCGGGCAGGCCCCCGATCAGGCCGTCGGCGCCGTCACCGCCGTGGAGGCGGTCCGAGCCGGGCCCGGCCTCGAGCAGGTCATCCTCGGGACCCGCCCTGATCGTGTCGTCGCCCCTGCCGCCGGCGAAGCGCACGTTCTCCGCACCGACCAGCGAGCCTTCGACCCGCAACAGGTCGTCGCCCGGGCCGAGGTCCGCCGTCAGCCAGCGTGCCGGTCCGTCTTCAACGACGCAGACTGCCTGTTTGCTGTCTTCGATCGAGCGGCCGCAGCCAGGGCCTAGCGAGATGCCGGTCGTTGCGGCGATCCCGAAGCGGTTCTTGTTCGGATCAAAGGTGACCGCGGTCAATTTGTCGGCGCCGTCGCCGCCGACGATCGTGAGGCCGCCGCCGCCCCCGGGCGTGCTGTCTATCTCAACGTAGGTGGTCCCGTTCGGAGCGCGCTCCCGCCCGCAGGAGAACTGGACGGCACCGCCCTTGCAGCCGTCCGTGCCTTGGCCGCCGTCGATTGTGTTGTGGCCGGCATGGCCGAAGATCCTGTCGTCTCCCGGGCCGCCCTCGATCGTGTTGTCACGTCCGTCGCCGGTCAGCACGTCGCGGAACGAAGAGCCCTCCAGGGACTCGAAGCGGTAGAGGCGGTCGTGGCCGTCGCCGCGCGCTTTGTGCCTGGCCAGGGAGACCTTCACGCCCGCCCCCTTGGGGCTGGCGACGTCGGTGGCGAAGGAGGCGATGTCTTCGCCCCCCGCGCCGCCGTCCATTCGGTCGTAGCCGTAGTCGCCGTGAACGTAATCGCGGCTGCCGGCGCCACCGTTGACGGTGTCGATTCCGAGGCTGCCGGCGACCTCGTCGTCGTCGCCCGGCCCGCCGAAGAGGTGGTCGTCGCCGAGATCGCCAACGATGCGGTCGTCTTCGCCGGTGCCGCCGTTGACGATGTCGTTGCCGCGGCCGCCGTGCAGCAGGTCCGCGCCCGGTCCGCCGCAGACGAGGTCGTTGCCGAGCGCGCTGTGGACCGCATCGTCACCGAGACCCGCCCAGATCACGTCACGACCGTTGGTGCCCCTGATGTCATCGTCGCCGTCGGTGCCGACGATCTGCGCCACTCGCCCGCGACAGCGCGGCTCGTCGTCCTCAGGGGCTGCCGCGCCCAGCGCGAAGAGGGCGCCGAGCGCCACCAGGCCGACCGCAATCCCCCTGCCAACGCGCCTCACGGCCGTGAATCGTATTCGGAAAGGTGGTTAGTCGAGGTTGACCATCACGTGCTTTATCTCCGTGTAGTCCTCCAAGGCGTACATCGAGAGGTCCTTGCCGTAGCCGGATTCCTTGTAGCCGCCGTGGGGCATCTCGGAGACAAGCGGGATGTGGTCGTTGATCCAGACGCAGCCGAAGCGCAGCGCGTTGGCGACCCGCATCGCGCGGCCGACGTCGCGGGTCCAGACCGAGGAGGCGAGGCCGTACGGGGTGCCGTTCGCCCACTCGATCGCCTTCTCCTCGTCGCTGAACGGCTGCACGGTGATCACCGGCCCGAAGATCTCCTTCTGGATCATCTCGTCCTCCTGATCGAGGCCGGCGACGACGGCCGGCTCGAGGAAGTAGCCGGGCAGGTCTGGTTGGGCGCCGCCGGTGACGACCTCGGCGTTGCCGGGCTTGCGCTCGAGGAAGCCCTCGACCCGCTCGCGCTGGCGCTGCGAGTTGAGCGGCCCCAGCGTCGTCTCGGCCGAGAGCGTGTCGCCCAGCACCAAGCCCTTGGCTTCGGAGACGAGGCCGTTGACGACGTCGTCGTAGACGCCTTTGGAGGCGAGCACGCGGGTCGCCGCGGTGCAGTCCTGGCCGGCGTTGTAGTAGCCGGTGCCCGCGATCGTCTCCAGCGCGGTCTCCATCGAGACGTCGTCGAAGACGATCACCGGGGCCTTGCCGCCCAGCTCGAGGTGGACGCGCTTCAGCGTATCGGCGGCGGCCTTGGCGATCCACTTGCCGGTCGGCGGCGAGCCGGTCAGGCAGACCATCTCGACGTCGGGATGGGTGACCAGCTCGGCACCGGTCGGCTCGCCGTGGCCGCCGATTACGTTTAGGACCCCCGGCGGCAGGATCTCGGCGCACCACTCGGCGAAGGTCAGCGTCGTCAGCGGCGTCGTCTTGGCCGGCTTGAGGACGACCGTGTTGCCGGCGGCGAGCGCCGGGCCGATCTTCCAGATCGCCATCATCAGCGGGTAGTTCCAGGGCGTGATCTGACCGACCACGCCGACCGGCTCGCGACGGATGAACGAGGTGTGGCCCTCCATGTACTCGCCAGCGGCGCGGCCCTCGAGGCAGCGGGCGGCGCCGGCGAAGAAGCGCAGCTGATCGGCCATCACCGGGATTTCGTCCTCGACCACGGCGCTACGCGGCTTGCCCGCGTCGGCGGCTTCGAGGTCGGCGATCTCCTCGCCCCGCTCCTCGATCAGGTCAGCCATCCGCAGCAGCGCCCGCGCCCGTTCGCCCGGCGGCGTCGCCGCCCAGCCCTCGAAGGCGTCCTTGGCGGCGGCAACCGCCGCGTCGACGTCGGGCTTGGTCGAAAGCGGCGCCTCGGCGATCGCCTCTCCGGTGGCGGGATTCACAACCTCCTCGGTCTGACCCTCGGCGGGATCGACCGCCTTGCCGCCGATGAAGTTCCTCAGCTTCGTCTTCGTCGCCGCAGCCATCAGTCAGTCACCTCCGCAGGTTGTTGTTGGGGCCGATGGGCCGATTTCGCCACTCCGGCTGGCGTTTTCGTCCCGTCGGCGGAGATTTCCAGCGCCTCCTCGACCGCCACGCTGCTTGCGCCGACCGCTTCGGCCACCGCTGGGTGGGTTACCGCGCCGGCGGCGACGTTGACGCCGGGGCGCAGGCCCGGGTCGCGCCGGATCGCGTCGGCGACGCCGTGGTCGGCGAGGGCGGTCGCGTAGGGCAGCGTCGCGTTGGTCAGCGCGTAAGTCGAGGTAATCGGCACCGCGCCGGGCATGTTGGCGACGCAGTAATGGGTGATCCCGTCGATTTCGAAGGTCGGCTCGCCATGCGTGGTCGGACGCGAGGTCTCGAAGCAGCCGCCCTGGTCGATCGCGACGTCGACCAGCACCGCGCCCGGCTTCATCAGCGCCAGTTGCTCGCGCCGCACTACATAAGGGGCGCGGGCGCCGTGGACGAGGACGGCGCCGATCACGAGGTCGGCGCGCGGCAGCATCTCCTCGATCGCCAGCGTGGTCGAGTAAACGGTCGAGCAGCCCCCGGCGAAGACGGCCTCCAGCTCGCGCAGGCGGTCGATCGACCTGTCGAAGACGAAGACGTCGGCCTGCATGCCGATCGCGATCGTGGCGGCGTTCATGCCGACCACGCCGCCGCCGATCACGATCACGTTGGCCGCAGCGACGCCGGGTACGCCGCCGAGCAGGATGCCCCGCCCGCCGAGCGGCTTCTCCAGCATGAAGGCGCCCGCCTGGGTGGCGATCTTGCCGGCGATCTCGCTCATCGGCGCCAGCAGCGGCAGGCGTCCGTGGGCGTCCTCGACCGTCTCGTAGGCGATACAGGTGGCGCCCGAGTCGCGCAGGCCGCGCGTCTGCTCGGGGTCGGGCGCCAGGTGCAAGAAGGTGAAGAGCAACTGGCCCGGGCGCAGCATCTCGATCTCGGCCGGCTGCGGCTCCTTCACCTTGAGGACCATCTCTGCCTCGGCGAAGACATCGGCTGCGGCGGGGACGATACGGGCGCCCTGCGACTCAAATTCGGCGTCAGAGATCGCGCTGCCCTCGCCGGCGCCGGCCTCGACCAGCATCTCGTGGCCATGCTCGACCATCTCCCGAACGCCGCCCGGCGTGATCGCCACCCGGTACTCCTCGGGCTTCACCTCCGCGGGGACGCCGACCCTCACGTCCCCACCAGCTCTCTGGCCCGCAGCGCCAACCAGAACTCGATCCGGTCGTGGGCGCGCGATAGGTCGCGGCCGGTCAGGTCCTCGACCTTGCGCATCCGGTAACGCAGCGTGTGCCGGTGGCAGTAGACCTGACGGGCGGCCTTCTCCCACTGGCCGTTCTGTTCAATGAACGCCTCCAGCGAGCGCAGCAGCTCGCCGCCGTACTCCTCGTCACCCTCCTCGATCGGCCCGAGGACGCTTTCGCAGTAGAGCTTCAGCGCCTCGTCGTCCTGGATCGAGAGCAGCAGGGTGAAGGCGCCGAGGTCGCGCCAGGAGGCGACCTCGGGCTCGTTGCCGTTGGCGAAGGCGGTCGCCTCGAGGGCGCAGCGCGCCTCGTGGAAGGAGTGACGCAGGTTCTCGGGCGGAGCCGGGCGGCTGGCCGCAGCGCGGACCGCGCCGCGCTCTTTGATCAAGGCGCGGCGCGCTTCTGAGGCGAGGTCGACCGGGTCGCGGTCGGCGGCGTCGACGACGGCACAGAGCAACTCGCGGCCGGAGTTGGCGTGGGGTGCGACGACGGCGGGGCAGGCGTCGGCGGCGAGCGCCCGCTCCAGCGTGTGCTCGGCGGCGGAGGGATCGTCGAGGTCGAAGACGAGGACCGCCGCTTCGTCGCCGATCCCGAACGGCTCGAGGCGGCGGCGCAGCTCGGAGGGGTCGAGGCGACCGCCCAGCGCCCCGGCCAGCACGTCGCCGGCGAGGCGGCGCTCGGTCTCGCGGGCGACGCGGCGACGCATCAGCTCCAGGGCGACAACCGCCACCGCCTGCTGCAGGATCAGCCGCTCGAAGTCGCCCAGCCCGCCCGAGTCCCGCACCACAACGACCCAGGCCTGCGGCGGGCCGCCGCCGGGCGAGATCACCGGATGGGCCAGCGCCCGTCCCGCGATCGAAGGGTGGGTGGGGACGAACGGGTGCCCGTCGCGGGTGTGGGTGAGCGCTTCGTCGCGAATCGCGTTGACCGCCTCCGCCGAGAGCTGGCGCCGGAAGCCGCGGCCGGCGAGCCGCTCGCCGCGGGCGTTGAGGATCGCCACGGTGCCGCCGACGGCGGAGGCGATCGTCGCCACGATCTCCTCCAGGCCGCGCTCTTCGAGGACGAGTTTCTCGAGCCGCCGCTGCACCGCGATGCCGCGCTGCAGGACCTCGTATTGCTCGTTGACGAGGCGGGCGAAGGCTTTCTCGGTGATCGCGATGAACGGCGTCGAGTAGGGGACCTCGAAGAGGGGGAAGTCGCGCTTGAGTGCCTCATCAACCAGTGCTTTCGGCAATTTCTTGTGGTTGAAGCCGGTGCCGAAGCCAAGCCCGGCGAGGTTGTGGTCGGCGAGCAGGCTGACGAAGGAGCGCTGTTTGGCCGCGCTGTCGAGCGGGATACCGGTGGTCAGCATCAGCTCGCCTCCCGACAGCCAGGGAGTCGGGTCCTCCAACTCGGAGATGTGGACCCAGCGCACCGGCGCCTCGGCCGCGTCGATGCCGGCCGCGAGGGCGAGCTCGAGCTCGGCAAGCAGGCTCTGGACGGTGAGCATCGCGGGGCCTATCCGTGAACCCGCTCCCAGGCGTCGCTGAGGACGCCGTGCAGCACCTCGTGGATCTGCTCGAACTGCTCGCTGTCGGCGATCAGCGGCGGGGCGAGCTGGATCACTGGGTCGCCGCGGTCGTCGGCGCGGCAGATCAGCCCGCGCCGGTAGAGCTCACCGGAGAGGAAGCTGCGCAGCAGGTCCTCGGACTCCTCGTCGCCGAACCCCTCCTTCGTCTCCTTGTCCTTGACCAGCTCGATCGCCTGGAAGTAGCCGGCGCCGCGCACGTCGCCGACGATCGGCAGCTCGCGCAGGCTCTCCAGCATCTGGCGGAACTCGCCCTCCTTGGCGAGGACGTGCCCGCAGAGGTCCTCCTGCTCGAAGACGTTGAGGTTGGCGATCGCGACCGCTGCAGCGACGGGGTGGCCGGCGAAGGTGAAGCCGTGGGCGAAGGAGGCGTCGCCCTCCATGAACGGCTCTGCGACCCGGTCGGAGGCGATCACGGCGCCCATCGGAGCGTAGGCGGAGGTCAGCCCCTTCGCCACCGTGATGACATCGGGCACGTAGTCGAAGCGCTCGCAGCCGAACCAGTGGCCGAGCCGGCCCCAGGCGCAGATCACCTCGTCGGAGATCATCAGCACGTCGTGGCGGTCGCAGATCTCGCGGACCCGTTGGAAGTAGCCGTCCGGAGGGACGAAGCAGCCGCCGGCGTTCTGGACCGGCTCGAGGATCACGGCGGCGACAGTGTCGGGGCCCTCGAACACGATCCGCTCCTCGATCGCGTCGGCCGCCCAGAGGGGCTCGCGGTCCTCGGGCCAGCGGTAGACGTTGGTGTTGGGTACGTGACAGCCGCCCGGGGCGAGCGGCTCGAACTGGGCGCGCAGGTCGGTGATCCCAGTTGCCGAGAGCGCCCCCAGCGAGGTGCCGTGGTAGGCGATCTCGCGGGCGATCGTCTTGTACTTCTGTCCTTTGCCGTGCATGCGGTGGTAGTTGCGGGCCAGCTTCAGCGCCGACTCGACCGCCTCCGAGCCGCCCGAGGTGAAGAAGACGCGGTTGAGGTCGCCGGGAGCGAGCGAGGCGAGTCTGGCCGCGAGCTCGATCGCGCGAGGATGGGCGTAGCTCCACAGCGTGTAGAAGTCGAGCTCCTGCATCTGGCGGCCCGCCGCCTCGGCGAGCTCGGCGCGCCCGTGGCCGGCGTTGACACAGAAGAGCGCCGCTAGGCCGTCGAGATAGCGGTTGCCGCGCTCGTCATAGACGTAGCAACCCTCGCCGCGGACGATGATCGGAATCTCGGCGCCGTCGCGATATGCGCCCATCCGCGAGAAGTGCATCCAGAGATGTCGCTGGGCCAGCTCCTGGAGGCTGGTCTCGACCGCTGCGGTCGTCTGGGACGCGATGGCCATGCGGCTGCTCCTCTCTTGCTACGACGTTATGGACAAAGCTAAAGCTGGTAACGCCGCTATGCAATGGTCACGCCGTCAAGCGCTTGGCATTCAATTGTACGACTTGTATAACGTGAGCGTGTCGCTTTGGCGCCGCCGCCCTTGTAAAGCCTCCGGCGCGGACATACCGTCTAGGAGATCGACTCCACTGAGGCATGCGACGTGGAGGAGGAGGATTGGAAGCCACGGTTCCAAGCGTTGAGCTGCAAAACGTCACCAAGCGCTTCGGCGAGCTGACCGCCGTCGACAGCGTCAACTTGGAGCTGAGCGGCGGCGAGTTCTTCACCCTGCTCGGTCCGAGCGGCTGCGGCAAGACGACGACGCTGCGGATGGTCGCCGGCTTCGAGCGGCCGAGCCAGGGCACGATCCGGATCGACGGTGCCGACGTCGCCCAGCTGCCGGCCCACAAGCGGCCGACCAACACCGTCTTCCAGAGCTACGCCCTATTCCCCCACCTCAGCGTCGAGGACAACGTTGCCTTCGGCCTGCGGCGCAAGCGGGTGGCGAAGGGGGAGATCGGGCGGCGGGTGGCAGCCGAGCTGGAGCGGGTCGGGCTCGCCGCCGAGGCGAAGCGACGGCCGGCGCAGCTCTCCGGCGGCCAGCAGCAGCGGGTGGCGCTGGCACGCGCCCTGGTCAACCTGCCCAAGGTGCTGCTGCTCGACGAGCCGCTCGGGGCGCTCGACCTGAAGCTGCGCAAGGGCCTGCAGATCGAGCTGAAGCGGATCCAGCGCGAGGTCGGCATCACCTTCGTCTACGTCACCCACGATCAGGAGGAGGCTCTCACGATGAGCGACCGGATCGCGGTCATGAATCGCGGCCGGGTCGAACAGATCGGCGATCCCGAGGACGTCTACGAGCGGCCCGCCACGACCTTCGTCGCCGGCTTCATCGGCGTCTCCAACCTGATGCCCGCCGTAGTCGCCGGCAGCGACGAGGTGCGCCTCGACCACGGGCCCGCGGTGCGTGTGTCCGTTCGACGGGCTGGCGCCTGGAGAGCGCTGCTACGCGGTCGTCCGCCCCGAGAAGCTGCACATCGACCCCGTCGGGGCGTCCACGGCGGGATCCGCGAACAGCGCGCCACGGGTCGAGGGCACGGTCGAAAGCTCCCTCTACCTGGGCACCGCGACCCAGGTGGTCGTCGATCTCGGCGACGGGGTGCGGATGACGGTGCTGGTGCCCAACGCGAGCGAGGAGGAGCGCCAGCGCCTGCCGGGCGGCGGCGCCCGGGTGGGGCTGAGCTGGGAGCCGGAGCACATGCACGTCGTGCGCGACGCCGGGACGCCCGACGCGGCTTCGACGGAGGAGAGAACGGGTAGCCCGGCGACGGGAGCAACCGCAGCTGCAATCAGCGAGAGAGGGTGACGAGGATGAGGAGTAGTGGAATGAGTGAGCGAAGGCTCATGCTGAGGATTGCCGCGATCGTCGCGGCATTGGCACTGGTGCTCGGCCTCGCCGCCTGTGGCGACGACACGGTCGGCGGTGGTGGCGACAGCGGCGAGGTGACGACTGCGAAAGCCGGCCCCGTCAAAGGTGAGCTGACGATCTCCAACTGGCCGGGCTACATCGACCCGGGGCCGAAAGGCACCGTCGCCGAGTTCGAAGACAAAACCGGCGTCAGCGTCGACTACATCGAAGACATCAACTCAAACGACGGCTTCTTCGGCAAGCTGCAGCCGCAGCTCGAACAGGGTGAATCAGGCGGCCGCGGCATCTTCGTCGTCGCCGACTACATGGCGAAACAGATGTATGACCTCGGCTACCTGCAGGAGTTCGAACAGGACGACCTGCCGACGGTCTTCGAAACCCTGTTGCCCGGCCTCGAGAGCCCGGGATTCGACCCCGAACGCAAGTTCTCGGCGCCATGGCAGGGCGGCATGACCGGGATCTGGGTCGACACCTCCAAGGCGCCCGAGATCCGTTCGGTCAACGACCTCTTCGACCCGAAATACAAGGGCAAAGTGACGATGCTGGAGGAACTGCGAGAAACGCCGGCTCTGGTGATGCTCGCCGAAGGGGTCGACCCGGCGGAGGCGAGCGACGAGGACTGGTTGAAAGCGATCGACAAAATCAAGACTGCCGCCGAGTCGGGGCAGATCCGCGATTTCACCGGCAACGAATACACCGAGGACCTGACCGCCGGCAACATCGTCGCGGCGATCGGCTGGTCGGGCGACGCCTCGCTGATCGAAAACAAAAATGCTGAATGGCGGATGCCGACCGAGGGCTGCACGCAGTGGATGGAAAATATGGTGATCCCGGTGGGCGCTCCCAACACCGCAGCGGCGCTCGCCTGGATGGACTTCGTCTACAAGCCGGAGGTGGCGGCCGACATCACCGAATACGTCGAATACATCTCACCGGTGCAGGGCGTCAAAGAGATCCTCGAGAAACGCGGGTCCGAACTGGCGGAGAGTGAGATCGTCTTCCCGAGCGAGGACTTCACCAGCAAATGCACGGGCCAGAACACCCCGCCCGACCTGGAACGGGTCAACGAGGCATGGCAGGACGTTCTGACCGGATGATCGGATGAGTCGATGAGCCTGAAGCAGCGCCTGGTCCCCTACTGGCTCCTGGGACCGGGCCTGCTCTGGCTCGTCGTCTTCTTCGTCGTGCCCATGTACTTCATGGGCGAACTGTCGCTGCGCTCGGGCTCGCTGACGACGGGCTTCACCTTCACCTGGGAGTGGGGGAACTTCCCGGATTCCCTCTCCGGTCATGCCGACCAGATCGTGCGCTCCTTCTTCTACGCCGGAACGGCAACCGTCCTCGCCTTGCTGATCGCCTACCCGCTCGCCTACGCGATCGCCTTCCGCGCCGGTCGCTTCAAGCTGCTGCTGCTGTTCGCGGTGATCGCCCCGTTCTTCACCACCTACCTTGTCCGCACGATCGCCTGGAAAACGATCCTCAGCGACGACAGCCCGCTGGTCGGCGTCCTGCAGACGCTCGCCCTGATCCCTGCGGACGGTCGCGTCCTCGCCACCTCGGGGGCGGTGATCGCCGGGCTCACCTACAACTTCCTCCCCTTCATGATCCTGCCGCTCTACGCCAACCTGGAGCGGCTCGACCTGAGCCTCGTCGAGGCGGCAAAGGACCTCTACTCCTCCTCGCGGCAGGCCTTCCTGCGGGTGACGTTGCCGCTGACCATGCCCGGCATCGTCGCCGGCGTTCTGCTCACCTTCATCCCCGCCTTTGGCGACTACATCAACGCGCAGTTGCTCGGCGGCACCCAGCAGGCGATGATCGGCAACGTCATCCAGTCGCTCTACCTCAACCAGCGCGACTACCCGGAGGCGGCGGCGCTCTCCTTCCTGATGATGGCGCTGATCCTCACCGTGGTCGTCATCTACATCCGCTTCGCTGGGACCGGCGCCTTCATGGGCGACGAGGACGAGGAGAGGAAGGCCGGCTGATGGCGGGCGTCGGCTGGCGGCGGAGCGCCCGATGACCGTCGCCGGGCAGGCCTGGAGCTGGCTGCGGCGCAACGCGCTGCCGATCTACGCCGCTCTCGCCGTCGCCTACATGCTGATCCCGATCGTCGTCATCGCGGTCTTCTCCTTCGGTGAGGCGCCGAAAGACAAACTGACCTTCGGCCTCGACGAGGGCTTCACGCTCGAGTACTGGCGAACGGTCTTCTCGCTGCCGCAACTGAACGACGCGCTAATGACGAGTTTGCGCCTGGCCGCTTTCTCGACCGTGATCTCGACCGCGATCGGGACGCTGATGGCGATCGCCCTGGTCCGCCATAAGTTCGTGGGCCGCAGAGCGGCGAACCTGCTGATCGTGATCCCGATGGCGACCCCCGAGGTCGTGATCGGCGCCGCGCTGCTCTCGATGTTCATCTATTACACCTTCGCGCTCGGCTTCACGACGCTGCTGATCGCCCACGTGATGTTCTCGATCAGCTTCGTCGTGGTGGTGGTGCGCTCGCGCCTGATCGGCTTTGACCGCCACCTCGAGGAGGCGGCGGCGGACCTGGGAGCGACTCCCCTCGCCACCTTCCGCACCGTCACCCTGCCGCTGCTCGCCCCGGGGATCGTCGCCGCGGCGCTGCTCGCCTTCGCCCTCTCGATCGACGACTTCGTGATCTCCAACTTCAACTCGGGGACTACCGTCACCTTCCCGCTCTACGTCTACGGGGTGAGCCTGCGCGGCATCCCGGTTCAGGTCAACGCGCTGGCGACGCTGCTCTTCGTGGTCGCGGTGATCGCCGTGGCCCTTGTGCTGATCCAGCAACGCCGGGCGGAGCGGATGGCCGCGGTGCGCCCCGAACGAGAACCGGCGGCGCCGACCCCAGCTCCCCCGGCGCAGGCGACGACCTGATGCCCGCCGCCGATCACACCCCCACCGCCGCCGACGGGCCTCAAAGCGGACATATAGGACGCTTTGAGGCCCGTCGGCCGCCAGTGCGGATGGCGAACTACGTCGCGGGGGCGTGGCGGGCGGTCAACGGCGTCGCGACGCTCGATGACGTCGATCCGGTCACGGGAGAGACCGTGGCGCTGGTGCCGCTGTCGGGCGAGCGCCAGGTGCGCGAGGCGGTCGAAGCTGCCCACTCCGCGCAGCCCGCCTGGCGCGAGGTGCCGCCGCAGCGACGGGCGCGTGCCGTCCTGCGCCTGCGCGAGGAGCTGCTGCGCCGTCGCGAGGAGCTGACCGCACTCGTCACCGCCGACATGGGCAAGACGATCGTTGACGCCGACGGCGAGGTCGGCCGCGGGATCGAGTCAGTCGAGTCGGCGGCGGCGATTCCCCACCTGCTGAAGGGCGAGACGCTGGAGGGCGTCGCCGCCGGCGTCGACGTCGAGCTGGTCCGCCAGCCGGTCGGCGTGGTGGCCGCAATCACGCCCTTCAACTTCCCGGCAATGATCCCGCTCTGGTTCCTCCCCTACGCGATCGCCTGCGGTAACTCCTTCATCCTCAAGCCCTCCGAGCAGGACCCGCGCCCTGCCTCGCTGATCGTCGAGATGGTCGACTCGATCGAGGAGATCCCGCCCGGCGTCGTCAACCTCGTGCACGGCGGGCGCGACGCGGTCACGGCGATCCTCGACGACCCAGGCATCGACGCGATCTCCTTCGTCGGCCGGGCGCAGACCGCCCGCTTCGTCGCTGAGCGAGCCGCGGCAAGGCGCGGCGCCGGCGTGAGGGTGCAGGCTCTGGGCGGCGCCAAGAACTCGCTGGTCGTGATGCCCGACGCCGACCTCGAGCAGGCGATGCCGGCAATCATGGGCTCAGCCTTTGGCGCCGCCGGCCAGCGCTGCCTCGCCGGTTCTGTCTGCGTGGCCGTGGGCGACGAGGCGCGCCGAGCGGAGGTCCGCGAGGCGCTGGTGGCGGCGGCCATGCGGCTGCGGGTCGGACCGGGCGAGGATCCCGCCACCGATGTCTGCCCGATGGTCTCGGCCGCCGCCCGCGAGACGATCGCCGAGGCGATCGGCCGGGCGCAGGGGGACGGCGCCGCCCTGCTACTCGACGGGCGCGACCTGAACGCGGCGGTCGGCCTCCCCGGCAGCGACTCGCCCGAAACGGCGCTCGATAACGACGGCCCGGCCGGCACCTTGCTAGGGCCGACGATCGCGGTCGCCAAGCCGGAGTCCGAGCTGGCGCGCGAGGAGTTGTTCGGTCCCCTGTTGACTGTCGTTGACGCGCCTGACCTCGACGCGGCCATCGAGTTCCTCAACGGCTCGCGCTACGGCAACGCGGGCGCGATCTTCACTCAATCTGGCGAGGCGGCGCGGCGGTACCGGTATGGGGCCGAAGTGGGGATGCTTGGCGTCAATGTGGGGGTTCCTGCGCCCGTTGCTTGGTTTCCGTTTGCTGGGTGGAAGGATTCCTGTGACGGGGATCTGCATGCGAACGGGACTGATGCCGTCGACTTCTACACGCGGAAGAAGGTTGTTACTACGCGGTGGTAGGGAGGGGTGGGGGTGTCCGGTCGCTTGCTGGGTTTTTCGCAGAGGCGGGGGCGTCTCTCGTTGGGAGTGGGCGAAAAAGAGGACGCCGCTGCGCGACCGGACACCCCCACCCCTCCTGCCATCGCCCCTGATTGATAGCTGGCGGCTATCAGCGGCCGATATTCCTCTACACGCGTACCCGGCGTGCACAGCCGACATTGACCACCCTGGGGTGGGGTCAATGTCGGCTGCGCTGAGTCAGCGGCCGATGTGGAAGCCAATCAGCTGCGGGAGCTTTGAGATCGCGGCGCTGATCGGATCCGGGGTGCGGGCGTCTAGCTCGGCGTTCTCTTTGTTCATAAGGGCTCGGCGGATCGTTTCTCCGCCTAGCCAGTGGAAGGGCTCGGGTGGGACCCGTTGGGGGGCGGGGTCAATGAGCGGGAGGCGGGAGTAGGCGTCGCGACGGTCTAGAGCCAGGGAGGCTAGGGCTCGGCCGACCATGTGGGATGGGCCTACTCCGTTGCCGGTGTAACCGGCGGCAGCGAAGGTGCGGTTGCCGTGGAGTGGGGCGATAAGGGGCAGGTGGGTGGGCGCGACGTCTATCGGGCCGCCCCAGGCGTGGGTGAGCCGCCTTCCCTCCAGGGCGGGAAAGTACGCACGCAGGTGCGCTGCGGCGCCGGCGATCACCTTGGGGT
The DNA here is from genome assembly GCA_963844395.1 of uncultured Solirubrobacterales bacterium. Classification (GTDB taxonomy): domain Bacteria; phylum Actinomycetota; class Thermoleophilia; order Solirubrobacterales; family 70-9; genus VRUE01. The sequence continues at coordinate 650,360 of CAWJNX010000002.1, read as the reverse complement.
CGAGCTCGGCTCGGCCGCGTAAGCGGGCGCCCATCGCTATCCGGCCGCCGCCCCAGCCGAAGGCGATCCGGCCGTCGGGCGTGGTGCGGAAGTAGTCGATCAGGGCGCGGCTGTCGGTGATGCACTCGCCCCCGGTCCAGCCGATCTCCTCGAGCACGTCGGGGACAGGCTCGGTGAGGACGATGTGGGAGGAGGTGACGGTGAGCGAGTTCCGCAACGGTCCCCGGGGGGCCTTGGCAGCCCCGCCGATCGCGACGATTGCCGCCCCGGCGCGGACCGAGCCGAGCCTCGTGCATGCTTCGACCATGCCGGCCGTCGTCTTTCCAGCGCGAGCGCCGCAGTCTTTCGGCTCGGCGTGCAGCGCGCGCACTGCGGAATGCTCGTAGATCTCGACCCCGACGGCGAACAGACGGTCGCGCAGTCCCACCGCCAGCCGCGCCGGTTGCACCGTCGCCGCGTCGGCATAGAAGGCGCCGCCGCGAAAGGCAGGCGATGCGCAGCGCGCCGCTACCTCGGCCGTGCCCAGCGCCCGCACCGCGTCGTCCTCGCCAAGCTCCCGGCACGCCGCGACCGCCTCATCCCAAATCCCGTCATGAGCCGGGGCGGTGGAGACCTGCAAGTAACCGCCGCGCCGGAACCACGCATCGACGCCCTCATCCCGGCAAAACGACTCGATCCCGGCAACCGCCTCAGCCGAAGCCCGGGCAACCGCCAACGCCCCCTCGTCCCCCCACCGCTCCCGCATGTTGGGCAGCGAAAACCACATCACGTTGCAGAACCCCCCGTTACGCCCACTGGGCCCCTGTCCGCATACCTCCGCCTCAAGCAGCACCACCCGAGCCTCCGGCTCCAGCGCCTTCACCTGCCAAGCAGCCCACATCCCCGTATAGCCGCCTCCAATGACGACGACGTCAGCGCCCTTCTCCCCGACAAGCTCCGGCGCCGGCTCAACCCCACCCGCCTCCTCAAGCCAGTAACCGTGAGCGGTGTGCTTCATCCGTAGCCGAGTCTGACAGGGAGGGTTGGGGGTATCCCACCCGTGCAGCGGCGTCCTGTTTTTCGCCCACGGCGATCTCGGACGGCCACGCACTCCGAAGCGAAAAACCCAGCAAACGGGTGGGATACCCCCAACCCTCCCCATACACTCCGCCCCAATGCCGTCGACCTTCAACCTCGTTGCGGATCTACCGCTGGAGATAGACGGCTACGAGCTGAAGGGCCTCGAGCTGCAGATCCCCGGCTTCGAACGCCTCTCCACCGTGATCCGCCTGCAGGGCGGTGGCGAGGAGGGACTCGGCGAGGACGTCACCTACGACGCGCTCGACCACGTCGCGCTCCAGGACGCCGGCCCGACGCTCGACCTGACCGGCCACGCGACCCTGGGCGAGTTCTGCGAGTTCATGGCCGGCGTCGACACCTTCCCTTCGGCGCCGCAGCGCGAGGTCTCGCGCCGCTACCGCCGCTGGGCTTTCGAGTCGGCGGCGCTCGACCTGGCGCTGCGTCAGTCCCAGATCGGAATCGAGGAAGCGCTCGGACGCGCCGCCCGTCCCGTCTCCTTCGTCTGCTCGATGCGTCTCTCCCCCGGCCCCGACGAGCCATCCTCGATCGAGACGCTGCAGCGCAAGCTCGACCGCTACCCCAGCCTGCGCTTCAAGCTCGACCCGACCAACGACTGGGACGACGAGCTGATCGCAGCGCTGGTCGAGAGCGGGGCGATCGACTCGCTCGACCTGAAGGGCTTCTACAAAGGCACGGTCGTCGACGTCGAGACCGATCCCGAGCTGTATCGGAAGCTGATCGAGGCTTTCCCCGAGGCCTGGCTGGAGGATCCCGACGTCAACGACGAGACCAGCCCGCTGCTGGAGCCGATCCGCGATCGCATCACCTGGGACGCGCCGATCCACTCGATCGCCGACATCGAGGAGCTGCCCTGGGAGCCGCGGATGGTCAACGTCAAGCCGTCGCGGATCGGCGGCCTGCGCGATCTCTGCGAGACCTACGACTACTGCGACGAGCGCCACATCGGCGCCTACGGCGGCGGCCAGTGGGAGCTCGGCGTCGGCCGCGGCCATATCCAGGTCCTCGCCTCCCTCTTTCACCCCGAGACCCCCAACGACACCGCGCCGCGCGGCTACAACGAAGCCGAGCCGCCGCCGGGGCTGCCGGCAAGCCCACTCGAGCCGAAGCTGGCGCCGGTCGGTTTCCAGTGGGAGGGATAGATGTCCCTTGCCCGGACAAAGTGACGCGCTAATGAGCGCGTCACTTTGAGTATCCGCCCGTTCGAGGGACATCTATCCCTCTCTTCGGGCGACCGAAGTCAGCGATTCGGCTAGCGTCAGTTCACCCGCCCCGTCTCGATGAAGGAGTGACATGGCCGAGAAGAGCTTCGCCGATGCGCTGAACGAGCAGATCGCCAACGAGTTCGCCGCCTCGCAGCAGTACGTGGGGGCGGCCGTCTACTACGACGCCGAGACGCTGCCACGCCTCGCCAGCTTCTTCTACCGGCAGGCGCTGGAGGAGCGCGAGCACGCGATGATGATGATCCAGTACCTGCTCGACGTTAACGAGGAGGTGCACATCCCCGACATCAAGTCGCAGCAGACCAGCTACGAGGACGGGGTCGCGCCGGTGCGGATGGCGCTGCAGCAGGAGCGCCGGGTCGGCGAGGAGATCTACGCGCTCTTCGAGCTGGCCCGCGAGATGAAAGACTACCGCGCCGAGCAGTTCATGCAGTGGTTCGTCAAGGAGCAGGTCGAGGAGGTGGCGCTGATGAACGACATCCTCAACGTGGTCGAGCGGGCGAAGGAGAACCTGCTGCTGGCCGAGGACTACCTTGCGCGGGAGAATCCGGGCGAAGGGGATGGCGACCCAACCGCGCCACCTCCCGCTGGTTCGGGGGGGTAGGGAGGGACAAGAATGCGCATCCGACATTGACCACACCTGAGAGGGGTCAATGTCGGATGCGCTTATCCCAGCCAGCCCGCGCGTTTGTGCATCGCCTTGATGCGGCGGAACTCGGCTATGTCCTCGCGTAGGGCGGCGGGAGCCGGAGCGGGAAGAAAGCGGGCGGGGAGCGGGGACTCGATTACGCCCTCTTCGCCCGAAGCGACCCGGTAGGCGCGGGCGCCTCGCTGGGCGGTCACGGCCGAGGGTGGGCCGGTTCCCTCCCAGATCAGGCCGGCGTAGTCGTCGAGGCCATAGCCGTCGGGCATTCCGTCGCTGACCGCGTCCAGATAGGCGGCGCGGCGGTCGGGTTCGTTGTTGTAGTGGACGCAGAGGCTGCCGCCGAGCAGGCCAAGGCCGGCGCCGGGCTCGGCCCGGCCCGAGGACTTGGTGATTCCCGCCTCGAACCAGCACATGGCCCCGGCGCTCTGGCCGGCTAGGACGATCCCCTGCCGCCAGGCAAGGCTGAGGATCGCGCCCAGTTCGTGCGCGTCCCAAACGGCGAGCAGGTTGAGCAGGCTGCCGCCGCCGACGTAGATCAGGTCCTGGGCCAGGAGGTGGTCGCGTAGCTCCATCGGCCGGCGTCCGAGCCGGAACAGCGAGACGTCGGAGGGCTCGCAGGGCCGCTCGCCGAAGGCCGAGTAGAAGCGGCCGATCTGCTCGGAGGTGTCGCCGCTGGCAGTCGGCAGGATGCAGATCCGCGGCCGGCCCCCCGCCCGGGCGCTCGCCAAGCGCAGCATTAGCTCGCAGACGGCCCGGTCGGCCGGCCTCGAGGTGAAGTCGTGGCCGCCTAGGGCGAGGATGCGGGGGATCATCCCGCCACCGCGTTCGTCTTTTGTGGCGCATAGCGGGACAAAGGACGAACGCGGTCCTGCATTAGGCCGCCAGTGCCGTCAACATCGCGTCCGGCAGCGGTGCCAGATAGTGGACGGCACCGGGGTCGCCCAGATAGGTAGTTGCGATCCTCATCTCGACCACCCGCTCGCCGACGACGTCGAGCCGGTAGCCGCGCGCGGCGGGCCGCGAGGCGACCACACGGCTCAGTTCGGTCCCGGTGAAGTGCAACGCCGCGCCGTCCTCGGCCGCGTAGCCAGAGCGCATCCCGGCCGCGAGGAAGTCGCGGTAGGCGCGCCGCCGGCTCGAGCCGGGCTCGTAGTGGACGCAGTTGCTGAACGGCAGCAGCCCGAGCCCCTCGACCCGCTGCGGCTTGCCGTGGAAGCCAGTCACCGCCTCGGCGAACCAGCACAGCGAGCCGGCGGACAGACCGCAGAGGACGACGCCCCGCTCCCACGCCTCGCGCAGGATCCGGTCGATCCCGTGCGCCTGCCAGACGCCGAGCATGCTGACGACGCTGCCGCCGCCGACGTAGATCAGGTCCTGGGAGAGCAGGTGCTCACGCAGGTCCTCCGGACCCTGCTCGCGGCGGAACAGGGAGATGTGGCTGGCTTCGCAGCGGTCGGCCGGGAAGGCACGGTAGAAGCGGACCACGTAGTGGTCGGCGTCGCCGCTCGCCGAGGGCAGGAAGCAGACGCGCGGACGGGAGGCGCCGGTCAGCTCGAGCACGTACGCGTCGAGCAGCGGATTCCCCGACTCCATCGAGAAGCCCCCTCCGCCGAAGGCAACGATCTGACGGAGGGTCGTCTTCATCTTCAAATGTTCGCCCTATGACGCCCCGTGGTCGTTGTACAGCGGTCCGAAGTTCGGCGAGGGGCGCTCGCCCGCATGTACAGTCGTCGCGCCTCGACAAAGTGAGGCGGTGGAGGGTCCAGATTCTGCGAGGCGTCCCTGGGCGAAGCCCGTACCGTTAACCCGGTACTGATTAGTCCACAGGCTCCCTGCATGGGCAGTACAATCGCGTTTAGCGAAACACTGTTGTCTACGAGGAGCCCCCGATGCCTCCCAGTCTCCACCGCGACAGCACTTCGGCGCCTGAGGACCTGGACGGACTGCTGGAGCGGGAGGGTCTGCCGGCGGGCCGCGACGACCTCGCCGAGCCGCTGATCGCGCGCTCCCAACGGGAAAGGATCCTCGTCGCGATGGCGGACAGCTGCGCGGCGCAGGGCTATGGGGCGACGACCATCGCCGACATCGTCGAACCGGCAGGCGTCTCCCGCGCCACCTTCTACGAGCTCTTCAAGGACAAGGAGGACTGTTTCCACGCCGCGATGGAGGTCTCCCTGGCCGACGCGATGGAGCGGATCATCGCCGTCTACTCGCCCGACAAGCCCTGGGCGACGATGGTCCGCGACGCGGCTGCCGCCTTCCTCGACCTGCTCGCGAGCCGCCCTGCCTTCGCCCGCATGGCGCTGGTCGAGGCGCCGGCCTCGGGGCAGCGTGCGTTCGCCCTGTACGCCGCGGGTAAGCGGGTGCTGCAGACACTTCTCGACCTGGGGCGCAATGACCCGGTCGAGGAGGAAGCGATCCCCTCCAGCGCCGGTCGTGCCGCCCTCGCCGCCGCCGAGTCGCTGATCGTCGGCCAGATCCTCGCCGGCAACGCCGAACGGCTGCGGGAGCTGCTGCCCGACATCGTCTACATCACCACGGTCCCCTATCTCGGCCAGGAGGAGGCGCTGCGCCAGTCGCGCGAGGCCGAGAAGATCGCTCAGTCGGGCGGAAGCTGAACTGGATGGAGGCCGGGGCGAGGGGACGGTGGCGACCGCCGCGGGGGCGACACCGGCTGCCACCCGAGGTCGTCTCGCGCTCTCAGCGCGACCGGTTGCTGGAAGCGGCCGTGCGGGTCGTCGCCGCGAAGGGATACGCAGCGACGACGATCGGCGACCTGACCAGGGAAGCCGGCATCTCCCGGACTACCTTCTACGAGCTGTTCGCAGACAAGGAGGCTTGTTTCCTGGCCGCCTACGACGGGGCGGTTGACGTGCTCGCCAGGCGGGTCGTCGCCGCCTACGAATCTGAGCAGCGTTGGCCGCAGCAGGCGCGAGCCGGCCTCGAAGCACTGCTCGAGACCCTCGCCTCCGAGCCCGACCTCGCCCGCCTTGCACTGGTCAACATCGGCGCGGCGGGCCCAGCCGCCCAACGCCGCTACCGGGTCGCGGTGCAGCGCCTCACCCCGCTGTTTGAGGAGGGCCGCGACTTTGCTCCGGTGGGACGCCGCCTCCCGGCGAACACCTCGCGGATGGCGGCCGGGGGCGTCACGGGGCTGATTTCCGACGAGCTCGTCGCGGGGCACGCCGAACAGCTTCCCGAGCTGCTACCCGACCTGCTCTTCGCGACGCTGGTCCCCTACATTGGGCCGACCGCGGCGGCGGCCGAAATGCGCAAAGCGACGGCCGGCTAGACCCGAAGGTCCGCGACCGCCTCCCGGCCTCCCGCCGGTCTCTCCCCTAGACGAAGTCGATTTCGCGGCGCAGCTTGTTGCGCACGCGGTGCAGCCGGACCTTGACCGTGCCTTCCGGTAGGCCGAGCCGGCGGGCGATGCCGGCCTGCGTCAAGTCCTCCTCGTAGCGAAGGCGGACCAGTTGCCGGTCGCGCTCGCCGAGGCGGTCGAGGGCCGCCTGGATGTCGGCGCGCTCGACCGTCGCCAGGACCCGGTCGTCGTCGATGCCGACATCGGTCTCCATCGTGTTGACCGGATCGGGACGGTGGCGGGCGTGCTGGCGGAACGCCTCGTTGCGGACGATCGTCGCCAGCCACTGCTTGCGGCTGCCACTGTCGCGCAGAGTCGACCGCCGCCGCCAAGCTCGTAGCAGGGCGTCCTGGGCGATGTCCTCCGCTTCACTCGGGTTCTTCGCGTAGCGGTAGGCGAACCTCATGCAGAGCCGTCGCGCGTCGTCCCACTGCCAACCGTCGCCGGCGTCTTTAGCCCGATCTGCTGCCTGGTCGAGTTGGCGAACGTGCACGGTCGCCGAGCAGACTATCAAATTTGAGCAATGAAACTTTGCTGAATGATTTGTGGTCTGGGGAGGCAGTGGAAGCATCAGCAGTCCAGCCGGGGAGCCAGTGGGCCGAGCAGGCCTATGAGGCAATCGCCCCTGTCTATGACGATTTCACGGCCCATCACAACTATGAGATCTGGCTGGGCGAACTCCTCCCGAAGCTTCGTGGCCACGGGTTGAGTGGGCAGCGCCTGCTCGACGTCGGCTGCGGAACTGGGAAGAGCTTCCTACCCATGCTGGCGCGCGGGTGGGAGGTGACCGCATGCGACATCTCGCCGTCGATGCTCGAGCTGGCCAGGGGTAAGGCTGGGGATGCGGCGCGATTGACCGTGGCGGACATGCGGGAGTTGCCGGTGTTCGGCGAGTTCGATCTCGTCTGGGCGCTGGACGACGCGGTCAACTACCTGCTCAGCGCGGAGGAGCTGGGGGCCGCGCTGAGCGGGATGCGGGCCAACATGGCCCCCGGCGGACTGCTGATGTTCGACGTCAACACGCTCCACTGCTACCGCTCCTTCTTCTCAGAGACGGAGAGCGTCGAGCGGGGCGGGCGGAAGCTTGTATGGCGCGGCCAGGCCTCCGCCGACGTCCCTCCCGGCTCGGTCTGCGAGGCGCGCTTCGAAGTCGAGCCGGCACCCGGGGAGAAGGGCGACGTTGAGACGCACGTTCACAAGCAACGGCATTTCCCGGAAGCGGAGGTGCTGGCGACCTTGGAGGCGACCGGCCTGCGCTGCCTCGACGTCTTCGGCCACGGCCACGACGCCGTGCTGAAGCAGCCAGTCGAAGAACTGGTGCACGCCAAGGCCGTCTACATCGCCGGCAGGGCTTAGGCCTTGTCGTCGATTGCGCGGTAGAGCTTAGGCCTCGTCGTCGATTGTGCGGCGGCTCCCCAACCGGGGCGCTCAGACGATCTGACCGTTGACGAACCCGGCGACGAGTACAAGCCAACCGCCGATCTCGGCGATCATCAGGTTGACCATGAAGAGGTGCAGACCCGAGACCGGCTCGTGGAACTGGTTATCGGTGTCGCGTCGCCAGCCGTGCACCACGTAACCAACCACCGCGGCGAAGAAGTAGAAGGCGAGCGCACCGGCCGCGAGCAGGTTCACCAGGGCGCTCCAGCCGCTCAGCTCGACAAAAGTCGCCACCAGCAGCAGCGCGAAGCTGTAGAGGAGCGCCGCCCGGTGCGCGATGTCAACATACGGATGCGCGACGCTCTCCTCTGATTCGACGATCTGCCGGTACTTCCAGCCGCCGAGCAGCAGGGCCCAGAGGAACATCACCGCTGCTGCGAACAGCACAGCCTTCGTATCGCCTCCGAGCTCCACGGGACGATCCTACATGCACCTACAGGCGGGATGCTAGAATCGGATACGTATTTTGGCTATCCGATTTAACTATAGGAGCTGAAAAAGATGGCACGAGCATGGTCACTAGCGCCCGGCACGAGCATCGAGCGTCGGGCCCTGCAGGCGGAGTACGGCGGCCGCACCCAGGGCGGCATCGGACCCTCTCGGAAGACCCCCAACGTCCTGATTTTTTCCGACCCGGTCGCCGGTGAGCCCCATGGCTACTACGACGGCTGGCTAGACGACTGTTTCCATTACACCGGCGAGGGGCAGCGCGGCGATCAGCAGATGAAGTCAGGGAACGCCGCAATCCTCAACCACGCCGCCGAGGGTCGTGCTCTGCGGGTCTTCAAAGGCGCGCGCGGCGTAGTGACTTATGTTGACGAGTTCGAACTCGATCAGGCCAAACCGTTCTACCGCACCGACGCCCCCGAGACGGGCGACGGCCCGATCCGCGAGGTGATCGTCTTTCGCCTACGACCGAAGACCATCGAGCCGGGCAAACCGAACTCAAAACTGGCCCCGGTCCTCGCCGGGCCGGTCACTGAGGAGGTTCCGATCGAGCAGCAACAGACCGAGCGGGCCTACGTCGCACCGAGCCGGGAGCCTTACGAGGCGGAGCGACGCGAGCAGCGGCTAGTGCTTGCCTTGGAGGCACACCTGCGGCGGTTTGGTCACGAGGTTTTCCGTAAGCGAATTCTTCCTGCCGGCGAGGCACGGCCCCTATTCACCGACCTCTACGACGCCACTTCCGGAACGCTGGTCGAGGCCAAGGGCACCACTGAGCGCAATGCGATTCGTATGGCAATCGGCCAACTCGCCGACTACAAGCGCTTCATCGACGCCGGGCAGCCGAAACACCTGGCGGTGCTGCTGCCAACTGAGCCGCGGAGCGATCTGCGTGAGCTCCTTTCCAGCCAGGGAATCGAGCTGATCTATCCCAGCGAAGACGGCTTCAGAGACTCCACTGGCGGATCGCTCCTCGGTGGCACGGGCTAGCTAACGCGATCGACCGCCACCGAGCAGCCGACGTCGGCCGCGTCGTTCCTCGGCCCGCCGCATCGCGTCTGCCATCAGCCAGAGCATCGGCGGCCAGAGGCCGACGAAAAGAGCGCGCCGCTCGGCGTTGCCGCGTTCGTCCTCGCCGATCGTCTTGGCGCGGATCCAGAGGACGACACAAAGGCCGATTGCGGCCATAGACAGGCCGTAGAGATGCTGGCTTCGGGGGCGGAACGTGCCGGGATCGAGGTCAGGCATCGCCAAAGTCTGACGGATCGGAACCGGCGTTCGGACGCGAGATGGTGGGGGTAGATCCAAAGCGTGCCTCGGTCCCAATCCCTCCGTAGGCGATGGTCGACGGCTGCCCGCTGGCCGTTGGGCGTGGCCCTGACCTCGTGGCGTTATATGTGGAGCACGACGCCGGTGCACCGCTGGGAGATGCGCGGCTCATGGCCGGCCGACGCTCCCCCTGAGCTTCCCGGAGACGTCAACCAGGATGAGCTGCAACGGATGGAGGAAGGCGTGGGTCCGCTGCTGCACCGGCTCTACCGCACCGAGATCGTCGCCTCCGCATCGAGTGCGAAGGAGCTGATGGGGGAGCTGTTCGAGGATCTCGATCGCGTCGCGCCGTCGGAGTTCGCGACGTTTCAGAAGCTCGACGGCGATGCGCGCCTGAGCAAAGGAGACGACTGGATTGTCCGCATGCCCGGTCCCTGGGACGGTCCCGTGCGCGTGGTCGCGGTTGACGCGACGTCCTTCCGCCTAGCGACTCTGCAGGGCCATCTCGAGGCAGGACAGATTGAATTTCGCGCCTCCGAAGACCACCGCTCCATCTCGTTCGAAATCGAGTCCTGGGCACGGAGCGGCGACCCGATGAGCCACCTCTTCTACACCCACCTTCGACTGTCCAAGGAGGTCCAGCTGCACATGTGGTCATCGGTGTTGCGCAAGGTCGTCGAGCTCGCCGGCGGCACGATGCGGCAGGGGATCGTGGTCACGACTCGGATGGTTGACCAGGGCGAATTGCCAGGAGGTCGCGTCGAGGACAGAGCCAGCCGAGGCAACGCTCGCCGCCTAGCCGCCCTGGCCGATCGCCCGGTCAACTTCGACCCCGCGAAAGTCCATGCCTATCTGGCCGACGAGCGATGGCATGTGGACGACAGGGTCGAACCGCTTCCCCACGAAGGCTCGGGCCGTCCCGTGGAGGGCGGCAGCTGGCTGGTGGCGCGAGACCTGATGGACAGGTACCAGCTGGCCGACCCGGCCGTTGTCACCGCCGCCTACGACAAGGACGCGCCGCTGGCTGGGCGAGACATGCTTCTCACGATCCGCTTTTGGGGACTGCGGTTCAAGGTCGGGGTAAGGATCGGTGAGGTCTACGAAGACACGGTGGAGCTGGACGGGCGCGATGTGCTCGTCTTCGGCTGGAGCTACCGGACCCTCGAGGGGCACTTCGAGCAGGGCCAGATGCACTACGAACTATGGAAGTGGCTCGACACCGGCGACGTCGAGTTCCACGTGCGCGGCGTCTCCCGCACGGCCGAGTCGGGTCCCCTGCTGTCACGGATCGGCTTCCGCCTAATCGGTCGCAGCCACCAGCTTCGCTTCTACCGGCAGGTGCGCCGGCGAATCAAGCGGCTCACCGAGGCGCAGCTGGAGACCGACCGCGCTGCTGCGTCGCGGTAGGCAGGCGGCGACGGCGATCATCCTTACTTTGCGGCTGCCAGCGCCACCAGCCCATGCATCAGGTTGACGGCCTCGGCATCCGACAGGCCCTGCTCGCGAACGAGAGAGCGCCAGGTCGCGAACGAGACGGCGTGGCCGACCGCGGCTTCGACCCTCTGCCGCCGCGCGCCGCGCTCGGGACGACCGCGGACGATCGTCGCCACGGCCTCCGCGAACCAGGCGCCCATACTTGCCACGGCCGGCCCCATCGCGGGTACCACGGGGGCGTCGCGCGTGGTCTTCTCCAGCATGCCCTCGCCCCGCTCGTACCAGGCATAAAGCGCGCTCAGCGCAAACCGCAGGCGCTCCGAGGGGTCGCCGACCGCGGCCCACTCGGCCAGGTCCGGCAGCGGGTGCTGCGCGCGCCAGTGCGAGGAGCAGGCGCCGAAGAGCGCCTCTTCGTCGGGGAAGTGCCTGTAGACGGTCGCACGCTGCACGCCGGCTCGCTCGGCGACGGCGCTGATCGTCGTCTTCGCCGGACCCAGGGATCCGTGCAGCTCGACCGCGGCCTCGGTGATGCGAAGCCGCGTCTCGTCCTCCAACTCGGCACGGCGACGCTTGCGGTACTTCCGTTTGGTGGCTGAGCGAGTTTCGGTAGACATCTCTGTGTGATGAAGTTTGACAGAGCCAGAAGCGGATGCTAGCTTCGACGCACATAGCCGTTCAACGAAATGGAGGTACGCCATGTCGGCAGATCAGCTCACCGAGACGCTCCAGCGCTTCAACGCTTCCCAAGGTCCCCGCAAGGTCGGCCCCAACGACGGGCCCGTCGCCGAGCTCGGCGGCTGCGACGCGCGCTTCCTGGTCTTCGGAGAGGAATCGGGAGGCGGCTTCTCCCTAGTCGAACATCCAGTCCCGCCCCGCTCCCTCTGCGCACCCCGCCACCGCCACAAGGGTGTCGACGAGTACAGCTTCGTCCTCGAGGGCCGCATGGGCGCCCTACTCGGAGACGACGTCATCTACGCAGACGCCGGCGACCTAGCCTTCAAGCCCCGCGACCAGTGGCACACCTTCTGGAACGCCAGCGACGAACCCCTCCGCATCCTCGAGATCATCTCCCCAGCCGGCTTCGAGCACTTCTTCCTCGAGTTCGACCGAACCACGAAAGACGGCACCTTCGACCCGGTCGCTTTAGGCGAGCGCTTCGCGATCGAGTTCGACATGGAGAGCCTTCCGGTGATCTGCGCCGAGCACGGTCTCGTCCATCCCTTGGTCGGCTAGAGGATCGCAGCCAGCCTGAGCCAGTAGGCCTTTCGTACGAGAGAGAAGGGACTCGGATCAGCGATCCCGGCAAGACAGTGGCGTCAACCACTGACAGAAATACGCAGCTTGCAGGGGCTCTCAGGAGCCCATGGTGAGTTGCGGTTCGGCACATGTGGGGGATCCCTACCGATAGATGCCGTTTCGGGCACTTCTCGTGGCAAGTGCCTGACGGAACCCGGCCCGGCTAAACCGCGCACTTCTGCCTTACTAGCCAGCTGGCGCCAAGGCGGATGAGGTCTCCTCGGCTGCCTCGCGGTAGCCGACCCGCCGCTGTACCTCCAAGGCAAGGATGCGGTCTTTGAAGGCCGGGAAGATGGGCACCCTCTCAAGGGGATCCTGATCGAGATCGAAGTCTCGGCGCAGGGCGATCAGCTCGATCTCAATCGTCTCATCGCCGATGCCTCCCTCGAGCTTGGCGGCAATGTCGCGCAACAGCTGGCTGGCCTCATCGCGGGAAGCGGACTCGGGGTGATCCCGCAAAAAGCCGCGGACGATCCGCCTCGTGCGTTTGTTGGTGCGCCGTTCGGACTCCTCGGCAGCGGCGTCGCGCAGGTGAGCAGCGAGGGTGGCGATCAGGGCGCCGAAGTTGTGCTCGAGGGCGGTCAGACCGGCCGGTTCGGATTTGCTGGTCCGTTCGCGGTCGAGGTAGTCGATTACCTCCTTGGCGAAGCCGACCTTGTCGATATGGGAGCCGGGAAAGGCTTTCTTAAAAGCTCGCTCCAGGGCATCCCAGATCCTGTTCTTCGAAGAGTCGAGTGCCTGCAGGACGGCATCGGGCTCGAGTTTGGCGGCTTTTTGCTCTGAGATCCCGAGCAGGCGCCGGGCGTAGGCTCGGGCAGCGGCGACCGCGATCGGAGCCGGGATCAGGTCCTCGAGCTCGACGACGTGGACATCGGAGTGGACCTTTGGGTGAGCGTTCGCCACCCAGTCGGCGAGGTTGAGGATGAACTTGTCGTCGATGATTGGCTTGTCCCTGCCGTCGCTACTGCGCTTCAGCTTCTTTTCGGCGTCGCGCCCCTGTTTGTCCCCGTCGAGAAGGGCGACGCAGGCCGGCTTCAAGACATCGCGGCCTCGGGCGAGGAAGGCCATGTAGGGGATGCTGTCGGCACCACCGGCGGGGACGACCGTGACCTCGTTTAAGTCGAGCAGTTGACTCGCGGCGCGACCATGTTCACGCAGCAGCGAGGTCACTCCGGTGAGCAGGACCTGGTCGGCTGGTCCCTCGACCAACAGATTGGTGCCGCTGATGAAGGCGGTCTCGGCGACGAAGCTGCCAATCGAGGAGCGCAGCGGCTCATAGTGGTTCTTGGCGACGTCGTTAACGACGCGCGTGCCCTCCTCGTTTGAGCCCTTGTCGAGGACACGAATCCGGTGAGCGGCGTTCTTGTTGATGAGGAAGGGCGAGTGGGTGACGTAGACGACTTGGTGGCGCAGCGCCTGACCCTCGGGGCGGGCGAAGGCTTCCAGCGCCCGCAGCAGGTCCTGCTGGCCATCGCCGGAAAGGAAGGCATCGGGCTCGTCCATCAGCAGGATTTCCCGTCGCTCGGCGGAGCGCTCGTGGGCGCGCAGCTGGATGTAGTAGCTGAGGAAGTAGCGGAGGCCACGGCTGCGCTCATCGAAGGAATACTCGGTGCCGGTGCGATCGCGGATCGTGAAGACCAACTCGCGCTCCCGGGTGTCGAGGCGCAGCTGGAAGTCGCGGTCCTGGCGCCACCAGCGGCTGAAGTTGAGGTATCTGGCCAGCGAGCGGTTCATCTGCTCGACGAGGCCCCCGGCACTCCCCTCTCTGCCCTCGAGAATTGCCCGCTCAAGGTCTTCGAAGGCGAACTTGCCGATCCTGGCAACGCGGAAGAGCAGCTTGCGGGCGAGTTCGATTGAGGCGAGCTTCTTGGCCGAGGGCTGCTTGCCGAAGTCGCGCTCCAAGACGCCGACGATCTGCTCGCTCTTGCCGGCGAGCACCTCGGCGCTACGCTCCTCGAGACCGCCCATGATCGCGAGCAGCTCGTGACGCAGCCTGCGATCTGAGAGAACGGTGTTCTCCCGCCTGAGCAGCGCGTCGAAGCTAATGCTGTCAGGTAGCGGCACATCGGTTTCGAGCTCGAAGGGGAGCGGCAGGGTCTGCTGCAAAGCCTCAAGTCCCGTCTCGTCGAGTTCGTGCAGCTCCTCGTCCGCGTCCAGCAACTGCGGGCCGCCGTCACTCAGTCGCAGGAAAATCGCCCGCTGCCCGTCCTTGGCGACGGCGCCCAGTCCACGCAGGAGCTCTGAGTCTTCGTCGCCCTCGGCCTCGACCTCCAGGCCGAAGTCGGGAACACGGACGCCCTCATTCTCGACTGAGTAGAGCGGCGAGTAGCGGCAGAACTCGCCTCGGTCGATCCCCTCGCCGGTCAGAGCTCGTTTGATCGCGTCGATCAGATGGCTCTTGCCCGACTCATTGGCCCCAACTACTGCGGTCACCTCGCGGTCGAGCGGGATGCGGATGAACGGATACCAGGAATCACCGATCCGCTCCCACTCGGGGATGCGGGGGTCGGATTCCGCCTTGCGCTCGTAGTCGAGATTGAACGACTTGAAAAACCTCACATACAGCTTGGTGACCCGCACGGCTCTTTCTCCCTCTGTCGATTGGCGCTCTGGCCGTTGCCTAAGTCTCGGCGGAATTGCCAGCGGCCTTGGGATCGTTGACTGCATCCTTCGGCAGGTAGTAGCGGGGCCCGCGACGCTGCCGGGCGGCGAGGATCGTCCCGCCGATCAGCGGCCGGGTGATCGACTGCGGGCACCCGATCTCGACTCCCAGGGTCGAGGGCGATTCCGGCCAGTCTCCGCCTGGTTTGCGCTCGTTGGCCATCCTCATCGTCCCCTTCTCGATCCCGGTGGCCAGATCCTCAGCACCGGCGTCCCTCGTTCTTCCGCGAAGGCGACGACGTCGGCAGTGCCGCCGAGGCCACCCGATTTCTCACCGTCCCAAACTGCGAGCATCTCCTCGCAGAGCTCAACCACCCGCTTGCCGGCGGCCCAATAGGCGTCCTCTCCCGGGGTCTCGAAGTCGAGCTCAACGATCTTGCTGGCCAGGTCCCTAAGCTCGCGATAGCGCGTCAGTGCCGCCGGCGCGGCGAAGGCCGCTTCATACCCAGCACACGGAATCACCGCAATCAAGCTGCCGCCCTGGGCCAGTGCCTCCTCGGCCAGGATCTGATCGGCGCCCTCGGCAAGGGAGCTGACCCCGCAGATCGGGGAGCGCCTGGAAAGCTCCGCGGCGAGCCGGTGCCGCACCAGCTGCTCGGTGCCGGCGTCAAGATCCTGGTGGCCCGTGATACCGACGTGTCTCACAGGCGATTCTCGCTCGCCATGTGCCAGTAGAGGCGGCCTAGGGCCGTCAGACGGCAGGCCTTGCTTTCCATCGCTGCGAAGTACATATGCTCGGCGTTCACCGGTTCGACCAAGCGGGCAGCGCGGAAGTGTTGCAGCACTCCCAGCACGGCTTCGTTGTCGGCATCCTTCGGATCGGCGGTGGGCTCGAAAGAAGGGTCGAGGGAAAACTCGGCCTCGGCGGCGGGAAAGAGCTCGGGGAGCTTTCGCATCTCCGCGGACGCGACCGGCGCTCTACAGATGCGCAACGGCTCAAGCTTCTGCAGGTTCGCCTTGAAGGCCGGCCGCTGATCCCAGGGGCCGAAGGCCTCGTCGAGGTAGGCGTAGAGGCCGGCGACGCTGACTTTGCCGAGGGTGTCCGCAGCGCCGCCGTCGAGCCCGCCGCAGAGGAAGACCGAGAAGGCGCCGCGGTGGCTCTCAGTCTCGGCCGCCGGCTCGTCTGAGCGGCTAGCGGTGAGGATCGAGACCCCCTCGCGCAGTGCGGCGTCGGCCAGCCCGAGTTGGGGCACCCCCCCGGCCCCGCCAGAAAAGCAGCAGTCAAGGACGATGACGATCTCTCGCACCGGCGAGGCTCGCACTTTCGCCATCAGCTCCGACATCGCGATCCCTGGTGTCGCCTCGGTGCCGTCACAGGCCACTAGGGTCACGTCGCTGCCGTCCTGATTGCCACCTCCGTGGCCTGCGTAATATAAGAGGGCTACGTCGGCCGAGGTTCCGAACAGGGCATGAACGTCGCCGAGTAGACCGTCGCGGGAGACATCATCGTAAGTCGAGGTCCGGGTCTGGCATTGAAAGTTGGGACTATCATCCTCGTTTCGCGCCAGCAGCGGCTCCAGCGCCTCGACGTCGTTGACGCAGCCGTCGAGTCCCGAGAAGCGCTCATAGTCATCGATTCCGATCAGCAGAGCGCGCTTCATCAGCCTCTATCCGTCACGCGTTCTTGCCCTCACCCATCATTTGACGGACCGCCGCGGCGATCAATTTCCAGTCCCAGCGAATGGTTCGGTTGCGCTGTAGGCCATTGGGAAGGGTGCTGCTCGTACCCGCCCCGTTCAACGTAGACGCCGAACACCGGAACGTCCTGGCTCAGCGCCATGGCCACCTCCTTGGCGACGCCCCCGGCGGTTCTGATGTGGCGGCCGACGAGGACGATGCACATGTTGGTGCCGCCAATCTTCTTCTTTATTTCCGCTTCCCAGGTAGCCTGCGGGAGGCTGCTCTTTGAGGACCAGTCCTCCACGGTGAACGGCGTCGGCGAGCTCTTCTTCGCCTGCCCCGCAAAGAGCACCTTCTCGGTCTGGTTGTTGTCGAAGTCGAAGCTGACAAAGGCGCGTGGTTCTGACACGAGGACGCCTACCTTTCTTGCCGCTGAGGTCGTTAGAGAGAGTCGATGAATCTGGCGACGTTGGTCCAGGTCCAGTTGCGACAGGCCGCGCTGCCCATGGCCCGCGGCTTGGTGCGGTAGCCCTTCTCGATCCAAAAACCGCGGATCGCCTTGCCCTCATCACGCGCGCATTCGATCTCCCAGAGCTGGCCCTTGGCTTGCCGGGTCGAGGACGAGACCAGGACGATGACTCCATCGCTGCGGCGAATCCTCGCCCGGGTCCTGGTTTTCCAGGCGCTGTCGTACGGTCTCTTCACCGACATGTCGGTGAACTTGAACGGAGTTCGGGGGTGCACTTTCTGGCCGGTGAAAAGGTTGCGGATCCGCTCGTCCTCCTTAGCAAAGGCAATAAATACGATCTTTTCCCGTGCCATCCTCTGCGCCATCTTGAGGAACCTCTACGTCCTTACGAGGAACACGATAGGTCAATTGCTACTTCAACGCCGACCGGTGGTCTCGATCCCCGCAATCAGCGAAAGACAGTTAGGGCGTCATGCTGCCGCGCTATCAGGTCCGCTGCTCGGTCAGCCTCGACGCGCCTGAGATGTCTGGACAAGAACGTCGGAGGTTGACGACTCGTTCAGGTCTCGTCTCTGCGAGATTTGCGGCAAGTGCCTGAAACCAAGCCCGCCTAAGAACCATTGCTCGCCAAACTGTTGTGTCTCGGGACATCGGAGACAGATGTCGCAGGACAACAACACTAGCGGGAGCGACGGGACTCGAACCCGCGACCTCCGGCGTGACAGGCCGGCGCTCTAACCAACTGAGCTACGCCCCCGGGGATGGGCTAGATCTGCCCGGGCGGGGATTATCTCAGGGTCGCTGGATCAGGAGCTTGAAGGGGGGATTGGAGCGGTGCTTGGCCTCCAGTTGGACGCGCAGGCGGGACTGGCCGCAGACCGTGAAGTTGAGGCGGCGGCGCAGGCTGAGGCCATGCCGCGAGGTGCGGAGGACGTGGCCGGAGGTGCTCCAGAGGCTCAGGCGGTAGCGGCGGGCCAGCTCGCCGGCGGGCTGCAGGCTGACCGTTCCATCTAGCGGTGTGCGGAACGACTTCGCGACGCCGCCCCGCTGGCCGGACGCGGCCTGGCCGGCGAGCCGGAAGCTGGCGCGGCCGAGCCACGGATCGAGCGTGTCCTTGCGGATCGCCTCGAAGGCATGCCGGTCCGGCAGCAGGGACTTCGGCCACTTCCAGCTCGTGTCGCTCCTGGGGAACCGGTAGCGCGCGAAAGCCTCCGCGAAGGCCTCGCCGGGATTCTCGTAGTAGCGCAGTTCCTCGTCGCCCGGTGAGAGGGCGCCGCGCCGATGAGCCTGGCATATCTGCTCGTGGCTCGACCAGCGCGGCGTCCCCCAATCGATTGCCGCGGGGAATGGCGCCGGGCTTTGCCTGTGGTTGGCAACGTGGTGCCCGTACTCGTGGGCAAGGACGAAGTCGCGGCTGGCGCCGTCATCGGACGGCGTGTCGTTGCCGCTGAGGACGATCTTGTCCTCGTCGGGGTAGTAGCAAGCCTGGGCGCCGTAGCCGCAATCGAACTCGATCTGGAACGGCGCGTCGAGCTGGACCGTGAGCAGCTCGATCTCCGGCCCGTGGATCAGCGTGCCGACGGAGTTGGCGATCCGCTGCGGGTCCGCGGCGCCGCACCACGCCTGGCAGGCGGGGGTCACGGCGACCGCAATCGTCGCGCCGCTGCCGTCGTTGACCGGATAGCGACCGGTCGAGGCGGCGGCCGAGATGCGGGCCGCCGCCGCACTCGGCGCGCCGACCACGACGTCTCGCGCTCCCGTCGCCCCTGCCGCCGGAGCGGCGAGGAGGAGGATCATGGCTATGCCCGCAAGCGCCCCCACCGGGCGCTTGCTCAAGGGGCGGGACCCGGATCTGTCTCGTAGGGCTTCGCTGCAGTCACCTGACGATCACGGTAGCTCGCGCGGAACGACATGGGTAGAGCCGATATACACAGCAATACCCAGGCCGGATCGCCCCTCCGGCGTACGGCTACGATGCAGCTGCCTTGATCGTCGAGCGGACCGAGAACCCGATCTGGCTGTCCAACGCCTATCTCGTCGCCGATGAAGCCGGCGGCAAAGGGGTGCTGATCGACGGCAACGACGAGCTGGGCCCGCTGCTGGAGCGCGCCGAGCGGGACGGGATCGAGATCACGCACCTGCTCGTCACCCATCCCCACGGCGACCACGTCGCGGGTCTGGTCGAGGCGCGCGAGGGGCTCGGCGGCCCGCCGCTGGTCGCCCACCCGGAAGCGGCAGCCGAAATGACGGAGGACGTCCAGACCACGCTCGCCGACGGCGAGAAGCTGACGACGGGAGGGCTCGAGATCGAGGCGATCGCGACCCCCGGACACGCAGCCGGCCACGTCGCCTTCCTCATCAACGGCGGCGACGTTTTCACCGCTGACGTCCTCTTCAAGGGAACCGTGGGCGGGACGATGGCCCCGGGAGCGAGCGGCTTCGCCGACCTCCAGTCCTCGGTGATGCGGTTGATGGAGCTGCCACCGGACACGCGGGTCCACCCCGGCCACCGCGAGCCGACCACGATCGGCGCCGAGTGGGAGGGCAACCCCTTCGTGCGGATCTGGCGCGGCCTTGAGACGACCGGTGACGAGCTGTGCACGGTCTGGGGACGGCCGGCAACTTTGAAGCTCTGGGCGCCCGACTACGACGGCGGCAACAAGGCTTGGATCGTCTTCGGCGACGACGGCCTCGAGGCGATCGTGGGCGGCTCCCAGGTCGAGCGCGGCTGATCTGAGAATTCGACCGTGGCCGGAGGTTTAGTCGCCGGCGAGCGGGGTAAGCCTCCGACACTCCCATAGGTACGACCAGGCCCCGCTACGGCGGGGCCTGGTTGTTTCAGGCGGCCGTAGGATCAGGCCGTGAGCCCGGATCCACGCTCAACCAGCGCACCAGAGCTGAAGGCCCAGATCGAGGCCGAACGCGGTGGGCGTCCCTTTCTCGTCTACCGCTGTGAGGACGGCGAGCAGCGGATCGTTGTCGTCGAGGAGGGGACCACCGCGCTCTGGGTGGGGCGCGGCGAGTCGGCCGACCTGCGGCTCGACTGGGACGAGGAGGTCTCGGCGCTGCACGCCCAGATCGAGGTGGTGCGCGACGAGTGCACCCTGCTCGACGACGGCCTCTCCCGCAACGGCTCCTTCGTCGGCGAGGGGCGGGTTAACGGCCGCCGCCGCCTGCGCGACGGCGACACGCTGCGCTTCGGCCGCACCACCGTCCTCTTCCGCCGCCCCGGCGAGGGCGCCCCCGAAGCCACGGTCGCAGCGAGCCAGGTGACCGCCGCGGCCACCGTCTCCCCCGGGCAGCGCCGCGTCCTGCTCGCCCTCTGCCGGCCCTTCAAGGACGAATCGCCCTTCGCGACCCCGGCCACCAACCAGGCGATCGCCAAGGAGCTGCATCTCAGTGTCGACGCGGTCAAGACCCACATGCGTGCCCTCTTCGAGAAGCTCGGGGTCGGGGACCTGCCGCAGAACAGCAAGCGCGTCGCCCTGGTCGAGCGCGCCCTGCAGAGTGGCGTGGTCAGCCGCCGCGACCTCTGACTGCAAGACCCCACCCCGGACAGATGTGCGATTGGAGCGTGGGCGATATGTCCGGACACTCCTAGAAGGGACGAATCGCCGCCCTGAGCAAAGCCCGACGACCGACGGGGATCCATGCACCTAGTCCTAGCGCTCCAGACCACCGACATCAAAGAATTCTTCTTCGACTGGTACCCGGTCTTCGGGGTCTTCTTCATGCTTTGCTTGCTGGCCGTCTTCGTGACGCTGCTGCGCGGCACGCTGGGGGCGACCAAGCCGGAGACGGTGAAGGCGAGCAAGACGAAGCCCGTCCTCTGGGAGGAGGTGCAGGGGGTCGACGCCGCCAAGGACGAGCTGTTGGACGTCGCCGCCTGGCTGCGCGATCCGGACCGTTTCGCCGCCTTGGGGGCGCAGCCGCCCCGCGGCGTGCTGCTCTTCGGGCCGCCGGGGACCGGCAAGACGATGCTGGCGCGCGCGGTCGCAGCCCAGGCCGGGGTTGATTTCTTCTCAGCCTCGGGCTCGAGCTTCGTCGAGATGTTCGTCGGCAGGGGCGCGGCGCGGATCCGACGCCTGTTCAAAGAGGCGCGCAAGTCCGGGCGGGCGGTGATCTTTATCGACGAGCTCGACGCCGTCGGCGGCGCCCGCAGCGGCGGCGGTGGCGACGGTGGCTCCAGCGAGCGCGAGCAGGCGCTCAACCAGCTCCTGGTCGAGCTGGACGGCTTCGAGCGCGATCCGGGGACGGTGATCGTGATCGCCGCCTCCAACTACGTCGACAAGCTCGACAAGGCGCTGCTGCGGCCGGGGCGCTTTGACCGCCAGGTGCTGGTCGCGCCACCCGATCGCGACGGGCGCGAGGCGATCCTGCGCGCCCACGCCAAGGGCAAGCCACTGGCCCCCGACCTTGATCTGACCGACGTGGCGCGCAAGACGACCGGGATGACCGGCGCCCAGCTCGCCAACGCCCTCAACGAGGCGGCGATCATCGCCGGGCGGGCGGGACGAGACGCGACGGCGCGCGAGGACCTCGACGAGGCGCTGCTGCGCCAGTCGGTCGGCTCGCAGCAGGCGCGGCGGCTGACCCAGCAGGAGCGCCGGATCGTCGCCTACCACGAGGCCGGCCACGCCCTCTGCCGCCGCCTGCTGGGGCTGGACCCACCGGAGATCCTCAGCATCGTGCCGCGCGGGCCGGCGCTGGGCTTCGTCGCCCACTCGCCGAAGGAGGACACCTACCTGAAGTCGCGCGAGGAGCTGCTCGACGAGCTGGTCACCCTGCTGGGCGGCCGCGCCGCCGAGGAGGAGGTGCTGCACCACTCTTACTCCGGGGCGGTCGACGACCTCGCCCGCGTCCACATGGTCTGCCGCCAGATGGTCGCCGAGTTCGGGATGGGCGTGGCGCTGGACGCCGACGGGGCGCCGCCGATCGCCCTGCCGACCGGCGACTACGCGCTCTCGGATCGCACCCGCCGCGACGTTGACGTAGCCGCCATGACCCTCGCCCGCGAGGCCTACCGACGGGCGCGGGCGCTGCTCGCCGCCAACCGCGAGTGCCTCGACGACCTCGCCGCCAACGCGCTGGAGCGCGAGACGCTTACCCGCGAGGACCTCGACGAGATCTTCGCCGCCCACGAGCTGCACGAACAGGCATCGAGGACGGCGGCGATCGAGCCGGCCGTCGTCCTCTCCTCAGAGCCGCCTGCCGCCGAGTAGTCTCGGCGGACCGTGCCCGAGCCCGCCGCCGACTACCACTTTCCTCCCGGCCGCTCGATGGCGCGCCGCGTGCACGGCGAGCGCTCGGTCGGGCTCCTCTACGGCCAGCGGGCGCTGCTGATCGGGGCGCTGGAACCGCTCACGTACACCGGCACGATGCTCTCGACCCGCTCCGGCGACCGGCCGTTCGAGCGCCTCGCCCGCACTGCGAAGATCCAGGAGACCGTCTTCCTCGGCACGCGCGAGGAGGCCGACGAGGCGCTGGCGAAGGTGCGCCGGGTCCACGAGAGCATCAAGGGCACGCTGCCCGATGCGGCCGGCGCCCACCCGGCAGGCGCCCCTTACTCGGCCCTCGACCCCGAGCTGATGCTGTGGACGCTGGCGGTGATCGCCGACTCGGGGCGGGAGATGTACGAGACGCTGGTGCGGCCACTGAGCGAAGCCGAGCGCGAAAACCTCTGGCAAGACTACGTGCGCTTTGGAGAGTTGTTCGACCTGCCGCGCAGCGAGATGCCGGGCAGTTACCGCGAGTTCAAGGAGTGGTGGGACGGCAGGCTCGCCTCGCCTGACCTACAGGCGACCGAGCACGGGCTGGAGATGGCGCCGCTTGTCGCCTTCCGCCAGCCGGTCCCGGCGGCGGCGCGCGGCAACCTCGCCGTGCAGAACCACATCATCAAGGGCACCCTGCCACCCCGCGTCCGCGAGATCTTCGGCATCCGCTGGAGCGCAGCCCACGAAAGAAGCTTCCAGGCGATTGCAGCCACCCACCGCCGCGCCCGCCGTTTCTTCCCCCGCCCGATGCGCCGCGGTCGCAACGACGTCTTCTTCGACGTGGTGACGCAGGCCGAGCGCCGACGCGGCGGCACCGTAACGCCGCAATTGCATCCCCACTAAGCGCCAGCATCGAACAAAAACACTGCGGATATTGCGGGGCGATCGGTGTATTTGATCCGCTTGGGCGGGTAGTTTGACCGCATGCCTCTTTCCGCCCTCCGATCCCGGCCCCGAAGAAGGATTTCGGTACCTTCGTCCCTGCGCTTAACCGCAGGGACCTACGTCACCAACGAGCACCAACTCTTCCGCTGCGTCTCCGCGGCTCCGGCGCACGAGCCCGGCGCGACTGCACTCTTGGAGGACTGCCTCACCCTGGAGCTGGTCGTCTTCCCCCTGACCGAACTGGATTCCGAGAAGCTTCGGATCGTCCAGCCGGCGATGGGCGGTACCGGGCTCGAACCAGTGACCTCCTGCTTGTAAGGCAGGCGCTCTCCCAACTGAGCTAACCGCCCCGGAGGTCTTGATTATGCGGCATTGGCCCCGGAGGGCGTGTAAGGGGCGCGCTGGTCGCAGCCTCGACCAGACGAAAGCGAAGGCTGCGGCCCTGGCTGCTCGGGCCGGCGGGCGGGGTCGGCTCGGCTGCGCCGCTCGTGCCGCGGACAGCGCGGGGCTGCGCTGGGAGTGTTCTCGGTCCGGGACGATGAGATTGTGGAGCCGACAGTGGCAGCGCTCCGGGCCGTCGCGCTCCTCGCATAGCCACCCCGCCTCGCGTTAACGCTGCAAGCGATGAATTCCGTTGGGGCCCGCGGTCTTAACGGGTATTAGCCGATAACCCGGAAGAGGAGGCAGCACCATGCAGCAGAAGATCGTCCCCAACCTGTGGTTCGACACCGAGGCCGAGGAGGCCGCGGCCTTCTATACCAAGATTTTCGAAGACTCTCGGATCGTCAACGTCACCCACTACACCGAGGCCGGGCCGCGGCCGGCCGGCGAGGTGATGACGGTCGAGTTCGAGCTGCAAGGGCAGCGGTTCGTCGCCATCAATGGCGGCCCTGAGTTCAAGTTCGACGAGGCCGTCTCCTTCGCGATCGAATGCGAGGACCAGAAGGAAATCGACTACTACTGGGAGCGCCTCGGCGAGGGCGGCGAAGAGGGTCCTTGCGGTTGGCTCAAGGACCGTTATGGCCTCTCCTGGCAGGTCGTACCGACCGGGATGGAAGAGCTGTTCGCCGACCCGGACAAGAAGCGGGCCGAGCGGGCGATGCGAGCGATGCTCGAGATGAAGAAGATCGACATTGCCACGCTGCGCGAGGCCGCCGACGGCGCCCCGGCCAACTGAGCTCACTGGAGCGACCCCCAGCTGCCGGGCCCAGGCAGCGGCCCCAATGACAGAATCGCCGCATGGACTCGCAGCGGCTGCTGGCCGGCTTCTTCTGCTTCGCGGGCACGATGCACTTCGTCGTGCCGCGCAGCTACGAGGCGATGATGCCGCCGTCTTTGCCCTACCACGGCGAGGCGGTCGTCGTCAGCGGACTGGCTGAGATCGCCGGCGGCTTGGCCGTCCTCCCCCACCGCAGCCGCCGCTTCGCCCGATGGTGGCTGCTGGCGCTTCTAGTAGCGGTCTTCCCGGCCAATATCCAAATGGCAGTCAACCCCGGGCAGGTGCGCGGCCTCGACCTCGACCGCATCCCGCGCTGGGCCCTGTGGGCACGGCTTCCCCTGCAGCCGCTCGCCATGTTCTGGGTCTGGCGGGCGACGCGGGGCTGAGCCGATGTCACGGGAGATCGGCTCCTCCTTCCAGGGAACCGAATAGGGCCTGAGCGCGAACCCGTGCTGGCCGACGATGGCGCGAGCCCTCAATCCTTCGGGATGCAGGGGAAGACATGGGTCAAGCCAAGCTCGGTTCCATCGTCGAATAGGACATTGCCTTTGGTCACCCAACTGCCGGTTGGGCAGCTGGCCACGAGGAAGCTCTTCTTCTTTCCCTTGTGGGTGAACTGGCGGTCGATCTTCAGCTTGAACTTCGTGACTGAACCGGCACCCCCCGCGATCCTTGGGATCTGCGCCTCTATATGAAGGCCAAACCGGCCGCGGTGGATGCGCGTGACCGTGGCCCTCGTGACGATCGCGGTCGGCGCAGGGACGGCGACGTAGGCGTGGAGAAGAACCAGCGTGGTCTGCCCCTGGACGCCACCGTTAAAGAGGACCACCGGCCCCTTTGCCGAGAACGGCGCCTGTTCAGGGAAGGCCACCTCCACTTCGCCATTACCCGATCCCACTATCGCTCTGCCACAGGCGCTTTTGGCAGCCGCGGTCGTACGCGCCTCGATCTGACTCGCCTTGCAGGTTGGGAGACCCACCGCGTCGATGCCGATCGTCTTGTCTATGTCGAGGGTGACGGTTCGAAGGGCAGGCGGATGACTGCCGTCGCGGGTGCCTATTTCCCCGGCGATACGCGCCGTGATTGGGGCGTATTTATGCCTCGGAAGCTTGGAGGGCGAGATGCCACCGTTGTCGGCAAGGTAGAGGTTGCCGATTCGCACCACCTCACGGGTGCCAAAAGCGGCAGGCGCGAAGATCAGCGCCAGCCCGGCCGTAAGCGCGGCGACGTGAATCAGGTACCTGTTCATGCTCCAACCCCGCCTTTCGATGTCATCAGTCGTCGAGCCGATGAGGAATCACACAGTTCTGGGCGATTCGGTTTGATCTTCTCCGGCTAGGAGCGCCGGTGCTTCCCCCATTTGGGGCCTTACTCGCCTGAGATTCACCAAAGTGGGAAAGACCAGTGTGGTTTCATGCACCACACCGCGAAGAAACGGAGCTAATCGTCCAGCCGCAACGCGATCTCCAGGTCCGCCGCCGAGTCCTTGAGGGGACGACCGAGGAGCTCGTCTATCGCGCGAATTCGATTCCTCACCGTGCGGCGGTTGACGCCCAGCGCAGCGGCGGTCGAGGAGATATTTCGCTCAGCAGTGAAGTAGGCGCGTAGCGTCTCCCGCGCGGCTTCGCCGCCGTCCCGTGTTTGTTCGAGCGGCGCCAGGTAGAGCTGCCGCAACGAGCCGGCGATGAGGTCATCGCGAAGGATCGATGCGAGCATGGCGACGTCGGCGTAAAGGAGGAGGGGTTGGCCTCTTCGCTCAGCGACCGGCAGCGCCGCCTTGGCCTGGAGGTGGCTGAACCTCCACCCCGAAAGGCCCTCACCGGGCTCTCCGACGGTCACGAACACGTCGTCCGGGGCGACGCCGGAGATTGCTCGCAACGCCTTCTGCGCCGTCAGCTCGCTTCTGCCACCCAGCCAGCAGGCCCATTTCGGCTCCTCCTCGCGACGAACAGCCAGCAGGCGACGGTCGAGCGTGCTAGCGAGCCCGCGCATCAGCTGCTCCACCCCCTCGCCTTTAGCCATCAGGGCGAGGTGGTGGCCGTCCAGGTCATAACCCAGCTCGGAGTGATCGACGAGTTCGCCGGCGAGCAGCCCCTTGACGCACTCGCGACGCCGCTCTGCGGGGCTCCTGGGCAGGTTCTTCGTCTCGCGGCCGTACTCGGCGCTGACGGTGGCGAGCAGATGATCGCCGAGCGTCGCCTGCTCGCCGAGCAGACGGCGGAGGGGCGAATTTGAAACTTCGGTCCGCTCCGCCTCTTCGGCGAGGAAGTCCCCGAAGACGGCGTTGCCAGCGAGGTAGCGACGCAGGACGGTGTCGAGGGAAACGCCGTCGCGCGCATCCAGACGGGCCTGTGCGAGCAAGACCAGCGGAACAGCCGGGGCCTGACGCTTACCGGCCTCGAGCACGGCGAGCCGATACTCGATAGCAGCGGCAAGAGCAGCGTTAAGACTTTGGAGATAAGCAGGGTCGGCAACGTCGCTGGGATCGGAGATCGCGTAGACGCGAGTCGCAATTGCCGCCTGAATCTCAGGCAGACGCTCGCGGAGCCGAGATGCAACCTCCGACCGCGCCTCCTCGGTGGCACGTGCCCGGGCCGACGCTCGACGCGGGCGGGCCGCAGCGGCGGAACGCGAGCCGCTGCTACGCCGCTGCAATCCTCCCTCGCTCACGGAGTGACCTTACAGCGGAGAGCCCGGCGGCCCGAACCTCGGCCAGGCGCCCGGCTCATCGAGTTTCAACTCGGCGAGTGCTCCTCGGAGGGGAGGTAGTTGCGACCAGGCGGGCGTCATCGGCTTCATCTTGTCTCAGCCTCCGCGATTTCAACAACGGTCTCGATCTCCACCAGAACATCTTCTACCGAGAGGTCGCCGAGGTCGGGCTCCTCGCCCTCAGAGAACATTGCCTTCGCTCTTCGTTCAGGAGCCGGTGCCGGCCGGATAGATCCGTCGGCACCACGCCCTTCTCATGCAGCTCGGTCGCCGCCTCGCTGCGCCGCCAATGCTTTTCATCGATGGTGATGCCGTGCTTCTCAGCTAAAGCATCGATAGCGGCCTCGAGACTCGCAAAGCTCCACTGGACCCCCGCGAGATAGGTTGCCCGGCCATGGTGGGTGGTCTGAAGGGGCTGGCGGCAGGACTGCTGATTGGAGTGGTGGCGACTCTGCTCGCTGGATCCATCGTGGACAGCAACAAGGATGTGCCGGAACGGATTGCCGAGGAGCTTGGCTGTTCGGACGGAGTGGAGGGGTTGCATCCCTCGACCGCAGCAGCCGCTCACCGCTACTTCGGCGGCCCCAATGGCTTCTCTTGGTTCGCCGCCACCCACGCAGACCGCGTCCTCGGCGTCAACGGCTGTGATCCTGTTGGCCCGGCGACTAGCTACTTGGAGTTCAGCGACCAGATGGACATGCGACATGTGCTGGCGACCCTGAACAACTTCGACGCGATCTGTCTCGTTGGCCAGGCCGTTTTTGAGGGCAAAGTGCTGAACGGTCGAGAACACTTCGAAGAACTATGCAATTCGGTCGGCGGCGAGCTGAAGATTCTTCACGGCTCAGATCGAAAGAACCGCAGTAGATACAGCAGCGCTCGCTTTCCCTAACGGGCGAGCTGGTCAGGCCTGCTGTGTGCGACCGATGCAGAACGGTTCGCAGCCGTGGCCATGGTTGCTTTGCGGGCCTAGGGGGTGGACACTCCGCAGCGTGGCGATCGGGAGTGTCAAGGACGATTCCGCTCAACGGGCGGCGGACGGCAAGGCGGCGCGTCGCGATCGTCCGCGCTCCAGCCATGCTGAGCTGAGCGTCGGTTCGCGCGATCCGCTCGAGATCCTCGGGCGCCAGGACGAGGCCCGCGTTCCCGAGCTGGTGCCGCTCCGCTACAGCCGCATGCTTGCGTCTCCCTTCGCCTTCTTCCGCGGAGCGGCGGCGGTGATGGCCGCCGATCTAGCGCAGACCCCGACGACCGGCTTCACCGCTCAGCTCTGCGGGGACGCGCACCTCGCGAACTTCGGCGTCTTCGCCGCTCCGGACCGACGCCTCGTCTTCGACTGCAACGACTTCGACGAGACCTGCCCGGGTCCGTTCGAGTGGGACGTGAAGCGGCTCGCCGCCAGCATCGCCGTCGCCGGCAGGGACCGGGGCTTCGGCAAGCGGGAGCGGCAGCAGGCGACCCTCGCCGCCGTCGCTGCCTACAGGAGCTCGATGCGCGACTTCGCCGCGATGCGCAACATCGACGTCTGGTACTCCCGGCTCGACGTGGAGCCGGTGCTCGGGGCGCTCCGCTCGCAGCTCGACGGGCGCCGCTACCGCCGAATCGAGCGCGGCCTCGCCAAGGCCCGCGACAAGGACCACAGCCGGGCGCTGGACAAGCTCGGCCATGAGCAGGACGGTGAGGTCCGGATCGTCAGTGATCCGCCCCTGATCACCCCCCTGGAGGAGCTGACGGATGCCGAGGGCGCCGAACGTCAGGTGGAGGCGGTGCTTGCCGCCTACCGCGAGTCGCTGAGTCGCGACCGCCAGCACCTCGCCGCCTCCTATCGCTATGTCCACGCCGCCCGCAAGGTCGTGGGCGTGGGGAGCGTCGGCACCCGCTCCTGGATCGTGCTGCTGCTCGGACGGGACTCAAGCGACCCGCTCTTCCTGCAGGCGAAGGAGGCTCGAGCGTCTGTGCTGGAGCCCTACGCGGGCGAGAGCCCCTACACCGACCACGGCCGTCGCGTCGTCGAAGGGCAGCGGCTGATGCAGGCGGCAAGCGACGTCTTCCTCGGCTGGGTCACCGCGGAGGGGATCGACGGCGAGCGGCGCTCCTTCTACGTGCGCCAGCTGTGGGACGGCAAGGGCTCGGCCGACCTCGAGCGCATGTCGGCAGGAGACCTCGCCGCCTACGGCGCGCTCTGCGGGCAAGCGTTGGCGCGAGCGCACGCCCGCTCGGGCGACCGCATCCGCATCGCCTCCTACCTGGGCGCCGGCGATGCGTTCGACAAGGCCCTTGCCCGCTTCGCCGAGGCCTACGCCGACCGGAACGAGGACGACTTCGAGCGACTGACCGCGGCAGCGGCCGACGGAGAGATCGAGGCGGAGCGGTCATGAGCCTGACCGCGGTCCGGCGGGGCGTCCTCGTCCTCCTGCTCGACGCCGCCATCCTCCTGCTGCTCTCCGAGGCGCTGGACGGCTTCGTCCTCGACGGCGCCGCCACCGCGCTCGCCGCGGCGGCGGCGGTCGGACTCCTCAACGCCTTCGTCTGGCCGCTGCTCGCTCGCGTGGCCCTGCCCCTGACCGTGCTGACGCTGGGCGTCGCGGCGCTGGTCCTCAACGGGCTCCTCGCGACCGTCGCCCTCGACCTCCTGCCCGGAGCGGAAGTCGCCGGTCTTTGGGAGGGGATCGTGATCACTATCGCGATCGCGGCGCTGACCGCCACCGTCTACTCGCTGCTGGCGATCGACGAGGACGATGCCTGGCACCGCAACGTCGTCCGCCGCCAGGCGCGCCGCCGCGGGCAGGCGATCGAAACCGAGGTGCCGGGGGTGCTCTTCCTGGAGATCGACGGGCTTGCCCACGACGTCCTACTACGGGCGCTGCAGGATGGCAGCGCCCCGACTCTGGCCGCCTGGGTGCGGGGCGGCTCGCACCGCCTGCGGGGCTGGGAGACCGACTGGTCCTCCCAGACCGGCGCCTGTCAGGCCGGCCTTCTCCACGGCTCCAACGAGGACATGCCGGCGTTCCGCTGGTGGGAGAAGGAGCGCGGCGCCGCGATCGTCACCAACCACCCCCGCGACGCCGAAGAGATCGAGCGGCGGCACTCGGACGGACGCGGGCTTCTGCACGCCGACGGCGCCAGCCGCGCCAACATCCTCTCCGGCGACGCGCCGCACTCGATGCTGACGATGAGCACGGCGCTGCGGCGCCGGCGGCCGATCGGCAGGGACTACGCCGCCTACTTCGCCCGTCCCTATGCGGCGGCACGGACCCTCGTCCTCTCGCTCGCCGACATCGCTCGCGAGAGGCAGGCGGCGAGGAACCAGGTGCGCGACGACGTGCGGCCGCGAATCCACCGCAGCCGCGCCTACTCCCTTGTCCGCGCCTGGGGAACGGTGGTCCAGCGAGACCTCCAGGTCGCGACCGTGATCGGCGACGCGCTCGCCGGTCGCCCCGTCGTCTACACGACCTTCCTCGCCTACGACGAGGTCGCCCACCATTCCGGGATCGAGCGCCACGACGCGCTCGCCGTGCTGCGCGACCTCGACCGCCAGATCGCCAGGATCGCCCGCGCCTGCGAGGAGGCGCCACGTCCCTATCGGCTTGTCGTCCTCTCCGACCACGGTCAGTCGCAGGGGGAGACCTTCCGCGAGCGCTACGGGCAGACGCTGGAGGGACTGGTGCGGGAGGCCTGCCAGGCGGCGAGCGTCGTCGCGGCCGAAGCCGGCGACGACGACGCTCTCTCCTACCTGAGCGCCGGCCTGACCGAGGTGGCGCGGGACGACACCTTCGCCGCCCGCGCGGTGAGGACCGCGACCCGCGACCGTCGCGCCGACGGCACCGTCGCCCTCGACGCCGACGCTCGCCGCGAAGTCGAACAGACGCGTGCCGACGGCGTGCCCGAGCTCTCGGTGATGGCCTCGGGCTGCCTCGGCCTGATCAGCCTCCCGCGCGAGCCGGGCCGCGTCACCCTGGAGCGCATCGAAGCGCTCTACCCGCGACTGGTCCCGACCCTGCTCGAGCACCCCGGCATCGGCTTCGTCCTCGTCCGCTCCGAGCGGCAGGGGCCGATGGCGATCGGCGCCGGCGGCACCCGTTTCCTAAACGACGATCGGGTCGAGGGCGAGGACCCCCTGGCGCCTTTCGGCGAGAACGCCGCCTATCACCTGCGCCGCACCGACGGTTTCCCCCACTGTGCCGACTTGATGGTCAACAGCGCCTACTGGCCCGAGTTCGACGAGGTCGCCGCCTTCGAGGAGCTCGTCGGCTCGCACGGCGGCATGGGCGGCACGCAGAGCTTCCCGTTCGTGCTCCACCCCGCTGACCTGGAGTGGCCGCAGCGGGACGTAGTCGGCGCCGAGCGGGTGCACCGGGTCTTCCGCGGCTGGCTGGCGGGGCTCGGCCAGAATGCCTACGCGAGCGAGGTCGATTCTCCGGGTGAGAGCACGCGGGTGCCGACGTGAGGGGCCAGATCACGCATGAAGGTGGCGAATCGCTCGCCGGGAAGCCGCAGCCCGTCGGAACGGAAGCGGGCGAGGCCGAAGGGATAGAGCGTGCCCCAGTGGATCGGTACGACCAGACGAGGGGACAGCAGCGCGGCGGCCCGAGCGGCTCGCTCCGGGTCGAGGTGACCGGGACCGATCGTCGGGCCCCAGCCCCAGACCGGCAGCAGGGCCAGATCGAGGTCGGGAGAAAGCGCCTCCATCTCGTCGAAGAAGTCGGTGTCGCCGGCGAAGTAGACGTTTCGCCGGCCGCGGATCATGAAGCCGAGGGACTGTGCATGGGAGGCATGTCGACGTCCGCCGCCGTCGTGGCGCGCATCGACCGCGGTCACCGTGAGGCGGCCGACGCCGCTGGACTGCCCCGGTTCCAGCTCCGTGACCGCACGGAAGCCTTGGCGTTCGAAGAACTGCCGCGAGCCGGGTGGCACCAGCATCCGCACCCCACGTCCCAGCCTGCGCAGCGAGCCGAGGTCCGCGTGATCGCGGTGCATGTGGGAGATCAGAACGGCGTCGATCGACTCCGTGGTTGACGGCGCCGGCGCGGCGCCGTGCCTGACCAGCGGGCCGACGC
Source organism: uncultured Solirubrobacterales bacterium (assembly GCA_963844395.1). Lineage (GTDB taxonomy): Bacteria > Actinomycetota > Thermoleophilia > Solirubrobacterales > 70-9 > VRUE01. Next base: position 618,277 of record CAWJNX010000002.1, on the reverse strand, counting down.
GCTTGCGCAGCACCGGGTCGGTCAGCAGGCGGGTGCCGTCGATGTCGATGAGCACGGTGGCGTGTCCGACGTAGGTGACACTGTCGAGGTCGTTCATGCTGCCGTCGAGTATGGGGACGAGACGGTCGCCTAGGGTGAGAGGGTGAGCGGATGAGAGAGCGACGGCAGATATTCCGCAGGCGCCCGCGACGATCCGACGGCGGGCCGGGAGCCGCCGAAGAGGAAGTCATCGAGATCGAACCCGGCGCCCTGAGCGGCATCTTCGCTGCGCCGAATTGGCTGCGAGACCTCGGCTTCTCGGCGTGGCTCCTGGTCGGCGTCGCGGCGGCGCTGGTCGGGGCGATCTGGCTCCTTTCCCTCACCGAGGCGATCGTGATGCCGGTGATCACGGCGGGGATCATCGCCTCCGTCGCCTCGCCGCTGGTCGACTGGCTCGCTCGTCACCGGGTGCCGCGGGCGGCCGGCGCCGGCTTCGTCCTGCTTGCGATCGTCGTCATCGCGCTTGGTGTGGGCCTGATCGTCCTCGGCGGGATCACGAGCCAGTCCGACGGGCTCTCTGCGCGGCTTCAGGAAGGCGCGAGTGCGCTCGAGTCATGGGCGCGGGACCTCGGCGTCGAGGCGCCGACCGCCGCCGACGCCAACGCCGATGCAAGCGCCTCGCTGAGCGCCGCCTTCCAGGCCCTCACCCAGGGGCTGCTGGCCGGCATCGAGCGGCTCGCCTCGCTGGCGGTCTTCCTCTCCTTCACCGCGCTCAGCCTCTTCTTCCTGCTCAAGGACGGCCCGCAGATCGGCGCCTTCGTCGAGCGCCACCTCGGCGTCCCGGTGCCAGTGGCCCGTTCGATCCTCGGCCGGGTCGCGGGAAGTATGCGCGGCTACTTCCTCGGGGTGACGATAGTCGCCGCCTGGAGCACGCTGATCGTGGGGGCGGGCGCGCTGCTGCTCGGCGTGCCGCTCGCTGGGACGATCGCGATCGTCACCTTCCTCGGCGGCTACGTCCCTTACATCGGCGCCTGGACCGCCGGCGGCTTCGCCGTCCTCATCGCCCTCGGTGGGCAGAGCACGGAGGTGGCCATCGCGATGGGCGTAGTGGTCCTTCTAGCCAACGGCGTCCTGCAGCAGCTGGTGCAGCCGATCGCCTACGGCGCGGCGCTGAAGCTGCACCCGCTCGCGGTGCTGATCGTGACGATCGCCGGCGGCTGCCTCTTCGGCACCGTCGGCTTGGTGCTGGCGGCGCCGCTCCTCTCGGCCGCGGTGAAGATCTCAGCCGATCTCACCGCGGCCGCGGAGCGTGAGCAGCCGGCCTGAGTCTCAGGTCAGCAGTTTGGCCTTCGCCCGCTCGAACTCCTCGGGCGAGAGCGCTCCCTTCTCCTTCAGCTCGTTCAGCTTGTGCAGCTCGTCCGCGGGCGAGCTGTGGGCCTGCTCGCGGATGTAGGAGTCGAACTGACCCTTTGCGTCTTCTTGCGCCCTGATCGTTCGCTCTCGCATCCCGTCCCCGCGGGCGATCAGGTAGATCAGCGCCCCGAGGAAGGGCATGATCAGCAGGACGAAGACCCACGCCGCTTTGCCCCAGCCCGAAGTCTCGTGGTCGCGGAAGAGGTCTCCGACGATCGCGAAGAGAATCCAGAGCCAGGCGACGAAGAGGAAGAACTCCACCATGAGCAGAAGCGCTTCCCCGAAGCTGATGTCTGCGATTGGCAGCATGGTCATTCCACCCAACGGGCGGTCAGCTGGTAGATGATCGTCACGTTGAGGATGATCATCAGGAACGCCCACAGTGGGGCGGCCGGGAACCAGACGATCTGAGTAACGGTGCTGATGGTGACGAAGAAGATCGCCGCCCAGCGAGCCCAATTGGCGCCGGCGAACAACCCGAGCCCCGTGCTGGCGACGATCGAGCCGAGGATGAGGTGTACCCAGCCCCAGGTCGTGACGTCGGCGATAATCACGCCCTGACCGCCGACGAAGACGATTTCGTCGTTGAGGACCCCCGCCAAGCCCCAAAGGGCGTCGAGCGATCCGACGATGAACAAGAGGGCCCCGGCGAAGACGGTCCAGCCCGTTGGCTGTCTTTCCTCCCCCCTGCCGCTCGTAGTCTCGTCCTTCCGGGGGGCACTGGCCTCCATAAGAGGCTCCTTTCGCCATGGCCCGTGGGCCGGTTTATTTCTTCTCCCGTTCAGCGCCCCTGCCACCAGCACTGATCGATAAGGAAGATATGACCTGGCCGGACCGAATCAACCATGATTGGGAACTGCAGACGTTCCACCGCAGCCGCCGACCCCTCAGCGACGACAGCTCTCCAACTCGATTAGGTCGTAGACGGAGCGATCGTCTACGGTAAGCCGGTCGAATGTTCTGAGGCGATCGTCAACCGTCGCGACCAGGAGGGATAGACAATGCAGCCACTCGACGAGATAGGGCCGATCGACTACATCCTGGTCGAGTGGCCGGGGCGCCAGCCCAACGGTGAGGTGGCGCCGCACCTGATCGACCTCGTCGACCGCGGCCTGATCCGCATCCTCGACCTCACCTTCATCGAGAAGACCGAGGACGGGACGATCCGCGGATTGGAGATCGCCGACGTCGGCGGCGAGGTCGCCGAGCTGTCGGTCTTCGAAGGTGCCTCCTCCGGGCTTCTCTCAGAAGAGGACATCGAAGAGGCCGGCGGGGCGATGGAGCCCGGGACCGCCGCCGCACTGCTGGTCTTCGAGAACACCTGGGCCGCGCCCTTTGCCACGGCCGTCCGCCGTTCCGGCGGCCAGCTGGTCGCCAGCGGCCGCATCCCTGTCCAAGCCGTCCTCGCCGCGCTCGACGCTGCCGAGGCAAACGCCTGAAAGGAGATCCCCGATGCCAGGACTACTTCGAGGCGTCGCCCGCACCGCCGCCATCGCCGGCACTGCGACGGCCGTGAGCAACCGCGTGTCGCGTCGTCAGGGCGAACGCTGGTCCGAACAGGAAGCCGCCTCCCGGCGCCCCGGCCCGAAGCCCCCGCCGTCGCCCGGCGGCGGCGACTCGACCATCGCCCAGCTGAAGGAGCTGGGCGAGCTGAAAGCGCAGGGCATCCTCACCGAGGAGGAGTTCGCAGCGCAGAAGGCAAAGCTGCTGGGGAGCTAGCGTGAGCGAGCTGATTGCGATCGCGTACCCCGATCAGGCAACGGTCGAACGGGCTCGCGAGAACCTGCGCAAAGGCGTCGCCGACGGCGTGATCGAGGTCGAGGATGCCGTTGTGATGATCCGCGAAGAGGATGGCACGCTGGAGGTCCGCCAGGGCAGCAGCGGCGTCGGCGGCGCAGCGATCGGCGGTGCGATCTCGGGCGGCCTGATCGGCTACCTGCTGATGGCGCCGCTGTTCGGCTTGGCCGCGGGCGCGCTCGCCGGCGGCGCGATCTGGAAGACGATGTTCGGGGACGCCGGGGCAGCCGAGAGCTTCGTCAAGGAACTGAGCGAAAACCTGGAGCCCGGCCGTGCCGCGCTGATCTTCCTAGCGCGCGACTTCGACCCCGAGAAGGCCCTACCGCACGTCAAGGAGCACGGACAGGTGATCCGGACGTCGCTGAGCGACGAAGACGGAGAGACAGCTTGCGGATGCTCTCGCCGCAGCCGAGCCGAACGCATAGTCACTCGGCGTCGCTGCCCGGCATTACTCTGCTCGACGGGACAGGTGAGCGATCTTCATGACCGAGACGTCGATACGGCCGCCGCCGAGATAGCGACGGGCGATCGACGGCTCGCCCTCCTGCTGGCGATGGCGATGTTCGTGTTCGTCATCGACACGTCGCTGATGAACGTCTCGATCTCCGCGGTCGTCAAGGACCTCGACACGACCGTGAGCGGCGTGCAGTCGGCGGTCGCGATCGAGGCGCTCGTCTCCGCCGCCTTCATCCTGATCGGCAGCAAGATCGGCGACCTCTTCGGCCGCAAGCGGGCCTACGTGCTCGGACTGCTCCTGTACGTATCGGGCGCGCTGGCGATGGTCGTTGCCCAGAGCCTGGCCGCGATCATCGTCTTCTGGGCGGTGATCGGCGGCCTCGGCGCCTCGCTGTACCTGCCCGCGATGCAGTCGCTGATCCACGGCAACTTCGAAGGGACCGCCCAAGCGAAGGCCTATGCCCTGGTGGGAGCCTCGGCCGCGATCGCCGCCGCCATCGGACCCCTGCTCGGAGGCTTCCTCACGACCTACCTGTCCTGGCGCGTCGGGTTCATGCTCGAGGCCGTCATCATCGCCGTCGTCCTGCTCGGCAGCCGGCGACTGCTCCGCGACGTGCCCTACACGGGCGACCGGGGCGTGGACGTGGTCGGCTCGATCCTCTCGGTCCTGGGCATGGGCGGCCTCGTGCTCGGCATCCTGGCCTGGCAGGAGGGCGGCGAGTCCGTGGGCGCGCTTCTCGCCGCGGGGCTGGCCGCGATGGGCGCCCTGGTCCACTGGCTGCTGCGCCGCAAGCGCGAGGGCAAGCCCGCCCTGCTCGACCCGCACCTGTTCGAATCCAGGCTGTTCAGCTTCGGGATCTCACAGGGAATCCTCCAGAAGATCGCCCTGGGCGGGATGCTGATCGCGCTGCCGATCTACCTGCAGATGGTGCTCGACTACAACGCGATGGAGGCGGGCCTGTCGCTCGCGCCGCTCTCCCTCACGATGTTCGCGGTGGCGCTGGTCGCCGGAAGAAAGGCGGGGAAACGGCGGCCGAGCATCCTCATCCTGGTCGGGTTCGCGCTGCTCCTGGCGGCGATGGTGCTGCTGATCCCGATCGTCCCGCGCGCGGACAGCGGCTGGTACCTCGTCGTCCCCCTCGTGCTCGCCGGAGCGGGACTCGGCCTGCTGGTCTCCCAGCTCAACAACTACACCCTGTCCCCGATCTCGGAGGAGCGCGTCGGCGAGGCCGCCGGCGTCAACTCGGCGACCGGCTCCTTCGGCCTGTCCCTGGGGTTGGCGTTCGCCGGCGCGATCATGCTGGCCGCGCTCTCGATCGCCTTCACCCAGAAGTCGGAGGCGAGCAACGTGCTGAGCCCCCCGGAGCAGCAGCGCGTCGCCGATGCGCTGGAGGACGACGCGCAGGTGATGAGCAACGCCCAGCTGGAGGAACTGCTCGTCGACCAGCCCGAGGACGTTCGCGAGGAGATCGTCAGCATCAACACGGACGCGAGGCCGCTCGCCCTTCAGGTGGCGCTGCTCGTTCCGCTTCTCGCCGCCCTGATCGGCCTCTTCGCCTCCTTCCGCATGCTCCGCCTGCCAGATCCCGCGCCCGTCCGCCGCAGTTGCGGGCGCTGCGCCGGGCTGAGGCTCCGATGCCCGGGCAGAGATGGGCCGGCTATGCCGTGAGGATCACCGATGCCTTCGGTCTCGTCCTCCTCCTTGTAATCGTCACCTATGTCCTGGCCTCGCTGACGCGTTACTCCGGATGGGGTGCCGTCGGGATAACCACGTTGGGCTGTTCGAGCGCCGCGGTCGCACTTGGCAGCGGCCGCGTCGGGGCGCGAGGGGTGCGGATCGGAGTCGCCGTCGCGCTCGTCGCGATCGGCCTCGCGGCGGCGGCGGCCCTGTCGGGGGACGCCGACCTCCTCGCCGCTGCGGCTGCGATCCAGATGCTTCTGCTCATTGCGGCGACCGCGAGCATCCTCAGAACCGTGCTGCTGCATACCGAGGTCAGCTTTCGCACGATCCTGGGTGCGATCAGCGTCTACATGATCTTCGGGCTGCTTTTCACCTCGCTCTACGTGGCGATCGACCGCCTTCAGGCCGGAGCCTTCTTCGCCGAAGGCCGCGGATCTCAAACGGGAGACTTCATCTTCTTCAGCTTCACGACGCTGACGACGACGGGGTATGGAAACCTCGTGCCGGCAGCGCAGCCGGGAAAGTTGTTTGCCGGACTGGAGATGCTTTTGGGGCAGATTTTCCTGGTCACCCTGATCGCGGGTCTGGTCAGCCTCTGGCGACCCAGGTCACGAAGGAACGCACGGTAGCTCGCGTCAAGACCTTGCTTGTCCACAGGCAACGATCTAAGTTGTTCGGATGGGACGCGGTCGACCGGCCACACCGCAGGACCGTCGCCCTGCTGCTGGTCGTCGCCACCGTCCTGACGTTCATCTCGATCTTCTCGTTCTGGGTCAATCGCCAGGCGATGAACACCGACAACTGGGTCGATACGAGCAGCGAGCTGCTCGAGAACGAGGAGGTCCAGACCCAGCTGGCGACCTTCCTCGTCACTCAGCTCTACGCCAACGTGGACGTCGAAGCGGAGCTGCGCAAAGCGCTGCCGCCACCGGCAAGGGCACTTGCCGGTCCTGCGGCCGGCGGCCTGCGCCAGTTGGCCCAGCAGGTCGCCGAAAGAGCCCTGACGACGTCTCAGATCCAGGCAATCTGGGCCGAGGCGAATCGCGCCGCCCACGAGCAGTTCCTGAAGGTGATCGGCGGGGGCGGCGCGGTCGTCTCGACCGGCGAAGGAGAAGTCACGCTTCAGCTCGGCACCGTCGTCACCCAGATCGGCGAGCAGGTCGGGGTGCCCGCGGACCTGACCGCGAAACTGCCTGAGGATGCCGGTGAACTGAAAGTCCTCGACTCCGAGCAGCTCTCGACCGCCCAGGAGGTTGCGAAGGCGATCCGCAAACTGCCGGTCGTCCTCACGGCGCTCCTGATCCTGCTCTACGGGAGCGCGATCTATCTGGCTCGACGCCGCCGGCGCGAGGCGGTGCGAGCCACCGGCTTTGGCTTCGTCGTCGCCGGGGTGCTCGCACTCCTGGTCCGTGAGCTGGTCGGAGGCGCGGTGACCGGCTCCCTGGCAACGACCGCGTCGGTCGAGCCGGCGGTGGAAGCCACCTGGGACATAGGCACGTCCCTGCTCGTGACCGTCGCCGTGTCGGCGATCGCCTTCGGAATCTTGGCTGTGATCGGCGCTTGGCTGGCCGGCAGCACGGCGCCGGCCGTGGCTTTGCGGCGCGAGGCGGCGCCGTACTTCCGAGAGCGGCAGGCCGGCGCCTATGGCGTGGCGGCGGCGATCTGGCTGGCGCTGATCGCCTGGGCACCGATCGCCGCCTTCCGCAAGCCGTTCGGCATCCTCCTCTTCGCCGTCCTCTTCGCGGTCGGAACGGAGGCGCTGCGTCGGCAGGCGATCGCGCGAGTTCCCGGACGAGCGAATGGGGCGCCTCGGATCGCGCGCCCGCGAGCTCTTCCACGGACGGGCGGAAGCCCAGGCCGGCGGCGGGGATGCGGCTTCAGCGCAGCGGCTCACGCAGCTCGAGCGGCTCAGTGCGCTGCGACGTGAAGGGGCCTTGACCGACGAGGAGTTCGAGGCACAAAAAATCCGCTCTCCTGGGCCACACGTCAGGCGAGAGACCGCAATAGCGGTGCGCCGACCTCGGGGCGGCCGACGAGAATCGAACTCGGGACCTTCGGCTTGAAAAGGCTGAGGGTCGTCCGCATGGGGAGCCGGTTTGCTGCGGCTATGGGACCGAGATGCGACAGTTCTGTCGTGGCAAGACTCGCCCGCCGTGCCCTTCTCCTGTTCAGCGGCTATGTCGCCATCCTGGCGGCTGTCGTCGTCGCAGGGTTCCTGGGCGGGGTGCTCGGTATCTGGGCGTCGATTCTCTGGGGACTGGGTGTTCTCGCCGGCCTCGTGAGCTATGGACGCTGGCGCTTGAGCAGTCGCGGTGAATAGCTGGTCGGCTTCGACCTGTGGCCACCATGGGCTCGGCCGCGCGTCCGTCGGTGGACGAACAGCTTGAGGACGACGGTGCGCGACTCGACCGCATCGCCCGTGATCTGGGCACGAAGGACCCTCTTGCGGCCCCCCGCAAAAAGCTTCACGCTTTTCCGCTTGAGCTTGATCTCGACGGTCATCCGAGCGTCTCCCGGAATCGCTACCCCGGTCTGACCAATCACGCGTCGGACTCGTCGGCCCTTCCTCTTCACCTGACGCGAGAGCGTGACGCTGCCATGACAGACGGCGGCTCCAGGACAGTGGAGCTTGAGGCGAGCCTTTCCGTTCCTCACTCTCACGACGCGGTCGGAAACGGCAAGCGCCGGCGTGACATTTACCGTCGCCGATGCCGTGGTCGAGTGCCCCGCTGCATCGGCCGCCGTGACGGTGACGTCGAATTTGCCCGCACCCTGGAAGGAGTGGGCGACGCTTGGACCCGATGCGGTGGAACCGTCCCCCAAGGACCAGCCCACCGAATCGATCGCCGACCATGCGTCGAAGGGGGATACACCGAAGGCAATCGGCCGGCCAGCTCTGGCGTGCGACGGGATGGAGACCGACGCCAGCTCGGGCATCGTGACGTCGAACAACGCCCCCTGCATGGTCAGGGGTTCGGCCGCTCTCCACACCGCCGCGGCGTTTCCCGTGCTGTCCATCGCAACCTGTACGCGGTGTGACCATGAGCCGGGGGGTGAAATGGTGACCGGGCTCCCCCAACTGCCATTAACCGCTCCCGATGCGGCTTCGACAGTGCGGGCGGTGCCGTCCCAGGCGGTCCAGACGGCCATCGCGCGGCCGGCCTGGTCGACTGCGATCTGTGGCTGCGCTCCTTCCACCGACAGACGCTGGGAGATGGTGATCGGCTCCGTCCAGGGTCCTCCGAGCGGAAGGCTCGCGACTTCAGCGTTCCTCAGGCTGAGTTCCGGGCCGGAGCTCCAGAGGGCAATGGCATTCCCCTCCCCGTCCATGCCGAGCGCCGGCTCCCGGGATTCGAAATCGGAAACTTCGACGGCCGGCTGCCATGCTCCACCCGTATCCCTGGTCGCGGCTTCGATGGTCTGCTCGCGCTGCCACACGACCACGGCCCGCCCGGCGCTCACCTTCACCTCAGGGGCGTGCGCCATACCCCCCTCGGCAGAGAGGTCCTCCGATTCGTCCCAGGCCTGTCCGGGTTTCTTTTCGGCCTCCTGGACGATCGTGTCGCCATCGTCGTTCCAGCGGTACCACGCAGCAACCACGTTGCCCGCCGGGTCGATGGCGACCTTCGGTTCCCACGCGTTGTTACCCGCCTCTGAGAGCTCGACCGGGGGACCCCAATCCCCCTCCGGCGATCTGGTCGCCGCCCGGACGATGTAGTCGGCCGTGTTCTGATGCCCGGTCCAGATCACCACCGCTTCGCCCGCAGGACCGATCGCGATGTCCGCGTGGTTGGGCCCCCCTCCGGCGACGAAATGCTCATCGGCCGTCACCCAGCTCCCCTGCGACGTCCTACTCGCCACCTCGATCATTCGCTGGCTGTCAAGGTGGACCCAGGCGGCAACCGCCTGGCCCGCGGCATTCATCGCAACACGTGGTTCGAGCGATTCCTCGCCGGAGGGAGAGATGTTGACGGGAGGCCCCCAGCTTCCCCCAGCGAGCTTGGTCGATGCCTGGATCAGATAGTGACCGTCAAGCTGAGGCCAGACGGCAAGGGCACCTCCCGAAGCATCGGCGGCCACCTGCGGTTCCTGGTCGAAGCCGAATTCGCCTTCCTCCGAGATATCGACCGCGGGGAGCCATGCTGCGGTTGCTGCAGCAGGCACGAACAACAGTAAGACAAGGGTGCACGCGACCACCATCGCCTTGGTCGCAGGTCTTGCTGTGGCGGTTGACATGATCAGGAGATTCTACTTTGGTCAAGCACTGTGTGGCCGCGATGTGACTCGGAGGGCGGGCCGGCCCCTCATCCGCTCATTTGAGCGATTCCTCCAGATTGAAAGGACAGGGGCCCGTCCCCACGAGGAGCGAGATTGCGGCGGTTATGTGATCGATATGCGACTTGACAGTCGCAATCGGTTCGACCGAAGGTCAGTGAACTGAATCTTCGGAGGAGTGTGCCAAGCGGTCAACCGTCGTGGCGAACTCGCGAAGGTCATCGAGGAATGCCAACGAGGCGAACACCGCTCGGTCATCGATCTCCATGTAGAGATGCACAAGCAAATTGCGCTGCCTGGCGGCGTTGCCAAGCCGCTCCGCGATCTCGGCTGAAATGACACCCTTGTCGCCAAGGATCTTGAACATGTCCGAATAGCTCGACGGAGGCGGGGCGGACTGCTCGCTGACGACCTGAGCCGCTAAGTCAATGCAGATCTGAATCGAGAGCTGAAGCAGGCGTTCGGTCGCAAGGCGTTGCTGGGCGTTGACCAGGTAGGCCTCTTCGCCAGCATCGCGGACATCCTCCAAGCGCTCGAGCATCCCCTCCAGCCGCTCGAGGCGGTTCTCAACCTGCTCAACGTCAACCAAAGCGGCCTTCCGCCATCCGCCGCCGCACTCCGCGACCAAGCTCTGCGCGCAACGGCGCGGTGTCGAGGTAGTCGAGAATCGTCCGGGTCTCCAGCCGAACCCGCTCGTCATGGTCGCGCTCAACGAGGCGCTTAGCCTCACGCATGGCACGGTGTCGCATCAGCGGGGGGGCTTGGTTGAGCATGACGAGATCGATCTCCTCGGTGCCCAAAGCACGACCCGCATCGCCGGCAAGGCTCAGCTGAAGGTCGAAGCGAGCGCGAGAATCTAGCTTGGGGTCATGCCAGACCGCGATATCGACATCAGACAGTGGACCCGGATTGCCGCGCGCCTGCGAGCCGATCAGCATCGCGGCGACCACGCCCTCACGATCGAGAGCGTCCCTTAGCCGATCCAGCGCCGCTTGATCGAGCGGCGGGACGCGCGATTGCTCATCGACAACAACCATCGCTCACATCGTCCCTGATCGACCGGATCGAGTCCAGTCCACCACGCTGGACGCAGTCGGTAGCCGTCGAATTGAAAGGACGCCGATCCTCCACACGGGCAGCGGAATTGCCGCGGCGATGCGACCCAAAATGCGACCGTCAGGTAGCTGGCCTCCCTACCATCGAGCAAATGGCGATCAAAAAGATGGAACACGTCGGGATCGTGGTCGACGACCTGGTGGCCGCCATCGAATTCTTCGTCCAGCTCGGACTTGAGCCGGGAGGCAAGGGCCAGGTCGAGGGCGAGCTGGTAGACCGCATCATCGCGCTCGAAGGGACCAAGGCTGAGTTAGCGATGCTGCGAACCCCGGACGGGGACGTAGAAATCGAGCTGGTGGAGTTCCACTCGCCGCCGACCCAAGGCGGCGACCCGCACGCACCCTCGAACACCCCAGGCCTCCGCCATCTCTCCTTCCTCGTCGAGGACATCGACGCCGTAGTCGCCGGCCTACAAGCCCGCGGCACCGAGCTCGTCGGCGAGCTGGTGCGCTACGAGAACAGCTACCGGCTCTGCTACGTCCGCGGCCCCGAGGGGATCATCATCGAGCTGGCGGAGAAGATCGGCTAAGGGGTTTGCCCCACCGCCGATCCCTGGCCAGGCGGCAACCCACTGGCGTCCGGAAGCGGATCCCAGAGGCCGGCGCTGAATCGGTCGCTTTCCAACGGCCTAGAGAGCGAAGCTCCTCCGGATTGACAGACGGGGGGCGCTTGGTGTGGCCGTTTGGGCTGCTATCTGACTGGGGGAGGAATTTGACTTCTCTTTTCGCAGAGGAGGCTGAATTGCTCTGTACCTCAAGGTGACCTGTATCGTGCATAAAGGTTGGGGACACGGCCGATTCGACAACGGCAGGGAGCACGTCAGTAATGTCGGCAAATCTGACTCTCGACAATCTAAAGCCTTTTAAATCGATATTCGTGGCCCGATTGCACGACGGCAGCGACCGGAGCGCAAGGCAGATTCTGCTGAAACTACGAAAAGTTCTGAAGGTCAAGCAGGGGGATGCATCTCGACGCGTGGTCGCCGTCGGAAATGACACCGAACCGGTCGAAATATCCTTCGTTCACTACGAGGTTCGGCGACCGGTGGCTTGGTCAACCGAGCCCATTCTCGACAGGGTGAATCATCTCGCGCTAGTGGTTCGAGTGGAGAACTGGATCGCAATCCATCTCACCGAGACGTCAAAGAAAGGCGCCGTCAAGAAAGCTCTGCAAAAAGGAGACCTTGGCCCATTGCGCTTTGGGGCTGCCGGAGAGTTAAAGGCTGCTTTCGTGAAAGGCCGCGCCCGGACGTTGTGGCTCCGAGGTACCCACCATTCGACCGACTTCAAGGCCGACGCAAAAGTCATCAGCGGCCGCGATCTCGGAAGTGCTCTGGACCCGCTTGCGGATCAGACCTACCGCTATACCGCGATCCGAGCCGAGCCTGACAATGCGGACATTGGCGACGTCATGGGCTTCGCTGTGGATGAGTCCAGAGTTTGGGTATCTACCTCTACGGATCGCGCTGACTTCGAGAGGTCCATCGTCGCAATCCTTCAGACGCTTGCAACAGCCGAGGGATCCAGTCTTGAGCCACTACCGGTCCTCGCAACGGCGCAGAATGATCTTTCCGGCGTTGAGGGTGCCTATGAGGTCGCGATCACTCCACCCGAGCTACTGATCGCAGGACCGGTGCTCGATTCCCACGAGGCCGACACCTTGGCCGCAATGGAGAAGCTCGCCTTCGCTACGACGTTTCAGGTGACCGAATCGGAAGGAACCTCGCTCAAGGCCACTGTTTATCGAGCTGGAGAAATTCTTGGGCAGATAGAGCTGGAGTTCATCGCCGCTGGCGGTGAGATCGAGAGCTTTTTCTCGGGAACGGCTGACCCTGAGCATGTCGAGGAGTTCGCCCAGGTCATGGATAGCTTGCGAAACCCAGAGTCTGTAACGGTTAACTTTGAGTCGGGGCACTCAGTTCAGGACCGCCAGGTCTTCGCAATGCGCCACCGCGATCTACCGTTCATGGGCTGGAAATGGAGCTTTGATGATGGCTGGGAAGTTGACCGCGAGAAGCCTCAGGCTGGAATCCAGGCCATCGGTGACGCTGATCGCTCACTATTCAGCTGGATATACAGCCAATGGCCCACTGGGGCCGGGGTCGAAGGTGCGCGTAGCTGGCTTGTCTGCGATGACCGCCCAGGGGAGACGGCCGACTTCCTCCATCTAGATCTCACTGAAACCGCCCCGACGCTTACGTTGATTCATGCCAAGGCTGCCCACTCAGCCAGTGCCGCCCGGGAGATTGCCGTCGCCCCTTATGAGACGGTCTGCGCTCAGGCGGTCAAGAATCTCCGCCACCTCGATTCAATCTTGGCGAGCGGGAACTTGTTGGGCAGTGGATTCCCAGAAGAGCTGAACCTCCTAGCATGGGAAGACGGGGTGTCGCGAAGCCGAGAGCAGTTCATCGAGCAGCTCGACGCAGTCGGAAGCAACGTGCGCCGCCGGATGGTGATCGTCCAACCACACGTACGCCGGCCACTTCTTGATCAGGTGCGTGCAGACGGAAACCATCCTCAGCTAGCGCGACTAAGGCGTCTTGACACTCTCTTGAACGGCGTTGCAGCGAACTGTCAGTCGGTTGGCGCGGAGTTCGCCGTCGTTGGCTCAGCTTAAGCAGTCCGACGACAGGCGAACCGCAACCTTGTCGTTAAAGGACGGGGCACTCGCGTGAATGCATGGATTGATCGTCCTTCACCATTCCCTCAGAGATCTGCCGTGCCCCAACGAAAGCTCGTACCAGGCCATCTCGTGTGTAGGCTCGTCCGCGTACCACGCAAAGGTCCCAGTTGCGAGGTCCTTGAGTCGCCTTTTGGCTGGTGCAGCATTTCGTGAGCCAAATGCAGTAAGGAAGTAACACGAATCTTCGGGAATACGCTGTTTGGCAGCCCACCGCAGTAGAGAACGCTTACGGTCCTCATCTATAGGCCCATCAGAAGCAACAGCCTCAACTACCCAAAACGCAGGTGGAACCGATCCGATATCAACAAGGAGCGCGTCGGGAAGGAGAGTCGCTGCATCGATCACGATACCCAAACGCTGCATCACTGCCGAGTCTGCAGTGTAAATCTTGTCGCCAGGCTCAGAAATGCTCAAGACAACAGCGTCGTTAAGCCGAACAGGCGCCCATTGCTCAATTACACCCTTGAGGATCACTGAGGTCTCGCCCGGTTCAAGGTGTCGAACGGTCCCATCAGGCAGCCCCACATCAACCGCATGTGTTTTCTCACCACGTTCGCGTGCAACCACTGCTTTGACTTTGCCACCCGGACTCATATGGTTTTCCCGGAAGGCTTCTACACGTTCCAAAACAACCGATTCGGAGAGGCCGGGCTCAAATAGATCTGCAAAAGCGTCCGTTAGGGCCCAGCGGGGCTGAGGACTACTAGTCTTAACGCCAGGCTTGACCCGCATCGCGCCCTCGTCGAGCCATCGAGGAAACGTCTCGTCGCGCAACGTCTCCCGGCTGTTGTCTCCGTATTTTGGATTAAAAGGTAGCTCCCAGGAATCGAGCAAACCGGAGACTCTTTGCTTCCCTCGCAACGCTGCCTTGGCCCATTCAGATCGAAAAGTAAAGTCGTTGCGGTCGTAAGCCTCATCGGACATCCACAGAATCATCGTCGGGCGTGCCCAAGTGACTTCGCCTGGAAGTTCACCCACCGCCGGCACGACCGCATCGATATAGATCATTGAGGCGACGGCCCAAGCCGCTAACGGATTCGATAGTACGGTGTCAAACGCGGCGCGTGGAAAGACCAGCTCCAAGCGCTCTACGCATTCCTCGTATGCCGGCAAGGTTCGCAAGGGACCTAGTGGTTGGGTTGGTAGGTCATGGCGACCGCGCGCTCCAGCTCGTCCCCGCGCAGATCCTCCCAAGCCCTAAGAATGGTGGCATCCGGCAGCGGTAGCGATTCGAGCTCATACGCACTCACCGCAACCGACCCACTGATACAGCGCATTAGGCGATCAATAGTTCGCGTCGAAAGCAACGCGGTTAGAGCAGAATGCGACAGCAGGTGAGTTGGAGCCTCCGGCCGAAGGATATTCACGTGATTCTCAACAACAATCTTCCCCCCCCACTCTCGCAGTAGGCCCGAGGAAAGCTCGACACAAACTAGGCGTCGCTGCTGCTCAGGAGACGTGGTCCTCTGAACAAGGATCGCAGGTTCTCTCAGCAGCATCACGGTCGGGTCGCTGCCTCGAAGCGCTAACCATCTCAAGCTGTCTTTCGCGGGATCACGATGCAATTGACCGCCATCGAGATCGGCCGCCCAAAGGACCGGTGCACTTGCTTTTTGGCGGCGATTGCCCAGATCAGCGCGTCAACGGTTCCATACGAGAGGACCGGTGCTGACTTTCCAACCAGTAGACCGAAGGGTGAGCGGCATATCTGCCGCCGCAGCAGCAACATGCGCATCATCGGCCCGCCGCGGGAGAACCCAAGGGCGATCACTACGCGGAGAGGAGACTTTTGCGACCTTCGTGATGCGACCGTTTGCGGAAGCTATTGAGGTGCGCTGGATCCGGCGGCGCGTAAACGTAGCAAGACAAGTCTCCTGAAGCACACCGTTAAACACACCTCCGCGCTCCTCAACGAAAGTAAGATCTCGCAACGAGACCTGTTGACCCAGTTCGGTCCGTAAAGACGCAAAGTAGCGTCCGGCCAAAAATGAAGTGGGTACAAGCGCCGCAAGGACGCCCTTGTCATCCAGCCGCTCGAGTCCGGATGCCAAGAACAGCGAGTACAAGTTGGCGTGCCCATAAAGATACTTCTCCCAACGTGCGCGTTCGGCCCTATCGAGTCGAACGCGCCCATATGGAGGATTCATAACAACCACTCGCGAACGGGTGGCTGTTGGTGACAAACCGTCGCCCACATGGGCCAAGATTGGAAGAGGGCGTCGCCTGGAATTAGGAATGCGTGCAACTAGCGGTAGCAGCTCGGCCGCAAGGACGATATTAGTTATCCAAGTTGCCGCGGGGTCGGAATCGATGCCTTTTATAAGTTGCGGCAGCTTGGCAAGGGTTATTCGTGGATCTGCCCCCGCCAAAGCCCGAAGGTGCTGACGCAGTGGTGGCAACAAGAGGGCACCACTGCCGCAGGCTGGATCCGAGACAAGCCCCGGCAAGGGATTATCCGGCCGTCGCTGGCCGAGGGAAAGTCTCGCTAATTTCCAGAGATACTGAGCGAGCGGCTCTGGCGTGTAGTGGCGTCCATGACGGGAACGAATAACCTCACTTAGCGAGGCTGCGTAACGGGCCCCCAGGTCAAAGCCAGTTAGGCCTGTTAGATCTGCCGGCTTACTTGTGGCGAGAGGCGGTGCGAGACCTTCAATCGCCTCCTCTACTACGAGCCAACGACCCCGTAGACCCGCAGCTAGGGCAACTTCCTCCCACCACTTCGGAATCCCACCAAGGATCGCGCGTGCACTACCGCCTATGCGCTCAGCGTGGTCCTCATCTCGTATGGGCGTCCTTGAACCGCGAGCTCCAAGCCTGCGTGCGTAGAGCGGCTCTTGAATCTCCGCTGCAACGGGAGTCATAGGTAGACGCCATCATCGATCCATCGGCACATGTCGCTCATCCTCTCAGAGCAACCTGACGCTGGAGAGCGACTGCAGGGTGCTGTGCAGCCGGCGGAGGCGGCGGCGCTCGATTCTCGCCGCATCAGAGGCCTTTCTTCATCGGATCGCGTCACGAATTTGCGCGAAGCTTGTCCCGACCGTCAAAGGCATCCGAGAGGCGCCGCTGGAGCTTCCGAGGATCAAGAGCGTCGGAAGCATCGGCGGGTTGCTGCGAAATGGCCTGGTTTTTCTCGTCCTCACCAAGATTGAGCGGCAGGCCCGGTAGCAGTTCCCCAAGTAGTGAGGTGCGCCACGGCTCGTCGCTGAGTATGCGCTCAGCAAGCTCCTTGACCTTGCGGGCTGCCCGAATCCCGCAGTTCGCGCAGCGCCTCCCGGTCGCTCTCAGGGTCGGGGCACCGCGCGCACCGAGGCTTCCGGCTTTTTTCGCTGATCAGGCATTTCGGGAACGTAGTCCAAGTAACTTGACTGCCGTACCGAGAGCAGGGAGCTGGCGACAGGTCGCGCAGGCAAAGGGTGCGATCATGCTGAGGCGAGAAGCGGACGTGCCCCACGAGCACTCGTCAACGGAGCAATTGAGCCCAGCTCAAAGGGAAGATGAAGGGAAGGAGAGGGTCAAAAAGCAGCTCTTTATTGACCTTCGCTGACCTCCCCACCATACTCCAACCCACAACGCGAAAACCCAGCCCCAAAGCCAAATTTCGCTCCAGAGCTGGGCTTGAATGCGATGCGCCCGACGAGAATCGAACTCGCGACCTTCGGCTTGAAAGACCGACTTGCAGAAGTCAGAAAGCCAGCTATATAGCCATTTCTTCGACCGCAGAGGCCTGAAGGGAAGGCCAAAGGGAAGGAAATTTGAGGGCGATTGGAGTCGCAACGGGAGAACATCGAAGCTGGGATCGACAGGTCGCCACTGAGGCGATCAAGGCATTGACAATCTGATCAGGTCGGCGGTGCAGATCCTCCACGAGGAAGCTAAGGACGGCCCTTGCCGACTTGGTAGGGGCCAGTTCGTGGCATCGTTGAGCACGATCCTGGTCGCCGGTTCGAGTTCGGCTAGCTCCATTTGGCGGAAGCAGCCCCCCTGAGCCGCTCGGCGCTCAGAGGGCGGCCCGGTAGCGCTCGAACTTGCCTTCCTTCTCGAACTGGCCGACACAGACGCGGAGGCGACCTCTCGACCGAGGATCTTGCGAGCATAAGCCTCGACCGCTGTAGCAGCGGGGCCTTTGCTGAATCCGGGCTCGAGCTCGAGGCGCAGCTCAAACCGCCGAGGCGCAACCTGGGTGAGTTGGAACTCCCGCAGCCCGGGCTGCCCGAAGACGCGGTTGAAGCGCGCTGGCGAGAGCAACTCGCCGGACGGAAGCTTGAAGTTACGCACGCGCCTGCCGGAGAGGTGACACAGCCGCGAGCTGGTCCGCCCGCAGGGGGGCATCGCTCCCGCTCCAGCTCGCCGAGGTCCGCCGTGCGATAGCGGAGCAGGGGCATCGACCGGTTGGAGACACTCGACGCCACCAGCTCGCCGTCCACCTCTTCGACGACCAGAGAGGACTCGTCAACGTGGAGTCCCGTGCGATGCTCGCACTCCGCCGCCATCAATCCGAACTCGGTCATCCCGTAGGCGTTCGTTGCCACACAGTCGAAAAGCGCTTCCGCCTCCTCCCGCAGCGACTCTGACAGTAGCGCTCCGCTCGAGAGCAGCAGGTCCGGCGAACCGGAGCGGAGCCTGCCCGGCCGCCCGGCATGGTGAACAAGCACTTCGAGGAGCGACGGCTTGACCGTCACAACCGCAGGCCGCAGGGCGGCGAGCAGCCGCCATAGGCGCTCGGTCGTCCCTCGACGCCGCTCGTCGATCACAACCTGGATCCCGAGGCGCGTCGGCTGGCGCGGATCGGCAATCACCCACTCGCCCGCATCAGCGTTGTCGGTCAGCGAAAGCGAGTAGACGGGGCGGTCTTCGTCCGTCTCGACAGCCGCCAGCTCGACGACCTTCGGAATCGTCAGGAAGAGGAAATCGAAGTAGAAATCGTGAGCGTAGAAGATGCGCACCTGCCTCGGTGCATTTCGAGGCCAGAGCCTGACGAGCGAGGTTGATCTCAAACTCGGGGTAACGCGCAGCGACCTCGGCGAGCGTCAAGATCGAGGAGAGAGTCAGCGACAATCGGTTCCCGTTCCTTATCGCCGACACGAGCGGCCGTGTAGTCGGCTGGGCCGGACTCGCTCCATACAGCAGCCGCCCCTGCTACGCCGGGATCGCCGAGTGCAGCGTCTACGTCGCACCGGAGGCACGTGGACGTGGCGTCGGCACGGCACTGACCGAAGCGCTCGCCACCGCCGCCAGGGGCAACGGCTTTCACAAGCTGATCGGCAAGGTCTTCACCGACAACACGGCGAGCATCCGCCTGGTCGAGCGCTGCTGCTTCTCGTCGGTCGGCTTTCACCGCCGCCACGGCCAGCTCGATGGCGAGTGGCGAGACGTTCTAGTGGTCGAGCGGCTGCTGGACCCGGATCGACCCAGGTGAGGGCCGCGGTGCCTCCGCACCGTTGAGAAAGCTGCCGTACTGGAGTTGCGCGCTCGACCGAAGAGGAGCGGTCTTGCCGGTGAGGGCCATCCCGGCCCGCTCGTAGAGTCTGCGAGCAGGGACGTTCTCCCGGGCCGCAGACTCCGACGCGCTTGTAGCCCAGCGGGCGGGCGACCTCAAGGATGTGAAGGACCAGGGAGTAGCCCAATTCCTGTGCGTTGCGCGTCGGGACGCACGAATACCATCGAGATGTGCAGGAGCGATGGATCGAGTTCCCCCGCGCCGTCGTCGAACCGTCCAGGCTCGGCCAGCGCCATGCCTACGACGCCTGGTCGAAGCGCGACGAACGGCAGAGCGTCTGAGGCTAAGAGTTTTTCGCGGATGCGAGCGGTGCGCTCCAGTCCGTGAGGAGCACCACGGGCGATATTCGCCTCGCGCCACACGCTCACCGCGGCATCAAGCTCATGGGGACGCATCCTCCGGATGTTCACCGGGCGGATCGTACGCCCGACTGCCGAGCGATCGCCCGACATCAGGGTGCGAGTCTCAGTTCGCCCCCGTATAGCGGATCAGTTCCTCTCGACCGGACGCTCCGGAGACGTCGAGGGTGAGGACGGGACCGACGCCGCGAGCGTAGAGCTTGTACTCCAGCACGTCCGGTTCGAGCGGGACGAGATCTTTGGTCAGCAGGGCGCTGGAGAAGTGGCCAAAGAAAACCTCCACCTGCTCGTTGAGGCTGAGAACCTTCGCCCGGTCCTCCGCCTCGCCGGCGTAGTACTCCTGGCGGTAGGCGAGCCCCGGGCGTGGTTCGGCGGGCATGATGACCCCCGGCTGAGCGCCGTCGACTCCGGCCTCCCATGACCCCGCCCGGGAGACCAGCTTGCCGTTCTCGTACTCCGCCGTGCGCTCGCCCAGATACCAGACGTTGCCACCCGAGTCTTGGGCATACCAGTCGTCGGTGATCTCGAGCGGCTCACCGCCCTGGTTGACCACGTCGTGGACGACACGTGCCTGGATGCCATTGGCGATCCGCTTCGTCTTATCGGTGACGGTGACCACGACCCGCTGCACGCCTCCTTCGCCGTCTCTCTCCCTGTAGACCCAGCGACTGCCTGGCCTCATCGGCCAGTAGGGATTGTCGATCTCGACGCTGAAGTCGGCCGGG
Source organism: uncultured Solirubrobacterales bacterium (assembly GCA_963844395.1). Lineage (GTDB taxonomy): Bacteria > Actinomycetota > Thermoleophilia > Solirubrobacterales > 70-9 > VRUE01. The sequence goes on along the minus strand of CAWJNX010000002.1, from coordinate 598,294 downwards.
TCCAGATCGACGGACTCGGCGCCCTGTGGCAGGCTCGCCGCTGACGCGCTCTCGCCCTCGCCGCCGCCATCCCCACCACAGGCGACAAGGAAGAGTAAAGCGAGTAGAAGTGAGAGGCCGACGAGGAGGACCCGGTTGCCGATCTGGATGGAAGACATTGCCTGCTCCTTTCGCGACTGGATTCCCTCGTTATCCCAAGGGCCGATGAAAGGTCGGTGAAAAGTGGCTTTTCATTTCCTTTTCATCATTTGGCTGGCATTCTGTCCAGGCCGATGCGCGTCCTGATCGTCGAGGATGAAGCGAAGATGGCGGGGCTGATCCGGCGCGGCCTCCAGCGCGAGGGGATGGCGATAGACATCTCCGGCACCGGCGAGGAGGCACTGTGGAAGGCCGAGGCGGTGGAGTACGACGCGATCGTCCTCGACCTGATGCTGCCGGGTATCGACGGCTTGGAGGTCTGCAGACGGCTGCGCGAGGCCGGGGTTTGGTCGCCAGTCCTGATGCTGACTGCTCGCGACGCCGTCCGCGACCGGGTCGCCGGCCTTGACCGCGGCGCCGACGACTACCTGACCAAGCCCTTCTCCTTTGCCGAGCTGCTGGCGCGGCTGCGAGCGCTGGCCCGCCGCGGGCGGCCGGAGCGGCCGGCCGAGCTGACGGCAGGCGAGCTGCGCCTCAACCCGGCAACGCGGCGAGCCTGGCGCGGCGAGGCAGAGATCGACCTCTCGGCCAAGGAGTTCGCCCTGCTGGAGACCTTCATGCGCCGGCCCGGCGAGGTTCTCTCTCGCTTTCAACTGCTGGAGCACGCCTGGGACTACGAGTACGAGAACCGCTCCAACGTCGTCGATGCCTACGTTCGGCTCTTGCGCCGGAAGATCGACCGCCCGTATGGGGTCGAGTCGATCGAGACCGTACGCGGCGCCGGCTACCGGCTGCGAGAGGACGGCGGGCGGTGAGCCGGGTGCCGATCCGCCTGCGGGTGACCCTGGCCTTCACGGCGGCGATGGCGCTCGTCCTGGTCGCGGTCGGGCTCTTCGTCTACCTGCGCTTGGAGAACGAGCTCGAGGCCTCGGTCGACCGGGACGTCCCGGGGCGCGAGACGGCAATGAGTGAGCGCGAAGAGAGCTTCGACGAGGCGCTCGACAACCTCGCGACCCTGCTCCTGATCGGCGGTCCGGCCGCGCTGCTGCTCGCCTCACTGGCCGGCTACGTCGCGGCCGGGGCGGCGCTGCGGCCAGTCGAGGAGATGCGCCAGCGGGCAAGCGAGATCTCGGCAAGCGGACCGGAAGAGCGGCTGCCGGTCCCACCCGCGAACGACGAGCTGCGACGGCTCGGCCAGACGCTGAACGAGATGCTGGCGCGGATCGAGGCCACGCTCGAGCGTGAGCGGCGCTTCGTCGACGATGCCAGCCACGAGCTGCGCACGCCGCTGGCGCTGCACAAGGCCGAGCTGGAACTGGCCCTCCGACACTGGGGCGGCGAGGAGGAGCTGCGTGCCGCAATCGCCTCTGGGTTGGAGGAGGTCGACCGCCTGACTCAGCTCGCCGAGGACCTGCTCGTCGTAGCCCGCTCGGGGGAGGGCGGACTGGAGATCGTGCCCGAGCAGGTGGGCGTCGCCGAGCTTCTCGGGGCGGTGGCCAACCGCTTCGACGCCCGCGTCGTCGAGTCCGGGCGCGACCTTGTTGTGGGCGAGGCCGAGGATCTCCGCGTCACCGGGGACCGCCTTCGTCTAGAGCAGGCCCTGACCGCGATGATCGACAACGCCTTCCGTTACGGCGAGGGCGAGGTGCGGCTCTTGGCGGTGGGCAAGGATGAGACGGTCGAGCTGCACGTCGGCGATCGGGGCGCCGGCTTCCCGCCAGCCTTTCTCCCACATTCCTTCGAGCGCTTCAGCCGTGCCGACCCGGCGCGCGCCCGGGGCGGCAGCGGGCTCGGCCTGGCGATTGTCGAGGCGATCGCGCAAGCGCACGGAGGACGTGCCGGCGCAGTAAATGACCCCGGAGGCGGCGCGGACGTCTGGATCGAGGTTCCCGCCGCCTGACCGCGGCCCGGGAGCTTTCACCGTCGTTTCATCCGCCCTCCGTAGAAAAGGCCCCCAACCCGATCGAGGAGGACGACATGAAGAACAGAACCAAGCTGATCGTCGTGGGGGCAACCATTCTCGCCCTCTGCGCAGGCGGCGCCGGGGTGGCCCTGGCTACGGGTGCCGGGGACGATTCAGAGAGTCCGATCTCCGGTCGCGCGCTCGACCAGGCGAGTGCCGCGGCGCTTGAGGCGACCGGGGGTGGCACGGTCACCGAGACCGAGGTCGGCGACGAGGAGAGCTACTACGAGGTCGAGGTCACCCGGCTCGACGGAAGCCAGACCGACGTCCAGCTCGACCGCGACTTCAACCCGGTCGGACAGTCCGCCGACGAGGAGTCATCGGAGAACGAGTCCCGTTAACCACATCCAGAAAGATACGACGGCTCCCCCAAGACTCTTAGTCGGCTAGCAGCTAGCCCGCCCGGGCAAGTCACTCATAACTCGCTGCATGATCCGCCACCTCAAGCCCCCAGCAAGTTGTGGATCACGAGGTCGAGCAGCTTAATCCCGACGAAGGGGACGACCAGCCCGCCGAGGCCGAAGAGCGGCCTTGTGGAGCCGGGGTCGTCCTCTACGCAACGACGGAGCGACGTCTCCGCCACCGTCGTGCGCAATGGCGGCCGCGTCGTCAAGAGCTTCCTAGAGGTCAGCACGCCAACCGATGACTCGCCGCACGAGGCGCGGCGCCCTCCTTGCCGCACCGGTGGCTGCCCGATCTGAAAGACGGCGCTTGCGTGTCTCTGCCACGACCCGGTCGCTGAGCGGCGCCTCGACTTGGTCCACGGCGAACAGACGCCACTCGTCGGGCACGCCCTTCAGTCGATGGGCACCGCGGTCGCTGAAGGAGATGCCGGAGCCAACCACGAGGTCCTTTACGGTGCTCGAGACAACCACCTCGTTCACGCCGGCGAGCGCACCGATCCGCGCGCCGATGTTGACGGCCATGCCACCTATGTCCTCGCCGATCAGCTCGCACTCGCCGGTGTGCAGGCCCGCCCGCAGCTCGACGTCAAGGTCTCGCACCTTGTCCGCAATCGCCCGAGCGCAGCGGATCCCGCGCGCCGGGCCGTCGAAGGTGGCCAGAAAGCCGTCTCCCATCGTCTTCACCTCGCGGCCTCGGTGGCGCTCCAGCTCGACACGCATGAGCTCGTTGTGGCGACCCAATAGCTCACGCCAGCGCGCATCTCCCAGTGCCGCGGCGCGCTCCGTGGACGCGACGATGTCGGTGAACATCACGGTCGTCAGGATGCGATCTGAAGGGGGCGCGTGGCGGGCGCCGGTCAGGAACTCCTCGATCTCCTCGGCGTAACCATCACCGTCGCCGTAAAAAGGGATGTGGTCCATTCCCGGTAGTACGACCAGCCGCGCACCCGGGATGTGCTCGGCCATGTAGTGCGCGCACTCGACGGGGACGAACTCTTCGGCGCGGTGGAGCACCAGCGTCGGCACGCGGACGTTCGGCAGCAGGTCCCTGACGTCGGTTTCGTTGCCCATGTCGATCAGTGTTTGCACCATCTGTGGACTGGCGGCCGAGCGCTCGAACATGCCATGCGCGATCCGATCGCGCTCGCTGTCGGCGCTGGGGCCGAGCAGCGCGAGCGTGCGTCCCTCACCCCAGTGCTCGGCCGCAGCGCCGAGCCTCTGGGCCGCGTCGACCCAGCGCTGTCCACCCGGGTTTTCCTCAGGGTCCGCGGTTCCCGTAGGAAAGGTGCCGCAGAGGATCAGGGCCCGTGTGCGCTCGGGGTAGGTGGTGGCGAAGAGAACGCTCATCGGCCCGCCCTCCGAAACTCCGAGCAGCGCGGCGCGCTCCGAGCCGGCGGCGTCCATCACCGCGCGCACGTCGTCCATGCGGTCCTCCAGCGGCGCCGGGGCGGCAACGGGATCGGAGAGCCCCGTGCCCCGCTTGTCGAACAGGATGAGCCGCGAGAAGGAGGCGAGCTTTTCGAGGAAGCGCGCGACCCGCGGCTCGGCCCACTGCAGGTCGAGGTGCGAGACGAAGCCTGGAACGAAGACGAGATCGATCGGGCCGTCGCCGACGACCTGGTAGGCGATGTTGAGATCGCCGCTCTGTGCATAGCGCGTCTCCGGCATAGGGACGCTCCGAGGTTACTCCGGCGCACAGGAGGTATTTCCCCGGAATGCCCCCTGATCACCGGGTGGCAGTCGTCTATGCGGCGCCTCATTCTCAAAACAAGCTCGATGCTCGCTCAAGAAAAAACTTGACTTTCAGATAGCAGCGTTATACAAATAACGTCACTATCGCTTCCGTAACTAGCAAAGCGGCCACCCCTCGCCTCAGTCGCCCGGAGGCCAAGGCAGAGACTCGTCGCCTCCTGCTCGAGGCTGCGGAGACCGTGTTTCGGCGCGAGGGCTATCACCGCGCCTCGCTGGATCGGATAGCCGCGGAGGCCGGCTTCACCACCGGCGCCGTCTATTCGACCTTCGACTCCAAGGCCGACGTGATGCTGGCGCTGCTTGCGGCGCGCGTCGAGCTCAGGCGCGCGCTCTGGACTGAGGTTCTCGACAGCACGTCAACCGTGGAGGACTTTGTCACCGAGGTCGCGCGCCGCTACGCTCGCGAGGTCGCCGCCGAACACGACTGGCTGGCTGTCTCAAGTGAGTTCATGATCGTGATCGGCCGTGATGAGGGATTGCAGCCTCGCTACGCTGCGCTGCACGAGGCGGGCCTGGCCACGTTGACCGCCTCAATTCGTACCTGGCTGCGACGCCACGGGGAGCGATCGACCATCGAGCCGCGGCGACTTGCGACGGTTGTGGCCGCGCTCAACCGCGGACTGGTGCTGGAGGGGCTCGTCGCGCCTGCCGGGGCGCCGGAGGAGTTGATCGTGGAAGCGAATCTGACCTTGCTCCGCGGCGCGCGGGGGGACACAGAGCGGGAGGCCGGGAGATGATCGAGCGGTTGCGGCGACTACCGGAGGTGATCCGCGCCCTTCGCGTGGCACGAAGGCTCGAATCCCACGATAAGTGGAGCGTCGAGCGGCTCCGCGCCCACCAGCGAGAGCGCCTCCTGGCGATCATCCGTCACGCGGCCGCCAACTCACCCTACTACCGCGAGCGCTTCGCCGGGATCGAGCTGAGCGAGGACCTCGACCTGCGTGCACTGCCCGCCCTCGACAAGGCGACCATGCTCGAGAATTTCGACGAGCTGGTGACGGACCGGCGCCTGACGCTGTCGGGCGTCGTGCGCCATCTGGACGCGCTGAAGGACACCAGCCCGCGACGCGAGCCGCTGCTGCTCGGCGAGCACCGGGTGATGGCGAGTGGTGGCACGAGTGGGCGGCGTGGGGTGTTCGTCTACGGTCGAGACGACTGGACGGAAGTTCTCGCTGGGGGACCGATGCGGGCTCAAAAGGACTTTCTCAGCTTTGGCCCGCGCCTTCCTCGCCGACGCTTCGCGACGATCTTCGCCGACCATCCTCTCCATATGACCGGGCGGATCAATCGCAGCCTGGACATCGGTGCCCATCGCTTCCTGCGGCTCGACGCCCGCATGCCGCATGGAGAGCTGGTCGAAGCGCTGAACCTCTTCCAGCCGGAGGGCCTCGGCACCTATCCGTCCCTTGCCGCGCTGCTCGCGGAACGCCAGCGGGCGGGCGAGCTGCGAATTCATCCGCAGATGATCTTCACGGCGGGCGAGGTTCGCACCGCGGAGATGGAGGAGCGAATCGTCGACGCCTGGAGCCGGAAGCCCTTCAACATCTACGGTGCCACCGAGACGGGCGCTTACGCCGCGGCCGAGTGCAACCGCCACACGGGCCTACATATCCTCGAAGATCAGGTTCTGATCGAGGTCGTTGACGACGACCACCGGCCTGTGCCCGACGGCGAGCCGGGTAGCCGCCTCCTCATCACCAATCTCTACAACCGCGCCCAGCCACTGATCCGCTATGAGCTGACCGACCTGGTCACTGTCTCGCCGGATCTCTGCCCGTGCCGCCGTCCCTTCCGGCTGCTGAAGTCGGTCGAGGGCCGCAGTGATGATGTGCTCGAGATGCCCGCCAGGGACGGCGGCAAGGTCAAGGTCCACCCGCTCACGCTGCGAAGCCCATTGGCCGGAATCGGCGCGCTGTCGGAGTACCGAATCGTCTACGGGGTGGGCGAGCTGCGCGTCGATGCCGTGTTCGCCGGCACCGACGGGGCGCAGACGTGCCGTGAGATCGAGACGAGGCTCGGAGCGGCGCTCACGGAGCGGGGCGCCGAGGCGCCGCTGATTCGGGTCGAGCGCGTCGAGGAGATCCCACGGCACCCGCACTCCGGCAAGCAGAAGGCGGTTGAAGTGCAGACGGCTAGCCAGTCCTGATCTTTCACAGGGTCGCGGAGCCAAGGTGCGAGAGGATGCTCGCCGATGGCTGGCGTTGCGATCGTCCTCTTCAGCGACCTGGTCGACTCGACCGCTCTGCTCGCGACCCTCGGCGACGATCGGATGGATGGGGTTCGCCGAGCGCACGTCAACGACGTCTCCGGCGCGATCGTGCGCAATGGCGGCCGGATCGTCAAGACGCTGGGCGACGGCGTCATGTCGAGCTTCGAGAGCGCCCTGGGCGCTCTCCGCGCAGCCGCCGCGATCCAGTCGGCGGTCGAGCGGCTGGACGAGGAGGAAGGCGGGATCGGTATCGCGGCAAGGGTTGGAGTCGCGGCTGGCGAGCCGATCCCCGACGGAGACGACCTGCACGGCATGCCGGTGGTGATCGCCAGTCGCCTCGCGATCGGGCGCGAGGTCGAGCGGGTGCTGAGCGGCGAGGAGCAGCGTAGCGACTATTCTGCGCCGCTCGAACGGCACGCTGCACGACCAGCCATACGGCGTTGTCTAATGCTCCACGCTCGCGCCGCCACCGGGAGATAGCGGGCGCGCCGGAGCATGACGTAGGCCACTTTCTCCCGCCGCTTGAGCGAGGCGAGACGCGCTTGTCCGTCTGTCGCGGCGGACGCCGGCTAACGAGAAGCGACCTGCGAGGGCGTCGTCCCTCCCAGCGACTGGGCGACCGGTGGACCCGGCATGTCGATCAGCACCCAGAGCCCGGACCCCGCGGTCAGCCCAGCCACCAGCCCGATCGCGCCGCCATAGCCGAGCGCGTCGGCGGTCGCGCCCGCGATCAGGGCGCCGATCGCGTAGCCCATGTCGCGCCAGAAGCGGTAGACGCCGACGACGGGCGCCCGGGCGACAGGGGAGACGACGTCGGAGATCGCCGCGATCAGCGTCGGGTAGACCAGCGCCGTCCCAAGGCCGAGCAGCGCGGCGGCGGCGACCGCCGCGGCGATCGCGCCCCCGCTCAGGGCGAGCAGCACGAGCGCCCCCGCCTGGAGCAGCATCCCGGCGACGATCAGCGGCTTGCGCCCGACTGCGTCCGACCAGGCCCCGGTGGCGATCTGGGCGACGCTCCAGACCGCCGGGTAGACCGCGGCGACCAGACCGACCGCGGCGACCGCGGCGCCGTGGGCGGCGAGGAATAGCGGCACCAGACCCCAGGCGAGGCCGTCGTTGAGGTTGTTGACGAGGCCTGCCTGCGAGGCGGAGCGTAAGGCGGGCACGCGATAGCTCGCCTGCGCGAACGCCTCGCGCAGGCGCGGCGGCGTGCCGTCCCCGCCGGGGTGGTGGTGAGCCTGCTCGAGGGCGACGTGTGCCCCGGTGTCGCGGACGAACAGCAGCGAGAGCAGGAACGCAGTACCGGCGATCGCGGCACCGGCGACGGCGAGCACGTCGCGCGCGGCGAACTCCGCCGCGAGGAGGCCGCTCAACCCGGCCGCGACCGCGACGCCGCCGTAGCCGGCCGCCTCGTTCAGCCCGAGCGCGAAGCCGCGGCGCCTCGGGCCGACGAGGTCGATCTTCATCACCACCGTCATCGACCAGGCAAGGCCCTGGTTGACGCCGAGCAGAATGTTGGCGGCGACCACCCAGCCCCAGCTGGGCGCGGTTGCGATCAGCACCGGCACCGGCAGCGCCACCGCCCAGCCGGCGATCAGCAGTCGCCGTCGTCCGATCCGCTCGGCCAGCGCTCCGGCACCGAGGTTGGTCAGCGCCTTGACCAGCCCGAAGGCGACGATGAAGGAGAGCACCGCGGTGTTCGAGCCGAGGTCGAAGTCCTCGCGCCCGATCAGCGGAAGCGCCGAACGCTCCAGGCCGACCATCGCCCCGACGAAGGCGGTGACCGCGACCAGGAGCGCGAACTGGGCGACGTTCGCGCGCAGCCCCAATCGCACCTGCCCGACCGGCATCGGCTCGTCAGCTGCCGCCGACGAGCGGGCGGCCCGCGCGGTTGGCGGTGAGGATCTCGGCCTGCTGCTCGGGGGCGGGCGGGATGTCCTCGGTTAGCGCCGCGACGAACTCCTCTTCGGAGGCGAACTGCAGCGCGGCGTTGTGGCGACGCTCGAAGCCGATCGTCGAGGCGGGGTTGCCGGAGAGGCCGCGGCCGCAGACAGAGCCGGCGTAGTGGGCGGGGTAGAGCAGCAGGTGATCGGGAAGTGTCAGCAGTCGCTCGGTCAACGAGCGGTAGAGACTGCGCGCCATCTCCTCGGCGCTGCGGTCGCCGTGAGCGTGCAGGTCCGGCCGGCCGGCATCGCCGACCAGCAGCGCGTCGCCGCTCAGCACCATCCAGGGATCGTCGACGCGGGCGTGGTCGGTGACGAGGTAGGCGTGATGAGCGGCCGCGTGGCCCGGCGTGGAGATCGCCTCGATCTCGGTGTTGCCAACCCGCACGACGTCGCCGTCGGCAAGTGGCTCGTGGTCGAACTCGACTCCGGCTCCGGCCGGCAGATATGGAGTGGCGCCGGTCCGCTCGACCAGCGTCGCCATGCCCGAGAAGTGGTCCGCCTGCACATGGGTCTCCAGCACGGCGGCGACGCCCGCGCCCTGAGCCTCGGCGAGCTCGACGTAGGTGTCCACCAGCTCGACGTGCGGGTCGACGACCGCCATCTCGCCCTTGCTCTTGCAACCCAGCAGGTAGGAGGCGCAGGCCGTTTCGTCGTTGAGGACTTGGCGGAAGAACATCGGGAGCCTCCGGAGGTCGGGATTGGCAGCTTGCCCCTTGACAACTTATCAAGAGTTCTATTGAATAACAAAACATGGTTTCCAACAAGGCAAAGCAGACCCTTTTCGAGGCGATCGCGATGATGGGCAAGGCGTTCTCCAGCCCTCGCCGGCTAGAGCTGTTGGACCTGCTGGCGCAGGCGCCGCGCAGCGTCGATGAGCTCGCCCGCGCGAGCGGGCAGTCGACCGCCAACACGTCCCAGCACCTGCAGGCGCTACACGCGGCGGGGTTGCTGACGCGCACTCGCGAAGGTACGCGCGTCGTCTACGCGTTCGCCGGAGAGGACGCGCTGGGCCTCTGGCTTTCCCTGCGCGACGCCTCGGTCGCCCATCTGGGGGAGGTCGAGCGGGCGGCGCGTGACTACCTCGGAGACGACGTCGAGACGATCGGCCGCGAGGAACTGCTGGAGCGGCTGGGGGCGGGCGACATCGTCGTGGTCAACGTGCGGCCCGAGGAGGAGTTCGCCGCTGGTCACATCGAGGGTGCGCGATCGATCCCGCTCGAGGAGCTGGAGCGTCGCCTGGCCGAGCTTCCCCCCGACCAAGAGGTCGTCGCCTACTGCCGCGGTCCCTTCTGCGCCTACGCGCACGAGGCGGTCCGCCGGCTCAATGAGGCGGGGCGCAGCGCCTGCCGCCTCGAGGGCGGCTGGCCCGAGTGGCGACTGTCACAGCCAAGCCCGCAGCATTCCTAGAGGAGGAGATAACCCATGACCACGACCGAACGCCAACTCGACACGGCCGATCTCACCGACCGGGTCAAGGGGATGTACCAGGAGGTCGCTTTGCACCCCGAGCACGAGTTCCACTTCGAGACCGGGCGAGCGCTCGCCGAGCGCCTCGGCTACCCGCCCGCCGACCTCGACCGCATCCCGGCCGCGGCGATCGACTCCTTCGCCGGCGTCGGCTACTTCCTCGACCTGGCGGCGATCGCGCCGGGTGAGGTCGTGCTCGACCTCGGCAGCGGCTCGGGGACCGATGCTTTCCTCGCCGCGCTTGCCGCGGGCGAGGCCGGAAGCGCGATCGGGGTCGACATGACGGCCGAGCAGCTCGCCAAGGCCACCGGCCTCGCCGAAGAGGCCGGCATCGCCAACGCCGAGTTCCGCGAGGGGCAGATCGAGGCGCCGCCCGTCGAGACGGGCTTGGTCAACTGCGTGATCTCCAATGGCGTCATCAATCTCTCGCCCCACAAGCCGACGGTGTTCGCCGCCGCCGCGAGCGCGCTGCGGCCCGGTGGGCGACTGGCGATCGCCGACATCGTCACCGCGACCCCGCTTCCCGAGGGCGTCACCTGCGATGCCTCCTTGTGGGCGGCGTGCATCGGCGGCGCGATGCAGCGCGACCGCTACCGCGAGGCGATCGAGACGGCGGGGTTCGAGATCGTCGAGGTGCGCGACAACGACCGCTACCGCTTTGTCTCCGATCGCGCCGACAACGCCACCCAGAAGTACGGCGTGACCAGCATCTCGCTGCTGGCTCGGCGGCGCTAAGGAGGATCGCGATGATCGAACGCCTATTCGCCTGGTCTCGAAGCTGCTTGACGATGCAGGGCTACGGCGCCCTCAGCGACGATGAGAGAAAGAGCCACTGGCTCGGCATCCGCTTTGCGCCCGCGCTTTGCTTCGCTGGAACTGCGACCGGTGTCGTGCTCGCTTCGCCCGTCCTGCTGCTGGCAATGGCGGCGACCGCTTTTGTTGGTGGCTTTCTCACGCCCAAGCATCCCTTCGACTACCTCTACGACTTCGCCCTGCGGCCGTTTCTGGGTGGCCCGAGCGTTCCGTCCAGCCCGGCGCCGAGGCGCTTTGCCTGTCAGCTCGCAGCGCCCTGGATCGCTGCGATTGCTGCCGCCTTCCTGACCGGCCTAACGACTTTGGCGTGGATTCTCGCCGTGCCGCTGCTCGTGGTAGCGGCGACTGTCATGACTACCAATTGGTGCCTGCCCTCGCTGATTTACGGGTTGCTGCACCGGCGGCCGACTGGCGAGGTAGTGAGCTAAGCGTTGGCGAGCACGGCCCGTGCCCGCGGTTTCGTGGCCCGCGCGCGGCAGAGGCGCTTGAAGGTGTTATCAGCGCCCGGCGCCTCAGCCTCCGCCCAGCTCGGCCTTGATCTCGCAGCGGTCGATCGAAGCGCGCGTCCCCGGCGTGTCCGCGGGGTCCATCGCCTCCAGGGCGCCCTCCGCCGCCGCCATGTCCTCGACGGTCTCGAAGAGCTGGATCACGACCGCGGTGCCCTGGTCCGGGTCGTGGAGGATCTGCACTTCCTTGGCGGGAATGTCCACGGGCGGTCCCTGGCGAGCCTCATCCAGACGCTCGGCAAGATGACCTGGATCGACGTCGGTGAACCTGACTACACGTGCGTACATGACTCCTCCTCGTCGTCGGGGGCCTAAAACCTACGCGGTCACCCGCCACGGGCGACCTTGACAGCCCGAGGTCATGGTGGTTAGATAAATGACTAAGTCAGATGACTAACTCAGTCAGCATCGAGGCCCCCGAGACCGACGACCGCTCCATCCGCGAGCTCAACGTCGAGGCCTTCCTCGATGCCGCCGAGCGGCTGCTGGTCAGGGAGGGCGCGGCCGGCATCTCAACCCGGCAGCTGGCCCGCGAGGCGGGGCAGAACCACGGCCTCGTCCACTACTACTTCGGCTCGGTCAACGAGCTTCTGCTGCAGACCCTGGAGCGGTTCACCGGCCGCATCCTCGACCGGCAGCGGGCGATGTACGGGACGGACGCGCCGTTCATCGAGAAGTGGCGCACGGCGATGGGCTATATCGAGCAGGACCTCGAGGCGGGATACCCGAAGGTTTGGGCCGAGCTGCAGGCCCTCGCCTGGAACAGGCCGCAGCTGCGAGAGCGGCTGCACGGCGTCAACGACCGCTGGCGCTCGCTGCTGCGCGACGCGCTGGCGATGGCGATCGAGGAGTACGACCTCGACCCGACCCGCCTCTCGGCGGAGGCCTGGGCGGCCCTGGTGATGCAGTTCAACACGGGCGCCCTGTTCGAGCGCCTGCTCGGCTTCGACCGCGGCCACGCCGAGCTGCTGGCGGCGATCGACGCCTGGCTTGTCTCACTCGAGGAGGCGAAGGGGTGAGCGCGATCGATGTGACCACTGCGGCTCCCCCCATCGAGCCGATCGGCCGCGACGGCGAGCAGACTCGCGCCCGCTATCCCGACAGCGAGGGCTTCGTCGAGCGCGACGGCGTGCGCATCTTCTACGAGGTCTACGGCGAGGGCGAGCCGACGATCGTGCTCTGTCCGACCTGGACGCTCGTGCACTCGCGGGTCTGGAAGATGCAGATCCCCTACCTCGCCCGGCACCACCGCGTCGTCGTCTTCGACCCGCGCGGCAACGGCCGCAGCGACCGGCCGCGGACCGTCGAGGCCTACGCCGAGTCGGAGTTCGCCCGCGACGCGCTCGACGTCCTCGACGCGACCGGCGTCGAGCAGGCGATCGTCGTCGCCCTCTCCAACGGCACCCAACGGGCCCTCCTGCTCGCCGCCGAGCACCCCGAGCGGGTCCTCGGCCTGGTCCTGATCGGCCCCTGGTTCCCGGCCAGCCGCTCGCTTGGCGCCCTGCGTTGGCGCTTCATGGCCCATCCCCGCGTGAAAAAGGCGACGTTCAATCGCAAGCCTCCGCTGGCTCGCAGCTGGGCGAGGTTCAACGGCGTCCACATCCGCCGCGACTTCCGCGAATTCGTTGAGTGGTTCGCGGGGATGGCGACCAGCGAGGAGCACTCGACCAAGGCCTTCGACGACATCGTCGAATGGGGGCTGGAAGGCGATCCGGAGTCGCTCGCCCTCTCGGTGATCTCCGACCAGGCGGCGCCGGCCACCCGCCGCGACCAGCTGGCGCTGGCGCGCCGCGTTCAATGCCCCGTGGTCGTCGTCAGCGGCACCCGCGACAGGGTGACTCCGCACGCCGACGCCAAGGCATTGGCCAAGGCGACCGGCGGGGAGCTGGTGGCGCTCGAGGGCGGCGACCACATGCCGCAGGGGCGTCGCCCGGTCCCGGTCAACCTGGCGATCCGCGAGCTCGCCGATCACGGCTTCCGCCGCGACCCGACGGTCCATCGCTCCGACGGCCGCCCCCGCGCCCTCTACATCTCCTCGCCGATTGGCCTCGGCCATGCGCAGCGCGACGTGGCGATCGCGCGGGAGATGCGGCGCCTGGAGCCCGACCTGCAGATCGACTGGCTCGCCCAGGACCCGGTCACCCGCGTCTTGGAGGGGGAGGGGGAGCGCATCCACCCGGCCAGCGCCCACCTCGCCAACGAGTCGCGCCACATCGAGTCGGAGTCGGCCGAGCACGACCTGCACTGCTTCCAGGCGCTGCGCCGCATGGACGAGATCCTCGCCGCCAACTTCATGCTCTTCCACGACGTGGTGCGCGACGAGCGCTACGACCTCTGGATCGGCGACGAGGCCTGGGAGCTCGACTACTACCTGCACGAGAACCCGGGCGAGAAGCGCGTCCCGTTCGCCTGGTTGACCGACTTCGTCGGCTTCCTGCCGATGGAGGACGGCGACCGGCGCGAAGGCTTCGTCACCGCTGACCACAACGCCGACATGATCGACCACGTCGCCGAGCACCCGGAGGTGCGCGACATCGCGCTGTTCGTCGGCAACCCCGACGACATCGTTCCCGAGCCGCTGGGGCCGCAGTTGCCGATGATTCGCGACTGGACCGAGCGCAACTTCGACTTCACCGGCTACGTGACCGGCTTCGACCCCGCCGACCTCGGCGACCGTAGCCGGTTGCGTGCCGAGCTCGGCTACGGCGACGACGAGCGGGTCTGCATCGTCACGGTCGGCGGCTCGGGCGTCGGCGCCGACCTGCTGCGCCGGGTGATCGCCTCCTTCCCGATGGCGAAGGAAGCGGTGCCGGATCTGCGCATGATCGTCGTCGCCGGCCCGCGGATCGATCCGGCCTCGCTGCCCTCACATGCCGGGCTGGAGATCGTCCCCTACGTCCACAACCTCTACCGCCACCTGGCCGCCTGCGACCTGGCGGTCGTCCAGGGTGGCCTCACCACCTCGATGGAGCTGACCGCGCAGAAGCGGCCCTTCCTCTACTTCCCGCTCCGTCACCACTTCGAGCAGAACTTCCACGTCCGCCACCGGCTCGAGCGCTATGGCGCCGGCCGCCGCATGGACTTCGACGACTCGCCGCCGGAGCGGATCGCGGCGGCGATCGCCGAGGAGATCGGCCGTGAGGTCAGCTACCGAGACGTCGAGAGCGACGGGGCGGCTCGGGCGGCGCGCCAGCTTGTCGAGCTACTTTAGCCCACGCAGGGTCAGGCCCCCGAGGGGCTGGTGAAGCGGAGGTCATCGGCAACGGCCGCAACTGAATCAGCGCTGGCGTCGTCGGCGGTCATGCGAGTACAACGGCGGACGAGAGGAGGTAGTGGCCACCGCGCGCCGGGCTGTACCGCTGCCCGTTCGCGGTGCGGTGGCTTCGGCGCGCTTCGCTTCGTTCATCGCGGCGGTGACTGCCACCTCTTCCGGCGCCGACCGGATCGGCTGTCGCGATCCGGAGCGCGGGGCAGAGGGCCAGCGCTCTCGCGAAGCCGCATACCGCGCTCGACACCTTCGCGTTCCCCGGCGGGCGAGACCTCTTGGACGGTGGAGCCTCCCGTCGCCCGCGCGAAGGTCACGATCGGGCGACTCAAAAGCGCGCGGTCTGTCCTGCAGGCCGCAGTGATACCCCGATTCTCCGACGAGGTACCCACAGTGCGGCAAACGCCATCAACCTGCCGATACGAACATCGAGAGCCGCCAGCAGCGCTCGCGTGCTACGCGGCCAAGCTATATGCCAGAGAACGCCTGCGCGAGTTCTTGTCGCTGGCGCTCGGAGAGGGTTCCGATCGTCTTCAGAGGCGAGATTCGACAGCGTTTGAGTAGGCGGCTGACGCGGACTTGTCCGTACCCTGGCGCCGCGAGGAGAATCTGAGAGAGTCGTGCGGTGAGGAGGTATTCGGGGGGAGTGAGCAAAAGCACCGCAATGCTCACCTCGCCCCTCCTCAGAGCCTGCTTGATCTCCGCCCGCTGCTGGCGCACTGTGTTCGCAAGCTTCAACGCATCAAGGCGTTGCAAGGGTGCAGACGGTCTCCCCTCCCGAATCGCTTCCATTCGGTGATTTTAGAGTCAATGTCTTGACGGTGATGCAAGGTACGAGCTTCGCCTATCGCTTACTCCGCAAAATGCCCTTGGGGCAAAAAGGCGCGCTGGAAACAGATTGCCAAAGCCAAGGCCAGCACTTAGAAGCCGCTGCCAAAGAAACCGGCCCAACCAGCGCGATCGGCGTTCTCACCGGGCGTCGGGCCGCCGGCCTTCCTTCGCTCAGCAGTCTTCTCTGCTGCATCGCCCGTGCGGAGCTGCTTCGCGCGCTTCCTCTCGCGCCTCCGCTCAAGCCAGCCAGCCTTCGACTCGTGGTCTTTGGCCATGACCGGGCGAGTCTACGCTCGGGGCGTACGTCTCGCAAGTTCCGTCAGGGCCGAATCGTGTTCCCATCATCGACCCTGTGGCTGGCTGGCGAAGGACTTTCGATCAGTGCTTGGGTAGGCGGATGCCGACCTTCTTGACGGTGATCGTCGGGGTGAAGCCTTCGGTCGGGCAGTGCTTGGCCAGCTTGGTGATCCATGCCGTGGAGCTTCACCCGGCTGCCCGCCGCCGGAGAGACTGGGTTGACGCCGTGGTGGAAGATGACCTTGGCCGCGGTCAGCGTGAAGATCTGATTGCCAGTGGAACCGCGGTGGTTGGCTTTGGCGACTTTGACCTCCAGGGCGCCGCTGTAGCTCTCGCGGCGCTCGGGTTGCTGGCGCTGGTCGCCTCCGCCCAGGCGGCGCCCCATTACACGCCGGCACCACCGCAAGGCTCGCACCGCTGCCTTCCCCACAGCGTCGGCTACAACGCCTCCCGCGCCCTGGTGAGCGCGTCACTAACGACTGAAGAACACCACCGGCGGTGGTCTTCTTCATCAGAGCCTTCCTAAAAGTCGATGTGTCGGTTAAACCCAAATGCGTGAACGGTCCAGAGTGCAAATGTCAGGAGCCGCCCCGAAGGCGGGGTGCGGAGACAGCCGTTGAACCGCCTGCCTCGATAGGGCCGATCCAGCAGCCAGCGAGCCGAACGCCGGTCGCCGCTTCGTCGTGCCAGTCGCTCGAGCAGCCGGTCAGCGCGCCGATCTGCGCCATGTGCGGCCAGGTCGGAGTGACTGACGATCCCGATCAGGTGGCCCCCATCGGTTACCGGAAGCCGGCGCACCTGCTGCTCGTCCATCCGTCGCGCCGCCTGGTCCAAGGTCTCTTGCGGAGAGGCGGTAACGGGCTCGCCTGAGCCACACTCGCCAACCGTTAGCTCGTCTGGATCAAGCCCCTGGGCGATCACCCGGACCACGATGTCGCGATCGGTGATCACGCCGCTCAAGCGATCGCCGGCTTGGCAGATTGCCAGCACCCCGACATCCTGCTCGGCCAGGCGCTCGGCGGCATCGGCGACCGGCGCGTCGGCCTCGATCGCGGCCACGCGCCTGCTCATCGCCTCGCGAACCAGCGTCGTCTCCTCGGGGCTCGCCTTGCGCCTGCGGGTCGCCCCGCTCCCAAGCTCGGACAGCGCTGCTTCGGCTCGGGCTACCAGCGAACGATCCTTCTTTGCGCCAATGGTCGTCATCTCAAACTCCCTCCTGTCGGGCTCCTACGGGGTTAGCTGACGGGCTCGCGGCCGATGCCGCTAGGGCCGGATCACCGGCCTATTCGCCCCAACTGCCTGGGTCCCCCGTCCGCCTGCGCCTGGGCGAGGCGGCTCGGAATGAACGCTTCAAGGTAGCAACCTCTGGTCCCCGATCAAGGGCTTCCGCTGCGTCGCGCAGGAATGCCCTAGATGGGCGACAGAAGCAGCACGCTGGCGGGGCGGGGGCCGAAGGCGAAGGAGCTCAGTTTGCAGACGGCGGCTTCGCGCGCGCCGCCGGCACGACCGTGCCGAACAGGCCGCGCACGGTTGCGGCGAGAACAGCCAGCGGGTCGTAGTACTCGCGCCAGACAACGATTTGCTCATCGTGAACGTCGAAGCGCCCACAGATCCAGAACTGGACTCGCAGGCGGCCCCACTGGAGAACGTCGGTGCGCTCGGTCAAGACGGTTGGTCCGTCGGCCGAGATCGCGTGTACGTGCATCTCTACCTCGGTGCCGATCCTGATGAGCGCTTGAAACAGTCTGCGTACGCGCTCACGGCCGCGCACAGTCGGCAGCCAGCTGTTTTCGTACACCACGTCCTCTGCGAGAAGCCCCACGGCAGCTTCGTTATCCGTGACCGTTCGGAGGTGGTCCAAGAACCGCTCTACAACCGCCGTGGGCGCTGAATCGGCCATCAAGGCCCCTCAGCCGTGTCGAGCTGACGCCGCGCCGCCTCGGCGGCGAGCTCGGAGCGGTTCCGCACCCCGAGCTTCGCGTAGATGTGGGAGAGGTGGACCTTGGCGGTGCCCCGGGTGATGAACATCTGCTCGCCGATCTGGGGGTTGGTCAGGCCAGTGGCGGCGTGCCGTACGACCTCAAGCTCGGTTGGGGTCAGGCTCTCCCAGCCGCCCGGTGGGCGCTTGCGCTCGCCACGAGCGCGGCGCGCCCATGCGACCGCCTCGCCGGCATCGAGGACCCTCCCTTCGGCGAAAGCCCCCTCCAGGCCGTCGCTGTCGAGCCGCTGCCGCAGGGTCTGCTCCAGCGTCGCGAGCCGTAGGCCCTGTGCCTCCGGGCCCTGTGCCTCCGAGCGCACCAGCTCATGGCGAGTGCGGGCCTCCTCGGCGGCGCCCAGCAGCCGCGCCGCCTCCTCGTCGCTGTGCAGGCCCCCGGCGACCTCCGCGAGCAACTCGAGCGCGTCGGGGATCAAGGCAACCAGGCCGCGGGCCTCGATCGCCTCCAGGGCACGGTGCACGTGCCCGTCGGCCTCGCTCCATTGCTCCGTGTCGAGCGAGACCGACGCCAAGCACATACAGGCCCGGGCGAGAACCCAAGACACTCCCATCCGCTCGGCCACCTCCAGCGCCTGCCGGGCGCTGCTCGCCGCCCTATCCCGATCGCCTAAAACGTAGTGGATGTCGGCTTGGACCTGCACCGCGTAGGCGAGCGTGTAGCCACCGTCGAGCCCCGTCGCGATCTTCGGCTCCAGACGCCGCAGCGCCTCGGCGCCGCGACCGTTTGCCGCTTCGGCCCGGGCGAGCGTGCAGTCGAGCAGGCCGCTCACCATGCCGGCGCCTGCCCTGACAGCGCGCTCGGTTGCCGCCTCCAACCGCTCCAGCGCCTGCTCGGGACGCCCGCGCAGCAGGTCGGCGCGGGCCAGATACCACTGAGGCGCGCCCTCGGTATTTGGCTCTCCCACTTCGCCCGCCGCCGTGCTCGCCCGCCGGCAGTGCTCCTCGCACGCCGCCCAGTCTGCGGACTCGCAGTCCCCCGCTGCGGCCACGCACCAGTGCCAGGCCAGCTGCTCGCGGTAGCCCATCCGCTCGATCAGGGGAAGGACCTCCTCGGCGGTCGCGAGGGACTCCTCGTGTCGGCTTTCCCATACGTAGGTCCAGGCCAGGATCTGGGTAGCGTCGGCCACACACCACTCATCGCCGCTCTCGCGCGCGAGAGCTAGCGATCGTTCCTGTACCAGTCGGGTGCCCTTTGGATCGAAGAGGAGCGTGGCCGTGCCCAGCGCGTCCAGCGCCCGCGCCATCGTCGAGCGGTCGCCGGCTGCCTCTGCGAGCTCGATGGCCTCTTCGGCGTACTCGACTGCCTGGTCATAGCCACCGCCGTAGACGATCAGGTAGGCGCGACCCCACAACACCCGCGCGCGCAGGGGTGCGTCCGCCGGCGCCGCGTCGAGCGCCTGTGCATATCCACTCTCAGCGGCCGCGAAGAGGCCGCGCAGCTTCCAGTAGAAGGTCAGGGCGACCGCCAGCCGCAGCGCCTTGTCGGGGTCGGTTTGCGCCGCGTGCTCCAGCGCACCCGTCAGGTTCGAGTCCTCGACGGCGAGCGTCCGCAGCCAGAGGTGCTGGTCGGCCATTCCCAGATGCGGCTCGACCTCCTCGGCGAGGGAGAGCAGCGCGTCGCGGTGGCGGTCGCGCACCGGCTGCTCGTCGGGAGACTGGCTTAGGTGGTCGAGCCCGTACTGCCGCACCGTCTCCAGCAGGCGGTAGCGGGTGCTCGGCTCGCCTTCTTCGACGACAACCAGTGACTTGTTGACCAGCGAGCCGAGCAGGTCGAGCACCGCGACGCGCTCGAGGTTCTCATCGGCAGTCACCTCCTCCGCCAGGTCGAGCGTCCAGCCGCCGGTGAATACGGCCAGCCGGCGCAGCAACCGGCGCTCGTCTTCCTCCAGCAGCTCATAGCTCCAGTCGACCGACGCTCGCAGCGTCTGCTGGCGCGGCAGCGCGCCTCGCGCCCCGCCGGTCAGCAGGCGGAAGCGATCGGCGAGCGCGGTGGCGATCTCCTCCACAGCCATCAGCCGCACCCGCGCGGCGGCGAGCTCGATCGCCAGCGGTATGCCGTCCAGCGCGTGGCAGATACCGGCCACGGCAGCCGCGTTGTCGTTGCCGATGGCGAAGTTCGGGCGGACCTTCAGCGCTCGCTCGATGAAGAGCCGGACGGCGTCGGACTGCGCTAGCCCCTCCACCGGCTCGGGCATGCGCTCGGCGGGCAGCGACAGCGACGGCACCCGCCAGCTCGTCTCTCCGGCGACGCCCAGCGGGGCGCGGCTGGTAGCGAGAATCGCCACCCCGGGCGCGCCGCGGAGCAAGGCTTCCCCCGCGGCGGCGCTCGCCTCCAGCAGGTGCTCGCAATTGTCGAGGACGATCAGCGCCCGCTGTCCCGCGAGGTGGGTGACGGCTGCCTCCAGCGCCGTCTGGCCGGACAAGGGGCGAACGCCCAGAACCGCGGCCAGCGCCGATCCGAGCTGCTCCGGATCGATGACCGGGGCCAGCTCCACCCACCAGATTCCGTCGGGATAGCGATCCACGGTGTCGGCAGCCGTCTGCAGGGCCAGCCGGGTCTTCCCACATCCCCCGCCCCCGGTCAGCGTCAGCAGCCGCGTGCCTTCCAGCGCCGCCTGGATCTCACGTAGCTCGGTGACCCGCCCGACGAAGCTGGTGAGCTGGCCGGGAAGGTTGTTGGGAAGCGCGTCGAGCGATCGCAGCGCCGGAAACTCCTGCGGGGCATCCCCGTCGAGAAGCTCATGCACGTGCTCGGGACGGCCGAGATCGCGCAGACGGTGAACCCCCCGGTCGGTCAGCCGAGCCCCGGCCGGCAGGCGGTCGACCACAAGATCGTGCGTGGCCCGCGAGAGCAGGACCTGGCCGCCGTGCGCGAGCTCGCGCAGCCGCGCGCAGCGGCTCAGCGCCAGCCCGAAGTAGTTGCCCTCGTCTCGTAGCTGGGCCTCCGCCGTGTGCAGTGCGACTCGCACCCGCAACGGCGGCCCCTCGGGCCAGGCGTGTGCGCCCATGCGACGCTGGATCTCCAGCGCCGCCGCAACGGCATCCGAGCCGCGCGAGAAAGCGGCGACGATGCTGTCGCCCTCGCCCTGCTCGACCGGTCGCACCCCTCCGTGGAGCGCTACCGCCTCCTCCAGCAGCGCGTAGTGCTCGGGCACTGCATGGGCCATCGACTCCGGCTCGTCCTGCCAGAGGCGCGTCGAGCCCTCGATGTCGCTCAGCAGGAAGGTGACCGTGCCAGCCGGTAGCGCGAACGTCGCTGTCTGGCTTCCTTCCACATCTCCCCAGATGAGCGGGCGACCGAGCGCCCGGCCCGCGTCGGATGATCTCACAGGGTCGGTAGCTGGAGAGCTCGGCATCAAGGCGAAGCTATGACCTGCAAGCGGCCACTACATCTGCCAGATGGCAGATATCTGGCTTCCGCGGGGAAATTGCCCGCCTACGTCCCGACCAAGGTGGTGCCTGGCGCAACGGCGCTTGCAGCAAGTTTAGGCCGCAGGGACGCGGGGAGGACTGATCAAGAGGAGCGGCTAAGCGAGAAAGGACCGTCGATGCAACGCCCTGACTTGATCAATCTGCGCTCGAAGTGCCGGGCACGCCCTGCATGGCTTCCCGCGATCGTGGCCGTCGCTGTGCTCGCCTTCGCCGCCGTGGGCTCGGCCGCACCGTCCGGCTCAAGCGATCTTAGGATCACCAAGACCGACAGCCCCGACCCGGTCAACGTCGGATTGAACCTCACCTACACGATCCGGGTGCAAAACCTCGGGCCGGACGCGGCGACCGGCGTGACCGTCACCGATCAGCTTCCGAAGGAGGTTGACTTCGTCTCCGCCACCGCGACCGCAGGCCAGTGCGCGAACAAAGGAAAGAAAGTCACCTGCGGTCTCGGAGGACTCAACGCGCCGACGATCGACTACGGCAACCCGCCGACTGTGACCATCTCCGTCATCCCTCGCAAAGTCGGGACGATCAGCAACACGGCCTCGGTCAAGGGAGACCAGAAAGACCCAGTCGCATCCAACAACAAGGCCACGGCGACGACGCGGGTCGTCGGTCCGGCGGCGACGTGCCGCGGCGTCTCCGCCACGATGATCGGAACCGCGGGCGACGACACCATCGCCGGCACGGGCGGCCGCGACGTCATCGCCACTCTTGGCGGCAACGACACGATCGCTTCGCTGGCGGGCCGGGATCTGGTCTGTGCGGGGCGCGGCAACGACTACATAGGTGCCGGCTCCGCGGCCGACCGGGCCTTCGGCGGAGCAGGCAAGGACCGCCTCCTCGGCCGCGGCGGCCCGGATGTGCTGAGGGGAGGCGCCGGCAACGATGTGCTCAAGGGCAACCGTGGCGCCGACCGCCTGCGCGGCGGATCCGGCTTCGATCGCTGCCGTGGCGGCGCCGGCGTGGACTTGATCCGGAGTTGCGAGCGGTAGGCCTCCCCGGCGGAGCCTGCCCGCGGCTAGCGCTTGACGATGTTGTGAATCTCCATCAGCTCTGGCTTGCCGGGGTCGATGCCGATCTCGGAGAGGACGGGCATCAGTCGCTCGCCGAATGCGTCGAGCTGCTCTTGGGAGTCCCAGATCTCGCTGACGCGAAGGTTGCCATCGGTGCCGAAGCAGACGTGGTAGTCGAGTCCGTCCGGCGGGAAGTCGCCGGCCTCTTCGAGCTTGCGGACGCTCTCGTCGTACTGAGCCGCAGTCAAGGACGCGGGGGCAAAGCGGATAAGAACGCTCATTGAGTTGGCTCCTTGGTCGGGTTCGGTCGAGCCTAGCCGAAGATGGGGTGGCGGCCAGCGGCTCAGGTCAGGACCCGGCCAAAAGAGCGGCGCGGGGCGAGCGAGATCGCCTGCCTAGAGGCACTGTCCACTGTCGGCCGGCGAGCCTCTAGCCTCCGTACGTAGGTTTAAATGAGGAGGTGTTCTCAGGTAGTGCTGAAGGTATCGCTCCGGAGCGAGTCGTTCGCTCCACTCAGGAGCGCGCGTTCGCCAAGCCGGCGGCCAGCGCCCGCGCCGAGGCCTTGATCGCCGCCAGGCTCATCCCCGCCTCCTGACGCAGGTGGCGCACCACGTTCACGTTCACGGCGTTGAGCAGGAGCTGGGCCAGGATCGGCGCGTCGAGCTTCGGCGAGATCTCCCGGATCAGGTTCTCGGCGTGGAGGGAGAGGACGATGTAGCCGCCGATCGGGGCTTTCCAGCGATCCCTCTCGAGGGCGAGGATCAGCTCGAGGTGGCCATCCTCGAGGTCGAGCAGGCCTTCGAGGAAGACGGCGAGACGCTCCTTCGGCGGCGCTCCAGGGCCGAGTGGGGGAGGCCCGAACATGAAGGCGTCCTGGAAGAGGCGCAGGTGCTCGTCAAGAAGGGCTTGGAAGAGGCCGGAGCGGTCGCCGAAGCGGCGGAACACAGTCCCCTTGCCGACCCCCGCCCGCTCAGCGACTGCGTCGAGCGTAATCCCCTCGGCGCCGCGCTCGGCCAGTACCAGGCGCGTCGCATCGAGGATGCGGACCCGGTTCGCCGCCGCGTCGGCGCGCTCGCGCCGCTCGCCGGCGATCGGAAGACCACCTTGCTTGTCCATCACCAAAGCTCACCTGACTCCGTCGGCCGTTCGTCTCGGGGATCGTACGGGCTCAACGGGCGGCAGCAGCACGGGTGCTGCCCCGCTGGCCCATCCTCTCCCTGACCAGCGGCGCCACCTGCGTCCCATACAGCTCGATCGCTCCCATCAGGCTGTCGTGGGGAAGGTCCCCCATCCCGTACTTGAGGTCGAAGCGGGTGGCGCCGAGGGTGTCGAGCGTCGCGACGATCTTGCCGGCGACCGTCTCCGGGGCGCCGACGTAGAGCGCTCCGTCGGGGCCGATTTCGCGCGCGAACGACTCTCGGGTGGGAGGGGCGAAGCCGCGTTCGGCGGCGACCCGTCCCATCACCTCCGCGTAGTGGGGCCAGAACTCGTCGCGGGCCTCCCGATCGGTCTCGGCGACGTGCCCAGGCGAGTGCACGCCGATCGGCCGCGGCGGCTTCTCCAGCCGCTCGAGCTCGTCGCGGTGCAGCTGCGCCAGCGGGGTGAAGCGGGCGGGGGAGCCGCCGATGATCGCCAGCATCAGCGGCAGGCCGTGGCGGGCGGCGCGCCGCACGGAATCAGGGCTGCCGCCGACCCCGACCCAGGTGGAGAGAGCGCCCTCGAGCCGGGGTACGATCCGCGTCTCGCGCAGCGGCGGCCGGGTCGAGCCGCTCCAGCTGACCGTCGGCCCTTCCAGCAGCCGCACGAAGAGGTCAAGCTTCTGCTCGAAGAGCAGTTCGTAGTCGTCGAGGTCATAGCCGAAGAGCGGGAACGACTCGATCGTCGAGCCGCGCCCAAGGATCACGTCGGCCCTCCCTCCCGAGATCGCGTTGAGGGTCGAGTAGCGCTCGAAGACCCGCACCGGGTCATCAGAGCTCAGCACCGTCACCGCCGAGCCTATGCGGATCCGCTCGGTCCTCGCGGCGATCGCCGCGAGGACGACGTCGGGGGCCGACGCCGGCATGTCCTCGCGGTGGTGCTCGCCGAGGGCGAAGTGCTCGACGCCGACCCGCTCGGCCAGCACCCCCTCCGCGACGACGTCGCGAAGGGCCTGGGCCTCGGAGACGCGCACGCCGTCCGCGCCCTGGGAGACGTCGCCGAAGGTGTCGAGCCCGAGGGCGATTCCCTCCCCGTCAGGCACGGACGGCCTCCCCCTCACGGACGGACTTCATCGCCCGCGTCCAGGACTCGAGCTGGTCGAAGAGCATGACCGCCGCTTCGTCGTGCTGGGGGCCGGGGGCGAAGACCGAGAAGTTCTCGAAGTCAGTGAACATCGAGAAGCTCAGCTGCTGGCGCACGTGGGCGATCTGCAGCTCGCTGGTGATGCCACGCAGGTGCTCGATCGCCCGGGCGCCGCCCAGCGAGCCGTAGCTGACGAACGCCGCGGCCTTGTTGTTCCACTCGGCGTAGAGGTAGTCGATCGCGTTCTTCAGCACACCCGAGGTCGAGTGGTTGTACTCCGGGGTGACGAAGACGAAGCCGTCATAGGAGGCGATCTTCTCCGCCCATGCTTTGGTGTGCTCGCCGGCGTACTGGCCCAGGGTCGGGGGCATCGGCTCGTCGATATGGGGAAGCGGGTTGTCCGCGAGGTTGACGAGCTCGTACTCCGCCGCCGTGCGCTCGGCGGCCTTGTCGGCGACCCAGTCGGCGACGCTTTTTCCCTTGCGGCCGGGGCGGGTGCTGCCGAGGATGATGGCGATCCTGAGGTCGGGCACGGGAGTCCTTTCTGCTGAAGTGCTGCCGCTTTCGGCGAGCTAAGCGGACCAATAGTCCGCTTAGATGAAAGGTAGCACAGACCCCTTCGATGGCTCTTCCGCAAGGAGACCCGATGCCGACTACTGACACGAGCGGGTGCTCGCCTAGCGATGCGAAGGGCTCGCGGGCGAGAGGCGCTCGTGAACGAAGCGGACGATCGTCGCGCCCTCGCCGACCGCGGTCGCGCAGCGCTTGATCGACCCCGCGCGTACGTCGCCGGCCGCGTAGACGCCTGGGACGCTGGTTTCGAGAAGGCCGTCCGCACCGGCGTCGGGCCCGGTGAGGACGAACCCGCTGGAGTCACGCGCAACCACTTCGCCGAGCCAATCGGTGCATGGGGAGGCACCCAGGAAGAGGAAGAGGAACGAGAGCGGCAACCGGGTGCCGTCGGTGAGGGTGACCGCTTCGAGGTGTCCCGCTTCGCCGTGCAGGTCGCCGACTTCGCTGCGGTCGCGAACCGCGACGCCGTAGCGCTCTAGCTCTGCGATCAGGTAGTGGGACATGGTCTCTCTGAGGTCCGCGCGGCGATGCAGGAGGGTGACGAGCGCGCCGCCTCGGGCCAGCCAGACGGCGGCCTGGGCCGCCGAGTTGCCGCCGCCGATCACCCCAACCCGCTGTCCGCCGCAGAGCTGCGCCTCGGGTGGGCCGGCCGCGTAGAAGACGCTGATCCCCTCGTAGCGCTCGAGGTCTGCCACAGGTAGGCGCCGGTATTCGGCGCCGGTGGAGAGCAGGACGGCCCGCGCCGCGATCTCGTTGCCCTCCTCGAGCCTGACGACGTGACGCTCGGCACCGGGCTCAAGCGCGCGGGCACGGTAGGGCGTCGCCGTGCGGGCGCCGAACTTTCGCGCCTGGGTGACCGCGCGGCTGGTCAGCTCGGTGCCGCTGATGCCCGCCGGGAAGCCGAGATAGTTCTCGATCCGTCGCGAGGCCCCGGCCTGGCCGCCGAGGACGGTGCTCTCTATCACCAACGTGTCGAGGCCCTCCGAAGCGCCGTAGACCGCCGCGCCGAGGCCCGCCGGCCCGCCGCCGACGACGAGGAGGTCGACCTCCTCGCGGGGGGGCAGCTCCAACCCGATCCCGAGTGCCCGCGACAGCTCCCCGTTGCTCGGCCGCCGTAGCTCCGTGCCGCCGGGGAGCCGCACAAGTGGGACGTCACCGGGTTCAGCCCGCTCGAGCAGCGCCGCCGCCTCCTTGTCCTCAGCGGGGTTGACCCAGGAATGGGGGAGCCGCATCTGCCTGGCGAACTCGAGCAGCCGTCGGGTCTCGGTCGAATCGCGCGGGCCGAGGATCTCGATTCCGACCCCCTGTCGTTGCTGTAGCAGCTCACGTCGCTGGATGAACGCGGTGAGGAGCAAGTCGGAAAGCGAGCCGTCCTCGAAGAGCAGTCGCCTGAGCACTTCGCGATCGACCGCGATGTAGCGCATCGGCTCGGTGACGACGGCCGTGAGGAAGACGGTCTGCCCGGAGAGGAGGTTCATCTCTCCGAGGAAGCCCGAGGCGCCGTGGCGGACGACCTCTCGGCCTGCGCCGTCGAGCACCGCGGCTTCCCCTTCGACGATCGCGATGAACGGGTAGCTCTCGTCGCCGATCTCGAACAGAGTCTCGCCGACCGCGGCGGTCCGCTCCTCGCCGTGCTCAGCGAGCGTCGCGAGCTGCGAGCTCGACAGCACTCGACTCACCGGGCCGGCCACTCGATCAGCCCAACGGGGAGGGCGGGATGCGCGTTTCGCCCTGCACGTCGGGAATCGCCAGCGCGAGGTCGTCCGCGAAGCACCAGGACCACGTCTCGCCGGGCTCGAGCGAACGGATGAGCGGGTGGCCGCTGCTCCGAGCGTGAGCGGTGGCATGGCGGTTGGGAGAGCCGTCGCAGCACCCCACCTTTCCGCACTCCAGGCAGATGCGCAGGTGCAGCCACTGGCCTCCCGTGGCCAAGCACTCCTCACAGCCCTCTACGGACTCGGGCAGTCGGGTAATCCGAATGTGATCGAGATGGGTGCAGGCGGTCATCTTCCGAACCAGAGCCTAGAGCTCTCGATGCGCCCCCGAACCACACGACCGGCGGCGGCGCTCCCTCGGCGCTTGCCGCGAGCCCCTCATCCCCAGCCGCAGACGAGGCAGGCGTGTTGGAACGCCGAACGGGCGAATTCGAGTGCGAACACATGCAGATCGTCGCTGGCGCGCACGTCGTCCCAGTCGAGGACGTACAGGCCGAGCTCAGCGTTCCAGCGTGCAGCTGCCGAGAGGGTGCCGTCCGCGAAGCTGGCAGGTGCCGGGTAGGCGTAGAACGCCGCCTTGCCCAGTTTGGGGTCGCCGGGCGCCCCTCTCGCTGCTCGACCTTCGACCCGAAGCATGTGGTCAAGCAGCGAGAGGGCTTGGCGTCGGCGGAGCTCATCGAACTCCCAGTCGCGTAGCGCTCGGCCTTCGAGCTCGACGTCGAGGACGTAGGAGATCCGGTCGGCGTTGGTCTTGTCGGTTCGGTCTGATCTCGGATGTCGGCGCAGCCAGTGCTTGTAGTAGCCGCCGATCGTCTCCGGCAAGCGCGCGCCGATGCCGTAGAGCCGATCCAGGGCCTCGTCGATCGCGCTGCGCATCAGCCTTGAGCGAGAAGGAGGACTTGCGACAGTTCCAGCGCGGCTTGGCGTAGTGGACGTTGCCGTCGAGGTCGTAGTAGCGAGCGATCCAGACCATACGGCCATTCGGATACCTCAGCTTGTAGGGAGTTTGGCGAGGCGGCCGACCCGGCTTCGCGCTCCGGCTCATCGCCTCGGCCCCCCAATTCCACGTCTCATGGCCCTCCACGCACCGCGGTCTCTGCGCGCCAATTGCTCCGCCCTACCCTCGAAAAACGTAGCGATGACGTAGCGATGAAGCGCGGGAATCCCGCGGCACAGATCTGCAGCATCAGGAATCGTCGAAGAGACGGCGATCCGAGAAAGTGCCGATTTGCGGCGTAAAACCGGCACCGAACGGAACGAAGCTGAATGCGCCCGACGAGAATCGAACTCGCGACCTTCGGCTTGAAAGACCGACGCTCTTTGGACCCCGTGAAGGGCCCGTTGACCACTGAGCTACGGGCGCCCTGCTTCTGAACTTTACGGCGTCGGACCGGTTGGGGTGTTCCCGGCGCTGGGCACTGGCGACGATGCGGGGCGTGGGAGAATCGGCGGCGTGAGCGAATCGATTGGGCGGCGGCGATGATGGAGCTAGGGCTGGAGGGCCGGGTCGCCCTGGTGATGGGCGCCAGCCGCGGCATTGGCCGCGGGATCGCCGCCGCGCTGGCTCGGGAAGGCGCGCGCGTGGCGATCGCCAGCCGCTCGCGGGATCGGCTCGAGGAGGCGGCGGAGGCGATCAGGGCCGACCCGACGCTGGGGGTTGCTGAGACTGGCAGCGCCTCCGTATCGCCCTTTGTCGCTGACACCTCCGACCTCGACAGGCTGGCCGAGTTGCCGGCCGAGGTCGAGGCGGCGCTGGGCCCAGTCGAGATCCTCGTTGCTAACACTGGCGGCCCGCCCTATGGCGGCGCGCTCGACCACGGGATCGATGAGTGGGAGCAGGCCTACCGCTCCCTCGTCCTGGCGCCACGGGTGCTCGCCGGCGCCGTCGTGCCCGGGATGCGCGAGCGCGGTTGGGGGCGGGTCGTCAACGTCAGCTCCAGCTCGACTCGCGAGCCGATCCCCGGTCTCAATCTCTCCAACTCCCACCGCATGGCCGCTGTCGGCTTCCTCAAGACGCTCTCGCGCGAGGTCGCCGCGGACGGGATCACGGTCAACACGGTCGCCACCGGGCGCTTCGCCACCGAGCGCCTCGCCGACGGGGGCGGCTCCCTGGAGGCCGCCGAAGCCGCCGCGCGCGAGGAGATCCCGGCCGGTCGCCTCGGCCAGCCGGAGGAGTACGGCGACCTGGTTGCCTTTCTCTGCTCCGAACGCGCCGCCTACATCACCGGCGCGGTCATCCCGATCGACGGCGGCCTGCTGCGGTCAGTGTGAGACGTGCCGCCGTTTAGAGGACCATATGGGCACCTAAGCTGCGGCACGTCGAGGAGCGGTCGGCGATGACGCACCACCACAGCGCCTCGGCCGACGCCGATCGCGGCAAGCTGTGGATCGCGCTCTCCCTGATCCTCGGCTTTATGGCGGCCGAGGTGGTGGCCGGGATCCTGGCCAACTCGCTGGCGCTCCTCTCCGACGCCGCTCACATGCTCACCGACGCCGCGGCGATCGCGCTCTCGCTCGCCGCCCTGCGGCTCAGCCGCCGCCCCGCCGGCGGCGCGATGACCTTCGGACTGAAACGGGTCGAGATCCTCTCCGCCCAGGCCAACGGGATCACCCTGCTCGTCCTGGCCGCACTGATCGCCTACGAGGCGATCAGGCGCCTCTTCGACCCGCCCGGCGTTGACGGCGGCCTCGTCCTCTTCGTCGCCCTGGCCGGAATCGCGGTCAACCTCGCCGCCACCGCGGTCCTCGCCAAAGCCAACCGCCGCAGCCTCAACGTCGAGGGCAGCTTCCAACACCTGCTCACCGACCTCTACGCCTTCGTCGGTACCGCGATTGCCGCCGCGGTCATCCTCCTCACCGGCTTCGACCGCGCCGATCCGATCGCCTCGCTGATGGTCGCCGCCCTGATGCTGCGCTCCTCCTACGTCCTCCTCCGCGAATCCGGCCGGGTCTTCCTCGAGGCCTCGCCGAAGGGCCTGGACCCAGAGCGGATCGGCAGGCGGATGGCGGAGCAGGAGGGCGTCGTTGACGTCCACGACCTCCACGTCTGGGAGGTCACCTCGGAGTTCCCAGCCCTCGCCGCCCACATCATGGTCGAGCCGGAGACCGACTGCCCCAGGACGCGATTCGAGCTGGCCGAGTTGCTGGAGCGCGAGTTCGGCATCCATCACACCACGCTCCAAGTCGAGCACCAGCCGCAGCGGCTGGTGCAGATCGAGGGTAAGGGCCCATCCCGGTAGGGGTCAGGTATCTGGCGGCGCCTCGCGCATCGACGGGAAGAGGATCACGTCGCGCAGAGTCTTGGCGCCGCTCAGGATCATCATCAGCCGGTCTACCCCGAGACCCGAGCCGCTCGCGGTCAGCATCCCGTATTCGAGCGCCCGCACGAACTCCTCGTCGTGCTCGTGGGGATTCTCGATCGCTCCCGACTCCTGCCGTTCGCGCTGTTCGACGAAGTGGCGGCGCTGTTCGATCGGGTCGTTGACGTCGGTGCCGCCGCCGGTGATCTCCATCCCGGCGACGATCCCGTCGAAGGCGGCTGCCAGCAGCTGCGGATGCTCGGGCACCGGCTTGACCAGCGGCCAAATCGCCAGCGGCAGGTCGATGAGGAAGGTCGGCTGGGTCAGCTTCGGCTCAATCAGCTTGCCCTGCAGGGTGTTCGACCAAGGCGGCCCAGTCGTCGTCGGGCTCGGCGTCATCGCCAGCGATCTTGGCCAGCTCGTCGCGGCTCGCCTTGGTGATGTTGACCCCGGTCTCCTCCAACAGCGCCTCGCGCAGCGGGATCCGCGGCCAGGGCGGCGCCAGATCGATCGTCTCGCCGTCGCGCTCGACCTTGGTCGTCCCCAGCACCCGTTCCGCCACATCGGAGACGATCCCCTCGGCGACGTCCATCACCCCGTGGTAGTCAGCGCCGCTGACGAACCACTCGAGCATCGTGAACTCGGGGTTGTGCTGCGGCGACATCCCCTCATTGCGGAAGAACTTGCCCAGCTCGTAGACGTTCTCGAAGCCGCCGACGATCGTCCGCTTCAGATACAGCTCGGTGGCGATCCGCAGATAGAGGTGGCGGTCGAGCGCGTTGTGGTGGGTCTTGAAGGGACGCGCCGCGGCGCCGCCAGTCATCCGCTGCAGGATCGGCGTTTCCATCTCGACATAGCCGCGCTCGTCGAGGTGGTCGCGGATCGCCTTCACTACCTTGGCCCGCAGCGCGAAGATCTCGCGCGAGCGCTCGTTCGCCATCAGGTCCAGCTCGCGCTGCCGGTAGCGGGTCTCGGGGTCGGAGATGCCGTGGAAGAGGTCGGGAGGGTCGCGCAGCGCCTTGGCCAGCAGGACGCACTCGCGCACCTCGATCGCCAGCTGGCCCCGTTTGGTCACGTAGAGGTCGCCCTCGACGCCGACCAGGTCGCCGATG
Source organism: uncultured Solirubrobacterales bacterium (assembly GCA_963844395.1). Classification (GTDB taxonomy): domain Bacteria; phylum Actinomycetota; class Thermoleophilia; order Solirubrobacterales; family 70-9; genus VRUE01. The sequence goes on along the minus strand of CAWJNX010000002.1, from coordinate 567,277 downwards.
TCGAGGTCCTCGATCCGGTCGAACGCCTCCTGGCCGAGGGCGTCGACGCGGGCGTAGGCCTGGATCGTCCCGGTCAGGTCGCGGACGTCGAAGAAGACCGTCTTGCCGTGGCCGCGCTGGCCGACCACCCGGCCGGCGATCCGGTAGGAGAAGTCGCCTTGCTTACCCGCCTCGAGCTGCTCGGAGTCGTGCGCTTCGTGGATCTCCGCGATCCGGTTGCGCTCGGGAAAGGAGAAGGGATACGGATCGATCCCTTCGGCGCGCAGCCTCTCGACCTTGGCCAGCCGCTCCGCCTCGGTCGACCCCGCGGCCGGTTGCGGCGCAGCCGGATCGCCGGCGCGCTCTAAGTCGGTCGAGTCAGCCATAACCCAACGCTATTGGCTCTCCGCATCGAATCGCGCCGCCGTGCGCGACGCGTCGGAGGTGAGCCTGCTCGCTGCGTGCTCAGGGAGCGAGACCGACGGTCACGCGCTCGGTCCCCATGTAGTCGCGCATGGTGGTCGCGTCGCGCAGCAGCTCCCGCATCGCCGGGCCGTGGTGCGTGTCGTGCTCCATCGCCATCCGCCAGCCGCTCGGCGTTTCCGCGACCAGGCCGCGGATCACACCGAGGCCGTCCTTACCGCAGTCGCCGGTGACGGCGATCCGCGGCTCGCGCCGGATCTCGGGCGAGCGGTCGTAGATCGTCTCGTCGGTGACGTAGGGAAGGTTGGCGATGACGAGGTCGATGCCGTCGAGCCCGTCCGGCAACCCCTTGGCCACGCTGACATCTAGCTCCAGCCCAAGCCGCTCGGCGTTCTCGCGAGCCGCTTCGACGGCTTCGGGCGAGAGGTCGGAGGCGGTGACGCGCAGGTCCGGGCGCTCGGAGATCAAGGCCAGGGCGATCGCGCCGGAGCCGGTCCCGACCTCGTGGACTCGGGCACCCTCGGGCAGTTCGGTTCCGACCTCGACCAGCAGCTCGGTCTCGCGCCGCGGCCAGAGCACGCGGGAGTCGACCGCGATCTCGAGGTCGCGGAACGGGGCGCGGCCGAGGACGTAGGCGAGCGGCTCGTGGTCGGCGCGGCGCGCCACGGAGGCTTCGATCGCCTCGATGACCTCGGGCGAAGCCTCGCCCGACCCGTCGCGCGAGAGCTCCTCGACGCCGATCCCCAGCGCGTTGGCGACGAGCGCTTCGGCGTCGGTGCGCGGCTCGTCGCACCCCGCCGCCTCGATCTTCTCGGCGGCGGAATCGACCAGCGCGCCGATCGTCGCCGCGGAAGCTCCTCCCTCGCTGCCGGTCTCCACTGGTGCCACCGTTTCCTCGCCTCCTCGTTTACCTCAAATTAATTCGTGCAAGATTAGCCAACATCCCATCCCACCGCTTCAACCCGCGGGCTGGGGATTCGCAGCGGTCGAGACATCGGGTCGGGACAGGGTCCCATGCCGGCGCCTCACCACGTAGATCCAGACAACGCCAGCCAGCATCATCGCAGCACTCTCGAGCTGAGCGGACGTAAGTCCCAGTGCGACATCCTCGTTGCGGCGCACGAACTCGACCAGGAAGCGCTCCGCACCCGCGTAGAGGAGGTAGATCGCGAAGAGGACGCCGGGCCGGAAGCGGTCGCGGAGCTGCCAGAGGATCCAGGCACCGATCCCCATCGCCAGCGCCTCATAGACGGGCGTCGGGTGGACGTCTTCGGTCGTGGGGACGGTGCCGTCGGGATAGGCCATCGCCCATGGCCCGTCCCAGGCCCTGCCGTAGTCGCCGTCGCCGGAGAGCTGGCAGCCGACGCGGCCGACGGCGTAGCCGAGGGCCAGCGCCGGCGCCGCCAGGTCGAGCAGGGCCAGGCGCAGGATGCCGCGGTACCAGGCCCAGAGCAGGACGGCTATGGCGCCGCCGAGCGCGCCGCCGTACCAAACCAGCCCCGAGCCGGAGAAGATATTGCCGAGCAGGTCGTCCTTGACGCTGTCGTAGTTTTCGACGATGAAGTAGAGGCGCGAGCCGATCACGCCGCCGATCAGCGCCGCGAAGCCCATCTCGTAGGCCCAGTCGACCGGCTTGCCCAACTCTTGCAGCCGCTTGCCGATCAGCGCCCCCGCCGCGAGGAAGGCAAGCGCGAACATCAGGCCGAAGGTCTGCAGGGTCAGCGGGCCGAGCTCGATCTCCGGGTACACGTCGCCTACTCGCCGAGCAGCGTGCTCAGCAGCGCCTTCTGCGTGTGGAGACGGTTCTCGGCCTGGTCCCAGACGGCGGAGCGCGGGCCGTAGAGCGCCTCAGCGGTTATCTCCTCGCCGGGGTGGGCGGGCAGGCAGTGCAGGACGACGGCACTGTCCTTCGCAGCCGAGAGCAGGTCGTCGTCGACGCGGTAGGGCGCGAGGTCGGCGCGGCGGCGCTCGGCCTCCTCCTCGTCGCCCATGCTGACCCAGACGTCGGTGTAGATGGCGTCGGCACCGGAGGCGGCGTCGCGCGGATCGTCGGTCAGCTTGGCGCCATGGCCGTCCTCGAGCTGGTAGCCGTCGGGGGCGGCGATCACCACCTCGACGTCGGTGAGCCGACCGGCGATCGCCAGCGAGCGGGCGACGTTGTTGCCGTCGCCGACGTAGGCGACGCGCAGCCCGGCGAGGTCGCCGAAGCGCTCGCGCAGGGTGAGTAGGTCGGCAAGCGCCTGGCAGGGATGGTGGCGCGGGGTGAGCGCGTTGACGACCGGGACATCCGCCTCCGCGGCAAGTTCCTCCACCTCCTCGTGGGAGCCGGAGCGGATCGCGATCGCTGCGACGTAGCGCGACAGCACCCGCGCCGTGTCGCCAATCGACTCGCCGCGCGAGAGCTGCAGCTCGTCGCCGCGCAGCACGATCGGCGTCCCCCCCAGCTCGCCAACGGCGACCTCGAAGGAGATCCGCGTGCGGGTCGAGGGGCGTTCGAAGACGAGCGCGACACTGCGCCCGGCTAGGTCCCCGGCGCCGGCCCCTTGCCGTCTGCCGGCTTTCTGCTCCAGCGCCAGATCGAGCAGCTCGGAAAGCTCGAAGGCCCCGAACTCTTCGGCGGTGAGGAAGTCGCGCTTCAAGCCGCGGATACTACGGGCGTGAAGCTCACCGCCATCGGCTGGAACCTCTTCCACGGGCGCGATTTCCCGCCCGATCCCGCGCTGCTCACCTGGCGTTCGCGGCTGCTGCGGAGGACCGAGCGCAACGCAACCCACGTCCAGGTCAACCGCGACCTGCTGCCCGAGTTCGCCGAACTGCTGGCCGGCGCGGAGTGGGACGTGGCGCTGCTGCAGGAGTGCCCGCCGCGCTTTGCCGACCCACTCGCGCACGCCTGCGATGCCGAGGCGCACTGTGTGCTCACCTCGCGGAACTCACTCTCCGCGCTGCGCCGGCTCGCCGCCCGGCTCAACCCCGATCTAATCGCCTCCGGCGAGGGGGGCTCGAACCTGACCCTGGTCCGCGGCTCCTTCCGGTGCGCCTTATGTAGTCCAGGGGCACATAAAGCGCACCGGAAGGAGATGGACGGTGGCGGGGGGACCGAGGCCGAGGCCGGCGGCATCGCCGAGCGACGCGAGCTGGCGATCCACAGCGGACCGCTGGAGCGGCGCGCGATGGCCTTCACCCGCACCGCCGCGGGCATCTGCATCGCCAACCTGCACGCCAGCGCCCACCGGCCCGAGCTTGCCGCCGAGGACGTGCTGCGCGCCGCCGCCGCAGCGAGCGAGTGGTGCGGCGGGGCGCCGCTGCTCTTCGGCGGCGACTTCAACCTGCGGCCGGATGAGAGCCCAGCCGTCTTCGCCGAGCTGCGCGAGCGCTTCGGGCTCGCCCCTCCGACCGCCCCCAACGCGATCGACCACCTGCTGGTACGCGACCTAGAGATCGTCGAGCGCCCGCGGCGCTGGCCCGCCGAGCGACGCGAGGTCCGTCAGGACGGTCTTGCCCTGCGGCTCTCCGACCACGCCCCGGTGGAGGCGACGTTCGCGACCTCGCGCGAGTGGGAATGAGATAGTCACACCGCACCACATCCCTGGAAGACGACAAAGGAGGCAAGGCATGGCCGCTAAAAAACAGGCATCTGGCAAAGCTAAAACGTCGAAAAAAGCGAAAGCCGGCACGCGGTCGAAAAAAGCCGCCGCCAAATCGTCAACCAAAGCAAAAGGAAAAGCGAAAGCTAAAAGCAAAGCGAAAGCGAAAGCCGCGAAAACTGCCAGGAAAAGTTCACCACGCAGCAACAGCCGCCCCAGCGGCCTCGACAAGAGCGTCGAGCAGTTCCGCGAGAGCCTCGAACAGAGCGTCACGCTGAGCAAAGACCGCCTCCAGGACGTTGTCGACGACGCGGTGAAGCGGGGGCGGATGACCCGCGGCGATGCCGAAAAGATGGTCACCGACATGGTCAAGCGCGGCCGCCGGCAGACCGACGGGCTGCTGAAGGAGCTGGAACGACTGGTGCGCCAGGCCCGCAAAGAGGTCGGCGGACGGGCGGCGCCGGTGCGCAAGCAGGCGACCCAGGCAGCACGGCGCGCCCGCAAGAAACTGGGATAGGTGACGCGGGCCGCCGGTGAGACGCCGCCCCGGCCGCGGCGAGGCGAGCGGCTCGAGGTCGATATCGACTCGCTCGCCTTCGGCGGACGCGGCGTCGCCCGCGCCGGCGGCTACGTCGTCTTCGTCACCGGCGGGTTACCGGGCGACCGGGTGCTGGCCGAGGTCACGAAGCCGAAGCGCAACTTCGCCGAGGCGACGACGGTCGAGCTGCTTCGCCCCGGCGCCGACCGAGTGCCCGACCGCTGCACACACGACGGCGAGCCCTGCCCGGGGGCGCCCTGGCAGGGGCTCGCTTACGAGCGGCAGCTCGCCCACAAGGAGGAGCAGGTGGGTGAGGCGCTGCGGCGGATCGGCGACCTCGAGGGGTTCGAGCTGGAGCCGATCGAGCCGGCGCTGGAGCAATGGCGCTACCGCAACAAGCTCGAATACTCCTTCGGCGAGCGCGACGGCGAGGCGGTGCTCGGCTTCCACGCGCGTGGCCGCTGGGACCTGATCGTCGGGGTCGAGGACTGCCTGCTCGCCTCCGAGCGCGGCAACGCGGCCCGCAACGAGGTCCGCGACTGGGCGCGGGATGAATCGATTCCCGTCTACGACCGCCGCGCCCGCACCGGCGTCCTGCGCAACCTGGTGGTGCGAGAAGGGCGCCGCACCGGCCAGATCCAGACCCGCCTCGTCACCGCCCCCGCCCCCTTCCCGAAACCGCCGGTCAACGCCCACACCGTGGTCGAGGACGACTCCGGCAGCAGCGAAGGGCCAACAGGCGTGCTCGGCGAGGAGTGGCTGCGCGAGGAACTGTGCGGCTTGCGGTTCGAGATGTCCTACAACGCTTTCTTCCAGACCAACACCGAGATGGCGGAGCGCCTCTACGCCGTCGCCGGCGAGTTCGCCGGCCTCAGCGGCGGCGAGCGCGTCTTCGACCTTTACTGCGGGATCGGCACGATCGGGTTGACGATGGCGCGCCAGGCCGGCGAGGTCTGGGGAGTGGAGATCGTCGCCGACGCGATCGCCGACGCCGAACGCAACGCCAAGCGCAATGGGATCGCCAACGCCCAGTTCAGGACCGGCAGCGCCCGCACCGGGCTGCGGCCACTGATCGAGGAGGCTGGTAAGCCCGACGTCGTCGTCATCGACCCCCCTCGAGCGGGCCTCTCGCAGAAGATCGTCCGACGCGTGCTCGAGTGCGAGGCAAAGCGGATCGTCTACGTCTCCTGCAACCCGACGACTCTGGCGCCAAACGCCGCCCAGCTGGTCGATGCCGGCTATAGGCTGACCCGGGTGAAGCCGGTCAACATGTTCCCCCAGACGCCGCACATCGAGTGCGTGGCCCTGCTGGAGAAAACGTGACCCGCGGGTTCGGCGTAGCGGCCGGGCTCGACCCGGAAGTGGCGCGGCCGCTGGCCGCTCGCTGCGCCGAGCTGGGCTACGCCTCGATGTGGTCGAACGATCACCCCGGCGCAAAGGGCCTCGAGACGCTGGCCGAGTTCGCCGCCGCGGCGCCCGCGATCGAGCTCGGCGTCGCCGTCATCGCCCTCGACCGCACCCCGCCAGAGGAGATCGCCGCCGACATCGAGCGCGTCGGCGTCGATCCGGCCAGCCTCTGGCTCGGTGTCGGCGCCGGTTTCTCGGAGAAGCCGCTGACCAAGATGCGCGAGTCGCTGCCCGAGCTGCGCGAGCGCCTGCTGGATGTGCGGCTCGTCCTCGCAGCGATGGGCCCGAAGATGTGCGCCCTGGCCGGCGCCGAGTTCGACGGCGCCTTCTTCAACTGGATGACCCCGGAATTCGCCGCCGGCGCCCGCCAGAAGGTCGAAGAGGGTGCCCGCGAAGCGAACCGCGAAACGCCCCCGGTCTTCGGCTACGTCCGCACCGCGGTCGGCCCCGATGCCGCCGAGCGCCTCGCCAAGGAGGAGTCCTTCTACCGCGACCTCCACGACGGCTACCGCAACCACTTCGCCCGGCTCGACGAGCCCGAGGGCACGGTCGGCGTCGCGGCCGCCGACGACACCGAGGCGCAGAGATCGCTGGCCGCCTACACCGCCCTCGACACTGCGGTGGTCCGTGGTCTGGCCAGCGCCAAGGTCGAGTCGATGGCCAACGTCGCCGAGGCCGCCGCGCCCTAGCCGCACTTCGCGCTTCCTCGATGTGAGGGCTGGAAGGATGCCGCGCTGGCCGCAGGCGCCTCTCTACCTGGGCCTAATCGTCGCCCAGGGCGTCTACGTACCTCAGTCCCCGCCGAGAAGCGGAACCACTTGGAGGGCGGTGAGCTCGTCGTGCTCGACCAGGCCCTTCAGGGACCCATAGCGCCCGTCCACTCCTATGGGAGACGCGACGACGTGGATCGAGTAAATCGAGCCCAATCGCCGGGCGCCACGATCGAGAGGCGATTCATCGTCGAAGTAGCTGTCGCTGATCGGCCCTCTCGTCGTGGCTTCCGGGTGGCGTGCGCGCAACTCCTCCTCACTCATCCCGACGACCAGGCCTCGGTCAGTTTCGAACCGCGGTGAGACGATGACGAAGTCGTTGACGTAGCCGCTGTCTAGCCCGCAGTCGTCCCTCGAGCTGTAATTGACCGTGTCCGCCTCGAGTCCAAGCTGCGCCCACCGGAGCTCGCATCCGGTGTCGCCGAAGATCAGCGCGTCAGGGCGCCCGAAGGCCGCGATCGCATCGCGGATGGTGCGGTGTCCCGCCGCGATGTCGAACGGCCCGACACGCACCGGGCGACCGTCGGAGGCGAAGGCAAGCCGGTACCGCGGGCCCTCCGCGAAAGTCGCGGCGCCCTGTCGGAACGAGATCTTCAACGTCCCCTGGCGACAGCTCGTGCGAAAGGCGACCCCCGCCGGGCCCATCTCGAGCCTCGTCTCGCACCGGAACTCGTTCGACTCGCAGTCGTTGACGCCGGACGGCGTCTCCTCGACGCATTCGTCCCTGGCACTTACGTCACGCGCCGTCGCGCTCGCGGTCGCGCAGCCCGTATTGGTTAGGACCTCTCGCACGACGACCGTGCCGAGCAGGCCCCGGACCGTGACGTCGGGGCACGAGACGAGCCGCTTCTCCGCCCCCGCCAGCTGCAGCTCGAGCCAGCGACGCAGGGGGCCGTCGACCAGGTTGGCGTAGAGGTTGACGTGACCGGGCCGGCAATGAGGGGCTCCGTCCAAGATCACGCCGAAAAGCTCGCTTCTCGGATACCCCCGATCGACGAAGAGCGGGCCGCCGCTGTCTCCATAACAAGCCTCGCCACTGCTCGCGGTGCTACACAGCTCGCTGGTCGAGTCGAAGGGCTCCTTTGCCCATTCCCTTGAGCAAAAACTGCTGGGCCGTAGCCGAACGAGGGCGTTCCTCAGCCTGGCGACCGGCTTCCCCTTGCCGACGGACGGCGGCTTCGCGTTTCCCCAGCCGGCAATGAAGGCCTGGTTTCCGACGTGAAGGCTGCCCGCGCGCGAAGCGGGGACGAGGGGCACGGGGGTCGGCGCCACCTTCTGCACGAGGCGGAGCAAGGCCAGGTCAGCGGCGTGAGCGCCGCCCGAGTCATCGAACGCCGGGTAGGGAACCACTTCGTCGAACAGAGCGCAGCTCGCCGCCTCGGTCGAGGTCGTCGCTTCCGACCCGTACCTCCACCAGAGTCCGCGCGGTGGGGCTCAGGCTTTCGTCGGTGACGCAATGAGCGGCGGTCACGACCCATTCGCCGCCGATCAGCGATCCGGTGCAGAAGCCGCCGTCGCTGCGTATCTGTGCCACCCACGGATAGCGCTTCGCAGGGGCCTCGCCGCCTTCGATGATGGCGAAGGCGGCGACCACGACGGCTAAGACGCCGACCATCGTCACCGCTGGCAGAAGAAGCCGTCTCATCCGCTAATAAGGCGGCAAGTCCTCGTACCACTCTCCAAGCGTCTTGAACGCCCGCCAGAACCGCTGCTTGGCCCCCTCTTCGTCGAGCGAATCGTCGATATCGGGGGTGTAGAGAGCGTCGATGGTCGGCGAGAAGGCCTGGATCTCTCCCTCGCGGGGCTCGATTGGGCGCGAGAGCGGGATCTGGAGCTGGTTCAGCACGCGCAGCGCCGGCTCTCCCATCACGACGAGGATCTTCGGCTGGACGATCGCTATCTCCTCGACAAGGCGGCGCACGCACTCCTCGGCGGCCAGGTCGGGCTCGGCGATCGGGCACTTGACGCAGAGCGTGCCGTAGACGACCAGCGGATCGACCCCGAGCCGTTTGAAGCTTTTCATCAGCGCGTTGCCGGCCCGCCCGTAGAAGGCGACGCCCTCTTCGATCTCCGCCACGCCGGGGGCGTGCTTGACCATCAGCACGTCGGCCTGGGGATGGCCTGAGCCCAGCACCGGCATCAGCTTGCCGCGCGGGCAGTGGGGGCAGTCCTGGAGTTCGTGGGTGAGCTGGTTGAGCTCGCGGATCGCCCGCTCCAGGTACTTCTCTCTGATCTCGTCGTCGGTCGCCGGCACGCTGGGCGATCTCTTTGACGAGCCGGCCGCGGCTCCTTTCTCGCGGCCCGCCTGCATCAGCCCTTGCCGCCGCTCTTTCCGGCGGGAACCAGCTGGGTTAGTCGTTTCTCGGTGGTGCGGCTCAGGAGATCCGCCGCCTCTCCCGGCGCGGCCGCCCGCCCCGCACCGGTTTGGCGTCGGGGACGCTGCGCTTGGCCGCCTTTGGGCGCCCCGTCGTCTGCAGCAGCTTCAGCGCCTGCACGTAGACCAGGTTCTTGTGCTTGCGGGTGATGTCGGCGTCGCGCATCGCCTCGAGGAACTCGGCCGGCCCGTGGAACTCGTGGACCCGCACCCGCACGCTGCCCAACCCCTGGGCGACGTGGCTGTCGGAGCCGGCGCCGGGAACGATCCGGTACTTGCGGGCGAAGCGCTCGGCCTCCTCGTTGAAGGCGGTCAGCGCCACGCGCGGGTTGAAGACCTCGAGGATGTCGATCTCCTCGACGATGTCGAGCAGGTGCTCGTAGTCGGGCACCGAGTGGAAGCGGTCGAACGGGTGCGGGACGTAGACGAGCCCTCCTTGCTCTCGGATTGCGGCGATCGTCTCCGCCATCGTCATCCCCCGCGGGATCTTCTCCTCGAGGAAGAGACCGATCACCTCGCCCTGCTCGGCGGTCATCACCTCCTCGGCGACGATCACCTCGATGTCGCCCATCTCGGCTGCGATCCGCCGCGCCTCCAGCGCCCCGGAGACCTCGTTGTGGTCGGTAATCGCGATCGCCCCGAGGCCGCGGTCGCGGGCGGTCTCGAGCAGCACCTCGACCGGGGTCGCGCAGTCGGGCGAGTGGTCGGTGTGCATGTGGAGGTCGACCTCGATCAGCGGGCGCTCAGCGATGCGCCGGCGCAGCTCGGCGTCGCCGTCGGGATCGTGGCGGCGGGCGAGGATGCGGCGGTAGACGGCCTCCAGCTCGGCTGCCACCCGCGCCCAGTCGCGCTCCGTGCCGCTGGGCTCGATCAGCTCGTAGGGACCGGGGAAGTAGCGCTCCAGCAGCCGCCCGGTGGCGGGCGAGGAGACGGTGCGGGCGTCGAGGCGGCCGAAGAAGACCTCGACCAGCGGCCGCGCCACCTGGGTCGAGAGCACCCGCTCCTGCGGTTTGTGGAAGGTGGCGACGTTGAGCGAGTGGGAGTGGCGCAGCGCCGCCGAGGAGATGCTGGGGGCGAAGGGCTCATGAACGTGGACGACGTCGATCGAGTTCGACCCCAGCCGTTTCTTGACCGGGTCGCCGGCGGCGACCGTCAGGACCTCGTGGCCGCGTCGCTCCAGCTCCTCGGAGACCCGCCTGACGAACTCGTTGACTGGGTTGCGGGTGGTCCGCCGGTGGGGCGTGACCTGGGCTATCGAGAGCGGTTCAGCCGGCACGAACCAGCAGGATAAGAGCCCGCCCGCGGCGGGGCCTCAGATCAGGCCTCGGCCTTGGTCTCGGCCGACGTCGCGGCAGCCACCGGGCTCTTGCCGCGCGCGTTGGCGGCGATGAACTCCTCGGTCTGCTCGCGCGCTTCGTCGTCGGGACGCTGCGAGTGCGGCGACTTCATCAGGTAGCTGGACGGCCCGTCGAGCTGGCCGGCGACGCCGTTGTTGAGCGCCAGCTTGATGATCCGCACCGCGTCGATCACGACGCCGGCGGAGTTGGGCGAGTCCCAGACCTCGAGCTTCAGCTCGACGTTGAGCGGCACGTCGCCGAAGGCTTTGCCCTCGATCCGGATGTGCGCCCACTTGCGGTCGGTCAGCCAGGCGACGTAGTCGGATGGGCCGACGTGGACGTCCTCGTCGGGCAGCTCGTGGCCCATGATCGAGGTCACCGCGTTGGTCTTCGAGATCTTCTTCGAGTCGAGCCGCTCGCGCTCGAGCATGTTGTAGAAGTCCATGTTGCCGCCGACGTTGAGCTGCGAGGTGCGCTCCATGCGCACGCCGCGGTCGTGGAAGAGGCGGGCGAGCTGGCGGTGGACGATCGTCGCCCCGACCTGGGACTTGATGTCGTCGCCGATGATCGGCAGGCCGGCTTCCTTGAACTGCTTGTCCCAGTAGTCCTCGCGGGCGATGAAGACGGGTAGGCAGTTGACGAAGCCGACGCCGGCTTTGAGCGCCTGTTCGACGTACCACTTGGTCGCCTCCTCGGAGCCGACCGGCAGGTAGCAGACCAGCACGTCGGCCTTGGTCTCTTCGAGGATGCCGACGACGTCCGCCGTTTCGCCCGGCGCTTTGGTGATCTTCTCTTTCAAATACTTGCCCAGCCCGTCGTGGGTCATGCCGCGCTGGACCTCGACGCCCAGCTCGGGCACCTCGGCGAACTTGATCGTGTCGTTCTGGCCCGACCAGATCGCCTGCGAGAGGTCCTTGCCGACCTTCTCGGAGTCGATGTCGAAGGCGGCGACGAATTCGACGTCGCGCACATGGTAGCCGCCGAGGTTGACGTGCATCAGCCCGGGAACTTCCTCCGAGGGGTCGGCGTCCTTGTAGTACTGGACGCCCTGGATGAAGGAGTTGGCGCAGTTGCCGACGCCGACTATCGCGACGCGGACCTTCTCATCCTGGCGGCTGGCGCCGTTGACGCTTGCTCCGTTGGTCTCACTCATCAAAGCTCGAAGTCCTTCCTGGTCGGGCTGGGAGGCAAAGCACACCTGCGGCCTAGACTGGTTACAGGGTGGGCGGCCCTTGGGCCTCGCTTGAAAGCTCGTTTCTGACGTGCCATACGCGTTGGACCGCCGTGACCGTGGTCAAGGCCGCGATAGCGTAGATCGCTGGGGCCAGCAACTCAAAGTCTCCGAGCCCGGCACCCTTGGCAAAGACCAAGCCGATGGAGAGTATGACTACCCGCACGGGCCGCGTAGCCAACCCCACCTTGCACTCGACCCCGAGCGCCTCGGCGCGCGCCCGCGTGTAGGAGACCATCAGCGAGCCGAGCACGGCGATCACGCACATCGCCGCGGCGAAGTCGTCGCCGGTGGCGGCAAAATAGCCGGCGACGGCAGCCAGCACGATCCCCTCCTCGAGCCGGTCCAGAGTCGAGTCGAGGAAGGCGCCGAACAGGGTCCCCTTGCCCGACATCCGCGAGTAGCGGCCGTCGAGCGTGTCCATCACCGAGCCGAGGATGAAGGCGACACCCGCCAGGAAGAAAAGACGCTGGGTAACCAGCGCCGCGGCGACGAGGTTGCCGATCAGGCCGGCGACCGAGATCGCGTTCGGGGTCAGCCGCGACTCGATCAGCCGCTCGCGGGCGTAGGCGCGAAGCTCCTGGGCGTTGCGCGCCTGGCGGCCGTCGCGACGCCCACCCGGGGCCCGTGGCGGCGCCGAAGGTTCCATTGGCGTGAGGCTAGTCCATCGGTGGGTCGGCTACCGACGGGAGAAAGCTAGACCTCCGCCTCCTGCGGCGAGCCCCATCGCCAGGCCCATGCCTCGGGCCGGGCGCGGGCGAGGCGGACGGCAACCAGCGCCGCGACGGCCGCGACTCCCCAACCGAGGACGATGTCGATCCAGTAGTGGTTGCCGGTGACGATCACGACCCAGGCGACGAGCAGCGGCCAGCAGGCCCAGAAGACCCGGCTGACCCTGAAGCGGGCCAGGCGGACGCCGCTGACGCCGACCATCAGCGCGAAGGCGCAGTGCATGCTCGGCACGGCGGCGTAGGGGTTGATGAAGAGCTTGGCCAGGGCCGAGTCGTGGTTGACGCTGGAGAAGTCGTTGATCGTGTCGACGAAGCCGTACTCCGCGTAGAACCGCGGCGGCGCCGTCGGGTAGAGCGCGTAGCCGACCAGCGCCAGGCCCATCGAGACCATGAACATGTTGCGGACGAAGTAGAAGGCCTCGTTGCGGAAGAAGTAGACCCAGAGGAAGAAGCCGAGCACGACCGCAAACTGGCTGTTCATATAGACCTGGTTGGCGAAATCGATCAGCCAGTTGGCCGGCAGCAGGAAGGCCTGCAGGTCGGGCTCGAAGAAGGTGCCGGTGGCGATCTCGGCGTCGATGATCTGCTGGCCGTGGGCAAACGCGGTCGCCTTTTGGCCGTCGGCGATCCCGCGCACCGTCTCGTAGGCGAGGTCGACGATCAGCAGCAGGCCGATCTGCCTGCCGAGGTCTCCCCAGCCGTTGGGCAGCCGGGATCCGATCGCTGCGAGGGCGCGCATCTCGCAATTGTAAATCCCCGGTTAACGGAGCGCTGGCGAAGGAGGCCGGGCACCCCTCCTCTCTCAACTTTTTCGCGGGCAGCGGGCCGTCTCTCGACACGCACTCGGGCGAAAAAGTACAAGCCGTTCGGAGGGGTGCCCGGCCTCCTTTGGGGGAGGTTAGGGTCCGCCGATGACTTGGACGAGGCCGAGGAAGCAAAGGGTGCGGGCGATCCGCGACCGGCTGCGGGAGATGTACGGGCAGCCGGTCAACGAGCCGCACGGACACCCGATCGCTGAGCTGATCAAGACGGTGCTATCGCAGCACACCAACGATCGCAACCGGGACCGGTCCTTCGCCCAGTTGCGCGAGCGGTATCCGACCTGGGAGGAGGTTCGGGACGCTCCCGTCGAGGAGCTCGAGGACGCGATCCGGCCCGGCGGCCTTGCCAAGCAGAAGGCGCCCCGCATCCAGGCGATCCTCGAGCGGCTCGGCGAGCATCCCGACCTCGACTGGACGAAGACGGCGCCGCGCGAGGAGTCGCTGGACTTTCTACTCTCGCTGCCGGGCGTCGGCCGCAAAACCGCCGCCTGCGTGCTGATCTTCACCTGGGACATCCCTGAGATCCCGGTCGACGTCCACATCCACCGCGTCGGTGGCCGGCTTGGCCTCTTCCCGGAACGCGCCTCCTTCGAGCGCGCTCACGACGAGATGCTGGCGATCGTCGATCCCGAGGACGCCTACGAGCTGCACATGAACCTGATCCGCCACGGGCGCACGCTCTGCCGGCCGAAACCGCGCTGCGAAGAGTGCGCGCTGCGCCGGATGTGCCCCTGGTACCGCGCCCAGGCCCCGCGTGGGTAGTATCCGCGCCGCCGGTCGGCGGGACTGACCTCGGGGGCCGGCGCAACCCACGCGAATGAGCAAAAAGACCTTCGTCATCTTCGGAATGCTGGTCGTTTTCCTCGCGGTCCTGATCCCCTGGCTGGCCTTCCGCGCCGACGGCGACTCGGCTCCGGAAGCCGAGGTTCCCGCCGGCCTGGAGCCGGCCAAGGCCCTCTTCCAGACCAACTGCGGCAACTGCCACACGCTCTACGCGGCGGAGACCGACGGCAACTTCGGCCCCGACCTCGATGAACTGCTGGCCCCGGCCGGCCCGCCCGAAGGCGGAACCGCCGAACAGACGATCGAGGCGACCAATGGGCGCGTCCTCAACGCGATCGAAGCTGGGGTCAACTCGAGCGGCGAGCCAGGCCGCATGCCCGGCGGGATCCTCTCCGGCGAGCAGGCCGAAGAAGTCGCCGAGTTCGTTGCTCGCACTGCTGGCGAGGGTTAGCGGGCCGTAGTAGCCCGGGGTGGGTGTCCCTCCCCGGGCTTCATCAGCGGTGGAAGCGCAGGGCGCTGAAGACTCCTGCGTGGTCGGAGTTCCAGAAGCCGTTGACCGGCAGTAGGCCGGTCACGGAGGAGCTTTGCAGCGTGACGATCGCGGGGTTGCGCGTCATTATGTGATCGACTTGGTGGTCGAAGTCGTCAACGCTGCCACCGGCACCCACCGCCAGCAGGCTCGAGTCGAGGCAGCAGCTGAGCGGGTCGTTCGTGCTGCGCGAGACCATGCCCGCGCCCAGCAGCAGTTCGTAAGCGAGCCGGTCGGCCCCGAGCACGGTGTCGTCGTCCGAGTTGAGGTCGCCCACCAACACGACCGGCAACGAGCTCGTCGCCGGGCCGTCCGCGTTGACCAGCTCCGCGGCCTGGGCCTGACGTATCAGGGGATGGAACGCCTCCAGGTGCGTGTTGACGAAGCGGAACGGCTTGCTGCCGCGAACCCTGGCATCGGTCGCGGTCCAGCCGCGGGCGATCGGCACCGGGGTGCCGAGGATCGGGACTTCGAGCAGGGTGTCGAAGTTCGCGCCCTGTGCGTTCCAGGTGTGCACTCCGCCGCTGCGCCGCGCGAGGATCACGTCACGCATCATCAGCCGTCCGTTGATCTCGGCGTCAGGAAGCGGGCCGCCGGGGCCGTCGCCCGCGACTCCGTTCTCGTCGGCCGGAGCCTCGAGGTCGAACTCGTTCTGCACCACGACGACCTCGTATTGCGCCTTGCCTTTGCCGTTTTTCCCTTTGCCGGCGTTGAGCTCAGCAAGCAGTTCCTGCAGGTAGTCGTAGCGGACGGTGGTCGCACTCGGACCGGTCTGCAAGGGGGCGAGGCTGGGTGGCGCGGTGCGCCACAGGGCGACCTCCTGCAGACCGACCAGGTCGGGGCGCTTTTCGAGGATCTCGTCGGCGAGGCCCTCCGCCCGGACCGGGAAGTTGTTGAGCGTCACTTCGCGCAGGATCTGCCCGTTGGCGTCAACCAGCTCGTCGAGGTTTTCCGCTTCGATCGCCGGCGTCAGGTCCGCGCCGAGGTAGAGGTTGCGGGTCATCACGTTGACGACCTTGCCTTTGCCGTTGTCGTGCGCTCCGGCGACCTTCTTGGCGACCGCGTTGCCGTGCAGGCCGACGGCCTGCTTCGCCGCCGCCCAGCCGGGTACGAGCAGGGCGAGGACGAGAACTGCGAGGATCAGGATGAGTGGCCGACGGGCCGATGCGTGAGCGTGACTCAAGTCGTTCCTCCTCTTGCGGACCCCGCCGTCCGCGGGATCGATTGAGGCTCCTCCCCACCGAGCGCGCGCTGATTGCTCGGTGCCACTACACGCAATACCCGCCTTGGGCCGACGGCCTAACCTGCTCGGTTGCGCACCCGTCGCGGCGGAGGGTCTTGCAATCCTGCTGAAACTTGCCATACTGCCGCTTAGATTTTCGATGTGCTGCGGGTTAAGGACCCCATAGATCCGCCAGCCGCGGCACGTCCGGCCAATCAACGACCCAATACACCCCTGGAGGTACGCGAAGTGGGAAAGACGATCGGCATCGACCTCGGCACGACCAACTCCTGTGTCGCCGTGATGGAGGGCGGCGAGCCGACCGTCCTCGAGAACTCCGAGGGCGGGCGAACGACCCCTTCGGTGGTCGCCTTCGCCGACTCCGGCGACCGCCTCGTCGGCACCGTCGCCAAACGCCAGGCGGTGATGAACCCGGAGAACACGATCTTCTCGATCAAGCGCTTCATGGGGCGCAAGGAGGCAGAGGTAAAAGAGGAGGAGACGATCGTCCCCTACGAGGTCGTCGCCGGTCCCAACGGGGACGTGCGAGTCGCCGTGCGTGGCGAGCAGTACAGCCCGCCTGAGATCAGCGCGATGATCCTGCAGAAGCTGCGCTCCGACGCCGAAGCGAAGCTCGGCGAAGCGGTCGACAGTGCCGTGATCACGGTCCCCGCCTACTTCAATGACGACCAGCGGCAGGCGACCAAGGACGCCGGCAAGATCGCCGGGCTCGACGTCAAGCGGATCATCAACGAGCCGACCGCCGCCTCGCTCGCGTACGGTCTGGAGAAAGAGAAAGCCGACCACACGATCCTCGTCTTCGACCTCGGCGGCGGTACCTTCGACGTCTCGGTGCTGGAAATCGGCGACGGCGTCTTCGAGGTGAAGGCGACCGCCGGCGACAACCACCTCGGCGGCGACAACTGGGACAAAGCGATCGTCGAGTGGCTGGTCGCCGAGTTCAAACGCGACCAGGGAGTCGACCTGGCGGCGGACAAAAACTCGCTGCAGCGCCTCTACGAGGCGGCCGAGAAAGCCAAGATCGAGCTCTCCTCGGCGCAGGAGACGCAGATCAACCTGCCCTTCATCACCGCGGTCGAGGGCCAGCCCAAGCATCTCGAACTGAAACTCACCCGCTCGAAGCTGAACGAGCTCACCTCCGACCTGCTGGAGCGCGTCGTCGGGCCGGTTAAACGGGCGCTCGGCGACGCCGGGGCCGAGATCGACCACGTCGTCCTGGTCGGTGGCATGACCCGGATGCCGGCGGTGCGCGAGAAGGTCAAGGAGCTGACCGGCAAGGACCCGCACCAGGGGGTCAACCCCGACGAGGTCGTCGCGGTCGGCGCCGGGATCCAGGCCGGCGTCCTGGCCGGTGACGTCAAGGACGTGCTGCTGCTCGACGTCACCCCGCTGACCCTCGGGATCGAGACCAAAGGCGGCGTGATGACGAAGCTGATCGAGCGCAACACGACGATCCCGACCAAGAAGTCGGAAGTCTTCTCGACCGCGGACGACAACCAGCCCTCGGTCGAGATCCACGTCCTGCAGGGCGAGCGCGAGATGGCGAGCGGCAATAAGAGCCTCGGCAAGTTCCAGCTGACCGGCATCCCGCCGGCGCCGCGCGGCCTGCCGCAGATCGAGGTCACCTTCGACATCGACGCCAACGGCATCCTTCACGTCACGGCGAAAGACCTCGGCACCGGCAAAGAGCAGAAAATCGAGATCAAATCCGGCTCCGGCCTCTCCGAGGAGGAGATTCAGGGGATGGTCAAAGACGCCGAGGCCCACGCCGACGAGGACCGCAAGCAGCGCGAGCTGGCCGAGGCGCGCAATCTCGCCGAGAACGCCGCCTACCAGTCCGAGAAACAGCTCGAGGAGCTGGGCGACAAAGTCGACGAGTCGGCCAAGGAGGAGATCGAGGCGGCGATCAAAGACGTGCGCGAGTCCCTCGACTCCGGCAGCAAAGAGGAGATCGACTCCAAGACCGAAGCGCTGACGGTTGCCTTCCAGAAAGTGTCCGAGCAGATCTATGCGGCGGCGCAGGAGCAGGCTTCGGCTGATGGGGCTTCGGCTGAGGGCGAGGGTTCGGCCGACGAGGAGGAGGTTGTTGACGCCGAGGTCGTGGACGAGGGCGAGAACAAATGACGCAGGTCCAGGACGGCGATTCACGGGAGCGCCCGCCCGCGGGTCCTGTCACGAGGCAGGGGTCCTCGTCCTCGCAAGCTGCGGGCGAGGACCCCAACCCCGCGCCACCCGCGGAAGATGCGCCGGCGCAGCCCGAAGCTGGCGGGACCCAGGTTGAGCAGGACCTCGATGCGCTTCTGGCGGATGCTCAGCGGGAGCGGGATGAGTACCTCGATCTCGCTAAGAGGACGAAGGCCGATTTCGAGAACTATCGGAAGCGGATGGCTGCTGAGGTGGCTGCCGCCGCCGCCCGGGGAAAAGCAGCCCTGGTTGGTGAGCTGATTCATGCGATCGACAACTTGGAGCGGGCGCTGGCTGCAGCCGAGATCGATCCCGATGCGGATGAGGCGCCGGAGGAGCCGTTGGCTCAGGGGATCCTGCTCACCTATCGGGAGCTGTGTGCCGCTTTGCAGCGAGCGGGGGTCGAGCCACTTGAGGTCGCTGGGGAGAAATTCGACCCGAACCTGCACGAGGCTCTCTCGACGCGGGCGGCAGATGGGGCTGAGAGCGGGACTGTTGTCGATGTCATGCAGAAGGGCTACCGGCTTGGTGAGCAGCTGATTCGGCCTGCTCGTGTGGTGGTGGCGGAGTAGGGGACGTCTTGGCTGAGGATCTCTACAAAGTCCTGGGGGTCTCGAAGAAGGCGTCGGATGACGAGATCAAGAAGGCGTACCGGAAGCTGGCGCGCAAATACCACCCGGATCGCAATCCCGACGATCCCAAAGCCGAGGAGCGGTTCAAGGAGGTGCAGGGCGCCTACGACACGCTCTCCGATCCCGCCAAACGCAAGGAGTACGACGCCGGGGGGATGTTCGCCGGCTTTGGTGGCGGCCAGCGCGGCCCCGGTGGCCAGCCCTTCGGCGGCCCGGGCGGAGCGGGCTTCGGCGACCTTGGCGACATCTTCTCCAACCTCTTCAGCCGCGGCGGCGGTCGCGCCCAGCCGCAGCAGATGCGCGGCCGCGACCTCGAAACCGAGGTCAGCCTCAGCTTCGACCAGGCGGTCAACGGTGCCCAGGTCAGCGTCGCCGTGCCGAAGGCGGAGCGCTGCCCGACCTGCCACGGCAGCGGCGCCAAACCGGGAACCAGCCCGGTCACCTGCCCGCGCTGCGAAGGCCGCGGGATCGACGCGCAGAGCCAGGGCTTCTTCTCGATCAGCCAGCCTTGCCCGCAATGCGGCGGCGTCGGTCAGCTGATCGAGGACCCCTGCCCGACCTGTGGCGGCTCCGGCCTGACCCAGCAGACCAAGCGCTACAAGGTGAACATCCCCGCCGGGGTCAAGGACGGGGCCCGGATTCGCCTCGCCGGCAAGGGCGAGGCCGGGCCGCGCGGCGGCCCCCCCGGCGACCTCTTCGTGACGACGCGAGTCGCCGCCTCCCCCGTCTTCAAGCGGCTCGACGATGGCAATCTCGAGGTGACGGTGCCGATCACGGTCGCCGAGGCGCTGGCCGGGGCGACGATCGAGGTCCCGACCCTCGACGGCAGCAAAAAGATCAAGGTTCCGGCAGGAACCGGGCACGGGACGATCCAGCGGCTGCGTGGCGAGGGGCCGCCAAAGCCGCGCGGCAACGGCCGCGGCGACATCCGCTACCGGCTCGAGATCGAGCTGCCCGAGAAGCTGACCGACGAGCAGGCGGAGGCGGTCAAGAAGCTGGCCGAAACCCTGAACGGCGCCGACCCCCGCGCCGATCTGCTGCGGAGGGCAGCAGGGTGAACGGGTGTGGCGACTTTCCGCTGATGTGCATCGGTAACTCGCCCCACCGGAGGGAGCTGACGTGAGCGCACCGGGAAACGGCGGCGAAGACGGGCGGCGAACTGTGCGCCGCCAGCGGATCGAAGCGACGATCGACTCCGAGCGTGGCGTCTACATGATCTCGGTCGCCGCCGAACTCGCCGACATGCACCCCCAGACGCTGCGCGTCTACGAGGCGCGCGGCCTGATCAGACCAAAGCGCTCGCCGAAGAACACCCGCCTCTACTCACAGCGCGACGTCGAGCGGCTGCGCCGCATCCAGCAGATGACCTCCGAGCAGGGGCTGAACCTGGCCGGAGTCGAGACCGTCCTCGAGATGGAAGAACGGGTGGAGCGGATGAAAGCCGAGCTGAAGCGGATGCGCGAGCGGGCCGAGGGACTCGAACGAAGCGCATCGGCTGAGGGGGAGGCCGAGGCGTCGAAGGAAGGCCCCCGCAAGGCTAAGGAGGAAGGCTGATGCAGCCGGACCGGTTCACCGTCAAGTCTCAGGAAGCGGTCGCGGCGGCGCAGCAGCTCGCCGCCCAGGGGCGCAATCCCGAGGTGGCTCCCCCCCACCTGCTCGTCGCCCTGCTCGACCAGGTCGAAGGCCTGGTCGTGCCGATCCTCCAAAAGCTGGGGGCGGACGCAGGCGCCGTCACGGCGCGGGCCAAGGAGGCGGCCGAGGCGCTGCCGAAGGTGAGCGGAGACGAGACGGTCGAGGCACGTCCCTCCTCGAGCTTCATCCGCGTCCTGCAGGCGGCAGAGCAGGAGATGGCGCGGCTCGGCGACGAGTACATCTCGACCGAGCACATCCTGCTGGCACTGGCCGACCGGTCTTCCGGCGTCGCCGACGTCCTCCCCGACCGCAGCTCGCTGGAGAAGGCTGTCGCGGAAGTGCGCGGACCGCACAAGGTGACCTCGCCCAATCCGGAGGACAGCGTCCGGGCACTGGAGAAATTCGGCCGCGACCTGACCGCCGAGGCAGAGGCCGGCAAGCTCGACCCGGTGATCGGCCGCGACGAGGAGATCCGCCGCGTGATCCAGGTGCTCTCGCGCCGCACCAAGAACAACCCGGTGCTGATCGGCGACCCCGGCGTCGGCAAGACGGCGATCGTCGAGGGGCTAGCGCAGCGGATCGTCAACGGCGACGTGCCGGAGAGCCTGCGCGACCGCCGCGTGATTGCGCTCGACATCGGCTCGCTGCTGGCCGGCTCGAAATATCGCGGCGAGTTCGAGGAGCGGCTGAAAGCGGTGCTCTCCGAGGTGCAGGACGCGCAGGGGCAGATCGTCCTCTTCCTCGACGAGCTGCACACGATCGTCGGCGCCGGTGCGGCCGAAGGGGCGGTCAACGCCGCCAACCTCTTGAAGCCGATGCTGGCCCGCGGCGAGCTGCGCGCCGTCGGCGCCACCACCCTCGACGAGTACCGCAAGCAGATCGAGAAAGACGCGGCGCTGGAGCGGCGCTTCCAGCCGGTGCTCGTCGGCGAGCCCGACATCGGCGACACGATCGCGATCCTGCGCGGCCTCAAGGGTCGCTACGAGGAGCACCACGGCGTGCGGATCACCGACGCGGCGATCGTCGCTGCCGCGACCCTCTCGGAGCGCTACATCGCCGACCGTTTCCTGCCCGACAAGGCGATCGACCTGATCGACGAGGCGGCCTCGCGGCTGAAGATCGAGATCGACTCGGTGCCGACCGAGATCGACGAGGTACAGCGCCGCGAGCAGCAGCTGGAGATCGAGCGCGAGGCGCTGAAGAAGGAGAGCGACGAGGCATCGAAGGCGCGGCTGGAGGCGATCGAGGCCGAGCTGGCCGAGCTGGGTGAGCGCTCGGGTGAGATGAGGGCGCGCTGGCAGAACGAGAAGGAGGCGATAGGGGCGATCAAGGAGGCGAAGACCCGGCTCGAGGAGGCCGGCCGCGAAGCCGAGCGGGCCGAGCGCGACGCCGACTTGGAGCGGGCGGCGAAGCTGCGCTACGGCGAGATCCCGGAACTGGAGAAGACGGTCTCCGACCAAGAGGCACGGCTGGGAGAGCTGCACGCCGACGGCGGCTCGATGCTGGCCGACGAAGTGACCGAGGAGGACGTGGCGGAGGTCGTCGCCAAATGGACCGGCATCCCCGTCAGCCGCCTGATGGAGGGCGAGGTCGAGAAGCTCATACATATGGAGGAGCGCCTGCACGAGCGGGTGATCGGCCAAGACGAGGCGATCGAGGCTGTCTCCAACGCGCTGCGTCGCTCGCGCGCCGGCCTCTCCGACCCCCATCGCCCGATCGGCTCCTTCCTCTTCCTCGGCCCGACCGGGGTCGGCAAGACCGAGCTGGCGAAGGCGTTGGCGGAGTTCATGTTCGACTCCGAGCAGGCGATCGTCCGCCTCGACATGTCGGAGTACATGGAGAAACACACGGTGGCGCGGCTGATCGGCGCGCCGCCCGGCTACGTCGGCTATGAGGAGGGCGGCCAGCTGACCGAGGCGGTGCGGCGCCGCCCCTACGCGGTCGTTCTGCTTGACGAGATCGAGAAGGCCCACCCCGATGTCTTCAACACCTTGTTGCAGATCATGGACGACGGGCGGCTGACCGACGGCCAGGGACGCACCGTCAGCTTCACCAACACGGTTCTGATCATGACCTCGAACGTCGGCAGCGACCGGATCGTCTCCGAGTCCGTGGACGAGAGGATGCGTGAGCAGATCGAAGAGGTGCTGGCGGCGACCTTCAAGCCCGAGTTCCTCAACCGGATCGACGACACGGTGATCTTCCACCGCCTCTCCAAGGCCGACATCGGGCGGATAGTCGAGCTGCAGGTCGAGCAGCTGGTTGGGCGCGTCCGCGAGCGCGGGATCGAGGTCGAGCTAACCGGCGCGGCGCGCACCCTGCTCGGCAACCTCGGCTATGACCCCACCTACGGCGCCCGGCCGCTGAAGCGCGTGATCCAGAAGCAATTGGTCAACAAGCTGGCGCTGAAGATCCTCGAGGGCGAGTTCGCCGAGGGCGAGGTGGTGCGCGTTGACGCCGCCGAAGGCGAGCTGAGCTTCAAGAAGGCGAGCGAGGCAGCGGCGGCAACCGCCGCCTGAACGCCCGCCGAGCACCTTCGACAGGCACAATGAATGGAGGCCCGCCCAGCACCTTCGACAGGCACAATGGAGGTCGCATCGATGCGGCTGTTGGACGGTTATTTAGGTGTCGCTGAAGATCGGCTGATAATCAGCAGCGACTGGGATACGCATTCCAGGGAGCGGGACTTGAGGGATCGGCCTTTGATGCCGACGTAAGCTTTCTAACGGGCTTTCGAACAGATGTTGAGACGACGTCAAATCAACGCCGGGTCAGGGGGGCGCAAACTGCGCTCTACGCTGGCACGCGCGAGCACGCCCGTCCAGGACATCCTGGGGGCGATCGAGGAGCACGTGGTGTGGCGGGTCGGCGATCTGCTGCGCGGCGTCGTCGAGGTCGTGAGGTGGCCTATTGAGCGGTTCGTCTGGGCGCTCGAGGAGCGGGTGGTCTGGCCGCTACAGGAGCGTGCTGCCGGCTGGGGCGCACCGCCCCGTGCCACCGGCGCCGGAGCGCTAGCCGCGGTGGCGATCGCCGCCGTCGCGATCGGCGTTGTCCTAGTGAGCGGTGGAGAGAGCAGCGAGGAAACGCTTCCGTCCGCCAAGCCGGTTGTGAGCACCGCGCCTCTGCCGGCGCCCGTCGAGGCACAGCCCAGCGGGCCGGTCCTGCACGGCGTCCCGCCCAAGTTCGGCGTCAACGCTGGCGTCGGGGTCGCGACGACTAACGAGGAGACTGACGGTGCCGCGGCTGACGACATCCCGGCCGACGATTCGCTCGCCGCAACCGATGCCCCCCCGGGAGATGAAGAAGGCGGTGCGACGACCTCCAGCCAGAAACCCGTCCCCGCCGGGCCAGCAGCGATGAAAGTCGCGCGGCGCTTCTCCGAGGCCTTCGTCTTTTACGAGATCGGCGAGCGGCCCGCCCGCGCCGCGACCGTCTTCGAGGAAACCGCTACGCCGCAGCTCGCCACGGCTCTGGCCGAACGTCCGCCGCGGCAGCCGGCAAGCGCCGAGGTGCCGAAGGCCCGGGTCCTTAACCTGGTGCCCGGCCCGCACCGCGGCCAGGTCTACACGGTGAGCGCCTCACTCCTGCGGGTCGGCGTCACCAGCGAGCTGCGACTGAAACTGACGAAACAGGCTGGCGCCTGGCAGGTAACGGACGTCCGCGGATGAAGCATCGCCTCGGAGGAGTCCTGGCGGCGCTGGCTCTCGTGCTGGCGCTCGCCGTCCCGGTCGCAGTCGCCGCGGCGCCGCTGACCGAAGCGACCACGGCCCCGGCCGAAGAACCGGCCGCCAGTCAGACCGAAGCGCCGGCGCCCGAAACTGTCGCGCCCGTCCAGCGCGGTGACAGCCTCGCTGCTCCCAAGCCCGCCCCGAAGCCGCCAGCCCCCGAAGGACAGGGTGGGGTCACGGCGAAGCCGACTCCCCACCCCGAGCCTGAGGGCGATGACCGGCAGCAGGTCGAACCGCCGGTCGAAGAAGAAAGTGGCGGCAGCGCCGCAGCTGCCGTGCCGCCCCCTGCGCCGTTCACCCTGCCGACGCTGCCCAGCGCAAGCTGCGGCCCGGGGGCAGTCCCGGCGGTCCTGATCCCGATCTACCAGCGCGCTGCAGAGGCATACGCCCTCGGCCCGCAGGGGCCCAGCGTCCTCGCCGCGATCAACGAGATCGAGACGGCATTCGGGACCAATCTCAACGTCTCCTCGGCGGGAGCGATCGGTTGGATGCAGTTCATGCCGGAAACCTGGGCCGGCTATGGCGTCAACGCCAACGGCGACGGAGTCAGCGATCCCTACGACCCCGAAGACGCGATCTTCGCTGCCGCCAACTACCTCAGCGCCTCGGGCTTTCCGACCGACGTCTACGCCGCGATCTTTGCCTACAACCACGCCGACTGGTACGTGGCCGACGTCCTTGCCAACGCCGAGTGCTACGGGCAACTCGGCAACGCGGTCGCAGGCGCCTTCGACCTGGCGCCGAAGCTGAAGGTGCTGAGCTGCCAGGCCCCGAAGCGCTGGCGCAAACGGATTCCGGTCGAGTATCTCGACGCGTTCGAGAGCGCCGCCGCCCGCTACGAGCTGGGCCGCAGCGGCGTCTGGGCACTGGCCGCCGTCGCCCGGCTCGAGTCGAACTTCGGCCGCAGCATGGACAGAGCCGTGCTGAGGCGCAGCGGCCCGCTCGGTCTCGACCGCACCGAGTGGCGGCGCTTCGCCGTCGAACGGTGACGGTGACGGCAGGCTGCGCCACGCCGACCCGGATGACTCCGCCGCGACCCTGGCGCGGTTGGTCTGGTCGCGCGGCGGTCTGCGCGCCGGCCTCTTCAGCCACAACCAGGCCGAGTGGTACGTGGAGGCAGTGCTGACCGAGGCCGAGCGACTCGAGGGCAAATGCACGACCGAGACCGTCGAGTGGACGCTGGCACTGCCCAACGTCGTGATCGCACCAATCAATTGGGAGAACCTGACGATCCTCAACGGGGCCGCCCAGGAAGACCTACAGAACGGCCTGATCGATCCGCGCATAGTTGGCCTGATCGGGGCGATCACCCAGGGCCACCAGGTGACGATCTCCTCGCTGCGCTCCGACCACTCGATGTACACGGCCGAAGGCGGCGTCTCAAACCACTATTACGGCAGGGCGATGGACATCGCCGCGGTCAACGGCGTCTCCTGCACCGACACCGCCCCGACCTCCCCCTGCGGTGAACTTGCGGTCACGCTGTCGCAGCTTCCGGCGCCGGCTATGCCAACGGAGCTCATCTACTGCTTCGACGTTGACGGTGCTGGCCCGGCTTTTGCTCGGTCGGACCATTGCGATCACATCCACGCTGGCTACGACGGCTGAGGGCCCGCAGGCTGGGTGAGGGAGTCGGGGTGTCCCTCCGGCTTGCTGGGTTTTCGCGTGGGATGTGGGTTGCCGTCCGAGGATGTGGTGGGCGAAAAACAGGACGCCGCTGCGCCGGAGGGACACCCCGACTCCCTTCCTCAGGCGGTGGGATTAACGTAGGCTCGAATCCCCGCAGAGTGCAAGGAGGAGAGGACTATGCCGACCTATGTGATGCTGACGAATCTCACGGCCGAGGGAATCAGGACGTTAAAGAACAATCCGGGACGGGTTGCCGAGGTGAATAAGGAGGTCGAACAGATTGGGGCCAAGGTGCTGGCGCAGTACGCAACGCTGGGCCAGTATGACTTCGTGACGATCGTCGAAGCTCCAGACGAGAAGACGATGGCCAAGGTTTCCGTGGAGCTGGGGTCGCGTGGGACTATGACCAGCCAGACGCTGGCGGCGATGCCGGCCGATGAGCTTGCCGGCTCTCTTTAGGAGTTTGGCTTGAAGGTTCTGGTCGTGGGTGGTGGTGGGCGCGAGCACGCGATTGTGCGGGCGCTGCGTCGCTCGTCCCACGCTCCGGAGCTGCTTTGTGCGCCCGGCAATCCGGGGATTGCTGCCGATGCCGAGTGTCTGCCCGGCGTTGGGGCTGAGGACGTCGATGCAATCGTCGCGGCGGCCCGCGAGCGCTCGGTCGGCTTGGTCGTCGTCGGGCCCGAGGCGCCGCTGGTCGCCGGCGTCGTCAACACGCTCGAGGCGGCCGGCGTGCCGGCTTTCGGGCCGCGGGCGGCCGCCGCCGAGCTGGAGGGATCGAAGGCGTTCGCCAAGGAGCTGATGAAGGAGGCTGGCGTGCCGACTGCCTCCCACGTCCTGCTGCGCAGCCGCGAGGAGGCCGTCGAGCACCTTGCTCGCGCCTCCTACCCGGCGGTGCTGAAGGCCGACGGGCTGGCCGCCGGCAAGGGCGTGATCGTCTGTGCCTCCGAAGCGGAGGCGCGCCAGGCTGCCGACGTCTTCTTTACCGAGCAGCGCTTCGGCGAGACGACCGTCGTCCTCGAGGAGTTCCTCGAGGGCGAGGAGCTATCGCTGCTGGCGCTCTGCGACGGCGAGAACGTCGTGCCGCTGGCGCCGGCCCAGGACTACAAGCGAATCTTCGACGGCGACCGCGGGCCGAACACGGGCGGCATGGGCAGCTACTCGCCGGTGCCCGGCTTTGGCCCGGCCGAGGTCGAGGAGATCGTCAACTCCGTACACAGGCCGGTGGTAGAGGCGATGGCGCGCCGCGGTCTTCCCTTCCACGGCGTCCTCTACGCGGGCCTGATGATCGGGCCGGACGGCCCCAAGGTGCTTGAGTTCAACGTCCGCTTCGGCGACCCCGAGACGCAGGCGGTGCTGCCGCGGCTACGCTCCGATCTGCTCAACCTCTGTCTGTCAGCGCGAGAGCCCGGCGGACTGAGCGGCGTCGCCGCGGAGTTCGGCGACGACTGGGCGGTGACGCTGGTGCTCGCCTCCGCCGGCTACCCCGAGTCCTCCTCGAAGGGCGACGCTATCGGGGGCCTCGAGGAGGCCGCCGAGCTGGCCAAGGTCACCCACGCCGGTACCGCGGACCGCGGCGGCGAGGTCGTCACCGCCGGTGGCCGCGTGCTCAACGTGACCGCACTCGGGGCGACGCCTGCGGAAGCTCGCGATCGTGCATACGATGCGGCCCGCCGGATCTCCTTCGACGGCATGCAGATCCGCACCGACATCGCCGCCCGCGCCGTGGAGCGCGTACCCAGTCACTGAAACCGAGAGGAAGAGATGAGCGAGATCTCAGAGGAGCCGCAGCCCAGCTCAGCGACGATGCCGGCGGTCGAGGAGGCCTTCGAGGAGATCGAAGTTGACGAGCCCCTGGTCGGGATCATCATGGGCTCGAAAAACGACAAGCCGAAGATGCAGCCGGCCGGCACCGCGCTCGAGGACGCCGGCATCCGTTACGAGGTGCGGGTGATGAGCGCCCACCGCGACCCCGAGCTGGTCCGCGAGTACTGCCACAACGCACGCATGCGTGGCATCAGGGTGATCATCGCCGGGGCCGGGATGTCGGCGGCGCTGCCGGGCGTCGCGGCGGCCCACACCGACCTGCCGGTCATCGGGGTACCGATCCTGGGCAAGAGCCTGGGCGGGCTCGACGCGCTGCTCTCCGCAGTGCAGATGCCGCCCGGCGTGCCGGTCGCCTGCGTGGCGGTCAACGGCGCCAAAAACGCCGGTCTGCTCGCCACGCGCATCATCAACTGCTAGATCCAAGGAAGGTTCGCGAATGATCCCGAGGTACACCCGCCCTGAGATGGGCGAGGTCTGGTCCCAGCAGCGCAAGCTCGAGTGCTGGTTGGAGGTGGAGCTGGCGGCTACGGAGGCGTGGGCCGAGGAGGGTGTGGTGCCGAGGGAGGCTGCTGAAGCCTGCCGCGCCAACGCCTCCTTCACGGTTGAGGCGGTCGAGGAGCGCGAGCGGGTCACCGAACACGACGTCGCCGCCTTCGTCGACGTGGTTGCCGAATCGGTCGGCGAGCATGGCCGTTGGGTCCACTACGGGCTGACCTCCTCCGATGTGCTCGACACGGCGCTGGCGCTGCAGCTGCGCCAGGCCGGCGAGATCCTGCTGGCGGGCGCCCGCGCCTACCGCGACGCGCTGGTCGAGCGGGCGCTGGAGCAGCGCGAGACGATCTGCGTCGGCCGTACCCACGGCGTCCATGCCGAGCCGACCAGCTTCGGCCTGCGGCTCGCCGGCTTCGCCTTCGAGGCGGATCGCAACCTCTTCCGCCTCACCAACGCCTTCGAGCAGCTCGCCTTCGGCAAGCTCTCGGGCGCGGTCGGCACCTACGCCTCCACCCCGCCCGCGGTCGAGGCGCGGGTGATGGAGCGGCTGGGGCTGGAGCGCGAGGACGTCGCCACGCAGGTCGTGCCGCGCGACCGCCACGCGGTGCTGACCTCGCGGATCGCGATCGCCGGCGCTGGCCTGGAGCGCTTCGCGACCGAGGTCCGCAACCTGCAGCGGACCGAGATTCGCGAGGTCGAGGAGCCGTTCGCCTCCGGTCAAAAGGGCTCCTCGGCGATGCCCCACAAGCGCAACCCGATCCGCACCGAGCGGCTCACCGGCCTGGCCCGCGTCCTGCGCGGCTACGCCCAGGCCGGACTCGAGAACGTCGCCCTCTGGCATGAGCGCGACATCTCCCACTCCGGCGCCGAGCGGGTGATCCTCCCCGACTCGACGATCGCCCTCGACTACATGCAAGACCTGGCGACCAAGGTCGTGACCGGGATGACGGTCCACGCCGACCGCATGCGAGAGAACCTCGACCAGACCCACGGTGCCCTCTTCAGCCAGCGCGCCCTAACCGCCCTGGTCGAGTCCGGCATGAGCCGCGACGACGCCTACCGCGTAGTCCAGGAGAACGCCCAGCAAGCCTGGGACACCGGCACCGACTTCCGCTCCCTCCTCGCCGACGCCGCCCCGGATCTCGACCTCGACGCCGTCTTCGACTACGACACCTACCTGATCCACGTCCCGGAGATCTTCGAGCGGCTCGCAGCGCTGCGGGGCTGATCGCCGACTGGCGGTGGCTCGAGCTCTCTCGGCGTGATCAGACCGGAATGACGGTGAGGCCGGCGACGCCGTTGACGGCATCGAAGTCGGGGTCCTGGGTCAGGACCGGCATCTCGTAGGCGGCCGCCGTGGCGGCGATCCACATATCGTTGACCCTGATGCGCCGACCGGATGCCGCGAGGTATGCGCGCATCTGCGACCAGGCACCGGCAACCGCGCCGGTAATCGGGAGGGTGGCGAACCGCAACGACGCTTCCCAAGTACCGATTCGCCGATCCCTCTCCGCGATGCCGTCCGCCGCGAGGATGCCGGCTCGCAACTCTGCACCGGTCACGACCGATATCGCACTTTCCATCGGCAGGACCTCCTGCGCGAGCGTCCGGCCGCTCTCCAACGCGATGAAGACCGAGGTGTCGAGCAGCCCTTTTAGAGGTCGCTTGGTCGCCACAGCCGGTCTAGTCCATCTTCGTCCGTCGTTTCGCCTGCGAGACGATTGAGGTCGTCGCGCAGTCCCGGGTCGGCCGAGTACTTCGAAAGCAGGTTGACCACCTCGTCGGGGCCGAGCCATCGCGGTCCCTCTGGCCGGTGCGGGACCAGATCGGCCACCGGCTTGCCGCGCACGGTGATCACGACCGTCTCGCCCGCCTCCACCCGGCGGAGGACCCCGGCGGTGTCGTTCCTCAACTCCCTCGTCGCCACTTCTACCATTGTGCTACGAGCGTAGCATTTGAGTCCTCAAGCGCCCCCTTGCGGACGTGGAAGTACGTGTCGCGCTGGGCATCTCACTCGCGACTCAGGACTTCGTCGGCGAACTCGAGAAGAGATCTGGCCTGGCGCAGGGCCTTGCGGAGCTCTGCTCGGCTGATGTCGAAGAAGCCGTAATGGGCCGCATCCTTGAGGTCGATCAGCTTTCTCAGCTGTTTGGCAGCGGCATGGCCTCCTGCAGCGACCAGTCGCAGGAGATTCTCAGCGTCGCGGTGGTCTGCAGACCGCGAGCGCTCCCCCAACGCCTTGCAGCACGCCGCATCGGAGGCGGCGATCCCAGCGAGGACGGCCAGGGAGGCCGCGGCGCTTGCGTACTCCGGGTCATGGTCCTGCTCACTTGCGGCTATCTCGGCGACTTCGAGGAACTTGCGCGCATGGCTGCGGCGACTTCGCGCCTCGCGCGCCGAGCAGGACTGGGTTCGGTTGCCTTGTCGCGCCATCGGCTTATCCGCGAAGGATCGTCCCTACCTCTGGTCCAGCCAGGGTGATCGCGTCGGCGTCGAGCTCTTGGAGGATCGGCGGCCGGCGTCCCCTCAAGCTGGCAAGTTGACGTGCGGATAGCTCGGCGATGCCGGCGTGGTTCCCCGTCCAGCGGCGCACCCCTTCTGCCAACTCGTCCAGCTGGTTTCGCCAGGTCGCATCCTCTTCATCAATCTCCGCGGGGCGCACTACGAAGAGGTCGATGTCACTGGTTGCGTCTCCATCGCCTCGGGCCGCGGAGCCGAAGAGCGAAGCATGCGTCGGCGCAATCGTCCATCCGACGATCTCCTGGCGCAGTCGATCGAGCAAGCTTGCGCGAAGGTTGGTCAGAGCCTCGACTGCTGAGGCAGCCAGGTGCTCGTGGTTCAGGGTATAGACGAAAGCGCTGCCCGCAGGTTCGCGATCTACGAGGCCTTGCTCGACGAACCGCTCCAGAACGGAGCGCACCCCGTTCGGAGAGCGACCGGCGATTCGTGCGATCTCCCGTCCGGTTCGTGGTCGCGTCGTTTGTGCGAGCGTCGAGAGGACGGCGCTCTCGACGCCAGGGATTATGGCCCGGAATGGGTTGGAAACGTCCACTGTGCGCTTTATCGTACACGTGCGCTTAAAAAAGCGAATATGTGCATAAAAACGCGCAGGCATTTTCCAGCGTCGCGACCGCCTTCCGGGTAAGGTCGCCGCGATGATCCTCTACACCTGCGGGCAGAAGAAAATGGGGCCGGGGGTCATGCATCCCTGTGCCAAGGCGGGGAAGGCGCTCGACGCTGCCGGTTATCGGTATGAGCTGCGCACGGTCGGCAGCTACCGGCTGATGCCGTGGACCTGGGGCAGCCGGAACGAGGAGCGGGCCGAGGTGAAGCGGTTGAGCGGCACCAACGAGGTGCCGATCCTGGTGCTCGACGATGGCGAGGTTATCTCCGGCTCGGGCGCGATCGCACGCTGGGCGAGGGAGCACCCAGTCGCTAAGCAGAGCCCCGTCGCGGAGAGCTAAACGGCGACGGGTTCGCGCTCGCCGGCCGGGTGTCGGGCGGTGAGGACGACGGGGGTGCCGTCGCGTGGGGAAAGCGTGATGTTGCGGCGGCCTACGCGCTCCGGGGCCGGATTGGCCTTGTGCAGCTCGCAGCGGCCGAGGATCTCGCGCAGGGCGATCCTCATCTCGAACTCGGCGAAGGAGGCGCCGAGGCAGCGGCGGACACCGCCGCCGAAGGGGATCCAGGCGTAGGTGTCGGGGGGGTCGTTGAGGAAGCGCTCGGGGCGGAAGGCGAAGGGGTCGGGGTAAACGTCGGCGCGGGTGTGGGTCAGCCAGATCGCCGGCGTGACGTCGGTTCCGGCCGGCAGAGTCAGCCCGTCGACGCTCAGCTCTTTGGCGAGGCGGCGGCCGGCGAGCGGCACGACCGGTCGCAGCCGCAGTGACTCGCTGATCGTCGCCCGCAAGTAGTCCTCCTCGCCCGCCTGCAGGGAGTCGCGCAGCCGCTGCAGCTCGCGCGGATGGCGGAGCAGCAGGTCGAAGGCCCAGGCCAGGGCGGTTGCCGTCGTCTCGTGGCCGGCCAGCAGCAGGGTCAGCAGCTGGTCGCGCAGGTCGGTGTCGCTCATCGCCTCGCCGTCCTCGAAGCGGGCCAGCATCAGCGCCGAGAGGATGTCCTCGCGCTCCTCGAGGCCGCCGGCGGCGCGGCGCTCGGCGATCTCCGCGTAGAGCAGCTCGTCGACAGCCCGCAGCTGGCGCTCGAACTTGGCCCAGGGCCCGCGCCCGCCGCCGAGGCGCTGGGAGGCGAGCGCGATCAGCTGCGCAGCGGGCGCAGCGGTCTCGGCTAGCACCGTGGTGAGCATCCCCCGCAGGCGTTCCAGCCGCGGCCCGTCGGTGACGCCGAAGACAACTCGCAGAATCACCTCCAGCGTGATCGCCTGCATCCGCGGATGGA
This sequence comes from uncultured Solirubrobacterales bacterium, assembly GCA_963844395.1. Taxonomy (GTDB): domain Bacteria; phylum Actinomycetota; class Thermoleophilia; order Solirubrobacterales; family 70-9; genus VRUE01. The sequence goes on along the minus strand of CAWJNX010000002.1, from coordinate 535,014 downwards.
TCGCGAACTCCTCGCCGAGCGGCCAGGAGTCGACCTCCTGAGCGACCAGCTCCTCGACGATCGGCTCATAAGAGCGCATCCGCTCGCCGTGAAAAGGGGGCAGCATCAGCTTGCGGTGGGCGAGATGGTCGCTGCCCTCCAGCAACAGGAGCGAGCGGGAGCCCAGCACCGGTTCAAGCACCAGGTTGCGGCCGGGCGGCAGTCCGTGCTCGCGCTCGGTATAGAGAGCCTTGATCGCGGCGGGGTCGGAGATCAGCACCATCGGCCGCTCGAAGCCGACGAACTTGACGCTGAAGCTGTCGCCGAACTTCTCCCGACACTCCTGCATGAACGGAATCGGCCGAAACGCCCAGCGGAGCATCTGCATGATTGGCGGGCTCTTCGGTTCGGGCGGGAGGGGCACGCGCCATAGGTTCGCAGACCCTCGGCGCAGCGTGCTCCGCTTCGCCGATGGTTAGCATCGGCTTAATGCCCGCCATTGCCGATCTGCAGCTGCATTCCTCCGGGAAGGTCCGCGAGATCTATGAGTGGGAGGACGACCTGCTGATGGTCGCCTCTGACCGGATCTCCATTTACGACGTGGTGATGCCGACGCCGATCCCTGACAAGGGCAAGGTCCTTAATCGGATCTCCGAATTCTGGTTCGAGCTGACGGGAGACATCGTCCCCAACCACTTCGTCTTGGCCGACGTGCCCGAGGAGGTCGCCGACCGCGCGATGCGGGTGCGGCGGCTGGAGATGTACCCGGTCGAGTGCGTCGTCCGCGGCTACCTCTCCGGGTCAGGGTGGAAGGAATACAAGGCCAACGGCGCCGTCTGCGGGATCGAGCTGCCGAGCGGCCTGCTCGAGTCCGACAAGCTGCCCGAGCCGATCTTCACGCCGGCGACCAAGGCCGAGATCGGCGACCACGACGAGAACGTCGATTTCGAGCGGGCGGCCGAGATCGTCGGCGACCGGGCGCTGATGGAGGAGCTGCGGCGGGTCTCGATCGAGGTCTACCGGCGCGGCGCCGAGCACGCCGCCGAGCGCGGCATCGTCCTCGCCGACACCAAGTTCGAGTTCGGCCGCCACGCCGGCGCCGAGATCGTCCTCGCCGATGAGGTCCTTACCCCCGACTCCTCGCGCTTCTGGCCGGCCGATCGCTACCAGCCGGGAAGCACCCAGCCCTCCTTCGACAAGCAGTTCGTCCGCGACTGGGCCGACGCGGCGGGATGGGACCACAAGCCGCCGGCCCCGGAGCTGCCGCCCGACGTCGTCGAGCAGACGCGCGCCAAGTACGTCGAGGCTTACGAGCGGATCACGGAGCGCTCCTTCTAGTGGCTGGCACCACGCACCGGGTCCTGATCCGGCCCAAGGAGGGCATCCTCGACCCGCAGGGCAAGGCGGTCGAGCGGGCGCTGCCGGCGCTCGGCTTCGAGGGCATCGAGCACGTGCGGGTCGGCCGCATGGTCGAGCTGGAGGCCGATGACCCGGCGCGGTTGCCTGAGCTCTGCGAGAAGCTGCTTGCCAACCCGCTGATCGAGGACTACGAAATCGAGGTTGATTTCGAGCTCAAGAGCATCGACGGCGCCTGATGCGCTGGGGCGTGCTCCAGTTCCCCGGCTCCTGCGACGAGCGGGACGCCCTGCAGGCCTGCGCGCTGCGCGGCGAGGCGCGCCTGGTCTGGCACGAGGAGCGCGATCTCGGCGGCCTCGACGCGATCGTCGTCCCCGGCGGCTTCTCCTATGGCGACTACCTGCGGGCGGGGGCGATCGCGCGTTTCTCGCCGGCGATGGAGGCAGTCGCCGAGTTTGCCGGCGGCGGCGGTCCGGTGCTCGGAATCTGCAACGGCTTCCAGGTGCTCTGCGAAGCGAATCTGCTCCCCGGCGCGCTGCTGCGCAACGAGAACCTGCGCTTCGTCTGCCGCCAGGTCGAGCTGATCGCCGAACAGCCCGCCGACGGGCCTGAAAGTGGAGATATAGACCGCTTTGAGGCCCATCGGCGGGGGGAGCGGCTTTCGATCCCGGCCAAGCACGGGGAAGGGCGCTACTACGCGCCGGAGGAGATGCTCGATGAGATGGAGCGCAACGGCCAGATCGCCTTTCGCTACGCGCCCGGACAGAACCCCAATGGCTCCCTGCGCGACATCGCCGGCGTCCGCAACACGGCCGGCAACGTGCTCGGCCTGATGCCGCACCCCGAGCACGCGGTCGATCTAATGACCGGCTCCACCGACGGGCTGCGCGTCTTTGAGGCCGTCGCCGGCAGGGTCGCGGCGTGACGGTCGAGATCGCCAAGCACCGCGAGCTGGGCCTGACCGACGCCGAGCTCGAGCTGATCGTCGAGAAGCTGGGCCGCGAGCCGAACGACGTCGAGCTGGCGATGTTCAGCCTGCTCTGGTCCGAGCACTGCGCCTACAAGCACTCGCGCAAGTTGCTGCGGCGGCTGCCGACCGAAGGTGAGCGGGTCGTAATGGGCCCCGGCGAGAACGCCGGCGCGGTTGACATCGGCGCCGGCCACGCGGTCGCCTTCAAGGTCGAGTCCCACAACCACCCGAGCGCGGTCGAACCGTTCGAGGGGGCGGCGACCGGGGTCGGCGGCATCCTCCGCGACGTCTTCGCGCTCGGCGCCCGCCCGATCGCGATCCTCGACTCGCTGCGCTTCGGCGAGCTGGACTCCGAGCGCTCCCGCTTCCTGCTTGACGGGGCGGTGCGCGGGATCGGCCACTACGGCAACTCGATCGGCGTGCCGACGGTCGGCGGCGAGATCTACTTCGAGGCGCCCTACGAGCACAACTGCCTGGTCAACGCGATGTGCGTGGGCCTGGCGAAGACCGAGGAGATGGTGCGCGCGGCGGCGGCCGGGGCCGGCAACGCGGTTGTCCTGATGGGCGCCTCGACCGGGCGCGACGGGATCGGCGGCGCCTCGGTGCTGGCCTCGGCCGAGCTCGGCGACGGCGACGAGGCGAAGCGGCCGACCGTGCAGATCGGCGATCCCTTCGAGGAGTCAAAGCTGCTCGAGTGCTGCCTGGAGCTGCTCGGCAAGGGGCTACTCGTCTCGCTGCAAGACCTCGGCGCCGCCGGCCTCACCTCCTCCGCCGCAGAGATGGCCTCGGCGGGCGGCATGGGCATCGACATCGACGTGGGCCGGGTGCCGCTGCGCGAGGCCGACATGGAGCCCTTCGAGATCATGGTCTCCGAGTCGCAGGAGCGGATGCTCGCTGTGGTCGAGCCGGCGAAGGTCGCCGAGGTGATCGCCGTCTGCGAGAAATGGCAGACCGGCGGCGCCGAGATCGGCACGATCACCGACAGCGGCCAGGTCCGCGTGCTGCGCGGCGAGGAGGTCGCCGGCGAGATGCCGGTCGAGGCGCTGGTTGACGGCTGCCCGCTCTACGACCTCGAGCCAGCCGAACCCGAGGGCTGGATCTACGGCAACGATGATGTGCTGGCCGAGCGTGTGGCGGCAGCGCAGAAGCGGGTCGAGGACGGAGGAGGCGCGGGGACCGGCGGCGCTTCGGGCGATCCCGGCGATCCCACTTCAGTCCTCCTGGCTCTGTTGGCCTCCCCCAGCGTCGCCTCCAAGCGCTGGGCCTTCGAGCAGTACGACTCGGTGGTCGGCTCGCGCACGGCGCGACGGCCCGAGTCCGCCGACGCAGCCGTCCTCGCGATCCCGGAGGCGGAGCGGGGGATCGCCATCTCGATCGACGGAAACGGGCGCCGCGTCGCCTGCGATCCCTATGCCGGAACCGTCGAGGCGGTGCTGGAGTGCGCGCAAAACCTCGCCTGCGCCGGGGCCGAGCCGCTCGGCCTCACCAACTGCCTCAACTTCGGCAACCCCGAGAAGCCAGTGGCGGCCTGGCAGCTCGACCGCGCGGTGAGCGGACTGGCCGACGCCTGCGAGGCGCTCGGCGTTCCGGTCGTTGGCGGCAACGTCTCCCTCTACAACGAGGGACCCGAAGGACCGATCTACCCCACCCCGGTCGTCGGCATGGTCGGCGAGCTGCCCGATCCGAACGCCGCGGCGCCGAGCGGCTTCGCCCACGAAGGGGACGCGATCGCGCTGGTCGGACCTTTCGTCCCGTCGCTGGCCGGCTCGGAGCTGGCGAAGCTGCGGGGGGAGCTGGGCCCCGGCCTGCCCCAGCCCGATATCGCCGCGGTCGCTGCCGCTTGCGCGACGGTCCGCGAAGCGGTCCGCGCCGGGGTTCTCGCCTTGGCCCACGACGTGAGCGACGGTGGTCTCGCCGTCGCCCTCGCGGAGTTGGCTGTCGGTTCCGGGCTTGGCTGCCACGTTCACGCCTCCGCGCTGATCGAGCGCGGTTGCTCTGTTGACGAGGTGCTGTTCGGAGAGGGCGCAGGGGGCTTCGTCGTCAGCGGCGAGCGCGGCGCGCTCGAACGCCTGGACGGTGAGGGGGTCGAGGTGCTGATGCTGGGTGAGGTCAGCGGTGAGGAGATCCGGCTCGAGGTTGCCGGCGCTGTCGCCCACAGCGCCACCCTCGTCCACGTCTCGATCGCCGCTGCCGAGCGGGCCTTCCGCTCCCTGGGCGAGCGCCTCGGCTAACCCCGCCGACGGGACGATTTCCGGCGATATAGAGGGCTTCAGGCCGTCGAGACCGGCTCAGGCCCGCCGGCGGCTCAGAACGGCATCTTCGAACGGGCGCCCTGCCCGGCGGAATGACTTTTGTCCGCTGCCCGCTGCGATTTGCCGAACGATTTGCTGAGCAGACGCCCGATCGGTCCCGGTGCCTTGCCGCCGGCGCGCTGACCGAGCGAGAAACCCTTGTCGCTGCCCCGGCGCGCGTGGTCCGAGAGCCTCGGCACGAGGAAACCCAGCACCAGAAGCAGTACGCAGATTCCTATGACGGCGACGATCAACACGATGTCTCCTCTCTCGCGGTGGACGGGTCGCCCTCGCACTACCCGCAGCGGGCCGCCTGTTTAAACACCCCTCGTTCCGGGCATCTCTTTGGGGGGTAAGGAGCGCGGATGGCAGAGATAGCCCTCGATGGAGTCACCAAGGTCTTCGCCGACGGACAGGAAGCCGTCAAGGACATGGATTTGGAGGTGGGAGACGGCGAGTTCATGATCCTCGTCGGACCCTCGGGCTGCGGCAAGTTGACGGCGCTGCGAATGATCGCCGGGCTTGAGGACATCACCGAGGGCGAGGTGAAGATCGACGGCGAGGTCGTCAACGAACGGCCGCCCAAGGACCGCGACGTCGCGATGGTCTTCCAGAGCTACGCGCTCTACCCGCACATGACGGTGCGCGAGAACATGGGCTTCGCCTTGAAGCTGGCCGGCGTTGACGGCGGGGAGATCAACCGCAAGGTCGAGTCGGCAGCGGCGACGCTCGACCTCAGCCAGCACCTCGACCGCCGCCCCGCGAACCTCTCGGGCGGGCAGCGCCAGCGGGTGGCGATGGGGCGGGCGATCGTCCGCGACCCCAAAGCCTTCCTGATGGACGAGCCGCTCTCCAACCTCGACGCGAAGCTGCGCGTGCAGATGCGGACCGAGGTGGCGAAATTGCAGTCGCGGCTGGAGACGACGACCGTCTACGTCACCCACGACCAGACCGAGGCGATGACGCTCGGCGACCGGGTGGCGGTGATGCGGGCCGGGACCCTGCAGCAGGTCGGCACCCCGGCCGAGCTCTACGACAACCCGCGCAATCTCTTCGTCGCGGGCTTCATCGGCTCGCCGGCGATGAACTTCATGCCGGCAGAAATCGAAGGCGGCCAGGTCAAGCTGCCGATCGGCGAGGCGGAGCTAAGCGAGGAGGCGCGAGGACACAGCGATGGGCCGGTGATCGCCGGCCTGCGCCCGGAGAGCTTTGAGGACGCTGGGTTGGTGGGCGACCTAGCCGGAGAGCGCGGCATCGTCTTCGAGGCGCAGATCGACCTGGTCGAGTCGCTCGGCTCCGACCTCTTCGCCTACTTCCACGTCCAGGCGGAAGGGATCGAGTCCGACCAGCTCGCCGACGTCGTCGCCGACAGCATCGAAGAGACCGGTGCCACCGACGTCCGCGAAGGCGAACAGCAGATGATCGCCCGCCTCGACCCGGCGAGCGGGATCAAACGACGCGACACCGCCAAGCTGTGGGCCGATACTGCGAAGCTCCACCTGTTCGACCCCGACAGCGGCGAGAGCCTGGCGGCAAAGACGGGCGAAGCGGTCGAGGCCTGAGCCGATTCGAATCCCAGGGGCAGTTCAGCGTCGCTGAAAACCCCGCAAATCGCGACCGTCGATCACGGGTCTTCGCGGTCCTCCCCCGCTGGTACTCTGCCTGGGTAGGCAGTCCGCCTGCGCGTCTCGTCCTTCAACACGCGAGAAAGCACGCGCTTTGACTCCGCCTCATGGGCAGCAGATAGATCGCGATTCGCCGCGCGAGGAATGCGGCGTCTTCGGCGTATTCGCACCCGGGCACGATGTCGCCCGTCTCGCTTACTTCGCCCTCTACGCGCTTCAGCATCGCGGTCAGGAGTCGGCCGGGATCGCGACCTGCGAGGGCGGCCACATCACGACGCTGCGCGACGCCGGGCTGGTCTCCCAAGTCTTCGACGAGGAGAAGCTGCGGGCGCTGGAGGGCGACATGGCGATCGGCCACGTCCGCTACTCGACCACCGGCGGCGGCTCCTGGGAGAACGCGCAGCCGGTCTGGCGCGACGACGGTCGCGAGATCGCCCTTGCCCACAACGGCAACCTGACCAACGCGGTCGAGCTCTGGGCCGAGCTGAAGGAGCGCGGCATTTCGTTCCGCGGCACCTCCGACTCGGAGATCATCGCGGCGCTGCTCTCCTCCAGCGACGGCAAGTTCATCGAGGACGTGGTAGCCGACGTGATGCCGCGGCTGGAGGGCGCCTACTCGACCGTGGCGATGACAAAGCACGCGATCGTCGCTTTCCGCGACCCGCACGGGGTGCGGCCGCTCTCCCTGGGGCGGCTCGAGGACCGCTTCGTCGTCGCCTCGGAGAGCTGCGCCTTCGACATCATCGGCGCCGAGTTGCTGCGCGAGGTGCGGCCGGGCGAGATGGTCTCGCTGACCGAGCGCGGGCTGGAGACGCGCCAGGTGGTCAAGGCCGGTCGTCCCGCCCACTGCGTCTTCGAGCACATCTACTTCTCGCGCCCCGACAGCCGGCTCGAGGGCAAAGTGCTGCAGCAGGTGCGCGGGCGGATGGGCGAGATCCTCTGGCGCGAGGCGCCGGTCGAGGCCGACCTGGTGATCTCGGTGCCCGACTCCGGCAACCCGGCGGCAGCCGGCTTCGCCCGCGCCTCGGGCCTGCCCCGCGACGACGGCCTGATCAAGAACCGCTACGTCGCCCGCACCTTCATCCAGCCCGGCCAGGAGCTGCGCAAGCACGGCCTGCGGCTCAAGTTCAACCCGCTGCCCGAGATCGTCGCCGGCCAGCGGATCGTCGTCGTCGACGACTCGATCGTGCGCGGCAACACGACGCGGCAGATCGTCGGCATGCTGCGCGACGCCGGCGCCAGCGAGGTGCACCTGCGGATCTCGGCGCCGCCGATCCGCCACCCGTGCCACTACGGCGTCGACATGTTGACCCGCGAGGAGATGATCGCCCACGAACGGACGATCGAGGAGGTCGCCGACGAGCTCGGCGCCGACTCGCTCGCCTACCTCTCGATGGAGGGCGTCTACGAGGCGATCGGCACGCCGCCCGAGGACCACTGCGACGCCTGCTTCACCGGCCGCTACCCGCTCGGCGATCCCGAGGAGGCGAACGGCAAGTTCGCGCTGGAGGACATCGCGGTCGTGCCGGCGAGCTCCTAGAACCCGCGGAGCCGCCCCGCCCGCTCTACCTTGGCTGCGACCCCCAGGTCGGCGGGCCGAGGTTGCTGCCGAACCCTTCTTCTTCGGTTCCGGCGTCGTCAAACGAGCCGACGGATCCGCTCCGGTTGCTTCGCAGCAGCTCGATCGAGCTGCTGCGCGTGCCGGTGCTGAGCACCACAATGTGCTTGCCGTCGGGTGAGAACGCCGGATTGGCGTAGGAGCGACAGCGTGGCGGGAACGGCCGGCAACGCGTCAGCCGTTTGATGTGGGCACCGTTGGCGCCCGCGACGAAGATGCTCGACGCGCCCGGGCCGCGATTGCTGGCGAACGCGATCCGGCGACCATCGGGCGCGAAGTCCGGGTCGTAGTCGCTGAACCGGCCGTCGAGCAGCATGCGCTGGCGACTGCCGTCGGCGCGCATCGCGAAGATGTCGCTGCGGTCGCTCCTGGCACTGGGATCGCGGTTGCTGGTGAAGGCGATGCGCCTGCCGTTCGGGGAGACGGCGGGGTCGTAGTTGTCGTGGGAGCCGCTGGTCAGCTGGCGCAGGCCGCTGCCGTCGAGCCGGATCGTGAAGATCTGGCTGTGCCCATCGACGCTGCGGGCGAAGGCGATCGCCTCGCCGCTGGGAAAGAAGTGTGGGCTCGAGCCGCCGAGGCCGTTGACGGTCACCTCTCTCCTTTCGGAGCCGTCGCTGCGCATCACGTAGATGCTGCCGCGCCGGCTCGCTGGGTCGTCGCTGACGAAAACGATCGATCGCCCGTCGGCCGAGTAGGAGGGACTGTGATCGTCGGGATCGGTCGTCAGCGAACGAGCTGGCTGACGACGTCTCGGGCCGTGGACGAAGAGGCCACCGACCCTTTCCACGCTTCCTTCGCCGACTTCGTCGGTGTTCGTCTTCGAGTAGGCGATCGGGCCCGGTTTACCGGGGAAGGCCGCGAAGGAAGCCTCGGCGCCGAGCACCGCCAAGGCGGAAACCGCACAGAGAAGCGAGACGCGAATCACGGCGTGAGGGTATCGACGATCTCAGCTGCCGGGCGGACCTCGTCGATGCGGGCGACCGTCTCTCCCGCATAGAGGGGACCGGCGTTGACCAGGCTGCCTGGGCCGTCGTCGGTCGGCCCCTGCGGGGTGAGAAGACGGCTGCCGGGGCGCTGGGCGCGGATCAGTTTCCGCTGCAGCGCTGCCGGAGCGTGTCGGGCGGTCGGCGCTGAGGTTCGGTTAAGCGCGCGGTTCAGCCTCGGCCCACGGCGGCATATGCCGAGGGCTGTCCCGTCGGACGATGCCTCCCCCAGCCAGCGCCGCGTCGCCGCGTTGGGAACGACGCGGTGCGGCGCCGGCCAGCCGAATCCGAACAGCCCGGTGAGGACCGTGGCGTCCGCGGCAAGCAGCCGCTGCCGGTACTCGGGATGGGCGCGGCTCTCCTCGCTGAGCAGGAAGCGCGTGCCGGCGACCGCTGCCGCGGCGCCAGCTTCGAGCGCCCGCCGCACGTCGTCGCGCCCGGCGATCCCACCGGCGAGCAGCAGCGGGAAGTCGGATGGGAGCGCCACTTTGGTGCGGACGAGCAGCTCCAGGCCCGGAAGGTTCCCCCGCACGTGGCCGCCCGCCTCGACGCCCTGGAGGATCGCCGCGTCGGCCCCGGCCGCGTACGCAGCCTGTGCCTCGGCGACTGAGCCGCACTGATGGAACCAGGCGCCGCCGGTGCGGCGCTTCGGCTTACCCCAGAAGGTGACGACTACGTCCGCGGCGGCGGCCTCGAACCAGTCGCGGCGGGCGAAGGGAAGCAGCAGATTGACCGCCAGCGGCCGCGCCGTCAGCGACCGCGCCGCTGCCAGCTCACGGCGGATCGCAGTCGCTCCGTTGACGGCGATCGTCCCCAGCCCTCCTGCCTCCGAGACCGCGGCGGCAAGCTCGTGGCGGCTCAGTCCGCCCCCCATTCCGGCCTGGACGATGGGCGTTTGAACGCCGAGCCGCTCGAGAATCGACACGACAACGAGTCTAGGCGGCGGTGGCCGGTTGCTCTGCGGGATGATGCATCGGTGAGTGGGACCTTCTTTCGTCTCGTCGTGCTCGCCTCTGGCGGTGGCACGAACCTGCAGGCGATCCTCGACACGCTGCACGGGCGCGAGGGGATCGAGGTGGTGGGGGTCGGATCGGACCAGCCCGCGGCGATGGCGCTGGAGCGAGCCCGGCGGGCACGGATCGAGACCGGGGTCTTCCGGCGCGAGGACTATCCCAACCGGGCGCGGCGCGACGACGCGATCGGCGACTGGATCGAGTCGCGCGGTGCCGACCTCGTCGCCCTCGCCGGCTACATGCAGCTGCTCAGCGAGGATTTCGTCGCCCGCTTCCGCAACCGCGTCGTCAACATCCACCCCGCGCTCCTTCCCTCGTTCCCCGGCCTCGACGCGATCGGGCAGGCGCTCGAGGCAGGGGTCGAGACGACCGGCGTCACCGTCCACTTCGTTGACGAGGGTGTTGACACCGGGCCGCCGATCGCCCAGCGCGAGGTCCCGATTCCTCCCGACCGCGACCGCGAGCGGCTCGAGGCCGCAGTCCACGCCGTCGAGCACGAGCTGTACCCGGAGGCGATCCGCATGATCGCGCGGGGCAAGGTTAGGATCGACGCAGGCGATCCGAGGACCGTCTTCGTCGATGAGTGAGGCGCCCGCAGACATCCCAGCCGAGGCCGTGAGCGACGGAACGATCCGCGTGCGCCGGGCGCTGATCTCGGTCTCCGACAAGACCGGCGTCGCCGAGTTCGCGAAGAGCCTGGCAGCACTCGGCGTCGAGGTCCTCTCGACCGGCGGCACCGCGAGCGCCCTGCGCGAGGCGGGAATCGAGGTAACCGACGTCTCCGAGTTCACCGGCCAGGAGGAGATCCTTGGCGGCCGGGTTAAGACGCTGCACCCGCGACTGCACGCGGCGCTGCTGGCGCGGCGGGACGATCCCCAGCACATGGCGACGCTGGAGCGCGAGGGGATCGAGCCGATCGACCTGGTCTGCGTCAACCTCTATCCCTTCGAGGAGACCGTGGCCGGCAACGAGGTTGACGAGCGGGTCGCGATCGAGAACATCGACATCGGCGGGCCGACGATGATCCGCGCCGCCGCCAAGAACCACCAGGGCGTCGCCGTAATCGTCAAGCCGGAGTCCTACGACGCGGTCTGCGCCGAGCTGGAGGAGTCGGGCGGCGAGATCTCCGCCTCGACCAGCCACTGGCTCGCCAACGAGGCGTTCGCGCAGACTGCCCGCTACGACGCCGCGATCAGCCGCTGGTTCTCGACCGAGTACGAGGACTTCCCCGAGCACCTGACCGTCGCCTACGAGAAGGAGCTCGACCTTGCCTACGGCGAGAACCCCCATCAGCGCGCCGCGCTCTACTCGGAAGCTGGCCTGCGCAACCACATCCTCTCCGGGGTGGCGAAGCTGCACGGCCGGGCGCTCTCCTTCAACAACGTGCTCGATCTCGACGCGGCGCGGCGGCTGACCGGCGACTTCGAGCAGCCCGCCTGCACGATCGTCAAGCACAACAATCCGTGCGGCGTGGCGGTCGCCGAGACCGCGCTCGAGGCCTACAACAGCGCCCTCGCCTGCGACCCGGTCTCTGCCTTCGGCGGCGTGATCGCGATCAACCGGCCGATCGATGTGCCGCTGGCCGAGGCGCTGCACGAAAACTTCGTCGAGGTGCTGATCGCGCCCGGCTTCGAGGACGGTGCGCTCGAGGTCCTGCAGCAGAAGGAGGCGATCCGGATCCTCTGCGACGAGGAGCGCCGCGAGCCGGACCCCGCCGAGCGCGACATGAAACGGGTGGCCGGCGGCGTCCTGATCCAGGACCGCGACGGCAATCCCGAGCCGCGCGAGACGATGGAGGTGGTCACCAAGGCCGCGCCGAGCGAGGAGCAGTGGAGCGACATGCTCTTCGCCTGGACCGTGGTCCGCCACGTCCGCTCCAACGCAATCGTGATCGCCAAGGGCGGCGCGACCCTCGGCATCGGCGCCGGGCAGATGAGCCGCGTCGATTCGGTCCGCCTCGCGGTAGAGAAGTGCCGCGACGTCCACGGCTCCGCCGCCGACGCCCTCCTGGCCGACTCAGCCGTCGCCTCCGATGCCTTCTTCCCCTTCGCCGACGGGCCCCAGGCAGCGATCGAGGCCGGCGTCACCGCGGTGATCCAGCCCGGCGGCTCTAAACGCGACGCCGAGGTAATCGAGGCCTGCGACGCCGCCGCCGTCACCATGGTCTTCACCAAGCACCGCCACTTCCGCCACTGAGCGGGCAGGTCCCGATGAGCGACGAGGCCCATCGCGAAGCCAGCCGACAACAATGGGGCGGTGCCGCGGAGGTCTGGGCTCGGGCAGCCGAAGACGGCAACCGTCAAGCCCGCTTCCAGGGCCCCGCGATACGCGCAGGCATCGACGCCGAAGGCGAGGCCGCTGACGACGGCAACACCCTCTCGGGCCAGGTCGCGAGCCAGCTCGCCGGCGACCTCACGACCGTAGGTGCTCGCCCGCCGCGCTCCCACCACCGCAACCGAGGAGGCGGGCGCCAGTCGGTCCAGCAGGACCGGATCTCCGCGGCCGATCAATGCCCAAGGGGCACCAGCGGCGGCCCGAAGGCCAACGGGGTAGCGGTCCTCGTGCCGGCAGACCGCCCAGCACTGGGCGGCGGCCAAGGCCGCTCGAAGGCGGCGCTCGGGCAGCGACTCAACGCGAGCAAGGATCTGAGCGGCGACCTGCGGTGCCGCAGCCCCGGCGAGCTCCTCGCTACCGAGCGGCATGAGATCCAGCGCGCGCCTGCCCGGGGTGGAGGCGACCAGCTTCTCGATATAGGGGGCCAGCTGGGCCAACAGCCCCCCCCGGCGCAGGCACTCAGGACAAGCCTGTGGCTCGTTCATCGGTTCCTCCTTCGCTCTGGCCCCGCCGGATGCGGGAGCCGGTGCCCCGGCATCGCACGCGTAGCGTGCGACCATGCGGGGCGGCGGGCCCGCGAAGGGGTTGGGGCGGAAGCGGCCCGGTCAGGCGGAATTGAGGGTACGGCGGACGAACTCGACCTTGGCGTCGGTGTAGGCCTCGCGGTCGTCGGCGAATCGCCCGGCGAGGTAGCCCTTCAGCGCCGTGTATTCAGCAGCCGTCTCCGGGTCGGCGCGCAGCCATGTCGGATCAAAGGACGACAGCCGAATCGGCTCATCGGCGCGCGAGCCATCTGAGAGTCGATCGGCGAATCCTCCGCAGCTCGGCTTCGGTGATAGACAATTGCTCGTGCAGCAGGATCAGTGGGCGGGCGGTCGATGAGTAGTGCGGGGCTCTTGGCTCACCATGATGCTCTGGAGGCCACCTGAGTTTGTCCAGAACGGGGGCCATCTGCACCGGAGGCCCGAGGGCGAGCTGGTCGCTCCTGCCGTCCTCACGCTGAGGCGGAATTGCGCTTTCTAGGCGCTCGCCACTCTGGCGAGTTACGTCCGGGATGATTCGACGTATGACGTCACGGCCCGATCTGCACACACTTCCGGGCAACCTGCCCGTCCCCGAGAACGACGGTGCCGCCGATCACCTCGGGGGAGCCTCCGTCCCCTCCGTCGCACTCTTCGGCCACCGGCGGCGAGGCGGTTGACCTCGCCGCGGCTGCGGCTAAGGGGCCGCTAGTGGTCTACGTCTACCCTGCCACCGGCGTTCCTGGCCGTGCCCTGCCTGCCGGCTGGGACCGCATTCCCGGCGCCCGCGGCTGCACTCCGCAGAGCTGCGCCTTTCGTGACAGCGCTCGCGACCTAGCCGAGCTAGGAGCGACGGTCTTTGGTCTCAGCGCTCAGTCGCTAGACGAGCAGCGCGAGTTCGCGGCCCGCGAGCGCCTTCCCTATCCGTTGCTGAACGACAGCGAGTTTCGGCTCGCGGATGTGCTCAACCTGCCGACCTTCGAGGCCGACGGCAGGCGCTACTACCGGCGCCTCACTTTCGTCGCTCGCGGCAGTCGGGTGGCAAAGGTCTTCTATCCCGTCTTCCCGCCCCAGGACAACGCCGCCGATGTGGTCGCTTGGCTGCGGGCGAACAAGACTGGGCATGCGGAGCGACCCGGATGACCACGCAGGAAGAATTGGCCTCTGCTGCTGGGTCACGCTGAGCACGCTTTCGGTGATCGAGCGCGGTCGAGCGAATCCGAGCTGGGGGACCGTGCGGGGGGATCGCGGCGGCGCTTGATATACCCGATCGGCGAGCTGGGCAAACTCGCCGAAAACTGGAGATGTAAACGGGCGAGGAGGGGGTCTCGGTTGGCGGGGCTTTAGTGCCGGGTTAACCGGGGCCGCTTGGACCGCCGTTAAGCCGGCGGTCCAAGAGCCCAAAGCGGAAGTCTCAGATTCCTGGCTGCTGCGGGACGGAGTGCAGCGGGGCGTTTTGCGCCCCGCAGCCGGCAGGATCGATGCTGCCGTTTACCCGCCATACCGTCACGAAGCCTTCAGTATCGACTGCTATTACGCCGGGTGAGCCGCGCAGCCAGCCAGCCTCGGGCGATGCGATAGGTTCACCGACGTCCAGGAAGTTGAGAAGCGGAGAGGTGACCAGGTAATCGAGGTGCGCGGCGTCAACCGCTTCCCGAAATCGCTGACAGTCTGGAATCGGGTTGAAGGCGGCGTGGGACCCCTTTTCGCCGAGGTAGGTAACTTCGTTGGAGAGGTCGTTACCGTAGAGACCGTACTGGTAAAAGCCCGCCGTGGTGCCGACGATACCGATGCGGGCGTCGGTGACGCCATGAGCCCAGAGATAGGCGGAGTTCATTTCTTGGCCCGGAAGCCCAGAATTAGGGCCGTACCGGTCGTCCAGGTAATCGCGCTGCAGCGGATAGCCGATCACAGCTAACAACACGGCGAGAACGGCGAAGCTGCCAACCAGTTCGCGGTTCGAGGCACCCCAGCGCCGCATCAGCAAGATTAGCGCCGGAATGCCGACGGCGACGACCGCGAGCAGGAGGCCAAAGCCGTGATTCGGGTCGTTCAAAACGGCGTCGGCCCCATTGGTCTCCCAGAGCACTGCGAGCATCACGGCAAGCAGCGCCCAGCCGCGAGCGACACCGTTCAGAGCAGGCGCCAACGGCAGCAAGACGAGTCCGACCAACATGGCCGAGGCCGCATAGCGCACGTTGATGTAGAACTGAACCGGGGCGCCATCGGGGCCAGCGGCGGTGAGCGGCGTCGCCAGGTAGGCGAGGGCACCGAACAGCGCGATCCCGCCGATCCAGCGGAGGGCCCGATCGCGACCTTGCAGGACCGCGAGCAGGGCACCCACGATTGCCGCGCCGATCACCAGCGGCCATAGCGAGCCGAGTGCCACTTCGAGCCCGGGCTCGAAGTAATCCCGCCACACGGCGGTATCGGTCGCGTAGTGGAGCACGCTGAAAGCGGGCAACTCGTGCTGCAGCTGATCTGGGTAGGCGAGAGGGATCGGCCCGAGGCTCGACGCTTGGGGGATTGGATTGCCGACGAGGATCAAGTTGCGCACGTACCAGAAGCCGCCGCCCGCGAAGGCCGGCAGAAACCACCAGCCTGCCGCGGGCGCCCGGCGGCCGCGGGGCGCCGCGACGATTACCGCCAGGGTTAGTGCGGCCGCCATTGCCAGCACCGTCGCCTTGGCGCCCACCGCGAGCCCTACCGCAAGCCCGGCGGCTGCAAGCGGCCAGCCGGGTAGTGAGGGTGGGCGCGGGTCGCCTCTGGGTACGCCCAACGAGCGGGCGTTGATGAGGATTGCGATCGCGGTCAGCAGCAAAGCAACTGCCATCACGTCGTCTTTCGCGGTCCCTGGGTTGCGCACGATCAGCGTGCCGGCCTCGAGCACGATTGCCGCCCCAACCACGGTATGTGGGCCGCGGCCGTATGGGCGACCGACACACCACGCCGCCAAGAATGCAAGTGCCAGCCAGCCGAAGTTGATAAAGAGCGAGAGCGTGTCGCGATGGGCGAGCAAGATTCCAACGGCGTGCGGTAGCACCCCGTTCTGCGGCAACAGCCAGCTGGTCGTGTTCGTATTGACATAGTGCACCTCTACAACCGAGTGCGTCTGGGCCATCGACGTCGCGAAAGGCATGTAGGAGGAGAGCGAGTCGAAGTTGGACATACCGAGGTCGAGGCTGTATTTGGCGAATAACCCCCAGTGGGCGAAGACGGCGAAAACGGCGACGAGGGCGACGGCAGTCATGCCACGTGGAGCTCGGCGTGGAGCGGCGGGTGCGTCGGCGGGGTGCTCGCTTGATGTGTGGGCGCCGATCGGCCATACCAGCATCGCTCCGCAGAGCAGCAGCGCCCCGATAACCAGCGTCAACGCATAGAACAGCCCGAACAAGCCAAGCAGCTCGCAGAGCCAGATCAGCAAGGCAACTGCAACGATCAGCTCGACGAGGCGCGCCGGCGCGCCATCCCAGTTAGGAAGGACATGGCGGCGGATGCGAAACGCCGAAAATCCGACTGACCCCGCTACGGTTGCGAGCAGAACCGCGCTAAGTATGTACGAGCCGGCGCTAACCATTAGACGCCATCGTGCGCCCCTGCCACCTAGCGGTCATGCATAGGCGTCGTGCCAAGCTATGTAGGAGCCAGCGTCAATCATTTGAGCTGCCTCGATGCTATAGGGCTGCGTGACAGGCTGGCGACTGCGCATCAACGCTCTAAAACCATTTCTTCACCGCGTTGGCGGACGCTCTGGGCACGTAGATGAAGCCTCCTGAACTGGCGCCGATTCCTTCGGCACCACCGAGCTGCCCTGCGCCCAACTGGAGAAGGTATTCGCCGGAGGGCGAGAACTTCTGAACCCGACCGAGCCAGCGGTCGGTCACCACCAGGTTGCCGGAAGGCAGCACGTCGATCGCCCGCGCCCCTTCGAATTGGCCATTGCCGCTGCCTTTGCTGCCGAACTGGCTCAGGTAGGTGCCAGTGGAGGAGAACTTCTGCACGCGGTTATTGGCGCGATCGACCACCCAGACGTTGTTGCTGGAGTCGATCGCGATGCCCATCGGGCCGCTGAACTGCCCGTTGCCGGAGCCCGTCGAGCCAACGGAGCGCACGAAGGCGCCGCCGCTGGTGAACTCCTGCAGCCTGTCGGTGCCGTGGTCGGTCACCCAGATGTCGCCGCTGGAGTCGATCGCGACGCCCCAGGGGTCGGTGAACTGGCCGCTGCCCGAGCCGGTCGCACCAAACTTGGCGAGGTATTCGCCGCTGGGGTTGAACTTCTGCACCCGGTCGTTGCCTTTGTCGGTGACCCAGAGGTTGCCGCTTGAGTCGATCGCGATGTCGCTCGGAGTGTTCAGCTGACCGTTGGCCGAGCCGAAGCTGCCGAACTGGTTGAGATATTCGCCTTTGGAGTTGAACTTCTCGATGCGGTGGTTTTGGCTGTCGGCCACCCAGACGTTGCCCACGGCGTCAACGGCGACGCCTTGGGGGCGTTTGAGCTGACCCGGACTGGAGCCCGTCGAGCCGAAGGACAACTGGTAGGTGGGTGGGTCGATCTTCGTCTCTATGAGCGGCTTGCGCGTGCCGCCTGGCCAGCTCCAGCCGACCGTTACGCAGTAGGCCGGAGTGCGGCACGCCACGCCGGAGAGGACGCCGACCGCGGCGCTGGTGTTGCGGGCGGCCCCCTGTATCGACCAGGTGCTGCCGTTCCACACCTCGGCGACGGGGGTGCGAATATCGTTGTTTTTCAGCGCGGTCTGACCGACGACGACGCAGTAATCGGACTTTACGCAATCGACCGCTTCCATGCTCACGTTTTTTGCATAGCTCGGCACCGGAAGGGACTGTCCCGTCCAAGTGGAGCCGTTCCAGGTTTCCACGTATCCCGGATCGACGGAGACGGACACGCAGTGACTGGGCGACGTGCAGTTAACGCCGTGGAGCGCACGTCCCGACGAGCTGGCTGCTTTACCTTCTTTCCAGGACGTGCCATCCCAGGTGAGGATCACCTTGCTGCTCGCCGCCTGGTTCGCCCAGCCCACGGCGACGCAGTACTGTGCTTTCGGACACGAGACGTCTTCGAGCACCGATTTTTCGAGCGGTGCCTGATTCGGGGTAGAGAGTTTGGTCCAGCTACTGCCGTTCCAGCGCAACGAGTAGTTGCGGCCGGTTCCGCCGGAGTTCCTGTACCAGCCGACCGCTATGCATTCCGTGGTCGCAACACAGGAAATCCCACTCAGTTCGGAGTACTTGTATTCTTCGCTTTCGAACCAACCAGGGACTTCCTGGGTCAACCACGATTCGCCGTTCCAGCGCGCCGCGAACGGCTTGGGGTGGCCGGCTTTGTCTTCACCGAAGCCGGCTGCCATGCAGAAGCTCGTCGACAGACATGACACATCGCGCAAAGTGTGCAGCTTGCCTTCCGTTGGCAACGGGACGGTGTGCAGCTGCCACTGCGTGCCAGCGCCTGAGTAAGTGAGCGTCTGCTGACTCGAACTGGTCGGTTTGTAATGCCCCACCGTGATGCAGGTTCCCTCGGTCGGGCAAGACACGTCGGTGAGCCAGCTCTGTTCGGTCGAGGTAGGCTCCGACTCCAGCTGGAGGCGCCACGAGCCCGCGATGAAGGTTTTGTCGGCCCCATAGACGGTGCCGCTGCTGTTGGTCGCGGCCAGCCGGTAGTGATAGAGCTGATCGGGTTGGAGGTTTTCGAGCACCTCGCTGACCTCGCTGTACCTCGCTTCCGCGCCGAGTTCTTTTTCGGGCGAGGGGAAGCTCTGGCCGTATTCGGTGGTTGGTCCGTATTCGAACTTGTATTTCGTCGCCAGGCCGCGTCCGTTGAGTGCGCCGGTGAGCGTCACACGGTTGCCGTCGATTCGCGTCACCGCCCCCGTGGCGACTTCGGTTTTGGTGAACGGAGAGCCGCTGATGTCCAGAACCGGCTCGATGTGTCCGTCTTCGGAGGAATCCCGCCAATCGAGGCTGCCTTCGTCTATCAAATTCTCGCGGATCGCTTCTACGTCAGCCATGGTTTCGGGGTTGGACTGGCTGGTTAGAAGCGCCGCGGTCCCGGCGACGTGTGGGCCTGCAAACGACGTTCCGTTGAAGGTGCCGGAGTATTCGCCGTTGCGAATGGTCAACAGCGCACAGGTCCCCGGAGCCGCGATGTCGACCGGCGCCCCCCAGTTCGTCGCCCAGTAGGGCCCGTCGTCAGCACCCTGATTGCTGCAGGTGGGACTCGCCAGGCCGCCCGGTTTACCGTCGTAATCGGCCAGCCCGGCGGTCGTGATCGCGTCAGGGTTGCTCGCCGGCGTTTTCAGGCTTGCGTCCGTGAAGTTGTTCCCAGCCGCCGCGACGACGACAACGCCTTTTTGGACGAGTTTGGAGACCTCTTCTTCCACCGCAGGCGTCTTGCCCCCCGAAATGTTCATGTGCGCGACCTCGATCTGCGAGGAGTGGGCGACCACCCAGTCGATTCCGCCGATCGTCCACGACCAGTAGCCGGAGTTGTTGTTGCCCAAGACTCGTACCGACCACAGACGCACGCCGGGGGCCACCCCCACCACGCCGAAGCCGTTGTCGATCGCGCCGATCGTCCCGGCTGCATGGGTCCCGTGGTCGTTCCCCGGGGTGCCTGAATTGTCGATACAGCCCGAGAATTCGCTTTCTTCATCAAGTGGAACGCAGTTGGTCCTGAAGACCACGTTGAGATCCGGATGATTGATGTCGTATCCGCTGTCGAGGCCGGCGACATCCGCGTTGATTCGCACGTCGTTGACACCATCCATGTCCAGCAGTTCGTTTTCCGGTGCGAACACCCGTCTGACACCAGGTGGAATGATCTGTTCTCCCCCTTCGCTGCCTTCTGCTTCCTCGCCTTCGCCGTTGGCCTGGCCCCCTTGGCTGGATTCGCATTCGCGTTTTGGTTCTTCGCACTCGCCTTCAGCCGCTTCGACGAGTGAATCCGCCATCACGTGTTTCACCCGCGGGTCGGCGTGTAGGGCGTCCACGTCCGACTGGGTAAGGCCTCCGACTGAGTAGCCCTTCAGGGCATGCCTATAGACGAAGCCCACCTCGCCACCCCGCTGATCCGCCTGCGCGGCAGCAACATCTCCTGGGTTGTCAACTGAGTTCTCGAAGACGACGATGTACGCCCCAGGTAGGCGGGAGGGAGGTGAATCGTCGGCGAGGGCATGTGGAGGAGCGCCGGTTGGCGGCGCTGCGATCGACAGCGGGGCACCGGTTAGAAGCGCAAGGAGGCAGGCCGCGCTCCACCAGCAGGCGAAGCGGCATCGAGTTAAGCCCCGAATGGTGCTGGATCCTTCGGAGCCATTTCTCCCTTGCGCATCACCCACTGAAACGTTTCCCATGCTCTTGCCCCCCGTCGTTCGTGCCTTGACGATCATCTGACTCCCTTGTCGGTTTGATCTTCCCGACAAAAAGAGAGCCAGAGGCGTCTCCAGGTATCGCAGAAGAGCTAGCTCGATACGGCGATGATCACCTAAACATATTGCAGCTGGTTATGCCAGTCCGCGAGGTAGGTTTTTCCAGTATTAAGCATCAATCAACTTGAGCATAAATGTTACAAAGAATGAGTGCACCGTTAGGTTTCTTTGCTCAGGGACCCCTTGCGAGCAGAGGTTTACCAGCCCATTAGCCGAGGGCAGATTCTGCGGTTTTGATGCGTACTCAGCTCTTCCCACGCTTGCCTTTGTCAGCCAGCTCGTCATTGATCGCAAAGACCGATCAGCCTGTTCGAGTTCGTCAAGCGGCAGATGGCCAACTCAGATGGGAAGCCGATTCCGACGGGCGTCTTCGGACTCGCGCAAGGCAGGGGTGATCGTGCGGCGAACGATTGCCCGGTCCCGACCTGATCGAAGAGAGCGACCTCCTTCACGGCAGCTATTCAGATTTGCTTCTCTCCGCTGCCCGCACCTGACCGGGATTCCTTAAATCCCTCAAGCACCCCCGCGCGATACATCAGTCTCGCCGGACCGCGTCCGCCAGTGTGACGGGCGCGCTCGATCCTCCGTTCTACTTCAACGTTCCAGTCGGGGATCGCCGACAGTCCGGAGGAATCGTCCCCAGGAGAAGGACTCAGCCACCCCGGTCCGGCGCGAGAATCTGGACGGGCAAACACCTCGCCCAGGTTGCTGTTGAACACAACCGCCCAAGCCCGGCCATGTCACCACCCGGCCGCACCGCCGAGCCATCCGGTTCGCTCCTAATGCCCAGTCTTCCCGCCCCAGGACAACGCCGCCGATGTGGTCGCTTGGCTGGGGGCGAACAATGGCGAAGGCCGCCTTTGATGCCCAAATGTGGTGCCCAAAGAGCCAGGCTGCGGTTTCGGCGGCGGTCGTTAGCAGCGTTAATGGGCGCTAGAATGCGCTTGTCACCGAATGCCCCCGCCGGGATTCGAACCCGGGCCGCGCGGCTTAAAAGGCCGCCGCTCTAACCAACTGAGCTACAGGGGCGCGGGGCCCATGGTAGACCGATCAAGTCAGCTCGGGCATGCCCTCTTCGGGGGTCGATGCCTCGGCGTGGGTGCGGCGCGGGATGCGGCCGGCGCGGCGAGCGGCGTGACCGGCCTCGACGCCCTGGCGCAGCGCCGTCGCCATCGCGGCCGGATCCTCGGCGCCGAAGATCGAGCTGGCGGCCATCACCGCGTCGCAGCCCAGCTCCATCGCCAGGGCGGCGTCGGAGGCGGTACCGATGCCGGCGTCGAGGACGACGGGGACGCTGGCGCGCTCGGCGATGATCGCGACGTTGTAGGGGTTGCGGATGCCGGCGCCGGAGCCAATCGGTGAGCCGAGCGGCATCACCGCGGCGCAGCCGGCCTCCTCTAGCCGCCGCGCCAGGATCGGGTCGTCGTTGGTGTAGGGGAGGACGGTGAAGCCCTCAACGACCAGGGTCTCAGCCGCGTCGATCAGCTCGACCGCGTCCGGGTAGAGCGTGCGGTCGTCGCCGATCACCTCTAGCTTGATCCACTCGGTCTCGAACGCCTCGCGCGCGAGCCGAGCGGTGCGGACCGCGTCGCGCGCGGTGAAGCAGCCGGCGGTGTTGGGCAGCGCGAAGAGGCCGAGTCGCTCGATCACGTCAAGCACGGATCCCTTTGCCCCCGGGTCGATGCGGCGCAGGGCGACGGTGACGATCTCGGCGCCGGAGGCGGCCAACGCCTCTTCCATCTGCTCGAGCGAACGGAAGCCCCCGGTGCCCGCGATTAGCCGCGAGGACCACTGCCGCCCGCCCAGCTCCCAGGCCGAGTCATCGTCGTCGGTCTCTTCGGCGCCGCCCTGGATCGCTGCCAGCACCTCGACGCTGCCGCCCTCGGGCAGCGGCGTCGAGCTCCACTCCGAACGCGGCACCACCTCGCCGTCGAGCGCCACGGCGACGCCGCGCGTCTCGGCCTCGGCGCCGCTCGCGCGCACCGCGTCGGCCAGCGTCGCCCCGGCCGGCAGCTCGTGCAGCTTCCCGTTCAGCTCGATCCTCACGCGGGCGCACCCTCCAGCTGGTCGGCGACCATCTGCGCCGTCAGCGGCGCGAGCAAAATGCCGTTGCGGTAGTGGCCGGTCGCCCAGAACAGGCCGCTCACCGGCGACGGGCCGATCCGCGGCAGGTTGTCCGGCGTCCCGGGCCGCAGGGCGGCCGCCGCCTCGACCAGCTCCATTTCCACCACGTCGGGGAGCAGGCGGTAGGCCTCGCGCAGCAGCTCATAGACACCGCCCGCCGTGGGCCTGGTGTCGAAGCCCTGCTCCTCGACCGTGGCGCCGACGATCAGCCGGTCGTCGGCGCGTGGCACGAGGTAGACGCGTTCGGAGGAGACGATCCGCTCGCACGGCGGCGCGCTGTCGCGCGCGCGCAGCTCGAGGATCTGTCCCTTGACCGGGCGCACGGGCGGCCGCGCCTCTGCGGGCAGCCATTCGGCCTTCCCGGCCGAGGCGCCGGTGGCCAGCACGACGGTATCGGCACGCAGGTCTCCCGCGACGGCCGTCCGAGTGCCGACACTGACGTACGCCGCCACCTCGGTGCGGACGCCCTGGATCCGCCCGCCTTCGCTCAGCACCCCGACGACTCTGGTCCCGGTCAGGACCTCGGCACCCTCCGTCATCACCGCCGCCAGCAGCGCCCGACTCAGCTTCCGTGGGTCGATCGAACCCTCGCCGGGCGCGTGGATGCCGCCGTTGAACGAGGGAGTGAGACCGGGCTCCAGCTCGCGGCAACGGCGAGGTGGCAACCACTCGGCTCGAAGTCCAAGCGAGCGCTGCAGCTCGTGCACGCGGCGCAGCTCGGCTGCCTCGTCGCGGTCGAGCGCGACGTGCAGGGCGCCGTGGCATGCGTACCCGGTCGGTACGCCGCTCACCGCCTCCAGCTCGGCGACGAAGCCCGGATAGAGCTCGGCCGCGGCCAGGGTCATCTTCAGCAGCTCCGGCTCGCCGAAGGCGAGCTCGCCGACCGGCGCCAGCATCCCCGCCGCCACACGGCTCGCCCCGACAGGCGGAAAGGCTTCGTCGATCAGGGCGACACGAGCGCCGCGTTGTCGCAGCCGCCAGGCGCAGGAGAGGCCGATCACCCCGCCTCCGACGACCACCGCGTCGTAACTCCATTTTTCACTCACGCTTTGCCTCCGCCGGCATTACCCGGATCAGGTCCATACGGTCGGCGGCGCCACAGCCGCCCTCTCAGCCCGTGGCTTACGGACTCCCGTTACATCGATGGTACTCGGCCGGGCCGGGCTGCCGTCCAAGCACTGAACTGTGAGTTGAACGGCCTACGACCCGTCAATCCCACGGTCAGCGCAGGGGCGGAGGCCGGTCAGGCGATAATTGACGCATGAGCCTGGCACCCCCAGAGGCCGCCGGCCCGCTGCGGCGCGAGCGGCTGCGCACCGCGCGGCTCTATCTCGTCTGCGAGGCGCTGCCGCGTGGCGAGGAACCGGAGGCGCTGCTGCGTGCGGCGCTGAACGGCGGCGTCAACATCGTTCAGCTCCGCGAGAAGGAGCTGGACCGCGACACGATCGAGCGCTCGGCACGGACCTTCCGCCGCCTCTGCGACACCTACAGCGCCCTCTTCATAGTCAACGACGACCCCTACCTGGCGCGAGCCTGCGACGCCGATGGCGTCCACGTCGGCCAGGACGACATGCCGGTCGCCGAGGCGCGCGAGATCCTCGGACCGGAGGCGATCGTCGGCCTCTCGACCCACTCCGAGGAGCAGCTCGCCGCATCGGCCGGCGCGGCCGTCGATTACGTCAGCGTCGGGCCGATCTGGGAGACCCCGACCAAAGAAGGGCGCCCCGGCGTCGGGCTCAGACTGGTCGAGCACGCCGCCGCGCACGCCCCACACCCATTCTTCGCGATCGGCGGAGTCGATCCGGCCAATGCTGGACAGGTGGTCGAGGCGGGGGCGCGGCGGCTCGGAGTCGTGCGCTCGGTCCGCGATGCCGCGGACCCGGCCGCTGCGGCCGAAGCGCTGCGCAGTGCGCTGGGCGCGGTCGGGGAGGCCGCCCCGGGTGCCTGAGGCGAAGCCCAAGCGCAAGGAACGCGGCGGGCTCAGCCCGCGCGAGCGGATGGAGCGCGGCTACGCCCGCGCCGAGGAGCGAAACCAGGAAGCTCGCGAGGCACTGAAGCCGTTAGCCGAGGGAGAGCGGCCCCTGGTGGTGACGATCGGCGCCGCCGTCTCGGCGCTGATCGCCCTCTCGGTCGTGGTCAGCTACCTGGCCGGGGCCGAGGTCGACGGCGAGCGACCGCCGCTGGCCCAGGTGCTTGCACCCGCTCTGTTGATGGGGATCATGGCCTGGGGCATGTGGCGCGCCCGCTACTGGGCGGTGCTCGGCTTCCAGCTCCTGCTCGTCCTGCTGATCCTCAGCGCCATCCTTGGTCTCACCCTGCAGGCGGCGAGCGTCGGCGCGATCGCCACCACCCTCGGCCTGCTCGCCGTCTCCGGCACCTTCTTCTACTTCATGGTCAAGGCTATGGCGCGGATCCAGATGCCGACGAGAGAGCCGCGCCGGTGAGCCCGCGCGGCCGCGGGCAAGGCTGAGCCCAGCCCCGGACGCGTTCGTCCTTTGTACCGGTATGCGGGACAAAGGACGAACGCACCATGGGCTTGTATAGGCTCAGCTCGATGGCCGACTCCTACGACGTGATCGTCATTGGCGGGGGCCCGGGCGGCTACGTCGCCGCGATCCGGTCGGCCCAGCTCGGCAAGAAAACGGCTGTCGTCGAGCGCGACAAGCCGGGCGGCCGCTGCCTCAACTACGCCTGCATCCCGGCCAAGACCGTGCTCCGCACCGCTGACGTCTACGACGAGGCGCGCAACAGCGCCGAGCTGGGCGTGAAGGTCGAGGGCGCCTCACTCGATTGGGACGCTCTCCACAAGCGGCGCGCCGCGGTCTCGGACTCCCTCTCCGGCGGAGTGAAGATGCTCTGGGACAAAAACAAGGTGACGACGATCGAGGGCGACGGCTCGCTGACCGCCGACGGCAACGTCAAGGTCGGCGACGACGTCTACGAGGCTGGCGCGGTCGTGCTGGCGACCGGCTCGGTAGCGTTGCCGATCCCCGGCGCTGAGTTCGGCGACCGCGTCGTCGATACCTGGGGCGCCTGGTCGCTGCCCGAGCAGCCCGGGAAGATCGCCGTGGTCGGCGCCGGCGCCTCGGGCTGCGAGATCGCCTCCGCCTACGGCCGCTTCGGCACCGAGGTGCTGCTGATCGAGATGCTCGACCAGATCCTGCCGGCCGAGGACAAGGACATGGCGCGGGTCGTCGAGCGAGCCTTCAAGAAACAGGGAATTGCAATCTCCACCGGCACTCCGGTCGAGAACGTCGAGGCCGGCGACAAGTCGGTCAAGTTCACTTATGGCGACAAGTCGGCCAAGGTCGACTACCTCTGCGTCGCCGGCGGCCGAGGCGCCGATGTCGAGGGGCTGGGACTGAAAGACGCCGGCGTCGAGCTTGAGGAGAACGGCAAGGTCAAGGTCAACGAGTTCGGCCGCACCTCCAATCAGAAGGTCTACGCGATCGGCGACCTGGTCAATGCCAAGGCGCTAGCCCACAAGGCCTCCGAGGAGGGCGTCGTCGCGGTCGAGCACGCCGCCGGCGCCGAGACCCATCCCGTCAACCAGAACCTGATCGCCGGCGCCACCTTCTGCCAGCCGCAGGTGGCCAGCGTCGGCCTGACCGAGGCCGCCGCCAAGGAGGCCGGGCACGACGTCAAGGTCGGCAAGCTGAAGCTGGGCGGGGTCGGGGCGGCGACCGTGTACGACGACAAAGACGGCCTGGTAAAGCTGGTCGTCAACTCCAAATACGGCGAGATCCTCGGTGCCCACGTCGTCGGCAACCGCGCCTGCGACATGATCGCCGAGCTGGTCGCGACGATGGCGCTGGAGGGCGGCTACCAGGAGCTGGCGCGGATCGTCCATCCCCATCCGACGATCTCCGAGGCGATCCTCGACGCCGCCCGCGCCGTAGACGGCTGGGCCACCCACGCTTGACCGGCGAGCGGGCGACCTTCTACTTCGACCTCGGCTCGCCTTACGCGTACCTGAGCGCGGAGCGGATCAGCGGCCTCTTCGCGGAGGCCGGGCTGGAGCAGCCGGAGTGGCAGCCGATCTTGCTCGGCGGCCTCTTCCAGCGCTTCGGCCGCGACTCGTGGGCGAACGGCTCAGGCCGGGCGGAAGGCATCGCCGAGGTCGAGCGCCGCGCTGCCGAGTACGGACTGCCGCCGCTGGTCTGGCCCGAGCCGTGGCCGGGCAACACGCTGCTTGCGATGCGCGCCGCGACCTTCGCCAAGCAGACCGGTCGCACCGTCTCCTTCGCCCTCGCCGGCTTCCGCCAGGCTTTCGCCGCCGGCCGCGATTTGAGCGAGCCCGACAACGTGCTGGTCGCCGCTGCGGCTTGCGAGCTTCACCCCAAGGCGGTCGAGAAGGCGGTGGGCACCGGCAGCGTCAAGAGCGCCCTGCGGGAGGCGACCGATCGCGCCGCCGAGCTGGGCGTCGTCGGCGTCCCTTCGCTGGTCGTCGACGGCGAGGTCTTCTGGGGCGACGACAAACTCGAAGAGGCGGTCGTCGCGGCGAGCTAAGGTGGCCTCGATGGCCGATCTGCCCGACGCCGGCACCTGTTACGAGCTGCTCGCGCGGATGGCCCTGATCCGGCGCTTCGAGGAGGAGGCCGGTCGGCAGTACCAGCGCGCCAAAGCCGGCGGCTTCCTGCACCTTGGCATCGGTGAGGAGGCGACTATCGTCGGCACGATCTCGGTGATGCGCGACGAGGACTACCTGATCGGCGCCTACCGCACCCACGGCCACGCGATCGCCCGCGGCACTGACCCAAAGCGGGTCATGGCCGAGCTGTTCGGCCGCGTCAACGGGACCAGCGGCGGGCGGGGCGGCTCGATGCACGTCTTCGACCGCGAGCGCCGCTTCATGGGCGGCTACGGGATCGTCGGCGGCAGCCTGCCGATCGCGGCCGGGCTTGGGCTCGCCTCCGACTACCGCAGCGAAGACAACGTCACCGTCTGCATGTTCGGCGACGGCGCCTCCAACACCGGCAACTTCGGCGAGACGATGAACCTGGCCGCGCTCTGGAGCCTGCCGGTCCTCTTCCTGGTCGAGAACAACCTCTACGGGATGGGCACCTCAGTCGAGCGCCACTCCGCCCAGACCGACCTCTCGAAAAAGGCTGAGGGCTACGGCGTCCCCGGCGAGCGGGTCAACGGGATGGACGTGATCGCCGTCCGCGAGGCGGTCGCCGAGGGCATCCGCCTCGCCCGCGAGGAGCGGCGTCCCACGCTGCTGGAGGCCTTCACCTATCGCTACCGAGGCCACTCCGCCGCCGACCCCGAGGTCTACCGGGAGCGCGACGAGGTCGAGGAGTGGCAGCAGAAAGACCCGATCGAGGCCTTCGCGCGGCGCTGCGTCGATGCGGGCGTGCTCGGCGAGCGCGAGGTGCAGGAGACCCGCGACAAGGCCGACGACGCGGTCAAGGCGGCGGTTGAGTTCGCCGAGGCCTCGCCCGAGCCGGCGCTCGACACCCTCTACGAGAACCTCTACGTGCTCGACAGCGACGCCGCCTGGTACGCGGTCGACGAGCGCAGCCCCGAGCCGCACCGCGGCGAGCGCGAGGAGACGATGCCCGAGGCGGCGCGCGAGCTGGCCGAGGCGGGCGCCGCCTACGCGGGGCAGCCGGACGGGCCGCGTCCCAACCCGGCCGAGGACGGCGACGTCCAGGAGGGCACCGAGCCCGAGGTCGCCGGCGAGAGGAAGGGTGAGGAGTCGGAGGTCGGGGGCGAGCGGAGGGGTGAGGAGGTCACGGACGAGCGCGAGGACGAGGAGCCGGAGGTGACCGCCGAGCGCGAGGAGGACGCGCCCGAGGTGGCAAGCGAGCGGGAGGGCGCCAAGCCTGAGGTCGCTGGCGAGCGTGAGGAGGCCGGGGACTGATGGCAACGCTGCGGATGCGGGAGGCGCTGCGCGACGCGATGTTCGAGGAGATGCGCCGCGACGAGTCGGTCTTCGTAATGGGCGAGGACGTCGGCGTCTTCCAGGGCGCCTTCAAGGTGACCGAAGGGCTGCTGGAGGAGTTCGGCGAGCGGCGGGTCCGCGACACGCCGATCTCTGAGAACACGATCGTCGGCGCCGGGGTCGGGGCGGCGATGGCGGGGCTGAGACCGATCGTCGAGCTGATGACCGTCAACTTCTCGCTGCTGGCGCTGGACCAGATCGTCAACCATGCCGCCGCGATCCCCTACATGTTCAACGGCCAGGCGCGGGTGCCGCTGGTGATCAGAATGCCGGGCGGCGGCGGCCATCAGCTCGGCCCCACCCACTCGCACAGCTTCGAGGCGCTCTACCTGCAGGTGCCGGGACTGCTGGTCGCCTGCCCCTCGACGGCTGCCGACGGCAAGGCGCTGCTTAAGACGGCGATCCGCGACGACAACCCGGTCGTCTTCATCGAGCACGAGGGCCTTTACGGTAGCCGCGGCGAGGTCGCCGACGACGGTGATGCCGATGGAGGGAGCGTGCTGCACTTCGGCGAAGCGGCGGTGCGGCGCGAGGGCCGCGACGTGACGATCGTCGGCGTGCTCAAAATGGCGCATGTGGCCAAGGACGCGGCGCGGGTCCTCTCGCACGAGCATGGGGTCGAGGCTGAGGTGATCGACCCCCGCACCCTGCGCCCGCTCGACCTCGACACGATTCTTGAGTCGGTCCGCAAGACCAACCGGGCGGTGATCGTCGAGGAGGGCTGGCCCCACGGCGGCGTCGGCGCCAACCTGGCGACGCTGATCACCGAGCAGGCTTTTGACCACCTCGACGCGCCGGTGCAGCGAGTGACCGGCGCCGACGTCCACATGCCGTATTCGCGGCGTTTGGAGCAGGCCGCGATCCCGCACGAGGAGCACGTCGTCAAGGCGGCGCTGGCCGCGCTGGAGGGCTCGATCTGATGGCCGACGTGGTGATGCCGCGACTGTCGGACTCGATGGAGGAGGGGACGGTCTTGAAGTGGTTGAAGCAGGTTGGCGATGAGATCGCCGTGGGCGATGAGCTGGTGGAAATCGAAACCGACAAGGCGAACATGGCCTACGAAAGCGATGTGGCGGGGGCGCTGGGCGAGATCCTTGTTCAGGAGGGCGAGACGGTGGCGATCGGGACTCCTATTGCTCGGGTGGGTGAGGAAGACGGCGAGGGATCAGGCGCTGCGGCCGCGGGTCCTGTCGCGGAGGAGCGCACCTCGTCCTCGCAAGCTGCGGGCGAAGGCGGGACGGAGCCGCCCCGGCCCGCGGGTCCTGTCGTGGTGGAGGGCTCCTCGTCCTCGCAAGCTGCGGGCGAGGAACCCACCACCACGCCACCCACGGGAGAGGCGGCTGCTGCCGACGAGCTTCAGACGACTGAGGCTGGCGACGGCCATCGCCCCAAAGCTTCTCCACTCGCTCGGCGTCTAGCTAAAGAGAAGGGCTTGGACCTGAGTCAGCTCCACGGCTCTGGACCCGGCGGGCGCATCGTCAAGGCGGATGTCGAGTCGGCTTCTTCCGCGGGTGACGCGGTGGCGGGGGTCCCCCATAGCGCAGGGCGCGAAGCGCCCGAGCACATGGGGGAGGCCGCCGCGGCAGGACCCGCGGCCACCACGCCCAGTCCCGAAACCGCTAAAGGCGAGGTCAGTTATGAAGAGCTTTCGAAGTTGCAGTCAACGGTGGCGCGGCGGATGGCCGAGTCGAAGGCGACTGCGCCGCACTTCTATCTGCGCGCCGAGGTGGACATGTGCCGGGCCGTGGAGGGGCGGGCTCGGTTGAAGGCTGCGGCGGGTGAGGGCGAGGTGGTGCCTTCCTTCAACGACATGGTGGTGAAGGCTTGCGCGCTGGCGCTGCGGGAGCATCCTCGGGCCAATGGCGCCTACCGGGACGGGCGGTACGAGGTTTATTCGCGGGTGAATGTCGGGGTGGCTGTTGCCGCGCGGGACGCGCTGGTCGTTCCAACCGTCTTCGACGCCGACCGCAAGGGGCTGCGGCAGATCGCTACCGAGTCGCGAGCGTTGGCGGAGCGGGTGCGGGAGGGGCAGATCACGCCGCCCGAGCTTTCGGGCGCAACTTTCACCGTCTCCAACCTGGGGATGTACGGGATCGACAGCTTCTCGGCTGTGATCAACCCTCCGCAGGCGGCGATCCTGGCGGTCGGGGCGATCACGGAGCGCCCGGTCGTCCGCGACGGCGAGATCTCGACCGCCCATCTGATGCAGGTCGACCTCGCTTGCGACCACCGCATCCTCTACGGCGCCGAGGGCGCCGAGTTCCTGGCCCGGATCCGCACCCTTCTCGAAGAGCCGCTGGCACTCGCCCTCTAGGACGTGCCGCAGCATAGGTACCCATAGCGTCCTCTTAGCTGCGGCACGTCCCTTACGGCGGCGGCTGCAGTTGCCGTCAGCAGGTCTTCTTCGCGCCAGTGACAGCATTCCACGCGCGCGGCACGGAGAAGTCGGCTGCGACCCGGAAGACGCCCGGCCTGCTGGCGCGGGCGACGGTCCAATTGCCGCGGTGCAGCAGGCAGCCGCTGCCGCGGTCGATCGACCAATAGGGGGTGAAGGCGACGCGGACGAGGAACTCGCCCGAGCGGTGGACGTCGAGGGCGAAGCCCTGGTGGCCGATCCAGCGCACCGTCGCCACCCCGGTACCGAGCGGCTGCACCAGCGGCGCCGGGTCGCGCACCGCGTAGACACGCCAGTGATCGCTGCTCCAGCGCGGGACGAGGTAGGGGGGCTCGCGCAGGATCAGCCGCCGCTCGGCGGCCGAGGAGTAGTCGAGCGGCGCGTCGGGCAGTGCCACGTAACTGACGGCGTTGTCGCGCAGCCACGCACGGTAGGCGCGATCGGTCAGCACTCCCTCCTCGGCATAGAAGATGCCCTCCCGGGTGGTGTCGAGCTGGCGCAGCCAGCCGCGAGCCAGATCGACCTGCGGGGCGAGGTACGCCGACTCCCAGTGGTTCGCGGTCGGCGGCACCTCGACCCTGACGCCGTCACCGCCGTGGGTGCGCAGCCACTGCTCAAGCGGTTGGAAGTAGGCCGCGCTGGTCGACGGGTCGCCAACGCTGCGGGCGATCTGGGTGACGCTAGCGGTCACCTGCCAGTAGAGACTGCCGGCGAGGAACAGCGCCAGGAACCAGATCGGGACGCGGGGCCGGTGGGCGAGCAGTGCCGCGGCAAGCACCGGTCCGCCGAAGAGGGCGCCGAGGCGCACGGCGTTGCCGCCCATCGCATTGGGCACCAGCCAGATCGCGACTCCGGCCAGCATGTAGGCGAGCAGGACGCGACGCAGCTGCCGCTCCTCGCCGGCAAGGTTGCGGGTCAGGTAGAGCGCCGAGCCGCACCAGAGTGGGATCGCGATGAAGGAGGAGAAGGCGAAGGGGAACTCGCCGGCGCCTGGGAAGACGAGGTTGGGGATGAGCGTCAGGGCGAGGGCGATCGACGCAGCCCAAGCTGCTGGGCCGTAGATCCTGTCGCCCGACAGGGCAAGGCTCCGCTCCCCGCGGGTCCAGGCCGTCTGCCCGCGGGTCCAGGGCGTCTGCCCGCGGGTCCAGGGCGTCTGTCCGCGGGTCCTGTCGTGGGGCAGGGCTCCTCGTCCTCGCAAGCTGCGGGCGAGGAACCCAGCCCCACGCCACCCGCGGAAGAGGACGCTGGAATGAGCGGCGATATCCACGGCACCGGCAAGTAGGACGCCGGCGAGGAAGACTGCCGCGACGGGGCTGGAGAGGGCGCAAGCCGCGGCGGCCAACAACGTCGGTCCCCGCCAGCCGAGCTGGAGAGCACGGAGGCACGCTAGGCCGAACGCGACGCCGAGGGCGAAGGTGAGCTGGCCGTCGGCTAGCAGCGTCACGACGCCGGCGCCGAACCAGAGGGTGGCCCAGCGGGCCGCCTCTCCCCAGCGGTCACGGACTAGGCGGTCGAAGAGGTAGGCGGAGGCGACCACCGCCAGGGTCCCGACTAGGCGCGGGCCGAGCAGGGACGCCAGCGGCGGGAAGAGGACGCTGTAAGTGAGGGTGTAGTGGCCGCCGTACCAGCTGCCGTTCCAGATCGAGAGGCCGCCGCGCTGGAAGAGCTCGGTGCGGAAGACCTGCGCCGCGAGGTCGCCGACGGGCGGGTTCCAGGCAAGCATGGCAGCGGCCAGCGCGGCGCTGAGCGCCACGGCTGGGAGCCAGTCGAATCGGAGGGCCTTTCCCGGAACCATGGACGGCGCCAAGGATAGAGCGGCGCCATGCAACGATTTCAAGCGTGAGCGCGGAAATCCTCGTCGTCGGCTGCGGGCTGGTCCCCTACGAGGAGGCGCGCGTCGCCCAACGCTGGCTGGTCGAGGCGCGCCAGGAGGCCGCCGTCCCCGACGTACTGCTGCTGCTCGAGCACCCGCCCGTCTACACCCGCGGCCGCCGCTCCACCGCGGAGGAGCTGCCGATGGCGGTCGAGTGGTACGAAGCGCAGGGGATCGAAGTCCGCGACACCGACCGCGGCGGGCGGGTCACCTATCACGGGCCAGGTCAGCTGGTCGCCTACCCGATTGTCTCGCTGAAGCCCTACGGCGACGACGTCCACGAGTACGTGCGGCGACTGGAGCGCGTGGCGATCTCCTCGCTCGCCGAGCACGGCGTCGAGGCGGGAACGATCGAGGGGCTGACTGGGGTGTGGACGAAGGGCACTCCTCCGCCAAGCCATCGGACGCCAGGGGACGGCAGCGCAGCGGCCACGATGGGTCCACCCGCCGACGAGGCGCGCAAGATCGGCTCGATCGGCGTCCACGTCAGCCGCGGCGTCACGACCCACGGGATTGCGATCAACGTCAACAATGACCTGCAGCCCTTCGAGTGGATCGTCCCCTGCGGGATCGAGGGCTGCCGAGTCACCTCGCTGTGCCGCGAGCTGGGGGCGGAACAGGACCTTGGCGCCTTTGCGAGCACCGTGACCGGCCGCTTCGCGGAAATCTTCGACCGGACCCCGGTCGCAACCGAGCCTGCCGCCCTGGGACTCGACAGCGCTAGGCTCGGCATCGCATGAGCGAGAGCCTGACCAAGACCGCTGCACCGTCGGACGACCGCGTTGGACTTTCCGTCGAAAGCGCCGAACGGTCCGTCGAGAAGGTCGGTCAGCCCGCCGAGCGCGTCCACGTCACCCGCTCCCGTGCCAAGCCCGGCGGGACCGCGGCGGCGGACGGGGCCGTCCCCTTCCGCCGCGCCCGCAAGCCGCCGTGGCTGAAGGTGCCGGCGCCGGGTGGCCCCACCTACCGCCGCCTCAAGGCTGAGATCGGCGCCGAGGGGCTGCACACGGTCTGCGAGGAGGCGAACTGCCCCAACGTCGGCGAGTGCTGGGAGCGCGGCACGGCGACCTTCATGATTTTGGGCGACGTTTGCACCCGGCGTTGCGGCTTCTGCAACGTGAAGACCGGCGTGCCAAGCTGGAACGACCCGCTGGAGCCGCTGCGCGTCGCTCATCAGGTGAAGCGGATGGGGCTGCGACACGCCGTCGTCACCTCGGTTGACCGCGACGACCTGCCCGACTACGGGGCGAGCGCCTTCGTCGGCACGATCCGCTCGATCCGCATGCAGGCGCCGGGCTGCAAGGTCGAGGTGCTGACGCCCGACTTCCGCGGCCAGGAGATGCCGCTGGCCAAGGTGATCCACGAGCGGCCCGACGTCTTCAACCACAACGTCGAGACGGTGCCGCGCCTTTACCCGAAGGCGCGCCGCGGCTCCAAGTTCATGCGCTCTGCCCGCGTGCTGCGGATGGCGAAGGAGATGGGCGGCGCCGACGTCGTCACCAAGTCCGGCCTGATGGTCGGCCTCGGCGAGTCCTTCGAGGAGATGGTCGAGACCTTCGGCATCCTCCGCGAGCACCGCGTCCAGGTTCTGACCGTAGGCCAATACCTGCGCCCCACCGAGAACCACCTGCCGGTCGAGCGTTACTGGCACCCGGAGGAGTTCGAGGCGCTGGAGAAGGCCGCCTACGAGCTGGGCTTCGAGTCCGTCGCATCCGGTCCGCTCGTCCGCTCCAGCTACCACGCCGACAAGAACCTGCCGGCGCACGCGGTCGCCAGCTAGGCCTCCCGATCGAATAGCAGTGGAGCCAGCCGGGCTCGAACCGGCGACCTCCGCCTTGCAAAGGCGGCGCTCTTCCAGCTGAGCTATGGCCCCTCGCCGGAAAGTGTAGGTCGATCGAGAGTCAGCGCGAAGCTATCCAGTAACGCGCGGTCAGTCGTCGAAGTCGAAGTCCTTCGGCGGCTTCTGCTCGAACCACAGCCGATCGTCCTCGGGAGTCTCCTCGAGGAAGTCGGGAGTCTCCTCGAGCACGTCCTCGTCTTTGTGCTCGGGACTGGCGGCCGCATGCTGCTCGGTATCGGCCTCAGGCTCGCTTTGCGGTGCGATCGGCGCCACTTCGGCTGGTTCGCTCTCGCTCGTGCTTTCGGCAGCCGGTTCGCTTTCGACCTCCTCGCTCACCGGCTCGGTCTCGATCGGCGCCTCGAGCGCCTGATCCAGCTCATCGGAGAGGCGCTTCTCGTCCCAGAATTCTTCGTCAAGACTTGCGTCGGCATCGTCGTCGGCCTCGCCGGCGTCGGCCTCATCGACGGCGTCGTGCAGGCCGGAGAGCGGATCGACCGGAGCCAAGCGCGGCTCGGTCATCTCCTCCTCGA
Organism: uncultured Solirubrobacterales bacterium; assembly: GCA_963844395.1. Classification (GTDB taxonomy): domain Bacteria; phylum Actinomycetota; class Thermoleophilia; order Solirubrobacterales; family 70-9; genus VRUE01. The sequence continues at coordinate 500,176 of CAWJNX010000002.1, read as the reverse complement.
TCAGCTCCTCCTCGGAAGGCGCCTTTGCCTCCGTGCCCGCGAGCTCCTTCTCGACGTCGAACATCTCGGTCGGCTGTTCGGCGATTGCGTGGCGCTCTTCGGTTGAGTGACTGTTGGAGGGCTCGGGCTCCTCGGATCGCGGCTCCGGCTCGGGCGCGCTCGCCGGCTCGGAGACCGCCTCGTGTTCCATCGCGGGCGCCTGCTCGACGGCTGGCTGTTCGGGCTCGTCTGACTCAACCTCAGCCTCCGTCTCAGTCTGTGGCGCCTCCTGCAGATCGGCGATCTCTGCACGCGGCTGCCGACGCCCAGACCCCTCCTCAGCCTCGACCGGCGCTGGCTGCTCCATGAACTGGGTGGGCGCCTCCGCAAGCGGATCAGGTGCCGATTTCTCGTCGCCCGGACGTTCGGCCGCCCCGAAAGCCTCGTCCTCGAGCTGCTTCAGCTCGGACTGGTCGGCTCCGTGCCGCCGCTTCAGCTCCAGATGCTCTTTGATGGCGTCGTCGAGAATGCCCATTGGTGCCCCAGGAACCTAAAGACTATGCGGTTATCCTTCCTCCTGCGAAGGCTCTGGGACGATCCTCCCAGCCAACGCACGCGGGGCTATAGCTCAGTTGGAAGAGCGCCTGGATCGCACCCAGGAGGTCGCCGGTTCGAGTCCGGCTAGCTCCATGAACGGTTGCTTGCTTTGCGGCGCAGGCCCGACGTGGACACGAGGCTCTGTCTATTTGGTCAAACCTTGAACCAGCAACGTGAGCACCGATCCGGTAAGGCCTGCCGCTACGCTCCAGATCGCGATTCTGACGTCTCGTGGTATCCGCTTGGATGCTTTGCTGCGCTCCACAACCCGTCTGATCCTTACATCCTCGGTAACTGCTGAGAATCGGTCGCTGTCCTTCAACAGCCAATCGACCTCGGCATCCTCGATCCTGCGCATTTGCTCATCATCGAGGAAGAACAGGCCCTTCTGGCTGTAAACCATGATCGGCAAGGTACGCACGGGGAAATACCGGCGAATCTCCTCGGCTACGTCAACTGCGACAGGCCTCCATGCGAGATCGACCTGAGTTTTCGCGCGCCGGATTGCCATGTCCAGTTCTTCTAGCTCCGCCTTCGCTTCTTTGACGCGATCATTCGTTCCATGGTCATTGGCAGGGTCGATGTCGTGGTAGAGGTCGAGCAGCAGAAGGTCCGGTAGCTCCTCGGACTTTCGGCTACGCAAGGTCGGGAGGATGCTGGCGATGTCGCCGGTGGTCTCGATTTCAAAGCGACCTCTGTGTCGGGTCAGGAACTCAGCTCGGAAGTGCTCCTGATCGTCGCAGTAGAGGATGCGAAGCTGCCGATCAGCCACGGCGATCGTTCACGAAGGGTCCGAGATCCAGTGCGACCCGACACCGAGGTGGTCGCCAAGGTGCTCGAGGTGTTGGTCGAAGTGCAGGATGTCGATGCCATCGTTCTGGGCGGCGGCAGCTACCGCCAGATCGCTGAGAGGGAAGCGATGGGCACCGTTGTGGCAAAGTGTAGCTCGCAGGGGTTACTCCTGGCTGGTCTCTTCGCCGAACCAGACTCTCGATCCTGTGCGGGAATCCGGGGTTCGAGAGTCGTCCGGCCATACTCGGTGGGTACCTTCAGTGTTGGCGACGGGATGCGAAGCGACTCCGTTGAGCCGAAAGGAGATTGAGATGGCTGAGCACAAGGTCGGAATCCGAGAGGAGTGGCAGGCGGCGCGGGACGAGCTCGCGGCGCTGGAGAAAGAGCAGGCCGAGCGGAACGATGAGGTCAGGCAGAAGCGGCTGGACCTCCCCTGGGTGCCTGTGGAAAAGGAGTACGAGCTCGAGACCGAGGAGGGCACGAAAACGCTCGCCGAGCTGTTCGACGGGCGCTCGCAGCTGCTCGCCTACAACATCATGTTCGGACCCGACTACGAGCTCGGCGCCTGCCCAGGCTGCTCCAGCCTCGCCGACGGCCTCGATGGCACGCTCATCCATATGCAACACCGCGACGTGACGCTGATCTGTTTCTCGCGGGCGCCGATCGACCGGCTCGCCGCCTACAAGGGGCGCATGGGCTGGCAGTTCCCCTACGTCTCCACCTACGGGAGCGAGTTCCCGTTCGACTTCGGGCTGGCGATGACCCCCGAGCAGGTGGAGGAGGTCCCCGAGGTGAAGGAGATGATCGACAGCCCGCCGGGCTGGCTAGAGGAGTGGTCGGGACAAGTCGGAGCTGAGCTGAAGGACGGCCTCCGTGAGGCGCCGAGCTGGATCAGCTTCGCGCGCGAGAACGGGACCGTTTACCACACCTACACGGTGAGGGCGCCCGACCCCTTCGTCGCTCCTTACTTCAGCTTCCTGCTCGAGCGCACGCCGAAGCCGGGATCGGAGGAGCCGAGGTCCTGGCGCAAGGACGAATATCCGGGCTGAGCGGGGCGGTGCCCCTGCCTCATCAGCTCGTCTCGTACTCGTCGTGGCGCCGCAACCACAGCGGTTCGGAGGCGCTCTCGTCGCGACCCTTCGGGGTCCGGTCCAGCAGGCCGTAGAAGGCCATCGCGGGCTCGAGGCCGCGGGCGGTCGCACGTAGGTCCGGTAGACGGTCCCGTCCGACAGCGCGTACACGCTCAGGCCCGGCCCCTCGGAGACGTACCCCACGACATCGGTCCCGCATGAGCGCGCACCCTCCTCGACGGAGGGCGGGATCCCGCCCTCCAAGAACGGCTTCAGCTCCTCCTCGGTGTGCAGGAAGCCGAGATCGCGGTTGAACTCGCTGCCGCCGCTTGAGACCCAGTCGATGCTCCACCCCATCCGCGCCCGGTAGGCGAGGAGCTTCTCGAGCGGCGCGCGGGAGGCGAGCAGCAGGGTGGCGTCCCTGGCCTTCAGGTGGACGACCTGAGGATCGAGCGTGTCCGCGATCGAGGAGCAGACCGGGCAGCCCGCCTCGTAGGGCGGTCCGAACATGAAGTGGTAGACGAGCAGCTGGGAGCGACCGTCGAAGAGATCGGCGAGGGTCCTCGTGCCGTCCTCGGTCTCGAACCGATAGTCCGTCTCGACCGGGACCCAGGGCAGCTCGCGCCTCTTCCTGGCCAGCTCGTCGCCGCGGCGGGTGAGCTTTTTCTCCTCCTTCAGCAGCTCGTCGCGCTCCGCCTTCCATTCCTCCTGCGTGCCGATCCTGTGGTTCATCGTCAACTTGCCTCCATCGTCATCTCGTTGCCTGCTGAAGTCGGCACAGTCAGCCCCGGCACCTGCTCGGGGATGACCGCCACCGCCATTCCGAGCACCACCAGCGTTACCGCGATCGCACGGTTCGCGGTGGTCTTACCCGGTGCCAGTTTCTCGATCGCGATCAGCGCTGCGACGAAGGCCATCCAGGCGACGCTCATGATCCCGAGCGCGAAGAGGGCCGCCATCAGCGCCCAGCAGCAGCCGATGCACCAGGCGCCGTGCTCGACGCCCATCCGCAACGAGCCGCCGAGCCCGTCGCGCCAGTGGCCGAGGACGAAGTCGAGCGGGCCACGGCACTTGGTCAAGCAGGCGTCCTTGAGCGGAGTCAGCTGGTAAGCGGCGGCAGCCACGATCACCGCGCCGGCGAAGTAGGGGCCGCCGCGGTCCCAGCCGAGGATGCCGGGATGCAGGGACCGCCCGAGCTCCAGCAGCGCGTAGGCGCCGAGCCCGAACGCCGTCCAACAGATCAGGTAGCCGGCGACGAACGCCGCCGTCGCGCCGGGCTGTCCCTTCCCGCGCGCCGCACGCCCTCGCTCCACCGCGGCGTGGGCGAGGACCATCGGCGCGATCGAGGGGAACATCATCGCTGCCATCATCATGGCCCAGGTCGTGAGGTAGAAGCCGAGCGTGCCGGGGTCGGTGCCGGGCCCGGCGTCCATGCCGGCCATGCGGTCGATACTGAGCAGCCAGGCAAGGAGCGCGAGGCCGAGCAGCAGCGCGATCGGCATCGCCGCCCCTGGCCGATCGCTGCGGATGGCCGGACTAGCCTGAACTAACACCCAAGCCTCCGATCAGCTCGGTCTTGGTCATCGGATCAACGGTACTGGCTGGGTGACCGCCGCGACGTCGGTCAACGGAGAGCGACCGTTCCGATCAGCGTCACCTCGATCCGCTGGCGATTCACTCATTCGAGGCTTATAAGCGGATCTGCGGGGTATGCCTGGACAGACGGGTGTTGCCGGACGCTCGAACGATTGGAGGGCGACATGAGAAACGCCATCGACCTGGTCAAGGGATCCCCCGGCAAGCCGCTTCACCCGCCGCTTACCGACGCCAGCATCGGCGCCTATACCGTCGGCGTGGCGATGCTCGTCGCCGGCGCGCTCGGGTTCCAGGAGGAGCAGATGGCGCATGGATCGCTGCTCGCGATCTCCTTCGGCCTCATCCTCGCCGCTCCGACTGCGATCACCGGCCTGCTTGACTGGCTCGACCTGCCGAAGGGAAAGCCGGCGCGAGCCGCGGCGACGATCCACCTGTTCGTCATGGTCGCGGCGACCCTGCTCTTCGCGGTCACCTGGCTCCTCCAGCGCCCCGGCTACAACGACGACGAGGTGCGCACCCTCGCGCTCGTCGCCGGGCTGATCTCGGAGGGCGTCCTGGTGGCCGGCGGCAACATCGGCGGCGCCAACGTCTTCGTCTACGGCATCCGCGTCTTGAAGCGCCCGCAGACCCCGGTCGCGGAGGCGCTCAACCCGCTCGGCGTCCGCGAGGAGGATCGCTCTGTGGATCCACGCCGGAGTTGAATCACCAGGCTCATTTCGTGTACGTGAGCTGCAGCTGCGCGAGATCGTGGCGGCTTTTGCCGGAGCTGTTGCGATTGACGTACAGCTTGACGGCGAGGCTGTTGGCCGTGGCAATCGTCGTCACCTCCGGCAGTGGGACGCTGTCGGTTTGCCAGACGGTGCTCGAGGACGTGCACGAGACCGGGCTCGCGGTGGTGCCGTGGGTGCCGAGCAGCGTCGTCCCCGAGTAGACCTCGAAGTAGTAACAAACGTTCGCTCCGTTGTTCGCCGAGCGGTAGGAATGTTTGAAGCTGACGGAGTTGAGCGTCGCGGCGCTCGGCACGTAAGCGGGGAACGAGAGCTTCAGGTAGCGGCTGGTGGAGAAGGTCGTCGCCCAGTTCGTCGCGTTCGCGTAGAAGGCGCTGTCGGATGCGTAGATGCTCCACGGCACGGCGGCCGCCGCGGTGCCGGTGGAGGCGTCGATGAAGCTCGACTCGTACAGCGTGAAGAGCTGCCCCGCCCGGCTGCCGGAGACGGTCGCAAGGTCGACGTTGACCGGGTGGCTTGCCGAGCTGCGCACGTAAATCCTGACCTGGAGATCGCTGGCGACTTCGCTGCTGGTCACCTCCGGGATCGCCGTTTCGGTTGCTTTCAGGGCGGTTCCGGTGGTGCAGCCGACCGGGCTGGCGGCGCTGCCGTGCGTTCCAAGCACGGCGCCAGTCGACGCTTTTCGGACCTCGAAGTAGAAGCAGGTCGCGTCGGAGGCCGCGGTGCCCGCGTAGCTGAAGTTGAAATTGACCGCCGAAGTCGATTCGCCAGAGGAAAGCGGATTGGCGAAGGCGTACTGGACGTAGCGGGACGTGCTGAAGGCCGTCGCGAAGTTGCCGCTCACCGCGGCACGGCCGTCGCCGGCAAAGGCGCTCGTATCCGACTGGTTGACCTCGGCGGCGCCTGCGGAGGCGTCACGGACGTCCCAGGCTGAGGTTGCGATCGTGCTCGTCACCGGCAACGAGAGGGTCAGCTGAGCGCTGGCAGCGTCGCCCGCCGAGCCGACGGCGTAGACCGTATGGACACCGCTCGAGGTTCCGGGCGGGACCGTCACCGAGACGCTTGCGGTCCCGCTCGTGGGCACCGGGCTCGGCGTGATCGAACCGCTGAGCACGGTCCCCGTCGTCGGGTTGTCGAGCCGGAAGGCGACCGTCTGCCCGCCGAGGAAGTTGCCGATCTGCCCGCCCAGCGTCGCCGGCAGGCTGGTCACCGTTGAAGGGGTCAGGCTGAGCGCCGGGGCGGCGACGGTGACAGCCGTGCTTTTGGCGCTCTCCGTGCCCTGCCAATTGTTGTTCAAGGGGGTGACGGTATAGCGCCATTCACCCGCCGGGACGGCTTGCTCGATGCAGCTGAGGCCAGAGATCGTGCCGGAGCAGCCGCTGCCGATGGACTGCAGCGTTCCGTTGGTCGCGTAGCGTTTGACCGCATAGCCGGAGACGGGAACGGCCCCGCCACTCGCCGTCCAGCTCACCGTCACCTGGCGGACCCCGGATGAGGCGGTCGGCGTGCTGCCCGCCGGCAGCGCGCTGGCCCTGGAGTACCCGCTGCCGCTGCCGCCGGGCTGCCATATCGCCTGAGCGGCGTTCGCGCCCAGAGCGGTCAGCGCCAGCGCCGCGGCAAGGGTGAGCGTCAGGCGCCGCATCTAACGGCTCACCCGCGCGCGGAAAGTCAGCGGAAAGCGTGCTCCCTGGCAGGCGTCCGGGACGTCGAGGCGCAGCGCGGCCTTCAACGACACCGAGCGCCGCGCGCGCGGCAGCAGCTCCACTGCGCCGCGGTAGGGGACCACTTTCAGGTTCCCTGCCGGACAGCGGCGGTTGGGCGGGCTGGGGATCGCCCTCACCAGACGGACGACCCAGCGGCGCCGGCTTCGGTTGGCGATGCTGACGCGAAAGCTCTTCGCCGCGCCCGGGTAGAGACCGGCGACGTGGCCGGACAGGCCGATCGCCGGCTGGGGAGCGGGCGCCGGGTGGCTGCGGGTGCCGGCCCTGACGCCCGCGAAGGCGACTAGGGCGAGCAGAAGCGGCAGCGCGACGACGATGACGACGAAGAGCGGCGCCCGCGCCGATCGCCGGGCGGAGGCGAGCAGCCGTCCGCCGCCCTCGCGGCGGCCGGACGGCATGCTTGCGTTGGGGGTCATTGCTGCCCCGGGAGTCCTGCCTGTGCCTCCCTCGCCCTAGGGAGCGTTGCTCGCGCCGGTCAGGCTGACCGGAATCGTGAACGTCGCGCCCTGGCATCCATTGTCGGAGGAATTCGACATTTTGGCCGCACCCGCGAGCGTCACCTGCGTCTGCGAGCTCGACGCGATGTCGATCGTCTGGCCGTGCTGGTCGGTGAACGTGACCCCAGTGGTCACGCAGGTGGCGTGCCCGGAGTCGGCAGTCACCGCGCCGTTGCCGGTCACGTCGGTCACCCGGACGGGATAAGGATTCGGGTTGTTGACTTTGAGTAGCACGTCGCCGGTGGCGCCCGGGTAGAGCGTCGCCGCCGTGCTGGCCGAGACGTCGACCGTGGTCAGGGCTTGGGAGGTACCCGCTTTGGCGTAGCCGGAGCCGCTGCCGTTCGTGGTCCAGGCCGCGTAGACAAGCCCGACGACACCAAGCACGAGCACGGCCATGACGCCGGCGACGATATTTCGCTTCCTGCTTCCGTTCAGCACTTTCTCTCTCTTTCGTAGATAAGTGCCGGAACGCCTCGAGAACCGCCTTCAGCTGGCCCTCCACGTGCAGACACGATTTCCTGCTCTATCGGCTCTGGAGAGCGAGATCTTGAGCTCGCAACGATCATGAATCCCGAGCAAATTCACTATGAAACTCTTTAGTGAAAACATGGCGGTTCCACGTGGGCGAGGCTGGCTGGGGCGCGGCTACTTCATGCGGCTGGTTGTGTCGGACTTTAGGTGCGCATTGGGAGAATCGGGGTATCACTGGCGCATGCGGCTGCGGGTGTTTCCATCGGTCGAGGCGCCGAGGCAGGTTCGGAGCGAGCTTGCTTCGCTGGCGAGCCGCATCGACCAGGGCTCGCTCTCGGACGTCAGGACGGTGATCAGCGAGCTGGTCGCGATGAGCGTTGTCAATGGCGCACGCAAGCCGATCGAGGTTGCCTTGCATCTGGACGATGGCCGGCTCGAGGGGGTTCTCTGCGACGACGGGATCGGAGCCCGCGCGATCAGCCGTCGAGACAGCAGCTCACTCGTCGTGCGGATCGTCGACGCCTTGGTTGACGAGTGGGGGGCGACAAACGATGCAGAGAAGCGGATCTGGTTCCGGATGAACGTGCAGCCCATTTAGCCGCAGACCAAACCCAAGTACGGTAGGGAGGGAGGTCACGATGATGCTCCCGAACACTGCCCACACGTCTCAACCCTGGCGGATCCACGAGCTGACGCGCGACTTCCAGCTCGAGGACGTGTGGGCGCTGCCGACGCCGGGCGGGCGCGATGACTTCCCTCGGCTGGTGCAGGTGGCGACCTCGCTCGACCCGTCGCGAAGCTCCTCCGACGCTGTCCGCACCCTCTTCACGGTCCGGTGGAAGGTGGGGGAGCTGCTCGGCTGGGACGGCCCAGACGCCGGCCTCGACTCCAGGGTGCCGATGCTCCGCGACCGCCTGCCGGAGGATCTGCGCGGCGCCCCTTCCGGCCCGGACTTCGAGGCGCTCCCTTTCACCCCGCTCTACCTGCTCGAGGACGAGTTTGCCGCCGAGATCGCCAACCGGACCGTGCACGGGGTCATGCACCTGGGCTGGGTCCCAGACCAGACGGGCGGCTACCGTGGCCAGATGGCTGTTTACGCGAAGCGAAACGGCCTGCTCGGGAATGCCTACATGGCCGCGATCGCGCCGTTCCGGCACCGGATCGTGTACCCGCGGCTGATGCGAGAAATCGGGCGGGCCTGGCGGGCGCACGCCAGCGCCCCGGCGCACGCTCGGCGTGTCTGACCATGTCGGGCAACCCGCCGGACAGCGCTGGGTGGTCCTCTACGACGCGGACTGCGGTTTCTGTAAATGGCTGCTCGCCGGTCTGCTCCGCTGGGATCGCGCTGTGCGCCTGCGGCCGATCGCCCTGCAGCGGCCGGATGCCGACGACTTTCTCGTAGGCCTCGTCCCCACCGAGCGAATGGCCTCGTGGCACCTGATATCCCCCAGCGGCGCACGGCGCTCAGGAGGCGCGGCGGTCGCACCGCTGCTGAGACTGCTGCCCGGCGGCCGAGTCCCAGCCGCCGCCTTCGCACGGTTCCCCAGGCTCACCGCCCGCGGCTACCGCTGGGTAGCCGAACACCGCTCACAGCTCTCGGACTGGGTGCCGACGAGCGCCAAGCAGCAGACAAGCGAGCGCGTCCGCCAGCGCGAGCAATCGCTTTGAACACCTCGGCTGCTCCACCATCAACCTAAGTCGTTGTCGATTTCGACGAACGCCGTTCGTCGTAGTGGTAGAGAAAGGAGTGCCGGCCCCGCCGGAGCTCCACCAGACGACACAGAAAGGACCCCACGATGAGAGTGATGGCGATCGTGAAGGCGACGAAGGACTCCGAGGCCGGCGAGTTGCCGGGCGAGGAGATGCTTGCCGAGATGGGCAAGTTCAACGAGGAGATGGTCAAGGCCGGAGTGCTGCTGGCCGGCGAGGGGCTGCACCCGAGCTCGAAGGGCGCGCGGGTGACGTTCGGCGGCGAGGGAGATCGGACCGTGATCGATGGCCCCTTCGCCGAGACCAAGGAGCTGATCGCCGGCTACTGGCTGATGCAGGTGCGCTCCTTCGAGGAGGCGGTCGAGTGGATCAAGCGCTGCCCCAACCCGCACGACGAGCCGGGCGAAATCGAAATCCGCCAGGTCTTCGAGGCCGAGGACTTTGGCGAGGAGTTCACGCCCGAGCTGCGCGAGCAGGAGGAGCGCATCCGGGCCCAGGCGGAGCAGAACCAGTAGCTGGCCGGACGGCGCGGCGGGCGAGCGCAGCATGAGCGGAGAGGACGCCCGCCGCGCGATCGACGCGGTCTGGAGAATCGAGTCGGCGCGGCTGATCGCCGGGCTGGCGCGGATCGTGGGCGACGTCGGGATCGCCGAGGACCTGGCCCAGGACGCGCTCGTCGTCGCGCTCGAGCAGTGGCCGCGCTCGGGCGTCCCCGACAATCCCGGCGCCTGGCTGATGACGACGGCGAAGAACCGCGCGATCGACCGGCTGCGGCGCGGCGAGATGGCGGCCCGCAAGGAGGAGGAGCTGGGACGGGAAGTCGAGCTGCGGGCGCGGCTGGCGGAGCCCGACCTCGCCGCGGCGGCCGACGACGAGATCGAAGACGACCTGCTCAGCCTGATCTTCACCGCCTGCCACCCGGTGCTCGCGACCGAGGCGCGGGTGGCGCTGACGCTGCGCCTGGTCGGCTCGCTGACCACGGCGGAGATCGCCCGCGCCTTCCTCGCCAAGGAGTCGACGGTGGCGCAGCGGATCGTCCGCGCCAAGCGGACGCTGGCCGAGGCGCGGGTGCCGATCGAGGTGCCGGGGGCGGCCGAGCGCGAGCAGCGGCTGGCCTCGGTGCTGGAGGTGATCTACGCGATCTTTAACGAGGGCTACGCGGCGAGCGGCGGCGAGGACTGGATCCGCGCCGACCTCTGTGAGGAGGCGATGCGGCTGGGACGGATCCTCGCCGGGCTGGCGCCGAGCGAGCCGGAGGTGCTGGGGCTGGTGGCGCTGATCGAGCTGCAGGCGGCGCGCTTTCCGGCGCGGACCGGCGCGGCCGGTGAGGCGATCCCGCTGCTCGAGCAGGACCGCTCGCGCTGGGACTTCGTCCTGATCGGCCGCGGCCTGAAGGCGTTGGAGCGCGCCGAAGCGCTCGGCCGCCCGCTCGGCCCCTACGCGCTGCAGGCGGCGATCGCCGCCTGCCACGCGCGGGCGCGGGCGCCGGAGCAGACCGACTGGCCGCGGATCGTCGCCCTTTACGACGGCCTCGCCGCGATCACCGGCTCACCGGTTGTGCGGCTGAACCGCGCCGTCGCCGTCGGCATGGCGTTCGGGCCCGCGGCCGGACTGGAGCTGCTCGACGGGCTGGCCTCCGAGCCCGCCCTCGACGGGTACCACCTGCTGCCAGCGGCACGCGGCGAGCTGCTCGAGCGGCTCGGCCGCGCCGAAGAGGCGTCCGCCGAGTTCGCCCGCGCCGCCGCGCTCAGCGGCAACGCGCGCGAGCGCGAGCTGCTGCAGGCGCGCGCCGAGGGTCGCCGCTAGCGATTCCGACTGGGCGTCGAGTAAAGCTTCCGCGGTGCTTCGTTTCAGCTGGCTAGCGAGATGGAGCAGAACGGAGCGGTGGCGTTTTCGCGACGTGATCTTTGCCTCTCGCCGCTCGCGGGCTGTCTGGGGCGGGCTCGGGCTTGCCCTGGCGGCGCTCGGCGGCTGGCTCGTACTGCCGGCGTTGCGCTCGAACCCGGAGCCGCCGAATCCGTGGGGACTTTGGATCACCACCGATGCTCGCAACAAGGAGACCTACCCGAGCCCGACGAGCTGGCTGCTGAAGTTGTCGCTCAAAGCTGAAGAGGGCTGCGAGCGGCCGGTGACCGCTCGCGGCGAGCTACAGGTCGCCAGTCCCTACAAATTGGCGCGCTCTCCCACGATCGTGGCCCTTGCGGTGGACAACGCACGGGTGCTGGGGGCCGAAGTCAAGGGCATCCAGCAGCTGCGCCCCCGGCCCGTGGAGCGCTGGCGCCCGATGAAGGTGTCGCAGTTCAGGGGCACCTACGTGATTCACGGCACTCTCAACGGCCGCCTCGAACGGAATCTCCTCTCGCCCCGCGTGCTGCTCTTTCGCCTCTACCTCGACGTCACCCGCAGCGCCGGCTATTCGGCCTGCTACATGACCAGCCCGGCGCTCTTCGGGCTCTCGGGCAGCAGGCTCTGGCAGTCCGCTAGCGACGGTGGGAAAGCGTACTTCCGCCGTCGCGCCAAGATCGCATACCCGCCCCTGCGCGATGCGATAGTCCAGATGTCGGTCCCGGGTCAACTGCCGGACAGAACTGTGCTCGATGCGAACGCGATCGTCCGGGGCGACTCCCTGCCAGCTGACCTGCACGGACCGTTTTCCGATCTCGAGGAAACGGGTTGAAGAAGACGAGTACTACTTCGCCCGAGCGGTTGCCGAAAAGCCTTCGTGTGCGAGCGTGCAGGCCTTCCGCGCAAGCGACGCGGGTGAAGACTTCAATCGCCGCCTCTTTCTAGCCGGCTTCCTGCTCTCGGCCGCATTCGGCATGCTGCTCGAGGCGGTCGCCACGGGGCGGACCGAGCACCTCGGTCGCTCCGGCTAGCCGGTTGCTAACTTCGTCCGACATGGGAAGTCTCCGTCTGATCGACTCCAGATCCGATCCGGAGGACGCCGCTGGCGGTGGGCTCCGAGACGAGGGGCTACGGGATGCCGAGGCCCTCGACGCCTACTCGAGGACGGTGTCAGGGGTTGCGGAACAGCTCGGCCCCTCGGTCGCCCATCTGACGGTGACCAGGCGAACCCAGCGCGGCCGGCGCCGGGTCGGCAGCGGCAGTGCGGTCGCAATCAGCCCCGATGGGCTCATGCTCAGCGCCGCGCACGTGGTCGCCGGCACGGATGGGCGGGGGAGCGCCGCCTTTCCGGACGGGCGCGAGTTCGCGCTCGAGGTGCTCGGCGCCGATGCTCTCTCGGACCTCGCCGTCCTGCGCGCGGACGGACGCGATCTCATCCCGGCGAGGCTCGGCGATGCCGGGGAACTGCGCGTCGGCCAGCTTGTCGTCGCCATCGGCAGCCCCAATGGCTTCAGTGGCTCGGTCACCGCCGGAGTCATCTCCGCGCTCGGGCGCTCGCTGCCGACCCGCTCCCGCTCGGCCACGAGGCTCGTGGAGAACGTGATCCAGACCGATGCGGCGCTTAATCCCGGCAACTCCGGCGGTGCTCTCGGCGACGGCCAGGCGAGAATGGTCGGGATCAACACGGCGGTGGCCGGGGTGGGGCTGGGACTTGCGGTGCCGATCAACGAGACGACGACGCGAATCGTCTCCGAGCTGATCGGCAACGGGCGTGTGCGCCGTGCCTACATCGGAATCGTCGGCGGGTCGCGGTCCCTGCCGCCCCGCCTCGCCGCCGAGCTGGGACGCGACCGCGGGATCGAGATAGTCGAGGTCGTCGAGGGCAGTCCCGCCGCGATCGCCGGCCTTCGCCCCGAGGACCTGATCGTCGAGGTCGGCGACGAGGCGGTTGGCGACGTCGGAGATCTGCAGCGGCTGATGGACGGCGACAGGATTGGGCGCGAGCTGACCCTGCGGATCGACCGGGGCGGGCGGACCACGCAGGTCGAGCTGGTGCCGCGCGAGTTGGCGGATTAGCCGAGCGACGGCTGCCGTAGCTCTGCGCCACTCCGATGGTGACGCCCCGCTCAATCCAGCGCACCTACCTGACGCTCCTGCTCGGGAACACGCTGGCGGCGTCGCTGATCTGGGGGATCAACACGATCTTCCTGCTCGACGCCGGCCTCTCGAACCTGGAGGCGTTCGCGGCGAACGCCTTCTTCACCGCCGGGATGGTGCTGTTCGAGGTTCCCACCGGGATCGTCGCCGACACCGTCGGCCGCCGCACCTCGTATCTGCTCGGAACGGTGACGCTGACCCTGTCAACCTTCCTCTACGTGTTCCTGTGGCAGATTGAGGCGTCGCTCTGGCAGTGGGCGGTCGCCTCGATGCTGCTCGGCCTCGGCTTCACCTTCTTCTCCGGAGCGGTCGAGGCCTGGCTCGTCGACGCACTCACCGCGACCGGCTTCACGGGCGAGATGGAGGCCGTGTTCGGCCGCGGCCAGATCGTCACCGGGGCGGCGATGCTGACCGGCTCGGTGGCGGGAGGGTTCATCGCCCAGCAGACCAGCTTGGGGGTGCCGTTCGTGCTCCGCGGCCTGATCCTGATCGTGATGTTCATGGTTGCGTTCAGGCTCATGCATGACATCGGCTTCACTCCTGAAAAGGGCGGACGGCCGCTGGCCGAGATGCAGAAGGTCGCCTCCGATTCGATCGAGTACGGCTGGCGGGTCCCCGCGGTCAAGTGGTTGATGGTCGAGGCCCTGTTCACGGGCGGCGTCGGCATCTACGCCTTCTATGCCCTGCAGCCCTACTTGCTGGAGCTGTACGGCGACCCGCAGGCCTACCAGATCGCAGGCCTGGTGGCGGCAATCGTCGCCGGCGCCCAGATCGCCGGTGGTCTCGCGGCTCCCCGAATCCGCCGTCTCTTCCAGCGGCGCACCTCGGCGCTGATCGCCACCGCGGGCCTCAGCGTCATAACGCTTGGGTTGATCGGGATAGTCGCGAGCTTCTGGGCGGTAATCGGACTGATCGTCGCCTGGGGATTGCTATTCGCGGCGACGATGCCGATCCGCCAGACCTATCTCAACGGCCTGATCCCGTCCCGGCAGCGGGCGACGATCCTCTCCTTCGACTCGATGATGACCTCCACCGGCGGAGTCTGGACCCAACCCTTGGTCGGCCGAGCCGCCGATCTGTGGGGATATGCGCCGTCCTATCTGATCGGAGCGGGAATCTCGGCTCTGGCGCTGCCTTTCCTCGCCCTATCCAGACGGCAGAACGCCCCCGCCGACACCGTCGACGTCTTCGACGCGCAGGCCGCTCCGCAGCCCGGATGAGCGGAACCTCGTAGTCCCGTCGTTGTCCCTCTCGCGCGGCCGGCCGCGCGAGAGATCAGTGCTATGGACGACTGGCGACGTCGGCGCCGTTGGCGCTCAGCGTCACGTCGATGTTGCCCCGGGTCGCGTTCGAGTAGGGACAGACCTTGTGGGCCGCCTCGACCAGCTCGACCGCTTTCTCCTCATCCAGCGAGGGGAGCGATACAGCCAGTTCGACCGCGAGCCCGAAGGCGCGGTTCTCGGCGGTGACCAGCATCACCTTGGAATCGACCTCAACGTCATCGACCTCCACCTTTGCTCGCCGCGCTACTGCGGCAAGGGCGTTCTCGAAGCAGGCGGCGTAGCCGACCGCGAAGAGCTGCTCGGGGTTGGTGCCCGGCTCCTCTCCACCGAGCTCGGGCGGGATGCGGATGTCGACCTCCAGAGAACCGTCGGAGGTGCGGCCGTGGCCGGCGATCCTGCCGCCGGTCACATGCGCTTCGGCGGTGTAGATCACCTTGCCCATCGCTCAAGCGTAGTTGCCGAACCGGGGCGGCGGCTTGATTCTCCTGCCCTGCCCCGCGATGATCGCCCCATGCAGATCGCGATCCTCGTCTTCGAGAAGCTCACCGCCCTTGACGCCATCGGCCCGTACGAGGTGCTGCGCTCGGTGCCGGGTTGGGAGGTGCGCTTCGTCGGGCCGGAGAAGGGAATGGTCCGGACCGACAACGGCGCGCTTGGCCTCAGCGCCGACTACTCACTCGACGAGGTGACCGAGCCCGACGTCGTGCTCGTCCCCGGCGGCGAAGGGAACCGGCCGCTGCTGGGGGACGAAAAGGTGCTCTCCTGGCTGCGCGACGTTGACGCCCAGACCAAATGGACCACTTCGGTCTGCACCGGCTCGCTGGTGCTCGCCGCCGCCGGCCTGCTCGACGGCAAGAAGGCAACGTCGCACTGGCTGTTTCTCGAGCAGCTGCGCGAGCTGGGCGCCGACGCCGTCGGCGGTCGCTTCGTTGAGGACGGTAAGTTCGTCACCGCGGCCGGCGTCTCAGCCGGGATCGACATGGCGCTGCACCTGGTCGGCCGCGAGGCCGGACCGGAGCTGGCGCAGGCCGTTCAGCTGGGGATGGAGTACGACCCCCAGCCGCCCTTCGACGCCGGCTCGCCCGGCAAGGCCCCGGCGCCGATCGTCGAGCTCGTCACCTCAGTCGCTGGCTCGAGCGACGAGTGGCTCGCCACCCGCGCCTAGAGCCTCAGGCGGGCTCTAGGTAGAAGACCTCGGCCGAGACGTCCTCCCGCGTGTCCACGCCGCTGATGAAGGCGCGCACCTTGCGGTCCAGCGCTCGCTCGACCGCCGAGCAGAACTGCTTGTCCGTCGCGTGCTGGAAGTAGAGCCGGGTGTCGCGCAGACGCTGGTGCTCGCCCATCTCGGCGAGCCTGCGCTCGGCCGGCGTGAAGGTGTCCTCCAGGGTGCAGATCACGGTGTCGGGGCCGGCGAACTCGGTTCTCGCCTTGGTCGGCCCGCGGCCGAACTGCTCCTTGTAGAGGCGGACTATCTCCCGCGAGATCTGCGCCAGAACGTACCTGTGGGGATCGACGCTCTGCTCAGGCTCAGGCTGTTGCTCGTCGCTCATCGGGGTCCCTCTTACCCCTCCTCTGGGAATTAGACCGCGCGCAGGGCAGAGAAGGCCAGAACCGGACGAACGGGTGTATCCAGCATAGCCCCCCTGTCTTGCGCCCGTGCCATGAGGTAGCTACTCTTCGCTGTGACGCTTCGGAGCGCAGCGCCGGATCGTCACCAAGCAGAGAGAGGTACGTGGCTCGGTTCGCAGCAGTCGGGGCCACGGACTCGCCGGGGAGAATCGATGCAGAGGCGTTACATGTCTCGTCTGCCTACTTTCAAGCTCACCGAAAAAGATCTTCAGCCAGGCTGCCGCGAGATCCATCTCGAGGGTGAGCTCGACCTCGCGGTCGCCGATCGCCTCAGTGAGGCACTCAAGCGGGCCGCGTCGGAGGGCGATCGGGTCGTGATCGGGCTCGAGCGGTGCACGTTCATCGACTCCACCGGGATCGCGATCATCGTCAGGGCGCACCGTGAGCTGGCGCAGCAGGGCCGTGCGCTGACCGTCTACGGGGCTTCAGACCAGGTGCTTCGCATCCTCTCGATAACCGGCTTGACCAACGACGGGCTCGTCTTCGAGAATGCCGGCGATGCCCGCTCGGCGGCCGCTGAGTCCGATCCTTCGACGGCTTAGAGGTCGCGCTCGTAATAGAGCATCCGGGGGCCGTCTTCGCTGCCTTCCCGATTGGTGAAACCGACACTCTCGTAGAGCGCTCGCGCCGCGGTGTCAGTTTCGCCGGTGTTGAGGTCGATGTGGTCCGCTCCCGCCTCGCGAGCGGTGTCCATCGCCGCTTCCAGCAATGCCCTACCCATGCCCCGGCCTCGCAGCGGCGGGACGACGTAGAGCTCCTCCAGGTAGCAGCTTGGGGCACTGCTCCAGATCGAGGGCAGGAAGCGCATCTGAGCGAGGCCGTCGGGGCCCTCGCCGACGAGAAGTACGGTCAGCACACCGTCACCGAGCATCTGCCTGGCGCGCTCGGTCAGGGTCGGAACGTCCGGCGTCGGTTCGTCGAACTCGGTGTTGAAGTCATGCAGGAGGCGAGCCACGTCGGCGGCGTCCTCGCTCCCGGCGCGCCGCACGAGATGCTCGCCAGGGGTGGGAAGTGGGTCGCGATCGCCCATCCGGCGTGACCCTAAAGCGTCGTTTCGGACTCCGCGATCTAGAGCACGGTGAGTTGCAGGATCGCGCCGAGCGCGCCACAGCCGAGGACCACGTAGAGGACGGTCAGCCTCGAGTGCCAGCGGTTGAGGGCGATGAACGCACCGACTGCCAGGAGCGCGGTGGGAACGTTGACCACCCCGGTTTCGACGATGGTCACGGTGACGGCGGCGATCAGGCCGATCACGCCCGCGGCGACGCCGAGCAGGAAGGGCCTGATCCGCTCGTTCTCGGCCGCGGCGACCAGAGAGCGATGGAAGAAGATCGGCAGGACGAAGGCGGGCAGGAAGATCCCCAAGGTCATCGCCAGCCCACCGCCGAGGCCGCCGGCCAGGTAGCCGACGAAGGTGGAGAAGATGATCAGCGGCGCCGGCAGGACACCGCCGATCGCCAGGCCGTCGACGAACTGGCTGTCGGTCAGCCAGCCCTGGCCGCCGACGGCGCTCTCCTGCAGGAAGGGGATAACGGTGAAGGCGCCGCCGAAGGTGAGAAGTCCGGCCTTCAGCCCCTCGAAGAAGATCTCGGCCGTCAGCGGCAGCGCGATCGCGCCGAGCGCCAGGGCGACGAGCGCGAACGGGGGCAGGGCGAACGAGCCGGCCCGCCCGCGCCAGCGCGAGGCATTGGTCCACAGCTCGTAGGCGATCCCGGCCCCCAGCAGGACGAGGATGAAGCTGGCCGAGGCGAAGAGGGTGAGCCCGAAGGCGGAAACCGCGATCACCGCCAGCGGCAGATCGGCGATGAAGGAGCCGCTCAAGCGCACGACAGCCCTCGCCACCACCGCGCCGACCGCCGCCGCCAGCCCGTAGAAGACCTCGTCCAGTTTGCCGGCCAGGTCGGCCTCGACGTAGAGCGCCGAGAGGCCCAGCATCAGCAGGAAGCCCGGCAGCATGAAGCCAAGCCCGGCCAGGAAACCGCCGAGCTTGCCACCGCGCAGGCGGCCGAAGTAGACACACAGCTCATGCGCCTCCGGCCCTGGCAGCACCTGGTACACAGCGAGGGTTCGCTTGAAGGTGTCCTCGGAGACCCAGCCTTCCTCGTCCACACACTCGTGCTTGATCATCGCGATCTGCGCCGCCGGGCCGCCCCAGGCGAGGCAGCCGAACCGGAGGAAGCGCAGGAAGATCGAGCCAGGCGAGTCGGGCATGGGGGCGGGGCATCCTCCCCGATTAAGCCGGGCGCCGGTCGTTTGCCTTGACCCATAACGGGCAGTCACACATACCGGGACATACGTACCGGGGGAAACGACCGTGGAGGTATTTGCAATGGCTGACGCAAGTAGTCCGCCGGGTCAGAAAGCGGCCCAGCAGAGTGAACCAACGGAAGTGCGCGAGAAAGCGCAGGAAGTCGCCGGACAGGCGCAGGAGAAGGCCCAGGAAGCGGCGAGCCAGGCGCAGGAGATGATGCGCGAGCAGGTTGACCAGCGCTCGACCCAGGCGGGAGAAAAAATCAGCGGGACTGCCCACGACCTACGCAGCGTCGGCGAGGAGCTGCGCAACCAGGGGAAGGACACGCCGGCAAAATTCGCCGACCGCGGCGCCGAGCAGATCGAGAAGGTCGGCTCCTACCTAAGTGAGTCCGACGGCGACAAGCTGCTCTCTGACGTGGAGGACTTCGGGCGGCGCCAGCCGCTGGCCGTCCTTGCGGGGGGCTTGGTGGTCGGTATGGCCGCGGCGCGCTTCCTCAAGGCGTCCAGCCGCAGCCGCTACCGCAGCCGCACCGGCGTGGAAGGGACGCGGGAACTGGGCACCACTCGGCCGCCGGCTGTCGTGCCCGGGGAGCCCCTCAGCGTCCCGCTGGGGACGCAGCGCGAGGCGCCGGTTCCGTCCGAGCCGGTGATGGGGCGATGAGCACCGTGAACGGCCAGGAAAGCGGCCTGCGCGACAGCTCGACCGGGCAGCTGATCCGGCAGCTCTCCGAGCAGAGCTCGATGCTGGTCCGCCAGGAGTTGGAGCTGGCCAAGGCCGAGCTGAGCGAGAAAGGAAAGCGAGCCGGGATCGGTGCCGGCATGTTCGGCGCCGCCGGAGTGGCCGGCCTGCTCGCATTGGGCGCGCTGACCGCCTGCCTGATTTTCCTGCTGGACAAGGGGATGGATACCTGGGTGGCAGCGCTGATCATCACGGCGGTCTACGCGGCCGCCGCCGGGATCCTGGCCCTGATCGGCAGGGACCGCGTGCGGGAGAGCATGCCGCCGGCCCCCGAAGAAACCGTCGAAAGTGTGAAGGAGGACGTGCAATGGGCCAAGACCCGAGCCAGATCCGCGAGGAGATAGAGCAGACCAGATCGGAAATGGGTGACACCGTGGACGCGCTGGCACACAAGACCGATGTCAAATCCCGTGTCAAAGAGTCGTTCACGGACAAGAAGGAGAGGTTGCGAAACCAGATGATGGGCACGTCGTCCCGAATCAGCGAAGCGACTCCGGAAACCGAACAGGTCAAGCAAGGCGCCCGCCAGGCGGTCGGGGTGGCCGAGGAGAACCCGATCGGCCTCGCCCTCGGCGGCGTCGCCGCCGGCTTCCTCGCCGGCATGCTGCTGCCCAGCACCCGGATGGAGGACGAAAAGGTCGGCCCGATCGCCGACCAGGTGAAGGAGAAAGCAGCCGAAGCCGGCCAGGAGGCGATCGAGCGCGGCAAGGAGGTCGCCGGCGAGGTGACCGAACAGGCCGTCGAAACCGCCAAAGAGGCCGGCCAAGAGCAGGCCGAGGCGCTCAAATCGAGCGTCAAAGAAGAAGGCGGTGAACCGGCGGGCGGAACGCCGTCGACGCAGGCCCCGCCGCGGCTGTAATTGGCCGAGGGCGACACCGTACTCCGCGCCGCCAGGCGGATCGAGCAGGCGCTCGGCGGCGCGGAGGTCGGCGTCTCGACGCCGAGCCCGCGGGGGCGAGCCGCCGGCCTAGAGCGGCTCGACGGCAGGCGGCTCGAGCTGGTCGAAGCGCGGGGCAAGAACCTCCTGCTGAGGTTCGGCGACCTGGTCCTGCACAGCCATCTGGGGATGAGCGGCTCGTGGCACGTCTACCGGCGCGGCGCCGCCTGGCGCAAGCCGGCGGGAGCGGCCTGGGTAGTGCTGCGGGACGAGCGGTGGGAGGCGGTCCAGTTCGGTGGGCCGACCCTGCGGGTGTTGCGGGGCAGCGCGGTGAAGCTCGACTCTCAACTGGCGAGCCTCGGCCCGGACATCCTTGGCGAGAGCTTCGAGATCGATCTCGCCGTCCGTTCCCTCCGCGGCGAGCTCGTTCGCACTTATGACCGCTATCCGACCATAAGTGCGAACGAGGCGAGAGTCGGCCTCGGCGAGGCGCTGCTCGACCAGAGCCGGATCGCCGGGATCGGCAACATCTTCAAGAGCGAGGCCTGCTTCGCCGCGCGCCTCGACCCGTGGCGGGCGGTCGCGGAGCTCTCCGACGCCGAGCTGGAGCGCGTGTTGCTCGCCGCGCGCGAGGCGATGCAGGCGGCGGTGGCGGACGGGCGACACCCGCGCGCCGTCTACCGGCAGAGCGGCCGTCCTTGCTCCGTTTGCAAAACCAGAATCGTCGCCCGCGGTCAGGGTGACGCCAACCGCACCACCTACTGGTGCCCGCGCTGCCAGCGATAGCCGCAAAGGTGGACTCGCAGCGCACTTCCTGCATAGGATCGGTACTTAGCTATCCGGGGCTTGGTACTCCTCGGTTGGTCAGGCGGCCCGGCCGGACATTACCCCTGCCGGGCCGGGCCGCCGCCCTGCTTCCGGGTTCGGCCCGCAGCGGACATGGGTAAAGCGAGCGCATGGCACCGTGGATCGCCCGTCGCCTGCTGCCCGCCACGTGGAAGCGCATCCCGTGGAAGATGGTTTGGGCCGTCGCCCTCTGGCTGTCCGAGAAGGGGCGGGAGAGAGTCCAGACCAACCTGACCGAGAAGGAACGGCACGAGGTCGTGCAGATCGTCAAGCGGTCGAAGGGGCGGCCGGACAAGCTGCCGCAGCGTGATCGCACCCGGCTCAAGAACATCGCGGAGAAGGCGATCCGTGGCTGAGGCAGAGGCGAGGATCACCCCCTACCGCAACGGGCCCTACCTGGTGCGCGGCCCGTTCACCCTGGTCGATCAGGATGGCAACGAGATCGAGGTGAAGCGGCGCGTGGTGGCGCTATGCCGCTGCGGGCGCTCGCGGATCCGGCCCTTCTGCGACGGCACTCACAAGACGACGCGCTTCCGCGCCGAGAGCGGCCTGCCGCCATCGGTCCCGGACGGGACGTTCGTCCCCGACTCCGCGTAGCGGCGGCGCAGGGAACGCATCGAGTTCGCCGCGAGCGGCAGCCGCCCGTCGCCATAGCGGACCCCGCCGCGCAGCCTCGCTCCCACCGCCAGCCAGGAGCAGACGGCGCGCTCGGCGATCCAGGCGGGGGCGAGCAGCGAGCCGCTGGCGGGGAACCGCTCCGCGCCCCCGCTCCTGCGCCGGCCAAACTCGGCGACGCCGATCGAAACGGCGGACGCTAGTGCCAGCCAACGGCCGGCGGCGGCGCGCCGGCGCTTGTCGCCGGTGCTCGCTCGCCCTCGGAGTGCGAGCAGCACGGCGAGCGGGCCGAGGGCCAGGAAGGTCGCTAGTCGCAGCGGCATCGCGAAGTCGTCGTAGGCCTGGCGGACGCGCTGTGAGAGGAAGTGCTCGGTGCTCGGCGGGCGCCTGGCGACGTAGAGGTCGAGCGGGGTCAGCACCGCGCCCCCCGCGGCGCGGATCGTCCGCATCAGCTCCAGGTTCTCGAACAGGGCATCGCCGTCGTAGGCGCCGCTGGCGAGGAAGGCCGAGCGGCGCACCGCCAGCGTGCCGGGGAAATCGCCGACCGGGAAGGCCGGGTCGCCGGTGAAGACGCGGTTGAGCAGCGATCGGGCAGTGTCCCAGCGGGCGTGCCAGGGCAGCTCGTCGAAATAGTTCTGCGGCCGCACCAGGTCGGCCTCGTCGAGCAGCGCCGTCATCCGCCGCAGCGCCGCCGGCTCGTAGCGCACGTCGTCGTCGGCCAGCACTACCCGCTCGTGCGAGGACTCGCGGACGCCGGTGAGGACGCCGTTCACTTTGCCCATCCCGAAGTCGAGGTCGGGATGCGGCCGCAGGTGGCGGGCGACGCCCTGCAGCGCCGCCGTGTGGCGCTCGAAGACAGCGGCCGGCGAGCCGTTGACGACGAGGATCTCCTCGACCACGTCCCCGAGACCGAGCAGGTAGGCGGCCAGCTCCTCGATCGGCCCCGGGTCGGCCCAGCGCAGCGGCAGCACGTAGGAGACGGTGCTCACAGCGCCCGGCGCAGCGACGTCTCGCCTTCCTCCCAGGCCGCGAGCAGGCGCCGCGCGAAGCGGTCCTCAAGGTCGAGCAAGGCGCGGGCGCCGTAGACGATGTCCTCGGCCAGGTCCGGCTCGGCCCGAGCCAGCCCGCCGGCCAGGTCGTAGGCGGCGATGTTCTCGTGCACGGCGTCGGCCTCGACGTGCTCGTCGTAGAAGTCGGTTGCCTCGGTGCCGAAGCCGAGCCGCCGCAGGGCGTTGCCGTAGCGCCGATTTGGCCGCGCCGAGGTCATCTCGAACATCGCCAGGTGGCCGACTATCGCGCCGCGGCGGCTGCGCCGCAGGCCGAAGGCCGACATCAGGTTGACGGTCGCCAGGGTCATACCGGGGACGAGGGAGAGATAAGCGTTCTCGCGGTCGTCGAGGCCGAGCGCCCGCATCGTCTTGGCGAAGAGGACCGAGTGCATCCGCTCCGGCCGGCCGCCGCCGTACTCGTCGCCCTGCACCTCGAGCAGCGCAGTCTTCGGCGCGCCCGCCAGGCGGGGGATCGCCCAGCTGTGGGGATCGGCCTCTTTCAGCTGGTAGAGCGAGCGGTGGACGGCGAACTCGCGGAACTCCTCGATGCCCGCCTCCGTTTCCAGGCGCCGCGAGAGCGAGACGCCGTCGTCGCCTTCCTCGAGGCGGAAGAGGAGATCGCCGACCTCGTCGGGATCGACCGGCCCGCCGCGACCGACCTTCTCCTCCAGCGCTTCGAGGAATGCGTCCTCCAGCACCGCGCGCACGGCGAGCTGAACCGGGCTCCACTCCCACTCGGGGTCGACACCCACAAAGGAGCGGTAGTGCAGCTCGTAACAGAGATAGAGCGCCAGTTGCAGGTCGTCGTCGCCGAGGGGGTCGGCGGCCGCCTCGCTCAGGTGGCGGACGAGGTCGGATGCTTCCTGGGGAGAGAAGTCGGGGTCCCGGGGGCTGCCGCCGAGCAACGCGGCCACCAGCTCGCTGACCGGTCCGGCCACCGGCAAGGCGGCGCGATCGGAGGCTGCGTGCTTCTCATCGACCCCGATCACGCTCTACTGCTTCCCGGCAGGGCGTGCGGGGTAAACGCGACTCAGGCGCTCGGCGGCCGCGCAGGAGTCTCGAGGACCACTTCTTTGGCCGGCTTGTCGTCCCGCATGCCCTTGAAGGAGCCGTGACGGACCATCCCCTCCTTGGTCAGCTCGCGGAACTCGATCTCGGCGACCAGCTCTGGCTCGACGAAGTTGGCATTCCTCGGGCCTTTCCGGCCGGCAAAGGGGTTCGTCTTACGCGCCAGCGGCCGCAGCAGCTCAAGCAGTTCCTTCAGGTCTTTCTCGGCGAAGCCGGTGCCGACTTTGCCGGCGTAGTGGAACGTGCCGCCGCCGTCGGCGTCGAAGTGGCCGAGCAGGATCGAGCCGAGCTGGTTGCGGCGCCGCCCTTCGCCCGGCAGCCAGCCGCCGATCACGAACTCCTGCCGGCCGATGTTTTTCACCTTGAGCCAGGCCCCAGTGCGCTTGCCTGGCGAGTAGCGGCTGTCGAGTCGCTTCAGTACCACACCCTCCAGGCCGTGCTCGCGGCTCGCCTCCAGCAGCTCCTTGGCGTGACCGGTCGAATGGCGCGGCGTCTGCCAGCTCGGCCCCGACAGCTGCAGCTCTTCGAGCAGCTCGCGGCGGCGACGGTACGGCTCGCCCATCAGGTCCTGCCCGTCTATATAAAGGAGGTCGAAGATGACGTAGGTGACCGGATGACTCTTCATGCGGCGGCGGACCACGGAGTCGGCGGTCTGGTGAATCCGCTGCTGGAGGCGCTCGAAACTGGGACGTCCCTCGTCGTCGAAGGCGACCAACTCGCCGTCGAGCACCGCGTCGTGGGTGCCGAGCTGGCGCGAGAGGCGGCGCACCTCCGGGTACTGGGCGGTGATGTCGCGCAGGTTGCGGCTCTGCAGTTCGAGCCGGCCGGGCCGACAGTAGGCGATCGCCCGCACTCCGTCCAACTTGACCTCCACAGCCCAGCCCGTGTCCCCGGTGGGCAGCTTGGAGAGCCGCGCCAGCATCGGTACGACCGACTCCGGGAAGGGATCGCGCGCCTCGCTGGGCGGGTCCATGCGATGGATCATCCAGTCCTTCGCGCTGCCGGCCTGGAACAGCGCGTAGCGACCGCTCAACCGCTCGCCCTCGAAGCTGAAGACGACTTTCCGCTCCTCCCACTTGTGGCACTCGTAGGTGCCGCGGTCCCAGATTTTCACGGTCCCGCCGCCGTACTCGCCGGCCGGGATCTCGTCTTCGAAGTCCATGTACTCGAGCGGGTGGTCCTCGGTGTGGACCGCCTTGCGGTTCTGGTCGGGGTCGTCGGGGATCCCGTTGGGGATCGCCCAGGAGACAGCGACCCCGTCGTGCTCGAGGCGCAGGTCCCAGTGCAGGCGGCGGGCGCTGTGTTCCTGGACGACGAAGCGCGGAGCGCTCGTCTTCTTGCGGCGGCGGCGTGGCGAAGGCTCGGGCGTCTGGCCGAAGTCGCGCTTGCGCTCGTACTCGCTCAGCTTCTTCTTGCCGGCCACCCACACACCGTACGACCGTTTTCAAGCCGGTTTCGCGGGGTATGGCCTAGGCATGGCGGACGAGCGGGTCGAGATCGGCGACGACCGCGCCGGTACGGACGGGCACGGCGGCAGCCGCGTCCTCGTCGTCGCCGACGAGGCGGTTGCCGGCAGCGAGCTTCGCGACAGCGTCGTCGAGCACCTTGGCGAGAAGCCCAGTGCCGTCTTCGTCGTCGCCCCGGCGCTGGTTGACTCCGGGCTGAAGCACACGATGGGCGACGTTGACGGCGCGATCGGACCGGCCGGCGAGCGGCTGCGTCGCACCATCGAGGAGCTGCGCAAGGCCGGGATCGAGGCCGACGGCGAGGTCGGCGATTCCGACCCGATGATCGCGATCGAGGACGAGATCCTCAAGTTTCACCCCGACCAGATCCTGCTCGTCGCCCACAGCGACAAGGAAGGCGACTTCGCCGAGCGCGGCCTGCTCGAACAGGCGCAGCGCGACCTCGACCTGCCGGTGGTCGAGTTGGTCGTCGATCGCGCCGAGAGCCCCCACGTGCTCGACGTCAAGGAAACCGAGCGAGGCGCCGGGCGCGACAAAGGCTGGCGACCGTCGGCCAACCTGCCGCCGCTCTCGCGCCGCGACTTCGGCGGCATCGTCGTCGCGATCCTCGGCACCCTGCTGCTCGGCGCCCTCGCCGCCGATTGCGTCGGCGAGGCAACCGGCCACGACTTCGAGGAAGGCCGGCTCGGCTTCGCCTGCGCGGCCCGCATCCTGATCGCCACCGCCCTGGCCCTGATCAACCTGGCCCACGTCGTCGGCCTGCTGCTCTTCCAGAGCGTCGGCTACGAGGGCATGTGGAACCGCTTCTTCGCCCGCCTCAGCCTGATCGGCACGCCGACCGCGATCGTCGTCTCGCTCCTGCTCGGCTTGCTCTAGCGGGCAACGCCTTACTAGATCGGCGCAATCCAAATATGGCTTTGGTTCGAGGTGTCTGGTATACACAGCCAGCATGAGGAGCAATATGGAAGCTCCTATTGCTGGAGTAGCGTCTCGTAAACCAGTAAGCGCTGCGTCAGCAGAGTCGCCGGCCTGGGACCGGGTTCGGGATCAGATCGCCTGGTACGACGCCAAGAGCCAGCTCAATCAGCGTTGGTTCAAGGGGTTGAAGATCTGCCAGATCATTACGGCGGCGGCGATTCCAGTGGCGGCGAGTGCCTCGGCGCCAATCGGGTTGATTGGCGGAGGCGGCGCCTTGATCGTGGTGCTCGAGGGCCTGCAGCAGCTCCAGCAATACCAGCAGAACTGGACCACTTACAGGGCGACCTGCGAGCAGCTCAAGCACGAGCAGTTCCTGTTCATGGCGGAAGCCGGGCCCTACGCAGGTGCGCCCAACCCCGAGGGTGTGCTCGCCGAGCGAGTGGAGAGCCTCGTCTCCCAGGAGCACGCCGCCTGGGTGTCGAACCGGGAAGAGGCGGGCAAGAAACTGGGGGGCGAGAGATGAACGCCGAGGTGGGCACGCCAGTCAGTGCGCCGGTACAGAAAGTCTTTATCTGCTATCGCCGCGAGGAGACCGCCGCCCACGCAGGTCGCCTCTACGACGCCATGGTTGCTCGCTTCGGCGAGAGCAACGTGTTCATGGACGTCGATATGGCACCCGGCGTCGACTTCGTCGAGCGGATCGCCGAGGTGGTGTCCGGCTGCCTGGCCCTGATCGTGGTCATGGGACCGAGCTGGGCAACGGTGGCGGACGAAGACGGAACCCGCCGGATCGACGATCCCGAGGACTTCGTCCGGCTCGAGGTCGAAAGCGCCGTTCGCCGCTCCGACGTGACCCTGATTCCAGTGCTCGTCTCCGGGGCCCGGATGCCCAGGCGAGAGGACCTGCCGTCGGAGCTTCAGCCAATCACGCGCCGCAACGCGCTGGAACTGAGCGAGGGACGTTGGGGCTACGACGTCGGGCGCCTGATGAGCGTGCTCGACGAGCTCCTCCCGGATGGCGCCGTGGCCGGGATCACGGCTGCGATCTCGGCACCTCCCACGCCCCCACTCTCCAAGCGCTTGGTCCTCGAAGGCATGTTGGTTGCGGGCATAACCGCGGCGGCCGCACGTCTGCTCGGGGATCCGATTCCGATGCCAGATGAAATCCCGAAACTGAAGCACGGCGAACCTGACGAACTCAGTCCCAGGGAGACCGCGGAACAGATCGGCGGGACGATCTTGCAGGAAACGGTGGTATTGGCGCTTATCGGCGCCGCCCTTGCGATCTGGCTCGCGCTCCGGATCAGACGAGTCGACCCCGTCCGCCCCGGGGTGCGAGGCCTGCTTGTCGGCGCCCTCGCCGGCGCCATCTCCGGCACGATTTGGGCCCTGCCCGTTTTCCTGCCAGACGAGAAGGTCGGCTTTCAGTCGCGAGCGGACATCGCGCTCGGAGCGATCGCCGTCGCCGGCGGCCTCATCGGAGCGTTGATCGGCTCGCTTTGGCATCGGCGCCGGACCGCCGCTGGATTTGTCTGCGGCGCGGTCGGCGGTTTCCTCTTCCAGCTCATCGCCGTCATCGTCCTCGAATGGAAACCCGACCCTCTGTTCGAAACGCTGCTGGCCTTCGGCCTGGCAGCCGCAGCGATGGCCGGCCTGACGCTTGCCGCCATGCTCGCCCTCGACGGTAGGCGCTCATCGCCAAGGCCGCCACCCACGTGACGACGGTCAGGGCCGCCTGTTCTGGCGGCGACGCCCTACCAGAGGGTCGGAAGCGGCGCGAACTCACGCATCGCAGCGTCAGCCGTGACCACGGTGAAATCATGCTCGAGGGCGGTCGCGACCAGGAAACGGTCCGCCGGGTCTTCGGAGCCGAAGCCGGCTAGCTCCTCGCTGCGCAGGGCGATGCCGTAAGTGAGCAGGGCGGCTGTCGGAGCAGATCGCCGCAGCGCTTCGAGCACCCACTCTCGGGGCGACGGCGCCAGGGACAGCCGTCCCTTGCGGGCGAGGACAAGCGTCTCCCAGATCGAGATTGGCGACAGGAACAGCTCGCTGTCCCGGTCGGCGACGGCAGCATGCGCCTCGGCGGACATTCGCTCTGGGTCGAGAAGCCGCCAGAGCCAAGCATGGGTATCGAGCAGCAGCCTCACCCGCGCAGGACGTCCCACTCGTCGGCATCCGCCGCGGGGGCGACGAGGTCGCCGCGAATCTCACCCCGCTCGCGCATCGCCCCATCCCAGTCGTCGAGGCGTTCGCGCTTCAGGGCCGTGAGCTGAGCGACCGCTTTTCCACGCTTGGTGATGACGATCGGCTCACCGGAGTCGCCCACCTCGTCGAGCAGACGCAGGCAGGTCTGCTTGAACTCTCCGGCCGGAATCGTCCTCATGGAAGGATATTACCATGGACATTTGTCATGGACAGATAGCGGTCAAATTTAGACACCGAGAGAGAAGCTGAGGACCAGCATCAGCGCGGCTCCGAGCGCGAGACCGGCACTCGGGCCGAGTCTGGCGCGGCCGGCGTAGGCCTTGGGCAGCAGTTCAATCGCGATCAGGGAGAGCATCGCGCCGGCGGCGAGTGCGAAGGAGAAGGGCAGCAGCGCCTCGACCTGCTCGACCAGGAGGAAGGCGACCAGCGCGCCCACCGGCTGCGGAGCGCTGGTCGCGACCGCCGCCCAGAACTGGCGGGCGCGACCGAAGCCGGCGCTCGTCATCGGGATCGCGACGCTGGTCCCCTCGGGGATGTTCTGCAGCGCGATCGCGAGGATCACGAAGAGGCTCAGCCCGGCACGGTCGGAGGCGAAAGCCGTGCCGATCGCGAAGCCCTCTGGCAGGCTGTGAACGAAGAGGACAAGGAAGATCAGCGCTGAGGTCCTGGCCCCAGGACCGGAGCGTCCCATGAAGGTGGAGTCGGCGTCGAAGCGCCGCCGCGCGGCACCTAACACCCCTGCCCCGACGAGTAGCCCCGTGGCGACCGCCAGGGCGGAGCCTTCTTCGGCGGCCGGGATCAACAGCCCGGCGAAAGAGGCGACCCCCATCACGCCGGCGGCAAAGCCGAGCAGAATCGGCGTCAGCCCCGCCGCCCGCTCACCGAGGAAGAAGACCGGAACCGCCCCCAGCCCGGTGGCCAGGGCGGTGGCGGACGCCGCCAGCAGCAAGACGACTACGTCGGCCATCCGTGGAACCTATTGCGTGACCGGTCCTGTCCTCGAACCCCTCAATTCGTACCAGCTACTCGTCGAACTCCTCAAGGTGACCCTGCCCGGTGCGCGGCTTCGAGCCGAAGCCCTGCTGCATGCCGCCGCTCTGCACGCCCGGCGGCGGGCCGCCTGGCTGGGGATCGCCGGCGCGGCCGCGCTGCTTGGGGCGGTCCCGGTCGCGACTCGGCTGGACGCGCTTCGGCTCGTCCTTCTGCTTGGGGAAGTGCGGCGGCCAGGGCGCGTCGCCGAGGCCCTCCTCCTCGTCACGGCGGGCCAGGTCGAGCAGCGAGTCCAGCGTGCCGGGCCGCTCGTCGATGTCGGCGGCGGGATCGCCGTGCGCGCGCAGCCGGTCGGGCACCGTGTCAAGCCGCAGCTCCGCCGGCTCGGCGTCCGGCACCTCCTCCCAGCGCAGCGCGCACGAGACCCTCGCGTCGGGCGTCGGGCGCACCGAGTAGCAAGAGGCGACGGTGCGGTCGCGGGCGTTCTGGTTGTAGTCGACGAAGACGCCGTGGCGTTCCTCCTTCCACCACTTGGTCGTCGCCAGGTCGGGAGCGCGGCGCTCGACCTCGCGCGCCAGCGCCAACGCCGCGCGGCGCACCTCGAGGAAGTCCCAGCGCGGCTCGATGCGGACGTTGACGTGGATGCCCTTCGACCCCGAGGTCTTGGGATAGCCCTCGAGGCCGTGCTCGGCGAGCACGTCGCGGACCACGATCGCGGTGCGGCGGACGTCGTCCCAGTTGATCCCCTCGGTGGGATCGAGGTTGACCCGCAGCTCGTCGGGATGGTCGAGGTCGCCGCGGCGCGCCGGCCACGGGTTGAAGTCGATGACACCGAGGTTGACCGCCCAGACCATGTGCGCGGCATCGTCGGCGATCAGCTCCTCGGCCGTCCGCCCCGATGGGAAGGCGACGGTTGCCGTCTGCAGCCACTCGGGCACTTTCTGCGGCACCCGCTTCTGCCAGATCGGCTCCTCCATGATCCCGTTGACGAAGCGCTTCATCACCGTCGGCCGCTCTCGCAGGTGGACCAGCGCCGGCTCCGCGACCGCCAGGTAGTACTCGACGATGTCGAGCTTCGTCCAGCCGGGCTTCGGGAAGTAGACCTTGCCCGGGTTCGAGAGCCGCACCTCGCGGCCACCCACCTCGAGCATGGTGTACTCCCGTTTGGCCATCGACCCGAGCGTAGCTCGGCGCCGGCCTATGGCGAAGCGGGTCGGGCGACGGGCGTACCGAACGATTCGCGGCCGGCCAGGACCCTGAACGGCTCCAGCTCGGCGCGCTGGCGGCCGGCGCGCTCGATCAGGGCGTCGAAGTCAACGTCCGGCAGGCGCGCCCGCAGGCCGGCGAAGTCACGCAGGTTGGCCCAAAGGATCTTCTTCCCCTCGATACCCATCGCGAGGACGTCGAGCTCGACGAAGCGGCTGAGTGGCGAGTAACCGCGCAGCTGACCGTTGAGCTTGAGGCGGCCGATCCGCTCGGCCACCGTGGCCAGCATCGGCTTCACCCGGTCGCGGTCGAGTCCGAGGCGCTCCATGATCGCTTCGAAGGTCTCGATGTCCTCGCAGATCCCGGTCGCCACGCCCGCCAGCGCATCGCCGAGCGCGGTCCCCTCGTTCTGGCTCTGCGCACGCCGCGCCAGCTCGCGCCAGCCCACGCCCAGCGCCAGCTGATCGTTCATGTAGATGCGCAGAAAACGGTCGCCGCTCTCCTCCATACGACGGTTGCTACCCGCGCCCCGGCGCGGCCGAACCGTTTCCCCGCTCGCCGCCGGGGGTAGGCGCTGGGGGTGGACGCCCATGCACTCAAGGAGGATCGCCCGGTCGAGGCGATCCAGGGCTACGCCGAGCCGTCCGAGCGCCCGCCGCTGCTCCCCTACCTGTTCATGATCGCGATCTTCAACGCGCTCTTCGGGGCCGCGCTGGTGGCGGCGAAGCGCAGCGGCCGATCGCTGCCGGAGCGGATCGGCGCGGCCGACTTGGTCCTGATCGGCGCCGCCTCCCACAAGCTCAGCCGCCTCGTCTCCAAGGACAAGGTGACGAGCCCGCTGCGCGCACCCTTCACCGAGCTGGAAGGCAGCGGCGGGCCGGGCGAGCTGGAAGAGCGCTCGCGCGGCGCGGGCACCCGCAAGGCGATCGGCGAGCTGCTGGTCTGCCCGTCCTGCCTTGGGCTGTGGGTTGTTGCGGGCTTCTCGCTCGGCCTCCTCTTCGCCCCGCGGTTAACCCGCTTCCTGGCCGCCGTCTTCTCGGCGCTGACGATCTCCGACTTCCTGCAGATCGCCTACAAAGCCGCCGAGGAGAAGGGCCTCGGCTGAGGCCCCGCCGATGCCCCGGCCGCTGGAGGAGGCCGTCGTCGTCGTCACTGGAGCGTCTAGCGGGATCGGACGGGAGGTGGCGCTGCGGCTGGCGCGGCGCGGCTCGTCGCTGGCCCTCTGCGCACGAGGACAGGGACCGCTGGCGGCCGTCGCGGCCGAATGCGAGGCGGCCGGCGCGGAGGTTCTGCAGCGGACGACCGACGTCGGCGACGAGGCCGCGGTCGAGCGGCTCGCCGCCGCGACCGAGGAGCGGTTCGGCCGCATCGACGTCTGGGTCAACAACGCTGGCGTGATCGCCTACGGGCGCTTTGAGGAGATTCCCTCCGAGGTCTTCCGGCGGGTGATCGAGACCGACCTGATGGGTCAGGTCCACGGCGCCCGCGCGGCGCTGCGCCGCTTCCGCGCCCAGGGCTCGGGGGTGCTGATCAATATGTCCTCGGTCTGGGGTCGCGTCTCCTCCCCCCAGGTCGCCCCGTACGTGGTCAGCAAGAACGCCGTCCGCGCCCTCTCCGAGTGCCTCCACAGCGAGCTGGCCGACGAGCCCGACATCAACGTGGCGACGATCGTGCCGCAGGCGGTCGCACGCCGATCTTCGAGCACGGCGCCAACTACACCGGCCACCTGCTGCGGCCGATCCCGCCGATCCTGCCGGCGGAGGAGATCGCGCGCGGGATCGAGGCCTGCGCCGAATCGCCGCAGCGCGAGGTCAATTACGGCCGCTCCGGTCGCGGCCTCGAGGTCCTCTACGCGTCGGCGCCCGGCCTCTACCGCCGCATCGCCCACCCGGCCTTCATCCGTGGCACGCTCGGGGACCAACCGGTGGTGCCAGCGGCCGGCAACGTGCTCGAGAGCCGCGGCCCCCACGCTGTGGACGGAGCATGGCGGAGGCGCCACCGCCCCACGCTGCGGCGCGCCTTCCTAGGCGCCGCGCTCGGCGCCTTGGCCGGCCTTACGGGCGGAGCGTCCCGACGTGGTGCGGCGCCTCAGTAGGCGGTGTTGCGGGAGCGTGGGCGCGGGATCGCCTTGTAGGCGGGCTGCCGGCCGCGGGTCCAGAGGACGTAGTCGATCTCGGCCGGTGAGAGACGGTGATCGGTGGCCGCGGCGAGCAGCTCGACCGCGTGGACGGCGCAGGCGCGCAGCTCGACCTCCTTGGCCGAGCCGTGGGTGAGCAGCTCGCCCGCGTCGATCGCCTCTGCGAGAGCCGGATCGAGGCGCAGGACGCCGTCGACCCGGAGGACGTGGGGAACTAGGTTGTCAGCGAAGGCGGTGAGACGCTCCTCCCCACGCAGCGCGGCGATGCCCATGCGGTTGAGGTCGGCCGGGACCAGTTGGGCGCGCTTGAAGAAGGGGACCGGCTGGCCGTCGTAGGTTGACGTGTCGGCGAACGCCCGCCACTCCGCGAGGAGATCGGCGAGGGCCAGCGCCGACCCGCCGGCCGACTCGACCACCCCCATGAAGCGGCCGCCGTGATCCGTCGTGACGTGCTCGCCGACGTCACGCAGCGAGGCGGCGTAATCGGCCATCAGTGGATGGTCCGGGTCCTGGCCGACGACCGCTGCGATATCCGCGGTGTCGATCTCGCTCAGCTCTGCGGCGGACCAGGCGCCGTCGCGACGAAAGCGCTCGGTGACCCCCGCGGCGATCGTGAAGTAGCCGCTGTGGCCAGGTCGCTTGCGGATCGTCGGCCACCAGCCAGAGCCGAAGTTGATCGCGTCGAGACAGATGACGAAGGCGGCCCGCAGCTCGGGATCCCCTTCGACGATCTCCGTCGCCGGATCCGGCTGCGGGGGATCGAGCGAGGCGGGGAGCGTCTCGGCGTAGGCCGCGATCTCGTCCTCCTCGACGCAGACCGAGCGGGAGCGCCCGGCCACCCGGGCGCAGGCGATGCGAACGCCATCGCAGACGTTCGTCGGCTCTTCGGGCATTGCGAGAAGCCTCCCATTCCTGGGCAGCGAGTTGCCTGGCGACTTACCCCTCATATAGGGCCGGAAAGTCGCCAGGCCGCGCGGGGCAGTCGGTTGACCGACACGGTCCCCGCGCGGTTCTAGTTGATTGGCTTTGTTTACTCGATAGCCTTTTGGCATGGAGGCTGGCGAGGGACGCACCCAAGGGCCGACCCTGATCACGCTCGGGCCGGAGGGAACCTGCCACGAGCGGGCGGTCCGCGAATACATGGCCTTCCAAGGGGTCGAGGACTACGGGATCGAGTTCATCACCGACTTCTTCGTCGGCCTCGAGATGCTGCGCGAGACGGCGGGCGCCTTCCTCGTCCAGTGCAGCGCCCATCCGAAGGTGCACGAGATCACCGAGAAGTACTGGACCGAGGTCTGGGTCGTTGACACCTTCATCTACCCGACCAAGCACCTCGTTCTGTTGACCAGGCGGGAGGTCGAGAAACCGCGCTCGCTGGGAATCGTTCCGGCCACTAAGGGCTACGTCGACCTCTCCCAGTGGGAGGAGATCGTCGACGTCGCCTCGAAGCCGCTCGTCGCCGAAGGCCTGCTGCGCGGCGACTACGACTCCGGTCTCACCCACATGGAGCACGTCGAGGAGCACGCGAACGAGCTGCGGCTCGACCTCGATATCGGCGAAATCGACACCACCTGGGTTGTCTACGGCAAGGAGAAGCGCTTCCAGGGAGACGTGATCGGCATCCCGTCGGCGGAGCTCTTTCGCGCGCCGCAACCGGCCTGACCACCGGCCGGTCGACCGGCCCAATCGCGGACCGTTCGACCGAGCGACCAGGGAGCTCGACCGCTCCGACCGCGCACGCCGCTCTTCCCGCTCGCTTTAACTCGCACTTTGCGAAAACCCCGCTTCGCGACCCCTGGCGCGCGCCAGGGTGAGGCGCTAAGTTCGTCTTGCGACTGGCAGAGAGCGGAACCGCAGAAGCCCAGCGGGTAATGCTCTCGAAGGTGGCGTGACGAGCTTCTAAGCGCGAAGGCTACGCGCGGCGGGCAAACGAGCGTCATCACCGGTCGCGTTTTTCGTTATGCGGAGGGGTCGTCCGGGGGGAGGCCTAATTTGTGGCGGCCGTGGGAGCACCCGCCCTCCCCGGTCCGCGACCGGGGCGCACTCTGGGAGCCGGACGTCGCAGGCGAACCCCGTGACAGCGCCGCGACTAGCCCGCCCGCTCCCTTTCCAGGTCGCTAGCCGATCGCCGCGACCAGGGCGTTGGCCGCTCCCCGCATTCCCCTCCGGTTGGGATGGACAGGCGCCGCCGGGTTGACCGGCACGAGCGGCTCGACCCAACGCACCAGCGGGCTCTTGCAGGCGTCGTGACCGATGCTGGCCGCGTACCAGTCGACCAGCGTGTCGCCGTGGGCGGCGGCCTGGGTGGCGAGCATCGCGTTGAGCTGCTTCTGCTTGGCGCGCAGGTAGGGCACGTCGGCGAAGCCGAGCGGCATCTGCGGCCAGCATCCGTAGCCCGTCTCGGGCAGGATCGCCGCGTAGTTGACGACGTAGACGCTCGCCGCCGGCGCCCGGGCGTCGATCCCTTCCAGCACGGCCGCCACCTTCGGCGCCGTGGCGGTGATCCGTTCGGCGAGCACGTCCTGCCCGCCGGAGTTGTATTTGCGTTTGCACGGCGCGCTGAACGGGTTGACGGTGACGCAGCTCTGCAGGATCTCCGAGAAACCGATGTCGTTGCCGCCGATCGTCACCGAGACGATCGCGGTGCCGGCGTCCAGGGCATTGAACTGAGGCGGGTTGGGACCGTCGAAGTCGATCGCTTGCGGATTGGTCATGTCGTCGGTCTTGGCGCCGCTGCAGCTTGGGTCGAGCAGCGGCAGGCCGATCGCCGGCGCCGCCAGGTGCGGGTAGTTGTGGTCGGACTTGAGGCAGCCGTAGGGCGGCAGCGGGTTCGGGATCAGCGGCCCCGCGACGTAGGAGTCGCCGAGTGAGACGTAGGTTGCGGCGCGGGCGACCCCGACGAAAGCGGCGAAAGCAGCCAAGAGCGTGACGACCAAGATCGTCACTCGCGACGACTGGTGGGAGCGGAGCGCGGCGCACTCACTCATACGCCGCGCTTTACCCGTTTTCGATGCGAATAACCCTGGGCGTTCGGCCAAGGGATTGCGCTAGGACTGGTCCCTGACGACGCCGATCAGGTGTCCCTCGGGGTCTTTGAACTGACCCAGCTCGACCTGGTCCATGATCTTCTCGGGGCCCATCACCCGGGTGCCGCCGAGGCTTTCGGCCTTGGCCAGCGCCTCCTCGACATCCGGCACCGCGACGTAGAAGGTGACGTGTCCCTCATAGCCGCCCGGGCCGCCGCCGACGCCACCGCCGATCCCGGTCCCTTCGGCGGAAAGGTTCTCGTCGCGCGACACGATCCCGTACTTCATCGGGTTGTCGGCGTCGATCTTCCAGCCGAACAGATCGGCGTAGTAGCTATGCAGCTTCTCGGCGTCCTTACCGATGACCTCGAAGTGAACAACTGGCTGTCCCATCTCTCTCTCCTTTGCGTTCGATCGCAACCGGCCGGCCGATTTCCGGTGGTATAGACCGGTTTGCGGACCATAGGCAGCTTTTCTCAGCCTGCTTCGTATGCCGGCTCCGCCGCGCCCTGCTCGGCCTCGGCGTCGGTGGCGCCTTCCGGCGCATGCGACGGCGCTGGCACCGACTTCATCACGAAGACGGCGATCGCCAGGGCGCCGGCGACCAGAGCCGCACCGACAAGGTAGGCCAGGTGGAAGCCCGAGTTGAGCGCCGCGTCGAAAGCGGAACCGGCGTCGCGCAGGCCGTCGGTGCGCTCGCTGGCCAGGGTCGCCAGTACCGCAAGGCCGATCGCGCCGCCGACCTGGGCGGACGTGTTGACGACCCCGGAGGCGAGGCCGGCGTCCTGCGGCGTCGCGCCCGACATCGCCAGCGTCATCAGCGAGGGGAACGAGGTGCCGATGCCGATGCCGATGATCAGCATCGGCGGCAGGATGTCGGCCACGTAGCTGCCGTCGACCGGCGTCCGCGCGAAGAGCAGCAGCCCGACGCCGATCATGACCAGGCCCGGCATCAGCGTCTGCCGCGGGCCGAAGCGCATGATCAGCTTTTCGGAGAAGCCGAGCGAGAGCGTGCCCATGACGATCGTCGCCGGCAGGAAGGCGAGCCCGACCTCGAGCGGTTCGTAGCCGAGGATCCGCTGCATGTAGAGGGCGCCGAGGAAGAACATCGAGAACATCCCGGCGACTAGCAGCGCCTGCGCCGCATTGGCGCCGGAGACGTTGCGCGAGCGGAACAGGCGCAGCGGCATCAGCGGATTGGCGATCCGTGCCTGGCGCCAGACAAACACCGCGCCGAGGGCGAGCGAGACGGCGCCGAGCGCGAGCGTCTGGGTCGCGCCCCAGCCGATCTCGGGGACCTCGAGGATCGTGTAGGTGCCTAGCATCAGCGAGGCGGTGATCAGCACGGCGCCGGGGATGTCCGCTCCCTCGCCGAAGCCGATCCCCTCATGGGCGTCGACCAGCCGCATCGTCAGGAAGGCAGTGACGAGGCCGACCGGCAAGTTGATGAAGAAGATCCAGTGCCAGTTGATCGCCTCGGTGAGGACGCCGCCGGCGAGCAGCCCGATCGAGCCGCCGGCGGAGGCGACGAAGCCGTAGACGCCGATCGCTTTCGCCTGCTCCCCCGGCTTGGGGAACATCGTCACGATCATTCCCAGGACCACGGCCGAGGTCAGCGCGCCGCCGATGCCCTGCACGAAGCGGGCCCCGATCAGCATCTCCTGGCTCTGCGAGAGGGCGCAGAGCAGCGAGGCGGAGACGAAGATCGCCATGCCGGTGAGGAAGATGCGGCGCTGGCCGATCAGGTCGCCGAGCCGGCCGGCGAGCAGCAGCAGGCCGCCGAAGGGGATCAGGTAGCCGTTGATCACCCAGGCGAGGTTGCTCTGCGAGAAGCCGAGGTCGTCCTGGATCGAGGGCAGCGCGACGTTGACGATCGTGATGTCGAGGACGATCATCAGCACGCCGGCGCAGAGCACGTAAAGCGCGAGCCAGCGTTGGCGGTCGTTGATGTCGGGCTGGGTGTCCATGAAGGGTCCTTCCGGGTCGAGGTCGGGGGTGGGAAATCGTGCCGTCAACCAGAGAGACTGGATCGGCGCCCGGAACTCATCGGTTCCGGCTCAGGTTATTCGGGGAGCTCCTCGGGCAGGCCGAAGTTCTCGAATGCTGCGGCGAGGCGACCGGGGTCGAACGCCTGCTCCGGCAGCCTAGCGAGGACCTCGCGGTCGGGGTCCTCGGTCGAGCGGGTCAGGAAGGCGTCGACGCCGGAGATCTTGTTGCCGCGCAAGGTCAGCACGTTGAGCGCGAAG
The DNA here is from genome assembly GCA_963844395.1 of uncultured Solirubrobacterales bacterium. Taxonomy (GTDB): domain Bacteria; phylum Actinomycetota; class Thermoleophilia; order Solirubrobacterales; family 70-9; genus VRUE01. The sequence continues at coordinate 462,460 of CAWJNX010000002.1, read as the reverse complement.
CGCTCGAAGACCTGGCGCTCGGGGTTCCAGGTATAGAAGGCGAGTGCCTCCTGCCCGTTGGCGCGAGTACGGACCGTGCGCCAACGCCACAGCCCTGACATTGGCTGTTTGGCGAGGAAGATGGCGATCTCCTCGTGGCCGCGGAACCAGGTCCCCATCGGCGGCATCGTGAAGGCCGCGTCCTCGGTCAGCATCGCGACGACCGCCTCGACATCACCGCTTTCCCAGGCGTCGACGTAGCTCTCGACGACCTCGCGCACGCCGTCGTCGCCGAGCGAGCGCAGCGCCGCCTGCTGGCTCTGCTCCGGGGTGCGCTCCTCGACGGCGGCGCGGGCGCGCTGCAGGGCGCTGTTGATCGATGCCGTGCTGGTGTCGAGCATCGCGGCCGCCTCTTTGGCCGAGAAGCCGAGCACCTCGCGCAAGACCAGCGCCGCGCGCTGGTTGGCGGGCAGGTGCTGGAGGGCGGCGACGAAGGCCAGCTCGACACTCTCGCGCTGCTCGTAGCGCGCCTCCGGCGCTGCGTAGCCGTCTTCGATCCCGATCGCCTCGTCGGGGTAGGGCTCGACCCAGGTCGAACTCGACCAGCGGTTCGCCGGTGCCGGCGTGGGGATCGGCGGGCGGACCGTAGTCGACCGGCAGCACCCGCTTGGGGCGGCGCGCGATCGCGTCGAGGCAGGTGTTGGTCGCGATCCGGTAGAGCCAGGAGCGCAGCGAGCTGCGGCCCGCGAACCTCTCCAGCCCACGCCAGGCGCGCAGCAGCGCCTCCTGCAGGGCGTCCTCGGCGTCGTGGACCGAGCCCAGCATCCGGTAGCAGTGGGCATGAAGCTCGCCGCGGTGGGACTCGACCAGCCGCCGGAAGGCGTCCTCGTCGCCCCGCTGCGCCGCAGTGAGCAGCTCCTGCTCGGCGGCTGAGACGCCCGTTGCATCAGAACCCATTGTCCTCAGGGTAGACAGGAGCGCGCGGCGATTCGTTGCCAAGCGATTAATTCGGGACGTGCCGGGAGTTAAGTACCCATAGGGACCGCTAACCACCGGCACGTCCCCCTCCTGCGATTAGTTTCGGGCGCCGCGGCGGTCTATATGGACAGAGATGCCGAAAGCCCCTTCCAATCCCGTCGTCCACCTCGAGCTGCACACCGGCGATCAGTCATCCGCCCGCGCCTTCTACGCCGGGCTCTGCGGCTGGCGCTCGCAGCGGTTCGAGGCGGGCGGGCGGTCCTACTTGGCGCTGGAACTGGGTGACAGCTTCGGCGGCGGCATCGTCGAGTGCGAGACGCTGCGGCCGCTGTGGCTCCCCTACGTCGAGGTGCCCGAGATCGGGGCCGCGACCGAGCTGGCGCGCGAGCTCGGAGCCCGCGTGCTGCTGGCGCCGCGCGAGGGCCCGACCGGTTGGCGTAGCGTCGTCTCAGCGCCGGCCGGCGGCGAGATCGCCTTCTGGCAGCCGAAGGGGTAGCGGCGAGCGGCGTTTCGCGAGACAGTCCTACGTAAACCAGCGAAGGAGGAGGACCGTGATGAGCGCATTGAGCAACAGCAAGGTGACGGCGACCGTGGCAGTCAGCGACTTGCAGCGGGCCAAGGAGTTCTACGAGGGCAAGCTAGGCCTCTCGGCGACGAGTGGCGACGAGGACGCCCAGGTCGTGGTCTATGGCTGCGGCGAGGGTTCGGAACTGATCGTCTACGCCTCCGAGCACGCCGGCAAGGCGACCGCGACGGTGGCGACCTGGGAAGTCTCCGGGCTCGAGCAGCTCGTCAACGAGCTCAGCTCCAAAGGGATCGAGTTCGAGCAATACGACGAGCCGTTGAAAACCAACGAGAAGGGGATTCTCCACTCCGAGCAGGGCGACGTAGCCTGGTTCAAAGACCCCGACGGCAACACGATCGCGGTCGGAGATTTCGCATAATGAGCAAGGTCACCGCGGAGATATCGATGTCGCTGGACGGGTTCGTCGCCGGCCCCAACGACAGCATCGACAATGGGCTCGGCGACGGCGGCGAGAAGCTGCATGAGTGGGTCGTGCGGCTGCACAGCTGGCGCCAGGCCCACGGCCACGAGGGAGGCGAGACGGGCCCCGACGACGATCGCTTCGCCGCCTCGGTTAAGGCCACTGGCGCGATCGTCATGGGCCGGCGAATGTTCGACCACGGCGAGGGGCCGTGGGGAGACGAACCGCCCTTCCACCAGCCGGTCTTCGTCCTCACCCACCGCCCCCGCGATCCGCTGGTCAAGGAGGGCGGGACGACCTTCACCTTCCTCGACGACGGGATCGAGAGCGCCTTCGAACAGGCCAGGGCGGCGGCGGGCGAGAAGGACATCGCCGTCGCCAGCGGCCAAGCGATCCAGCAGTTCGTAGAGGCCGGCCTACTGGACGAAATCGAAATCCACCTGGTCCCGATCTTCCTCGGCGGCGGCGTCCGTCTCTTCGACTTCAACCCAAGCATCGCCGAGAAGATCGAGTTCGAGCCCATCCACGCAATCGACTCCCCCGGCGTCACTCACCTGCGGTTCCGTGTGAAGTGAACCGTTACAGAATTGTGTGATTTTCGGTCAAATAATTTGACACCAGTTACACACCGGTATGGGCCACACCCTTAGCGTTTCCGCCAGCCGCGTAAGCGGTGGCGGCCCCCGCCGGTGGACTGCCGGCTCCGAAACTCGCATTTCGGGAAGAGTGGGTTCGATTCCCTCCGGGGGCGCTATTATGTAGTTGCGAGTTTCGGAGCCAATGGCAACCTCGGTCTTCCCGGTTTTCGCAGACGGCCCGCTTCGGCGGGCCGTCTGCATGTCAGCGACCGCGGCGGCCGAAGCTGTGGCCGGCGGGGACGACGGCGCGCAGCTCGGCTACGGCGTGCTCGCGGAGGCGGCGGCGGATCGGATGTCGTCGTCGCGGTGGGCGAGGCTGATGGGTGCGCTCCAGCTCGCCGACCTCGGAGACGAGGACGTTGGTGGTGCCCTCGCGGCGCTCGAGGCGGCCCTTGGCGCGGACGAGTGGGGCGGCGCGGACCTGGGCGCGGAAGCGGTCGTAGACCGGCGGCGGCACGATCAGGTTGACGGTGCCGCGCTCGTCTTCGAGCAGCATGAAGACGATCCCCTTGGCAGTCTCGGGGCGCTGGCGGGCGACGACCATCCCCGCCACCTCGACCGTCCTGCCGTCCTCGATCCGCTCCAGGTCGGAGCTGCGCGAGAGCTCCGAGCCGAGGCCGGCCCGCATCAGTGCCATCGGGTGCTCGCCCAGGGTCATCCCGATCGAGCGGTAGTCGGCGATCGCCTCCCCCCAGCCGCCGAGCGGCTCCAGTTGCGGCGCGCCCGGCGTCTCCAGCGGCAGCGCCATCTGCGTCCCCTCCTCGTGCCGCACCCCGGTCCCGGCGACGCCGGTCTCCCAGAGCGCCTCGCGGCGTGGAGACGTGCCCGCCCTCCCCGCCCGGACAAGCGCCGGCCTAATGAGGCCGGCGCTTTGAGTATCCGCCCGTTCGGGGAGGGCGGGCACGTCTCCATCAGACCGCACCAAGCTGTCCAGCGCACCGGCCCAGGCGAGGCGCTCCAGGCCGTCGCGGGAGGCTCCCGAGCGCGAGGCGAGGTCGGCGATGCTGCGGTAGAGACCGTCGCGCTCGCGCTCCGCGACCAGGCTCTCCATCTCCCCCTCCCGCACCCCCTTCACGTAGCCGAGGCCGATCCGCACGACCAAGCCTCCCCGCACCTCCCCCGCCGACGGGCCTAAAACGACAGCCGGAGTGGCGTTTTCGGCCCGTCGGCGGGGATGGCGCGGTGTCTCCACATGGCACAGCACTCGGCTGCGGTTGGCGTCGGGGCCGGCCAGCCGCACGCCGCGCCGCTGCGCCTCGTGGACGAGGGCGTCGGGTGGGTAGAAGCCCATCGGCTGCTCGTTCAGCAGCGAGCAGAGGAACTCCGGCGCGTAGTGGATCCGCAGCCAGGCCGACTGGTAGGCGAGCAGGCCGAAGGCGGCCGAGTGCGCTTTGGGGAAGCCGAAGCCTGAGAAGCCCTGGATCTGCTCCCAGACCCGCTCCGCAGTCTCCTCCGGCACCTGGCGCTCGACCGCGCCCGCGACGAAGCGCTCGTGGTGGGCACGCAGCGCCTCCGCCGAGCGCTTGCGGCTCATCGCCCGCCGCAGCCCCTCCGCCTCCGCCGCGCTGAAGCCGGCCAGCGCCATCGCCACCTCGATCACCTGCTCCTGGTAGACGATCGTGCCGAGCGTGTCGCGAAGCACCCGTTCCAACCGCGGATGCTCGTAGGGAATCGCGAAGCTCGGGTCCTCGCGTAGCCGCTTGCGGCGTGCGATGTAGGGGTGGACGGCGCCGCCCTGGATCGGCCCGGGACGGACAAGCGCCACCTGCACGGTGAGGTCGTCGAGATTGCGCGGCTGGGTGCGGGGCAGCATCTGCATCTGGGCGCGGCTCTCGATCTGGAAGACGCCGGTCGTCTCCGCGGCGCGGATCGACTCGAAGGTCGGGGCGTCGTCGAGCGGGATGCGGGAGAGGTCGAGCCGCTCGCCCCGCGCCCGGCCGACTTCGTCGACGCAGCGCTCGACCGCGGAGAGCATCCCCAGCCCCAGCAGGTCGATCTTGAGGAAGCCGGCGTCGGCGCAGGAGTCCTTGTCCCACTGGACGATCTGCCGTCCCTCCATCGCCGCCGGCACGACCGGGCAGACATCGACCAGCGGCCGGGTCGAGATCACCATGCCGCCGGGGTGCTGGGAGGCGTGGCGGGGCAGCCCCATCGTCTCGCCGCAGAGGCCGATCAGCGCCCGCCAGCCCGGCGCGGCTGCGCGCTCGGCGCCAATCGCGGCGGCGACGTCGCGCTCGATCTCCCCCGAGCGCTCGTGGAAGCCGACCACCTTCGCCACCCGCTCGATCTCCTCGACAGGCAGGGCCAGAGCCTTGCCGAGGTCGCGCACCGCGCCGCGCGGCCGGTAGGTGGGGAAGGCGGCGACCAGGGCCGAGCGGTTGGCGCCGTAGCGGTCGTGGACACGGGGGATCAGCTTCTCGCGGATGTCGCGCGGGAAGTCGAGGTCGATGTCGGGCATCGTCGTCACTTCGTCGTTGAGGAAGCGTCCGGCGAAGAGGTCTGTCTCGACCGGGTCAACGTGGGAGAGGCCGGTCAGGTAGCAGACGATCGAGCTGACGCTGGAGCCCCGCCCCCTTCCCGGCGGCAGGACGGAGCGCGCCGACTCCGGGCCCCGCACCTCCAGGGCCACCTCGCGGGCCAGCTCGAGCAGGTCGCGGTGGAGGAGGAAGAAGCCGGAGAGGCCGAGCTTGCGGATCGTCCCCAGCTCGTCCTCGAGCCGCTGCTCGGCCTGACGGCGGTGCGAGCCTGCGTAGCGCTCGTCGAGCTTCGCCAGGCAGACCCCGGCCAGCTTCGCGTCTGTGCCGGGGTCCTCGGAGCCGGGGTAGCGGTAGTCCAGCTCGGCGGTCAGGTCGAAGCGGAGACGATCGGCGAGGCGCAGGGTCTCGGCGACCGCCTCGGGATGCTCGGCGAAGCGGGCGGCCATCGCCGCGGGCGAGGCCATCGCCGAGGTCGAGTTGCCGCGGCGCTGCGGCTCGCTGGCCTCCAGCGTCGTCCCCAGCCGCACCGCGACGAAGGCGTCTTGGACGAGCGCGCGGCGGCGGCTGTGGGAGTGGACGTTGCCGGTCGCAACACAGGGCACGCCGAGCCGTTCGGCGAGCCCGGCGAGCCAACGGTTGCGGGCGCGGTCGCGGCGCCAGTAGGGCCGCTGCAGCTCGACCCGGAAGCGATCGCGGCCGACGGCCCCCAGCAGCCGCCGCGCCAGCACCGTACCTCCAGCCGAGTCTCCCCGCTCCCAAGCCCCGGCCACCACCCCCTCCCCCGCACACCCCGACAAGCACACCAATCCATCACTGTGTGCCTCCACCTGCTCCAGCGTCACCCACGGCTGCTCAGCACTCCTACCGATGTTATCCCGAGTGTGCGCATGGGCCTGAGTCAGCAAGCGACACAAATTTCGGTACCCGGTCGCGTCTTCGACAAGGAGAGTGAGATGGACGGCTTCTCCCGCGGGTGGCGTGGGGCGGGTCCTCGCCCGCAGCTTGCGAGGACGAGGACCCCTCCCCCGCGACAGGACCCGCGGGCCAAACACCATGGTCAACTCCGTCCCGACGATCGGTCGAACACCGAACCCTCCACACGCCTGCGCGAACTCCATCGAGCCCCACACCCCATCGTGGTCGGTAAGCGCAAACACCGGATAGCCCAGCTCGGCCGCGGCGGCGGCCAGCTCCATCGGCGTCGAGGCCCCGTCGAGGAAGGAGAAGGCCGAGTGAGCGTGCAGCTCTACATAGGGGGCGGTGGCGCTCATCCGGGGATTGCCTCTCCCATCAGGCCTGCTGCCGGTACCAGCGCCCGCGCGCGCCGCGAAAGACGACCACGTCGCGCCCATCCGCCAGCACCAGCTCGAAGTAATGGCGACGCAACGGTCGCGGAGTCCACCAGCGGTCCTCAACCAGCCACTCCTCCCGCACCGCCTCGACCGCGACGCCCTCGACCGTGTGAGGCCGGCCCTTGGAGTCGACCTCCACTCTTACCCGCCGCGGGGCATAGAGACGCCGCAGGCCGGGAGTCATTGACCCTGTTCCAGTTTTGTTTGATTGTCGCTTCGAAAAATTGACCTGAGTCGCACACGTGTGAAATTCCGATCCCTAGCGTCAGGGCAATGTCGTGGCCCCCTCGAATTGGCAAACGCCTTCCCCGTGCAACGGACGCTTGGTGCGCAGAGAGCAAGCTGCACGACTGGGTTCTCGGCGAGAACGGGCACGGCAATGAATGGAGGGGTGTTTTCCACGTTGGAGCGGGAGACGGTGATCTCGTCTGGAATGCGATTGCCGAAGCCGTACTGGAGGCTCCGATCACGGGGCTGCGTGGAAAGGGCAGCGCCGTCACCTATGGCGTCCTCCTCGCATTGAGGATCAATGACCGAGTCGCTCTTGTCCTTACGGCATGGCATTACGAGGACGAAAGCGCCGCACCGCGGTTGGTCACCGCTTATCCCAAGCCCTACACTCGAAGGAATGGCGACCATGGATGACCTTGCAATCGGCGATCTCGTCGAACTGAGAGAGCCGGCCGACTCAGCACCGGCAGGGGCTCGGGGAGGGATTGCCGACCTTCTCAACGACGGCACCGTGATAGTCGAGATCACGACGCTTCCTCTCGAACCGATCCTCGACCGGATCGTCTTCGTACCGCCGGAGATGCTGCGCATCATCAAGCGAGCCCAGCCCCAAACCTGAGTTTGCGGAGCCGGTAACGGGCTCGGCGTCATCGCCCCGGCACCGGGTAGGGGGTCAGCATCGCGCGGCGCTCGGGGACGCGGGAGGCGGCGTTGACGGGGAGGATCTTGAGCAGGGAGTCGGCGCCCTGGGTGGCGCGGACTTCGCGCAGGGCGGCGCCGAGGCGGCGGCGGCGCGACTCGTCGCCGCGGACCGCCAGCTCGAGCTGGTCGGCGGCGCGGGGGCCGAGCCCGACCGATCGCAGCCCCAGCGAGACGGCCGGCGCCGGCAGCTCCTGCAGGCGCGGCGCCAGCACCGTGCGCAGCACGCGGGCGTTGGCGGTCGGCCTGCCGAATCCCTGATCGACGCTCCAGCTGCCGCCGTCGCTGAGCAGGGCGCCGAGCCGCAGGCGCAGCAGCGTCCGCTCCTTGCGCTGCGGAGCGGCGAGCAGCCGGTCGACGAGCAGCTCTAGGGCGCGCTCGAGGCGGTCGCCGGCGGTCCCCTCGGGCAGCTCGATCTCCTCGTCCAGCTCTTCGCGCGGGGCACGGCGATGGCAGACGAGCAGCTCGTCCTCACCGTGGGCGAGGCGCCAGGCACGCAGGCCGGGAGGGCCGAAGCGATCGACGACCCGATCCGCCGAAAGCGCCGCCAGCGCCCCCAGGGTCTCGATCCCCAACCGCCTCAGGGCCTCGATCAGATTGCCTGCCTGGCGCTCCGGCAGGCCGAGGCGATCGGCGACCGCGGAGACGGGAATCCCAGAGAGATACGAGGCCCTCATACGAACATATGTTCGTACAGAAGAGGGATGAATTCAACCTACGAAAGGTTTCCCTTCACCGGCTGCCCACCAAAGGCTCCTTTTTCAACCGGCGGGCTGCCCGCGAAACGGCAATGCTCTCCAAGATTTGAGAACTCATGCATTTACTCTGCGTAACTTGCGCCAAAGGCGGGGGCGTGAAAGGGTGCCGGCGGATGGCAACCGCAGCTCCCAGCGCGACCCGCGCCGCGGTCCGCCTGCGCCACCGGCGCAGCGCCCGCCGCCTGAGCAAAGGGCAGCTCGCCGACCTGCGCCAGGCGGTGACGCTCGCGCAGCGGATCGGCGACGACCGCGGCTACCAGTACTGGTCTGGGGTCCACGGCCTGCCCCTCCCCGTCTACTGCCGGCATGGCAGCGAGCTGTTCCTGCCCTGGCACCGCGCCTACCTCTATTTCTTCGAGAAGGCGCTGCAGGACCAGGTCCCCGGCGTCACCCTGCCCTGGTGGGACTGGCGCGACCACAGCGAACCGCTGCCGGCCGCCTACGCCCGCGTCCGCACCGCCGATGGGAAAACCAACCCGCTCGCCTCCTCGCCGATCCAGCCCAGTGGCAGGCGGCAGGCGAGCGAGCGGCGCACCTGGCGCCAGCCGGGCGACCCGAACTGGCTGCCGAGCGCCGACGAAGTGGGCCAGGTCCGCGCCAACCGCGACTACTTCACCTTCCAAAACCAGCTGGAGAGCCTCCACAATGGGGTTCACGGCTACGTCGGCGGGACGATGGGCTTCGTCGCCACCTCCGCCTACGACCCGATCTTCTGGGCCCACCACTGCATGATCGACCGCATCTGGTATCTGTGGCAGCTCGACCACCCGGGCGCCCGCCTGCCGGCCCGCTACCTCGATCTGGCCCTGCCGCCGTTCCCGATGACGGTGCGGGACACGCTCGACGTCACCGCCCTCGGCTACGACTACGCGGCCGGCACGGCGGCCGTCGCGGGGACCCGCCGTGGTTGACCGCTTCCACAGCAAACCGCTGGAGCTGCCGGACCCCGAGCACAGCTTCGATCGCGTTGACCTCGTCTTCTACGACGTCGATCATTCCGGTGCCTCATACGAGGCGAGGATCTTCATCGGCGCGCCGCGCAACCTGCAGCGCGGGGCCGGAACCGACCACCCCGCCTACGCGGGCTCCTTCTACGTCTTCGGCCACGACCGCTGCTACGGCGAGGCCGGTCACTGCGAGGTGCCGACCGAACGCGACCCGTTCGACTTCCGCCTCCCCCACCACCTCGAGCCGGAGACCGAGATCGTCACCGTCACCACGGCGGTCGAGCGTCTGGTCAGCGCCGGCAAACGCAAAGCACCGGTTGACGTCCTCGTCCGCAACCCCGAGGGCGAGGCGGTAAAAGCGCTCGACTTCTCCCGCTTGCGCCTCGTCACCTACCGCTGAGGCGATGCCCGCGGTCGCCGAAGCTGGACCGGCTACAGCTGGGTGACGATCAAGGCTGCCAGAGCCGCGTTACCGGCAAGGATGCCCCCGGTCATGGCGATGATCGCGTGTGTCAGCGTGCGGTGCAGGCCATCGAGCCGATCGTTGATGCGGTGCAACTCGGCTTCGATCCTGTCGAAGCGACGATCGACCTCATCGAAGCGCCGGTTGACATCCGCTCGGAAGTCGTCCAGCCGATCGTCGGTCCAGCTCTGTCGCATCGCCTCCATGATCGCAGCTTAAAAGTTGCCGGAGCGCGAATGTTGCGCTCAACGAAAATTCTTGGGATCAACTTTGCAACGAAAGCGTGGCCGCGAGCTCGTCCTCGAGCGAGGACAGACGAGAAGCTTCGCCGGCCATAACGAGCCTGCCGATCAGAGCGAGCATGCCCGCGACCGGAATCCACTCGGCGCCGATGCGCCGGCCGAGCGCCTCGACCATCGCGTCGTGGTGCTTCACCCCTTCCGCCCCAGCGGCGAGGATCTCGACGGTCAGCAGCCGCGCCGATGGCTGATCGGCGGCGAACAGGGCCAGTGCGGTGCGGAGAGCCGTCCACGGCCTCTCTCCCTGCTCACCCTCAGCCTCACAAGCCCGATCGACCTCCTCCAGCAGTCGCCCCAGCAGCTCCCGGTGCGCGGCCAGCATGCAGTCCCGCTTGCCGGCGAACTGCTTGTAGAAGGTGACCGAGGAGACGCCGGCCCGCTTCGCCACGCCGGCGACCGAAGCCTCGGCGTACCCCTTCTCGGCGCAGACCTCGGCCATCGCCGCGACCAGCCGTTCGCGCTGATTGCGCGCCACGATGTCGGCCGGGATCCCATGGGAGCCCGGCGGCAACCGACGGTTCATGCGTCTCTCGGTCTTTTCACCAATCTAAAGGTACTAGCAGTACCCAAAGAGAGTATTAGTTTCTTAATCGGGCCTCGATGTTCGGTCCCCTTCCACGACCGAAGCCATCCGGCGACTCGCTAGTCCAGCTTGCCGCGTTCAGCGCGACCGTTGGCATCCGCCAAGTCGCCCACCGTCGCATAGAGGCCACTGAGGAGAGGAGCGGTCAGAACCCAGCCGGGATTGTTCTGCGCCCGCTCGATGTCGCTGACCTGACTCTCCGTCGCATCGGCGGCCCCACCCAGTTTCGCGATCTGTTTCACACTCCGATCTTCTCTCAGCGCCCGCAGGGCGTTCCCGAGGTAGACCAAGGAGTCAGGCGGGTTGTCGTAGTCGGCTCGCGGCACAGCCAATACACGCTGCCGGTCCCGCGGCCATTGCACTTGCCGAAGAACGACAGCGTTTGCCAGCAAACATGGGAATCAGTCCGAGCGACTGGGTCATCGCCTTACCCTTCCCTGACCAGATTACTGATACCGCTCCCCCAGCGTCACCATTTCCCCTTTGCCGGCTGGCATGGCGCCGCCCACCGCCGTGCAGACGGCGGTGGCGCTGCAGGAGACGCCGTTTAAGTCGGAGAATTTCTTGCCTTCGGGATTGGGCGAGAAGCGAATCGACCACTGCGAGCCGTTCCAAGACATGGCAAGGGTCTTTTCTTCGCTGACCCAGAATTCTGCCTCGACTGGAGATGCGCTGACGTAGCGACCCACCGCCGTGCAGGAAGTGGCGGAGGCGCAGGAGACGCCGCGCAGGGTGGCGCCATAGTTGGTCGCCGGGTTGGGGGTGGTGGCGAGCGACCAGGCCGAGCCGTTCCATTGCAAGGCCAGGGTCTTCTTGTTGCCGCTTTCGTCGAAGCTGCCGGCGGCCATGCAGAAGCTGGCCGAGGTGCAGGAGACTTTCTGCAGGTCGCTTTCGACCGCGCCGGCGGGACTGGGAATCGAGGTGGCCGTCCACGAGCTCCCGTTCCAGCGCATCGCGTAGGAGGCCAAGCCCTGCTTGCCGACCGCGGTGCAGGAGCTGGCCGAGTCGCAGGAGACGCCGATCAGCTCGGCGTTGCCCGCTTCGGGGTTGGGGGTGGTCTGGATCGACCAGGAGCTGCCGTTCCAGCGCTGGGCCAGGGTCTTGGTTTTGCCTTCTTTGACGTAGGAGCCGACCGCGGTGCAGGCCGAGCTGGAGGTGCAGGAGATGTCGTGCAGCTTGGCTTCGCTGCCTCCTTCGGGTGGAAACAGCATCTGGTAGGTCGTATAGGACCATTTGCCGCCCGATTCGGTCCAGACGTCTGACCACAGGGTGCCGCCGACCCGGCCCACGGTCCTGCAGGTCGTCGCGATGCAGGAGACGCCGTATTCGCCGTTTTTGCCTTGGATGTTGCCGCCCTTGCTTTCCCACTGAGTGCCGTTCCAGGCGGCGACGTAGCCTTTGCCTTGCACCGCGTTGTGGCCGACCGCCAGGCAGGAGGTCGAGGAGGCGCAAGAGACGTTCTCGAACCTCGCCGCGGTCGGCGGCGGGGGCGGGTTGGAGGTGGACTGCAGGGACCAGGAGCTGCCGTTCCAGCGCTCCCCCAGCGTCACCATTTCCCCGTTTTTGGCGGGCGCGGCGCTGCCGACCGCGGTGCACGCGGCAGCGGCGCTGCAGGAGACGTCGTTTAGAAGGGAGAATTTCTTGCCTTCGGGATTGGGCGAGGACTGGATCGACCATTGCGAGCCGTTCCAAGACAGGGCGAGTGTCTTTTCTTCGGTGGCCCACAGTTCGGATGGGATCGTGGCGGCGCTGACGTAGCGCCCCACGGCCGAGCAGGAGGTCGAGGAGGCGCACGAGATCCCGAGCAGCGAGGCGCCGTAGTTGGTCGCCGGATTGGGGGTGGTGGCGACCGACCAGGCCGAGCCGTTCCACTTCAGCGCCAGGGTCTTCTTGTTTTTGCCGCTTTCCTTGAAGCTGCCGGCGGCCATGCAGAAGCTCGCCGAGGTGCAGGAGACTTTCTGCAGGTCGCTTTCGACCGCACCAGCGGGGCTGGGAGTCGAGGTGGCCGTCCACGAGCTGCCGTTCCAGCGCATCGCGTAGGAGCTGGTGCCCTGCTTGCCGACGGCGGTGCAGGAGTTGACCGCCTCGCAGGAGACGCCGAGCAGCTGTGCATCGCCCGCTTCGGGGTTGGGGGTCGTCTGGATCGACCAGGAGCTGCCGTTCCAGCGCTTGGCCAGGGTCTTGGTTTTGCCTTCTTTAACGTAGGAGCCGACCGCGGTGCAGGCCGAGGCGGAGCTGCAGGAGATGTCGCGCAGCTTGACGTCGGTTGCTCCTTCGGGTTTGGGCAGGGACTGGAGCGCCGTCCGAGACCATTTGCCGCCCGATTCGGTCCACACGTCCGACACAAGGCCGCCGCTATAGAGGCCGCTGCCCCAGCCCACGGTCCTGCAGGTCGTCGCGATGCAGGAGACGCCGTATTCGCCGTTTTTGCCTTGGATGTTGCCGCCAGTCTTGCCTTCCCACTGAGTGCCGTTCCAGGCGGCGACGTAGCCGCTGCCTCGCTCCGCGTTGTGGCCGACCGCCATGCAGGAGGTCGAGGAGGCGCAGGAGACGTTCTCGAACCTCGTTTCGGTCGGCGGCGGGGGCGGGTTGGAGGTGGACTGCAGGGACCAGGAGCCCAACGTGGTGAACGTCCCCCCGTCCACCGCAGTGGTCCCGATGGAATTCACCGCGACCACTCGGAAACGGTAGGTAGTGCTCGATTTGAGACCGCTGACTGGCTCGCTGACTTTGACTCCCTGGGTACCGGCGCCTATGCCTTTAGGTGAGGAAGGAACGCTTGTAGCGCCTGCCCACCCTTTGGCCTGGAATTCAGGCTCGCTCAGATACTCGAAATGGTAGGTGGTATTGAGGCCAACAGGATTGACGGTTGCACGTAACGTCGTTTCAGTGGCTTCCGCTGGGTCAGCCGATACGTTTTTTATGATTGGAGCCGAATACTCCGTTTCGAACATTTTTTCTTCTCCCCAGACGACCGCATATGGGGGATCCAAATCGGCTGCACCTATCCGGTAGTAATATTTCCGCTCAGGTTCCAGTCCTTCAACCACGCCACTCACCGCAACCGGATCTTGGGTGGAAAAGTAATGCGGGTACTCCGGAAGTTCCGCAGAGTCCCAATTGATCAGGACGGTCCCGCCTTTTTCTCCAGTGCCAGAGCCAGCCGTGGTGCTGTATTCAAATGCGGCAAGGTATCTATGTCCGGTCCCATGCGTATCGACCAAACCGCTGAGCGTCGCCGTGGTCCCAGCCACTGAGGCTGCCCCCGTAGTGACTCCGGGTGGTGGCACCACAGGCGGCGATTTAGTCGTAAACGTCACATCCTGCCCAAAGCTCGTGCCCTGGGCGCTCGCCGCAACGATCCTAACGTGATAGGTGGTGCTGGCACTGAGGTTTTTGATCGTTTCTTTTACCGATACGTTCAGCGATCCCGAGCCGCCGCTGGTTGCAGGCGTGCTGGTGGCGCGTTTGAAGCCATTTGGCTGATCCAACTGGTAGGTGGCGTCTTTGACGTACTCGAAATGGTAGGTCGTGGCCGATCCATGAGCGTTGAGAGAGCCGACGAGTTCCGCTTCGGTTTCTTTCACATTTGCTATTTCACTGACCGCAGCGGTCGGGGCGTTTGCCGTCGGCACCTCCACCACGAACGGATTCTCCGGGCCGGCGATATTCCAGTGCGTGGCCAGCCAGTTCGAAGGCGCCGGCCAAGCGTTGAAATAGGAGTCGTAGTTGCAGTCCAGGGGTTCTTCGGTCAATCCAGGACACCCGCCCAAATTCTGGTAAGCGGGATTTTCACCGAAAGTGTCGTCATAACACATGACGTCGGCCCCGTCGTAGCAGTGGCCCCCGGCCGTGGCAAAGGGCGCTGTCGGCTGCACGGCGCCGAGGGCATGGAAAAGCTCGTGCAAGGTGCACCCGCCGCCGACTTCGTACTGGGCGATGGCGTAGCTGGTAGTCGTGGCTATGGGATTGCTGGTCTTCCTGTCGATTTTGACCAGCGGCGCTTGACAGCCCCCGCTGCCGCCGTTGTAGTTCAGAAAGAGCAGGTATTTGACCGCCTCCGTGCCGGTCGGTGTGCCCTCGGCAAATACTTTGCCGTCTTTTAGAACTTCCGGGACGTAAGACTCGTTGATGCCGTCGCCTTCGGTCGCAAGCTCGTGGACGGCGATATTGCCCGAGGCATCGCAGTCCACAGCCAGTTTGCGGCCGGCCCCGCCTCCGTTGGATTTGAGCGCCTGGTCGTTGATCTTCCAGGTCATCTGGCGCATGATCTTCCTGATGTCCTCCGGACCGGTTTCGGGAAAGTAGGTTCCCGGATAGGGCCAGATTTTCGGATCCGGTGTTTTTGGGAATACATGCACGGCGACGATGCGGTTACCGGAAGTACGACAGATCGGCTGCAGCTCTTTATCCGGCAGCGGGCTTTCCTCGCCGTACGCGACTATTTCATCCGGAGCCTCTTTCCCGAACCCCTCAGCTGTGAGGGATCCGTGCTCGGGATGGAAGTGGATGTAGGCAGGCGGTTTCCCGGGTTCGCGGACCTCGTATTCCTTGCTGGCTGGAAGGAAGCGATAGGTCGTCTTGCCAACGCTCTCGAGATCGGGCATCCCTGGGAAGCGGCCGTCGAAGTCGGGAGTGGGGTGTGCGTGCCCAGGGTGGGCGGAAACCGCCCCCGGCAACAGTAGAGTCGCTAAGATTGTTGCAGCAAGCGCGAGCGCTCCTGAAGTCCGACGAATCGACTCACTTATCACATCAGCCTCCGGTCTTTTCACCCCGAGGGCGGCGGCCAAGGGTTGACTGATCACTGATACCGCTCCCCCAGCGTCACCATTTCCCCGCTTTTGGAGAGTCCGGCGCTGCCCACCGCCGTGCAGGCGGCCGCGGCGCTGCAGGAAACGCCGTTCAGCATCGAGAATTTCTTGCCTTCGGGGTTGGGGGAGGACTGGATCGCCCATTCGGAGCCGCCCCAGGAGAGGGTCAGGGTTTTTTCTTCGGTGGCCCAGGCTTCGTAGGGGGCCGTGGCGGCGCTGACGTAGCGACCGACAGCCGTGCAGGAGGTGGAGGAGGCGCAGGAGACGCCGCTCAGGATGGCGCCGTAGTTGGTCGCCGGGTTGGGGGTGGTGGCGATCGACCAGGCCGAGCCGTTCCATTTCAAGGCCAGGGTCTTCTTGTTTTTTTCGCTTTCCTTGAAGGCACCGGCGGCCATGCAGAAGCCGGCCGAGGTGCAGGAGACTTTCTGCAGGTCGGTTTCGATCGCACCGGCGGGGCTGGGGGTCGAGGTCGCCGTCCACGAGCTGCCGTTCCAGCGCATCGCGTAGGAGGCCAAGCCCTGTTTGCCGACCGCGGTGCAGGAGGTCGCCGACTCGCAGGAGACGCCGATCAGTTCGGCGTTGCCCGCTTCGGGGTTGGGGGTCGTCTGGATCGACCAGGAGCTGCCGTTCCAGCGCTCGGCCAGGGTCTTGGTTTTGCCTTCTTTGACGTAGGAGCCGACCGCGGTGCAGGCCGAGGCGGAGGTGCAGGAGATGTCGCGCAGCTTGGCTGCGGTGGCTTCTGCGGGTTGAGGCAGGGATTTGTAGGAGGCAAAGGACCATTTGCCCGCCGATTCGCTCCAGGCTTCAGAGAACAGGGTGCTGCCTTGCTGGCTGACGGTCCTGCAGGTCGTCGCGACGCAGGAGACGCCGCGGTTGACATCGGCGGGGCTGAAGCCCACCAGGCTTTCCCAGTTGGAACCGTTCCAGGCGGCGAAGTAGCCGTTGCCTTTCTGCTTGTTTTCGCCGACCGCCAGGCAGGAGGTCGAGGAGGGGCAGGAGACGTTTTCGAACCTCGCTTCGGTCAGCGGCTGGGCCGGGTTGGGGGTGGATTGCAGGGACCAGGAGCTGCCGTTCCAGCGCTCCCCCAGCGTCACCATTTCCCCGCTTTTGGAGAGTCCGGCGCTGCCCACCGCCGTGCAGGCGGCCGCGGCGCTGCAGGAAACGCCGTTCAGCATCGAGAATTTCTTGCCTTCGGGGTTGGGGGAGGACTGGATCGCCCATTCGGAGCCGCCCCAGGAGAGGGTCAGGGTTTTTTCTTCGGTGGCCCAGGCTTCGTAGGGGGCCGTGGCGGCGCTGACGTAGCGACCGACAGCCGTGCAGGAGGTGGAGGAGGCGCAGGAGACGCCGCTCAGGATGGCGCCGTAGTTGGTCGCCGGGTTGGGGGTGGTGGCGATCGACCAGGCCGAGCCGTTCCATTTCAAGGCCAGGGTCTTCTTGTTTTTTTCGCTTTCCTTGAAGGCACCGGCGGCCATGCAGAAGCCGGCCGAGGTGCAGGAGACTTTCTGCAGGTCGGTTTCGATCGCACCGGCGGGGCTGGGGGTCGAGGTCGCCGTCCACGAGCTGCCGTTCCAGCGCATCGCGTAGGAGGCCAAGCCCTGTTTGCCGACCGCGGTGCAGGAGGTCGCCGACTCGCAGGAGACGCCGATCAGTTCGGCGTTGCCCGCTTCGGGGTTGGGGGTCGTCTGGATCGACCAGGAGCTGCCGTTCCAGCGCTCGGCCAGGGTCTTGGTTTTGCCTTCTTTGACGTAGGAGCCGACCGCGGTGCAGGCCGAGGCGGAGGTGCAGGAGATGTCGCGCAGCTTGGCTGCGGTGGCTTCTGCGGGTTGAGGCAGGGATTTGTAGGAGGCAAAGGACCATTTGCCCGCCGATTCGCTCCAGGCTTCAGAGAACAGGGTGCTGCCTTGCTGGCTGACGGTCCTGCAGGTCGTCGCGACGCAGGAGACGCCGCGGTTGACATCGGCGGGGCTGAAGCCCACCAGGCTTTCCCAGTTGGAACCGTTCCAGGCGGCGAAGTAGCCGTTGCCTTTCTGCTTGTTTTCGCCGACCGCCAGGCAGGAGGTCGAGGAGGGGCAGGAGACGTTTTCGAACCTCGCTTCGGTCAGCGGCTGGGCCGGGTTGGGGGTGGATTGCAGGGACCAGCTACCCCAGGTGGTGAAGGTTTCGTCGTTGCCGTAGCTCGTGCCCTGGGAGTTGGTGGCGACGACCCGGTAGTGGTAGGTGGTGCTCGGGGGGAGGCCTTCGAGGGGGGCCGCGACGGCTTCGCTGCCCGATTCAATGCCTTTCGGCGATGCGGGAGCTTTGGAGCCGTAGGCGGTGGTGAGGCCATATTCGAATTGATAGGTGGTGCTGAAACCCCTCCGGTAAACCCTGCCGCGGAGCGTCGCTTTGGACCCGCTGACGCCGGAGGGCGCTTCGGTATACGCCATCGGCCTGCCGAGGAAATTGAACATTTCTTTATCGCTCAGCTGCAGAAGCGGCTCCTGGATCCCGTCTCCGGAGGTGTCGGTCCAGTTGAAGCTTCCCTCGCTGATGAGCGCGCTCCGAATCGCTTCCACGTCTTTTCGCGATTCCGGCTGCGAAAAGCTGGACGGACCCGAGTCGCTGGCCAGCAACGCTGCCGCCCCCGCGACATAGGGGGATGCCATCGAGGTGCCGCTTGCGAATGCGTATCCTCCCGCACTCTCGGGCACTGTCGAGTAGATACAGACCCCCGGAGCGATGATGTCGATTGCGCTTCCCCAGTTGCTGAACGTGGCAAGCGTGTCGTCGGGCCCCCGATCGGCGCAAGTCGGGCTGCCTTTCCCTCCTGGCCCACCGTCGTAATCGGCAAGAGCGGAGACCGCGATGACGTCGGGGATGCTGGCTGGGACGGCGCTTTTCAGCTCTGATGCGGCGTTGCCCGCGGAGGCCACGTGCACGACGCCTGCGTCAACCGAGGCCTGAACCGCTTCGGTGGCGGCCTGGGACGCTCCTATGCCGAGACTCGCGTTGGCGACCTCGATCTGATCCGCATGGGCGGTCACCCAATCGACCGCGGCTATGTAAGCGGACAGTGTGACCCCTCCTTCGTCATCGGCCACTTTCATGCTCCAGAGCCTGGCGCCAGGGGCGACGCCCACCACCCCGAAGTCGTTGTCATGGGCGCCGACGATGCCGCCGACATGAGTACCGTGACCTATACGGTCTCCCTCTGTTTCCTCGGCGCATTCGCCGGTGGTGCAGTCGATCAAGGAGACGACGGTCAGGTCGGGATGGAAAGGCGCGATCCCGCTGTCGATCACCGCTACGTCGGCATCGGCGATGTTGTCGTCGAAGATGCCACTACTGCTGGGGGCAGCGATCCTGCTGATGCCCGTGGGGGTGGTTTGAGACATCAGGCTGCCCCTCACATCGGGCTCCACGTAGGCAACCCTGGGGTCGCTTCGCAGCGCGGTCACGGCTCCCTTGGAAAGCTTCGCTGCGTAACCCTTCAGGGCGTACCGGTAGACGGAAGTAAGACCTCCACCATGCTGCTCAGTCTGCGCTTCGGCAACGTTGCCGGGATGATCGACCGAATCGTTGAAAACGACGATGTAGCGCCCGGGAATAAACGCTGCTTCCGGCTGAGGATCGGAAGCGGCCATCGAAGTCGAAACGATGCCCGCAAGCGTCAGCCAGGACGAGCCGAGCAGCACGAGCGAAAAGGTAATCTGCCTTGCCCTGCGCCTGGGTATCAGCATTCGATTCCCTCCTCTAAGCATCACGCCACGGGCGTCCCCCCGATGGGACTCGCTCAATCGACTCACTCTTCCTCCCTTGCGCGGGCCCCAAGCATCGAGCCGGCTAGCTAATCAACACTGACCGTAGTCTCTTAGCTGGCGATAACAGGCGTGTTGCCAATGTGGGAATGATGCAGAGGTTTCCGTTCTCAGTATGGATCGGTATTGGCCGCTGCGCGTTCGAACTCGTCAAGGCGGAGCGCCGCTTCAATCTCGATCGTCTTGGTGCGGAGCGGGTGGGCGAGACGTTCCTCGATCCCGCGCAGGCGGTTTGTGACCGTGCGTTGACTGACTCCAAGGGCAGCGGCCGCGGAGGAGACGTTACGACCGGCGGCAAAAAAAGCGCCAAGGGTCGCTCGGGCTGCTGCGCCACCATCACGCTCGCGTTCGAGCGGGGCGAGATAGAGCTGCCGCAGCGATGTGCTGAGGACGTCGTCCTGCAGAACCGAGGCGAGGAGGGCAACGTCGGCGTAGCCGACAATGGGCTCGGGCCCACGCTGAGCAACCGGCAGTGCCGCCGCGGCCTGGCGGTGGGTCAGGCGCCAGCCGCTGAGCCCGGACGCGGGCTCAGCGATTGCAAGCAGCATGCCGTCAACCCAGCTCGCCGCGGCGAGGCTCATGACATCGGAAAGGTTGGGTCGGCGGCGAGCTCCAAGCCACGCCCAAACGGTTTTCTCGTCCCCCCTGCTGACGAGCAGAACGCGGAGGTCCAAGGCGCGGGCCAACCCGCGAAGCATCCCGTCGGCGCCCGGACCGGAGGCGATCGCGCCGACGTGCCAACCGCCGAAGTCATAGCCGATGTCAGAGGTGTCGATCAGCTCGCCGTCGAGTAGGCGTTCGATGCGTTCGGCCTGCCTTTGCTCGGAGGAGAGGGGTCGCAGCTCGGACTCTCGTTGGTGCTCCTCGCCGACCGCCGCCAGGAGCAAATCGAAGAGGTTGGCCTGCCTGCCCAGAAGGCGCTGCAGCTCGGCGCCGCCGATGAGGCCGTCGCGGCTTGCCTCCTCGATCAGGAAGTAACCGAGCAGACTGTAGCCGGCGAAGTAACGGCGCAGCACTGTGTCGAGACCGACCCCGTTGCGGGCGGCGACGCGCGCCTGCCCGAGCAAGGCAACCGGGATCGGGGGGGCTTGCTCATCCCCAGTCTCGATTGCGAGGAGACCGTAGTCCAGAGCAGCGGCGACCGCCCCGCGAAGGCCCTCGACGTAGGCCGGATCAGCAGCGGCGCTCAGATCGTCGATCGCGTTGACCCTGGTCAGCGCCGTCTGTTCGATCTCAGGGCGACGAGCTTCGAGGCGGGTGCGCAGGATGGAGCGAGCTTGTCCCTCGGACTTCTGAGTCCTCATCAGTGCAACGGACAATCAGCGTCTACCTCGGCGCGAGCGTCGCTCGTCCTTGCCCCTGTGAGTTGACTGTCATCGGCCTGCCCTCCGTTTGCGATTGCTTCGCTTGCCTTGACGTTTGTGCTTGACGCAGCGGCTCTTGCCCTGGTGGCGGACCTTGTGGGCGCCGCGCCGGCAGCGCCTCGCTTTGCGCGCGGGCACGTTGCCGGCGCCTTGGAAGGTGGCGGAGGCCGGGCTGATCTGCGCCGGCGGCGGCGGTGGGCTCTGGCAGGCCCCCCCTTCGCAGGCCGATTTCCCGACCGCCGGGGGGAAGCCGCCGCCGATCCTCACGTCATAGACGTCGTTGGAGCCGGGATCGGAGGCGACCAGGCTGCTCTGGGTGGCGATGAAGGCGTTGGCGCCGCTCGGGTCGGCGTCGAGGAACCGCGAGTCCGCCGTGCTCTCTCCGGAGGAGATCAGCTCCACGCAGCCGCCCGCGTCCTCTCCGAAGCTCGAATCTTCCTCATCGCAGCTGCCCGTGCCCGGCTCCTCCCACTGATAGACGTCCCAGGTGCCGTTGTTGTCTCCTGGCACCAGTGCCTCGTGGCTGTCGAAGAAGAGGCGTTTGCCGTTCTCGGCGAGCGGGCGCGGGACTGCCAAGGGCGCCTTGAGGGCGGGCAAGCGCGCCGCTGCCCCTATCCCCACATCCCCAGCCGGCCTCGCGTTGGTCGTGTTGCACGAGACGCAGCGCAGCTCTTTTGCCTCTGCGTCGTAGAGGTAGACCTGATCGACGGGCTCTCCGGTCGCCGCGTCGGTGTTGTCGTATCCCGATGGCGTCGGGTTCACCGCCGAGACGAAGGCGGCGTGCAGGCCGTCGCTGCTTATCGCCGAGGAGCGCTCGTTTGGCACCTCGTTGATCGGACCGGGCAGCCCTTCGCTGGCATCTAAGTCGTTCAGCCCCAGCGCCATGATGAAGTCAAAGCGCCCTTCTTCGTCTTCGCCTTCCGGCGCTTCGTAGAGGTAGAGGTTGTGGGCGCCCTCTTTTGCCCCTTCGCTCGCGCCTTCGCCCAGCACTTTGCTCGAGGAGAAGTAGATCCGCGAGGCATCCTCGCTCATCCCCATCGGCCCCTCCACTCCACCGGCGATCAGCCTCGGCGTCCCGCTCTCCAGGTCGAATTCGTAGAGGTTGTTCTCCACCGCGAAGTCTTTGGAGAGCTGGTTGGCGAACTTGAAGATCGCCTTTGAGCCGTCGTCTGAGGCCCCCCAGTATTCCGCCGGTTCGGGCGAGACCGACTCCGAGATACGAAGGGTGCAGGCTTTGTCGGCTTCGGTGCATTCGGACCCTTCGGTTTCGCTCTGCTCCGCGGCGGGATTCAGCCGCACGAAGATCCTGCCGGGCATGCCCACCGCAAATTCGATGTTGCCTTTGTATGCGGTCCAGAAGACATGTGAGCCGTCGGCTGAGATCGCGTTCTGCAGCGCCGATGACCTGCCGTCGGGCTCTCCCGCCGCCATCCCCGCCGCGCAGGCGAAGCCGTAGGGGTTTCCGTTCGGCAGCCGGCAGACGAAGCGCAGGCCCTGCGCCCCGTGCACGTAGAGCTGCAGTTCGCGCTCGTCGGCCAGCTCCGGCGCACCCGCCAGAGACCCGTTTGCCAAGAAGATCGTCTGGCTCCCGTCCTCGCTGAAGCCGACGGGACGTAGGGTGTAGAGGTCCGCTGGCCGGTTGCTCGGTTCAGCCGTGCTCAGCGCTTCATAGCTCGCCGGCTCGCTGCAGTTGTCTCGCCGGTAGAGGTTCGGGAACCCCGCTACCGCGTCTTCGCTCAGGGGCATGGTCGAGTTGTGCCTAAACCACCCCATGCAGAGGCCGGGCGTGAAGGCTTTGAACTCATTGCTCACCGAGAACTGAAGGTCCGATGGCCTCGTCGAGCGCGGCGGGGAGATCGACTTGCTGCTCCAGCCGCTGCTCGGATCCCGGCTGGCCAGGTACTGCGAGAGGTAGGGAGCCGATTCCGGCTCCGCGAAGGGGGTCAGCGAGAAGTAGGTGAAGCGCTCGCCGGAGGTCGAGCTCTTGCTCAGTTCATGAGCAACAAGCGTGGGGGGCAGTAGCGCCGCATCGCCGTTTGATTTGTCGATCGGCGAGACCAGCTCATAGGCCCTGCAGTCCGGCAGCTCGCTTCCCGGGCCGACCCGGAACTCGTCGTTTGCGCATGGCGGGTTCGTCGTCGCCGACTTGAAGGTCGTGAAAGTGCCTTCCAAACCTTCTTCCAAGCTCGCTTCTTCGGGTCCGTTTCCGTCGGGGTCGATCCCGTGGACCGGTCCTCCGCCACCGCTTTGTGCGACGAAGCGGTAGTGGTAGGTGGTGCCTGGCTCGAGGCCCGACAGGAACACCCCTTTGCTCACCGTCGGTTTGTTCACCACTTTGTTCGTCAACAGAGCGGCAGGCACCGGCGCCGAGTTGGAGCACCCGCCCGCCGAGCACTCCCCGGTCCCGTATTCGACGTGGTAGGTCGTATCGCTCCAAAAGCGCGGGTTGACCTGCGCTCTCAGCGTCGCGCTTTCGGTCTTTACCGTCGCCGCGTACTGCTGCAGGATGCTCGGGGGCGTCGGGGGCGGCGGTTCGCAGTCCAAGGGCGGTGGCCCGTAGCCCTCGACATAGCTAAACTGACCAAAAGCCGTTAGGTACAGAGCTTCGCTGCCCGGGCCGCCGCATCCGTTCGTCGTCAAGCCAGAGAGGGTTGGCCCTTGGAGCGGAATATAGGGGAAGACTTCTTCTGCTTCTTCTTCTTCTTTTGTCGGGAATAGCTTGTTCCCTGCCGCGTCGAAGGCGATCACCCTTGATTCGGCGTCATATGACACTGAAAGAGGATCATCGATCACGTAGACGTTGCCTTCCCCGTCGACCGTCACCGCGCCCTGCGGGTCCCCCACTTTGAATTTCGAGCTGGCCGGTTTGCCCGGCTCCAGTGGTTCTCCGCTCGGGCTGAGTTTGTATGCGTCTTCTAGGCCAGTGAGGGTGAGGTAGATGTTGCCGGCGGAGTCAACGTCGAGGGCGCTTACTGATTTTTCGTCAAAGAACGCTAGCTCGCCTTCGAAGGGGATTTCTTCGCGAAAGCTGCCATCCAAGTTGAAGATCTGGATCCTGTCTTTGCCGCCGACCAGGATCGCGTTGGCGGTGGGGCTGTAGTCGATGTAGTTGTTGCCGGCAATGAGGAAGTGGCCCGGTGCGCTTCCTGCCGTACCGGCTTGGCAGACATCGCTCGGGGCAACCGGACAGACGTTCTGTTCGGCCGTTGGCGCGCCTTCTCCGACCTTCGTCTGGTTGACTTCACCGCCGAACATCAGCAGGAACTCACCCGCCGGGCTGAACTTCTGCACGCGGAGGTTGAGTGCTTCAAAGACGTAGAGATTCCCGGCAAAATCACGAGTAATGCCCAGCGGGTTCCGTAGCTGCCCCTTGTCACCTCCCGCGATCCCACTGCTGCAAAGCGAGGGGTCCGGTTCGGCTTCCGGCACTGCGGGCCCGCAGGTCTGAAGTTCAGCCGCCCCGTTCGACACCCCCCAGCCCCATGACTTGACGAACAGACCCCAGGCGGTGTACTCGCTGATCCTCGAGTTGCCGAGGTCGGTGACGTAGAGGTGGCCGGTGGTGGGGTCGCCCACTACATCGCGTGGGAGGCTGAGCTCTCCAGCTCCGCTGCCCGCTTTACCGTCAACGGGTGCCCGAAAAAGGAACTCCGGAGCCGCCACACTTGCCGTCGAGGCAAAGGTCAGCGAGGCGCTGAGCGAGCACAGGCCGGCGAGGAGCACAACTCCGATGAGCCGTCCGTTGCGGCGACGGCGGCAGGCGAGCGGCGTCTTCTTCGTGCTCTTCACCGATCCCTATCGACTCGGTCGTGCTCGTGGGCGCCCGCCCTTGCTGCAGCCCACCGCCCGCACGAGCGGCCTGACCCTCGCCCGCCTGCCGTTGTGGGCCCTGAACTTGACCGTGGCGCGGGAGGCCTTGCGGCAGAGGTCGGTGGAGTTGACGATCAGGCCCTTCTTGCCGCCCTGCAGCTTCAAGACGAAGCCGGAGACCGGCACGTCGGGGGTGGCGTCGAAAGTGTTGCGGATCCCACCCCTGATCGAGTCGGTGCGGCCGACGACCTCGAAGCGGATCGGCAGGGACGGCGGGCCCCGCAGGTCGGCGACCAGGTCGGGCAGGGTGTTGTCGGAGGAGCGCAGGTAGACGTTGCCGGAGACCGGGAAGTCAAGCAGCGGGGTGGTGGCGGTGGCCCTGCCGTAGATCGCCGCCTTGGGGCAGGCGTCGGCGGCCCACTGCACCCTGGTGCAGATCGTTCTGATGTGGGCCTGGTCGAGGAAGGCCGACCTTGGCAGGGTGGCGGAGGCACCGGCGATGTTGGCATCGCCGGGCCTTGGCCGCAGCAGCGCGCTCAGCGCCGGGTGATCGCCGCGCTCGGTGCCGCCCTTCAGCTTCAGCGCGAGGCGCGGCTTGAAGGCAAGCCGCGAGCAGTTGGCGGCCTGGAAGCGCGCCGACCTGGCTACCGGGGCATCGTCGCTCTGGCTGAACTGGTTAGAGCCCCCACCCCAGATATCGGCCACGGTGGCGAAGGGGTTGCAGCTGGTCGGGTTGAGGGTGAAGCTCGGGCGGTCGACTAAGACCCTGATGTCCCTGACCCGCAGCGGGATGCCGGCGAGGATGTGGGGGATCGGGTCCGAGTGGGCGCCGTCGATTTCCCCCACCGCGGTCTTGGGGTTGACGTCGAGGGCCTGGCGGACGACGATCGTGCCGACGTCGAAGGGACCGGCGACGGCGGGGACGATGCCGACCACCGAGAGCGGCGCCCCGGCGAAGGGGCCGGCGAGGTAGAGCTTGCCGGGGACGTAGGTGAGCTCGTTGCCGACGCCGGCGCCACCGAGCACCTTGCCGATCTCAGAATCGGCGGGGCAGGAGGGCGAGGCCTGCTCTGCTTTGCCGCGCTTTGCCTTGGCGGCGGCGATCGCGGCGTCGGGGCATTGGCCGACTCCCGCCAGCTTTGCCAGCAGGCCGGGCGGCAGGGTGGCGTCGAAGCGGGTCAGGTCCTGGTCGCCGTCTCTTCTGGTCAGGCGCATGTAGAAGGGGGAGTGGGAGGCGGCGTTGTTGTTGAGGGTGCCGGCCTCAAAGCCCGGGCTGAAGGGTTGGCTGCCTGCCGCTGGGCAGGAGCCGCCGCCAACTCCTCTGCTGATCTGGAAATCAGAGGAGAGCGTGACCGGGTGGGCGGGGTCGCCGGAGGGGGTGAGGGTGGCGCGGGTGGTGTAGGTGCCGCAGGTCGGCGGGCTGATCAGCGGGCTGCGGGCGCCCTCGCGCAGGCGGGCGCGGAAGTGGGAGATCGGGTAGGGGGGCAGATCGTCGAAGGTGGCGATCAACTGCCCGGTCTCCGGATCGGGGTCGAGGCGACCGGGGAGCTTTAAGACGATGCCGAGCTCGGGGTCGCGGATCACCATGTAGAGGGCTAGCAGGGAGTCGAAGGGGTTCTCGGCTCCCGGCTGTGGGGTGCTCGGGTCGTCCTGAGTGGCGATGAAGAGCTCGCCCTTTAAGACCTTGCCTTCGAGGATCGGCGTCTCGGCTTCCAGGCTGCCGATCTTGGCCGCCTGCGGGCAGCCCTCGCCCGGGGCCAAGAAGGCGCTCTCGCGGGCCAGGTCGGCGGGTGAGCAGGTGGCGAGCCCTTCTGCCACCGATGGATTGGCGGTCATTCCCTCGGGCAGGGCGATCACCGCCTTCTCGATGTCGGAGTGGGCGCGCTGGCCGACGTCGTCTATGCCCTCGTCCTCGAGCTGCAGCTCGAGCTCCAGGCCGGTGGCGCTCTCGGCGCTCTCGGTGGTCGGCTGGGCGCGCAGGTCGGCGGCGAAGCCGAGCTCAGAGCACTCGATCATTCCCGGCGAGGTGGCGCTGCCTTTGAACTCGGTCGGCGGTTCGGGGTGCAGCGGGTCTTCCCCGCTCCACCACGAGAGCGCTTCGAAGACCGTCACCAGCGGCCCCGTGCAGCTGCGCGGCATGGTCAGGAAGGGCTTGGCGGGGATCTCGACCGGGCAGAGGTCGTCTTTCTCGGCGCCGAAATCGTAGCCGCAAAGGCCGCGCTCTCCGTCGTGGGTGGGGTCGGAGGGATTGCCCCACAGGGTCAGTTCCGAGCCCAGGACTTCCAGCACCTGGGTTGCGTTTGAGAGCGTGCCGACGATGTTGTAGGGGGGGGTTGGGCGGACGCTGAGGTTGACCGTGATCGGGACTTCCTGGATCACGAAGCCGAGTTTCGCCGCCACCCCCGGGGCGGGGATCAGGTTGTAGACGGGGGCGACTTTTTCGCCCGTTTTGCCCAAGTTGCCGACGATCACGTTGAGCGTGCCCACCGTGGTGGCGGCCGGGCAGGAGGAGCGTTCCCCGCCGATGAAGTTGACGAAGTCGATCGACGCGCAGCGCGGCGTCGCGGTGCGGTTTCCGACCAGGCCCGCCGGCGCGACCACGTTCAGGTTCCTGAGCGCCCCTTCGACGACTTTCCCCCCGCCTTCTGCTTCGCGCGAGTTGACCTCGAAGGAGATCTCCTGGGCGAAGGGATGGCTGCCCGCCCCCACCGCCGCGCCGCCTTCTGAGTCGAGGAAATCAACCTGCATTTTGGAGAGGCCGAAGGCGGCGCTCGCCACTGGGGCGAAGAGCAGGGCCAGCAGCGCCGCCGCGCCCAGGGTCAGGATCGCTCGCTTCATTTGGCCGTCCTCCGTTTGCGATTGCTTCGTTTGCCTTGGCGTTTGTGCTTCACGCAGCGGCTCTTGCCACCGCGGCGGACCTTGTGGGTGCCGCGCCGGCAGCGCCTTGCTTTGCGCGCGGGCACGTTGCCGTTGCCTTCGAAGCTGGCGCTGGCCGGGCTGAGCTGCGCGGGTGGTGGCGGAGGGCTCTGACAGGCCCCTCCTTCGCAGGCCGATTTCCCGGCAGGCGGGGGGAAGCCGCCGCCGATCCTCACGTCATAGACGTCATTTGAGCCAGGGTCGGAGGCGATCAGGCTGCTCTGGGTGGCGATGAAGGCGTTGGTGCCGCTCGGGTCCGCGTCGAGGAACCTGGAGGGAGCCGTGCTCTCTCCCGAGGAGATCAGCTCGACGCAGCCGCCTGCATCTTCTCCGAAGCTCGAATCACCCTCGTCGCAGCTGCCCGTGCCCGGCTCCTCCCACTGATAGACGTCCCAGGTGCCGTTGTTGTCGCCTGGCACCAGCGCCTCGTGGCTGTCGAAGAAGAGGCGTTTGCCGTTCTCGGCGAGCGGACGCGGGATCCCGAGTGGGACTTTGGGGGCGGGCAGGCGAGCCGCGACTCCGATACTCGGATCCCCCGCCGGCCTCGCGTCGGTCGGGTTGCACGAGACGCAATGCAGCTCTTCTGCTTCTGCGCCGTAGAGGTAGACCTGATCGACCGGCAGGCCCGTTGCCACGTCGGTGTTGTCGTATCCCGTTGGCGTCGGGTTGACCGCCGAGACGAAGGCGGCGTGAAGGCCGTCGGCGCTCACCGCCGAGGAGCGCTCGGTCGGTACCTCGTTGATCGGACCGGGCAATATTTCGCTGCTAACTTGTTCATTTGATCCCAGCGCCATAATGAAATCGAAGTGCCCTTCTTCGCCTTCGCCTTCCGGCGCTTCGTAGAGATAGAGGTTGTGGGCGCCTTCTTTTGCTCCTTCGCTCCCAGCTGCGCCCAGCACTTTGCTTGCCGAGAAGTAGATCCGCGAGGTGTCGTCGCTTAATCCCATCGGTCCCTCGACCCCGCCCGCGATCAGCCGCGGCGTCCCGCTCTCCAGGTCGAATTCGTAGAGGTTGTTCTCTACCGCAAAGTCTTTGGAGAGCTGGTTGGCGAATTTGAAGATCGCCTTTGAGCCGTCCTCGGAGGCCCCCCAGTATTCCGCCGGCTCGGGCGAGACCGACTCCGAGATGCGAAGGGTGCAGGCTTTGTCCGGTTCGGTGCATTCGGAGCCTTCCACCGCGCTCTGCTCCTCTTCGGGGTTCAGCCGCACGAAGATTCTGCCGGGGGCTCCTTTCGGGGCGATTCCTAGATCTTCTTTGTATGCGGTCCAAAAGACCCGCTTGCCGTCGGCTGAGATCGCGTTCTGCAGGGCCGAGGCTTTGCCGTCGGGCTGTCCGGCCGCCATCCCCGCCGCACAGGCGAAGCCGTAGGGATTTCCGTTCGGCAGGCGGCAAACGAAGCGCAGGCCTTTGGGGCCGTGCACATACAGCTGCAGTTCTTCGTCAGCAAAGCCTAGGTTGGGCAGCTCCGGAGCATCTTCGGTCAGCGCCCCGTTCGATAGGAAGATCGTCTCCTTGCCGTCCTCCGTAAAGCCAACCGGATACAGCCTGAGAAGATCTGCCGCCCTGTCGCGCGGCTCAGTCGTGGTCAGTGCTTCATAGCTCGGCGGCTCGCTGCAGTTGTCGCGGCGGTAGAGGTTCGGGAAACTTCCTACCGCGTCTTCGCTCAGGGGCATGGTCGAGTTGTGCCGCAGCCAGCCCATGCAGAGGTCATCCGAGAAGGCTTTGAACTCGTTGTTGATCGTGAATCCAAGTTCCACCGGCCTCGTCGAGCGCGGCGGCGAGATCGACTCGTTGCTCCATCCAGTACTTGGGTCCCGGCTCGCCAGGTACTGGGAGATATAGGGGGCCGATTCGGGACCAGCGAAGGGGGTGAACGACGAGTAGGTGAAGCGATCGCCGGAAGTCGAGCTCTGATTCAGTTCATGAAAGACCAGCGTGCTGGGCAGTAGCGCCGCGTCGCCGTTTGATTTGTCAACCGGCGATACCAGCTCATAGGCCCGACAGTCCGGAAGCTTCCCTCCCGGCCCGACCCGGAACTCATCGTTTGCGCATGGCGGGTTCGTCGTCGCCGACTTGAAGGTCGTGAAGGTGCCTTCCAATCCCTCCTCCAAGCTCGCTTCTTCGGGTCCGATTCCGTCGGGGTCGATCCCGTGGACCGGCCCTCCGCCACCGCTTTGTGCGACGAAGCGGTAGTTATAGGTGGTCCCTGGTGCAAGGCCCGACAGGAACACTCCTTTGCTCGCCATCGGTTTGTTCACCACTTTGTTCGTCAACAGGGCGGGGGTTACCGGCACTGAGCTGGGGCAGCCGCCCTCCGAGCAATTCCCGGTCCCGTATTCGACGTAGTAGGTCGTATCGCTCCAAAAGCGCGGGTTGATCTGCGCTTTAAGCGTCGCGCTTTCGCTCCTCACCGTCGCCGCGTACTGCTGCAGGATGCTCGGCGCCACAGGGGGCGGCGGTTCGCAGGCTATGGGTGGTGGCCCGTAGCTCTCCAGGTAGTGACCTTGGCCAAAGGCGGTCAGGTACAGGTCTTCGCTGCCCGGGCCCCCGCACCCGTTCGTCGTCAGGCCCGTGAGCTGTGGTCCTTGGAACTGAATATAGGGGAAGAGTTCTTCGGCTTCTTCTTCGTCTTTTGTCGGCAGCAGCATGTTCCCTGCCGCGTCAAACGCGATCACCTTTGATTCTTGACCAGCTAATATCGGGGGTGGGTCGTCGATCACGTAGACGTTGCCGTCCCCATCGACCGTCACCGCGCCCTGCGGGTTCCCCACTTTGAATTTCGAGCTGCCCGGTTTGCCTGGCTCCAGTGGTTCCCCACTCGGGCTCAGTTTGTATGCGTCTTCTAGGCCGCTGAAGGTGAGGTAGATGTTGCCGTCGGAGTCAACGTCGAGGCCGAATACCGATCTTTCGTCAAATAGCGCCAGCTCGCCTTCGAAAGGGATCTCTTCGCGGTAGCTGCCGTCCAGGTTGAAGATCTGGATTCTGTCTTTGCTACCGACCACGATCGCGTTCGCCGTGGGGCTGTAGTCGATGTAGTTGCCGCCGGTGCGGAGGAAGTGGCCTGGTGCGCTTCCTGGCGTACCGGTTTGGCAGACGTCACTGGGCCCGATCGGGCAGACGTTCTGTTCGGCCGCCGGTGCGCCTTCTCCGACTTTCGTCTGGTTGACTTCGCCGCCGAACATCAACAGGAAATCGCCATCCGGGCTGAACTTCTGTACGCGAAAATTATCTAGATCAACGACATAGAGATTCCCGGCAAAATCACGGGTAATGCCAAGTGGATTGTTCAGCTGTCCATTGCCACTTCCCTGGATTCCGCCTTTGCAAAGCGCGGGATCCGGTTCGGCTTCCGGCTGCGCTGGCCCGCAGGTCTGAAGTTCAGCGGCCCCGTTCGACACGCCCCAGCCCCACGACTTAACGAATAGGCCCCAGGCGGTGTACTCGCTGATCCTTGCATTGCCGACCTCGCTGACATAGAGGTGCCCGGTGCTCGGGTCGCCGACGACGTCGCGCGGAATGCTGAGCTCCCCGGCCCCGCTGCCCGATTTGTCGTCAATCGGTGACCGAAAGAGGAATTCGGGGGCCGCCGCGGCGGCTGTCGAGGCGAAAGTCAGCGAGGCGGTGAGCGCACACAGGCCGGCAATGAGCACGGCTCCGATGAACCGGCCGTTGCCGAGACGGCGGTAGAAAAGCTGTGAGGTCTTCATCTTCGTCCTCGGGGCAAGAGACAACCCGGACGGTGAAGCCGTCCGGGTTGTCGTCTCGATAGGAGTCATGTGTCTCAGAGGCAGTGACTAGGGGGCGGTGACTGCCCAGGTGCCGAATGCAACACCTTCATAGCCCGGTCCCGCCAGAATGGCTCCTGAAGTAGCAGCTCCGGCTTTCGGGAAGAAACTTTCTCCGCCCACCTCAGTCGCCGGGTCCCAGATAAAAGTAGTCGGAGGCGTACCACTATTAAATTCCTCATACACACAGAGGTGCCCTTCTTCGGCCTGCGGGTCAGCCGCGGAACCAGGGCAATCCGAAGTCGAAGCAGCGACGTAATGCACATTTGCTTCACCAATCGGATTCGCGAGCGGGATATTGAAGGGAAGCGAGATAATCGTGCTGGCGGAGGAGAGGAACCAAGACCCGGTCTCCGTTTTGCCGCTGGGCAGCGTGTCGGTGAAGCCGGTTTTGCCGTCTTTGCCCGCTTTGCCTTCGGGGCCTTCTTTGCCTTCAGAGCCTTCTTTGCCCTGTGGGCCCTGCGCGCCGGTATCCCCCTTGGGCCCTGCTGGGCCTGCCGGGCCCTGCGCTCCCGCCGGTCCCGCCGGGCCTTTTTTGCCTTTCAGCGCTTTCACCACGCTGGGCTTGATCTGCTTGGTCGAGGTGATCACGTATTTGGCGGCGAAGGCGCCGCCGGTCATCGCGAAGACGAGGGCGATCACCGAGATCACGCCCGGGATGCCGAAGCGGTTGCGTAGTGGCGAGAGCATCTGAATCTCTTCTCCTTGTCCCATGAGCCCCTCTGCCTGCCGCTTCCCTTGCGGCCCCTTGGCGAAGCTCGGTTATGTGGTCCCTGTTACGTCGTGTTCCTGTAATCGCTTAGCGGTGGAGACTAGTTCCCAGAAGGTGATAGCCGTACCGCAGGCATGGCAAGGAAAGCATTCCGTGACGAAGTTGTCAAGGGAGCGTTCCCAAAGGAAAGGGAACGTTCCTGGAACTGTGGAGGAACTGCTACGTCGCTCGCGGGCGATGAGACGGCCCCGGCGGACCTGTGCGACCGGCGCGGATTACCGGTCAGGTGTCGAGGCCAGGGATCGGATCGATCGGCAGTTCGCCGTTGGCTCGCTCCAGCTTTTCGAGGTCAACGCGATCCTGACCGCGGCCGGCGAGCCGCTTGAAGCCGACGAGGCTGCGCAGTGCGGCAACGCGAAACGGGCTGCCGCGCCAGGAGCCGTCGATTGCGTTCTCGGCCACCGTCTCATAATCGAGCGGCGGCAGGCCGCCGCGCATGATGTCGATCACGCCGTGGCGGCTGTCAACGCGCAGGTGGTCGGCGCCGGCCACGTCAACGGCGGTCAAGACCTTGCCATCGCTGAAGCGGGTGGCGCCGATCCGTTCGAGGAAGCGAAGGATCGCCTGGTCCGTCTCCGGGCCGTCGGGCACGAGCAGGTCTGAGTCCTTGGTAGCCCGGAAATAACCGTGAGCGATCACGGCGAAACCGCCGATCACAACATGGGGAAGGCCGGCCGCATTGGCGTCGGCGACGACGCCGGCGAGGTCAGGCCCGCGGATCTCGCTGGGGGCCACGGTCGCGGGCATGGACGGCGTTGTAGAAGTCGAAGGCTTGTTCGCAAAGCTTCTGGCCGAACTCCAATCGCTCGGGAATCGAGAGCGAGGCCGCGAACTCGGCTTCCTGGCGGGCCTCTTCCTCGTTAATCCGCGCCCACTCGGCCTCGTTGCCGGGGGCGAATAGGGGCTTGCGTGGCGACTCGGGCATCAGTCCGATGGTACGTCAGAGGCCGGGTGGGGAAGTGTGAGATGGGAGCATGAGGAGGCGAGGCGGGCAGCCTCGTCGTGGCCAAGATAGGGCGCGAGGACGAATTCGGCGCACTCGGGGAGGAGGTCCTCGCAGCTGCGTCGCTTCGCCGGCGGCGACCTTGCGGTGCAGCGAGCGAGACGAGGGAGCCGATCGTCGAGTCCTCGGTCGAGTCGGGGAGGCGCGCGCTCGCCCTCGTCGCGCTCGGCGCGCCCCTGCTCTAGCAGTGGCGCCATCTCCCCCACCGCCTCGTTGAAGCGTGCGGTCACCGCCGGGCCGGCGCCGCGCGACTCGACCAGGCAGAGGCGGGCGAGGTCGGGCTCGGCGGCGAGGAAGGCGAGCACGGCGCGAGTGGCGGCGATCGCCTGCTGCGGCCAGTCCGCGGCTCGCCGCCACCGCCTCGGCGACCAGCTCGCGCAGGTGGCTCACGACGACCTCGAAGGCGGCGAGGAAGCACTCCTCCTTGCTCTCGAAGTTGGCGTAGAAGACGCGGCGGGAGACCTTCGCGCTCGCTTGGTGATGTCGGTCGAGCGTGACCGCGGCGTAGCCCTTCTCGGCGACCGCCGCCGCGAGGCCGGCGATCAGGCGCTCGCGCTGGTGGTGGGCGACCTGCTCGCGGCTGTAGCCGTGGCGGCCGGCGGGGAGGGGTCCGAGCTCTTCGGCGGGCATCGCCAGCCGGGCTAGGCGGCAGAGATCGCGTCGGCGACCTCGCCGGCCTCCCGCGCCGCTTCGTCCTCGCCGACGTAGGGCCGCAGCAGGAACTCGAGGGTCTCGGGCAGGAGGGCGCGCAGCTTGTCGGCTTCGCCAGCGATCAGCCGCTGGCTGAGCACCCAGACGACGCCGCCGGCCAGCGTCTCCTCGAGGTTCTCGGGCAGCTCTCGCCCGGCGCGGGTTGAGCTCGCGGCCCGGGCGCAGCAGCGGCGCCAGCTTGCTTCAGCGCCGCCTCGTGGCGAGCCGCCGCCTCGGGCCCGGCGGTCGAGCGCCTCGACCAAGCAGGCGCGGGCGACGTCGGGATGCGCGGCGACGTCTTCGAAGAGCGACGCCGAGGGCCGCCCCGACCCGATCGGGCCAGGGCCCTTCTTCGCGCTTGTAGGCGTCTTCGACTCGCTCGATCGGTGCGCTCGGTCGCGGCGTCGAGCAAGGCGAGAAAGGCCTCGTCCCGATCGGCGTAGTGCTTGTAGAAGGTCGCGTAGCCGACCTTGGCCCGGCGCACGATCTTCTCCATCGTCGTCTCCTGGTAGCCCTGCTCGGCGAGCAGATCCGCCGTCGCCTCGAGGATGCGGCGGCGCTGGTCGGCGGCGGCGGCGTCGCGGCTCACCGGCTCGGGGCCGGGCGGCTGCCGGGAGGCCTTTCCGGGCAAGGCGCGCACAGGGTCAGGATAGCGCTAGTTCCCATTGGTACGAAACTGGTATATGGAGTGGAGAAAGTTCCCAAACATAAGCTATGGTATCCCGAATGGAGGCTCCGGGACCACTGCGCGCGGTCAGGTCATGGGAAGAGGCCGCTGCCGGACCTCGAGGCCGACCGCGACGTCCGCGAGGCGATGCTGCTGACGGTCGGCGAGCTGGGCTACGCGAAGGCGACCGTGCGGGAGGTGGCGGAGCGGGCCCGCATCACCCAGGATCGCTTCCACCGCCGCTTCGGCAGCAAGGAGGCCTGCTTCGCGCGCGCCTACGAGGAGGCGGCCGACCGGCTCTGCGCCGAAGCTGCTCGAGGCGTGCCGCGGGAGCCGCGAGCTGGCGCGAGGGCTTCCGCGCCGCGCTGGCCGCGCTGCTGCGCTTCGTCGCCGAGCAGCCGCTGTTGGCGAAGGCGCTGCTGATCGAGGTGCGGGCCGCGCGCGGCGACGCCTGGGCTCAAGCACCAGCGAGCTGATCGACCGCCTCGCCGCGCGCCTTCGACTCCGCCCGCGACGAGCCCGGCGCGCGGCCCATCGGCGACCCCGATGACCGCCGGCTTCGTCGTCGGCGCGATCGAGGAATCGCTCTGCCATCGAGATCGCCGCCGGCCGCGCCGCCGAGGTCGAGCGCCTGCTGCCCGACCTGACCCGCCTCGCCTTCCTGCAGCTATTCGGCGAAGACGAGGTGGCTCGGCCCAGCTCAGAGGACGCCGTCGGGAAGTAGGCGGCAGTAGATGTCGGCGACTGGGCGTCGGCTATCTCGTACGGCCAACGTCACGCGGGCGTTCGAAGTCCCGGTCCTCGCCGACATTCGGCATCTCGAGCAGAAAGCTGCCTTCAACGAAGGCCGGGGGCGGGGATGCCTCAGTGCTCGCCGCAGGATCTCCCGGTGCTCCTCTTCAACCGACCGGTCGTTGCGAGCGGCTCGAACCTCCAGCTCGCGGACGACCTCGGTCTCGATGTCGCGAACGAGAAGCTGCGCCATGGAAGCAGGGAAGGAGGCGCTCAGCCTTTCTTCTTCGCGACCTTCGAGGCCTCGTCGCTCCCGAGATATGGCGTTAGCGTGAACTCGACCAGGTCGGGGAGCAGCTCCTCCAGCTCCTCGGTTTTGCCGGCGATGATGCGGCGGGAGATCAGCGAGACCATGCCGCCGACGAGGGCCTCCTCGGTAGTCGGCGAGAGGCGCGAGAGGACCTCCGGCGAGCGGCCCTCGCGGCCCTCTTTGAAGTAGGGGACGAAGCTCTGGATCGCGGCGTCGTAGCGCTCGACGACGACCGGGCCGGCAACCAGCGCCTCGACCATGCAGAGGCGGGCCAGGTTGGGCTCGGCGGCGAGGAACTCGAGCATCGCGCCGATCCCCGCCTTGATCGCCTGCGGCCACTGCTCCTCGCCGTCGAAGGCGCTCGGAGACGCGTTCGCGCAGTTCCACCATCACCGCCTCGTAGGCGGCGACGAAGCACTCGTCCTTGCTGGGGAAGTGCTCGTAGAAGGTGCGGCGGGAGACGGCGGCGGCGCGGGTGATGTGGGCGATCGTCGTCCCCGAGTAGCCGTTCTCGGCGATCGCCTCGGCTAGGCCGGCGATCAGCCGCTCGCGCTGGTTATGGGCGACGAACTCGCGCGGCAGGCCGTGGCGGCCCGGCGGTAGGCGGGCTAGCTCGGGGGGATAGTCCTCCGGCGCGCTGCTCTGTTTGCGAGATTTGGCGACGCTTTTGTCGGCCTTTTTCCGTGGCACCCCGCGACCATACCGTGCCGGAGCCCCGGAATCGCGGCTCAACTCCCCGAGCGCGGCCTCGGCTCCCAGGTACGGCATCACCGCGGCCGACATCAACTGCGGCACCAGGTCCGCCAGATCCTCGGCCTGGCCGGCGACCACCCTGGATAGATCTGCCCGTAGGCAGAGCCGGCCAGCGCCTCGGCGGTTGTGTGGGGGACGGCTTCGGGGTCCTCCATCTCCTGCCGGCCGGCGTCGATCAGCGAGGCGATCACTCGCATCGTCATGTCGCGGCGGGCGCGGGCGGCGTCGCCCGCCGCCAGCACCTCGACCCCGAAGGAGGCGCGGCTGGGGTCTTTGCGCAGGCCCGCGACGATCCGGTGGGCAACGGCGCGGAGCCGGTCGGGCCACGCCTCGCAGCTCTCGTAGGCGCTCACCATCGTCGTCAGGCAATCCTCGTTGATCTCCTGCCAGGCGGAGAGGAAGCAGTCGTACTTGCCGCGGAAGTGGCGGTCGAAGGCGGCCCGGTCGAGCTCGGCCCGCTCGAGGACCAAATCGATCGAGGTCTCGCCGTAGCCTCGCTCGGCGGCGACCGCAATCAGCGCCGCGACGATCTGGGCGCGCTCGGAGCTGCCGGTCCGCTCGCGGTTCTCGGTATCGAGCACTAGCGCATGGGACCCCCGATCCCCACCTTCGAGGTCAGACCCGACCGAGCTCCCTGACTCGGGCTTCGCACGACCGGCTCCGGCTCAGCGAGCGGTCGCGGGAGGCGCCTCGGATGCCGTCCGCTTCGCGGCCTCGGCGCCGAGGTACGGGGTGAGCGAAAACTCGACCAGCTCGGGGAGCAGCTCCTCGATCTGCTCGACCTGTCCCATCACGATCCGCTGGTAGAGGATCCAGAAGATGCCGCCCACGATCGTCTCCTCCAGTGTCGCCGGCAGCCGCTCGCCCTGCGAAGAAACCTTGCGGCCCATGCGGAAGAGCGGCACGAAGGCCTGAATCGAGCGTTCGTAGCGCTCGACTGCGGCGGGGCCGGCCGAGAGCGCCTCGACGATGCAGGTGCGGGCCAGCGCCGGCTCGGTGGCGACGTAATGGAGAAATGCGGAGAGTCCCGAGTTGACCCGAGCGGGCCAGCTATCGACCTTGCTGGCGGCGTTGACAACGCGCCGCAGGGCCTCTTTGACCGCGAACTCCGAGGCGGCCAGGAAGCAGTCCTCCTTCGAAGAGAAGTTCTCGTAGAAGGTGTTACGCGCGATCCCGGCACGGCGCACGATGTCGGCGACGGTGACCGAGCGATAGCCCTTCTCGACCGTCTCCTCGGCGAGCGCGGCGATGATGCGAGCGCGCTGGTGTTGGGTGATGAACTCCCGGGGCAATGCGTGCCGTCCGGGCCTCGGTCGCATCGCTTCGGAGACACGGTCAGCCACGAAACGCAGGGTACTCAGAGGTTCAGCAGTTTCAAGCTGGACGGTTTGGCGATATACCGGTAGAGTACCGACGCTAGACAACCTGTTCCCTTGATCTGACAGGAGGATTGCGATGGGGAAGCAGGGCGTGACCGAAGTCCAGGCAGGGGCGGAGGAGCGCGGCGCGGTCGCAAAGATCGACGATTTTCCCCACGGGACAAAGCTCGAGCAGGTGAACTCGCCGAAGCGGGAAAAGATCCTCGTCGGGATGCTGGAAGAGGTTGGGTCGAAAGGCTACGACCTCACGTCTGTACGCACGATTTTGCAGCGTACGGGTCTCTATCGACAGGCCTTCTACGACAATTTTGCCGACAAGGAGTCCTGCTACCTGGCGGCGCTCGACGCCGGCCTGGCACGGATCGTGGCCCTGGCGCGAACCGCCGCCGCTGGCGAGAAGAGCTGGCGGACCAAGCTGCGAGCCGGGCTCGGTGCCGTCCTCGATTTCTTCGACACCGAGCCCGACATCGGCCGCGCGCTGGTCGTCGAGGTCCATGCAGCGGGAGCGGAGGCCCTGGCAAGACGTGCCGCAGCGATGAAAGCCTTCACGGATTTCATCGATTTGGCACGGGTGGAGGCCGAGGGAGGGGAGTCGCCTCCCGGAATCGCCCCGGAGGGCATCGTCGCCGGCATCCATGCGGTAGTCCATTCCCGGCTCTCCACCGGGGCTGACGACGGTTTTCGCAAGCTGCTGCCCGAGTTCATGTACTTCGCAGTGCTGCCCTACTTCGGGGCCGAGGCGGCAAGCGCCGAGATGCAGGCTGCGCGGGCCTGATCGCCAGACCGGCGGCGGGGGTTGGACAGGCCGCGGTTCCTCCCCTACGCTGAATCGGTGGATTCGTCATCCCCATCGAATCCAGGAAACGTCGCCGACGGCCGCCGTGGATTGCCGCAGGCTTATGTCGTGCGCTCGCAGCGCGAGCGGCTGCTGGAGGCGATGGTCCGGGTGGCTGCCGCAAAGGGCTACGAGGCGACGACGGTCGCCGACGTGGTCGAGTTCGCCGGGGTCACCGAGGACGCCTTCTACGAGGCGTTCCAGGACAAGGCCGAGTGCTTCCTCGAGGCCTACGACGCGGTAATCGACGTGCTGGTCGCCCACGTGACAAGCGCCTTCGAGGCCGCCGTTGACGAGCCCTGGCCGGAGAAGATCGGGATCGGGCTGCGTGCCCTGATCGAGCTGCTTGCCGTGGAGGCGGACATCGCGCGGATGGCGATGGTCGAGGTGACCGCGGCCGGGGACGAGGCCCGTGAGCGCTACCGAGCGGCGCTGGCTCGCTTCACCCCCTTCCTCGAGGAGGGACGCACCTACTCCGGGCAGGGCGACGAGCTACCGCCCGACACCGCCCGCTTCGCGATTGGCGGCGCCACCTCGATGATCTTCGACGAGATCCGGGCCGGGCGCGGGCCGGAGCTGCCGCGGCTGCTTCCCGATCTTGTCTTTGCGGTGCTTATGCCTTATCTGGGGCCCGAAGCGGCGGAAGATGAGATGCGAAGGTTGGCCCGGCAGGGTCAGACGCCCTCGCCGTGACGGCCCTCTCCGGAGGAGAAGCGGGCTGCTCCTTGGGCCGCTATGTGGAGGACTTGGCGGCCGAGCTGGTGCTCTAGGGCGAGGCCGTCGGCTATGGGAAGTCCGTAGCCCTCTATCGCTGCTTTGCGGTCGGCGAGCATCGTCTCTTGGGGGAAGGAAGCGATTCGCTCGGCCAGCTCCAGGGCGCGCTCTAGGTGACGACCGGGTTCGACCACCTCGTTGATGAGTCCGATCCGCAGCGCCTCCTCCGCGTCTACTGGGCGGCCGGTGAGGATCAGGTCTAGAGCTCGGCCCATGCCGATCGTTCGGGGTAGGCGTTGCGTGCCGCCGTCGACCAAAGGGACTCCCCAGCGGCGCTCGAAGAGGCCGAAGGTGGAGCCCGGCGTGGCGATTCGTAGGTCACACCAGAGCGCCAGCTCGACGCCGCCGGCCAGGCACCAGCCGTCAACGGCTGCGATCGCCGGCTTCGACGGGGTGACCCGCGTCGGGCCCATCGGACCCTCTGGGTGATCGACGTCGAGATCGAGCGCCTTCAGGTCGGCGCCGGCGCAGAAGGCCTCGCCGCCGGCGCCGGTGAGAACCAGGACGCGGGCGCCCTCATCGGCCTCGAAATCGCACAGTCCTTGGCGGAACAGTTGGGCGGTTGCGTTGTCGACCGCGTTGCGCCGTGCCGGGCGGTCGATGGTCAGCACCGAGGCGGCACCGAGGCGCTCGTAGCGAAGCTCGTCCCCCATGCCTGCGCATCCTCGCACAGCGATTGGTGGAGAAACTTACACCAACGGATGTTGACTAAACGTCTCGGTCCGTTTAATTTCCTCGCCGGTGAACGCGGAGGCGCCCACCTTCGGCTTGCGGCGTGATTCCGTGCTGTGCCTCTCCGGTGGCGGTTATCGGGCGGCGCTCTTCCATCTAGGCGCCCTCACCAGGCTCAACGAGCTTGGCCTGCTCGCTGGCACCGAGACGATCTACGGCGTCGGAGGCGGCAGCATCCTCGGGGCACTGCTGGCGGTGCGGATCCCCTGGCCATTGCAAGGAGCGTTCCGTGACTGGCCAGAGACGATCGTCGAGCCGATGCGCGAGATCTCATCTCGCCACGGTCGTGGCCGCGCCTTGTTGCGCAGTTCCTCCCTGGGCAGTGGCGCAGCGGAAGAAGAGCGCTACGCACGCGAGCTTGCTGGATGGCCGGAAGGGCAGCCCCCCGGCCGGCCCCAATTCGTCTTCGGAGCGGCCGGCCTGGCCCTGGGACACCCCGTGAGCAGTGGGCGAAACGAGCGCGAAGGGGAGCTTAGGTGGGAACTGGAGCGGGCGCCGGCGGCATTCCAAGCCGACCCCGAGTCGGCTGCGGCGGCGCTCGACTCGATCCGTGACGACCTCGTGCCGCTAACTGTGGCGGAGCGGGCGCTGCTCGAGAACCGGGGTTACCTTTTCGCCGACGCCGCGCTGCGCGCCGGTGGCGAACGGGTTGCGGCGCTCGAGCCGCTTCCCCCAGAGCCTCCCCATCCTTGCTGGACGAGCGAAAGCCGGATCCGAAGCGAGCTGCTGGGCCGGCCAGCGCGGTCGGGGCGCCTGCGCCTGCCGCGTCTGCCGCGGCGGCGGGCAGGCAATCTGCCCGGGAGCCGGCGCCCGGCGGAGCTGCTGCATCGCTACCGGCCCTTCATCCAGTACGACTCGCTGGAGAGCTACCGCGCCGACTCGGTGACGGCGATCGCCGAGCTGGCTATCGGGTCGCGCTGCAACACCCTGCATCGGGCCGACGGCGGGCTGATCGCATCGGTCTTGCCGCACGAGGGCGCCGGCCGTCTCGACCTCGACTACCTCGACGACTCCCTCTATGCCGACGGGCGGCCGGTGCACAAGGACGACTACCTCGACGAGGCCGGTGGATCGCATGCCGCCGACGCTCTCTCGATGCGCCGGGCGGAGGACCTCGACGATCTCGTCTACGGGCAGGCGCAGCGAAGCGAGGGGCGGCTCTGGCTCCAGTACTGGTTCTTCTACTACTACAACGACAAGGGGTTCCTGAAGTTGGGTCGGCACGAGGGTGACTGGGAGATGATCCAGCTGCGAATTGGCGGGGACGGGGAACCCGACGCGGTCACCTACGGTCGCCACGCGAGCGGCGAAAGGGCCAGCTGGGAGGAGGTCGAGCGGCAACCCACCGACCAAGGGGAGGCCCCGGTCGTCTACTGCGCGCGCGGCTCCCATGCTTCGCTGCTGCGCGGAGGGACCTACTCGGCGCCGGCTGTTCCGGACCACAACGATGGCCTTGGTCCGCGACGGCGGCCCCAGCTGGTGGCGCTCGGCGAGGACTTGCCGGGTTGGGCGCGCTGGCCGGGGAGGTGGGGATCAACCCGGCGGCGCGAGGCGTTCGAGGGCGACAGCCCGCGGGGACCCGCTCAGGACCCGCGCTGGCAGAGGCCGGCCGAGTTCCATCGCGAAGCCCGACCGGCCGCCGAGGCGCCGCGCTGGGAGTCACCGCCGCCACCGACGCCGCGCTTCGAGGCGCGACTCGACGGCGATCACGCGCTCCTCTCCTACCGCTTTCCGGATCGCGGCAGCGGCGAGGCTGCGCCGGCCCGCATCGTCGCCGCCACCTTCGGCGAAAACGCAGCCGATCTCAGCACGGTGGATTGCTTCCTGGTCGACGGACCGGGCGGTGCCTGCGCGTTACCGGTGCCCCTCGGTGTGACCTCGGCCAGTATTCGTGCCGCCGTCGTGTCGGAGCTGGGGACGCCTGGGTTGACGGTCACCGTGCCGATCCTCGAGGGCGTTTGAGCGGCGGCTAGTTACCCTGCTCGGATGCGCATCGACGAGATCCTCGCCTCGAAGCGGCCAGTCTTCTCGGTCGAGTTCTTCCCGCCCAAGAACGAGGCGGCGAGCGAGCAACTGTTTGCGACCGCGCGCTCGCTGCGCGAGCTGGAGCCGGACTTCGTCTCGGTCACCTACGGCGCCGGTGGCTCAACCCGCGAGGGAACGGTAGAGATCACCCGCGCGCTCCGGGACGAGCTCGGCTTCGAGACGATGGCGCACCTGAGCTGCGTCGGCGAGACGAAGGACGGTCTGGCGGTAACGCTCGATCGCATCGCGGCGACGGGGGTCGAGAACGTCTTCGCGCTGCGCGGCGACCCACCGCGCGGGCAGGAGGACTTCGTGCAGCCCGCGGGCGGGCTGGGCAGCGCCGCTGAGCTGGCCGCCTTCATCGCCGACGGCTGGGATTTCACGATCGGCGGCGCCTGCTTCCCCGAGGTTCACCCCGAGGCGCCCGATCTCGACACCGATCTCGCCTACCTGCGCTCCAAGGTGGAGGCCGGGGCGTCCTTCCTGATCACCCAGCTCTTCTTCGACAACCAGGTCTACTTCGACTTCGTCGCGGCGGCGCGCGAGAAGGGCATTGACGTGCCGATCATCGCCGGGGTGATCCCGGTCGCGAGCTTTGCGCAGACGAAACGGATCTGCGACCTGTGCGACGCCTCGATCCCCCCTCGCCTCGCCGAGGCGTTCGCGACGGTGGAGGGCGACGAGCGGGCCGAGTTCGAGCTGGGGATCTCCTACGCGGCTCAGCAGTGTGCCGAGTTGCTGGTCGCAGGGGCGCCGGGCATCCACTTCTACGCGCTGAACCGGGCGCCGGCGACGCGGGCGGTGCTGGCCGCGCTGCGGGCGGCGCGGCCGTGGGAGCGCGCCGGTGGACCCGATGCGAGGGCGGGCACTCCAGTCGCCGACAGCGGCTAATTAGCTGGTAAGTTCCCGACCGAACCGAGCGGCAAAAGGCAAGCGCCCGGCCGGAGGAAACGCAGACGTGGCAAACCGCAGGGAAGAAGAGAGAGAGCGACTCCGCCAGGCGCGGAAGGAACGTGAGTCGACGCACGGCAAGTCCGAGCGGCGGCGACTGCTCGTCGCTTATGGGGTTGCCGGCCTGATCGGACTGGCCGTCGTCGTCGGGATCGTCTCCGTCATCGCCTCGTCCGGGGGCGGCGACGCCAGCGCTCACCTCAACCCGGCCAGCGGCTCGATCAACGGCTTCGAGCCCGACGAGCGCGAGGGCGCCGATGTGCCGGCGGCCAAAGAGACGAACCTCGAGAAAGCGGCCGAGCAGGCGGGCTGCGTTGTGCGGCTGGAACTCAAAGAGGAGGGCAAAAGCCACCTTCCCCCAACTGCCACGGCACCCGACTACCAGACGAGCCCGCCGACCTCGGGCAATCACGCCGAATCGCCCTTCCAGCAGGCGGACGGCGCCTACAGCGAGATGCCCGACGAAATCTTCATCGTCCACGCGCTCGAGCACGGCCGCATGGAGATCCAGTACAGCCCCGACCTCTCCGAGGACGAGCAGCTGGAACTGAAAGGTCTCTACGAAACGATGTATGGGGGGACGCTCTTCTTCCCGAATGACAACATGACCTACGCGGTCGCGGCATCGACGTGGACCAACCTGATCGGCTGCCCCGAGTACAAAGGCGCGGCCACCCTGGACGCGATCCGCGCCTTCGGCAAAAAAACCTGGGGCCGCTACGGCGGCGAGGGAACCGGCGCAGTCAAAGGCCCGACCCCGGTCGAACCCCAGTAGCGCGTGGCACTGCGCATATCTGCGTCCCCGGTCGCTCGCGTGCAGAGCACGCCACGCTCGAGCGACCGCAGGGAGCGGTGCGAACGCGCAGCGTGAGTTCCTTGATCTGCTTGACCACGCACTACTGGGAGCGGTAGAGGGGAAAGAACCCAGTTTCCTCATGACCGGCCGAGAGGCGGGCGTAGGCGGCGGGATCGCAGATGATCTCCGAGCTGCACCATGCCTGCTCGCGGTTGGCGAAGCCGCGCTTGAACTCCTCGAGTCGGTCGCCGCGCGAGATGCCACCGCCAAGGTTGAGCGGCAGGCCTTGCTCGGTGGCGAAGTTGACCAGCACCGAGACGAGGTTCTTCATCGGCGAGTCCCGCAGCTGGGCGTTGGCGCTGCCGCTCAGGTAGTAGTGGATGAAGCCGTCGCTGCGGACTGCGATCGCTGCGGCGGCGACCTCACCGCCCGCGGCGTCCGCGAGCGCCAACCAGGCATGGGGCGATTCGAGGATACGGTCGAAGTAGGCGGCGCCAAAGAAATAGCGCTCGCCGGCGCCGGCACGGCGCATCGTCTGCTCGTAGGCGGCAAGGAAGCCGGTGCGATCCTCGGATGACGTCTCCGAGCCAGGGACCAATCGCACCTCGTAGCCCGCGCGGCGGTTCTTATTGATCTGGTTGCGATCGCTGGGGCGGCTCTTACGGGGTAGCTCCGGGTCGGCGATCTGGACGAGATTGCGTTCCGCGACGCCAAAGAGTGGTGGGTCGCCGAGCGTATGCCGCACGAAGATCGAGACCAGCCCCGTCGGGGAGAAGTTGACCGTCGCCGGATCGATCGCCGCAGGGGCGATTGTCGGGTCAGGCGCCGTGTCCGGATTTGACCCCACTAGGGGGAGGTCAACACCGGCCGCGGCCGACAGGCGCGCCATGCCCGGGTAACCGTAGGGGGAGACCGCGTCGCGCTCCCCGGTGCCCGGAATCTCGCGAACGATCAGCGGCGCCAGCAGCTCCACGTCATCCGCCTCGATCCGCAGGGTGTGGGTGGCGCCCTCGGCAGCGAGAAAGGGGCGCGAGCGAAAGAACTCCTCGCCCGCCGCCGCCTCACCGCGATCCGCTATCAGCTCCGCTTGCGCACTGACGCCGCCTCCTCCCTCTGCTCTCATTTCGGCCCGAGGAGGTCCGCGGTGGCAGCGCGGAACTCGTCGGGGAGCACTCCCCAGACCTCGCAGTCGGCGAAGCCTCCGTCACGGCGGAGGTGATTCCGCATCGTCCCCTCGTAACGCCAGCCGAGGCTGGTGACGACCCCCTTCGCCGCCTCGTTGTCGGCGGGGATGCGTCCGTAGACGCGGTGCGCGCCGAACTCGTCGAACGCTTTGGCGATCGTCAGCGCCTCGGCACGACGTCCGACCCCCTTGCCGCGCACATCGTCGCCGATCAGCGCCCCAAGCTCGGGAGCCGTCTGGCGGAAAAGGCCATAGAGGGCGGTAAAACCGACCGGCTCCTCATAACCCTCAACGACGATCGCGTACTTGCGGTCCTCGCCAGAGTCGTCCCTCGCCCGCCCAACCCAGCCCTCCGCTTCTTCGCGCGAGAAGCTCTCGCGTTGCTCCATCAGCGTGCGCGTCGCCGCCGGGTTGTTGAACCAGCGGTGCACTGCTGCCGCGTCGCT
Organism: uncultured Solirubrobacterales bacterium; assembly: GCA_963844395.1. Lineage (GTDB taxonomy): Bacteria > Actinomycetota > Thermoleophilia > Solirubrobacterales > 70-9 > VRUE01. The sequence continues at coordinate 417,539 of CAWJNX010000002.1, read as the reverse complement.
GGGTTCGAAGCTTCGCAGGCTGACATCGGGCCGCTCGCTCATCGCCCGCACCTTAGAGCCCATCCCGGTAGGGGTGGAGCGTCTTGTACTTTTCGCGCGGCGGCGAAGGCGGACAGCCTCCTACGGTCTTCGCGAAAAGTTAAGCGGAACCCCTACCGGGATGGGCTCTCTGGAGCAAGGCCGTGACCGGTTACGAGGAGCCACACCGTCTTGGCGAGGATGCGGAGGTCGAGCATCGCGCTGCGGCGGTCTACGTACTCGACGTCGAGCTCGATCCGCTCGTCCCAGGGGATGCCGGCACGACCCTGGACCTGGGCCCAGCCGGTCAGACCCGGCCGCACCTCGTGGCGGCGTTTTTGGTGGGGCGTGTAGTCGATGACCTGGGCTGGAATCGTCGGGCGTGGACCGACGATCGCCATCTCTCCGCGTAGGACGTTGACCAGGTTGGGTAGCTCGTCGAGCGAGGTGCGGCGCAAGAAGCGTCCGGCCGCCGTCACCCGCGGGTCGTCGCGGCCGACGACGGTGCCGACCCCGACGGGGTCCGAGCCCTGCACCATCGTGCGCAGCTTCAGCAGCTCGAACTCGCGGCTGTCCTTGCCGACCCGGCGCTGCCGGTAGACGACCGGTCCGGGACTTCCCAGCCTGATCGCGATCGCCGCGACCAGCAGGAGGGGAGAGAGGATGATCAGGGCGACGACCGCGACGAGGATGTCAAAGGTGCGCGGCATGGTCAGGCGGGACTCCTCATCTGGTTCCTTCTCCTCATCTGGTTCCTTCGGCCTTCTCCCAGGTGCCGGGCGCGCCGTGGCGCAGACGGTCCCAGAGGCCGGCGGCGATCGAGGTGGTGGTCATCGCGTAGTAGCGAGCGATCCGGAATGGCAGCAGCGGCAGTTGTCTGCCGAGCGCAGCCGCGGCGAGGATGGCGAGCTGGATGGCGAGCGTCGCCGTGTAGATCCAGCCCTCGCCGAGCAGGGCGAGGTTCGCCGCGAGCGCGAGCAGGTGCAGGAAGGGGGTCGCATAGCGGAGCAGTCGGTGCGAGGCGATCTCGAAGGCGTAGAGGGGTGGGTAGCCACGCGGATCGAGCATCCTTTCGCCGGCGACGATGTCCCAGAGGCCGACCATCATCCGCCGCTTGCGAGCGAACTCGCCCTCCAGGGTCGGCACCATCTTCTCCTCGGCGCTCGCCCAGGGGACGTAGAGCGAGCGCAAGCCGCGCTTCGCCAGCCGGAAGGGGAAGGAGAGATCGTGGCTGCCGGACGGGGGCAGGGCGACGTAGGCCTCGCGGCGGACCGCGTAGATCGCGCCGTTGCCGGCGGTGACGCCCGCCAACGCCGACTCCCTTTCGCGCACCGCCATCTCGTAGCGCCAATAGGCGCCCTCCAGGTTGCCGCCATCCGGATCGAGGAAGCGGACCTGACCGCAGGCGTAGCCCACCGAGGGGTCGGCGAAAGGCTCGATCAGGTGGCGGAGCGCGTCGGGAGCCCAGAGACTGTTGGCATCGGAGAAGGCGAGGATCTCGCTGCTGGCGCGCTCGGCGCCGGCGTTCTGGGCGGCGATCTTGCCGCCCCGCGGCAGCTCGAGGACTAGGTCGGCGCCGGCGCTGCAGGCGCGCTCGACAGTGGCGTCGGCGGATCCGTCGGAGGCGACGATCACCTGCAGGCGGTCGCGCGGGTAGTCGAGCGCCAGAGCGTTGGCGACCTTTGCGGCGATCGACTCCTCCTCGTCGTAGGCGGCGACGATCAGGGAGACGCGCGGGGGCTCGTCCCAGGTGCCCGGTCGCAGGGTCGGCCGGCGGCGCAGGGCGAGCAGGGTGCGCAGGACGAGGGGGTAGCCGAGGTGGGTGTAGAGGATGGAGCCGACGCAGACCCAGAAGATGACTTCGAGCAGCATGGCGTGATTATCGGTTTCCGCGGGGGAGGGGGTAGGGGTGTCCATCCCGGTCGCTGGGTTTTTCGCCGGACGCGCGGCCGCTCTCGCTGAGTGGTCTGTGCGAAAAACAGGACGCCGCGGCCGGGATGGACACCCCTACCCCCTCTTCTCGAGGAGTTCGCGGTAGAGCGCGAGGGTCTGTTGCGCGGCGGCTTCCCAGGAGTAGGGACCCGCCGCCGCGACTTTCGCTGCGGCGGAAAGCTCGGCGCGGGCCGGCTCGTGAGCGACGAGCTCGGTCAGTGCTGCTGCCAGGGCAGCTGGGTCCTCGAGTGGGACGAGCCGGGCCGCGCCGTGTGCTGCTACCTCCGGGAAGCCACCTACCGTGCTGAGCACTAGGGGCTTGCCGAAGGCGAGGGCGGTATAGAGGACGCCGGAGTGCTCGGCGTCGCGGTAGGGGAGGACGACGACGTCGGCGCGGCGGAAGATCGGCGGGATCTCGGCGTCCTCGACGAAGCGGGTGAGGAAGCGGACGCGGCCCGGCGCGACGGCGGCGAGGCGGCGCAGCGGCTCGATGTCCATGCGGGGGTTGCCGACGATCCACAGCTCGGCGCCCTCGACCTGGCGGAACGCCTCGAGCAGCGTGTCGATGCCCTTATAAGGACGCAGCAGGCCGAAGAAAAGGATGACCGGGTCCTCGGCGCCCTGCAGCTCTGCCGGCAGCGGCTTCTCCTCCGGCAGGCGGGTCAGATAGTCGAAGGCGCCGTGATGGATCACTCGAACCTGGCCGGGATCGAGCCCGACCTCATCGCGGAGCAGTGCGGCACCGTGCTCTGAGTGGGCGATCATCGCGTCCATGCGGCCGAAGACGCGGTGGGCGGTCGCGACCTGGCGGCGGTTCGCGCGCGGCGGCAGGATGTAGTGGGCGGTCATTACCCGCGGGCGCAGTGGGGGCAGCAGCATCGCGTCCAACGGAGGGACGGTCAGCCACTGGTAGTGGACGATGTCGGCGTCGGCGTCGCGCCGGAAGCGCAGCATGTCCGGCAGGTGCTCGGCCAGCTTGAACGCGCGCCGGGCCGGCGCGCCGAGGCCGCGTGCGGCGCTGCGGCGGTAGAAGCTCTCCGTCACCTGGTAGCCGTCGGCCTCCGGCACCGGTCCGTAGAGAAAGCGGCTGGTCAGCAGCTCGACCTCGGCGCCGGCGCGGGCCAACGCCGCGGCCAAGGCGCGGTCGTAGGGCGGCGTGAAGGCCGACGGGTCGACCATCTGAACGCGGATCGGGTCCGGCATCGAGGCGATTATCGTGGCCACCTTGGCGCCCACGCTCTCCTACTGCGTCGTGAACACCAACGGCCGCGAACATTTACTCGCCTGTCTGGAGGCGATCGAGCGCACGCACCCGGCCGGGATCGAACGCGAGATCCTCGTGCTCGACAACGCCTCCGCGGACGGCTCCGCCGCGGCGGTGCGGGCGCGCGGCGGCGATATTCGCCTGATCGCCCTCGAGCGGCGGATGGGCAAGGCCGAGAACGACTCGACCCTGCTGCGCGAGGCGACCGGCGACTACTGCCTGCTGCTCAACGAGGACTCCGCGCTGCGGCCGGGAGCCGCCGAGGCGCTGGTCGCGGCGCTCGAAGCTGACTCACATGCCGCGGCGAGCGCCGCTCAGCTCCTCGACTCGGCGGGCAATCCGGTGCCGTGCGCCTGGCGCTTTCCTGGGGTCGGCACGGCCCTGATCGGCGCCTTCTTCCTGCACCGGCGCTTGACGGTGCAGAGCAAGGGAAGCGAAACCCGTCCGGTCGATTGGGCGCAATCGAGTGCCCTGCTGGTGCGGCGCAAGGCCGCAGCCGAGGTCGGCTACCTCGATTCGGCGTTCTTCGTCTACTACGACGAGTGCGACTTCTGCAAGCGGCTGGCCGACGCCGGCTGGCGCACGCTGTTCGTCCCCACCGCCGAGGCCGTCCATCACGACCAGCTCTCCACCGACCTGGCCGCCGGGCTGCCGCGCATCGTCGAGTTCCACCGCAACCGCGACCTCTACATGCGCAAGCACCACTCCCAGACCGCGGCGCTGGCTGTCCGCCTCCTCACCGCCTGGTCCTACGCACTGCGCGCCCTTGCCGCAGTCGTCCTCCCCAACCGCCCAGCTCGCATCTATTGGGCGCACGCCCGCCAGGCGCTTTTCCTCGCCCGAGGCGAAAGCCTCAGGGACAGGGTGCGGGAACGGGGGTGAGTGACCTTAACCACCCACTATGGGTAGTTAAGGTCACTCACCCCCTGACTTCGCGCTCAAGAGAGGACGCCGCGTTGGGGCACCGGGGACGGTCAGGTGCGGGCGTCCTCGTCCATCTGCTCCACCTCATAGGCCTCCGGCACCCCACCGTCCACCGCCACCGGACGCGCGCGGACCGCGCCCATGCGAGCCAGCAGCTCTTTCGGGTGGCGCAGATGCGACAACCAGCCGCGCTCCTCGGCGGTGAAGAAGCCGCTGACTAGAAGCACGAAAGGATAGGTGAGCCAGAGAACGGCCCGCGACAACAGGCCGTCGAAACCCTCGGTGGGCAGCAGCAGCTCGCCGAGGCCGACCAGGGCAGTCGAGACCAGTACGACGCGGGCTAACCGCGTCCATTCGTAGGGCACTGGGAAGAGACGCTGGGTAAACCCGTACATCAGCGCGACCACGACTAGGTATGAGGCGACGAGGGCGATGCCAGCGCCGACGATGCCGAGCGGCGGCACGAGGATCAGGTTGAGGGCGACGTTGACGACCAGCGCGGCGATCGTCGCCGGGAAGTTGAACTCGGTGCGGCCGGTCCTGCCGAGGATCACCAGTTGCACCATGTAGAGGGAGTAGAAGGCGGTCGCGGCGGTGATCAGGCCGACCGCTTCGTAGGACTCGAAGAACTCCGGTGCGGCGAGCGCCCGCGCCAGCCAGCGCGCGAGCAACCAGAGCCCGATCACGACGAAGGCGCAGACGGCGAGGAGCCAGGTGACTACCGCGGCGTAGGCGCGGCGGGCCTCGTCGTCGTCGCGGATCGAGTAGGCGAGGGGCGGCCAGGCGAGCTGGAAGCCGCGGACCAGGATGTTGACGCCCTGGGAGAATTTAATCGCCAGTGAGTAGAGGCCCGCCTCGGCGAGTCCGACGGTGCGGACGATGATGATCCGATCGACGAAGTTGAGCGCGTACAGCGACAGCTCGGCCGGCATCGTCGGTAGGCCAAAGCGCAGCATGCGGCGCAGTAGGGGACGGTCGAGTCGCAGCGTTAGACGCTGCCGGTGGACGATGATCAGGCCAAGGACGAAGGCGCCCCCGCTGACGTAGCTGCCCAGCAGTAGGCCGCGGGCGCCCTCGTCCTCGACTATGACGAGCACGACCGTGAGGGCGATCGCCACCAGCACGTTGGCGATCGTCACCGCGAAGAAGGCGCGGGCGCGCTCCTCGAGCCGGAACAGGGTGAGCAGGTACTCGTGCAGGGTCAGCACCCAGAGGCCGCCGATCGCGATCCGGACCAAATCGGGCGCCGGACGGTCGAGCAGCGCCTCGGAGAGCGGCTCGGCGAAGGGCAGCGCGATCAGGGCGCCTGCGGTGGCGAGCCAGAAAAGCGCCGCGAAGGAGGCGGCGACGACGCGGCCGGGATCCTCGCCGGCCTTGTAGTAGAAGCGCAACACCGCCTCGATCACGCCGAAGCGAATCACGATGCTGGCGGCGACGACGGCGGCGAAGAGAACCTCGGCGGCGCCGTAGTCGGCCCGAGTCAGGTAGCGCGTGTAGAGCGGCAGCAGGGCGACCGCGATCAGTTTCGAGAGGATGCTTGCCGCGGTGTAGGCGGCGCCGGTCGTCGCTAAGCGGCGCAGGTATCCCGACACGGTCGCGAGCCTACGTCTCGCCGCGGACCGGCGCGGCGGCCAGCGAGGCGCCGACGGCCAGCAGGACCCAGGCGATGGGGTCCTCGTAGAAGCCGGCGTAGGCCATGGTGTGGACTAGCAGCGCGATGAACGCTGCGAGGACAGCTACCCGGCCTAGCGCTAGGCGCGCGGGTCCTGTCGTCGGGGTGGGGGGCCTTCCTTGCCCTACGCGCTGCTCCGGGGGCCGGGACCCAGCGCTTGCAGGGATGGGGTCCTCCCCTCCGCAGCCTTCGGGCGGTGGAAAACCCCCCACCCCGACGCCACCCACGCGAGAGGCGAAAAGGGCAGACGTCATCGTCCAGAGTGCTGCTATGAGGAGAGCTGCGTAAGCGAGGAGGCCTATTAGGCCTTGCTCTGCTGCCACGGTCACCGGTTGCGTGTGCGAGACGGAGACTGGAGTCTTCTTCGTTGCTATCTGTTCTCTGTAGGCGCGAGGGAAGGAGCCGGCGCCGTAGCCCCAGAGGGGGCGCTGGGCGAAGAGTTCGGTTCCGCCGGAGACGAGGTTGGTGCGACCGCCGCTCCAGACATTGAGGCGATCGGGGCTCAACTTCGAGATGCCGCCGGCGAAGAGGACCACGACGATCGCTAGGACGGCACCAGCCCCCACCGCGGCCAGAGTCCATCGCAAGCTCCACCGCAATGCCGCGAGTACAGCTAGGCCCCCAAGCAGGGCGGCAAAACTGGATTGCGAGAAGGTCGGCACAAGCCCGATCCAAAGAACCGCGACGAGAGCGACAAGCAACGCCAACGTCCGCCGTTCCCTCGTCCACAGGAGCGCAGCCATCGCGATCGTGATCGCCAGCGCCAGGTAACGCCCGTAGATGTTCGGATCCCAGAAGACGGAGTTGACGCGGAAGTAGGTGTGGAACTCATTCGACCGAATCACCTGGTCGTTCCAGAAGAGGCTCCGCGTGACGTACTCAACCGAACCCACAATCACGAAGGCAACCGCCTCCGCTGCTACCACCCACAGCACGAGCACAAGAAGCTTCCTATCCCAGCGCACATCGCGCAGCAACGCGTAAACCAACGAGAACGGCACAAAGAAAAAGCAAACGTTCTGAAGCGATTTCGAGAAGTCCGGCGAGTAGAGCGTCTGGACCGCGTAGAGAACAACAACAGCAGCGAGGGCCCACGGCAGGACGTGGGGGGGTCCCCCCACGTCCTGCCCCCCACGCCATTTCTGCCACTCACCCAACGCAACCGAGAGAACTCCGCCGGCAATCACGAGGTACAGCGGCACGAGCAGGTTGGCGGTGTCGCCTCCCGCCTCGAGGGGGATACGAAAGGGCAGCGCGAAGACGATCGCCAGCGGCAGGACGATCGGCCAGCGGCGAAAGATCGCGGCGAGCACGACTGCGCCGGCCAGGGCCGCGGCGGCGAGCCCGGCAAAGCCGAGCGGCTCGTCGCGCAAATCGACGACCTGCGGCGAGTGCCACTGGTCGCCGAGGATCAGGATTGGAAAGAGAGCCAGGGCGGCAAGCATCGCCACCGAGCGGGCTCGTCCGGCGGGAAGCAGGATTGCCGCGGCGGCCGCGGCGGCCGCGGCGAGCAAACCCGCCGCGGCGAGCAGGTCGCTCAAGCCGCTCCTCCCTGCTTGCAGCCCTGCCTTGGCTCCCGCGGCGCCTCGTGCAGGCGCATCACGCCCCCGGGGACCAGAGTGCGGTCCTGGCCGAGCAGCTTGACTCGCAGCTTGTAGCGGCCAGGGGGGGCGATGCCGTCGTTGCGGACGCGACCGTCCCAGTAGAAGGTGGAGAAGCGGTAGCGCTGCAGGTAGGTGTCGCGGGCAAGGGTGACGATCAGCTTGCCGCCCGGCTTGACGATCTGCACGTGAGCGCGGTCGGAACGGGTGACCCGGAAGCGGATCCGAATGCTGTCGAAGCGGCAGTCTCCGTTCGGCGTGAAGGCGCGGCTCTCGGGATTGCCGAAGGTGACGTTGTCGAGCACCAGCGGGTCGCGCTTGAGCCGCTGCGACCAGGCGAAGGCGGCCAGCGTGGCGAGGACGAGAAGCGCGAAGACGACTGCGCCGACGTTAACCGGCCGACGAGGCATTGTCCTCGCCGATCACGACCGAGACCGGCGCGCCGGCCGAGACCTCGACGATGTCCGAGCTCATCGCCCGCACCCGCGAGATGTCAAGCGCCGTCGCAACCATGTGCGCCTCGCGGCCGCCGCCCGGCTCGAACATGACGATGCTGTCGGCGAAGCTGGAGCTGCTGTTGGTGACCGCGCCGAGCTGGAAGCCCTTGCGCTCAACCATGTCGCCGTAGGTCGCCGCCAGCCCCGGCACCGCGGTCCCGTTCAGCACGGTGACCTCGATTTCGCCCGGTTTCAACGCGGCTGGGCCGCTCTTGCCGTTCCTGCCGCCTTTGCCGCCGTCGTCACCGCCGAAGCCCTCCAACGCGGCGTAGGCAACACCGCCGCCGACGACCAGGAAGACGGCGAAGAGCACCAGCAGGTAGCGCGGCTCGCCAATCCGCCCTCCCAGCCGTCCTCCCCCGAGCGCCGGCCCGCTGCCGCCGAAGCGCTCGCGCAGGCGCTCGCTCCTGGTCAGTTCGGGCAGGCCGGCCTCGCGGCGCTGGCGCCGGGTCTCGCGCAGGTCGGCGGCGCGCTGCTCGGCTTCGCGCGCCTCGTCCAGCTTGCGCATCTCCTCCGCTCGCTCCGAGGCCGCGGCCGAGGTCGTGTCCTTGCGCTCCGCGTCGCGCTCCGGAGCGGAGCCGGCCCACTCGCGCAGGCGCCGAATGTCACGGCCCTGCGTAAAGGAGAGCAGGGCGAGGAGGGCGAGGCCCAGGAACGCGACCAAGCCCGCGAAGGCCCCGATTTCCTTGATCAGCTCCAAGGGATTGGCTGCGAGAGGCTATCCGTCGAGCCCGACTGCCGCCGCGTCCCCACCCGGTGAAGCGATGATCGTGACGACCCGCTGGGCAAGATTCGCCTCGTCGCCAGCCATCACCAGATGCTCGAGCGAGTTGAGCGTCGCCTCCACCCACTCGGGGTCGAGCGGCGCCTGGCGCACTGCCCGGTGGATCCGTTTCGCGGCGGTCGGCTGCAGGCTCTCCGCCGTCCCGACCAGCTCCTCGTGGAGCTTCTCGCCGGGACGCGGCTGCGTGAACTCGATCGCGATCTCCGCCCCCGGCTCGTAGCCGGCGAGGCGGATCATGTTCGTTGCCAGGTCGACGATCTTTACCGGCTCGCCCATATCGAGGACGAAGACCTCTCCCTTGCCGGCGCCGATGTCGCCGGCTCGGATCACCAGCTGCACCGCCTCGGGGATGGTCATGAAGTAGCGGCTCATATCCGGGTGGGTGACGGTGACCGGGCCACCGCGCTCGATCTGGCCGCGGAAGATCGGCACGACGCTGCCCGAGGAGGCGAGGACGTTGCCGAAGCGGACGCTGGCGAAGCGCGTGCCGGGGTGCTTGTCGCCGGCCGTCTCGACGATCCACTCCGCCATCGCCTTCGAGGCACCCATCACCGTCTTCGGGTTGACCGCCTTGTCGGTCGAGACGAGGACGAAGCGCTCGACCCCGGAAGCCGCCGCCGTGTCGGTCGCGATCCGGGTCGCGATCGCGTTGTTGCGGACCGCCTCCAGCGGGTTGGCCTCCATCAGCGGCACGTGCTTGTAGGCGGCCGCGTGGAAAACGACGCTCGGTTTGAAGCGCTGCATCGTCTCCAGCATCCGGTGCGGCTCCTTGCAGTCGGCGAGCACCGACTCGACGCTGCTGAAGTGACGCTCCTCGACCATCTCGCGCTCGATCTCGAAGAGGTTGTCCTCGGCGTGGTCGAGCATCACCAGCAGCCGCGGGCCGACCCGGGCGATCTGACGGCAGAGCTCGGAGCCGATCGAGCCGCCGGCCCCGGTCACCAGCACGATGCGGTCGCGCAGGTAGGCGCCGACGCGGTCCAGCTCGACGACGATCGGGTCGCGCCCCAGCACGTCCTCGACCTGGACGTCGCGCAGCTGCTTGTTGAGCTGCACGCCGCCGCGCAGCAGCTCGAACACGGTCGGCAGGGTGCGGACGCGGATCTCGCGCTCGCGGCAGGCGGCGACGACCTTGGCACGCAGCGTCCCCGGCGCCGAGGGGATCGCGATCACCACCTCGTCGGGCTCGGTCTCGTCGAGGATCTTCTCGATCTCGTCGGTCCTGCCGAGCACCTTCAGCCCCAGCATCCGCATCCCCCGCTTGCGGGCGTCGTCGTCGACGAAGCCGATCGCGGTGGCGCCGAGGTTGGGGTTGAGCTGCAGCTCACGGACGACCATCTGGCCGCCGGAGCCGGCGCCGATCACCAGCACCTCGTGCTTGGGCAGGCGATGGCCGTGGGTGGGGCGCTCGACTATCAACCGCACGGCGAGCCTGGCGCCGGCGATCAGGAAGAGGGTGAGGATGAAGTCCATCACCGCGACCGAGCGCGGCAGGTCGGGGCCGAAGGGCTGCAGGACCGTGAAGAGGACGACGAGGATGGCGCTGGCGACGGCGACGGCGCGGACGATCGTCAGGAAGTCGCGGCCGCTGACGTAGCGCCACCACTTCTGGTAGAGCCCGAAGGCGGCGAAGACGGCGACCTTGCCGATCGCGACGAAGCCGACCGCCTGCACGAAGAGGGTGTCGTAGCGGGGCGGCAGGCCGCGCGGGTCGTCGAGGAAGCGCAGCCGGAAGGCCAGGTAGAAGGCGAGCGCGGCGAGCAGCGCGTCAGCCACCACCTGGAGGACCCGATTGCGGTAGACAGGGTGGTTCAACCGGTGCATAGAGACCGGCTGAGTTTAGTTCCTCACCCCTGAGCCACCTACAATCCCCGCTTCCCGCATGCTCCCCTTCGCCAGCGTCACCGACTTCTTCCTCGACCCGATCGTCAACGCGGGGACCGACTTCATCAGCACCACCGGCCTGCCGGCGGTGTTCGTCCTGATGGCGCTGGAGTCCGCCTGCCTGCCGGTGCCGAGCGAGGCGATCATGCTGTTCGCCGGCTCCAGCGTCGCCGCCGGCGAGCTCTCGATGTTCGGGATTGTCGCCGCTGGTGTGCTCGGCAACCTAGTCGGCTCCTGGGCCGCTTACGCAGTCGGCTACTACGCGCGGCTCGACCTGCTCGAGAAGAACCGCCTCATCCACCTGCCGCCTAAGTACCTGAAGTGGGCCGACGACTGGTTCGAGCGCTACGGCGACGCGACCGTCTTCTTCACCCGCATGCTGCCGATCATCCGCACCTTCATTTCGCTGCCCGCCGGGGTGGCCAAGATGCCGTTCTGGCGCTTCACCGCGCTGACCCTGCTCGGCTGCATCCCCTGGGTGTTGATGCTGGGCCTGATCGGCGAGTCGGTCGGCCACAACTGGGAGGACTGGCGCGAGAAGCTGCACTACCTCGACTATGCGGTGGTGGTCGCGGTGCTTGGCGGAGCCGCTTACCTGCTGATCCGCCGCTACCGCGGTGGCGGCCCGAGCGCCGAGGTAGAGACCGTGAGTGAGGACCGCGGAGCGCCGGCCGAGCCGGCCTCTTCGAGCGGCGGCGCTTGAGCGTTCCCGCCGACGGCCGTATCCGGACTCGCCGCGCGCTGGCCCTGGGGATCGTTCAGGGCCCGGCGGAGCTGCTGCCGGTCTCCAGTTCCGCCCACATCGTCCTCGTCCCCTGGCTCGCCGGCTGGGAATGGGAGCAGGTCGATCCGGAGATGCGCAAGAGCTTCGAGGTTGCGCTCCACGCCGGCGCGGCGGCCGCCCTGCTGATCGGTCAGCGGAGCGCGATCGCCGAGGAGCTGCGTTCCTTCGACGGGCGCCGTGCCCTACTCCTCGGCCTCTCCTTCTTGCCGGCCGCCGTGGCGGGGTACGTCCTAGAGCGCCCGATCGAGCGCCGGCTGGGGGGTCCGAGAACGACCGCTATCGGCCTGCTGGCCGGCTCGGCGGCGATGCTGGCGGCCGACACGCGGCTGCAGCGGCGCGGTCGAGGCGAGGCGACGGCGGCAGACGGGCTGGCGCTGGGAGTCGCCCAGGCCGCCGCACTGGCCCCGGGCGTCTCGCGCAACGGTGTCACCCTCGCGGCGGCTCGCTGGCGCCACTTCTCCCGCGATCAGGCAAATTTGCTCTCGCGCACGATCGCCTTACCGATCATTGTCGGCGCGACCGCCTTGAAGGGCGTTCGCCTGCACCGCCGCGGCGCCTCGCCGGCCATGCGACGCTCGATGGCACTCGGCGCCGCCTCCTCCTTCGCCTCGACCCTCGCCTCCCAGCGCCTGATCGGCCTGGTCGAGCGGGACCGCGCGCTCTGGCCCTACGCCGCCTATAGAGCGGGCCTGGCTATGGCTGTATTCGCAAAATTACGTCGCTGAGCCAACTCCAAAATTTGGACCAACTTGGAGTTAGCTTGGAATGAGGCTACAATTCCAAATTCTGGAGAAACTTGGAGTTGATTTGGAGTTGAGATGTTCGTAGCCAAAGCCCCCTCGATTTCCGAACTATTGAACGAGCTCAGCGGCGAGCAGATATCGGCGGCTATAGAGGCCCCTGCCGATCGACGGACTGCTGATCGCTATCTGCACTGGGACAAGCTCCAGCGACTCGACCCACCCAGGGGTCTCACCAACAAACAATGGTGGCTGAAGATCAAGGCCGCACGCATGCTTGACCTGCGGGACTTGCCGCTAACCGGTCCCACCGGAGAGCCATTCAAATATGGGCTGCTGGACAGCATGCTTCGGCGCCTTCATCACATCGATCAGAGATGCAGCGGCGAGGTGGCTATGGACGAGGTGGTCACGTCCGAGCGGCAAGCGGGAAGGCGCTTTTTGGTCAACTCGTTGATGGAGGAGGCGATCAGGTCAAGTCAGCTGGAGGGGGCAACGACGTCCCGGGTGGTGGCCAAGGAGATGCTGCGAAGTGGTCGCGAGCCCCAAGATCGCAGTGAGCGAATGATCGTCAACAACTACCGAGCGCTTCAGTTCATGCGCGATGAGATGGGTCAAACGCTGAGCCCAGAGTCGATACTGGAGCTGCATAAAGTCGTCACCGAGGGGACTCTCAAAGATCCGTCGGCTGCAGGTCGTTTCCAACGGCCAGACGAGCACCGAGTTGCGGTCTTCGACCACGATGACAACAAGCCCATACATGTGCCGCCGCCGGCCGCGCAGCTCCCAGAGCGCATGCAATTGCTCTGTGAGTTCGCCAACGAAGGGGATGACAGCGAGCGCTTCATCCACCCGGTGATTCGGGCGATACTTCTGCATTTCTGGCTCGCATACGACCATCCTTTCGAGGATGGCAATGGCCGTACCGCCCGAATCCTCTTCTTTTGGGCGTTGCAGAAGCGTGGCTACTGGCTGATCGAGTACTTACCGATTTCCCGCTTCATCCGAAACGCTCCAGCCAGATACGGGCGGGCGTTCCTGGAAACCGAGACCGATGAGGGAGACACGACCTACTTCCTCGTCCATCAGCTCGACACGATCGAGAAGGCGATCGCCGAGCTTCATGTCTATCTCCAGCGCAAGACCGCCGAGGTGCGGGACGTGGAGAAACTCCTCCACGGGACCCAGCACCTCAACGGTCGCCAGCTCGCCCTTCTCACCGACGCTGTGCGCGATCCCGATGCCATCTACTCCTTCAGCAGTCATGCGAAAAGCCACAGGGTGAGCCACGAGACCGCCCGCGCCGATCTTCGCCACCTTGCACGACATGGTCTGCTGGTCCAGCGTCGAAACGGGAGGCGATACCTCTTCGAGCCGGCCCCCGACCTATCGAAGCGCCTGAAAGAATCGCCCTCGTGAGCGACGCGGACGCCTACGCGAAGGCCGGGGTCGACCAGGATGCGGCGGACTCCGCGGTCGCAGGCCTGGTTCGAGCTCTTGGTGCGATCCAGCTGGGACGGCCGTCACGGCAGGTGCCGCTGCCCGGTCACTACGCCAGCGTGATCCGCATCGACGAGCGGACTGGGATCGCGCTCTCGACCGATGGCGTCGGAACCAAGCTGCTGGTCGCCGAGCAGCTCGGTCGCTTCGACACGGTCGGCATCGATTGTGTGGCGATGAACGTCAACGACGTGATCTGCGTCGGCGCGGAGCCGCTGGCGATGCTCGACTACATCGCGATCGAGCGGGCCGACCCGGAGGTCTGCGAGCAGATCGGGGTCGGCCTGGCACGCGGCGCCGAGCTGGCCGGGGTCGAGATCCCCGGCGGCGAGCTGGCGCAGCTGGGCGACATGGTGCGCGGTTTCGACGTCGCCGGCGCCTGCTTCGGCACCGTCGCCCTCGACGCGATCGTCGACGGCTCCACCGTCCAGCCCGGCGACCCGGTGATCGGCCTGCCTTCGTCGGGACTTCATTCCAACGGCTACACCCTGGCCAGGGCGGCGCTGGAGGGGATCGGCCTGGACGAAGATCCGGAAGGCCGGCTTGGCCGGCCGCTCGGCGATGTTCTGCTGGAGCCGACCGAGATCTACGTCAAGCCGGTGTTGGAGCTGCTGCGCTCCGGCGTCGAGGTGCGCGGCCTCGCCCACATCACCTCGGGCGGACTAGGCAATTTGCTCCGCCTCGCGGCAGACGTTGGCTTCGAGATCGACGAGCCGCTGCAAATACCTCCGATTTGCCATTTGATCCACGAGCGTTCGGGCGCGAGCATCGAGGAGATGCACGACGTCTTCAACATGGGCTGCGGCTTCTGCTGCGTCGTTGCGGCGGCGGACGAGGACGCCGCCCTGGAACTCCTCCGCGGTCATTACCAAGCGGCGAGGCGGATCGGGCGGGCAACCGGATCGAAGAAATCTGTCCGCTTGATGACCTAAAGTGCCTACGGGCAACCTCTATCTATGCATACTCTACTTAACTAGAGTCTCCTTTGCTAGAGTCTAGTTCCATGAGGACCTTCGTCGGCAGAGAGAGGGAGCAGGCCGACTTGCAGTCCGAACTGGAGCGGGTCAAGCGTGACGGTCGGGGACGCTTCGTTTGGATGCGGGGCAGGCGTCGCGTCGGCAAGTCCCGCCTCGTACAGGAGTTCTGCGATGCCTGCGGCGAGCGCTACTGCTTCTACCAAGCCCCGCGCCGTCCTAAAACCGACGCCTTGGCGGACTTCGTCGAAGCGGTGCGAGAGTCGAGCCTGAGCATCGCCGACTCCTTCGACGGAGTCTCCTACGACTCCTGGCCGGCCGCGCTGCGAGCCTCGGTGCAGGGGAGCAGCGCGGCGAAACCGGCGGTCTTGGTGATCGACGAGTTGCCCTATCTGACCGAGCTGGACCGAGGCTTCGCCGGCGACCTGCAGAAGGCATGGGACCGGACGCTCGAGGAATCGCCCGTCCTCGTGATCTGCGTCGGATCCGACGTGAGGATGATGGCGCGGCTGGTCGATGAGCAGTCGCCGCTGCACGGCAGGCCGACGCGTGAGATGCGGGTCGAACCGCTCAGCCCCGCAGCTGTCGCCGCGATCACGCAGGCTCCGAGCGCCGCCGCGGCATTCGACCGTTACCTGGTCGTCGGCGGCTTCCCGTTGCTGGCGGCCTCGTGGCCGCCGACGGCCGACCTCGGCGAGTTCCTCCGAGGAGCGCTCGCCGACGACCAAACCCCACTGGCGACCTCCGCCCTGCGGATCATGGCTTCGGAGTTCGAGCGAGGGCTGCAGGCGAGAAAAGTGATCGAGGCGATCGGCCATGGCGAGACGGCGTACGGCCGGATCCAGTCGCGCAGCGGCGTGAAGGGAAATACCCTCACCGACGCTTTGGAGGTGCTGTGTGAGAAGAAGGGACTGGTGGCCAGGGATCTCCCATACGCTGTCCCCCCGGCAAGAAGGCGGCCAAGTACACGGTGCTCGATCCCTATCTCCGTTTCTGGCTGCGCTTCGTCGGGCCGCATATGGACGAGCTTTCGAGAGGACGTTCGGACCTCGTCGTCGAGCGAGTCGAGCGCGACTGGGGGACCTACAGCGGGCGGGCGGTCGAGCCGCTGGTCCGCGGCGCGGTCGAGCGGATGTTGGCCGATGGCGCCTTGAGCGAGCGCCTCGGGGGTGCCCGCCACGTCGGCTCGTGGTGGCGGCGCGATCACTCGATCGAGGTCGATCTGGTGGGAGGCGATACGCCCGACCCGAAGCAGATCGGGTTCACCGGCTCGATCAAGTGGCGCGACCGGGGGGCCTTTTCTCGAGACGACCTGCATCGGCTTGCAGAGAGCCGCGCCCACGTGCCCGGCGCCGAGAGCGCCAGGTTGGTCGCCGTCAGCCGTTCCGGGTTCGCGGACGGGCTGGCGGCGGATGCGACCTTCGGCCCCGACCAGCTGCTCGCGGCCTGGTAAGGAAGGAACGCCGCAGTGCTCGACAATGGCCGCAGCTAGATGAACGCCCGCCCCTCCAGCTCGATGATCGGCACGGTGCTCTCCGCGCGCTACCGGCTCGAGGCGAAGCTGGGCAGCGGCGGGATGTTCAACCGTCTACCTGGCCCGCGACGACACGCTCGACCGGCCGGTCGCGGTCAAGGTGATGCACCGCGAGATGTCCGAGCAGGAGGATCAGTTGCAGCGCTTCCACCAGGAGGCGCGGGCGGTCGCCAAGCTCTCCCATCCCAACGTCGTCTCGGTGATCGACGCCGGCGAGGACGGCGGCCACCCCTACATCGTCTTCGAGTACGTCAAGGGCGAGACGCTGAAGCAGCGGATCGGCAGGATCGGCGCGCTCGACACCCAAGAGGCGATCGCCTATGCGATCGAGGTGGCGCGCGGGCTGAGCGTTGCCCACGGTCGCAACATGGTCCACCGCGACATCAAGCCCCAGAACGTCCTGATCGACGAGGAGGGACGGGCGAAGCTGACCGACTTCGGCATCTCGCGCCAGCTCGAACAGGCCGGCGTCACCGCCACCGGCCGCGTCCTCGGCACCACCGATTACGTCGCGCCCGAGCAGGCGATGGGCCACGGGGTTGACCCCCGCTCCGACGTCTACTCGCTGGGCGTCGTCCTCTACGAGATGCTGGTCGGGCAGGTGCCGTTCCACGCCGACAGCCAGGTCGGCGTGGCGATGAAACACGTCAACGAGGAGCTGCCGGACGTGCAGCGGCGTCGCCCCGAGGTCTCGGCGGCCGTCGCCTTAGTGGTCGAGCGCGCCACCGCCAAGGACCCGGCCGAGCGCTACCAGACGATCGGCGAGATGGTTGACGACCTCGAGACGGCGCTTGAGGTGGAGGCGGCGAGAAGCGGCTCGACTAGCGCTGAGGCGACCAGCGTGCTCGACGCGGTGCCCCCACCGAAGCGCAAGCTTTCGGGCCGCGCGCGCTGGTCTTGGGCGGCGATCGTCGCCCTGCTGCTGGTCGCGGGCGCGGCGCTGCTGGCGGTGCAACTGATCTCCAGCGGGATCGGCGGCGGGGGCGCCGACCAGGGCAAGGGCTCCTCGGTTGCGATCTCCTCGGCGACCGACTACGACCCGCAGGGCGACGAAGAAGAGATCGGCAGCAAGGTCGGCCTCGCTGCCGATGGCGACCCGACCGGGACCGCCTGGGAAAGCGAGCACTACGACTCCGAAACCTTCGAAGGGACGAAGACCGGGCCCAATCCGGGGGTCGGCGTCTACGTGACGACGGCGTCGCCGGCGACGCCGTCGCGGATGAAAGTCCGCTCACCGACCCCGGGCTGGGACGCCGAGGTCTTCGCCGCTCCGGCCGGCCCACCCTCCGACCTCTCGGGCTGGGGCGAGCCGCTCGGCGAGGTCACCGAAGCTGCGGCAACCCAGGAGATTGACCTCACGGTCACCCAGCCGTCCACCTACTTCCTGCTCTGGTTCACCAAAGCCTCAGAGGCCCGCGACCAAGCCGGCCGCTACCAGGTCGAGATCAGCGACATCAAGCTGCTGGACTGACGACGAGTCGCCTAGAACTCGTGCGAGCGGGACTTCGCGTGGCGCTCTAGGGCTAGCTGGATTAGGCGATCGCAGAGGTCCGAGTAGGGGATACCGGATTCCTCCCAGAGCTTTGCGTAGACGCTGGTCTCGGTGAAGCCGGGCATCGTGTTGAGCTCATTGATCAGGATCTCGCCGTCGGGCTCGACGAAGAAGTCGCAGCGGGCGAGACCGCAGCAGCCGCCGAGGTGGAAGGCCTCGACGGCGAGGTCGCGTAGGCGGGCTGTCTGTTCGGTGGGGATCGGAGCTGGGACGATTAGCTCCATGCCGCCGTCGGCGTACTTGGTCTCGTAGTCGTACCAGTCACCATGAGCGACGACCTCGCCCGGCAGCGACGCCTCGACCCTCGCGTTGCCGAGCAGCGAGATCTCGACCTCGCGGCCGCGGGCGGAGGCCTCGACGATGACGCGCGGATCGTGGCGCAGGGCCAGATCGACGGCGGCGTCCAGCGCCTCGCCCAGCGCGCCGACCTTGCTGATCCCGACGCTGGACCCCAGCCGCGAGGGCTTCACCCAGAGCGGCAGTCCCATCGCCGCGCAGCGCTCGCGCCAGCCCTCTTCGCCGACCGCGACGAAGTCGACCTGGGGCAGGCCGCGCTGGGCGAAAAGGCGCTTCAGGGTCAGCTTGTCCATGCAGATTGCCGAGGCGAGAACGTCGGAGCCGACGTAGGGAACGTCGAGCCACTCGAGCAGCCCCTGGATGCTGCCGTCCTCTCCGAACGGGCCGTGCAGCGCCGGGAAGACGACGTCGGCGCCGAGCAGGCCGGCGCCCGGGGCCAGCGCCACCGGTCCGCTCTCCCAGTTCCAGGAGCCGTCGCGTTCGATCGTCACCTGCACCGGCTCGTGCCCGGCCTGCTCGAGGCCCTTCGCAACCGCCTCGCCAGAGCGCAAGGAGACGTCATGCTCGGAGGAGCGGCCGCCGCAGAGCACCGCGACCCTCACCTGGACCGCCCCTCTCGGCGCGCCGCGCTCATTCGGTTTCTTCTTCCGGTTCGATCGTGCCGGTGGCCCGCTTGCCGACGACCACGGTCACCCCGGTGCCGGGCTCGACTTCGGAGCCGGGTGGCGGGAACTGGTCGGTGACGCGACCGACCTGCGAGGGGACTTCGGTCTGCTGTTCGGACACGGTCGGGTCGAGGCCGGCGGCGCGCAGGGCTTCGACCGCTTCGCGGCGTTCGGAGCCGATCACGTTCGGCACGCTCGCCTGTTCCTCGCCTTCGGAGACGACGATCGTCACCGAGGAGCCGGCGGGCAGCTCGGAGCCGGCGCTCGGCGCCTGGCGGATCACCTCGCCGGCAGGGACCGAGCTTTCTTCTTCTTCGACGCTCGGCGAGAGGCCGCGGCTGCGGATCTGCTGCACGGCGACCGATCGCTGCGAGCCGACCAGGACCGGCACTTTCGCCAGCTTCGGCCCTTTGGAGACGGTGAGGACGACGGTCGAGCCGCGGGTGGCGGTCGAGCCGCCCGACGGAGAGGAGTTGATCACCAGGCCCGATTCGACGTCCTCGGAGTTGACGGCCCGCACCAGCGGCTCGAAGCCGGCCTCTTTCAGCGCCGCGGCCGCGTCGTCCTGGCTCTCCCCGGCCGTGCCTGGAACGGTCGCCGTGCCGGGACCGGCGCTGACCGTCAATCCCACCTTCGGCTTCGAGCAAAAGAAGCTGAGCAGGGTGCAGTCGAGCGAGGTCTCGCCGCCAGGGGGGTCCTGCTCGAGCACGGTGCCGGCGGCGACGTCCCGCTCCACGCGGTCGACCTCGCCGACCGTGAAGCCGTTCTGCTCGAGCAGTGAGATCGCCACGTTGAGCTGGTTGCTGGTCACGGCGGGGACCTCGGTCGTCGTGTCGCGGGTCAGCGCGAAACCGAGCAGGGCGCCGAGCAGCACGGCGAGCGCCACCAGTCCCCAGAGCCAGCGCCGGCGTCGCTCCTCCTCCTCTGCCTCCTCCGCCGCAGCCGCGTCGTCTGCGACGACGACCGGCGGCAACGGCGCGAACGCCGCGGTCCCTCCGCCTACGGCGCCAGGGTCGGCCAGAGCCGCGTCGAGGGCGGCGATGAACGCCTCAGCGCTCTGGAAGCGCTGCCCGGGGTCCTTCTCGAGCGCCCGCATCGTGACCGCGTCGAGCGCCGGCGAGACGTTGGGGTTGATCGAGCTGGGCCGCTGCGGCATGTGTGAGACCTGCTTCATCGCGATCGCCACCGCGGAGTCCGCCTCGAACGGCACCCGTCCGGTCAGCGCCTCGTAGAGGATCACCCCGACCGAGTAGAGGTCGGAGACCGCGGTCACCTCCTGCCCCTGCGCCTGCTCGGGCGAGAGGTAGTGCGGGGTCCCCATCACCGATCCCGCCTGGGTGATTTCGGAGGCGCCGGCACGGGCGATGCCGAAGTCGGTGACGGTGACCTTTCCCTCGGCGTCGACAATCGCGTTCTGCGGCTTCAGGTCGCGGTGGACGACGCCGTGCCGGTGCGCGAAGCCAGCCGCCACGAGCACCTGGCGGACCAGTCCGACCGCCTGCTCCGGTGCCAGCCCCTGGTCGATGACCGCCTTCAGCGAGCGGCCCTCGAGCAGCTGCATGGCGATGTAGTAGGTGCCGTCGACGTCGCCGCGGTCGAAGACGGCGACGACGTTGGGGTGCTGGAGGCCGGCGGCGGCCTCAGCCTCACGACGGAAGCGCTCGACGAACTCGCGGTCTTGGGCGAAGCGCTGGTGGAGGATCTTCAGGGCTACCTGCCGCTGCAGGTGGGAGTCCTCGGCCAGCCAGACGTCCGCCATGCCGCCCGAGCCGAGGCGGCGCAGCAGCCGGTAGCGCTGGTTGACGACGCTCCCCTCGGCTATCTCGGCCACGCGCAACTCCGCCGATCTGGGCCGACGGGCCTAAAACGACAGCCGGAGTGGCGTTTTCGGCCCATCGGCGGCTGTTCTATCTCATTCATCGTCGATCAGCGCTTCCGCGACTTCGCGGAAGATCGGCGCCGCGATGTCGCCGCCGAAGGCCGTCGTGCACTCGACCGTCGCCGCGATCGCGATCTGCGGATCGTCCGCCGGTGCGAAGCCGATGAACCATGCCTGGTTTACGTCGGCGCCGCCGCAGGAGTCGTTGAAGGGCGTTTCCGCCGTGCCGGTCTTGCCGGCGACGGCGACGCCGGGGATCGCCGCGTTGGTCCCGGTGCCGCCGCTGACCACCCCTTCCATCGCCGTGGTCAGCGCCGCCGCCGTCTCCTCGTCGATCGGCTGGCTGTAGCGGGACGGGTCGAGGCGCTCGGTGACCCGTCCGTCGGGATCGACGACGCGGCTCCAGATCTGCGGCTTCATCAGGATGCCGCCGTTGGCGACCGCGGCCGCGACCTCGGCCATCTGCAACGGGGTGACCGCGAGCCGCTCCTGGCCGATCGCGATCCGCGCCGCGTCGACCGGGTCGCCGCGACCGAGCAGGTCGCCGCCTTCGAAGACGCCGCTCGTGTAGACCTGATCGTCGGGCAGGTCGATCGCCGGAGTCGAGCCGAAGCCGAAGCCGTCCATGTACTCGAACAGCGTGTCGCCGCCGACCTCTTCGCCGAGTTGGGCGAACCAGGTGTTGACCGAGTTGGTCAGCGCCGTGTCGAGCCCGATCGCGCCGAAGTCCTGGTTGAAGTCGTTGGAGAGCGGCTGGCCCTGGACGTCGAGCGTCCCCGGCGCGACGATCGTCGACTCCGGCGAGATCGCGCCGCTGTCGAGGCCGGCGGCGGCGGTCACCACCTTGAAGGTCGAGCCGGGCGGGTACTGGCCCTGGGTGGCGCGATTGAGCAGTGGGGTTTCGAACGTATTGCGTTCTAGCTTCTTCAGTTCGTAGGGAACCCGATTCGGGTCATAAGGGGGATTCGAGGCGAGCACCTTCACCCTGCCCGTGCTGGGCTCGATCGCGACCACGGCGCCGAAACCGGCCGCTTCGAGGCCGCTCATCGCGACCCGCTGCGCTTCGGGATCGAGGTTGGTGACGACGTCGTTGCCCTCCTGGGCGCTGCCGCGCAGCTCGTCCAACAGCGAGACGAACTCCGACTCCTCGCCGACCAGCTCGTCGTTATGGAACTGCTCGAACTCGCTGTCGCCCTGGCGCACGAAGCTGTAGCCGATCGGGTGGCCGTAGAGCGCCCCTTCCGGGTAGCGCCGTACGTAGCGCAGGCTGTCGCCCTGGCCCTTGGCGACCGAACGGGCGAGCACCGTACCGTCGGCGGCGAGGATCCTGCCGCGCTCGATCTGCTGCTGCTCGAGCAACGGTCGCTTGTTGGCGCTTTTCTCCTTCAGCGCCTCGGCGTCGAAGACAGACCAGTACGAGGTGAAGCCGACCAGGACCGCGAAGAGGACGACGATCAGGCCGAACAGCTTGACAATCTGGCGGTTCACGCCGGCTCCATCGCGAGCCCGCCCGTGCGGGCCGCGGCGGCCGCCTCGCGGCGGGCCCGGTCGGAGATCAGCAGCAGCAGCGCCAGCAGCACGAAGTTGGCGACGATCGAGCTGCCGCCATAGCTGACAAAGGGCAGGGTCACTCCCGTCAGCGGGATCACCCGGGTGACGCCGCCGATGATGACGAAGGCTTGGATCGCGAAGACCGCGGTCAGCCCGGTCGCCAGCAGCTTCGAGAAGCCGTCGTCGGCGAGCAGCGCGATCTTGAAGCCGCGCGCCGAGAAGAGCAGGTAGGTGAGGATCACCGCGCAGGCGCCAAACAGGCCGACCTCATTGACAATCAGCGAGTAGATCGTGTCGGTCTGCGCCGCCGGCAACAGCGGGTCGTCGGTGCCGGGGATCGTGATCAGCGCCTGCCCGAAGCCCTTGCCGAACAGTCCGCCGTCGGCCTGGGCGAAGATCGATTGCAGGATCTGATAGCCGCTGTCGGTCGGGTCCTGATATGGGTCGAGCCAGGTCTGGATGCGGTCGTGGACGTGGGGCACGGTCGAGGCGAAGAACCAGGCGCCGAGCGAGAACATCGCCATGCCGATGACGACGAAGGAGAAGCGGGCGGTCGCCACGTAGAGCAGCGCCAGGAAGGCGGCGAAGAACATCAACGAGCTGCCCAGGTCGCGGATGAAGACGAGCATGAACATCGAAGCCCCCCAGACGACCAGCAGCGGGCCGAGGTGCTTGAGCGGTGGCAGGGTGACGCCGAGCACGCGCCGGGCGCCGACGATCAGCACCTCGCGGTGCTCGCGCAGGTAGCTGGCGAGGAAGACGACAATGCAGATCTTCGAGAACTCGGCCGGCTGGAAGGCGAGCGGGCCGATCTTCACCCCGAGATAGGCGCCGTTCACCTGCTGCCCGATCCCCGGCAGCCGCGGCGCCAGCAAGAGCAGCAGGCCGGCGCCAGCGATCGTGTAGCGGTAGCGCTCGAGCACGTCGTAGTCGCGCAGGAAGTGGATCGTCAGCGCGAAGAGGAGGAGGCCGAGCACGAACCAGTTGGCTTGGTCGCGGGCGAGGTCGGGGTCGATCCGGTAGACCATCACCAGGCCGAAGGCGGTAAGCAGGGCGACCAGCGGAAAGAGGTACGGGTCGGCGTTGGGGAGACGCAGCCGCAGGTAAATGTGGGTGGCGAAGCAGACCGCAAGGAAGTAGGCGCCGTAGACGAGGCTGACATCCCCGAGCCGCGCCTCTTCTTGGGCGAAGACCGCGGCGAACCCGGCGCTGAGCAGCAGGGCGACGGGGACCAGGGCGATCAGCTCACGGTTTCTGGCGCTCCTCAACGAACCCCCTGGCCGCGTTCGATGTCTTCGATCAGCGAGACCGCATCGGAGCGGGAGCGCAGATCATGGTCGGTGGCAGCTTCGCGGCGCTTGCCTGCCAGCGAGGCGGCCTGGATCGGGGTCGCGTAACGCTCCTCGTAGAGCTCGATCCCGAGCGGCAGCTCGTAGGGCAGGCCGCGGTAGAGGGAGACCCGGCCACCGTCGTCGGTGCCCAGGAACCAGACCTGACGGCTGCCGTACCAAGCGCCGCCGACGAGGACGACGAGCACGGCGATGACCGCGAGCGCCTTCGCCGCGGTGCGCAGCCGGCGCCGCGGCGGCTTGGCGGCGAGCTGGTCGCGGCGCTCCTGCGCTGCGGCTGCGGCGGCTCGGCGACGTACCTCAGTCGTCGTCAGGCCGGCCTCCTCGGCGGCGGCCCCAACCAACGTCGCGTCGCCGGCGGCGTCGCGACGGGGCGCTGCGGCGTCTTCGAGGCGGAAGGCGAGCGCCGTGATGTTGTCCCGCCCGCCGGCGTGGTTGGCCGCGTCGACGAGCGAGCGCACAGCCTCCACCATCGACCCACTCTTTTTGAGAACCGCGGCGATGCGCTCCTCGTTCGACCATCGTCGTCAGCCCGTCGGAGCAGAGCAGGAAGACGTCTCCCGGCGCCGCCGGCACGGTCTGCACGTTGACCTCGACCTCCGGTTCGGGACCGAGGGCGCGGGTGATGATCGAGCGCTGCGGGTGGTCCTCGGCCTGGGCGTCGGTGATCTGCCCCTTGCGCCGCATCTCCTCGACCAGCGAGTGGTCGCGGGTGAGGCGCTCCAGCTTGCCGCCACGCAGCCGGTAGGCGCGGCTGTCGCCGACATGGCCGATCCCGACCTCTTCGCTCTGCGCGTTGACTATCGCCGCGGTGATCGTCGTCCCCATCCCGGCGCGCGAGGGGTCGGAGCGGGCCAGCTCGTGGATCTTGCGGTTCGCCTTCTCGATCGTCTCGCGCAGCACCCGCTCCGGCGGCGCCTCGGGAAGGTCGCGGTCGAAGGCCTCGGCGGCGGCCTTCGAAGCGACCTCGCCAGCCTGAGCGCCGCCCATCCCGTCGGCGACAACGAAGATCGGCGCGCGGACGAAGAACGAGTCCTCGTTCTCGCTGCGCTGGCGACCGGTGTCGGTGCGGAAGGCCTGGTCGTCGACGCGCAGCATCAGGCTGCCTCGAACCTGAGCTCGGTGTCGCCAATGCGCACCACGTCACCGTCGATCAACTCGGCTTCGCCGTGCAGGGTTGCGTCGTTGAGCAGGGTGCCGTTGGTGGAATTCATGTCTTCGACGTAGGGGCGGCCATCGCGGGAGAAGATCCTCGCGTGCAGGCCGGAGGCGTAACGGTCCTCGATCCGCAGGTCGGCTTCCTGGGAGCGCCCGACCGAGAGACCGCCGATCAGGTCAAAGCGCTCGCCCTCCCGCAGGCCGCCGCCGCGGACCGCGACCAGCCAGGCATCGCCGCCGGGTGCGGCGTCGCCGAAGGCCGGCACAGGGTGGAAGCCGGTCGCATCGGGCGCCGGGGCGACGGTGCCGCGCAGGTCCTTCAGCGCGCTGCGGGCGATTCCGAGCAGGAATAGGTAGAGGACGGCGAGGAAGCCGAACTTGAGGGCGACGGAGATCGGGTCGTAGTCCACGCGTCGAAGACTTTCACTGCTCGACGTCGAAGCGGAACGTCGTCGTCCCGAGGGTTACCTGATCGCCCGAGTTAAGGCGGGTCGAACCGACGCGCCGGTCGTTGACCTTGACCCCATTAGTCGAGCCGAGGTCGGCGATCGTCCACTCGCCGGAGGGTGAGCGGCGCAGCTCGGCGTGGTGGCGGGAGACGTTCGGATCGCGCAGCACGCAGTCGGCGTCCTTGGAACGACCGAGGGTCGCCCGTGGTCCCTCCAGCACGTAGCGGCGGTCGTCGAGCGAGACGACCGCGCGAGTCGAGACCTCGGCGCGTCCGGCGGCGGCTCCCTGGGCGGGGGCGGCGTCGCGCACGGCCGAGTAGACCATCGTGTGGCCCTCCTCTCCCTGGCTCGGGCTCTCGCCCTCGTGGGCGGGCGGCTTGACCAGCCGCGTCTGGATTCCGAACTCGCCCAGCCGCAGTCGCTCGTCGGTCTCGAAGGAGACCGCGGGACGGGTCAGCAGGTCGTAATTGCGCCGCCGCGCGTGCTCGAGCAGGTACCCCGAGAGCTCCTGCTCCAGCGAGCGCTCGTAGCCCTCAAGGCGGGTGCGGTCACGACCCGAGAGGTAGACCGTGTACTCGTTGGGGACGTAGACGCGCGCCACCCCGGCGGTCTTGTGGGAGTCCATCTCCTTGGCCAGCTTGCGAGCCAGCTCGACCGGCTGCACCTCGGAACTGAAGGCGCGACTGAAGACGCCCTCGACGAGGCCTTCGATCCGACTCTCGAGGTTACGGAGGACGCTGATCGGAAAATCCTACGGGAGAAAGGCTCCGTGGCCGACGGCGAGCAAGGCGCCGAGCGCCGCGGCGGCAGCCGCCACGCCGAGGCGCAGCCCGAGCGCCGGGGCGGCGCGGGCCGGCTGGTCGGCGAGGCGATCGAGCGAATCCTCGATCGCGGTGCCGAGCTCCTCGAGTGCGGGGCGGCGGCCGGGGCGCCGCTGCAGGCAAGCGTCGACGGTGTCGCAGAGCTCGCGCGGCAGGTCGGGCCGGAGGCGGCACAGGGCGCGAGGCCGGGCGCCGATCGCCCGCGCCGTCGCAGCCGGCGTGGCGCGCCGGTTCGGGTTCTCGCCGCTCCAGCACTCGTAAAGGGTCAGCGCCAGCGAGTAGACGTCGGCTGGGGGACCGGCGGAGCTGCCCTCGGCCTGCTCGGGTGACATGTAGGCGAGCGTGCCGACCACGTCGCCGGGCGCCGTCAGCGCGGCGCCATCGGCTAGCCGGGCGATGCCGAAGTCCATCAGCTTGGCGCGCGGTTCCCCATCGTCGCCGACCAGGACGTTTTGAGGCTTAACGTCACGGTGGACGACGCCACGGGTATGGGCATGGTCGAGCGCCTCGCAGAGGTCGGCGCCGATCTCGCCGATCTCGCGGTCGCTGAGCGCGCCGTCGTCGCTCAGCCGCGCCAGGGTGTCACCCTCGACCATCTCGGTGACGAGCAGGGCGTTGCCGTCCTCCTCCCCCATCTCGTAGAGAGTGACGATGCCGGGGTGGTTGAGCCGCGCGGCGGCCTGCGCCTCGCGCAGCACCCGTTGTCCCGCCTCGCCCCGAGACTCGATCGCCTTGACGGCGACGCTGCGCTCCAGGCGCCCGTCCCAGGCCTCGTAGACGACGCCGAACCCGCCGCTGCCGATTCGGCGCTCGATCAGGAACCGGTTGAGTACGAGCGAGCCGACCAAAGCACCTATCGACTTCGTCGCCGCGGCTTGCTCTCCTGCGCACCGCGGCTCGCTCTCCTGCGCCCGTTGAGCGACACGAGTGCAAAAAACGCACCGTTTGCGGCGGGTCTGGAAGCGCCGACCTGTCTGCCATGCATACTCTCCGCCCAGCCAACCAGCTTGGAGAGCCGCTACGTGGAGGATTCGCTCGCATCCCGGCCGCCGCGCAGGCAGCGGTCGAAACGCCGCCCCGAAAAACAGCAGATCATGCTGCGGCGAGCGCTCGCCCTCGGCGCCGGCCTCCTGATCCTGATCCTGCTCGTGCTCGGGGTGAGGGGTTGCCTCAACGCCCGTAAGGACCGGGCGCTCAGTGACTACGCCGGCGACGTCACCCAGATCGTCGACGAGACCTCGCAAACGAGCAAAAGCTTCTTCGCCAAGCTCTCGGATCCCGGCGGCCTCTCGGTCACCGAGTTCGTCGCCGAGGTCAATGCCGACCGCAGCGCGATGGACAACTACCTCTCGCGGGTCGACGGCCTCGATGCTCCCGGCGACATGGGCGACGCGCAGACGGCGCTGGAGCTGGTCTACGCCCTGCGTAGCAGCGCGATGGCCGAGATCGCGGAAAAGATGAGCACGGCCCTGGGCGACGTCGGCTCCGAGAAAGCAACGGCAGCGATCGCCAACCAGATGGGCGAGCTGATGGCGAGCGACGTTCTCTACGCCTCCGTGGTCCGGCCCGAGATCGATGCGGCCCTTACTGACAACGGGATCGAAGGCGACGACGTCCCCGAGAGCGTCTTCGTCCCGGATGGGACCAGGTGGCTCGACGAGGAAGAGGTCAGCTCGGCGCTCGGCTCGGTCAGCGGCGCGACGGCGGACGTCGCCGGCGTGCACGGGCTGGGTCTGATCGCGACCAGCGTCAACGGCACCGAACTTGTCGCTGAAGCGGCGACCGCGGTCAGCGGCGAAGAAACCCCCGAAATCGAAGTCCAGGTTCAGAATCAGGGCGAATCGACCGAGAACGGAATCACGGTCACGATCACCGTCGACGGCACCAGCACGCAGGGCGAAATCAGCACGATCGAAGCGGGCGAAACGGAAACGGTGACGATCCCGTTGGTCCCGACGCCGAAGGGCGAAGTGACGCTCGAAGTCGAAGCTGAGCCGGTCCCCGGTGAGCAGGTATCCGAAAACAACGAGGCCACCTACACGGTCGAATTCGAATGAGGGTGGCCTACCTCGGGCCGGCCGGCACGTTCACCGAGGACGCGCTGCGGGAGGCCGCCCCGCAGGAGGAGCTCGAGCCGCTGCGGACGCCGACCGTCCACGACGCGATCCTGGCGGTCGAGCGAGGCGAGGCCGAGCGGGCCTTTGTGCCGTTTGAGAACTCGATCGAGGGCTCGGTGCGCAGCACGCTCGACACCCTCGCCTTCGAGGCGGAGGCGGTGACGATCGTCGGCGAGCATGACTTCGCGGTGCGCGCCCACCTGATCGCCCGCGAGGGGGTCGAGCTGGAGGAGGTCGCCGCCGTCCTCTCCCATCCCCAACCGCTTGCCCAGTGCGCCCGCTTCCTGCGCGAGCAATTGCCGGGTGTGGAACGGCGCAGCGTCAGCAGCACCGCCGAGGCCGTTCGCATGGTCGGCGAGTCGGTGCGGCCCTGGGCGGCGATCGGCGCCCGCGCCGCCGCCGACCTCTACGGCTGCGTGGTGCTGCGCGAGGGAATCGAGGACGAGAGCGACAACGTCACCCGCTTCGTCTGGATCGCCCCAACCGGCACCGCGCCGAGTGGCGAGGGACCGTGGCGCACCTCGCTGGTCTTCTCGGAGCTCGGCCAGGACCATCCCGGCGCCCTGGTCGAAGCGCTGCAGGAGTTCTCCAGTCGCGACGTCAACCTCTCCCGGATCGAGTCGCGGCCGCTGCGCCGCGGCCTCGGCCGCTACATGTTCTTCTGCGACGCCGAAGGGCCGGTGACGGATCCAGCCGTGGCCGAGGCGGTGGACGCGCTTCGCACTAAGGCCGAGTCGGTGCGGATTCTCGGGTCCTACCCCGCCGGGTAGACGCCTGCGTAGAATTGCCGAGCAAGATGGCACGTGTGCTGGTCTTGAACGCGACTTACGAGCCGATCAACGTCTGCACGTTGAGACGAGCTGCTGTGCTGCTGTTGAAGGAAAAGGCGGAGATGCTGGAGCGGCGCGAGGGGGCGATTCATTCTGAGCGGATGACGCTGGAGCGGCCTGACGTGATCCGCCTTGTCAATTACGTGCGGGTGCCGCGCGAGGCGCATCGGCGTCGGATCACCCGACGCGCCGTGCTTGCCCGCGACGCCTGGACCTGCCAGTACTGCGGCTCGCGCAAGTCCGGCCTCACGGTCGACCATGTGATCCCGCGCAGCCGCGGCGGCAAATCGGTCTGGGAGAACATCGTTGCCGCCTGCGCTAGCTGCAACCGCCGCAAGGGCAATCGCCTGCCGCGCGAGATCCAGATGCATCCCCGCAAGCGGCCCAAGGCGCCGCCGCCGACCGTCTTCATCCAGGTCGCTTCGCCGTCGATCCCGCCCGCTTGGCAGCAGTACTTACCCGCTGCCGCTTAGGCCCTGCAATACCCTGCTCGGGGTGATCTGGGCGCAATGATCTACCGCGCTTTCTTTCGTCTCCTGATCGTCCTGCGCGTCGATGCCGAGGTGGCCCACAACATCGCCGCGCGGTCGCTGCGGATCCTGACGGCGCCCAAGCCGCTCCTTTTAGCGCTGCACCGCTTGCTGTTCCCGCGCAGGCGCTGCCTGCAGGTCCGCGTCATGGGACTCGATTTCCCCACTCCCCTCGGCTGCGCCGCCGGAGTTGAACAAGAGCGCGACCTGGTTCGACCCTCTCCACGCGCTCGGCTTCGGCTTCGTCGAGGTCGGCACCGTCACCGCCGAGGCCCAACCGGGCAATCCCAAGCCCCGGGTGACGCGGCTGCCTCGTGACCGAGCCCTGCTGAACGCGATGGGTTTTCCGAACGACGGCGCCGCCAGGGTCGCCGAGCGGCTGCGCAAGCGACGGCTCACGGGAGTGCCGATCGGAGTCAACGTAGGCAAGACGAGGGTCGTCAACCTCGATGACGCGGTGGACGACTATCGCCTCGCGGTGCGCGAGTTGGCTCCGGTCGCCGACTACATCGTCCTCAACGTCAGCTCACCCAACACCCCCGGCCTCAGCCAACTGCAGAGCGCTGAGCGGTTCGCCGCGCTGATCCGCGGCTGCCGCGAAGAGGCGCGCGATCTGCGACCGGACCTGCCCGTGCTCGTCAAGATCGGCCCGGACCTCAGCGATGCGGATCTCGACGCGGTCGCCGACAGCACCCGCGAGTCCAACCTCGACGGCATTGTTGCGGTCAACACCACGACTGACCTTTCGGCGGCAAGGGACAGCCAGGACCAGATCGCTGCGCTTCGGCATCGCGGCGGGATCTCGGGGGCACCGCTGCAGCCAAGGGCGCTCGCGATTCTCGAGCGTCTGTATGAGCGGGTCGGCGAGGATGTCGCGCTCATCTCGGTGGGGGGAATAGAGACGGCCGACGACGTCTGGGGGAGGATCCTGGCCGGGGCCTCGCTAGTGCAGGCATACACCGGGTTCGTCTACGGCGGCCCGCTCTGGCCAAGCCGTATCGACAGGGGACTCGTTCGGTTGCTTCGAGGCTCGGAGTTCGCTTCGATCGACGCCGCGGTCGGCGCTGCTACCTCTCGACCTGCGGGAGCGGCTCAGCCGGCGCCGAGCCATCCCCGTCCGCCGCTCCAGACGACTCCTCCGACTCGACCACCAGGGCGACAGCGCTAACGCAGTCGTCGTCCTTGATGTTCATCACGCGCACGCCCTGGGTCGGGCGGCCCATGCGGGATATGCCGCTGACGGAGGTCCGCTGCACCATCCCGTTCTGCGAGATGAAGAGCAGGTCCTGGTGCTCGCGGACGATCAACGCCCCGGCCAAGCCGCCCTTCTTCTCGGTTAGTTTCGCCGTCAGCACGCCTTTCGTACCGCGGCCCTTGACCGGATACTCGGCGATCGAAGTGCGCTTGCCGTAGCCGTTCTCGGTGACGACGAACAGCTCGGTGTCGTCGCGGGCGACGTCCATCGCCAGCACCCGGTTCTGCACGCCGTTCACCTTGGCGCTGACGTTCATCCCTTTCACTCCTGAGGTATCCCGCCCCATCGGCCGTGCCTGCTCCTCCGAGAATCGCACCGCGTGGCCCGACTTGGAGACCATCAGGAGGTCATCCTCTCCCGAGGTCAGCCGCACCTGGACCAGCTCGTCGCCGTCGCGGACCTTGATCGCGATGATCCCGTCGGCGCGGATCGGCGTGTTGTAGGCGAGGAACTCCGTTTTCTTGATCTGTCCCTTGGCCGTTGCGCAGGCGAGGTACTTGTTCTCTTTGAAATCGCGGGTCGGGATCACCGCCATCACCTTCTCGCCCTCGCGTAACGGCAGCAGGTTGACCAAGGCGCTCCCTTTCGCGGTGCGCGAGCCCTCTGGCAGCTCGTAGACCTTGAGCCGGTAGACCTTGCCGCGGTTGGTGAAGAAGAGCAGGTAGTCGTGGGTCGAGCAGATGTGGAGGTGGGCGATGTAGTCGTCCTCCTTCATGTTCATCCCCATCACCCCGACCCCGCCGCGATGCTGCTGGCGGTAGGTGGCGAGCGGCAGCCGCTTGACGTAGCCGGAGGCGGTCAGTGAGATCACCATCTGCTGGTCGGCGATCATGTCCTCGATCCCGACGTCACCCTCGAAGTGGGAGATTTCAGTGCGCCGCTCGTCGCCGTAGGACTCGACGATCTCCGCCAGCTCCTCCTTGACCAGTCCGAGCACCCGCGCCTCGTCGCCGAGGATCGCGCGCAGCTCGCCGATCCGCTCGATCAGATCCGTGTGCTCGGCCCGCACTTTGTCGGCCTCCAGCGCGGTGAGGCGCTGCAGGCGCATGTCGAGGATTGCCTGGGCTTGCTCGCGCGAGAGCTCGAATTTCTCGATCAGCCCATCGCGGGCGGCGTCGGGGTCGGCCGACGCACGGATCAGTTTGATCACCGCGTCGAGGTTGTCGAGCGCGATCAGCAGCCCCTCGAGGATGTGGGCGCGGGCCTCGGCGCGGCGCAGTTCGTACTGGGTGCGGCGGGTGACGACCTCACGCTGGTGCTGGACGTAGTGGTGGACCAGCTCAAGCAGGCTCAGGGTGCGCGGCACGCCGTCGACCAGCGCCACCATGTTGATGCCGAAACTGCTCTGCATCGCGGTTTTTTTGTAGAGGTTGTTGAGCACGACCTTGGCCGGCTGGCCGCCGCGCTTGAGCTCGATCACGAGCCGCATCCCGGAGCGGTCGGACTCGTCGCGCAGGTCGGAGATCCCCTCCAGTTTCTTCTCGCGGACGAGGTCGGCGATCTTCGTGATCAGGCCGTTGTCGCCGCCCTTCTTGACCATGAAAGGCAGCTCGGTGACGACGATCGACTCCTTGCCGCCCTTCATCGGCTCGACGTGGGCGCGAGCGCGCACCTTGACGCTGCCGCGGCCGGAGGCGTAGGCATCGCGGATCCCACCCATGCTCATGATCCCGCCACCGGGGAAGTCGGGGCCCTTGACGTGCTCCATCAAGCCGGCCAGGTCAATCGTGGGGTCGCCGATGTAGGCGTTGACCGCGCCCGCCACCTCGCGCAGGTTGTGGGGCGGGATGTTGGTCGCCATCCCGACCGCGATCCCCGCCGCCCCGTTGACCAGCAGGTTGGGGAAGCGGGCCGGCAGGATCAGCGGCTCCTGCGTCGATTCGTCGTAGTTGGGCCCGAAGTCGACCGTGTCGGCGTCGATGTCGCGCAGCAGCTCGGTCGCCAGGCGGCCGAGGCGGGCCTCGGTATATCTCATGGCAGCTGCCGGATCGTCGTCGATCGAGCCGAAGTTGCCCTGGCCGTCGACCAGCGTGTAGCGCAGCGAGAACTCCTGCGCCATCCGCACCAGCGTGTCGTAGATCGCCGAGTCGCCGTGGGGGTGGTACTTGCCCATCACCTCGCCGACGATGAAGGCGCACTTGCGGTAGGCCCGGGTCGGCTGCAGGCCGATGTCGTGCATCGCGTAGAGCACCCGGCGGTGGACCGGCTTGAGGCCGTCGCGGACGTCCGGCAGCGCCCGGCCGACGATCACGCTCATCGCGTAATCGAGGTAGGACGAGCGCATCTCCTTCTCGAGCTCGCGCTCCTCGATTCGCCCGGTCAGGGCCTCGAGCGCCATCAGCCGCCGGTCCCGTGAATCGAGCTAGACATCGAGGAACCTGACGTCTTTCGCGTTGCTCTCGATGAAGTGGCGACGAGGGGCGACCTGGTCGCCCATCAGCATCGAGAAGATCTGGTCGGCGGCGGTCGCGTCTTCGAGCGTCACCCGGGCCAGGGTCCTGCTGGCCGGATCCATCGTCGTCTCGCGCAGCTGGTCGGCGTTCATCTCGCCGAGCCCCTTGAAGCGGGTGAGCTGGACGCCATGCCGGGCCAGCTCCAGAACCGCGCCGCGCAGCGCCTGGAAGGAGAGCGCTTCGCTGCTGCGCGCGCCGAGGCCGACTTTGAACGGGGGGCGGCCGACCTGCTTCAGCAGCGCCGCGTGGACCTCGGCGAACTTGCGGTAGTCGTGATGCTCGAAGAGCCCGCGCGGCAGCGAGTGGGTTCGCGCCAGGCCGCTCTTCAGTTCCACCGCCTTCACCGTCAGCCCCTCGTCGGAGTCCTCGACGATCTCGGTCGCGAACGGCTCGCCCTCGACCGGCGCACGACCGAGAACCTTGCGGGCTTCGCCCACGCTCGCCACCTCCTCGTCGAGCAGGCTCGACTCCTCGAGGAAGCGCACGGTGTCCTGGCCGAAGTCGGCCTGCAGCGACGAGCCCCATCCCTCGTACTCTTTGGCGCGTCGGGTGTAGCTCTGCCAGCGGCTCTTCGAGAGCTTCCGGGAGCCGCCCTCGGCGTCCGTGACCTCGATCTCCTCGATCTTGTCGCGCAGTAACAGCTCTTCCAGTTCGGACTCGCGCTCCAGGTAGGTCTCCTGGTTGCCCTGTTTGACCCGGTAGAGCGGCGGTTTGGCGATGTAGACGTAGCCGGCGTCGATCAGCTCCGGCATCTGCCGGTAGAGGAAGGTGAGGACCAGGGTGCGGATGTGGGCACCGTCGACGTCGGCGTCGGTCGCCATGACGATTTTGTGGTACCTCGCGTCCTCGAGGTTGAACTCTTCGTGGACACCGGTGCCGATCGCCGTGATCAGCGCCTGCACCTCGGTGTTGGCCAGCACCTTGTCGATGCGGCTCTTCTCGACGTTGATGATCTTGCCGCGCAGCGGCAGTACCGCCTGGGTCGAGCGGTCGCGGGCCTGCTTCGCCGAGCCGCCGGCGGAGTCGCCCTCGACCACGAACAGCTCCGCGTCGCGCGGGTCCTTGACCGAGCAGTCGGCCAGCTTCCCGGGCAGGGTCGAGTTCTCCAGCGCTGACTTGCGCCGGGTCAGGTCGCGGGCTTTGCGAGCGGCATCGCGAGCCCGCGCGGCGTCAATCGTCTTGCCGATGATGCGGCGGGCGTCGCCCGGGTTCTCCTCGAGGAACTCGGCCAGCTTGCGATTGACGGTCTCCTCAACCAGGCCGCGGATCGGCGGGTTGCCGAGTTTGGTCTTGGTCTGCCCCTCGAATTGCGGGTCGTGCAACTTCACCGAGATCACGGCGGTTAGGCCCTCGCGCACGTCCTCGCCGGCCAGGTTGCCGTCTTTCTCTTTGAGCAGGCCCTTGCCACGCGCGTAGGCATTCAGCGTCCGGGTCAGCGCGGCGCGAAAGCCGGAGAGGTGGGAGCCGCCCTCGTGGGTGTTGATGTTGTTGGCGAAGCTGAAGATCGACTCCTGGTAGGAGCCGTTCCACTGCATCGCGACCTCGACCTGGCCCTCCTCCTCCTCGCCCTCGAAGTAGATCGTCTTGCGGTGCAGCGTCTCCTTGTTCTCGTTGAGGTGGCGGACGAAGTCCTCGATGCCGCCCTCGTACTGGAAGACGACGCTGTTGGTCTGGCCGCGCTCGTCGACCAGCTCGATCTTCAGGCCACGGGTTAGGAAGGCGGTCTCGCGGAGGCGCTCGGCGAGGGTCTGGAAGTCGAACTCGACCTCTTCGAAGACCTCCGGATCAGGCTGGAAGGTCAGCGTCGTGCCGGTCGTCTTCGTCGAATCGCCTTTCGACAAAGGCCCCTGCGGCTTGCCGCGCTCGTAGTCCTGGCTCCAGACGTGGCCGTCGCGGCTTATCTCCAGGCGCAGCTTCTCGGATAGTGCGTTGACGACGGAGACGCCGACGCCGTGTAGGCCGCCGGAGACTTTGTAGCCGCCACCGTCGCCGAACTTGCCGCCGGCATGCAGCGTGGTCAGCACCACCTCGGCAGCGGGCCGTTTCTCCTTCTTCAGTTCTTCGACCGGGATGCCGCGACCGTCGTCGGAGACCGTGCAGCTGTCGTCCGGGTGGAGGACGACGCGAACTTCGCTGCAGTGGCCGGCGATCGCCTCGTCAACGGAGTTGTCGACCACCTCGTAGACGAGATGGTGAAGACCGCGTGGACCGGTCGAGCCGATGTACATGCCGGGCCGCTTGCGGACCGCCTCCAGTCCCTCGAGGACGGTGATGTCCTTGGCACCGTAGGAGTCCGGCGCCCCCTTCGCTTGGCCGGCGGTCTTGTTCGTCTTAGGCAATTAGTCCCTTCCGAATCTCAGAGAAAACCCCGACCGCCTGACAACTTCGCCGCAAGGCGTCGGGGCAAGAGCACGAGTTGACATAAGGATACCAGTTCGGGTCCCTCGAACGCCGCCGCGAATCAGCGAAAAGCCCTGCAAAACGCGGAAAAACATGTGTGGTCTCAATCGTCTTTTGCACGGAATCGCAAACTCTGCGGCGCCTGCTCGCCCAAGCGCTCGCGCAGGCGGTCGAGGAGCTGTGCCTGCATCAGGTCCAGCTCCTGCGCCCAGACCGGGTCTGAGCAGCTGACCACCAGCGCTCCTTCGCGTTCGGAGGTCGGCTGCGCCGCCGTCGCAACCCGCTCGCCGACCGTCTCCGCCCAGACCGCCTGCACCGCCGCGAGACGGGTCTGCGGCGCGGCTCGCTCGAGCGCTGCGCGCAGAGCGTCCGCCGCCGGGCGAGGCGCGCGGCGGCGACTCATGCCGCCAGTGCCCTGGTGTTGGTGGCGAGCGGCATCCTCACCAGGCACTCCCGGGCCCGCGCCGGCACCGACTCCTCGGCGGCGGCCGTGATCAAGGCCTGGCCGCCGCTGCCGATCCGCTCGACGAGGCGCTCGCGGCGCTCCGGGTCGAGCTCGCTCATCACGTCGTCGAGGAGCAGTAGGGGCAGGGGGCGGCCCGAAGCGCGCAACGCCTCTCGCTCGGCGAAAAGCAGCGCCAGCAAAGCAGTCCGCTGCTGGCCCTGTGATCCGTAGCGGCGCAGGGACTTGCCGCCCGTCGCCAGCTTCAACTCGTCCAGGTGGGGGCCCCAGCTGGTGCGGCCGAGCCGCAGGTCGGCCTCGCGCCGTTCGGCGAGGCCCTCGCGGATCTCCTCCACCGTGCCAGAGGCGCGCGGCGCGTACTCGATCGTCGCGTCGTCCGGCAGACCCAGCTCAGCCGCGGCCGCGGCGAACGGCGCCGCCAGCTCGCTCACGGCATTGCTCCGCGCTGTGATCAGCGCCTCCGCCGCCTCGGCCAAGGCGGTGTCCCAGGCCTCCAGGCCGTCGCTCGTCTGCCCCACGGCGAGCCGCGCCAGCAATGCGTTGCGTTGCGCAAGCGCCTGGCCGTAGCGTTGCCGCAGCCCCGCCTGCGATGGCCAGCGGGTGGCGACGTAGCCGTCGAGGTGGGCGCGGCGCTCGCCAGGCGGCCCCTTGATCAGCACCAGCCGGTCCGGCGAGAAGACCGCGACCGGAGGCCGGTGGCGAGCCAACGTGGCGGGGTCGGCGGGGCTGCCGTCGAGCAGATGCCGTCGGCCCTCGGCGCGGCTGACCGAGGCGAGGAAGCGGTGCTCGATCCCGTCGTCGTCGCGAACCACCGCCTCGGCACGGGCGTGGGGAACGCCGAAGGGGATCAGCTCGCGGCGATCGGAGGTACGGAACGAACGGCCGGTCAGGGCGAAGTAGAGCGCCTCGAGAAAGTTCGTCTTGCCGGCGCCGTTGGGTCCGACGAGGCTGACCGTCCCCGCCCCCAACTCGATGCACGCATCGGTCAGATTGCGCAACGGCCTCGCTTCGGCGGCGGCGACCAGCATCGCCGGCCTACACGTTGAGGCGGATCGGCATCACCAGGTAGCGGAAGTCTTCGTTGTCCACCGGCTGCAGCAGTCCCGGGCGCAGCGGCGAGATCAGGCGCAGCAGCACCTCGTCGCCGACGACGCTTTCGATCCCCTCGCGGAGGAACTCCGGGTTGAAACCGATCTCCAGCGGCTCCCCCTCGAACGAGGCCGGCATCGTCTCTTCGGCGTCACCGACATCGGGCGTCGATGCCGAAATCTTCAGCTCGCCGGCCGAGAACGAGAGGCGCAGCGGCGCGTTGCGCTGCGCCAGCTGGCTCACCCGCCGCGTCACCTCCAGGAACTCAGGGCGCGGCAAGCGGACGTCGTGCTCGTAGGACTCCGGCAGGAGTTGTCGAAAGTTGGGGAACTGCCCGTCGATCAGCCTCGTGTTGAGGAGGATCGGCCCTGCCTTGAAGACGGCTTGATTGGGCAGCAGGCCGACGCCGACCTCGTCGATGCCGCCGGCCGCGACGATTCGACCCAGCTCGCGCAGTGCCCTGGCCGGGATATTGGCCTCCAGCTCGCCGCCGATCGCCTTCTGCAGCTCCGTTCGCTTGACCGCCAGCCGGTAGGAATCGGTGGCGACCATCGTCATCTCCTCGCCCGCCGCGGTCACCAGCACACCGGTCAGGACCGGCCGCATGTCGTCGCGCGACGCCGCGCCGGCGACCAGCTCGACGGTGTCGGCCAGGGCGGCGGCCGGGATCTTCAGCGGCTCGCTCCCTTCGTCGGGCAGCTTGGGGAAGTCCTCGGCGGGAAGGACGCGGAGATGGAAGCTCGAGCCGCCGCTGCGGATCTCGACGTCGCGCTCCGCTTCGCGCGAGGCGATCTCCACGCCGCCGCCGCCGAGCGAGCGCGCCAGCTCGGCAAGCAGTCGGCCCGGTAGCAGCGCCGAGCCGGCCTCGGCGACCTGTGCATCTAACGCCGTCCGTAGGCCCATCTCGCCGTCCGTTGCCGAAAGCTCGACGCCTGCCTCAGAGGCAGTGACGAGGATTCCCGACAGGGCCTGGGTTGCGGCGCGGGTTGAAACGGCCCGCGAGACGACCGAGAGCTTGGAGACGAACTCCTCGCGATCAGTGGACAGCTTCAAGTGATGAATCCCTTTCCAAGTTGGGTTAGTGCTTGTGGAAACAGCTGTCCCGTGGGGCAATTCGGCCTTGCCATTGGGTTTGCCCGTTGTGGAAGCAGCTGTGGGAAAGCATTGATTCTTACAGTGACGTCGGCTGTCAGGACGGGTTGACTGGGGGGCTGTGGATTGCGGAGCGCAACGCCGCGACTCGCGCGGCGAGCTCCGGGTCGGTGTCGAGGGTCGCCTCGGCACGGCGCAGCGAGTTGAGCACGGTGGAGTGATCCCGGCCGCCGTAGAGCCGGCCGATCTGCGGTAGCGAGAGATCGGTCATCTCGCGGGTCAGGAGCATCGCGATCTGCCTGGCACGAAGCGGCGTCGCGGCTCGGGTCGTGCTGACCAGCTCGGCGGGGGATATGCCGAAGGCGGCCGCGACGCGTTGCTGGATCTGCTCGACGGTGGTCGGCTCGGCTCCACCCCCCTGCGGGATCAATTCCGCGATCAACTCGGGACTGATTGGCTTGGCGGTGAGCGAGGCGTGGGCGACGACGCGGGTGAGGGCGCCGTGGAGGCGGCGCACGTTGGCGTCGATCCGGCGGGCGAGCTCCGAGAGCGCCTCGTGGGCACCCTCGCCGACGCCGGCCTCGCCCGCCAGGCGACGGAGGACGGTAAGGCGGGTGGCGAGGTCGGGCGGGTCGACGGGAACGGTCAGTCCCCACTCGAAGCGGTCGCGCAGGCGTGCGGCAAGGGTCGACAACTCGCTGGGCAGTCGATCGGCCGAGAGGACCAGCTGGCTGCCGCCTTCATAGAGGGCGTTGAAGGTGTGGAAGAACTCCTCTTCGGTGTGCTGCTTGCCCTGCAGGAACTGGACGTCGTCGACCAGGAGCACGTCGAGGTCCCGGTAGCGGCTCTTGAAGCCCTCGGTTCCGCTAGAGCGCAACGCCGCGACGAACTCGTTGGTGAAGCGCTCCGCGGTGGTGTAACGGACACCGAGGCCGGGTGCGTTGGCGCGCAGGTAATGGGCGATGGCGGCGAGCAGGTGCGTCTTGCCGAGGCCAGGGGGACCGTGGAGGAAGAGGGGGTTGTACGCCTCTGAGGGCGCCTCGGCCACCGCCAGGGCGGCGGCGTGCGCGGCTCGATTGCCCTCGCCGATCACGAATCGGTCGAAGGTGTAGTTCGGGTTGAGCTCGACCGAACGAGCGCAGTCGTCGGCTCCTCCAGGTAAGGCGTTCGCCCCTGCCTCGGTCAGGCTGACCTCTTCCAGTCCGGTCCCTGCAGCCGCGAGCGCTTCGCGGATCAGCGATGAGTAGCGCCGCTCGACCCATGAGCGGACGCCCGGCGGCGCCGTCAGGTAGAGAGTGCGGTCCTGCGCTCCAACCGGCTGCAGGGGCTCCAGCCAGAGCTTGTAGGTCGACTCCGGAACAGCCGCTCGCAGGCGCGTCTGGGTGTCTTCCCAAATGGTCTCAAGCCTCTGTCCAGGGGGGTCATCGGGCACCGGCGAGCGACCATAGCGGCGGCCACAAGGCTGGAACCGGGACGAGTCGCAAATGCCGAAGAAAGATTCGCGAGCCGGTTCGTATGGATCGCCAGCCCGTCCGTATACTGCGACGGCCAATGAAGCGCACCTACCAGCCGAAGAAACGAAAGCGGGCGAAGACCCACGGCTTCCGGGCGAGGATGCGAACGCGCGGTGGCCGGGCGATCCTGAAGCGCCGCCGGCGCAAAGGTCGGAAGCGCCTCACCCCCTAGATGCCGAAGCGACGCCGCCTCTCGCGAAGCGGTGAGTTCGATCGCGTCTACCGCGACGGCTCCTCACATGCGACCCGCCACCTCGTCCTCTACAGCTTCCCTCGCCGCGACGAGCAGGAGGAGGACGTGAGGCTCGGGGTTTCCGCCAGCCGCAAGGTGGGCGGTGCCGTCGGCCGCAACCGCGTCAAGCGCACTCTTCGGGAGGCCTTCTGGAGCCTCGCCGAGCGCCTGCCGAGGGACTACGATTTCGTGCTGGTCGCGCGTCCGGAGATCGCCGACCTGATCGAGCGCGAGGGCACGGACGGTGTTCGCGGGAGCCTCGAAGAGGCGCTCGCTGGCGCCGGTATGGCGGAGAAGCGTTCCACGTGAAACGGAGCGCCCTGGCGGTCATCGCTGCCTACCAGCGCTGGATCTCACCGGCGATGCCGCGTCGCTGCCGCTACGAGCCGACCTGCTCCGACTACGCGGTTCACGCGATCCGTCGCTTCGGCGTTGCGCGCGGCGCTCTGCTGGCCTGCTGGCGCCTGCTGCGTTGCAATCCCTTCAGCCACGGCGGCTTTGACCCGATTCCGGAGCGGTTCACGCTGCGGGTCGGACCGGTTGACCCGGCCGATTACCACGGTGAGGTCCGCACGTGATCCCGGTCGCCAACGTCCTGCAGCCGTTGATCGACATTGCCGACTCGGTCCTCCAGTTCTTCCACGACGACGCCGGGCTCAGCTGGGGGATGTCGATCATCGCCCTCACGGTCGTCACCCGAGCGCTGCTAATCCCACTCACCTACAAATCCCTGAAAGGGATGCGCGCCCTGCAGGCGCTGCAGCCGCAGATCAAGGAGATCCAGGCCAAGTACAAAAACGACCGCCAGCGCATGCAGCAGGAGATGATGCGCTTCTACCAGGAGAACAAAGTCAACCCCTTTGCCTCCTGCATCCCGCTGATCGCGCAGCTGCCGGTCTTCATCACGCTTTTCTATTTGCTCCGCGATGAGCTGCCTGACGACATCGGCTGCAAGGCCGGCGAGTGCGGCGAAGCGGCCTCCTTCCTCTTCATCAACGACCTGACGGCGAAGGCGGCGGGCGGCGAATTGATCGCCCTCCTCATTCTCTATATCGGCACCCAGCTGATCTCTGGCCTGGTGATGGCGGTGACGGCCGACAAAAGCCAGCGCATGCTGATGTTCGCCCTGCCCTTCATCTTCGTCCCCTTCGTGATCACCTTCCCGGCCGGCCTCGTCCTCTACTGGATCACCACCAATGTCTGGACGATCGGCCAGCAGGCCGTGATCCAGCGCGTCATCCCCCCACCCGTACACGCCACGCCGGAGGCGGCCGCCGTGGCTAAGCCGCCACCTCCTTCTCCGCGCAAAAAGAAGAAGCGGCGGCGGTAGGCAGGCGTCGGGGGTGCCTCTCCGGCGCCCCAAATCCCGCCTGCGGCGGGATTAATGCACTGCCCTTCGGACAAGAACAACTCCGCGGTGCCGGGGGGAGGGCGCCGGAGAGGCACCCCCGACGCCTGCCTCTTGGAAGCTGGAGACAACTCGACCCCACGGACGCATTCGTGTGAGAGAAGCTGGAGGCGAGGTTCGGGCCGCCGCTGTCACGTCCTGAGAAAGGGGATCACCCGATCCCCTCTCCCCCAGAGAGATAAGGTGCACATGTGAGTGAGACGACTGATTGGCCGACCGAGCCAGGCGAGCGGGTACGGGAGCTTGTGGAAGGGGTTCTCGACGAGCTCGACCTTGAAGGTGAGGTTGAGGTTCGAGAGGGGGACGCGCGGATTGACGTCTCCGTCGTCGGCGATGAGGACTACGGGCTGCTGATTGGTAAGCGAGGGCAGACGATTGATGCGCTTCAGTTGCTCTGCTACCAGGCGGCTTTTCGCGGAATTCGGGACCGCAAGCGGGTTGTGCTCGATGCGGCCGGGTATCGCGAGCGTCGGCGTGAGGTGCTGACCGCCCGCGCTGATCGGGCTGCCGAGCAGGCGCTCGATGGCGACTGCACGGTCGAGATGGACCCGATGAGCGCCCAGGAGCGGCGGATCGTCCACGAGCACCTAAAAGACCGTGCTGGCGTTGAGACCTACAGCGAAGGCGACGAACCACGCCGCTGCGTGATCGTCGCCCCGCTTGTCTCCGGGTGACCGAGGAGCCGACCGGCTGCCTGGATCCGCAGGCGCGGCAGGCGCTTCAAACCGTCCTCGAGCTGCTCGGCTCGGAGCGAGCCTCGGTCAGCTCGATCACCGAGCCTGACCGTGCATGGAAGGTCCATGTTGTCGACAGCCTCACTGGACTTGAGGTCGAGGCTTTGCGCGAAGCCAATCGGATCGCCGATATTGGCTCTGGGGCTGGGTTTCCGGGGCTCGTCCTGGCAGTAGCTCTCCCTCAAGCAGAGGTTGACCTGATCGAGTCCGTCGGTCGAAAGTGCGAGTTCATGGCGCGGGCAATCGATGCCGCTGGTATCTCTAACGCGCACGTCCTCAACGTCCGCTCGGAGGAGCACGCAAGCAGCGACGCACGCGAGTCCTACGACGTTGTCATCGCCCGGGCGGTAGGCCGCCTCTCAACTCTGGCTGAGCTGGCGTCGCCCCTTCTCCAAGACGGAGGGGTCCTCGTCGCCTGGAAGGGCAAACGCGATCCCGATGAGGAGTCACAACTGGACCGCGCCTCCGAGCAGCTCGCCATGCACCCCGAGCAGATTCTCGACGTCGGCGACCGTGCCGGCAGCAGGCACCGCCACCTCCACGTGCTTCGCAAGCTCGGCCCGACGCCACCTGACCTCCCCCGCCGCCCGGGCATCGCGAAGAAGCGGCCTCGCGGTTAGGTGGGATGGGTGTCCCTCGAACCGGCGGATACTTAAAATGGCGGCCTCATTAGGCCGCCATTTGTCGGGGCGAGGGACACCCATCCCACCCACTAGGGTGCGGGTTCGTGGGTCTCGTCTACGCAGTCGCGAATCAGAAGGGCGGCGTCGGCAAGACGACTACGTCGGTCAACCTGACGGCCTGCATCGCCGCGGCTGGCACCCAGACGCTGCTGGCTGACCTCGACCCGCAATGCAACGCGACGGTAGCGCTGGGCGGAGAGCGCAACATGCATCCATCCTCATACGACTGCCTGGTCGGCGAGGTCTCGGTCGCCGAGGCGGCGCGGCCGGCAGGGCCCGACAACCTTTGGCTGGTGCCCGCCAATGCTGATCTCGCCGGCGCCGCGGTCGAGCTGCCGCGGATGGACGGCTCGGAGACGCGGCTGCGCGAGCGGCTGGGGCCGGTGCGGGAGCGCTTCGCCTTCACGATGCTGGACTGCCCGCCGTCGCTAGGACCCGTCAGCGTCAACGCGTTGGTCGCTGCCGACC
Organism: uncultured Solirubrobacterales bacterium; assembly: GCA_963844395.1. Lineage (GTDB taxonomy): Bacteria > Actinomycetota > Thermoleophilia > Solirubrobacterales > 70-9 > VRUE01. The sequence goes on along the minus strand of CAWJNX010000002.1, from coordinate 374,442 downwards.
GCGTCATCGTCCCCGTACAAGCCGAGTATCTGGCGCTTGAGGGCCTCGTTCAGTTCCTTGACACGCTGGGGACGATCCGCCGTGAGCTCAACCCGGCACTGAACATGTCGGGGCTGTTAATCACTATGCATGACGAGCGCACCCGGCTTGCTCAGGATGTCGAGCGGGAGCTGCGCGAGCACTTTCCCGAAATGGTCTTCAAAACCGTCATACCGCGCAGCGTCAGGGTTGCCGAGGCGCCGAGCTACGGCCTGCCAGTGACCGAGCATGCGCCTCGCTCGCGCGGCTCGGACGCCTACCGGGCACTTGCCGAGGAGCTTGGCAGCCGTGGCTAGTGCCGCTGGCACCAAGCGGGGGATGGGTCGCGGCCTCGCAGCGATCCTGCCGGAGGCCGCCGCCGAGGACATCGGCGAGCTGCGGGAACTGCCCGTCGAGCTGGTCAAGCCGAACCCGAAGCAGCCGCGCACCAGGTTCGACCCCGAGGCACTGGCAGGCCTCGCCGCCTCGATCGAGACGAGCGGCGTCGTCCAGCCGCTCCTCGTCCGCCCCCTCCCCGACGGCAGCTACGAGCTGATCGCGGGCGAGCGGCGCTGGCGCGCGGCGCAGCAGGCCGGCCTGGAGAAGGTGCCGGCGATCGTCCGCGACTCCGAGCGGGCGGAGCGGCTGCAGGTCGCCCTGATCGAGAACATGGTTCGCGAGGACCTCAACCCGGTCGAGGAGGCGCGAGCCTGCGCCGCCCTGGTTGACGACCTCGGCCTCTCCAAAGAGGAGCTGGCGCGCCGCATCGGCCGCAGCCGTCCCGCGGTCTCCAACCTGATCCGGATCCTCGACCTACCCGACGAGGCACTCGAGCTGCTCGAGGCAGGGGAGCTCAGCGAGGGTCACGGCAAGGCCCTGCTCGCCGCCGAGGGCAACGACGTGCGTCGCCGCTTGGCCCGCGACGCTGCGCGGGCCGGTTGGTCGGTTCGCGAGACCGAGCACAGGGTTAAGCTGGCTGGCCAGCCAAAGAAGCAAAGCGACTCTCGGAGGGAAATTGGAGCGGAGGAAGCGGCCGCGCTCCAGGAGGCCGCCGACCGGCTCGAAGCGGCGCTTGGCCACGAGGTGAAGGTGCGCCCCAAGGGCAAGGGGATCGCCGTCGAGCTGGGCTTTGACGACCTCGACGAGGCGCTCGCCCTGGCCCGTGAGATGAGCCGACGCCACGCCTGAGAGGGCGTGCGACGCTCCCAGCTCGGCCGCTATCATCGCCCCAGCTCGGGCGATTAGCTCAGTTGGTTAGAGCGCGTCTCTGATAAGGACGAGGTCCCTGGTTCGAATCCAGGATCGCCCACTGCCGCTGGAGCTCGGTTTGCTCGCATGGCGAGGCGGATACCCAACCTATACTTAGCCGTCCACCTCGGCGCGGAGCGAATTTTGCAGCAGATGCAGATCTACGGGGTCAGTTTCGACATGGTCGGCAAGCAGCCGATCGTCTTGCTGAAGACGGTCGACGGCAACCGGTTCCTGCCGATCTGGATCGGGCACCCGGAGGCGGCGGCGATCCTGATGAAGCTGCAGGGCGCCTCGACGCCGCGGCCGATGACCCACGACCTGCTCTCCGACGTGCTCGAGCAGCTCGACGCCAAGTGCGAGCGCGTCTCCGTCACCGAGCTGCGCGACAACACGTTCTATGCCTCGATCACCGTCTCGATCGACGGCTCCGAGATGGAGATCGACTCGCGTCCCTCCGATGCCCTCGCCCTGGCCGTCCGCGTCTCGGCGCCGATCTTCGCGGCCGAGGAGGTGATCGAGGAGTCGGCGATCGAGTTCGAGCACGAGGTTGAGGACACTGAGGAGGTCGTCGACAAGTTCAAGGAGTTCCTCGACGAGGTCTCGCCCGAGGACTTCGCCCAGGGCGACTCCTAAGCCGCGGCCGGTTTCAGCGCCAGATCGAGGATGCGCTCGACCAGGTCCTCGAATGACATCCCGGCGGCCTCGGCGGCCTGGGGGAGGAGGCTGGTGTCGGTGAGGCCGGGGATCGCGTTCACCTCGAGCACCTGGGGACCGTCGTCGGCGAGGATCAAGTTGACGCGCGAGAAGCCCGAGCAGCCGAGCGTCTCGTAGGCGGCCAACGCCGTCGCGGTGACGGCCTCTGTCTGCTCCGCGCTCAGCTCGGCCGGGCAGACGAACTCGGTGCGGCCGATCTCGTAGCGGGCCTCAAAGTCGTAGCGGTCGCCGTCGCCGGGGATCGCCTCTACCACGGGGAGCGGTTCGGACCCAAGGACGCTGACCGCCAGCTCGCGCCCCTCGACGAAGCGCTCGAGCAGGACCCGGTCGTCGTAGCTGAAGGCCGAGACGAGCGCCTCGGGAACCTCGAGCCAGCCGCCGGCGAACTTCACCCCTAGCGCCGAGCCGCCGCGGCTTGGCTTGACGACGAGCGGGAATCCCAGCCGCTCCTCGAGGGCGGTCAGCGCGTCGGCGGCGCCGAGCTCGCGGAAGGCGGTCTCGTTGAAGGCGAACCAGTCCGGCGTCGGCACGCCCGCGGCGCGCAGCTCCTGCTTGGCCAACACCTTGTCCATGCAGCGCCCGCAGGCGGCCACCCCGGGACCGGTGAAGGGGATGCCGAGTATCTCCAGCAGCTCCTGGGCCGTCCCGTCCTCGCCGCCGGGGCCGTGCATGGCGACGAAGGCGACGTCGGGCGCCTCCGCGGCCAAGCGCTTGACCAGGTCGGCGTCGGCGTCGATTGGCACGACCTCGTGCCCGAGCCGCTCAAGCGCGTCCTCGACCCGAGCGCCCGAGCGCAGCGAGACGCCGCGCTCCAGCGACCTGCCGCCTTTGAGGACGGCGACCTTCACCCGCCCCCCTCACTCGCCTTGCGGAAGGGAAGGACGTCTCCCCCGATGTTGTCCGCGAGTCCTTGATCTGCCGACGGCCTCTCGGCTTTGCGTTCGCCCCCGGTCCTTACCTCCTCATTCTCAGCCCCGGGCACCGGGTGCTCCCCCGTCAGGGCGCCGTAGAGCTCGACCTGCTCAGCGACGGCGCCGCCGATGCGGCGAATCCCCTCGCGGATATCGTCCTCCCCGACCCCGGAGAAATTGAGCCGCATCGAGCTGCGGCCGCGTCCCTCCTCGACGTAGGCCGCCTGGCCGGGGACGAAGGCGACGTCCTCGCGCAGCGCCTTGGCCAGCAGGTCGCCGGTGTCGATGTAGCCGGGCAGGGTCGCCCATATGAATAGGCCCCCTTCGGGCTCGGTCCAGGTTGCCTGGGCGGGGAAGTGGTCGCGCAGCGCGCCGACCATCGCGTCACGCCGCGCCCGGTAGATGTTGACCAGGCTGTTGACGTACTCGCGCCAGCGGCCTTCGGCGAAATACTCGCGGACGAAGTGCTGCGTCAGGGTCGAGGTGCAGAGGTCGGCGGCCTGCTTGCCGAGCACGATCTTCTCCATCACGGGCGGCGGGGCAACAGCCCAGCCGAGCCGGATCCCGGGCGAGAGGATCTTCGAGAAGGTGCCGACGTAGATGACGAAGTCGCCACCGTCGAGCTGGTAGAGCGGGGGCAGTGGATCGCCGCTGAAGCGCAGCAGACCGTAGGGGTTGTCCTCGACGACGAGCAGCTCACGCTGCCGCGCCAGCTCGACCAGGCGCTGGCGGCGCTCCAACGAGAGCGTCACCCCGGCCGGATTCTGGAAGCTCGGCACCGAGTAGACGAATTTCGGCCGCCGTCCCTCGCCGTCGAGACGTGCCAGCACCTCTTCCAGGTCCTCGATCCGCATGCCATCGCTGTCGCAGTCGATCTGCACTACTTCGGCCTGGTAGCTGCAGAACACTGGCACGGCGCCGGGGTAGGTGGGGGCCTCGCAGACAACCACGTCGCCGGGGTCGACCAGCGTCTTGCAGATCAGGTCGATCGCCTGCTGGCCGCCGGTGGTGACGATCACGTCGTCGGGGTCGGGCAGCATCCCCTCGGCGCCCATCACCTGCACGATGCAGTCGGCCGTCTCGGCAAAGCCCTCGGTCGGCCCGTACTGCAGCGCCTCGGCGGTGGACTCCTGGGCGATCTTGGTCATCTGCGCGGCGAACGTGGCGGCCGGGAAGGTCGAGGTATCGGGAAGGCCGCCGGCCAGCGAGATCACCTCGGGGCGCGCGGTTATCGCCATCAGGTCGCGCATCGCCGAGGACCTCATGACGCTCGTCCGCTCCGCGAAGAGACCCGCGTAGCGCTCGAGATCCCGGGTGCGCGTGTGAGCGCGACGCCGGTGGGGCGGCTCAACCATTCCTGAAGTGTAGGTTTTCCCCGTGAGCTTCCTGGAGGGAATCGGTCTCGTGTTGGGGATCGGCATCGCGATCGGCATGCTGGCCGGCACCACCGGCACGCACGGCTCGGCACGCGGCCGGATGACTCTGCTCGCCGCTGCGATCGGGTTCGTGGTCGGGTTTCTGCTCGCCGGTGAGGCCGACCTCAGCGGTCCGCTCGCCGCCCTCGTTTGTCTCGCGGGCGGTGTGGTCGCCTGCCTGGTGATCAGCGACGTCGTCAGCGGCGCCAGCCGCCGCGAGGGCGGCCGTGCAGGAGCGGTCGCCTTTCTCGTCTCGCTCGCCGGTCTGATCGTCCTCGCGGTCGCCTTGCTGCTCCCGGTGCTCGTGCTGCTGGCCCTGCTCGGCCTGGTCTGGCTCGGCGTTGCGCGCCACCGCCGGGCGCAGCGCAAGCATGCCGGTCTGCGCGTCCTGCGCTAGCGCCGCCGCCGAAGCTTCATCATGGGCCGCGAAATGCGGCACGGGACTAAGAAGCTGGTCCTCACCTATGTTGACTCGTTGCGGACCGACATGCTGGAACAGGCCGTGGAGGAGGGGCGGGCGCCAACCTTCGGAGCGCTGGTCGAACGCGGCGTTTTCGTCCGCGACTGTGTCTCCAGCTTCCCTTCGGTGACGCCGGTCGCCTGCGCCGAGATGGTCACCGGGGTGGCCGCCGACCGCCACTGGATTAGCGGCATGAACTGGTACCACCGGCTGGAGCGGCGCTACGTCGAGTACGGCTCCTCGCTCGACGCGACCCGCAGTGTCGGCGTCTTCCGCGCCCTCTACGACCTCGTCTACAACATGAACCTCGCCCATCTCAACCCGGAGGCGGAGACGCTGTTCGAGCGCCTCGACGACGCCGGCCTGCGCACCGCCTGCACGCCCTTCCTAATCTACCGCGGCCGGCATCGCCACCAGGTCACGCTCGAGGGACTGGTGCGCCGCGCGGTTGACACGACCCGGCTCCACTTCCGCCACCACACCTGGGGACCGGGGGAGCTTTTCTATGGCGACCTCTACGCCAGCCGGGCGGTGCCCTGCCGCTCGACCTCGATTCCCGGCAACCGCGACTCCTATTCCGCCTGCTGCGCGGCCGAGCTGGCCAAGGACGACGGCTACGACTTCCTGCTCTTCTCGCTTCCCGATAACGACAGCTACTCGCACCGCCACGGCCCCGAGGCGAGCGTCGAGTCGATCGCCAAGGCGGACCACTGCTTTGCGGAGCTGACCGAGGCGGCGGGTGGGCTCGACGATTTCCTGGAAGACAACGCGCTGATCCTGCTCTCCGACCACGCCCAGACGCCGGTTAGCCGGGGCCTGCCGCTGGCCGATCTGCTCGGCCGCGAGTGGACGGTGCTGCAGCCCTCCGACGACCGCCCCGAGCTGGCTCAGCTCGCTGTCAGCCCGACCGGTCGCGCCGCGCACGTATACCTGCTTCCAGGAGAGGGAGAGCGCGCTGACCGCGGCGAGGTCGCCAAGCGCCTGGCCGAGACCGAAGGAGTCGATCTGATCTGCTGGCTCGAGCAGGGGTCCGCAGTGGTCGAGAGGCAAGGACAGCAGCTGCGCTTCCGCCCCGGCGAAGCGGTGGTCGATCTCCGCGGCGCCGCCTGGGACCTGGAGGGAGACGAGGGAGCGTTGGAGGCCGATGTCGAAGACGGCCGCTTCCGCAGCGACGAGTACCCGGACGCTCTCACGCGGGTGTTCGCCGCCCTCAGTTCTCCCGGCGCCGGCGACTTCCTCGTCTCGCTGTCCCCCGGCTACGAGGCCGTCGACTGGGGCGGTGTCAGCCACGCCGGCGGGGGCAGCCACGGCGCCCTGCACCGCGGCGACTCGCTCGGCCCGCTGCTCTTCGTCGGCTGCGGGCCCGACGACGCCGGCGAGCGTGAGCAGTGGGCGCTCCGCGACGTGGCGCCGGTGGTGCTCGAGCACTTCGGGTTGACGTGAGGGACGAAGCGCCTGCCCGCGGGTCCTGTCGTGGAGAGAGGGATCGCCGCCCTCGCAAGCTGCGGGCGGCGACCCCCATCTCCACGCCACCCGCGGTCGGTGCGTTGGTGTGCCTCTTGCTCATCCTGATGGTCCTGCCAACCGCCGCCGCCGCGGACGTAGGTGCTGCTGAGGCTGTTTCGATTGCCGACCGCGATTCCAAGGTCGTTGAGCAGCGGCGGGAGGAGGGGGAGCTCACGCACATTGCGACGATGAGCGACGGGAACTGGGAAGTCGCGTACTTCTCCGGCGACGAGCAGGTGGTGCAGGTGATCGTTGATCCGGTTACGGGAACGGTGCGCGAGTCTTGGACCGGCTACCAGGTGGCGTGGAAGATGGCCCGTGGCTACACCGGTGCTTTCGGGCACAAGCTCAACGCCCCCTACGTCTTCCTGCCCCTCTGCGCGCTCTTCCTGATCGGGTTGCTCGACTGGCGGCGCCCGTGGCGGATCGCCAACCTCGACCTGCTCGTCCTGCTCGGCTTCGGCGTCTCCCACCTCTTCTTCAACCGGGCCGAAATCGGGATCTCCGTACCGCTCCAGTATCCGGTCCTGCTCTACCTCCTCGGCAGGTGCCTGTGGATCGGCCTGCGCGGGCGCGGCGAGGGCCTGCGGCCGGTCTGGCCGGCGGCGTGGCTGCTGGTCGCCGCTCTCTTCCTGATTGGCTTCCGGGTCGGGCTCAACGTCGCCGACTCCGGCGCGATCGACGTCGGCTACGCCGGCGTCGTCGGCGGCGATCGCATCGCCCACAGCGAGCCGCTCTACGGCAACTTCCCGGCCGACGTCGCCCAGGGCGACACCTACGGCCCGGTCAGCTACCTCGCCTACGTCCCCTTCGAGGCGATCTGGCCCTGGCAGGGCGAGTGGGACGACCTCCCCGCCGCTCACGGCGCCGCCGTCTTCTTCGACCTCGCCACCTTCGCTCTACTGATCCTGCTCGGCCGCCGTATCCGTCCCGGACCCCCGGGCCGCATGCTGGCGGCAACCCTGGCCTTCGGCTGGGCCGCCTACCCGTACACGGCGTTCGTCCTCGAGTCGAACTCCAACGACACCCTGGTCGCCCTCCTCCTCGTGGCGACCCTGCTCCTCCTCGCCCGCCCAGCCGCACGTGGGGCAGTGGCAGCTCTCGCGACCTTGTCGAAGTTCGCTCCCCTCGTCCTGGTTCCAATGCTCGCAGCCCACGGCTCGCGAGCAAGATGGTTCATCCCAGCTTTCCTAGTCACCGGGGGGATCCTGATGCTGTGGCCGGCAATAGACCCCGGCCTAAGCACCTTCTATGACCGCACGATCGACTACCAAGCGGACCGCGACTCCCCCTTCAGCATCTGGGGCCAAGTCCCAAGCCTCGAGCCCCTGCGCATAGCGATCCTCGCCGGGGTTGGAGCGCTCGCGGTCGCACTCGCCTTCCGGCCGAAGCGCAAGACGCTCAGCCAAGTGGCCGCTCTGGGAGCGGCTCTCCTCCTCGGGCTTCAGCTGGCAGCTGACCACTGGTTCTACCTCTACATCGTCTGGTTCTACCCCTTGCTGCTCGTCGCCTTGGCCAGCTCCAATCGCCACGCCAGCCTGGATTCATCCGCGAAACGGGGACAAACCTATGGACAAAGAGAAGGACATTTTTTAACGTCGAAATCTTCGAACCCCTCTACAATGGGATAAATGAGTCCCCATCAGACCCTGATTCCGACCGTTGGCCGTGCCTATGAGGAAACCCACCCATGGATCGATTTCCGTGTCGACCTGCGGTCGGCCCCAGTGGAGCTTTGGATGCAGCTCGGCGAGGCCCGCTCGAAGATCGCCCACATCGCCGGCTCACTGCTCAATCCCGAGGTGGCGAAGGAGATGCACATCGTCTACTTGGCCAAGGGCGTGCTCGCGACGACGGCGATCGAGGGCAACACCCTCTCCGAGGAGGAAGCCAGGCGCAGGATCGAGGGCCAGTTGGAGCTGCCGCCGTCCCGTGAGTACCTTGGCCGGGAGATCGACAACGTCATCGCTGCGTACAACTCCATCAAGGACGAGCTGGTCGAGGGCGTCGCTCCGCCGATGAGTCGTCAGACCATCGAGAACTACAACCGCCTGATCCTCGATGGGCTGGAGCTGGAAGAGGGAGTGATCCCAGGGGAGATCCCCGCCCACGCCGTCGGTGTCGGGAGCTATGCGGGGGCTCCCCGCGAGGATTGCGAGCTTCTCCTCGAACGGCTCTCAGATTGGCTGAACGGCCCGGACTTTGCGGCAAGAAGTCCCGAATGGGAGATACCGATGGCCATCGTCAAAGCGATCCTTGCCCACCTCTACATCGCCTGGATCCATCCGTTTGGGGACGGGAATGGCCGCACGGCTCGCCTGATGGAGCTCCGGATCCTCCTGGAAGCGGGGGTACCAACGCCGGCGACGCACCTGCTGAGCAACCACTACAACCAGACCAGGACCGAGTACTACCGGCAGTTGCGTCATGCGAGCCGAGGGGACGCGGACGTATTGCCTTTCGTGCGATACGCCGTGCAGGGATTCGTCGACGGACTCCGCGATCAGCTGCGCACGATCCGCGCGCAGCAGTTTGCCGATCGCTGGGAGCAGTACGTCTATCAGCAGTTCGGTCGGGCGACGACGCCTGCGCGCTTGCGCCAGCGCCAGCTCGTTCTCGAGATGTCGAAAGTGGACGAGCCGATGACGAGGGACGAGCTGCCGACTCTGAGCCGCAGCCTGCTTGAGATGTACGGCGCCAAGACCGGCAAGGCGCTCACCCGGGACGTCAACGTGGTCATGAAGATGGGCCTGATTCGCCGCCACGGGACGGGATACGTTCCGAACAAGCGGGTCATCGAGGCTTTCCTGCCCGTGATGGCCGAAGCAGGCCCTTCCTGACGAAAGACCGAAGCCGGTCGCTACGGGCTCGCCGGAGCGGGCACCATCACCTGCTCGATCGAGTCGGCTAGCCCCCGCTCGTTGACCTCGACCACCACCCCCATCACCCAGACGTCGTCCTCGGCCGTCTCGAATTTGACCGGCATCTGCGTGATGAAGCGCTCCAACACCTGCTCCGGCTTGACCCCAAGCACGCTGGTCCGCGAGCCGGTCATGCCGACGTCGGAGATGTGGGCGGTGCCCTGAGGCAGGACGCGCGCGTCGGCGGTCGGCACGTGGGTATGGGTTCCGAGCACGGCGGCGACCCGGCCGTCGAGGTGCCAGCCCATCGCGACCTTCTCGCTGCTGACTTCGGCGTGGAAGTCGATGATCGTGCAGTCGGCCTCGAGCCGCTCGAGGATGCTGTTGACCTCGTGAAAGGGCGAGCGGCCGACCTGGAGGCCGACTGCGCCGCTCAGGTTGATCACGCCGATCCGCATCCCCGCCGCTTCGACGATGGTGTGGCCGCGGCCCGGGTTGGCGTGCGGATAGTTGGCTGGCCGGATCACCCGCTCGGTTCTGTCGAGGAAGTCGTAGGCCTCGCGGTGGCGGTAGACGTGGTTGCCGGTGGTGATCACGTCGGCGCCGAGATCGAAGATTGTCTTCGCCGTCTTCTCGGTGATCCCCATCCCACCGGCTGAGTTCTCGCCGTTGACGATCACGAAGTCCGGCCGGAGTCGCTCGCGCAGCTCCGGCATCGCCGCCTTCAGCCCGCGCCGTCCCGGCCCGCCAACGACGTCCCCGATGAAGAGCACCCGCATGGCTGATCTATATAGGTTTTCGGAGGGTGACCCCGGGCAAGGGACAAGAGCCGATCTTCGTCTTCGACTCGCGCGAGGAGTTCCTGCCCGCCGCCGTCGAGAGCATCGAGGCGCTGGAGTCGAAGCTGATCGGTCCCGACGGCCGCGAGCTGGGCCTGGTCTCGCTCGAGTCACTTCCCGCCGGTGGGGGGCGGATGAACCTTCCACCGCAACCACACACTTACGAGGCGGAGATGCAGAGCCGTTTCGGTCGGGTCGGCTACCGGCGCACCGTCAGAGGCGGCGGCTTGGATTGGGTCCAGTACTGGCTCTGGTACCTCTACAACCCGAAGAAGGTCGTTGTGACCGGGAACCACGAGGGGGACTGGGAGTTCGTGCAGGTCGGCTATTCCGGAGACCGACCGGTCTGCATGACCACCTCGCAGCACCGCTCCGGCGGCGCACGGATGTGGTGGGAGGTGGAGAAGCGAGACAGCCGCCCCGTCGTCTACGTCGCCTATGGCTCACATGCCAACTTCTTCGAGCCGGTCAATCAGCTGCCGGAAATCGGCGATGACGGTGACGGCAAGGGTGATGTCCTCGACGCGATCGAGTGGCGCGACTTCGGTCCGTGGTCAGCCTGGGCGGGGCGGTGGGGTAACTCCACCGGCGAGGGGAAGTCGCCCGAGTCGCCCGGCTGCCAAGGGGACCGCTGGAACGCCCCGCACAGATATCACTCGAGCGCTCACCACCAGCGCTGACGCGCCCTCCCTTTTGCTTCCCTGAGAGTCAAAAAGGAGGGAACCTGCGACTCAGGCAACGGAAAAGCGGCGCAGTGCCAGGCGGGCGATCAGGCCGTAGGCGACGGCGAGGATTGCGAGGTGGAGGAGTGGCGCCCCGATCCCCGGGCCGGCAGGCTCGAGCGCCGCGGTCATCGCCTGCAGCGCCGGCTTGAACGGGAAGACGGCGGTCACCAACCGGATGCCGTCGTAGACGACGCCGCCGACCGCACCGGAGGGGACCAGTGAGAGCAAGGCGATTGGCAGGGTCAGCATGAAGGCGAGCAGCGAGACCGCCCTCACCTCGCGCGCAGCCGCTCCGAGCGCCGCCCCAGCCGCTCCGAGCGCCGCAGCGCCGGCGAGGATCGCCGCCAACCAGAGGCCGAAGCGGCCCCAGTCGAGCGAGACGAACAGCTGCATGCCGACCAGCATCAACAGCGTCACCACTAGGCCGACCGCGATCCCAAGACCGACCTTCTCGCCGAGTAGAGCCGAGCGGGAGACCAGGCCGCGGGTGAGGCGCGGGAAGGCGTTCTCCTCGCGCTCCAGGGCAAGCGACCCGGCTACCAGCAGCACCGTGACGAAGGCGAGGGTGAGCGTCGCAGCCACCGCGATCGCGAAGACGTCAAGCGGCGGCGATGGCTCGCTCACCACTTGCTTATCGACCACGATCGGCTGGGCGAGGCGATCGATCAGCGGCTCGGCAACGTCGAGGTTGTCGCGGGCTTGGCTGGCGAAGCCGATCACCCGGTCGAGCGAGCCCCGCAGCGGTCCGTCCGGGAGTGCCGGGCGCAGCGCCCGCAGGATGCTCGCGCTGGTGCGCAGGCCGAGGATCTGGATCGGCCTGCCGAGCACGTCGAAGGTGCCGCCGTTGACGATCAGACCCAGGTAGCGACCGCCTTCCGCGGCGATCCTGCGCGCCACCAGGAGGTTCGCCTGAGCCAGCAGTGAGTCGATGCGGTCGTTAACCAGCTGCGCCTTGACCGGGTCCTCCTCGTTGAGGATCACCTCGACTTCCGGCGTCTGCGGGTCGAGGGTCGAGAGCGAGTTGAGGCGGTCGACTAGATCGGTGGGCAGGATCAGCGCCGCCAGCACGTCGCCTGAGCGGACCTCGTCGATTGCCTCGGCGCGGCTGGCCACGTGGACGCACTCGACCGCACCGCAGATCCGGTCCTCGACCCCGATTGCCGGCAGCTTCGTGCCACCCGCGGCGACTCTGGCCCCCTGCGGGACTTCGTTGATGAAGGCGACGCGCGGCTTATCGGGATCGCGGGAGATTGCGAAGCCGACGAGCAGCGCGATCAGCACCGGGTAGGCGACCAGCAGGACGGCCTGCAGAGGTGAGCGGCGCAGGATCTGCAGGTCCTTGAGCAGCAGCCAACGCATTGGCTAGTGCCCCCGGTGCTGGAGGAAGGCGACGAAGGCGGTCTCGAAGTCGCTGCTCGCGGCCTCGGGCGCCTCGCTGCGCACGGCGGCCCGCAGCTCCTCCGGCGTGCCGTCGAAGAGACCCTCGCCGTCGGCCAGGACCAGCAGCCGCTGCCCGTAGCGCTCGGCCTCCTGGATGTCGTGAGTGGAGAAGATCACCGTCGTCCCCCGCTCGGCCAGCGCGGAGACGAAGCTCCAGAGACGGGCCCGCTGGCGCGGATCGAGCCCAACGCTGGGCTCATCCAGCAGCAGCGCCACGGGTCTCGCCAGCAGCCCAATCGCGATGTTGATCCGCTGCTGGTTCCCCCCCGAGAGCCGCGCAACCACCTCGCCCCGCCGCTCCCTCAGCCCGGTCAGCTCCAGCATCTCCTCGACGGAGGCACGCGGCTGCGGATGCTTCTCAAGCCGCGCAAAGAGCAACAGGTTCTCCTCCACGGTCAGGCGCCGATAGAGCCCCGCCTGCTGAGGCACCCAACCAACGTTGCCGTTAGGCGAGTGAACCTCACCCCCATCGGCCTTCAAGATCCCCGCCAGGATCGAGAGCAGCGTCGTCTTCCCCGCCCCGTTCGGCCCAATCACCGCCATCAGCTCCCCAGGATGGACAGCGAAGTCGACCCCCCTCAACGCCTCGCGCTCCCCGTAAAGCTTCACCAGCTTCCGAGCCTCGAGCGCAGCCGTCGCAGTCCCCACCATGAACGGGAACGGTACTTGCGCTGGCCCGAGAGGGATTGGGTGCCCCTCGAACGGGCGAATACTCAAAACGCCGGCCTAATTAGGCCAGCGTTGTCCGGGCGAGGGGCACCCAATCCCTCCCCATACAATCGTTCTATGTCGTTCCCCGCCACCCGCCTGCGCCGCCTGCGCCGCACCGAGACCCTGCGTGCGCTGATCCGAGAGACCACGCTGTCCCCGGCACACCTGATCCAGCCCGCCTTCGTCGTCGCCGGGGAGGGCGTGCGCGAGGAGGTCGAGTCGATGCCGGGCATCGAGCGCTTCTCGATCTCCGAGCTGGTCGCCGAGGCGACCGAGATCGCCGCCGCCGGGCTCGGCGCGCTGCTGCTCTTCGGCGTCCCCGCCGACAAGGACGAGTCGGGCTCCGGCGCCTACGACGCCGAGGGCGTCGTGCAGATGGCGGTGCGGGCGCTGAAGGAGGCGCACCCCGAGCTGACCGTGATCACCGACGTCTGCCTCTGCGAGTACACCTCGCACGGCCATTGCGGCTTCCTCCGCGACGGCGAGGTTGACAACGATCTGACGGTCGAGCTGTTGGCGAAAACCGCGATCTCGCACGCCGAGGCCGGCGCCGACGCGGTCGCGCCCAGCGACATGATGGACGGGCGGGTCGGAGCGATCCGCCATCAGCTCGACGAGGAGGGTCATGCTGGCGTCCCAATCGTCGCCTACAGCGCGAAGTACGCCTCGGCCTTCTACGGTCCCTTCCGCGACGCGGCCGACTCGACCCCCGAGTTCGGCGACCGCCGCGGCTACCAACTCGATCCCGCCAACGCCGACGAAGCGGTGCGCGAGGCGAGGCTCGACCTCGACGAGGGCGCCGACATGCTGATGGTCAAGCCCGCCACTCCGTACCTCGACGTCGTTCGCCGCATCAAGGACGAGACCGGCGCCCCGGTCGCCGCCTACCATGTCTCCGGCGAGTACTCGATGCTGAAGGCAGCCGCCGCCAACGGCTGGATCGACGAGCGCGCCGCGGTGCTCGAGACGCTGACCTCGATCCGCCGCGCCGGTGCCGACGCGATCGTCACCTACTACGCGAAGGAGGCGGCAGGATGGCTTCGGTGAAGGTCCCGCAGTCGAAGGCGCGCTCGCGCCGCGACGGCGCCGCGATCCCGCTCGACGAGACCGACAAGCGGCTGATGAACCTGCTGCAGTCGAGCTTCCCGCTCGACCCCGAGCCCTTCGCCCTGCTCGCCTCCGAGGCGGAGATGGAGATCGAGGACGTGCTCGCCCGTACCCGCCGCCTGCTCGACGAGCGGATCATCCGCGAGATCACGCCGATCTTCGACACGCGGGCGCTCGGCTACGAGTCGATGCTGGTCGCCGCCAAGGTCGACTCGGAGAACCCACAGCGCGCCGCGGCGGCGGTCAACGCCCATCCCGGCGTCTCCCACAACTACCTGCGCACCCACGACTTCAATCTCTGGTTCACGATCGCCGTCCCGCCCGACTCCGAGCTCGGCATGGCTGGAACGATCGAGGCTTTGATGCGTGAGACGGGGGCCGAGTCGATGCGCCAGCTGCCGACCCTGACCCTGTTCAAGATCAACATGAACCTGGAGATGGAGAAGGGCACCGACGCGCTCGCCGCCGCGGTCGAGGCGGCGCCCCCGCGCGAGCTGGAACGGCAGCCCTACGACGAGCGCGATATTGCCGCGATCCGCGCCTGGCAGGGACCGATGGCGCCGGTCGAGCGTCCCTACGACCAGGCCGCCGCCGAGCTGGGCGTCTCCACCGAGGACTTTCTCGAGCAGCTGCGCAGCATGGTTGACCGCCACCTGCTGCGTCGCGTCGCCGCGATCCTCTACCACCGCCGCGCCGGCTTCTCGGCCAACGGGATGGGGGTCTGGAAGGTGCCGGAGGAGGAGATCTCGGAGACCGGCCGCCGCATGGCCGCCTTCCGCGGCATCTCCCACTGCTACCAGCGCCCCACCTACGAGGACTGGCCCTACAGCGTCTTCACGATGGCCCACGGCCGCTCCAAGCAGGAGTGCGACGCGATCCTCGACTCGATCGCCGACGAATGCGGGATGGGCCCCGACGCGCGCGCCACCCTCTACTCCTCGACCGAGTACAAGAAGATCCGCCTCCGCTACTTCACCGATGAATACGCCGCCTGGGAGGCGGAGCATTCCTAGTCACGAGCGCTCGGCGGCTCTGTACCGCCGCGCCCTGCAGGTGCTTCCCGGGGGAGTTAATTCTCCTGTGCGGGCGATGCGGCAGATCGGGCGGGAGCCGATCTTCGTTGAGCGCGGCGAGGGCTGCGAGCTGGTTGACGTTGACGGCAACCGCTATCTCGACTGGGTCGGCTCGTGGGGGCCGCTGATTCTCGGCCATGCCCACCCGGCGGTCGTCTCGGCCGTCGCCGAAGCCGCTGGGCGGGGGACCAGCTACGGCGCCGCCACCGCGGCCGAGGTCGAGCTGGGCGAGGAGGTGGCGGCGCGAATTCCGTCGGTTGAGATGCTGCGCATGACCAGCTCTGGCACTGAGGCGGCGATGGGCGCGATCCGTCTCGCCCGCGCCGTCACCGGGCGCGAGACGGTCGTCAAGTTCGCCGGCGCCTACCACGGGCACTCCGACGGCCTGCTCGCGGACGCCGGCTCGGGACTGGCGACGCTCGCCGTTCCAGCCAGCCCCGGCGTCACCGCCGCGCAGGCGGCCGGCGCGGTCGTCGTCCCCTGGAACGACCGCGAAGCGGTCTCCAGCGCTCTCGAAGCCCACCCCGTCGCGGCCCTGATCGCCGAGCCGATCGCCGCCAACATGGGCGTGGTTCCGCCCGAGGACGGCTTCCTCGAGTTCCTCCGCACCGCCACCCGCGCCGCGGGTGCGTTGCTGATCTTCGACGAGGTGATCACCGGCTTCCGGGTCGACCGCGGCGGCGCCCAGCGGCTCTACGGCGTCGAGCCCGACCTCACGGTCCTCGGCAAGGTCCTCGGCGGCGGCCTGCCGGCCGCCGCCTTCGGCGGGCCGCGGGCGACGATGGAATGGGTCGCACCGGCCGGCGACGTCTACCAGGCCGGCACGCTCTCCGGCAACCCGCTCGCGGTGGCGGCGGGGCTGGCGACGCTGCACGAGCTCGACGACGCCTCCTACCAGCGCCTCGGCGCGCTGACCGAGCGGCTCGCCGCCGGCCTCACCGAGCTGGCTGCCGGCAGACCGCTGCAGGTAGCCTCGGCTCCCGGGTTGCTCACCCTCTTCTTCAGCGCTGAGCCGGTCGCCGACTTCGCCGCCGCCTCTGCCTGCGACCTCGACGCCCACGCCCGCTTCTGCCGGGCGATGCTGGAGCGCGGTGTCTATCCGCCCCCCGCGCAGTTCGAGGCCTGGTTCGTCTCCCTCGCCCACGACGAGAAGACGATCGACCGGACGCTGGCTGCGGCCGAGGAGTCGCTGCGAGAGGCGCTCTCGTGAGGTCGCCTGGCGCCTTTTACGTCCTATGTGGGGTGAAAAGCGCCAGGCATGGCTGACGCGCCGGACACCCTGCACATCCTCGCCGCCCAATTGCGCGAGGAGAACACGCCGATCTCCCCCCACGTCGTCGATCCCGCCGAGGAGCCCGTCTTCGGCCCCCTGGTCGCCGCCGGCCCGCGCACCGCGGCAGCGCCGGCCGAGTACGCGCTGGTGGTCGAGTCCGTCCGCGAGGGCTACCTGCTCCATTACGGCGAGCCGCGGCTGCTCTCCGGTCAAGACGCCGACCTCTCGCTGCTCGCCGGTGACTACCTCTACGCGCTCGGCATCGAGCGCCTAGCTGCGCTCGGCGACACCAAGGCGGTGAACGCACTCGCGGACCTGATCAGCCGCTGCGCCCAGTGTCACGCCGAGGGACGCGAGGACGAGGTGCCGGACCTCTGGCGCTCAGCCGCCAGCGCCATTGCCGGAACCTCCTGAGAGGGCCTCTCAGCGCACCTTGCAGTCGCGGGTCAACGTCGAGGTCACCTGCCGTCCTCCCGCGAATTTGAACGTGCCGCGGGCGAAGGCGTAGATCGCACCCGGGAAGCCTTTTGGCGCCGCGCAACCGGCGCTGACGTAGCTATGACGCTTGCCTTTGTACGTGTAGGTGCGCCGCAGTCGCATGTCGAAGTGGGTGACGTAAGCCCATTTGCGGGCCGACGCCGGCAGGGTCGTCCGGATCAAGGTGCCGAAGGTCCCGCCGCGGCGCAGGACCTTGAAGGTGAGGACGAAGGCCGACGGCGGGCGGGTGCCGTAGACCTGGGCCAGGATCCGCCGCTTGCCGCCAGAGGGCTCGGCGTTGAAGACCAGCATCGGGCCCTGGAAGGTGAACGGCTGCTGGTTGGTCAGGTGCACCTGGACACGTACGTGGCCGTTGCCGACGATCGCTCCGCCGCAGATCCGCCGCGCCGCCGCGATCGTCGCCGGCTGAATGCTGCGGATCCTGCAGGTCGGCAGGCCGCGGTCGAACAGCTTTCCCTCGCGGTTGATGCCGATCGCGATCTCGCGCAGTTGCGGCGGCGGTTCGCTGCCATCGGAGGTCTTGATCGTGGTCTCGACGCTGACGGCGACCGGCGCCGTGCCGACCCGCGGCAGGGCATGTGGTGCGATGCCACCGTCGAAGGCGACCACTAGGTTGCCTTCCTGCTCGACCTCGGCCGTCGCGGTCGCGGTCGCGACGAGTGCCAGCGCCAGGAGGAAGGCGATCAGCCCCGCCGGCTTCAAGCTAGAGGAACTTCGAGGAGTCGATCCGGCAGTAGTCGAAGCCGAAGCTGATCACGGTGTTATTGGCGCGATTGTTGTTGCGGTTCAGCTTCACCGCGTATTGCTGCGCCTGGAAGCGGTTCTTGGCCTTCAGCGCCTTGCCGATTTTCTGCAAGAGGACCTTCTCCTGCTTCAGGTAGCCGATCCATTTTTCGAGCTTGGCGGCGTCGGCGCTCGGCTTCGGCTGGGCGGCAATCTGCCGCACGGATTTCCCCAGCGCCGTCGCCGCCCGGATGAAGCGCCTGCCGGCCGGAATCAGCTCGCCCTGCTTGACCTGGGTTTTGACGCCCTTGAGGATCCGCGAGTTGGCCTCGGTGTTTGCCTTGCAGATCGGCTCGACCGCCGCGACGTATTCGTCGCGCGTCGGCTCCCCTTCGATCGCCGCCGCAACCGGGACCGCGGCGAGCAGCGCCAGAGCCAAGGCCAGGCTCAGCTTGAGCGGCGACGACTTCCTTGCCGGACTTCCCACGTGATCGATCCTCCTGTCGGCTTTCCCCTGCGTGAACCCAGATTGGAAAATACACAGGTTCATATGAAGTTCCGATGTACTAACCCGCCCGCGAGCCGTGAAGATCGATCCTGGGCAAGGTTCGCTCCAGCGATCGCGGCAGCCACCAGACCCGGTCGCCGAGCAGCAGCATCAGCGCCGGCAGCAGGACGATGCGGATCACGGTCGCGTCAAGCAGCACGGCGACGGTCAACCCGACCCCGAGCTGGCTGACGGTGGCGATCGGCGCCCCGGCGAAGGCGACGAAGACCGCGGTCATGATCGCCGCCGCTCCGGTGATCACCCGCGCCGTCCGCTCCAGGCCGAAGGCGATCGCCTCCTCGTTGGGCGCGCCGTTCTCGTAATGCTCACGCATCCGCATCAAGAGGAAGACCGCGTAGTCGATCGAGAGGCCGAAGACGATGCCGAATATCCCCGCTGCCCCGATCGCGTTGACGTAGGTGCGGCCGCCGAGCGGCCAGCCCTCGGGCACCTCGAAGAGCAGGGTGAGGATGCCGAAGGCGACGGCGACAGTGACCAGGTTCAGCGCTACCGCGATCGCCGCCAGCGGGATCGCCCGCAGAATCAGAACGAGGATCAGGAAGGTAGCGATCGAGATCACAGCGATCACGATCGGGATCCGCCCGGTGATCGTGTCGGTGTAATCGATCAGCTTGGCCGCCCCGCCCGTCACTCCGGTGGTCGCGTCGGCGGCGGCCGCGAGCTCGCCGGCGTCGTCCTTGAGGCGCTCGTTGAGCGCGATCGAGCCCGGCGTGTTGAAGGTGTAGCGAGGGATGACGACCATCTGGGCGGCCTGGCCGCCGCTTTCAAGGTTGACGATCTCGCTCGCCCGTTCGCGCTCCTCGTCGGGTGCTCCGTCCAGTGCCGAGAGCACGAAGTAGCCGGAGTCGAAGATCCCGGGCGAGGAGCGGCGCAGCCGATCGACCCGCCGATCGAAGCGGTCGGCGCTGACCGAGACCCGGACACTCGCCCTGCGCAGCCCCGTCTGCAGCGGCTGCGAGCGCTGGAAGCCTTCGGCCAGTCGCTGTTCGAGCGTGTCGGCGCCGCCCCGCAGCTGTGCCAACCCCGCGACCAGCTCCGCCGTCCCTCTTCGCAGCCGTTCGAGCCCGCCCGGCAGACCACCGGCCGCGTCGGCCAGACGCTCGGCCCCCTTGTGCAGTCTTGCCCCACCGTCAGCCAGCCTCGTCTGCCCTTTGCGGAGTTGCTCGGAGAGGTTGCGGACCCGCTGCGCGTCATTGCGGGCGATCGCAAGGCTTTCGACCAGCCGTTCGGATTCGCGCGCCTCCTCGGCCAGGCTCGGGTCGCCCGCCGCGCGCTGCTTCAGATCGGCCCGCAGGCTCCGCGCCTGCTCCAGGGCGCGGTCGCGCACGCGGCTCAACAGTTCATTCGCGTTTCCTTCGAGCGACAGCGCCCCGAGCTGCGCCTGGCGCTGGCCTTCGGCCAGTTTTCCCGAACCCTCGGCGAGTCGGTCCAGGGCTCCAGTTGCCCCCCGCGCTCCCTCTACGGCACGCGCCAGACCTCCCTCGATCTGTTCGGCGCCCGACCCTGCCCGTCCCGACCCGGTGGCAAGCAGGCCGGCGCCGTGGCTGGCCTTCTCGATCCCCGAGCGAAGTTGCCTGACGCCGCCGGCTGCCCCGCCGAGTCGCGTGCCGAGCCGCTCGAAGCGCTCCGGATTGGCCTCGCCGCGACCGGCGAGCAGGTCCCTGCCACCTTCTTGCAGCGGCGCGACCCGCCGCTTGACCTGACCCGGGCCGATCACCGCCTGCACCCCGGGGTCGTCGGCGATCTGCCGCTGCGAGCGCGTCAGCGCCGCTAGTCGTCGCTCCTCGGTGATCTGCCCCCGCTTGGCGACGGCGACCACGACGAAGGGCGCGTCCCAGCCGGGTCCCGCGACCCGGGCGATCCGCTCGGCGTCCTCGCGAGCGGAGTTGGAAGGGGGCAGCTGCTCGGCGCTCGGCGGCCCGGTCTCGAGGGCGAGGACGGGCGCCGCCAGCAGCAGCACGAGCGCCCCGATCAGGGCCACGGCCAGCCGCGGCTTGCTGAGCGCGGCGCCGACCAGCGCCATCACCCGAGTGCCGCCCCCGTCGCCGCCAAGCCGCCAGCGGTTGACGTTGTGACCGATCAGGACGAGCAGTGCCGGGCCGACCAGGGCCGCGACGAGAACGCTGATCCCGGTCACGACGATCGCCGTCCCGGCCAGCGAGAGGAGGAGCTTCCCCGGCATCACGAGCAGCGTCACCAGCATCGCCAGGAAGAGGGTCGATCCGGCGAACGCCGTCGTCCGGCCGGCGGTGCGGCGGGTCATCCGCGCCGCCTCGAGCGGGTCCGCCCCGGCCAGCAGCTCCTCGCGGAAGCGGGAGACCATCAGCAGCGCGTAGTCGACCCCCAGCGCCAGGCCCATCATCGCGCAGACCGTCAGGGAGAAGGCGTCGATTGAGATCCAGTCGGCGGCGATCGAGATGATGCCGCGCGAGGCGTTGACGGTGATCGCGCCGAAGGCGAGCGGAATCGCGGCGGCGACCGGCGAGCGGAAGACCAGCAGCAGCACGACCAGCAGGAAGGGGAGGGCGATCAGCTCGGCCCGCTCGGTCGAGTCGATCGACTCCTCCTGGACCGCCCGCGAGAGGCTGGCGAAGCCGGTCTGCGTCGCCCTCACCGGGGGCGAAATCCGCTCCTCGAGCGTCCGTTCGAGATCGGGGACGGTGTCGCGCACCGCCACCTCGGCGTCGACGTGGAAGTCGGCGAAGATCAACGCCTTGCGCGGACCGGGGCGGAGGCGCTCGACGCTGCCCCGGTCCCAGGGCGAGAGGGTCGAGACCGCCGGGTCCGTGCGCAGGGCGCGGATCAACCGCGGGCCCTGGACGTCGAGCTGCGCCGCCGGCCCCTGCAAGAGGATCGCGAAGGGCGCGGTGTCACCGAAGTGATCGTTGAGCAGGTCGTTGCCGCGCGAGGACTCGGTGCCCGGAATGCTGAGCGAGCTGGGCCGAAGCTTGTCCTCGACGCCGCGGGCGAGCACGGCGAGGACGACGAAGGCGACAAAGGCGAGGACGAGCATCGCGCGGGGATGCCGCAGCGAGAGCGGCGTTCGGCCCCCCTCGTCGCCGCCACCCCTCGAGACCCCTGAAGACACGGGGGTCTGTGTATACCAGGCGGTCGACACCTCCCCGCGCGTTAACGTCGCCTACATAAAGCCGCCACGAGCTGCCGGCGCCGCCGAGGCAATAAACTCCCCTGCCCTTGCACTTGGCGGACTGTGGCTGACGAAGCGGACAAGCGAAACGGGGCCGAGGCGGCTCCCGAGCGGGCCAAGCCCGACCCCCCCGGCTATTTCGAGGGTGAGTCGATGACGCGCCGGCGCGTCTTCACGGTCGCCGCCCAGGGCCTCGGTGGGATCGCCGGAGCCGCGATCGTCCTGCCCGCCGTCGGCTTCGCCGTAGCGCCGATCTTTCACCGCGGCAAGGAGCGCTGGGAGCCGGTCGGCCCGCTCGACGACTTCGTCGCCGACACCTACCGCCAGGTGGTCTTCACCGAGACCGAGGGGATCGCCGACGCCGGCAAGACCACCGCCTACGTGCGCAAAGGATCGAAGGAGCTGGGCGAGGATCCGAACGAAATCGTCGCGATCTCCAACCGCTGCGCCCACCTCGGCTGCCCGGTGCGGTTCGTTGAGGCTGCCGGCAACTTCATCTGCCCCTGCCACGGCGGCGTCTACGACTTCGTCGGCAAGGTGCTCGGCGGCCCGCCGGTCCGCCCGCTGGACCGCTTCCAGACCCGAATCCGCGCCGGCCAGGTCGAGGTCGGCCCCCGCTACAGCGTCACCTCGCAGCTGGAGGCGGTCCGCGCCCGTGACCCCGGCGAGTTCACCGGCGGTGTCTGGGAGTACCTCTACCCGCCGCGCCCGTCTACCTTCCCGCCGCCATGAAACTCGACTCCCTGATCCCCGCCCCGCTCCGTAAACCGGCCAAGCCGGGCAGCGGCAACGGCGCTAAGGGCTCTGCTCCCGCTGACCTCAAGACCGCGCCGGCGGAGCGCCCGTCGGAGGCCCAGAAGATCGCCGAGCGCGCCAAAGAGGCGCCGGCTGACGTCCTCGCCTGGGTTGACCAGCGGACGGCGGCCTCCGGCTTCCTTACCGGGATGCTCTACCGCAAGGTGCCGAAGGGGACCAACTGGTTCTACACGCTCGGCTCGGCGACGCTCTTTGCCTTCATCGTCCAGGCCGTCACCGGCGTCTTCCTGGCGATGTTCTACGTGCCGTCGCCGACCGAGGCCTACGCCTCGATCAGCCACATCAACAACGACGTCTTCCTCGGCCAGTTCGTGCACGGGATGCACAAGTGGGGCTCCAGCGTGATGGTGATCCTGATCTTCCTCCACATGGGCCGCACCTTCTTCTTCGGCGCCTACAAGTACCCACGCGAGCTCAACTGGGTGATCGGGGTCGTGCTCCTGATCCTGACGATGACGATGGCGTTCACCGGCTACCTGCTGCCCTTCGACCAGCGCTCCTTCTGGGCCTCGGTGGTCGGCATCAACATCAACGGCACCGGCCCGATCGTCGGCCCCTACCTGAGTGACTTCCTGCGCGCCGGCCCCGAGCTGGGGGCGACGACGCTGGCCCGCTTCTACTCGATCCACATGCTGCTCATCCCCGGCGCCCTGATCGCCCTGATCGGCGCCCACCTCTACCTCGTCGTCAAGCTCGGCACCACGGCGCCGCCCTGGGTGCGGGCCGAGCGGCCTAAAAACGCCGCGCCGGTCTCCCGGCTCGAGGCCGGCACCGACGGCAACGGGAGAACGCCGAGCCGATGAAGCCGACCGACAAGCAGGCATACCTGGAGGAATACGAGCTGCTGAAGAAGAAGGGCAAGCCCTTCTTCCCCTACGCGGTGCTGAAGGACTCGGCGATGGCGGTGATCGTCGTCGCCGTCATCATCGCGATGTCGATCGTGCTCGGCGCCGAGCAGGGGCCGAAGGCCGACCCGACCTCGACCAGCTACGTGCCGCGGCCCGAGTGGTACTTCTTCTTCCTCTTCGAGCTCCTGCGGGTGATCAAACCGCCCGAGCTGGTCCCGATCGCGACGATCGGCATCCCGACGATCTGCATGGTGCTGCTCCTGCTGCTGCCCTTCTACGACCGCGGCCCCGAGCGTCACCCCGGTCGCCGGCCGATCGCCACCACCGCCGGCGTCCTGACGATCATCGCGATGGCCTACCTCACCTTCCTCGGCGCCACCGGCGGCTCGCCGACCGAGATCGAGATGGCGGTCGCTCCGCAATACGAGGCGGGCAAAGAGGTGGTCGCCGGAGCCGGCTGCTTGGCCTGCCACAAATTGGGCGAGAACGGCAACGACGGACCGGGACCGGACCTGACCCACATCGCCAGCACCGTTCCCCGCGCCGCGATCCTGCGCTCGGTCGAAATCGGCCCCGGCATCATGCCGTCCTTCCGCGACCTGCCGCCGAAAAAGCTCGACGAGCTGGCGGACTTCCTCGCCTCGCTCGACTGAGGTACCCATGACGGAGACCACGAGGCCCTCGCGGGACTCCGCCCAGTTCGCCGGCCAGGTCAATCGCATGTTCGACCGGATCGCCGGTCACTACGACCTGCTCAACTCGTTGATGACGGCTGGCCTGCATCACAGCTGGCGGCAGCGCGCCGCCGATCGGGCCAAGCTGCGCCCAGGCGACACGGCGCTCGACGTCTGCTGCGGGACCGGAGACTTGGCGCTGGAGCTGGCAAGCCGGGTCTCGCCGGATGGCCGCGTGGTTGGCTGCGACTTCTCCGAGCCGATGCTCGACCTGGCGCGCGAGAAGGCAGTGGAGCGGGGTGAGCCAGGAGTCCGCTTCGAGTGGGCCGACGCGCTCAGCCTTCCCTACGATGCCGAGCGCTTCGACGCGGCCACCGTCGGCTTCGGCGTCCGTAACCTCTCGAATCTGGACCGGGGGATGAGCGAGATGTCCCGCGTCCTGCGCCCGGGTGGCAGGCTGGTGATCCTCGAGATAACCCAGCCGGTCCGGCCGCCCCTCTCGACTTTCTACTCGCTCTGGTTCGATCGGATCGTTCCCATCCTCGGCCGGCTCACCTCGGACCCGGAGGCCTACAGCTACCTGCCCGAGTCGGTGCGCAGCTTCCCCGATCCGCGCGGCTTGGCGGAGAAGATGGACGCGGCCGGGCTCGAGCAGATCTGCTGGACCGTCCTCGCCGGGGGGATCATCGCGATCCACAGCGGCATCCGCGTGTGACCCGCGACTCGGCAGTCCCGCCCCCCGTCACGGCCGTCCTCGACGCCTCGAGCCGCTGGCTGCCGGCGGGCTCGGCCGGGTCGAGGAGATCCTGCGCGAGCAGGCTGGCGGCCACGGGGAACTCCTTGGTGGGGACGCGGGAATGACCTTGGAGGCCGGCGGCAAGCGGCTGCGACCGTTGCTGGTCCTGATTTGCGGCGGCGAGTCGGGGGGGAGGCGGCGGCGCGAGCGGGCGCGGCGATCGAGCTGATCCACATGGCGACGCTCGTCCACGACGACGTCCTCGACGACGCCCCGCTTCGCCGCGGCCGTCCTACCGTCGCCGCCAGCTCCGGCCGTGACCGGGCGACGGCCACCGGCGACCTGCTCTTCTCGAGGGCGTTCGCCTTGCTTGCCGAGCACGGCGATCTGCGGGCGATCGAGCTGCTCTCGGGCGCCTCCGTGGCGCTGGCGCAGGGAGAGCTGGCTCAACGCCGCGACGCCTACGACACGAAGATCCCCGAGGCGCGCTACCTGGAGCGCTGCCAACTGAAGACCGGGAAGCTGTTCGAGTGCGCCTGCCTGCTCGGCCGCGACGAAGGGGAGCTCGGCCGGTTCGGCGCCGAGATCGGCCTCGCCTTCCAGCTGCTCGACGACGTCCTCGACGTCTCGGGCCCGCCCGAGCGAACCGGCAAGGCGCGCGGCACCGACCTGCTCGATGGGACCGTGACGCTGCCCCTGATCCTCGCCGCTGCCGAGGATCAGCAGATCGGTGCGACGGACCTGCGCTCTCTCGACGAGGACGGGGCCGAGGCGCTTTGCGACCGCATCGCAGCAACCGGTGCGCTGCAGCGGGTCCGCACGCGAGCCATGGAGATGGTCGGAGCGGCGAAGCTGCGGCTCGCCTCCACCGAACTCGACGCCGAACGGCTGAAGCTACTCGACCTTGTCGCCGACGGCGTCGTCCAGCGCTACGGCTGAGCCGCGCGACCAGACGATCCCCCGACACGCGACCGTCAGCACGAAGTCGAGGTGCGCAGCGGGTCAGGCCTCTCAAAGCTCGCGAAACCCTGAGCTGGGAGTAAGGCGCTTCAGGCGCGAATCCAGAGCTCGGCTGGCTTGACGGGGTGGCGTGGCTGCGGCAGGTACCCTCGCCACCCCGCTAACACCCATCCGGGGCGGGCAGGGGTTTGACCCTGGACCGTCTAGCGGAAGTCTTCGGCGGTGATCAGGTCGGCCTCTAGCGCCATCGCGAAGGTGTCGGCGACCCGCTGCATGCTTTCGTGCTCCAGCTCCTCGAGCTGGCCGGCCAGCGCCTCGGTGCCGTCGTCGAGTGCTTCGTCGTAGGCGTCGATCTCACGCTCGCCGTGGACGCTGTCGCCGAGCCACTCGCACTCGGGGCAACGTCGCCACAGTCGCCAGTGACCGCGCGGCGCCGCCTGCTCCCAGCAGGTCGGTTGGACCAGCTTCGAGCTGCATTCGGGGCAGACATGGAGCCCGGCGGGTTTCGTCGCGTCGGTACGGCTGGCGTTGCTCATGGTCATCTATCGAACACGCGACGCCGTCGTTTAATCCGCAGTTATCCGCAGGGCAGCGAGAAAATTAGAATTCCGGGTAGCGACCCGATCCGCAATTCGGGAGTGCCGCGGCGCCTGCACGACTCGGTCCCGCCACCTCGGGTGCCCGCTACCATGGGACCGTGCTCGGAAACATCGGTCCCCTTGAGATAGTCGTCGTCCTGATCATCGCCCTGATCGTCTTCGGCCCGAAGCGCCTGCCGGAGCTCGGTCGCTCGCTGGGCAAGGGCATCCGCGAGTTCCGCGGCTCGCTGGGCGGGGACAACGACGAGGATGAGGACGACCGCTCCTCCTCGCCGCCGGAGATCGAGCCGAGTAGGGGCGAGCCGGTCGGGCACAAGCGGCCCTGAGGCCGACCGATGTCCCGCGTCAGGCCGGTCTCCCATGAGGACCGCCTCACCCTCGTAGAGCACCTCGACGAGCTGCGTAACCGGATCGTCGTCTGCGTCGTCGTCATCGGCGTCGCCCTGGCGCTCTGCTTCTGGCAGAGCCACCTGCTGCTGGAGATCGCCTCCGATCCCCTGCCGAACGACCAGGACAGGCTGCTCACCTTCGGCGTCACCGAGCCCTTCACGACGACGCTGATGGTTGCCATGTACGGGGCGCTGATCCTCTCGATGCCAGTCCTGCTCTACCAGCTATACGCCTTCGTTCTGCCCGCCTTCAGCCAGACCGAGCGCCGGGTCGTGATCCCGATCCTCATACTGGCGCCGCTGCTCTTCGCGGGCGGCGTCGCCTTCGCCTACTTCGTCGTGATGCCGCCGGCGACCGAGTTCCTGCTCGGCTTCAACGAGACCGAGTTCAACGTCCAGGTGCGCGCCCGCGACTACTACAGCTTCTTCTCGACCACGATGCTGGCCGGCGGGCTGATCTTCCAGCTGCCGCTGGCGATCGTCGCCCTCACCCGGCTCGGCATCGTCAGCACCGACCAGCTGCGCGCCAACCGGCGCTACGCCTACCTCGGGATCGCGCTGCTCGCCGCAGCACTGCCCGGCGTCGATCCGATCTCAATGCTGATCGAGATGGTTCCCCTGCTCATTCTGTACGAGTTGAGTATCTTGCTTGCGCGGTTCTTCGGCAGATCGAGGGTCGCGGGAGGTCTGGGCAAAGCCAACGCGGGAGCGGTGACGGACTGATGGCGGACAGCGGCGAGCGACGGATGCTCTTCGACACGCGGGGACGGCGCAAGAACGTCATCCGCGTCGTCTACGCGGTCCTGGCGCTGCTGATGGGCGGCAGCCTCTTCCTCACCGTCGGACCGTTCAGCCTCGGCGAACTGTTCGAAGGCGGCGGTACGAGCGACGCAACCGAGGTCTTCCACGAGCAGTCCGAGCGGATCGAAGGCCGGCTGGCGAAAAACCCGACCGACGAGGGCGCGCTGCTCTCTCTGACCCGGGCTCGCATCCAGGCGGGCAATGCGCAGACCGAAATCGACCCGCAGACCGGCGCCCCGGGGATTCCGCCGCCGGAGGCGATCAAAGATTTCGATGCAGCGCAGGAATCCTGGAGCCGCTATTTGCAGCAGGCCGGCAAGGATCCCAACCCCGGCGTTGCTCAACTCGTCGCGCAGACCTATTTCACCCTGGCGGAAAAAGGCTCATCCACGCTCGCCGAGATCGAAGAAAACCTCGAAACGGCGGTGAGGGCGCAGCGGATCGCCGCCACCGCCCGGCCGAACATCGGCTCGCTGAGCTCGCTGGCGATCTACGAGTACTTCAACGGCAACGTCGCGGCGGGAGACAAGGCCGCGAAGCAAGCGGTGGCACGCGCTGCCTCCAAACCCGAAGCCGAAAACGCCAAAAAACAGCTGGACGAATACCGCAAACGCGGCACCCAGTACGTGGCCCAGATCGAACGGATAAGCAAAGCGGAACAGAAAGCGGGAGGGGAACAGCTCCAAAACCCGCTCGGCGGCTTCGGCGGCGCCGCTCCCCCGGCCGGCGAATAACCGTGCGCGAGGCCCGCATCGTCCAGGTCGCCGGTACTCGCACGCGTCAGCGTCGATGGGCCGTGAAGGACTCGAACCTTCAACCTTGAGATCGCGCGAGGGGTTCCGGCCCTTTGCGGCTGCTCGGAGATTTGGCTGTGTAAGTTCGCTTAGTCTGTCCGAGCCCTGGAGACGGATAGGCCCAATTCCCCCGGAGCGAGCCCGTAGGGCGAGTGCAGGGGCGTTGGTGGCGGTGTCGTCCGGGACCCTCAGGAGGGTGTGGATGGGCGGCGGGATGACTTGTGATTTGGCTGAGGCGACTTCGAGTGCTCAGGTCAACGCCGCCTCAGCACCACGTGCGGAAGCGATCACAGCAGGGCCGTCGCGGAGGCAAGCGCTGCTCATTCGGAGCCCCTCTGCATAGTTGATCGGGGCGGGCGACCGTTCCGTCCTCAAGATCGCCACTCGATCCACATCCATTCACACTCGCCGGCAACGTCAGCGCGAGGACGAAGATAGACGCGAAGCGGCGGTATGCCGCGGGGGATCACCGCAACCCACAAGTTGCGGTTCGGCACCCTTTTAACGGCGGTCTCTCCATCGTCGTCGTCGCCTCGCAGAAGAGCCCAAACGAGCGCTTCGAGCCGATCATCGACCTCAGGGCCGGTCATCCCGGTTTCTCTCATGAGTTCACCTTTGGACCAGGTGAACGAGTCTGCCTCTATAAAGCCGCTGCAGACGAGTGGCTTAGTTCCAGCCATGCGAGGAAGCTAGTTCCTCGCCCCGACGTATATCGCTCTCTGCAACGCCCCCAGCGCCGAGAAACACCGTGCGGTAGGGAATAGCTTCCTTCCATTTCGCAAGCCGCCATCCCAGCTCAAGATGGGACAGCTCGCTTAGATGCGAAGCGCTCTCGTATCCGAAGTGGTGCAGCGCCTTCTCAATAACCGCCAGCTCGTCCTCACTGAAGTCGCGCATATCAGGGTCGCGCTGAGCCGTGATGTGTTTGAGCTGCTTCCCGTAGTAGTCCTCGACTTCCACTCGAATGGCGTCCTTGGCCTCCAAATCGCGCTGCCCCAGCAGCAACTCGCGCGGCAAGTGGCCGTGCTCCCACTTCTCATAGGTGGCGCCGGTTATCGACCGACCGAAGCGCTCGTAGGCGCCGAAATCGCTAGCCATCAGAAGCTTGGCGAGCTTGACTCGCCCGAGAGCAGCCTCCGGACCGAGACGCCTAGCGATGTAGACGATCAGCTCCTCGAACTTCTTGCGATCAAAAGGCTGGCTCTCGGTCATGATCTTCCGCTACTCCAAAGGCTAGTAAAGTCTCTGAGCTTCCCATTTGTATACGAATCGTATACGAGAACAATTTACGGAGCCCTTCGGATGGCACAGTCCAATACTCGAATTAGCGCACTCGCTCAGGCTGACCTCAACAGGCTCAAAGCCGCTCTCAAGGCGGAGTTTGGGATCAAAGCCAACAACGGAGACATCGCCTCGGCGCTGATCCACGGAACGTCCGTTCCTCAGTCCGTTGGAATGCTTCTTGCATACAACCGAGAGCTTTCAGAGCGCGAAGACGACGAGACCACGCCCTAGCCGAGGTTGTCCCAAGCCGGCCTTAACAGACCCATTTCAGATGCGCTCAGGTCAACGCTAGGACGCCTGGGCGTTGACCCGAGCCAATCCAGGAGAGCCTGCCAGAGCCGTATCCGTCTTGCCAGAGCCAAATCCGTATGGGCCGTGAAGGACTCGAACCTTCAACCTTGAGATTAAGAGTCTCCTGCTCTACCGGTTGAGCTAACGGCCCAGGGTCGGCAAGTATAGGAAGCCGGGGCTCTCACCCGGCCGCCGAGCCGCCGGGCTTAGGGAAGAGCGCGGCAGGGCTTGAAGATCGTGCCGCTGACCACGGTGCCGTCGGCGAAGGAGACGAAGCCTAGGGTTTCCAGGATGCCGTCCGAGCAGCGGGCGGAGATGTAGCTGCGCTTGGTGCCTCCGGCGCGGTAGCTGCGACCGACTTTCGCGTCGATGTGGGTGAGGGCGCCGTAGCCGCCGGCGATCTCCGGCAGGTCGAGGGTCGTCCGATAACCGTAGTGGCGGCTGCGAAGCCGCTCGACCGGGACGACCATGACGTAGGTTTGCAGCGACGGAAAGGTCGTTTGCGCGTGTGCAAGGACCGTCGCGTTACCGCCCTGGCGGGGGCCGTTGAAAAGGCTCAGCGGCGAGGTGACGTTGACACGACTCTGGCCGGGAATGGTGATCGCAGCGCCAACTTGTCCGCTGCCGACGAGCGCCGCCGCACAGGCCTGGCGCGCCTGCTTGGGCGTCGATGATTCGATCGCGCTCGGCGAGCAGGTGGCGAGCCCGGCAGTGGTCAGTCGCCCGTCACGGTCGAAGTCCAGCCTGACTCGCGTCAGGGGAGGCGGCGGCGTCCCGTTCGTCGTGCGGATCTCGGCATGCCCCTGGAATTTGATCGGAGCGTAGGTGCGCTTCGGCAGCAGCTGCGGGGTGAAGCCGCCGTCGGCGCGTAAGACGAGGGTTCCCACTCGGACCGTTGCCGCTCCTGCAATACCGACCAGCGCCGCAACCGCGCACGCCGCAACCAGCGCTCCGATCGTCAGCAGCCGTGCCCGTCTCATCTCTTCATCAACACCCGCGCC
Source organism: uncultured Solirubrobacterales bacterium (assembly GCA_963844395.1). Lineage (GTDB taxonomy): Bacteria > Actinomycetota > Thermoleophilia > Solirubrobacterales > 70-9 > VRUE01. The sequence goes on along the minus strand of CAWJNX010000002.1, from coordinate 344,008 downwards.
CCTGCGAGGTAGCGCCGGGCGGCTTACTTGCGAGCCTTGCAGGGCCTGAAGAACGTGCCCTGAGCGAAGCTGCCGTCTTTGAAGGTGACCGAGCCCTTCGCCTGAAGACGCCCGTCCGCACAGTGGGCGTTGGCGAAGCTCAGCCGCTTGCCTTTGTAAGTCCATTCGCGACCAATCCGCAGGCGGCCGTAGGTCGGGGAGCCGTAGTCGTTGGCGATCTTCGGGAAGTTGGCGACGGTCCGGAAGCCGTAGCGTCCTTTGTGGATTTTTTCGATCTCGATCGGGACCGTGTAGGTGGTCGGCGCGGGATAGTCCAGATGGGCGTGTCCGATCACCGTCGGATTGCCGTGCTTCTCGGGCCCGTTGAAGAGGGTCAGCGCCGAGGAGGCCTCGATCGGCCGCTGTTCGGGCAGCTCGACGACCGCCGTGCCGAAGCCGGTGCCGACGATCGAGTCCGGGCACTGTTTCCGCGCCCGCGACGTCGTCGTCGCGACCAGTTTCTGCACCGTGCATTTAGGCAGGCCGCGGGTCTCGACCGCGCCGTGCTTGTCGAATTCGAGCACCAGTTTCTTCAGCGGCGAGGGGCGGCTGCCGTCGGTCGTCTCGAACTTGGCGAAACCGTGCAGTTTGATCGGCGCGTTCTCACGCTTCGGCAGCGTCGTCGGCGTGAAGCCGCCGTCGGCGGTGATGATGATCTTGCCGGCCCGCAGGACAATCGCCTGCGCGGCGCCGACCGACACCAAGGCAACCGCCGCGGCCGCAATAGACACCCTTAACAAGATCTTCCTCATCCCTAAAACCCCTCCGTTGGCTCGACCGCCAAACTACCACGCGTGTCTTTGAGGAGGAGCAGGGGAAGGCGCCGCGCGGCGCCCGAGGAAGGTGCGGCCAACGCACCGTTGATGCTGCGCCATCCGCGCCGGGTGCTGGCGACCGCGGCCGTCCTCCTCGCTGTGCTCGGCATCATTGGCATTGGGCTGGAGGGAAAGCTCAGCCCCAGCACCCTGAGCATTCCCGGCACTTCCTCCGAGCAGGCCAACGCGATGCTGCGCGAGCATTTCGGCGAAACCGCGCCGTTCGTGGTCCTCTTGCGCGGCCCCGAGGCCGCGGTCGACCGCCAGGGCCCGGCGCTGATCCGCGTCCTGCGTCGCGACCCGGCGGTGACCACGCTCTCGCCCTGGGACCGCGGCTCGGTCGAGCGCCTCCGGCCCAGTCCCCGCCGCGCGCTGATCCTCGTCGACTTCCACGTTGGGATCGACGAGGCGGTCAACGACGCCGTCCCGGAGCTGAACCGGACGCTCGAGGAAGAGGTCCAGCCGCCAGTCGACGCGATCCAGACCGGGTTCGCGACCCTCTCGCGGTCGATCCAGGACGAGTCGATTGCGGCCACCACGCGTGGCGAGCTGATCGCCCTGCCGATCCTCCTGGTCCTCCTCCTCCTCGTTTTCCGCTCGCCGATTGCCGCGGCCGTGCCGCTTGTCTTCGGCGCGGTGACCGTGGTCGCCTCGCGCGGGCTGCTCTCGATCCTCACTGACTGGTTCAGCATCGACGCCTTCGCCCTCACCGTCTGCACGATGATGGGCCTGGCCCTGGGGATCGACTACGCGCTGCTGATCGTTTCCCGCTTTCGCGAGGAGCTGGCGGCCGGCAGAAGCCCGCTCGAGGCGGCCGGCGCGACGCGGCGAACCGCCGGGCGCACGACTGTCTTCGCCGGCAGCACCCTGATGCTGTCGATGCTGGTGGCGTTCTTCATCGTCCCCGGCTCCCTGCTCGGCTCGCTGGCCGCGACCCTGGCCCTGGTCGTCGGGCTCAGCGTCCTCGTCGCGATCGTGGCGGGCCCCGCCGTCCTCGTCCTGCTCGGGCCGAACATCGACCGCTGGCGGATCGGTTCGGCACCTTCCGACGGCGACTCCCGCCTGATGGCGGTCGTCGGCGCTGCGCTGCGCCGGCCGGTGCCGGTGGCCGCGCTGATCGGGGCGATCGTCCTTGCGCTTTCGGCGCCGGCGCTGGCGCTGAAGACGGGGCCGCCCAGCCAAACTCAGCTCCCCCACGACGATCAGTCGCGTCAGGACTTCGAAACGATTACCGGGGCGATCGGGCCGGGCTACGATGCCCCCTTCGTGATCGTCGCCGCGGCCGACGACGGGTCGATCACCGACCCCGCCCGCCTGGCGGCGCTCAGCCGCTGGCAGCGGGAGGTCGCAGAGCTGCCGGGCGTGCAGACCGTGATCGGACCGGCTCAGGTCTCCCGCGCCGTCACGCCGCTGCGGGAAAACGGCTCGCGGCTGCTTGCAGCGGGCGGGCGGGCGGCCCCATTGGTGCAACTGCGGCGGTTGGGGCGCAACCTGGGACGCGCCGCACTCGGCGTCAGCCAGTTGCGCGAAGGGATATCGCAGGCCACCGCCGGCGCCGGTCTGATCGCCCAGGGCGCGGACACGGCAGCGGAGGGCGCCGCCAGGGTCGCCGCCGGCCTCGCCAGCGCCACCTTGGGAAGCGAGCGCGCCGTCGCCGCGCTCGGCACCTTCGCAACCGGGACGCGCCGACTCGCCGGCGCTCAGCACCGCGCTGCGCTCGCCTCCCTGCAACTGAAGTTCGGTCTCCAGAGCCTGGCGCCCAACCTGCGCCGCAACGCGCTCTCCCGCTCACGGCGGCTGCAGAAGTCGCTCAATCAGGACGCCCACGTGAAGCTCCCGCAGCTGGTGGCGCCGGCGCAGGTCGCCGACGAACAGTTGCGGACGGCGTTCCAACAGCTCGAGGCGATGACGGTCGGCAAAACCGATCCCACCTACGACGAGGCCTTCGAGGCAGTCCGCCGGGCACTGGCCGCGGTCAGCGGCGGCGATCCGGTGACCGGCCAGCCCTACGCCGAGGATTACGCCGGTCTGCCGGCGGAGCTCACCGCGCTTCAAACGCGACTGCTCGAAGACGCCGAGGAAGCCGAGCAGGTCACCGCCTGGCTGGTCTCGGGGATGATCATCGTGAAGCGGCTGGCATCGGGAGCCGACCGGCTCACGGAAGGCCTCGACCGGCTGGAGACTGCCGGCGGCAAACTGGCTCGCGGCTCGGCCCGCCTCTCCCGCGCCGCCTCCAGCCTCGACGACGGGTTGGGCCAACTCGGCGCCGGGGCGAGCGCTCTTGCCGCCGGGATCTCGCGACTCGGCGGCGGCGCCTCGGCGCTGGAGGAAAACCTCGCCGTCGGCTTCAGCCGCTCCTATCCGCTACAGGCCGGTATCCAGCGCGCCGCGGTCCAGGTGCTGTCGAACGACGCCCGGTTGCGCGGCCAGGCACGCCGCTTGCGCCGCACCACGCCTGGGATCTTCGACTCCGGCTTCTTCGTCCTCTCCGCCCTCGACGGCGCCCGCCCGCCGCTGCGCGAGCGCGCTGCGGCCGCAGTAGACCTGAATGGCGGCGGCCAGGCGGCCGCCATGCTCGTCATCTCCCGCTACACCTTCAACACGCCGGGGTCGATCGCGCTCAACGAGCGCCTCAAGGATGCCGCGGACGACCTAGCCCACGAGGCGAACCTCTCCACCGGCGTGGCCGGCGGCGCCGCGCAGCTCAACGACTACAGCAGCGTCACCCGCGCCCGGATCCCCTTCGTCGTCGCCGCGATCACGCTTGCCACCTTCCTGGTGCTGGTCCTCGTCCTCCGCGCCCTGCCGCTCGCGGCGCTGGCGGTCGTGCTCAACCTGCTGACCGTCGCCGTCGCCTTCGGCGTCCTCACCTTGCTCTCCTACCTTCCCGAGAGCTGGCCGCTGGGCGGCCGCGAGTACGTCGACGCGGTCGGCGCGACGGCGATCTTCGGCGTCGTCTTCGGCCTCTCGATCGACTACGCGGTCTTCCTTCTGGTGCGGATGCGGGAGCGCTACGACGGCGGGCACGGTCATGCCGAGGCGATCGAGTACGGGCTGGCGAAGACCGCCCGGGTGATCACGGGCGCGGCGGCGATCATGATGGCAGTCTTCATCGCCTTCGCCGGGGCTCCGATCGCGACCGTCAGCCAGCTCGGAGTCGGGCTGACCGTCGCGGTGCTGCTCGACGCCACCGTCGTCCGCATCGTCCTGCTGCCGGCGCTGATGCTGCTGATCGGCGAGCGGGTCTGGTGGCTGCCCCGCTCGCTGGACCGGATGCTTCCCCGCCTCAACGTCTGAACCCTCGCGACGGGTTGATTTGGAGTTAAGCCAGGCGTGGCCAAACGCCTGGCCGCTGACGCCTCGGATACGATTCGTAGTCGCTGTTCCGCTGAGTCGGAGGCAGGGAACAGCAAGCGACAACCCGTGGCTGCCAAACGATTAGGCGAGGAGAAAAGCCCGACTTCTGGCCGGGGGATAACCCCTGCTCGCGCGGCGGCCCTGGCTGCCCTCGCGATCGTCGTAATCGCCCTCCTGTTCGTGCTCCTTTCGGGCAACGGCGGCCATAAGTACGCCCTGGTCTTCCAGAACGCCAGCCAGCTCGTCCCCGACAACCAGGTGCTGATTGGCGGCCGGCCGGTCGGTTCGGTGGAGAGCATCGAGCTGACCGAGGACAACCTCGCCCAGGTCGAGGTCAGCGTCGACCAGGAGCTGCACGAGGGATCGACCGCAGTGGTGCGGGCCACTTCGCTGGCGGGGGTCGCCAACCACTACGTCTCGATTAGTCCCGGGCCAAACAGCAACCCGGTGCTCGACGACGGTGCCGTCCTCGGCCTTGACTCGACCGCCGCACCGATCGACCTGGACCAGTTCCTCAACGCCTTCCCCCGCTCGGTGCGCCGCGGCTTGGGCCAGTTCTTCCGCGGCAACGCGCAGCAGTTCGCCGATCGCGGCGAGGAGGCCAACGAGACCTTCAAGTACTTCGGGCCGGCGCTGAACCGGACCAGCGCCTTCGTCGGCGAGCTGACCGCCGACCAGCGGCTGTTCGAGCGCTTCATCGTCAGCTCCAGCAAGCTGACCACCGCAATCGCGGCCCGCGGCGAGAACCTCTCCAGCGCCTTCTCCAACGCCAACACCGCCTTCGGGGCGATCGCCAGCCAGAACGAAGCCTTCAGCCAGACGCTGCGCCTGCTGCCGCCCGTCTTCCGGCAGAGCAACACGACCTTCGTCAACCTCCGCGCCGCCCTCGATGACCTCGATCCGCTGGTCGAAACGGCGAAGCCGGCAACCAAGGACCTCGCCCCCTTCCTGCGCGAACTGCGCCCCTTCCTCTCCCGCGCCGTGCCGGTCTTCCGAAACCTCCGCCTGACGATGCGGCGGCCTGGATTCGCCAACGACACCGGGGAACTGTTCGCCAGCCTGCCGGTCGTCCAGCAGCGAGCCTCGAAAGCGTTCCCGCACTCCGAGGACGCGATCGAGGACTTCGGGCCGAACCTGCGCTTCATCCGTGCCTACACGCCCGACATCTTCAACGGCTTCGGCAAGCTCGGCCAACTCGCCGGCTACTACGATGGCAACGGCCACTACGCGCGCGCCGGGCTCGCCACCAACCTGTTCCGCTACGACGCCGAAAGTGGCGAGCTCGACCCAATCCCGCCGAGCCAGCAGTACGACGCTTACGAAGGCGCCACTAGCGTCCGGCGGCCCTGCCCCGGCGCCGGCACCCAGCCCGCCCCCGACGGCTCCAACCCCTTCACCGAGCCACCCTTCGCGGGCGCCGGCGTGACCCCGTCCGAATGCGATCCGGCCGACGTGCCACCGGGCCCATGAGGAAGCTGCTGATAGCCCTCGCGGTGGCGCTCGTCGCGGTGGCGATCGTGCTGCTCGCTATGGGCCGGGACGATGACGACGCCTACCTCGTGCGCGCCATCTTCGACAACAGTTCCTTCTTGGTCGAGGGCGAGGAAGTGCGGGTGGCCGGCGCCACGGTAGGCGAGATCGAGCAGGTCGACGTAACCATGCCCGGTGAGATCGACAGCTACGAGGATGGCCGTCCGCAGGCGGTTCCCGGCAAGGCGGTGATTGGTAATGAGGATCGAAGACCCGGGCTTCCAGGACTTCCGCCGCGACGCCAGCTGCATGATCCGCCCCCAGTCGCTGATCGGCGAGAAGTTCATCGACTGCCGGCCGACCCTCCCGCGCGCGCCGGGGTCGCAAGCTGCCGCCGCCGCTGCGGGAAATCGCCGACGGCCAGCCGGGGGCGGGCCAGTACCTGCTGCCGCTGGAGAACAACAGCTCCACCGTCGACCCCGACCTGATCAACAACATCAACCGGCTGCCCTATGCGCAGCGCTTCCGGCTCATCCTCAACGAACTCGGCGCCGGCCTGGCCGGCCGCGGCGAGGACATCGAGGAGGTGGTCGAGCGCGCCAACCCGGTCCTGCGCGATGTCAACCGCCTGCTCGGCATGCTCGCCGCGCAGCGCAACCGGCTCGCCCAGCTCTCCGCCGACTCCGAGCAGATCCTCTCCGCCCTCTCCCGCGAGCGGACCAGCGTCGCCGGCTTCTTCTCCAACGCCGGCGCCGCCGCCGAAGCGAGCGCCGAACGCGGCCCGTCGCTCGAAGCCTCGTTCAAGAAGCTGCCCGAGTTCCTGCGCGAGTTCCGCCTGACGATGCGCGGTCTGCGAGGGCTTCTCCGACGCGGCAGCGCCGGTCTTCTCCGACCTCGACCGGGCGAGCCCGGCCTTCACCAGGGCGACCGAAGCGCTGGCCCCCTTCTCCGACGCCTCGACCGTGGCGCTGAAGTCGCTCGGCGCCACCGGCGAAGTGGCCGGGCCGCTGATCCGGGCCGCCGACCCGGTCGTCCGCAAGGCTCGCGACCTAGCGCGCAGCGGCGCCAGCCCCGACCACCGAACCTGGCCAAGTTCTTCGTCAGCACGAAGAAAACGGGTGGCTGGGACGGCCTCGTCGACCTGATCTACAACACCACCGCGGCGACCAACGAATTCGACCAGTACGGGCACTTCGGGCGGGCGCTGGTCACGCTCACCAACTGCCTCGACTACGAAACTGCCCCGCAAGAGCGGCTGCTCGCCAACTTCAACGGCCCAGGGGCCGTCGACCGCCTCGGCCTTCGACGCCGCCGCCATGTACCGGCAGATTCAGGAAGAACTTGCCGAAATGGGCGGCGAGGCGACCGAGTCCGGCGCCGTCGAGGCACCGCCTTCCGCCGCTGACGAAGCTACGTCACCGGCGCCCGCCCCGCAAGCTCCAGCCCCCGAACTCGGCGAAGGCGAAGAACTGGGCGAAGGCGATCGGACGAAGACCAGGAGCTCGGCGCCAAGGCGCTGCCCTCGCGCCCGCAGCGCGCCCTCCTCGACTACCTCCTCGGCCCATGAAAAATCGCAGCGGCATACAGGGGGTGGCGAGCAGCCCGGTGATCGTCGGCGCGGTCACGGTGCTGGTCCTGATCGTCGCCGTCTTCCTCGCCTACAACGCCAACAACGGCCTGCCCTTCGTCTCCACCTACAACCTCACCGCCCGCGTTCCCAACGCCGACGCGATCGTCAAAGGTAACGAGGTGCGGATCGGCGGCGCCCGGGTTGGCATCGTCCGCTCCGTCAGCCCCGTCCAGCTCGAGAACGGCGAGGTCGTCGCCGAGCTCGACCTGCGCCTCGACAAGACCGCCGAACCGGTCCCGGTCAACTCGACGATGATCATCCGCCCCAAATCGCCCCTCGGTCTCAAATACCTGCAGATCGTCCCCGGCGAGTCCGACGAGGGCTTCGAGGCGGGCGACACGATCCCGGTCTCGCGCGGCGCGTCCGGAACCGGTCGACATCGACGAGTTCTTCAACATCTTCGACGAGCCGACCCGCAACTCGATCCAGCGCAGCCTGACCGGCTTCGGCAACGCCTTCGCCGGCCGTGGGCCGCAGATCAACAACGCCTTCGGCGCCCTGCGCAGCCTCGCCGAAAACAGCCAGGCGCCGCTGCGCACGATCGTCGCCCCGAGCACCGACTTCGGCGGCTTCTGGCGGGCTCTCGAGGACCTCTCCGCCACCGTCGCCCCGGTGGCCGAGACCCAGGCCAGCATGTTCGTCGCCCTCGATCGCACCTTCGCCGCCTTCGCCCGCGTCTCTCGCCCCTTCATCCAGGAAACGATCGAGAAGAGCCCGCCGACCCTCGAAGCGGTGACCGCCGACCTGCCGGCGATCCGCCCCTTCTTCCGCAGCTCCGCGCGCTTCTTCACGGCGTTGCAGCCCGGCGCGCGCGCCGTCGCCCGCACCTCGCCGACGATCAACAGCGGCGCTGCGGGCCGGCATCCCGGTCCTCAACGCCTCGCCGGCCTTCAACGCCCAGCTGCCGCCGACCGCGGAAGCGCTGCTCGACTTCCAGGAAGCCCCCGGCGTCTTCAACGGCCTCGACCTGCTGATCGACACCAACAAGGTGCTCGGCCCGGCGATCCGCTTCATCGCCCCGGCGCAGATCAGCTGCAACTACCTGACTCTCGCTTTCCAGAACTTCGCCAGCGTCGGCAGCGAGGGCAACGACAGCGGCAACTGGCTCAACGTGATCGGCTTCGAGGCGCCGGACGGCCCGAATGCCGAGTCGCAACCGTCGTCTGCCCCGGCCAACGGCCCTAACCTGAAAAACCACCTCCACTTCAATCCCTACCCGAGAACCGCCGCTCCGGGGCAGGGCGAAGTCTGCGAAGCCGGCAACGAGCGCTACGCCGCGGGACAGACCGTGATCGGAAGATCGCCCGAGCTGTTGGGAACCAAGACGGTGAACGAGGAATAGATGGGCCGGCTACCCGAGAGAGACACCAGGCAGGGCGCCAAGCACAGCCGCTTCGGCTGGCGACCGAGCAACGCGACGATCGCGCTGATCTTCGTCCTGATCTTCACCCTCGGGCCCTACCTGGCGTTCACCAAACACGTGCCCTTCACCGGCTACGGCTACCAGCTGAAGGCGACCTTCGCCAACGCCGCCAATATCTCGGTCAATTCGCCGGTGCGGATCGCCGGCGTCGACGTCGGCAAAGTGATCGAGTCGAGCAGCGACGGCGGCACCTCGACCGTCACCTTCACCGTCGAAGAGAAGGGCCGTCCGATCCACAGCGACGCCTACGCCCAGATCCGACCGCGGATCTTCCTCGAGGGCAACTTCTTCATCGACCTCGACCCGGGCAGCCCCAGCGCGCCCGAGATGGACAGTGGCGGCACGATCCCGGTCAGCCGCACCTCGATATCGGTTCAGCTCGACGAGGTGCTGACGGCGCTGCAGGCGCCGGTGCGCGCCGACTTCAGCCGCCTGCTCGAAAGCTACGGCGAAGCTCTCACCCGCGAGCCGAGCGCCGCCGAAGACGCGACGCAGCTTCCCGAGGTGAAAGGAAAGACCGGCGCCGAAGGGATCAACAACGCCTTCCTCTACGGCGGCCCGGCAGGCCGCTTCAGCGCCCAGGTCACCAACGCCTTCCTCGGCACCGACCCGGGCGACCTCTCCCGCTTCATCTCCGGGAGCAAGTCGCACCTTTGGCGCCCTCGCCAACCGCGAGGAGGACCTGCAGGGCCTGATCGTCAACTTCGACGTCTTCACCGGCGCCCTCGCCGCCCAGTCGGCGAATCTGGCCACCACCTTCCAGCGCTTCGCCCCGGCGCTGCGCACCGCGCGCACCTCGCTCGTCAGCCTCAACCGCACCCTGCCGCCGCTGCGCGCCTACGCGATCGAGCTGCGCCCCGCGGTCGCCGAGCTGCCCGGCCTGATCGCCGCCGCCAGGCCGTGGCTGCGACAGGCGCGCCCGCTCCTCTCCGGCAAAGAGCTGGGTGGCGTCGCCAAGCTGCTGCGCGAATCGACTCCGGGCCTGGCCGGCGCCGCCCAGGCCGGCAAGGCGAACACGATCCCGCAGATCAACCGGATCAGCCTTTGCACCAGCCAGGTCATCGTCCCAACCAACGAGCAGACGATCGAGGACAGGTTCAGCACCGGCGGTCCCAGCTACCGCGAGTTCCTCTACGGTCTCGCCAACTTCGCCGGCTGGGGACAGAACTTCGACGGCAACGGCTTCTACGCACGCGTGCAGCCCGGCGGTGGCGATCAGCTCGTCCAGCTGCAGAACGCCCTGGGCAATCTCTCCACCGACAAAGTCGACTGGGCGCATGTGATCGAAGCGCCGCACGGGGTCCAACCCCAGATCGGCGGGCGGCCGCCGAAGAAGCCGGACGTGCGCTGCGACACCAACCCCGTTCCCGACCTCAATGCCGGGCTGGGCCAGGTCGGCCCGCCCAGCCTGACGGCGGCGAGCAGCCCATGAGCGACGGGGCGCCACAGGTGAGCCGCGTGCGGCATTTCCGGGCCTGGCTCGGCCGTCAGACCCGTGGCCGCGGCGTAGACTCGATCGCGATCGTCGTCCTCGCCATCGTGGCGATCGCGATGACGCTCTGGATCTTCACCCAGCAGAAAGCCTCGCTTCCCTCGTGGGCGCCGCTGGTCGGCGAAGACTTCGCCCATCTCAGCGCCGACTTCACCAGCGCTCAGGCGGTCACCCCGGGCCAGGGGCAGGCGGTCGTGATCGCAGGGGTCCGGGTCGGCAAAGTCTCCTCGGTCGACGTCGAGGAAGGCCATGCCGAGATCGGCCTGGACATCGAGCCCCAGTACCTGGAGCTGATCCATCCCGACGCGACGCTGCTGCTGCGCCCGAAAACGAACCTCAACGACATGGTGGTGGAGGTCGATCCCGGCAAGGCCCCCGGCCACGTCGAGGACGGCTACAACTTCCCGCTCTCCCGCACCGAGCCGAACGTCAACTTCGAAGCTTTCCTGTCGATCCTCGACGAAGACACGCGTCGCTACCTGCAGCTGCTCGTCGCCGGCGGTGCGGAGGGGATCGGCGGCCGCGGCATGCAGCTCTCGGGCGCCTTTCGCCGCATCGGATCCTTCTCCCACATCGTCGCCGACCTCAACCGCGCCGTCGCCTCGCGCCGCCGGGCGCTGGCCCAGGTGATCCACGACTTCGGCCTATTGACCACCGAGCTGGGCCGCCGCGACGTGCAGCTCGAACGCTTCGTCACCTCTTCAAAAGACGTGCTCGGCAACTTCGCCAACCAGCAGGGCGCGATCCAGGAATCGCTGGTCGAGTTCCCGGCGACGCTGGCCACCCTGCAGGCCGCGCTTGCCAGCTCCACCCGCTTCTCCGAGGCCGCCCGCCCGGCTCTGCTCGAGCTGATTCCGCAGGCTGAGGCGCTCGGACCCGCCTTCGAGGCCCAGAAGCGCCTCTTCAGCCAGACCAGGATCCCGATCCGCGACCAGATCCGCCCCTTCACCCGCCAGATCCGGCCGGTGCTCACCCACGTCAAGCAGGGCTCCGCCGACCTCGACACTTCGGTGACCGGCTTCGGCAACGCCCTCGGCGGTTTCAATAGCTTCCTCAATGAGCTCGCCTTCAAGCCGAAAGACTCCCGCCAGAGTTACCTCTTCTATCTGCCCTGGCTCAGTCACAACACCAACGCCAGCTTCAATCTCGTCGATGCGGGTGGCCCGATCCTGCGCAACGTACTGCTCATCTCCTGCACCGGGTCGACGTTCGGCTTCGAACTCGTAGAGCTGAAGCCATTCGTGAAGACGATTCTTCAGGCGACGAATCTCCCCCGCGAAGAGCAGATCCCTGACCCGACCTCTGCCAGCGGCCACTGCGAATACACCGGACGATGAGCAAGCGCGCCCCCAGCACCGCCCAGCTCCTCGTCATCGCCGGCTTCGCGCTGTCCTGCTTCGGCATCCTGCTCTTTCTCTGGATCACCTTCGGCGGCCCGACGCCATTCAAGGCGAAGCCCTACGAGATCAGGGTCCCCTTCCGCGAGGCGACCCAGCTCGCCGAGCAATCCGACGTGCGGATCTCCGGCGTCTCGGTCGGCAAAGTGCAGGCGATCGAGCTGACCCCCGACGGCGAACAGGCGCTGGCGACGATCTACCTCGACGATCGCTACGGTCCGATTCCGCGCGGCACGCGGGCGATCCTCCGCACCAAGACGCTGCTCGGCGAGACCTACGTCGAGCTGACCCCGGGCGACTCCGACGCCCCGGACCTCGACGACGGCGCGACGCTGCCGCTCGGCAACATCGCCGAATCGGTCCAGCTCGACGAGATCTTCCGCACCTTCGACGCCCGCACCCGGGCCGCCTTCCAGGAATGGCAGCAGCAGTCGGCGATCGCGATCCAGGGCCGCGGCCAGGACTTCTCCAACGCCCTTGCCGAGCTCGAACCGACCTTCGTCGAGTTCGACCGCCTCTTCCGCGTCCTCGACACCCAGCGCCTCGCGGTGCGGCAACTGTTCCGCAACGGCGCCGTCACCTTCCGCGCCCTGCGCGGTCGCGAGGGCCAGCTCGCCGATCTGATCCGCAGCTCCAACGCGGTCTTCCAGACGGCCGCCGCGCGGGACCGCGACATCGAAGCCCTTTTCCGCGTCTTCCCGACCTTTCTCGACGAGTCGAGGCTGACCTTCGACCGGCTCAGGGAGTTCGCGGTCAACACCGACCCGTTGATGCGCCAGCTCGTGCCGGCGGCCGAAGAGCTCTCACCGACCCTGATCGCCCTCTCCAGGTTCGCGCCGGAGGCGGAAGGGTTCTTCAAGGGCTTCGCACCGGTCATCGCACGCTCCTCCAAGGCCTTCCCGGCCCTGCGCAAATTCCTCCGCGACGACTTCCCCGTCCTGCTGCGGGCGCTCGATCCCTTCCTGCGCAACCTCAACCCGATCCTCACCGGTCTCGGTCTCTACAAAAACGAGATCACGGCGGCGATGGCGAATGTTGCCGCGGCGACGAACGCGCGCCTGCCAAACAATGCGGCCGGTGTACAGGTCCACTACCTGCGAGCGATGGGTCCCTTCGGCCCGGAATCGCTGGCGACTTTCCCTAGGCGCCTCACCAGCAACCGCAACAGCGCATACAGTCAGCCGCGCGCCTCAAAACGCCTAGCCAGCGGCCTGCTGAACTTCGACACCCGCCAGTGCAGCTCCGGCATCACGGCCACTCTGAATCCGGAAACGCCCAAAGATGCCAACTTCCGCAATCGCGTCGAGGCCAAAGATAAAGCGGATCAGGATAAAAAAGCAGAGGATTTCTTCGCTCGGCTGAAGCACTACGCCTTCGCCGACCAGGACAGCACTGCCACGATCCCCGCCCCCGGCTGCAGCCCACAGCCGCCGTTCGAGCCGATCTACGGCGCCGAGCCTCCCACCGCCTACCAACACACCTACGAACAGGGCGGATAGAAAGGCGGCCCCCGAGGGCCGCCTTTTGATCGGCTTCGCCGGCCAGCGAAGTGTGTTGACTGCGACTAACCCTTCGGCGTACAGGGCACGACCAGTTTGCCGTTGAGCGCGGTCGTGGCCGGGGCGCCGGGCGTCTGGGCTTCGTTCTTGAAAAGGGCTTTGAGGATGTTCGTCTCGAAGCGGCCGTCCGGGCATTTGGCTTCCAGGTAACTCTGTTTCTTTCCCCTGTAGGTGAAGAGCCGTTTGATCCTGAACTGGAAGTCGAGAGCAGAGCCGCTGCCGCCGGCCACCACCGGCACTCTGGCGACGGTGTTGAGGCCGTAGCGGCCTTTGCGGATCTTCTTGATCGTCAGCGTCGTGACGACGGCCGAAGGCACCGGGACCGTGATGTAGGCGTGGATGTACATCGTCGTCTTGCCGCCCCTGACACCGCCGTTGAAGATCGTCAGCGGGCTGAAGACCTTGATCGGCGGCTGTTCGGGAAAGGCGATCTCGATGTTCGCCCTGCCCTTGCCGACGATTGCGCTGCCACACACTTTCCTCGCCGCCGCCGTCGGCCGCGCCTCGAGCATGCCGCCTTTGCAGACCGGCGCGCCTTTGGCATTGATTGCGCCATTTCTGTCGATGTCGACGACGGCTTCGCGTAAGGCCGGCGGGTGGCTGCCGTCTTTGGTCGAGATCTTGCCGTTGACGTTAAGCGCCACTGGCGCCAACTGCCGTTTCGGCAGTTTCTTCGGCGCGGTGCTGCCGCCGAATTTGAGCACCAGGTTTCCGGCGATGATCGTGATCGAAGCGGCGCTGGCGATCGATGCCACCGCCACGCTCAGGACCACGCACGCGGCCAGTGTCGGAACCAGGTGTCTACGCATGCCCTTCTCCTTCGCGCCCTTGGCTATTGAAGCCCCCTCATCTACCCGGGATAGGGCGGATCAAAGCCAGGGAACGAAAAGGGGCGGCCCGGAGGCCGCCCCTTTTGTGCTGCTTGACGTTGAACGCTGCTTCGCTAGCCCTTAGGCGTGCAGGGCACGAGGAGGCTGCCTTTGAGGACCGTCTGGGCTGCCACGTTGGGAATCCTTGCTTCGTTCTTGAAGAGGATTTTCGGGGTCGAAACTTTGAATTTGCCGTCCGGGCATCTCGCTTCGCCGTAGCCGACCTTCTTGCCTTTGTAGGTGTAGGTACGCCCGATCTTGAAGTCGAAGTCGATCGCCGAGCCGCTGCCGCCAGCGACGACGGGGACTTTCGCGACCGAGTGGATGCCGCTGCCTTTTCTCGTGATCGTCACTTCGGTGACGACGGCCGCGGGAACCGGCACGGTGATGAAGATGTGGATCAAGAGCTTGACCTTGCCGCCTTTTTCGCCGCCGTTGAAGACGGTGAGCGGGCTATTGACCAGGATCGGTCTCTGTTCGGGGAAGGCGATCTCGACGTGGGAGCCACCGCTACCGATGACCGTGTTGCCGCAGACTTTTTTCGCCGCTTTGGTGTCGCGCGCCTCGAGCTGCCCCGCTTTGCAGGCCGGCAGGCCCTTGACGTTGATTTTCGTGTCCTTGTCGATGTCCACGACCACTTCGCGGAGCGCCGAAGGATGGGTGCCGTCGTTGGTCTCGATCTTGCCGAAGATGTGCGTTTTGACCGGCACGTATTTGTTTTTCGGCATCGCTTTCGGCGAGGCGTCGCCGCCGAAGGTCGTGATCAGGTTGCCGGCTTGGATTTTGATTTTCGCCGCGCTGGCGAGTCCGACCACGCCGACCGCCATCACCGCGCTCAGGCCCAGTACCACAAGCAGATTTCTACGCATATCTTCTTTATCTCCTTTTGGCCTGCCCATCCGAGCCGCGGCCATAGAACAGCCTTGGTCTACCCTCCGGCGCCAGAAACTACCACTCCCGGCTTTTAGGTAAACCCCGGCATTCAGGCAAAAGAGCGGCTTAACACGCGCTTCGTCAACCCGCGAGCAGATCTAGAGCCGATAGGTGCGCCGCATGAAGCGATCGAATTGCGGCACGGTAAACGCCGCTAGACCGTGGCCCGGGGTGTAGAGCAGTCCCTTGTCGATCAGGCGCGAGCGGGTCGGGCCCATCTGCTCAGAGGTCCGATCCAGAAGAGCAGCGACATCCTTAGCTTGCTGGGGCTCTGATCCAAGCTCAGCCATCGCCCTCATATATCGCAGCTCCAGCTCAGTGGTGCGCTCGGCACGGACGCGGAAGAAGCTGCCATCGAGCTTTGCCTCGACTGCCGCGCGTGCGTCCTCAACGTTCTTCTCGGTAATCGGTGAGCTCTCGGCGATGCTCCAGAGCACGTTCCCGTACTCCTGCAAGAAGTAGGGATATCCCTCGGTGTAATCGACGATTGCCTCGACCGCCTGCTTCTCGTAGGCGATACCCAGTCGGTCGGCGGGGTCGACCAGCGCCTGCTCCGCCTCGGCAGCGGAGAGCCGGCCGATCCGAGGGAACTTGAACAGTCGCTCGGCGTAGGACTTGGCCTCGCCGGCGAGTCGCGGGAGCTGCGGCAGCCCGGCCCCTACCAGAGTGATCGGGAGCTGGCGTTGCACCGTCTTGTGGAGAGCCGCGATCAGCGCCTCCAGCTCGCCGGTGGTTAGGAAATGCACCTCGTCGATCAGAAAGACCACGCCGCTCTCATGCTCGCTCGCAGCCTCCCCGAGCGCGACCAGCAAATCGGTCAGGTCCTCGTCAAGCTCACCGCTGTCCGCGAAGCCCTCTGCGGCTTCGACATCAAGCCCTGCGCTCAGCGTTCCGTCAGTTGCCATGGTGACTTGGAAGGACTTGAGCACCGCCGCCGCTCGAGCTGCGCGTTCTTTCCAGCGTGCTTTGGGTGCAAGCTGAAAGAGTGCCCGGCGGACGAGCTGTGCCATCCGCGCGCCGAACTCGGTGCTCTTGGTGATCTCCGCCTCGACCGTAGTCCAATCTCGTTCCCGTGCCCGCTCCTCGAAACTCGTCAACAGCACCGTCTTCCCGACGCCTCGGAGGCCGGTGATCAACATCGATTGCTCGGTGTGACCACGACGCAGTCGGTCAAGGAGAATCTCGAATGACTCCATCTGATCGTCGCGCCCAACCAATGCCGGCGGGCGGGCACCGGCATTGGGCGTGTATGGGTTGTCATGGGGACGCACCGAGGGCGACCTTACCAGCTTTATCTGCCTTTATCGAAGCGTGATAAACCCGGCAAATATTGAAAAGATACGTTTTTTTAGCGCTCGAGCATCGAGAGGCGCGTCCGTTCGCGCTCCTCGGCCGCGCGCTCGGGGCCGAGGAAGGGAAGCGTTATCCAGAACATCAGGTCGGGCAGGCGGCTGGGTAGTTGCGAGGCGGCGCCGTGGAGGATCTCGCTGTAGAGGAGCTCGTTGATTCCCCCGGCCAGCGAGAGCGACGTGATTCCCGGCAGCTCCACTGAGGTCTCGGCGCGGCCGGCGTCGAGAAAGCCGGTGAACTGGCGCAGCGCGGCGTCGCGCCGTGCCAGGGCCCGCGGCCCAGCGGCGAGCACCTCGACGATCGCGAAGCGCGCCTCGTCGGGATGCTCGGCGAGGTGCTTGAGCAGCTCGCCGAGGCCGGCAGCTACGCGGGTCGCCCACGGCGCGCCGGGCTTCGTTTCGAAGCCCCTTGCCGTGTCCCCCAGCAGGTTGCCAAGCAGCAGGTCGTAGGCGGCGAGGAAGCAGTCCTCCTTGCTGGCGAACAGCTCGTAGAACGTCTTCCTGGACACTCCGGCGACGCCGATCACGTTAACAACCCGCGTTTCCGGATAGCCGCGCTCGGCGACCACCTCGATCATCGCCTGCAGGATGCGGCGCTGCTGAGACTCGGTCACCGCCTCCCGCGGTAGCCCGTGACGCCCTCTCGGCAGCCGCTCGCCCAGCTTAGCTGTGCGTCTACCGGAAGCCACAAAAGGACTCTAGAGCACGCTGGGTTCCTCACCAACCCAGACGACCTGGTCGCGCCCAGGGCCGACCCCGACCAGGCGTATGGGAACCCCGATGTAGTCGGAGATGAAGTCGAGATAGTCGCGGGCCTGGGTGGGCAGCTCCTCCTCGCTGCGGCACTCGACGATGTCCTCGTCGAACCCGGGCAGGTCCTCGTACTCGGGCTCGGCCGAGTGGAGGATCGACTGGTGGTAGGGAAAGCGGTCGAAGATCGCACCCTCGCGCGAGCGGTAGCGGACCGCCACGCGCAGCGGGTCGATCCCGCTCAGCACATCGAGCTTGGTGATCGTCAGGGCGCTCATCCGGTTGAGCCGGACCGCGTAGCGAAGCGCGACGAGATCGATCCAGCCGCAACGCCGCTCGCGGCCGGTCGTCGTCCCGTACTCGTGGCCGCGCTCCAGCATGTGGCGGCCGACCTCGTCGTGCAGCTCGGTCGGGAAGGGCCCGGCGCCGACCCGCGTCGCGTAGGCCTTGGCGACCCCCCAGACCTCGTCGATGTCGGTTGGGCCGACGCCGGCGCCGACGCAGGCCGCGCCGGCGATCGGGTTGGACGAGGTGACGAAGGGATAGGTGCCGTGGTCGAGGTCGAGCAGGGTCGCCTGGGCGCCCTCGAAGAGCACGGTGCCGCCGCCGTCGAGCGCGTCCCAGCAGAGCCGCGCGGTGTCGGCGATGTGGGGCTCGAGCTGGTGGCCGTAACCCGCGAACTCCTCGGTCATCGTGTGCAGGTCAACGCGCGGGTCGGGAGCCGCGGCGACGGATCGATCGCCTCCTTCGCGCGATCCCTCGCCGGCTTCCTTGCGCAGCTTGCGCCGCTGCACGGACAGTTCGCGCAGCGCCTGCTGCTTGGGCTCGAGCGCGGTCATGATCTTCTTGCGCAGGATCTTCTCGTCGAGCAGGTCCTGGACACGGATACCCAGCCGCAGCGCCTTGTCCGCGTAGCAGGGGCCGATACCCCGCCGCGTAGTGCCGATCGAGAGCTTGCCCAGCTTCACCTCGCCCGCCGTGTCGAGCAGCACGTGGTAGGGCATGATCAGGTGGGCGTTGGCGGAGATCCGCAGGTTGCCGACGTCGACCCCGCGCCGTTTCAGCCCGTCGATCTCGCCGAGCAGGACGCTGGGATCGAGCACCACGCCGTTGCCGATCGCGCAGGTCTTGTCGGCGTAGAGGATGCCGGAGGGGATCAGGTGGAACTTGAACTCCTCGCCGTCGCGGACGATCGTGTGGCCGGCGTTGTTGCCGCCCTGGAAGCGCACGATCAGCTCAGCCCGCTCGGCGAGCAGGTTGACGACCTTGCCCTTCCCCTCGTCGCCCCACTGGGCGCCGACTATGACGATTCCCGGCATGCGATCAGGGATTGTGACGCGCTGCGGGTCAGGCGGCCTTGCCGTAGCGACGGTCGGCGCCGAACAGCGGCACCTCGTCGCACATCTGGCTGAGGCGGGAGACGGTGCGGCTGCCGATCTGCTCCTCCAGCTCGTCATGCGGGAGGTTGGTGGTGATCAGCACCGACCGCTGCGCCTCGTAGCGCTCGTTGATCAGCGCGTAGAGCTGCTCGAGGACCCAGTCGGAGCGTTTCTCCGCCCCGAGGTCATCGATGTGGAGCAGGTCGACGGCGGTCAACCGCTCGAAGAACGAGAGGTAGGAATCGCCGCCGGGTTCGGAGTCGTAGGTGCGGCGGATGCGCGCCAGCAGCTTCGGCAGCGAGTAGATCGCCACCGACCGACCCGCCTCCAGCGCCGCCTTGGAGATCAGCATCGCCAGGGTCGTCTTGCCGGTTCCGGTGTCGCCGAACAGCCACAGGCCGCGGCCCGCGTCGAGTCGCGCGTCGAGCTCGTCAATGTAGGCGCCGACGTCGACGACCGCCGCTTTCGTCGCAGGATCGCGCGCCATGTCGCTGACCGGAGGCCGGTCGAAGGAGACGCCGCGATAGCGCGGCGGGATCACCGAGGCGACCCCTTTGCTGCGACCGCGCTTCAGCCGCGATTCCCTGCACTCGCAGGGCCGCGCCACGTCCTCCGGGCCGAGGATCCAGCCGGACCCGTCGCAGGTCCCGAGCGGGCAGGCACGCTGAACGAACGGTTCGCTGCGCGCTCCGGGCATCAGAACTCAGGTCCGGCCACGGAGGCGTCCGCCAGCGGCGGTCCCTCGCCGGCCGGCTGTTCGACCGGCGCCTCGTGCCCGGAGAAGTCGGCGAATTTCGGGAAGCGGTCGAGGAAGACGAGTTTCGGGGCGCCGATCGGCCCGTTCCTATGCTTGGCGATGATCACGTCAGCAAGCCCATCCGGCTCGTCTTCGGGATCCCGGTAGTAATCCTCACGAAAGAGGAACGCGACGAGATCGGCGTCCTGCTCGATCGAGTTGTGGACGACGATGTTGTCGGCGACGAAGTTGTGGAGATCGTCAACCGTGAGATCGAAGACCTCCTCAACGCCATCGGGCTCAATCGAGACGATCGGGTCCCAGTACGCATCGCCGAGGGCGAGATCGACAAGCTCCTCCGAGCGCACCGCGGAGGCCACACGCATCGCCCTCTCCTTGCCGAGCCCGCTCGGGACTAACTCTCGATTCGGGTTTCGCGCCCTGCCGTCGAAGTGCTCCAGGATTGCGCTTGCGTGACGCCGCTTGTTAGTCCCAAGAGCCCCGACGATCTCGAGGAACCGCACCAGGTCTGTCCCGCCGCTCACGGTGACGTGAAACTGGGGCCTTCCCTTGGCAGGATTCTCGTGCTTGGTTATTCGGCCGTTGATGCCGAGGCGGAGGAGGAGCGTCTGAACGTCGTGGGCGAGGCGTGCGCTACTCGTTGCGTAATAGATGTTCGTCTTCTGGCTTGGTCCACCCAACCACACGCAACCGTCGGTGGCCCATAGGTGGTGGAGGAACTTGGCGATTGCCCAGGCGGGCTGAGCGAAAACGACCTCTGGCACCCGCTTCTCGTGAGAGCGAAGTCCGAAGACGCCGAGCTCATCGAGCCATGCGGCCACCGGATTGCGCACCCCGTGGGTCAGGCGCTCGCGTGCAGCCAGGTAGACCTGGTACCAACGGCGCTCGGCCTTCACCCGCGGCCGGACGCGATCGCCGAACACCCGAGTCGAAAGATCCGCGACGAGACTTGCGAGCTTGCAATCGACGGTCGTGTACTGGATCGCATGCCTGGGCAGGGTGCAGCCATCTCCGATCAGGTGACCGAGCAGAGCCAGTTCGTCCTCGGTCATGCTTGCGAGCGCCGTATCGGGCAGGACGCCGGGGACGCTGATCGGATCCCCGGCCACAAGCTCTTCCAACGGCCTCCAGCCGGCGATCGTCAAAAACTTGTGGTTGGCAGTGGCGCGGATGGTCCGGCCGAGCCGCGTGGTCAATCGGAAGACCTGCTTTTCCCCGGTTGAAAAGGCTTTGCTGACGATCGCCGGTCGAAGCTTCCACCCGTCGCGGTCCATTGCGAGCACTTCGAATCCGTGCTGGCCGACGAGATCGCGGATCGGGCGTCGCGCCCCCTCGCGAGGCAGGTAGACCAGGGAATCTCCAGTGAGGCAGCCGCTCTCGCGAAGGTCCGAGAGCATCGGCTTCGGCGGGTGGCGCTGCTCGGGGGCGCGGGAGAGCTGGGAGATCGCCAGGACCGGCACCTCCAGCTCGCGGGCGAGGATCTTCAGCCCGCGGCTCATCTGACCGACCTGCTCGACCCGGTTGGCGCGTGGGTCATCGGCGCGCATCAGCTGCAGGTAGTCGACGATCACCATGCCGAGGCCGCCGGCGTCTTGCGTCTGGGCGTGCAGCCGCCGCGCCTTCGCCCGCAGGTCGAGTAGGCCGAGGTCGGATGAGTCGTCGAACCACAGCGGCGCCTCCTCCAGCTCGTTGCAGGCCCGCACCACCTTGGGCCAGTCCTTCTGCGCGACCTGTCCCTTGCGCAGCTTGTCGCCGGAGATCCGCGCCCGGCAGGCGATGAAGCGCTGCGCCAACTCGACCTCCGACATCTCGAGCGAGAAGAAAGCAACCGGCATCCCCCGCTTGACCGCCACGTTCTCGGCGATATTGGCGACCAGGGCGCTGTTGTGGACGATGACGTCGTCGGCGACGAAATTCCGCAGGCCGGGAACGTCTAGGTCATAGGTCTCCTCGACCCCGACGTACTCGACCGACGCGACCTCGTCCCACCAGATGTCGGAGTCGGCTAGCTCCTCGAGGGCGGGGGAGTCGGTGGCGACCGCGAGCTCGGCGAGAAGGCTGACGCGAGGGACTGCGCTTGCCCACATGCCAGTTGTGGTTGCGCGGACGGTTGGTGTCGGTGCTCACGTCCGCCCAGGAGCGCTCGCCCTTGGCGAGCAGGACGTCGTCCCAGATCTCAAGTGGAATCGTGTCGGTATTCGTTGACACCGGTGCGGCATTTAGACGCTCAACTACTCGCGCCTGCTGCTCTTCCTTGCCAGGGACCGGGATCAACTCGCAGAACCTGCGCAGGCTTCCCTGCGAGGTGATCCTGATCTCCCTTGCGACCTTGTCAGTGCCGTCGTATACCGGACGCTTCAGCGTGCGGATCGTCGCCACTATCCCCAGCCTCAGCAGCAGGTGCTGCACGTCATGGGCCAGCCGCTCGCTGATCGTCGTGTAACCGATCTGCGCGAGGCGATCGCTGCAGTAGACGTGTGCGTCGCACGCATACATGACACCGAGAAAGCGGGCGAGCTGCTCGTCGCCGAGCCCGAAGACGGCGTCGGGGACGAACTTTTCGGCCGAGCGCAGGCCCATAAGGCCATGGGCGCGCAGCATTGCGGTGACGGGATTAGGGCCAGAGCCGCGGCCCGCGCTGATCGTGGCGGTGCCATGACCGCGTCTTCCCCCTTCGCCGATCTGGACCCCGTAGGCATGAGCAGCCTTTTCGACCTCTCCGAGAATCCTCGACTCCTTGCCGAAACAGAAGCAGGGTGTGCGGTCGGTCAGCGACCCATCTGCGATCAGGGCGCCAAGCAAGACGATCTCATGGTCGGGCAATTCGGTCTGATCGTTGGGACGGGGAAGCCGCCGAGGGACCGCGATTCTGTCGCCCGAGCGCACTTTGCCCAACTCCTCCCATCCACCAGCAGTCAGAACTGGATGATTCGACGTGGCCTCGATTTGGCGTCCGAGCCGAGTCGTCATCCGGTAGACAGGTTTGCTGCCGTTGGGCTCGATTGCCGCGACCTTGGCTGGCTTCATCGAGAGATCCGGCCCGAGCGACGCGACCCAGACCTCCTCACCGCGCTGGTGGGCTTGATAGAGGTCGCCGCCACGCCGTCTAGCGCCGGTGATCGGGCTATAGATCAAACTATTCTGACTAATGCACTTTCCCATAGCAGGCCTTGCAGCGACGATGATCAAATTCCCCGGCTGGAACCCCCCGGTGATCGAGTCGATGTCGCGGAAGCCGGAGGGGGTGCCGGTCAGCTCCAGCTCGCCGGTGGATAGCTTCTCGAGCCGGTCAACCTCGTCGTGGAGGATCTCCGAGAGCAGGCGGAAGTCGCTCGCCTGCTCTTTGTGGGCTACGTCGAAGAGGAGCTTCTCGGCCCGCTCGGAAAGCTCGCGCGGTTCGCCATCGCGCTCGTGCACCCATCCCTGGATCTCCTGGCCGGCCCCGAGCAGGCGGCGCAGCAGCGAGTTCTGCTGGACGATCTCCGCGTAGTGCTTGGCGTTGCCGGCGGCCGGCACCTTGGCGGCCAGCTCGGAGACGTAGTGCTTGCCACCCGCAGGCTCGATCTCGTTGCGCTGGACCAGCGCCTCGGTGACGCTCAGCTCGTCGACCGGCTTCGAGTTCGCGTAGAGGTAGTGGACGCAGGCGAAGATCAACCCGTGCTTGTCGAGGTAGAAGTCCTCGGCGTTTAGCTTGACCTCGTCGATGACCCGGCTCAGAGCGGGCTCGGCGACCAGCATCGCGCCCAGCACCGATTCCTCGGCCTCGATGTTCTGCGGTGGAACGTGGGTTGCGGAAGGCTGTGGCATCGATACTTAGTTAAGGGCTGGCAGCGGCGGATTCGCCCCGATCGACCCCTGCGCCCAAGCAAACCAGAGCCCGCTCCCTCTGACGAGAAGGCTCCGTGCAACGAGGGCAAAAAGAATCCGGCCGCCCCACCGTGTGGGAATTGGTACGGAGCCGTTGCAGAAATGTTGCAATCAGCGCGCCACGCGCGCGTCCGAAGCTTTTACGCTGCAATGATGGAGGCGATGAGAGAGAGCTGGACCGACCACCGCATGGACGACCTCAACGCAAAGGTCGACGAGCTCGGCCGCGGGATGGACAACGGCTTCAATCGGGTCAACGCGGACATTCGTGCTCTGCGAGCCGAGACCAAGACCGAATTCGGCGCCGTTCGGGGTGAGATGAAGGCCGAGTCCGCGGCGCAGCGCAACGAGATTAAGACGGAGTCCGCTGCGTTCCGGGAAGAGGCGAAATCTCAGTCCGCGGCGCTGCGCAACGAGATGAAGACTGAGTCCCTGGCGCTCCGCAAAGAGGTTAGGACCGAGTCTGCGGCATTCCGCAATGAGGTTAAGACTGAGGCTGCGGCGTTCCGCGGGGAGGTGAACGAACGCTTCGAAGGCATGCAGGACCGCCTCGATGCCATCCAGCGCACGATGCTTTGGTTCTGCGGTCTCGCCATGACGGCGCTGGTTGGGCTGATCGCCGCCCTGCTCGGCGCCGTCATCCCCCAGCTATAGCGGTGGCTCAGCCGAGGGCGCCGGCGCCCTCGGCCAGGTGATCGGCGGCCGGCGGGATCTCGCCTGCCGCCTCCTTGCGCTGCTCCCCGCGGCGCAGCATCCGCTGGGTGAGGATCGCAATGCTGAGGAGCGCAGTGGCGCCGAGGCTGAGCTGGACGCTCAGCAGCCCTTCGCGGGTCCAGTAGACGTCGCGCAGGTCGAGCAGCAGCGCCGCCTCGTCGAAGGTGAGGCCCATACCGGCGCCCATCGGGATCGCAAGGCGGTCCTCCAGGGCATCGCTCTCGGTGAGTAGGGCGGCGGTGCCCGAGGCGAAGGCGAGCAGGATGCCGGGCACGAAGTGGTGGATGTGGCGGCCGCCTACCCGGACGTTCCCGAACGGCCACCAGCTATCGCGGATTCCCCAGGTCGAGATCCGCACCAGCGCGAAGGCGCCGAGGAAGCCTGCGAGCAGATTGAAGAGAACCGTCTCGCTACGCGGCGTCGCCGCGTAGCCGCTGACCGCGACGCCGACGGTGTCGAGGGCCGCTGCGGGAGCCGCTTCGACCAGGCCGTCGCTGTTGCCCCGCTGATGGGAGCGACGCCGCAGCATCCGCCCGAACTGGCCCACCAGCACGGTTCCGGCACCGCCCAGTGAGACCGCGGCGAGGCCGACCGTTGCCCGCTCCGATCGCGCCCAGCCGAGCCGCGTCCTTGCCCTGGCGCGGCGGCTCAGGCGAGTCGGTAGTCGCGGCAGCTAGCTCTCCTCGGCGACGATCGTCTTCACGGTGGCAACGGCGCCGTCGGCCAACTCGATCTCCACCATGTGGGTGCCGATCTCGCGGATCGGCTGCTCGAGTCGCACTTTGCGACGGTCGATGCGCAGATCGCGGGCCTCCTGGATCGCCTCGGCAATCTCCTTCGCACCGACCGAGCCGAACAGCCTGCCTCCCTCGTCGGCGCGCTGGTGGATCGTCAGCACGGTCTTGGAGAGCAGCGAGGCCGCCTGCTCTTCGCGCTCGGGCACGCACGCTCGCCGCTTTTTCGGCGGCTGCCTGGCGGCGCTGGGCCTCCTCCAGGGCGCCCGGGGTGGCCGGTGCGGCGAGCTTGCGCGGGATCAGGTAGTTGCGCAGGTAGCCGGGAGAGACGTCGACGGGTTCGCCGCGCTGCCCGAGGCTGTCGACGTCCTCGAGGAGGATCGCCTGTGCCATCAGCGCTCTCCGACGTAAGGCAGCAGGGCGATCTCGCGGGCTCGCTTTACCGCCACCGAGAGCTGCCGCTGGTGCTTGCGCGACAGCCCGGTGACCCGGCGCCCGCGGGTCTTCCCCTTGTCGGAGAGGAAGCGGCGCAGCAGGTTGAGGTCCTTGTAGTCGACCTCTTCGGAGTTGATCCGCGTGTATTTGCGCGGACGAACGCGATCCGCGCCACGGCGTCCGCGGCGCGGTGCTGAATTTCCCGTCTCTCGAGGTCTCGCCATGCGAGCGCGGATGCTACAGACCTGAGACTGAGGAGGTCCAAGGGACGGCAGACAAGGACGCAGGGAGCGCGGTGTGCTCCGCACACAAGCGACCGAGGACGCCGTATGCCGTCTCTTGGGGCCCTCAGAACGGGATGTCGTCGTCCCCGCCGCCGCTCCCGCCGCCGCCCGCTGGGGTGCCGGCGTAGTCGGAGGTATCGGCCGGGACGTCGCTGCTGGGGCTGAAGCCGTTGCCACCGTTGCCGTTGCCGCCGCCCGAGCCGTCGCGGGAGCCGAGGAACTGGACCGAGTTGGCGATGATTTCGATGCTCTGCCGTTTGCCGCCCTCTTTGTCCTCCCACTCGCGCCAGTCGAGCCGCCCTTCGACCGCCACCGGCCTGCCCTTGGCCAGGTAGTTGGCGCAGTTCTCGCCCTGCGCGCCCCATACGGTCACGTCGAAGTAGTTCGGCTTGTCGACCCAGTCGCCGGTCTGGCCGTCCTTGCGCCTGCTGTTGACCGCCACTCGCAGCTTGCAGACGGAGGTGCCCCCCGGCGTGCTGCGCAGCTCCGGATCACGGGTCAGGTTCCCGGTGATGACCACAACGTTGATGTTCGAAGCTGCCACGGCTCTCACTCCTCAGATATCGCTTATCGAGATACCAGTCTAAGAGCGCAGCCGGCGCGACTCTCCCCCCTCAGGGCAGAATGTCCGCAAAGACCGAGCGCTACTGGGCGGACTCGGCGGGCTTGTCGCCCTCGGCCTCGTCAGCCGCAGGCTCCGCAGGCGCCACTGGAGCGGCATCCGGGTTCTCATCCGCGACAGGCTTGGCCGGGCCTTCGGCCGGCTCGGCTACCGCGGTCTCCTCGACCGACTGCTCGCCGGCAGCGGTCTGGTCAGCCGCCTCCTCGGCAACCACGATCTCCGGCGTCGCCTCCTCGGCAACCGCGGCCCCCGCGGCCGGTTGCTCGGCGACGACTGGCTCAGCGGTGGGCGGCGCCGGCGTTTCGGGAGCGCCCTCGACGGGACGCTCGCGCGAGGCCGATGGGCCGGGCGCTGCGGTGGCAGGAGGCGCGATGACCGGCGTATCGGGGCCGACTTTGAAGATCCGGAAGCGGAGGACGCCGTCAGCGATCTTGAGGTTGTGGTCGAGTTGCTCGAGCAGCTCGGACGGCGCCTCGAAGCGGAACCAGCGGTAATCGGCCTCGTTGCGCTGGGCGATCTCGTAGGCCATCTTGCGCAGGCCCCACTCGTTCTCGTGCTTCAGCGTGCCGTCGGCCTCGATCTGGCCTTTGACCTCTTTGGCCACAGCGTCGCGGGCCGGGGCGTCCTGCCCCGGGTCAAGCATCAAGACCAGCTCGTATTCGCGCATTGCCGTCGCCAAAGCGGCGTCGGACTATAGCCACACCGCTAGTGAGGGGCGAACTCCATCGAGCCGTCGTCGGGCGGCGACGGAGCAGGTGGAGGCGGTGTTGGCGGAGCTGGAGGCGCACCGGGAGGAGCTTCTGGGGGAGGTGGTGGCATGTCCGGAACAGCGGGCGTAGTGGCGGGCGGGTCCTGTCGTCGGGGAGGGGTGCCCTGCTTGCGCTGCGATCTGCTCCGGGCGAAGGGACCTTGCGCGCGGCGGGCTGAAGTCTTGCCCTCCGCAGACTCCGCGCGGCGCAGCACACCCCTCCCCGACGCCACCCGCCCGACATTCCGCTTGGGCCGAGCAACTTCGGCCCTTCCAGTGCGCCTTATGTCCCTATGGCCTACAAAAGGCGCACCGGAAGATCGGCCCGCCGCGAGCCGAGCAGGAAGCGGCGCCGCCTGCACCTGCGGCAGCCCGATATCCGGAGCCAGCGGCGGCGGCTCAGGCGGCTTCAGCAACGACGGAAGCACCTGCAACGCCCCCAGCCCCCCAACCATGATCGCGGCAGCTTTCCCAGCCGCCACCCAACGAATCCGAAGCCGCATATCTCCCTAAAGCCCCCAGCCCGCAAATCTCTCCCCCTGCGACCGAATCCACCCCCCCCTTTTGCATCTCTGAGATACACAACGGAGGGCGCGTCTTCAGCTACGGCCAGGAGGAGGGGTCGGGGGTCGTCTCGGGGGAGCCTCGCGAAGCGGCTCCGCAGAGTAATTCTTTGCCCCCGAAGGGGGCACAAGATTAACCCCGCCTATGGCGGGGTTCGGGCTCCCCCGAGACGACCCCCGACCCCTACCTACACAACGCTCTCGCGCAACTCCGCAATATCGCTCAGCTGGGCATCGACCCAATCCCCAGGATTCCGCGAATAGATGATCTCCTTCAGGTGCTGCGCCCGCATCCGCCGCTCGTCGGGGTCCATGGTCAGTGCCCGGTAGATCGCATCGGCCTGGTCCTGAATGTCGAAGGGGTTGACCGAGAGCACGCAGTCGGCCAGCTCCTCGTGCGAGCCGGTGTTCTCGGAGAGCATCAGCACCCCGTCCCGTGTATTTACCGCCGGCGCCTCCTTGGCGACCAGGTTCATCCCGTCGAATATCGAGTTGACCATCAGCAGGTCGAAGTGTTTGTAGCGGGCGACCGCCTCCGGGAAGTTCTCATAGATCTTTAGGTCGATTGGCATCCAGTCGGTGGTGCCGTGGCGGTGGTTGACGACCGCGACCAGCGCCTCGATTCGTTCCAGATACTCGGCGTACTCGGGCACGTCCTGGCGCGAGGGCTGCAGGTGGGCGATGAAGGTCACCTTCTCGCGGAACTCGGGGTGCTGGGTGAGGAAAGTGTCGAAGGCAGTGAAGCCGCGCAGCACGTTCTTTGAGAGGTCGGCGCGATCGACCCGGATGATCAGGTGCTCGCGGCGGCGCTCGAGCACCTCGCGCTCCGCCGCCGCCACCTCGGCCGACTCCGCCGCCCGTCGCAGCCGCTCGGCGTCGATCGAGAGCGGGTAGGCGCGGGCGAGCGTCTGCCCACCGGCGTGCCGCACCAGGCAGCGGTCGTAGTCGACTTCAACCTCGAGCAGTTCGTCGCAGCAGCGCAAGAAGTTGATGCAGTAGGAGTGGGTGTGGAAGCCGATGATGTCGTTGGCGAGCATGCCGCGATAGATCGCCTCCCGGATCCGCCCCGGCAGGATCCGCCAACTATCGGGCTGGGACCAGGGGATGTGGACGAAGTGGTGCAGGAAAGCGTCGGGCCGCGCCGCGCGGATCATCCCGGGAGCGGTGTAGAGGTGGTAGTCGTGCAGCATCACCAGCGGCCGCTCGCGGTCCTCGATCTGGCCGACCACGGCCTGGGCGATGTCGTGGTTGACCGCCTGGTAGCCGAAGTCCCAGGCGTCCAGCTCCTCCTGGCGCACGTCGGGCGCGTTGGAGAGGTCCCAGAGGTAGTGCTGGATGAACCAGAGCATCGGGTTGGCGATCACGTTGTAGAAGCGGTCATACGCCTCGGGGTCGCTGCCGACCATCAGCACCCGGTAGTCGATCCCGTCGATCGAGAGCTCGACCGGCCCGCCGCGTTCTTCGGAGACCGCAACGTCCTCGTCGGTCATCGCCGAGGCGATCCAGAGTGCCTCGCGGTGGGAGACCAAGCCCGAGAGAGCCGTCACCAGGCCGCCGCCGCCGCGCCGCACGGTGCGCTCACCGGCCTCGTCGCGCTCGAACTGAGCCGGCCCGCGGTTGGAGACGATGATCAGGGGGTCGCTGCCATCAGCCACACATTCACCCTACCCGCAGCACTGCGAGCGCCCACAGGGGGACGCATCGGCCTAGGAATCGAGTTCGCCGAGCAGCTCGAGCCAGTCGCGCAGCAGGCGCGGCGAGAGGAACTCGCGGCGGGCGTGTTCCTTGCCTGCCCGCCCAAGCCGCTTGCCGAGCTCCGGGTCGGCGAGGATCTCGACGCAGCGCTGCGCGCACTCCTGCGGCGAGTCGACCAGGTAGCCGCTGGTGCCATCCTCGATCTGCAGTGGGATGCCGCCGACGTTGCCGGCCACGGTCGGTCGGCCCTTCCAGAGCGCCTCGGTGACGGTCAGGCCGAACCCCTCGCGCATGACTTCTGCAGGCAGACGTCGGACTGGGACTGGAAGGCGTTGACCTCGATCGCGCCGACGTTGTTGAGGTTGTTGAGGATCTTGATGTCGGGATCGTTGTCGGCGTACTCGAAGGTGTGCTGGAAGAACTCCCATCCCTCTGGATCGTCGGTTGCCATCGAGCCGACCAGCGCCAGCTGCACGTCGGGCATCTCCTCGGTCACCGCCCGGTAGGCATCGATCACTCCGATCGGGTCCTTCCAGGGGTCGAAGCGGGAGACCTGGGTGATCAGCGGCCGGTTGACGTCGATCCCGAACTGGTCGCAGACGAAGGCGGCGTCGTCGGGTGAGAAGGCCATGTTCTTCGGCGAGAGCGGATCGATCGCCGGCGGCACGATGCGGACCCCGTTGTGCCCGTTGATGCCGTCCGGGACGTAGGCCGGCATGTGCCAGACGGTCGCGTCGTACTCCTCGATCAGCGGCTGCAGGCGGGCGATCGGCGCCGGGTTTGGCTCGGAGAGGTCGATGTGGCAGCGCCAGATCCAGTTGCGGCTCTTGTCGCCGGCGCCGCGGCGCAGGCCGATCGGCTGCGGGTCGTGGACGATGATCGTGTCCCACTCGCCGTGCAGGTCCTTGGCGTTCATCGCGTTGACCTCGTCGAACAGCGCCCACTGCTCGTCGGTCAGCGTCTCCTCCGGCGCCCTGCAGCGAGTTGTGGAGGAGCTTGGTCGCGTTGTAGAACTCTTCTTTGCCGAAGATCACGTGCCAGTGGGCGTCGAGGCCGGCGTCGCGCATCAGCGGCACGATCGTGTAGAGGATCTCCGAGACGCCGCCGCCGAACGCGGTGGCGCTGACGTGCAGCACCCGGTGGCCCTGCAGCGGCTCGGCAAGCTCCCGGATTCGCTCGCTCAGCTCTTTGCCGGCGATGTGGGTGTAGTCGGAGAGGGACTTCTGGCCGAGGGCGACTTCTTGAAGCACCGGCGGATTTCTACAGGCAGCGGCGGTCTGACGCCTCGCGCCCGATCAACCGCGGGGTCCAGAGTCGGGTCGCTCGCCGAGGACGACGTCGATCTTCTCCCTGCTGCCGTCCTCGTCGAGGACGTCCAGGGTCACCTCTTGGCCCGGCCGGAAGGAGGCGATGTGACGGGCGAGGTCGTCGGGCCGGATCACCTCCTGGCCCTCGACCGCGAGGATCGTGTCGCCACCGGTCCGGTAGGGAACGCCCTGGAAGCGCAGTTTGTCGTCGCCGCCCTCCAGGCCGGCCCGCTCGGCAGGACCGTCGTCGACGACTTCGGCGACGAGGCCGCCGTAGTCGGCGTCGAGGCCGAGCCGCTCGGCGAGCTGCGGGTAGAGCGCCTGGCTGGAGACGCCGATGTAGGCGTACTCGACCGTGCCGTCGCGCTTCAGCTGGGCGACTGAGCGCTGGATGGAGGAGATCGGCACCGCGAAGCCGACCCCGTCGTTGGCGCCGGATTCGGTCTCGATCTGCTGGTTGATGCCGACCACGCGGGCGGCGGCGTCGAGCAGCGGCCCGCCGGAGTTGCCGGGGTTGATCGAGGCGTCGGTCTGGATCGCGCCCTCGATCTGGAACTCGGTCAGCGAGCGGACCGAGCGGTCGGTGGCCGAGACGATTCCGACCGAGAGCGATTGCTGCTCGCCGAACGGGCTGCCGATCGCCGCCACGGGTTGGCCGACGACAGCTCCTCGTCGTCGCCCAGCTCGAGCGGCTGCAGCTCGAAGCCATCCGGCTCGACCTCGAGCAGGGCGACGTCGGCGAAGGGGTCGAAGCCGACGATCTCGGCCGGCAGCACGTTGCGGTCGGGGAACTCGACGAAGACCGAGTCGGCCTCCTCGCGGTCGCCGCCTTCGCCGTCGGTGACCACGTGGGCGTTGGTGACGATGCGGCCCTCTGTGTCGAGCACGAAGCCGGAGCCTTCGGCGCCGCCGGCATCGAAGATCGAGCGGATCGTGACCACCCCGGGCGAGGCCTCGCGGTAGACCTCGGTCGCGTCGAAGCCGCCGCCGTCCGCGGCCTGCACGACGACCTCGGTGGTCGTCCGCACCTCCTCCGGCGGCTGGACGCAGACCCGCCGCCGCCCTCCCCTCCGCAGCCGGTGAGCAGGGCCGCAAGAGAGAAGAGCCAGCAGAGCGCCCGCCCGCGCGCTCATGCCCGCGGCCCTCGCCGGCCGCCGAACGCCGGCCGGCGCTCGTCGCGTCGCGGCCCGGCGGCAGGTCGAGCGTGAAGGCGGTGAACCGCCGGCTCGAGGAGATCGCCATGCTGCCCTCCATCCGCTGGGCCACCTCGCTGGCGATCGCCAGGCCGAGCCCAGAGCCGCCGGCGGAGTCGGCCGTGAAGAAGCGCTCGAAGAGGCGCTTCTGGACGCGTTGCGGGATACCGGCGCCGTCGTCGGAGACGGTCAGCTCGGCACGGCGGTTGACGGAGTAGGTGGTCACGGTCACGCTGGCCCCCTCCGGGGTGTGGGTGAGGGCGTTGTCGAGCAGGATACGGATGATCTGCCGCACCCGTTCGGGGTCGGCGAAGGCGATCACAGGGCGCTCCGGTGTTCGCAGCTCGAGCCGCGAGCCGCGCCGGTCGGCCCAGGGCCCGAACTCGCGCGCCACCTCGCGCGCCAGCGAGCTGAGGTCGACGTTGCCGAGGTCGAGCTCGACCCCACCGGCGTCGAGCTGCGAGAGGTTGAGGAGGTCGGTGGTGAGCTTGGTGAGGCGCTCGATCTGCTGGCGCATCGTCCGCACGAACTCGGCCCGCTCCTCGGGGCTGGGCTCCTCCTCTTCGAGCAGCTCGACGAAGCCGCCGAGGCTGAAGATCGGCGTGCGCAGCTCGTGCGAGGCGTTGGCGATGAACTGTTTGCGGGCGTTGTCCAGCTCGGCGAGGCGGCGCTGCATCTCGTTGAAAGTGCGGGCGAGCTGGCCGAGCTGTCCGGAGTAGTCGACCGGGATCTGGGTCGCGAAGTCCCCGGCGGCGACCTTGCGGGCCGCCTCGTCGAGCCGCTGTACGCGAGCGGCGACGAGCTTCGCGAAGTAGAAGCCGATCGCCGAGCGCCAGCAGCAGGGCGACCATGCCGCCGATCAGGATCGAGTCGGCGACGTCCGAGTGGCCGCCGATCGGGACGACCCAGATGTAGACGAGGATCGACGTGCCCGCCCCGATCGCCAGCGAGACCGTCGTGATCATGCTGCCGAGCGGGGTGAGGCGGAGCCTCCTCATTCCCGGAAGCGGTAGCCGACGCCCCTAACCGTGAACAGGTACTCGGGCTGCTTGGGATCGCGCTCGAGCTTCTCGCGCAGGTGGCGGATGTGGACGTCGATCGTGCGCGGGTCGCGGTACTCGGAGTCTCCCCAGACGTGCTCGAGCAGCGTCTCGCGGCTAAGCACGCGCCCGGGCGAGCGGGCGAGCGCGCTGAGGATCTCGAACTCGACGTAGGTGAGGTCGACCTCCTCGCCGCGCAGCGTCACCATGCGGCGGCCCGGATCGATACGCAGTTCGCCATGGTCGATCGGCTCCTCCTCGGGCGGGCTGCCGGCCATCCGCGAACGGCGCAGCGCCGCCTTGACGCGACTACGGAACTCGCGCATCGAGAAGGGCTTGGTGATGTAGTCGTCGGCGCCGACCTCGAGACCGGCGACCTTGTCTGTCTCGCTGCCCTTCGCGGTCAGCATGATGATCGGCACCTGGCTGCGACGGCGCAGCTGCCGGCAGACCTCGACGCCGTTGAGCTTGGGCAGCATCAGGTCGAGGATGACCAGGTCGAAGCGCGCCTCGCCGAAGCGCTCGAGCGCTTCGCGCCCGTCCAGCGCCGAGATCACCTGGTAGCCGTCTTTGCGGAGGGGGTAGCTGAGTAGGGTCTGGACCGAGCGCTCGTCGTCGACGAGCAGTATCCGTGTGGACCCGTTAGGCATAGGGAAAGGGTAATCGCCCGTCTCGGGCGACCCATCCCCTGGCTTCATTGGACATATGTGCGAGTACCAAGTACTAAGGAACCGGAGGACGGAGCCGATATGAGGCGCAGGATGCAGAAGCGACAGCTGAAGAGACTGATCGAGACCGGGCACTACCAGCCCGAACCGGAGCAGATCGCCCAGGCGATGCTGCGCCGGCGCGGCGTGCGTGAGCTGCTCACCGGCGGCCTCTCGCTCAGCTCGAACGGCGGGCCGCCGCTCAGCTCAGCTGATCGAATCCAGTCGCCTTCAGCAGTGCCCCGTCAGGCAGCCTGATCTCGACCCCCTCGCCGGCTAGGACCTCGCCGACCCGGGTGAGCGCGTGGCCGCTCCGCTCGACCGCCGCCTTCGCCTCGTCGAACCGTCCCGGCGCCAGGGCAACGAGCAGCTCGTAGTCCTCGCCGCCCGAGGCGGCGAGCTGCAGTGGATCGCTGTTCGCGGCCGCCGCCACCTCATCGACCCCGACCGCGAGCGGCAGGGCGGCGGCCTCTATGTGCAGGGCGGCGGTGCTGGCTGCGGCGATGTGGCACGCGTCGCCGCCCAGCCCGTCGCTGAGGTCGATCATCGCCGTCGCCCCGCCTTCTGCCAGCGCCCGGCCGGCGTCGAGGCGCGGCCGCGGCTCGAGCTGTCGCTCGCGCAGTCGCGCCGCCGCGCTCGCGGCGATTCCCGTCGCCAGCTCGGGACGCTCCAGGACGAGAAGGCCCGCCGCCGCCCCGCCGATCTCGCCCGTCAGCGCCAGGACGTCCCCGGGGTTGGCCCCGCCTCGGGTCACAAACTGCTCCGGACTCGACGCATGGCCGACCACGGTGGTCGTCAGGGTCAGCGACGGGGCGCGGGTCAGGTCGCCGCCGGCGAGGCTCGTCCCGGTCGCCGTCGCCAGTTCGACGAGACCGTCGAGCAGCTCCAGGCAGCCCTCCTCGTCGAGGTCGTTGGGGACGCCGAGGGCGACGTAGGCCTCACCGGGCTCGGCCCCCATCGCCGCCAGGTCGGAGAGCGCAATGGCGAGTGCCTTGCGGCCGATCTGCGCCAGACTGCTCCACTCGCGGCGGAAGTGGACGCCGTCGACCAGGGCGTCGACCGAAGTGGCGGTGGCCCCGCCCGGTACGGCGATCGCCGCGTCGTCCCCGCTGCCCAGCCGCAACCGCGAGCCGGCCGGCGGCAGCCGCTCCCGCATTCGCGCCAAGAGCTCGAACTCGCCCATGCGGCCATTGTCCCCGCTGGGGGGCTCGATGGGGCGACCCATGTTGTGACTATCGTGCGACTGCGTGGCAGACGGGCAACCACTCCTGCATCGGATCGGTGCGGCCGCGGCACGCTTCGGGACGCGACCGCCCCGCAGCAAGCGCGTCCGCCTCGCGATCCAGCTTGGGATCGCGGTCGTCGTCTTCGGTTTCCTCGTCCTCACCGTCGTCAACCAGTGGGCGGAGATCAAGGACGAGGGCGTCCACTTTCACCTCCTCTGGCTGATCCCGGCCTTCGTCGTCCTGCCCCTTTTTTACGCGCTCAGCGCGCTCGGCTGGGACCTGATCCTGCGCTTCCTCGGTTACCGGATCGGGCTCGGTCGGGCGCAGGTTGCCTGGGGCCAGCCACTGCTCGCCCGCTACGTGCCGGGCAGCGTCCTCTATGTGCTGGGACGGGTGCTGCTCTCCGAGCGGGCGGGGGTGCCGCGGCGAATCACGATCGCCAGCATCGTCTACGAACAGGCGATCTCCGCCACTTCGGCGATCGCGGTTGCCGCCTACTTCATCATCAGCCACCCGGACTTGGATCACGAGCCGCTGCGCTGGGCGGTGTTGCTTGTCATCCCGGCGCTGATCGCGCTGCTCAGCCCGCAGGTCTTTCGGCCGCTCGCCGACCGTGCCCTGCAGGCGTTTGGCCGCGAAGCGCTGCCGGAGGTGATCTCGCTGCGCGGCGTGCTCGTCCTGCTCGCCTTCTACGGGTTCAACTGGGGGGTCGTCTCGGTCGGCGTCTACTGCGTCGCGCGCTCGGTCAGCACGATCCCGCTCGACCAGGTGCTCACGGTCGGCTCGGCGCAGGCCGTCGGCTACGTGGCCGCGCTGGTCACGCTGGTCGCTCCGGCCGGCTTGGGGATCCGCGACGCCGCCTTCGCCTGGGCGGTGAAGGGGGCGGTGCCGGGCAAGAGCTTCGCCGTCGGCTCGCTGATCGCCATCGCAGTGCGGGGCGTGCTGACCGTGGTCGAGCTGCTCTACGTCGGCGCCGTCACTGCGCTCGGCAAACGCGAGGGTTGGTCGATTCCGACCGGGATCGTTCATCCGTCGGCCGAGGAGGAAGCGGTGGACGAGGAACCAACCGCGCGGGCGCCCGAGATTCTCTGAGGTCTGGGGAGGGGAGGGTGGGGGTGTCCGGCCGGGCGCTGGGTTTTCGCCAGATGCGTTTGTGTCTCTCCCGAGTCGATGGGGCGAAAAGAGGACGCCGCGCCCGGCCGGACATCCCCACCCTCCCATCGTCGAGCCGCCGAGCCGTCCGCCTGGCGGACGTTCGCTGCCGTTTCTCAAGGCGACACGAACAGCGAACGCGGTAGGCAATCGGAGGATTAGAGAGGGATGCGGGCGCCCAGTTGATAGGCGGTCAGTGCCAGCGTGAGGAGCTGGAGGGTGCGGTCGCGGGATAGGGCTGCTAGGGGGAGCGCCCAGATCAGGTACCAGGGTAGGAGCCAGGCGGTGGCTAGGAGGAGGGCGAGGGAGGCCCAAGCGGCTGCGCGAAGCCAGTCGTTGCCGCGCCAGGTCCAGATCAGTAGGTAGATGACCAGAGTG
Organism: uncultured Solirubrobacterales bacterium; assembly: GCA_963844395.1. GTDB lineage: Bacteria > Actinomycetota > Thermoleophilia > Solirubrobacterales > 70-9 > VRUE01. Next base: position 308,124 of record CAWJNX010000002.1, on the reverse strand, counting down.
CCGTAGAGGATGAGGGCCGCGGTGCGGACGGCGGTGGGGTCTAGGTCGGTAAGGCGGGCTACGGTGATTGGGATGCTCATGTGGCTGGTGCGGTTTTGGTGCTCGCCCGCCAGGCCGATGGCACCCAGCCAGTCCCAGCCGAAGGCGGTGAAGGCGGCGACGCCGATTGCGACCACCGCGACGGTGACACCCAGCAACAGCCGGCCGACGGGCCGAAAACGCCAGCCCGACTGGCATTTTCGGCCCGTCGGCGGGAAGTTGGGGCCGCTGACTGCTCGGAGGAGGGCGAAGGGGGCGATGACGGCGGCAGAGGCCTTGAGTGCGATCGCGGCGACGAACGCGCCTCCGCCCATCGCCTCACGGGCGGCCAGTACGGCGGCGATGCCGAGCATCGCGATCAGCATTGCCAGGCCGTCGTTGTGGGCGCCGCCGACGATGTGGACGAGGACCAGCGGGTTGAGGGCGACGAAGGCTGCGGCGCGCAGCGGGTCGAGGCCGCGGGCTGGGGCGAGGCGGGCGACCAGGACCGCCAGGCCCAGGACCGAGGCCGCGGCCAGAGCCTTGAACGCCGCGACGGCCGCTCCGACGGGCAGCCACGCCAGTGGAAAGGTGGCGAGCGTGAACAGCGGCCCGTAGGCGCTGGTCGCGTCGGTCCATTCGACCTCCGGATAGACCGGGTCGGCAGGCGCCGTGGCGGGCGGGTGGACGTAGGGGTCGAGGCCGTGCACGATTCCCAGCCGCGCGTAGTCGACGTAGCTATAGACGTCGTGGGAGAGCAGCACGGGCGCCATGGCGAAGCCGGCGATGAGGATGACGATCGCGCCCCAGACCAATCGCCGGCCCGCCCGTCGCCGCCCCAGCCGCGGGGCGGTTACCAGGACGCAGAGGTAGGTGGCGAAGCCGACCCACATCAGCCCGTAGGCCAATTCCGGGCTCAAACTCGCTTCCTTGCAGACGTCCCCGCACTTAGCCACCCGTTATGGGTGGTCAACTGCGGGCACGTCCCTTCGATAGCCCCGCGGCCGAACCGCGTCGCCGTCAGCCCGCCCCGACGCCGCCGGTCGCGGTGCCGCCGCCGACGCTTCCGCTTCCTCCTCCGGACGGCGGGGTGGGCGAGGGAGACGGCGTCGGCGTCGGTTCCTGGCCGGCGCCGGGTGCGTAGGCGTCGGGGTCGTAGCCGCCGGTCGCCTCCTTGCCTTTCTTCTCCGCTTCGCTTTCCTCTTCATCCCCTTCTTCGGTTTGTTCGGAGAAGGAGTCGTCGCTGCTCGGGCCCGATTGCGTGAACTGGCCGTAGTACGGGGCCCAGCTGACCGGCGTCTCCGGTTCGCTGAATTCCTCGCAGGGGACTTCGCCGTTGACGTAGAGCGAGTTCCAGATTTCGGCCGGGAAGGTGCCGCCGAAGACCGTCGTGCCGTGGACGCTGGTCATTTCGATCTCGTTGGACTGCGGGTAGCCGACCCAGACCACGGTCGCCAGGTTGGGCTGGTAGCCGGCGAACCAGGCGTCGGTGTAGTTGTCGGTCGTCCCCGTCTTGCCGGCCTGGCCGCCGCAGCCGGTGTAGGCGGCGGTGCCGGTGCCGCCGGTGATGTTGTCGCGCAGCAGCTGGGTCACCTCGTAGGCGACCGCTTCCGGTACGACCCGTCTCGGCTCGCTCTTCTCCGGTTCATCGACCCGCCCGCTGGGAAAGACGACGCGGCGGATCGCGACCGGGTCGCGGCGGATGCCGCCGGCGGCGAGCGTCGCGTAGGCCGATGACATCTCCAGCGGCGAGACGCCGATCCGCAGTCCGCCGATGCCCTCGGCGGGAATGCCGTCGAGTTCGGTCACGATTCCCATCGACTTCGCCGTCTCCGCCACGTTCTCCGGCCCGATGTCGAGGTCGAGCTGAGCGAAGACGGTGTTGTCGGAGGCGACCGTCGCCTGCTGCAGGTTGATCGTCCCCTGATAGCCCTCGTCGGCGGTCGCCACCTCCCAGTGGCCCCACTCGGGCAGGTCGAGGTTGAGCGGCATCGACGTGTAGTAGGTGGAGTAGGGATCGATCCCCTGCTTCAGCGCAGTGGTCAGGACGAAGGTCTTGAAGGTCGAGCCGGGCTGCCGGTGCCCTTGCGCGGCCAGGTTGAACTGGCTGTCCTCGTAGTTGGAGCTGGAGACCATCGCCTCGATATGGCCGTTGCTGGGGTCGATCGAGACCAGCGCGGCGGCCGGGTCTTCGGAGTAGGGGAGGGCCGAGCGCATCGCTTCCAGGCCGACTTCTTGCAGGTCGGGGTCGACCGTGGTGTAGACGCGCAAGCCGCCTTTGCGCACCGTGTTGACCCCGTACTTCTCGATCAGCTTGTCCTCGACGTAGTCGAAGAAGTAGGGCTGGCGCTGGACGAAGTAGGTGTCGGAGAGGTCGATGCCGAGGCCGCGCTGCTGCCCCTCTCGCGCCCGTTCGCGGGTGATGTAGCCGAGCTTTGCCATCCGCGAAAGGACGTCGTTTCGGCGCTCGCGGGCGCCCTCGGGGTTGAGGATCGGGTTGTAGTCGGAGGGCGCCTGGGGCAGGCCGGCCAGCAGCGCCGCCTGCTCGAGGTTCAGCTTCCAGACCGGCTTGGAGAAGTAGATCCGCGAGGCGGCCTGGACGCCGACCGCGGTGGTGCCGTTGATCGTCCCGTAGGAGGCGCCGTTGAGGTACTTGCCGAGGATGGCGCGCTTGGAGAATTTCTGCTCGTACTCGAGCGCCAGCTGGGCCTCCTGGATCTTGCGCTCGAGGTTGCGCTTTGGATCGGTGATGCAGAGGTTGCGCATCAGCTGCATCGTGATCGTCGAGCCGCCCTGGACGACCTCGCCCGCCTCGATGTTCTCGATCAGGGCGCGCAGGCCGCCCTCGTAGTCGATCCCGTCGTGCTCGAAGAAGCGCTCGTCCTCGATCGCCACGGTGGCGTAGCGGAGGTCGGCAGGGACGCGGTCGATGGCGACCGGGGTGCGGGCCTCTTCGGAGGCGATGTAGCCGAGGCGTTCGCCGTCGCCGGCGATCAGGATCGAGTTGCCGCCGCGGTCGATCGGTTTGCAGTCGGAGAGCGGCGGCGCCTCGGCGGCGACGTCGATCACCCAGGAGGCGGCGGCGATCGCGCCGACCGTGCCGGCGGCGACTACGCCGCCGATCACGAATGCCAGCTTGCTGCGGGCGCCGCCGCGGCGCCGGTGACGGCGTCGATTTCGCTGCGTCATCGAGAAAAGGGTACTTCGCCGGTTGGGGCGGTCAGCCCTGCGTGTCGCCAGTCGAGTGGTTGTGCACGATCCCGTCCACGAGCATCTGGTTGGGGATGACGACCGCGCTGGCGTCGCCCGGGTCGACGTAGGTATAGGAGAGGGTGATGTCGACGACCCGGCCCTCGACCTCCTCGAAGGAGATCCGGTCGCCGATCCTGATCGGCTGCGAGACCGCGATCTGAACGCCGGCGACCATGTTGCCGATCGTGTGCTGGGCGGCGAAGCCGATGATCGCCGCCAGCACCGCGGTCGAGGCAAGGATGCCGGTGGCGAGCCGCTGCAGCTCGGTGAACTGGGCCAGCGCCATCGCGGCGAGGACCACGACGACGACGAGGACGGCGAAGCGGCGCAGGAAGCGGAGGCGGGTCCGCGTGGAGCGCGAGACTTGGGAGACTGCCGGCTTCATGGTCGCCAAATTAGCCTTTCCCTACTCCAACTGGGGGCCAGGAGCAGCCGTCGTCGGGCTTTTTGTTGCGATCAGCGCTCAGTTCACGTTTGCGGTGCCGGTCGCGGTCGTCGATCCGTCGGCGCTGGAAGATCCCGGAACGGCGACGAGCGTCGTGCTGCAATTGCTGGCGGCGGCGACCTTCCTCGTCGTGCCGTTGGTGATCGCCGCGATGCGGGGCTCGAGGGGACGCGAGGCTTGGGCGCGGCTTGGCGTGCGGCGCTTCAGCGCCTCGGCGTTGAAGTGGATGGTGGCTTCGATCGGCGCCTATCTGGCCTTCGCCGCGGTCTACGTGGCCGTGGTTGGCGAACCCGAACAAGAGGACATCGCCGAAGCCTTCGGCGCCGTTCCGTGGCAGATTCTCCTGGTCGCCATTGCGGCCCCGGTCAGCGAGGAGGTCTGCTTCCGCGGCATGCTGTTCGGCGGCCTGCGCGAGCGCCTGCCGCGCTGGATCGCGGCCCTGATCAGCGCAGCGATCTTCGGCACCCTGCACGCCGTCACGGGACTCAGCGCGGTCCCACCGCTGGTCGCCTTCGGCCTGATCCTCGCCCTGCTCTACGAGAAGACCGGCTCGATCGTGCCGGGGATCCTGCTCCACGTGCTCAACAACTCGGTTGCGCTTGCAGCGCAGTAGTCGGAGCAAAGAAACGGCCCGCGCGAGCGGGCCGAATCTGGGTGAAGGGGGAGTAACCCCCAACCGCCTGACAAGCAAGTCCAGAATACCACTGAGGTGCGAAGACCGGATCGCGTTGGGCGGGAGTCAACCCCGCAGGCCGCATGACAATTGCACCTCAACCCAATCTTCGCACTCTCAGACAATACATAGCGGAGGGCGAGGGACTCGAACCCTATTCGACAAATGCCGAACTCACGCTTGTCAAACGGTCGCCGCCACCTGACGGCTTCACCCTCCGCTGCTGCGACCGTAGCCGAGGATCTCGCCATTTCAAGCCATGTTTCACTCATTTCACAGACAATTGACACTTCCGGCACAGATTGGTCTCGAAGTGGCCCCGCCGGGCCATCGGTAAGAATCCAGCCGATGAGTCGTCGTCTTGTTCCCGCCATGGTCCTCGTCGTCCTGATGGTGATGTCGACGAGCGCCATGGCCGCCGCGCCGAAGGCGCAGCCGGCAGGGCCACCGGCTGCGACCGTGAAGATCAAGCTCGCGAACCTCGACGGCGGCAAGGCCCGGATTCTCAGCACCGTGCGGGTGCGCGGGACGCTTAGCCCGTTCGCGCCCAACCAGAAGGTCGCCGTCACCTTCTATCTGGACGGCAAGCCGGTCAAGCGCGCCAGCGTCAAGGTCGGCAAGGGCAAGGGCGGCAGCGGTGCCTTCGACGCGCGGATCAAGATTCGCGACGCCGGCAAGTACGCGGTCAGCGCCCGCCACGCGCCGACCGCGCTGCTGGGCGGCGACAGCACCGTGCGCAAGCGCTGGCGGGTCAGCTTCCCGTCGCTCGGCGAAGGCAAGTGCGGACCGGTCGTCGTCGCCTTCAAGAAGTCGATGCGGGAGATGGGCTACGTCGCCAACGACGGGCGCTGCTTCGGCGGCAAGACCGCCCGCGGCGTCCTCGCCTACCGCAAAGTCAACGGCATGACCCGCAGCTTCCGGGCCGGCAAGGGCCTGGTCAAGCGCGCCTTCGCCGGGCGCGGCAGGTACAGGGTCCGTCACCCCGGCGCCGGTCGCCACGTCGAGGTGCCGCTCGGCAAGCAGGTGCTCGTCTTCGCCAAGGGCGACAAGCCGTACGCGATCTACCCGATCTCCTCGGGCAAGTCCTCGACCCCGACCGTCACCGGCCACTTCCAGTTCATCAGGACCGAACCCGGCTACAACTCGCACGGCATGTACTACTCGTTTTACTTCCTCGGCGGCTACGCCGTGCACGGCTACGAATCGGTGCCCGACTACCCGGCCAGCCACGGCTGCATCCGCACCTTCATCGCCGACCAGCCCGAGATCTACAACCGGATCGAGTTCGGCGAAGACATCTTCATCTTCTAGCGGGCTCCGCGCAGGCCAGGCCTGTCGAGCCGGTCCAAGCGATCGTTTAGGTAACGGATAGCTTGGTAAGCGATACGCGCTTATCCTTTAGTAAGCTGCCTGCATGTTGAGCGAACGCTTTGCAAGGACATGATGGAGGGCTCAGCGCCGACCGCGATGCGGGCCGGCACGTTCAGGCAGGCTCAGGATGGAGCGGGCGGATACGACGCGTTCTTTCCGGCAGCGCTCCCACCCGAGCCCCCGCTGGAGCTGGATCTCGAGCTGCACAGGTTGCTGGATCGGGCGAACCAGGCGCTTGGGCGGCTCGACGGAATCACGCTGCTCCTCCCGGACCCGAGCCAGTTTCTCTACACGTTCATCCGCAAGGAGGCGGTGCTGTCTTCCCAGATCGAGGGCACGCTGTCATCGCTCTCGGACCTGCTCCTGTTCGAAAACGAGGTCGCGCCGGGCGTCCCGATCGAAGACGTCAAGGAAGCGGCGCACTACATCGACGCGATGGACCATGGCATCGGTTCGATCGAATCGGGCCGCCTACCACTGTGCAACCGGTTGTTGCGCGAGGTCCACGCCCGGCTGCTCCGTTCCGGGCGCGGTTCGGACAAGGCGCCTGGAGAGTTCCGCCGGTCTCAGAACTGGCTGGGCGGGACCCGTCCAGGGAATGCTCGCTACGTGCCGCCTCCATGGCCTGAGGTCGAGCCGGCGATGTCCGCTCTCGAGCGTTTCCTCCACGACGATCCGCTCCCCTCGCCGGTGCTGATCAAGGCCGCCCTTGCCCATGTGCAGTTCGAGACGATCCATCCCTTCCTCGACGGCAACGGGCGGGTGGGCCGACTCCTCATCACCCTGCTGCTGGTGGACCAGCGCGTCCTGCGCCGGCCGCTGCTCTATCTGAGCCTGTACCTGAAGCGAAACCGGGACGCTTACTACGAGCATCTGCAGGCGGTCCGGACGGAGGGGGCCTGGGAGGCTTGGCTCCGCTTCTTCCTGGAGGGGGTCATCGAGGTGGCTGAATCGACCGCCGAGACGACGCGCGGCATCGTCGAGCTGATCGAGCGCGACAGGCAGCGCATCCATACGCTCGGCCGTGGCGCGGCGACGGCACTGCGGGTTCACGATCTGGCTGTGAAGCGGGTTGTGGTCAAGCCGCCGACGGCGGCGCAGCGCCTCGGCCTCTCGGAGCCACCCGTGTATGCAGCGATCTCCCGACTCGAGGATGCTGGCATCCTCCGCGAGGTGACGGGAAGGGCGCGAGGCAAAACCTATGTCTATGGCGAGTACATGGACATCCTCAACGAGGGCACCGAGCTGTGAGCATGGTCGGAGGTCCAGCCCGATGACCGAGCGGACGCTGAAGGCTGTCCTTGCGGTGGTCGCCGCCTACCACGTGGTCACTGGAGCGCTGGCGCTGATCGCCCCGGACACCTTCTTCGAGGAGATCGGCAACTACGGGGTCGAGAACTCCCACTACGTCGGCGACGTAGGGGCGTTCGTCCTCGCCTTCGGAATTGCGCTGGGAATTGCCGTCGTGCGGCCCGCTTGGCGGGCGCCGCTGCTCTGGCTGGGGGCGCTCTGGTACGGCCTCCATGGGATCAACCACGCCTTCGACACGGGAGAGACGCGCAGCGAGGGCCGCGGCTGGGCCGACACGCTGCTGATCGCCTTCGGAGCCGTCGCGGCCGCCTGGCTGGCGCGGGCGTCAGAACGGCTTCGGCCGGCAGCGCCCGCGAGCGGTTCCGGCGATCTGGAGCGAGGATCGCGGTGAAGGCGCGGCTGGAGAGGGCGGCGCCGTGAGGATCTTCGTCGCGGGGGCGAGCGGGGCGCTTGGCAGGCCGTTGATCCGGCAACTGGTTGCGGCCGGGCACGAGGTGACGGGGACGACGCGGAGGGAGGAGCGAGCCGAGGAGGTTCGGGCAGCAGGAGCAACGGCGGTGGTCTGCGACGTCTTCGACGCAGAGGGGCTGCGAAATGCCGTCGTCGCGGCCGCACCCGAGGCCGTTGTCCACGCCCTCACCGCGATCCCGGAGCGCATCGATTGGAAGAACGATCCCCTCGCCGCGACCAATCGGCTGCGGACCGCGGGGACGAGAAACCTGATTGCCGCCGGCGCCGCGGGCGGTGCCCGTCGCATCGTCGCCGAGAGCGTCGCCTTCCTCTACGCGCCACGGGGCGGTTGGGTCAAGGACGAGGAGGCGGACCTGTTTCTGGGAGCGCCCGCGCCCTTCGGCCCGGCGGTCCACGCTCTCGCCGACCTCGAGCGGCAAGTGCGCGAGGCCGAGGGCATGCAGAGCGTCGTCCTGCGCTTCGGCAACTTCTACGGTCCGGGTACCGGCTTCGCCGCCGACGGCTCGCAGGCTGACGAAGTACGCAAGCGGCGGCTGCCGATCGTCGGCAAGGGCACCGGCACCTTCTCCTTCATCCACGTCGAGGACGCCGCCGCCGCGACGGTGGCGGCGCTGGAAAGCGAGGCGACCGGCATCTACAACATCGTCGATGACGAGCCGGCGCCGATGCGCGAGTGGGTTCCGGTCTATGCCGAGGCGCTCGGCGCAAAGCCGCCGCGTCGCGTCCCCGCCTGGCTCGCCGGCCTGATCGTCGGTCGCGGCGTCGCCAGGAACGCGGTCGAGCTGCGCGGCGCCTCCAACACCAAGGCCAAGCGCGAGTTGGGCTGGCAGCCGCGCTACCCGACCTGGCGCCAGGGTTTCCGCGTAACGGGTCCGGGTGACCCCCGCGTGTCGCCATAGGATGCGCGGCGCGATGGCCGACCTCGATGCCGCCAAGCGAATCCTGCTCGCCGAGCTGCGCGAGCACTCGCTGGTGATCGGCGAGGTGACCCTTTCCAGTGGGGCGAAGGCGCAGTACTACGTCGATGCTCGCCGAGCGCTGCTGCGACCACCGGGCTTCCACGCCGCCGGCGAGTTGATTGCCGCCGCCGCGGTGGAGGCCGGAGCGAACGCCGTCGGCGGTCCGGCGACGGCAGCGATCCCGCCCGCCTGCGCTGCTCTCGCCGTCCCGGCGGGCGAGGACCTCGTCTGCTTCTTCGTACGGAGCGAGCGCAAGGCGCACGGCCTACAGCGCTGGGTTGAGGGGCCGGTCGAGGATGGCGACCGGGTGCTCGTCGTCGAGGACACCGTCACCAGCGGCGGCTCGACCGTTAAGGCGATCGAGCGAATTCGTGAACAGGGTCTCGAGCCGGCCGCCGTGGTGGCGGTCGTCGATCGTCTGGCCGGCGGCGGCGAGGCGATCGAAGCCGCCGCCGAAGCCCCCTACCGGGCGCTCGTCACGATCGACGAGCTATACCCGGACCGTCCCGACCGCGGCTGACCCACCGCCTCCAACGGTCGCCAGCAACCGCTCGGATACCCATTGTTTTCTACCGTGCTTTGCAGGGCTTTTCGCCCTGTCTCTGACAGAGCTCTTTTTCTCAAAAACGTCATCCTTGACATTAAAAAGGTCTTTGTTTACAGTCTCGTCACGCTGTCTACGAAGGCGGCGGAGCACCAACAGGGACCACATAACCGAGTCCGCCAAGGGGCCGCAAGGGAAGCGGCCGGCAGAGGGGCTCACGGGACAAGGAGAAGAGATTTAGATGCTCTCGCCACTACGCAACCGCTTCGGCATCCCGGGCGTGATCTCGGTGATCGCCCTCGTCTTCGCGATGACCGGCGGCGCCTTCGCCGCCAAATACGTGATCACCTCGACCAAGCAGATCAAGCCCAGCGTGGTGAAAGCGCTGAAAGGCAAAAAAGGCCCGGCGGGTCCGGCGGGATCTGCGGGAGCGCAGGGGCCAGTCGGCCCGGCAGGGCCCAAGGGCGATACCGGCGCGCAGGGTCCGCAGGGCAAAGAAGGTCCTGAAGGCAAACAGGGACCGCAGGGCATACAGGGCAAAGAGGGCAAAGCGGGGACTACCGGATTCACCGAAACGCTGCCCGAAGGGGAGACCGAGACCGGTCCGTGGATGGTGAGCGGGGTCGGCGGCGCGTCAGCGATCCTCGTTCCTCTGCCGTTCAACATTCCCCTAGCTGCGCCCCTGGGGGCGAGCAGCGTCCACTACGTCAGCACGAAAGAAATCAACGAAGAAGAAGGGAAAACGCCACCAGCCGCATGTCAGGGGACGGCAGCGGCGCCAGAAGCCGCAGCCGGTCATCTGTGTGTGTACTTGGCAGGATTTGCATTCGCTGAAGAACCAACCCCCTCCATTCACGACACGAGCGCCGGGCCTGACGGATCCTTTCCTCCACTGGGAGCCGGCACGTCGGGAGCTGTGTTGATCGCTGCTGGATACGGAGGCTTTGCTTGGGGCACCTGGGCAGTAACGGCGGCACCCTAGTCGCCGTCTAGTAGACGGGCTCTTTTTGAGCCGACCCGGACGACGACAGGTCGTCCGGGTTGGATCCCCGCAAGACGACACCGATCCGACCGCAAGCGCACACCAACCCCCCACTAAGGCCGAGGCGAACAGGCATCAGATGAAAGACACGCAGCGCTCACCAATCATCCTCCGTCACCGCCGCAGGCGCGGGTCGCTGTTGGCGATCCTCACCCTTGGCCTGCTTGCGCTTGTCGCCTCGCCTCTCCTCGCCGCGAGCGCCGCGGCCGCACCCCCGGACTTCGTTCTCCAAATCCCCGAAGACCAGGTTTCCCCGGGAAGTGGCGCAGGTGAACTCAACCACCCATGGGGAATCGGGGCCGACCCGGCTACCGGCCATGTCTTCATCACTGAGGTCGCAAATGCACGAATCAGCGAGTACACGGCCTGGGGGCTTTTCGTCAAGGCCTGGGGCTGGGGTGTCGGTGACGGTGGAGCGGCGCTGCAGAGCTGCGGTCCGGCGCAGCCCGAAGCATCACCACCCCCGAATCTTTGCCAGAGCGGAACCCCGGGCGATGGCAAGGGCCAACTGAATCAGCCGCTGGGGATCACCCTCGACCCCGCCGGCAATGTCTACGTCTTCGAAGGGACCAATCTCCGGGTGCAGAAATTCAGCCCGGCAGGTCAGTTCCTGCTGATGTTCGGCGGCGAAGTGAACAAAACCAAAGTGGAAGGTGGCGCGCCGGCAGCAGAACAGAACGTCTGCCCGGTGGCGCCGGCAGATGTCTGTCAGGCGGGTAGCGGCGGCGCTGCGTCCAGCCACTTCGCAGGAGGCCTAGGCAACTACATCGCCTACAGCCCCACCGAGGACGCGATCGTGGTCGGCGATGAGGACCGGATCCAGATCCTCAACCTCGACGGCAGCTTTCGGGAGGAAATCCCCTTCGAAGGCGCGCTGGCGAGCTTTGCGGGCAAGACGGTGAACGCCCTGGACGTGGATGAGGCAGGCAACATCTACCTCAGCTTCAACAACAGCGAAGACTTATACAAACTGAGTGCAACCGGTGAACCGCTGGCGCCGGGCCAACCGCTTGGATCGAAATTCAAAGTGGGCAATCCGCTGGCGGTGGCGGTGGACACCGAAGGCAACGTCTACGCGATCGATAACCCGCCATTGGTCTCGCCGGCCTTGGAATCAAGGGTGGTGGAGTTCGACGCGGCGGCGAACAAGCTGATGCCGACAGAGGCGGAAGAAGAAGCGGGGGAATTCTTCCCCTACGTGCCCTTCATCGGCCCGCGGCTGGACGGCCTGGCGACGAACATCTGCGCGGGGAGCGAGGAGCCGGGGAGCCTCTACGTGTCGTTCTTCACCGACTTTGCGGTGAGCAAAGTCAACGCATACGGCAGCGGGCCGATCGGGTGCGAGCTGCCGCCAGAAAGACCCCCGGTGATCGTCGCCCAGTATGCAACCTCGGTGGGGCGGGAGGAGGCGACGCTGAAGGCGCAGATCAACCCGCGCTTTTGGCCCGATGCGACCTACTTCGTCGAATACGGGACCGGCAAATGCTCAGAAGGGGGCTGCGGGGCAAAAGAGCCGGTGCCGGCGGCGAACCTGACGAGCAAAGCGGTGAACGCTGCGGTAACCACGGCGGGGGTGCCGCTGGGAGGCCTGCAACCCGCCACCACCTACCACTACCGCTTCATCTCACAGAGCGGCGGCGGGGGGCCGACGGTCGGTGAGGAACAGAGCTTCCGGACCTTTGCGGCGGCGGGGCCGGCACCCTCGTGCCCAGCCAACGAGGCCTTCCGCGGCGGTCCCTCGGGCAAGCTTCCCGACTGCCGGGCCTATGAGATGGTCTCGCCGCTTGACAAAGAAAACAATGACGTGGCTACCTGGCTGGGAGGCGCCGGGCTGGTGCCGAAGCTGCTCGAGGTTGACCAGAGCGCGACCTCAGGGCAGCGCTTCACCTTCACCTCGCGGGGCGCCTTCGCCGATCCGCAAGGGGCCACCTATGTCGCGCAGTACCTAGCCGACCGGGACCCGGGGGTGGGCTGGTCGAGCAGGTCGATCTCGCCCCCGGTGACGGCTTCGCCGGTGGAAGCGACGGCAGCTCTCAGCGGCGAATTTCAGGCCTTCTCCGATGACCTCTGCATGGCCTGGATACGGCACTACTCGGTGGCGACGCTGGCGGAAGGGGCGATCGAGAGATACCCCAACATCTATCGGCGGGAGAACTGCTCTGGGCCGCCGAGCTACGAAGCGCTGACGACGGTGAAACCGCCGAAACGAGTGCCAAACGACTACTTCGAACTGGCGGCACTGGGGGCGTCGGAGGACGGCACGCACTCGATCTTCGCCGCCAACGATGAACTGCTCAGCGACGCACCGACGCTGAAAACCCTCGAACGGCTGCTCTATGAGCAGACGCCGGAAGGGCTGCGCTTCGTCTGTTATCTGCCAGACGACAACCCGAGTCCGAAAGCATGTTCGGCGGGGACGGCGGGAGGGGCCGGGGGAGGCAACCTCTCGAGCGTCCGCAACGCGATCTCAGACGACGGCTCGCGGATCTTCTGGTCGGCCTATAGCGGGGTGCCGGTGGTCGGCGCCAGCACGGGCGTGCCGGGTCAAATCTATGCCCGGATCGAAGGGCAGGAAACGGTTGCGGTCTCACGCTCGGTCGCGGGGTCGATAGCAACCGACACGGCGACTTACTGGACGGCGGCAGCGGATGGCTCGAAGGCGATCTTCGAGTTCGCCTCGGGGCCGCTTGAGGACGAGCTCTATGAATTCGACGTCGAGAGCAAAACGGCAACACTGATCGCAGGGGGAGTGGAGGGGCCGATGGGGGCAAGCGAGGACGCCTCGCGGATCTACTTCGCCTCGAGCGAGGACCTGGACGGAGGCGGGCCGGCAGATGCAGGGGATCACAACCTCTACTTCTATGAAGCAGGCGAAGGCGGGGGGGAAGGGACGATCAGCTTCATCATGGTGCTGGCCGCGGAGGACATGCTCGGCACCGACACGAAGCCAACGCCGGTCGACGACACGCCGGCGCAGCGCTCAGCGAGGGTGAGCCCCGATGGGCTGCACGTCGCCTTCACCTCGGCGGTGAGCCCGACCCCGGGGGGCTATGACAACCTCGACGCAAACAGCGGCGAACCCAATCAGGAGGTCTACCGCTACGACGCCGAAGAGGAGACGCTCCTGTGCGTCTCCTGCAACCCGAGCGGGGCGCGGCCGAGCGGGGAGAACATCGGCTCGGAGTCCTTCCCCCATTATGCGGTGGCGCGGATCCAAGGCTGGGAAGCGCTGGGCCACGCACCGCGCGTCCTCAGCGATGACGGCAGCCGCATCTACTTCGAAAGCCACGAGGCACTGGTTCCCAGCGACACCAACGGCAACTGGGACGTCTACCAGTGGGAGGAGTCCGGGGTCGGCAGCTGCACGGAAGCGGAGGCCGCCTTCAGCGAGAGCGCCGAGGGCTGCATCGATTTGATCTCCTCGGGGGAGAGCCCGGCCGACTCGACCTTCCTCGACGCCGACCCGAGCGGCAAGAACGTCTTCATCGGCACGCTCAGCAGCCTGGTCCCCCAGGACTACGGCCTAAACGACGTCTATGACGCCCGCATCGGCGGCGGCTTCCCGACCCCTGAAGCCGGAGTCGAATGCGAAGGCGAGGCGTGCCAGAGCCCGCCATCGCCCCCGGCCGAGGTCACTCCGGCGAGCGCGGCCTTCGAGGGGCCCGGCAACGTCAAGGCCAAAAAAGCACGCAAGGTCTGCAGACGGGGCACCCGCAGGGTCCGCCGCAGCGGCAAGGCTCGCTGCGTCAAGAAGGCCAAGCGCAAAGCCCGCGCCCAGCGGAGGGCGGGCCGATGAAGCGAGCGATCTTCGCCCTGGCCGCAACCGCGGCGCTCTTGTCGCTAACGGTCACGCCGGCAAGCGCTGACTTCGGCCTCTCTGAGATCGGCGTCACCTTCACCGAAGCCGACGGCACGCTCGCCCGCCAGGCCGGCTCGCACCCCTTCGCGATGACCACCTCCTTCGCTGTCAACAGCAAAGAAGACCCCGAAAAAGGGGTGCAGGTGATCGACGGGGCGATCAGGGACCTCGACATCATCACGCCGCCCGGCTTCACCGGCAACCCGACGGCGGTGCCACGCTGTGAGACGCTCGAGTTCCTCACCGAGAGCGATATTGGGCAACCCAACTGCGCGGACAGCACCGCGATCGGCATGACCACCGTCAAACTCGGCGGCGGCACGGGCAGCATTGGCGAAGAAACGGTGCCGATCTACAACCTGCGCCCCTCCCCTGGCGTGGCGGCGAAGATCGGCTTCTGGGTCTCCCAGGTGCCGACGACGCTCGACATCAACGTCAGCCCCACCCCCCCTTACAACGTCATCGCCTCGCTTCACAACACCCCCCAGATCGTCGAAGTCCTGAGCGCGGTGACGACGCTGTGGGGCAACCCCGCCGACCCGGCCCACGACGCCGACCGCGGGCGCTGTGCCTTCGTAAGCATTGCGGGCAAATGCCCGGCGAACATCCCCGTCCGTCCCTTCCTCACCCTGCCGCGCAGCTGCACCGGGCCGCTCCCCATCACCTTCAGAGCGCTCTCTTGGTGGAGCGGGGACCCAGTCAACCCCGGGCCCCCTGCCGGCTTCGAAGAGGACGCGCATGCTCCCGGGATGACCGGCTGCTCCAAACTCGGCTTCGCCCCCGGGATCTCCGCCCAGCTGAGCACCGATCGGGCCGAGAGCCCCTCGGGCCTCGATTTCAAGATCGACGTCAAAGACGACGGGCTCGGCAACCCGAATGGGGTCGCCCACTCAGACATGCAGAAGACCGTCGTCACCTTCCCCGAGGGCGTGACCGCCAATCCCTCCCTGGCCGAAGGGCTCGCCGCCTGCTCGCCGGCTGAGCTCAACCGCGAGACGCTCACCTCCGAACCCGGCGAGGGCTGCCCGCCGGCCTCCAAGGTCGGCACGATCGAAGCCGAAACCCCGATCCTGGAAGGCAAGATCCTCAAGGGCGCGCTCTTCATCGCCACCCCTGATGACCCGACCACCCCTCAGCCCGGCGCCGAGAACCCCTTCGACACCCTCATAGCCCAATACATCGTGGTCAAGGACCGCGAGCTGGGCGTGATCGTCAAGCAGGCCGGCAAGCTCGAGCCCGACCCCTCGACCGGGCAGCTGCGCGCGACCTTCGACGACCTCCCGCCCGTCCCGCTCAGCCACGTCCGCCTGCGCCTGCGGGAGGGCGGCCGCAGCCCGCTGATCAGCCCACCGCACTGCGGCGCCTTCACCACCGTGGCAGAGCTCACCCCCTCCGGCGATCCCTCCGACCCGCTGGTCGCCACCTCCACCTTCCAGATCACCCAGGGCGTCGGCGGCGGCCCCTGCCCCCCCGCCGGCCCGCAGCCCTTCGCGCCCGGCTTTCAGGCCGGCTCGATCAACAACAACGCCGGCTCCTACTCGCCCTTCCACATGCAGCTCACCCGCCGCGACGGCGACCAGGACCTGACCCGCTTCGACGCGGTCCTGCCACCGGGAATGCTCGCCAAGCTCACCGGCGTGAGTCAATGCCCGGACGCCGCGATCGCCGCCGCCAAGGCAAAGCGCGGCAAAGCAGAGCTGGCCTCGCCCAGCTGCCCTTCCAATTCCCAGATCGGCAGCGTGATCGGCGGCGCGGGCGTCGGCTCCCAGCTCACCTACGTGCCGGGCAGGCTCTACCTCGCCGGCCCCCTCGCCGGGGCGCCGCTCTCGGTGGTCGGGATCGTCCCCGCGGTGGCCGGCCCCTTCGACGTCGGCACGGTGGTCGTGCGCCAGGCGCTGCAACTGGACCCGAGCACGGGAGAAGTCAGCGTCGACGGCGCCCACTCTGACCCGATCCCCCACATCCTCGCCGGCATCCCGCTGCGGGTCCGCGACATTCGCGTTGACGTCGACCGCCCCCGGTTCACCCTCAACCCGACCAGCTGCAACCCCTTCGCGACCCAGGCGCAGATCTGGGGCGGGGGAGCGCAGCTCTTCAGCGCCTCAGACGACGCCCCTGTCTCCAAAGCCGCCCGCTTCCAGGCGGCCAACTGCTCGCGGCTGGACTTCAAGCCGCGTCTCGCGCTGAGCCTCAAAGGAGGCACCAAACGTGGTGGGCATCCGGCACTGAAAGGCGTCTACCGGCCAAGGCCAGGGGACGCCAACCTCTCGGGGCTCACCCTGCGCCTGCCGCGCTCGGCCTTCCTCGACCAGGCCCACATCCGCACGATCTGCACCAGGGTGCAGTTCGCCGCCGATGCCTGCCCGGCGGGGGCGATCTACGGCAGGGCGAGCGCCTGGAGCCCGCTGCTGGAGCAGCCCCTCAGCGGCCCTGTCTACCTGCGCTCCTCCAACAACAAGCTGCCCGACTTCGTCGCCGTTCTGCATGGCCTGGTCGACGTCGAAGCGGTCGCCCGCATCGATTCGGTCCGGGGAGGCATCCGCGCCACCTTCCCGCTGCTGCCCGACGCGCCCCTGACCAAAGCGGTGGTCGAGATGCAGGGTGCGAAGAAGGGCCTGATCGTCAACAGCCGCGATCTCTGCGCCGCTCCCTCGCGCGCCACCGCGCGGATCAGCGGACACAACGGCAAGACACGGGCCGTTCGGCCTGTCGTGAGAGCTCGGTGCGGGAAGCGGTCGCGATAGAGCGGTCCGGGGCTTCACTCCGGGCGCGACTCGAAGCTCGTCGCCCTGAGATCGAGCACGCTTTCCTCACCCGTATCTATTCCATCTCCGATCCCTCCGGGGTGGCCGATCCGCATTACGTGGACGCCCTCCGCACTGCCGTCTCCACCGCGATCGACTATGGCCTCGCCGCGATCGAGACCCGGGAAGAGCGCGTGCCGCCGCCCCCCCCGGCCCTCCTTGTCCAGGCACGCCTCGCGGCTCGCAGCGGTGTCAGCCTCGACATCGTGCTGCGCCGCTATTGCGCCGGCTACGCACTGCTGGGCGACTTCCTGATCGAGGAGGCTGAGAGAGCCCAGGTGGACCCCGCCGAGATGAAGCGCCTCCTCCGGACCCAGGCGAACCTCTTCGATCGGCTTCTCGCCGCTGTCGGCGAGGAGTACACCCGCGAGGGCGAGCGGCGCCCGTCGTCCTCCGCGCAGCGTCGCGTCGCGCAGGTCGAGCGCCTTTTGGCAGGCGAGAGGCTGGACACCGCGGATCTCGCCTACGACTTCGACGGCTGGCACCTCGGCGCAATCGCGGTGGGGCGCGGGGCGGAGGAGGCAATCCGCGGACTGGCCGCCGCCGTTGACCGCCGCCCACTCATAATCGACCGCGGCGAGGACACAGTATGGGTCTGGCTCGGTGGCCGGCAGAGGCTCGATCCGGCGGAGTTCTACCGAATCGCCTCCTCGAGCTGGCCGGCGGAGCTCGCGCTGACAGTCGGGGAGCCGGCAGAGAACCTCGCCGGCTGGCGCCTCACCCACCGCCAGGCCGCCGCAGCCCTGCCGATCGCCCTCCGCAGTCCCGAGCGCATCGTCCGCTATGCCGACGTGGCCCTTCTCGCCTCGATTCTCCAAGACGACCTCCTGGTCACCTCCCTGCGCCAGCTCTACCTCGCGCCGCTCGAACGCGAGCGCGACGGCGGGGAGACCCTCCGCGAGACCCTCCGCGCCTACTTTGCCGCTGGCGGTAACGTCTCCTCGGCCGCCGCTGCGATTGGGGTAGACCGGCACACACTGGCCAGTCGCCTGCGGACGATCGAGGACCGCCTTCACCGTTCGCCGGCTTCCTGCGCCGCCGATCTGGAAGCCGCTTTACGTCTCGAGAGACTCGGACTCCTGTCGCTGCCGTCTCCACCTCGGTCCCTGATCGTCCGCGCCGCCCGGCCTCTCTTCCCACCACACACCAGCTTGGGTAGTTCCTAGGCCGCATTTCACCACATTGGTGAGGCGGCAGCTCCCAACTTTGGGGGAAGCTCAATAGCAAGTGTCCGAGGTCTGGCAGGGACGAATGGGAGGCGAGGTGATCATGCAATCGATTCGCAGGTTTCCGACCGCCATTGTTCTTTTCGCAATGTTGGTCGTCTCGCTTACAGTCGCATTACTCACTCCCGCGCTGGCCTCTGCTCACGCCGGACACGAACATTCCGTCGCTGGATTTGATGGCCGCATCCCGGGACAGCCCGACTATCAGCGGCGTGGAGACACGACCTATCGTTTCTTGCCAAGCCGAAAGGAATACGAAGTTCGGGAGCCTGACAAGCCGCCATTATTCGTGCATGCGGACCCTCTGCCCAAGACAGAACGCATCCTAGGTCCCTCGGAAACTGCCGAAGGAACGATATTGACGAGTCTGCCTCCCTACGAACTCGCCCCTATCTGTCGCACTACAGGCCATCGAATCGCGATCGTTTTCACTCATCGAACTGGGGACAACACGCCGACGCCGACGGAAGCGCTTCGCAACATCGTACGACGAATGAACTGGAAGATCGCCGATCAGTCGGCGCAATCTAGCGGTGGTACTCGAATGGTGCGAATGGCGGTGGACTGTAATTCAGAAGGCCAAATCAATGTTTATGACGTTAAAACTGGGTCAAGCGCATTTTCGACGTTAACCGAAGCAGTAGCTCCTGTCGTTGGGTCATCTAGCAAGGCCTTGGTCTTTGAGGCTGGCAACAACCCTGAAGCATCAGGTCTGGGCAGCATAGTTAATGACGCAACCAAGAGTCGATCGAACGCCAACGCAACGTCCGGTGGTACTGCCGTTACTTACGGGACACACTGGGAAAGCCATGTCCCCATACACGAGCTGTTCCATACCCTTGGCGCCGCGCAGGGGTCGGTGTCTCCAGCGGCCCCGTATTCGACTCTCGGTCACCACTGCGTGGATGGGATCGAGATACTGTGCTACGAAGACGGCTCGGGCTCCGCATGGGGTCAGTACGCTGCGACCAGGTGCCCGCCGTCAGGGGGCTGGGACACCCCAACCACCCTCGCGCTCGACTGCGGCAACGACACCTACTTCGACGCAGCTCCGGAAGCTGGCTCATATCTCGCCAATTACTGGAACACAGGTGGGCCCGAGAATCCATTTTTGTCGGTGTGGCCTACCACCGCACCTTTGGCGACCACCACGACGGCGGGTTCGGTCGGCTTGACTTCGGCGATCCTCAACGGGCAGATCACGCCTCGCGCCGACTACGTCTATTACCAATTTCAATACACCACCGACGCCGACTTCCAGGCCAATGGCTGGTCGAACGCGGTGAACGTGCCGAAAACAAAAAAACCTTTAAACGGTTGGGGCTCGACACTGTACAACGTCGATGAAAAAATCATCAGTTTGAAAGAAAATGAACTTTATCGCTACCGCGTACAAGCCTTCAACGATGCTGGCGGGGTGGCCAGTGGCGCAGCACAGACATTCCAAACCCTCCAGCGGCCTGATGCAGTTACTCAGGAGCCCACCTTTCTTGCCGGTGGAGTAACTGTCCTGCATGCCACTGTAAATCCAAGAGGCTTAGAGACTAGCTACCGATTCTCATGGGGCCGTATGGACGAAACCAAAATTGGAGACACTGAATGGAAAAGTGCTGGCTCCGGGACTCAGGACGTTCCAGCAAGCGATACGCTCGCCGGTCTGAGCCCAGACGTGCCTCACTATGTCTATGCGCAGGTAAAAAATGCAAATGGGAGTAATGTGGGCGGCCATGTGTACTTCACTACCCCAAACTGGAAACCTGCAGTGACTGCACAACACGTCACGAATCGTGAAGCATCTACGGTAACGCTGAATGGAAGTATAAATCCAGAAGGTTTTAATACGACCTATCGGTTCGAGTACGGCGCGACTTCCGCATACGGCTCGTTCGTGCCGGTGTCGCCAAAAGCAATCGGTGGGGGCTCCGAAGACGTTCCCGTCACCGGATCGATCACGGGACTCAAACCTAGTACGACCTATCACTTCAGGATTGTTGCGACGAACGTGAATGGTACGACGCTCAGCGAAGATCAGAGCTTCACGACGGCGGCGCGGGCGATCACGTTGCCGGCATCTGGAATCGACGCAGATAACGCTGTTTTGCGTGGTACGGTCGATTCACTCGGGGTGGAAGCGTCATATCAGTTCGAATATGGCACCACCGCTGCTTATGGCTCCAAAGCGCCTGCATCCCCCAAAGCCAACGGCTCAGGAGTCGGAGCCGTTGCCGTCTCCGAGCCCCTGGAAGGTCTCAGTCCTCGCACCACCTACCACTATCGCGTCCTCGCCACCAACTCCGAAGGCACGACCTACGGCGAGGACATGACCTTCACCACCTGGGGCTCCTGGTCCATCCAATCCACCCCCAACGCGCTTCCCAGCACGCCCGAAGCGAAGTTCGAAAACGTCTCCTGCGCCTCCTCGACTTCCTGCATGGCGGTCGGCAAAGTCAAAGAGCAACATAGGCCGGGCTACGTCGCGGTCTGGAACGGCAGCGCATGGGAAGCCAAGGTGGGCAACATCGATGGCAGCTTCGGCTACGGCGTCTCCTGCGTCGGGACCACCTGCAGGACCGTGGGCCGCAGCGGCGGCATCCTGTGGTCGGACGTCTGGACCGAATCGGGGGGCAAATGGTCGCTGACCAAATCTCACCTCCTGCTCCCCCCCAGCGGCGCCACCGACCCCAAGCTGGGCGACATCTCCTGCACCTCCAGCTCGGCCTGCACCGCCGTCGGCTCCTACGTCAAAGAAGGCAAAACGATGACCCTGGCCCAGCGCTGGAACGGCTCGGCGTGGTCGATCCAGACCACTCCCAACCCAGAATCGGGCAACGCCGAACTATTGGGCGTCTCCTGCGAGGCGGTCAGCTCCTGCACCGCGGTCGGCAAGCAGGGCTCGAGCTCCTACGCGATGCGCTGGAACGGCAGCTCCTGGTCGGCCACCTCGACTCCCAGCCCCGCCGGAGCGGCCGCAAGCGACCTGCAGAACGTCTCCTGCACCTCCTCGAGCTTCTGCATGGCCGCCGGCAGCTTCAACGAAAGCGGCAAAAACAAGAAGACCCTGGCGCTGAAATGGAACGGCAGCTCCTGGTCCATAGCCACAACCCCCAACCCGGCGACCAACTACGGCGCAACGCTGCTGGGGATCTCCTGCACCTCCTCGAGCGCCTGCACGGCGGTGGGGCGCTACGTCAGCGCGACGGGGGGAGGCGGATCGGAACTGCTCGCAACCGAAGAAAAGACCCTCGCCCTCTCCTGGGGCGGCTCCGAATGGGCGATCCAGTCCTCGCCCAACCCAGAAGGCAAGAAATTCTCCCTCCTCCGGGGCGTCTCCTGCAGCGCCGCCGCGGCCTGCACGGCGGTCGGCAACGCGGAGACCAGCGAAGGACAGGCAGCGTCGCTGGGGGAGCGTTGGAACGGCAGCTCCTGGTCCATCCAATCCACCCCCAACGCGCTTCCCAGCACGCCCGAAGCGAAGTTCGAAAACGTCTCCTGCGCCTCCTCGACTTCCTGCATGGCGGTCGGCAAAGTCAAAGAGCAACATAGGCCGGGCTACGTCGCGGTCTGGAACGGCAGCGCATGGGAAGCCAAGGTGGGCAACATCGATGGCAGCTCCGGCTACGGCGTCTCCTGCGTCGGGACCACCTGCAGGACCGTGGGCCGCCTCAGCGGCGCCATGTGGTCGGACGTCTGGACCGAATCGGGGGGCAAATGGTCGCTGACCAAATCTCACCTACTGCTTCCCCCCAGCGGCGCCACCGACCCCAAGCTGGGCGACATCTCCTGCACCTCCAGCTCGGCCTGCACCGCTGTCGGCTCCTACGTCAAAGAAGGCAAAACGATGACCCTGGCCCAGCGCTGGAACGGCTCGGCGTGGTCGATCCAGACCACTCCCAACCCAGAATCGGGCAACGCCGAACTCTTGGGCGTCTCCTGCGAGGCGGCCAGCTCCTGCACCGCGGTCGGCAAGCAGGGCTCGAGCTCATACGCGATGCGCTGGAACGGCAGCTCCTGGTCGGCCACCTCGACTCCCAGCCCCGCCGGAGCGGCCGCAAGCGACCTGCAGAACGTCTCCTGCACCTCCTCGAGCTTCTGCATGGCCGCCGGCAGCTTCAACGAAAGCGGCAAAAACAAGAAGACCCTGGCGCTGAAATGGAACGGCAGCTCCTGGTCCATAGCCACAACCCCCAACCCGGCGACCAACTACGGCGCAACGCTGCTGGGGATCTCCTGCACCTCCTCGAGCGCCTGCACGGCGGTGGGGCGCTACGTCAGCGCGACGGGGGGAGGCGGATCGGAACTGCTCGCAACCGAAGAAAAGACCCTCGCCCTCTCCTGGGGCGGCTCCGAATGGGCGATCCAGTCCTCGCCCAACCCAGAAGGCAAGAAATTCTCCCTCCTCCGGGGCGTCTCCTGCAGCGCCGCCGCGGCCTGCACGGCGGTCGGCAACGCGGAGACCAGCGAAGGGCAGGCGGCGTCGCTGGGGGAGCGCTACCAATGAGGGCAAAGCCTTTTCTCATAGGCTCGCTGGCGCTGGTCATCTCCGCTTTGAGCCCGAGTGCTGCTTCGGCTCATCCCGGACATACACATAGCCCAGAGGATGCAGCTGCGGCGAATCAGATCGACGGTCGTATACCGGGGATCTCGGATTACGATCAGATCGGCAGAGCGACGTATCGCTACATACCCGCCCGGCGAGGGTACGAAATCCGCACTCCAGGCAAGGCGGTCAAGTACACCCATGCCGATCCAGCCTTTGTCGATGACAATCCGAACTCTTCAGCGGTAGCGAGTAACGGGCTCGAAGGTTGGGGAGGAGCCTTAGATTTACCTGAAGGTGAACGCTCGCCAGTCTGCCGAACCACTGGCAATCGAATCGTCATCGTGTATGACGGCCCGCTTCCGGTTCCGACGGCAAGCCTTCGCAGCATCGTAAGGCGGATGAATGGCAAGATCGCGAACTCGTCGTCAGCCTCGAGCAGCGGCACCCGGGTCGTGGAAATGGCCGTCGATTGCAACGAGAGCAACGAAATCCTGATCCATCACAATCCAGCCAACCTTTACCCTCAGACCTATAAACCGTACGGGGAACCGGAGGGTCGGGAAGCAGTCAAGTACTTGACGTTCACCACCGAGTGTTGCTTCGGGTACTCAGGCCTTGCCGAGTTCCATCCTAATGACAACTCAAAGAATCGCCAAAACGGAAACGCAAATGTAACGCTCACGAGTTGGGTGTTCGGCTCGTTTCGCTTTCAGAGTCAGGTCACTATTCATGAGCTGTTCCATACCTTCGGCGCCACCCAGTGGCAGCCATCTCCCAAAGCGCCCTATTCGACCACGGGATCCCACTGCACAGACGGTATCGACATCATGTGTTACAAAGATTCCTCGTTCAACTGAATACACGGAGACGCGCTGCCCGAATGAAACGCCGGTCGGAGTCGCTATCGATTGCGGCAGCGATACCTATTTCGATGCCGCCCCTGTTGTTGACTCCTATCTGGACGATTACTGGAACCTGGCGGGTTACGAGAACCCGTTTCTCGTAAGTCGCATCGGCGAGGACGACGTCGACGGGGATGGATATTCCGATCTCACTGCTGTCGGCGGCGATGGCACGGCACGGGTCTACCAGGGCGCGGGGGCTGGAATCGCAGCCTCGACCCCGACCAGCTCGCTCAGCGGCCAGCTCGACCCGGCGCTGTACGACGGTGCCGGTCAGTACGTGATCGATACCGCTGACGTTGACATGAGCGGGCGTGATGACTTGGTCACGATCGACGACTCCGGGAAAATCTACGTGCACCCGGGCAAGGCGAACAGGACCTTCGATTCTCCTATCGCCACAGGGCTCAAACGTCCGCCCGTGATGAACGATGCCGGCGACTACGAGCCGGTTGCCGTCGCCGACGTCAATGGTGACGGCTATGGCGATCTGGTCGGGCTGAACGGCACTAACTTGGAGACCGTGCTGGGCCAGGCGGATGGCACGTTCTCGTCGGCGGTCACCAGCGGTTGGACGATCGACAGTGCCTTCACGGACGGCACGGGCAGCTACGCGCTCGACGTCGCCGACGTCTCCGGAGATGGCCTCAGCGACCTGGTCGTCGTTGACACGGAAGCGGAGGTTTGCGTCCATCCTGGCAGTGCCAGCGGCAAATTCACCCATAGCGAAACCTGCCCGGTGGGCTTCCCGGCCGCCACGGTGAACCCGATCTTCGACGACGGCGCCGGGGAGGAGCCGGTCGGCCTCGGCGACGTCAGCGGCGACGGCCGCGCCGACCTGTTGACGCTGGATGGCACGACATTGAAGCTGCGCGTGGCGCAAGAGGCCCTGCCAGGCCTACCGGTGTTTGCGTTCCCTGTCACTGCCTACGCGTCCTCGGTCGATTCGAGCCTGCTGGACGGCAGCGGTCAGGAGCTGGTCGGCCTTTTCGACTACAGCCGCGACGGTCTTGCCGATCTCGTCTCGGTCAACGACCAGGGGGATGTGCGCTCCTATACAGCCAAAACCGATGCGACATTCGCCGCTCCCATCACCTCTGCCGGCGAAATAACGTCTTCGCGGTTAAACGTTGGCGGCGAACAGTTTGCTGCCGAGAAACCGCTGCTGCGTCGAGTCCGCTGCTCGGCGTCCGGCTGCAGACCGCCGACGATGGCTGCGACCAAACCGGCTTCGTCGATCGGCAAAATAGCGGCGACCTTGAGCGGGTCCATCATCCCGTTCGATCGACCGACCACCTACCAGTTCGAATATGGCACCACGACCGCCTACGGCACCAAAGTGCCGCTGTCCCCCAAATCAGTCGGCTCGGGCAGCGAAGCGGTCTCGGTCAGCGAGGTGATCGAAGGCCTCAAATCGGGCACCACCTATCACTACCGCGTCCTCGCCACCAACTCCGAAGGCACGACCTACGGCGAGGACATGACCTTCACCACCTGGGGCTCCTGGGCCCTCCAGTCCACCCCCAACACGGTCCCGGGCACGCCCGAAGCGAGGTTCGAGAACATCTCCTGCGCCTCCTCGACTTCCTGCATGGCGGTCGGCGACATCAAGCAGAGCTCCACGACGCCATGGAAGGCGCGCTACCTCGCGGTCTGGAACGGCAGTACTTGGGAAAGCAAGCTGGGCAACATCGACGGCAACTCCGGCTACGGCGTCTCCTGTGTCGGGACCACCTGCAGGACCGTGGGCCGCAGCGGCGGCATCCTGTGGTCGGACGTCTGGACCGAATCGGGGGGCAAATGGTCGCTGACCAAATCTCACCTCCTGCTTCCCCCCAGCGGCGCCACCGACCCCAAGCTGGGCGACATCTCCTGCACCTCCAGCTCGGCCTGCACCGCCGTCGGCTCTTACGTCAAAGAAGGCAAAACGATGACCCTGGCCCAGCGCTGGAACGGCTCGGCGTGGTCGATCCAGACCACTCCCAACCCAGAATCGGGCAACGCCGAACTCTTGGGCGTCTCCTGCGAGGCGGCCAGCTCCTGCACCGCGGTCGGCAAGCAGGGCTCGAGCTCATACGCGATGCGCTGGAACGGCAGCTCCTGGTCGGCCACCTCGACTCCCAGCCCCGCCGGAGCGGCCGCAAGCGACCTGCAGAACGTCTCCTGCACCTCCTCGAGCTTCTGCATGGCCGCCGGCAGCTTCAACGAAAGCGGCAAAAACAAGAAGACCCTGGCGCTGAAATGGAACGGCAGCTCCTGGTCCATAGCCACAACCCCCAACCCGGCGACCAACTACGGCGCAACGCTGCTGGGGATCTCCTGCACCTCCTCGAGCGCCTGCACGGCGGTGGGGCGCTACGTCAGCGCATCTGTATCTCCATTTGACTCGGAAAGCATGGCCACCGAAGAAAAGACCCTCGCCCTCTCCTGGGGCGGCTCCGAATGGGCGATCCAGTCCTCGCCCAACCCAGAAGGCAAGAAATTCTCCCTCCTCCGGGGCGTCTCCTGCAGCGCCGCCGCGGCCTGCACGGCTGTCGGCAACGCGGAGACCAGCGAAGGGCAGGCGGCGTCGCTGGGGGAGCGCTGGAACGGCAGCTCCTGGGCCCTCCAGTCCACCCCCAACACGGTCCCGGGCACGCCCGAAGCGAGGTTCGAGAACATCTCCTGCGCCTCCTCGACTTCCTGCATGGCGGTCGGCGACATCAAGCAGAGCTCCACGACGCCATGGAAGGCGCGCTACCTCGCGGTCTGGAACGGCAGTACTTGGGAAAGCAAGCTGGGCACCATCGACGGCAACTCCGGCTACGGCGTCTCCTGTGTCGGGACCACCTGCAGGACCGTGGGCCGCAGCGGCGGCATCCTGTGGTCGGACGTCTGGACCGAATCGGGGGGCAAATGGTCGCTGACCAAATCTCACCTCCTGCTTCCCCCCAGCGGCGCCACCGACCCCAAGCTGGGCGACATCTCCTGCACCTCCAGCTCGGCCTGCACCGCCGTCGGCTCTTACGTCAAAGAAGGCAAAACGATGACCCTGGCCCAGCGCTGGAACGGCTCGGCGTGGTCGATCCAGACCACTCCCAACCCAGAATCGGGCAACGCCGAACTCTTGGGCGTCTCCTGCGAGGCGGCCAGCTCCTGCACCGCGGTCGGCAAGCAGGGCTCGAGCTCATACGCGATGCGCTGGAACGGCAGCTCCTGGTCGGCCACCTCGACTCCCAGCCCCGCCGGAGCGGCCGCAAGCGACCTGCAGAACGTCTCCTGCACCTCCTCGAGCTTCTGCATGGCCGCCGGCAGCTTCAACGAAAGCGGCAAAAACAAGAAGACCCTGGCGCTGAAATGGAACGGCAGCTCCTGGTCCATAGCCACAACCCCCAACCCGGCGACCAACTACGGCGCAACGCTGCTGGGGATCTCCTGCACCTCCTCGAGCGCCTGCACGGCGGTGGGGCGCTACGTCAGCGCATCTGTATCTCCATTTGACTCGGAAAGCATGGCCACCGAAGAAAAGACCCTCGCCCTCTCCTGGGGCGGCTCCGAATGGGCGATCCAGTCCTCGCCCAACCCAGAAGGCAAGAAATTCTCCCTCCTCCGGGGCGTCTCCTGCAGCGCCGCCGCGGCCTGCACGGCTGTCGGCAACGCGGAGACCAGCGAAGGGCAGGCGGCGTCGCTGGGGGAGCGCTACGAATGAGCGGTCATTCCCCCTCGTCCTAAATCGCAGCGCCGCCGACCATCGGCGAGAAGTTTCGCTCCTGAGCGGCAGAGCCGATCAGGTAGTGAGGGCGCCCCTGGGAACTGACCCATACAGAACGCGTCGGGATACTCCGATATCGACCTATGTGCGAGCGAGGTCGCCAAGGATCTGATTTCGAAGACTCGGTGCAAGACTTCGCTCCTCGCGATCCCCGATGGGGTGCCAGACGAGCTCTCCGATCTCGGCTGAAGGCCGCGGCGTTCCACTCAGCTCTCCGACGTAGAGGCGGACATTCACCTTGCGTTGGGAATCATCGACCAGCTCGTCCTCGTAGTCACCGAGGTGTCTGAGGGTCAACTCATCCAGTCGGCAGGAGAGCTCCTCCTCTATCTCGCGCCGCAGTGCCTCGATGTCGCTCTCCCCTGCATGGGGCTTACCACCCGGAAGAATGAGGAAGGGGTCACCGCTGCGGCGAACAAGTAGGACGTGACCATTTCTGATCAGCGCCAGACCGATCTTCGTCACTGGTTTGCCGTCAGACATAGAACGATCCCTGGAGAGATGTGCTGGGGCAATTGTCTCCACAGCGGGCTTTGCAGGAACATCTTGGCATGTGGATCACGCTTCTCGGAGAACCGGGCGCGGGCAAGACGACCCTGGGCCAGCACCTGGAGGTGGCCGGTGTCGCGACCTACATCAGCGGCAGCGCCCTGCTCGACCGCTACATCCGCGAGGAACGTGAGAACTGGGAGCAGATCAAGGCCAAGAAGGACGCCGGCAACCGCGCCGATCCCCGCTTCACCCACTGCCTCCTGAAGGAGCGAATTGCGTCGATAGATGCGGGTGAGATTGTCGTCCTCGATGGTTTTCCGAAGACGAACGGAGAGATTGAGATGACCGAGGCGCTGCTGCCCGCAGGATCGATTGACCTTGCGCTTCTGCTCGAATGCCTGCCGGCGATCCGCGACGAGAGGATCAGCGGGCGCTATCGCTGCGGCGAGTGCTCACTGGTGACGAGCAAGGAGATGCCGGCGCCCTGCGAGCACGTGGCCAATGGGGCGAAGCTCGAACAGCGAGAGGACGATAAGCCCGGGGCGCTAAAGCGGCGCCGGCTGCACGAGCCGGTCGAGAAGTTGGCCCAGCCGTTCGAGGACCGTTCGCGGTTGGTGCGGATCAACTCGGAGGGGGCGCCAGAGGAGGTCTTCGAGGCCGCGGTCGGGGTACTGAAGCATTATCCGTAAATCGCGAACTCGACCCCGGTGCTTGTCCGCGGCCGGATGTAGCTTCCAGGCAAGCGAATGGGGGTGGGCCGGTGAGCGCGAACAACCGACATCTGAAGGCGGTGCAGACCGAGTCGTTGTGCTGGAACGAGCTGGTCATGGCGCTGCGCACGGTTCGAGGCCAGCGACGATTCGGAGGTGCATTTGGCCCCGACAATCTCTCCACCTCGATCGAAGTGCAGGGCTGCCATCTGCGCGATGCATGGGGGCATGAGGTGCGGGGGGCGGCGCTGAATGCGCGAGTTGCGAACCTGATCTGCGACTTGATCCACTTCGGCGATCAGGTGGGCCTCGACGTTGAGGACGGCGTGCGGATGGCGCTCGAGCGCTACCAGTCGTCCGATCAGACGACGGAACGACTATCCGCGTAGTTCCAGCGCTACCTTGGGCGGTGGTGATGTACGCATGAGTGCCACACGTGGACACGAGCACGAGAGCTTTGCGGCTGCCTACCTCGAGGGCCTGCGGGATCTCCTAGGGAACGGCCGGCGGGTCGCGGGCGTGCGGGAGGAGACCTCGGTCGGCTCCTCGTTCGGCCAAGGGTCGAGAGCGACCATCGAGCTCGGCCCTCATCTGTTCACGATCGCCGACCCGCGCGCTTGTCTGCTCGCGGGCGGGGCGCGGGAGCCGCGGGAAGGCTACGTGGTCGGGCAATGGCTCTGGGCGATGGCCGGCTCGGATCGACTCGAACGGATCAGTTACTACAACAGCCACGGCCGGGCCTTCTCCGATGACGGCACCCGGCTTGCGGCGGCGTTCGGGGCGCGGATGAGGGTCAGTGGCGGCGACCAGTTGCAACGGGCGATCGGACTGCTACGCCGCGACCCGAGCTCGCGGCGAGCCCAGGTCGTCTTCGCCGAACCGGGGGACGGTCGGGAGCCTTCGCGGGACTTCCCGTGCGCGACGGCAATTCAGTTCGCGATTCGGGAAGGCAGGTTGGAGGCGATGACGACGATGCGCTCCCAATCAGCGCTGATGGTGCTCCCCTACGACGTCAGTCTGATGGCAACGCTGCAGGTATGGATTGCCGCGTTGCTCGGCGTCACGCCCGGCCCCCAGCATTGGATCGCCAATTCCTTCCACATCTACACCGATGAGATCGAGCTCGCCGAACGGGTGCTCGCGCAGCCACCGGAGTCGGTATCCCTGCCACCGGTGGGATCGGATCCCGAGGGGCGACTCGCAGAGCTGCAGAGCTACGAGCGAGCGTTGCGCGAGACGGTCGTCAGTGCTGAAAGGTCAGTGTCGGAGATCGAGTTGCCGCGCTGGTTGCAAGACGATCGTGAGCTGCACGGGCACTTCGCTGCGGTGCTGCGAAGCCACGCGATCGGTCGCGAGCGCGAGGCGACCCAAAGTCAGACGAGGGCATGAGCGCAACGGCGGGGGCGGTTCTCTGCAAGGAGGAGATTCTCGGGCGCTGCACGGCGGACCAGGCCGAGCCCCTGATCCGTCACTTCGACGAGGACCAGGTCCATGGCGCCAAGTACGACCTGAGAATGGCCGAGGCCGGGATGGTGTTGCCAAACGGAAGGGTGGTTCGGGCAGACAGCAAGACCCCGTACACCAGCCTGATCCTGCTGGACCCTGGGCAGACGGTTTTCGTCAGCACCCGCGAGCAACTCCACATGCCGCGAGATCTGGTCGGCAACATGTCGATCAAGGGCGATCTCTCACGCGAAGGCATCCTCTCGCTGACCGGCCTGATCGTCAACCCAGGTTTCACCACGGGCCCGAGCGGCGACGGGCGCCTTCATTTCCGACTCGCCAACCTCGGCCCACGGCCGGTCGCGCTTCAACCAGGGAAAACCGCAATCGCTTCGATTCAGTTCCTACCGCTGGCGAAGGAGACCGATCCGGTTGGGCCGGTGCCAAATGTCTGGGACGACCCCCAGAGCCTGAAGGAAGGGCTGGGATTCATCGAGGACCTGAACCACCTTCAGCGGGAGGTGGCCGGGTTGCGGCACGACTTCGAGGCCCAGCGGCGCTCGGTCGAAATAGTCGTCGCCGCGGCAATCGGCCTGATCCTCGCCACCCTGCTCGGTGTCGCGGTGGCGGCACTCCTTTCGCTGGGCGCAAACTCAGACCTTGTCGAGTCGGCGGGCAATGTGATTCCCGATGACGCTCGCGGCCAATGGCTCTTCGTCCTCGCCTTCTTTGGCCTTGGGGTGATCATGTGGGCGATCGTTGTCGGCTGGGCCCGAGGACGGCGTCCCCTCGTTCCAGTCCCGGTTGGTTATCGTCGAAACGAGCATGAAGCTTTTCGAGATCTGGCGGTTTCGCGTGCGCGCTGGGTTTGCCTGGGAATCGCTGCGGCTGGACTGGCAACCTGGGGAAGCATCGCGGTCACCATGGGGGTGTTCGAGGCAAGCACCGCGATCGACGTGGGCGTCGGTGTCGTAGTTGCCGCCGCATCGGCCTGGGCGGTTCTGACTTGGGCCTGGAATCCAATAACCCAGAGCGACGTTGACAGGCATCTGAAAAGTTGGCAGGAGGAGACGTGATAGCTCTATCCCCAGGCGCAGGCACGGGCTCGCCTGTGGGTAGGACAAGCTGGCGCCAACTTTGGCTCTGAAAGTGGCTTTGAGAAGCGCCCCGAGCTGGATTCGAACCAGCGGCCTACTCCTTAGGAGGGAGTCGCTCTATCCGGCTGAGCTATCGGGGCCGGAGGCCAATCGTAGAGCTATCGGCCGGCCGCATCGAGGTCCTCTAGGTCGGCCAGATCGCGGGTCCTGCCGGCGGCTTGCTTCATCGCCTTCAGGTCCTCGAGCGAACAGACTGCCACGCTGACGCCGAGGATCTCCGCTTTCGTCGAGCGGGCATCTAGCTCCTCGTAGGACGGTACGCCGTCAAGGCCTTGGACCACGTCCAGTCGGCCTAGATCGGTCTCAATAGTCACCTGCTCACCATGAGCTAGTTGGCCCGTGATCGACAGTTGGCTACTGAAGAAGGATTCGCCGGTTTGCACATGTCCGTGAATTTCCACGGCTACTTCCGCCACTCGCCTGAGGTTCTTGGGATCTGACGCGACGACGATGTTCGACGTCCTTCGTACCGCGGACTACTCCCCAGGCCCCCAGAGCAAGTCCACCTACGACTACGAACCTGACTTCCGCATCCGTCAGTCGGCGAAGGATTTGATCGAAAGCAGGCGCGCTCACCGGCGTCGCGCTGCGCCGGCCATCTGGAGGAGCATGTGGCTCAAGGCGATGGTCTCGGCCAGATTCACGCTCATCGGACGCCGGGCGTCTTCACGAAGGCGCTTTATCCGCACTTCCTCGGCTGCTGCCGCGGAAACCCGCGGCGTCCCCCTTGCTTGCCGGATTGTTCCCATTGGGACACGGTATCGGAGGCCAGGGCAGCGCTGGCTTTGCTGGCTCGCTTTTCCCTAACGGGAAAATCAGCCTGAGAATTTCTAGCAAGACGCAAGGATTTGCCCGAACGGGATGAAGAAGCTTCTCCCGACCGTTCGATGGCTATTTTTGTCCGAACGGTTGCCGATTTCCAGGACCGTCCGGTCCTCGACCGGATCGACGAGATCCTCGCGGAACGCTCGGCGCGCCTGCGGCAAGCGCTCTCCGAACCGGAAGGCTAGGCGTAGAGACTCTCCGAGGCCAGCTCCTGGGCACGGCGGCTCCAGAGCTTTACCCGCATGAAGACGTCGTCGCCGTAGGCCTCGAGGGCGTCAAGGGCGATCAGGGTGAAGCGTTCGTCGGAGATCGCTTCCTGGTCCACCGTCTCCTCGTCGAGCTCGGCGGTGGCGGCGACGGCGCCGCGAACCAGAGGGCGGCCCCAGACCAGGGTGACCTTGCCGGCGCGGCCGTTCTCCCCGCGCCAGCGACCGATCACGTCGTCGTTTAGGTCGATCCGCCAGTCGGCGTTGTCCTCGGCGAGGACGTCGGTGAAATCGGCGGTGGCTCGGAAGTCGCTGGGGTCCCCGCCCTCCGGCAGCACGTAGGAGACGTGGCCGAACAGCTCCAGCGTCCCCTCTGCTCCCGTCGCCCGCGCCGTCCACGGCACCCAGACCTTCCCCCCCCAGGCCCGCTCCGGGAACCACTCGGCCTCGGCCGGGATCTCGACTTCGTCGGGCAGATCCTCGATCCCCTCGCAGGCCTTGCGAAACTCCGCGGTCAGGCGCTCGGCGAACCGCCCGTGCGGAATCCCCTCCTGCGTCGAGTCGGCAATGAAGCGCGGGATCGGGCGAGGGTTGGGGGTCACCGCAGAGAGCCTACCCATGGCACTCAGGCAAATGACCACCTCGCCTCCTTGCAGATGAGGGTGAATACGCCTGTACGCCGGTACTCGAAGTCCTCGTCAGGTCGCTGAGGAGATGAGTTGCATTCAGTGCAAGTTTGCGCATAGGGTCTCGACATGAAATGGGAGGCGAAGCACGGTGGGCTTGCGCTTGTCGTCGTTGGGCTCCTTGTTGGCGGCATCTTCGTGGCGACGCAAGACAAAAGCACCGGGACCGCCTCATGTGCGCTCACCACCGGCGGCTTAGCGGCTCTGACGGTAGCCGCACATCGAGAGGCTTCGGCAGCCGCCGTCTTCAGCAGCGTCGCCTTGCCCGCCGCTTGCGCCGCGTTCGTATCGAAGGTTGTGGAGCAGCCGAACGAGACGGTCAAGGCCACGGTCAAATTGCCCGAGGGGGGGTCGGAGACCTACGAACGGACGGGAGAGGAATTGATCTCGACGCCGCCGGCCGAACCCCGGCCGCAGCCGGGTATCGATCTTCAGCTGCTGATCGAATGCGGGCGCTGGAATAACGAAGTTCTCTCGCAGCTATGCTTCGATGGCCGGATCGGTCCGCCCTCAAGCTCGTACTGAGACTCGCCCGAGGGCGCCGACCGGACTTAATCGCGAAGTGCGTCGCGCAGGTCCGCCGCCGCCCGCTCCGGCGGGTAAACGTTGATGTCGACACCGGTGCCGAACTCGAAGCCGGCCTTGGTGGTGAGGCGGGGGGCTACATCGATGTGCCAGTGGAAGTGCTCGGCGCCGCGGGGGGCGGTGCGGATCCAGAGGTTCAGCTCGGGCGAGCCGTCGAAGCGCTCGGCGAGGAGGCGGAGGGCGGTGTGGAGCATCGCGGCACCCGCGCCATCGTCGGCGAAGCTTGGCGCCGGGCTGCGGGGAACGACCCGCAGCTCGTAGGGCGAGCGCGAGGCCCAGGGGCAGATCAGCGCCGCCTCGTCGTCGATCGCCACGAGGCGCTCGCGCCGCCGCACCTCCTCGACCAGCACGTCGGCGAGCAGGCCGCCGCCGGTGGTGCGTTCGGCGTAGGCACCGGCTCGCTCGCGCTCCCGCGCCACCGCCGCCGGCACGAAGGGGAGCGCGTAGAGCTGCGCATGCGTATGGGGCAGCGATGCGCCCGCCCCGGCTCCCTCGTTGACGACGAGTTGCACGTAGGCGGTATCGGAGTGGGCGCGCATCCGCTCGCGCCAGGTCTCCACCGCGCCGGCGAAGCGCTCCTCGCTCAGCTCTGCCATCGCGGTGACGTGCTCGGGAGCGTTGACGATTACCTCGTGGCCGCCGACGGCCGGGCGTGAGGCGAAGAGGTCGGGGGCGCTGTCGGGTCGCGCCTCGTCGATGCCGTCGCCCAGCGCCGGGTACAGGTTCGGCACGACCCGGCTAGTCCAGCCCGGCGTGTCCGCCCCGCCGCCCTCCGGTCGCACCGCATAGACCTCGGGCGGCGTCCGCTCCTCCTGCCCCTCGCAAAACGGGCAATCCTCCGCGCCCTTGTCCTCGCTCGCAGGCCGCTTGAACCCCTCAGGACGATCGGCCCGACCAGGCGCGAGGATCGTCCTCAGCCCGGTCAGCTGGTCGATGCGAATCTCGGGTGCGCTCAATGTTGATGCGAGCTAGGCGCGGGGAGGCTGGTCGTCCGCATCCGGGGCGGCATCCGGCGTCGGCCGCTTGCGCGATGGCCGTGCCCCGTCGCTCCCCTGCATGGCGCCGAGGAACGGCTCGATCACGTCCATCGGCAGGGGGAAGACGATCGTCGTGTTCTGGTTGCTGCCGATCTCCAGCAGCGTCTGCAGGTAGCGCAGCTGCAGCGAGGCCGGGTTGGTGCTGATGATGTCGGCCGCATCGGTGAGCTTCTGCGCCGCCTGGAACTCGCCCTCGGAGTTGATGATCTTGGCGCGCCGCTCGCGCTCGGCCTCGGCCTGGCGCGCCATCGCCCGCTGCATCTGTTCGGGGATCTCGACGTCCTTGATCTCGACCGCGGTCACCTTCACGCCCCAGGGCTCGGTCGACTCGTCGATGATCTTCTGCAGCTCTTCGTTGAGACGCTCGCGCTCGGCCAGCAGCTGGTCGAGTTCGGCCTTGCCGAGCACCGAGCGCAGCGCCGTCTGGGCGATCTGCGAGGTGGCGAGCAGGAAGTTCTCGACCTCGACGATCGAGCGGTTGGCGTCGACGACGCGGAAGTAGGCGACCGCGTTGACGCTGGAGGGGACGTTGTCGCGGGTGATCACCTCCTGCGGCGGGATATTGAGCGTCACCGTGCGCAGGTCGACGCGCACCATGCGGTCGATGAAGGGGATCAGCAGGATCAGGCCGGGCCCCTTGGTGGCGATCAGCCGGCCGAGGCGGAAGATCACGCCGCGCTCGTACTCGCGCAGGACCTTGACCGCGGCGCCGAGCGCGATCAGCACGAAGATCGCCAGGACGACGAGCACCACGAGCACTGCTTCCATCAGCCTGCTCCTTCCTCAGCCGGGGCGCTGGACGGCGGCGCCGGTCGCACCGTCAGGGTGAGCCCGTCGACCGCCTCGACCGTGACTCTATCTCCCGGTCGCAGCGGCCCACCGTCGCCGGCCAGCCGCGCCCGCCACAGCGCGCCCTCGATCCACACCTGCCCCTCTGGGTCGAGTGCGGTGCGGGCCTCGGCGGGGGCGCCGATCAGCTCCTCGGAGCCGGTGCGGACCGGCTCGTCGCGATGGGCAGCGAGCACTTTTTGCCCGACGAAGTAGAAGCTGATCAGCGAAAGGACGCCGAGCGTTATCAGCCCCGGTCCCGCCCAGTCGCTAGCGCTCGAGTCGGCATCGGCGGTGAGGGCGACGACGCCGGCGCCGATCAGGCCCAGTGCGCCGAGCCCCGCCAGCACCCCGCCGGTCGGCAGCAGCAGCTCGGCGAGCAATATGACGATCGCGACGAGGGCGATGACGACGAAGACGTCCATCGTTCGATTATCCGCCTTTGGCGTCGCCGCCGAGTGCGTAGCGCTCGATGTCGGCCCGTAGCTCGGCCTCGTCGTCGTAGGGGCCTTGTTTGAGGTAGACGAGCTCGCCGCGGCGGTCGTAGAAGGCGGTATTGGGCAGCCCGAGCGTGGCGCCGATGCTCTCGGCGATCTCCTCGTCGGGGTCGGTGTAGCTGGGGTAGGGGACCGGCTCTTCGCGTAGGAAGGTGGCAGCGGCGTCATCGGAGTCTTCCTTATCGATGCCGAGGAAGGCGACCCGCTTCCCGTACCTCGCCGCGGACCGCTGGAAATAGGGGAACTCGAAGCGGCAGGGCCCGCACCAAGAGGCCCAGACGTTGACGACCGCCGGGTAGCCCTCGAGCCCGGCGAGCCGCCGCTCGTACGCGTCGCGGCCGTCTGGCAGCAGACGGTTGGCCTGGTCGTAGAGCGCCGCGAGCGGTCGAGGCGCGCCCGCCAGGGCCTTCTCGTAGTCGGGATGACCCTCGTTCCCGCCCTCGCCGGAGGAGCCGCATCCCGCTGCCATAAAGGCGGTTGCGATGAGAGCAAGCAAGAGGCCGCAGGTGCCGACCCAGCGCCGCGTCAGGCGCGTCATCCGGCGGATACCGGCAGCGAAATCATTCATCTGGGTTCCCTGTTTACAATACGTCTGTCGGGTTCGTCCGTATGCGGACCCGCTCGAGATCGCCGGGAGGGAGCTAAGCGAACCCCCGGCATCCTCTCCAATCTTCCCGGCAGCACGCACCGCGCCGCTGCGGGAAAGAACTCCAAGGGCTAATGGCCAAGACCAGCGAAGTTGCCGCTTCGGCGGCAGTTCCATCAGGCACCGACATCGAGCGGGCGGCGGAGTTTGCCCGCGAGCCGCTGCTGCTCGACGGCGAGGGGCCCGAGGCGCTTGCGCCCGGCACCGCCCGCCGCCGCGCCCTCGACGCGGCGCTGAAGGAGCTGGACGAAGGGGCCGAGGAGCCTTCGATCCAGTGGCGGCGGGATTTCTCGCTGCTGCTCGGGTTGGAGCGACTGCTCGCCGACGAGCCGCCGAAGCTCCGCGACGGGGCCGAACTGAACCCCCACCAGGTCGACGCGCTCTCCGGCACCCTGACCGAGCTGATGGCCGAGCAGCAGACGGCCGCCGAAAACGGCAATGCGTCCGCCGCGGGCGCGGATGGCGCCGAGGCCGCTGCGACCGGCGGGGATCCAGCGGCGGCCGACAGGGGCGGCGGCGCCGACGGCGAGGAGGATGCGGACGCGGAGGAGGAGCCGGAGGAGCTGGCCCCCGACGAGGAGCCGCAGGATTGGGAGGAAGTCTCGGAGGAAGACGAGGAGGAGCCGCCCGCCGCCGAGGACGCCGAGGACCCGGGCGCCGACCGGCGCTTCTGGTTCGAGCACGCGACCGGGGCCGGCAAGACGGTCGCCGCGGTCGGCTTCATCGACGCCTCCCGCACCGGCGGCGTCCTGATCCTCACCCACCGTCGCAACCTGGTCGACCAGTTCATCGGCGAGATCTCCGACCGCGGCTACAAGGAGCGCTTGCGCCCGCCACTGCTCGGCGACCGCGACGACCCCGACGGCCCGGTCACGGTCGAGACCTACCAGTGGTTCGTCCGTAACCACAAGAAGGTGTCCGATGCCTACTCGATCGTGATCTGCGACGAGGCGCACACCGCGCTGGGCGAGAAAACCAGCGCCTGCATCCGCGCCTGGACCGGTCCCGTCTTCATCGGCATGACCGCGACCGGGGCGCTGATCGCCCGCCACGTCGCCGACCTCTTCCCGACCCAGACCTCGCGCTTCGACCTCGCGCAGGCGGCGCGCCGCGGTGTGATCGCGCCGCTGCGCTGCATCCGCATCCCGCCCGGGCCGGGAGTGCGGACGATCGCCAAGGTGCCGCTGCGCAAAGGCGAGGTCGACCAGGACTTCGACCAGGAGGAGCTGGCCGCGCTGCTCGACCAGGAGCCCTTCAACGTGGCGATCGCCGACCTCTACAAGACGCGCTTCAGCAAGGTCCCCGGCGTCCTCTACACGGCTGGCGTCCAGCACGCGAAGAACGTCGCCAAGGCGCTGCAGAAGGAAGGGATCAAAGCCCGCGCCGTCTCCGGCGAGACGCCGAAGCGCGAACTGGCCGAGATCCTGGCCGGCTTCGAGCGCGGCGAGGTCGACGTGCTCTGCAACGCGATGCTGCTGGCCGAGGGCTGGAACTCGCCGCGGGCGACGCTCTGCATGCACCTGGCCCCGACCGCCTCGCGGCGCATCTACCAGCAGCGGGTCGGCCGCGTCACCCGGCGGGCGCCGGGCAAGGAGGCCGGCCTGGTGATCGACTTCGTCCACCCGGCGACCACCCACGACGAGACGATCGTCACCCTGCACAGCCTGCTCGACCGCGAGGTCTACCGCGGCGGCGCGATCGTGGTCGGGCCGGTGCGGCGCGGCCGCGGCCGGCGGGTCCGGGTCGAGCGGCGGATCGTCCCCGTCTCCGACGACTCCGAGCACCGCACCGGCGTGCTCGAACGGGAGCTGTGGCGGATCGCGGTCGAGAACCTCGACTACCCCGAGCAGCACGCCTGGGCGGCGCTGGCCGGGGCGCGGGTCAACCCGCAGAACTGGCGGCGGGCGCGCTCGATGCTGCAGAACGACCGCACCAAAGAGCTGCGCCGCCGCTTCCTGCTCACCTGCGTGCAGCGCAACCGCAACTCGCAGCTGCGGCTGAAAGCGCTGGGGGAGATCGCCGAGCTGCGCGACGCCGAGGCATTCGACGACGCGATCGAAATCGTCGGCAGCTGGAGCCGCGACGACAAACGGGCCGGGACCAAGTGCCTGATGCAGGCGCTGGTCGACAAACGGATCGGCCGTCGCGACCAGGCGCAGGCCTGGGTCTGGCGACTCGCCGGCTACACCCGCGACCTGCACGAAGAGTATGCGGTGCAGCGCTGGCCGGAGACCAAGCGGCTGCTCGGCCTGCTCGTCAACTCCTCCGGCCGGGCGCACGGACGCAACGCCCGCCGCCTGGTCCACGCTGCGCGCAAACAGGACCGCCGCCTCGCTGTAGCGCTGCTCGCCGCGTCTGTCTCCCACACGCCCGAAGGCGAGGAGGTGCTGCGCGGGGCGAGGATGCGGATGGCCCGGAAACCCGCCGCAACCGCGCGCGAGCTGCTGCGCAACTTCCCCAAAGGCGGCAAGAAACGGCGCAAACGCAAACGCGGCAAAGAGGGCGACGGTTCGGCCAAGCGGAGCGACGGTTCCACCAGGCGGAGCGGCGCGGCCGCCAAACAGCGCACGGCGCGAAGGGCAGCGGCAAAAGCCAAGGGGAACGGCGGCGCGACCGAGCCGATCGAATCAACCGATGAGAACGATGGTGCGGCTGCGTCGGTTGATACGGCAGGGGACAATGGCTCAGAGCCGCAGGTGGACCTCGCCGGCGCCGAGGACGAAGCGCTCGCCGCCGACGCCGCGGACGAGTAGGTCGCCCGAGTCGTCGATCCCGTCGGCGACTCCCGAGCCGTGCTGCCAGGAGATCTCGCGACCGCGCAGGGCGTCGCGGGCGCGCCAGGCGGCGAGGGTTGCCGCTCGGTCCGCTTCGACCCAGCGGTCAAGGCAGCGGTTCAGTACCGCGGCTGCCTGGTGGGGGGTCGGGAGTCGCCTCGACGAGTGCCCACCACCGCCTTCGGCGGTGGAATCTGCTGCCGCTTCGCGGCTGGAGTCACCCTGCCGGGGCCGCTTCGCGAGGCATCGTCGAGGCGACTCCCGACCCCCTCCAAACGCGCCGACGATCGAAACCGCCGTTTCACGGAGGTCGGGGGGGAACTCGTTTGGAGCGATCGAGAGGTTCAAGCCGATGCCGATTACGGCCCAGCCGTCCTGCGGCTTGGCCTCTATGAGGACACCGGCGAGCTTGCGGCCGTCTAGCCAGATGTCGTTCGGCCACTTGATCGCGCACTCGACGTCGGGCTCTAGCTGCTCGGCCGCTTCGCAGACCGCGAGCGGGACGGTCAGCGGCAGCAGCAGGTGGCGCTCGTCGAGTGGATGGAGGATCGCCGAGTAGAGGAGTGCCTTGCCGGGTGGGGCGGTCCAGCTGCGACCCTGGCGCCCGCGCCCGGCGGTCTGCTCGTCGGCGGTGACGACAGTGCCGTGCGAGGCGCCCGCCTCGACCAGCTCTCGCGCCCGGGCATTGGTGGAGTCGGTGCGGCGGAAATGGCGATGCGGATTGCCGAAGATCATTCCGGTGCGCTTTATGTAGGCATAGACGACAAAAGGCGCACCGGAAGCGTCATCGGGCCGCGTCGGCGAGGAGCGCCTCGACCAGGCCGTCGATGTCGTGGCGCTCAGCCTCGACGTGCACCTCGAGTCCGGCCGCGCGGACGGCCTCGCTGGTGATCGGGCCGATCGAGACGACGCGAGCCTCGCGCGGGAAGCGATCGCCGAGGGCCTCGGTGAGATTGCTGACCGTCGAAGAAGAGGTGAAGGTGACGTAGTCGGCGCCCTGCGCCGCCTCGATCGCCGCCGAGTCGGGCTGCTCGCGGACCGTCTCATAAAGGGCGACGACATCGACCTCGGCACCACGCTCGCGCAGGGCGTCGGGAAGCACCTCGCGCGCCTCGGCGGCACGGGCGACGAGGACGCGGCGGCCCTCGACCTCAACCGTCGCCAGCGCCTCGACCAGTGCCTCGGCGACGAAGCGCTCGGGAACGACGTCGGCCCTGATCCCATAGTCGGCGAGCGCCCGCGCGGTACCGGGACCGATCGCGGCAACGACCGCCTCCGAGGGGCCAGGGCTGGTCGCGCTTACCCCCGCCTCGATAGTGGCATCAGCCTCTGCTCCCTCTCCCCTCACCTGCTTCTGTTTCGGTGTCCCGCCAAGTGCCCGGGCATCGAGTCCAGCATCGGCGAGTGCCTCGGACAAAAGATGCGCCCCGTTCGGGCTGGTAACGCAGATCAGCGCGTAGTCGCCGATCCGTTCGACCGCGCGGCGCACCTCGTCGCTCTCGATCCGCGGCTCGATCCTTATCGCCGGCAGCTCGACGACCTCTGCTCCGAGCGCACGCAGGGTCGCGGCGAGGCCGCTCGCCTGGGCGCGAGCCCGGGTGACGACGACGCGGCGCCCGTGCAGTGGTCGCCGCTCGAGCCAGGCGAGCTGCTCGCGTCGTCCGACCACAGCGCCAACGACGATCAGAGCCGGGGCGCCGATGCCCTCGCGCTCGACCGCCTCGGCGAGCGTGCCGAGCGTGGCGACGACGGTGCGTTGCCCACTCATCGTGCCGCGCTCAATCGCCGCGGCCGGCTCGTCGGCGTCGCGGCCGGCCTCGATCAGCGCCGCCGCGTTGTCCGCCATGCGCTTGACGCCCATGTAGAAGACGAGCGTGCCTGGGAAGCGGGCCAGCGCCTCCCAGTCGAGCGCCGTATCCGGCTTCTCTGGATCCTCATGGCCGGTGACGAAGGCGACCGCCGAGGCCTCGTCGCGATGAGTAACGGGGATCCCGGCGTATGCCGTCGCCGCCACGCCGGCGGTGACGCCGGGCACGACCTCGAACTCGACCCCGGCCGCGCGCAGCGCCTCGCCCTCCTCGCCACCGCGGCCGAAGACGAACGGGTCGCCGCCCTTTAGGCGGACGACGCTGTGTCCCACCCGGGCTGCTTCGATCATCCGCTCGCCGATCTCCTCCTGTGGGACGGAGGGAGCCCCGGGCGCCTTGCCGACATAGACAAGCTCGGCGTCCTCGCGAGCGCCGTCGAGTGCGCCGGGCGGGATCAGGCGGTCGTAGAAGATCGCATCGGCGGAGGCGATCAGCTCCAGCGAGCGCGCCGTCATCAGTCCCGGGTCGCCGGGGCCAGCACCGGCTAGATAGACAACTCCCGGCCGCGCGCTCATACGTCCCCTCCTTGGGGGTGAGTGACGTTAGACACCCCATATGGGGGGTTAACGTCACTCACGTCCGCTCATCTCCTCGGCTCGGTCGAGGATGTCGCGGGCGCCGGCGCCCAGCAAGCGCTCGGCGAGCTGCGCCCCGGCCGCTGCCGGCTCGCGAGCCTCGCCCTCAACCCGGTCGCGGATCCACTCGCTGCCGTCGGGGAGGCCGACGAAGGCCTCGAGGATGAGGGACTCGCTGCCACCGGCTGCCTCCTGCCCACCGGCAGCGAGCTTGGCGCTGATGCCGATCGGG
Organism: uncultured Solirubrobacterales bacterium; assembly: GCA_963844395.1. Classification (GTDB taxonomy): domain Bacteria; phylum Actinomycetota; class Thermoleophilia; order Solirubrobacterales; family 70-9; genus VRUE01. The sequence goes on along the minus strand of CAWJNX010000002.1, from coordinate 266,395 downwards.
GTGGCGCAGGTTGCGTCGAGCAGGGCGACGACGGCGCGCTCGGCCGTCAGCTCACGCAGCGCAGTTTCGTCGCCGATTGCTGCCGCGGCTTCGATGACATCAGTGTCGTCGGTCCGCGCCTGCAGGACGAGGGCGCCCTGCCCGGCGGCCGGGGTCATCAGCTCGGTTGGAATGGCGAAGGAGACCTCGTCCTCGCGCCCCAACCGCCGCAGGCCGGCGGCGGCGAGGACGATCGCGTCCAGCTCTTCCTCGGCGAGCTTGCGCAGTCGCGTATCGACGTTGCCGTGCAGATCGCTCACCCGCAGGTCGGGGCGGCCGGCGAGCAGCTGGGCCCGGCGACGCAGGCTGGCAGTGCCGATACGAGCGCCCTCCGGCACCTCCTCAAGCGAAGCGCCAATCCCAACCCAGACGTCGGCGGGATCCTCGCGAGCGGGAACCGCGGCAATCCCCAGTCCCTCCGGCATCTCAGCCGGCACGTCCTTCGCCGAGTGCACCCCGATCTCCGCCTCCCCATCGAGCAGCATCCGCTCGACCCCCCGAACAAAGCGGCCCTTGTCCCCCTGCTGACCATTAGAGGAGACCTCGACCAGCGCAGCTCCGCCCAGCAGCTCGGCCACTTGGCGGGCCTGGGCTATAGCGAGCGCACTGTTGCGGGTGGCAATTCGAATCATTCTGAAAGGGCGTGTGGGCTAAAGGGCCTATCCCGGTAGGGGTGGAACGTCTTGTACTTTTTTTGCGATGGCGTTAGCGGACAGCCGATAACTGTCTTCAAAAAAAGTTAAGTGGAACCCCTACCGGGATAGGCCCCCTGCGGAAACGTCAAGTGGAACCCCTACCGGGATTGGTTCTACGTAGCTCGGTCACCTTCGATCCCGCTTCCCCCTCCGGCTCCGTCTCAGCATCGAGCCCGAACAGCTCGCGCAGCGCACTCACGTAAAGGTAAGCTTCGTCGCTGCCCGCGGAGCGCTTCATCCGCAGGGTCGGCTCGTGCAGGAGGCGGGCGGCGATCGCTTTCGACATCGCCGCGAGACGCTCGCGGTCGGCCTCGCTGACGTCCTCCCAGCGTCCCTCGTTCTCGGCGAGCACGCGGCGCACCACCTCGTCGGCCCGCTCGCGCAGCGAGGCGATCGTCGGCACCACCTCGAGCGAGGCGAGCCAGCGCTCGAAGCGATCCAGCTCGGCGGCGAGGATCGGCTCCGCCCGGCGCGCCTCGGCCTCGCGGCCGCCGGCGTTGCGCTCGACGATCTGCTGCACGTCGTCTATGTCGTGGAGGCTGACCCCGGCGATCTCGCGGCACTCGGGCTCGATGTCGCGCGGCACGGCGATGTCGACCAGCAGCAGCGGACGGCCGTCGCGGCTCTCCATCACCTGCTCGAGCCCTTCGCGCTCGACGATGTGGTGCGGCGAGTTGGTCGCCGAGACGACGATGTCGGCTGCCGCCAGCTGCTCCGGCAGCTCCTCGAAGCGGACCGCGTCGCCGCCGAAGCGCTGGGCGAGGCCGATCGCGCGGTCGTAGTGCCGGTTGGCGACGAAGACGGTTGCGACGCCCTTCGCCACGAGCGCCTTCGCGACCAGCTCGGCGGTCTCGCCGGCGCCGATCACCAGCACCCGGCGCTCGGCGAGGTCGCCGAGCGTGCGCCGCGCCAGCTCGACCGCTACCGAGGGGATCGAGACGCCCTTCTCGCCGACCGCGGTCTCCTCACGGACGCGGCCACCGGCGGCGAGCGCGCCGCGGAAGAGGCGATTGAGGATCGGCCCGGTCGCGCCCTCGACCAGCGCCAGCTCGTAGGCCCGTTTGACCTGGCCCTGGATCTCAGCCTCGCCGACGATCATCGAGTCGAGTCCGGCGGTCACTTCGAAGAGGTGATGGGCGGCTTCGCCGGCACGCAGCGAGTAGAGGTGGCCGAGCAGCTCGGTGGGGCGGATCTCCGCCTGCCGGGTCAGCACGCCGAGCGCTGTCGACTCGGCTTCGACCGTGTCGGAGACGATCAGGTAGAGCTCGGTGCGGTTGCAGGTCGAGATCGCCGCCGCCTCGTGGATGCCCTCCGCCGCGGTCAGCTCGTTGCAGAGCGCCGACCGCCCGCCCCTCCGTAAGCGAGAGGCGCTCGCGCAGGTCGAGCGGTGCCGTCTTGTGGGAGACGCCGAGTGCCAGCAGCTCAGACATCAGACGCCGCCTCCTCGGCTTCCCTGAGAGGCCAAAGAATCGGATACGGATGGCCTTTCACTCTCACTTTCGGGGGCGGCTCGCTCAGCGCCGGCACGGGTCTCGGCGAACCCGGCCAGTTCGCGCAGCTCGCGCTCGATCCGCTGCAGTTTGGCCGCCATGATCGCCACGTAGACGACGATCAGGACGAGGAAGACGACGTAGGCGCCGGCGACGTACTTGCCGGCCTCGTCGAGCGGCAGCGCCGGGGCCGCGAGGGGGAGGGCATCGAGCGAGAGCATCAGCTCACCTCCGGAGCGACCCGCGAGGCCCCTCGCGACGCCGGCGCGTCGAGGGCGCGGCGCAGCCGCTTCAGTTGGCCAGAGGCGCTCTTCGCGGTCAGCTCGAACTTGACCAGGGTCACCCAGAGCAGCCCCATCGCGGCCAGGCTGACGAGGAAGGTCAGCATCATTTCGCCGGGCAGGCCGCCGTTGGCGGTGGCGAAAGTGCGCGGATGGACGAGGCTCTCGGCCATCCGCACCGCGATGAAGTTGAGCGGCACGAAGGCGCCCGCGGTGACCGCGAAGACCGACGCGTAGCGTGCCTGCCGCTCGCGGTCCTCGATCGCGTAGCGGAAGGGGTAGTAGGTCGCGTACATCAGGAAGACGATCAGGAAGCTGACCAGGGTCGGCTCGTCCCAGACCCACCAGTGCCCCCAGGAGGCCTTGGCCCAGATCGAGCCGGTGATCAGGACGGCGACGCCGAAGATCACCGACATGTGGATCGAGACGTAGGAGTAGGCGTCCCAGCGCGAGTCGCCGCTGCGCAGGTGGAGGACGGCGAAGACGCCCCCGGCGATGAAGCCGAGCAGCGCGACGATCGCCAGCGGCACATGCAGGTAGAAGATCTTCTGGATGAAGCCTTGGTCGGCATCGAGCGGGGCGTAGAAGAAGGTCAGGGCGAGGGCGAGGGCGAGCATCGCCACGGTGGCGATCGAGAGGGGTCTAAGGCCTTTGCCGTACATGCGTTCCGCGCGGTGGAGGGAGGTGCGCCTCAGTCCTCCAGCAGGAAGTCGAACACCGCGTATCCGACGAGGAGGAAGACCAAATCGTATAGGCCGAGCACCGCCAGCCAGGTGCCGAAGCGCTCGTAGGAAGGACCGCCCACGCCGAGTAGCGGCTCGCTGGCACCGGTCGCGGCGATCATCAGCGGCACGACGAGGGGCAGCAGGACGAGCGGCACCAGCAGGTCGCGGGCGCGCGAGTGGACCGCCATCGAGGAGATCAGGGTGCCGGTGGCGGCGAGGCCGAGGTCGGCCAGGAGCAGCACGGCGACGAGCGGCGGCAAGGCGGCGGCCGAGTCGAGGAAGAAGATGGCGAAGACCGGCACGACGACCAGCTCCAGCACGAGCAGGTAGACGAGCAGCGCCGCCGCCTTGGCGGCGAACAGCGCGGTGCGGTCGATCGGCGCGAGGCGGATCGCGTCGAAGCCGCCCTCCTCGCGCTCGGCTGACGAAGAGGCGGTTGACGCCAAGCACCGCGGCGAAGAGCAGGGTCGCCCAGAGCACGCCGGAGGCGAGGCTGCCCGACAGCGCCGTGCGGTCGAGGCCGAAGCGGAAGATGACGAAGGTGGTGACGGCGAAGAGCGCCATCGCCGGCAGCGACTGCAGCGTGCGCAGCTCGCTGCGCAGGTCCTTAGCGAGGATCGCCCGGAAGGCGACGGCTGAGGGGGTCACGCTCTGCGCCCTCGCTGCGCGGGCCACAGATCATCGGAGTCCTCGTTGAGCGCACATGGTCATTGCAGCGCTCCTTCGGTTAGGACGGCCCTGCCGCCGACTTCGAGCCGCAGGACCTGGTCGGCCTCGGGCAGGAAGCGCTCCGGGTCGTGGGTGACGATGACGCGGGCGCGGCCTTGGCCGGGACCGATCAGCCCGCGGGCGAGATCACGGCCCTCGGCGTCGAGGTTCGAATCCGGCTCGTCGAGCAGCAGCAGCTCTGGCTCGTGCAGGACGCAGCGGCAGATCGCCAGTCGCTGCCGCATCCCGGCCGAGAGCTCGGCGACCCGGTCGTCGGCGCGCCGCTCCATCCCGATCGCGGCGAGCAGCGACGGCGATCCGCAGCTCGGCGCCCTCGCCCCGCATCCCGTGCAGGCTGGCGTGGAAGCGCAGGTTCTCGCGCCCGCTCAGGTCGCGGTAGAGGAGCGGTTCGTGGCCGAGGAAGCCGATCCGCCCGCGCGCCTTCCAGGCCTCGCCGGGCAGACTGCGCTCCCAGCACCCGCACCTCGCCGGCGCTCGGCCGCAGCAGCGTCGCCAGGATCCGCAGCAGCGTCGTCTTGCCGGCCCCGTTTGGCCCGACGACGACCAGCGTACTCGCCCGCCGCCAGCTCCAAGTCGACCCCGTGCGAGCGCGGTCCGCTCGCCGAAGTCGCGCCGCAGGCCGCGCGCATCGATCGCGTTCACGGCCCGAATTCTCCTCCGGCGATCATCGATTGATGATTGACCACACCTATCGTGTGGTCAAGCGGCAATCGCCGATACAGGCTCAGCGACGCTTCTTCTGCAGCGTGCGAGCGCCGATCTTGAGCAGCGGCCCGGCGCCCTCGCGCAGGGCCTTGGTGCGCTTGGCGCCCTTGCCGTAGAGCAGCTTCGCCGAGGCCCGGACGGCTTCGCCCAGCGTGCGGTCGTAGGGGTGCCACCAGAAGTCGCGGGTCAGGCCCGGCTCCCAGGAGTTCATCTTGACGTTGACGCACTCGTAGAAGCCGAATTTGGAGTGCGAGCGGCCGACGCCGGAGTTCTTGACGCCGCCCCAGGCGCACTGGCAGGCGCCGTGGCTGAAGGAGTGGTCGTTGACCCAGACCATCCCCGATTCGATCCGGCGCGCGATCCGGGCGCCCTTCTGGCGGTCCTTGGTCCAGACCGAGGCGCCGAGGCCGAACTCGGAGTCGTTGGCGAGGTCGATCGCCTCCTGCTCGGAGTCGACGACGACGATCGGCAGCACCGGGCCGAAGATCTCCTCGCGCATGATCCGCATCTCGTGCGTGACCCCGGTCAGGACCGTCGGGCGCGACGAACTTGCCGGTAGAGGCCGGCGACCTCGGTTGGGCCGCCGCAGAGCTTGGTCGCGCCGGAGGCGACCGCGTCCTCGATCAGCTCGGCGACGATCTCGTACTGACCCTCGGAGGTCATCGGGCCGATCTCGGTCTCCCACTGCAGCGGGTCGCCGAGCCGCAGCTTCTGCGCCTCGCGGGCGACGCCCTCGACGAAGCGGTCGGCGACCTCGCGGACCACGTAGACGCGCTCGATCCCCGAGCAGGTCTGGCCGGCGTTGGCGAAGCCGCCCCAGACGGCGCCGGAGATCGCGTTGTCGAGGTCGGCGTCGGCGCAGACGATCATCGGGTCCTTGCCGCCCAGCTCGAGCACCGAGCCCTTGAGCTGCCCGGCGCAGACCTCGCCGACCTTGCGGCCGACCTCGACCGAGCCGGTGAAGAAGATCTTGCCGGCGCTGGAGCGGGCCAGCGCGTCGCCGACGGCGCCGCCGCCGTGGACGACCCGGATCAGTCCCTCCGGCAGGCCGCCCTTCTCGAAGACGCGGCGGATCGCCTCGCCCAGCAGCGGCGTCAGGCTGGCCGGCTTGAGGACGACGCCGTTGCCCGCCATCAGCGCGATCGCGACCTCGCCGAAGGGGATCGACCAGGGGTAGTTCCAGGGCGCGATCACGCCGACGACGCCGATCGGCTCGTAGGTGAAGCGGCTTTTCTTGCTCATCAGGAAGGCCTGCGACATGCGGACCTTCTCGTCGGCGAGGATCTTGGGGCCGGCCTTGGCGCACCAGTGCAGGGCGTCGACGGTCGGCAGCAGCTCCATCGTGTAGGCCTCGGCGCGCGGCTTGCCCTGCTCGTTGACGAGCAGTTCGGCGAGCTCGTCGATGTCGTCGAGCAGCGCGTCGGCGGCGCGGCGCATGTAGGTGGCGCGGTCCTGCGGCGAGAGCTCGGCCCAGGCGGGCTGGATGCGGGCTACGTCGTCTACTACTGCCTGGACCTGGTCCGGGGTGATCGTGGCTACCGAGCCGACTAGCTCGCCGGTGGCGGGGTTGAAGCTCTCGAGGGTGGACTGGGCGGCGGGGCTCTGCGTGGCGATCTCCATGGTGGTCGATTGTAGGGGGTTTGGGAGGAGCCGGGGGAGGGGTTCGGCGGAGCAATCACCGGCGGAGGCTCGCGGGCGAACCCCTCCCCCGGCTCCCTCATACTCGTCTGCAGTGGACGACCGGCTGTTCGACGCGGGCGAGGCCGCCAAGGCTGCCGAGATAGCTGCTGATGCTCCCTTGGCGGTGCGGATGCGGCCGCGCAGTCCTGGATGAGCTGGTTGGGCAGGAGCATGTGCTGGGGGAGGGGTCGGCGCTGCGGGTGGCTATCGAGAGTGGGCATCCTCATAGCTCGATCTTGTACGGGCCTCCCGGGTCTGGGAAGACGACGCTGGCGCGGATTGCGGCTGTGCGGGCGGATGGGGCTTTTGAGGAGGAGTCCGCTGTGAACGCGGGCAAAGCGGAGATCCGCGGGGTGATCGAGCGGGCGCGGGAGCGGCGGCAGGCGAGCGGGCGGCAGACGATTCTCTTCCTCGACGAGATCCATCGCTTCAACAAGGCGCAGCAGGACGCGCTGCTGCCGGCGGTCGAGGAGGGACTGCTGACGCTGATCGGGGCGACCACCGAGAACCCCTACTTCGAGGTCAACTCGGCACTGCTCTCGCGCTGCCAGATCTATGAGCTGCAGCCGCTGGAGCCCGAGCAGGTCGAGGAGCTGCTGCGGCGGGCGCTGGCCGACCCCGAGCGCGGCCTGGTCGATCCGCCCCCGGTCGAGGACGCGGCCCTGGCGATGCTGGCGCACCGCTCGGGCGGCGACGCTCGCGTCGCCCTCTCGGCGCTGGAGCGGGCGGTGGAGCGTTCGCGCGGCGAGCCGCGTCGACGTCGCCGCGGTCGAGGACGCCCTGCAGCGCAAGGCGCTCGAATACGACCGCGAGGGCGATCGCCACTACGACTTCGTCTCGGCCTGGATCAAGGCGACGCGCGGCTCCGACGTCGACGCCTCTCTCTACTACCTGGCGGTGATGCTGGAGGGCGGCGAGGACCCGCGCTTCATCGCCCGCCGCATGGTCATCCTCGCCTCCGAGGACGTCGGCAACGCCGACCCGCAGGCGCTGCTCGTCGCCGACGCCGCCGCCCGCGCCGTCGACCGCGTCGGCCTGCCCGAGTGCGCCCTCAATCTCGCCCAGGCGGCCGTCTACCTGGCGCTGGCGCCGAAGTCGAACGCCTCCTACAAAGCGCTTGGCGCGGCCCGTCGCGAGGTCCGCGAGAACGGCGCCGCGACGCCTCCCGACTACCTCCGCGACGCCCACTACCCCGGCGCCAAGACGCTCGGCCGCGGCGAGGGCTACCGCTACGCGCACGACGAGCCGGGCGCGGTCGGCGACCAGCCGCTGATGCCTGCCGGGCTCGAGGACAAGCGCTTCTACACGCCCACCGATCGCGGCTTCGAGGCGGAGCTTGGCCGCCGTCTCGAGGCGCTCCGCAAGCGGCTTCGCGGCACTTAGTCGCAGGCGCAACTTCCCGGAGAACAGGGTGTTTCATAAGCGGCTTTCCAAGCTAGAGCCAGGGAGAGCCGATACACCGGCCGGAGGCCTGGACTGGGGGTCTCCGGTCGGCACTAAACAGGGGCAGGGGGGATCTCGACGACCGCGTTTGACTGGGCGCGGTCGTCGAGTCTTGTCGCCGTCTAAGGTGATTGGGATGACCCAGGAGCGACTCCGACTCGGCGGCATGGCCCTGCGCAACGGGCTGCTGATCCACGGGCCGACCCACTGGGCGGCGGCGGTGCGGGATCGGGACGGATCCGTCCAGGTCGCCTCCGAGCGCAAACCCCAGTTGGCGCCGAAGTTGGCGGCGCGGTTGCCGGGACTGCGCGGCCCGCTCAAACTGGCCGAGGCGCTGGCGGTGCTGCCGCTGGTCCGCAGGCGCCTGCCGGCGGCGCGACTGCCCTTCGAGGACGGGCGCGTGGTCGCAGCTGTCGCCACGACGCTGATCGCCACCACCGCGCTGCGCCGCCGCCTGCCGAGCTCGGCGCTGCGCGAGAGCCTCGTGCAGGCGATGGGGGTAGTCCCCGGCGTGGTGGCGCTGACCGACCGCGACCTCGCCGCCTACCACGGCGTCGAGCACAAGGCGATCGCCGCCTACGAGCAGGGGATCGACGACCCGGCCGCCCTGCCCAAGGAGCACGACCGCTGCGGCTCCAACCTGATCGCGCCGATGATGCTGCTCTCCGCCGGCGGCACCGTGCTGCTCGAGCGCCTCGTCGAGCGGCCGAGCCCGCTGGCCCGCGCCGCCGTCGGCCTGGGCGGCGCCTCGGCCGCGGTCGAGATGTTCGCCTGGAGCGACCGCAACCACGGCGCGCCCCTGGCCGAGGCCTTCCACACGCCGGGCCGGGAGATCCAGCGGCGGCTCGCGACCAGGGAGCCGACGCCGGACCAGCTCCAGGTCGGCATCGCGGCCCTGGCCGAGATCCTCCGCGCCGAGGAGGCCGGCGCCGAGGACCCGCTGCCGCCGCCCACGTAGACTGGCGCTCGATGTTCGGAAGGATCGACCACATCGGCGTTGCCGTCGAGGACATCGAGGCGGCGCTCGGCCTCTACGAGACCCACTTCGAGATGGCGCTGGCCCACCGCGAGACGGTCGAGTCGCAGGGCGTCGAGGCGGTCCTGCTCGACGTCGGCGACGGGCACGTCGAGCTGCTGCGTCCGCTTGGCCCCGATACCGCGGTCGGCAAGTTCCTCGCCCGCAAGGGCCCCGGCCTGCACCACGTTGCCTACGCGGTCGACGACATCGACGCGACGCTGGACGAAGCTCGCCGCCGCCGGCCTCGAGCTGATCGACAGCGAGGCGCGGACCGGCATCCGTGGCAGCCGCGTCGCCTTCCTGCACCCGCGCTCGACCGGCGGCGTGCTGACCGAGATAGTCCAACCGGCGGGAGGCCACTGATGGCGGATGCACAGAAGGTCGAGATCGGCTTCGAGGGCGGCCAAGTCGTCTCGGTACGGCTCACCACCGACGAGCTGAAGGACTTACGCAAGCAGGTGGAGAAGGGCGGCTGGTACGACGTCAAGACGGAGGACGGAGTCCTCTCGGTCTATGTCGGCAAGGTCGCCTTCCTGCGCATCGATTCGGGCGAGCACCGGGTCGGCTTCTCCCTCAACCGCCCGGACTGATGCGCGGCCGAACCCTGTGGGGAGCGGCGGGGGCGGCGACCCTGGCCGCGGCCCTCTGGTGGCGCAAGAACCCCTCCGCCTGCCCCTATGGCCAGCGCTTTTGGGTCGAAGCGCCGCACCCGATCGTCACTCCCGAGCGGCTGCGCTCGGTCCTGCGGCCGCAGCCGGGCGAGCGGATCCTCGAGATCGGCCCCGGGACCGGCTATTACACCCTCGACCTGGCCCAGTGGGTCGCGCCGGTTGGGACCGTCGAGATCTTCGATCTCCAACAGGAGTTCCTCGACCACACGCTGCGCCGCGCCGGGGAGCGTGGCCTCGAGAACGTTGTCCCCACTCAGGGGGACGCCACGGCCCTGTCCTACGAGGACGACTCGATCGACGCCGTCGTCCTCACCGCGGTGCTCGGCGAGATCCCCGACCGCGCCACCGCCCTGGCGGAGATCCGCCGGGTTCTGAGGCCCAGTGGCCGCCTGGTCGTCGGCGAGCTGTTCGGCGACCCGCACTTCACCACCCTCGCCTCGCTCAAAGCCCAGGCCGCTGCCGCCGAGCTCGTCTACGAGGAGCACTCGGGCAACTGGTTCGGCTATTTCGCCCGGCTCACGCCTCGCTGAGTCCTTGACTGAGGCGAGACCGGGGCGGAGGGCTGAAGGGCGCGGCGGGCTGGGCGGCTCGCCGCGCCTGATTCGCAACCTCAGCCCTTGCGGCAGGCTGGAATGTTGAGCCGCAAGTTCTTCTTCACCCGATCGCCGTTTTGCGCCTTCAGGTTGAGGAAGCCCGCCCGGGGCCTGTCGCAGAGGTCCACCGAGTTGACCAGTAGTCCCCGCTCGCCACCTTTCATCGTCAGCGTGAACTTATTGACCGCGACGTCGGGCACCTTGCGGAACACGGTCTTGAGGCGACCGTTCTCCGAGAGGATCGCGCCGCGCAGGTGGATGTTCACCTGGCCGCGCAGGTCAACCAGCAGGTCGGGCAGCAGGTTCTTGGACGAGGTCAGGTAGACCGGCCCTTTCAGACGACCTTTGATCAGCGGCGAGGTCGCCTTGGCATGCCCGTAGATCGCCTTCCTGGGGCAGTCGTTGGCGGCCAGCTGCACTTTCGTGCAGATCGTCCTGATGTGGGCCTGATCGAGGATCGTCGCGCGTGGCAGGATGAACGCGGCCCGCCGCACGTTGGCGTCGTTCTTGCGCGCGTCGAGGACTGCCCGGAACTTCGGGTTGGCCGTGCGGTGGGTCTGGTTCTCGCCGCCGAGGATCTTGGCGTGGAAGCTCGGCCGGAACTTGAGCTTGCCGCACTTCTTGGCGCGGAATTTGGTCGCCGGGCTCGTCTTCGACCAACTCGCCGGATCGAGCGGGTTGGCGCCGCCGCCGAAGATGTCGGAGGCGATCTTGGATTTACGGCAGTTGGTCGGGTTGAGGGTGAACTTTTTCCGGGTGACCGAGACGTCGATCTTGCGGATGCCGAGCTTCGCGCCCCCGAACACGTCGGGGATCGTGTCCGACACGGCGTGGACGCGAGCCGTTTCCGGGTTGACGTTGAGGGCGACGCGGACGATCACCACTCCGAGGTCGAACGGCCCGGCGACCGCCGGGGTCACGAACACGAGGCTCACCGGCGCACCCTTGTAAGGGCCGGCGAGGTAGACGTTGCCGTTGACGTGGAGCGGGTTGGGGCCCGATCCGGAGTCGATCCCGGTGGTGCCGACGAAGCTGTTGTCGGGGCAGATCGGTTTCGCAATCACCTCGGCGCCGCTCTGGTTGCGGCCGGCGTCGATGTTCTGCTCGGGGCAGTATTTGACGCCGCGCAGCTTGGCGACCATGCCCGAAGGCAGCTTCACGTTGACGCGCTTGATCTCCTGGGCGCCGTCCGGCCGCGTGATCGTCACGTCGACGGGGCTGTAGGCACGCGCTTTCGCTTTCCGCGGCCCTGCTTTGAAGGTCACGTCGAAGGGACGGCCCGCAAGGGTCTCTGGGCACGGCCCGCCGTTCGGCAGCAACGCGAGTTTGAACTCGCTCGAGGGCGTCTCAAAGGTGCCCGGCCTAGCCCACGGTTCCATCCGGCTGGTCGTCTGGTTCGGCCCGCAGGTCGGCGGGCTGGTCAGCACACCTTTGTCCTGGTCGAATTTCAAGGTCACGGATTCGAACGGGACCTGTGGGTTTTCCCTCAGGCTGGTGGTCAGCTGCCCCGTCGCCGGGTCGGCTTTGATGTTGCCGATCAACCGCACGTCGATCCCGTAGCGATCGGACTTCGGGTTGATGAAGATCCGGTACATCTCGCCTGAGGTCGGATCGCGACCGATCTGCTGACCGAGGTAGACGTTCCCTTTCAGGGCGCCGGCTGGGAGCGGCTGCGTTTCAACCTCAGCCGTCCCGATCTTCGATCCGAGCGGACAGGTCACCGGGTTCCGCGTGCCTTTGGCGAACTGCTCGTTCGTGCAGGCCTGCAGCCCGGGCGCCGCGGACGGGTTCAGGCCCATCCCGGCCGGGAGGACAACATCGGCGTTGCGTACATGGGACTGTTCGAGGCCCTCGGGATTCGGCCGGAACGGGAGTTTGACCGTGACGGCCGGCGCCGCCGGCGAGTTGACCCGATCGGTTCCCGGCGAGACTTCGAGCGACGGTTCGAAGGGGACTTTGTCGCAGCCTTCGATCCTGACGCCGGGTGGCAGTTTGGCCTCCACCCGCGTCGAGCCGATCGGGAAGTTGGGATTCGGTTCTTCCACCGACTCGGCTCGGAAGAAGGTCGAGTAGACGCCCGTGGCCGGGTCGAAGCAGGTGGTCGGCAGGGTCAGGAACGTCCCGTCCCCGGATCGCCCGAGGCTGACGAGGCGGCTTTTCAGGGTCGAGAACGGCGCCGAGGGAGGGGGAGGTTTGATCACGAAGCTGCCGTGATAGTCGCTCTCCCACGCCACTTCAGTTTCGAGGAAGACGACTTTCTCGAAGGCGATGACGAACCCGAAGAGAGCCGGTTCGCCTTCTTTGGGCTCAATGTTGTAGACCGGGACCCTGGTGCCTTTGGCGGGATCCGGCGGCAGTACGAAGCCTTTCGGCAGGAAGCTCCCGGCTGGGAATGGCGGTGAGGGAGCGGGGACGACACCCGCGGTGTTGACGACCAGCGTCACTTCCTCTCGCCCGACGATCGTCTCCGGCGGACAGTTTGGAATGCGAAGCGGTTTCCCTTCGACTACGACGATCCGTTCGAAGTCGGCGAGCGGGCACCGCGGCGTGGCCTCGGGGTTGACCGTCAGTCCGGTCGGGGTGTCGATGCGCAGCGTTTTAATCGACCTTCCGGCAATCGGCTCTTCGATCGGCTGCAGGAGCCCGAAGGGTGACAGTACGTCGTCGTGCCGGATGATGTACTGAGTGAAGCCGATCGGCGGGTGGCCAGCTGCCTGTTCGTACCAGAGTGGGGGAGTCTCGGCCGAGCATTTGACCGGTTCGTCGGAGATGCAGGTTCCGGCCTGGAACCCGTCTTCGTCGTTCGGAGGCGTATGTTGTTCCTCGATGATGTCGGTGGTGTCGGCTACAGCGGCCGAAACACCTAGCGGAAGGACAAAGAATGCGGCGGTGAGCGCGAGCAGCCCAACCAGGCGTGCCATACCTCTCATGTAGCTCTCCTCAAAAGACGGGTTCCATTAAGCAATACCCGCCTCCCGCAACTAGAAACGGTACAGGACGGAGTCCGCCGGCTTCCTAGGTCGGTGATGACGGAGTAGCCAAAGCGGCCCAGAGACGTTCCTCGGCCTCGGCGACGCGGCCTGCTGCGGCGTCAACCTGGCGCCAGAGATCCGGGTCCGGGTCGTCCCGCTCGCTGGCGGCGTGGAGGGCCGTTGCGAGATCGGTCCAGCGAGCCGCCGCCTCGGCGGCGAAGGAGGCCTCGGGGCGACCGGCTTGCTCGAGGAAGCGCGAGTACATGAGGCGAAAGGCGCCGCCGCCGGTGCCGCGCCGCTCGATCACCTGGTAGCCGAAGCGAGCGCACCACTGCCACTCCGCGGCTACCTCCGGCCACGATCCGGCCTCCTCGGCGAGGCGGCGGACGGCGTCGAGGCCGGAGAAGCGGGGGAATTCGGGTTCCATCATCGCCCCCGCGGCGCGCTCAATCGCGGCCGGGATCGCATCGCGCAGCCCCTCGCTGGCAATCTCCTCGGTGACCGTGAACATGTGGCCGGCGAGCGGGTAGGCCGGATGGTCACTGTGACGCGCCCGGTCGAGGTTCTCGAGCCGGGTCGTCTGCAGCTCCTCGAAGCCGGTGTCTGAGAGGTACGCCGTCTCCTCGTCATAACCGGCGAGGACGACCGCGTGGCCGGGGAAGTGGGCCGAGTTGCCGTAGTGATCAAGGTAGAACAGGTCGGTGAGAAGCAGGACCGGTTTGCCGGCGTCGACTTCTCGACGCGCCGCTTGCCAGGCGTCACCCGGCTCGAAGGTGCGCAGCTGCAGCGCCGCGCCGGTCAGCTCGGCGAAGTTCTCCTCGAGCCGGGCGGTGCGGCCATTGAACCAGCGGCTCGGGGAGGCGTCCTCGATCGTCACGTAGTAGAAGCAGGCACCGGCCCCGAGGCCGAAGGCCATCTCCTCGCTGATCTCGACGTTGTGGAAGTTGAGGAGGTTGCGGAGGGCGGTCGAGCCGCAGTGGTGGCCGGGGGTGTGGGTGTAGTTCGGGACGAATGACATTAGGGACGAAGCGTAGGGCGAGCGGGTCCTGTCATGGAGATGGGGTCCTCGTCCTCGCAAGCTGTGGGCGAGGACCCCACCTCCATGCCACCCGCCCGAGCAACGCCTATTGTGGCCCGCCGATGCACGAGATCGACCTGAGAATCCTCCACGTCATGCGAACCACGGGCCACTCGCCCGCGGCGGAGAGAGCTGCGAGAGGTTTGGGGAGAGCTGGGAACCATGGGGCGATCTGGTTGGTGATCGGACTCGTTCTTGCTGCTGTCGATCCCGGAAATCGGGAGGGGTGGTTGATCTGTGCGGTGCTTGCGCCGGTTGCGATCGGGTTGAACTACCTCGTGAAGCTGGTGGTGCGGCGGCCTCGGCCTGTGTTGGAGGGGCTGCCGCCGCTTGGCGGGGCGCCCAGCTCTCTGAGCTTTCCGTCGGCGCATGCGACTTCGTCGTTTGCGGTCGCTACGGCGATGACTCGGGTCGAGCCGGTGGGGGCCATCGCCTTCCTCCTTGCCTTTGCTCTTGCCCTTGGCCGTCCCTACCTCGGGATGCACTATCCGTCCGACGTCATCGTCGGCGCTGTGATCGGCATCGCGCTTGGCCTGATCGTGCCGCTCTCGCTATGAAGATCGGGATCGTCGGGCTGCCGAATGCCGGCAAGTCGACGCTGTTCAACGCGTTGACCAAAGGGGGCGCCCAGATGGGCGACTATCCGTTCACGACGATCGAGCCGAACGTGGCAATTGCCCAGGTGCCGGACGAGCGGCTCGAGCGTGTCGGCGAGACGGTCGGCAGCTCCGAGCTGGTGCCGGCGACGATCTTCTTCCATGACATCGCCGGCTTGGTCAAGGGCGCCTCGGAGGGGGAGGGTCTCGGCAACCGCTTCCTCGCCTCGATCCGCGAGACCGACGCGATCTGCCACGTCGTCCGCTGCCACGCCGACAGCGGCGTCCCCCATCCCGACGGCCGCGTCGACCCGCTCGCCGACATCGAGACGATCGAGACCGAGCTGGTCCTCTCCGACTACGAGCAGGCGGAGCGGCGGCTGGAACGGGTCGCCAAGCAGGCCAAGACCGGCGACGCCGAGGCGATCGCCGAGCGGGACTGGTTGCAGGCCGTGCACGACGAGCTCGCGGCGGGGCGCCCGGCGCGCTCGATCCCGGTCCCCGACGCCGCCCCCAACGCGGCGCGCAACCTGCAGGCGCTGACCACGAAGCCGATCCTCTATGTCGCCAACGTCGACGAGGACGACGCCGAGGCGCCCGAGGCCGTCGCCTCCCATGCCGGGGCGATCGGCGCCGGCGTGGTCGCGGTCAGCGCCCGGATCGAGAACGAGCTGGCCGAGCTGGAGCCCGCCGAAGCGAAGGAGATGCGCGAGTCCTACGGGGTCGAGGGCTCGGGCCTCGACCGCCTCGTCCGCGCCGCCTACGATCTGCTCGAGCTGATCACCTTCTTCACCGCCGGCGAGAACAAGGAAGCGGTCGCCCGGCCGCTGCGCCGCGGCGCCACCGCCTGGGAGGCGGCGGGCACGATCCACACCGAGATCCAGGAAGCCTTCGTCAAAGCCGAGGTGATCGGCTGGGAGCAACTGGTCGAGTGCGGCGGTTACGCGTCCGCCCGCGACCGCGGTCTGCTGCGGATCGAGGGACGCGACTACGTCGTGCAGGATGGCGACGTAATCACGATCAAGGTGTAGGGCCGAACCGGCTGGGTTCCCGGGCTCTAGTGTTTCGCCCATGGATCAAGGGGCTCGGTTTCCGCGCGTGGCGATCAAGGCCGGCCACTACGAGAGCTTCTACATAAAGGCATGCCGGCCCGGGGGAGGGCAGGGCATTTGGATCCGACACACCGTGCACAAGCGGCCAGGAGCTGAGCCGAACGCCTCGATCTGGTTCACGCTCTTCGACCGCGAGGCGGAGGCGCCGCGCGCCACCAAGGTGACTGTCCCGGCCGCCGAGCTATCGGCGCCGGCCGGTTCCTGGATCCGCGTCGATGGCGCGGAGATCGGCCCGGGCCGGGCCAGCGGCGCGATCGCTACCGAAGCGGTCGCGGCTTCCTGGGACTTCAGCTTCAGCGGCGACGCCGAGCCCTGCAAGTACCTGCCGGCCGACTGGCTCTATGGGGCGCCGGTCCCGCGCACCAAGTTCGTCGCGCCCTACCCGAACGCGCGTTTCGACGGAAGCCTGGAGATCGGCGGCGAAAGGATCGATCTCGCCGGCTGGCCGGGGATGATCGGCCACAACTGGGGCAGCGAGCACGCCGAGCGCTGGGTCTGGCTGGAGGGAACCGGCTTCGAGGGATCGCCGGACACCTACTTCGACGCAGGCGCGGCGCGGATCAAACTCGGGCGCCGGACGACCCCGTGGCTCCCTTCGGGGATGCTGATGCTGGATGGCGAGACTCACCGCCTCGGTGGCTTCGGGAAGATCCGCTCGGCCTCCATCGACGAGTCGGCCGGCGCCTGCTCCTTCGTCCTCCCCGGCAAGGACATCGTCGTCCGCGGCCGGGTCTCGGCGCCTCGCAAGGACTTCGTCGGCTGGGTCTATGCCGACCCCAAAGGGCCGGAGCACAACACGATCAACTGCTCGGTCAGCGACCTCGAGCTGACGATTGAACAGCCCGCGACGCCCCCTCGCACGCTCACCCTGTCCGCCGGCGCGGCCTATGAGCTGGGCATGCGAGAAACCGACCACGGCATCCCGATCCAGCCCTACTCAGACGGCTGAGGGCAGATAGAAGGTTCCGACCTCCTACCCCGCCACACCGCCCACCGGGCCGGGGGGGTTGCCGCCACCGACCGGCTTGCCGTCGATCAACTTGACGAAGTGCATCCAGCGGTCATATCCGCCCAAGGCCGCGGCGAGCTGGTCGCCACGAATGCTGGTGACGCCGCCGGTGCCGTAGAGCCTTGCCTGGACGATTCGCGGTGAGGCTCCGCGCTTGGTCACGACTATCCGCTTCAGCTTTCCGTTCAGGTAACCACCGAGCTCGGAGCTGATCTCCGCTCCGCTGAAGCGCAGCGTCCAGGTGTGGAGGGGGCAGTAGTGGTCGTAGGGGTCGGGAACGCCGACCAGGTACGGGACTGCCGGGCCGAAGAAGACGTTCTGGACGCTCTCGGTGTGGCCCCCCGAGCAGGCGGAGAAAAAGGTCTCGGCGATCTCTCCGCCGTACTTGAGGACCTCGCCCTTGGTCGCTTCGGCGGCCGCGTTGGTTGAGGACTCCTCGCTGGAAATTCCGTCGTATACCTGGCTGGCAACGGTGTCGTAGAGGTCGAAGCCGTTGCCGTCCACCTGGACGCTGAGCGCGTAGGAGCGAGCGGCGACGGCCTGCGCCCGCAGCGCCGCCTGCGGCCAGGAGGCGGGCGACTCGTTTGGGATCACACCCTTCAGATACTGGTCGATGGGGACCGCGTTGATGACGTTGAGTGAGCCGGCGTCGCTCTCGGTCGGCACCACCTCGAGCGCGCCGTGGTAGCGGTCGTCGCCAGCGATTGCGATCTGCCCGTTGCCCGCTGCTCGCAGGCGGGCCCCGCAGTTTGCGATTGGGCGCCCATTCGAGCTGCGCAGCCGCACGCCGCCGCTGCCGCGGTGAGCCTCATAGCTCCGCCCCGCCGAAAGCGAGCGGCCGCAGGCGCTGGTCGCGCCGCTGAAGCCGACGTCGCCCCCCGAGATGTCGAGCAGGACACGGACTACCCGCGAGCCGGGCAACCGCTCGAGCCTCGTGCCTCGGTAATAGTGAGCGAGGATGGAGCGGTAGCCCCGTCCGTGCTTGGCGAAGCCGTAGGCGCCGTACTGGCTCATGCCGACGCCGTGGCCGAAGCCGCGTCCCTTGACGATCCAGCTGACGCTCGCTTTGGCGCCGGGGGCGAAAAGCATGGCGACCATCGCCACGATCGCGGCCAGTGTGGCGCCTTTGTCTCGCATACCGAGAGGAATGCGAGACAAGGGGAGGGTTGGGCGGATCCAGGACATCTGTCGCGAACAACAGATTCGCCTTGGGCGAGTCGCGGCCTGCACTAGGCTGAAACAACTCAACCGAGAAGGAGATCGGCATGGCGACGCAGACGGTTCGGGCGGTCGACCACAAGCTCCTCGCCGCGGGCGAGTGGATGGAGACCGGCGAGTGGGACGAGGTTCTGAGCCCCTACGACGGGACCGTCGTGGGCCGGGTGCCGAGAGGCGACGCCGCGCTGGTCGACAAAGCGGTGCGGGGGGCCCAGGAGGCGTTCGAGGCGGGCTTTCCGCAGCACGAGCGCGCCGCGGTCCTCGATCGGGCCGCCGAGCTGGTCGGCGAGCGGCTCGAGGACCTGGCGCTGACGATCGCCGCCGAGGCGGGCAAGCCGCTGAAGACGTCCGAAGTGGAGGCGGCCCGCTGCGTCAACACGCTCACTTTCTCCGCAGTCGAGGCGCGCAAGCTGAGCGGCGGCACTGTGCCGATGGAGGCTTCGCCCGCCGGCGCCGGCAAGCTCGGCTTGATGCTGCGCGTCCCCTACGGCGTCGTCGGCGCGATCAGCCCCTTCAACTTCCCGCTCAACCTGGTCGCCCACAAGCTCGGCCCGGCGATCGCCGCCGGCAACGCGGTGGTGCTGAAGCCGGCGGGGCAGACGCCGATCTCGGCGCTGAAGCTGGCCGCGGTCCTGGCTGAGGCGGGCCTACCCGATGGCTGGCTGAGTGTCGTCCCGGGCCCAGGGGCGGAGGTCGGCAACGCGATCGTCGAGCATGAGCTGACCCGCGCCCTCACCTTCACCGGCTCCTCCAAGGTCGGCTGGGGCATCCGCGGCCGCGTCCCTCACAAGAAGGTCAACCTGGAGCTGGGCTCCAACGCGCCCCTTATCGTTCACGCGGACGGCGACTGGGAGACGGCGGCCGACAAGGCAAAGCTGCACGCCTTTTCGCACGCCGGGCAGAGCTGCATTTCGATCCAGCGCGTGCTCGTCCACGAGGAGATCGCCGATGCGTTTGTCGAGCGGCTCGTCGCCAACGCAAAGGCGCTGCGGGTCGGCGACCCGCTCGATCCCGACACCGACGTCGGGCCGCTGATCTCGCCCGACGACCGCGACCGGGTCAAACAATGGATCGACGAGGCCCTCGCCGGCGGCGCCGAGCTGCTGGCCGGCGGCGAGCTGGTCGACGAGGGCCGCTGCATGGCGCCGACCCTGCTCGCGTCGCCCCCCCACGAGGCGAAGGTCTGGTGCGAGGAGATCTTCGGCCCGGTGGCGACGATCGACCGCTACCGCGATTTCGGCGAGGCGCTGCGGCTGGCGAACGACTCGAAGTTCGGCCTGCAGGCGGGGGTCTTCACCCGCGACGTCGGCCGCGGGCTCGAGGCGGCAACCCGGCTTGAGTTCGGCGGCGTCCTCATCAACGAGGTGCCGACGTTCCGGGCCGACCAGATGCCCTACGGCGGTGTCAAGGACTCGGGCAACACGCGCGAGGGCCCCGCCTACGCAGTGCTGGAGCTGACCGAGGAGCGCCTTGTCAGCCTGCAGGGCTGAGCCGGTCGGCGTTCGGGCTCGATAGGCCGCCTTCGACCGCCATTCCACGGCAAGTACGGCTGTCTGTTCCCGCGGATGGAGTTGCGTAGCACGGACGTCTGGCCCCGGGCTGCCGGTCTCGGCCGCCCGGGAGGTGTCCGCCCTCAGGCGTGGCCACGCCCGTCCCCGTTCGAGATCTCAACCGCCTGCTCGGAGCCGATGAACGGCGCCAGCGCCATGTAGCTCGCCAGGGGCGCCACTTGGGGCAACGCCCTCGGGCCGTCCGTACAGATCTTCTCGTATAGCAATGCCCAAACCGCCCCGATCACCGCATCGGCGACGAGCGGCTTCGTGTCCGGCGCAAGGCTGAAGCCCGGCTCGAGCAGCGATCTGACCATCTCGGTCGTCTGATCGCGCTGGTCGATCGCGATCGGGCCGGCGGCGTAGCTCTCGACCGCCGCCAGGCAGGCCAGGTCCGGTTCGGCGGCGCCGAAGGAGCACAGCGCGCCGATCGCGGCTCGCACGCTGCAGGGCCAGTCGGGCGCCCGCCGCGCCGCCGGCATCACGACACCCAGCATCTGCGCAGCGGCCGAGTCGAGCGCCGCGATCAGCGCCGCGTCCTTGTCGGCGAAGTGCGAGTAGAAGGTCGCCTGAGAGATCGAGGCCCGGGCGGCGACCTCGGCGATCGTCACGGCCGGGTAACCGCGCTCGCTGGCGCAGGCAGCAAGCGCCCGGATGATCCGCTCCGCCTGACTGTAGGCGACGAACGGCGGCGGATGGCCGTTTTCGGGCCGCGGTCTGCGGCCTGAGAGCCGCAGCCGCGTCGGCGGCGGCCGGTAGCTGAGCGCCCACTCGAGCAGGTCCCCGGCCAGCTCGGGCAGGGCATCGTCCTCGTCGCGTCGCAGATGACTTTGGATCACCGCCTGGACGCCGCCAAGCAGTCCGGGGAGCATCTCGGCGGGCAGCTCCTCTCCGTCGTGGATCTTCGCGATTGTCTTGCCGACCACCGCTTCAAACTTCGCCAGCGATCCTTCCAGCGCCTTGCGGCCGGGTTCGCCGGCGGTGTAGACGCCGTCGAAACAGAGCCTTGCCGCCGCGGGCTGGTTGACGATTGTTTCGAAGGTGCGGTCGAGGGCGGCACGGGCGCGGCCTTCCCAGGAGCCATTCTGCTTCGCCAGCTCCTCGCCGATCAGCTCCATCGCCTGCTCGGAGATTCCCTCGAAGGTCGCGATGAAGCACTCCTCCTTGTCGCGGAAGTGCTCATAGAAGGCGCTGCGGGAGACGCCGGAGAGCTCGAGCAGGTCGGCAACCGTGGTCTCCTCGTAGCCCTTCTCGGCGATGCAGGCAACCGTCGCTCCGAAGAGCCGCTCGCGCTGGTTCTTGGTCACCTCGGCGCGAGCCAGTCCCGGGCCGGGACGCAACATCCGCTCACGCAGCTGATCCGCATTTCCCCACGGCGTCCGTACCATCCCCGGCGGACCATAGCCAGCCATTGCAACTCCTCGACGCGGTGTGTCGCAAGGCTAAGAACTTCCGTACGCGCGCGTCTTGCAACTCCCGCTATCTCTCTAAGTGTGGTCAGCGCACATGGGCATCTTACCGAGACTTTTTTGTTGCAATATTTTTTCTTAGTATAGTTTGGTTTGTGTCACAAAAATGTGTAACGTTTCTATTCAGGGTGACGTTTCTGCGCCTGTTGTCCCCAAGTAGGACGGTCCCAGGCTGAATTGCCGGACACCCGGCCGCGGTATTACTCGTGCGGGCGGGCCATGCGGCGGTGGTCGAGCGCCTGCTCGAGCACCGTGGGCTCGACTCCCTGCTCAAGCGCGACCTCGCGCAGCGAGCGCCCTGACTCGGCTGCCGCCTTGACGATGTCGGCGGCTCGGTCGTAGCCGATGTGGGGGTTGAGCGCGGTGGCGGTCGCCAGGGTGGCCTCGGCGTGGCGCTCGGTCATCTCCTCGTTGGCCTCGAGGCCGGCGACGCATTTCTCGTTCAAGAGGCGGGAGGCAGAGCCGAGCAGCTTGATCGAGTCGAGCAGGTTTCGTGCAATCAACGGCACCCGCACGTTTAGCTCGAACTGGCCCTGGCTGCCGGCAACGGCGATGGCGGCATCGTTGCCGATCGCTTGCGCCGCGACCTGGATCACGACCTCGGCGATGACCGGGTTGACCTTGCCGGGCATGATCGAGGAACCCTTCTGCAGCTCGGGCAGGCGCAGCTCGGCGAGGCCGGCGCGCGGCCCTGAGCCCATCAGCGCCAGGTCGTTGGCGATCTTGTTGAGCGAGACGGCGTAGACCTTGAGCATCGCCGACAGCTCGACCAGGGCGTCGCGGTTGCCCTGCGCCTCGAAGGGATCGAGCGGCTCGGAGATCGTCAAGCCGGTCTCCTCGGCCAGCGCCTCGCGCACCTTGGCGGCGAACTCGGGATGCGTGTTGAGGCCGGTGCCGGTTGCGGTGCCGCCGAGCGGGATCTGGCCGACCCGGCGCAGCGTGCCCTCGACCCGCTGCATCCCCAGCCGCACCTGCGCCGCGTAGCCGCCGAACTCCTGCCCGAGCGTCACCGGCACGGCGTCCATCAGATGGGTGCGGCCGGCCTTGACCACATCGGCGAACCGCTCCGCCTTCTCGCCCAGCGCCGCCTGCAGGCCCTCCATTGCCGGCAGCAGGTCGTGGCTGACCTCGTCGAGCGCTGCAAGGTGGACGGCCGACGGGAAGACGTCGTTGGAGGACTGGCCCATGTTGACGTGGTCGTTGGGGTGCGCCCCCTCGCCGGCCAGCCTGGCGATCACCTCATTGGCGTTCATGTTCGAGGAAGTGCCGGAGCCGGTCTGGAAGACGTCGACCGGGAACTGCTCGTCGTGCTCGCCGGCGGCGACCGCGTCGGCGGCTTCGGCGACCGCGGCGGCGACGTCGGCGTCGAGCCCGCCGAGCTCGCCATTGACCCGCGCCGCGGCAGCCTTCAGCCGGCCGAGCCAGCGGATGACTGGGACGGGGACGCGCTCACCGGAGACTGGGAAGTTCTCAACCGCTTTGATGGTCTCGCTCCCCCATAGCTGCTCGCTCACATCGTCCTCCGTTGAGTTCGAGTTGTCGCCGCAGGGTATTCAGCCGCGCGCCAAGCCGGCGTCGTAGCCCGCGCGGTAGGCGCGCCGGGAGTCCGGCGGAAGGGCGCGGCCACCGGGGCTGTAACGGGCGGCGGCGCTGAGGCGGCGGAGCAGGTCGGCGTGGATTCCTTCGCTGCGTTCGGCGCCGCGGGTGGCGGCGCCGATCAGGTAGCCGAGCTGCAGGCTGGCATCGCTGCCGGGCTCGGCACGCGCTTCGGCATTGAGCTTCGTCGCCGCCTCGATCATCGAAGTGCCGACCGTTGCCAGATCGCCGCCCTTCTGGTTCTCGGCGAGGCAGTTGGAGATCGGCGTCTCGCTGTCCAGCAGCACCTCACCGGGCGCGGCGCCGAGGGCGCCGACGTAGGCGCCAGCTCCGTCGAGGCAGGCGACCGGCGTCGCGTCGCTGGTCGCGCCGCAGCCGGCGGCGAAGGTCGACGCGGCGACTGCCACCGCGGTTACGAGACGAAGGCCCACGCCTAAATCCTACGAACCGCTCGTCGCGTGCCGTAGCTTAGGTACCCATAACGTCCCCTAAGGTGCGGCACGTCCCGGGCAGTCAGTCGCCGGCGCCGATGCCGCCGGAGCGGACCGAGGAGATGCCACCGGGCGGCGGCGGTGGGGGCGGAGGCTCCGGAGGCTTGGACTGGGGGCGCGGTCGCGACGCGACGCCCTGGAAGCTGACGGCGAAGACCTCGACCCATTCGGCGAGCTGGAACTGGCGCACGATTGCGTGTTCCCAGGAGAGGTGAAGGTGGTGGCCGCAGCCGTGGCCGGCGTCGCCGTTGTAGCCGACCCAGCGGAACGGCGCCAGGGGACGGTTCTGGCGGGGCTCGGCC
Organism: uncultured Solirubrobacterales bacterium; assembly: GCA_963844395.1. Taxonomy (GTDB): domain Bacteria; phylum Actinomycetota; class Thermoleophilia; order Solirubrobacterales; family 70-9; genus VRUE01. Next base: position 242,933 of record CAWJNX010000002.1, on the reverse strand, counting down.
CAGAGCGCAAGCCGGGTGACGCCACGCCAGTTGCCGTCGCAGCGGGCGCTCGAGTTGAGCGGCACGATGTCGACTGCGAGGCCGTTGTGGTGGTCGGAGCCGGTCACGTGGCAGCCGCGGCAGCCGACGTGCTCGCCGCTTCCCGGCAGCCTGCCGGAGTAGCCGTCGGTGACGTAGATCGGGAACCGCCGGGCGATCCAACGCAGGTTGGGGACGATGCGGCGGTCGACCATGTCGCCTTCTTCGTGCGGTATTGAGGCCGGGATCGGGACGATTTCCCCACCCGCGTAGGCGAAGCGGCTCGTCGGCGGGCCGGCGTTGGCGGGGCTTGCGGCAGACGCGAGCAGCAGCGCGATGGCGGCGGTGGCCACGGCTAGTCGCGCCCACGCCCCGCTCGTCAGGCTGTTTGCGGTCGTTCGCTCTGCCATCCCCCTGCCTATCGACAACAACCCCGCTTCGCCTTGAGAGCGGCGGTACGCCACGGTCTCGATTAGGGAATCTGCACGGGCGTACAACTTGGCTGCCCGGCCAGTAGGGTTGCGCGGCCAATGCCGACCGTTCAGGAAGCCAGCTTCGATCTTTTTCGCGCCCACGGGATGACCACGATGTTCGGCAACCCGGGCTCGACCGAGCTGCCGATGCTGGCCGACTTCCCCTCCGACTTGCGCTACGTGCTCGGCCTGCAGGAGGCCGTCGTGGTCGGGATGGCCGACGGCTACGCGCAGGCTTCGGGACGGACGACGGTCGCCAACCTGCACACGGCGCCGGGGGTCGGCAACGCGATGGGGGCGATCTTCAACGCCCAGGCCAACCACTCGCCGCTGCTGATCACCGCGGGCCAGCAGGTGCGGGCACAGATGACGATGCAGGCGAACCTCACCAACCGCGACGCGATCCGCATGCCCCACCCGCTCGTCAAGTGGGCGTACGAGCCGCCGCGGGCAGAGGACGTGCCGCTCGCCCTCGCCCACGGCGTCCACCTCGCCTCGCTGCCGCCCAAAGGCCCGGTCTTCGTCTCGCTGCCGATGGACGATTGGTACGCCGAGGTCGACGAGGCCGACGCGCGGGAGGCGATCGGCCGCCGCGTCAACGGACGCGCCGTCGCCGACCCGGATGGAGTTCGGAGGCTCGCCAAACACCTTGACGACGCGACCAACCCGGTTCTCGTCGCCGGCCCCGACATCGATGCCAGCGGCGGCTGGGATACGGCGGTGGCGCTGGCCGAGCGCCAGCGCTTGCCGGTCTGGGCGACGCCCGCCACCGGCGGCGGCAGGATCGGCTTTCCAGAGAGCCATCCGAACTTTCGCGGCGTCCTGCCGCCGGCGATCGGCCCGGTGGCGCAGACGCTCGAGGGCCACGACCTGATTTTCGTGGTGGGCAGCTCGGTCTTCCCCTACTACCCCCACATCCCCGGCCCGCTGCTGCCCGAGGGGGCGACGCTGATCGCGATCACCAGCGATCCCGACGAGGCCGCCCGCGCTCCGATGGGCTACGCGATCGTCGCTGACGTGAAGCTGACCCTCGAGGCGCTGCTGGAGATCGTGCCCGAGTCCTCGCGCCCCGCGCCCGAGCCAAACCCGGGGCCGCAGGAAATCCCGGCCGAGGACCCGCTCAACTCCTCAACCGTGCACTCGGCGTTGTCCGAGGTCTTGCCCGAGGATGGGATCGTCGTGCTCGAGTCGCCGGCCAGCACCCTCGCCCTGCGCAACCAGCTGCGCCTCTCGCAACCGGGCAGCTACTACTTCAGCTCCGGTGGCGGGCTCGGCTTCGGCCTCGCAGCCTCGGTCGGCGTCCAGCTCGCCCAGCCCGACAGGCCGGTCGTCTGCGTGCTCGGCGAGGGCTCCGCCCAGTACGCGATCACCGCCTTCTGGAGTGCCGTCGCCTATGAGGTGCCGGTCACCTTCCTCGTCCTCAACAACGCCGAGTACGCGATCCTCAAGTGGTTCGCCGACGTCGAGGGGACGCAGGGAGCCCCGGGCCTCGACCTGCCGGCGTTGGACGTCGCCGCGGTTGCCTCCGGCTACGGCGTCAACTCGCAGCAGGTGAGCGGCCGCGACGAGGTGCGCGACGCCCTTTCAAAGGCGCTCTCCTCCTCGCGGCCGGAGCTGGTCGAAGTCCCGGTCGCCCCGGGGATGTCGCTGTTCTGAGATAACTGGTGCCCATGGCACTGCTGGAGCGGAACCTCTCGTCCCTCGCCCCGCCGGGCGCCGAGCCCGCCGCGGACCGCGCTCCCGACTCGCTGGCGGCGGGCACGCCGCAGCCGCTGCGCGGCGAGCTGGAGGCATTGCTCGGCGCCGACCGGGTGTTGGGACGGGCAAGCGACATCGTCCGCTACGCATCCGACGCCAGTCCCTACCGGCTCCTGCCCCAAGCGGTGGTGATGGCGCGTGAGACGGAGGACGTCGCCAAGCTGCTCGACTACGGTCGGCGCTCAGGCGTCCCGGTCGTCTTTCGCGCCGGCGGCACCAGCCTCAACGGCCAGGGGCAGAGCGACGGCATCCTGGTCGACGTCCGCCGCCACTTCGGCGGTGTCGCTGTCGAGGACGACGGCGCGCTGGCCCGGGTCAAGCCGGGCACCGTGCTCGGCCACGCCAACCGCGTGCTCGCTCCGCTTGGCCGCAAGCTCGGTCCCGACCCGGCAAGCACCGACATCGCCACGGTCGGCGGCGTGATCGCCAACAACTCGGGCGGTATGCGCTGCGGCGTCGTCCACGACTCCTACTCGACCGTGCGCTCACTGACCTTTGTCTTGCCCTCGGGGACGACGATCGACACCGCGGCGCCCGGCGCCGCCGAGCGCTTCGCCGCCGCCGAGCCGGCGCTGGCCGCCGGCCTCGCCGCGATCCGCGACGAGATTCGCGCCGATGCCGAGCTCAGCGAGCGGATCCGCCGCAAGTTCGCGATCAAGAACACCACCGGCTACCGGCTCTGCGCCTTCCTCGACGCCGACGAGCCGCTGGAGATCTTCCGCCGCCTCCTCGTCGGCTCCGAGGGGACGCTCGGCTTCGTCGCCGAGGCGGTCTTCGAGACGGTGCCGCTGCCGGCCCGCACGACCACCGCCTGGATCCACTTCCCCGACATCGACCAGGCGATCGCCCCGGTCCGCGACCTGGTCGACGCAGGAGCCACCGCGGTCGAGCTGATGGTCGCCCCGGCGCTGATCACCGCCGCCTGGAACATGGTCGGCGCGCCCGAGGAGTGGAAAGAGCTGCCGCCCGAGTCGGCGGTGCTCCTGGTCGAGTTCGGGGCCGCGACCGACGCCGAGCTGGACGCCTATCTCGCGCGCGCCGCCGAGATCCTCGCCACCCACGAGACGATCCGGCCGATCGGCTTCACCCGCGACGCGGAGGAGGTCGAGCTGGCCTGGCGGGTGCGCGAGGGGCTGCACGGGCTGATCGGCCGCCTGCGCCTGCCGGGCACGGCGCTGATCGTCGAGGACGTCTGCGTGCCGCCGGAGCGGATCGCCGAGGGAGCGCGCGACCTGCAGGCGCTGCTCGGCGAGCACGGCTTCCTGCCCGGCGTTGCCGGCCACGCCTCGGCCGGCAACCTCCACTTCATGCTCACCCCGGATTTCGCCAAACCGGAGGACGTCGAGCGCTACGAGGCCTTCATGGCGAAGCTGGTCGAGCTGATCGTCGGCAAGTACGACGGCTCGCTGAAGGCCGAGCACGGCACCGGGATAAACATGGCGCCGTACGTTGAGCGGGAGTGGGGGGCGAAGGCGACCGAGCTGATGTGGCGGGTGAAGCGGCTCGCCGACCCCGACGGCGTGCTCGCCCCCGGCGTCGTCCTCAACCGCGACCCCGGCGCCCACCTGCGCAACCTGAAGACGACGCCGGCGATCGAGGAATCGGCGACGACCTGCGTCGAGTGCGGCTTCTGCGAGCCGGTCTGCCCGAGCCGCGACCTGACGACGACGCCGCGGCAGCGGATCGTGCTGCGGCGCGAGATGGCGCGCCAGCCTGCGGGCTCACCGGTCCAGCGGGCGCTGCTGGAGGAGTACGAGTACGACGCGATGGACACCTGCGCCGTCGACGGCTCCTGCCAGCTTGCCTGCCCGGTCGGGATCAACACCGGGACGCTGGTCAAGGAACTACGCGGCGAGCAGCACACTGATCGCGCCGAAGCCCTGGCGCTGGGGGCGGCGAAGCGCTGGAGCGCAGTCGAAGCCGCCTCGCGCGCCGCCCTGCGCCTGGGCGGGCCGCTGGCGCGGCGCACCGAGCGCGGCAAGGGCCTGCCGGGCCCCGCCTCCACGAAGCTTCCCGAGACCCGCCGCGAGGGCGCCGCCGCCGTCTACGTCCCCTCCTGCACCAACCGCATCTTCGGCTCCCCCGCCGACGGGCCGAAAACGTCAGCCGGACTGTCAAAATCGGCCCGTCGGCGGGGGAGTGGCGCCGAGGCGCTGGTTGAGGTCTCCGAGCGGGCCGGACTCCCGGTCTGGATCCCCGCCGACGTCGCCGGCAGCTGCTGCGGCCTGCCCTGGAGCTCGAAGGGGTTCGGCGCCGCACACCGCCACAAGGCCAACGAGATGGTCGAGCGGCTCTGGAATTGGAGCGGCGAGGGGGAGCTGCCGGTCGTGATCGACGCCTCCTCCTGCACGCAGGCTGCGGCGACCCCGGGCGAGGACGTGCTGTCGGAGGAGAACGCCGAGCGCCTTGCCCAAATCCAGATCCTCGACTCGGTCGCCTGGGCCCACGACCGCCTCCTGCCGAAGCTGACCGTCTCCCGCAAGGTCGGCTCGGCGACGGTCCACCCCACCTGCGCAACCCGGCACATGGGCCTGGCACCCAGGCTCCGCTCGCTGGCCGGCGCTCTCGCCGAGGAGGTGTTCGTCGCCCCCTCGGCGACCTGTTGCGGATTTGCCGGCGATCGCGGCATCGCCAATCCGGAGCTGACCGCCGCCGCGACCCGTCCCCAGGCCGCCGAGCTGGCCGGGCGCACCTTCGACGCCCACCTGTCGAACAACCGCACCTGCGAGATCGGCCTCAGCCGCGCCACCGGCGAGCGCTACGAGTCGTTCGTCTTTCTGCTCGAGGAGCTGACCCGCTGAGCTCATCCGACATCGACCACCCTCGGGTGTGGTCAATGTCGGATGCGCCGATCGTCGTCACCAACCAGGCCGCAGGACGCCACCGGCGTATTCAGTGGCGCGCCGCGGCGACCGCTGCAGCGCCCTGCTCGTCGGCCTCGGCCTCGACTTCGCGCACCGTCTCGATCATCGCGGGTCGCGCTCGAAGCGGCGGTCGAGCAGCGGATTGACGATGCCGCGCAGGGCGGAGATGTAGCGCCACCACTTCGGCGCGAAGATCCGCGGCGCCCGCTCTTCGATTCCGCGCACCACGGCGGCGCCGGCTTCGTCGGGGGTGATGCGCTTGCGCAGGAAGTCGGGCAGGTTCTGCTCCATCCGGCCCTCGTTGTTGGCGAAGGCGTCCTGAACGAGTTTCGTGTCGACCCAGCCGAAGTAGGCGACGCTGGCGCTGGCGCCGAGCGGCGTCAGCTCGGCGCGCAGCGCGCGGCCGAGCGACTCGACCCCGGCCTTGGCAACGGCGTAGGGGCTGTTCATGACGCCGTTGGCGAAGGAGTAGACGGAGCCGGTGACGACGACGTGGCCCCTGCGCTCGACGATCTGCGGCAGGGCCGCTCGCACGGTGCGCCAGACGCCCAGCATGTCGACCTCGAAGACGCGCTCCCACTCCTCTGCGCCGATCCCGCGCACGGTCGCCAGCTTCACCTGCGCGATGCCGGCGTTGGCGACGGCGACGTCCAACCCGCCGAAGCGCTCGACGGTCTCGGCAACCGCAGCCTGCATCGCGCCCGTATCGGTGACGTCGGCGCCGATCCCGATCGCCCGCGGGCCGATCCGCTCGGCCGCCTCGCGCGCCTGGTCGGGGTCGAGGTCGACGACGGCGACCGAGGCGCCGCGCATGTGCAGTTGGCGTGCAGTCTCGAAGCCGATCCCGCGGGCGGCGCCGGTCACCAGCGCCACCTTTCCGTTCAGGTCATAGACGGGCACGAGGCGCGCAGCGTAGCCGCTCCTAGAATCACCTGCTCATGCCCGGCTTCCGAGCAGTTGACCCCAGGCAGTCCTTCCCCGAGCTGGAGGAGCGGGTGCTGGCGCGCTGGCGCGAGCGCCGCGTCTTCGAGCGCTCGCTTGCCAACCGCGAGGGGGCCGAGGTCTGGAGCTTCTACGAGGGCCCGCCGACCGCCAACGGACGCCCCGGCTCCCACCACGTCCTCTCCCGCGTCTTCAAGGACGTCTACCCGCGCTACCGCACGATGCGCGGCTACCGGGTGCCGCGCAAGGCGGGCTGGGACTGCCACGGGCTGCCGGTCGAGCTGGAGGTCGAGAAGGAGCTCGGCATCTCCTCCAAGCAGGAGATCGAGGAGTACGGCATCGCCGAGTTCAACCGCCGCTGCCGCGAGTCGGTCTTCGAGTACGTCGAGGAGTGGAACCGGCTGACCGAGCGGATCGGCTTCTGGATCGACCTCGACGACCCCTACGTGACCCTCGAGGACGACTACATCGAGTCGGTCTGGTGGTCGCTGCGCCGGCTCTGGGACGAGGGGCGCCTCTACGAGGGCCACAAGGTCGTCCCCTACTGCCCGCGCTGCGGCACCGCCCTCTCCTCGCACGAGGTCGCGCTTGGCTACGAGGACGTCGAGGACCCCTCCATATACGTCCGCTTCCCGCTGCTCGACGCGGACGGCAGCGAGGCGGGGGAGTCGCTTCTGGTCTGGACGACGACGCCCTGGACGCTGCCCGGCAACGTCGCCGTCGCCGTCGCCCCCGACGTCACCTACGTCAGGGCCCGGGTCGATGGCGAGACGCTGATCCTCGCCGAGGCGCTGGTCGATCGGGTGCTCGGGCGAGGGAGTCGAGATCGACGAGCGCTTTCCCGGCTCCGAGCTGATCGGCCGCAGCTACAAAGGGCCTGTCTTCGCCCTCACCGACCGCGAGCCCGGCGGCTTTCCGATCGTCGGCGGCGACTTCGTCACCACCGAGGACGGCACCGGCCTCGTCCACATCGCCCCGGCCTTCGGCGAGGACGACTACGCGGTCGCCGCCGCGAACGGGATCTTCGACCCGACCGCGCACGGCACCCTCTACAACCCGGTCAAGCTCGACGGCACCTTTACCGCCCAGGTCGCCGGCTTCGAGGACCGCTTCGTCAAGGACCCGGAGGTCACCGCGGCCCTGATCGACGACCTGCGCCAACGGGGCCTGCTCTTCCGCGAGCAGGTCTACGAGCACGCCTACCCGCACTGCTGGCGCTGCGGCACGCCGCTCCTCTACTACGCCAAGTCGAGCTGGTACGTCGCCACCTCGCAGGCCCGCGCCAAGCTCCTCGCCAACAACGAGGAGATCGGCTGGCACCCCGAGCACATCAAGCACGGCCGCTTCGGCAAATGGCTGGAGAACAACGTCGACTGGGCGCTCAGCCGCGACCGCTACTGGGGGACGCCGCTGCCGATCTGGGAGTGCCAGGGCGAGGACTGCGACGGGCGCTCCTGCGCCGGCTCGGTCGCCGAGCTGCGCGAGCGCGCTCGCGGCGAGGTCCCCGACGACCTGCACCGCCCCTACATCGACGAGGTGGTCGCTCGACTGCGAGAAGTGCGGCGGCGAGATGCGGCGGGTCGAGTCGGTGATCGACACCTGGTACGACAGCGGCGCGATGCCCTTCGCGCAGTTCCACTACCCGTTCGAGAACGAGGAGCTGTTCGAGGAGCGCTTCCCGGCCGACTTCATCTGCGAGGCGATCGACCAGACGCGCGGCTGGTTCTACACCCTGCTCGCCGAGTCGACGCTGCTCTTCGACACCTCCAGCTACCGCAACTGCGTCTGCCTCGGCCTGATCCTCGACCCAGAGGGGCAGAAGATGTCGAAGAGCAAGGGCAACGTGGTCGAGCCCTGGGACGTGATCTCCACCCACGGCGCCGACGCCTTCCGCTGGTACTACCTGACCGCGCAGCAGCCCTGGTCCGGCTACCGCTTCTCGGTCGAGACGGTGGGCGAATCGGTGCGCCAGTTCCTGCTGACGCTGTGGAACACGTACTCGTTCTGGGTCCTCTACGCGAACGCCGAGAATCTCTCCCCGGCGGACTTCACGCTGGCGCGTTCGTCCTTTGTCCCGGATAGCGGTACAAAGGACGAACGCAGCTCGGCGGCGGACCTCGATCGCTGGGCGCTCTCGCGCCTGCAGGCGACGGTCGCCACCGTCACCGAGCACATGGACGGCTTCGACTGCACCGCCGCCGGCCGTGAGATCGCCGCCTTCGTCGAGGAGCTCTCCAACTGGTACGTGCGCCTCTCGCGCCGCCGCTTCTGGGAGGGCGACCGTGCCGCCTTTGCGACGCTGCGCCACTGCCTGCTGGAGACGGCCGCGCTGCTCGCTCCGTTCACCCCCTTCCTCGCCGACGAGATCCACCTCAACCTGGCCGGCGGCGAGGCCGAGGAGCTGGGCGAGCTGCCCGACTCCGTCCACCTGCGCGACTTTCCCGAGCCCGATCCAGCGCTCGCCGACTCCGAGCTGGAGGCGGCGATGAAGGCGGTTCGCCTCACGGTCGAGCTGGGCCGCGCCGCCCGCGCCCAGGCGAAGGCCAAGGTGCGCCAGCCGCTGCGCCGCGCCGTGATCGTCGCCAACGACGCCGAGCGCGAGGCGATCTCCGCCCGCGCCGACCTGGTCAAGGCCGAGCTGAACGTGAAGGAGCTCGACTTCGTCACCGAGGAGGCGGAGCTGGTCAGCTACGCGGTCAAGCCCAACTACCGCTCGCTCGGTCCCCGCTTCGGCAAGCGGATGCCGCAGGTCGCCGCCGCGGTCGAGGCGCTCGATCCGGTCCACGTCGCCGAGGTGATGGCGGACGGCGGCGAGGTCGGCATCAACATCGAGGGCGACGAGCACACGCTCGCCGCCGACGAGGTCACCCTCTCCCTGCAGCCGCTGGAGGGCTACGAGGTCGAGGCCGAGGCGGGCCACGCCGTCGCCCTGCAGCTGGAGCTCGACGACGAGCTGCGCCGCGAGGGCCTCGCCCGCGAGATCGTCCACGCCGTCCAGAACGCCCGCAAAGAGGCCGGCCTGGAGATCACCGACCGGATCGAGCTCACCCTCGGCGGCGACGCAGAGCTGCTCGCAGCCGCCCGCGAGCACCAGCCCTACATCGCCGGCGAGGTTCTCGCGACCTCGGTCGCCTACGACGCCGTCGAACGGCGTCCACGGCCGAGAGCTCGATGGACCGCGCGAGCTGACCAGATCAGTCGGAGCTCCAGTCCTTCCTCAGGCTCGCCGATGATGAAGTCGGTCTTCGGCGAGTCGGAGAACTTCACCCAGCAGTGCTCGGGGGCGGCGCCGGCCACCTCGACCAGCGCCGCTTCGATCCGCTTCGCGATCTCCGCCTTCTGCTCGTCGGTCCGTCCCTCGAACCAGTGGATGTGGACGAACGGCATCGCTTGCTGCTGCCCCGGCCCGGCGCTCTAGGCGAGCGCCGGCTCGAGCTCGGCCTCGAGGCGGCGCTTCGGCATCGCCCCGACGACTTTCTTGGCGATCGCCCCGTCCTTGAAGAGGAGCAGGGTCGGGATCGAGAGCACTTCGTACTGGGCCGCCGTCTGCTGGTTCTCGTCGACGTTGAGGCTGAGGATCGTCAGGTCGTCGCGCTCGGCGTCGATCTCCTCCAGGACCGGGTGGACGACGCGGCAGGGACCGCACCAGGGAGCCCAGAAGTCGACGAGCACTGGGCCGTCGGCCTCCAGGACGTCGGACTTGAAGGTGGCGTCGGTCACGTCGGTGAGCTTGCCAGTCACTGGAATCGGTCTCCCGCGAGTCGAGGTTCAGCGCCCAATACTTCAGAAAGTATAGCGCCGGCCCCGGCCGGTGTCGGGATCGGCTCGACGAAGCGGGCTAGGTCGCCGAGTACCTGATCTCCAGGCGCATCTCGTACGTCCGCGGGACGGCGCAGCGACGGCGGGGTCCGCGGCGTACGACCTTAGGCCTACCGGTCTCCGGATCGAGTCGCACGACGGGCTGCCTGGTCACCCGGCAGAAGACGCCGGGCCCCCACGCCCCGAGGAGGGGATCCTGAAAGGCCGGCACGGAGAAGGGCGGCGCGGGGAAGTAGGAGGTCAGTGGCGTTTCCGCCACGGAGACAAGCGGTCCCAGCCGCAGCTCGGCGGCGTCGGCGGCGGCCTTGGCGTTGAGGAAGGCGGTTGCGACGGCCTCCTCGGTGGCGGCGCGCCGAGCCGTCACGATGGCCCGCTTGATCCAGCGGTCGCTGGTGCGGTCGCGCGGCTCGACGGGCACCGACGCGGCCCCCGAGGAGCCGACCTCCCGCACGATGTCGGCGGCGGTCGCGCCGCCGACGACGCCGAAGGTCACCATCGCCGCGGCCGCCTTGCGGCAGCCGGTCGGCCGACTTTCCCGACGGCCGCAGCGCTGGGAGGAGCGGGCGAACTGGGGCAGTTCCGGCATGTAGATGCCCTCCACGCCACCGAGCTCCACCCGAAGGACGGCGGCGATGCTGGCGGCGCGCTGCCGCGCGTCCCGCACGGCGTGGTCGGCCGCAACCGCTTTCGTCGGCGCGAATCCGATGCCGGTGACGGTGATTCCAGCTGGGAGCTCGTCCGAGTCGCTCCCGGAGAAGGACTGTGCCCCTGCCGTCGCCGGGAAGAGCAGCACAAGCAGCGCTGCCAGCATTGACGCGAGCACCAACCGATCTACCCCGCCGACCCGCTCCATTTCCCTTCCTCCCGTCGTGTGGCCGGAGCCTACTACCGCCTGCTCGACCCCCGTGGGCGCCGGGCTCTGCCCTTGCCGACGATGCGCAGGAGCGGGACCCGCCAGATCGCCTCGACGACGATCGAGCGGCTCATCTTCGAGGCGCCGACCCGGCGGTCGCGGAAGACGATCGGCACCTCGACGACCTCGAAGCCCAGCTCGATCGCCCGGTAGGTCAGCTCGACCTGGAAGGCGTAGCCGCGGGTGCGGACCGCGTCGAGGTCGATCGCCTCCAGCACCTCGCGCCGGAAGCACTTGAAGCCACCGGTCAGGTCGCGGACGCCGACGCCCAGCACGTGGCGCGCGTAGCCGCTGCCGCCGCGGCTGATCGCGCGCCGCAGCGCTCCCCAGTCGCCGACCCCGCCGCCGGGGACGTAGCGGGAACCGATCACGAGGTCGGCGCGCTCGGCCGCGTCGAGCAGCCGCGGCAGGTAGGCGGGCTCGTGGGAGAAGTCGGAGTCCATCTCGAGGATCAGCCCGGCACCCTCGGCCAGGGCGAGGCGGAAGCCGGCGATGTAGGCGGGGCCGAGCCCTTCCTTGCGGGGCCGGTGCAGGACGCTGACGCTCGCGTGCTCGGCGGCGAGCCGGTCGGCGATCTCGCCGGTGCCGTCGGGCGAGTTGTCGTCGACGATCAGGATCCGGGAGGAGGAGGGCAGCTTCGCCAGCACCGCGGCGACGAAGGGCTCGATGTTCTCGGCCTCGTCGAAGGTCGGCAGGACCAGCCACGCGGGGCCTCGCTCGGAGTGGCGCGGTCGCATTCGCGGCGATCCTAGTCGCGCGTCCCGTTAGCTTGCGCGGTGTGACCAACGCCGAGATCGCCGCCGCCTTCGACGAGCTGGCCGTGCTCTACGAGCTCGACGGCGCGGTCAAATACAGGGTGCTCGCCTACTCGACCGCCGCCATGGCGATCCGCGAGAGCCCGGTCTCGGTCGCCGAGCTGGCGGCCGCCGGGCGGGCGACCGAGATCCCCGGCGTCGGCAAGACGCTGGCCGAAAAGATCGACGCGCTGCTGAAGAAAGGCGAGATCCCAGCCGCGGTGAAGCTGAAAGCGAAGTTCCCGCCGACCCTGATCGAGGTGACGCGGGTCCCGGGCCTCGGGGCGAAAACGGCGAAGCGGCTCTACGACGAGCTGGAGATCTGCTCGCTCGAGGACCTGAAAGCGGCGGCTGAGGGGGAACGGATCCGCGACGTCAAAGGGCTCGGGCCGAAGGTCGAGGAGAACGTGCTGGCGGCGCTGGAGCGGCTCGGCGAGCCGGGCGAAGGCCCCGGCCGGCTGCTGCTCTCCAAGGTCCGCCCGATCGCCGAGGAGCTGGCGGCGGCGCTGCGCGAGCATCCCGCCGCCAACCGGGTCGAGGTCGCCGGCTCGGTGCGGCGCTGGGGGGAGACCTGCAAGGACATCGACCTGATCGCGACCGCCGAGCAGCCGGCGGCGCTCGCCGAGCACCTGGCCAGCCACCCGCTGATCGCCGCCGCCGGCAAGCCGGGCGTACCAACGGCGTCCGCGCGCAGACCCACAACGGCATCTCCGTCGACCTGCGGATCGTCGCGCCGCAGGCCTTCGGCAACCTGCTCCAGCACTTCACCGGCTCGCAGGCGCACAACGTCCAGCTGCGCGAGGACGCGGTCAGGCGCGGCCTCTCGGTCTCCGAGCACGGGGTGACCGACACCGAGACCGACGAGGTGACGCTCTGCGCGACCGAGGAGGAGGTCTACGACCGGCTCGGCTACGCCTACATTGAGCCCGAGCTGCGCGAGGGCCGCGGCGAGCTGAAGGCCGCCCGCGAGGGGAAGCTGCCGGAGCTGGTCACGGTCGAGGACATCCAGGGCGACCTGCACTCGCACACGACCCTCTCCGACGGTCGCAACACGCTCGAGCGAGATGGCAGCCGCGGCCCGCGATCGCGGCTACTCCTACCTGGCGATCACCGACCACTCCGCCAGCCACGGCTTCGGCAACCACGTCACCGCCGAGCAGCTATGGCAGCGGATCGAGGAGGTGCGCGCGTGGAACGAGCAGAACTCCGACTTCCAGCTCCTCTCCGGAACCGAGGTCAACATCGGCCTCGACGGCTCGCTCGACTACCCCGACGACCTGATCGACGCTCTCGACTGGGTGGTCGCCAGCGTCCACACCTCCTTCTCGGTCTCCGAACGGGCGATGACCGATCGCGTCCTGGCCGCGATCGAGAACCCCGGCGTCGACTGCATCGGCCACCTCACCGGCCGCCTGATCGGCCGCCGCGAGCCCTACGGCATCGACGTCGAGGCGGTCGCCGAGGCGGCGGCGCGCACCGGCACGATGCTGGAGATCAACGGCAACCCCAACCGCCGCGACCTCTCCGAGCACCACGCCCGCCTCGCCGCCGAAGCCGGCGTGACGATCGCCGTCAACACCGACGCCCACGGCGTCGACACCCTCGCCAACATCGCCTACGGCGTAGCCACCGCCCGCCGCGCCTGGCTGACTCGGCGCAGATCGCGAACACTCGGCCCGTGGGATGAGTTCAAGCAATTGCTCGATTCGCGTCACTAAGAAGTTTCATTTGCCGACAGACATGTGATTCGGATCGGGTTAGCGTCGGGCTGCCGCGGAAGCGGCGGTCGCCCCCGCCGGTGGACGCCGGCCCTCGGTCTCGCAACTGGGGAAGAGAGGGTTCGATTCCCTCCGGGGGCGCTATAATGGCTCTGCGAGACCGGGGCCAAGGCTTACATCGGCTTCCCCAGACTTTGCAGACGACCCGCTTCGGCGGGTCGTTTGCTTTCAGTGCCCGATGCCGCAACCGGCGCTTCGCAGGCCAGGCGTGGAGGTGAAACTCGACCCCTTCGTGCTGCTCGGAAACACGTGGCGACCTCGGGTGCGCAACACGCCTGGGAGGTTCTATGGATTCGCGGGAAAGACCTGCTGAATACCAACTGCCGGCAACTTTCCCACATTTAGCATGTAGCCCTTCCAGCCGGCCCGCTTTGCCTTCGCACCTAGCGGCTTTCGAGGCTCAAAGACTTGTGGCGTTGCTTCGAGGACATGGGGAGGCACGTAGTCGATTCGAATGAGGTTTCGACCATTCTGTTTGAAGCCGGCTAGATATAGGCCGTTGTAGATGCCGGCAAGGATGCGCGCGTGCTGGGGCTCCCAGGCACCACTCATGATCCGCTCCGGAAAATCAGCTTCGGGCTGAAGCCTCGTTGCCTTGACTTGAGCTAAGAACCCGCAGAACTTGCAAATAAGGTCTGCACACTCGAAATTCGTTGGTAATTGCTTGAACTGCCGAGTTCTATGACAGCGGGGACAGCGAGCGTGCTTGCATACCATCTTCTCTCCCCGATCACCCAGTTCCTGACGCACAGTACGCATACTGGAACCGTAGCCGTGCCGCCGGTCGATTAAAGTCATGGTGTCATCGAGGCTAAAACAACATGTACGAGGACTCGATTTCGATGCATCGAAGTCGAGTATCCGCCTCGTCAAGCATGCTTGAGATCTGCGCAAGCATCGCTGCCGGTCTTCCTGCCAATTTATGGCGTTCTCATTACGTCCGCATGTCACTGAGCCGGTCGCTGCGCAGGCCCGGGGTGCGGACCAGTTCGATTGGGCGCAGGGCGGAGTTGGGGACCACGTAGAACTTGACGCCGTCCCGCTGCTCGATGCCGAGCACGGCGGCCTCGCGGGTGCGCAGCATGAGGGCGACCAGGAGGGCGTAGCCGGCGCCGATCGCAGCCACGCCGGGGAAGAAGGCGCCGAGTACGCCGGCGACCACGGCGGTCGCTCCGATCGGCCAGAGCCGCGCAGTGGCGATCCGCGCTGGCGTGTCCGGAGGAAGCGAGGTGGCGGTGCGGGCGCGTGACGAGAGCGTCGCGGACGCCGTCGGCGGCACGTTCGGGCCGGCCGAGGTAGAGACCGATCGCGAGGGCGATCAGCCACCAAGCCCCCGCCACAAGGATCGAAGCCGTGTCTTCGTTGCGGTCGGCGGCGAGCGCGGTGATCGCGCCCAGGGCGGTGGCCTCGGCGCCGGTCAGGAAGACAGTGAGGCGAAGCAGGTCGGTGTAGGGCACGGCACCGAGTCTTTCTGAAAGTCGGTGGAGAAGTTCAGCAGAACGTCAGGACCCTCAGCGCGCTCCTCCCTTAAGCCGCTCGACCCTATTCCGAGCGACCTTCTCGGGCCGCACGCTCCTTGACACGGCGAGCGGCCTTGGCGTAGGCGATCATCCGATCACGGCGGCCGATCGCGAGAATCAGGCTCGTTGCAGGAGCACCATCGGCCGGTTCATTTCGGTAGACAAAGCGGAAACGAGGCTTGCCTCGCCAGGTTTGTTCATCGAACCGAACCTTGCGACAGCCCTGCAGGACGCGAGGCGGCTTGTCTCCCATCAACTCGCCATGGTGTGGATTGCGGTGCAACTCCACCACGATGCGCGCTACTTCGATCCTTACCGCCTCATCCAGCTGATTGGCGTCGGCCGTAGCCTCTGCCAATGCTTCAATCTTGTGCTCAGGCTCCGGGGAGCTGTCCAACAAACTCCCCCATCCCAATCTCGCCCAGGAAGTGGGCCGCGCTCAGGCGTTCACCTCGGCTCGCCTGAAGACGCTCCTGCAAGAACAAAGCGAGCCCCGCATTCTCGAGCTCCTCTTCCAGTTCCTCAATTCGGTCCTTGGCAGCCACCAGATCCACCGTGGGGACTAGTGACGCGGATCCCTCCTGTCCTCGGGGCTGGATCCGGATAGCGTTGCTCTCAGGGTCAGCCGAAGGCTTACGCCGCACGGATGCCTTTTTGACCAGCTGCGGCAGGTTGCGCCGAGCCTCGCTCGTCCCAAGCGCTACCGGCTTCTTTCCAGGGGCCACTGCCATGGAGCAATTGTACCATAAGTGGTACAACTCAAAGCGACCCTGGCTGGATTCGAATCAGCGACCGTCGGATTAGACGCCCCGATCTCCTATTCCGCCAGGCTCTCGAGGACCGCCAGCCAGCCAGCCGGGCCTTCGACCGCCAGGTCGGACTCGCCGGCCAGGTCTGCCGGCGCCTCGGCCGAGACGACGCCGACGCAGACGGCGGTCTCCAGCTCGCCCTGCTCGCGCAGCTCCCGCAGGCGGCGGAAGGCGTCGAGGTCGGTGCGGTCGTCGCCGGCGTAGACGGCCGCCTTGATGCCTCTGTCCGCGAGCAGCGCGGCCACTGCCGCGTCCTTGCCACCGCCGCCCAGCGGCCGCAGCTCCAGCACCTTGCGGCCGCGGCGCGGCTCGAGTCCGGCCCGGTCCGCCGCCGCGGCGATCTCCTCGGCGCGCGCCTCGGCGCCGCGCTCGTCGTCGGCGCCGCGCCAGTGCAGCGCCTGGATCGGCCCCTTGTCCTCCAGCCGCAGTCCCCGCCGCCGCCAGCGCCTCCGCCCCCAGCCCGGCGACGAACTCGGCCGCGTCGCGCTCGCGGCCCCGCAGCGAGGGGTCGAGCCGGGGCGGCCTCGTCGCCGGGCAGCAGCAGCTCGAGCCCGTGGTTGCCGGCGTAGGCGAGCCGCGTCGAGCCCGACCAGCCGCCGCGCCTCCTCGGCCCGCCGGCCGGAGACGCAGCCGACCAGGCCGTAGCGCTCGGCGAGCCGCTCCAGCGCTCTCGTCGCCTCGGCAGGCACCGCGGCCTGCTCCGGCCGCGCGGCGATCGGCGCCAGCGTCCCATCGACGTCGGTGAGGATCGCGGTGCGCGCCGGATCGCCGCGAAGCGAGCTCCAACAGCGACGGCGCCGGATTGCCGCCGTGCGGCTCCTCGACCATTCTTTCTCTGCCGTTCGCTTCGGAGCGGCAACTAGTATCGCCGCGGTGCCCTCCGACCGAATCCTGAAGCTCGCCGCGATCGGCACCCTCGCCGGCGCCTTCAGCGGCCTCTTCGGGGTCGGGGGAGGCACCGTCATCGTGCCGCTGCTGATCCTCTGGTTCGCCTACGGCGAGCGGCTCGCGACCGGCACCAGCCTCGCGGCGATCGTCCTGATCGGCCTGCTCGGCGCCGTCGCGCAGGGCGGCCTCTACGGCAACGTCCACCTGGTCACCGGGCTGCTGCTTTCGATTCCGGCGATCGGCGGCGTCGTGCTCGGCACCGCGATCCAGCAGCGCATCCCCCAGCGGGCCGTCTCGCTCCTCTTCGCGGCGCTGCTCGTCGTCATCGCCATCGAGTTGATCGTCCGATGAACGGAGCCTGTCGTGGATGAGCTGCTCGCGATCCTGGTCGCCGCCGCCGGCGGGCTCGCCGGCGGCCTCGTCGGCGTCGGCGGTGGCGTCCTCTTCGTCCCCGCGCTGACCATCTTCCTCGGCCTCTCCCAGGTCGAGGCGGAGTCGACCTCGCTGCTGATGATCGTCCTCGTCGCCCTGGTCGGCACCGCCCGCCAGCGCAGCTTACGGCAACGTCAACCTCCGCGACGCGGCGGTGGTCGGCGCCCTCTCGCCGCTCGGCGTGCTGATCGGCGTCGTCGTCGCCAACGAGGTTCCGCAGCGCGCGCTCGAGCTGTCCTTCGCCGCGCTGGCCTCTTCGTCGCCTACCAGCTCGTCCGCCGCGCCTCCTCGCGCAGCCCTCCTAGCCTCGGTCCGGTACCGGCGTGGTCTACGCTCAATGGGTGGAGTCGCTCACCTGGAGAGGAGACGTGCCTCAGCTCCGCTCGCCGCTGCTGATCTGCGCCTTTCGGGGCTGGAACGACGCGGCCGGGGTCGCCTCGGGCGCGCTGGCGACGCTGGCCGAGTCCTTCGACCCCGAGCCGATCGCCGAGGTCGACCCCGAGGACTTCTTCGACTTCCAGGCGACCCGGCCGACGATCGTGCTCACCGAGGGCCAGACCCGCCAGCATCGAGTGGCCGCAGAACGACCTGACCGCGATCCGCGTTCCCGGCGCCGAACGCGACCTCGTCCTCTTCGACGGCACCGAGCCGAACCTGCGCTGGCGCACCTTCTCGGAGACGGTCGCGACCGCCGCCGACGCGCTCGGGGTCGAGATGGTCGTCACGCTCGGGGCGCTGGTCGCCGAGGTCTCCCACACGCTGCCGGTGCCGATCACCGGCCTCGCCTCCGACGAGCAGCTGATCGACGAACTCGACCTGCAGCGCTCCAGCTACGAGGGGCCGACCGGGATCGTCGGCGTCCTCCACGACTGCTGCCGCCAGTTCGGGATGACCTCGGCCTCGCTGTGGGCGGCGGTGCCGCATTACGTCGCCGCCGTGCCCAACCCGAAGGCGACCCTGGCGCTGCTGCGCCGGCTCGAGGGGCTGACCGGGATCGCGGTCGACGGCGGCGAGCTGGAGGAGGAAGCCAGCAGCTACGAAGAGCAGATCGGCCGCGCCGTCGCCGCCAACCCGGAGATCGCCGAACTGGTCGAGCGGATCGAGGAGGCGCAGGTGGAGCAGTTCGGCGACGAGACCGGCGAGCTGCCCTCCGCCGACACGATCGCCAAAGAGTTCCAGCGCTTCCTGCAACAGCGCCGCGGCGAGCAGAACTGAGGCCCGTCGGAGCCGGCTCCAGCGCCGCTCAGCTCTCCGCCGCCGGGCAGATCAGGCGGTAGTCGCACCAGCTGCAGACGGTCGGCGAGGGGCGCGGCTCGAAGTCCTGGCCGAGGACGCCCTCGCCGACCTGCAGCACGGTGCGCTCGACCCGCTCGGCGTCGTCGGGCCTGACCGGCGCCGCGACCTTCTCGGCGTCGAGCACGTAGTAGTAGCTGCCGGTGCCCGCCTCCAGGTCCCAGGCCTCGCGGGCGGCGAGCCGGTAGAGCGCCAGCTGCAGGTCGCTCTCGAGGTCGGCTTCGCTCTTGCGTTGGCCGGTCTTGTAGTCGATCAGCTCGTGGTCGCCGCCGGGCAGGCGGTCGACCCGGTCGACCCGGCCGCGCACGTGGTGCTCGCCGATCCGAATGTCGAACTTGCGCTCCAGCCAGACCGGCTCGCCCTCGGACTCGCACTCCCGCTCCCAGTAGAGGCGCATCGCCTCGCGCGCCCGGTCGCGGAACTGCAGCTCGTCGTCGCTGGAGCCGAAGCCGGAGCGCCGCCAACCGGCCTCGAACAGGCTCATCAGGCGGGAGAGCCCGTCTCCCTCGCCGTCCTCCTCGCCGTCCTTGTGGAAGCGCTCGAGGACGTTGTGGATGAGGATGCCGAAGCGCTGGTTGATCGTCGGCTCCTGGGGGATGCCGAAGACCCGCGCGAACTTGTACTTCAGCGGGCAGGTCAGGTAGAGGTCGAGGTCGGAGGCGGAGAGGCTCAGCGAGCCGTCGCCGCGACGCGGCAGGAACGCCTCCAGCGAGGGCTCCTGGCGGGCGGCGATCAGGCGGCGTCGGCCCTCGCGCTCGCGCTCGGAGTCGAGCAGGTAGGCGTCGAGCGCCGAGGCGTCCAGCTCCGTCTGCTGCTCCGGCGTGGCGACCTGGCGCAGCAGCCCGTTGACCGCCTCGACCGCCTCCGCCGTCGCCTCGTCGCCCGGCCGCTGGGCGAGCGCGGCGAGCTTCAGCAGCTCCAGGTAGCGGGCGATCGCCCGGTTGACGTCGATCGCGGTGTCGAGCCGCGGCTCCGAGAGCTCGCGGCCGGCCTTCCAGGAGGCCTCCGAGAACCTCCTCGCGCAGCATCCGGTAGGTCGCGTGGAGCCCCTCGGCCGGCCCGAACAGCTCCTCCTCGTGGGCCTCCTCCTCGGCAGCGGCGCTCGGCCCGGGCCGCCTCGTAGAAGGCGGAGGGGGGACTCTCCCGGTCGTCGTCGCGCTCGACTCGGGCGAGGACGAGCCCGGAGCGAGCCGGCCGCCCGATCCGCTCAGCGCCCTCGTCGCGCTCCAGCCCGAGCGCGAAGACGTGGTCGAACTCCATCCCCTTGACCGCCTCGCGTGCCGAGTCCCTGCACGGCGCCGGGCGCCGGCGGCTCGGCGACGCCGGCCGGCTCGACGCCCGCCTCGGCGACAGCGCTCAGGTGGCGGACGAAGTCGCGGGTCGATCCGTGCGGCTCGCGCCGCGCCCAGGCGGCCGCCAGCTCGGCCAGTCGCGAGAGGCCGAGCAGGCGCTCCGCCACCTCCGGCTGGGCGGCGAAGAGGCGCTGGCGGCGCAGCCCGACCGCCTCGATCAAGCGCCGCACGAAGACGTCGGCGCGGCGCTCCTCCATCGCCGCCGAGGCCGTCCCGTAGAGCTTCAGGAAGGACTGGATCCGCTCGCGCGCCTCGGGCGAGATCTGCGGGCTCTCCAACGCCGCCTCGCAGCCGGAGACCATGTCGAGCTTGCGGCGCCGGGCGATCGTCGTCAGCCGCGCCAGGTCGGCCGAGCGCAGCTCGACCGGCGGCCGGGTCAGCGCCCGCGCCGCCGCTGCCGAGTCGCCGGGATCGGCGAGGACGCGCAGCCAGGCGATCGCGTCGCGCACCTCGGGTCGCTGGAAGAGGGCGGCGGGGCCGGAGAGGTGGAAGGGCACGCCGCGCTCCTCCATCGCCGCGGCGACCGGCCCGCCCCGCGCCGCCGGGTCGTCGACCAGCACGCAGATCGCCTCCGGCGACGTGCCCTCGGCCAGCAGGTGCTCGACCTCGCGGGCAACGGCCTGCGCCTGCGCCCGCTCGTTCGAGCAGCGCCAGAAGCGGACGGGGGGGTCGCGGAACTGGCGCTCGAGGACGAGCACGTCGCCCTGCTGATGCACGGAGCGATACCACTCCGCCACCCGCGGCTCCCCCTCCAGGGCGTAGAGGTGGTTCGGGTTCTCCTGAGCCAGTGAGGCGAGGATCGCCCGCTGAGCTGGCGTCGTGTCCTCCAGCTCGTCGACCATCAGGTGCTGGAATCGGGTCGCGATCTCGGTGCGGATGTCGGGGCGCTCGTCGAGGAGCTTGTTGAGGGTGAGGAAGACGTCGCCGCGGTCGAGGCTGCCGGCGGCGGCGAGGATGCGGTCGTGGGCGGCGACCAGCTCGGCCAGCTCTGGATCGGGGGCGATCGGCGCCGGCCTTCAGCGTGTCGATCCGATCCAGCAGGCCTGCCAGCAGGCCGGCCGGGTTGCCGCGGATCTCATGGCTGCGCAGGGGCAGCTCGTCGAGGCGGTCGAGCAGCATCGCCAGCCGCTCCGCCGGGCCGAGGACGTCGAAGAACGGATCGAGGCCGGCGGCGGCCGAGTGCTCGCGCAGCAGCCGCTCGCCGAGAGTCTCCCAGGACCCGATCCAGAGCTCCTCGTAGGGAGGTTCGAGCAGCGCTTCGGCGCGTCGCCGCAGTCGCCGGGTGCCGGCCCGCGAGGAGGCGAGGACCAGCACCCGCCCGGGCCCGGGGCCGTCGAGCGCGAGGCCCGCGAGACGTCGAGCGAGGACCTCGGTCTTGCCGGTTCCTGCCTCGCCGAGCAGCAGCAGCGGTCCCGCGCCGTGCCGGATCGCGCGCTCCTGTGCCGGCGTCGAGTCCATGGCCCAACGTTAGAGCCCCGACGGGGCTCTGCGCGACATAGCATCCAGCCGGTGGACGTTCTCGATGCAGACTGGCCGGCGATCTGCCGACGCGTCGTGGCGGCCAATCGCGAGGTCTTCGAGCGCACGGCGGCAATAAAGGAGCGCACCGCCTACGAGGGAGTGGGCGAGGGCGGCGACCGCACCCTGGTCATCGACCGCGAGTGCGAGGACGCCGTCTTCGCCGAGCTGGAGGCGCTCGCCGACGCAGGCGCCTCGTTCGTCGCGGTCTCCGAGGAGCGCGGTGAGGTCGCCTTCGGCGGAGGCGGCGCGGCGCGGGTGGTCGTCGACCCGATCGACGGCTCGCTCAACGCCCGCCGCACGGTTCCCTCGCACAGCCTCAGCATCGCGGTCGCCTCCGGCCCGATGATGGCCGACGTCGAGTTCGGCTACGTCTACGACTTCGGCGCCGGCGAGGAGTTCGCGGCGCGACGCGGCGAGGGTGCGACCCTCGACGGCGAGTCGATCGAGGCCGGCGCCGATGGCGAGGAGCTGGAGCTGCTCGGGATGGAGGCGGCGAGGCCAGAGCACGCCGTGCCGGCGCTCGAGGCGCTGACCGGCCGGGTCTTCCGCATCCGCGTGGTCGGCTCGATCGCGATCGCTGCCTCCTATGTCGCCGCCGGTCGCTTCGACGGGATGCTCAGCCTGCGGCCATGTCGCTCGGTCGACGCCGCCGCCGCCCAGCTGATCGTTCGCGAGGCGGGGGGGACGGCGGTTTTCGGCGACTTGGCGCCGGGCGAAGCCGACCTCGGGCTCGAGGCGCGCTACCGGATCGCCGCGGCGGCCGGCGAGCAGGGCTTGGCGACGGTTCGTCTGGCCGAAGCCTGAGCTTGTCTATGAATACTGGCGTAACCGCGCAGCGACACCGGGGTTTAGAACACTTGTTCGCCGGAACGTATGTTCGCTACACTCGCGAACCTCCCCTGCCCAGAGACTACGAAGGGATTCATTTTTCATGCCCCAGAGTAAAAAAGCCAGCAGCAACGGCAAATCGACCGCGACCCCTAAACGCTCCGCCACCGCCCCGAAACGCGCCACCGCCCCGTCCGGCACCGATCGAGCCCGCGAGGTCGTCGAGCGGGCGGTCGACCTGCCGGTCGGCGCCGTGCTCGAGGTCTCCGACCGCGTCGCCGACCTGGTCGGACCGTTCACCGGCCGTGTCGCCGCCGAGAAACAGCTCAAGTCCTACCGGACCCGGGTGACCCGCAGCGTCAAGCGCACCGAGCGTCGCGGCGCCACCGCCCGCCGCAAAGCGGCCACCGAAGCGCGCAAGACCCGCAACCGCGTCGAGCGGGAGGCCCGCAACCGCCGCCGCACCGTCGAGACCAGGCTGAAGCGCAACCGCAGCGAGGTCGAGCAGCGCGTCCGCAGCGTCGGCGAGCAGCTCGGCCGCCCTGCGATAGACCTTGGACGGGAGGAGGGGCACCCTGCCCCTCCCTCAGTCGTAGCTCAACGCCCCCGCACCGAGACTGGTCGCGAGCCTGCTGGCTCGTAAGGCCAGCCAGCTTGCTCGGCGGCGTAGGCGCGGAACTGGAAGCGGACGCCGCGGCTGTCGTCGTCGCTGAAGCGGTAGGCGTAGCGGAAGCGGCCGCGGCGGTCTGTCTGGATCGTGCGGAACTCGCTCCATGGCAGGCCCGGGAGACGGAACTGAAGCTGTACCGACTTGCCGCCTGGCGGGATCGTTGCCGGCGCCGCGCCGACCTGTCCGCGGAAGACCAGCGGCGGTCCGCCGATCTTCGCGATGGGCGCAGAGACCCGTAACCGCACGCCGCTGCGCACCGCGAGCAACGCCGATGAGCTCGTGGCGCGGGTCAGCGTCGGCGTGCCATCGAAGACCGCGGTGACCTCGCGGCTAGGACCGGCGGAAAGGCGGATTCCGAAGTTGCCATCGGGGTCGGTCGTCACGGTCGAGACACGATCCCCCAGGCCGGCGCCGGTGCCGAAGCGCTCGACGATCCGCACCGGCACTCCGTTCAGCGGCCCGCTTATCCCTTCGGTAAGGCGTCCGCCGAACAGTGCGCCGCGCCCGTAGGGGACGGTCCGCCGCCGAATCGTAGACTGGCCCGCGAAGCCGGCGGCCAGAGTCGTCGCTGCCTTCAGCGGATTGGTGAGGATCATTACCGCGCCGTTGGCGCGATGGGTCGTAGCCGCCGCGTTGCCCGCGGCGTCGTAGCCGACCGCCCGCAGCTCGTACTCGCCGGCCGGGTAGGCGTCGGAGTCCCAACGCGCGCGCAGCTCGCCACTCGAGCGGGGCGCCGCCGGCAGCGGCGCGAACGGATCGCCCGAGCTGCGCCTGCGGATGCCGATCCAACCGCGCCCGGGCGCCGGGCCAGACATCGAGTCGGCGATCCAGGCGCGGATCAGCTCCGGGTCGCTCGGGTCCTGAGCGTTGATGAACGAGATGCTGGGGGGCTCCCGGTCGATCCGTACGAGAGCGGTTGGCGGCGACGGATTCGGCGTCCCGTTGCTGCCTGCGCCATCGTCGACGTTGCCGGCCAGGTCGCGGGCGTAGTAGGCGATCCAATGCAGTCCTTCGCCAATCACCGTGACGCTAACTGCGTTGCCGGCCGCGGTCACTGGAGTACCCCCATCAATCACGATTGCCGTGTACGGAGGCACGCCGCCGGCACCCGCTGACATCCCCGAGCCGCCGTCAACCGCCGCCGCGGTAAGCCTCACCGGCTGGTTCGTCCAGCCGTCCGGCAGTCCCTCGAGCCGGGTGGCCGGGCTCGTCTTGTCGACGCGAAGGACTGCGCTCCCCACCGCCGCGGATGCCATCCCCGATCCCGAGACGGCGAGGGCCTGCACATGGCTCGTGCCCTCCGGCAGGTCCGCGACTAGATACGAGTCATCGTCGACGCCGCCGCGCAGATCGGTCTCGGCTTCGGTGCAGCGGTCGAGTGACGCGCAGGGGCTTCGATCCTGGGTCGGAGCGACCGAGACGGCGTAGCCTCGGATGCCCGAGACGGGCTGTTCGCCGCTCGGGTGGCTGAGCCGGACCGCGACGGGAAAGGCCGCGCGTCCGATCCAGGTCGCTGCGACGGACGGCGTCACCCCCCCGGGGCGCCCATCGTCGAAGCGCAGTTTTGCTGCGGCTGGAGCTCCCAGCGCCCCGGTCGCGTCCTCGAGCCAGACCTCAGCGGTGTAGGCGCCGGGCGGTCCGGGGACTTCGAGTCCCTCGACGCTAGTCGCCGGCCAGCCGATCCGCGTCGCACCGATCGCCACCGCGCCTGCCGGATCCAGGACGCGATAGCGGACGGCGGCGATCGGCGCTCCGTCATTGGGCGCGGGGTTCCTCCAGATGAGGCGGAAGGATCGCCTCGGGTGCCAGGCTTCCTCACCGCCCTCCACCTGCAGATCAGCGGGAGGCGGTGGCATGGCGCTCGCCCCAGT
Organism: uncultured Solirubrobacterales bacterium; assembly: GCA_963844395.1. Lineage (GTDB taxonomy): Bacteria > Actinomycetota > Thermoleophilia > Solirubrobacterales > 70-9 > VRUE01. Next base: position 218,390 of record CAWJNX010000002.1, on the reverse strand, counting down.
AGCAAGACCCAGTCCCAGCGCGGAAAAGGCCAGCACCGTTGCAACGAGGACGATCCTGGTCGCGGTCGAGGCCACCGTGTGACGTGAAGGCCCGCTCACGGACCAAACTCCCCGGCTGCGCTGCCGCTCGACGGGCCTGGCGATTCCGTGCTTGGCGGCGCCGGCGTAGCCGGTGGGAGAGGCGCCGGTTCCGTGGTGTCCACCGCTTCGGTTTGTGCGGGGCTCGGCGCGGGCTCGACCGTTTCCACTGGCTTATCGGCGACGGGCGGCTGGCGCGGCTTTCGGCTCGGCTCGCGTAGGGGCCGGTAACTCCTCGACGGTGGGCGGTGCCGATAACCCAATCACTCGCTCGGAGACGCGCTGGATCTGCGGTGTCTTGGCGCGGTCCGGCGTCAGGTCGACAGGTAACGGAGCCACCCCCGTCGCGACGCAGGCGGCACCGCCAACCGTCCCTGCGCAGACCGCCAGCAGCTTGGCCAATGCCGCCGTGCCGACCCCCTTCGTCCCACCCGCCGCCGCCACTTGCGCCATCGATGCGTCTGTGGCACTTCCGCCGCCGGGCAGTCGGGACTGGACCCCGACCAGCAGTTCCTGGACTTTCTCGAGCAACGAGCGGGAGGCCGGCAGCGCGGGAGCGAGCGCCGCAACCGTTGCCGGTGCCGCTCGGTAGGCACGCATCGCGGCGCGGCAGCGGGCACAGGCGCGCAGGTGCTCGCGCACCTCTGCCGTCTCCTCGGCGCTTGTTTCGGCGTCGCAGAATGCCGAGAGGAGCCGGCTCATCTCGGTGCAGCGGCTGCCGTCCTCGCTGCTCGACACAAGTCGGCGGAACCGCTCCCGTCCCTCCGCTAGGCAGCGGTTCACCTTTGTCTGGCTGAAGCCGGTGATGGTGCCGATCTCGGCGTAGGAATATCCCTCGGCGAGCAGTGTCAGGGCCGCAACTCCGCCGGCTTCAGCGTCCGCAGCGCCTCGCGGCTGCGGGCGATCTCCTCACGCCGCTCGAGTCGCTCGTCCGGGCCGTCTTCGCCGCGGGGATCAGCGCCACCCGATCACCGCCTTCGTCTCGTCGCCGCGATGAAGGTTTCCCCAACAGCCGCTCCCGACTCTGACGAATCGCCAGCGCCTCGTGCTTGATCACCGTCTTCGTCCACCCGAACAGCTCGCGCGCCCGGTCGCTGGGAGCTTTGGTGAGGAGGATCTCCAATGTCCGCTGGTAAGCGTCGTCTGCATCGTCCGTGCAGAGGGAGTAGCGGCGGGCCGTCTGCCGCAGGGCGGACCCGTGGCGGGCGATCAGCTCGACCGCGGCCCGCTTGCGACCGGCCTCGGTGACCGGCCGCACGGCCAGGCTCGGTCAGCCGCGTCGCGCCCTCCTCATCGCCGCCCACCTCGGCGGACTCTACGTCCACTGCTCTCCCCTGCACCGGTTCACCTCCCTCGTCCGAACATGCCAGGAGAAAGCTCGGGACGGGGACGGTCTCTCCCCCCTTCTGGACAAGTAGACGGCCGGAAAGGCCGGAAATTGCGGCGTCCGACCTGCCGCATGCTTCCCGCCCGTGAACCCGTGTAGCATCGGCCACGATGAGCACGTGCGTCGTAACCGGCGGGGCAGGGTTCCTCGGCTCCCATCTCTGCGAGCGGTTGTTAGAGCGGGGTCACCGGGTGATCTGCATCGACAACCTCGAGACGGGCTCGCTGCAGAACATTGCCCACATTCGCGACGACGGCTTCGACTTCCGCCACGTCGACATCATCGAGCGGGTCGAGATCCCCGAGGACGTCGACTTCGTCTACCACCTCGCCTCGCCCGCCAGCCCGATCGACTACCTGCGACTGCCGCTGCACACGCTCAAGGTTGGCTCGCACGGTACTCACCACATGCTCGGCGTCGCCAAGTTCAAGCGGGCCCGCTTCCTGCTCGCCTCGACCAGCGAGGTCTACGGCGATCCGCAAGTGCACCCGCAGACGCGAGGATTACTGGGGCCACGTCAACCCGATCGGCCCGCGCGGCGTCTACGACGAGGCCAAGCGCTACGCCGAGGCGATGACGATGGCCTACCACCGCCAGCAGGGCGTCGACACGTCGATCGTCCGCATCTTCAACACCTACGGACCGCGGATGCGGGCGCACGACGGGCGGGCGATTCCGACCTTCCTGCGCCAGGCGCTGCAGGACCGGCCGCTGACCGTCTTCGGAGACGGCAGCCAGACGCGCAGCTTCTGTTACGTCGAGGACCTGATCCGGGGCATCGTCGCCCTGGCCGAGTCCGATGCCCACCTGCCCGTCAACGTCGGCAACCCGAACGAGTTCACCCTGCTGGAACTGGCGAAGGCGGTGATCGAGGTGACCGAGTCGCGCTCGGAGATCATCTTCGAGCCGCTGCCGACCGACGACCCGCAGCAGCGCCAGCCCGACATCTCGCGCGCCCGCGACCTGCTCGGCTGGGAGCCGCAGGTTGAGCTGCGCGAGGGCCTGCGCCGCACGATCGAGCAGGCCGGCGTCGAGCAGCTCGTCGGCGCCTCGGACTGAGCTGGTCCTCCCTAGAAGGCGTAGATCACGACGTTCATCGAGCCGAGCGTTTCGCCGGCCGTGTAGATCGACGTCGCAAAGGTCCCGTTGAGCGTGTCGGCGAGGAACTGGGTGGAGATCGCACGCACGCCGGTCAGCTCCATGATGTCAATCGAGGGGTTGACCCGCGCTTTCGCGGCATCCGTATCCAGCGTCGCGATCACGCCTGACGTCGGGCTGGCGCCCGAGATCGCGCTGAAGCCGGCCGTGAGCGTCCGCGAGTCGAGGTCCATGCGGGGCGTCGAGAGCAGGAGGTCCGGCGAGGGCTGCGTTTCGTTGATCATGGTGAGGCCGCTCTCGCCGTTGAAGAATCCGCTGAAGACGTCGAGCGCCATCGCGCCTTCGGCGATCTCGAAGCCGAAGAAAGGCCCGGTTTCGCCGTAGCGGGTGGAGGTTCCCCACAGGCCGATCGCGATGCCGTTCGATTCCAGCTTGGCGAGGGTCGTGCCCTCCCCGCCCAGCGTGAACGCCCCGGTGGTGGTGCTCACCACGTCGGGCAGTGCAACGGTGGAAAGGGCGCCCAACGACCGGCCCGCTTTGAAAAAGCCCTCCACTCCCAATGCCCGGTTCACCGCGGCTGCCGCGTTCGCGGTCAGCTTCAGGCGGGCGACGGACGCACCGACGGTGAAGCCTTTGCGCTCGGTCTCCAGGCCTCTGAGAGAGGCGATCACCAGTTTGCGGCCGCCGATCCGCCCCCGCAGCACTCGCGCGGCGGTATCGAGGCGTAGGTTGCGCACCCTGGCGACCCGACGCCCGGTTTTGAGTTCGAAGCCGCCTTCGTGCTCGACGACCGCCGTTGCCTCGCCTCGATCCAGCGTGCCGGCGGCGACCGGCAGCGTCACGGTTCTCCCCTGGGCCTTGCCGGGTTTCAGCTTGGCGAGCCGCACGTCGTTCTCACGCAAGCGCTTGGAGAGCGGTGCGCTCAGCTTCAGCGTCGTCCGGCCGCCTCCGATCGGATCGGCCGCGACCGCGGCCGGTGCCCAGCTCGACGCCAGCGCGCAGCTTGCCAGAGCGGTCGCTGCGAATATCCTCCCCAAGGTGGCAGGCAAGATGGAGAAAACCCTAGCCGAGGCGCGAACCATCGCCCCAGTCGTCGGCCCCGACGACCAGCGGGTCTTCACCGACTCTGGGATCGAGATCGAGGCCCTCTACACCGAGGAGGACGTCGCACCGCAGCTGGAGGAGCGCCTTGGCGAGCCTGGCGCGCCGCCCTTCACGCGCGGCATCCACGAGGGGATGTACCGCGACCGGCTCTGGACGATGCGCCAGTACGCCGGCTTCGCCTCCCCCGAGGACACCAACGAGCGTTACCGCTACCTGATCGAGCACGGCTCGACCGGCCTCTCGATGGCCTTCGACCTGCCGACCCAGCTCGGCCGCGACTCCGACGACCCGCTCTGTCGCGGCGAGGTGGGGAGGACCGGCGTCCCGATCGACACGATCGAGGACATGCGGATCTGCTTCGACCAGATCCCGCTCGACGGCGTCTCGACCTCGATGACGATCAATGCCCCGGCGGCGATCCTGCTGCTGCTCTACGAGCTGGTCGGCGAGGAACAGGGAGTTCCCTCCGAGAAGCTGCGCGGCACTGTCCAGAACGACGTGCTGAAGGAGTACATGGCGCGCGGCAACTACATCTATCCGCCGGTGCCGACGATGAGGCTGACCACCGACATCTTCGAGTACTGCCAGGAGAAGGTGCCGAAATGGAACACGATCTCGATCTCCGGCTACCACATCCGCGAGAAGGGTTGCTCGGCGGTGCAGGAGGTCGCCTTCACCCTCTCCAACGCGATCGCCTATGTCGAAGCGGCGCTCGAGCGGGGGCTAAAGATCGACGAGTTCGCGCCGCGGCTGGCCTTCTTCTTCAACGGCCACAACAACGTCTTCCAGGAGGTCGCCAAGTTCCGTGCTGTGCGGCGGATGTGGGCGCAGATCGTCAAAGAGCGGTTCGGCGCCGAGAACCCCAACTCGATGAAGATCCGCTTCCACACCCAGACCGGCGGCGTCACGCTGCAGGCCCAGCAGCCCGAGGTCAACATCATCCGTGTCGCCCTGCAGGGCTTCGCCGCCGTTTGCGGCGGCACCCAGAGCCTCCACACCAATGGCTTCGACGAGGCGCTGGCGCTGCCCACCGAGCGCTCCGCGCGGATCGCCCTGCGGACCCAGCAGGTTCTGGCGCACGAGTCCGGCGCCGCCGACACCGTTGACCCCTTCGCCGGCTCCTATTTCGTCGAGTCGCTGACCGACGAGATCGAGAGCCGCGCCCGTGAACTGATGGACAAGGTGGAGGAGCTTGGCGGTTCGGTCGAGGCCCTGGAGTTCATGCAGCGCGAGATCGAGGAGTCGGCCCACTCCTACCACGAGCGCTACAAGTCGGGTCAGGACATAGTCGTCGGCGTCAACAAGTACGTCACCGACCAGGTAGACGACGTTGACATCCTCCGCGTCGACCCCGAGGCCGAGCAGCGCCAGCTGGCCCGGCTGACGACCTTCAAGGAGTCGCGCGACCAGGCGGCGGTCGACGAGAAGCTCAATGCACTGCGTGACGTCGCCCGCGGCGAGGGGAATCTCCTGCACCCGATCCGCGCCGCCCTCGCCGCCAACGCCTCGATCGGCGAGGTCTGCGGCGCGATGCGCGACGTCTTCGGCGAGTACAAGGGCGGCGCTTTCTTCTAGACGCTCGGGGCCCTCTCGGCCGTTTGCTCTTTTCGCCACACTCGGCTGTGGTCAATTCAGCCTTCGCTTCTCCAGCATTCTGGTGGCGTGGACGAGCGCGTGGCGGACAAGCGCCGGTTCGTATCGAATCTCGTAATGGGTGAAGCGAAGCGGGCTCAGCCCGGCGATCACGTGGGTCCGGTCGCGCTTGGCATCGCGCGATTGAGCCGACGGCGTCCGGTGATAGCGCAGACCGTCGGTCTCGACGACGAGACCCAAGTCCGGCCAATAGAAGTCCACTTCCCACCCGTTGACTGTCTGTTTGCTGAGCGGAGGAGGCAATCCCGCCTTGGCGGCGATCGGGCGGAAGTAGATCTCGAGGTCCGAATCCGAGAGACGGAAGGTGCGTTTGTCGAGGAGGCGACGGAGCAGGGGCGCGCCGGGCTGGCCGGCGTATTCGTCCAGGCGGACGCGCAGCGTCTCGGGATCGATGAGGTCACGCTTGTCCGCCTCGTTGACGGCCCGCTCCATGGCGATCGGACCGAGTTCGGTCGCCAGGTTGACCAGAGTTCGGACCGGGCCGGTGACGGGGATCCCGTTGCCGCGGACGATGTCCTCGGGCGCCAGCGTCGGACGTCGGTGCACTCGCAAGCCCGGTCGGCGGAGATCGAAATGGCGCCGTATCGTCAGGTCGATGCGACCTTGCGCCTCCTTTCCGATTTGCCAGAGCGCCGCGGCGCTGCGGTGGCTCAATGCCGCCCCATCGCCACATGCGAGCACCGCGGCCATCCAGCGCCTCTCCCGAGTCAGGTCGGGCCAGCCGACTGCGTAGATCCCACGGTCGAGCCGATGAAGCCTCCCCTTCTGAATGCGATGCTCGATCGCTCTCGGGCTGAACCCCAGCTCCAGCAGTTGCCGTCGCGCCACGATCCCATGCTGCCTGCCCGCCAGCCTCCATGCCGCCCTGCTGCGCGTATGCCGTTTTGACCCCACGACTGTGTGGTCAAGTCAGCAGCCCCACCGAACTCGCCCCCGACCGGTTCTGTTCAGCTCGCAACTTGCGAGCAGGAGCGTGGGAGCTGTGCTCAGAGCAGCGTCGCCTGGGCGGTGAAGCTGGTCACACCGCGCTCGAGATGGCATACGGAGCCGACAAGAATCTTCGCCACGGTGCGCTCCGCGCCGTCGGCGCCGATCAGCGCGATCCCACCGCCGAAGCGACTGGTCGAGGGTACGAGCAGCCCCTGTGCGTCGCCAAGCTGGTAGGAGGCACCACCCACTGGGCTTAGCCGCAGCTCGACCGCCGGCTCGGAGGAGAGGTTGCGGACGATCGTCTGGACCGTGTCGTCGTGAGGGATCACGTCGAGCCTGAACAGGCCCTCGGCGAGGATCAGCACCGACCTGGCGCCCTGCTCGACCTCGCGCCCCGCCGAGATCACCGTGAGCGGCGCCCGCCCCTGCTCGAAAGCGGGAACCTCCGTTCTGATCTGTCCCGGCGGCTTCGTCATCGCATCATCAGCAGCGACCACTCGTTAGCTCGAACCTCGTCGGCGACCCGCAGCCCCTGGGCGCTCCAGGCGGGGGACGCCGAGTGGCTGAACGGTCCCTCCCAACGCCACGCTACGAGAAGGAACCGGCGAGCCGCGGTTGAAGCGGCTCCCAATGATCGAGGCATCGCGGACGCTGATGAAGTCCGAACCGGAGCTGACCGAGCTGATCTACGGGCTGGAGGGTTTCGAGGTGACGATGGCCGAGAAGGGCTTCGGGACGCGGGTCGAGGTGCGCGCCGGCGACGATTCCGGCCTGCGCGAGGCCGACCTGGAGCGGATCCTCGACCACCTGGCCGAGCCGCAGAAGCAGCCCTTCGGCACCGCCTGAACTGCGATCCACGAAAACGACCCGGGGCAGGGCACTCGCCCGCCCGGAGGGGAGAGAACGTGAAACATCTGAGTAGGCATCTTTCCGTGGCAAACGTGCTGTCGTGCATGGCGCTGTTCGTCGCTCTCAGCGGCGTCGCCTACGCCGCCACGACCCTGGACCAGAAGTCGGTCAAGACCAAGCACCTCGCAAAGGGCGTCGTGACGACCCAGAAACTCCGCAACGCGGCGGTGACCGCGGCGAAGATCCGCAACGGCGCCGTGATCGGCAGCAAGATCGCGACCGGCGCGGTCGGCTCGACCCAGCTCGCCGACGGCGGCGTGCGCTCGGTTGACCTCGGCGGCGGCGTCGTGACCAGCGGCAAGTTGAAGAACGGTGCCGTGACCGAGGACAAGCTCTCCAACGGTGCCGTTACCAACTCGAAGCTCGCCGCCAACGCGGTTGGCACCGGCAAGATCCAGGACGGCGCGGTGACGGCGGCGAAACTGTCGTCGAGCTTCAACGCGCAGCTCGTTAAGGACGTCTCCTATGCGACTGCAACGAGCGTGAGCAACACTTCGGACCCGACGAAGACGGCGACCGCCACCTGTCCAACCGGAAAGCAGGTGATCGGCGGCGGCGCCAAAGTGATCGGCGGTGATGTCTTGATCGCGGTCACCGAGTCGGCGCCGACGCCCCCAAACGCCGAAAGCAAACGAACGGGTTGGACCGCCGCGGCCAGTGAGGCCACCGCCAGTACCGCTAATTGGGCTGTGGAGGCTTACGCGATCTGCGCCGAACTCTGAGTTCGGGCTCGGAGGCCTATCCCGATAGGGGTGGAACGTCTTGTACTTTTTCCGCGCCACCGCTGGCGGACAGCCGACCCTGTCTTCAGAAAAAGGTTAAGTGGACCCCCTACCGGGATAGACCCCCCGACAGCCTCTTAATAGACTCCCGCGCCCCGATGCGCGAGAGAAACCCCGTCACCCACGACGAGAAGCTCGCCTACCTGCGCGAGCTGCGCGCGGCGGCGATCCACTCGGCCTCCGAGGAGGCGGTGGAGAAGCAGCACGCGAAGGGCAAGATGACCGCCCGCGAGCGGGTCGAGAAGCTGCTCGACCCCGGTTCCTTCGAGGAGCTCGACACCTTCGTTCGCCACCGTACCTACGAGTTCGAGATGCAGAAGAAGCGGCCCTGGGGCGATGCCGTCGTCACCGGCCACGGCACGATCGAAGGCCGCACCGTCTTCGTCTTCTCCCAGGACTTCACCGTCTTCGGCGGCAGCCTCGGCGAGGTGATGGCGGAGAAGATGTGCAAGGTGATGGACCTGGCCGCCCAGGTCGGGGCGCCGGTGATCGGCATCAACGACTCCGGCGGCGCCCGCATCCAGGAGGGCGTCGTCTCGCTCGGTGCCTACGGCGACGTCTTCGTCCGCAACGTCAAATGCTCGGGTGTGATCCCGCAGATCAGCCTGATCATGGGCCCCTGCGCCGGCGGCGCCGTCTACTCGCCGGCGATGACCGACTTCATCTTCATGGTCAAAGAGACCTCCCACATGTTCATCACCGGCCCCGAAGTGATCAAGACGGTGACCGGCGAGGAGGTCGAGTTCGAGGAGCTGGGCGGGGCGATGAGCCATAACAGCAAGTCCGGCGTCGCCCACTTTGCCGCCGAGGACGAGGAGAGCTGCCTCGAGGACGTCCGCTACCTGCTCGGCTTCCTGCCCTCCAACAACCTCGAGGCACCGCCCCGTTTCGAGCCCGAGGACGATCCCGAGCGCGAAGACGATGAGCTCGACACGGTCGTCCCCGACGATCCCTCCAAGCCCTACGACATGCGCGGGGTGATCTCCCGCATCGTCGATGACGGCGACTTCTTCGAGGTCCACGAGCACTTCGCCAAGAACATCGTCTGCGGCTTCTCGCGGCTCGATGGCTTCCCGGTCGGCATCGTCGGCAACCAGCCCGCCTTCCTGGCCGGCGTGCTCGACATCGAGGCCTCCGAGAAGGCGGCCCGCTTCGTCCGCACCTGCGACGCCTACAACGTCCCGATCGTCACCTTCACCGACGTGCCCGGCTTCCTCCCGGGGACCGACCAGGAGTGGAACGGGATCATCCGCCACGGCGCCAAGCTCCTTTACGCCTTCACCGAGGCGACCGTGCCGAAGCTCACGGTTGTCACCCGCAAGGCCTACGGCGGCGCCTACGACGTGATGAACTCAAAGCACATGCTGGCCGACTACAACGTCGCCTGGCCGACCGCCGAGGTCGCCGTGATGGGCCCCGAGGGAGCCGTCAATATCATCTACCGCAAAGACATCAGCTCCTCGCCAACCCCCGACGAGCGTCGCCAAAAGCTGATCGACGACTACAAAGCCCACTTCGCCAACCCCTACTCAGCAGCCGAGCGAGGCTACATCGACGACGTAATAGAGCCCCGCCAAACCCGCCCCAAGCTGATCAAGGCCCTCCGCATGCTCCAAAGCAAGCGGGTCGCCCAGCCCAAACGCAAGCACGGCAACATCCCTCTGTAAACGCTCCTCGCGCGGGTGGCGTCGGGGTGGGGGGTTTTCCGCCGCCCGAAGGCTGCGGAGGGCAAGATTTCAACCCTGCTGGCGCGGTGTCCCATCGCCCGGAGCAGCGCGAAGGGCAAGGAAGGCCCCCCACCCCGACGACAGGACCCGCGCCTACCGCTCCAAGGGAATGTCGGCAGCCGCCTCGCGTCTAGCACTCCACTGGGCAAGCGGCGCCGCCGCCATCTCCTCCCAGGCGGCGTCCTCGCCGTAGTACTGCATGACGACGAAGTGGAGCAGACCGGGGAGCATTTCCGGCGCCCGCTCGGCGTCGCCGTCCATCAATTTTGCCGAGACCAGCGTGTCGATCGCCCCCACGATGAATGTCGAGGTGACAGGAGGTGGAGCCTGGCGGGAGGGGATCTCGCGGCGCGCGCCGTCGAGGGCGTGGGAGAGGCGCTCCATCAGCTCGCGGCGCTGGGCCAATGCCGTCTCGCCAGCCGCGTGGACCTCGACGAAGATCGCTTTGGCGATTGCCGGCTGGTTGGCGCAGAACTCGAGCAGCTCCGCCATCGCGGCGCGCAGCCCGTCGCGCCAGGTCGGCTGCCGTCTGGCGGCGGTAGTCAGCCGCAGATAGAGCCAGTCACTGGCGTCGCGGTAGGCCTTCGCAAAGCAGTCCTCGCGGTCCTCGAAATGCTTATAGAAGGTCGCCCGGCTGGTCTTCGCTCGCTGGATCACGTGCCTGACCGCCACCTGCTCGTAGCCGCGCTCGCCGCTGACGATGAGCATCGCCTCCAGCAGACGCTGCCGAGCAGGCCGGCTGCGGAGTCCCGGGAACGGGATGACCGATACTGCTTCCCCGGCCTCGCTGGAGGTGTGATCCGCCATTGCTCGACCCTTTCGAAAACCGATTCCTTTTGTCTAGATATAGCACCTTTCAAAAACCTTGGTGGTCTAAAAGGGCTCAATTTCTATGAAAAAGGCCGGTAGACACCAGATGCATATTTTGGTACCTTGTCGGCATGGCCGACTCGAGGTCGATCTCGGAGCGTCTCGCCAAGCTCCCGCCGGGCCGCCACCTTGTGCCGCGCGACTTCGTCTCGCAGAACCAACGCGAGCGAATGCTGCTTGCCACTGCCGAGCTGGTCGCGGAGCGCGGCTACCAGAAGACGACCATCGAGCTGATCGCGAAGACGGCTCGGGTGGCGCTCGTCACCTTCTATGAGCACTTCGCCAACAAGGAAGAGTGCTTCCTCGCTGCCTTCGACGAGAACGCTCAGGCGGCGCGCGAAGTTTTCGCCGAGCTGCTGGACACGGAGCAGGCCTGGCCGGATCAGGTCGCCGCGGGGCTGGAGATCTTCCTCGAGATGGTCGTCGCCGAGCAGGCCCGCGCCAAGCTCTGCATCGTCGAGTCGCAGGCAGCTGGAGGCGCCGCCCTGGCCCGCTACCAGGCGTTGCTGGAGAGCGTTGCGCCGAAACTCCGCGAGGGCCGCGAGCTCAACCCGCGGTCCAGCCGCCTGCCGGAGGGCCTAGAGGTGGCGATCGCCGGCGGTTTGGCGTGGCTGATCCACCAACGGCTCGTCACCAATCGGCTCGAGGGGCTGAAGGAGCTTTTGCCGGAGATGCTGCAGGTGACGCTGACGCCCTACGTTGGGGAGGCCGCGGCGGCTCGCGCTGCGGAAGCGGCTGAAGCACGGGCGGCGGCATAGTGAACTTCCTCTCGATGCAAGCGAGCGCGGGGAGCGTGGCTGGAAAGCCCCCTTGTCCCGGCTGAATGGCACGGGCAGGGGAAGAGATGCGTCTCGCGAGCGGATCGCGCTGGCGATGGTCGAGTTGGTGGCTAGCCACGGCATCGCCGCGGTCAGCGTCGAATCGCTCTGCCTGCGGGCGCAGGTCAGCAGTGCCCACTTCGAACGCTGCTTCGCCAACCTCGAAGACTGCTTTCTCAGTCTTCACGACGAGCTCATGGCGGACCTCTGCGATCGGCTGACGGTCGCTGCTGAGGCGGCGACGAACTGGCACGATCGGATGTGGGCCGCCGGTTGGGCGGCGATGCGCTTCATTCAGGAAAACCCCGTGCGCGCCCGCTTCCTCCTGGTCGAGGTGAACGGGGCCGGCACCGGCGCCCAGGACCGCCGCGATCGCATCGTGCAGCGCTGCGCCGATCTACTCGACGGCGGCCGCGGCGAGTCCCGGAAGCGCGGTCCGATGTCGCGCTGCACGGCGGAAATCGCGGCGGGGGCGATCTACGGCACGGTGCTCGCCAAGCTGCAAGACGGCGCGATCGAGCGTGGTGAGGAATTTCTCCCCGAGCTGATCTACATGGCGGTGATGCCCTACCTCGGGTCCCGCGTAGCCGAGGACGAGTTGACCGTCCAGCCCCTGCACTAGGGCGCCGGGACGGCCAGGGTCTGGGGTATCGTCGGGGCGTGGCCAAGGGAGCGTCGAAAGGGGCGGCGAGGAAAGACGGCAAGGCAAAAGCCAAAGCCGCGCCGCCGGCCGCTGCCTCACCCCGCTTGCCCGCCGGCCGCCACGGCCTGCCACGCGAGTTCATCGCCCAAAACCAGCGCGAGCGGATCGTCACCGCGCTCGTCGACACGGTTGCCGAGCGCGGCTATAACGCGACCACGGTCGCCCACATCACCAAGGCCGCCTCCGTCTCCCGCCGCACCTTCTACGAGCACTTCGCCGACAAGGAGGCCTGCTTTCTCGCCGCCTACGACATGGTCGCCGACCACATTCGCGCCTCGATGCGGGCGGCTGCCGAGTCGTTCGAGGAGTGGCCGCAGCAGGTGCGCGCCGCCCTGGCGACGATGCTGCGCTTCCTCGCCGGCGAGCCGGAGCTGGCCCGGCTGGTGATGATCGAGCCGGTCGCGGCGGGCGGGGAGATCGCCGCCCGTCACCGCGCCTCGATGCAGGGCCTGGTCGAAATCCTCAAGGCCGGGCGGCCCGAGCACGCCGGCGCGCGCCCACTCCCCGAGGCGACCGAGGAGACCCTGGTCGGCGGCATCGTCTCCCTGATCGTCCGCGAGATCAGCGCCGGGCGCGGCGACCGACTCGAGGATCTCCTTCCGGACCTGGTCGAGCTGACCCTGTCGCCCTACGTCGGCGGCGAGCAGGCCGAGCGCCTCGCCCGGCAGGCGTAAAAGCTGGAGCATCATTGCATCATGATGATAAGATGCAGCAATGTCCAAGACTCGCACGACCGTAACCCTCGACGAGGAGATCATCCGCGCCGTCCGGATGAAGGCGGCGCGCAACGGTAAGCGAGACTCGGAGGTGATTCAGGAGTCTCTGCGCCGGGATCTCGGCCTCGACGTTCTCGACGATCTATGGGCGGGCGTGCGGGCGGCGCCGGAGGAGGAGGGCCTCGACCTTGCCACGGACGAGCTCCATGCGATGCGCAGGGAGAGGCGTGCGGCCGGTAGTCCTTGATCCTGGCGTCCTGGTCTCTGCCCTGATAACCCCCGGCGGCGCTCCGGCTCGGCTGTTGGCCGAGGCACGTGCCGGCGATCTCGACCTGATCGTCTCACCTCTCCTCTTGGCCGAGCTGGAGCAGGTGCTCCGGCGCGAGAAGTTTCGCCGCTACGTCGGCCTCGACGCTGTCGGCGACTACGTAGACCTGCTGCGGCGCGAGGGTGTCTTCACCGCCGACCCCGATGCGCCACCGCCCCTGCGATCGGCCGATCCCGATGACGACTACCTGATCGCACTCGCCCACAGTCAGAAAGCGTTGCTCATCTCCGGCGATTCCCATCTCCTCGATCTCGCCGGCGGGGCCCCGATCTGCTCGCCGGCCGATTTCCTGGCCGGATCCCTCTCCGTGCCATAGAAAACGGTCCCCATCAAGGGACCGCGGACGCCTCGGCCGCGACTTCGCCGCCGGCGCCCCGCCCGCCCGCTGCGCCGCCTTCCTCGCGGGTGAGGCGGTAGGCGAGGTAGACGGGGACGATCGAGATCAGGATCACCAGCACGGCGACGACGTTGACGATCGGCAGCTGGTTGGGACGGGAGAGGTTGGTGAAGATCCAGATCGGCAGGGTCTGGACGCCGCTGCCGGCGGTGAACGTGGTGACGATGATCTCGTCGAAGGAGAGGGCGAAGGCAAGCAGGCCGCCCGCCACCAGCGCGGTCCTCAGGTTGGGGAGGGTGACGAGGCGGAAGGTCTGCCAGGTGTGGGCGCCGAGATCGGCCGAGGCATCCTCAAAGGAGGTCGAGAGTCGCCGCAGCCGCGCCAGCGCGTTGTTGTAGACGACGACGATGCAGAAGGTGGCGTGGCCGACGACGATCGTGAAGAGGCTGAGGTCGATGCCGAATACCTGGGTGAAGGTCGAGTTGAGGGCGATTCCGGTGACGATTCCCGGCAGGGCGATCGGCAGGACGACGAGGAGGGAGATCGTCTCCCGCCCGAAGAAGCGGTAGCGCGCCACCGCCAGCGAGCCGAGGGTGCCGAGCACCAGCGCGACCGCGGTTGCGGCCGCGCCCGCCTTCAGCGAGTTGAGGAAAGCCTCGCGCGCTCCCGGGTTTTCGACCGCGTCGCCGAACCAGTGCGCGGTGTATCCGGGCGGCGGCCACTCCAGGGTCGTCGCGGTGCTGAAGGCGTCGACCGCGATCACCAGCAGCGGCACGTAGAGGAAGGCGAGGGTCAGGCCCGCGGCGGCCAGCAGCAGCCGCCGGGCGCCGGGCGAGAGGGTCATGCCGCGCTCAGACATGCTCGAAGGCCCCCAGGCGCCGGGCGACGAGCAGGTAGACGACCATCACCGCGATCGGAACCGTCGCGAAGGCCGCGGCCAGGGGCAGATTGGTGGTGATCGTCGAGAAGATGACGGTTCCGATGAACTGATCCCCGGAACCGACCAGGCTGGGGGCGATGAAGTCGCCGAGGGTGAGCGAGAAGGTGAAGATCGAGCCGGCGACGACCGCCGGGAAGGCGAGCGGCAGGATCACGCGGCGGAAGGTGTAGCCAGGCTTCGCGTGCAGGTCCTCGGAGGCGTTGAGCAGCGAGTCGGGGATCCGTTCCAGGCCGGCGTAGATCGGGATCACCATGTAGGGCAGCCAGAGGTAGCTCATCACCAGCCAGACGGCGACCAGGCCGTAGCCGGGGCCGCTGAGACCGAACGGGTCCAGCGCCCAGTTGAGCGGCCCGTTCTCGCTGAGGATCGTGCGCCAGGCAAAGGCCTTGACCACGTAGGCGGACCAGAGCGGCACCATCACCGCGACGACGAGCAGGCCGCGAATGCGCGGCGTCGCCACCTTCGCCATGTAGAAGGCGAGGGGGAAGGCAAGCAGCACGTCGGTGACGGTGACCAGGGCTGCGATCGCGATCGTGCGGAAGGCGACCGAGCGGTAGACGGGCTCCTCGGCGATCAGCCGGAAGTTGTCGAGCGTCGCCGAGCGTTCGATCTCGCCGCTCAGTTCGCCGAGCGACCAGAAGGCGGTGATCAGGAGAACCCCCAGCGAGCCGAGGTAGCCGACGACCAGCCAGCCGACCGGACCGGCGAGCAGGGATCCTGCCTGGAGGCGGGGGCGGCCCTGGAAGAGGCCGGCGAGCCGATGGCCCACCGACCTCTTCCGCGCCGGGACGGTTACACCCGCCGCGTCCATGACGGGGCCGCCGTGCTCAGCCCTTCACCTCCGTCCAGCCCTGGACCCAGGCTGCGTAGTCTTCGCAGACCTCGCCGCGGTCGTCGCCGCAGTCACGCAGCGGCGTCGTCCAGTAGTAGAGGTCGTCGAGGTAGCGTTCGCCGGCCGCGTCGTACTCCTGACAGTGATTTTTGTTTTCGGTGAGGTCGCACGATTTCGAGTTGGCCGGCGCCTCGCCGAACCACTCGGCCACTTCGGCGTTCACTTTCGGGTCGATGATGTGGTTCATCCACAGGTACATGCAATTCGGGTGTTTGGCCTCCGAGCTGATCATCCAGGTGTCCGACCAGCCGGTCGAGCCCTCTTTGGAGGGATAGACCGCGTTGACTTTTTTTCCTTCGCCTTTCAGGGTCAGGAACTGGTAGGGCCAGGTCGTGCCGACCACGGTGTCGCCGTTGGCGAAGGACTGGATCTGCTTCGTGTATTCGGACCAGTACTCGCCTACGTTCTCGCGCTGTTCCTTCAGCAGCTCGATCGCCGCATCGAACTGCTCCTGGTCCAGCTCGTAGGGGTTCTCGATCCCCAGCTCGGGCCGGTGCTCTTTCAGGTAGAGCGCCGCGTCGGCGATGTAGATCGGGCTGTCGTAGGCGGTCACCTTGCCCGAGTACTTGCTCGCTTCTTTGGGGTCGAAGACGACGCTCCAGGAGTCGCCTGGTGACGGTTTGACGACCTCCGTGTTGTACATCAGGAGGTTGGCGCCGCGACCGTGCGGGATCCCGTACATCTCGCCGTCGACGCTGTTGTAGGGCTGCTCTTTGAGACCCTCGAAGACGTCGGCGTAGTTGGGGACGAGGTCAGTGTTGACCGGATCGACGTCGTTGCCCTCGATCAGCCGCAGGGTCGCGTCCCCCGATGCCGACACCCCGTCGTACTGACCGGTCCGCATCAGCTGCACCATTTCGTCTGACGTGTTGCCGACCTTGACCGTGACCTGGCAGCCGGTTTCTTTCTCGAACGGCGTCACCCAGTCGACGCCGGGTTCGGTCGCGCCTTCCTCGACGTAGCCAGCCCAAGCGATCAGGTCGAGCTGGCCCTCTGGCTGGCCGACTTTCTCCAGCGCGGCTGCCGTGCCGTCGCCGCCATCGTCGTCGTCGCCGCAGCCTGCGGCGAAGAGCAGCATGAAGGCCAGCAGGGCGGCGATCGTGATCCATGCAATCCGGGCGGGGTGTGAGTCCTGCTTATGCATCTCGTTCCTCCTTGTCGTTGAGCTCCTCCGGAACGGCAACCGCGTGCTCGGGCCGCCATCCGACCAGCACCTCCTTCCCCCGCTCGGAGGCAGCGTCGATCGACGTCCCCTCCATGTTCTGCCGTACGAGTTGAAGCTTTCCGCCGCCGGCGAGCTCGACCGTGTAACGGGTCAGCATCCCCGCGTAGGCGACCTCGGCGATGCGGCCGCTCTCGGTGCGCAGGCCGTTCGGTCTGGTCGCCGGGTCGAGCAGCTGGATCTTCTCGGGGCGGATCGTGAAGCGGGCACCCTCGCGCTCGAGCAGGTTGGAAACCCCGACGAACCCCGCGACGAACTCGGTCGCCGGCTGCTCGTAGAGCTCGACCGGTGGGCTGACCTGCTCGACCCGGCCCCGGTTGAAAACGGCGATCCGGTCACTCATCGTCAGCGCCTCGTCCTGGTCGTGGGTGACGTAGACGAAGGTGATGCCGACCTCGCCCTGGATCGCCTTCAGCTCGACCTGCATCTGCTCGCGCAGCTTCAGGTCGAGGGCGCCGAGCGGCTCGTCGAGCAACAGCACCTCGGGCCGGTTGACGATCGCCCGCGCCAGGGCGACGCGCTGGCGTTGGCCGCCGGACAGCTCCCCCGGCTTGCGATCCGCGTAGCCAGGCAGGCGGACCATCTTCAGCGCCTCGTCGCGCTGCTGCCTCCGTTCCGCCTTGGCGGCGCCGGCGACACGGAGGCCGTACTCGACGTTCTCGCCGACCGTCATGTGCGGAAACAGGGCGTAATCCTGAAAGACGGTGTTGACCGGGCGGTCGTAGGGCGGCACGCCGCTCACGTCCTTCCCGGCCAGCTCGATCGTGCCCTCGCTAGGCGCCTCGAAGCCGGCGATCATCCGCAGCGTCGTCGTCTTGCCGGAGCCCGAGGGCCCGAGCAACGTGAAGAACTCGCCGCGCTCCACCTCCAGGTCAATGCCCGCAACCGCCTGCACCTCGCCATAGCGCTTGGTGAGGTTGGCCAAGCGGATGTCAGGTGGAGCAGTTACATATTGAAGTTATCCGAGTGGTTCAGGAAGACAAGGACAAACTCGCCCCGGCCGGTTGGCCGGGGCGGAGTACACGAACCTGGTCTGCCGACGGGCCGATTTCGCCAGTCCGAGTGGCGAAATCGGCCCGTCGGCGAGAAACGGGTTAGTAGCCGGCGGGGTGGCGGGCGACGTAGCCGACGTTGTCGCGCAGGTCTTCGTGCCAGCTCGGGCCGGTTTTGCCGTCGCCGTTGCCCGAAGTGTCCCAGCGGTAGCCGGCGATCACAGCATAGGTATGGCCGGCGTTGGCGTAGACGGTGATCCAGCGGCCCTCGCCACTCATCCCCCAGCTGGCCAGCGGCCCCGAGGGCATCGGGCTGCTGAGAAATTTGCCGCCCCGCAGCGCGTAGCTGACCGAGCCCGAGCAGTCGTAGCCGCTGTCCCACCAACGCTGGTGGCCGCCGCCGTAGACATAGGGCTTGTTGCGGATTCGGTTGGCGAAGGCGATGACGCGCTTGACCCGCGCCGGAGCCGACTTGGGCGGGACCAGCATCCCGTTGGTTAGCAGTCTCGCCTTCGGGGTAGGCGTACACATGTCAACTTCGGCTGGCGTAACGCCGCCGCCTTCGCAGGCGGCGGATGCGCCGGCCGGGGCGAGCAGGGCGAGCGACACGAGCGTCGCCACCACAACTAACCCCGCATTGAGCTTTCGGATGTTCGTAGGCAAACCGATCTCCTTCGTCGGCCTACGGGGTTAGCTGTCGGGCTAGCGCTGAAAGGAGCCTGCGCCCCCGCCCTATGTCGGGCGGGTTAGCCCCGAAAACGTGGTTCCCCCGCTCCCGCGGCGCCTCCTGGCTGGCGGGATTCGGCGTTTCGGTTATTCGGAACGGCGGGCAGTGTAGACGATCGCCCGGGCGGATGCTTACAGAAAACAAACATTTTGTGGCTCTTCGCACTTGCACGCCAGATTCCTGTCGGCGAGGTGGGTGCTAGCTTGCGGCCTGGGATGGAACTTGCCGGCCGCACCGCGCTACTCACCGGAGCGACCGGGGGGCTGGGCCGTGCGATCGCGGCCGCATTGGCCGAGCGCGGCGCGAGCCTTGTCCTGAGCGCGCGAAAGGCCGATGCCCTCGAGGCGCTGGCGGCGGAGCTTCCGGGCGAGGGACACCGCGTTTTACCGTCCGACCTGGCGGAGCCGGGAGCCGCCGAGAAGCTCGCCGCCGAAGCGGGCGAGGTCGAGATCCTGATCGCCAACGCCGGCCTTCCCGCCGCCGGCCGGCTCACGGACTTCAGCCCCGAGCAGGTCGGCCGCGCCCTACGGGTCAACCTGGAGGCACCGATGTTGATGGCACAAGCTCTGTCGCCGGCCCTAGTCGAGCGCGGCTCCGGCCACCTCGTCTTCGTCGCCTCGCTGTCGGGCAAGGCGGCCAGCCCGCGCAGCTCGATCTACAACGCGACCAAGTTCGGCCTGCGCGGCTTCGCGCTCGGACTGCGCGCCGACCTGGCGCCGAAGGGAGTCGGCGTCTCGCTCGTCTCACCCGGATTCATCCGCGACGCCGGCATGTTCGCCGACGCCGGCGCCAAGCCGCCGCCGGGGCTGGGGACTGGGACGCCCCAGCAGGTCGGGCTCGGCCGTCGTCAAGGCGATCGAACGCGACAAGGTCGAGGTCGCAGTGGCCCCGATCGCGCAGCGAGCCCTCGCCCACTTCGCCCTCACCAGTCCCGCCATCGCAGTCAAGACCCAGAGCGGCTCGGCCGGCCAGAAGGCGGCTAGGGCCGTCGCGGACGGGCACCCAGAGCACAAGCGGTAGACGTCCGTCTTCGCGCTTGCTGAATTGACCACGCCCCAGGGGGGTCGATTCAGCAAACGCGAGACTAGGATGGGATAGATGCCCGATTCAGACTCCTTCGGCGCCCGCTCGACCCTCGCCGTCGCCGGTCGCTCTTACGAGATCTACCGGCTGGACGCTCTGCAGGCACGCTTCGACGTGGGGCGGTTGCCCTACTCGATCAAAGTGCTGCTGGAGAACGTGCTGCGGCTCGAGAACGGGGTCTCGGTGCGGGCGGGGGACGTCGAGGCGATCGCCAGCTGGGACGCCGCCGCCGAGCCCAGCGCCGAGATCCCCTTCCAGCCGGCCCGCGTCCTGATGCAGGACTTCACCGGAGTGCCGGCGGTCGTCGACCTCGCCGCGATGCGCGACGCGATGGCCGAGATCGGCGGCGACCCGGAGCGGATCAACCCGCTCGTCGACGTCGACCTCGTCATCGACCATTCGGTCCAGGTCGATGCGTTCGGCAACGAGCGCGCCTTCGCGGTCAACGCCGAGCGCGAGTTCGAGCGCAACCGCGAGCGCTACTCCTTTCTCAAATGGGGGCGCGAGGCCTTCGCCAACTTCAGCGTCGTGCCGCCGGCGACTGGCATCTGCCACCAGGTCAACCTCGAGCACATCGCCCAGGTCGTCTACGCGAGCGAGCGCACCGGCACGTTGCAGGCCTATCCCGACACGCTGGTCGGCACCGACTCGCACACGACGATGGTCAACGGGCTCGGCGTGCTCGGCTGGGGTGTGGGCGGAATCGAGGCCGAGGCGGCGATGCTCGGCCAGCCGATCTCGATGCTGCTGCCGCAGGTTGTCGGCTTCAAGCTGGGCGGCGAGCTGCCGGAGGGGGCCACGGCAACCGACCTGGTGCTGACCGTGACCGAGATGCTGCGCGAGCTCGGCGTCGTCTCCAAGTTCGTCGAGTTCTTCGGACCGGGGTTGCCCACCCTCGGGCTGGCCGACCGGGCGACGATCGGCAACATGTCGCCCGAGTTCGGCTCGACCTGCGCGATCTTCCCGGTCGACGCCGAGACGCTGCGCTACCTGGAGCTGACCGGCCGCTCGACCGAGGCGATCGAGCTGGTCCACGCCTACGCCCGCGAGCAGGGGATGTTCCACGACGCCGGCTCCGAAGACCCGGTCTTCACCGCGACCCTGGAGCTCGACCTGGGCGAGGTCGTGCCCAGCATCGCCGGGCCAAAACGTCCCCAGGACCGGGTTCCTTTGGCCCAGGCCAAAGAGGCCTTCCTCGGCGCGCTCGAGGAATTCGCTCCCGACGCGGTGGAGCGGGTCGTCAACCGGGTCGACGAGGCGAGCATGGAGTCCTTCCCCGCCTCTGACCCGCCGGCCGAGGACCACGACGACGAGGACGGCAAGCCGCGCCCGGCGACGACCGGCGCCCCGCAGGCGACGATCGCCAACCGCAGGGGCGACGAGGTCGAGGTGACGCTGGAGGACGGGACCAGCTTCGAGCTCGACAACGGCCACGTCGTGATCGCCGCGATTACCAGCTGCACCAACACCTCCAATCCCACGGTGATGGTCGGCGCGGGTCTGCTTGCCCGCAACGCGATCGAGCGCGGGCTCACCCGCAAGCCGTGGGTGAAGACCTCGCTGGCGCCGGGTTCGACTGTCGTCACCGACTACCTCGAGAAAGCCGGTTTGACCGAGTACCTTGACCGGCTCCAGTTCAACCTGGTCGGCTACGGCTGCACGACCTGTATCGGCAACTCGGGGCCGCTGCCAGCGGAGATCTCGGCGGCGGTCGAGGAGCATGACCTCGTCGTCTGCTCGGTGCTTTCGGGGAATCGCAACTTTGAGGGCCGGATCAACCAGGACGTGAAGGCGAACTACCTGGCCAGTCCGCCGCTGGTCGTCGCCTACGCACTGGCGGGGCGGATGGACATCGACCTGATCGACGAGCCGCTCGGTGAGGGCAGCGACGGGGAGCCCGTCTACCTGCGTGACGTCTGGCCTAGCTCGGAGGAGATCAAGGAGGTGGTCGGCCGCTCGATCGCCTCGGAGATGTTCACCCGCAACTACGGTGAGGTTCTGCAGGGCGACGAGAACTGGAACGCGGTTGAGGTGCCGCAGGGCGATCGCTACACCTGGCCCGACTCGACCTACGTGCGACGGCCCTCATTCTTTGAGGGGATGCCAGCCGAGCCGCCTGGCGTGGAGCCAATCGCCGGGGCGCGGGTGTTGGCGCTGCTCGGCGACTCGATCACCACTGATCACATCTCGCCGGCCGGGGCGATCAAGAAGGACAGCCCAGCCGGCCGCTGGTTGATCGAGCAGGGGGTCGAACCGGGGGAATTCAACTCCTACGGGTCACGGCGCGGCAACCACGAGGTGATGATTCGCGGCACCTTTGCCAACATCCGCCTCCGCAATCGCCTGGTAGATCGCGCCGGCGGCTTCACCCGCCACTTCCCCGACGGTGAGGAGACGACGATCTTCGACGCCGCGATGGCTTACGCCGAGCAGGGCGTTCCGCTCGTCGTCCTCGCCGGCAAGGAGTACGGCTCGGGCTCCTCGCGCGATTGGGCCGCGAAGGGGACGAAGCTACTCGGCGTGCGCGCCGTGATCGCCGAGAGCTTCGAGCGGATCCATCGCTCCAACCTGATCGGAATGGGCGTTCTGCCCCTGCAGTTCCCCGACGGAGAGTCAATCGATTCACTCGGCCTGACCGGTGAAGAGGCTCTAGACGTGGGAGACCTTGAAAACGGTAAGGCGAAGAAAGTCACCGTCACGGCAGATTCAATCGAGTTCGAGGCAACCGTTCGTCTCGACACCCCGAACGAGGTCAGTTACTTCCAAAACGGTGGGATTCTCCAGACGGTTCTGAGGACGCTGAGAGATTCCGATTGAGGCGCGAGGCGGCGCCGCGCCTCACAAGGTGGTGCAGGAGGGTCGCGGGAGGCAGGGGGTCCGCGCGACCCTCACTGCACCTTGCGCCGGTAGCCAGGGAGGGATGCCGACGCGCGCCGTTCCCTGCAGGCGGGACTGCCCGAAAGGAACAGTCACTGTTAGCTATAGCGCCTGGAAGCGCTGGGGTCAAGGCTTTTTGAGCGCATCTATGGGGAATTCTCCGCCATTGGGCGATTCTCCGACTCCCCAACCACGCCGCTCGATCAGCTCGATTCCAATCACACTGCCGACCGGGCCCACCGGCGTAAGAGTCGCCGCGAGGAGCGTGTATGGAGCCTCCCGTCTTATACACGCCACCCAGAGCAGGATGCAGAGGACGATGAACCCTAGTCCGTGTGCCCAACCGAACACCATCGTCTCTATCTCATACCCGGGCATTACCCAAAACAAGAGTAGGCCGGAGAAGAAGGCCAACTCAAGCCAAGAAAACCGCTTTACCCAGACAAATAGCCGGCCGGGAACGGGCTTGCGCATTAGGCTCCGGCAGTCAGCGCGGTGAGCACGATCCGCTCCTGCTCACGCGCGTGTGAGACCGAGTAGCCCTCGCCAGGGCTGGCCCGCGTCGGGCGGCCGACGTAGCCTAGTTCGACCCCCTCCGGCAGCACCTCGGGGAGGCGGCGCGACATCACCTTCCAGGCGCCCATGTTGCGCGGCTCCTCCTGCGTCCAGACCAGTTCCTTCAGGCTCGGGTAGGAGGCGATCACCTCGCTCAGCTGCTCTTTGGCGAAGGGGTAGAGGAGCTCGACCCGGGCGATCGCGACGTTCTCGGCGGTCCCGCGGCGCTCGCTCGCGTCCATGTCCCAGAACACCTTGCCCGTGCAGAGGACCAGGCGCTCGACCTTCTCGCGGCGCTCCGCCGCTGCCGGGTCGTCGAGGATGAACTTGAAGTGGCCGTCGGTCAGTTCCTGCGGCGAGGCGGCGGCGCGGTCAAGGCGCAGCAGTCCCTTCGGGGTGAAGACGATCAGTGGCCGTGGCTTGCGGATCAGCGCCTGGCGGCGCAGCAGGTGGAAGTACTGCGCGGCCGTGCTCGGGTTGGCGACGCGGATGTTGCCCTCCGCCCCCAGTGCCAGGAAGCGCTCGATGCGGGCGCTGGAGTGCTCGGGTCCCGACCCCTCGTAGCCGTGTGGCAGCAGCAGCGTCAGGCGGCTGGTCTGTCCCCACTTCGCCTCGCCGGAGACGATGAAGCTGTCGATGATCACCTGGCCGGCGTTGGCGAAGTCACCGAACTGCGCCTCCCAGAGGACCAGGGCGCTCGGAGTCGCCGCCGAGTAGCCGTACTCGAAGCCGAGGCAGGCAATCTCCGAGAGCGGGCTGTTGTAGAGCTCGAAGGGCGCCGTCGCCCCCTCGACGTTTTGCATCGGGCAGTAGGGCAGCCCCGTCTTCTCGTCGTGGAGGACGAGGTGGCGGTGGGAGAAGGTGCCGCGCTCGGTGTCCTGCCCGGTGAGGCGGATGTGGACGCCCTCGGTCAGCAGGGAGGCGAAGGCGAGCGCCTCGGCGTGGCCGAAGTCGATCCCGCCCTGCTCGAGCGCCTCCGTGCGCCGGCCCAGCGGCTTGCGCAGCTTGCGGTGGATGGTGAAGCTGTCGGGGACGGCGAGCAGCGCCTCGTTCAGCTCGCGCAGCTGCTCGGCGGGGACGGCGGTCTCTACCGGCGGGCTCGCGGTGCGATCCAGCTCGCCGGTGGTGGAGGTGGTCACGGTCGGGTCTTCGTACTCGCCTAGCTCCATCTTGTGGCGCAGGTCCTTGAGCGCCGCCGCCATCTCGTCGTGGCGCTCTTTCCGGACCCGCTCGATGTCCTCGTCGCTGACCACTCCCTCGGCCTTCAGCTTCTCGGCGTAGATCTCGGAAACCGGCGGGTGGGCTTTGATCTTGGTGGCCATTGCCGGCTGCGTGTAGGCGGGCTCGTCGGTCTCGTTGTGACCGTAGCGCCGGTAGCCGATCACGTCGATGACGATGTCGCGGCACCAGCGCTCGCGGTAGGCCATCGCCAGCCGCATCGCCGCCGAGCAGGCCTCGACGTCGTCGGCGTTGACGTGGACGATCGGCACGTTGAATCCCTTCGCCATGTCGGCGGCGTAGGGGGTGGAACGGGCATCCTCCGGATCGGTGGTGAAGCCGACCTGGTTGTTCTGGATGACGTGGATCGTGCCGCCGGTCGTGTAGCCGCGCAGCGACTGCAGGTTGAGCGTCTCGGCGACGACGCCCTGTCCGGGGAAGGCCGCGTCGCCGTGCAGGAGGACGGGCACGGCGCGCTTTGGGTCGTGCTCGAGCTTGGAGCCGTCGAGGTCGGACTGGATGAAGCGGGTTGCGCCCTCGACCACAGGGTCGACGAACTCGAGGTGGCTCGGGTTGGGGTAGAGGCGGACGGCGATCTTCTCGCCGTCGCTGTTCTCGTAGGTCCCCTGGTGGCCGTAGTGGTACTTGACGTCGCCGGTGCCGCCGTGCGGGATCGCGGCGACCGCCTTCACCTGCTCGATCTGCTTGGAGCCCTCGAACTCGGCCAGGATCGACTCGACCGAGCGGCCCAGGTTGTGGGCGAGGACGCTGAGGCGGCCGCGGTGGGCCATCCCGAAGACGACCTCCTCGGCGCCGGAGCGGTGGGCGAGGGTCGCCAGCTCGTCGAGCATCGGGACGATCGCGTCGAGGCCCTCGATCGTGAAGATCTTCTGGCCAAGATAGGCCTTCTCGACAAAGCGCTCGAACTCGAAGACGTCGATCAGCCGCTGCAACAGGCGCCGCTTCTCGTCCTCGGTGAGCGGCTGGCGGTGGGCACCGGTCTCGACCATCTCGCGCAGCCAGGTGCGCTGCTGGTGGGAGGAGAGGTGCTCGAACTGGTAGGCGATCGTGCCGCAGTAGGCCTCGCGCATCCGCGGCAGCACCTCGAGCAGGGTCTCGCCGGGGACGCCGATGCGCAGGATCGAGGCGGGGATCCGGGCCATCAGCTCCGGGGTCAGGCCGAGGTTCTCGGGCTGGATCGCCGGGTCGCCCTTCGGCTCGCGGCCGAGGGGATCGAGCCGGGCGGCGAGGTGGCCGTGGGTGCGGTAACCCTTGAGCAGCGAGGTGGCGGCCTGGACCGCCTGCAGCAGCTCCTCGTCGGGCTGGGTGGGAGAGGCGGGCGGCGGGGGCGCACCGAGTGGCGGCGCCGAGGCGGAGGCGGGGTGGGCGGCGGCGAGCGGCGTCGGGTCGATGCCGAGGTCGTCCGCGGCGGACTGGTAAAAGCCGTCCTCGCCCTCGAGCAGCTCTTCGACCCGGCGCAGGAAGGCGCCCGACTCCGCCCCCTGGATGACCCGGTGGTCGTAGGTCGAGGTGAGCGTCATCGTTTTCGAGACGCCGAGCCGGCGCAGCCGGTCCTCTCCCGCATGGGCCCACTCGGGCGGGTAGGCGATCGCTCCGGCGGCAATGATCGCGCTCTGGCCGCTCATCAGCCGCGGCACCGAGGCGAGGGTGCCGATCCCGCCGGGGTTAGTCAGCGAGATGTTGGTCCCTTGGAAGTCGTCGGCGCTGAGCCGGTTCTCGCGCGTCTTGGTGATCAGGTCCTCGTAGTGGGAGTGGAAGGCGGCGAAGTCGAGCCCCTCAGCCCCCTTGATCGCCGGCACCATCAGGCTGCGCGAGCCGTCCTTGCGCTCGACATCAACGGCGATGCCGAGGTTGACCGGCCCCCCCTCGATCGCAAACGGCTTGCCGTCCCGCTCCTCGAAGACCCTGGTCATAACCGGCCACTCCTTGGCGGCCTGCACGATCGCCCAAGCGATCAAGTGAGTGAACGAGACCTTCAGCCCCCGCTCTCGCAACGCCCCATTCAGCGCCCGCCGCTTCGCATCGAGCGTGTCAACAGCAATCGTCCGAAACGAAGTAGCAGTAGGAACCGCCCGGCTCTCCCCCATAGCCTGAGCCAACATCGCGGCAGGGCCCCGCAAAGCTTTCGCCTCTCCGGCAGCCGGAGCAGCGGGAGGCGCCGTAGCTCCATTGCCGCCGTTGGCAGCAGCAAGCACGTCCTCTTTGGTCACCTTGGCCCCCGGGCCCGAGCCGCTAACCGAGCCAAGGTCGACGCCATTCTCTCTAGCTACGCGTCGCGCGACTGGCGTGGCTCGTACTCCGTCGCCCCCGTTGGTCCCGCCCTGCTTCTCAACCGCTCTTCCCGTGGGTGGCGCGGGGCTGGGTTCCTCGCCCGCAGCTTGCGAGGACGAGGAGCCCTGCCCCGCGACAGGACCCGCGGGCGGAGCGCTCTGTCCCTCGGCGGAACCCTCGGCGGATGCCCCGTTCGTCCCAGGCTCCATCTCAGCCAGCGGAGCCCCAACAGGAACCTCGTCGTCCACCGCCGCGAGCAACTTCGTAATGGTGCCATCCGCCGGCGCCGGCACCTCGGCGTCCACCTTGTCGGTGGAGACCTCGACCACCGTGTCGCCCTCGCTGACGAAATCACCCTCGGCCACGTGCCACTCAAGCACGATGCCCTCGGTGACCGACTCGCCCATCTCGGGCATCTGAATCTGCACGGTCGCCGTTTGCGCCATCCTTGGATTGAGTGTATGAAAGAGCGGTGAACTACTTCGTCACCGGGGCTACCGGGTTCATCGGTCGCAACCTCGTCGAGCGGCTCTTGCAGCGCGAGGGGACGATCTACGCCCTCGTGCGGGCCGGCTCTCGGGGGCGGCTGGAGGAGCTGCGGACGGCTTGGGGAGCCGACGGGGCGCGGGTGGTGCCGATCGCCGGCGACCTCTCCCAGCCCGGCCTGGGGGTCTCCGAGGAGGACCTCCTCACGCTGCGAGGAGTTGTTAATCATTTCTTCCACCTCGCCGCGGTCTACGACATGACGGCTGGAGCCGAGGCCCAGGAGGTCGCCAACGTCGAGGGCACGCGGCACGCGATCGAACTGGCCGGGACGATCGAGGCCGGCTGCTTCCACCAGGTCAGCTCGATCGCCGCCGCCGGCCTCTACAAGGGCGTCTGGCGCGAGGACATGTTCGATGAGGCAGAAGACCTCGACACCCACCCGTACTTCCGCACCAAGCACGAGTCCGAGCGGGTTGTGCGCGACGAGTGCGCGCGGCCCTGGCGCGTCTACCGGCCGGGAATCGTCGTCGGCGACTCGCGCACGGGCGAGATCGACAAGATCGACGGCCCCTATTACTTCTTCAAGCTGCTGCAGCGGATGCGCCGGGTCCTGCCGTCATGGCTGCCGGCGGTCGGAGTCGAGGGCGGCGAGATCAACATCGTGCCGGTCGATTTCGTCGCCGCCGCGATCGACCACATCGCCCACCAGCCGGGCCTCGACGGCCGCGCCTTCCACCTCACCGATCCGCGTCCGAAGTCGGCCGGCGAGGCGATCAACCTGTTCGCCCGGGCGGCCGACGCGCCGCAGGCGGCCCTGCGGCTCGAGCCCGAGATCACCGACCCGGCGACGACGCTCGTCCGCACCGGAATGAGGTTCTTCCCACCGGCCAAGCGGGCGGCGAAGATCGCCCTCGACCAGCTCGGCATCCCGCCCTCGGTCCTCACCTACGTCAACTACCCGACCAGCTTCGACTCGACCGAGACGCAGGCCGTTCTCGCGGGCACGGGAATCGAAGTGCCGCCGCTGGAGACCTACGCGGCCCGGGTCTGGGACTACTGGGAGCGCAACCTCGATCCCGACCTGTTCAAGGACCGCTCGCTGTCGGCGGCGGTACGTGGCAAGGTCGTGCTGATCACCGGCGCCTCCTCCGGGATCGGCAAGGCAGCCGCGGTCAAGGTCGCCGACGCAGGCGCGACGGCACTGCTGGTCGCCCGCTCGGTCGAGAAGCTCGAGGAGACCAAAGAGGAGATAGAGGCGGCCGGGGGCGTCGCCCACATCCACCGCTGCGACCTCTCCGACATCGAGGACGTCGAGCGGATGGCCGAGGAGGTGCTGGCCTACCACGGCCAGGTCGACATCCTGGTCAACAACGCGGGCCGCTCGATCCGGCGCTCGGTCGGCCTCTCCTACGACCGCTTCCACGACTACGAGCGGACGATCCAGCTCAACTACCTGGGCGCGGTGCGGCTGATCCTGGCGCTGCTGCCTTCGATGCGGGCGCGCAAGTCGGGCCACATCATCAACATCAGCTCGATCGGGACGCAGACCAACCCGCCCCGCTTCTCGGCCTACGTCGCCTCGAAGGCGGCGCTCGACGCTTTCGGCCGGGTGATCGCCTCCGAGGTCTTCGACGACGGCGTCCACATCACGACGATCCACATGCCGCTGGTGCGGACGCCGATGATCGCGCCGACCCGGATGTACGACATGTTCCCGGCGATCACCCCCGAGGAGGCGGCGGAGATGATCGCCGGCGCGATGGTCGGCCGGCCGAAGAAGGTGGCGACCCGGCTCGGCACCTTCGGCGAGCTGCTCTACGCGGTCGCGCCGGGCGTCAGCGACAGGATCCTCAATACCGCTTACAAACTGTTCCCCGAGTCGCAGGCGGCGAAGGGGAAGGGCGAGGAGGCGCCGGACAAACCGCCGACCACCGAGGCGGTCGCCTTTGCGCACCTGATGAAAGGCGTGCACTGGTAGGCACGCGGTGGGAGCGCAGGGGGTGTCCGCTCGGGCGCTGGGATTTTCGCCCCGGCGTGGCCATCTCTCGCTGAGTTGTCGGGCGAAAATCAGGACGCCGCGCCCGAGCGGACACCCCCTGCGCTCCTGACGGGCGCCAGTGAAGCTTCCGACCCCGACCACCAGCGCTCCGAATCCGAAGCCTTTTACTCGCTATAGGCGGGCAAAAGCTTCGAATTGCGTTGCCTGCGATTGTTCGCGGCCATGAGCGAGCGCAGGCTGAAGCACTGGGGGTGGGGGTATGAGGATCAGGCGCCTTCGAAGGAGGAGCTGAGACAGGCGGCGGCCGGGATTCGGGAGCGGCTTGGGTTCGGGGGTGAGCTGGAGGAGCCGGTTCCGCTGGATCGGGTTGAGATTCGGGCGCCCAGGCTGAAGGCACCCGCCAATCTCGGCGCGCTCTTCACTGACGACAAGTACGAGCGGGTGAGTCGGGCGCTTGGGAAGGCCTATCGCGACGTGGTGCGCGGGTTCCGCGGCGAGTTCGAGAACCCGCCGGACCTGGTGGCGCTTCCGCGGGACGAGTCGGAGATCGAGGCGGTGCTTAGCTGGTGCGAGGCGGAGGATGCCGCCGTGATCCCGTTCGGCGGTGGGACCAGTGTGGTCGGTGGGGTCGAGGGCCGGCTGGGGGGGCGGCCATTCGTCTCGATGGACGTGCGGCGGCTGGACCGGGTGCTGGAGGTGGATCCGACCTCGATGGCGGCACGGATCCAGGCCGGAGCAACCGGGCCGGGACTGGAGTCGCAGCTGCGCGAGCATGGCCTCA
The DNA here is from genome assembly GCA_963844395.1 of uncultured Solirubrobacterales bacterium. GTDB lineage: Bacteria > Actinomycetota > Thermoleophilia > Solirubrobacterales > 70-9 > VRUE01. Next base: position 188,886 of record CAWJNX010000002.1, on the reverse strand, counting down.
CGCTGCGGCACTTCCCGCAGTCGTTCGAGTACTCGACCCTGGGTGGCTGGGTTGCCACCCGGGCGGGGGGTCACTTCGCGACCCTCTACACCCACATCGACGACCTGGTCGAGTCTGTGCGGGCGATCACGCCGCGCGGCGTCTGGGAGAGCCGGCGGTTGCCGGGCTCTGGCGCCGGGCCCTCGCCCGATCGCGCCCTGATCGGCTCGGAGGGCATCCTCGGCACGATCGCCGAGGCCTGGGTGCGGATCCGCCCGCGACCGCAGTTCAAGACCTCCTGCGGGGTCGAGTTCGACGACTTCCTCGCCGCCGCGGCCGCCGTGCGCGAGATCTCGCAGTCGGGCCTGTACCCGGCGAATTGCCGCCTTCTCGATGCGATGGAGGCCGGTACGACGGGCGCCGGGAGTGGCGAGAAGAGCCTGCTGGTGCTCGGCTTCGAGTCGGCACATCATCCGGTCGAGGCGCCGATGGAGCTGGCGCTCGGCATCGCCCGCGAGCACGGCGGCGAGCCGGGCCAGATCCGCGCCGCTTCCCCGCCGACGGGCCGAAAACGCCAGTCGGACTGGCGAAATCGTCCCGTCGGCGGGGAGGGCGGGGGTGCGGTCGAGACCTGGCGCCAGGCTTTCCTTTTCGCTCCATACCTGCGCGACACGTTCGTCGCATGCGGCGTCCTGTCCGACACCTTTGAGACGGCGGTCACCTGGGACCGCTTCGAGGAGTTCCACACGACGGCGATGCAGGCCGCCCGGGCCAAGGTCGCCGAGATCTGCGACGCGCCCGCCGAGGGGCCGGGGGCACCTCGCGTCAGCTGCCGCTTCACCCACGTCTACCCCGACGGTCCCGCCCCCTATTTCACCGTGATGGCACCGGCTGTGCGCGGCGGCGAGGTCGAGCAGTGGGACGAGATCAAGGCGGCCGCCTCAGAGGCCGTGATCGAAGCCGGCGGCACGATCACCCATCACCACGCTGTCGGCCGCGATCACCGCCCCTGGTACGACCGGCAACGCCCCGCCCCCTTCGCCGCCGCCCTGCGCGCCGCCAAGGAGGAGCTCGATCCATCTGGCATCCTCAACCCCGGCGTTTTGATCGACCCATGAAGGCAGATCGAGACAACGAGCAGAAAGACTCCTGGCGCCTCGACGAGGAAGTCAGGCGCAGGCGCCTGCGAGAAGACGGGAAGCGCCCGCTTGCGATCAATCTCGCCGAGACCATCGCCCTGAGCGAATTCTTCTCCAGCTTCGCGGGAAGCGCCTGGAACGCTCGGAGAGCCAGCGAGAGTTGAGCGTCAACTCCTTCCAGTTGCGCGATCTGCTGGAGCGGCTGATCTCGGCGGAGGTCCGCTTTGTCGCCGTAGGTGGCTTGGCCGTCGGGGCTTGGGGTTACGTGCGAGCGACCAAGGACCTCGACCTCGTGCCGGATCCCGCACCTGAAAACCTGGAACGGCTCGCGACCTTGCTCCGCAATCTCGATGGGAGGGTCGAGGTTGCCGACGGGCTCCTGACCGCCGATGCGATCTGGACTTTTCTCAAAACAGGTGACCGGACGCTGGTGGTCACCAGTTTGGGTCGAGTTGACGTGATCCAAGGACATCCACAAATTCCGGCTTTCGCGACGTTGGACGCGGCGGCCACGGATGTGGAGATCGAAGGCCTCTCGGTTCGGATTTGCTCCCTCGAGCATCTGCTCGCGATGAAGCGAGCGAGTGAGCGCCCACGGGACCGCGATGATCTCGAAGGGCTGGAAGCCGCTCGAGGGCGAGAGAACCCGAGGGACTGACGCCCCCCAACGCTACGCTGCCGCAACACCCATGGAAACGATCACCTCCGAACAGCCGACCGTCCCAGCCGACGCGGGGCAGGCTGCCGCCGACGAGCCCGTCGTGCCGCGCCGCTCGCCACTGCGGGCGGCGATCAAGACCGGGCGGCCGCAGGAGTGGATCAAGAACGTCTTCGTGTTCGCCGGCCTGCTCTTTTCGGGCCAGTTCAACGACGCGGGCGCGGTCCTCGAGGCGACGCTCGCCTTCATCGCCTTTTGCCTGATCTCCAGCGCCGGCTACTACGTCAACGACCTGGTCGACGTCGATCTGGACCGCAAGCACCCGAAGAAGCGCTTCCGGCCGCTTGCCGCGCGGGAGCTGTCGCAGGGTGCCGCGATGACGATTGCGCCGATCCTCGCCATCGTCGCAATAGCCCTTGCCTTCGCCACGGTCAACTGGGAGGTCGGCCTGATGGTGGTCGGCTACGGGATCGCCCAGGTGGCCTACAGCCTCGGCCTCAAGCAGATCGTGATCGTCGACGTGATGGTTCTCGCCGGCCTCTTCATCTTGCGGGTCGCGGCCGGCGCCAGCGCCGTCGACGCGCATGCCTCGGAATGGCTGATCCTCTGCACCGGCATGCTCGCCCTCTTCCTCGGCGTCACCAAGCGCCGCCAGGAGGCCGTCTCGGAGCTGCACGAAGGGACCAGCAGCCGGCCTGTGCTCGAGCACTACTCGCTCCCCTTCCTCGACCAGATGGTCGCCTTGGTCACCACCGGTACGGTGATCAGCTACTCGATCTACGCCGTCGACTCGCCGATCGTCGGCAACCAGATGATGTGGACGATCCCCCCGGCCCTCTACTGCATCTTCCGTTACCTCTACCTGATCTACGATCGCGCCGACGACCGTTCCACCGCCGCGATCGTCGCCGAGGACAAGGGCCTGATCGCTGGCGTCGTCTCCTTCGCCGCGGTCGCCTTCCTGCTCCTCTACGTCTTCTAGCCGATGCCCATCTCGGGGGTCTGGACCGGACCCTCCATCAGGTAGAAGCGGGCGCGGCCGAGCTCCTCTTCGTTGAGCTGGACGACCGCGGCGTGGGGGCCGGGCGTGGAGAAGGTGGCGGTGGTGCCGATCGACATCACCAGGCGCTGCTCCTGGCCCGGGGGCATGCCGGGCGGGCGGCCGGTCTCGAACTCGGCCGTGAAGCCCTCACCCAGCTCGATGCCGTCGGGGTCGTGGATGTTGAGGTGGAGGCTGTGGCGTTTGTTGGTCTCGTCCCAGCCGACGTCGACGCCGAGCGCGATGTGGAAGCCCCAGTCGTGGGGTAGCTCGGGCAGACGGAGGACGTTCCAGCCGCCACCGGTCATGTAGAGCTTGCCGTTGACCGCCTCGCTGTGGTCGGCGAGTAGCAGGAAGCCGATCTTCATCGCTCCACCGCCACGTCGGAGATCAGCTCGATCTTGCCCTGGCGCTGGACCTGGAGGTCGATCGTCTCGTTCTTGCGGTAGGTGCCGAACAGCCCCAGGTACATCGCCAGCCAACGGCCGGCGCCGACCTTCTCCTTGATGATCTCGCGGCGAAAGACGATCTCTCCCGCCCGCACGTCGTACTCATCCCCCTCGCGCTGTTCGACGCCGTTGACGAAGACCGCATACGGCGCTTCGGCGCCAGCCGGCAGCTTCAGGCGGCGCCCGGCCGCGTAGCTGCCCTTCGGTATCTCGGTTTGCGTTTCGGTCATCTGATCGTCTGGCGACTTTTTCGCCTATAGCACGAATAAGTCGCCAGGCCCCCTAACGCGCTGAGGCCTCCAGAGTCTCCCGCACGAGGTCGAACGGCGTCTCGTAGTCGGTCGGGTCCAACTCTTCGCGCCTCACACCGCCCCGGTACGGCATGAACGTCCCGTCCCCCCGCACATCGACCCCGGCAACGGGCTTGCGCAGCAGCCCCTTGCCGGCCAGCTGCAACCGGGCACGAACCTGCTCCCCCGGCCCAAAGTCCCGCAGCGCCGAAACAGGCTTCACCGGCCCCTCAGCCCGAATCGCCAAAGCCCGCCGGCGCATCTCCGCCACAGCCTCCCCAAGGTCATCGAAGCTCCCATGCGAAACATCGGACCCGTGCCGAATCGTCAGCTTCCAGGCGGCCATATGGGCGGAGCGTATGGAATCTTCTTCGACGAGCGGGAGCCTGGACACTGGTTCTCGGGCGGGTGGCGCGGTGGCGGGGGTCCCCCATAGCGGAGGGCGCCGCGCAGCGGTGTCCGAGCACATGGGGGAGGGCCGCCGCGACAGGACCCGCCCGCCTAGCGCTTTAGTCAGGCCCCCCGCCGCGGCCGCTTCGGCCGCCGCGCCGGCGGCCCGACGATCTTCTCGGGCCCCTCGCGCTCGCCGACCGGCACGTACTCGCGATCGCGCTCGCCGGTATATATCTGCCGCGGCCGGGCGATTTTCTGCTCGGAGTCGTCGCTCATCTCCATCCACTGGGCGAGCCAGCCGGCGGTGCGGGGGATCGCGAAAACGACCGTGAACATCTCGGTCGGGATCTCCAGCGCCTCGTAGATGATCCCCGAGTAGAAGTCGACGTTCGGGTAGAGCTTGCGCGAGGTAAAGAACTCGTCGTCGAGCGCCCGCTTCTCCAGCTCGCGGGCGATCTCGACCAGCGGGTTGTACTCGGTCGCCTCGAAGACCTCGTCCATGTGCTGCTGGATGATCCGCGCCCGCGGGTCGTAGTTTTTGTAGACGCGGTGGCCGAAGCCCATCAGTTTCTCCTCGCGCTCCTTCACCCGCTCAAGGAAGCCCGGGATGTTGTCCACCGACTCGATCCGCCGCAGCATCCGCAGCACCGCCTCGTTGGCGCCGCCGTGCAGCGGCCCGTAGAGCGCCGCGACCCCGGCCGTCACGGCCGAGTAGGGGTCCACGCCGGAGGAGCCGACCCCGCGCACCGCGTTGGTCGAGCAGTTCTGTTCGTGGTCGGCGTGGAGGACGAAGAGGACGTCGAGCGCCCGCGCCAGGCGCGAGTCCGGCTCGTACTTCATCTCGGTCTTCTTGAACAGCATCGAGAGGAAGTTCTCCGGGAAGCTGAGGTCGTTGTCGGGGTAGACGTAGGGCAGCCCCATGTTGTGGCGATAGGAGAAGGCGGCCAGGGTCGGCATCTTGGCGATCAACCGCACCGCCGCCATGTAGCGCTCCTCGGGATCGTCGATCTGCTTCGCGTCGGGGTAGAAGGTCGAGAGCGCCCCCACCCCGGCGAGCAGGATCCCCATCGGGTGGGCGTCGTAGCGGAACCCCTCGAAGAACTGCTTGACGTCCTCGTGGACGAAGGTGTGGTGGGTGATGTCGTAGACCCAGCGGTCGAGCTGCGGTTGGGTCGGCAGCTCGCCGAAGATCAGCAGGTAGGCGACCTCGAGGAAGCTGGAGCGCTCGCAGAGCTGCTCGATCGGGTAGCCGCGGTGCTGCAGGACGCCCGCCTCGCCGTCGATGTAGGTGATCGCCGAGCGGCAGGAGGCCGTGTTGGTGAAGGCCGGGTCGTAGGCCATCAGCCCGAATTCGCTCTCGTCGACCTTGATCTGGCGCAGGTCCATCGCCCGCACCGTGCCGTCGGAGATCGGCAGCTCGTAGGTCTGCCCGGTGCGGTTGTCGGTGACGGTCAGTGACTGGGCGGCCATGGCGCGCGCATTTTCGCAGCTTGCGCGCGCCGACCGGTTAACCGATCGGCAACGGCTCGAACTGGGTCATCCCGTGCAGCGTCGCGAAGCGCTCGTCGATCTCCTCGCGGCTGAGCTGCGCCACCCGCTCGGTGCCGAACTCCTCGACGTTGAAGGAGGCGAGCACGGTGCCGTAGCCCATCGCCCGACGCAGGCTCGCCTCGTCGAGCTCGCCACTGTGGCTGTCGAGATAGCCGAGGAAGCCGCCGGCGAAGCTGTCGCCGGCGCCGGTCGGGTCGCGCACGTCCTCCAGCGGAAAGCCAGGCAGCGCGAAGAAGCTATCCGCGGTGAACAGCGCCGCCCCGTACTCGCCCTGCTTGGCGACGACAGCTCGCGGACCGCGCTCCATCACGGCGCGGGCGGCGCGGGCCAGGTTCGACTCGCCGGTCAGCTGGCGGATCTCGGCGTCGTTGACGATCACGCAGTCGACCTCGGCGATCGCCGCCAGCAGCGACTCCTTCGCGGTGTCGATCCAGAGGTTCATCGAGTCGAGCGCGCAGAAGCGGGCGGCGCCGCACTGGGCCCGCACCTGGCGCTGCAGGTCGGGCTGGATGTTGGCGAGGAAGAGGACGTCGGCCGCCTTCGACTCCTCCGAGAGCTTCGGCTCGAACTCGCCGAAGACGCCGAGCTGGGTGTCCTCAGTGTGGGCGACGTTGAGGTCGTAGTCGTAGCGGCCGCGCCAGAAGAAGGACTCGCCTCCTTCGACTCGCTCGATGTCGCCGGTGTGGACACCGCGGCTCTCCAGCACCTCGAACTCGGCGGCGCCGAAGTCGTCGCCGACCGGGCCGACCGGTCGCACTTCGGTGAAGAAGCTGGCGGCGAGGGAGAAATGGACGGCGGTGCCGCCCAGCATGCGGTCGCGCTCGCCGAAGGGCGTCTTGACTGAATCGAAGGCGATTGAGCCGACTACGGTGAGCGACATGGCGGCTGAGGATATCCGCCTTGACCTTGGGCGGGAGAGGCAGTCGGGTGCCCCTCCTGCGCGCTGGGTTTTTCGCCTGGCGCGCCTTGGCTCTCGCCAAGTGGTCTGTGCGAAAAAGAGGACGCCGCGCACAGGAGGGGCACCCGACTGCCTTTTTCAGGGACCAAGGTGAGATGACCTCAGATGACTATGGTTCGCCGCCGTGAAGGCGATTCAGATCGAGGAGTTCGGTGGGCCGGAGAAGCTCGGGTGCGTCGAGGTGGACGATCCGCAGGCCGGCGAGGGTGAGGTCGTTGTCGACGTCGCTCGGAGCGGGGTCAACTTCGCCGATACGCATGCGACCCGCAACGACTATCTGGCCGAGCAGCAGCTGCCGCTGATTCCTGGGGCTGAGGTCAGTGGGCGTACGCCGGACGGGAGGCGGGTAGCGGCGATTCTCGCTGGCGGCGGCTATGCGGAGAAGGTCGCCGTGCACGAGGCGATGCTGGTTCCGGTCCCCGACGAGGTCGATGACGACCGTGCTGCGGCGCTGCTTCTTCAGGGCCTTACCGCGATGGCGCTGGTGCGGCGCTGCGCTCGGGTCGAGCCGGGCGAGACCGTCGTCGTCGAGGCGGCGGCCGGGGGCACCGGCTCGCTGTCGGTCCAGCTCGCCAAGCAGGCGGGCGCGAAGGTGATCGGGCTCGCCTCCAGCGAGGAGAAGCGCTCCTTGGTCGAAGGGCTCGGCGCCGATGCAACCGTCGATTCTCGGGCCGACGACCTGAAGGAGGCGATCCTCGCCGCCAATGGGGGCGAGCGGGTCGATGCGGTCCTCCACATGAGCGGCGGCGAGGCCTTCGACGCCGAGTTCTCGGCGTTGGCGCCGCTGGGACGCATGGTCGTCTTCGGGATCGCCTCGCGCGAGCAGCGCGAGGTCTCCACCGCCCGCCTCTTGCGCGGCTCCAAGGCTGTGATCGGCTTCTGGCTCGTCCACCTGCTGATGCGTCGCGAGGAGGCCGTGCCGATGATCGGCGAGCTGTTCGCGATGGTCGGACGCGGCGAGCTGGAGGTCAACGTCGGCGAGGTCTACCCGTTGTCGGAGGCCGCCCGCGCCCACGAAGACCTGATCGCCCGCCGCACCACCGGCAAGCTCCTCCTGGACCCCGCCAAGTGAGCGCATCGGAGATTCACCCCCCTCTGGTGTGGTCGATGTCGGATAGGAGAGCTCGATGACCGCCTTTCGCGACCTCGGCCTGGCCGCCGAGATCCAGCAGGCGCTGGACGAGCTCGGCTACCAGGACCCGACCCCGATCCAAGAGCAGGCGATCCCCGAGCTGCTGGGCGGCCACGACGTGATCGGCCAGGCCCAGACCGGCACCGGCAAGACCGCGGCCTTCGGCCTGCCGCTGCTCCAGTACATCGACCCTTCCGACAACGAGGTGCAGGCTGTCGTCCTCACCCCTACCCGCGAGCTCTGCATCCAGGTGACGCAGGCGTTGCGCGCCTACGCCGAGCACCTCGACGTCGAGATCGTCGCCGTCTTCGGCGGTGCTCCGATCCGCTCGCAGCAGTCGCAGCTCCGCGCCGGCGCCCAGGTCGTCGTCGCCACCGTGGGGCGGATGATGGACCTGATGCAGCGCCGCTCGCTGGTCCTCACCGCGGCCCGCTACATCGTTCTCGACGAGGCCGACGAGATGCTCGATCTCGGTTTCATCGAGGACGTCGAGAAGATCCTGCGGATGTGCCCCAGCGGGCGGCAGACGGCGCTCTTCTCGGCGACGATGCCGCCGCCGATCCAGCACCTCGCCGAGAGCTATATGTATGACCCGACGACGATCTCGATCACGCCGAAGAAACTGACGGTCGACGCGATCGAACAGGCCTTCGTCGAGGTCCCGGCGAAGGAGAAGGCTTCGCGCCTGATCGAGCTGCTGAAGGCGGAGGAACCGGAGCAGGCGATCATCTTCTGCCGCACCAAAATCGGCGCCTCGCGGCTGGAGAAGACCCTGAAGGAGAAAAGGCTCGACGCCAAGGCGCTGCACGGCGACATGAGCCAGGGCTCCCGCGACGGCGTGATGATCGCCTTCAAGGACCATCGCGTGCGGCTGCTGGTGGCGACCGACATCGCCGCCCGCGGGCTCGACATCGAGCACGTCACCCACGTCATCAACTACGACGTCCCCGCCTCCTCGGAGGTCTACGTGCACCGGATCGGGCGCACCGGCCGGGTCGGGCGGACCGGCCGGGCGATCACCCTTGTCACGCCGGCTCAGCGCGACGAGATCGGGCGGATCGAGCGCGACGTGAAGACCGCGATCGGCGAGTGGGAGAGCCCCGAGGACCGCCTCGAGCACGCCCCGCGCCCGCGTCGTCGCGAGCGCAGGCCGGAGCGCGAGAAGGACGGCGACGGCAAGAAGCCGATCGCCGCCGGCAACGCCAAGCTCTTCGTCAACCGAGGCAAGCGCAGCGGCGTGACCGAGGAGGACCTGCGCTGGGCCTTCCGCGAGGGCGCCGTCGTCCCGGAGGAGGACATCGCCTCGATCAACGTCCTCGAGCGCTTCTCCTTCGTCGAGGTCAAGGCGGATCACGCCGATCGTGCGGTCGAGTACCTCGACGGCACGAAGCTGCATGGCAAAGAGCTGCGCCTCGAGCTGGCGAAGGCCTAGCGCCCGGTCAGCTCGGCGATCCGCTCGAACAGGTCCTCGAAGTCGATCGGCTTGGTGACGAAGCCGGCGATTCCCAAATCGTTGTCGCCTTCTGCGTCGGCGCCCTCCTTGTGGGCGCTGACGATCAGGGCCGGGGTCTCGATGCCGGCGGCGCGCAGTTCGCGCAGCGCGTCGATGCCGGACATGCGGGGCATCATCGCGTCGAGCAGCAGCAGGTCGGGCACTCGGCCGGGGTCTCCGCGTAGCGCCTCGACCACCTCCTGGCCGTCGCAGGCAGTCTCGACCTCGTGACCCGCCATCTCCAGCCTGGTCCGGATCAGCAGCAGGATCGTCTCGGAGTCGTCGGCGACGAGGACCCGTGCCATCAGCGCGCCTCCGCCTCAGCGGGACTGGTAGCGGAGCGGTTTGGTTTGACGGCGGCGCCGTCACCGGCCGCGGCGGTCGGAAGCCGGAAGCGGAAGGTGGACCCCTCGCCCACGGTCGATTCGGCGGCGATCGTGCCGCCATGCAGCTCGACTAGCGACTTGGAGATCGCCAAGCCCAGCCCGGTGCCGCCGACACGCTGGGTCATGCCCGCGTCGCCGCGGGTGAAGCGCTCGAAGATGTGTTCAAGCTGATCGCTCGGTATTCCCGGCCCGTCGTCGGTCACGGCGACCTCTACTTCAGCACCGGTGCGGCTTGCCGTCACCCGAATCGCCGCTCCTTCGGGGCAATACTCATTCGCGTTCGTAAGCAGGTTCATCAGTACTTGGCGAACCCGATCCGGATCGGCGTTTACCTGGGGCAGACCCGGCTCGATCGTCTCCGTCAGGTCCTGGTTGCGGATGGCGGTCTGACCCCGCATCGTCCGCGTCGCCTCTTCGACCAGGGTTTCGATCTCGGTCGGGACCGGCGCGATCGTCAGCCGCCCGGCGTCGCTGCGGGCAAGGTCGAGCAGGTCGTTGAGCAGGCGGACGACGTGGCGGGTGTTGTCGAGAATGATCTCGACCGTCTCCGCCTGCTTCGGGCTGAGCTTCTCGCGCTCCAGCATCAGCAGCTCGGCGAAGCCCTGCACCGAGGTGAGCGGGCTGCGCAGCTCGTGCGAGGCGGTCAGCACGAACTCGTCTTTCATCCGGTCGAGCTGGTCGCGTTCGCCGGCGCGGCGTTGCAGCTCCACGGCCATCTCGTTGAAGGCGGAGCCCAGCTGGGCCGTCTCCGCGAGGCCGCCGACCTTGACCCGCGCCTCGAGGTCGCCGCCGGCCAGCCGTTCGGACGCTTCGACCAGGTTCTCGAGCGGGCGGCGCATCGAGGCGATCAGGCCGCTGAAGAGGAGCGCGGCACCGGTCAGGCCGGCGATCAGCCCGGCGCCCACGAGCAGCGCGGTGTCGCGCGTCTGTGCCGAGATCTCGTCGCGCAGTGCCTCTCGCCGGCGCTGCTGGGCGAGCACCTCGCGCCGCGCGACGGCGGGTTGACGGCCGCGCACGAGCCGGTCGCGGGCTTGGATCTCGATCCGGTAGGAGCGCGCGGTCGCGTCCTCGAAATCCTGGCGCTGCTGCAGGAAGCGGGCGACGCCGATCATCGCCAGGCCGGTCAGCACCGCAAAGGCGATCGCGAAGCCGATCGTCAGTCGGTTGGCGAGCGACGGGCTCAACCTGAAACGTCGTCGGGAATATGCTTGCGCCGCTATGGGCGACGAGGCTACAGGCACGGCGGACGGCACTTCTGAGGCGCCGCCGGGCATCGATCGCGCCGGGGTCGAGGGCTGGTTCTCCGAGCACGTCGAGGGCGCCGAACCCCCCCTCTCCTTCGAGCGGATCTCGGGCGGGCACTCGAACCTCACCTACCGGGTCGGCGACGCCGCTGGGCACAGCTGGGCGCTGCGCCGGCCGCCGCTGGGCAAGCGGCTCGGCTCGGCCCACGACATGGGCCGCGAGCACAAGGTCGTCTCGGCCCTCGGTCCGACTGAGGTGCCGGTTGCCCCGGTGGTCGCCCTCTGTCAGGACGACACGGTGAACGAAGCTCCCTTCTACGTGATGGAGTGGGTCGAGGGGCCGATCCTGCGCGGCCTCGCCGAGGCCGACGCCTTCCCCGAGGAGGCGGACCGGCGGGCGATCGGCGAGCGGGTCGCCGACACCCTGGTCGCTATCCACGCGGTCGACCCGGACGCGGTCGGGCTCGGCGACCTCGGCCGCAAGGAGGACTACGTCGCCCGCCAGCTGCGCCGCTGGCACGGTCAGTGGGAGAAGTCGAAGACCCGCGAGCTACCGGCGATCGACGCGGTGCACGAGCGGCTCTCGGCGCGCATCCCCGAGCAGGGGCCGGCGACGGTCGTCCACGGCGACTACCGCCTCGACAACATGATCCTCACCCCCCGCGGCGAGGTGGCGGCGGTCGTCGACTGGGAGCTCTGCACGCTCGGCGACCCGCTGGCCGACGTCGGCCTCCTGATGGTCTACTGGCCCGAAGCGGGCGAGGAGGGCGTCGCCCTCGGGCAGCCGGCGACGATGGCCTCGGGCTTCCCCAGCCGCGAGGAGCTGAAGGCACGCTACGCCGAGCGCTCCGACCGCGACCTCTCCCAGCTCGACTTCTTCGTCGCCCTCGGCTACTGGAAGCTGGCGATCATCCTCGAGGGTGTCTACGCCCGCTACGCCGCCGGCCAGTACGGCAAGGTCGACGAGGGCATCCAGCACTTCGCCCGCCTCGTCGAGCGCCTCGCCGTCGCGGCTGGCGAGGCGGAGCGGGGCGGTTGAGCCGTCCAACCCGCTTGACATCTTCTGAGAGAACCTGAAAGGGTCGGGACACCTGGGAAAGGGTAAGCAAGAGCTGCCCTCGCTCGTCACTGTTGTTCTACGAAGGAGATTTTGTGAAGCAGATACGCAAGCGACTCACGTATGCGAACGTGATGTCGTCAATCGCTGTGTTCGTTGTTCTTGGCGGCGCCGCAGTTGCCGCGTCGCAGCTGCCGAAAAACAGCGTCGGCGCCAAACAGTTGAAAAAAAACGCAGTCACCACGGCGAAAATCAAGAAAAACGCCGTGACTGGCGCCAAAGTCAAAAAAGGCTCGCTGAACGCCGATGACTTCGCCGCGGGACAGCTGCCGGCGGGACCGAAAGGCGATACGGGGGCGGTAGGTCCCACCTTCGGTCGCTCCGCGGATGACGGCTGCGACCCTGAAGCTGAATTCGAAGTTTGTGCCTCGACCGGGTCGATCAGTCTTCCGACCTCGGGGCGGGTCCTCCTGATCGGTTCCTCCTCCTGGGACAACGACAACGACACGGCGCCCAACTCGGGGAACTGTCGCTTTACTGTCGATGGCAATCAGGAAGGCAATCAGGTCGGGCCGACCGTCGGCTTCGGCGAGGGTACGACCACGCATACGATCGGCGAGGACGGGAGCGTCGCCCTCAACACCGTCACCGGAATCCTTTCCGCCGGCAACCACACCTTCGCGCTGGAATGCGCCGAGGACGAACCGGACGTTTTCCTCGAGGAGTCGATGATCTCGGCTGTCCTCCTGGGCGGCGCCTGAGCACGACCGATGCAATTCGGATAGAGAGGGCCGGGCAATGCCCCGGCCCTCTTTCCAATCCTTTGTCTGACCGCGCTGGAGCTGTGCTCCCGCGCTCCTTCACCCAACTACCAAGGAGAGACTCTTGAAGCAGATTCGCAAGCGACTCACGTACGCAAACGTGATGTCTTCGATAGCGGTTTTCCTCATTCTCGGCGGCGCCACCGCCATTGCCGCGAAAAAGATCGGCAAGAACGACCTGAAAGCAAACTCGGTCACCACCGCGAAGATCAAGCGGAACGCGGTGACGGCTTCGAAGATCAAGAAAAACGCGATTACGACCAACAAAATCCGCAACGAGGCCGTGACCGGCGCCAAGGTCAACGAGTTGACGCTCGGAACCGTGCCGAACGCTGCCAACGCGGCAACCGCGGCAAGCGCCAACAGCCTCGTCGGCCGCATCCCGTTCTCGGTCTTCATGGGTTCGGGGACCCGAGACATCGCCACGGTCGGACCGTTCATCGTCAAAGCCGTGTGCACGATCAACAACGCCGGTACCGACGAAGGCGAACTGCAGCTGTTCACCAATGTCGACGGCGCGGCGATGGACGACAACAACGGCGACGAGTTCACGCCGTTCAACGCGTCCGACAGCCCAGCCGAACTCTATTTCAACGACGAAACCACCGGGCAGCAGGAGATCGAGATCGGTGAAGAACCGGGCCTGATCGCCGTTGCGCCGGACGGCACCGCGATCGTGACCCAGAATGAGAGCATCGGGTTCAACATCGCCGGTCACCCCGGCGAGTGTTACTTCGCCGGTTTGGTCCAAAAGGTCGGTTAACCCGCCAATTCATGTATCGCGAAAAGGGCCGGCATATCGCCGGCCCTTTTCGTTGACTCGTCCGTGACATGCTTTCTGCAGATTGGGATTTCAGTCGCCGAAATCTGAGATTTCCCACCCAGAAATCTGGGATCTGCTCAGATCGGGCGCGGCGCGTGCCTTGGCTCGAGCGTGCCTTCGGCTTCGGCCTCGGCGCGCTTCGACCAGCGGTTGAGCTCGCGGCGGGCGAGGACCATTTTGTGGACCTCGTCGGGGCCGTCGGCGAGGCGCAGCATGCGGCTGAAGCGCCAGAGGGCGGCGAGCGGGGTGTCGTCGGTCATGCCCAGGGAGCCGTGGATCTGGATCGCGCGGTCGAGTACGTCCATCACCATGTTGGCGGCGACGATCTTGATCGCCGAGATCGACTGGCGGGCGGCGCGCTTGCCCTCGGTGTCCATCTTCCAGGCCGCGTACATGGTCAGCAGGCGGGCCTGGTCGATCTCCATCCGCGAGGTCGCGATCGCCTCCTGCACGAACTGCTTGTCGCCGAGCGGGCCGCCGAAGGCCTCCCGCTCATTGGCGCGGCGGCACATCATCTCGTGCGCCCGCTCGGCGGTCCCGATCGCCCGCATGCAGTGGTGGATGCGGCCGGGGCCGAGCCGGTCCTGGGCGACGGCGAAGCCCATTGCTTCCTGGCCAAGCAGGTTGGCGGCGGGGACGCGGCACTCTTCGAAGCGGATCTCACAGTGGCCCGGACCGCCGTCGTGGCCCATCACCGGGATCGGCCGAACCAGGTTGAAGCCGGGGTTGTCGGTTGGCACGCAGATCATCGAGGCGCGCGCGTAGGGGTGGCCGTCGGGGTCGGTGACGACCATCGCGATGCAGAGGTCGGCGCCGACTGCCCCCGAGGTGAACCACTTGTGGCCGTCGATCACCCACTCGTCGCCGTCGCGGACGGCCTTCGCCTGGATCAGGGTCGGGTCCGACCCTGAGACCTCGGGCTCGGTCATCGCGAAGCAGGAGCGGATACGTCCCTCGAGCAGGGGCTCCAGCCATTGCTCCTTCTGCTGGTCGGTGCCGTGCTCGGCGAGGATCTCCATGTTGCCGGTGTCGGGAGCCCCGCAGTTGAAGGCCATCGGCGCCGCCGCCGGGCTGCGCCCCATCTCCTCGCAGAGTAACCCATACTCCCAGTTGCTCAGCCCGGGCCCGTAGCGCTCGTCGGGCATGAACAGGTTCCACAGCCCCTCCGCCTTGGCCCGCTCCCGGATCTCCACCAGGATCTTCGGATACGGCACGCCCGGTGCCACCTCGGCGTCGAGCGCCTCCATGATCTCCCGCTCCTGCGGGTAGAGGTGCTCGTCCATGAAGTCGAGAATGCGCTCGCGCAGAGTCTCGACCTGGGGGCTGGGCTTGAAGTCCATCGCGGGGAAAGCTAGCTCAGCGCCGCCGTCGCCGCCGCAATGCCTCGCGGGTGGCGTAGAGGGCCGGAAGGGCTGCGGTGTCCTTCGGCCGCCCAAGCTTCTCCTTCGACGCAATCACCTCATCGATCGTGAGCACCCGAACAGAGAGCTCGCCAAGCGAGAGCTCGATCGTCGCGACATCCTCGAATCCACCAATCGCGGCAGCGAGCGGAACGACGTCGAGTGGACCGGCCTCGGTTTCGAAACTCTGCGTTTGCCATCCGAGAAAGTCGGCCCCCTCGAGATCGACCGCAGTGTCGTCCCCACGCAGGCGGGCGCCCAGCGAATTGAGCGCCGCGGCAAGGCGTTCGGCGTTCTCGAGCTCCCGCCGAGGCATTACATCGAGGTCGAGAGTGACCGACGGGTTGCCCTGCAGCCACGCCGCAACAGCCCCGATCACGCAGAACTCGACTCCATGGTTGACGAGCGAGCGGAGAAGCTTCTCGGGATCGAGCTCGGTCACGGCCGCTCCCGAGCAGCCTCGTGCAGACGTGCGTAGCGCCGCAGCGCCCGGAGGCGCTCCACGGGCGTG
Source organism: uncultured Solirubrobacterales bacterium (assembly GCA_963844395.1). GTDB lineage: Bacteria > Actinomycetota > Thermoleophilia > Solirubrobacterales > 70-9 > VRUE01. Next base: position 173,564 of record CAWJNX010000002.1, on the reverse strand, counting down.
AGCCCGAGGAGAAGCTCGGCCAGTGCGACGTCGTGCGGATCGGGCACGGCCTCGGCGTCGAGCCTCATTCGCCGTCCGCATGCTGCTGCGAGCCGCTGAAGCGTGCCCCAGGAGGGAGCCGCGACGCCCCGCTCGTAGCGCGCGACCGCGGGCTGCGAGGTCCCCGCCCGTTGCGCGAGAGCGCGTTGGGAAAGGCCGGCTGCCAGGCGCATATCCCGCACCAGCGTTTGGGGCGATGCCATGCCGCCATGATACCTGATGAGGTATCAGGCGAAATGGGCCAGCAGGGAGGCCTGCCTCAGCGCCGCCGGTAGCGCGCGAACAGCTCGCCATCGTCCTCCAGCAGCCAGGCCAGCTCCAGTGGCGCGACGTCCGGCAGCTCGCCCTCGAGGATCCGCGGCGCCTCGCCGCCGACCAGCTTCGGGGCGATCGTCAGGAAGAGGTCGTCGACCAGGCCGGCGGTCTGCATCTGGCCGTAGGTGTGCGGCCCTCCCTCGCAGAGCAGAGCCCGGATACCCCGCTCCTGACGTAGGTGGCGCAGCGCCTCGGCCAGGTTGACCGCGCCATCGTGGCGGACGACTTGCAGCGGGGTCGCCGTCTCCGGCGGCTCCGCCTCCGAGGCGGTGAAGACGAGCACGCGACCCTCCCCCTCGGTGAAGAGCGAGGCGTCCCAGGGCAGGTCGAGACGGCCACTGACGACCACCATCAGCGGGTCTTGCGGAAGGCCGATCTGCTCGCGCCGTTCGCGTTTCTCCTGCTTCGCGATCGGGCGTCCGTAGCGCTCCACCCGCATCGTGCCGGCGCCGATCATCACCGCGTCGAAGCGGGTCCGCAGCCCGGCCAGCATCGCGGTGTCGGTCGCCGAACCGATCGGTCCCGAGCGCCCCGCGATCGTCGCCCGCCCGTCGACGGTGACGACGAAGTTCATCGCCACGAAAGGCCGCTCCCCGTGCGACTGCTCCCACGGTCGATAGAAGTCGAGCTGCTGCTCGATCGTGACCGGCCCGGGATCGGGGAGGAGGCGCCTCACCAGCGCGAGCCTACTGGCAGCGCGTAGGCCAGCAACTTGACCTTTCGCCACAGGCATAGCTATGCTTCCCCGCATATCCCCCCCGCGAAAGCGGGGATGCGGGGCCGCCGAGGGGCGGCCCTAGCGCGTTTTAGGGGAACTCCAAGTGGAAGGTCTCCGAAATTCCCCTTGAGCGTCGCGCAGGGCTTCTGGGAACTGACTCGATTTCAAAACTCCTCGACGGATCGGCTTATAGAAGGAGCCTTTTGGAAGGTTGCTGGGCGAAAGCGCCCTGCTTCGGTATTGGCGGGGATTGAGGACACCAACAGGCAATCCGAGCTCATGGCGGACGTACTCGACGGGATGTTTGAGGTCACCGTCGTTCGAGACGACAACGGCCAGCTCGTAGTGCCCTCGAAAGCCGTCGATCAGCAACTCTGACGCGATGTTTACGTCTGAACCCTTCTCCTCGGTCTTGAAGACCTTGATCTTTTTCTTTCCGACCTTAGGGGGATGGACGCGCCGTGCCCAGATCTCCGTTGTCAGGAACCGGCCATGGAAGACCCGAAGGTTGGGAATTGTCTTTAGCGCCCGGATGTAGATCTCTTGCCGCTCCCGGCCGCCTGGATTGTCTGCGCGCTGATCGACCATGGCAGTGAAGTACTTGATCTCTGTCACCTGATCTCTCGGCAGCATCTTGTTGGCGAACTCCGCCAAATTCAGCCATCGCAGTGCCGCCTCCGCCTTCAGGCAGCCGTAATAGAGATTGAAGCCATCTATATAAACGATCGCTCGCGCCATCGGAAACGCCACCCTAAAGCGTGGATCAGCGGCGAGCTATGAGGAGTACTCGTGCCAACCGGCGAACTTGCGGCCGGCGAAGTCCTGCAGCGCGGCGACGTCGGAACCGAAGCGGCCGCGGACGGTCTCGAAGAGGTCGTCGGGGAGCTTCGGCTTCGGCGCCGGTGGCTTCTCCGGGTCGTGGACGACCTTCTCTACCAGCCAGCGCATCGACTCCGGCAGGCGGTCGAAATTGCGGTCGAAGGAACGCAGCCCGGGCAGTTTCACCAGCTTCTCCATCACCTGGTATTTGTCGCCCTGCTTGGCGCTCGACTTCTCCCACTCGCGATCGAACTGCTCTGAGGTGAAGCTCTCGTCGACGCCGGCGAAGCGGAAGGCCTTGCGCATCGTCTCTTCGCGTTCGCTCTGCAGCTCCTCCTGGGCGATCACCTCGATCTGCGAGCGGTCGAACAGCTCCAGGTAGGGCTGCAGCTGCATCCAGTACATCGAGCGGTGCATGTAGGAGGTGTCGGGATCGGACAACGTCGGGACCAGCTCACGGGTCTCGTAACCGGCGCCGGTCGCGTGCACCCAGTGCGAGAGGATGCGCTTGATCGGGTCCCGCACCATGTAGATCAGACGGGCGTCGGGGCAGTGCTCGCGGATCCGCTCCGGCACGCCCTCGAAGCGGGGCAGGTTGGTGTAGTGGGGCGAGGACTCTCCGCGCACCGCGAAGCGGCTGTCGAAGCGGCTCGCGTACCAGTTCAGGCCGAGGTCCCAGTTGAGCTCCTCGACGAAGAAGTTCAGCTCCTTCGGCTTCGACATCTGGATCTCGGGGTGGAGGCCGAGGTAGTGATGGATGCTCGTCGTGCCGCACTTGAGGCCGCCGATGATGATCAGGTTCGGCAGCGCTGCATGGCGCTTGCGGCGGCGGCGGAAGCGGCTGCGGCGGTCGCCCGTATAGCGCTCGCGGGCGCGGGCGCACATCGCCTCATCGGCGGGATCCGGGCGGGCCGCAGGGACGGTCGTGGTCGTCTCAGGCTCTGACACGAGCGGGCTAGTGTAACTGCGATGCTCTACGCCGACTTCGCCTCCAGCTTCAAGGCATTCGGCCGCGCCGCGGCCGAGTTCTTCGCCAACCTTTCGCAGATCGAGTGGACGGCTTTCGCCGTCGCACTCCTCTTCCTCGCTGCCATGCAGCTGGCCCGCGCCTGGGCCTGGCGCAACGTCCTGCGGGCCGCCTACCCGGGCGTCCCGATCTCCTTTCTGCGTCTCGGCGGCGCCTACCTCGTGGGGGCGGGGGTCAACGCGATCCTGCCGGCGCGGGCGGGCGACGTCACCAAGGTCTTCCTGGTCAAGCGGCAGGTCCCCGGCTCCACCTATCCGACGGTCACCTCCTCCTTCCTCGTCCAGACCGTCTTCGACACCACCGTCGGGGTGCTGGTCCTCCTCTACGCGATCACCCAGGGGTTGCTGCCGGAGCCGCCGCGCCTGCCCAACCTGCCCGCCTTCGAGCTCTCCTTCTGGGCCGAACATCCCCAGGTCTTCGCGATCGTCGTCGGCAGCCTGCTGCTTGGGATTACCGTCGCCGTCTTCGTCCATGCGCACCGGGTGCGTGCCTTCTGGGATCGGGTCAAACAGGGTGTCGCCATCCTCAGAACGCCGCGCCGCTACCTGCGCGAGGTTGCGGCCTGGCAGGGTGCGGGCTGGCTTTGCCGCTTCGCCGCCTTCTGGTTCCTGCTCGAGGCGTTCGGGATCGGCGGCTCGGTCGGCAAGGTGCTGCTGGTGATGAGCGTGCAGGCGATCGCCAACGTCATCCCCTTCACGCCGGGCGGCGCCGGCGCCCAGCAGGCGCTCCTCGTCGCGACCCTGCAGGGGCCTTCGCGCGCCGCGGTGCTCTCCTTCTCGGTCGGCACGCAGATCGCGATGGCGGCCTGGTCGGTCGTGCTTGGCTTCGCTGCGACCTTGCTCGTCTTCAAAACGACCGACTGGCGCGGCCTGATCAGGCAGGCGGAAGAGGACCGAGACGAATCCTCTGACGAGGCCCGGGCCCCAGCGGCCACGACGCGCTGAGCATCGAGCCCGAGCGCTTGGGAGTGGTCAGCTCGACCAACCGGGATAACGGCCAGGGATCTGCCACTGCCACGGCGGCCGCTCGCTAGCCGGGAACTCGTAGTGGTCGCGGCCGGGCAGGGTCTCGAGCGGGACGAGGGCCGGGTCGTCTCGGAGCAGGACGCGGACGCCGCTTGCCGCCTCGACCTGGGCGGGACCGGCGCGGCGGACGAGGCGTTCCCAGCCCAGGCCGGGCCGATAGAGCCAGTAGGTCAGCTCGACCCAGCCGAGCGAGCGGCGACGGTCGACGACCTGCGTGAAGGCGGTTGTGCGGCGTGACGACGCGGTCAGATGGAAGCCCGCGGGTCCGGGTCGCGGCACGGCGCAGCTCTCGCGCCGGCAGCGACGGAAGTCGACCGGGACCAGCGGCAGGCCGGAGGGGCCGGGACGCGCCAGCGGGGCGGGGGCAAGCGCCCGGACGAGGCGCGCCAGCGGCCAGCCGTAGGCGGGAATGAGCGGATGGCGGCGGCAGGGGCCCGGCAGGCGCGGTGCGCAGGCGATCCGGCGCGAGATCGTCCCGGCCAGATCGCGGCCGGCCTCGATCTCTCCCTCCGCGGCGATTGCTGAGATCGCGACGAGCAGCAATAACGCGATCAGCGCCGCCAGGCCCGCCTGCTCGACCGCCGCGGCGCCGTCCTGGTCCCGCCAGGCAGGTGCGCATCGCCGCCAATACTCCCACCAGTGGAGTCCCATGGCAGCGACGCTAGGAGTTCGCGGCGCACGCGTGGCGCGTCAAATGCAAAGACTCTGTACCGCCTTGCTCGCGACCTGCTTACATGTCGAGAGTGGAGGGTGGAGCCTTCAACCTGTTCGGCGACCCCGACGAGTTCCGCGAGCGGATGGAGGAGCTGGCCGAGCAGATGCAGTCTTCGCAGCGCGTCGCCTGGGCCGACAACGCGATCCGGCTCGCGGTCGAGCTGACCGTCGCCTCGGTCGAGCGCCTGGAGCTCTCCGGCACGAGCGACGAGCAGGCGATGCAGGTCCGCGACGCAATCCGTGTCCTCTTCCCGGAGGCTGTGACGCTGGTCCGCGAGGCCCGCGAAGGGCTTTCCTAGATACCTCGGCGGGGGTTGCTCCCCTTTAAGGACCGGCTTCCGCCAGCCTTTCCTCGCGCTCGGTGAGCTTGACCTCGCGCAGCCGGTGCGTGCCGACCTCGTAGACGAAGCCGCGCACGTCCTCGTGATCGCGGTAGCGGAGGAAGGCCGAGCGACGCACGCGCAGGATCGACTGCCTGACGTCCACGTCGACGTCGCGGAACGACTCGATCGCGAAGGAGGGTGAGAGGCCGGTGTCGCGCCAGAGCTCCTCGCGGAAGCTGTCGTCGGTGAGCTTCTGCATGCCGCAGTCATCGTGGTGGATCAGCATCACCCTGCACGTCCCGAGGCACCGCTGCGAGATCGCCAGCGAGCGGATTACGTCGTCGGTGATCACCCCGCCGGCGTTGCGCAGCACGTGCGCCTCGCCATGGCCGAGCCCGAGTGCCGCGAAGACGTCGAGCCGGGAGTCCATGCAGGTGACGATCGCCAGTCTCCTGTCTGGGGCGGACGTCGAGGTGCTTGACCGGGAGCGATTCGGCAAATGCCCGGTTGTTGGCCAGTAGTTCGTCGATGGTTCCCATGCGACTCCTAGAGGAGCTCGGTCTCCACGGTGAACGCGCTTCCCTTTCCCAGCGCCGCCGCACCCAGCTCCAGCGGAACTGCCACCAGCAGCGCCGGCACGGCGATGACGACGCTGATCAGCGCGTCGAGACGGCGCTGCCAGGGCTGCTCGGCGGGCACGCCGGCATCGCGGCCGAGAGCCCCGAGGGCGACGTTGCGGCCGAAGGTGAAGCCGTTGAGGATCGTCTGCCACATCGCGACAATCCCCGCGCCGGGGGCCCAGCGGGCGCGCTTGACGACCTGGTCGCGAACGGCGACCAGGCGCCGCACCGCCTCAACCGTGAACAGGCAGCGCGCGCCGGGCTCCAGCCCGGCCCAGCCGGCGTTGCCGATCCAGGCGGAGAAGCCACCCCGGTTTGCGATCGCGATCCTTTCGCCATCGCCGAGCCGGTCCAACTCGCGCAATGCCTCCTCGGCACCCGCCGGCTCGCCGACCACGGCCAGCCCACAGCTCTCGCAGCGACGGACCGCGCCGGCAAGACCTGGGCTGGCGTCGATCCAGCCGAACAGCGGCTCGCCGCAGGCGGGGCAGGGAGGATTGTCGGGGCCGGCGCCCGCCTCGAGCGGGACGACCGGGGTGTGCTGCGCTCGAGCCATCGCCGGTAGCGTACGCGGCGTGGTCCTCAGCGAGATCATGACCGCGGGCGTTGTCACCACCGGCCCCGAGGCGAGCGCGATCTCAGTCGCCCGCCAGATGCGCGACAGCCGCGTCGGCTCGGTCGTCATCGTCGATCCCGCCGGCTCACCGGTTGCGATGGTCACCGACCGCGACCTCGCGGTCCGGGTCTTCGCCGAGCAGGTCGCTCCGGAGGCGCCGGTCGGCGAGTATGCCTCGCGGCCGCTGATCTGCGGCGAGCCCGAGATGAGCCTCGACGAGGCGGCTGCGCTGATGGTCCAGCACCGGGTGAGGCGACTGCCGGTAGTCGAGGGCGGTAGCCTCGCCGGCATCGTCACGCTAGACGACATCGCGGTCCGCACCGGCAACCTCGAGGTGGCGCAGAAGATGACCGCGGAGGTCATCGAGGGCGCCCTGCCGCAGTTCTACTTCCACGAGCGAGGCTGACGCTTGCCCCCAGGCCGGCAGGAGGTGCTGGATCGCGAGGCCCGCTGGTCGCTACCGGTGGCCCTCGCCACCTTGATCGCGATCGGCCTCCTGGTCGCCTCGACCGTCATCGTCCGCTCGGTCAGCGGCGACGGAGACAGCGAGGTCCTGCGGGCGGTGCACGAGCACAGCTCCGCTGTAACCGCCTCCGGCGTGATGCAGGCCGTCGCCTTCCTGTTCCTGGTCGCGCCGCTCCTCTACCTGTTTCGAGCCGCGCAGGCCCGCAGCAGCCAGGTGCGCGGTCAGCTCATCGGTCTCGTCATCGCAGCGCCTTTGTTTCTCTCGGTGGCAGCGATCCTGACCACGGTCGCGACGACCGACGCCGCCTCGGAGTTCGTCGCCGGCAAGGCGACCAGCGACCTCAGCCGTGCGAGCGCGACCGGCGATTGCAAAGACGAACTGCGCGACGACGAAGCAGCCTTTCGAGACGAATTCGGCAATGGCAAAGACTCTGGAGCGCTGCAGCGCTGCGCGGAGACGAAGGTCGCGGATGACCAGGCCGAAGAGGCGATAAGCGACGCGCCGACCCGGGCGATGGCCACCGGCTTCGGACTCGGCGGACGTCTCGGGCTGGCCTTCGCGCTCTTCTACAGCTGCCTCTGGGCGATGCGGGTCGGGCTTCTCAGCCGCTTCTGGGGATCGCTCGGCATGGCCATGGGCGCCGCCGCGCTCCTCCTCTTCGTTCAGTTCACGCTGATCTGGTTCCTCTACTTCGCCCTCCTGGTAATGGGCTGGGTACCAAAAGGCCGCCCACCGGCTTGGCAAAGCGGAGAAGCAGAGCCCTGGCCCACTCCTGGAGAGAAAGCCGCAACCGATCTTTCATCCTCGTCCGAGGAACCGGCGGATCCAGCTGAGAAGAGCCAGTCGGGGTAGGGGCGGAGCGTCTTGTACTTTTTTTGCGCCAGCCCCCTCGGACGGCCAGCAGCGAGCTTCAAAAAAAGTTAAGCGCAGCCCCTGCCCCGACTGGCTCCCTTGCTGGCACCGTAGGTCCCAGCGGGTTTTCCTCGCCACGAACGAGCTTGCGGAAGGGGCGCCATCCCCGGAAGTTGCCGCTCCACTCGCTCTCTTTTAGCTCGGCCTCAGTCAGCGGCTGCGCAGGGTGCTCCAGCGGTGACATGTGACCGCTTTCAAGCAGTCGCTGGTACAGATCGATGTCGGCTTGCAGATCGCGCCTGCCCGCGTGCGTCAAGTAGCTGACCCTCGCGCAGCGTCCGACCGAGACCTTGATCAGGTCCTCTACCGACGCCGCCTCTTCCCGGTCCTCCGGCCGCACGAGCGGAAGGTGCCATTCGTCCCAGTCGAGCTCGGCAGGATCTGAGCCGTCCACGGCGGCGCGCATCTTCTCGGCCACGAGCCGGATCTCTGGCTGCGCATCGGCATGGCAGCGCAGGTTCCAGAAGTTGTCCCACTCGGTCGCGGTGACGATCACGGTGTGCCACATGAACGGCTCCAGCAGCCGGTTGGCGACCTGCTTGTGCACGTTCAGCCACTCGGCGGGTTGGGCGCGATCCCGGATCGCCTCGTCGACCCTCCTCAGGATCTCCAGCAGGTCATTTCGCCCGTGGAGATGACGCCGGGATCGGTCACCAGCCCGAGCACTCGGCGCACCGCGTCGTCGCGAGCCTGCAGCCACTCACGCTCCGCGGCTTCCTTCTTCTCTCCGGCGAGGGCGGGCCCAGCCTGCATGCCGGGCTGGTTGGAGCCAAACTCGATCGGCACGTAGGGATCCTCGAGCACCCGGCGCAGCTGCTTGGCGATCGGGATCGCGCGTGAGCTTGCCGAATTTCGGGAGAAGACGCGGTGCGTGTTGAACTCGGCGAGGACGAAGCGCGGGAAGGTCGCCTCCAGCGTCGTCAGGCGGTAGCCGGCAGGCGATCGAGAGTCGGTGAGGACTTTTGCATCGAATGCCATCGGCTTTTGCAATCTCCCAACTGCGGAGGACGGAACGGGCCTCGTTTCGGTGCCGCTCCTTCCGAATTTACCCCGGAGGCGCGGCCATGAACTCGACCTTCTGGCCGCCCGGCATGGTGACGAAGGCGCGGGGCTCGCCCCACAGCTCGCGGTGGCGCTCCGGCTCGTGGCCCGCCGCCTCGAGCGCGGCGAAGGTCGCCTCGAAGTCCTCGACCGCGACGGCTGGATGGCCGAGCAGTGGGACGGTGGCGGCCTCGGTCTGGATCAAATGAATTTGGGTGCCGGCGCGTTCGAGCCAGATGACGTGTTCGCCCAGCGCATCGGGCGCCGCGACAGGCTCGAAGCCGAGCAGCTGCCAGCAGGCCGCGCATGCCTCGGCATGCTCGGGGTCGACCTCGATCGAGACGTGGTGCAGCATCAGTCGTCGCCGGCAAGCGGCGCCAGGAGGTCGTGGCGGCTGTAGTGGCCAGCGGCGTCGAAGACGCGCTTGGCGCGCAGGCCGACCCGCAGGTCGCAGTCGGCAAGGACGATTCCCTCCTCGCCGTAGAGCGGACCGGCGATCACCTCGCCGGCCGCCGGCTCGACGATCGCGGCACCGCCGTTGCCGAACACCTCCTTGCCCTCGGGCAGCGGCGCGGGGAAGTCCGACGGAAAGGCCGTCGCCGGTATGTACTGCGGCACCGAGACGACAAAGGCGCCCGACTCGATCGCGATGTGGCGCATGCTCGCCAACCAGCCTTCGCTGTCGTCGGCGGTCGGCGCGAGCCAGATCTGCGGCCCCTGCCTGTAGAGCTCGTAACGGGCCAGCGGCATCCGGTTCTCCCAGCAGATCAGGCCGCCGATCCGTCCCAGCTCGGTCTCCGCGACATCGAGGTCGTCGCCACCGCCCACGCCGTGAAACACCCGCTCGTGTTGGGTCGGCATCAGCTTGCGGTGCCGGGACACGATTCCCTCCGGCCCGATCACCAGCAGCGTGTTGTAGAGCGATCCCGGCCGCTCCAGCTCGCGCTCGTTGACACCGATCGCGCAGTGCACGTCGAGCTCCGTGCAGACCTCCGTCAGGCGCGCGACCAGCGGCCCCGGGATCTCCATCGAGCTCGCCCAGAGCCGCTCCCAGAGCTCGTCCCACCCCGAGAACGAAGCCGCCCCCGCCGCCCAGGCGCCCGATGGGTAAAGCGAGACGAAGGCCTCCGGGAAGACCGCGAGCTGAGCCCCCTGCGCGGCTGCCTCGCGCAGCAGGGCGACGGCCTTCTCGATCGTGCCCTCGGCATCGAGGATCCGCGGCGTCGCCTGGATCGCCGCCACCCGCACGGTCGGGAACTCGGTCATCGGCACCAGGATATTCCCGATCGCCGGGCTTTACCTAGAGCAGCAGAGAGCCGAGTGCCGCGAGGACCACGATCCCGGTCGACCAGACAACCGCCTCGGCGGTGATCTCCATGTCGAGGCCGTAGGCGTGGGCGACGACCATCGAGTTGAGGCCGGTCGGCATCGCGGCGAGCAGGAGATAAGGGGCGGGAAGGTCGATCAAGGGTGCCGCGAGGGCGATCAGCAGCAGCGGCGCGACAGACAACCGGATGACCAGGGCGAGCGCGACCGGGCGGGTCATCGGTGGCGGCATCGGCAGTCGGCCGTGCTCCGCGTTCTCGGCCAGGGTGGCACCGACCGCGAAGAAACCGATCGGCAGGATCGCGACGATCAGCGCTTGGGAGAGATCGACGGCGATGTCCGGGGCAAGCGCCTCCGGCGCGAGCAGGCCGGCGATCGCGGCGTAGAGCGGCGGATTGCGGGTGAAGAAGGCTCGGACCCGCTCACGGGCCCCTTCTCCGGCCTTGGTGCCGAAGGCGGCGCCGACCGCGAAGGCCCCGAGCAGCAGCGATGGGCCGCTGACCATGACGTCGTAGAGCACCGCGGTCGAGAGCTCGTCGCGCCCCAGCAACGCCACGGTCAGCGGGTAGCCGAGGTAGCCGGTGTTCATGCAGAGCACGGCCGATATGACGGCGCCGGTGCCGTGCCGCGGCAGCCCCAGGAAGCGGCTCGCGAGCAACCAGGTGAGCAGCGCCGCCAGCGAGATCGCCACCAGGCCGAGCAGCAGGCCGACCCCGTGTTCGATGTCGATCTCGCTCGCGGCCAGATTGACGAAGATCAGCGGCGGGATCAGCACGTAGAGCATCAGCATCAGCGAGCGCCGCGCCGCCAGCCCGGCCGCCAGCGGCCGACGTCGCTCGGCGAACACGCCGATTGAGACGGAGGCAACGATTGCGGCAATGATCAGCAGGACGCCCATTCCCGGCGCACCCTTTCAGCTAGCGGCCTGTCCTAACCACCCGGCGCGGCGGGTCCTGTCACGGATTTGGAACCACCACCCTGCGGTAGCTAAAGCTTCCTCGGGTGGTCCCCCAAATCCGCGCCACCCGCCGCGAGGACCCGCTGCGGCCAGATCAGAACAGCGCTGAGCCGGCCTGTTCGGCGAACTCGACCAGGGGTTGCGGGATCACGCCGAAGAAGACCGTTGCTGCTGCAGCCAAGAGTGCCGGAATGGTGAGATAAGTGCGGCGCCCGGCGCCTGGATCGATCGGGTCGGCCTCAGGCGACGCTCCCGCGATTGCGGGGGTGGCGATAGCTTCTGCGGGCCCGGGCCGCATCCACATCGCTGCCACGATCCGCAGGTAATAGGCAAGCGAGATCATCGTTCCCACCGCGATGAAGACGGCGAGCCAGGTGTAGTCGCCCTCGACCAGCGCCTCGATCAGGTAGAGCTTGCCGATAAAGCCGACGGTCGCCGGCAGGCCGGCGAGGGCGAGCATCGAGATCGTTAGCGGCCAGGCGAGCAGCGGCCGCTCCTGCCCCAGACCCCGCACGGCGCGGATGTCGTCGCCGAAGGCGGTCTCACGCTCGCGGGCGACTATGACGGCGAAGGCGGCCAGGTTCATGAAGGCGTAGCCGACGAGGTAGAAGACCAGGGCGCTGACACCCGCCTCGCTGGCGACGACGAGGCCGCCGAGGATGTAGCCGGCCTGGGCGACGCCCGAGTAACCGAGCAGCCGCTTCAGCGAGTCCTGGCCGAGCGCGCCGACGTTGCCGATCACGATCGTCGTCGCCGCGAGCACCGCCAGGGCGGGTTGCCACTCGTCCACCTGCGGCGCCAGGGCGAGGTCGAAGAAGCGGACGAAGACGGCGAAGGCGGCGGCCTTGGTCGCCACCGCCATGAAGGCCGTGATCGGGGTCGGCGCGCCCTCGTAGACGTCGGGGGTCCACTGGTGGAATGGAGCGATCGAGGTCTTGAAAGCGAGCCCGACGGCGACCAGGGCAATCCCGATCAGGACGAGCGGGTCGCCGATCAGGCCCTCGCCGGCTATCCCCGCCGCGATCCGGGCGAAGTCGGTCGAGCCCGAGCCGCCGTAGAGGAAGGCCATCCCGTAGAGCAGCGTCGCCGAGCCGAGCGAGCCGACGATCAGGTACTTCAGCCCCGACTCGAGCGAGCGCTCACGCCGCAGGTCGCCGGCGCAGAGGATGTAGAGGGGGATCGAGAGGGTCTCGATCGCGACGAAGAAGCTGACCAGGTTCTGCGCCTGCGCCAACAGGACCATCCCCAGCACCGAGCCGAGCAGCAGCGCGTGGTACTCGCCGGAGCCGACTTGCTCGACGGCAGGCTCCCGGATCGAAAGCGAGACGCAGGCGCCGGCCATCAGCAGGACGACCAGCGAGATCGCGATCGAGAGGTCGTCGATGCGCAGCGCGCCGGAAACGAGATCGGCCGGCTCGCCCCACTGCCAGATCAGCAGCCCGGCGGTGGTCGCCAGGGCGATCAGGGTCAGGGGCGGGGCGGCGCGTCGCAGGCGCCAGGAAACCGCGGTCATCAGGACGACGCAGAGGCTCGCGGTGAGCGCGATGACCGGCGAGAGCCCGGCGTAGTCGATGTCGGGAGCGTGAAAGGTCATGGGGCGGGGGACAGCAGGCGCTGGGCGAGCGCGGGGGACATGCAAGGAGGGCTCCCGGATCTCATCGCTTCTTCTAGCTCTGCCACGGAATCGGCAACTGGTTGGGCTGCGCAAGTCGCGGCCACGATGCGGTTCACTGACATGTCGGTCCGCTTCAACACCAGCTGCGGATACAACGCCAACCCGACGATGCAGGCGACCAGCGGCACGAGCACGACGCCGTCGCGCCAGCCGATCTCGCGCGACTCGATCTCCGCCGGCATGCGGTTGTGCATCGTGCGCTGGTAGAGGCGCAGCGCGTAGTAGGCGGAGAGGGCGACTCCGATGATCGCGACGACGGCAAAGGCAACCTTCGCCTGGAAGAGGCCGTTGAGGATGAAGAACTCGCCGACGAAGTTGGCCGAGCCGGGCATCGCCAGGGTGGCCAGGGTAATGATCAGGAAGAGCGCCGCCAACACCGGGGCACGCATCGCCATGCCGCCCATCTCGCGCAGGTCCTCGCTGCCCGAGCGCTCGGCCAGCACGGCGACGATGATGAACAGTGGCGCGACGACGAGGCCGTGGTTGATCATCTGCAGGAGCGCTCCGTCTGCCCCGTCGGCGCGCAGGGCGAAGATCCCGGCGGTGATGAAGCCGAGTTGCGCCACCGAGGAGTAGCCGGCGACCAGCCGCACGTTGGTCTGGGTAAAGGCCATCACCGAGCCGTAGAGGATCGAGGCCACGGCGATCGCCAGCACGACCTCCTGGAACTCGACCGTCGCGTCGGGGAAGAGCGGCAGGACGACGCGCAGGAAGCCGTAGGCGCCGACCTTGGCCAGCACCCCGGAGAAGACCGCGAGCACCGGCAGCGGCGCCGCCCGGTAGGCGTCAGCCAGCCATCCGTGCAGCAGGAAGGCCGGCATCTTGACCAGGAAGGCGACGGCGAAGAACCAGAAGATCCAGCGCTGGCTGCCCTCGCCGAGCGGCTCGCGGGCCAGCTCGGCGATCGAGAAGGTGATGTCACCGCCGTCGGCGGCGATGATCCCCGTGGCAATCGCCCCGACCAGCATTAGCAGCGAGCCGACCAACGTGTAGACGATCATCTTCAGCGTCGCCGCCGAGGCCGTCACGCCGTCCGGCCGATCCGTCCCCCAGGCCCCGAAGAGGAAGTAGAAGGGGACCAGCATCAGGTCGAAGAAGAGGACGAAGAGGAGCAGGTCCTGGGCGAGGAAGGCGCCCAGGGTCGCGGTCTCGGCGAGCAGCATCATCAGGAAGAAGAGGTGGGGGCGGTCCTGCTCGCGGAAGGCGGCAAAGGCCGTTCCACCGAGCCAGAGCAGCGCGGTCAGGAGCAGTAGGAAGACGTTGAGACCGTTGACACCAAGGCTGTAGTCGACGCCGAGGCCGGGGATCCAATTGACGTCAACCGTGTTCTGCAGCTCGGCTACGCCGGAGTCGAAGCCGGCAAGCAGGGCGACGGCCAGCCCCAGGGTCACGGCCGTCCCCAGCGTCGCCCACCAGCCAGCCAGCCGCTGCGGCAGGAAGAGGCCGAGGAGACCGAAGACGAGCGGGGTCCAGAGCAAGGAGTTGCTCATGAGCTGGCGAGGAGGAAGTAGAGGGCAAGCCCGGCGAAGCCGGCGATCAGGAGCAGCGCGTAGCTGCGCACGAAGCCGCTCTGCACGATGCGGACGATGCCGCCGGCGCCGCGCACCGTCTCCGCCGTGCCGCTGACCAGACCGTCGACGACGAGCCGCTCGAAGGTGCGGTTGGCGAAGCGGCCTATGGCAAGCGCCGGCCGCACGATCAGGACGTCGATCAGCTCGTCGAAGTACCACTTGTTGACGAGCAGGGTGTGGACCGGGCGCAGGCGCCGGATCAGGATCGAGGGGGTCGCCGGCTGGGCGACGTAGAGGAAGTAGGCGAGGGCGATGCCGAGGATCGAGATCGCGCCGCCGATGCCGAGGCCGACCCACTCGGCCCCGACCGTCGGGTGGACCTCGGTCAGTGGCGAGTCGGCGAAGACCGGCTCGAGGAAGGCCCCGATCATGTCGTCGACGCCCGGTACCTGGACCAGGCCACCGACCAGGGCTAGGAACCCAAGCACGCCCATCGCCAGCTTCATCGACCACGACTGCTCGGCGATGTGGTGCTCGGAACCGGGGAAGCCGACCTCGGTGTCCTCGGGCTCGCCGGTCACCGGATTGACCGGTTCGCCGTGGGCGACGTGCCCGGTGTCGATCAGCTCCTGCGCCTCCCGGCAAGGCACGCCCGGCAGGATCCGGAAGACGAGGCGGAAGGTGTAGACGGCGGTCAACAGCGCCCCGGCGTAGCCGAGCACGACGAAGATCAGGTACATGCCGCCGCGCGCCTCGGCGAAGGCGAGGATCTCGTCCTTGGAGAAGAAGCCCGAGGTGCCGGGGAAGGCGGCCAGCGCCAGACCGCCGATCAGCAGCATCGCCGAGGTGAAGCGCATCGCCCGGCCGAAGCCGCTCATCGCGTCGATGTCCTGGCGATTGGCCATCGCCGCGATGATCGAGCCGGCCGCCATGAAGAGCAGCGCCTTGAAGAAGGAGTGGGTCATGAAGTGGAAGAGGCCGGCGCTGTAGGCGCCGATCGAGACGCCGACCACCATGTAGCCGATCTGGCTCATCGTCGAGTAGGCGATCGCCCGCTTCAGGTCGGTCATCACAAGGGCGATGGAGCCGGCGATCAGTAGCGTCGCCAGGCCGACGAAGGCGGCGATGTCGGCCGCGGTCGGGGCAAGGACGAAGAGGGTGTGGGTGCGGGCGATTAGGTAGACGCCGGCGGTCACCATCGTCGCCGCGTGGATCAGGGCCGAGACCGGGGTCGGCCCCTCCATCGCGTCGGCGAGCCAGGTGTGGAAGGGGATCTGCGCCGACTTGGCGAAGGCGCCGACCAGGAGCAGCAGGCAGATCGCCGTCACCGTCCACTCGTTCGTGGTGAACGCATCCGGTGCCGCCGTGAAGACCGCCTCGAAGTCGAAGGTCCCCAGCTCGCGGAAGATCAGGAAGGCGGCGAGGACGAGGCCGATGTCGCCGACCACGTTGATGATGAAGGCCTTCATCCCGGCGCCGGTCGCCGTCCCGCGCCGGTACCAGAAGCTGATCAGGGCATAGGAGGCGAAGCCGACGAAGGCCCAGCCAACCGTCAGCAGGACGAAGTTGCCGGCCAGGACCAGCAGCAGCATCGAGAAGACGAAGAAGTTGAGGTAGCTGAAGAAGCGGTGGTAGCCGGCGTCGGAGCGCATGTAACCGAACGAGTAGAGGTGGATCAGGGTCGAGACCCCAGTCACGACGAGGACCATGAAGACCGAGAGCGGGTCGACCAGGATGCCGAGCTGGATGTCGAGCCCACCCGCCTTCGCGTAGTCCCAGAGCGAGGAGGCGTGGTGGCGCGCCTCGGGCTCGTCGCCGAGCAGGCTGACCAACGCCGCGATGCCGCAGGCGAATGAGAGGGCGATTGCCAGCGTGCCGATCGCGCCGGCGGCGCGCGCCGGCAGCGCCCGGAAGCCGAGCGCGGTGACGAGCGAGCCGAGCAGCGGGAAGAGCAGGACCAGCCAGGCCCAGGATGAAGCGCTCACGTTGTAATCCCCGCGCTCACGTTGTTCTCCCGGCGCTCACCCGCGCAGCTCCCGCAGCTCATCGACGTCGAGCGGCAGCCGGCGGCGGAAGATGGCGACGATCAGACCGAGGCCGACGACGACCTCACAGGCGGCGACGACCATCACGATCAAGGCGAAGACCTGACCCTCCTGGTTGCCGACCATGCGGCTAAAGGCGATCAGGGCGAGGTTGCCGGCGTTCAGCATCAGCTCCAGGCAGAGCAGGATCACGACCGGGCTGCGGCGGATCAGGATCCCCATTGCGCCTACTGCAAACAGCAGTGAGGAGAGAACTATGTACCACTCAATCGTCATCGGACGGAGGGCACCTCCTCCGAACGCTTCGCAGAGTGTTCTGAGGAGGTGCCCTCCGTCCGTTTGCGGCTAGCCAGCACAACGGCCCCCACCGCGGCAAGCAGCAGCAGGATGGACGAAGCCTCGAACGCAACCAGGAATCGTTCTAGAAGCAAGTATCCGATCCCAGCCGGGTCGCCGAAGCCGGGGCGGACGTCGGGACCGTCGGTGCCCAAGGCGAGGAGCGAGGAGCCGAGGACGGCGATCGCCAGCTCGACGAAGAGGGCGATGCCGAGCAGCGGCGCCAAGAGGCGCTGGCCGGGGATCGGCTCCCAGGCCGACTCGTGATCGCCGCCGACGTAGGCGACGACGAAGACGTAGAGGACCATCACCGCCCCCGCGTAGACGACCACCTGTGCGGCGGCGAGGAAGGCCGAGCTGAGCAGCAGGAAGAGGACCGCGAGCGAGAAGAGGTGGACGATCAGCGCCAGCACGCTGTAGAGCGGGTTGCGCATCGCGATCACACCGACCGCGCCGCCGAGGGCGCCGAGGGCGCCGGCGAAGAACAGCACCTCCTCCACTAGCTTCTCCGCCTCCCCGCTTGACCTCGACGGTCCCACCCACGCCTCTTCTTGTTGACCGCCCCGGAGCAGCATGGTTGTATGACCGTGCACTTCACCGTCCCACCCGAAATGGAGGCACTGTGGACACCTACGTGATTCTGCGACGCAGCGGCTGGAAATCCGGCGGGGATCTCGAGGAGGCCGCCGAGCGCTCCAGGCAGATCGGAGACGAGGAGATGTCGGATGACATCCGTTGGATTCGCAGCTACGTCCTCGAGGAGGGCGGAGGGACGGTCGGAACGGTCTGCGTCTACCAGGCGACCAGCCCCGAGGCGATTCGCGAACACGCCAACCGGGCCGACTTGCCGGTGGACGAGGTAATCCCGGTTGCCGACACGGTGCTGGTCCGGCCGGATCCGGAGTAGCGCGGGGCTCATTCGCCCTCGCTCCTCAGCGGCGTCCGCTCGATCGGCTCGGCGAGCAGCATCTCCTTGGTAAAGATCAGGTCGTCGCGGTCGTAGTCGGCCATCTCGTAGTCGTGGCCCATCGTGATCGCGTCGAAGGGGCAGGCGATCTCGCAGTAGCCGCAGAAGATGCAGCGCGAGAGGTTGATCTCGTAGACCGCCGCGTAGCGCTCGCCGGCCGAGACCCGCTGGCCGGGGATATTCTCGGCCGCGACCACGCGGATGCAGTCGGCCGGGCAGGCCGCGGCGCAGAGCGAGCAGCCGACGCACTTCTCCAGGTCGCTGTCCTCGAACTTGTGCAGTTTGTGGCGGCCGCGGAAGCGGGGGTAGACCGGCGTCTTCTCCTCGGGGTACTCGATCGTCAGCGGCCCCTCGATTAGCCGCGCCATCGTCGTCTTCAGCCCACGCAGCGTCTCGCCGAAGGCCCGGTAGGCGCCGCCGAGCCCGCCGGGGTCCGGCCCCCGCTGGACCTCGACCACGTCCTGGTCCTTCAGGTAGGGGAATTCAGACATCGCCGACCTCCCTATGGCGAGAAACCCGTCTTATATGAGGGGAAAGTCGCCAGTGCCTCACGTCACCACCACCAGCACCGCGGTCACCAGCACGTTCATCGTCGCCAGCGGCAGCAGGACCTTCCAGCCGAGGCTCATCAGCTGGTCGTAGCGCAGCCGCGGCAGCGTCGCCCGCACCCAGATGAAGAGGAAGATCAGGCCGAGGATCTTGGTCAGCATCCAGACCGGGTCGAGGAAGCTCGGGCCGGGGCCCATCCAGCCGCCCAGGAAGACCGCGGCGGCGATCCCGGAGACGACGAGGATCTCCATGTATTCGACCAGCAGGAAGCTGCCGAAGCGCATGCCGCCGTACTCGGTCATGAAGCCCTGCACGAGTTCGGCGTCGGCCTCGGGCATGTCGAACGGGGTCCGGTTGGTCTCGGCGAAGCCGGCCAGCATGAAGATCAGGAAGCCGACGAACTGCGGCACGACGAACCACATCTCGCCCTGGGCGTGGACGATGTCGACCAGCGAGAGCGAGCCGCCCATCATGATCGCGCCGAGCAGCGCCAGGCCCATCGCCACCTCGTAGGAGATCAGCTGCGCGGCGCCGCGCATCGCGCCGAGCAGGCTGTACTTGGAGCCCGAGGACCAGCCGCCCAGCAGCACCCCGTAGAAGGCGATCGAGCCGACCGCGAAGAAGTAGAGGATGCCGATTGGGACGTCGATCCCGTAGAGGCCGACGCCGTCCTGCACGTCGCCCCAGGGGATGATCGCCAGCGCCAGGACGCCGGAGAGCACCGGCAGCAGCGGGCCGAGCACGAACAGGGTCGGGATCGCGTTGGCCGGCCGGAAGGCCTCCTTGCTGAGCAGCTTGCCGACGTCGGCAAGCGGCTGCAGGATCCCGAACGGCCCTACCCGGTTGGGTCCGTAGCGGTGCTGGAAACGGCCGATCAGCTTGCGCTCCATCACCGTCATCAGCGGCAGGATCGCGAAGATGACGCCGAAGATGATCAGCGACTTGGCGATCATGATCCAGGTCGCTTCGACCAGCGTCGTGTCGGCCAGCGGCAGCATCAGCTCTCCACCTTCTGTATCTCCACCTCGACTGGTCCGCCGTTCAGCAGCCTATTGGCGTTGTCTTCAGCGGTGGCCTCGATCAGGAAGCAGACGCCCTCTTGAACCCGTTCCTTGATCGAGACTCTGGCCACGACGCTCGTCCCGTTCTGGGAGACATTGACTTCGTCGCCGCCTTTCAGGCCGACTCGCTCTGCATCTCCTGGTGACATCTCGACGGTCTGCTGTGGCTCAAGGAAGCTCAACGGCGGGTTCAGCTCCGTAATCGGACCCGCCCACAGGTCTCGGTACGTCCCGAGCGTGAGGGGCGCTGCCGGCACCCCCTCCTCACTCGCAACTCGTCGATTGGGAGTTTGGGAGCTGTTGCCGCTGGCGCCCGGCTCCTCCCGCGCAAAACGTTCGGAGGGGGCACCGACATCGCCCTGCAAGGGACCATCGTCAGAAGCTGGGAGGGACGATGCCGCGGGGCGATCCTGCCAGCGGATGCCGCGGCCCGCGATCTCAGCGTCGTTGATGCCCGCATAGAACGGGACCGCTTCGGTGAGAGCGGCGAGGGCCGAAGGCTGGGAGTCGATGCCCGTGTCGTGACCGAGGGCCAAAGACATCTCTGCCAGTACGCCCCAATTCGGCCGGATGTCCCCAGGCCGCGATGCACTCGGCCGCACTCGCTGTAAGCGGCCGTCGGGGTGCGTCACCGTGCCGTCTTTCTCTGCGTGGGTCTCAAGGGGAAGGACGACGTCGGCCTTGGCAGTGGTGGCGTTCTCGAACATCGAGAAGACGACGAGGTGGTCGGCTGCCGTCAGGGCGCGCTCCCAGGCTGCGGTGTCCGGGAAGTCGCGCAGGGGGTCAACGCCGAAGAGGATCAGGGACTTCAGCTCGCCGGACTCCAGCGCAGCGCGGATCTCCTCGGTCGTCTTTCCCACACGCCCTCCGTTTTTGTCCGCTGAGGAGGAAAGGGGGGGCGCGTCTCGCTCAGGCCCGGACGGGCGTCCGGCAAGCAGCCGACCTCACGCAGGCCGCGGGCGTTGGTGAGGTCGGGGACTTCGAGCAGGCCGGAGCCCTCCTTGTCGGCGAGTCCGAGGGCTGCGGCGACCTCGAGCAGTGCCCGCGACGCCTCCTCACCCTCGCGGCCAATCCGCTCGCCCCAGACGATCACGATCCGCTCGGCATCGCGCAGCACCTCGGCAACATCACCGGCATCCGCCCGCAGTGCCGCGACGAGTGCCGATAGGAAGGCGCCGGCCTCACCGGGCGCATAGCGCGCCACCGCCTCGGCGCCGCCATCGAGCGCCGTCGGGCGCTCCGTTGCCACTGCCAGGCGGGCGCCGTTGCGACGGATCGCCTTGCGGATGCGCAGGTCGAGGATCGAGGCGCTGTGCATCGGGTCGGTGCCGACGACGAGGATCGCGTCGGCGTCGTCGATGTCCCGAGTCCGCACCGACAGCTCGGGCTGCGCGAGGCGCAGCAGCGTCGCCCGCGACGGGCCGCGCGAGGTCCGCGAATCGACATGAGGGGAGCCGAGCGCATCGCGCAGCAGGCGCTGGACCAGGTAGCCCTCCTCGTTGGAGGCGTCGCCGACGATCGCGGCGACCCTGCTCGACGCATCGGAGATTGACTCCCCTCCAGTGTGGTCAACCTCGGATGCGTTGGCACGCAGGCCCGTGGCCGCCTTCTCGATCGCCTCGTCCCAGCCGACCGCGCCGCCGCCGCGCAGCCGCGGTGCTCGCACCCGCTCCTCAGCGGCGAACATCTCAAAGCCGTAGCGGCCGCGGTCGCAGAGCCAGCCGTCGTCGACCTCGGCGTTGTCGCGGGCGATCACCCGCTTCACCTTCTCGTCGCGCACGGTGAAGCTGACGTTGCACTGGCTCGGGCAGAGGGTGCAGACCGAGCCCCCGTGCTCTATGTCCCAGGGCCGCGCCCGGAAGCGGTAGGTGTAGTTGGTCAGCGCCCCGACCGGGCAGAGGTCGGTGATGTTGCCGTGGAAGGGCGCCACGTAGGGCCGCTCGTCGAAGGTGCCGACGAAGGTGCGGTCGCCGCGCTCCAGCAGCTGCAACTGCTCGTCCTCAGAGACCTCTTGACTGAATCGGACGCAGCGGTAGCAGAGGATGCAGCGCTCGCGGTCGATTGCCACCAGCGGGCTCAGCGGCAGCGGCTTCTCGAAATGGCGCTTGGGGTCGGTGAAGCGGCTTTTGCCCGGCCCCCAGCCCATCGTGATGTCCTGCAGCGGACATTCGCCGCCTTTGTCGCAGACGGGGCAGTCGAGCGGGTGGTTGACGAGCAGGAACTCGACCACGGCGCTTTGCGCCTCCTTGACCTGCTCGGTGCGGGTGTGGACGACCATCCCGTCGCGGACCGGCGTCGAGCACGAGGTCTGCAGTTTCGGGATCCCCTCGATCTCGACCAGGCACATCCGGCAGGCACCGACCGGCTCGCCCAGCTTCGGCTCGTAACAGAAGACCGGGATCTCGACGTCGCCGCGGGTCGCCGCGTCGTGCAGCATCTCGCCCTCGGTCGCGCTGACCTCGCGGCCGTCGATTATCAGCGCCACCTCGCGGCCGCTCATGACCGAATCCCCCCGAGGTCGTATTTGCATCCGATATGAGGGATGAAGTGCGACATCACGCGGCCGCTCCAGCGTCTCCGGCGCACCCTGGACCGCGGCGATGCGCCCGTCGGCCGGTCCTTCGGTGCCAGCCGCCATCACGTCTTCGAACTCGCCCCGGAACTTGCGCACCATCGCCCCGACCGGCATCGCCATCGAGTCGCCGAGCACGCAAAGGCAGTGACCAATGATGTTTTCCTGTACCGAGGAGACGATGTCGAGGTCCATCGGGGTCGCCTCGCCCCGCACCATGCGTTCGAGCATCTTCACCGTCCAGTTGGTGCCCTCGCGGCATGGGGTGCACTTGCCGCACGACTCGTGGTGGTAGAAGCGCGCCGTGCGCAGCGCCATGTGCGGGATCGAGACGGTGTCGTCGGCGACGATGATCGAGCCCGAGCCGAGCATCGAGCCGGCCTCGGCCATCGCCTCGAAGCTGTAGGGGAGGTCGAGCCCCTCCTCGGCGGTGAGGACCGGGGCGGAGGAGCCGCCCGGGTAGAAGGCCTTCACCTCGCGGCCCTCGAACGGCCCGCCCGCGAGGTCGTAGATCAGCTCCCAAGTCGGTACCCCCAGCTCGACCTCGTAGTTGCCGGGTCGCCGCACGCAGCCGGAGACCGAGACGACCTTGGTGCCAGGCGACTGCTCGGTGCCGTAGCCGCGGAACCACTCGGCGCCGTTGGCGACGATCCGCGGCACGTTGGAAAGCGTCTCGACGTTGTTGATCAGGGTCGGCCCGCCGTAGAGGCCCTGCACCGCCGGGAACGGAGGCTTGAGGCGCGGGTTGCCGCGCTTGCCTTCCAGCGCGTCGAGCAAGGCCGTCTCCTCGCCGCAGATGTAGGCGCCGGCGCCGCGGTGCACCACCAGCTCCAGATCGCGATGTGAGCCGAGGATGTCCCTGCCGAGGTAGCCGGCCTCGTAGGCCTCGGCGACCGCGGCGTCGAGGATGTCGGCCTGCAGGTCGTACTCGCCGCGGATGAAGATGAAGGCGTGGCCGGCGCCGGCCGCGATCGCCGCGATCGCGATCCCCTCGATCAGCTGGTGCGGGTTGCGCTGCATCAGCTCACGGTCCTTGAAGGCGCCCGGCTCGGACTCGTCGGCGTTGCAGCAGAGGAACTTGGCCATCTCACCGCGTGGCAGGAAGGAGGCCTTTTTGCCCATCGCGAAGCCTGCGCCGCCGCGGCCGCGCAGGCCGGACTCTTCGAGCTCCTTGAGGATCTCGTCGGGCTCCATCTCGCCGAAGGCCCGCTCCAGCGACGCGTAGCCGCCGTGGCGCCTGTAGCCCTCGATCGTGCGCAGCGCCGGGTCCTCGGCGTGCTCGAGCAGGACGCGCGTCTCAGGCATCGGACGAGTCTCCGTCACGGTCGCGCGGAACCGGCGCTTCAGCGCCGGCCGAAGCACGGCTGCCGTCCGCGGCGTCGCCCGCCAGCGGCCGCATCTCCAGTGCCTTCTCGGGCAGCACCTCGCCGCCCGCAACCAGCTGCTCGATCGCGGTCGCCGCGTCGGCGGCCTCGAGCGGGCCGAAGTAGCGCTCGTCGATCGAGGCCATCGGCGCGATGTCGCAGGCGCCCAGACACTCGAAGCCGGTGACGAACACGTCCTTGCCCTCCGCTGCGGCCTGGAACGCGTCGAGCAGCCCGTCGCCGCCTCGCATCCAGCAGCTGATGTTGGTGCAGACGTGGACCTGATGCTCGCCGACCGGCTCGGTGTGCAGCAGGTCGTAGAAGCTCGCCACCGACTCGAGATACGCGGGCGTCACCCGCATCACGGCCGCCGCCTGCCGAATCCCCTCCGGCGTGCACCAGCCATAGAGTCTCTGCACAGCCCAAAGTGCCGGAATCGAAGCCGAGCGCCGATCGGGATAGCGAGCCATCCGCTCCTCGATCTCCTCCCGCAGCTCAGGAGGACAGTCCACCTCATGAAGCTCGGGACACCTCAGCTGAAGACGCGATCTGGAACTCGACCCTTGGCGATCCGCACGGCTGGCCATCCGCCGTGACAGACCCGCGCACGCTGGTCCTCCTCACCGGTCCACCCCACCCAAGATCGGGTCCAGCATCCCGAGGCTGGCGATCATGTCGGCGACGTAGCCCCCGACCGACATGTCCCTGAACGCCTGCAGGTTGACGAACGACGGATCGCGGTAGTGCACCCGCGCCGGTTTCGCCGAGCCATCGGCAAGCACGAAGCAGCCCAGCTCGCCCCGCGGCGACTCGATCGAGTAGTAGACCTCGCCCGGCGCCACCCGGTAGCCCTCGGTGACCAACTTGAAGTGATGGATCAGCGCCTCCATCGAGGTCGAAAGCTCCGAGCGCGGCGGCAGCACGTACTTGCGGTCGTCGGCGATGAACGGTCCTTCGGGCAGCCCGTCGAGCGCTTGCTCGACGATCCGCACCGACTCGACCATCTCGGCCAGCCGTACCCGGTAGCGGTCGTAGTTGTCGCCGACCGTGCCGACCGGGACCTTGAACTCGACTCGGGGTAGGCGAGGTAGTCGAAGGCCTTGCGCAGGTCCCAGGGCTCGCCGGAGGCGCGCAGCAGCGGACCGGTCACGCCCAGCTCCAGCAGCCGCTCGCGTGAGACGATCCCCACGTTCTTGGTCCGCGAGAGGAAGACCTCGTTGCGGTCGAGCAGGTCCTCGTACTGGCCGACCCGCACCGGCATCTCGGCGATGAACTCGCGCAGCTTTGCCTCGAAGCCGAGCGGGATGTCCTCGATCACGCCGCCGACCTGGAAGTAGCGAGTGTGCATCCGCTGCCCGGTAGCCATCTCGAACAGATCGAGGATCTTGTCGCGCTCGCGGAAGCAATACCAGAGCATCGAGACCGCACCCAGGTCGAGCGCCGTCGTCCCCAGCCAGACGAGGTGGGAGTGGATCCGGTTCAGCTCGAGGAAGATCGTCCGCAGGTATTTGGCCCGAGGCGGGATCTCCAGACCGACTAACCGCTCGACCGCGCCGCAAAAGGCCTCCATCTGGAAGAAGTAGGAGACATAGTCCATCCGCTCGACGAAGGGGATGACCTTCCAGTAGCTCTGCGCCTCGCAGGACTTTTCGATCCCCGTGTGGACGTAGCCGATCAAGCGGCTTGAGGTCCCTGACCACCTCGCCTTCCAGATCGACGACGAGCCGCAGCACCCCGTGGGTAGCCGGGTGGTGCGGCCCGATGTTGATCGTCATCACCTCGCTGTCGAGATCGCTTCTCCTTCGTCGTATCGAGCTCAGCCATAGTTCCGCTCGTTGTAGGTGAAGGTGACCGGCTCGCCGCCGACCGGGAAGTCCCGCCGCTGCGGCCACCCGACGTAGTCGTCCGGCATCAGGATGCGCGTCAGGTTGGGTGCCCCGAAACACGATCCCGAAGAAGTCGAAAGACCTCTCGCTCCTGGAACTCGGCCGTGGGGAACAGCTCCACGCATGAGTCGATTTCCGGCAGCGCCCGGCCGCGGGTCCTGTCTGGGGGATGGGGGGGCGCTGCGGGCGAGGGCGTCCTCGACCCCCCCATCCCCCATGCCACCCGCGGAAGAGGCGGGGTCTTCCAGCATCGCCTTGACACGCAAACGCTCGACCCGGTCGCGATTCAGCAGCTCGTAGTGCACTCCGAAGCGTGGGCTGGGCCGGGAGGTAATCGGCTGCGTGCAGGCTGGAGAGGAAGCCGTAGCCCTGGCCGGGCGCGTCGCGCAGCCAGGTGAGCACGGCGAGGATCTGGGCTCGGGTCGACGACCAGCGCCGCTTGGCTGCGGTCGAAGCTCGTGTCGAGCACCGCCCCGGGGTGGTCCTGCTCGATCTCGCCCCGGATCAGCTCCAGTCCGGGCGCGTCAGGCACCGATCAGCTCCCTGGCGTGCCTCGTACGCCTCGGCCGCCTCGGGGCTCGGCGCGCTCGCCGGGCCGCCCCGCGCCCACTCCTCGGTGCCGGCCGCGTTGTAGCGCTGCCGCCAGCCCGGGTCGGGGCTGCCCATGATCTTGCGCTGCAGCTTGGTGAAGCCGTAGAGGACCGCCTCCGGCCGCGGCGGGCAGCCGGGGACGTAGATGTCGATCGGCATGAACTTGTCGGCGCCCTGCACCACCGCGTAGTTGGAGAACATCCCGGCCGAGGAGGAGCAGGCGCCCATCGCCATCGCCCATTTCGGCTCCAGCATCTGGTCGTAGAGGCGGCGGACGACCGGCGCCATCTTGATCGAGACGCGGCCCGAGAGGATGATCATGTCCGCCTGGCGCGGCGAGGCCCGCAGCGCCTCGGCGCCGAAGCGGGCGAGGTCGTAGCGGGCGGTGACGATCGAGATCGGCGCCTCGATCGCGCAGCAGGCGAGGCCGAAGGTGAGCGGGAACATCGAGTTCGCCCGCGCCCAGCCGAGCATCTTGTCGAAGCTAGTCATCACCACCCGCTCCTCGACGTAGCGCTCCAGCTCCTCGCCCTCGAGGTCGCCGCGCAGCATGTCGCGAGCGCGCAGTTGCCGGTCCCGCATCGACTGCCGCTCTACCTCCAATCCAGGGCCCCCTTCCGCCAGACGTAGACGAAGGCGACGAGCAGCAGGACGACGAAGACGACCAGCTCGCCGAGCACGAAGAGGCTGTCCGCGTCCTTCAGGATCACCCCGATCGGATAGAGGAAGACGACCTCGATGTCGAAGAGGATGAAGAGCATCGCGATCAGGTAGAAGCTGACCCCGAAGCGCAGCCCGTGCGAGGCGCTGACCGGGATCCCGGACTCGTACGGCTCCGTCCTGCCGCCGGCCCGCCGCGGTCGCCGGCCTGCGGCCGCTTCGGGCCGATCAGGTGGTTGAGCATCACGAAGGCGCTCCCGACGATCACGCCGAGGAAGGCGAAGACGAGTATCGGCAGGTAGCTCTTCAGCATTTGGAGGCCGGCGCCGGTGCAATGCCGGGCCTGTCGCTGCCCGGCCAACCGCGCCGCAGCCGCTGTTATACACCCACATTGTGACAACTTGCTACATAGTGCTTTTCCGCATCAGGAAGCGGAATCCCGACCCTCTCGGGAGGAGATAGGGCGATGTCCGAGCTCCACCTCGTAGTCGGCGTCGCGCTGATCGCCCTCAACCTCGCCGCCTTCGCCGTCGGCGGCGTCGCCTGGCTCCGCTCGCAGGCCTCCGTCCCCTTCTGGTACCTGCTGCGCGCCGCCCAGATCGCGGTCTTCATCCAGGCGATGCTCGGCGGCCTGCTCGTCTTCACCGGCCACGAAGCGAGCGGCGACCTCCACTACCTCTACGGGATCCTGCCGCTGGTCGTCTCCTTCCTCGCCGAGGGCGCCCGCACCGGCGCCGCCGAGCGCGAGCTGGGCGACCTCGACTTCGAGTCCCTCCCCGCCGACGACCAGCAGTCCCTCGCCCTCGCCATCGTCCGCCGCGAGATGGGCATCATGGCCGTCAGCTGCGGAGTGATCCTCTTCCTTGGCCTCCGCGCGGCCGGGACCAGCGCCGCGTTCTGAACGCATCCGCAGAGGTTCCACTTAACCTTTTCCGCAGCCGTTGGCGACTTTCCCGAGCCGTCGCTCTGACACGGTAAAAGACGTTCCACCCCTACCGGCAGTGCTCAGGGGAACTTGGCGGTCCAGTCCCAGCTGGATCGCGGCGACGATCGCGAACACCGCCCGGTGGCGATGTGGAAGATCGCCGTCGCTGGCGTTGTTGGGGAAGGTGAAGACCCAGGCCGGCTGGGTAGAGAACAGCGCCCAGATCCCGGTCGAGATCAGCGCGACGGCGACGTAGATCGCGTAGTAGAGAGCCCACTTCGGTCGCAGCGCGAAGTAGAAGGCGGGCAGGAAGAGCAGGAAGCCGGAGATTGCGTGGACGCCGTTGAAGTCGACCCACAGCACCCGCTCGGTCACCGCGTCCTCGCCGAAGTCGATGCTCGGCTCGGCGATCAGCCCCGCCGTCGCCCAGAGCAACTGCAGCGCCGCCAGCACCACGATCGCCTTCTGCGCGAACGTCCACTGCTGTCGCGGTACGGCTGCCGCCTCCATCGCCCGCGCAGATTACTCCTCGAGATGACTAGCTCTCCGGCAGGTTCTGCAGGTCGGCGCGATCCTGAGGGCGATCCTGCGCCTGCTTCATCTCTCGTAGGCGAGCAAGCGAGCAGACCCGCACCGGGACGCCAAGCAGGTCGCTCTCCACCGCGTCAGCCATGAGCTGCGAGTAACCCGGCACGCCGTCCGTCAGCTGAATTACGTCCAGGCCTCCGAGCGAGGTATCGGCGGTCACATTGCCTCCGCGCCGAACGACTCGAGCGTCTTGACTGGGATCGAAACGCCGGCCCCCGGCGGTCGGAAGCGTCGCCTCGAGCGAATCCAGGATCTTCACGAGCCGACCGAGATTCTCGGGGTCGGGATTCGGGACGAGATCGAGGTCCGCCGTCGCACGCACATAGCCATGCGCTCCCACTGCAACTCCTCCGATGACGACGAACTCGACTCCTTGCTCGTGCAGTGCTTGGAGCAGCGAGCGGAGGTCGAGGTCGGTCAATGCGCCCGGGCGGCGCCCTTGATGGCGCTTACCTGCTTGCAGAGGTGATGAACCCGAGCCAACCGCTCACTCATCGAAAGCGCCCGGTCGGCCCGTCGGCGCTCGGCGGCTGCTCGGTCCAGGTTGCCGATATCCTTGGTAGCCGCGGAACTTTGAGTGTGTGCATTCGGCTGCATTTTGAGCACTAATCGTACTGCCGACGGCTAAGTCGGCCAAGAAGACCGCGATTCGCGGCGTGGAAGCTGCGAGCCGCCACATCGGGCGGCGCTCTAGCTCAAAGGCCGGTACTCGCCATCGTGGAAGACGAGCGGGTCGCCCTCGCTCGTCGCCAGGTCGCGGACCTCGCCGGTGACGATGACGTGGTCGCCGCCGGCGATCACGTCGCGCAGGTCGCAGGCGACCCAGACGAGGGCGCCGTCGATCGCCGGGATGCCGTCGCGCTCGCTCCAGCCGATGCCCTCCCACTTGTCGGCGACCGGCGCCTTGGTCGCGAAGGCGCGGGCGATCTCCTCCTGGCCCGCGTGCAGGACGCTGATCCCGAAGCGGTTGGCGGCCTGCACGGCGAGCAGGGTGCGCGAGCCGCGGTCGAGGCAGGCCAGCATCAGCATCGGTTCGATCGAGAGGGAGGAGACCGCGTTCGCCGTCGCGCCGGCCGGCCCGTCGGGCCCCGCGGCGCTGACCACGGTGACGCCGGTCGGCAGCTTCCCCATCGCGGCGCGGAAGCGGGCTGGGATCGGGGGCGCTCATGGCGCCGTCCCGGCGCGCGGGCCTCGGGAGTCGATCATCTAGTCCAGACAATATGATCCCCGCCGCGTGCGACCCGCTCTTGCCATAGCCTTGGCCGTCGTGGCCGCCCTCGCCCTCGCCGCCTGCGGCTTCGGCGAGGAAGGGATCTCGGTCTCCAAGGACGACCCCGACTACAACGGGGCGGTCCTCTTCGCCACGCACTGCTCCGGCTGCCACACGCTGAGCGCCGCCGGCACCCAGGGAACCGGCAATCGCAGCATCCGCACGCAGGGGCCGAACCTCGACCAGCGAACCGAGACCTACGACGATGCTCTCTTCGCGATCCAGAACGGCGGCTTCTCCGGGGCGATCATGCCCCAGAACATCGTCGTCGGCGAGGAAGCCGAAGCGCTGGCGCGCTTCGTCGCCAAGTACTCGGGCAAGGACGCCGAAGAAGCTCCCCGCCCCGGCGAGCCCTCGCCCTAACCTCTCCTCTCGATGCTCGACCTGAAGCTGATCCGCTCCGATCCCGAGCGGGTCAAGGCGGCGCTGGCGCGCCGCGGCGCCGCCGAGCGGGTCGACGAGCTGCTGGCGCTCGACGCCCGCCGCCGCGAGCTGCTGCCCGAGATCGAGGGGGCCCAGGCGGAGCGCAAGACGCTCTCCAAGCAGATCGGCGAGGCCAAGCAGCAAGGCGGCGAGGCCGCCGCGGAGATGGAGGCGGTCCAGGGGCTGAAGGAGACGATCGAGGCCGGCAAGGCGGAGCTGGAGAAGGTCGAGGCCGACCTCGAGCGGGTCGCCGCCGCGCTCCCGAACCTGCCCGACCCCGACGCCCCCGAAGGGACCAGCGAGGAGGACGCGGTCGTCCTGCGCGAGGTGGGCGACCCGGCCGAGCTTCGACTTCGAGCCGCGCGACCACCTCGAGATCGGCACCGACGCTGGGTCTGATCGACATGGAGACGGCGGCGCGCTCTCCGGCTCCCGCTTCGCCTACCTGAAGGGCGACCTCGTCCTGCTCGAGCTGGCGCTGGTCCGCTTCGCGATCGACCTCGTCCGCGGCGAGGGCCACGAGCCGGTGATCCCGCCGGTGCTGGTCCGCGAGGAGGCGCTCTACGGGACCGGCTTCCTGCCCGGCGACCGCGACCAGATCTACGAGATCCCCAAGGACGAGCTCTTCCTGGTCGGCACCTCGGAGGTCTCGCTCGCCGCCATGCACGCCGACCAGATCCTCGAGGCCGAGCAGCTGCCGCTGCGCTACGCCGGCTTCTCCCCCTGCTTCCGCCGCGAGGCGGGCGCCGCCGGCCGCGACACGCGCGGCATCTTCCGCGTCCACCAGTTCGACAAGGTCGAGATGTTCTCGTTCGTCGAGCCGTCGCAGTCGGCGGCCGAGCACGAGCGCCTGCTGGCGATCGAGGAGCGCATCCTCACCGAGCTGGAGATCCCCTACCGCGTCGTCAACGTCGCCGCCGGCGACCTCGGCGCCCCGGCGGCCAAGAAGTACGACTGCGAGGCGTGGATCCCGAGCCAGGACCGCTACCGCGAGCTGACCTCCTGCTCGAACACGACCGACTACCAAGCGCGTCGCCTCAGTTGTAGGTACCGGCCTGCCGATAACGAAGCACCCCAGGCTGTGCACACGCTGAATGGCACGGCCGTGGCCGTGGGAAGGACGATGATCGCGCTGATCGAGAACCGGCAGGACCGGGACGGCGGTTTCACGCTACCCAATACTTTGCATCCCTACGGCGCGCCTGAGAGGATCGGGCCACCATGAGCGCCAGTGTCGGCGGGGCCAAGCGGGTCGTCCTCTGCGACGACCACGAGATCGTCCGCGAGGCGATCAAAGCGCGGATGGCGAACTCCAACGCGCTGCAGATCGTCGGCGAGGCGGCGAACGGCCGCGACGTCGTCGACGTGGTCAAGGACCTCGAGCCCGACGTGCTGATCATCGACGTCGAGCTGCCCAAACGCGACGGGATCGAGGCCACCAAGGAGGTGCTCAAGGTCTCGCCCGCGCACCAAGGTGATCATCTTCACCGCGCACGCCCAGCCCGACCTGCTGGCGCTGGCGCTGCGGGCCGGCGCCTCCGGCTACGTGCTCAAGTCGGCGCCGGCCGAGGACATCGCCCGCGCGGTCAAAGCGGTGACCGGCGGCGGCACCTTCCTCGGCGGCGACTTCGCCGGCGGCAAGCCATCCGAGGTCGAGAAGCTGCTCCACCTCTCGCCGCGCGAGCGCCAGATCCTCGAGCTGCTCGCCGAGGGGCTGCGGGTGAAAGAGATCGCCGAGCGACTCGGCCTCAGCCCGGCGACCGTCCACACCCACGTCCGCAACGCGATCGCCAAGCTGGAGGTCGACACCCGCACCGAGGCCGTCGCCCTCGCTGTGAAGTTCAGCTACCTCGGCGCGGGCGGCCGCATCAAATAAGCCGGTCGCTTCCTCCGGGAGCGTCCGACGGGTGAGCCGGGCTCTGTCCGGGCTCGTCCCGAGGGCCTTCAGTCGCGGTCCAATTCCAGCGCGCAGCCGTTGATGCAGTAGCGCTGACCGGTCGGCCCGGGTCCGTCCTCGAAGACGTGGCCGAGGTGGGCGTCGCAGTGCTTGCAGACGACCTCGGTGCGGCGCATGAAGAGGCTGTTGTCGGGGCGCAGCTCGACGTGCTCGAGGTTGGCCGGCTCGGTGAAGCTGGGCCAGCCGGTGCCGGAGTCGAACTTGGTGTCCGAGGAGAACAGCTCGGTGCCGCAGCAGACGCAGCGATACATCCCCTTGGTCTTCTCGTCGACGTAGGGGCCGGTGAAGGCTCGCTCGGTGCCGGCGTTGCGGGTGACCTCGTACTGCTCGGGGGTCAGCTGCTCGCGCCACTGCTCGTCGGTCTTCTTCACTTTTGACATAGGTCAAGGGTAGAGGGCGTCGGGAGTCGCCTCGACAGTGCCCAAACCCCGCCGGAGGCGGGGTTGACGAAGTGCCGCTTCGCGGCAGGAATCACTCTGCGGAGCCGCTTCGCGAGGCACTTTCGAGACGACCCCCGACGCCCATACGATGCGCGCTGTGCCAGAAGCCTTTTACGAGCCAGATGGTGAGGGCTTCGTTGCCACTGAGCTGACCCGTGGCCCCTGGGATCCCGGGGCGCAGCATGCGGGGCCGCCCTCGGCGCTGCTGGGTACGGGAGATCGAGCTGCTGGGGGACGCGGAGGAGTTTCAGGTTGGGCGGGTCACGTTCGAGATCTTGAAGTCGGTGCCGATCGGGCCGGTGCGGGTCGAGGCTGAGGTGGTGCGGCCGGGGAAGCGGGTGCAGCTGGTCGAGGCGTCGCTGAGCGGGCGAGGACGGGGTGCTGATGCGGGCTCGGGCTTGGCGGTTGCGGCAGGGCGAGATCGAGATTCCGGATGACGTTCTCTCCACGCCCGCTCCGCCGCCGGGACCGGAGGAGGGGTCGCAGCCGGAGTTCTTCTCCACCGGCCAGGACGTCGGCTACCACACGGCGATGGAGTGGCGGTCGGTGGGCGGCGGCTTCCTCGAGCCGGGGCCGGCAACGGTCTGGATGCGGATGCGCTGTCCGCTCGTTGCCGGCGAGGAGCCGTCGCCGCTGCAGCGCACGCTGGTCGCCGCCGACGTCGGCAACGGGATCAGCGCCGTGCTCGACTGGAGCCGCTACCTCTTCGTCAACGTCGACCTCAGCGTCCACCTCGAGCGGATGCCGGAGGGCGAGTGGGTCTGCGTCGACGCGATCACGCTGCCGCAGCCGAGCGGAATCGGCACCGCCGAGTCGGTCCTCTCCGACGAGCGCGGCCGGATCGGCCGCGCTGCCCAGACCCTGCTGATCGCCGAGCGCGGCTGAGCCTGCGGCGGCCGGGCCGCAGCGATGCGGGACGGGCTGTCGGGAAGACGGGGGACGTGCCGTGTTTTAGAGGTCCCTATGGGTCCCTAAGACGCGGCACGTCCCTGGCCTACGGTGACCAGTTCGCGACCCCGGCCGGAGACCGCCAAGACGATCGTCGCCATCGCGACCAGCGCCACGCCGGCGGCGAAGAGGAAGGCGCCCTCGTAGCCGGCCAGCACGGCGGCCATGCCGGCCAGCGGGGCGCCGAGGCCGATGCCGGCGTCGAAGAAGGCGGTGAAGGTGCCGAGGGCCGCGCCGCGCCGCGTCTCGGGCACGCGGCCGACGACGATCACCGAGAGCGACGGGTAGAGCAGCGAGAAGGCGGCGCCCATCGCCAGCGCCCCAGCGATCGCGACCCCGAAGCTCTGCGCGAGCGCCATCGTCGCCAGGCCGATCGCCTCGACCGCCGCCGCCGCGATCGCCACCCGGGCCGGGCCCACCCGGTCCGGCAGGTCGCCGCCGATCAGCCGGGTCAGCACGACCATGGTCGCGAAGGCGCCGAACACCGTCGCGCCGTGCCCGACGCCTCGCTCGTCGAGGTGCAGGACGACGAAGGAGGCGACCGTCGCGTAGCCGAGCGAAGCGAGCGCCAGGGCGGTGCCGGGACGGAGCGCCTCGCGGGCGATCAGCGGGTGCCGCTCGGTTGGTCCGGCGGGATGGAAGGGGTCCGGCAGGCGCAGCGCGATCAGCGCCCCGACCAGCGGCGCCGCTCCGGCGAAGATCCAGACGGCGGTGTAGCCGGAGGCGTTGAGGAGCAGCTCGCCGATCAGCGGGCCGACGCTGAGGCCGGACCAGACGGCGAGCCCGTAGAGGCCGATCACGCGACCCCGCCGCTCGGGCGGGGCGATGTCGACGATCCAGGCCGAGCCGGCGGTGAACACGGCCCCCTCGCCGGCGCCGAGCAGCAGCCGCGCCGCGATCAGCCCGGGCACCCCGAGCGGCAGCAGGTAGAGGAAGCCGGCGGCCGCGACGACCGCCGAGCCGAGCAGCACCGCCGGCTTGCGGCCGCGGCGGTCGGCGAGGCGGCCGGCGAAGGGGCGGAGGAGGAGGCCGGTGACCGCGTAGGAGCCGATCACCACGCCGACCGCGATGTCGCCCGAGTCGAGCGGGCCGTGGACGTACCGGGGCAGCACCGGCAGGACGGCGCCGACGGCGACCAGGCCGGCGAAGGTGACCGCGAAGACGCCGGCGAAGGCGACGCCGGGCCGGTAGGCGTCCGCTCCCTCAGCGTTCATCGCAGCAGGTCGGGAAGGCTGTCGACGACGTGGTCGGGAGCGGGATCGGCGCTCGCGGCCTCTTCGCGCGAGGTCGCGCCGCTCAGCACCAGGATCGTCTCCAGGCCGGCCCGCCGGCCGCCCTCGATGTCGGAGGAGACGCGGTCGCCGACCATCGCCACCCGCTCGGCGTCGCCGATCCGCTCCCGCGCCAGCTCGAAGAGGTGGCGCTCGGGCTTGCCACCGATCTCCGCCGTTGCCCCGCTCGCCGTCTCGACCGCGGCCAGCACGGCGCCGGTGCCCGGCCAGGCGCCGCCCGGCATCGGCAGGGTCGGGTCGCGGCTGGTCGCAAAGAGTGCGGCGCCGCGCTGCAGGGCCCTGGTCGCGCTGTAGCAGCTCGGCGTAGTCGAAGCCGCGGTGGCCGGAGACCACCACGGCGTCCGCATCGACGGTTTGGGCACCGGAGTCGCCGCTCGAGCTCAATTCCCTGCACCAGCCCCAGGCCCGCGCCTGCGACGGCGTCGTGGAAGGCCGGAGCGCCGATCACGAAGGCCCTGCCGCCAGTGCCGATCCGGTCCGCCACCAGCCGCGCCGTAGCTTCGCCCGCCGTGACGACCTGCTCGACGTCGACCTCGATCCCAATCTCGCGCAGCCGCTCCGCGTAAGCGGACGCCGGCTTGCCGGGATTGTTGGTGACGAAGACGATCCGCTTGCCTTCCGCCAGCAGCTCCCGAAGCGCCTCGGCGGCGCCAGGCACAGGCTCGCGTCCGACCCAGACGACCCCGTCGAGGTCGACCAGCAACCCATCGAATTCGTCCGCCAGCGCCATCCCGCCGCAGGCTATTGGGGCCGATCCCGGTAGGGGTGGAACGTCTTGTACTTTTTCCGCGGCACCGCCAGCGGACAGCCACCAAGGATGTTCGGAAAAAGTTAAGTGGAACCCCTACCGGGATCGGCCCACCGGCAGGCTGAGATACGGTGCGGCCGTGCCCTCCATGAACGGACAGGTGGTGCAGGCCAGCGACGTCTCGCGCCGCTACGGCGAGGGCGACGCAGCGGTCGACGCGCTGGTCGACGTCAGCACCGGCTTCGAGCGCGGACGCTTCACGGCGATCATGGGCCCCTCGGGGTCCGGCAAGTCGACCCTGATGCACATCCTCGCCGGCCTCGACCGGCCGACCTCGGGCACCGTCGTCCTCGACGGCCAGGAGATCACCGATCTCGACGACGGCGAGCTGACCAAGCTGCGCCGCGACAAGCTCGGCTTCGTCTTCCAGTTCTTCAACCTGCTGCCGGTCCTCACCGCCGAGGAGAACCTGGTCCTGCCGCTCTCGATCGCCGGCCGCAAGCCCGACCGCGAGTGGCTCGAGCGGCTGATCGACACGGTCGGGCTCGGCGACCGCCGCACCCACCGCCCCTCGGAGCTCTCGGGCGGACAGCAGCAGCGGGTCGCCGTCGCCCGGGCGCTGGTCTCCAAGCCGACGGTCGTCTTCGCCGACGAGCCGACCGGCAACCTCGACTCGAAGGCCAGCGGTGACGTGCTGCGCCTGCTGCGCCAGGCCGTCGACGAGTTCGGCCAGACGGTGATCATGGTCACCCACGACCCGGCCGCCGCTGCCCACGCCGACCGGCTGATCACCCTCAGCGACGGCGCCATCGTCCACGACGCCGCCCCCGGCTCGACCGACGAGGTCATCGAGCTGATGAAGCAGGTTGACTAGCCTCGCGATCAAGAGCCTCTGGGCGCGCAAGGTCCGCGCCCTGACCACGACGCTCGCGGTCGTAATCGGCGTCGCCTTCGTCGCCGGCACCTACATCCTCACCGACACCACCTTCGCCGCCTTCGACGAAATCTTCGAAGACTCGCTGGCGAAGACGAGCGTCGTGATCACCGCCAAGGACGAGGTGCGGCAGGAAACTGGCGAGGTGCCGAGCTTCGGCGCCGCCGTGCTGCCGAAGGTGAAGCAGGTGCGGGGAGTGAGGGTGGCGTCGGGACAGATCTTCACGCCGGGCGCCTTCTTCGACTCCGAGAACGAGCAGATCGGGACCGAGTTCGCGCCCAAGTTCATCACCTCGGTCCTCCCCGAGAGTCTCGAAACGCAGACCTACGTCGAGGGCCATTTACCGCGTGGTGCCTCCGAGGCCTCGCTTGACGAGGGAGCCGCCGAAGAGGCTGGGCTCGAGCTCGGCGACACGCTCAAGCTGGCATCGGTCGAGCGCGTCGCGGCCTACCGTGTCGTCGGCCTGACCAAGCTCGGCGAGGCCTCCTGGGGCGGAGCCAGCATCGCCGGGCTGATCCTGCCCGAGGCGCAGCGGATCACCGACAAGCGCGAGGAATTCGACCAGATCCTGATCGCCGCCGACGAGGGCGTCTCCGAAGAGACGCTGAAGCGGCGGGTTCAGCGCGTTGCCCCCCCTCCGCTCCTGGTCGAGACCGCCAAGGAGAACTCCGAACGCAACTCCGACCAGATCCGCGACGATCTCGGCTTCCTGACGATCGCTCTCCTGGTCTTCGCCTTCGTCGCCCTCTTCGTCGGCGCCTTTCTGATCTTCAACACCTTCTCGATCACGGTCGCCCAGCGGATCACCGAGTTCGGGATGCTGCGAACCCTGGGCGCCGACAGGCGCCAAATCCTCAGCTCGGTCGTGATCGAGGCGCTCGCGATCGGCCTGTTGGGGGCGCTGCTTGGCCTCGTGGGTGGCTTCGCGATCGCGAAGGGCCTCAACGCGCTCTTCGTCGCGATCGGGATCGACCTGCCCACGACCGGTCTCGTCACCAAGACCCGCACCATCGTCGTCTCGTTGCTGATCGGGGTCGGCGTCACCCTCGTCTCCTCGCTTGTGCCGGCACTACGGGCGACCCGGGTGCCGCCGATCGCCGCCCTGCAGGCGCTGGAGCTGCCGCGCAGCCGCCGCCGCGGGCTCGCCTACGCGGGACTGGCCGTGCTGCTCGGCGCCGCCGGCCTAGCGATGGTGCTGATCGGGCTCTTCGGCGGTGCCAGCGGCGGCAGCGCCGCCGGCCTGATGGGCGCCGGCGCCGTGGGGGTCCTGCTCGGTGTCTCCCTCTTCAGCCCCCGCCTGGTGCGACCGCTTGCGTCGCTCGCCGGGCGGCCGCTGGAACTGCTGCGCCGGCTCACCGGCCGCCTCGCTCGCGAGAACACCCAGCGCAATCCGGCGCGCACTGCGGTCACCGCGGCGGCGCTGATGATCGGCCTCGCCGTGGTCGCCTTCGTCACCGTCTTCGCCGCCGGCATCAAGAGCTCGATCGCGACCGCCGTTGACGAGAGCCTGCAGGGCCAGCTCGTGATCCAGAACAGCGATGGCTTCTCGCCGATATCGCCCAAGGCGGCCGGCGCCGCCGAGCGGATTCCGGGGGTCGAGCTGGTGGCCACGCTGCGGGCCACGCAGGCGAAGCTGCTGAACGGCGACGGCAAACCGCGTGTCTCGGCGCTCTCTCCCGACGCCGGCCGGGTGCTGACGATCGACTGGACCGAGGGCGGCCCCCGCACGCTGCGCACGCTCAGCGATCGTGAGGTGATCCTTGACAAGTCTTTGGCCTCGAGCAACGGCTTCGATATCGGCGACCGGGCCCGCTTCCTCACGCAGATCGGGGCGAAGCCGAGCCTCAGGATCGTCGGCGAGTTCGAAGACAAGGCCGAACTGCTGGGCGGCGCGATCGTCACCCAGTCGCTGATGGCGCGGGCGTTCGACCAGAGCGACGACGTGCTCGACTTCGTCGAGCTGGCGCCGGGTGCCGATGCCGAGGTGGTGCAAGAGCGGTTGGTGAAGCTGATGGACCGCGACTTCCCCGTCGCCGAGGTGCGCGACCAGCAGGAACTGAAAGAACACCAGGAAGAGCAGATCAACCAGCTGCTCGGGTTGATCTACGCGCTGCTGGCGCTGGCGGTGATCGTCTCCCTGTTCGGCATCGCCAACACGCTCGCGCTCTCGATCCACGAGCGCACGCGTGAGCTGGGGATGCTGCGGGCGATCGGCATGTCGCGCCGTCAGGTGCGGACGATGATCCGTTACGAGGCGGTGATCACGGCGTTGATCGGCGCCTTCCTGGGGATGGTGATCGGGGTGATCTTCGCGGCGTTGATCGCCCAGCCGCTCGAGGACGAAGGCTTCGCGCTCTCATATCCCGTCGGGACCCTGATCCTGCTGCTTGTCTTCGCGGCGCTCGCGGGCGTCCTCGCCGCGATCGCCCCGGCCCGCCGTGCTTCGCGCCTGAACGTGCTGGAGTCGCTCCAGTACGAGTAAGTCAGCCGATCGCTTCGGCCAGCAGTACGGCGGTTCCGAAAATCGCGGCGAGGACGGTGATCGCGGCGACCACAGGGATCGGCGGACCGCCATGAATGCCGGTTTCGTGGACGGCGACGTGGCCCTTGCCGCGGGCGATCAGCCAGCGGTTGACTGGCAGCGCCACGGCGCCGGCGACGACAAGAGCGAAGGCGAGGCTGCCCCAGAACAGCAGCGAGTCGAGCCCCGCCTCCATCGCGCCGGGGATCGCGACGATGATCGCGTTGTCGACCACCTCCATCGTCGCGATGCTGAGCGTGTCGGAGGCGAGAGCGATTGGGATCACGGCCGAGAGCGTTAGGCCGGCGCGGAGCAGAGGGAGGCTGGTGAGGCCGTAGCCGAAGAGGAAAGCCAGCGCGATCGCCAGCGCGATCGTGGCGGGGTCTGAGAAGCCGAGCGCGGTGCCGAGCGCGACCCCGGTCACCTCGCCGATCGCGCAGCCGGTGAGGCAGTGCAGGGTCGCGCTGAGCGCGACGCCCGTCAAAGCCATGCCCTCCGTGGGCATCTCGTGATGGGAGTGGGCGTGTGCGTCCATGAATCTCACTATACATACCCCATGGGGGTATACTCCTCAGTCATGGAGGCAGCGACGAAAACGGCTCGCGGGTCCGAAGAAAGGCCGGTCGAGCGCGGCTTGCCGCCCGGCTTACCGCTGCCGAAGACGATCCAGTCGGCGATCTGGTCGCGCCAGGCGCGACGCCTGCTGTTCTTCTGCCAGGAGCGCTACGGCGACATCTTCACCGTCAAGATCGTCCACGAAGGGACTTGGGTGATGGTCGCCGATCCGGAGACGGTCAAGCAGGTCTTCACCGGCGACCCGCGCGTCTTCCACGCCGGCGAGGGCAACCAGATCCTCGCACCGGTGCTCGGCCGCAACTCGGTGCTGGTCCTCGACGAGAAGCCCCACATGAGCCAGCGCAAGCTGCTGCTGCCGC
Source organism: uncultured Solirubrobacterales bacterium (assembly GCA_963844395.1). Taxonomy (GTDB): domain Bacteria; phylum Actinomycetota; class Thermoleophilia; order Solirubrobacterales; family 70-9; genus VRUE01. The sequence goes on along the minus strand of CAWJNX010000002.1, from coordinate 134,447 downwards.
CCTTCCACGGCGAGCGCATGCAGGGCTACGAGGAGACGATGAGGGAGATCGCCGCGCGGGAGATCGATAGCTGGCCGACCGGCGTCCCCTACAAGCTGCGGCCGCGGATGCAGGCGATCACCCTGGAGATCATCCTGCGCACCGTCTTCGGCGTCGGCGAGGGGGAGAGGATGGGCGAGCTGCGCGAGGCGCTGCGCGACTTCCTCGACCTGACGACCAACCCGCTGCAGATCCTGCCCATCGTCCTGATCGGCCCCAACCGGATCCGCCGCCTGCCCTGGTTCCGGCGCCGCATCGAGCGGGTCGACGAGCTGATCTACCGCGAGATCGCCGAGCGTCGGCGCGCGGACGACCTCGAGCAGCGCGACGACATCCTCTCGCTCCTGGTCGCCGCCCGCCACGAGGACGGCAGCCCGATGAGCGACGGGGAGATGCGCGACGAGTTGCTTACCCTGCTCGTCGCCGGCCACGAGACCACCGCGACCTCGCTCGCCTGGGCGATGGAGCGCCTCTCCCGCCATCCCGACAAGCTCGACCGTCTGCGCAGCGAGGTTGAGGCAGGCTCCGACGCCTATCTGACCGCGACGATCCAGGAGACGCTGCGGTTGCGGCCGGTGATCTCGATCGTCGCTCGCCGCCTCACCGAGCCGGTCGAGATCGGCGGCTACGAGCTACCCGCCGGCGTCTCGGTCACCCCCTCGATCTACCTGGTCCACCGCAATCCCGAGATCTACCCCGAGCCCGAACGCTTCCTCCCTGAGCGCTTCCTCGACAACCCACCCGGCACCTACACCTGGATCCCCTTCGGCGGCGGCGTCCGCCGCTGCCTCGGCGCCTCCTTCGCCCAGTTCGAGATGGCGGTGGTCCTAGAGGAGCTAGTCAAGCGCCACCAAATCCGCCCCGCGAACCCCAAGCCCGAGCGAGTCTTCCGCCGCGCGATCACCGAGACCCCGCGCCACGACGCGGAAGTCGTTCTAGGCTGAGCAGCAGAGACAAAGAAAGCCGTCGCCACGGCTTGGGTCAGGCCGAGTTGGCAAAGCGGCTTGGCACTAGCCGAACTGAGGGCTGGGTTTGAGCAGACTGCCGAAGACCGGCTTGTCGAGGCGGCACAACTAAGCGAAATCGCGACGGAACTAGCGGCCCATCCCTTGAGGGGCTAGATGTCGATGACGGGGTTGTTGATCGCACGCGGCGAGCTGTAGCTAGACGCGATCGAGGTGGCTCTCCGAGGCGTTGTCGGGATAGCGGAGGCCATAGCCGAGAGCGCGGTCTAGGCCGATGTGGGCGAGCCAGATCAATGCGATCTGAATTGGCACTTGCTCGTCGCCCAGGATTCCGATCGCGCCGAGGAGGACGGGCCAGACCTCGATGTGGACGGCGTCATAGGCGAGCGCTCCCGCCCGTGGGCCGAGCAGAAAGCCGACGAAGGCCAGGTCGGGTGCGAGGAAGAGCAGCACCAGCGCCACGATGCTGAAATCGGCATCGAGGTAGACCGCGACGGCGGTGGCGAATACGACGGCGCCCTCAACCCGCAGAAAGCGCCGCGGCACGCCTCAGCCGCAGCCGGTGTTGTTGCCGCACGACGAGCACGTGTAGCAGCTGCCCGTGCGCTGCATCATGCCGCCGCACTGCTCGCAGGCGGGACCGAGGTCGAGGCCGGACATCTTGGCCGGGACGACCGGCGGGGTTTCGGTGAAGGCCGCCGCCGCCGGGACTGCCTCGCCGCCGGTGGCCTTCGCCTTATCGACACCGTTCGCTGGCTCCGAGTGGCCATTCCCCCCGTTGCCGTTGCCCGGTTTGGAGTGGCCGTTGCCCCCGTTGCCGGCGCCGTCGGTCGGTGCGACCTCGCCGCCGGTGCTGATCCCGAGCCCGAGCTGCGTCGCCTCCGCCTCGCGCTTGGCCCGCACCTCGCTGGTCAGGATGCCGAGGTCCTCGAGCGCGTCGAGGTCGTCGATGAAGCGGCTGCCGAGCCAGCGCATGATGTAGTCGGGCAGCGATTTGGCGAAGGGGATCTCCGGGTTGCCGGTGATCCCCTCCGGCTCGAAGCGCATGTAGCTGAACTTGCGCACGAAGACCTCGAGCGGGACGCCGTACTGCAGGCCGATCGAGATCGCCGTCGCGAAGGCGTTCATCAGCCCCCGCATCGTCGACCCCTCCTTGCCGATGTCGGTGAGGAAGATCTCGCCGACCGAGCCGTCCTCGTATTTGCCGGCGGTGATGTAGCCCTCGTGGCCGGCGATCGAGAACTTGTGGGTGATCGACTCGCGCTCGCGCGGCATTCGCTTGCGCTCCGGCGGCGCCGCGACGACCTCCGCCTCGGCCTCCTGGTCTCCTGGGCGTCGGTGCGCAGCGCCTGCGCGGTCTTGGAGCCGTCACGGTAGATCGCCAGCGCCTTGAGGCCGCCCTTCCAGCCGCGCGTGTAAGCATCGGCGATGTCCTCGACCGTCGCGTCCTGCGGCAGGTTGACCGTCTTCGAGATCGCGCCTGAGATGAAGGGCTGGGTCGCGGCCATCATGTCGATGTGGCCGGTGTGGGAGATCGCCCGCTCGCCGACTGCGACGTCGAAGACCGGCAGGTGCTCGTCCTTGAGGCCGGGCGCGCCGACGATCGTGTTCTGCTCGGCGATGTAGGCGTTGATCTGGTCGACCTCAGCGTCGCTGTAGCCGAGCGTGCGCAGCGCCAGTGGCACCGACTGGTTGACGATCGTCATCTGCCCGCCGCCGACCAGCTCCTTGAACTTGACCAGCGAGAAGTCGGGCTCGATCCCGGTCGTGTCGCAGTCCATCAGGAAGCTGATCGTCCCGGTCGGCGCCAGCACCGTCGCCTGCGCGTTGCGGTAGCCGTGCTCCTCGCCCAGCTCGACTGCCTCGTCCCAGGCGCGCTGCGCGGCCTCCAGCAGCTCGCCCTTGATCCCGGCCGGGTCAATGTCGTAGGCGGCGTCACGGTGCATCCGCATCACCCCGTTGTGGGGCTCGCGGTTGAGCTCGTACTCGTCGTAGGGCCCGGTCGCCCCGGCGGCGATCTGTGCCGACTGGCGGTAGGCGCGGCCGGTCATCAGCGCCGTGATCGCGGCGGCGACGTTGCGACCGGCGTCGGAGTCGTAGGGCAGCCCGTCCGACATCAGCAGCGCGCCGAGGTTGGCGTAGCCGAGGCCGAGCTGGCGGAAGGCGTTGGCGTTGGCGGCGATCTGCTCGGTCGGGTAGCTGGAGAAGCCGACGACGATCTCCTGCGCGAGGAAGACGATGTCGCAGGCGTGTTGGAAGTCCTCGACGTCGAAGCTGCCGTCCTCGCGGCGGAACTTCATCAGGTTGAGCGAGGCCAGGTTGCAGGCCGAGTCGTCGACGTGCATGTACTCGCTGCAGGGGTTGGAGGCGTTGATCCGCCCCGACTCCGGCGAGGTGTGCCAGCGGTTGATGATGGTGTCGTACTGGACGCCGGGATCGGCGCAGCGCCAGGCGGCGTCGGCGATCTGGTTCATAAGGTCGCGGGCCGGCAGCGTCTTGGTCGGCTCGCCGGTGGTCCGTGCGGTCAGGCTCCAGTCCTCATCGGCCTCGACCGCCTCCATGAACTCGTCGGTGACCCGCACCGAGTTGTTGGCGTTCTGGTACTGGATCGAGGTGAACCCCTCGCCGTCGATCGACATGTCGAAGCCGGCGTCGCGCAGCGCGCCCGCCTTCTCCTCCTCTTTGGCCTTGCACCAGATGAAGTGCTCGACGTCGGGGTGGTCGACGTCGAGGACGACCATCTTTGCCGCGCGCCGCGTCTTGCCGCCCGACTTGATCGTTCCCGCCCAGGCATCTGCGCCGCGCATGAAGCTGACCGGCCCGGAGGCGAGCCCGCCCTTGGAGAGCGGCTCGACCGAACCGCGGATGTTGGAGAGGTTGATCCCCGATCCCGAGCCGCCGCGGAAGATCATCCCCTCCTTGGTGTTCCAGTCGAGGATCGACTCCATGCTGTCGTCGACGCTGAGGATGAAGCAGTTGTGAACGGCGATGTTGTTGCTCAAGTACTCGCCGGACTCGGTCTGGATGTCGTAGACCTCCTGGGCTCCCAGGTCTTCGATCGCGACGATCTCCTCCTCGCGCAGGTCCGGACAGATTTTCGGATTGCGCAGCTCCAGCGACTCGAGCAGTCGGCGCTGCTTCTTCTCGTCCACGAACCCGACCAGCTCGACGAACCGAGCTCGCTCGGAGCCGATGGAGATCGCAAGCTCGTGCACGTCGTGCCGATCGCCCCGCTTCTCCCGCTTATGGGTGCGGCGAGAGTAGATCCCGATCGAGCTGAGGAGGATCTGCAGGTCCTCCGTCCACCTCTCGCCGATCACGGCGAATCCGATCCGGGCGTTCTCGCAACCGTTTTCGTGCCGCACGGTCACGTAGCCGTCGGCCTGGAACACACTGCGCAGGTAGGCGCAGATCTCCTCATGGGTTGCGGTCCACAGCCGTGAGGGAACGCGGATCTCGGTCCCGCGTGGGGCAAGCTCCCAGCGCTCGACGAAGTCGCGAAGCACCTCTCCGTAGAGGCGGATCCTCCGCACTTCGACCTCCTGGGTGTCGGCAACCCGCACCTTGCGGTGCACGTCCGGCAGGGCGACGTCGAGATTCTCCATCACCCAGGCGAACTCGGCGTCGTTGGTGACCTGGAACTCGATGGTCAGCGAGTTATTCGTCCCGCTCTCGTACTGGCCGACGAAGCCATCGGCTTGCAGCCAGCCGGCCAGAGCCGCCTCGGCGCGATCCACTTGCGTCGTCTCGTCGAGCGCCTCCAGATGGTCAACCCCATCGTCGAATTCAGTCGAAGCGGGCCCCCCGGCAGCGACGAGGACGGGCTCGGCGACCCTTGCCCGGTGCGGATGAAGGTGGAGCCGCATTCCCGGCGCAAGTTGATCGACGCGAAGCCACTGTGGCTCGGTACGCCGCTCGGCCACCGCCTTGACGACGTGGTCCGGCGTGGCTTCGACGAAGTTGCCGTTGCGCAGCTTCACCCGCATCACGGTCTTGCGCCCGTTGGCCTTGACGGCGACTACTCGCGTGACGCCGTTCGCGTCGTAAACCTCGCGGCCGGTCTGCTCTCCCTCGACGAGCTCGCCGATCGGGACCATCCCCTCAGGAGTGGAGACGAGGGCGTGGTATGGCTGGCAGGCCGAGCACTGCGGCCGCTCCTCGAAGCCGACGTTGAACCAGACCGGCGAGTTGAAGGCCGCCTTTTGGTTGAGCAGGATCGAGGTCAGCTCGGCTTCGAAGGCCTCGCCGTCCTCGGCCGAGGCGAAGTAGCCGCCCTGGCGCCCCCACTCGGAGATCGTCCCCGCGACCCGCCCGATCATCTCTTTCACCGAGCGCTCGCGTTTCGGGCTCCCCATCTGCCCGCGGAAGTACTTCTGGGCGACGATGTTGGTCGCGTTCTGCGACCAGCTCTTGGGGAACTCGACCTGGCGCTGCTCGAAGGCGGGATCGACCGGATCACCGATCACCGCGTCGCGGAGCTCCCACTCGATCTCGTCGAAGGGATGCGTGCCGGGAGAGGAGAATCTGCGCTCGATCGCCAGCCCCTCGAGAACGGTTTGGGAAGCGCTGGTGGCGGTCTTGGACATCGAACTTCTCCTCTCGGGGCGACTTTTGGGGGAGCTGCCCAGGATTGCCTCTAGCTCGGACGTCAATCGTGTGTCTCACGCACGATTTCGCAAGGTCTATTGCAATTCGTCCTCACTTACATGGTGTCAATTCCGCATATCGGCACAAAGAGCGGGGTACGCTGTCGTCATGGTCGAAGACCTGCGCAGGGGCGCGGAGCGCATGGGCGAGAAGTTGCATCCGACGCGATGGCGGCGGTCAAGCCGAAGTTGCGGGGCGTCTCGCACGAGTGGGCCTTCTTCATCTCGCTCGGGCTCGGCGCCGCGCTGATCGTCGCCGCCGATACGCCAAAGGCGACGCTGGCCGTCGCCATATACGCCGTCAGCCTCTCTGCCCTGCTCGGCACCAGCGCCCTCTATCACCGGGTCGACTGGCAGCAGCCCGACCTGCGCCGCTGGATGCGTCGCCTCGATCACTCGATGATCTTCTTCCTCATCGCCGGCACCTACACGCCCTTCGCCCTGCTGGCGCTCGACGGCGCGCTCGCCGACACGATCCTGGTCGCCGTCTGGGTCGGCGCCGTCGCCGGCGCGGTCGTAGAGATCGTCTGGATCGAGCACCCGAAATGGGTCGCGGCTCTCGTATACCTCTCGCTGGGCTGGATCGCCGTCATCCCCTTCCCGGCGCTATGGAACGAGATCGGCACTGCCGGCACCCTGCTGGTAGCCGCCGGAGGCCTCCTCTACACCGCCGGCGCCGTCGTCTACGCGACCCAACGCCCCAACCCCAACCCCCGCGTATTCGGCTACCACGAGGTCTTCCACCTCTTCGTAATCCTCGCCGCCGCAGCACACTTCGCCGCCGTAGCCTTCTTCGCATTGCCGGCGGCCTGAAGTACCAGGAGGCCTGCATTCACCACGTATAAGGGGGCGAATGCAGGTCTCGTGGTGAGAGGGCGTCGGGGTCCCCTCCGGGAACTTGTGAGCCCACCCCGGTCTGAGCCCAAGTGGCCGTTCCAATGCGGGTTCCCGGCGGGGGACCCCGACGCCCTCTACGCCAACGCCGAAGCCGCGCGCTCCTTGGCAGCCTCGATCAGCGCCAGCACCTCGGTCTCGCGGCCGGCGCGGATCAGCGCCACCGGGTCGGGGTCGCCGTTGACGATCCCCTCGAAGAACTCCTTGCGGTCCTGGTAGGTCGGCAGCGTGCCCTTGGCCCAGCCGCGGGCGTCGTTGAGGACGACCGCCAGCCTTGCGTACTCCTCGCCGAACAGCTCCGAGACCTCGCGCTTCATCCGCTTCGCCAAGGCGGGGGATGCGCCGGCGGTCGAGATCGCGATCGCCAGCGGGCCGCTGCGGACGATCGCCGGCAGGATGAAGTTGCAGAGCGGCGGCACGTCGACGACGTTGACCAGCATCGCCCGCCGCTCGGCGTCGTCGTAGACGCCGATGTTGACCTCGCTGTCGTCGGTGGCGGCGATCACCATGAAGACCCCCGCCAGGTCGGCCGCCCCAGCGTAGGAACGCTTCTCCCACTCGATCGACCCCTCAGTGGCGAGCGATTCCAGCTCGGGATGGGCGACTGGCGCGATCAGCGTCACGTTGGCGTCGCAGGCGAGCAGCCCCTCGACCTTCTCCAGGCCGATGTCGCCGCCGCCGACCACCAGGCAGCGCCGCCCCTTCAGCTTCAGGCAGGCGATGTAGAAGGGGGTCTCGAGCATGTCCCGCACGCAGGACTGGTCGCAGATCCCCTTGCGGAGCTGGCACACGCACTCCTTGCCGGCGTAGGCCTGGGCGGGCATGGGTCAAAGACTAGAGAGCGTCAGGCGCAGACCGTCCTCGAGCCCGGTCCTCGCCCGCCAGCCCAACTCGCGCTCCGCCCGGCTCGGGTCGAGCGAGATCCGCTGCACCTCGCCGGGCCGCGACGGCGCCAGCTCTGGCACGAAGTCCTCGGTTCCGCCAAGCTCGCCCAGCCGAGCTGCCAGCTCCAGCACGTCGGTCTCGACCCCGGTGCCGACGTTGATCGGCCCCGTCGCCTCAGACTCGGCAGCGGCCAGCGCCGCCGCGACCACGTCGCCCACATATATGTAGTCGCGGGTTTGTCTGCCATCGCCGTAGACGGTCGGCCGCCCGCCGCCGCGCAGCCGGCCGCAGAAGATCGCGATCACGCCGGCCTCGCCGAGTGGGTCCTGGCGCGGGCCGTAGACGTTGCCCAGCCGCAGGCTCACGCCGGAGAGGTCGTAGAGCCGCTCGTACAGGGCCAGGTATCCCTCACCCGCGTACTTGCTTTGCCCGTAGGGGGCGAGCGGCGCGATCGGCGCCTCCTCGGCGAGCGGGAGCCGCTGCCCCTCGCCCTCCCCGTAGATCGCCCCCCCGGTCGAGCTGAAGATGACTTTCCGCACGCCCCCCGTCCGCGCCGCCTCCAACACGTTCGCCGTGCCGCCGACGTTGATTGAGGCGTCGAATGCGGGGTCGGCCACCGACCTGCGCACGTCGATCTGCGCCGCCAGGTGGAAGATCGCCTCCGGGCGGCGCTCGGCGACCAGCGCGGTCAGTGCCGCGCCGTCGCGGATGTCTGCCTCGATCAGCGTCGCACCCGCCCCCAGAGCACCGTTGAGGTTCTCGCGCCGCCCCGTCGAGAGATCGTCGACCACCGTCACCTCGTCGCCCTGGCTCAGCAGGGCATCGACCAGGTTGGAGCCGATAAAGCCGGCGCCGCCCGTAACCAGGGCCCTCATCGGCTTCGGGCGAAAGCGGTCGCAGGCGCAGACATCGGCCGCCGATCCTAAGGGGATCGGCGGCAGGCGGCCGGCCAGGGCCGCCGAGAGCCCCTGCTACCCTCGCCGCCCGATGCGACTGATCGTCACCGAGAAGAACAACAGCGCCAAGAAGATCGCCGAGATCCTCAGCGGCGGCAGCGCCAGCGAGGACAAATCCTTCAAAGTCCCGCACTACAGCTGGCGCGACGCCGATGGCGAGCAGATGACGATCGGCCTCAAGGGCCACGTGCTCGGCCCCGCCTTCCCCGAGGGCTACTCGAACTGGCAGAAGACCGACCTGCACGACCTGATCGACGCCGAGCTGATCAAGGAGCCGACCGACAAAAACGTCGTCAAAGCGATCAAGAAGGTCGCCAAAGAGGCCGACGAGCTAGTGATCGCAACCGACTTCGACCGCGAGGGCGAGCTGATCGGCCTCGAGGCGCTGGAGGAGATGCTCGACGCCAACCCGCAGCTGGGCAGCCGCGAGGAAACCGCCGAGGGCACCTTGACGATCAAGCGGGCCCGCTACTCGGCCCTGACCAAGGAAGAGATCGAGCGCGCCTTCGGCGACCTCGACGAGCTCTCCTACCCGCTGGCCAACGCCGGCGCCGCCCGCCAGGACATCGACCTGCTCTGGGGCGCGACCCTGACCCGCGCCGTCTCCCTCGCCAGCCGCCGCTTCGGCTCCAACTTCCTCTCCGTCGGCCGCGTCCAGAGCCCGACCCTGGGTCTGATCGTCGAGCGTGAGATGGAGCGCCGCGCCCACGTCGCCAAACCGTTCTGGGAGCTGTTCGCCAAGTTCGAGCACCCCGATGGCAGCTTCGAGACCCACCACAGCGTCGACAAGTTCTGGGACAAGGCCGAGGCCGACGCCGCCCTCGCCGGCACCAAGGCCCCCGGCGTCGTCAAGTCGGTCACGGCGCGCAAGAACACGCGCAAGCCGCCGACCCCCTACAACACCACCGCCTTCAGCACCGACGCCTCCAGCCGCCTCGGCATCACCCCCGCCAGCGCGATGCGAATCGCCGAGGACCTCTACATGGACGGCTTCATCTCCTACCCGCGCACCGACAACACCGTCTACCCGGCCTCGCTGCCGCTGCGCGAGCTGGTCTCCTCGCTGGTCCGGGTCAAGGAGTTCTCGGCCGCCGCCGGCCTGCTCGATCAGCCGCAGCTCCAACCGACCCGCGGCAAAAAAGAGACCACCGATCACCCGCCGATCTACCCGACGCAGGCGATCCATCCCGGCGCCCTCGAGGGGCCGAAGAAACGCGTCTACGAACTGGTCGTGCGCCGCTTCCTCGCCACCTTCAGCCCGCCGATGATCACCGAGTCGACCCGGGCCGACATCGAGGCTGGCTCGGAGACCTACTTCGTCCGCGGCTCGGTCGTCGTCGACCCCGGCTACGCCGCCATCTACACCTACGCCCGCTCCGCCGACGAGGAGATCCCGGCGCTGCGGGAGGGCCAGCAGCTCGACCTCGAGGGCGAGCCCTGGATCGTCGACAAGGAGACCCAGCCGCCGGGGCGCATCTCCCAGGCGAAACTGATCGAGATGATGGAGGAGCGCGGCCTCGGCACCAAAGCGACCCGCGCCGACATCATCCAGAAGCTCTTCGACCGCGGCTACGTCTACGGCAACCCGCCGGTGCCCTCGGAGACGGGAATCGCGCTGTACGAGGCCTTCAAGAACTACGTGCCGGCGATGGCGACGCCGGAGATGACCGCCACCCTGGAGGCGGAGATGGACCGGATCGCCGCCGGCGAGATGACCAAGGGCGCGGTCGTCGGCGAGAGCCGCGACCTCCTGCACAAAACCTGGACCGAAATCGACGGCAGCCGCGAGGACCTGGCCAAAGTCATCTGGAAAGGGATGGACGAGGACCGCATCCTCGGCCCCTGCAAGGTCTGCGAGGAAGCCGGCCGCAAGAAGGAGGATGGCTCGCCCCACATGCTGCGCATCATCCGCGCCAAAAAATCGGGCAAACGCTTTGTCGGCTGCACGGGCTGGACGCTCGACGACCCCGACTCCTGCGACCAGACCTTCCCGCTGCCCCAGCGCGGCGACGTCTTCCGCCTCGAAGACCGCTGCTCGGTCTGCGAGCGGACGCCGCGGCTCAAAGTCGTCCCCTTCCGCGGCCGCCCCTGGAACCTCTGCCTCAACGACGACTGCGAGTCGATGCAGGAGATGAAGAAGCGCCGCGCCGAGCGCGAAGCGGCCAAAGCCGCCAAGAAGGCGATGGAGGGCAAACCGCCCGCCGGCAGCAAAGACGGGGCGAAAGCGACGAAAGCCGACACCGGCACGCGCCGTCGCAAACGGGCCAAAGCCGCCGCCAAATAGCTGATCGGCCGTTCCGGTGCGCTTTATCCTCCCGTGAGGGGAAAAAGGACCACCGGAGCGGGGATGACTTGTTCATCTCGCTTGAGGGGATCGACGGTTCGGGCAAGAGCACCCAGGCGCGCCTGCTCGCCGAGGCGCTCGGCCCCGAGACGCTGCTGATCCGCGAGCCGGGGGGGACCGGCGCCGCCGAGCGCATCCGCGAGCTGCTCGCCGATCCGGCCCTCGACATCGAGCCCTTCGCCGAGTTGCTGCTCTTCTCGGCCGCCCGCGCCGACCTCGTCAGCCGCGTGATCCGCCCCGCGGTCGAGTCGGGCCGTGAGATCGTCGCCGACCGCTTCGCCGACTCCAGCGTCGCCTACCAGGGAGGCGCGCGCGGCCTCGGTACGAGCCACGTCCTCTCCCTGGTCGACATGGTGATCGATGGCCTCTGGCCGGACCTGACGGTGCTGCTGCAGGTCGACCCCGAGGTCGGCCTCGGCCGCGCCGACGGCGACGACCGCCTCGAGTCCGAGGGCCTCGACCTGCAGCGCGCCGTCGCCGAGGCCTACGACGAGATCGCCCAGATCGCCTCGGACCGGGTGGTCGTTGTCGACGGCAACGGGAGCGTTGAGGAGGTTCACGAGCGGGTCATGGACGTGATGCGAGCACGTCAAGGACAAAGCGCCTGACCGCGGGTCCTGTCGCGGCGGCCCTCCCCATGTGCTCGGACGCGCTTCGCGCGCCCTCCGCTATGGGGGACCCCCGCCACCGCGCCATCCGCGGAAGAGGCGTTTAGGCTCAACCCGTGACGACCCCGGTCCTCGAAGAGAGCACTGAACACCAACCGCGAGTGCGGCTGGCGCTGAGCGCGGCGCTCGCGTCAGGCCCGTCCCACGCCTACCTCTTCCGTGGCCCGCGGGGGGCGGGAAAGCGAGCCGTGGCGCGTGCATTTGCGGCGGAGATACTCGCGATGGGAGCTGAGGATCCGGAGGACGTGCGGCGCCGCGCTTTGCTGGATCCCTCGCCCCACCCGGACCTGGTCTGGCTCGCTCACAGCGGCGCTCAGCACCTGGTCGAGGACGTGCGCGACCGGGTGATCCGCGCCGCCGCCTACCGGCCCTTCGAAGGCGGCAAGCGCGTCTTCGTGATCGAGGCGGCGGAGGCGATGCGCGACGAGAGCCAGAACGCGCTGCTGAAGACGCTGGAGGAGCCGCCGGGCTTCGTCCACCTGATCCTGCTCAGCTCCGAGCCGGCGGCGCTGCTGGAGACGATCACCTCCCGTTGCCAGCCGGTCGACTTCGCGCCACTGCCGGTTGAGGCGGTGGAAGCCGCTCTAGCCGGGTCAGCAGCCGGCGGTGGATCCACAGGTGGTGGCGGGCGCGACGAAGATCTCAGCAGTCGCGGTCGGATCGGTGAATCCGCCGGCGCCGATGAGGTCGCCGCGGCCGCGCGACTCTCCGCAGGCGACGTCGAGCTCGCCCGCTTCCTCCTGACCGAGGAGGGGCGAAAGCTGCGGGCCGACGCGATCGCAATGGACTGGAAGGCGCTCCTCGCCGACGCGGAGGCCGCCGGCGAGGAGGTCGAAGCAACGGTCCGCGAAGCGCTCGAGGAGGAGAAAGCCGCCGGCATGAAGCGGTCCGCCCGCGACATCGCGGACGAGGCCAAGCGCTCCGCCCGCCGCCGCCGCACCGACCTGCTCGACTTAGGCCTCGGCCTGGCGGCGGCATGGTTCCGCGACCTCGCCGCGCTCTCCACCGGAGCCGCCGACGTCGTCTACAACCGCGACCGCCTCACCGAGCTGCAGGAGAAGGCCACCGGCCTCGATCCCAACCCCGCCCGCCGCGCCGCCGAGCTGGTCCAGGACACCCGCCGCCGCCTCGACCTCAACGTCTCCGAGGAACTGGCGTTAGAGGCCCTTTCCTTCCGTCTCGAGGACGCTCTCGCCGGACGTGCCTGACGTTGACCACCCATAGTGGGTGGTTAAGTGCGGGCACGTCCCTGCTCGCGTTCCTCGGCAGCCTGGTCGCGGGCCTTCTCCAGCGCCCGCTCCTGGGCCAGCCGCGTTATCTGGGCGGCTTGGCGCGACATGATCACGCTGAAGTTGAGCGCCAGGCCTAGAAGCAAAAGCAGGATGATCGAGAACAGCGCCACATTCGTGTCGCGGACGCCCATCGCGTCGGCGACCACGCCGAGCAGTCCCGGGAAGGCGGCGCCGGCCAGCATCCCCAGCCCGGCGACGAACCAGATCACGCTGTAGCGCTCCTGCAGCCGGTCGCGGCGGATCAGCTCGAGGATCATCGCCATGAAGATGACCGCGATCGCCGCCGCCAGGATCCGCGTCTGCGACGTCAGATGGACCTTGGGATCGGCCGCCGCCGCCAGGATCGCGCTCATCGCCTCGTCGCCGCCTTGAGGAGAGCCCTCACCGCTCTGCCTCCACCCGGCGCGGCCGGAACTGCCCGACCAGCAGCACAATCATCCCCTTGAAGATGAAGAAGGCCGAGCGCAGGGGGGTGAGGAAGGAGGAGCCGCCGGCCCGCTCCAGCATCCGCACCGGCACCTCCTCGACCCGCAGGCCCTGCCGCACGGCGAGCTGCAGCGACTCGATCTCGGCGAAGTCCGGCGAGTAGTTCTCGCTGAACAGCGCCATCACGCGCCGGTTTGCAGCCCGCATGCCGCTCGTCGTGTCGGTGAAGCGCTGCCGCGTCGCCAGGGTGAGGAAGAAACGAAAGACGCTGGTGCCGATCCGCCGCGAGAGCGTCGGCTTGTAGTCGTCGCTCTCCGCCACGCGCGGGATCGCGGTAGCGGGAGCCGATCACCAGGTCGGCGCGATCGGCATAGACCTCCTCCAAGAGGCGCCTCACGTCGGCGGGCGGGTGCTGGCCGTCGGCGTCGAGGTGAGCGCAGAAGTCGTAGCCGCCCCGCAGCGCATAGAGGTAGCCCGTCTGCAGCGCCGCCCCCAGTCCCTGGTTGAAGGGCAGCGAGGCGACGGTCGCTCCCGCCTCCCGTGCGCGCGCCGCCGTCGCGTCGGTCGAGCCGTCGTTGACGACCAGCACATCGGCCTCGGGCAGGCGCTGGCGCACGTCGGCGATCACGGCCGCGACCGAGTCGGCCTCGTTCCAGGCCGGGATGAAGACCAGCGTGCGCACCGGCCGATTCTCCCATGCCGCCCCGGCGACGCCCTCGCACGGGCATGGGGCTGAGGCGAATTTTGTGTTAGTAAATGTTCATGAAGGTGGGAACAGGAGGATGACGCGGATCGGCATGCGCCTCTGGCTCGCCGCTGCCTTCGCCGCGGTGACGCTGACCACGGCCAGCGTCGTCTACACCTTCGGCGACCGGCCTCGCGCCGTACTCGGCGCGATCGCCCTCGGCGTCCTGGTCGGCTTCCTGATCGCGGTCGGGATCACTCATCGTGTCGCCCGCCTCTCCCGCGCCGCCGGGCAGATGGCCGCCGGCTCCTTCGATGCGCCGCTGGAGAGCGGAGGCCGCGACGAGATCGGCGACCTCGCCCAAGCCCTCGACTCGATGCGCGCCTCGCTGAAGGAGAGCTTCGGCGTCCTCACCGCCGACCGCAACAAGCTGAAAGCGATCTTCGACGGCCTCACCGACGCGGTGATCGTCGTCGACGACGATGGCTCGCTGCGCTTCTCCAACCGCGCCGCGCGACACCTCCTCGACCCGGACGGCCATCCCCCGGACTCGATGCGCCCCCATCTGACGCGCGCCGCCGACCTCGGCTTCGCCGCCCACCCGGCGCTGCGGATCGGCGACCGTGCCTACGCGATGAGCGCCCGCTCGCTGCCGGACGAGCGCGCCGTCCTCGTCGTCGCCCGCGACCGCACCGAAGAGATGCGGCGCGAGCTGGCCGAAGCGGACTTCATCTCCAACGCCGCGCATGAGCTGCGCAACCCCCTGGCCGGCATCTCCAGCGCGATCGAGGTCCTGCGCGAGGGCGCCAAGGACGACCCGGAGGCGCTCGACCACTTCCTCGGCCGCCTCGCCGAGGACACCGAGCGGATGAACCGCCTTACCCGCTCGCTGCTGACCCTGGCCCGGGTCGAGTCGATCGGTGCGGGGGAGACTGAGGCGGTTGACGTCGACGCCGCGATTCGTGACACCGTCGAGGCGATCGAGACGCCTTCGCACATCCAGCTCAGCGTCGACACCGAGCCGGGCCTGGCGGCGAGCGGCGACCCGACCCTGCTGCGCCAGGTGCTGGTCGGACTGCTGACCAACGCCTTCAAGCACACGCCGCTGCCCGGGACCGTTACCGTTCGCGGCCGCCGCGACGGCGAGAGGGAGGTCGTGCTGGAGGTGATCGATACGGGGCCGGGGATACCGGAGGATGAGATAGAGCGCGTCTTCGAGCGCTTCTACCGCCGCGATGAGTCGCGCAAGCGGGAGGGCTTCGGCCTCGGCCTGGCGATCGCCCAGCGCATGGTCAGCGTCATGGGCGGCGAAATCGGCGCCCACTCCGTCGAGGGGGAGGGCAGCACCTTCTGGGTTCGCCTCCCCGTCGCCCAGCCGAGCCCGACCCCGGTGGCATGAAGATGGCGGGCGGTCACATGCGGAACGCGACACCGAGCGAAGCCGGCCCACGATGAGCAGCGGCCGCATCCTGATCGCCGACGACGAGCCCTCGGTCCGCGACTCGGTCGGCTACGCGCTCACCCAGGAGGGCTTCGAGGTGACGCCCGCGGCCGACGGCGACGAGGCTGCCGCGATGGTCGGCAACGGTATCCCCTACGACCTCTTGATCCTCGACATCATGATGCCGGGACCGAGCGGGCTCGACATCTGCCGCGAGGTGCGCGCCCGCAGCGCCGTGCCGATCATCCTGCTCACCGCCAAGGACGCCGAGGTTGACAAGGTGGTCGGGCTGGAGGTCGGCGCCGACGACTACGTCACCAAGCCCTTCTCGGTGCGCGAGCTGCTCGGCCGCGTTCGCGCCCAGCTGCGCCGCCGCGAGCTCGACCGCGCCCCCCTCTCCCAGGCGGTCAGGGTCGAGGCCGGCCCGGTCGCGATCGACCTCGTCCGCCACGTCGCCACGGTTCGCGGCGAGCCGGTAGCCCTGACCCGCTCCGAGTTCCAGCTCCTGCGCCTCCTGGTCGGCCGCGCCGGCGAGGTCTTCCCCCGCCGCCAGATCATGGAGGAGCTCTGGCAGACCGAGTTCGACGGCGACGAGCGCGCCTGCGACGTCCACATCTCCAACCTCCGCCAGAAGGTCGAGCGCGACCCCCAGAACCCAGAGCTGGTCCTCACCGTACGCGGCGTCGGCTACAAGTTCGACGGCGGTGGCGCATGACTCCCGTCCGCTGAGACAAGCGGGTTATATGGTTCCGTGGGTGGAGGGAGCGAAACCGGCGGAGAAGCCGGCCGAGCCGGCTAAGCCGGACAGGCAAGCGACCGGCTCATCCAAGGGGGCGAAGCGCTCGCCCCGCAAGCCCGAGGACCGGCAGAAGATGCTGCGATGGGGCGTGATCGCCCTGGCGGTGCTGGTCGCCGCGATCGCCTGGGTCGCCACCCGTGGCGACGACGGCGACAGCGGCGAAGCCGTGTCGGCGGCCGGCTTCGAGGCGAAGATCGTCAGCGAAGGCGAGCTGCAGGAGATCGCCGGCTCCTCGGGCCACGCCGTCTACTGGGCCGGCCCGATCGAGGGCACGGACCTGGAGGCGAGCGAAAGCGAAGACGGCAGCGTCCAGGTCCGCTACCTCGCAGAGGGGGTGGAGCCGGGGGGCGCCCGCGCCGGCACGCTGACGATCGGCAGCTACCCGCTTACCGACGCGACCAAAGCCCTGGAGGGCTTCGCCGAACGCCCGGGCGCGATCGTCCGCGAGAGCGACGAAGTCGGCCAAGTCGTCGCCAGTGCCGAGGCGCCCAGCAGCGCCTACTTCGCCAGCCCGGACGGCAGCCTGCAGGTCGAGGTCTACGCTCCCTCGCCATCGCGCGCGATGAGCCTCGCCCGCTCGGGCAAGGTCCAGCCGATCGGCTGAGTCGCCCCCGGCAGCGACCCGATGAGCCTCTTCGTCGCTTGGGTCCTATTCCCGCTGGTCCTGCTCGCTCTCTGCCTCGGGCTCGGCCTGCTCGTCGACCTGCTCAGCGGCCGCCGCCTGCCGGGAGCGCTGGTCGCCCCCGCCGGGCTCGCCGCGGCGATCGTCGTCGGCGGCTTCACCGCCGCCGGCGACGCGACCGCCGAGCTGACGCTGCCGGTCCTGCTCGCCCTGGCGCTAATCGGCGCCGGCTTCTCGCTTCCCTGGCGCTTCGGGCGTCCCGACCCGCTGCCGATCGCCGTCGCACTCGCCGTCTTCGCCGTCTTCGCGGCCCCGGTCGTCCTCTCCGGCGAGCCCACCTTCGCCGGCTACATCAAGCTCGACGACACCGCCACCTGGCTGGCGATGACCGACCGGATCATGGAGCACGGCCGCAGCCTCGACGGGCTCGGCCCCTCCAGCTACCGGGCGACGCTCGACTTCAACCTGGCCGGCGGCTACCCGATCGGCGTCTTCGTTCCCTTCGGCGCCGCGCAGAAGCTCGTCGGCGGCGACCTCGCCTGGGTCTTCCAGCCCTACCTCAGCTTCCTCGCCGCGATGCTCTCCCTCTCCCTCTGGCAGATCCTCGGCGCCGCCGTGCACCGCCCCCGCCCGCGCGCCCTCGCGGTCTTCGTCGCCGCCCAGCCCGCCCTGCTCTACGGCTACGCGATGTGGGGGGGAGCGAAGGAGGTCGCCGCGGCGGCGCTGGTCGCGCTGGCGGCAGCCCTTGCCCCGGCGGTCGTGCGCGCATCCGACATTCACCCCACCAGGGTGGGGTCAAAGTCCGATGCGTCGCCGGACAGCGCCGGCGGGTCGCCCCTCCGCGACGTCTTCCCGCTCGCCCTCGCCGCCGCCGCGCTGGTCGGGGTGCTCAGCCCCGGCGGCGTGATCTGGCTGCTGCCGCTCCTGCTCGCCCTCGCCGTCCTCACCTGGCGCCGCTTCGGCCCGCCCGCCGCGGCGATCCGCGCGGCGCTCTTCGCCGGCCTGCTCCTCGCCTTCGTCTTCCCGGCGCTGACCTCGGGCATCTTGCCGCCCACCTCCAAGCCGCTCACCGACTCCACCGGCGAAGGCAACCTGCGCGGCCCGCTCGACCCGCTGCAGGCGCTCGGCATCTGGCCATCGGGCGACTTCCGCTTCGATCCCGAGCCGACCGTCCTCACCGCGGTGCTGATCGGGCTGGCGATCCTCGCCGCCCTGCTCGGCCTCTGGTTCGCCTGGCGCCGCCGCGCCCTCGCGCCGCTGCTCTACGCGAGTGCCCTGGGTGCCGCTGCGCTCATCGTCGCGATCGGCTCGCCCTGGGCGGGAGGCAAAGCACTTGCCACCGTCTCGCCCGTCGCCCTTTCGCTGGCCGCGCTCGGCATCCTCGCGGCGCTGCGCCTCGACCGTGTCGCCGGCGCCCTGCTGGTCGTCGCCGTCGTCGGCGGCGTGCTCTGGTCCAACGTGCTCGCTTACGGCGGCGTCAGCCTCGCCCCCTACGGCCAGTTGCGGGAGCTGCAGCGGATCGGCGAGGACTTCGCCGGCGAGGGCCCGGCGCTGATGACCGAATACAACCCCTACGGTGCCCGCCATTTCCTGCGCGAGCTGGACGGAGAAGCCGCCTCCGAGCTACGCGAGCGCACCGTGCCGACCCGCGATGGCGGCACGGTGCCGAAGGGCAACTCGGTTGACACCGACGAGCTCGACCTCAGCGGCCTGCTCGAATTCCGCACCCTCGTCCTGCGCCGCTCGCCGACCCGCAGCCGCCCGCCCTCGCCCTACCTGCGCATCCGCGCGGGCGACTACTTCGAGGTCTGGCAGCGGCCGCTGGAACGCTCCGGTTCGATCCCCGAGCACCTGCCGCTGGGCGACGAATCCAATCCCGCCGCAGTACCCGACTGCGGCGAAGTGGGCGGCCTCGGCCTGCTCGCCCTGCAGAACGGCGTCCGCGACGTCCGCCTCCTCGCCGCCCGCAGCGCGCCAGTTTACGACGCGACCGACCGCAGCTTGGACCTGCCGCGCGCCGGCCGCTACGCCGCCTGGCTGAAGGGCTCGGTGCGCGGCAGCGTCGAGCTGCTCGTCGACGGAGAGGAGGTCGCCCAGGCGCGCCACGAGCTGAATAACGACGACGGCTTCGTCTACCTGGGCGAGGCGCGGCTCAGCACCGGCGCCCACGAGGTCGAGCTGCGCTTCGGCGGCGCCGACCTGCACCCCGGCAGCGGCGGCTTCCCCCGCCCCGGAACCGGGCCGCTCCTCTTCGCCCCGGCGGACGAGGAGGAGAACGAGGTCGTCGCCGTCCCGGTCGAGGAATCCGAGCGCCTCTGTGGTAAGCCCTGGGACTGGATCGAGGCTGTCGGAACCGGATAACAAAGGCCGAAAAAACAACCGGCTTCAGGAGATCGTCATCCTGCCGCGACCGAGTGGGGTCCCGGCCGCGATCTCGACGCCTACCGCGCCCGGGGAGGCGTGTCCCGTGCCCTGACGGCGGCCGAGCTGGAGGAGTGGCTGGAGCGGATCGCCCGCAATCGTGGCGAGTCCGAAGCTGCTGAGGATCAGGGACGAGGCAGGCGAGATCGCCCCAACGCTCTCAGCCGAGGGGCAGCAGGCCCGCCTCGACGAGCTGATCGCCACCTTGCTCGGTACCGGCGACTCACGTCGCCGAGCTGCGATCCGAGCCCGCCGATCCGGAGCGCGTCTTTCCCTTCTTCGAGGCCTACTTCTCGAACTTCATCGAGGGCACCGAGTTCGAGGCCGAGGAGGCCGAGGAGATCGTCTTTCGCGGCGCAATCCCGCCGGAGCGCCCCGCTGACGCCCACGACATCCTCGCAACGTTCGGCGTCGTCACCGATCGCGAGCAGCGCACCCGAGTTCCCGCCGACGCCGACGACTTCGCCGAGGTCCTGCGAACGCAGAATCGACGCATCCTCGAGGATCGCCCGCCGGCTTTCCTCGGGCTGTCTTCGCGATGTTCGTGGTAAGCGAGGTCTACCCCTTCGCCGATGGCAACGGCCGCGTCTGCCGAGCGCTGCTCAATGCAGAGCTGAGCGCCGCCCAGCAGTGCAGTGTTCTCATCCCTCTCTCTTTCCGGGCCGACTACCTCGGCGCCCTGCGATCGATGAGCCGCCAGAGGAACCCAGAACCGCCAGAGGAACCCAGAGCCCCTGCTGCGCATGGTGGATCGAGCGCAGCGCTGGGCCTCCCTGATCGACTGGTTGACGATGCCGCTGGCCTTGGACCAGCTGCGCCGCACCAACGCCCTCGTGCCCTCCGACGAGGCGGAGGAAAAAGGCCTGATTCTCAGGGACCCGGTTCCCGACTCGAGGCGACGCCATTTAGCCCGGTAGCTTCCCCTTAGCTCCCAGCTGTGTGCCTCCTTCTTGGCCGCACCGGCGAGGTTTGTGACATTTTGTCTGAGACGATGCCAGCATGGACGTCATGAGAGAGAGCTGGACGCTCGACATCTGCCGCGAGGTGCGCGCCCGCAGCGCCGTGCCGATCATCCTGCTCACCGCCAAGGACG
Source organism: uncultured Solirubrobacterales bacterium (assembly GCA_963844395.1). Lineage (GTDB taxonomy): Bacteria > Actinomycetota > Thermoleophilia > Solirubrobacterales > 70-9 > VRUE01. The sequence goes on along the minus strand of CAWJNX010000002.1, from coordinate 114,271 downwards.
CCGAGGTCGACAAGGTGGTCGGGCTGGAGGTCGGCGCCGACGACTACGTCACCAAGCCCTTCTCGGTGCGCGAGCTGCTCGGCCGCGTTCGCGCCCAGCTGCGCCGCCGCGAGCTCGACCGCGCCCCCCTCTCCCAGGCGGTCAGGGTCGAGGCCGGCCCGGTCGCGATCGACCTGGTCCGCCACGTCGCCACAGTGCGCGGCGAGTCGGTCGCCCTGACCCGCTCCGAGTTCCAGCTCCTCCGCCTCCTGGTCGGCCGCGCCGGCGAGGTCTTCCCCCGCCGCCAGATCATGGAGGAGCTCTGGCAGACCGAGTTCGACGGCGACGAGCGCGCCTGCGACGTCCACATCTCCAACCTCCGCCAGAAGGTCGAGCGCGACCCCCAGAACCCCGAGCTGGTCCTCACCGTGCGCGGCGTCGGCTACAAGTTCGAGGGAGCCAGTAGTAGCTGACGGACCAGCCCGCGAGCACCCTGGCAAGCCGCTTTGCAGAGCCGTCGCAGCTCTGTAAACGAATTCGTCCTTGACTTTTGTAGAACCGATTGTCTACCCTCTCGCCAGGGCTTCGGGAAACACTCTTGTCCACCCGGGCGGAGCGCCGAAGCAGACAGGGACTACATACCGAGCCTCATGGGCGCCGGCAAGGGAAGCGGCAGGCAGAGGGCTCGAGGGACAAGGAGAGAGGTTGATCGCACCGCTTTCGGGAATTGGCTCCGGCCACTTCGACTTTGCACAACCCGCCGCGGCCCTTCCCGCCCGTGTCGGCCTCATCAAGCAGTCAACCCGGCCAGATGGAGATGGGTTCCACACCCGGCCGCAGTCAACAAGGCCGGCCGGGCCATATCCGGCGGGCGTTACTACAAAAGGAGAAGGACACTGATGTCACGTCTCAGACACCCGATTCGCGCAATTCGCGAACCCTTCGGCAAGGCAGGCCTCACGGTTGCCATCGTCGCGCTCGTCTTCGCAATGGTGGGCGGTGCCTTTGCTGCCGCCGGTTTGAACGGCAAGCAGAAAAAAGAAGTCACCAAAATCGCCAAAAAATACGCCGGCAAACCCGGCTCGGCAGGTCCCCAGGGCGCGGCTGGCCCCGCCGGTCCACAGGGACCCGCTGGCGCTCCCGGCCCGAAGGGCGACACTGGAGCTAAAGGCGACACCGGAACCGCCGGCGCCAACGGCAAAAGCGTCGAAACCGGCACGGCCACCGCAGGCGAATGCCCCACCGGCGGCGCCACCGTCCAGGTAGCGAGCGAACCTGCCACCAAGAAAAAAATCTGCAACGGGGCCGCGGGAGCCCCAGGCCCCGAAGGGGACCCCTGGACCGCCGGCGGAACGCTGCCGAGCGGTGAGACCGAGACGGGTGCCTGGACGCTGGGGACGGTCTCCGAAGGAGCCGCTCCCTCTGGAACCGGTGTGATCCGAGTTCCGATCTCCTTCACCCTCCCCCTGCCGAGCGAGCTGGACGGCACGGGCTGCAAAATCGAAAGCGGCTCGGTCGTTGGCCCGTGTGAGGTCCATTTCATCAATGCCGCCGGCAAAGAGCTGATCCTCAACATGGGCACCTTCTCGACCGACGAAGTGGATTCAACCGAGTGTCTCGGCTCCGCCGCGGCGCCCAGTGCCGAGCCTGGGAACCTCTGTATCTACACCGCCGAACTGAGCGGCGCTCAGCCATCGAACCTGGGTTTTGCCTGGGGTGATCTCGCCATCCTCAAAGCCGCCACCCCGGGGGCCACCGGCGCCTCAACCGCCGGCGCCTTCCTGGGACTCGACATCACGGCGAATAACGCCCAAGGCGCGGGCACCTGGGCAGTAACCGCGCCCTAGTCCGATTGGAGTGGAGCATCAACGCGGGAAACCCGGGAGGCTCGAATAGAGGCCTCCCGGGTCCCCGCTATCGCCACCCGACCGGCATGCGATCTGCAGGGAATACGCACTCCCTTGACACCAGGAACATAGATGTCTAGGGTTTAGCGGACTTAGGAAACATCGGTGTCTGAATCAGAAAGCCTCGACCAGACTCCGTCAGCCCACAGACGCGACAGGAAAGCACCGCAGAACACAGGGACAAACCGACTCCGCGCCACAGGGGCCGCAAGGGAAGCGGCAGGCAGAGGGGCAAGGGACAGGAGAGACGTTGATTGCTACCGGATCCACCGAGTTGCGCGGGAGAAAACATGGCGATAGGGAGCGCCGGGTCGTGCGGGCGAGTCTGATCGCGATGGCGGCGGTCCTGGCCCTGATCGCCACCGTCGCTCTTCCGGCCGCCGCCTCGGCCGCCGAGCCGCCGCCGACGCTGTGGACGAAATGCGTGGGCGGCCTCGACGACGTCCCTTGCGACATCCCTCGCGGCATCGCCGCCGATCCCAACCCGCCGGGCCACGTCTACGTCGCCGATCAGATCAACCAGCGGATGCTGGAGTTCGACGCATGGGGCCGCTTCATAAGAGCATGGGGCTGGGACGTGGTCGAGACGGGCCCCGGCGACGACACGAGCGCACCCGAAGATCAGTTCGAGATCTGCGTGCCGGCCGACGGCGACGTCTGCAAACCCGGTGTGGACGGGGAGGGGGCGGGGCAGTTCAAAACCGCGCAAGGCGTCGCGCTCGACTCCGAAGGCAACGTATACGTCGTCGATTTCTTCAATTTCCGCGTCCAGAAGTTCGACGCCGAAGGCAACTTCCTCTTGATGTTCGGCGGCGACGTCAACAAGACCAAGGCCGCAGAAGGCGGCTCGACGGAAGCCGAACGCAACCTCTGCACCAAAGCACAGCTCGAAAGCGGGGACGAATGCGGTGCCGGTACGACCGGCCCCGGCCAAGGCCAGTTCGCGTGGTCGGTGAATATCGGCAGCTTCATCGCCATCGACCCGTCCGACAATATCTACGTCGGCGATCAGGGACGGATCCAGCGTTTCGACACCGATGGCGTCTACCAGGGCCAGGTCCCTGTCGCGGGGGAGACTATCCAAGGGCTCGCGACGGATCCCAGCGGCGACCTGTTCGTCACGCTGTACGACGAAGCGGAAGGGACTTCGAAGCCGAATGTCCTCAAGTTGAGCCCGCTTGGCGTTCCTCTGTGCACCGCGAATGGGGTGGCGAGGCCCCGTGCGATCGCAACGGACTCAGATGGTCACCTTTACGTCTATGACACGAGCACTGACCAGGTCCACGAATTCGACGCCAGCTGCGCGCCACTCGATGACGGGTTCCCTACGGGATTCATTGAATCGACGGGGCTGGCAATCGGGCAGGCCTGCTTCTCGACCGGCGCCAATCTCTATCTGTCCCATCTCTTCCAACAGCCTAATGCGGTTCGCGCCTACGGTGGCCCTCCAGACCGTCAGGACTCGGAGGGCAACCTCGTCTGCCCGCCGCCGCCCAACCCCCCGGACATCTCCGCCCAGTACGCACTCGCGGTGGGCGTGACCGACGCCACGCTGCGGGCCGAGATCAACCCTCGCCGCTGGGGAGACGCCACCTACTACGTCCAGTACGGCACGGCGGCCTGCATCGAAGGCGGCGGCTGGGAAGCTCCCTGCGTCGAAGAGCAGCCGGCGCCGCCCGGGGCCTTGGGCGCCGGCGCCGTTGACCTCCCCGTGAAAGCGGCGGTCTCGCTGGCCGGGCTTACGGCCGACACCTCCTACCGCTTCCGCTTCGTCGCGCAGAGCAGCGGCGGCGGCCCGGTCTTCGGGGTCGGCGGCAAAGTCGGCGAAGAGGGCGCCGACGGCGGCTTCAGGACCTTCCCGCCGCCATCCCAACTCTTCACCGGCTGCGCCAACCAGCAGTTCCGCACTGCCACCTCCTCCGCCCACCTGCCGTCCTGCCGCGCCTACGAGATGGTCTCGCCGGTAGATAAAGCGGGGGCTGACGTCAACGCCCGTCAGGACACCCAGGCCGGTCGCGACCTCGCCCTCGATCAGGCAGCGGCCGTCGTGCCGCCCGAAGGCCGCGGCCTCACCTACACCGCCCGCCAGGCCTTCGGCGACGCGGTGGCGGCGCCGGAAATGAACCAGTACCTGGCCAGCCGCCGCAAAGAAGGCTGGACGAGCCACTCCCTCTTCCCGCCGCAGCACGGCCCCGACGCGGAAGGGCCGCCGCTGTTCAAGGCCTTCTCGACCGACCTGAGCTATAGCTGGATGTGGCGCGAAGCCGAACCCCCACTTGATCCCTGCGCCCCGGTCGGCTTCCCCAACCTCTACCGGCGCGACAACGCAACCGAGGCCTACGAGGCGCTCAGCTGCGAGCCGCTGACGGCACCGTTTCGAACCGAACTGCAGGGAGCGTCTGACGACAGCTCGCACGCGGTCTTCCGCTCGCGCAGCGCGCTGACGCCCGACGCGAGGCCGCTCGATCCGGGGAAAAACGAAGGCGACCAGCTCTTCCAGGTATACGAGTGGGAGGAGGAAGCGGGGCTGCGGCTGGTCAGCGTGCTGCCCAGCGGCGCCGCCTGCGCGAAACAAGGCTCGGCGGGCTCTGCCAGCGGCTCGTTCGACAGCGGCCGCTGGCACCGGCTGGCGACGGCGGTCTCCGCCGACGGCGAGCGCGTCTACTGGTCCTGCGATGGCCGCCTCTACCTGCGCAGCGGAGGCAGCGGCCCGAGCGTCCCGGTCTCGGAGCTGGTCTCGCCCAACCCGGCCCAGTTCTGGGCCGCAGCGAGCGACGGCTCCAAGGCCCTCTTCACGATCGGCGCTCTGCAAACCGGCGACGCCACCCTCTATCAATACGACGCGATAGCCGAAGCCGCGACCCCGATCGCCGGCTCGGTGACGGGGCTGCTGGGGCAGAGCGCGAACCTCGAGCGCGTCTACCTGATCTCCGACGCCGACCTCGACGGGGCGGGGGAGGGTGAAATCGGCAAGCACAACCTCTACCTCCTCGAGGCGGGCGACTTCAGCTTTGTCGTCGCCCTGTCGGATATCGACGCCGGCGACACGACGGATGCGCCATCGCCGGGCCATGGGATGCCGATCAGGCACAACGCCCGCGTCACCCCGGACGGCACCCACGCCGCCTTCATGTCGAACAGCAAGGCGCTGGCCGAAGAGGTGGGCGGGCTCGACAACACCGACGCCAACAGCGGCGAGGCCGACGCGGAGGTCTACCTATACGACGCCGCGAGCGGGGAGCTCGTCTGCCCCTCCTGCAACCGCTCGGGGGCGCGGCCGGCGGGGCGGGACATTGGCGTTGAACTACATCCCTACTGGGCCGCAGCGAAGATTCCTACCTGGCCCTACTCCCTCTACGCCCCCCGCGCCCTCTCAGACGACGGCGAGCGCCTCTTCTTCGAGAGCTTCGAGGCGCTGGTCCTGCGCGACACCAACGCTCGCCAGGACGTCTACGAATGGCAGGACGGGACCGGCCAGGAGGACTGCGAGTCGCGGGGCGCCGAGCTGTTCGTCGCGGGCGCCTCCGGCGCGGGGGGCTGCCTCAGCCTGATCTCCACCGGCAAGGACGAAAGCGACTCCGACTTCACCGACGCCTCGGCCGACGGATCGGACGTCTTCTTCAAGACCCAGCAGAGCCTGGTCGGCCAGGACCCCGGCCAGCGCGACATCTACGACGCCCGGATCGGCGGCGGCTTCCCGCCGCCGCCCGGCCCTCCGCCGGGATGCGAAGGGGGGAATTGCCAGCCGCCGGTAACGGCGCCCGACCCGCCGACGCCGGGCTCGAGCGCCTACCGAGGCGACGAAGCCAACGAGGCCGACTGCGAGGCATTGCGCAGGCGCGCCAACCGACTGCGGGCCGCCACGCGCCGCCTGCGCAAAGTGCCAAGGCGGGCCGAGTCCCCCGGCCAGGTCAAAGCGCTGCGCCGCCGCGCCGCCGCCAACGCCAAACGAGCCAAAGCCCTGCGCCGCCAGGCCAGGCGCTGCCAAAGCCAAGCCGGAGGATCGCGATGACCCGCCTCGAGCAGATCGGCGCCCTGGCGGCGATCGCCGCAACCGCACTGCTGCTTTCAGCCGCTCCCGCGCTCGCCGCCGAGCCCGGCGAGTGCGTGGCCACCCCGCCCAGCTTCGACTTCTGCGAGGTGGAGGTCAACTTCAGCAAGGAAGGCGCCCAGTTCTCCCAGGCCGGCGGGCACCCCGACGCCTTCACCACCGACCTCGCCTTCAACACCGAGATCGACCCCGAGACCGGCAACGAGGTGCCGGTTGACGAAGCCAAGGACCTGGTCGTTGACGTGCCGCCGGGCCTCGTCCTCTTCCCGACCGCCACCCCGCGCTGCTCGGCGGCCGACTTCCTCACCGAAAACGGCGGCTTCCCGGCCTGCCCCGATGCCGCGGCGATCGGCCTGACCCAGGTGACGATCGGCAACGAAGCCCCCAACCCCTTCGCCGAGCTCCCCGTCTACAACCTCGTCCCCGTCCCCGGCAAGCTCTTTCGCTTCGGCTTCCTGGTCGCCGGCCTCCGGGTCACGGTTGACGCCGCGATCCGCCCCACCCCCCCATACAACGGCTACGCCTCGATTGCCAACATCACCCAGCAGGAAAACTTCTACGCCTCCTCGACGACGCTGTGGGGCTTCCCGGCCAGCCCGACCCACGACGAAGACCGCGGCAACTGCGCGCGGGAGGGCGCCGGGGTCAAATGCCCCGCCGCCCTGCCCGAACGGGCGCTGATCACGATGCCGCGCAGCTGCGGCGGGCCGCTCTCCTTCGGCTTCGCGGCCCGCCCCTGGGGGGACCCCGAGAGCTGGGCGTCGGCCGAGGACCAGATACCCGGCATGCTCGGCTGCGAGAAAATCGGCTTCGAGCCGCGCGTCTCCGCCCGGCCCAGCAGCGCCTCGGCGGAGTCGGCGACCGGCCTGGACTTCGCGATCGAGATCGATGACCCGGCCCTGACCGGGACCGGCGAAGCCGCCGACTCAGACCTGCGCAAGGCGGTCGTCACCCTGCCCGAGGGGATGACGGCCAACCCCTCGGTCGCCGCCGGGCTCCAGACCTGCTCGCCGGCCCAATACGAAGCCGAGACGCTCGCCTCGACCCCCGGCCAGGGCTGCCCGCAGGCCTCCAAGCTCGGCACGGTCGAAGTCAAGACGCCGCTGCTTGAGGGCGAGGTGGTGCGGGGCGAGGTCTTCCTCGCCACCCCCGAGGACCCCTCCACCGCCGCCGCGGAGAACCCCTTCGACTCCCTCCTTGCCCTCTACATGGTCCTGCGCGAGCCGCGCCTCGGCCTGCTGGTCAAGCTGCCCGGCAAGGTCGAGCCCCAGCCCGGCGCCGGCAAGGAAGGGGCCGGACCGGGCGCCGGTCGCCTGATCACCACCTTCGGCGAACCGGGCCACGAGACCCCCCAGCTGCCCTTCTCGGACTTCCACTTCCGCTTCCACGAAGGCGCCGGCAGCCCGCTGATCACCCCGCCGGCCTGCGGCGCCCACCGGGTCGAGGCCCTCCTCACCCCCTGGGCCAACCCCGACTCCCCCTACCCGACCGGCGCCTCCTTCGAGATCGAGCGCGGCGTCGGCGGCGGGCCCTGCCCGCCGGCGGGCCGCCCGCCCTTCGCACCGGGCTTCGAGGCCGGCTCCCTCAACAACCACGCCGGCTCCCACACCCCCTTCACGATGCGGCTGACCCGCCGCGACGGCGACCAGGACATGACCCGCTTCGACGCGATCCTGCCGCCCGGGGTCACCGGCAAGCTGGCCGGGGTGGCCAAATGCGGCGAGGCCCAGATCGCCGCCGCCGAGGCCAAGAGCGGCCGCGCCGAGCTGCGCTCCCCGAGCTGCCCTTCGAATTCGGAGATCGGCGACACCCTGGCCGGAGCCGGGGTCGGCGCCAAGCTCACCTACGTCCCCGGCCGCCTCTACCTGGCCGGCCCCTTCGCCGGCGCCCCGCTCAGCGTGGTCGCGATCACCCCCGCGGTCGCCGGCCCCTTCGACGTCGGCACCGTGGTCGTGCGCCAGGCGCTTGACCTCGACCCGGTGACCGCCGAAGTGCAGGTTGACGGCTCCAGATCGGACCCGATCCCCCACGTCCTCAAAGGCATCCCGCTGAAGCTCAGGGACCTGCGGGTGAACGTCGACCGCGACAAGTTCGTCTTGAACCCGACCTCCTGCAAGGCGTCCTCCACCAGGGCGACCCTGTTCGGCGGCGGCAGCCTGCTGGCGCCCCTCGACGACGCGCCCGTCTCGCTCTCGGCCCGCTTCCAGGCGGCCGGCTGCGCGGGTCTTGCCTTCAAGCCCCGCCTCGCCCTGCGCCTCAGGGGCGGCACCGGACGCGGCGCCCACCCCGCCTTCCAAGCCGTCTTGCGCGCCCGCCCCGGCGACGCCAACCTGCGCCGCGCCGTGGTCAAGCTGCCGCGCTCGGCCTTCCTCGAGCAGGCCCACATCCGCACGATCTGCACCCGCGTGCAGTTCGCCGCCGACAGCTGCCCGCCGGCCTCGATCTACGGCACGGTCACCGCCTTCACGCCGCTGCTGGAGGAGCCGCTGCGCGGCCCCGCCTACCTGCGCTCCTCCGACAACGAGCTGCCCGACCTGGTCTTCGCCCTGCGCGGCCTCGTCGAGATCGAGGCCGCGGCCCGCATCGACTCGGTCGGCGGCGCGATCAGGGCCAGCTTCCCGGCGATCCCCGACGCCCCGGTCTCCAAGGTCGTGGTCCGCATGCAGGGCGGCAGGAAGGGCCTGATAGTCAACTCGCGCAACCTCTGCGCCCAGCGCAGGCCAAGCCGGGCGAGAGTCGAGCTCGGCGGCCAAAACGGCAAGGCCAGCGAGCAGCGGCCGCCGCTGCTGGCGAGCTGCGCCAAGCAAGGCAAGCGGGGCAAGAAGCGCGACCGCAAGCCCAACCTGAGGAGTGGCCGATGAGGGCGCCGGCATCGCCGCCGCGCGGGGTCGCTAGCCGCCCGGCTCGCTTCGCGAGGACGCTGTCGCCCGCCTTGCTCATCGCCTTCGCCCTGGCGCTTCTCGCCGGCTCGCCGGCGCTCGCCTCCTCACAGCCCGTCGCCGCCTACTCCTTCGACGAGGGCTCCGGCACCACCGTCGGCGACTCCGCCGGCCCCCACAACGGCAGCATCTCCGGCGCCGCCTGGGAGGCGGTCGGCAAATACGGCTCGGCCCTGAACTTCGACGGCATCAACGACCTGGTCACGGTCGCCGACGCCGCCGAGCTGGACTTCACCAGCGCCTTCACGATCGAGGCCTGGGTTCGCCCCGACGCCCTCGGCTCGTTCAGCCCGGTGCTGACCAAGGGCCAGAACCCGAGCAACCCCTCCGGCTACACCCTCTACGCGCAGGCCTACGGCAAACCGTCGGGTTACGTCGCCAACTCCTCGGGCAACACCCCGGGGGCCGTGGGCAGCGCCGCCCTGCCGACCGCCACCTGGTCGCACCTGGCCTTCACCTCCGACGGGACCACCCTGCGCCTCTACGTCGACGGCAAACTCCAGGGCACGGCGACGGCGATCGCCGCCGCGGCCACCGCCGCCCCGCTTGAGATCGGCCACAGCCAGATCGTCGGCGCCTACTTCGACGGCCTGATCGACGAGGTGCGCCTCTACGACGAGGCGCTCAGCCAGAGCCGCATCGAGACCGATCGGGACAGCGCGGTCGGCCTCGACCAGATCCCCGTCGCCGCCTACTCCTTCGACGAGGGCTCCGGCACCACCGTCGGCGACTCCGCCGGCCCCCACAACGGCAGCATCTCCGGCGCCGCCTGGGAGGCGGTCGGCAAATACGGCTCGGCCCTGAACTTCGACGGCATCAACGACCTGGTCACGGTCGCCGACGCCGCCGAGCTGGACTTCACCAGCGCCTTCACGATCGAGGCCTGGGTTCGCCCCGACGCCCTCGGCTCGTTCAGCCCGGTGCTGACCAAGGGCCAGAACCCGAGCAACCCCTCCGGCTACACCCTCTACGCGCAGGCCTACGGCAAACCGTCGGGTTACGTCGCCAACTCCTCGGGCAACACCCCGGGGGCCGTGGGCAGCGCCGCCCTGCCGACCGCCACCTGGTCGCACCTGGCCTTCACCTCCGACGGGACCACCCTGCGCCTCTACGTTGACGGCAAACTCCAGGGCACGGCGACGGCGATCGCCGCCGCGGCCACCGCCGCCCCGCTTGAGATCGGCCACAGCCAGATCGTCGGCGCCTACTTCGACGGCCTGATCGACGAGGTGCGCCTCTACGACGAGGCGCTCAGCCAGAGCCGCATCGAAACCGATCGGGACACGCGCGTCGAGCCGCCGCCGCTGCGCGAGGCCACCACGACCCTGCTCGACACCGGCCCCTCCTCGGAGCTGGTCTCGACGGTGCCGATCACCAAAACGTCGGCCCCGAGCCAAGAAGCCGTCGTCTATTCGCTCGCGATTCCCTCGCTCGCAAAAGGAGAGGTGCTGCGGGCCAGCGCCAACCTCGAGCTGACAAACAACTACGCCTACGCCGTCACCGACTCGGTCAGGGTGGTGCTGGGGGCCAATGCCGCCGACCCCAACGGCGCGGTCGTTGTCCCCTGGAGCGCGATCGAGCACACACCGGAGATGAAACACTGGACCTTCCCCCTGAGCGGTGCCTACCGGGCCGACTCCGCTCTCGGCACCCAGTACCTGAAGGTCGTCGTCAAGGCGCAGTCGGCCAGCCCCGGCGCAGCGGACACCCTCGTCGTCCAGCCCAACTTCGGCAGCCTCGCGGCGATTCGCTCCACCCCTGCGCTCGGACCGATGTCCCAGCCGACCCACCGCCTCCAGCCGCAACTGGACCCGCTGCCCGAAATCCTCAGCTCGATCCCGGTCAACTCAACCTGGCAGCGCGTGATGACTCGAAAGGTCGGCGCGCTCTCCTATGACGACGTTGTCTACATCGCCTCCCAGATCGAGGTTCACAGCCCGAGCGCCGCCACGGTCAGGCTCGAGTCCAAGATCACCCGCACCACGGCCCCTTCGAACGGTGGCTCGACCGCCTCACCGCTGATCGCCGATCAGCTCACCCCGAACATGCCCTCTGCCCGCATTGTCCACGCGAACCAGTTGAAGATCAGCGACCCGGGCAAGCCCTACCTCAACCTCTTGGTGCGCGCCTTGCCGGTCTCCGGCACGCCATCGTCGTTGACGATCGCCGCCGCCGGCACGAAGCTCGACGTCCTCCGCCACGACCCGAGCCCTGGCGAACCCACCGCCCCGCTTCGTGCGGGAACCGTCGTCGATGAACGCACGGACCTCACCCCTGACGTCTCCTCGATCCCGTATTCGCCGGGAAGCGCGCCGCAGCCGCGGGTGGTCGCCAGCGTCGCTCTCTATGGCGGCATGTGGAAGGGTGAAGCGATCCGGGCTCGCGGTCTGATCACCGGCAGCCTGGCCGCCGGCCAGAAGGCGCAGCTGCTGACCAAGTTGATCGTCGCCGAAACGGCGACCGCGACCTCCGGCGAGGCTGTGGGAGCGTTCAGCGGCGACGTCGTCCCGGCCGACGCCCAGACCCACACCTCGATCAAGGAGGGCACCTACCTTGCCCCCAGAGCCGAGAACGCGCTGCGGTACGTGAACCTCGTCGTCCGGCCGGGCAGCACCGCCGTCGAAAACAGCATGGCGGTGCAGGCCGCCAACCTCTACGTCACCCGCTACAAACCCACCGCTCCGATCGAGGAGGGCTTTGAGAGTGGGCTCGACGCCGATGGACTGGACTCCGTCTTCGAGTTCGAGTTCGCGGGCTTCCTCAGCGCCACTGCCGAGGAGGCGAGGGAGGGAGCGAAATCGCTGCTGGTCGAGGTTGACCCGGCTCAGGCCGATACCGCCGGCATCAGGCGGGTCGAGGCCCGCCCGCCGGATATCCGAGCCGCGGGAGGATACTTCGGCAGGGAGACCTGGCACGGGCTCTCCGCCTACCTGCCGAGCGACTACCGCGTGCCGCGAGCCGAATCCGCCGCAACCCACTTCGAAGGGACCATCGACGAGGTGCGGATATACAACGCGTCGCTGTCGGCAGGCCAGGTCGCCGCCGATCGCGACGGCAGCTACGGCCAGTCGCCTTCCCCGCTCGCCGCCTACGCCTTCAACGAGGGCAAAGGTACGACCGCGCTCGACGCGTCGGGGAAACACAACGGCACGATCTCCGGCGCGTCGTGGACGTCGCTCGGGAAATTCGGATCGGCCCTTCACTTCGACGGCACCGATGACGAAGTCAGCGTGCCCGACTTGGCCGCGCTCGATTTGACCGGGCCCTTCACCGTGGAGGCCTGGGTTCGGCCCGACTCCCATGCTTTCCTCAGCCCGGTCGTCGGCAAGTACGACCCGAGCTCCGCCAACGGCTACATGCTGAGCTCCTGGTGGCTCGGCGGACCCGGCGGCATCATCTCCACGGCCAACACCTCGGTCAGTGTGCAGGGCCAATCCACGCTGCCAAAAGGAAGCTGGTCGCATCTGGCCTTCGCATTCGACGGCAGCCAGATCCGTCTCTATGTCAACGGCGAACTGCAGAGCACCACCTCGGCCTCACCCTCCCCGGCGACGAGCGTGCCGCTGAGGATCGGTTCCAATCCGGGGGTCGAATCGGTCAAGCCGGCGCAATGGAACACCATCGTCCAGTTCCACGGCGGGGGCTCGGAAGAAGTGGGCTGCCCCTCCTCGAAAGCCATCGGCGTGCCAGGTAGTCTCTCGGCGAAGTACTTCGAGGCGGGAGAGCACACCAACCCCGGCGAGACCAAAACGGCGACGCCCGTGGCCGGCGATTATTTGACTGCCAACTTCGCGGGTGGAGAGATCGACGCCGAATGCAACGGGCCCGTCAACGGCGTGCACACCTATGTCGTGGCTCCTCTCCAGCGCGAGCGCTGGTATGACTTCGTCTGGCACGTCAGGTGGACCCACCTTCCCGGCGGGCCGGGCGACTCGGTCTGGGAGCTCTGGCTGGACGGCAAACAGGTGCTGGGCAACGAAACGACGCCGGTCTCGACGCCGAGCCTGTTCTGGAGGGGCGCCCCCGACCAGCACGCGACGAGCGTCACCTGGCAGTTCGGCAGCTACCGCGGCCCCTGGGCCGAAGACCTTCCCTCGCGTCTCTACATAGACGCCGCCCGCACCGGCGACTCCTACAGCGAGGTGGCGCCGGGCCAGTGAGCCCGCGCGCCGGCGGGACGCCGGTCGGGCCCCGACGAGGCAAGCAGCCAACCCACTTACCGCACCATCCACACGTACCAACCAGTCACAACCCCGGCGGCTTGGCCGCCGGGCAGAAGGAGGCAGCATGAAACGAGTCAAGACCCTGGGTCTCGCCACAGCTTTGGCACTGGCGCTGACCGCAGCGACCGCCGGCAGCGCGTCGGCCGCGGGAATCGTCGCCGACGCCTCTCCGGCGATGATCGAAGGCAAACCGAGCCAACTCATCCTCATGGGCGAATTCGGCGAAAGCGCCTGCTCAGCCGGCTCGCCGCTCAGCAAAACGATCTCAACGCCCGTGGAAGCGCTCGTCACGACGGCGGGAAACGCGAAAAGCTGCGAAAAAGCCGGCAACGAACTGCACACCAACGGCTGCGGGATAACCCTTCACCCAGGGGCTGAAAAATCCCCGGGCGTCTTCAGCGGCACCTTCGACATCGGCCCGGTGGGCTGTGGACCGATGACGGTCGCCTTCGGCCTCTACGTCAGCTGCAATGTGCAGATCGGCGCGCAGACCGGCCTTCCGGCGACCTTCGAAAACATCGGCAGCGGCAGCACCGCCGATGTCAGGGTCAAAGCCGAAGCGGTAAACACGCTGAAATACACCACGGTGTCGGGCAACTGCAGGTCGCTTGGAACCTTCAATGGCGGTACCTACACGACGACCTGGCTGCTGGAAGCAACAAGCGTAACGGGGGCATCGACTGGCCTGCATGTGGACGGCAAATACCAGAAAGGTATCTACACGACCGCAGGCGGTTTCACCGCCGACGCCTACCCGGCGCCCTTCGCCGGCAACCAGAACGCGGGCGAGCAGCACGTAGCGCAGCTGATGGGGTTGCCGTTCTCGTGCGGAACGGCTCAGTTCAGCGGTACGCTCACCGGCCTCTCCACGCAGCTGACCGCGAACGCCACCTACAGCAGCTGCAAATGGTCAGAATACTATGCGCTGGTGAAAATGAACAGCTGCAGCTATACCTTCCATACCACGAATGGAATGGGGGTTAGCTGCAAAAAAGCCGGTGAGAAGATCGAAATCACCGCATACCTGTTCGCCAACTACACCTACCCGCTCTGCACCGCGTCCATCGCCGCGCAGTCCGGGCACAAAGAAGTGAAATACACGAACGTCGGTTCTGGAACGGGGCGCGGCATCGACCTCGACATGAACGTCAGCGGCCTCGAATACTCCACGCAGGGCCCTTACTGCGAAACCAAATCGTATAGCGACGGCACCTACGTCGGCGGCTCGACGCTGCTGGCTTCGTAGCCAGTACTGGGGGAACAAGCCCGGGGCGGCGGAGATGCCGCCCCGGGCTTCTCTCTGGGTGCCTACAACGGCGATTTGCGCAATCGCCACGGGTGCCTCGACGTCGATGACGACGCCGTCTCGGCACCGGCCAGGAGACCTCGACGCCCTACGCCAGCTCGCCGTCTTTGCTCAAGCGCAACTCGCCTGAGCCTCGATCCCTCAGCACCGCTAAAGTTGATCCGTCCGCCCGGATAGCTCAGTTGGTAGAGCACTTCCATGGTAAGGAAGGGGTCACGAGTTCGAGTCTCGTTCCGGGCTTCAGGTAGGGCGAAGTAGAGGGCATGGAGCTTCTCGGCCCTAGTCCAGCGCCCAGCCCCCGGCGCGCGGGTCCCACTCGCCGCGCGCGCTGCGATCGAGCAGCGGGTCGGCAAAGCGGGCCATCAGCTCCAGCGCCTCCTCCAGGGTAACGGCCACCTCCAGCAGCGAGCGGGCGGCTTCTGCGTCGTAGCCGCGCTTCCAGGCCTCGCGGTCGGGAACCGCGAAGGCAGCGGGCAGCTCGATCCCGCGGCGGCCGACCTCCGAGCGCAGGGCGACGATCTGGGCGTCGGCCTCGACCGAGGCAGCACTTGCGATCGCCACCAGGTTGACCAGGTCCTTGAAGCGGGTGGAGGGGGAACGGGACTTGCCGTAGCGGTCGAAGGTGGCGGCAATCTTGTCGGCAACGTGGTTGACCAGGGGGTAGACGCGGTAGCCGCGCTGCTCGACGTCGGGCATCTTCACCCGCGCCAATGCCGGCATCCGCTCCGGTATCCCGGTCATCCTCACCTCAGAGCCGACCAGGTTGACGTGGAAGCGCGCCCACTCCGTCGGACCGAGCAGGGCGCCCACCGGAAGCCGCAGCCCCGCGGCGCCGTCACCGGTGGCCTGCCCCGTTCCCACCTCGAAGACGAACCAGTCGCCGAGGTCCAGCGCTGCCGCGTCGCGCAGCTCGCCTTCGGCCACGTCGAGCGCGACGGCCCGGTAGACGTCGATGTCGATCGTGGCGCGGACGCCGAGGTCGCGGGCCAGCAGTGCCGTCGCACCCTTGACCACCCAGCCTTCGTTGACCACGTAGAGGCGCTCGAGCAGGCGGTCGTAGGCGATTTGCCGCTGCAGCTGGGGCAGCGACCATCTGCTGTTCTGCGCGACCGACTTCAGTTTGTCGGTCAGCGCCCGCCGGAACGCTCTCGGGCTCCCATACTGCCGCTCGGCCATCGGCTGCTCAGCCTTCGCCCACTCGGTGCGAGGTGATCTCGGTCATCCTCACCCCGGCTTCTTCGATCCAGCGGCCGGCGCCGGGCTCGCCGCTCAAGTCCAGCAGCCAACTCAGGACGGCGATTCCGTCGCCGCGGCGAAAGTGCAGCTGCGCGGCTCGCGGCCTCAGCGCGATCGCGAAGTTGCCCGGCCACTCCTTCTTGGCGCGCAGAGCATCCGCAACCATTTGCGCGACGGCTTCGGGGTCCTCCTTGTCGGCGAGCAGATCGGCTGCGGTTCGGGCCGGAGAGGTGACAGGCAGCCCGCGAAGGTAGACCCATTCGGCGTCCTTGACCTGGCCGCGGTGGATTCGCACACCGCTCTGGCGCGTTTGGCGCCGGCCGGGAAGGATGAATTCGTGGCGGTCGGCGGGCAGGTGGCCGAGCTCCCAAAGGTCAGCGGCGGAGCGATGGGAGACGGTGCCCTGCTCGGCGCTGCGCTCCCAGGCGAGGCTCGCCGGAGCCAGCTGCAGCCAGGCCGAGCGCAGCCCGACATGGTCGGGCAGGGGTGCCCCCGCCAGGTGGTAGACGCCGTGAGCGACGCGATCGAGGACCGATTCGTCGGCGCTCAGTCGCTGCATGGTTGCGGACGAGACCCCGGCCGCTTCGGCCTGGCGGCGGGTGAGCAGCCCCCACTGGTCCTCGGCCAGGCTCGCCAGCTTGTTCGCAGTAGCGTTCTGCATAGGAGCTGCATAGTATATCAAAGATGAGCGGTTTTGCAGTTTAAATCGTGTATCACCTTACGAAACAACTCGAAGTTGAGATAGTTCAAAGCAGCTAGCCCGGAACACTCGCTCCGGGCTTCGTCGTGGCTTGCCGGGGGTGGCCGATCCTCAGGTTTTTCGTCGCGTGCCTGGCGGAGGCGCTTCAGGTCGGCCAAGTCCTCGGGCCGGCCCGCCTCGCGCTTGAGAGCGAGGAGATCCTCGTAGCTCACCACCCGGATGGTCAGGTCGCCGATCTCGGCCGAGACCGCTCCGGGAGAGAGCCTCTCCCAAAGGGCATCGTCGCCGATCCACTGCATCACATCGAAGCGCCCGAGGCGGGTACGCAGCACCCAGTTGCCGCCAAGCGCCAAAGCTGCGGGATCCAGCGGGTCGGGAAGCTCCGCATCGTCGAACTCGTCCGCGCCTTCGACCTCTGCGTCCAGCCTCCTGAGCACCGACGCGAGCCGCACGAGGTTCTGCGGGTCGGGCGAGGGCACGACGTCCACGTGGGTCGCCCGCACGTAGCCGTGAAAGCCAACCGCAACGCCGCCGATCAGGAGGAAGTCGCGCGCTCCTCGGCGAGGGCCTCGAGGATCCCCCGGATGTCGAGCTCAGCCACCGCGTTGGCGGCGTCCCGCCTCAGAGACCCGGGACATGAACTTGGAGAGCTCGAAGACCTGGGCCAGGCGCTGCGTCGGGGTGAGCTCGAGGTAATCGCGGCGCAGTGCCGCACGCTCGGCTTTGCCCTCGGGCGTCCAGTTGCCGATCCGCTTCGACCCCATGCCTGAAACCGTACAACGACCTGCGGACTCGGAGTTGCGCGTGATCACGCGCGACCATCCTGACGACCAACAGAGGCATCGCCAGCTGGGGCCCGAAGCTAGGAAGCCGGTTGAAAGCGCGGCTCAGCTCGGGAGTCGCTGCGCTTGAGAAGGCCACGGTTGGCCAGAGCCGAGAGGTGGTAGGCGACCGTCGAGACCTCCGTATCGATCAGGAGCGCCGCGTGCACTTCCTCCGCGGTTGTCGCCCCCGCTTCTGAGCGGTCCTCGATCAGGTTCATGATCGCGTCCCGGACCGGGTTGCTTCGCATCTGTGTCTTCTTGTGGCGATGAGGATCGGGACGGTCGGGCGGCATCAGGAACCCCCTTTCTACCTAATTTAGAAACGTATCGTCTGAGGAAGTCGAGCTACTCTACTTCGTTCTTCCGGTAAGTGCAATGGCCGCGGGACGGGCAGCGTGTACCCGCTGTGCCGCGAGCCGACTACGACAACCCGCCTGACTCCCTGGTCCACCTCGGGAACGCCATGCGGGCGCTGAGGGAAGATCGGGGTCTGAAACAGATCGAATTGGGCGCGGCCGCCGACGCGACGGAGAGTCAAGTAAGCGACATCGAGCGGGGGCAGAACAACCCTGGCTGGATTCTGATCGCTCGCCTACTCGACGGCCTCGGGGCGACGGTGAGCGACTTCGCGGATGCCTACGGTCGCGCCGAACGCGGCGAACTGGACTAGCGAGTTACGGTGCGCTCTAGGCGCCGTCGAAGCTGGGGTCGATAGATTAAGAATACAGATTCTAGGCAAAAAACGCCTTTAGCTTGTATCCTTGAGCCATGGAGCCGCTCAGCAGCGCCCAAATTACTGAGCTCTTTCACGTCGCCTTTCTCGATGCATTGTCGAAGCGTCTTGACCCGACTCGCTATGTGCTGAAGGGCGGCGCGAACCTGCGCTACTTCTTCGGCAGCGTGCGCTATTCGGAGGACATCGACCTCGACGTTGCCGGCGTCCCCGGGTGGCGTCTCACCGAGAAGGTCGAGAACGTCCTCTCCTCCGTGCCAATGCAAGTCTTGCTGCGCGCTGCCGGTTTGAGCGTCGCCGAGTCCTCAAACCCGAAGCACACCGACACCACCCAGCGCTGGAAGGTGGGAGTCGCGGCCCCAGGGCACTCCCAGCTGATCCGAACCAAAATCGAGTTCAGCTATCGAAACGCCGAGGGCAAGTATCGCTTGGAGCCGATACTCGACGGGGTTGTCGCTCCTTATGCGTTGCGCCCACCCATCGTTCAGCACTATGTCGATGACGCGCCCGCCGAACAGAAGGCACTTGCCCTCGCCGGACGCTCCGAGGCCCAGGCGCGCGACGTCTTCGATCTCGAGCTTTTGCTTCGTCGCCGACCCTTGGCGGCGGGATCGCTTGATTCCGAGATATTGACCAGAGCGGCGGAGCGGGCCCTGCAGCTGCCGTACGCCGCCTTCCGCGATCAGGTGCTTCCTTTCCTCGAGCCGGAGGCCGTCGAGCTTTATGAGGGCGAAGAAGTTTGGCTGCAGATGCAGACTTTCGTCGCGGAAAAGCTGGAGGAGGCGAGATGAAAGCGGCCACCTCCTACGGCGAATTGCTGAGCATGAACCGCGCGGTCCTCACCACCCGCGAGGCCGCTGCACGCTGGCAGACCTCGCAGGGCACCGCCGGCCGGCGTCTGCGCGCCCTGGAGGAGGCTGAGCTCGTGCGCCGCCTGCGTCGAGGCCTCTGGGCGCTTGACCGCGAGATCGCGCCGTTCGCGGTCGCCCCCTACCTGACGGCGCCATTTCCGGCCTACGTGTCGTTCTGGTCAGCGCTCTCCCGCCACGAGATGATCGAACAGATCCCGCGCCAGATTTCGATCGCATCGCTCGACCGCGCTCGGCGCATCGCGACCACTGTCGGCACCTATGAGGTCCATCATCTCGCCCCTGAGCTCTTTGGTGGCTACGACGACTCCAAAGAGACCGGATACCTGGCCACGCCAGAAAAGGCTCTCTTCGACACCGTCTATGTTCGTGCAGCTACCGGCAGCCGAGCTTTCTTCCCCGAGCTCTCATTTCCCGCGCATTTCGATCACGCTCAAGTCAAGAAGTGGACTGGTCGGATTGAGGCCCCCCGCCTGCGAACGCTCGTCTCGCGCCGCCTACGCGAAGTGCTGCAGCAAGCATCGCGCGAGGGCTCAGTCAAGTAGGCGATACCCGGTTCTGGGGTTGCAGGCGCGATCCGCCCGCGGGTGCATGGGCCGGCCGCACCGCCGCCTACCATTCGCAACGCGATGGCAGAAGCGCTGAACACGCAGTCGGAGTGGCTGACCGCGCATCCCCCCGCGCCTGAGAGCCTGACTCAAACGCTTGCCGAGGTGGCTCGGCGAGCCCGTGCCGGAGAGGATTTCCAGCACGCGACCCGCGAGTTCCTGGACGAGTTCGCGCTCAGGGCCGACGACCGCTCGCGGGCCGAGGCGATCGCGGATCGACCGGCGGAGAGCGGGGAGGCTCGTATCGATGCGTACCTCGGGGCCCTGGCCGAGCACCTCGCCGTGGCACATGGCTTGAGTCGTCCGGCCTGGTCGGTGGAGCCAGGCCGCTTTCTCGACCGCTTCTGGTTCGTCAGTTCGACTCCCGGCTTCCGTGCGTTGGCCATCGCGCAAGCGCCGGCCGCTTTCCGCCGCCGAGGCGTCTTCCTGCCCGAGCGCTCACTGCACCGGATCTGATCGGTGGACCGCGAGGAGATCGTCGATGCCCTGACCGCTCTGGCGGCGGAGCTCGAGCAGCAGGGCATTACCGCCGAGATGTACGTCGTGGGAGGCGCGGCGATCGCGCTGGCGTTCGACGAGCGCCGTGCGACGCGCGACATCGACGCGGTCTTCGAGCCGAAGGGCACTGTGTACGAGGCAGCCGCAGTGGTGGCCCAGGAGCGTGGGCTTCCAGCGGGCTGGCTCAACGACGCCGTCAAGGGATTTCTCGCGGGAGAGGATCCCACGGCGATTCCCGTGCTCGACCTTCCTGGGTTGCGTTGCTTGGCCGCGTCCGCAGAGACCCTGCTCGCGCTCAAGGTCCTGGCACACCGAGTCGGGGAGGATGAGGACGACCTGCGGCTACTTGCCCGCGAGCTTGGCCTCGATCGTGCTGACGAAGTCCTGGCGGTCGCCGAGCGGACCTATGGCGACAGGCTCGACCCCGCCGCACGCTTCTTCGTCGAAGCGCTATTCGACGGCGCCTGAGGCGCGCACCGTCGAACCGATTTGGCCGCGTGCAAGCCACCGACCGGTCAGCTCAACAGATAGATATGTTTATAATGACCGGCTCGGGCGCGGGGCCGAACAGGGCATGGAAGATATCGGGCATCCTCCAGATGACTTTGGCGCCGCTTTCGAGGCGTCATTTGCCCGTTTTCAGATCCGCGTCGAGGAGGCCTGCGCGACACGATCCGAGTGGCCGTGGAAGATCGCCGCGGCGATCCGGGCCGGGTTCGAGTTCGCCGTCGAGGATCCGGACGGCGCGAGGATGCTGACAAGGGACGCGCTGGCAGCCGGCCCCGATGGCCTTGCCCGCCACCAGCGCCTGCTTGCCTACATCGCAGACGGATTCGCTTCCGGCCGTGACGAGTGGCCCGAAGGTCGGGAACTGCCGGAGCTGACCGAGCGTGCAGTGGCCTGGAGCATCGTCATGTTGGTTACAGAGCGGCTCGAGCGCGACCGTCTGGCTGAGCTTCCCGCCATCGCCCCACAGGCAGTCGAGTTCGCCCTCACGCCATACGTCGGCGCCGCCGCAGCGAAGCAGATCGCCGCCTCCGGCTAGGCGAGCAATCGTAGGTCTCGCTCGTTTAGGCTGCCCGCCAATGGATTTCTCGCTCAGCGACGAGCAGGAGGACTTCGTCGACGCGATCCGGCGCTTCTGCGACCACGAGTGCGGCACGCGCGACCAGCGCGAGCGCCTCACTGATGGTTACCGCAAGCACCACAACGACACCATCTACAGGCAGATGGCCGAGCTGGGCTGGCTCGGGATCACGATTCCAGAGGAGTACGGCGGTTCCGGAGGCTCGATGCTCGACGCCTGCATCTTCATGGAGGAGACCTCGCGCGCTCTGGCCCCGATCGGCGGTTACGCGACGACCCTGATCGTCGCCGGTGCGACCAAGCGCTTCGGCACGGAGGACCAGAAGCAGGAGATACTCGGCGGGATCGCCGCCGGCGCGGTTGAGGCGATCGCGATGACCGAGCCCGAGGCCGGCTCCGACGTCGGCGCCCTCACCACCTCGGCCGAGCAAGTCGACGGCGGCTTCGTCCTCAACGGCCAGAAGGTCTTCATCTCCAACGCCCACATCGCCGACCACATCCTGGTCGTCTGCCGCACCGCCAAGGGGCCCAACAAGCACGACGGCCTCTCGATGATCTGGGTACCGCGCGAGACCGATGGCCTCGAGATCATCCCGATCAAGACGATGGGCGGCGAGGAGACCAACCACCTCTACCTGACCGACGTCGAGGCGCCGGCCGAGGCGGTCCTCGGCGATGTCGACCAGGGCTGGACGCAGCTGATGGCCGGACTCAACGTCGAGCGCCTGATCCTCGCTGCGACGATGCTCGGCATCGCCCAGCTCGTCTTCGACGAGGTGATCGTCTACGTCAAGGAACGCAAGCAGTTCGGCCGCCCGATCGGCACCTTCCAGGCGCTCCAGCACAAGATCGCCGACATGGCGACCGAGATCGAGGCGGCCCGTCTGATGACCCGCTGGGTCGCCGCGCTGACCGACGAGGACCCCGACCAGATGCTGCCGCGCGAGGCCTCGATGGTGAAGCTGTACGTGACCGAGGTGACCAAACGGGCGGCGGTCGACGGGATGCAGATGATGGGCGGCTACGGCTACGCGTCCGAGTACGACATGGAGCGCCTGGTCCGCACCGCGATGGTCTCGACCATCTATGGCGGCACCTCGGAGATCCAGCGCAACATCATCGCCAAGACCTTCGGGCTCTGAGCCCTGGAGCGAAACTCGAAGGGTTGTGCCGGCCATAGCCGGTAAAACCCTTCGGGCCCCGCGGCGCGCCGAGCGCTATTCTTCGCCTCAGCCTCGCGCCCTGGGCCCGAGGCTTTTCCTTGTAACGACTTCGTATCGACGAGGGAGAAATGGCTCGCGGAGATGTCCGCATTGCGGTGACGCTGGCTTGCGAAGACTGCAAGCGGCGCAACTATCAGACCAACAAGTCGCGGCGAAACTCGCCGGACCGCGTCGAGCTGCGCAAGTTCTGCCGCTGGTGCGGTCGCCACACCGCCCACAAGGAGACCCGGTAGGCGACGATGGCGAAGACGCGCGCACAGCGCAAGGCCGAGCGCCGCGCCCGCGAAGCCGAAGAGCAGAAGCGCGGCGGCGCCGAGCGCCAGGCCGAGTCCCGCGCCCAGCAGGACACCCAGCTCGGTGTCTCGGGCGAGGTGGCCGAGGTCGAGGCGGTCGAGGCCGGAATCGCTGCCGGCGCGCCCGAAACCCAGCTCGAGACTCCTGACGCGCCTAAGCCGAGCCGCGCCCAGCGCCGCGCCGAGGCCAAAGAAGCCAAAGAAGCCGAGAAGCGCCAGCGCGAGGAGCGTAAGCGCAAGGAGAGCGAGCAGCTGGCAAAGCGCCAGAAGCAGGCCCAGGTGGAGCGCCAGCGGGGCGGCGTCATGGGCTTCCTCGCCTCCTGCTGGGCGGAGCTGCGCAAAGTCCAGTGGCCCGACCGCGACACGCTCGTCCAGGCGACCGCGGTGACGATCGTCTTCGTAGCGGTCGCCGCCGCCTATCTCGGCGCCCTCGACGCCGCATTCAACTTCTTGATCCAGCGGATCCTCTAGGCGCTCCGCCGGATACCCGACAAACCCCGAAGGAAGAGAGCCTCCTCAGATGTATCGCTGGTACGTGATCAACACCTACTCCGGGCACGAGAACAAGGTCAAGCACAACCTCGAGCACCGGGTGCAGACGATGAGCCAGAACCGCAACGTGCGGCAGGTCGTCGTCCCCACCGAGCAGGTGATGGAGCTCAACAAAGAAGGCCAGAAAGAGTCGAAGGAGAAACGGACGATGCCCGGCTACGTCCTGGTCAACATGGAGATGACCGACGACGCCTGGGGCCTGGTCAAGAACACCCCCGGCGTGACCGGCTTCGTCGGCTCACGCAACAAGCCGGTGCCGCTCTCCAAACCCGAGGTCGACCGCCTCCTGCACCGCGAGACCGCCGAGCGGCCGCGCACCCAGGCGCAGTTCTCGATCGGCGAGTCGGTCAAGGTGATCTCCGGCCCGCTCTCGGACTTCTCCGGCGAGATCGCCGAGATCAACGAGGACGCCGCCAAACTCAAGGTGCTGGTCTCGATCTTCGGCCGCGAGACGCCGGTCGAGGTCAACTACGACCAGGTCAAGAAGATTTAAGGCTCCGGCCGCTACCCTCCCCAACCCGATGGCCAAGAAAGTCCTCACCACGATCAAGCTGCAGATCCAGGCCGGCAACGCCAACCCGGCGCCGCCGGTCGGTCCCGGCGCTGGGCCAGCACGGCGTCGCGATCATGGACTTCTGCAAAGCCTTCAACGCCCAGACCCAGGGCGAGGGCGGCACGATCATCCCGGTCGAAATCACCGTCTACGAGGACCGCTCCTTCGACTTCGTCACCAAGACGCCGCCGGCCGCGGTGCTGATCCGCGAAGCGATCGGGATCCCGAAGGGCTCCGGCGAGCCGCACGTCAACAAAGTCGGCACGATCTCGATGGACCAGATCCGCCAGATCGCGGAGCGCAAGATGTCCGACCTCAACGCCAACGACCTCGACGCCGCCTCGAAGATCATCGCCGGCACCGCCCGCTCGATGGGCGTGGACGTCAAATAGACCGATGGCCCACGGCAAGCGCTACCGCAAACAGCTCGGCAAGGTGCAGCGCACCCACGCCTACCCGCCCGCCGAGGCGATCTCGCTGATCAAAGAGACGGCGAGCGCCGGCTTCGACGAGACGGTCGAGCTGCACCTGCGGCTCGGCGTCAACGTCCGCCACGCCGAGGAGCAGCTGCGCGGCACCCTCGCCCTCCCGCACGGCCTCGGCAAGGACGTCACGGTCGCCGTCTTCGCCCAGGGCCAGCAGGCCCGCGACGCCGAGTCGGCCGGTGCGGACTTCGTCGGCGGCGACGACCTGGCGAAGAAAGTCCAGGAGGGCTGGACCGACTTCGACGTGGCGATCTCGACCCCGGCGATGATGAAAACGGTCGGCCAGCTCGGCCGCGTGCTCGGCCCGCAGGGCAAGATGCCGAACCCGAAGGTGGGCACCGTCACCGACGACGTCGAGAAGGCCGTCGGCGAGACGAAGTCGGGCAAGGTCGAGTACCGCACCGACCGCCAGGCGATCGTCCACATGACGATCGGCAAGGCGAGCTTCGACGAGCAGAAACTGCTCGACAACTTCATGGCGGTGATCGACGAGATCGTCCGCGCCAAGCCGTCCTCCTCGAAGGGTCGCTACATCCTCTCGGCGACGCTGACGACGACGATGGGCCCGGGCATCAAGGTCGACGCATCGAAGACGAAGGAACGCGAGGCGGGCGGCGGCGCGGCGGCCCGGCCGGCGAGCAGCCCCAGGCGGCGGAGGGCGAGCAAGCCCAGCCCGCAGAGGAGCCGGCGACCGCCTAGACTGCGCCGCCGCGAACCCGAGACCACCGGCAGCCGCCGGTGGGCCGAAATCCGGTCGATGTGCGACATCGCTTTTGCCCGTCGGCAGTGGAAGCCCGGTGCAGGTGAACTATGAACAGAGACCAGAAGGCACAAGCCATTGAGGAGATCGCCGCCGACATCGAGGCGGCCGAGGCGATCTTCGCGGTCGACTACCGGGGCATCAGCGTCCCCCAGGCAGCGGAGCTGCGCAGCAAACTGCGCGACGCCGACGCCAGCTTCCGGGTCGTCAAGAACCGGCTGACCAAAATCGCCGCCGAGAAAGCCGGCGAGGACCGGCTCGACGAGTTGCTCGAGGGCCCGACCGCACTCACCTTCGTCCGCGGCGACACCGCGCAGGCGGCGAAGACGATCTCGACCTTCACCAAAGAGAACGACGTCCTCGTCTTCAAGGGCGGCTTCATGGACAGCCTCGCCCTCGACGAGGAGAAGTTCAAATCGATCGCCCGCCTCCCCAGCCGCGACGTGCTGAATGGCCAGCTCGCGGGCGTCGTCGCCAGCCCGCTGACTGGCCTGGTCCGCGGGCTCGGGTCGATGATCCAGGGTCTTGCGCTTGCAGTTGGGCCAGATCGCCGAGAAAGGGTTGGTTACCGGCGAGGCACCAAGCGCCGTGGCCGCGGGTCCTGTCGCGGGGGAGGCTCCTCGTCCTCGCAGGCTGCGGGCGAGGAGCCCACCCCCGCGCCACCCACGGACGATGAGGATGAGGGGCACGCCGATGTCCCGGCCGAGGAGCCACCTACGGAGAGCGGGGCGGAGGCCGAGCCGCCCGCAGAGGAACCCTCGCAAGCTGAGGGCGACGACAAAGAGACTTCTGATTCTGCAGACGACGACTAAGCGAGGAAGAGGAGTAGATGGCTACCAAAGCGGTTTCAACCGAGGATTGGATCGAGGAGCTGAAAAGCATCTCGGTCCTGGAGCTTTCCGAGCGGATCAAAGCGCTCGAGGAGGAGTTTGGCGTCTCCGCGACCGCGGTCGCCGCTGCTGCGCCGGCTGCGGCCGGCGCCCCGGCGGGCGACGGCGACGGCGGTGCCGAAGAGGCCTCGACCGTGGACGTAGTGCTGACCGAGGTCGGCGGCCAGAAAGTGCCGGTGATCAAGGTCGTCCGCGCCGCCACCGGGCTCGGCCTCAAAGAGGCCAAGGCGATCGTCGACGAGGCCCCGAAAGCGATCAAAGAGGGCGTCGAGCGCGACGAAGCCGAGAAGATCAAAGGGGAACTCGAGGAGGCGGGGGCCACGGTCGAGCTCAAATAGCCCGCAAAACCGGCGGTTTCCCCCCGCCGGTGACAGCCGGCGCGCCGCGTGTGTTATTTTTCGCGGTCGCGCGCCTGTTGTCATCCCCTGCCCATATCTGCGCAGTATCCACGTCCCTCTGACCTTCCGAGGAGTCGCCGACTTTGGCACGTTCCAACGCTGCCCCCGTAACCCGCAGGAGTTTCTCCAGACTCAAGAACCCCCTCGAAGTCCCCCACCTGATCGATATTCAACGTCGCTCCTTTCGAGGAGCTGACGGATCCGAAGCACGGTGGACTGCGAGAGACGATCGACGACATATCCCCGATCGAGGACTACACGGGGAATCTCGCCATCGTCTTCGGCGAGTTCAAGTTCGAGGACCCGGCCAACACGATCGAGGAGTGCCGCGAGAAGGACATGACCTACTCGCGGCCGCTGACCGCGACCGTCGCCTTCCAGAACAAAGAGACGGGTGAGATCCGCGAGCAGGCCGTCTTCATGGGCGACTTCCCGTGGATGACCGAGCGCGGCACCTTCATCATCAACGGCACCGAGCGCGTCGTCGTCACCCAGCTCGTCCGTTCTCCCGGCGCCTACGTGATGGCGCCCAAGGACG
The DNA here is from genome assembly GCA_963844395.1 of uncultured Solirubrobacterales bacterium. Taxonomy (GTDB): domain Bacteria; phylum Actinomycetota; class Thermoleophilia; order Solirubrobacterales; family 70-9; genus VRUE01. The sequence continues at coordinate 87,620 of CAWJNX010000002.1, read as the reverse complement.
CCGAGAAACAGGTCTTCATCGCCAACCTGATGCCGGCCCGCGGCTCCTGGCTGGAGCTGGAAATCGACAAAAAAGGCCGCGTCTACGTCCGCATCGACCGCAAGCGCAAACTGCCGGTCACGGTGCTGCTGCGCGCGATGGGCTACGTCGAGGACGAGAAATTGCTCTCGATGTTCGACGACTCCGTCTACATCAAGGCACACGATCGCCGGCGACACCGAGGCGACCCAGACCGAAGAGGGCGCCCTGATCGAGCTGTTCAAAAAGCAGCGCCCGGGCGAGCCGCCCTCGGTCGACGCCGCCAAAGCGCTGCTCGAGCAGCTCTTCTTCGACCCCAAGCGCTACGACCTGACCCGGGTCGGCCGCTACAAGCTCAATGCCCGCCTCGACCTCGACATCGACCTCGACAACAGGGTCCTCACCCACGACGACATCATCGCCCTGATCAAGGAGCTGGTCAGCCTGCCGAAGCTGCTCGGCATCCCCGAGGAGATCGACGAAGAGCACCCGATCAAAGACTACGCCGCGGAGGCGATCACCTACCCGCGCGAGCCGGTCGCCGAGCACCTCGACGAGTACGAGCACTTCGGCAACCGCCGCCTGCGCACGGTCGGCGAGCTGATCCAGGAGGCGTTCCGCATCGGCCTCTACCGGATGGAGCGCGTGGTGCGCGAGCGGCTGACCACCGAAGACGCCGACGCGATCACCCCGCAGACGATCATCAACATCCGCCCGGTGGTCGCGGCGATGAAGGAGTTCTTCGGCTCCTCGCAGCTCTCGCAGTTCATGGAACAGACCAACTCGCTGGCCGGGACTCACCCACCGCCGCCGCCTCTCGGCGCTCGGCGCCGGCGGCCTGACCCGCGAGCGGGCCCCGATCGAGGTCCGCGACGTGCACCCGACCCACTACGGCCGGATGTGCCCGATCGAGACCCCGGAGGGACCGAACATCGGCCTGATTGGCTCGCTCTCCTCCTACGCGCAGATCTCCGAGCACGGCTTCGTCACGACCCCCTACCGGCTGGTCAAGGACGGCGTCGTCAGCGACGAGATCGTCCACCTCGACGCCACCCAGGAGGAGGACATGGTGATCGCTCAGGCGAACGCCGAGGTCGACCCGAAGAGCGGCAAGCTGAAGGGTCCGCAGGTCTTGGTCCGCGCCGGCGAGCAGGAGTACGCGATCGCCGCGCCTAAGGAGGTTGAGCTGATGGACGTCTCGCCGACCCAGATCTGGTCGGTGGGGACGGCGCTGATCCCCTTCCTCGAGCACGACGACGCCAACCGGGCGCTGATGGGCTCCAACATGCAGCGCCAGGCGGTGCCGCTGCTGAAGCCCGAGCCGCCGCTGATCGGGACCGGCATGGAGCGCCGCGCCGCGGTTGACACCGGCGACGTCACCCTGACTGCCCACGACGGCGAGGTAACCCACGTCGACTCCAAGCAGATCGTGGTCACGCACGGCTCGAAGAAAGACGAGTACCCGCTCAACAAGTTCATGCGCTCCAACCAGGGCACGATCATCCACCAGCGGCCGATCGTGAAGAGCGGCCAGAAGGTGAAAAAGGGCGACGTGCTCGCCGACGGCTCCTCGACCGCGGGCGGCGAGATCGCCCTCGGCAAGAACTGCCTAGTCGCCTTCATGTCCTGGGAGGGCTACAACTTCGAGGACGCGATCATCCTCTCCGAGCGCCTGGTCAAGGACGACGAGATGACCTCGATCCACATCGAGGAGTACGAGATCGACGCCCGCACGACCAAGCTCGGCGACGAGGAGATCAGCCGCGACATCCCCAACCGCTCCGAGGAGAGCCTGCGCAATCTCGACGAGCGCGGCATCGTCAGGGTCGGGGCAGAGGTCATCTCCGGTGACCTGCTGGTCGGCAAGGTGACGCCGAAGGGCGAGACCGAGCTGACCGCCGAGGAGAAGCTGATCCGCGCGATCTTCAAGGAGAAGGCGCGCGAGGTCCGCGACACCTCGCTCAAGGTCCCCCACGGCGAGGGTGGCGTCGTCATTGATGTCCTCACCTTCAGCCGCGACGATGGCGACGACCTGCCGCCGGGCGTCAACGACCTGGTCCGCGTCTACGTTGCGACCAAGCGCAAGATCGCCGAGGGCGACAAGCTCGCCGGCCGCCACGGGAACAAGGGTGTGATCTCCAAGATCGTGCCCGAAGAGGACATGCCCCACCTGGCCGACGGGACTCCCGTCGACGTGATCCTCAACCCGCTCGGCGTGCCGAGCCGGATGAACATCGGCCAAGTGCTGGAGACGCACCTCGGTTGGGTCGCCGGCAACGGCTGGTACGACGACGGATCGGAGGCCTACAAGCAGGCGCACTCCGACGAGGGGGATGGCCGCGTCTACGTGGCGACTTCGGTCTTCGACGGCGCCACCGTCGAGGACGTCGACACCGCGCTGCTCGAGTGGTCGGCGGAGAACTCCGAGCGCGGCATCGACCTCGGCATCGACAAGAGCGCCCAGCCCGGTGCCCGCTGCGCCGGCGCCGTGCAGCTCTACAACGGCCGCACCGGCGAGCCCTACGAGGGCACGGTCACGGTCGGCTACATGTACATCTTGAAGCTGCTGCACCTGGTCGACGACAAGATCCACGCCCGCTCGACTGGCCCCTACTCTCTGGTCACCCAGCAGCCGCTGGGCGGCAAGGCGCAGTTCGGCGGTCAGCGCTTCGGCGAGATGGAGGTCTGGGCGCTGGAGGCCTACGGCGCGGCCTACACGCTGCAGGAGATGCTCACCGTCAAGTCCGACGACACGGTTGGCCGGGTCAAGGCCTACGAGGCGATCGTCAAGGGGGAGAACATCCCCGAGCCGTCGATCCCGGAGTCCTTCAAAGTGCTGCTGAAGGAGATCCAGAGCCTCTCGCTCGACGCCAACGTCGTCTCCGAAGGTGGCGACGTCGAGATCTCCGAGGAGGACGACGATCTGCTGAAGGCGGCCGAGGAGCTGGGCATGGACCTGACCGGGGTCCGCGCCGACAGCTCCAACGGCGCCGCTGACGAGCAGGAGGAGCAGGTGGTCGCCGAGGGCGAGGCCGGCAGCGACGGAAGCAACGGGGCGGAGGCCGACGCGGCCGAGGCCGATAAGGCCGAGACGAAGGTGGAGGACTGATGATCGACATCAACAACTTCGACGCGATCGAGATCGGGCTCGCCTCCTCGAAGAAGATCCGCTCCTGGAGCTGGGGCGAGGTCACCAAGCCCGAGACGATCAACTACCGCACCCTGAAGCCCGAGAAAGACGGGCTTTTCTGCGAGCGCATCTTCGGCCCGACCAAGGACTGGGAGTGCTACTGCGGCAAGTACAAGCGGGTCCGCTACAAGGGCATCGTCTGCGAGCGCTGTGGCGTCGAGGTGACCCGGTCCAAGGTCCGCCGCGAGCGGATGGGCCACGTCGATCTGGCTGCCCCCGTCTCCCACATCTGGTTCTTCAAGGGCGTGCCGAGCCGGATCGGCTACCTGATCGACATGGCTCCCAAGGAGCTCGAGAAGGTCCTCTACTTCGCCGCTTCGATGGTCACTTGGGTCGACACCGAGGCGCGCGACAAAGACCTCGGCAAACTCGAGAAAGAGGTCAAAAAGGTCATCGACAGCTACGAGGCCGAACAGCAGAAACGGACTCAGGAGCTGAGCGAGTCGCTGCAGCGCCGCGTCAAATACCTCGAAGAGGGCGGCCAGGAGAAGTTCGACGACGACGACCACATCTGGGCCGACTCGCTGAAGCTGACCGCGGCGCAGCTGCGCAAGCTGAAGGACGACGAGCGCGCCAAGATGATCAAAGAACTGCGCAAAACGTTCGAGGCGGAGATCACCGACACCGAGGCCTACATCGAAGAGGCGGTCGAGCGGATGGAGGAGGTCTGGAAGATCTTCACCGAGATGAAGCCGAAGGACGTCGTCAACGACGAGACCGTCTTCCGCGAGCTGAAGGACCGCTTCGGCTCGCCGTTCGGCTGGGGCGAGTACTTCCGCGGCGGGATGGGCGCCGAAGCGGTGCGCGACCTGCTCGAACAGGTCGATCTGGCGGCTGAATGCGAGGAGCTGGAGCTGACGATCAATAGCTCCAAAGGCCAGAAACAGGCCCGCGCGGTGAAGCGGCTGAAGGTCGCCTCCGCTTTCCTCAACTCCGAGAACAAGCCGGATTGGATGATCCTCGACAGCGTGCCGGTGATCCCGCCGGAGCTGCGCCCGATGGTGCAGCTCGACGGCGGCCGTTTCGCGACCTCCGACCTCAACGACCTCTACCGGCGCGTGATTAACCGCAACAACCGGTTGAAAAGGCTGCTCGACCTCGGCGCGCCCGAAATCATCGTCAACAACGAGAAGCGGATGCTGCAGGAGGCCGTCGACGCGCTGTTCGACAACGGCCGCCGTGGGCGTCCCGTCACCGGGCCTGGCAACCGGCCGCTGAAGTCGCTCTCCGACATGCTCAAGGGCAAGCAGGGCCGCTTCCGCCAAAACCTGCTCGGCAAGCGCGTCGACTACTCCGGCCGTTCGGTGATCGTCTCCGGGCCGAGCCTGCAGCTGCAGCAGTGCGGCCTGCCGAAGCTGATGGCGCTGGAGCTCTTCAAGCCGTTCATCATGGCCCAGCTGGTCGAGCGCAAAGCCGTGCAGAACATCAAGGCGGCCAAGAAGATGGTCGAGTCGATGGTGCCCGAGGTCTGGGACGTGCTCGAGGAGGTCATCCACGAGCACCCGGTGCTGCTCAACCGTGCCCCAACCCTGCACCGCCTCGGCATCCAGGCCTTCGAACCGGTGCTGGTTGAGGGTAAGGCGATCCAGGTCCACCCGCTCGTCTGCCACGCCTTCAACGCCGACTTCGACGGTGACCAGATGGCGGTCCACGTGCCGCTCTCGGCCGAGGCCCAAGCAGAGGCGCGGATCCTGATGCTGTCGGCGAACAACATCCTCTCGCCGGCCCACGGCGCGCCGCTGGCCACCCCGACCCAGGACATGGTGCTGGGGATCTACTACCTCACCTACGGCCCCGACGCCGAGGAGCTGGCCAAGATCGACGAGGAGCTGAAGAAGGGCAAGGGGGCCAACGGCTCGGCGCCGAAGGTCTTCCGCTCCTCGCAGGAGGCCGAGCTCGTCTACGAGAACGGCGGTTGCAAGCTGCACGACCAGGCCGAGTACCGGCGCGCCGGGCATGAGCACTTCCTGACCACGGTCGGGCGGATCATCTTCAACGAGAAGATCGAGCGGGCCCTGGCCGACGCGCTGGACGACGAGTTCGATCCCGAGGGCTTCGTCTTCGCCAACCATGCGTTGAAGAAGCGCGACGTCAACGAGATGGTCTCCGACCTGGTCGAGACCTACGGCGCACCGGCGGTCTCACGGGTGCTCGACGCCTTCAAGGATCTCGGCTTCCACTACGCGACCCAGGCCGGGATCACGGTCTCCAAGAACAACGTCGTCTCGCCTCCCGACAAGGGCGAGATCCTCGATCGCTACGAGAAGCTGACGGCGGCGATCCAGGGCCAGTACGACGACGGCTACATCACCGCGGAGGAGCGCCACGAGGCGGTCACCGCGCACTGGAACAAAGCCACCGACGAGGTCGCCAAAGCGATGGAGGACAACCTCGACGAGCTCAACCCGATCTTCATGATGGCCAACTCGGGCGCCCGTGGATCGTTCAAACAGATCCGCCAGCTGGCCGGGATGCGCGGCCTGATGGCCAACCCGAAAGGGGAGATCATCGAGCGGCCGATCAAGGCCAACTTCATGGAGGGCCTCTCGGTGCTCGAGTACTTCATCTCGACCCACGGTGCCCGCAAGGGCCTGGCCGACACGGCGCTGCGCACGGCCGACTCCGGCTACCTGACCCGGCGCCTGGTCGACGTCGCCCAGGACGTAATCGTCCGCGACGAGGACTGCAAAACCAAAGACCACATCGAGATGGTGCTGCGCAAGGACGACGGCTCGCTCAATGACAACCTGTTCGGCCGGTTGGCGGCAAAAAAGCTCCAGACCAAACGCGGCCGCGAACTGCTCAAGCGCAACCAGGAGATCACCCTTGCCGATGTTGAGGCGATCGCCGAGGCATTCGGCGACGAGGAGGTCAAGATCCCGGTTCGCTCGACCCTCAAGTGCGACGCCGACTCGGGCGTTTGCCGTGCCTGCTACGGAGTGGCGCCGGCGACCGGGTTCATGGTCAACATCGGCGACGCGGTGGGGATCATCGCCGCCCAGTCGATCGGCGAGCCGGGCACCCAGCTGACCATGCGGACCTTCCACACCGGAGGCGTTGCCGGCCAAGACATCACCCAGGGCCTGCCCCGCATCGTCGAGCTCTTCGAGGCGCGCAAACCGAAGGGGCTCGCGCAGATGGCCGAGACGGCCGGCAAGGTCTCGGTCGAGGAAACCGACAAAGCGCTGAAACTGATCGTGATCGAGTCGAGCGGCGAGGAGCACAGCTACAGCTTCCCGCCGCGCACCCGCCTGCACGTCGCCGACGGTGAGAAGGTAGAGGTCGGCCAGCAGCTCAACGAGGGCTCGCTCTACCCGGCCGACCTGCTCTCGATCCGCGGCCGCACCGACACCGAGCTCTACCTGGTTGCCGAGGTGCAGAAGGTCTACCGCGCCCAGGGCGTCGACATCAACGACAAGCACATCGAGCTGATCGCCCGCCAGATGCTGAAGAAGGTCAAAATCGAGTCGAAGGGCTCGACCAGCCTCCTGCCGGGACAGCTCGAAGACCGCGGCAGCCTCAAACGCCTCAACAAGACGGTCAAGGAAGACGGCGGCACGGCGGCCAAAGGCGAGGAGGTCATCCTCGGCATCACCAAGGCCTCGCTGGCCACCGAGTCCTTCCTCTCGGCCGCCTCCTTCCAGGAGACGACCAAGGTGCTCACCGACGCGGCCCTGGAGGGCAAACGCGACAAACTCGTTGGCCTGAAGGAGAACGTGATCATCGGCAAGCTGATCCCAGCCGCAACCGGGCTCAAGCACTACCGGACGCTGGCCGTCGAACCGGCCGTCGCGGTCGTGCCCCCGGGCGACGAGGACTTGCTCGACGAAGAGGAGCTGGCGGCCGAGCTCGGAGTCGACGGGGCCGATGCGCCGGTGGAGAGCTTCGGGCCCTCGTTTGCCGAGGAGCTCGAGGAGCTGGCTCAGGAGATCGAGACGAACACTGACGAGAAATAGGCGGGGGGAGGGGATGGGTGTCCCTCCCGCTTGCTGGGTTTTTCGCCGGTCGCGCTGCCGCTCTCGTTGAGTGGTCTGTGCGAAAAACAGGACGCCGCTGCGCGGGAGGGACACCCATCCCCTCCTTCTATAGCTCGCGGTGCAAGAGGGGCACCCCGACCCCTCCTTACGGGACGGTGTTCTCTCTTGGGAGAGCTGGCGTAGCTTCAAGAGCGTGGTTTGGTTCGGGCTGCGTTTAGCTCTTTGCGCAGGGCGTTTGGTTCCGGGGCGGGCGTGTCGGGGGCGTCGAGGATGCGCCGTCCTGGGCCAGAGAGGCGGGCGATCAGGCGCTCGAGGGAGACGAACTCGACCTCGAAGCCATCGTAGGTGCGCTTGTAGGGGGTGTCGATGTCGGTGGCGACGACGAAGCTCGCTCCCTTTGGATAGAGGCGCCTGAACGACGCGAGGGCGCTTGCGTCGAATGAAGCCGCCTTCCACTTGCACTCGATTGCAGTCGGTTCATCCTGTCCGAGGCGAGGAATGACGAAATCCACCTCGGCGCCGTGCTTGTTGCGCCAGTAGCGTGGCGAGCGCTGCTGGAGGCGGCCCTGCATCTCATTGAGCACGTAGTGCTCCCAGAGGATGCCGAGATCTTCGGTGCGAAGGGCATCCCACCCGCGGTAATAGCTGACAAAGCCGGTGTCAAACCCGTACACCTTCGGGGCGGAGACGATCTCCGTCGAGCGACGTGAGCTGAAGGGGCGGACGACGTGGGCAACGAAGGTCGCCTCCAGCGCCGCCAGGTAATTGGAGATCGTCTGCCGACTGACCTCGCACGGCGCGGCGAAGCGGGTTGCCTCAAAGACCCCGCCGCTTTGTGCAAACAGCAGCTCGACGAAGCGCTGGAAAGACCACCGGCGTTCGAGCCGGAACAGCTCTTGAATGTCCTTCGCCCAGTATGCGTCGATCCAATCTTGAAAGTCGCGCTCAGGAAGGTCGTCGGAGATGAAGAAAGGGGGCAGGCCGCCGCGAAGAAGTCGGTGCGTGAGGTCTTCCATCCCGAAGTCCACGAGGTCGGTGGCGATCATCGGCGTCAACCAGACGGTCTCCTTGCGGCCAGCCAGCGTGTCTCGAAACTTGGCGGTTGCCTCCAGCGTGGAAGAGCCAGTTGCGAGGACCGAGGTTTCGGGAAAGTGATCGGCGGCGATCTTCAGCAGCTCGGATGGATTCGAGAGACGATGGACCTCGTCGAGCACGATTCGCCGACCTCGTCGTTCCTCCAGGAATGCCTCCGGATCGTCCATCAAGCGTCGCGTTCGGGGCAGCTCGCAGTCGAGATACTCCACGTCCTCGAGGCTCCGACAGAGAACGGTCTTACCCGCCCGACGGACCCCCGCAAGCCACAGGACAGAGCGTCGCTGCCAGGCCCGCTCGACTGAGTCGGTCCAATATCGGCGAGGTACCATATGCAAACAAGATAGCGGGTAGTAGAACTAAACGCAAATACGTTGGTATTGAGTACTGCTCGTCTTTTTCGCCGATCCTTCGGGAAACCGAGCGACGGCCGAGGCGTGAGCCCCGGCCGTCGGCCCGTCAGTGGTTGATTTGTGGTCTAGTTGCTGCTGCCGCCGGTTAGGCAGTAGGCGTATGCGGTGATGGTGGTGTCGCCTGCGGCGCTGCTGCGGGCGTCTACTAGCCAGCCATTGCCGCTGCGGTAGGAGGAGGCTAGGTGGACCTGGTAGAAGCCGGACCGGCCGCCGCCGCTGATCACGATGGTGCCTGCCGGGCAGGCGGCGCTGACGCTGGCGTTGGCGCCGCCTTTGATCGTCGTGCTGTTCGAGACCTGGATGATCGTGCCGAGCTCGGAGGCGCGGACGGCGCCGGTCTGCAGCTCGCTCGAGCCGACCGAGTTAGGGCCGAGGTCGTTCTGCGTCAGCGACTGGTCGGCTACCTCCGAGGAGGTGACCGAGGCTGCGCCGAGGTCTCCTGCGGTGAGCGAGTCGGGAGCTACCTCGGGGGAGGCGACGGCGTTTTCGGCGATCTCGTCCGTCTTGACCGCGTCTTTTGCGATCTCGTCGGAGTTGACCGAGTCGATGCCGAGGTCGTCGGCGGTCAGGGTGCCGTTCGCGACTTTGGCCGATTTGACGGCTTCGTCGCGGAGGTCGCTGGTGCGGATCGTCGCGTCGACGATCTGCGCCGAGCGGACGGCGAGCTTGGGGGCCGCGAAGGCGGTGCCGACGAGGGCCAGAAACAGGGCGACGCAGCTGACGATCATTGCGGGGGAGGGGCGGAACTTGCGGTTGCGGTTCATCGGAGTGTCCTTTCGTTTTGTTTGTGAATCCCGATGAGCCCAGCTTCGGTTGGATCCGGCTCTGCGACTACGGACCCAAGGGGTGAATTTCGTCACCCCTGTGCCTGAAGGGTCGGGGTGCCCATCCGTCGGAACCCGCCCCTTCGGGGCTCACAAGTTCCGCCGGACGGGCACCCCGGCCCTGTCGGTAGATTGGCTGCGTGGCCAACCCCGAAAAGGTTTGCGTCGTCGGCGCCGGATCCTCTGGGATTACGGCTTGTCAGGTGCTGAGCGCGCGGGGGATCCCATTTGATTGCTTCGAGAAGGGGTCGCAGATTGGGGGGAACTGGCGGTATCGGAACGACAATGGGATGTCTTCGGCGTATCGGTCGTTGCACATCAACAGCTCGCGGAAGCTGATGTCTTTCAAGGCCTTTCCGATGCCTGAGGACTATCCGGACTATCCCTCGCACGGGCACATCGCGGACTACTTCGACGCCTACGCGGAGCGGTTTGGGCTGGCGCAGAAGATCCGCTTCAACACCGAAGTGGTCTCTGTCGAGCCGGTTGACGGTGAGTGGGAGGTTACGGTCCAGGACGGGGACGGCAGGCGGGAAACGAGCCGCTACCGGGCGGTGCTTGTTGCCAACGGCCATCACTGGGACCCGCGCTGGCCTGAGCCGCCTTTCCCCGGCGCCGACGCGTTCGAGGGCGAGCAGATCCATGCTCACTACTACCGTGAGCCCGACGTCCTGGAGGGCAAGCGGGTGCTCGTGCTCGGGATCGGCAACTCGGCGGTTGACATTGCCGTCGAGGCATCGCGAATCGCCGAGAAGACGTTTCTGGCGATGCGCCGCGGTGCCTACGTCCTGCCCAAGTACCTGGGCGGGAAACCGATCGATGAAGCCTCGCCGCCGGTCGTCAGCCGGCTGCCGCTGCCGGTCCAGCGCTTCATGATGGCGCGGCTGCTGAAGCTCGCGGTCGGCGATATGACCGACTACGGGCTGCCGAAGCCGGACCACAAGCTGCTCGAGGCGCATCCCACCGTCTCCTCGGAGGTGCTCTCACGAATCGGCCACGGCGACATCGCCGTCAAGCCGAACATCGACCGCTTCGCTGGCGGCGGCACCGTCCGCTTCGCCGACGGCAGCGAAGAGGAGATCGACCTCGTTGTCTACTGCACGGGCTACAAGATGAGCTTCCCCTTCCTCGCCCCGGAGGTCTTCACGGCCCCGGACAACCGAATGCGCCTCTACCGCCGCGTCGTATCGGCCGATCGCCCCGGCCTCTACTTCATCGGCTTCATCCAGCCCCTAGGGCCAATCATGCCGATCGCTGAGGCCCAGTCCGAATGGATCGCCGACCTCCTCGAAGGGAAAGCCAGCTTGCCCTCAACCGAGGAGATGCGAACGGAGATCGCCACCTACGAACGACGCATGGGCAAGCGCTTCGTAGCCTCCAAGCGCCACACGATCGAGGTCGACTTCCACCCCTACCTGCGAGAAATCCGCCGCGAGCGCAAGCGTGTCACCCAGCCGGCCTGAGGGCATCAAACAGGCGGCCTGAGCGTAAGTCTTAGCCAGGCGGCCGGGAAGGAGGGGATGGGGTGCCCCTCCCGCGCAGCGGCGTCCTGCTTTTCGCACAGCCCACTCCCCGAGAGACGTCACGCGACCGGCGAAAAGCCCAGCAACCAGGAGGGGCACCCCATCCCCTCCCAACCGCTCCGCCACCCGGACCGCGCCGCGGCCCTCGGGGCAAGATCGGCTGAGGACGCCAACGCCCGAAACCGCCTTCGGAATCGTCAGCTGCGTTGCTCTCGGCCTCTGGAGCCCTACTAGCCCACCAGACAAGCCAAAGCGCTCCGAAGACCGGAATCTTCAGGACAACCAGCAGGAAGAAGATCGGCCACAATCCCTCCATTGGCCAAGTCTAGGCGGTCAAAGGCCTCTTGCCCAGACCGTCAACGCTTCGACCTGGGCGTCCTCCAGGCCGAGGTGGGACTCGGTTGGCACCAGCAGGGTTGGCTCGTCGCGGTCCCGCGCCCACTCGTAGCAACTCTCATCAAAGCTGTCGTCGATCCAGGCCAACGCCCGGCCCTTGCCGTACTCCTCCAGCGGCCCGAGCTTCCAGTGGGCGGAGCCGAAGCGGGCGGCACCGTCAAAGCTGAGGTAGGGAAGCTCCGCCATGCCCAGCAGGTTGGGCAGGTAGTCGTTCGCTTTGTCCTCCCAGCCGGTCGCCCAGACCAGTTCGTAGTGCTCGCCCAGCCGCCGCAGCCGCTCTCCGGCGACCAGAGAGATGCAGTGGACCATGCCGTCGATCAGCTCAAAGCGCGCCTGGGAGCCCTTGGGCGGCTGATCGAAGCCGAACAAAGATATGACCCCGTCGACGTCGACGGCAAGGACGGGTCGGCTCATGGAGCCAGGCTAGCTACCAGCGATAGTGCGCGAAGGCCTTGTTGGCCTGGGCCATGCGGTAGATGTCGTCCTTCCGCTTCCAGGCCCCGCCCTGCTGCTGGATCGAGTCGAGGATCTCGCCGGCGAGCCGCTCCGACATCGCGTATTCGCGGCGGGCACGAGCGAAGTCGACCAGCCAGCGGATCGCCAGGGTGCGGGCGCGGCGGGCGGGTACCTCGACCGGCACCTGGTAGGTGGCGCCGCCGACCCGGCGCGAGCGGACCTCGAGCACCGGGGTCAGATTTTTGATCGCTGCCTCTAGCGTCTCGACCGGATCCTCGCCGGAGCGCTCGCCGACGATTGCCAATGCGTCGTAGACGATCCGCTCGGCCAGCGACTTCTTGCCGCTCTGCATGACCTTGTTGATCAGCTGCTGGACGAGGCGGTTGCGGTGCCGCGCGTCGGGCTCGACCGGGCGAATCGTGGCTGCGGAACGGCGCGGCATCGGTTGCTAGCTGGCCTTGACGCCGTAGCGGGAGCGCGACTGCTTGCGGTCGGCAACGCCAGAGGCGTCGAGGGTGCCGCGGACGACCTTGTAGCGGACGCCCGGCAAATCCTTGACCCGCCCGCCCCTGATCAGGACTACCGAGTGCTCCTGCAGGTTGTGCCCCTCGCCCGGGATGTAGGTCGTGACCTCCATCCCGTTGGTAAGGCGCACACGGGCGATCTTGCGCAGCGCGGAGTTCGGCTTCTTCGGCGTTACCGTGGCGACGCGGGTGCAGACGCCTCGCCGTTGCGGCGCCGCAACGCTCTTTTTGTTGCCCTGGCCCGACTTGAGGCCCGGCGTCGTCGTCTTCTTCTTAGGGCGCTTGCGCCCCTTGCGAATAAGTTGGTTCGTGTTCGGCACGGGCGCGCATGGTAGCGGGCTGCTGCCTTTGGGGCCACTACAAGGAGCAGCCCGCCCAGCATCAGGCCGGCTGCCGAGGCGATCTCAGCGTAGAAGCCGTCACCGAGGACGGCGGTCGCGCCGGAGAAGCGCGACGCCTGGGTGCCCTCGTCGAGCCCCGCCGGCATGTCGACCAGGAGGACGACGGCAAGGCTGATCGCTCCGATCACAAAGACGACGCGGCCGAGCCCTTGAGAGCGCCGCGCTGCCGACGGGCCTAAAAGCGGACTATCTGTCCGCTTTGAGGCCCGTCGGCGGGGGGTGCGCATCGCCAGCAGCGCGAGGACCGCGGCCAGCAGAGCCGCCGGCAGCAAGAGGTAGGCGTGGGCCTCGCCCGCCTTCTCTGCTCCGACCGTGGGTGGCGTGGCGGCGGGCAGCCCCGCGTAGCCCGGCTGCCCGATCTCGACGGCGCGGTAATCGACGAACTGGGCGACCGCGAGGCAGACAGCAGCAGCAGCGATCGTCGCTGCGATCGCCCGCTCTGGGGTTAGCGGCGCGCTCGCCCGCACCGCGAGCCGGATCGTCAGGTCGCGCGTCCGCAGCAGCAGCCGTTCGAGCCGGGCGAGGAGGCGGAAGAGCCGCACGACGAACGGGCGCAGTCGCCGCCCGGCCCAGTTTCCCCAGCGCTTCGCTCGGGCATGAACTCGCCGCCAGCGACGCTCGAGCGGCGGCCAGGCTTGCAGCAGCAGACGGTTCGCCCGTCGGTCGACCCTTCGCGTCAGCCTGAGGAGCGTCGCGGGGGTCTTGCGGACCGCCGCAGGGGCTGCCTTCAAACGCTTCGCAGCACGCCCCGGTGCGGAGCGTATGCGCTGCCGTACCGCTGCTATCATCGCTCGCCGCTCAGGCTTCTTTGCGGTTCGCTTTTTCGCAGTTCGTTTCGCCGGGCCCGCGAGGGCCTTTTTCATGCGCCGATCCCGGCGGTTCGCGCCGGAAGGCTTCCGTTTAGCTCGTCCCCACTTCAAGACAACCCTTACCTTAAGACCATGCCACGCACCTTCCCCCTAGAGAAAACGCGCAACATCGGGATCATGGCGCACATCGACGCCGGTAAGACGACGACGACCGAGCGCATCCTCTACTACACCGGCCGCACCCACAAAATGGGCGAGGTCCACGAGGGCGCCGCCGTGATGGACTGGATGGAACAGGAGCAGGAGCGCGGCATCACGATCACCTCCGCCGCGACCGCCTGCGACTGGGAGGGGCACCGAATCAACATCATCGACACGCCCGGCCACGTCGACTTCACGGTCGAGGTCGAGCGCAGCCTGCGCGTCCTCGACGGCGCCGTTGCCGTCTTCGACGCCGTCGCCGGCGTCGAGCCGCAGTCGGAGACGGTCTGGCGCCAGGCCGACAAGTACAAGGTCCCCCGCATCGCCTACATCAACAAGATGGACCGCACCGGCGCCGACTTCTTCTACTCGGTGCAGACGATGGTCGACCGGCTCGGCGCCAACCCGCTGCCGATCCAGCTGCCGATCGGTAGCGAGGGCGACTTCGAAGGCGTCGTCGACCTAGTCGAGATGAAAGCGCTGGTCTGGAAAGACGAGCTGGGCACCGAGTTTGAGATTGTCGAGATTCCGGCCAACCTTCAGGAGCAGGCCGGCGAATACCGCACCCAGCTGATCGAGGCTTGCGCCGAGTACGACGACGAGCTGATGGAGGCCTACCTGGCCGAGGAGGAGATCCCGCATGCGCGGATCGCCAAATCGCTGCACAGGGCCGCACTCGACACCAAGGTCACCCCGGTCCTCTGCGGCTCCTCCTTCAAGAACAAGGGCGTCCAGCCACTGCTCGACGCGATCGTTGAGCTGCTCCCCTCGCCGCTCGAGGTTCCGCCGGTCACCGGTCTGATTCCGGCGGGCAAGGGCGAAGACGAGCCGACCGAGGCCGAGCGCCCGGCCGACGACAGCGGTCCCTTCGCCGCGCTCGCCTTCAAGATCATGACCGACCCCTACGTCGGCAAGCTCACCTACTTCCGCGTCTACTCGGGCAAGCTCGAGGCCGGCGGCCGGGTCCTCAACGTGAAAACGGGCAGGACCGAGCGGATCGGCCGGCTGCTGATGATGCACGCCAACAGCCGCGAGGAGATCGAGGAGGTCTACTCGGGCGACATCTGCGCCGGCGTCGGCCTCAAGGAAACGGGCACCGGCGACACGCTGGCCGCGCCCGACGCGCCGATCGCGCTGGAGAGCATCGAATTCCCGGAGACGGTGATCGCGGTGGCGATCGAGCCGAAAACCAAAGCCGATCAGGAGAAGATGGGAACCGCCCTGCAGCGGCTCGGCGAGGAGGACCCGACTTTCAGGATCGAATCCGACGAGGAAACCGGTCAGACCCTGATCCACGGCATGGGCGAGCTCCACCTCGAGGTGATCGTCGACCGGATGCTGCGCGAGTTCAAAGTCGACGCCAACGTCGGCAAGCCCCAGGTCGCCTACCGCGAGACGATCCGCAAGGAAGCCAAGAAGGTCGAGGCGCGCTTCGTCCGCCAGACCGGCGGCCGCGGCCAGTTCGGCCACGTCGTGATCAATGCCGAGCCAGCGCCCGGCGAGGGCTTTGAGTTCGTCAACAAGATCAAGGGCGGCACCATCCCGGGCGAATACATCGGCCCGGCCGAACAGGGGATGAAAGAGGCGCTCGAAAACGGCGTCAAGGCCGGCTACCCGATGGTCGACGTCAAAGTCGAACTGATCGACGGCTCCTTCCACGATGTCGACTCCTCCGAGATGGCCTTCAAAATCGCCGGCTCGATGGCGATCCAGGAGGCCGCCCGCAAGGCCGATCCGGTCTTGCTGGAGCCGGTAATGGCGGTCGAGGTCGTCACCCCCGAGGACTTCCTCGGCGACGTGATCGGCGACCTCTCGCGGCGCCGCGGCAAGGTCCAGGGCCAGGACCAGCGCGGCAACGCGCTGGCCGTGCAGGCCTTCGTGCCGCTCGGCGAGATGTTCGGCTACGCCACCGACCTGCGATCCTCGACCCAGGGCCGAGCCACCTACACCATGCAGTTCGAGCGCTACGAGGAGGTCCCGGCCAGCATCGCCGAAGAGATCGTCGAGCACCGTTCGGGCGAGCCGGTCGGAGCCACCACGTGATTCTGGCTATATTTCCCAGGTTCCCCGCACGCACGCAGAAAACCCAACTTCGAAAGGTAGAACGGAGAGCAGATGTCTAAGGAGAAGTTCGAGCGCGACAAGCCGCACGTAAACGTCGGCACGATCGGTCACATCGACCACGGCAAGACGACGCTGACGGCCGCGATCACGAAGACGCTCTCCACGAAGGGCGGGGCGGAAGAGAAAAGCTTCGAGGAGATCGACAACGCTCCGGAGGAGAAAGAACGCGGCATCACGATCGCCACCTCGCACGTCGAGTACCAGACCGACAACCGCCACTACGCGCACGTCGACTGCCCCGGTCACGCCGACTACGTCAAGAACATGATCACCGGCGCCGCTCAGATGGACGGCGCGATCCTGGTCGTCTCGGCTGCCGACGGCGTTATGCCCCAAACCCGCGAGCACATTCTGCTCGCCCGCCAGGTCAACGTCCCGCACGTGGTCGTCTTCCTCAACAAGGTTGACCAGGTCGATGACGACGAACTGATCGAGCTGGTCGAGGAGGAGGTCAAGGAACTCCTCGACGAGTACGACTTCCCCGGCGACGAGACGCCGATCGTCAAAGGCTCCGCGCTGAAGGCCCTGGAGGGCGACGAAGACGCTCAGAAAGCGATCTTCGAACTGGCCGACGCGCTCGACTCCTACATCCCGGAGCCGGTTCGCGAGCTCGATAAGCCCTTCTTGATGCCAATCGAGGACATCTTCTCGATCACCGGCCGCGGCACCGTCGCCACCGGCCGTGTCGAGCAGGGGATCGTCAACAGCGGCGACGAGGTCGAGATCGTCGGCATGAAGGACACGACCAAAACCGTCGTCACCGGGGTCGAGATGTTCCGCAAGATCCTCGACAACGGTCAGGCCGGCGACAACATCGGCGCACTTCTTCGTGGCACCAAGCGCGAGGAGATCGAGCGGGGGCAGGTGCTCTGCAAGCCGGGCTCGATCACCCCGCACACCAAATTCAAAGCCGAGGTCTACTGCCTGAAAAAGGAGGAGGGCGGTCGTCACACGCCGTTCTTCTCCGGCTACCGGCCTCAGTTCTATTTCCGCACCACGGACGTGACCGGGATCGCCAATCTCCCAGAGGGAACCGAGATGGTGATGCCGGGCGACAACGTCCAGATGACGATCGAGCTGATCCAGCCGATCGCCATGGATCAGGGACTGCGCTTCGCGATTCGCGAGGGCGGCAGGACCGTGGGCTCGGGGGTCGTCTCCGAGGTCATCGAGTAACAAACGAGCAGGGCGGGCTAGACCCGCCCTCGCCGCCCTCGGGCGGCGAGACAATTTCAAAGACATACGACCGGGGTGGCGCCCCAGCAGGGGCGGCGCCCCTTCCGCGCGGTAAAGGCCGTGTGGGGAGGACGAAGAGAGAGCAGAACCGTGGCGACTATCGCGGCCCAAAAAATTCGAATCCGACTGAAGGCGTATGACCACGACGCCATAGATCGGGCTGCCCGCGAGATCGTCGAGACCGCGGAGCGGACTGGGGCCAGCGTCTCCGGCCCGGTGCCGCTGCCGACCGAGAAAAACGTCTATTGCGTGATCCGCTCCCCGTTTAAGGACAAGGACTCGCGCGAGCACTTCGAGATCCGCACCCACAAGCGGCTGATCGACATCCTCCAGCCGTCGCCGAAAACCGTCGACTCGCTGCAGCGCCTCGACTCGCTGCCAGCCGGCGTCGACATCGAGATCCGCCTCTAGCCGCCATGGCCGCGATCCTCGGCAAGAAGCTCGGCATGACGCAGGTCTTCCGCGAGGACGGCACGGTCGTCCCGGTCACGGTGATCGAGGCCGGCCCCTGCAAGGTGACCGCGATCCGCGAGCCCGAGCGGGACGGCTACGCCGCCGTCCAGCTCGCCTACGGCGAGGTGGCGGAGCGCAAGCTGAGCAAGGCCGAGCTGGGCCATCTGAAGAAGGCCGGAGCGCCGGCGATGCGGCACGTGGTCGAGTTCCGCGACGAGGACCTCGGCGCCGAGGAGGCCCCGAAAGATCGGCGACGACGTGACCGTCGCCTCCTTCGAGGCCGGCCAGAAGGTGAAGGTCGCCGGCATCTCGATCGGCAAGGGCTTCCAGGGCGGGATCAAGCGCCACAACTTCAGCCGTGGCCCGGTCACCCACGGCTCCCACAATGTTCGCGCGCCGGGTTCGATCGGCGCCAGCGCCTTTCCCGCCCGCGTCTTCAAAGGGATGCGGATGCCGGGCCAGATGGGCAACAAGCGCCGGACCCAGAAGGGCCTTGAGGTCGCCGAGGTCGACGCCGAGCGCAATCTGCTGCTGGTCAAGGGCTCGATTCCGGGCTCGCGCAACGCGGTGGTCGAGGTGAGGACCGATGGCTAAAGCGAAAGCAACCGTACTGGGCAAGACGACGAAAGCCGACTTGCCCAAAGAGCTCTTTACCGAGCCCTTCCACCAGTCGCTGGTCCACGAGACCGCACGCGCCGACCTGGCCGCGCGGCGGCGCGGCACCGCCTCGACCCTGACCCGCGGCGAGGTCTCCTTCACGACCGCCAAGGCTTGGCGCCAGAAGGGCACCGGCCGCGCCCGCGCCGGCTCGCTTGGCGTTCCGAACCGCTTCGGCGGCGGCGTCGCCTTCGGCCCGAAGCCTCGCCACCACACCGTCAAGGTCAACCGCAAGGCCCGCCGCAAGGCGATGCGGGCGGCGCTCTCCGTCCACGCCGAGCGCGGCAGCGTCGCGGTGCTCGATCCTTCCGACTTCGAGACCCCGTCGACCAAGACGGCGGCCCAAGCGCTGGAGAAATGGGCCGCAAGGCAGCCCACCCTGGTGGTGCTGACTGGCGAGGAGACCGGCGCGCTGAAGAGCTTTCGCAACATCGAGCGAATCACCGTCGCCGAGGTCGGGGCGATCGGGGTGGCCGACGTGATCGGTGCCGCCTCGCTGGTCGTCTCCGAAAGCTGCTCTGGAGACGCTGAAGGGGAGGCTCTCCTGATGGACGCTCGCACCGTGATCATCACCCCCGTCGTCTCGGAGAAGAGCTACGCGTTGATCGGCGAGGGCAAGTACACCTTCAGGGTCGACGATCGCGCCCACAAGACCCAGATCGCCAGCGCCGTGAAAGAGATCTTCGGCGTCGAGGTGGCTGCGGTGCGAACCTCCAAGGTGCGCGCCAAGCCGAAGCGCCGCGGGCTGACCAAAGGCAGGACGCGGGCCTGGAAGAAGGCAGTTGTCCAGCTCGCGCCGGGCGAGCGAATCGAGCTGTTCGAGGGCGCCGAGACCGCGTAGGAGACAAGGAATGCCGAACCGCAAAACCAAACCGACCAGCCCCGGGCGCCGCTTCGCCACCTACCCGCTGCGCGAGCAGCTGACCGCCACCGAGCCCGAAGCAAAGCTGACCGAAGGCCTGCGCAAGTCCGGCGGCCGTAACTCCAACGGCCGCGTCACCGCGCGCCATCGCGGCGGCGGTGCCAAGCGCCGCTACCGCAAAATCGACTTCAAGCGGCTCAAGGACGGCGTCCCCGCCAAGGTGGCGACGATCGAGTACGACCCGAACCGCAGCTGCCACATCGCCCTGCTCCACTACGCCGACGGCGAGAAGCGCTACATCCTCGCCCCAGCCGGGCTCTCAGTCGGCGACCAGGTGCAGTCGGGGGACGGCGCCGACGTCAAGCCCGGACACGCAATGGCGCTGGGGCAGATGCCGACCGGCACGATCGTCCACAACGTCGAGATGACCCCTGGCCAGGGCGGCAAGATGGGCCGCGCCGCCGGCACCTCGATTCAGCTGGTCGCCAAGGAGGGCGAGATGGTGACCCTGCGGCTGCCGTCCTCGGAGATGCGCCTGGTGCGGGCCGAGTGCCGCGCGACCGTCGGCTCGCTCTCCAACGCCGAGCACCAGAACGTCAAGATCGGCAAGGCCGGCCGCAACCGTCACAAGGGCAAGCGCCCGCAGACCCGCGGCGTGGCGATGAACCCCGTCGATCATCCACACGGCGGCGGCGAGGCGCACCACACCCCCGGCGGTCACCCGGTGACGCCCTGGGGCAAGCCGACGCTCGGCTACCGCACCCGCAAGAAGGGCAAGCAGTCGGACCGCTACATCGTGCGCGGCCGCAAGCGCGGCAAGAAGAAGAGCCGCTGATGGGACGCTCGACGAAAAAGGGGCCGTGGGTGGAACCGGCGCTGATGAAACGGATCTCGGCGATGAACGATGCCGGCCAGAAACAGATGGTCAAAACCTGGTCGCGAACCTCGACGATCTTTCCCGACATGGTCGGCCACACGATCGCCGTCCACGACGGTCGCAAGCACGTGCCGGTCTTCATCTCCGAGTCGATGGTCGGCCACAAGCTGGGCGAGTTCGCGCCGACCAGAACCTTCCGCTCCCACTCCGGCACCGGCAGAGGTGACTAGCGATGGCGCTCGAGAAGAAGCAGAGGGACCCGAACACCAAGAAAGCGGACTCGGCAAAGACGAGCCGCCAAGAAGACGACGCGCCGAAAAAAGCCGCTGCGAAGAAAGACTCGAAAAAAGCCGCGGCGAAAACGCGCGCCAAAGAAAAAAGCAGCGAAAAAAGAGACGTCAAAAGCCAAGAAAGAGGCGTCCAAAAAAGAGACTTCGAAAACCGGCACCAAAAAAGAATCAGCTCAGAAAAAAGCGGCCAAACCGGCGCCGATCGTGGTCCGGGCCAGCTCCCGCTACGTCCGGGTGGCGCCCCGCAAGGCGCGGCTCGTCGCCGACCAGGTGCGCGGCCTGCACATCGACAAGGCGCGAGCGCTGCTGCAGTTCTCGCCGCGCGGCGCGCGCAAGTGACATCGGCAAGCTGATCGAGTCGGCCGCCTCCAACGCTGAAAACAACCACGACCTGGTGGCGGATGAGATGCGGGTCGCGGAGATCACCGTCGACGAAGGCCCGACCCTGCGCCGTTTCCGGCCCCGCGCCCTGGGACGGGCGACGCCGATCAACAAGCGAACCAGCCACATCGCCGTGGCTCTCAGCCCGCAAGAGGAGGCCTAACGGCATGGGACAGAAGATCCATCCGGGCGGCTTTCGGGTCGGCTACATCCAGAACTGGAAGTCGAACTGGTTCGACGAGAAGGGCTTTGCGGATGTCCTCGAGGAGGACCTGAAGATCCGCACCCACATCGAGGGCAAACTCGCCCACGCGGGCCTCTCCGACATCACGATCGAGCGCCGCGGCGAAGTCGCCGTCGACATCCACACCGCCCGCCCCGGCATCGTGATCGGCAAGTCGGGCAGCGAAGTGGACGCGCTGCGCAAGGAGCTTCACAAGCTGACCGGCAAGCCGGTCAAAGTGAACATCCGCGAGGTGAAGCGCCCCGAGCTCGACGCCAAATTGGTCGCCCAGTCGATCGCCGAGCAGCTCCAGAACCGGGTCGCCTTCCGCCGCGCGATGAAACGCGCCCTGACCTCAGCGATGCGCTCCGGCGCCAAGGGAGTGAAGATTCAGGTCGCCGGCCGCCTCGGCGGCGCCGAGATGGCGCGCACCGAAAGCTATTCCGACGGCCGGGTGCCGCTGCACACGCTGCGCGCCAACATCGACTACGGCACCTTCGAGGCGAAGACCACGGCCGGCCGGATCGGCGTCAAATGCTGGATCAACAAGGGCGAGGTGATGCCGGAAGGCTTCCGCTCCGACCAGATCCCCGCCGATGGCGAGCCGCCCCAGCGCGGCGGCGGCGGTCGCGGCGGAGATCGAGGTCCCGGCAGTCGCGGCCCCGGCGGCCCGGCGGTGGCGGAGATCGCGGCCGCGGCGGGCCGCGCGGCGGGGGAGGCGGTCGTTAGTGGTGTCTCCTCCCAACACAGCACACCTCAGCCGGCTGCAAACCGGCACTGGATCTTCGTCCTCGGATTTGCCTTTGCAACCAGCAAAGGCTGCACCCTGCGTCCTCGCCCAGTTTGGTTTTCGCTCGGCTGAGGCGCACTGTGCCGGAAGGAGACACCACTCATGCTGATGCCGAAACGGGTCAAGCACCGCAAACAGATGCGCGGCCGGATGCGCGGCAACACGAAGGGCGTCAGCACCGTCAGCCTTCGGCGAGTACGGGCTGAAGGCGCTCGATCGCGGCTGGATCACCAACCGCCAGATCGAGGCGGCGCGTATCGCGATGACCCGCAAGATCAAACGCGGCGGCAAGGTCTGGATCAACGTCTTCCCCGACAAGCCCTACACCAAGAAGCCCGCCGAGACGCGGATGGGCTCGGGAAAGGGCAACCCGGAGGGCTGGGTCGCGGTCGTCAAGCCGGGCAAAGTCATGTTCGAGCTGGCCGGCGTCCCCGAGGATCTCGCCCGCGAGGCGCTGCGCCTCGCCGGGCACAAGCTTCCGATCAAGACCAGGTTCGTGACCCGCGAGGGAGCCGAGAACCAGTGAAAGCGGCCGAGGCTCACAATCTGAAAGACGGCGAGCTGGTGGCGAAACTGATCGACGCCAAGCAGGAGGCCTTCAACCTTCGCTTCAAGCACGCGACCGGCGAGCTGGAGAACACGGCTCGGCTTGGCGACGCGAAGAGGGACATTGCGCGGTTGCTGACGTATTGCCAAGCAGCGGGGGATCGATGTGGATAGAGAGTTGAGGAAGTAGATGGCGGACGACGAGAAAACCGAAGAAGGACGAGGAGACCCCGGCTCAGGACGAGGGCGCTGCGCCCGCGGGTCCTGTCGCGGAGGAGGACTCCTCGTCCTCGCAAGCTGCGGGCGAGGAGCCCACCTCCACGCCACCCGCGGAGGCAGAGGCCACGGATGAGGAGCTCGCGAGGCGGCTGATGCCCCGGCCGCGGAGGAGGAAGCTTCGGAGCCCGAGGCCGCGGAGGAGACGCCTGCCGCTGAGGAGAAAGCTGTTGCGCCTGAGGCTGAGCCCAATCCTGAGGACGAGCTTCCTTGGAAGGAGCGGCGCAGGTTGGAGCGGTCGCGGCGGCCGCATGAGGCCGGGCCGCAGCTCAGTGTCGAGGAGCGGGCTGCTCGGCGGGCTGAGGAGCGGAAGCGGCAGGCTGGGGCTCGGCGGAAGCAGCGGGCCGATGCAAAGGCCAAGAAGGAGACCGGGACCGGGACGCCGCCGGCGGAGCGCGGACGCCAATGCCGGCCAAGATGCGGCAGGGGATCGTCGTCTCCGACAAGGGGCAGAAATCGATCACCGTGCGGTTCGACATCGTGCGCCGCCACCCGGTCTACGAGAAGGTCGATGCGCCGCTCCCGCACCCTGCACGCGCATGACGAGCGCAACGAGGCCGGCGAGGGCGACGTCGTGCGCGTCGTCGAGACCAGGCCGCTGTCGAAGACCAAGCGCTGGCGCCTGGTCGAGGTGGTCGAGAAGGCGAGGTGAGCGAGGCGTGATCCAGCAGGAGTCGAGACTGAAGGTTGCCGATAACTCGGGCGCTCGCGAGATCCTCTGCATCCGGGTCAAGGGCGGCTCCCACCGCCGCTACGCCGGGGTCGGCGACGTGATCACGGCCACGGTCAAACAGGCGAGCCCGCAGGGCGGCGTCCGCAAGGGCGAGGTCGTCCAGGCCGTCGTGGTGCGGACCCGCAAGCAGCTCGGCCGCTCCGACGGCACCTACATCGCCTTCGACGAAAACGCGGCGGTCCTGATCGACCCCGCCAGCAACAACCCGCGCGGCACCCGCATCTTCGGCCCCGTCGCCCGCGAGCTGCGCGATCGCAACTTCATGAAAATCGTCTCGCTCGCCCCCGAGGTGCTCTGAGATGGCGAAGTCGATGCGGATAAGGACCGACGACCGAGTGATGGTGATCGGCGGCAAGGACGCCGGCAAGACGGGTCGCGTGACGCGCACCGACCCGAAGCACCAGAAGGTCTTCGTCGAGGGGCTCAACATGGTCAAGCGCCACGAAAAACCGCGGCCGACCCAGAGCACGCAGCGCCAGAGCCAGGTGCTCGGCGGCATCGTCGAAAAGGAGGGGCCGATCCACGTCTCCAACGTGATGCTGCTCGACCCCAAAGACAACAAGCCGACCCGGATCGGCGTGCGCCGCGACAAAGGCGGCAGCCGCGAGCGGTTCGCGAAGCGAAGCGGGGCGTCGTTCTGATGGAGGCTGCAACCGTGCAATCGAAAGCCGCACCGCCGCCGCGCCTGCGCGAGCGCTACGAGCAGGAGGTTCTGCCGGCGCTGATGAGCAGGTTCGGCTACTCGACCACGATGCAGGCGCCGCGCCTGCAGAAGATCGTCCTCAACATGGGCGTCGGCGAGGCGAAGCAGAACGCCAAGATGCTCGAGGCTGCGCAGGAGCAGCTGGCGATCATCGCCGGACAGCAGCCGAGCGTGCGCCGCGCCCGCAAGTCGATTGCCTCCTTCAAGGTTCGCGAGGGGATGCCGGTTGGTCTATCGGTGACGCTGCGGCGAGCTCGCATGTGGGAGTTCCTCGACCGGCTCACCTCGATCGCGGTGCCCCGCATCCGCGACTTCCGCGGCCTCAACCCGCGCTCCTTCGACGGCCGCGGCAACTACTCGATGGGCATCCGCGAGCAGCTGATCTTCCCGGAAATCGACTACGACTCGATCGACCAGGTGCGGGGGCTGGACGTGACCATCGCGACCAGCGCCCAGACCGACCTCGAGGCCTTCGAACTGCTGCTCGCGCTCGGCATGCCGTTCGCCAAAGAGGGCCGTCCCGGCGAAGACCGGTCCGTGGCGGAAGCCGCGGAAGAGGAGAAACGGCACGAGGAAGCCCGGCAGCGGGCCGAAGCGGAGCAGGCGGCGCTCGAGCAGCTGAAAGAGGAGAACCCGGAGGCGTACGCAAAGCCCGAGCCGCCGCGCGGCTGAGCGAGGGCGAGGAGGCCCCCGAGGCCAAAACGGACGAGGCCGAGAAACCTGCCGACGAGGAGAATTCAGAGAATGGCTAAGACTTCCCAGAAGGTCAAGCAGAGCCGCAAGGCCAAGTTCAAAAGCCGCGAATACAACCGTTGCCGCCGTTGCGGGCGACCGCGCGGCTACTTCCGCAAGTTCGGCCTCTGCCGGATCTGCCTGCGCGAGGCCGCCCACGAGGGCTACGTCCCCGGCATGACTAAGTCGAGCTGGTAGGCGGAGAGGACCCAACGGAACCATGCTGAACGACCCGATAGCCGATTACCTGACCCGGATCCGCAATGCGCTGGGCTCCGGCCATGACGAGGTGAGGATCCCCGCCTCGCGGCTGAAGGAGGAGATGTCGCGGATCCTCAAGGAGCAGGGCTACATCCGAGACTTCAACCGCAAGCCCGCCCAGGTCGGCGAGGAGATCGAGATCCGCCTCAAGTACACCGAGGACCGCCGCCCGGTGATCGCCGGGCTGGAGCGGATCTCGCGTCCGGGGCGTCGCCGCTACGTCGATCACAAGCAGGTTCCGCGGGTCCACGGCGGCACCGGCACGGCGATCGTCAGCACCTCGGTTGGCGTGATGACCGGCCACGAAGCGAAGGCGAAGGGCGTCGGCGGCGAGGTAGTCGCCTACGTCTGGTGATCGTCCCATGAGTCGAATCGGAAGAAAGCCAATCCCCGTCCCCGAGTCCGTCACGGTCGAGGTCGCCCCTGGGCGCGTCGCCGTCAAGGGCCCGAAAGGGGAGCTGACCCAGTCGCTCTCGCCCGACATGAAGGTCGAGCAGGACGACGGCACGGTGACCGTGCAGCGCCCGACCGATCGCGGCGAGCACCGCGCCCTGCACGGGCTGACCCGCAGCCTGATCGCCAACATGGTCGAGGGCGTCACCGAGGGCTTCGAGAAGCGCCTCGAGATCCAGGGCGTCGGCTACCGCGCGCAGCTGAAGGGCCGCAACCTCGAGATGGCGCTGGGCTACTCGCATCCGGTCTCGATCCAACCGCCGGAGGGAGTCGAGTTCGAGGTGCCGCAGCAGACCGAGATAATCGTGCGCGGGATCGACAAGCAGCTGGTCGGCCAGGTCGCCGCTGACATCCGCAAGCGCCGCCCGCCGGAGCCCTATAAGGGCAAGGGCATCCGCTATCGCGACGAGCAGGTCCTGCGCAAGGTGGGCAAGCGCGCATGACCGTCCTCACCAAGCGACAGAGCCGCCTGCGCCGCCGCCGTCGCGTTCGCGCCCGCATCGTCGGCAGTGCCGAGCGTCCGCGCCTCTCCGTTTACAGGTCCAACCGCGGTGTCTTCGCCCAGCTGGTCGACGACGCCAAAGGCCACACGGTTGCCGCGGTCAACTGGATCGAGCCGGAGCTGCGCAAGCTGTCGGCCGGCGAGCAGGCGAAACGGGCCGGCGAGCTGCTCGCCGAGCGGGCCAAGGCGGCCGGCGTCGAGAGCTGCGTCTTCGATCGCGGCGGCTACCAGTTCCACGGCCGGGTCAAGGCTTTGGCCGAAGGCGCTCGCGAGGGAGGCCTGAAGTTCTGATGGCCGGTCGCGCATTGCTCAGTCAGCTACCTTGTCCGGTCCGATGAAGGGCATGGACATGACCAACGTGGAGACCGTCAGCCCGAGGGGGCTGGATCTCCAGGAGCGGGTGATCGAGATCAACCGCGTCGCCAAGGTGGTCAAGGGCGGCCGGCGGTTCTCGTTCACGGCGCTGGTCGCCGTTGGCGACGAAGAGGGCGTGGTCGGGATCGGCTACGGCAAGGCGCGCGAGGTCCCGCTGGCGATCCAGAAGGCGGTCGAGAACGCCCGCAAGGAACTGATTCGCGTGCCCAAATACGGACAGACCCTGACCCACAAGATCATCGGTCGCTACGGCGCCGGCCACGTGGTCCTGCGGCCGGCCAGCCCCGGTACCGGCGTGATCGCCGGCGGCGGCGTGCGGGCGGTGCTCGAGCTCGGTGGGGTGCGGGACGTGCTGACGAAGAGCATTGGGACGCAGAATCCGATCAACCTTGTGAAGGCGACCATGGACGGGCTGGTGCGGTTGCGTCGGCCTGAGGAGGTTGCTGAGCTGCGGGGGCTCACCGTGGCACAGGTCTTGGGTGTCCAGAAGACCAATGGTGGTGGTGAGACGGTGCAGGGACAGAGCGTTCCGGCCGCGGGTCCTGTCGCGGGGGAGGACTCCTCGTCCTCGCAAGCTGCGGGCGAGGAGCCCACCCCCACGCCACCCACGGCACCAGCGTCTGAGGCCCCGGCCGCTGATCCGACGCCTGATTCGCCTACCGAGCCGGTTGAGCCTGAGGTTGCCAGCGACGCCACTCCGGTTGAAGAGCCGGCGCCTCCTGCTGAGGAGGGGCAGTCGTGAGCGGGGTCAAGATTCGGCAGGTCAAGTCGGCCAACGGCACCAGTCCCGCTCAGAAAGCCACTTTGCAGGCCCTTGGGCTGAGGGGGATCGGGAAGGCTGTTGAGCGGAAGGACTCGCCGCAGTTGCAGGGGCAGATCCGGGTTGTCTCTCATCTCGTTGAGGTGAATGGTGGCTGAGAAAGCGAAAGAGAAAGCTCCTAAAGGCAAAGCTTCCAAAGAAGCGAAGGCCTCCGGGCCGAGCGAGCGGACGCTGGAGATCGGGCTTCATAACATTCGGCCCAAGCCTGGGTCCAAACGGCCTCGCAAGCGGATCGGCCGGGGTGAGGGCAGTGGGCTGGGGAAGACCTCCGGGCGCGGTCATAAGGGCGCCGGGGCGCGTTCGGGCCGCAAGCAGAAGTTCGGCTACGAGGGCGGGCAGAACCCGATCCACATGCGGATGCGAAAGCTTCGCGGCCCGCACATGAAGAAGTCGATGCCCTTCGAGAACTTCCGCACCGTGACGCAGCCGGTCAACGTCGGCGACCTCGAGGAGCGCTTCGACGCCGGCGCCGAAGTGACGCCCGCCACCCTCAAGGAGAAGGGGCTGGCGACGCGCTCCGATCCGGTCAAGGTGCTGGCCCGCGGCGAGATCTCGAAGAAGCTCGAGATCCACGCCCACGCCTTCAGCGCAGCCGCCCGCGAGAAGATCGAGGCTGCCGGCGGTTCCTGTCAGACTCTGGAGCCGTAATGCTCAGGACTATTGCGAACGCTTTCAGCGTTGCGGACATCCGCAAGAAGCTCGCGTTCACGGCGGCGATGCTGCTGCTCTACCGGCTGGGCGCCTACATCCCGGCCCCCGGCGTAGACGCCGACGCGGTCAAGGAACTCTCCTCCAACCTCACCGGCAGCAACGTCCTCGGATTCCTCAACCTCTTCTCCGGGGGCGCGCTGGAGCGGCTCTCGCTGTTCGCGCTGGGGATCATGCCCTACATCACCGCCTCGATCATCCTGCAGCTGCTGACCGTCGTCGTGCCCTCGCTGGAGAAGCTGCAGAAAGAAGGCGAGGTGGGACAGCAGAAGATCACCCAGTACACGCGCTACTTGACGGTCGGGCTCGCGTTCGGCCAGGCCTGGGGCTTCGTCTTCCTCTTCCGCTCCTTCGGCAGCGCGGCGGGCGGCAACGTGATCGGCAACCTGAGCGGGGCGAAAGTGCTGCTGATCGTGATCTGCCTCACCGCCGGCTGCACCCTGCTGATGTGGATTGGCGAGCTGATCACCCAGCGCGGCATCGGCAATGGCATCTCGCTGTTGATCTTCGCCTCGATCGTCTCCGGCCTGCCCGGCGGAATCACGGCCTGGTGGACCAACCCCGACCAGGTCTTCATCGTGATGATGCCCTTCGTCGCGCTGGCGGTCATCATCGCGATCGTCTTCGTCCAGGAGGGCCAACGCCGCATCCCGGTCCAGTACGCGAAACGCGTGGTGGGGCGCAAAATGACCTCCGGTGGTTCGACCTACCTGCCGCTGCGGGTCAACATGGCCGGGGTTATCCCGGTCATCTTCGCCGCCTCGATCATGGCCTTCCCGCCGACGATCGGCCAGATGCTCAACACCCCCGCCGCGCTCGACTTCGCCGCCTTCTTCAGCCCCAACGGCTGGGCCTACGTCGTCGGCGAGGTGTTCTTCATCATCATCTTCACCTACTTCTATACGGCGGTCACCTTCAATCCGGTGGACCAGGCCGACAACCTGAAGAAATACGGTGGCTTCGTCCCTGGCGTGCGGCCGGGACGCCCGACCGCTGAATATCTCGACCGGATCCTCTCCCGACTCACCTTCCCAGGCGCCCTCTACCTGGGAGCGGTGGCGGCGCTGCCGACGATCCTGATCAGCCAGACCTCGGCCAACTTCTTCTTCGGAGGGACCTCGATACTGATCGTCGTCGGAGTGGCCCTGGATACGGTCAAGCAGCTCGAGGCGCAGCTGATGATGCGCAATTACGAGGGCTTCCTCAAATAAGGTCTAAGTCCCGCCCGGCCGTTTCGGCCACCGTGACTCCCATCCATGCCTGAGCTCAATCTCGTACTTCTAGGCCCGCCCGGGTCCGGCAAGGGCACCCAGGGGGAGCGCTTGCAGGAGGAGCTGCGGCTGCCTTACTACGCGACCGGGGACATCCTGCGGACGGCGGTGCGTGAGCAGACCGAGCTGGGTCGCTTGGCGAAGGAGTACATGGACCGCGGCGACCTCGTCCCCGACGAGGTGATCGTCGGAGCGATCGGCGAGCGGATCGATTCCAGCGAGGCGGTTGAGGGCTTCATCCTCGACGGCTTCCCGCGCACCGTCCCGCAGGCGGAGGCGCTGGGGGAGAAGCTCTCGGAGCTCGATCGCGAGCTGACGACGGTGCTGCTGATCGACGCCAGCGACGACGAGGTGACGCGGCGGCTGGGCGGCCGCCGCACCTGCGTTGAGAACGGCCACGTCTTCCACGTCGACTTCAACCCTCCGCAGCGCGACGGAATCTGCGACGTTGACGGCAGCGAGCTGATCGTCCGCGACGACGATAAGCCCGAGGTGATTCGTAACCGGCTCGAGCAATACCACGCCAAGACCGAGCCGCTGATCGGCTTCTACGAGCAGCGCGGCCTGCTGCGCCGGATCGACGGCTGCGCCACCCCCGACGAGGTCGCCGCCGAGCTGCGCGAGACGCTGGCGGCGCTGAAGCTGGAAGCCAACGGGGCGATCTAGGCAGCTGGCGAGGGGCGGCTAGCGTGTACCGGATGATCATCCTGAAGACGCCGGAGCAGGTCGATCAGATGGCGGCCGCCGGGCAGGTGCTTATCCGCTGCCTGCGGATGGTCGCGGCCAAGGTCAGGGCTGGCGTCACGACCAAGGAGCTCGACGCCGCGGCGGACAAGTTCATCCGCTCGCAGGGAGCCGAGCCCGCCTTCAAGGGCTACCGTGGCTTCCCCGCCTCGATCTGCACGTCGCCGAACTCGATGGTCGTCCACGGCATCCCGGGTCCTTACGAGCTCAAACGCGGCGACGTGCTCTCGATCGACGTCGGCGTCGTCAAGGACGGCTGGGTCGCCGACGCGGCGATCACGGTCCCGGTCGGACCGGTGTCCCCGGAGGCGCGCAAGCTTCTTGACGTGACCAAGGCGTCGCTGTTCGCGGGGGTAGAGCAGATGCGGCCGGGCAACCACCTCGGTGACGTCTCGGCCGCGATCCAGCGGGCCGTGGAGATCGAGGGCCTCTCGATCATCCGCACCCTGGTCGGGCACGGGATTGGCCGCGAGATGCACGAGGAGCCGCAGGTCCCCAACTTCGGCGAGGCCGGCAAGGGGCCGCTGCTGGAGGAGGGCACCGTGCTGGCGATCGAGCCGATGGTCAACGCCGGCGGCCCCCTGGTCCGCATGGGCGACGATGGCTGGGCCGTCTACTCCGAGGACGGTTCCCTGGCCGCCCATTTCGAGTTCACTGTGGCGGTCACGGCTGACGGACCGCGCATCCTCACGCCCTGGCACGAGGAGGAGTAGCGCCTGAGCTGGGGATGCCGATGTGCCTCCGCGGGAATTGATGTCGCACGCGCTTCGCGCTTAGCGACGAAGAAGGAGCGCGGCTGACGCCGCGCAGTAACCAGATTGCATATCGCCGCTTCGCGACATTCCCGCGGAGGCACATCGGCATCCCCTCCTCGTCACCTGTTCGAGGGGAGAGATTTGCGCGTCCTGCCCTTGAATCGGTGTGCGATTCACCCGCCACGGGAGGAACCGGATGCGTCGCGAAAAGCTGGACCGAGCGGACGTTCTCAAAATCGTGGCTCCAGAGAATCGGGTTGGGGAGGATCCCGATGGAAATCCGTTGTATGCAATGGAGATACGAGGGACCCTGTATTGCGCGGTCGTCGCCCTGGACAACGGCGAACTGATCACCGTCTACGATCTGAGGAAATGATGAAAGCTGATTACGAGAGTCGAGCTGACACGATCCAGATCACGCTGGAAGACGTAGGCCGGCTTTCCGGGGGCAGCGACGTGATCGAAAACGGCGCGGTCATTGTGAGCTTCTGCGACGGCCGGGCAGCGATGGTCGATGTGATCGGTACGCGTAAGCACGATTTCGAGAAGCCTCTACGCGTGGCAGCGGAACGGAACGGGTTAGACCCCGAAGCGCTTATAGCGGTGGCTAGAGCCGCTCTGGCCGCACCGGACCGAGAGGTCAAGCTCGACGTCGGCGCCCGCATCGCCGCCTGAGCGTTGCGGCCGGTCGTCGCAGGCAGCGCCTTGCTATCTTTCCCGTTCGGCCCGATGGGCCGACTTGTGCCTGCCGCCCGACTCCTGGGGCGTGCGGGAGTCCTGTTTTCGAACGACTCCGGAGCGATGAAGGTCCGAGCTTCCGTAAAGCCGATGTGCGAAAAGTGCAAGGTCATCCGCCGCAATGGCGCTGTTTTGGTGATCTGTCAGAACCCCCGCCACAAGCAGCGGCAGGGTTAGGGGCGCGACGATGGCACGGATCGCAGGGGTCAACATCCCGGTTAACAAGCGGATCGAAATCGGGCTCACCTACATCTTCGGGATCGGTCGCTCGACCGCGGGAGAAATCCTGGCGGAGAGCAAGATCGACCCCAACACCAGCGTCAAGGACCTGACCGAGGACGAGGTCATGCGCCTGCGTGAGGCCGTCGAGCGACGCGAGGTCGAGGGCGATCTGCGCCGCGAGCGCTCGCAGGACCTCAAACGGCTGATGGAGACCGGCACCTACCGCGGCCTGCGTCACCGCCGCGGCCTGCCAGTCCGCGGCCAGCGGACGAAGACCAACGCGCGTGGCCGCAAGGGCCCGCGCCGGATGAGCGTCGCCGGCAAGCGCAAGGTCTAGGGCGCACCTATGGCAGCAGCCAAAAAACCCGGCAAAGGGCGCACTCGCCGCCGCGTCAAAAAGAACATCGCCTACGGACAGGCCCATATCAAGACTTCCTTCAACAACACGATCGTCACTCTCACCGACCGCCAGGGCAATGTGATCGCCTGGGAGTCCGCCGGCTCGACCGGCTTCAAAGGCTCCCGTAAGTCGACCCCGTTCGCCGCCCAGGTGACCGCCGACGCGGCGGCCAAGAAGGGGATGGAGCACGGGCTCGAAAAAGTCGAGGTCTTCGCCAAGGGCGCCGGCTCCGGCCGCGAGACCGCGATCCGCTCCCTGCAGGCCGCCGGCCTCGAAGTGACCACGGTCAAGGACGTCTCGCCGCAGGCTCACAACGGCTGCCGGCCCAAGAAGCGGAGGCGCGTCTAGTGGCCCGCGACACTGGAGCCCAGTGCAAGCAGTGCCGCCGCGAGGGCCAGAAGCTCTTCCTTAAGGGCGAACGCTGCTTCACCGACAAATGCGGCGTCGAGCGGCGTTCCTACCCGCCCGGCGAGCACGGCCGCGGCCGCATGCGCCAGTCCGAGTACCGCGTGCAGCTGCGCGAGAAGCAGAAGACGCGCCGCTACTACCAGGTGCTCGAGAGCCAGTTCCGCGCCTACTACGACAAGGCTTCGCGACAGGAGGGTGTGACGGGCGAGAACCTGCTCCGCCTGCTCGAGTCGCGCTTCGACAACGTCCTCGTCCGCCTCGGCTTCGCCGCTTCGCGGCGACAGGCGCGGCAGCTGGTCCGCCACGGGCACTGGCTCGTGAACGGACGGCGCGTCGACGTACCCTCCTACCAGGTCCGTCCCGAGGACGTGATCTCGATCAAGTCGGGTTCTGCCGCCAGCGACACGATTCGCAAAGCGACCGAGCTCGTCTCGACCGTGCCGGCCTGGCTACAGGCCGACCACGACTCTCTTACCGCCAAGGTTCTCCGCTATCCCGAGCGCGCGGAGATCTCGGCCCCGGTGCAGGAGCAGCTGATCGTCGAGCTGTACTCCAAGTAGTCCGGGTCAATTTCGGAAACACATACGCAAGGAACTCATGACCACTGACTTCCAGGTCCCCCGCATCACCGCAGACAAAGCCGATGATCGCCGCGGCACGTTCACGATCGAGCCGCTCGACAAGGGCTTCGGTTACACGTTCGGCAACGGCCTTCGCCGCGTCCTGCTCTCCTCGCTGGGCGGCGCCGCCGTCACCAGCGTCCGCATTGAGGGCGTCGCGCACGAGTTCTCCAGCGTGCCGGGCGTCAAAGAGGACGTCACCGACATCGTCCTCAACCTGAAGGAGCTCGTCGTCCGCATGCACACCGACGCCGACGAGGTCGAGGCACCGCTGGTCGCCACCGGCCCCGGCGAGATCAAGGCAAAGGACATCGACCTCCCCTCCGGCGTGGAGATCCTCAACCCCGAGGCGCCGATCGCCACGCTCGAGAAGAAAACCAAGCTCGAGGTGTACCTGACGATCGGCCGCGGCCGCGGCTACTCGCCGGCCGAAGAGAACAAGTCCGACGAGCAGCCGATCGGCGTTATCCCGATCGACTCGATCTTCTCGCCGATCCGCCGCACCTCCTACGCGGTCGCCACGGCCCGTGTTGGTCAGCGAACCGACTTCGACAAACTGACGCTCGAGTTGGAGACCGACGGCTCGATCGAGCCGGCTGCCGCCCTGCGCGAGGCCTCCGAGATCCTGATCAAGACGCTGGCGATCTTCACCGACGCCGAGCGGGTCGAAGAGCTGACGGCGCGCGAACCGGCGCCGACGCTGCCGGCCGAGGGACTCTCGAGCGCCGTTGGCGACGGAGCCGGATCCCCCGCCAGCAACGGCCTCGACGAGATCCTGATCGAGGAGCTGGAGCTCGGCGTCCGCTCCTACAACTGCCTGAAGCGGGCTGGCGTGCAGACGGTCGGCGATCTGGTGCGCAAGACGCGGACCGAGCTGAACGCGATCCCCAACTTCGGCCAGAAGTCGATCGATGAAGTGATCGAGACCCTGCAGGCACGCGGCCTGGACCTGCAGCGGGACTAGGGACCGCCAGGGAGCCAAAGACCGATGCGCCACCGCAAGAAGCGCAACAAGCTGAGCCGCGACTCGGCGCACCGGGAGTCCCTCCTCGCCAACCTCTCCAAGCAGCTGATCGAGCACGAGCGGATCGAAACCAGCCAGGCGAAGGCCAAGGCGGTCAAGCCCGAGGTCGAGCAGCTGATCACGCTGGCCAAGCGGGGCGACCTGCACGCGCGGCGGCAGGCGCTGGCGACGCTGCACAACGACAAGTTCGTTGTGCACAAGCTGTTCGAGGAGGTTGCGCCGCGGTATGTGGAGCGGCCTGGGGGGTACACGCGGATCGTCAAGCTTGGGCCGCGGAAGTCTGACTCGACGGAGATGGTTTATCTAGAGCTGGTTTAGGAGGGAGGGGGTGGGGTGCCCCTCCTGCTTACTGGGTTTTTCGCCGGGCGCGCGGCTTCTCTCCTGAGTGGTCTGTGCGAAAAACATGACGCCGCTGCGCAGGAGGGGCACCCCACCCCCTCCCGTCAGGCGTAGCTGACCGACTCCAGGTACAGGCCGTGTGGGGGCGCCGTGTCGCCGGCTTCGGGGCGGGGGGCACCCTTGAGAAGCTGCTGAAAGCTCTCCACGGAGCGGCGGCCGTTTGCTGCTTCCAGCATCGTGCCTACGAGGATGCGGACCATGTTTCTCATGAAGGCGTCGGCGGTTATGCGGAGGGAGAGGATGTCGTCTTCCAGATCCCAGCCGGCATCGAAGATGTCTCGCTCGAAGCGGATGTGGTCGGTTTGGGTTGGGGTGAAGGCGGTGAAGTCGTGAGTGCCGGGGAGGGCCGCGGCGCAGGCGTCCAGAGCGTCGCGGTCGATACGGTGCGGCCACCAGAGAGCGCGGCCGTTCTCGAACGGGCTCGGGGTGGAGCGAGCGAGCAGTCGGTAGCGATAGCTCCGTGACGTGGCGTCCCCACGAGCATCGAAGTCGTCATCGACAGCGCTCGCGGCGGTGACAGCCACGTCCTCGGGCCCAACCCCATTCAACCGACGCGCCAGATCCTCGTGAACCTCCGCCCCGGTGACGAAGCTCGCGACCTGCCCCAGCGCATGCACCCCAGCATCCGTGCGCCCAGCCACCGTCAGCTGCACCGGCTCCCGCAACACCGTCTTCAGTGCTGCCTCCAGCTCACCTTGCACCGTGCGCAACCCCGGCTGCGCCGCCCAGCCCTTGAAGCCGCCGCCGTCGTATTCGATGTCCAACCGCACGGTGGTCACGCGGGCAGTATGCAGCCTGAAACAGCAAACGACCCGCCGAGGCGGGCCGTTTGCGAAATCTGGGAAAGCCGGTGAACACACCGCTGCTTCCGGTATCGCAAAACGAAGCATAGCGCCCCCGGCGGGACAGAAGACGAACCAGGCGGCGCGGATCGAGGCGGACCCGGTTTCGCTGGCACGGTAGCGCAGCATCCGGGATTACAGAACCAGGCGTTCAGCCAGGACCGCGCCGAGTCTAGGTTGCACGTTCGATCCCTGAATCCAGTCTTCGACCTCGAAGTCAGCCAGGCGCAGCGTCGGCGCCCAGCCGTGCACGCCAGGCAGCAGATCAGCGAGGGCATCACGAAAGGCGCGCTGCAGGTGACGTCCGCGGGGCTCTGGAAACAGTGGCGGTTTTGCCTTTCCCCAGCCACCCGTCGTGCTGAGCTTGCGGGTCGAACTCTTCGCAAGCAAGGAGCCAGGTCTGCCGCGGGAAGGCCGACTCGACCTCGTCGGGATAGAGACCGAGCGTGGTGGCGCGATAGGAATTGAAGTGCTGGGACTCGTCGAACTCGAAGATCCTTGGGGGTTGGCCCGGCAACTCGATGACTGCGTCGACTCTCCTCGTCTCACGCGGCGGCATCTTTTCGGGAAGCTGGAGGCCAGTGAGAGCCAGGTAGATGTCGCAGACCAGGCTCCACCGCACGCCGCACTCTGCAAGCCCCGGCCGCAAGAGCCAAGCCGGTGTCGAGCCAAACTCGCAACCGAGCGCCTTCTGTAGCTCGCGCACCGTCGCCTGCTCAAGAATACGGGCCATCGACTTCTTTTCTCTCGCCGAAGAGGCAGAAAGGCAGTTACGGACGGGCAGCGGTCTTCTTCATCGCCCGCCGCCGCTCTCGTTCGCGCTCTCGACGGGTGGCGAGCTGCCGTTGTCGATTTGCCTCACGCTCTTTGGCGAAGCGGGCCTCGCGGTCTTCAGCGTCACGCTGGCGTTCCGCGTGAATCTTCGCCTGCTTCCGCTTCCCCATAACGCCAAATGCCCTTGCGGTGCAGCGCATGTCTTAGCTCGACTGGTCCCTCGCGAATTGGCCACAGGCAGACCAGCAGGGCCGGCAGGCCTATGACGCTGGCTGCAAATCCAGCCGGCCACGGTCACTTGAAACCCGCATCGATGACACCCGAAGCAACAAAGAGAAACAGCACGTATCCAATCGCGACCGCAATCATCACGGTCGCAGTATACGGCCGAGGGTCACGAATCGCGCGACGACCAGTCAACCAGCCGTAGCAATAGTTAAGTTGGACGCTTGCGCACGATTGTCTACATCGACGGCTTCAACCTCTACTACGGGGCATGCAGAGCACCGGGGCGACGCTGGCTGAACCCCCTGGCGCTCGCCCAGTGGCTGCTGCCCAAGGACGACATTGCCGAGATCGCCTACTTCACGGCCAACATCAAGCGCGATCCCGAAGACCCCGGCGCGCAAGATCGCCAGCGCCTCTATCACCGCGCCTTGCGGACGATCCCCAACCTGGAGATCTTCCTCGGCCGCTACATCTCAAAGCGGGTCCGGGGCAATCTGGTCGACGCCGCCCCCGACGAGCAGCCCAGGCGAGCCGTCCTCACCTACGAGGAGAAGGGAACCGACGTCAACCTCGCCACGCGCCTTCTCCTCGACGGCTTCAACCGGCGCTATGAGTCGGCTGCGGTGATCTCCAACGACGGCGACCTGAAGATGCCGATCCGGGTTGTCCGCGAGGAGCTGGGCCTGCATGTGACGGTGGTCAACCCCGTGCTGCACAGCAAGCACCGCAGCGCCGCTCTCTCCCCGGACCCCCTGCCGGCCAACGCCCGCTTTGTCCGCCTCTCCGCCCGCGACGTTGCGGAGTGCCAGTTCCCCGATCAGATCGTCTCTCCGAAGGGCGCCCGGTTGGTCAAACCCGAGACGTGGTGAGAATTGTGGCCCCGCCTATCGATCCGTATACTGAAGCCAATCCCCCTGCTGTTTCGTCAGCAGGGCGCGGGGCCGCCGAAAGGCGGCCTCGGCATTTCTAGCCCTACACGGGGGTCGGTTCGTAGGGCGGGAACGGTACACGTGGCTTCTCACCCGTCTTGGTTCGACCACGGTCAGGTTGACGAGCGTCGATGCTTCCCAGGAGAACACAACGCGACGAGTCTCACCCGGAGGAGCTTCCTCTACAAAGGAGGATCAGGTTCCCGATGGCTCCCCCACCAGAATCTCTAGCGCCTCTTGAAGTTTGGCCCCCAACTCGGAGGCAGCCTCTTGAAGCGCAGCCTCTTGCTGAATCGAACCAACGGCCACGATTCGCTCGTCGCTAATCCAGTGCATGTCGCTCTGCATCACCCCATCGAGGCCAAGATCAACCATCGTGCGAATGACCAACTGGCCATCCTCGATTAGCTCAACACCTCGGCCCGTGCGAAGGACCCTGTGGATCGGAGGCGTTCCAGTGACGATCTTGGTCGCCCGTGCAAAGTGAAAGAGAACCTCCGGAGATCCCATGTGCTCCAGGGTCCGGAGCGTCTTGGCGACAAGCTCGTCCATAACTCCGACTTCCGCGCGAGGATCGGCCTCTTTCATAGCCGCATTTAGCGGGCGGACCAATTCCTCAAGTCTCCGAACCGCTTTGTGGGCATCCTCTTTCCAGGCCTCGATCCGCTGGCTCTCGCCAATCTCCGAAGCCAGGTTGGCGCGCACTGCACGCGAAAGCTCAGATAGGTCAAGGTCGGCCTGCTCACCAGGCAACTCCAGCCATTGCTGTAGCTCATCCGCGAACTCGACGACACTGGGCCGCCCGGCGGGATCAAGGCGGGTAGCCCTATCTACAAGCTCATCGAGCCTGGCTGCCTGCGGGTGTGGACGAAAATCAGCGATCCGATACGGCGCCGCGTCGGCTGGCTGGTGGCCAGGCGGGGGGAAGTTGACCCCGGTTGCGAGTACCCAAAACGACTTCGCGAGCGAGTAGACATCGGCACCAAACGGGTCGGCCGTATTCGGGTTGTTGAGCATCTCGAATGGGATGAAATTAGCCGGGCCGAGAGGCTTCCCTTCTCGCGTAAGACCACTCGGGTCCGGAAGAGCTACCAGGCCGAAATCGCCGATTAGCGAGTCACCCTCAAAGTGATAGAGATTGGCTGGCTTCACATCGCGGTGGGCAATCCCGTGATCAGCCTTCAAGGCCGCAAGGGTTCGTGCCACAGACATGACGGCACCAACCACCGACGAGTGGTCGGCACCAGCAAGGGCCTCGGAGAGCGGCGCTGCAACGGGCATCACCAACCAGGGCCTCTCTTTTGCCGCTGATGCATCAGGAATGTGGGCGTCGATCAGCGGCAAGACGCCTGGGGACTCGCCAAGCTCCTGCAGAGTCCGGATCTCGGTAACAAAGCGCCGGTACGGCTCGCGATCCACCTTGCGGGTATGGATCTCCTTCAGCGCGGCGACCTGTCCGGAATCGACATGCTCAACCTTCCAGACGGTGCCATTGCCGCCTCGACCAAGTTCCGCATCAATCTGCCATGGCCCCAGTTGTCTGACCGTTGCCGTCAGTCCGCATCGCCCGCTTGATCGGTACTGGCAGGAGCAGCAGTGCCACAAAGGAGGCAATGAACTGCGCGAGCCCAATCATCAAGGACCTTGATGGGCTCCTGGGGATGGCAGGTAAAATCGACTCGTCGCATGTCATCCTGTTCGTCGAGCGTGGGTGGGTGGTCTGGCTCAGGCACCGTCACCTCAACCTCAAGGAAATCCGAGCGGCCCGCGACGTCAGCCAAGTTGTCTAGCTCGGGCTTGACCACCTGATCAAAGGCGCGCGCCTTCGCATCCTCAATCTGCGCTTCGGTCCACCAAGAGTCGGGTGGCGCCTGCACGGCGCAATATGGGCAAAAGTAGCCGCCCTCCGGGGCTGGGGTTTCCTCGGCGCCTTCGTCCGCCGGTTTCCACTTGAACTCTCGCTCGCAGGTGGGGCATTGCCGTCGCAAGAACCCATCTGAATCCAGAGGCACACTCATCGATAGTTCAATCTCGTCCGTCACCGTTGT
The DNA here is from genome assembly GCA_963844395.1 of uncultured Solirubrobacterales bacterium. GTDB lineage: Bacteria > Actinomycetota > Thermoleophilia > Solirubrobacterales > 70-9 > VRUE01. The sequence goes on along the minus strand of CAWJNX010000002.1, from coordinate 48,392 downwards.
CTTTCAGGCCGCTTGCGGCATCGCCTATCGCAGCCCATCTCCTTTCATGTCTAGAACTGGTGGAACCGAAAGCGCTTCTTTTGGATACTACGTGGTGCTTGCGCTTCGCAATCCGTTCCGGCGCGTCTGGGGTACCGTCAAATCCAAAGTTGAGAGGGAGGCTTAGGAGGATGAGCAAGATCAGCGACGAGTTCCGCGTGGCAATGTCATTGCAGGAAACTGAATTCGCTGTAAAGGAGGCGGTTGCAAACTGCGGGTGGGGCGTGAAGGCGCAGGAGCCCGGTCGAATCGTCCCTCGAATTGGCGTCGGCCTGACGCGCAACCCGTCGAAGATCGAGGTGCTGATTTCGGCCAACGGCGACAAAGAGTCACTGGTGACTCTCAACGGGAAGATCGTCGGCATGGGGCCGCTTCAGAAGCGCCATCTGACCGCCGAAGTCGGCAAGCTCCGGAACGCGATCGACGTGGCGGTCCATCGAGCCGAGACCACGTAGGTGAACGCTCGGTAGCGCTTTCCGGGCCGAATCGGCCGTAATCCCCCCGCATCCCCGCCAATCGGCTCGGGCACGATGCCCGAGTCGGCCTGTGGCCCTCGGACCGGCGAGCTGACCAAGCGACCGTGCGTTGGAAGCTCGGCGCGAGGAGCTGAAGGCCGAGGAACCCGCCGAGCGCAAAACCACTCAGCGACGACGACCTGGCGCTGTTGCAGGCTCAGGTCCGCGAGGTGATCGAGGGTGGGGACCCGCCGACCCGCAAGGCGCTGCTGCAATCAATGGTCGATGAGATCCGGGTCGTCGGCCGCGCGGAGATCTACCCGTCTTTCTCTTTGCCCACGGTTCGACCACCGTGCGGGTCAGTGCCCCCGGAGGGAATCGAATCCTCTCTTTCCCAGTTGCGATACCGGAAGCCGGCGGTCCTCAATCCCGCGTCAGGACGTCGGCGGGGCCGTCGATCCAGACCCGGACGCGGTCGCCGGGGTGCCAGGCGGGGAAGCCGAGGCGGCGGGCGCGGACGAGGCGGCCTGAAGGGAGGCGCAGCTCGAGCAACTGGTCGTGGCCGTAGAAGTTGCGGGAGACGACGGTCGCCTCCTGGCTGCCGCGCCGGTCGGCCGGCTCGACCGTGCCGACCGCGAGGGACTCGGGCCGGATCAGGACGTCTACGTCGCCCTCAAGCCCGTCGCGGTGATGGAGGTTGCCCAGCTCGCACTCGACCGCGCCGTCGCGGGCGGTGCCGGGCAGGACCTCGATCTCGCCGAGGAAGCCGGCCACCCAGCGGGTCGCCGGCCGCGAGTAGACCTCCTCCGGCGTGCCAACCTGCTCGATCCGCCCCTCGTTGACGACCGCGACCACGTCGGCGACGCTCAGCGCCTCCTCCTGGTCGTGGGTGACGAAGACGGAGGTGACTCCCTGCGCCTCGAGGATCTCGCGCACCTCGCGACGCACCTTCTCGCGCAGGCCGGCGTCGAGGTTGGAGAACGGCTCGTCGAGCAGCACGGCCTGCGGCTCGGCGACCAGCGCGCGGGCAAGCGCGACGCGCTGCTGCTGGCCGCCGGAGAGCTCATGGGGGTGGCGGCCGCCGAGGCCGCCGAGGCCGACCGTCGCCAGCATCGCCTCGACCCGCTCACGGTCTGGGCGGCGTCCCAGCCCGTAGCCGACATTGCCGGCGACGTCGAGGTGGGGGAAGAGGGCGTAGTCCTGGAAGACCATGCCGATCCGGCGGCGCTCCGGCGGCAGTGAGCGCTGTGGGGTGGAGACAGTCTCGCCGCCGATCTCGACACTGCCGGCGTCCGGCTCCTCGAGCCCGGCGATCAGCCGCAGCGTCGTCGTCTTGCCGCAGCCGCTGGGGCCGAGCAGGGCGCACGTCGCCCCCGGCTCGACCTCCAGGTTGAGCCCATCGACGGCGAGGACGTCGCCGTAGGACTTGCGCAGGCCCCGCAGGCGCAGTGCGGCGCCGCGCGTCCCGTTGCCGTTGTCTGGAAGAGGCGTCACGGGCGGAAAACCTAAGATTAGGGCAACCTAACCCGCTCTCCTCCCAAAGGCAGGCAATGAAGGACGAACGACGCTACGGGCAGCGCCCGATCCTCGTCGCGGCGATCGCCGTGACGCTGGCCCTCGGCGGTTGCGGATTCGACACCGGCGCCTCCGGGGGTGGCCCGGGCGAGCCGGAGACGGAGGGCGTGACGCTCTACTCGGGCCGGATTCCGGCGGCGATCGGCGGCGCCGTCGATCGCTACGAGGCCGAGGCCGACCGCGACGTCCAGGTCCGCTATGCGGACACGGCCGATCTGGCAGCGACTTTGATCGAGGAGGGCGACGCCTCACCGGCCGACGTCTTCTTCGCCCAAGAGCCGGGCGCGATCGGTGCGGTGGCTGACGCTGGCCTGCTGGCCCGCCTGCCCGACGACGTCCTTGCGCGAGTTCCCGCCCGCTATCGCGACCCCGAAGGGCACTGGGTCGGCGTCACCGGTCGCGCTCGGGTCATCGCCTTCAACCGCGACGCGGTGAAGCGCAGCGAGCTGCCCCGTTCCCCGTTCGGCTTTGCCGCGCCCGCCTGGCGAGGCAGGGTGGGCTGGTCACCCGCCAGCTCCAGCATGCAGGAGTATGTGACTGCCCTGCGCAGCCGCTACGGCGACGAGCGCACCCGCGACTGGCTGGAGGCGATGGTCGCCAACGAAGCCCGCGACTACCCGAACAACGTCGCGATCCGCGACGCGATCGCGGGCGGTGAGATCGACGCCGGGCTGATCAACCATTACTACGTCGCCCAGGCGATCGCCGAGGAGGGGGACGCCTACCCCGTCGGCGTCTACTTCCCGCCCGGCGGCCTCGGCTCGCTGATGCTCCTGACCAGCGTCGGCGTGGTCGAGTCGAGCGACCGCAAGGGGGAAGCGGTCGCCTTCGTCCGCTCGCTGCTTGCGCCGCAAAGCCAGGGCTTCTTCACGACCAGCTCCAAGGAGTACCCGCTCGCCCTTGGCGCCGAGCCCGACCCCGCGCTCAGCGTGCCGCTCGCCGCCGTACCGAGCGCCCCGAACGATCTCGTCCACCTCGACGAGCTGCAGGCGACGATCGAGCTGATGCAGGAAACCGGAGCCCTGTAGGTGACGGCGACCCGTCCGGCGCCGGCATGGCTCGTCGGCGCCGGCATCTTGGTCGGTGCCGCGGCGGTGCTGCCGGCCGCCTACCTGTTCATCGTCGTCGCGGGTGACCTCGGCGATGCCTTGGCCGATGCCCTCACCTCCCGCACCGCCGCGATCCTGGTTAGGACGCTGGCGCTGGCGGCGGCGGTGACGGCGACGGCCGTCGCGCTCGCCCTGCCGATCGGCTGGTTGACTGTCCGCACCGACCTCCCCGGCCGCCGTGTCTGGGCGGTGCTCTGCACGCTGCCGCTGGTCATCCCCAGCTACGTCGGCGCCTATCTCTTCGTCGCCGCGCTCGGTCCGAACGGGATGCTCCAGGACGTCCTCGGCGTGGCGCAGCTGCCCTCGATCTACGGCTTTCCCGGCGCCTGGCTCGTGCTCAGCCTGTTCACCTACCCGCTGGTGCTGCTGCCCCTGCGCGGCGCGCTGCAGCGCATCGACCCGCAGCTCGAGGACGCGGCGCGGGCGATGGGACGGGGGCCGCTGTCAGTGTTCCGCACCGTCGTCATGCCGCAGCTCTGGCCGGTTCTCGCGGCCGGTGGGCTGCTCGTCGCCCTCTACGTGGTCAGCGACTTCGGCGCGGTCTCGCTGCTGCGCTTCGACTCCTTCACCCGCGAGATCTACGTCGCCTACCGCTCCAGCTTCGATCGCACCGCAGCGGCGAGCCTCGGTGCCGTCCTGGTGATCGTCATGTTCGGCCTGTTGCTGCTCAGCTCGCGCCTGCGTTCGGCCCGGGTCGTGCACCGGCTCGGACCGGGGACGCTGCGCCCGGCAAGCCCGTACCGGCTTGGCCGTTGGCGCTGGCCGGCGCTCGCCTTCTGCGCGACGGTCGCGGCGATCGCCTTCGCCCTGCCGGTCGCGGTCCTCCTCTACTGGGCCAGCGAGGGGATCTCGACCGGCGCGACCTCGTTCTCGCGCGCCGCGGCGCTGGGCGGGAACTCGCTGCTGGTTTCGGCCGGCGCCGCGGCTTTCGGCGCGTTCGCCGCCCTCGCGGTGGCGGTACTGGCCGTGCGCCATCCCGGCCGGCTCAGCCAGATCGTCGAGCGTGCCTCGCACGCCGGCTACGCGCTGCCCGGGATCCTCGTCGCCCTGGCGCTCGTCTTCTTCGCCACCCGCCTCGTGCCGCCGCTCTACCAGACCACTGCGCTTCTGATCTTCGGCCTCACCATCCATTATCTGCCGCTGGGGATCGGACCGATCGCGGCCGCCCTGCTGCAGGTCTCTCCCCGCGTCGAGGAGGCGGCCCGCGGGCTCGGGCGCAGCCGCGCAGAGGTCTTCCGCACGGTGACCGCGCCGCTCGCCCGCGGGGGGGTTCTGGCCGGTGCCGCGCTGATCTTCCTGCACGCGATGAAAGAGCTGCCGGCGACCCTGATCCTGGCTCCGCTCGGCTTCGAGACGCTCGCCACCGACATCTGGACTCAGACCAGCTTCGGCTTCTACGAGGCCAGTGCGATCCCAGCACTGCTGCTGCTGGTCGTAGCGGCGGCGCCGGTCTACCTGCTCAGCGAGCGCGGCGCCACGCGGTCCTGAACTCCGTGCCTCGGCCACTACGGATCGGTGCCGCGCTCGGCGTAGCGCTGGCGGCGCTCTCGCTGGCGCTTCCCTACCTGCCGGTCTACGATCCGTGGGGCTGGCTGGTCTGGGGCCGGGAGATTGCCCATCTCGACCTGGCGACGGCTGCGGGGCCGTCCTGGAAGCCGTTGCCGGTGCTGATCGACACGCTTCTCTCTCCGATCGGGGGGGCTGCGCCCGAGGCCTGGCTGCTCGTCGCCCGCAGCGGCTGGTTGCTGGCCCCGCTGCTCGCCGGCTGGCTGGCCGCGTGGCTGGCCGGCACCGAGACGGGTCGCTGGCGGCTCGCCGCCGCGGCGCTTGCCGCCGGCTCGGTGGCGCTGACCGGCGACTCCTTCACGCCGCCAGCCCGGCAGTTCACGGGCGGGCTCTCGGAGCCGCTGCTCGTCACCCTGGTCCTCGGAGCCTTCATCGCGGCGCTGGAGCGCCGCCCGACCCTGGCGCTGTGGCTGGGGGTGGCGGCATCGCTGCTGCGCCCCGAGTGCTGGCCGTTCCTCGCCCTCTGGGCGATCCTCGCCGTCCGCGACGAGCCCCGCCTGCGCCCCCAGGCACTCGCCGCCGCCGCCCTCGTCCCGCTCGCCTGGTTCGTCCCCGACCTGCTCGCCGCCGGCAGCCCGTTAGAGGGATCGGCGACGGCGCGCCAAGGCGGGATCGAGCTCGACGAGATTGCCCAAGTCGCCGGCCGGGCGCTGGCCGCACCCCTGGCCGCCGCCTGGATCGGCGTGGCCCTGCTCCTCTGGGGACACCGGAGCGAAGATGGCGACGACCGCCCAGCGATGGTCCTACTGGCAGGCGCCCTCGCCTGGATCGCCGTGGTCGCGGCGATGGCAGTGATCGGCTTCGCCGGCCTACCTCGCTTCCTAGCCCCAGCCAGCGCCGCGATCTCGGTAGTGGGCGGCGTCGGGCTTGCCCGCGCCGGAGCCCGTGCGTTCGCCGGAGGGCCCCGCCCGGTCCTGGCAGCGGCAGTGGTTGCCACCCTCGCCATCGGCGCCGCGGGCTTCGCCTTGCGCGCTGCCGACGTCCCAGCCGACATCGAGACGATCGAGAGGCAGGCGAACTCGCAAAAGGACCTCTTCGCCCTAGCCGACCGCATCGGAAGCGACAAGCTCCTCTCCTGCGGCGGCACGGTCCGAGTAACTCAGCTCCTCGCCCAGACTCCTCTGGCCTGGCATCTGGACAAGCCGATCGAGAACGTACGCGTAATCCGCCAGCCCCGCTACGGAGTAGCCCTCTCTACGAAGCCATTGCGTGGCACCGACTTGGATCGCGTCGGCACCTGGCGCGCAACCCAACTGCCTTGCTGAAGCGCTACTCGCGTGGGTGGCGTCGGGGTGGGGGGTTTTCCGCCGCCCGAAGGCTGCGGAGGGCAAGGCCCCATCTCAGATAGCGCGTGGTCCCGGCGCCCGGAGCAGCGCGAAGGGCAAGGAAGGCCCCCCACCCCGACGACAGGCCCCGCGCGCCTAGCGTTCCGTCAGCGGCTCAGCCATAGCCGGCGTCTCCGGCACGACCCGATACGGCTGCTCGGGCGCCTCGTCCCGCTCGTGGTAGACGCAGTCCGCATTGACCGTCCAAACGTCGTGCCTCGTCCCATCGCAGAGGTTCTCAACCGCCCGCATCGCGGTCAGCATCGAGTGATCGGAGTTGTTGTACCTGTGTAGGCCGTTGCGCCCGATCTGCTGCAGGTTGGTGATGCCGTCAAGCCAGGCGCGGATTGCGTCGACGCGATCCGCGTACTCCGCGTCGTAGATCGGGTAGGCCTTCGGCACGCGAACCACGTGCCCATCGACCACCCGCTCGGCCGGGACGAGGCCCAAGGCGGCGATCTCAGAGCGCGCCAACGCCACCAACTCGGCATCCGAACGAGCCCAAAGCTCGTCGCCCTCGAAGCAGAAGTACTCGAGCCCGACGCAGGAGCGGCGCGGATCAGGCGTCATCCAGGGGCTCCAGGCGCGGAAGTTCTGGATGCGGCCGACCCGAGCGCCGGGGTCGTGGACGTAGACCCAGTTGTCGGGGAAAGGTGGCTCCCCCTCGATCACCAGCGCCACGGTGAGGAAGTCGCGGTAGCGCAGTCCCGCGGCGGACTCGCTCACTGCCACCGGGGCGCCCATTCCGGCCACGCTGCGCAGCGGAATTGAGGAGATCGCCGCCGCGACCTCGATCTCCTCGCCGCCGGCGCTGACCGCGGCGACCCGGTCGCCGTCGATCCGCAGGCCATCGACGGGAGCGCCGAGGCGGACCTCGCCTCCGGCGGCGACGATCCGGCGGGCCATCTCCTCCCACATCTGCCCGGGGCCGAGGCGTGGATAGCGGAACTCCTCGATCAAGCTCTTCGGCTGTGTGCCCGGACGCCCCGGCAGCGCTGCCCGCGCCGCCCTCCACAGCGAGAGGTCGGCGATCCGCTGCGCAGCCCACTCGGCGCGCAGCTCGCTGGTCGGCACTCCCCAGACCTTTTCCGTGTAGGTCTTGAAGAAGAGCTCGAAGAGGCGCCGCCCGAAGCGGGCGCAAACCCAGCCCTCGAAGCTCTCCTCGGCCTTGGGACGACGCAGGCGGGCGCGCCCGTATGACGCCGCGCATCGGGCGAGCTCCAGTGGCCCCACCTTGGCGAAGACGTCGGCGGCGCGAAGGGGGTACTGGACGAAGCGCCCGCGCCAATAGATCCGCGAGAGGCGCGGTCGCACCAGCATCTCCGCGCCGAGCACCTCGTCCCAGAGCGCCTCGACCTCGGCGCTCTTGGTGAAGAACCGGTGGCCGCCGAGATCGAAGCGGTAGCCATCGACGACGACGGTCCGGGCGAGGCCGCCCACTGTGTCGTCGGTCTCGAGGACGACGACGGGCAGACCGCGCCCAGCCAGCCCGTAGGCTGCAGTGAGGCCGGCGGGGCCGGCGCCGAGGACGGCGACGGGCGGCCCGTCGGGGGTGGGGAGGCGCCGCTTCATTGGCGCGAGATGGTATTAGGTGACCCTAATGCGTGACTCCTGCGCCGATCCTGCGGGCATTTCCGCGCCTTCGAAGCTGACCCTCGCGGCTGTTGTCCCGGCTTGCGACGACCCGGCGACGCTGGATCGCTGTACGGCTGCGCTGCAAGGTGGGAGTCGTACCCCTGACGAGCTGATCGTCCAGCGCGAGCCCGCGGGCGACGGCCCTGCCGCGGCCCGCAACGCCGGCGCCCGCCTGGCGCAGTCCGATCTCCTCGTCTTCGTCAACTCCGACGTCGAGGTGCACCCCGACGCGTTGGAGCGGATCGAGTGGCGCTTCGCCGCCGACCCCGGGCTAGGCGCGGTGTTCGGCGCCTATGACGACGCGCCGGAGGCGGCCGGCCTGACCTCGCGCTTCCGCAACCTGCTCCACCACCATGTCCACCTCACCTCCCCAGGAGAGGCGGAGACCTTTTGGGCGGGGCTCGGCGCCATTCGCCGCACCGAGTTCGAGGCGGCCGGCGGCTTCGATTCGCGGCGTTTTCCCCAGCCGAGCGTCGAGGACATCGAGCTGGGGATGCGTCTGCGCGAGCGCGGCGCCCGGCTGCTCCTCGATCCCGCGATCCGCGGACGGCACCTGAAGGCGTGGACGCCGCTGACGATGGTCCGCACCGACCTCTGGCGTCGCGGCGTGCCCTGGATGCGGCTGCTGCTGAGCCGCAGGCACGACAGTGGCGCCCTTAACCTCGGTCTTCGCCACCGCGCCAGCGCCGCGGCCAGCCTCGCCCTCGTTGGAGCGTCGCTCGCCAGGCGTCCTCGCCTAGCCTTCGTCTCGCTGCTCGCGGTGCTTGTCCTCAACCGCGATCTCTACGGCCTCCTCGCCCGGCGCGGCGGGCCGCGCCTACTGCTCGCCGGGATCGGCTTGCACCTCGTACACCAGTTGACCGCCATGGCATCCGTATCCGTAGCACTGGTAATGCACGCCTGGGAGCGGAGGCGGTGAGCGAGGCATGGCGCCTTTCCCGTTCATTTGACGGGAAAGGCGCCACCGAAGACGTGATTTCGGAGAATGGCGAAGCGCCGCTGCGGCTAGGCATCGCCGGCTGCGGGCGGATCGTCGAGCGTGGCTATATGCCGGCGCTGCGGCAGCTGGCAGAGGTCGAGCTGGTGGCCGTCGCCGATCCGCACCGTGAGCGGGCCGAGCGAGTCGCAATGTCGGCAGGGGTTGCCCCCTTCACCGCTGTGGAGGAACTGGTCGCGGCCGGTGATATCGACGCTTTGGTCGTCGCCACGCCGGCCGGACTGCACGACGAGATTGCGAGGCTTGCCGCACAGGCCGGTCTGCAGAGCCTGGTCGAGAAGCCTCCGGCCCCGGATCTCGCCAGTGCCGTGGCCATGACCGAACTGCATCCGGAGCCCGCGATCGGCTTCAACCGCCGCTTCCTGCAGGGCGCCAAGCTAATGCCGCTTGTCCCTGCTGAGGGCTGGCTGGAGCTGGAGCTGGAGCTTCGCTTTCGCCGTGACGGCTGGGGCGCCCACCTCAGCCGCGACGAGGCGTTGCTCGACGCTGGCACCCACCTGATCGACCTCGCCTCCTTCCTCACCGGCTCCGCTCCGATCGCGGTGCGCGATGCCACGGTCGAGCCGGAGCGGGCGAGCCTCGAGCTGGAGCTGGGACGGGGCCGGGCTCGCATCCGCTGCGCCACGGATCGGCCCTACATCGAGCGCGTCGAGGTCCGCGACCGTTCCGGCCGACCGGTCGCAGCGAGCCGGACCGGCCGCTTGCGGGCGGCGGCGGGCCGGGTTCGTGATGGTGAGGATTCCCTGGCCGGCTCGCTGCGCCGTCAGCTCGCCAGCTTCATCGCCGCGGCACGCGGCGATGACGCGGGGCCTCTCGCCGGCGCATGGGCCGGGGCGAGCGCGATGGCGGTCGTCGAGGCGGCGCGCCGCTCGGCGCAGCTCGGCGGCGCCGAGGTCACCGTGGCGGCGCCCATCCCCGTCACCGGGGCGCCGGACTTAGGCGGATTTCAGGCCGATCGATTTGGGGGCGCGGCGTGATCGCCGTCCTCCAGTTCGACGCCGCCAGCGCCGCTCTGCTCGAACGGCTCGATGCCGAGAACAGGCTGCCGAACCTGCGGGCGCTGCGTGAACGCGGCACGGAGCTTCGCCTCGAGAGTCCCGCCGAGCACTTCCCGGCCAGTGCCTACCAGACCCTCTACCGGGGGGTCGAGGTCGGCGACCACGGCCTTTTCTATCCCTTCCAGTGGTCGCCCGCCAAGCAGTCGATTCGCCTGGCGGGCGAGTTCGGGGCGCCGCCGCCGATCTGGGAACGCCTGGCCGAGGCAGGGCGCAGCACCCTCGCGATCGATCCCTACGAGTGCCATGCGCCCGGGGAGTCGGTGGGGATGCTCGTCTGCGGCTGGGGGATGAGGGAGAGGGTCGTACTGGAGCGCTGGTCGCGACCCGCTCGGAGCGACCGCGCGTTGCGCCGCCGCCACGGCCGCCCCCCCAACGTGACCGAGGTCTTCGGCGCACAGCGGCCTACCGAGCTGCGGCGGCTACGCGAGCGCTTCCTGGCCGCGCCGGCACGAGTCGCCGATGTCGCTCTCGAGCAGCTCTCGGAGCGGAGCTTCGACCTAGTCTGGCTCACCTTCGCCGCCCCGCACCTGGCCGGCCACCGGCTCTGGCAGGTGCCGCCATACTTGAGCGAGGGCGAGCTTTCCGACCGGGAGCGGCTGGACGAGGCGCTCGGCGACGTCTATGCGGAGGTTGACGCCCAGCTCGGGAGGGTGTTGGCGGCGCTTCCGGACGAGGCCGATGTGATCGCCTGCTCGGTGCTCGGCATGGACGTCAACACGAGCCGCGCCGACATGCTGCCCAGCATGCTGGCGGCCGTGCTCGGGAAAGCGCCGCGTGACGGCGCCGCCGATTCGGACTCGGGGGCGATGTGGCGTTTGCGGGGCGCGCTTTCGGGCAGGTTGCGCGGCGCCGTCGCCGCAGCGATGCCCGACCGCCTCGCCCTGGAGCTGACCGCCCGCATGGAGCTCGGTGGCGTCGACTGGGCGACGACCCGCGCCTTTGCCCACCCGGCCGACAATCAGGGCTATGTGCGCCTCAACCTGAAGGAGCGCGAGCGCGAGGGGATCGTCGACGAGGCCGAGGCCGACGAGCTGCTGACGCTGATCGCCGCAGGCCTGGCAGACTTCCGCGACCCCGACGGCGAGCTCGCGGTCGCCTCCGTCGAGCGGGTGAGCGAGCGCTGGCAGGGAAGCGCGGCCGATCGTCTCCCCGACCTAGTTGTTCGCTGGCGACCCACCTCCTCGATTGCGATCGAGGCCCTCCACTCGCCTCGCTTCGGCACGGTCCGCCGCCAGGGCTACGGCAGCGGTCGCACCGGCAACCACACCGACGGCGATGCCTGGGCGATCGTCGCGCCGGGGGCCTCCCGTCTGCGCCCTACGGGGCGGCCGGCGCGGATAGCCGACGTCGTTGCCACGGTTGCCGCGCTCACCGGAGCGGATATGACGGGCCTTGCTGGCGAGCCGTTGTTGGAGCGCTGACGCGGGGGAAGGGACGGGGCGCCCCTCCAACGGAACCCGCGCCGGCACTTGGCAAAGGGACAGAGGCTTCGTGGCTCACAAGTTCCGCTGGAGGGGCGCCCCGTCCCTTCCGAGGCGCCTGCCCTCTGCGGTGACGCCGAAGACGGTGGCGAGCTGGGAAGCGCAGACGAGCGTTCCGGCGGCAATGCCCTGCGAGAAGCCGGCTCTTAGCAGCCCGGCGTAGAAGGAGGCGGAGCCGAGCTTGCGGCTCGAGTCGCTGGCGCGAAACCGGGCGGCGCCGCGGCCGTAGCGGTACTGCTGGCGCAGGAAGGAGGGGGTGTCGAGGTCGGGGCGGTGGACGACGATGGCCTCCGGGACGAAGCGGGGGGTTGCTCCACGCTCCGCTGCTCGTGCCGCCCAATCCCGATCCTCGCCGGCAGCAGTCGGAAATGCCTCGTCGAACGGAAGCTTTGCCAGCAGCCTGCGAGAGCAGGCGAGGTTGCAGGTGGGAGCGAAGCCGGGAGAAGGGGAGCCGGGCTCGCTCGCCTGGCGTTGCAGGTGATCGGCGATCGCCTGCCAGGCACGATCCGCTGCGCTGGCATTCCCGGCCACGACGGTCCGGCCCGCGGAGCATTCGGTCTCGGCTTCGAGAATCGGTGCGGCTAGGCCCTCCGCCCACTTCGGTTCCGGCTCGCAATCGTCGTCGGTGAAGCACACGGCCTCTCCGCTCGCTACTTCCACGCCCGCATTCCGAGCCGCTGCCGGCCCCCGTCCCTCCAGTCGCACCAACATCGCCCCCGCATCGCGAGCGATCTCCGCGACCAGCTCCCGCTCAACCGAACCGTCATCGACCACGACCAGCTCGTGCGACCCCACCAGCGCCGCAAGGCACTCACGTAGCTTCTCCGGCCGATCCTTGGTCGGCACCACGACTGAAACGTTCATCGGCTCGCCATTCTCACGGATCCCTGGCCCGCGGCCCGGGATGCGGAGGGAGGGGGTGTCCGGCCGGGCGCGGCGTCCCATTTTTCGCCCACCAGTCAAACGAGAGAAACAAGGGACTCGGGCGAAAAATCCAGCGGCCGGCCGGACACCCCCTCCCTCCGCCCCGCCGAACGTGGCTCCTAGAATCGACCCATGCGCGTCCTTCTGACCAACGACGACGGCATCTCCGCCCCCGGCCTGCAAGCCACCCGCCGCGCCCTGCGCGAGCTGGACGGCATCCAGGTTAACGTGATCGCCCCCGACTCGAACCGCAGCGCGACGGCGCGCAGCATCACGACGCGCTCGCCGCTCAGCGTCGAGGAGGTCGAGTTCGGCGACGGCGATCGCGGCTTCGCCACCGACGGCACGCCGGTGGACTGCGTGCGCTTCGCCGACCTCGGGCTGCTGGGGGGCCGTCCCGACCTGATCGTCTCCGGCATCAACCACGGCTCCAATCTCGGCGACGACATCACCTACTCGGGGACGGTCGCCGCGGCCTTCGAGGGGATCGTGCTCGGCATCCCGGCCGTCGCGGTCTCCCAGCAGTCCTCGGGCGGCGGCATGGGCTACGTCAGCGGTCGCTTCGACTTCGCCCTGGCCGCGCCGCTCACCGCGCAGCTGGTGCGCCACCTGATCGAGGAGCCGATGCCGCCGGAGACCCTGGTCAACGTCAACATCCCCGCCGGCGAGCCGAACGGGATCGAGGTCACCAAGCTCGGCAAGCGCCTCTACAACGACGAGCTGAAGCTGGTCGGGGAGGACGCCGAGAGCGGCAAGCGGCGCTACGAGATCTACGGCTTCGAGCCCTCCTTCGAGGACGAGGAGGGGACCGATCTCTCGGCCGTGGCGCGGGGACGCGTCTCGGTGACCCCAATCCACTTCGACCTCACCGACCACGGCGGGCTGGAGCGGCTGCGCGGCTGGGGGCTGGGGGAGATGCTGGCGGCCTGCGCCCCCTCCTCGGTGTGAGCGCCAAGGCCGAGCAGCGGGCCGCCGAGCTGCGCCGCGAACTCGAGCACCACAACCGCCAGTACTACGTCCTCGACGATCCCGAGATCGGCGACGACGCGTACGACGCTCTGCTTGACGAGCTGCGGGCGATCGAGGCCGAGAGCCCGGAGCTGCGCCGCCCCGACTCGCCTACCCAGCGGGTCGGCGCCGCACCCCTCGACCGCTTCGAGCAGGTCGAGCACGCCGAGCCGATGCTCTCGCTCGGCAACGCCCGCAACGAGGAGGAGTTGCGCGCCTGGGAGACCCGTATCAGCAACCACCTCAAGCGCCTCGACATCACCGCCTCGCAGTTCAGCTACACGACCGAGCCGAAGATCGACGGCCTGGCGATCTCGCTCACCTACGAGGAAGGCGTCCTGACCCGCGGCGCCACCCGCGGCGACGGTCGCATCGGCGAGGACGTGACTCAGAACCTGCGCACGATCGGCGCGATCCCGCTCAGCGTCGAGGACGCGCCGCCGCTAGTCGAGGTGCGCGGCGAGGTCTACCTGCCGATCGCCGACTTCAAAGCGCTCAACGAGCGCCGTGCCGAGGCCGGCGAGAACACCTTCGCCAACCCGCGCAACGCAGCCGCCGGCTCGCTGCGCCAGCTCGACCCCGCGGTTACCGCGCAGCGGCCACTCTCGATCTGGTGCTACGCGCTCGGCGCCGCCCCCGGCCTCGACCTCGCCACCCACAGCGAGGAGGTCGCGTGGCTCGGGGAGCGCGGGTTCAAGGTGAACCCCGACACCGGCCACCACGAGGGGATCGAGTCGACGGTGAAGCGCTGCCGCTGGTGGGAGGAGCGACGCGAGCAGCTCGACTACGAGATCGACGGCGTGGTGGTGAAGATCGACGAGCGGGCGCTGTGGCGCGAGCTGGGCGTCGTCGGCCGCGAGCCGCGCTGGGCGATCGCCTGGAAGTTCGCGCCGACGACGGCGACGACGGGGCTGCGCAAGGTGGTCTGGAACGTCGGCCGCACCGGCCACCTCGTCCCGTTCGCGATGCTGGAGCCGGTCCACGTCGGCGGCGTCACCGTCTCCACCGCGACGCTGCACAACGAGGAGGACCTCGCCCGCAAGGACGTGCGCATCGGCGACGAGGTGGTGGTGATGCGGGCCGGCGACGTCATTCCTCAGGTGGTGGCGCCGCTCGTCCAGCGCCGCCCGAAGGGGACGCGGCGAATCAAGCCGCCGGCGAAATGCCCGGCCTGCAGCACGCCGACCGTCAAGCCCGGCGACTCCGTCTTCACGATCTGCCCCAACCGCGCCGGCTGCCCCGGTCAGTCCTTCCAGCACGTCAAACACTTCGTCAGCAAGGGGGCGATGGACATTGACGGGCTGGGCGAGAAGCAGGCGATGCGCTTCCTCCAGGAGGGCCTGATCGCCGACGTCGCCGACATCTACGAGCTGAGCGAGGAGCAGCTGGTCGGGCTGGAGGGCTTCGGCGAGGTCTCGGCGCGCAACCTGCTGGCGGCGATCGACGCCTCGCGCTCGCGTCCCTTCAAACGGGTGCTCTATGCGCTCGGCCTGCCCGGCGTCGGCTACGTCACGGCAGAAGCGCTCGCCGAGCACTTCGGCTCGATCGACGACCTGCACGCCGCCGACCCCGAGCGGATCGAGGATGTGGAGGGCGTCGGGCCGATCATGGCCGTGCAGATCGCCGAGTCACTGGCCGACGAGCGCACCTGGCAGCTGGTCGAGAAGCTGAAGCAAAAGGGCTTGCGGCTGGAGCAGGACCCCTCCGAACGTCGCGCTACCGGCGGCCCGCTAGAGGGCAAGACGCTGGTCCTAACCGGCACCCTGCCGGACACGACCCGCGACGAGGCGGCGGCGCTGATCAAGTCCGCCGGCGGCAAGGTCACCAACTCGGTCTCCAAGAAGACCGACTACGTCGTCGCCGGCGAGAGCCCCGGCACGAAGCTGGCCAAAGCCGAGCAGCTCGGCGTCGAGGTCCTCGACGAAGCCGGCCTACGGGGGCTGCTTGACTAGCACTGTCCGGGCAGATCACGCTTTTGGCTGAGAGAGGGCGTTCGTCCTTTGTACCGGTATGCGGGACAAAGGACGAACGCCCTCTGGTTCTCCACAAGCGCGTCAAGCGGGATCAGTAAGAGGCGACCATGGCGGCGATCCGGTCCTGCTCGTAGTGGGCTAGGCCGAGGTCATGGACGCTCGCCATCAGGATGGAGAAGATCATCAGCTTGCCGCTGCGGTTGAAGCAGTAGCCCGAGAGGGCGCTGACCCCGGTCAGGGTGCCGGTCTTAGTGCGGCAGCGCCCCGCGGCGGCCGTCCCCTCCATGCGGTCGTGGACGGTTCCCTCCCGGCCGCTCAGCGCCAGGCCCTGGATGAACTCGTCGGCGGCTTCGTTGCCGTGCATCGAATCCAGCAGGCGGACGACGTCCCACGGCCTGGCGCGATTGCCTCGGGTCAGGCCGGAGCCGTCAACGGCGTGGACGTTCGTGCCCAGGCTGCGCGCGAACCGCTCGACCACTCCAGCTCCGGCCGCCGTCGTCCCTCCGCCGCCAAACTTTGCGCCGAGCAGCTTGATCAGCATCTCCGCGTAGAAGTTGTTCGACGGCACATTGGTCGCCTCGGCGAGCCGTTCGATCGTCGGCGAACGCACGGTTGCGAGCAGTTGGGCGTCCGGCGGCGTAGCACCCAGCGCGACCTTGGGCAGGACAGAGATCCCGGCCTGGCGCAGCGAGCGAACCAGCTTCGAAGCTGCCGTCCGCGCCGGGTCGGAGGAGAAGGCGGTGCCACGGGAGTTGCTGTAGCCGGCATTGAAGGCGAGGCCAGACAGAGGACCGATGTAGGAGCTGGTGCCGTAGCCAGAATCCGCCACTCCGCGAAGGCGGTCGAAGACAGTGTCGTCGGCGTAGAGCCTGCCGGTCACTCCGGTGATGCCGGAGGCGCGGACCTGCGCCTTGAGGGCGAACAGGTTGGTCCCCAGCCCGCCCAGGAAGCGGTTGTAGAAAGCGGGTGCGCCAAGCGCCGGGTCGCCGCCGCCGCGCAGATAGAGACTGCCGTGCAGGACGCCGTCGAGTCCGATCCAGCCATCGGTGAGCAGCTTCGTCGGGATCCGATACTCAGGTCCCAGCTTTGCCAGTGCCGTTGCCGTCGTAAACAGCTTCATGTTGGAAGCAAGCGGCCGCAACCGATTCGGCGCCCGGGTGCAAACAACGCCTGCGCTGTCGTCGATCACCACCAACCCACTCGCCGCGCCCCCGCCCCGCACCAGCCGCTCCCGCATCCCTTCGCAAGCGCGGCTCGCGGCGCTCGCCTGCGCCGCCAGCGTCAGCAGCAACAGAAGCGTCGCAAGAAGGGTGGCTGCTCGCCTCATCGACCCTAGGAACACCAGAAGCTCTCAAGGTAGCGGCGACAGCGGCGGCTCCTCACCTCAAGGCGCCCTGGCAGCGGTCTGGTGAGGCGGGCGGGGCATCCCCCGAACGGGCGGATACTCAAAGTGCAGCGCTAATTAGCGCTGCACTTGTTCGGGCGGGGGATGCCCCGCCCGCCTCAACCCCCGCCGCCACAACCGCCCCACCTGGAATACTCGTGTTCTATGGGCAAAGTCGTTGACATCGAGGCGAAGAAGTCCCGCGGCAAACGCGGCAAAGGCCGCAAACGTCCCTCCAAGACCGCCCTCGTACTCGGCGGCGGCGGCTTCACCGGCGGTGTCTACGAGATCGGCGCCCTGCGCGCCCTCGACCTGCTCGCCGTCAACAGCACCGTCAACAACTTCGACATCTACGTCGGCACCAGCGCCGGCTCCTTCGTCGCGACGATGCTTGCCAACGGGGTCACCCCCGACGAAATGATGCAGGTGATCAACGACCGGGTCCCCTCCGAGCTGGAAGACCTCGACCTCGACAAGGTGCTGAAGCCCAACTACCTCGGTTTCCTGCAGAAAGCGGCGCTGCTGCCCCTGCGCACGGCCGAGTTGCTGACCAGGCTGGTGCGGATGGGCGAGTTCTCGGCGATGGACGTCGGCGTCGGCCTCGCCGAGGCGCTGCCGACCGGGCTCTATTCCGGCAGCGGGATTGCCGACTACGTCGAGAAGGTGCTGGCCGACACAGGCCGAGCCAACGACTTCCGCCAGCTCGACAAAGAGCTCTACCTGACCGCCACGGACCTAGATACCTGCGAGCGGCTGGTCTTCGGCGAGGCGGGTTGGGACGACGTGCCGATCTCCAAGGCGGTCCAGTGCTCGACCACCCTGCCCCTCGTCTACAAGCCGGTCGACCTGAAAGGGCGGCAGCTCGTTGACGGCGGCATCCGCTCGACCACCAACGTCGACATCGCAGTCGAGAAAGGCGCCAAGTTCATCATCGTCGTCAACCCCCTCGTCCCCTACGTCAACGACTTCGAGAAGACGATCCCGACCGTCTTCGGCAACCGGGTGCGCCGGGTCTCCGACATGGGGATGCCGGCGATCGCCAACCAGACCTTTCGCCTGATCGCCCACGCCCGCTTGCACCAGGCGGTCGAGCAGTGGCAAGAGAAGTATCCGGGCGTCGACATCATCCTGGTCGAGCCCGAGCCGACCGACGAGCTGATGTTCGGGACGCCGATCATGGACTACTCGCGCCGCCTTGAGATAGGCCGCCATGGTTTCGAGTCGGTCACCGCCACCCTGGCCCAGGATTACGACCGTTACAAGGAGATCGCCGAGCGCCACGGCCTCGAGATCTCCGAGCGCCGCGTCCGCCGCGTCGTCGAGCGCGCGGCCGAAGAGGAGGCGGAGCAGAACTCGACCTGGCGCCGCGTCCTCGAGCAGACCACCTCCACCCTGCTGCGGCAGAGCGGCGAGGCTTCCTGAGTCAGCGAGGAGTCCTGCGAGGTGCCGGTCACCCCTCTGGGCGAATTGATGGCGCACGCGCTTCGCGCTTAGCGCCAAAGGCCGAGCGCGGCTGACGCCGCGCAGCTGACAGATTGCATATCGCCGCCTTCGGCGACATTCGCCCAGAGGGGTGACCGGCACCACCCACCAGGCGCCGCATCCTCCGTGAGCTGAGCGGGTCCCGTTTGGCCCTCGCCGGGAATGTCGCGAAGCGGCCTATGCAATCCGATTTTTGCGCGGCGCCAGCCGCGCTCCTTCTTCGTCGCTAAGCGCGCGAATGCGCGCGTGCGACATCAATTCCCGGCGAGGGGCCAACGGGACCCGCTCAGCCGGTGTAGAGCTTCTCGATCTCCGGCGCGTGGCGCTCGGCGACGACCGCGCGTTTGACCTTGAGGGTGGGAGTCAGCTCGCCGCTTTCCTGCGAGAGGTCGTGGGGGAGGATCGCGATTTTCTTGACCTGCTCGACGCGGGCGAACTTCTCGTTGATCTTGGCCAGGTGGGCCTCGATCGACTCGCGGACCTCGGGGTTCGCGGCTAGCTGCTCGGGATCCTCGGGCAGCTCGTTCTCCTTGGCGTAGGCGACGGCTTCTTCGGGGTCGAGGGTGACCAGCGCCACCAGGTAGGGCCGCCGGTCGCCGACCACGACGCATTGCGAGACGAGCGGGTGCTGCTTGATCTCGTTCTCGAGGTTGGCCGGGGTGATGTTCTTGCCGCCCGCGGTGATGATGATGTCCTTCTTGCGACCGGTAATCGTGATGAAGCCGTCCTCGTCGATCGCGCCGAGATCGCCGGTATGGAGCCAACCATCGACGATCGTCTCGCGGGTCGCCTCGTCGTTCTTGTAGTAGCCCTGGAAGACGTTGGGTCCTTTGACCAGGATCTCGCCGTCCTCGGCGATCCTCACCTCGCAGCCGGGAAAGGGCTTGCCGATCGTGCCGATCTTGAAGTCATCGGGAGTGGAGATCGTCGCCGCGGTCGAGGTCTCGGTCATCCCCCAGCCCTCCAGCACGAGCACGCCGGCGGCGTCGAAGAAGCGCAGGATCTCGGGGTTGATCGGCGCCGCCCCAGAGACCGCAAGGCGCAGCTTGCCGCCGAACAGGCCGCGGATTTTGGACAGCACTTTCTTATCGGCGAACTCGTACTGCTTGCGCAGCAGGAAGCTGGGCTGCTTACCGGACCGTTCCGCATTGCGCATCTTCTGGCCGACCCCGATCGCCCAGTCGAAGATCGTCTTTTTGAGCCCACCCTCTTTCTCCATCGCGCTGGTCGCGGTGGTGTAGATCTTCTCGAAGATCCGCGGAACCGAGGGGAAGTAGGTGGGCTTCAGCTCGGCCAGGTTGGGCAGGATCTTCAGCGGGTCGCGCTCCCAGTAGGCGAGGGTCGCGCCAAGGTCGAAGCTGCCGAGCTGGATCAGCAGGGCGAAGGAGTGGGCGAGCGGCAGGTAGAGGTAGCTGACGTCTTCGGGCTCGATCACGCTGGTCTGGTTGACCATGTCGAGCATCGCGCGGTAGTTGCCGTGGCTGATCACGCAGCCCTTCGGCGGCCCGGTCGTTCCCGACGTGTAGATGAACGTGCAGACGTCCTCCTTGGTGACCGCCGACCAGCGCTGCTCCCACTCGGAAGCGTCGCGGCCGGCTCCCCGCGCGACCAGGTCGTCGAAGGAGATCGCGTCGTCGCTGGAGCCGGTCATCCGCACGACCTGCTCGAGCAGCGGCAGCTTGTCGCGTACCGCCCGGATCTTCTCCATCTGCTCGTCGTCCTCGACCACGACGACCTTGGCGTCGGAGTTCTCCAGCACGTACTGGCACTCCTCGGGCGAGTTGGTCTGGTAGATCGGCACGACAATCGCGCCGACCGAGAGCGCCGCGAAGTCGAGGTAGGTCCACTCGGGCCGCGTGTTGCCGAGGATCGAGACCTTGTCGCCCTTGCCGACGCCGAGGTCGATCAGCCCTAGGGCCAGCGAGCGAACCGTGTCGCGGACCTCAACGAAGCTGCGCGAGACCCACTCTCCGTCCTGCTTGAGGCGGATCGCGGGGGCATCGCCATAGAGCTCTGCGGCACGCGGCAGCAGGTCCGCGAGCGTGGCCGATCTGGTTCCCCGCTCCTCCACGCGGGGGAGTCTAGTTAAAGCGCTAAGCGGCCTGCACCCGCTGCTCCGACCCTTGGGCGGAGGTCTGTCGCAGCGAAGTTCGGAATAGGGACTTGTCGATACGACCGTGGAAGATCGGGACGCCCATCTCAACGCATTTGCCGATCACCTCCTGCCGTTTCATGTTCAGCTCGTCGGCAAGCTCGGACGGGGTGAGGTGATTGGCCACGGCGGACCTCCCAGGTAGTTGATCTCGGGTAGCTCGATATTTACCGCTGCGGGCGGACGTGTCAACCGGGATTTCGGACGCGCCTGAAGTTACGTACCCCATATGGGCGCATAACTTCAGGCACGGCTTCGGCCGCCGGGGCCCGGGCCGCGATAATGCCGCCTGTGTCCGAGCTTGCCGCTACGCCGATCCCTCGTCGGGGGCGGCTCTGGGTGATCCTGGCGCTCGGCTTGGTGCTCACCGCGCTCGGCTATGTCCTAGTCGACATCTCGACCAAGGAGGCGGGGCGCGAAGTGGTTCGCGTTGAGGGCATCGGCTCCGCACAGGCGATCTTCGGGGGGGTGCCGCAGGCCGGCGACCGACTCGGCTCGGCTGACGCCCCCGTCTCCGTCCAGGTCTTCAACGACCTCCAGTGCGCCAGCTGCGCCCCGGCCTTCCTTGATCCGATCTCCTCACTGGTCGAGGAGCGCGTCCGGCCGGGCGAGGTGAAGCTGCTGATGCGCCACTACTCCTTTGCGCGCAACCCGCTCGAGGTCGGTTTCTTCGCCGCCGAGGCGGCCGCCGAGCAGGGCTATGGCTGGCACTACACCTATCTCTTCTTCCGCAACCAGGGAGAGGCCGAGCGGTTCGGGGTCGGCGACGATTTCCTCGAATCGCTGGCCGGCTCAGTCGGCGAGCTCGAGGTGGGGGAGTGGCGCGAGTACCTCGATAGCGAGAGCGGCGACGAGGGCGAGATCACCGCGAGGCTGGAGGGCTACGAGGAGCTTGGCGTCGATCTCGGCATCCGCGCCGAGCCGGCCGCGGTCGTCAACGGCCCCGGCGGCACGCGCACCCTCCAAGACGCCCCTAGCCTCGCCCAGCTCGAACGGGCGATCGAAGCGGTCCGCTGAGCCACAATAGGAGTGGCTAGACAGGGCGGGGCGCCCCGGCAAAAGCGCGCCCCGCCCCATCGTCCCTTCAAACGGCTGCAGGGACCTCTGCGTCGCCGCCGACCGGTTCGCCGGGGGGAGTCGAGGCCCCCCGGTCGTCGGACGACGGCGAATCGCCGTTGAAGCTCTTGGTCTGGCCGGGCCTCAGGTAGACGATCTGGCCCTCGCGCAGCTCCAGCTTCTGGAGCTCGGTGCGGGTCAGCTGCGCCCAGACCTGGGTCCCATCGCCGAGCAGCAGCTCGACCCGGATCTCGAAGCCGAGGGCGACGATCCTCTGCACCATCGCCTCTTCGGTCCGCTCGTCGGGATCGAGAACGACCTCCATGTCGTGCGGCCGGACGAAATGCTCGCCGAGCCGGTTGACCTCGCCGACGAAGCTCATCACGAACTCGTTGGCGGGGTGGTCGTAGAGGTCGTCGGCGCTGCCCGACTGCTCGACCCGCCCCTGGTTCATCACGACCAACTGCTCGGCGACGTCCATCGCCTCCTCCTGGTCGTGGGTGACGAAGATCGTCGTCACGTGCATCTCGTCGTGGAGGCGGCGCAGCCAGCTGCGCAGGTCCTTGCGGACCTTGGCGTCGAGTGCCCCGAACGGCTCATCGAGGAGCAGCACCTTGGGCTCCACCGCGAGCGCTCGCGCCAGCGCCATCCGCTGCCGCTGGCCGCCGGAGAGCTGCGAGGGATAGCGGTCGGCCAGCCCGTCCAGCTGCACCAGCCGCAGCAGCTCGTGGACGCGCGCCTCGACCTGGGGCTTGCTCCACTTGCGGATCCTCAGTCCGAAGCCGACGTTGCCGAACACGGTCATGTGCTTGAAGGCGGCGTAGTGCTGGAAGACGAAACCGACGCCGCGCTTCTGGGCGGGCTTGGCGGTTGCGTCCTCGCCGTTGATCCTCACCTCGCCGGCGTCCAGGGCCTCCAGCCCTGCGATCGCCCGCAGCAGCGTCGACTTGCCGCTGCCGCTCGGTCCGAGCAGGGCGGTGAGCGATCCGTTGGGCACCTCTATGGAGACGTCATCGAGAGCCTGAAAGTCACCGAAGCGCTTGCGTGCTCCCTCGACTGAGATAGCCATCAGGCGCCCTCCTTTCTTTTCAGCAGGTTCATGACAAGGAGCGTTGAGAGCGCCAGTAGCGCGAGCAGGATCGAGGCGCCGTAGGCGCCGGCCAGGTTGAACTGCTCGAACTGCTGGGAGACGAAGAGGGGCAGGGTTTCGGTTTGGCCGGAGATCTCGCCGGAGACGACCGAGACCGCGCCGAACTCGCCGAGGACGCGGGCGGTGGTGAGGACGACCCCGTAGCCGACCCCCCAGCGGATCGCCGGCAGGGTGACCCGCCAGAAGGTCTGCCAGGCGCTTGCGCCGAGGGTCGAGGCGGCCTGCTCCTGCTCGGTGCCGATCTCCTGCAGGACCGGCACCGTCTCGCGGACGACGAACGGCAGCGAGACGAAGATGCTGGCGAGGATCATTCCGGGGGTCGAGAAGAGCACCTTGAAGCCGTTTTCGGCGAGGAACGGCCCGAACCAGCCCTCGGTGCCGTAGAGGAGGAAGAGGGCGAGGCCGACGACGACCGGGGAGACCGCGAAGGGCAGGTTGATGATCGCGTTGACGATCGGGTTGCCCCACCAGCGCTTGCGGACGAGCAGCAGCGCGCAGCCGACACCGAAGATCGTGTTGAGCGGCACCGCGACCGCGACCATCAAGAGCGTCAGCTGCAGCGCGTGCAGGCCCTCGGGCGAGACGATCGCTTCGAACGGCGGCGCCAATCCGTCCTCGAAGGTCTTGTAGAAGATCATCGCGACGGGGGCGATCAGGAGCGCGCCGAGGTAGCCGAGGGCGAGGGCGCGCAGCGACCAGCGGCTGGTGCGGTTGCCGCCGGCCATCAGGCGTGCCCCCCAGGGCCCCAGCCGGTGCGGCTGAGCAGCCGGCTCGCCCAGCGCTGCTTCTTGCGCTCGTCGCGCTCGTGCCGGTTTCCCCAGCGCTCGGCGAACGAGACGCAGGTGAGGAGCAGCAGCGAGACGACCAGCAGGACTACCGAGACGGCGGAGGCGCCGGAGAGGTTGCCGCCTTCGATCTGGCTGCGGATGAAGACCGAGGAGACCTCGGTGTTAAAGGGATCGTTGCCCGAGATCAGGACCAGGGATCCGAACTCGCCCAGCGCCCGCGCGAAGGCGAGCGCGACGCCGGCGGTGAGGCCGGGCAGCAGGTTGGGGAAGACGATGCGGCGGAACACCGTCCAGCCGCTGGCGCCGAGCGAGGTCGCCGCCTCCTCCATCTCGCGGTCGAGCTCGATCAAGAGCGGCTGTACCGCGCGCACGACGAACGGCAAGGTGACGAAGAGCAGCGCCGCTACCACGGCCACCTTGGTAAAGGCGATGTTGACGCCGAACGGGCTCTCGCTGCCGTAGAGGGTCAACAGGGTGAGGCCGGCGACGATCGTCGGCAGCGCGAAGGGGAGGTCGATGATCGCGTTGACAGCCGCCTTGCCCCGAAACTCGTCCCGGACCAGGACCCAGGCGATGATCGTGCCGAAGACGGCGTTGATCGCGACGACGATCAGCGAAGCGACCACCGTCAGTTTCAGCGCCGCCATCGCTTGCGGGCTCGTCACCGCGTTCCAGAAGGCGTCCCACCCGCCCTCGGTCGACTTGGCGACCACAGCGGCCAGCGGCAGCAGCACCATCAGGCTCAAATAGAGCCCAATCAGGCCGCGGCCGAGGCCGGCGCCCGCCGAGGGCAGGCGGATGCCTGCCCTCGGGCGCGGGACGGTTGCGGTGCGAGCCTCCATGCGTTACTCCGTGGGGACCCCGAGGTCCTCGTTGATCGCGGCGACTTTGCCGCTTTCCTCGTCGAAGAACTCGTCGGTGACCTTCTCCCAGCCGCCGAACTCGTCGATGTCGAAGAGGTCCTGCGGGACCGGGAACTTCTGCTCGTCGAGCAGCGACTGGTTCGACTGGGCGGTAGCCGTTGTCAGACCAGATCTGCTGCCCCTCCTGCGACCAGATGAAGTCGAGGAAGGCCTGGGCCGACTCCGGTGCGTCTTTGGTCACCGCGATCGGGGTCTCGATCCGGATCGTCGAGGGCGGCACGACGTACTCCACGTCTTCGCCCTCCTCTTCGGCTTTGATCGCCTCGTTCTCGTAGGCGAGCAGCACGTCGCCCTCGCCCTGGGTGAAGGCGGCGAGCGCGTCGCGGGCGCTGCCCGGCTGCACGATCGTCTTCTCGAGCACCGTCTTGACCGCGGCGAGCGCCTCCTGCTCGGACTTGCCCTGGTGCAGCTGCGAGCCGTAGACCGCCATCACGTTCCAGCGGGCGCCGCCCGAGCTGAGTGGGTTCGGGGTGATCACGTCGACGTCCTGGGTGAGGAGGTCGTCGAAGGACTCGATCCCGTCGGGGTTGCCCTTGCGGACGGCGAGCACGACGACCGACTCCTGGCCGATTCCCCCATATTTGTTTTTGTCCCAACTGGGAGCGACCTGGCCCGCTTCCTCGAGCGCGATCATGTCGCCGCCCTGGGCGAAGTGGACGAGCGAGGCCGGCAGACCGGCTTCGACCGCCCGCCGCTGGTCGCCGGAGGCGCCGAAGGAACCGGAGAAGCTGACGCCCGCGCCCTCGGGGGTCGCCTCGAAGCCTGGCTCGAGAGAGTCGGTGTAGACGGTCTCCGGGGTGGAGTAGGCGACGATGTCGACCTGGCCGCCGGAGGAGCCAGTGGCGGAGTCGTCGTTGCCACCGCAGCCGGCGACCGCGATCCCCGCGATTAGCACCAGGAGAGCCGCCAATAGACCCAGGCCGGCAGCAGGTCGTCGATTGCCTTGCGCGTTCCGCATGAAGAAAGGTTCCTTCCTTTTTTGAGTGACTTAGTCCTAAAGAGGTCGCGCAGAATAACATAAAGTTGATCGGAAAGGTGGGGATTCAAGAAGGTGGCCCGTTCTACGGGCCCGAATTAAGGGTCTCCCAGGTTTGCCAGGCCGAGACCGGGTAGGGAGGCCGAATGAGAATCAGACGGGCTCTGCCCACCTTCGCGATCCTGGCCGTGCTCGGCCTCGCCGCCTGCGGCGACGACGACTCCGACACGACCGCCACCTCAGGCGACGGCGGCGCCAATCCGCCCGCCGAAACCCAGCAGCAGAGCAATGCGCCTGCTCCGAGCGGCGAGGCGGTCCGCTCGGCGAAAGTCGAGATCGTCGACTTCGAGTTCGTCCCCAGCACCGTGACCGTCCAGGAAGGCGGCAAGGTGATCTGGCAGAACAAGGACTCCGAGGAGCACACCGCGACCCTCGACGACGGCAGCTTCGACAGCGGCGCCCTGGCCGAAGGCAAGCTCAAGTCCGAGTCCTTCAAGCAGTCAGGGACCTACACCTATTACTGCGAGCTCCATCCCGAAATGACCGGCACGGTCGAGGTCGTGGCCGGCTGAGGATCGGGTCAGAGGCCCGAGAGCAACGCGAGTGCCTCGTTGACGGCCCAGAGCTCGCCGCCAGCCACGTCAGTCGCGCGATTCGGGCGCGAGTTCAGCCATCTCCTCGCGAACGACTTGCATCTCACTTCGATCTGCATCGTCCGCTGCCAACCGGTCAACCGCATCGGTGATGCAGGAGCTTTCCCGCCGTCCCTCAACCGAGCTGGGTTGGGCGGCGTGCCGGTGCCGGCCCTGCCAGGCTTGGGGGAGGACAACGCCCAAAAGGAGCGGGAGTCCGAGAAAGACGATCGTCGTCAGCACATAAGGCGGCCAAAGTGCCGGATTTCCATCGTTTTCCCCGGAGTCCCAGCCGATCGCTCGGCCTGCCAACGCTCCGACGACAGCGAATAGCACCCACCAGCGCTCGACCAGGAAGCCGATCGCCGGCGCCATCAGCCAAACGGCAAGCAGTGGAGTATCGGCCATCCCTGGGTTGAAGTTCTCAAGAGCCACCAGCGCCCCGAAGGTACCGGCGTAGATAGCAGTCAGGAGGACGCGCCAGATCACCGGCTGAACGTACTCCGACCCAGCAGGTCGGTTTCGGGACTCTTGCCCTACTCACCCGTGTGCGAGACGAAAACAATTTCCTCGCCGAGGCTGCCCGGCCGATCTCTGGCTAGTCTGGACTAGTGCCGGCTCGCACCCGACAACCCGGACTTTGCCCGCCTACCGCGCCGAGCTCATTTGCAGCGCGGAATAGCCGCCAGCAGCCAATTCGCCGACCTGCCGATGATTTCGACCTAGGTCTGGAGCCAAGGGGCGGATCCACCCACAGCGGTGCGGCAATTGAGCTGGCAAGGCAGATCACCTTCGTGTTCGGTCCTCAAAACATGGCCGTTCAGCAGTACGAACAGCTCTTTGGATACGCCCCTCTGGGGGATTTAGACGCACTGCGAAAGAGGGGCGCCATCATTGTCATGACCCCTACGATCCCTGGTTGGCTCTGCGGCAAAGAGGCGGAAGAGCGCCGGGGTCGGTCCCTGACCGACGATGAGCAAGCTCAAGCGAAACGTGAACATGGTCCAGGAACAGGGACGGCCGCCGTCTACGACCCACAGACCGACAGTCTTGTCCTGCCGACTCGAGAAGTCAGCCCCGATCCGCTGCACCCTGTCCTCCACGAGCTAGGACACGCCCTGACCCTCGACCAGGTCTGGAGAGATTTCGGAAATCTCCGCTGGCTGCTCGACAATCTGCCACGGCGGATACAGGATCATCTCGCCAGCGGATATCCGCAAGGTGACGACGACAATGCAGTTCGCATCCGGATTGCAGAGGTATTCGCCGAGGCATACGCAATGGTGCTTGCGGGTCGTGATGTGGAGCTAACGCCCGGTTTGGCGTCTGCCCTCGTCGGCATCCTTGCTGACATGAGTCAGCAAGGAATTAGCCCAGGCGGGAGCATCGATCCCGATACCGGGCGAACCGCCACGTACGTCCCGCGTGAGACCATGATCCGCGACGGTGGATCTGAAGAGAAGGCCGACTCCCGGCCACCGCAGCTCACGCGTGCTGGGGATCGCCGGCTGCTTAAACGCAGGGCGCGCCGTTGGCCCCCAGATGCGTCGCAGTAGACGCGCCTGAGATACAAAAACGGTCCCGCATGGGTGGGTGCAAGCGGCGGGCACTGTGCTGCGATATCGGGGCGCCCGGATTTGAACCGGGGACCTCACCGACCCGAACGGTGCGCGCTACCAGGCTGCGCCACGCCCCGAGGAGGCGATTATCTCAGAGGCCGGCCGCAGGGCGGTGCGACCGTCTCGTGCGCCGACTCGCGCGGATTGCGGCCCCTTCAGACGGGTAGCGGCTGCCTGCACGATTCGACGCGATTGGAGGAACGATGGAGGCTGCCAGGACGCCGCTCAGCAAGGGGATCTTCGACAGCGCCAACCTGGAGGCGCGCGAGCACGTCGTCGAGCTACTTCGCAAGGCCTACTGGATGGAGATCGAGACGGTAATGAGCTATCTCGCGGCCTCGGTCAACCTCGACGGCGTGCGCGCCCAGGAGATCAAGGAGTCGCTGGGGAAGGACATCGAAGAGGAGTTGAGCCACGCCAAAAGCTTCGCCGAGCGGATCAAGGAGCTGTACGGGGTCGTGCCTGGCTCCGAGGATTTTGCCGCCGAGCAGAGCTTCCTGCAGCCGCCCGAGGAGCAGACCGACATCGTCCACGTGATCCGCGGCGTGATCAAAGCCGAGACCGGCGCAATCGAGCACTACACGCGGATGATCGAGGAGACCGAGGGGGTCAACCCGGTCACCCAGGACATGGCGATCGAGATCCTCCATGACGAGCAGTCTCACCGGCGTCTCTTCGAGGGATTCCTGCGTGAGTACGAGTTCGAAGGGATCGCCTGAGCGGCCAGGGGAGGTTTGAGCGCCCGTCCAGCCGGGGACTGCTCGACTGACAGGCCGGTCCGACGGACCGAGCAGAGCGAACCAGGAGCGAGGAGTTGTCATGACGATCGCAGGCGGAATTCTCTTGATCGCGATTGGGGCGATCCTCACCTTCGCCACCAACGTCCACGTGCAGGGAGTGAGTCTCGACGTCGTCGGCTGGATCCTGATGATCGCCGGCGCCGCCGGTCTCGTCCTCTCCTTCTTCCAGGAGGCGATCTGGACGGAGCGGGCTCGGCGCCGTGACGCCACCCTCGGCGAAGAACGGCGCGAAGTTCCCCCCGCCCGCGGCGAAGTTCCCCCGCCACGCTACTAACGAGCGCGAGCGGGTAGCGGAAGTTCGACGAAGTCACCCACCACCGAGGAGGTAGGCCAATGGCAGTGCAGCAGGAGGCCGGCAACATCACCGGCACGAAGGACAAGGACTACAACGTCATTTGGTTTGTAGAGCAGTGCCTCAGCAACGTCCTGCGCCTCGAGACCTACATCGAAGATGCGGATCGCGAGGGCGACTCCGACCTGGCCGACTTCTTCCGCCGCGCAAAGGAGACGAGCCGCAAGGGCGCCGAGCAAGGCAAGGAGATGCTGCGCGGCCGGCTGGGCTGAGCCGCCACGATGACGACGATCGGCTACACGCTCGCCAGCGAGGAGCACGGCGCGCGCGAGCTGGTCGCACAGGCTGCGCGGGCGGAGGAGGTCGGGTTCACGTTCGCGGTGATCTCCGACCACTTCCACCCGTGGGTTGACCGTCAGGGCAACAGCCCTTTCGTCTGGGGTGTGCTCGGGGCGATCGCCGAATCGACCGAGCGGATCGAGCTCGCCACCGGGGTCACCTGCCCGACGATGCGGATCCATCCGGCGATCGTCGCGCACGCCGCCGCCACGGCGGCCAGCCTGCTCCCCGGTCGTTTCTCACTCGGCGTCGGCACCGGCGAGAACCTCAACGAGCACATCCTCGGCGACCGCTGGCCGCCGGTCGCCGACCGGCAGGAGCGCCTGGCCGAGGCGATCGAGGTGATTCGCCTGCTCTGGGAGGGAGGCTTGAAGAGCCACCGCGGCAAGCACTACCGGGTCGAGAACGCACGAATCTACAGCCTCCCCGACGAGCTGCCGCCGATCCTCGTCGCGGTGGCGGGGGAGAAATCGACCGATCTGGCGGCCGAGCTGGGCGACGGCCTGTTCGGGACCTCGCCGGTGGCCGAGACGATCGAGCGCTTCCGCGAGCGCGGCGGCGATGGCAAGCCGACCTACGGCCAGCTCGACGTCTGCTGGGCCGAGAGCGAGGAGGAGGCGAAGCGCACGGCGCTTGAGTGGTGGCCAAACGCGGCGACCAGCGGCTCGCACGCCTTCGAGCTGCCGCTTCCCGTCCACTTCGAAGAGATCACCGAATGGGTCAAAGAGGACGACATCGCCGAGAGCATCGTCTGCGGCCCCGACCCGCAGCGCCACCTCGAGGCGATCTCCGAATACGCGGAGGCAGGCTACGACCACGTTTACGTGCACCAGGTCGGGCCAGACCAGGAGGGCTTCTTTGACTTCTATTCCCGCGAGGTGCTGCCAAAGCTGGGCTGATCGCAGCGCTCGATACCCGTCGGCAGGACCCCGCCCCTCCTGTGTAAGGGCACGGCAGCTCGGGTATGGGGCTTGCATGTACATGATTCCGCTTGTCGTGCTGGCCTGCCTCGCGGTTATCGCGGTGGCCTGGTCGCCGCTCTTCGCCGTGGTGATCGCGGTGCCGCTCTTCGTCCTCTTCTTGGTCTTCGTCGGGATGCGGCCGCGCGCCGACGAGAAAGTCGAGCCGCCGACCGGCTCGGCCGACAAATACGAGGACGAGACCCCGACCGGGGCTTGGGGCGAGGAACGCGCCTGATTACGAGAGCCCGGCGCGGAGCTTGCGCGCGTTGCGGGGCGCAAAGCCCTGCCAGTCGTTGTTGAGGTAGACGAAGACCGGGCCCCTCGATCGCCAGGCCGCGATCCGGCGACGCCAGCCCTCCAACTCGCGATCGGAGTAGTTGCCGTTCCGGCCACGACGGCCGTAGTGCAGGCGCAGGAAGGCAAACGGCCCTACCGGCGAGGCGTCCGGCAGGGGTCGGCGCGCGTCGTCACCGAGCGCCAGGCTGGCACCGTGCTCCTCCAGCAGCTCGTAGACGTCCGGGGCGAACCAGCTCGGATGGCGGAACTCGAAGCAGTGCTTGGCGGCTGGCAGCGCCGCGAGCGCCGCGGCCAGGGTCTCGTCGTCGCGATGGAAGTTCCCCGGCAGTTGCCACAGCACGGGCCCGAGCTTGCCGGCCTCGCGCAGCGGCTCGAGCCGCTCCCAGAAGCGCTCCAGCCCGGTCTCCATGTCGCGCAGGCGGCGCATGTGGGTGAGGTAGCGGCTTCCCTTGATCGCGAAGACGAAGTCGTCGGGGACCTGCTCGGCCCAGGTCCGAGTCGTCTTCGTCTCGGGGAGTCGGTAGAAGGTCGCGTTGACCTCGACCGTGTCGAAGACCGAGGCGTAGTGGCTCAGCCAGCGCGAGGCGGGCGTCCGGGGTGGATAGAAGTCGTCGCGCCATTCGCTGTAGTTCCAGCCCGAGCAGCCGATCCGCACCTCCTTCACCCGGCCCCTATACCCATGTCGGTGCGGTTCCTGCCCGGTTGGGTATAGGAGTGGCTCAAACCCGTGAAAAGGGGAAGGGGTACGCATGTCGCATCCGACCTTCAAAGACGCCCGCGAACTGGTCCAATGGAGACCGGCTCACGGCGTCATCTCCGTTTACCTGGGATTCGACCCAGCCGACCGCGGCGGGGCGTGGCGGACCGAGTTGCGCAATGCCCTCTCCCAGGTGCGCCAGGCCAAGAGCAAGGCGGACCATCAGGCCCGCGTCGCCCTCAAAGCGACGGTCGAGCGGATCGAGGAGCGCTTCGCTAACCACGATCGCGGCCTGCCCCGGGGGGAGATCGGCTTCGTCGAGGTCTCCGACAACGGCGCCGCCGAGCACTGGTGGACCCCGCACATGCCGCCCGACGCCGAGGTGTGCGCCTGCATCGCTGAGCGGCCAGTCGTCTCGCCCCTCCTCTACCTGGCCGAGCATGGCTGCCCACGCGGGGTCGCGCTGCTCTCGGCGGAGCGGGTGCGGCTGTTCGAGTGGGCCCCCGGACATCTGGAGGAGCTCGAGGCACCGGAGTTGGCGGTCTACAGCGGCGACTGGCGCGAGCGAAAGTCGGCTACCGTGCCGGACCCGGCCCGCGGGCAGGGAGTGAGCGCCGCGGGACGCGACCGCTTCGACGACCGTCTCGCCGACAGCCGCGAGCGCTTCCTGGTCGAGTGCGGCCGCCGCGTCGCTCAGCTCGCCGGCGAGCGCAGCTGGCAGCAGGTTGAACACCTTCGGCAGCGCCGATCATGTCCGCTGCTTCCGCCAGGGCGCCGCGGGACCGTCGGTTCCGCCAATCGAGGTCGCCGGCGAGGTCGACCTGATCTCGGTCGCGACGACGGCAAGCTCGAAGCTCGAAGCTCGGATTGAGGAGTCGGCGCGGCGACTCGCGATCGAACGCGATTGCTCGCTGATCGAGCACGCTCTGGAAGAGGCGCGCGGCGGCAGCCGCGGCGCCGCCGGGCCGCAGGAGACGCTGGCCGCCCTCGACGAAGGTCGGGTCAGCCATCTCGTCGCCGACGCCGCCCACGCGGCGGCCGCCTGCTCGGGGCCAGTGATCGCGGCGGAAAAGGCGCCGTGGAACGGCGGGGTGAAGCTGGAGCCGCTGGCGGGACGTGCGCTCGCCAGCTCCGCCAAGATCAGCACGGTGGTTAACGAGGCGGCAGAAATGCTGACGCCGGTTGAGGGGGTTGCGGCGTTGCTGCGCTATTGAGCCGCGGCCTGGTGTTCAGGGGATCGGGCTGCGCCCGCTGCGGGCCTCGAGCTCGACCGTCCAGAAGTCGCGGCCGGTGACCGGCAGCGAGACGTTGAAGACCGGCACCTCGCCAATCCTGCCCTCGGGAGCGCCGTCATGAGCGTGGCCGTGGAGGACAAGATCGGGGCCGTGCTCGAGGATCGGCGCGGCGAGCCGGTCGCTGCCGAGGAAGGCAAGGATCTCGCGCGGCTCCCCCTGCAGCGTTGCCTCGACCGGCGAGTAGTGGAGAAGGACGATCCGGATCGGGCAGGTCGCCACCTCGTGCAGTCCCGCCTCCAGCGCCTCGACCTCGTCAGTGGTCTCGGCGTAGACGGCCCGCAGCGAGGGCTCGCCGAAGTCCGGCAGGTGCCGTGGCGCGAAGCCGCCGACGAAGCCCTTGCCGCCGACCAGGCCGACCTCGAGGCCCTCCAGCTCGAACACCGTGGCGCTGCGATCGAGGACGCCGACGCCGGCCTGCTCGAGGAGCTCGCGGATCGTCCCCGCCTCGCCGGCGTGCCAGTCGTGGTTGCCGAGCACGGCGAAGACGGGCACCTCGGTGGCCGCCGCGGCCGCGGCGACGATCTTGGCCTCCGCCACCGTGCCGTGGCTGGTCAAGTCGCCGGCAAGCAACGCCAGGTCGGCCTCCCCGTCGAGGCGAGCGAATGCCTCGACGACTCGGTCGCGGTTCGCCTCGCGGCAGTGGATGTCCCCCGCCGCCGCCACCCGCAGCTTGCGAGCCCCCTTCTGCGCCTCGCTGATCGGCATGCCGCACCCCTACCCGGATCGCGGCTACGGACGCCTGCGGTTCGGGTCGTGCGGTTTAACGAGCTGCCGAGCAGGGCACTCCGGGGGCATGAGAGACGACCGCAGCACGATCAGAGAAGAGGAAGAGGCCGCAGCCGCGGAAGCCAGCCGGATCGGCGGACGCAGCGGGATGGAGGGCATGGACGAGGCCCAGCGCGCTGCCGCCGAGCACGGCGGCGGCGAGTCAGAGGGCTTCGAGGAAGCCGAGCAACTGCTCGAGGAGCAGGCGACGCACGGCGATCCCTCAGTCGACCCGCTTCGCGACGCCCCGGCCGTCGAGGCCGACGAGGACGTCGCCGTCTACGGCGAAGCCGACGACGTTGACTCGACCGAGACCGAGGAGGACGCCTCGCCTTGAGGGGCGACGCCGACCTCGATTCCCTGCTCGAGACTTTGAAGCGGGCCGCCGCGGCGCTGGAGACTGAGCGCATTCCCTACCTGCTGGGCGGCGGGCTGGGCTGCTGGGCGCGGGGCGGCCCCCCCTCCAGCAACGACATCGACCTGATGATCAAGCGCGAGGACGCCGAGCGTGCCCTCGCGGCGCTGGCGAAGGCCGGCATGCGCCCGGAGCGTCCGCCGGAGCGCTGGCTCTACAAGGCCTGGGACGGCCCGGTCCTGATCGACCTGATCTTCGAGCCGGCGGGAGTGCGGGTCACCGACCAGGTGCTCGAGCGCGGCGACGAGCTGAACGCTGCTGGTAAGCAGATGCCGGTGATGGCCCTCGACGACATCCTCGCCACCAAACTGCTCGCCCTCGACGAGCACAATGCCGACTACGTTGACCTGCTCCTGATCGGGAGGGCGCTGCGCGAGCAGATCGACTGGCCCGGATTGCGCGAGCGCACCTCCTCCAGCCCCTTTGCGGCCGCCTTCTTCACGCTCGTCGACGGCCTCGGAATCAGCTCGGCTCAGGCCGCATCCGGCGCCGATTCGCCCGGCAGGTGAAGCAGGTTCACGACCCGCAACACGCCGCCGACCGCGGCCGCCCCACTCCCGAGCCGTTCGATCTGCTCGCGGTGCTCGACCTGACCACGGAGGTAGACGATCCCTCCCTCGACACTGACGTTGACTGAGCCTTTGGGGACATCGGCCGGCTGGAACAGCTCGCTTTCGACCTTTGCTTCAAGCCCCGGATCGTTGAGCTCGGAGCTGTCGCGACCGGGCGGCGTCGCTTCGGCGGCCACGCCCTGCGCCTTGCCGGCCATGTACCGGGCGCGACGCTCCGCCTCGTGCGAGCCGCGGCGCACCTTCGCCATCGTGCGGTCGCGAAGCACGTGACGTCGCCGCTTGCCCTGCTGCGGGTCGAATAGATACTCCGCCGCCATTCCAGCTCCGAAGGCGGCCATCTTTCCCGTGCCCACCATCGTGTCCTCCTCTCGCAGATTTGAGATTCGGATACCCGTGACTGGCGACCGGTAACGGCGCCCGTCGTGGCTGGCGGCCGTAACGGCGCCGTCTGTTTTGCCTCGGGGGGGGTCGGGTAGTTCGACGACGATGCCCGCCAAGAACCAGTCAGGCGATCGCTCTCCGCACTCGGCGCTGAGCAACCCGGCGCGGGATCCGGACCCGACCGAGTGGCCGGACCCATACGAGAAGCGCGACGATCCGAAGGACCCGCCCGACCCCGACCAGGCGCCGTTCGGCGAGGAGCCGCATCCGCCGACCGGCAGCACCAGCACGAGCGAACCGCATCCTTCCAAGGACCCGGAGGCTGACGATCGCTGGGAGGGCCCGAAGCGCGACAAGCTCGACGAGTAAGCGCCCAAAGCCGACGTTTCCGCCTTGCTTCGTGGGGGTACCGAAGCGCCGACAGTTGCGATTGGTGCCCAGATCGTGGACCATAAGCGCCGTCGCGCACCGCCAATGACCGGCCTGACCGACAACGAGGAGCGGCTGACCTGGATCTTCGGTTCCTCGCGGAGCGGCAGCACCTGGTTGCTGCGGATGCTCTCCGACTTCGACGGCGTGGTGCCGGTTGACGATCCCCACCTCGGCCATCACCTCGGCGTCTGGCGGCCGATCCCGCTCGCCTGGGCCGCCGCCGAGGAGCCGCCCACGGAGCTGACGACCCTGCTCGATTTGAAGGCGGAGGAACCCGGCTACTTCTTCGCCGAGCGCTACCGCGACAGCTGGTGGGAGCCGCTGCGGGCGCTGATCTCGTCGCGGTTCGAGGCGCAGGCCGCGGAGGTGCTCGGGAATGGCTCGGGACCGCCGTCCTTCGTCGTCAAGGAGCCGGGCTCGCACGCGGCGCCGCTCCTCGCTGAGCTCTTCCCGGACTCGAAACTGGTCTTCCTGCTCCGCGACGGTCGCGACGTGGTCGACTCTTGGCTGGACGGCTACCGGGACGGGTCATGGGCGATCCCCGGCGGGGCGTTCCCGGTATCCGAGGAAGGTCGCCTGCCGTTGATCCGCTGGCTCTGCGCCGTCTGGGTCTACCGCAGCCGCGCCGTGCGGCGGGCGTACGAGACGCGGCCGGAGGCCAACCGGCTGCTGATCCGCTACGAGGCGCTGCGGGAGCGGACCGTTGAGACCCTGGAGGAGGTCTGCGCCGTGCTCGGCTTCGATCCCGCCAAGGCGGCTGAGGTCGCCGATCGCCACTGCTTCGAGCGGGTGCCACAGCGAGCGCGCGGCCCCCGCCGCGTCGTGCGGGCGGCAAGCCCAGGCTCTTGGCAGGAGAATCTGTCGCCCGTTGAGCAGCGGGCGATGCACGAGGCGCTCGGCGGTGCGCTCGAGGAGTTTGGCTACGAGAGCACCCCGCCGCAGCCCGCCGTCGCCGCGGTCTCCTGAGCGTCGTCACCGCCAATTTGGCGCAAAGAGCGGCTTCCGGTTTGCCAGATTCACCCAAGCGGGTAGTCCGGCCTCAGATCCGCTTTGGGACGAACTTCGAGGGCAAAGGAGAGGGGCGATATGGCCACCGGGAAACGTGCTGGGATACCGGTAACGCTGCTTCGTCATTACCGCACCGTCCTCTCTCGCAAGACCGACCCGCGCGGAGAGGTGACCTGGATCGCAGAGGTTCCGGACTTGCCTTGGTGCCGCGCGACCGGATCCAGTCGTATTGAGGCGCTCGACCGGGTACGTGAAATGGGTGAGCGAAGGAGAGAAGATGGACGCATCGGCCGCCGACTTCCTGCCCAAGGCAAGGAGTCTGGGCAGCCTGCGCCGCGCGGCGCAGGGCTGCCGTGGATGCGACCTCTGGAAGGACGCGACGCAGACGGTCTTCGGCGAGGGGCGGGCGCGCGCTGAGCTGATGCTCGTCGGGGAGCAGCCCGGCGACAGGGAGGACATCGAGGGAGAGCCTTTTGTGGGGCCGGCCGGCGGGCTGCTCGACCGCGCCCTGACGGACGCCGGGATCGACCGCGACGCCGTCTACCTCACCAACGCCGTCAAGCACTTCAAATGGAGAGCGCGTGGCAAGCGGCGCCTGCACCAGACGCCGCGCGCCGGCGAGGTCGAGGCCTGCCGGCCCTGGCTGGAGGCGGAGGTCGAGACGGTGCAGCCGCGCGCCGTCGTCGCCCTCGGGGCGACCGCCGCCAAAGCGCTGTTCGGCCCCTCGGTGCGGGTGACCCGCGATCGCGGCCGGCTGCTCGAGACGCCGTTGGCACCGGTCGGCGCCGTCACCGTCCATCCTTCGGCGATCCTGCGGTTCCGTGAGCGCGAGGAGCGCCACGACGCCTTCGCCGGGCTGGTCGAAGACCTCGAGGCGGTCTGCGCCGCGATGAAGAAGAAGGTGGGATAGAGCTGCCCAGCACGCGCCTGAAGCGCTCCGACTGCTCGGCCAGCGGCATCGCCCGGCGGCGCTGCGGCGGCGGTTTCACCTACCTCGACGCCGACGGGCAGCGAATCGACGACGAGCAGACCTTGGCCCGGATCCGGGCTCTGGTCATACCCCCCGCCTGGGAGCGCGTCTGGATCTGTCCCGAACCGTGTGGCCACATCCAGGCGACCGGCTACGACGCCGCCGGCCGCAAGCAGTACCTCTACCACGAGCGCTGGCAGCGGCGGGCGGCGTCGCGGAAGTTCGAGGCGATGCGTGAGTTCGCCGCCGCACTGCCGCGCTTGCGGCGCTCGGTCTCGCGCGACCTGCGCTCCCCCGGCGTGCCGCGGGAGCGGGCGCTGGCCTGCGCGGTGCGGCTGCTCGACCTCGGCTTCCTGCGGGTCGGTGGTGAGGAATACGCCGAAGCGAATGGCAGCTACGGGGTGGCGACGATCCGCCGCGGGCACGTCACCCTCAACGGCAAGGAGATGACCTTCGACTTCCCCGCTAAGAGCGGCCAGCGTCGCGTCCAGACACTGCGCGACGCCGAGGCACGCGCCGCGATCGAGGCGATGCGACGACGACGGACCGGTCCTCGGGACCTGCTCGTCTTCCGCGAGGACGGGGTCTGGAAGGACGTCCGCTCCGACGACGTCAACGCCTATATCCAGGCGCGGATCGGCAACGGCTTCTTGGCCAAGGACTTCCGCACCTGGCACGGGACGGTCCTCGCCGCGGTCGAGCTGGCGGCGGAGGGTCCGCCGCGCTCCCGAGGCGGGGCCGAGCGGGCGATCGCCGCCGCCGTCAAGCGGGTCGCCGAGGCGCTCGGCAACACCCCGGCTGTCTGCCGCAGCTCGTACATCGACCCCTGCCTGCTCGACCGCTTCCGCGACGGCGCCACGATCGCGGCTCCTCCGAGGCGCGGCGAGATGGCCTCAACCCGTGCCCAGGCGCGGGTCGAGCGCGAAGTCCTGGAGCTGCTCTCGTGAGGCGAGGGGCCGGGGTTGGCATCATTTCGCACGTGGGCAGGACCGGACGCATGAGCCACACCGACTTCCACCATGAGGCGTTCTTCTACGCCGATGCCGACGAGTTCCTGGCGGGCGCCATGCCGTTCCTTCGCGACGGGCTCGACGCCGGCGAGGTGGCGCTGGTGGCCGTAACGAAAGCCCGCGCCGAGGCGCTGCAAGCAGAGCTGAACGGCGCCGCAGAGCAGATCCGCTTCGTGGCGATGGAAGAGCTGGGCCGCAACCCGGCCCGGATCATTCCCGCCTGGCGTCAGTTCGTCGACGAATACGGCGGCAGCGACCGCCCGATCCGGGGGATCGGCGAACCGGTCTGGCCGCGGCGGACCTCGGCCGAGATCGACGAGTGCCAGCGCCACGAGTCGTTGCTCAACTACGCCTTCTGGGACGGCCCCGCATGGCGACTGCTCTGCCCCTACGACAGCGCCGGCCTCGATGACGACGTGCTCGAGGTGGCACACCGCTCGCACTCATTCGTCTCCGGCAGCGCCGCGAGTCCGGACGAGGAGATCGAGGAAGTCCTCGATCCGGACGAGATCGCGCCCTTCGCCGGGACCCTGCCACCGCGGCCGGCGGGCGCGACGACGTTCGACTTCGAGCAGGCTGCGCTTCACCAGGCGAGAGCGCTGGTCGCCGCGGAGGCCGGTCGCGCCAGACTCTCCTTGGACCGGGTGTTCGACCTCGTCGCGACCGTCGGCGAGCTGACCGCGAACAGCGTCATGCACGGTGGCGGCCAGGGGGTGCTGAGTGTCTGGCGGGAGGAGGGCGCCATGGTGGTCGAGATCGAGGATCGCGGCCTGATCGAGGACCCCATGGCCGGACGCCTGCGACCGAGGGGCTCCCAGGTGGGCGGTCGCGGTCTCTGGATGGTGCACCACCTCTGTGACTTGGCGCAGGTTCGCTCCGGCCCGGACGGGACGACGGTGCGAGTGCGGATGGGCCTGGCTTGATCAGCCTGACGGCGGCGGGCACGGCCCCGTTGGTACTCGGAGGCGAAAGATTTCGTCGTATGTGGACTTACTTGCCAGTGCGAGCTACGGTCTTTTAAGTAATCGACGCGGCGGATGCCGGAGGGGAATGGGCTGGATCGAGATATCCATCGGGGTGATCGGGGCGAGCGCCGGGGTGGTCGCGCTGGCGGTGCTGAGCGTCCGCGAGCGCAGGGCGAACCGGCGCTTCCGAATCCTGGCCGAAGTCGCCACCGTTTCCGACACCGGCGGATCGCTCGAGGACACCTTCGACGCGATCTGCGGGATCCTCGTCCCCGAGCTCGCCGACTTCTGCATGATCGACGTCTTCGCCGACGGCGGCGTGCGGCGGGAAGCCGTGCGGATCGCCCCCGGCGCCGACCCGGAGATCGAGCAGTGGCTCGCGCAGCGGCGGCCCTCGATCCCCGATCGCATGGTCAACGGCGAGGGCGACTCCTCACTCGAGCCGCAGTTCTACGAGCGGATGTCGGAGGCCGACCTGAAGGAGCTGGCCCACGACGGCGAGGACCTCGAGCTGCTGCGCCGCTTAAGCCCGCGCTCGGCGATCACGGTGGCGCTGAACGCGCGCGGCAGGGTGACCGGCGCGCTGACCCTCGGTGTCGGCTGGTCGGGCAGGCGCTATCGCCGCGACGACGCCCACTTCGCCTGGATCCTCTCTGGCAGGGTGGCGCTGGCTCTCGACAACGGCGGCCTGTTCGCCGACCTCGAGCGCTCCGAGCGCGCCCGGGTCAAGATCGCCGACACGCTGCAGCGCGGTCTGCTGCCGCCGCCGCTGCCCCACATCCCCGGCTGGTCGGTGGCCGCGATGTACCAGCCGGCAGGGGCCGAGAACGAGGTGGGGGGCGACTTCTACGACGCCTTCCGCGTCCCGGGGGGCTGGATGCTGGCGATCGGCGACGTCACCGGCCGCGGCGCCCACGCCGCCTCGATAACCGCGGTCGCCCGCTACACGCTGCGCACCGCGGCGGCGCTGACCGGCGACCCGGTGCTGGCGGTGGCGACGCTCAACCGGGCGCTTCTCTCGCGCGGCGACTCGGCCTCTGCAGCCTGGTCGCCCTGGCGCTGAGCGAGGACCCCGATCAGCCGCTACGCCTCGCGGTCGCCGGTCATCCGCCGCCGCTGCGGGTCGACGGCGAGTCGGTGCTTGAGGAGACCGGCGCCGGGCCGGTTCTCGGCGCCTTCCCGGATGGGCACTGGGAGATCGTCCAGTGCGACCTCGAGCTCGGGCAGCAGCTGGTGATCGTCACCGACGGGATCATCGAGGCCGAGGGCGGCGGCGAGCGCTTCGGCGAGAAGCGCCTGCGGGTGGAGCTGCGCGGCGCCAGCGACCCGGCGCTGGTCATGCGGCGGCTGGAAACGGCGCTCAACTCCTTCACCGACGGCAGGCACGACGACGACGTCGCGATCCTCGCCCTGACGCGCAACTCCGGCGAGGCGCCGGCGGGCGCCTCGTCCGCCGCGCGCGAGGTCGCTGTCGCGGTGCCGAGCACGGACAACGCCGATGTCTGACCAGCTGGCGGCGTTGGTCGAGCGGCTCTACGAAGCCTTCAACCGCCGCGATTCGGACGAGATCGCCGCCGTCTGCGACGAGGGAATGGAGTTCTTCCCCGTCGTCACCGCCGAAGCGGTCGGTCGGGCCGAACCCTATGTCGGCCCCGAGGGCCTGCGCCAATACCTGGCCGACGCCGGGAAAGTCTGGGAAGAGCTGCTGATCACTCCCAGCCAGGTCGAGCAGCGAGGCGACCGCCTGCTGGTCCGCGGACGCGTCTACGCGCGCAGTCGCGAGCTGGGGATCAGGGACATGCCCGTGGCCTGGATCTGGGAAGTGCGCGACGGCCAGTTCGTCCGCGGCCAGGTCTTCCCGGACCTCGAGAACGCCTTCGAGCGCTTCTCCACCGTCTCGGCCTGAGCGACCGCCTGCGCCCGCAGGAGACCGTGGCCGCCCTCAGAAACCACACAGGGATGAGGGCCATCTTCGGCGTCTACCTGGTCGGGATCGTCGCCACGATCGGCTACTTCGTCGTGATCGGCCTCAGCCACCACTAGCCGATGCGGCGCTTCGCGAAGGAGAACTCGCTCGGCCTCGTCTTCGGCGCCCTCTTCCTGGCCAGCCTGGTCGGCCAGGCGATCGCCGGCCGCCTCGCCTACAACCAGGAGCAGCTCGACCACGGCGGCGAGGCGATCTCGCTCGGCCGCTACCTGACCTCGTCGGACTTCGGCCAGGCGGTGATGGAGAACTGGCAGTCGGAGTACCTCCAGTTCCTCCTCTTCTTATTGCTGACCATATGGCTCTTCCAGAAGGGTTCGCCCGAGTCCAAGACGGAGGACCAGCTCGGCCGGGAGTCGGAGGCCGAACAGCTGATCGGCGAGGCAGCGAAGCGCCGTTCCCCGCGGGCGGCCAAGGCCGGCGGCTGGCGCGCCGGGCTCTACGGCAACTCGCTGCTGATCGTGATGGCGCTGATCTTCCTCGGCAGCTGGTTCGCCCAGTCGCTGACCGGTTGGAACACTTACAACCAGGAGCAGCTCGACCACAACGCCGAGACGATCGCCTGGCTCAGCTACCTCGGCAACGCCGAGTTCTGGGAAACGACGCTGCAAAACTGGCAGTCGGAGTTCCTCGCCGTCGGTTCCTTCGCGGTCTTCACGATCTTCTTGCGCCAGCGCGGCTCGCCGGAGTCGAAGCCGGTGGGGGCCGCGCGAGACGAGGAGACCGGCCCCGCGCTGGAGGGATAGCCTAGGTTTTCGCCTTTCCTCCCCCGCGGGAATAGGTCTATACGGCCACGAGAGGGGAGAAGCGATGAAGGCTGTGACCTTCCACGGCAAGCGCGACGTCCGCGTCGACAGCGTGCCCGACCCGAGCATCGAGGAGCCCACCGACGCGATCGTCCGGATCACCTCCTCGGCGATCTGCGGCTCCGACCTGCATCTATACGAGGTGCTCGGCATGTTCATCGACGAGGGCGACATCCTCGGCCACGAGCCGATGGGGATCGTCGAGGAGATCGGCAACGGGTCGAGCAGATCAAGCCCGGCGACCGGGTGGTGATCCCCTTCAACATCTCCTGCGGCGATTGCTGGATGTGCGAGCGCCAGCTCTTCGCCCAGTGCGAGACGACCCAGGTCCGCGAGCGCGACAAAGGCGCCTCGCTGTTCGGCTACACCAAGCTCTACGGCCAGGTGCCCGGCGGCCAGGCCGAGTTCCTGCGCGTCCCGCAGGCCCACTTCGGCCCGATCAAGGTGCCCGAGGGCCCGCCCGACGAGCGCTTCCTCTTCCTCTCCGACGTGCTGCCGACCGCCTGGCAGGCGGTCGAGTTCGCCGATATCCCGCCGGGGGCAGCGTCGCCGTCTTCGGACTGGGGCCGATCGGCCAGATGTGCGCGCGCATCGCCCGTCACCGCGGCGCCGAGACCGTGATCGGCGTCGACCGGGTGCCGGAGCGGCTGGCGATGGCGGCGCGCCACGACGTCGAGGTCGTCGACTCCGACCAGCACGACGACGTCTCGGCGAGCGATCCGCGAGATGACCGAGGGGCGCGGCCCGGACTCAGTGATCGACGCGGTCGGGATGGAGGCCCACGGCGCGCCGGTGGCGGAAGCGATGCAGAAGGCCGCCGGCCTTCTGCCCGACAAGGCAGCGGCCAAGCTGGTCGAAAAGGCTGCGGTCGACCGCATGGACGCGCTGCTGGCGGCGATCGACACCGTGCGCCGCGGCGGCACCCTCTCGATCTCCGGCGTCTACGGCGGCCAGCTCGATCCGCTGCCGCTTGATGCAGCTCTTCGACAAGGGCATCCAGATCCGCATGGGCCAGGCGCACGTGAGGCGCTGGACCGACCAGATCCTGCCCCTGCTCGCCGACGGCGACCCGCTCGCGGTCGACGACCTGACCACGCACCGGTTGCCGCTCGAGGAAGCGCCGCATGGCTACGAGATGTTCCAGAAGAAGGAGGACGGGGCGATCAAGGTCGTCCTCAAGCCCTAATGGCAATGCGGGTCGTCATCACCGGAGCGACCGGCAACGTCGGCACCAGCGTCGTCGAGGCGCTCGGCCGTGAGCCGAAGGTGGAGGAGATAGTCGGGCTCGCGCGCCGCCTGCCCGACCTGGAGTTGCCGAAGACGCGCTGGGTCAGCGGCGACGTGAACGACGACCTCACCGAGGTCTTCCGCGGGGCGGACGCGGTTGTCCACCTCGCCTGGGCGATCCAGCCCTCGCGCGATCAGGCGACGGTGGAACGGATCAACGTCGAAGGCAGCGCCCGGGTCTTCGAGTCCGCGGTCGCCGCCGGCGTCGGGGCCCTCGTCTACGCCTCCTCGGTCGGCGCCTACGGGCCAGGCCCGAAGGATCGTCGCGTCGACGAGTCCTGGCCCGCGAACGGCATCGCCAGCTCCTTCTACTCGCGCCACAAGGCCGCGGTCGAGGCGCTGCTCGACGGCTTTGAGAGGCGGCATCCGCAGGTGCGGGTGGTCCGCCTCCGCCCGGCGCTGATCTTCAAAGGGGAGGCGGCGAGCGAGATCCGGCGGCTGTTCGTCGGGCCGTTCCTGCCGAGCTTCATGGTCCATCCCCGCCTGATCCCGATCGTGCCGCGGATCTCGGGCCTGCGCTTCCAGGCGGTCCATTCGCGCGACGTCGGCGAGGCCTACCGGCAGGCGGTGGTGCGCGACGTGCGCGGCGCCTTCAACATCGCCGCCGAGCCGACGATCGGGCCGCGGGAGCTCTCCGAGACGCTCGGCGCCCGCCCGGTGACCTGCCGCCGCGCGTCGCCCGTGCCCTGATGGACTGGAGCTGGAGGCTGCGCCTGCAGCCGTCGCCGCCCGGTTGGCTCGACATGGCGCTGCAGGTGCCATTGATGGATAGCGGCAGGGCAAGAACGGAGCTGGGCTGGGAGCCGCGGGTAGGCGCTCTCGATGCTCTGCTGGAGCTGATGGAGGGCATTCGCCACTCCGAGGGAATGCCGACCCCGCCGCTCGACCCCGAGACGGCAGGCCCGGCGCGGCTGGGCGAGCTGCGCAGCGGCCTCGGCGCTCGCCGTTAGAGGAGCCTGGCCTAGCCGCGCAGCGCCGCGAGCGCCGCGTCGCGCTTTTCGTACAGGGAGATCGAGGACTCGACCCCGGTGATGTTCAAGAGCCGCCGCACCTGCGTGTTGATGCAGCAGAGGACGAGACGGCCCTTGCCGCCCCCGCCAGCCTCGCGGTCGAGTTGCTGCCAGGCCCGCACGATCAGCGCGATCCCGGTCGAGTCGATGAATTCGCAGTTGGAGAGGTCGAGCATGATCGCCGCCTCCTCGTCGGCAAGAGCCTCCTCGAGGGCCCGCTCCAGCTCCGGCG
The DNA here is from genome assembly GCA_963844395.1 of uncultured Solirubrobacterales bacterium. GTDB lineage: Bacteria > Actinomycetota > Thermoleophilia > Solirubrobacterales > 70-9 > VRUE01. Next base: position 4,566 of record CAWJNX010000002.1, on the reverse strand, counting down.
CCGTATTCATGTCGAGCTCCCCGCGGACCGTGAAAACGCGTATCCCGCCTTCGAGCTCCTCGCTCTGGACGTCGAAAGGCGCCGGATCCACGCGGCGATCCTAGCGCAGGAGCCTGGAAATCCATGGGTTTCGCCCTGAGAGACGAGGGGTAAGCGAAGGGACGAGAGCCGGGCGTTTATGCTCGGCGCCGCGGAGAGCCACGCTTTTCCGCGGGGGATTGCGCTCCATGGCAGACAGCCCGACGATCAGCCAAAAGCCGAGGGGGCTCCAGATGATGCTTCCTGCGAAAGCGGAGAATGTCGCGGTGATCCGGCACGCCCTGGCGGGCCTGGCCGAGCAGATCGGCATGGACGAACCGGGTCTCGCCGACCTCAAGACCGTGGTCACCGAGGCCTGCATGAACGTCGTCGTCCACGCCTACGAGGGCGAACCGGGCCCGCTCAGCGTCGAAGCCACCCCCGACAGCGATGGCCTTACCGTGATCGTTCGCGACAAGGGGATGGGCATGCGGCCGCAGGCGGACGTCGATCCGTCGAGCCTGCGACTGGGGCTCTCGCTGATCGCCGCGCTGTCGAGCAGCTTCGCGATCTCGGGCGGTCTCGACCGCGGCACCGAGGTGACGATGCGGGTGCCGCTGCGCGGCGGTGGCGCCAACGGACGCCCCGACGACGTCTCGCTGGAGCCGGCCGGGGTGGATACGACGGAGCTGGTGACCGACCGGCCCGAGCTGCTCGGGCCGGTCCTGGCGCGCATGGTCGGCGCCCTCGCCGCCCGTCGCGACCTCTCGGTGGACCGCGTCTCCGACGCCGTCCTCGTCACCGACGCGATCGCCGCCGCGGCGCCGCACAGCTTCTCCGACGGCCGGGTGCGGCTCGGGCTCGACGACCGCGAGGAAGGAATCGAGCTGCGGATGGGGCCGATGGACGCCGGCGCGGCTCAGCGCATCCGCGAGGAACTCGAAGTGCCCGACGTGGGCGGATCGCTGGAGGCGCTGGCCGACGAGCTGACCGTCGATCAGTCCGACGACGGCGAGTACCTCGTCATCCGGTTTGCTGCTGCTCCTTGATCCGCTCGCGAATCCGCGCCAGGGCGCGTCGCAGGATCCGCGAGACGTGCATCTGCGAGTGACCGATCCGCTCGGCGATCTGCGACTGCGTCATGTCCTCGGCGAAGCGGAGTTTCAGGACCAGGCGCTCGCGCTCGTCCAGGTAGGGCAGCGCCGCGTCTAGGGCGATCCGCCCCTCGACCAGCTCAAAGCCCTCGTCCTCGTCGCCCACCCACTCGGCGGGGGCCGCCTCGTCGCCATCTTCGGCGCCGGCCGGCCGGTCGAGCGAGAGCGGCCGGCGGTTGTGGTTCGCCTCCAGCACCTCGAGCACGTCGGTCTGCTCGATCTCGAGGCGGGCGGCGATCTCGGCGACGGAGGGCGAGCGCTGCAGCTCCTTGGTCAGCTCGGTGATCGCCTTGTCGACCTCGGCCATCAGATCGTGCAGCCCGCGCGGCACCCGCACGGTCCAGACGCGGTCGCGGAAATGCCGTTTCAGCTCGCCGAGGATGGTCGGCGAAGCGAAGGCGGTGAAGGGGATTTCGCGTTCGGGGTCGAAGCGGTCGATGGCGTTGATCAGGCCGAGGTTGGCGACCTGGAGGAGGTCGTCGAAGGACTCGCTGGCGCCGCGGTAGCGCAGCGCCAACCGCTTGGCGAAGGGCAGGTTGCGCCGCACCAACTCCTCGCGGATGGCCGGATCGCGGGTCTGGGCGAACCGCCTCCAGAGCTCGGTTTCCTTGGCAAGGTGCTCGCCGGCCCCCGGACCGGGACCCGACTCGCTCTCCTCTCTTTGCCGCTTCGTCGTCATCGGGGTAAGGCTGGACGGTACCTCGAATAGCGAACCGCCCTAGAACCTTCAACGGGTCGTGCGGCGCTCTGTAAGCCCGTTCTCCGGGACTCCATGCCGCTACCCGGCGAGGCCGCAGGAAAAACCCCGCGCCGACTAGGCTCCCTACGGCCTTCCAATCGATCAAGAGGAGACTTCCAATGGCTTTCTCGGTTCCCGACCTTCCTTACGCCTACGACGCGCTCGAGCCCCACATCGACGAGGCGACGATGCGCGTCCATCACGATAAACACCACCAGGCCTACGTCGACAAAGCCAACGCCGCCCTGGAGGGAACCGAGTGGGCCGATCGCGACGTCGAGGACGTGTTGCGCAACCTTTCGAGCCTGCCGGGTGACAAGCAGGGGCCGGTTCGCAACAACGGCGGCGGCCACTACAACCACTCGCTGTTTTGGCAGATGCTGAGCCCCGACGGCGGCGGCGCCCCGAGCGGCGATCTAGCGGCTGCGATCGACGAGACCTTCGGCTCCTTAGACTCCTTCAAGGGCGAGTTCAAAGAAGCCGGGATCGCCCGCTTCGGCTCCGGGTGGGCCTGGCTTGTCAAGGACAACTCGGGGCTGGCCGTCGTCTCCACCCCGAATCAGGACTCGCCGATCTCCGACGGCAACCTGCCGCTGCTCGGCTGCGACGTCTGGGAGCACGCCTACTACCTCAAGTATCAGAACAAACGCCCAGAATACATCGACGCCTTTTGGAGTGTCGTCAACTGGAACTACGTGGCGGAGAAGTTCGCCGAGTAGCTAGGCGCTGACGGCCGGCCGCGCGGCCTCGGGCAGGTCGCGCGGCTCGGCCCCCTCTTTCGGCGGGATCTTGGCCATGGCACGCTCGGCCAGGGCGGTGATCGTCAGGCTGGGATTGACGCCGACGTTGGCGGGGATCGCGGCGCCGTCGCAGACCAGCAGGTTCTCGTAGCCGAAGACGCGCTGGTCGGCGTCGACCACGCCGTCCTCGGGACCGTGGCCGATCACGGCGCCGCCGAGGATATGGGCGGTCGTCGGGATGTTCATCAGTCGCCTCGGTCACCGAGCTCTGGGCGATGCCGCCGGTGCGCTTCGCCAGCCACTCGGCCGCTTCGTTGGCGACCGGGATGAAGGTCGGGTTGGGCCGCTCGGGGTCCTGCTCGGTCTGCAGACGCACGTCGCCGGAGCGCTTCAGCTTCGGCCGCAGCGCGATCGCGTTGTCGAGCGTCTGCATGACGAGGAGGATGATCGTGCGGCGCGACCAGCCGCCCGGCCACAGCGTCTTGGCGAAGCTGAACCGGGTGACGGAGGATCTGGCCGAGCAGCTTCAGCGGCCGCGTCATCCTGGTGCCGTCGCCGACCAGCAGCGTGTAGAGGAGGCTCATCGAGTCGCCGGCGTCGCCGTAGGTGACGGTCTCGATGTGGGTGTGGGGGTCGGGATAGATGCTGGAGCTGATCGCGACCCGCTTGGTCAGGTCGTCGGGATAGTCCTCCGGCACGGTGACGGCGAGGATCATCTCGCTGTTGGTGCGCACCAGCTCGCCGAGGCGGTCCGAGATGCGCGGCAGCGAGCCGCCGAGGCGGCAGCGCTGCAGCAGCTTGTTGGTGCCGAGCGGGCCGGCGGCGACGATCACGCCGCGGGCGGTCACGGTGCGGCGCTTGCGGCCGCGCAGCATCGCCGGAGCGCTCGCTGGTGACCGCGTAGCCGTCGCTGCCGTCGGCGGCACCGAGCGGGCGGACGTCGGTGACGGTGCGCTCGGCCTCACCTCGACGCCGCGCTGCTCGGCGAACCAGAGGTAGTTCTTGACCAGCGTGTTCTTGGCGCCGTGCGGGCAGCCGACCATGCAGCGGCCGCAGTGCGTGCAGCCGGTGCGCTCGGGGCCCTCGCCGTCGAAGTAGGGATCGGCGACCGTCTCGCCCGGGCTCGTCGAGGTAGACCCCGATCGGGGTCTTGCGGTAGGTGTCGCCGACCCCCAGCTCCTCGCCGAACTCGCGTAGCAGCTGGTCGGCGTCGTCGTCGTCTCGTGGACGACCACGCCCAGCATCCGCTGGGCGGTCTCGTAGTGGGGGGCGAGCGCCTGCCTCCCAGTCCTCGAGGTCGGCCCACTGCGGGTCTTCGAAGAAGGGGGACGGCGGGACGTAGAGGGTATTGGCGTAGCCGAGGCTGCCGCCGCCGACGCCGGAGCCGCTGACCACGGCGACGTCTTTGAAGGCGCTGAGGCGGAAGATGCCCCGCAGCCCGAGCCGCGGCGTCCAGAAGTAGCGACGCAGGTCCCAGGTCGACTTGGGGAAGTCGTCGTCGCCGAAGCGGCGGCCGGACTCCAGTACTGCGACCCGTAGCCCTTTTCAGCCAGACGCAGCGCTGACACGCGGCCCCCGAACCCCGACCCAATGACTATCCAGTCGTAGTCATGAGTCATGGCGACGGCTACTGCCGCGGGTGGCACGGTGGCGGGGGCAAGGGAGGAGGGGGGTCCGAGCAAGGGGGAGGGCCGCCGGACAGGACCCGCGGCCCTAGGCCTCTCCCGGCTCAAGCGGAAGGAAGTCGCCGGTCCGCGCGCCGCAGACAGGGCAGAACCAGTCCTTGGGGATGTCCTCGAGGCGGTTCCGGGGGGATCCCGCCATCGGGATCGCCCTCCGCGGGGTCGTAGATGAAGCCGCAGGACTCGCAGATCCACAGGGTCGCTTCGTTGATCGCGCTCATGGCCCCAAGATT
>CAWJNX010000001.1:0-940435 GCA_963844395.1 uncultured Solirubrobacterales bacterium | reverse complement strand
CTCCAGAGCTCGGTTTCCTTGGCAAGGTGCTCGCCGGCCCCCGGACCGGGACCCGACTCGCTCTCCTCTCTTTGCCGCTTCGTCGTCATCGGGGTAAGGCTGGACGGTACCTCGAATAGCGAACCGCCCTAGAACCTTCAACGGGTCGTGCGGCGCTCTGTAAGCCCGTTCTCCGGGACTCCATGCCGCTACCCGGCGAGGCCGCAGGAAAAACCCCGCGCCGACTAGGCTCCCTACGGCCTTCCAAATCGATCAAGAGGAGACTTCCAATGGCTTTCTCGGTTCCCGACCTCCCTTACGCCTACGACGCGCTCGAGCCCCACATCGACGAGGCGACGATGCGCGTCCATCACGATAAACACCACCAGGCCTACGTTGACAAAGCCAACGCCGCCCTGGAGGGAACCGAGTGGGCCGATCGCGACGTCGAGGACGTGTTGCGCAACCTTTCGAGCCTGCCGGGTGACAAGCAGGGGCCGGTTCGCAACAACGGCGGCGGCCACTACAACCACTCGCTGTTTTGGCAGATGCTGAGCCCCGACGGCGGCGGCGCCCCGAGCGGCGATCTAGCGGCTGCGATCGACGAGACCTTCGGCTCCTTCGACTCGTTCAAGGGCGAGTTCAAAGAAAGCCGGCATCGCCCGCTTCGGCTCCGGCTGGGCCTGGCTTGTCAAGGACAACTCGGGGCTGGCCGTCGTCTCCACCCCGAATCAGGACTCGCCGATCTCCGACGGCAACCTGCCGCTGCTCGGCTGCGACGTCTGGGAGCACGCCTACTACCTCAAGTATCAGAACAAACGCCCAGAATACATCGACGCCTTTTGGAGTGTCGTCAACTGGAACTACGTGGCGGAGAAGTTCGCCGAGTAGCTAGGCGCTGACGGCCGGCCGCGCGGCCTCGGGCAGGTCGCGCGGCTCGGCCCCCTCTTTCGGCGGGATCTTGGCCATGGCACGCTCGGCCAGGGCCGTGATCGTCAGGCTGGGATTGACGCCGACGTTGGCGGGGATCGCGGCGCCGTCGCAGACCAGCAGGTTCTCGTAGCCGAAGACGCGCTGGTCGGCGTTGACCACCCCGTCCTCGGGACCGTGGCCGATCACGGCGCCGCCGAGGATATGGGCGGTCGTCGGGATGTTCATCAGCGCCTCGGTCACCGAGCTCGGGCGATGCCGCCGGTGCGGTTCGCCAGCCACTCGGCCGCTTCGTTGGCGACCGGGATGAAGGTCGGGTTGGGTTTCTCCGGGTCCTGCTCGGTCTGCAGATGCACGTCGCCGGAGCGCTTCAGCTTCGGCCGCAGCGCGATCGCGTTGTCGAGCGTCTGCATGACGAGGAGGATGATCGTGCGGCGCGACCAGCCGCCCGGCCACAGCGTCTTGGCGAAGCGAACCGGGTGACGGAGGATCTGGCCGAGCAGCTTCAGCGGCCGCGTCATCCTGGTGCCGTCGCCGACCAGCAGCGTATAGAGGGTGCTCATCGAGTCGCCGGCGTGGCCGTAGCTGACGGTCTCGATGTGGGTGTGCGGGTCGGGATAGATGCTGGAGCTGATCGCGACCCGCTTGGTCAGGTCGCCGGGGTAGTCCTCCGGCACGGTGACGGCGAGGATCATCTCGCTGTTGGTCCGCACCAGCTCGCCGAGGCGGTCCGAGACGCGCGGCAGCGAGCCGCCGAGCCGGCAGCGCTGCAGCAGCTTGTTGGTGCCGAGCGGGCCGGCGGCGACGATCACGCCGCGGGCGGTCACGGTGCGGCGCTTGCGGCCGCGCAGCATCGCCGAGCGCTCGCTGGTGACCGCGTAGCCGTCGCTGCCGTCGGCGGCACCGAGCGGCCGGACGTCGGTGACGAGGCGGTCGGGCATCACGCTGGCGCCGTGCTGCTCGGCGAACCAGAGGTAGTTCTTGACCAGCGTGTTCTTGGCGCCTACGGGGCAGCCGACCATGCAGCGGCCGCAGTGCGTGCAGCCGGTGCGCTCGGGGCCCTCGCCGCCGAAGTAGGGATCGGCGACCTTCTCGCCGGCCTCGCCGAGAAAGACCCCGATCGGGGTCTTGCGGTAGGTGTCGCCGACCCCCAGCTCCTCGCCGAACTCGCGTAGCAGCTGGTCGGCGTCGTCGTCGTCTTCGTGGACGACCACGCCCAGCATCCGCTGGGCGGTCTCGTAGTGGGGGGCGAGCGCTGCCTCCCAGTCCTCGAGGTCGGCCCACTGCGGGTCTTCGAAGAAGGGGGACGGCGGGACGTAGAGGGTATTGGCGTAGCCGAGGCTGCCGCCGCCGACGCCGGAGCCGCTGACCACGGCGACGTCTTTGAAGGTGCTGAGGCGGAAGATGCCCCGCAGCCCGAGCCGCGGCGCCCAGAAGTAGCGACGCAGGTCCCAGGTTGACTTGGGGAAGTCGTCGTCGCCGAAGCGCTTGCCGCACTCCAGCACCGCTACCGAATAGCCCTTTTCAGCTAAACGCAGCGCTGACACGCTGCCGCCGAACCCCGATCCAACGACTATCCAGTCGTAGTCATGAGTCATGGCGACGGCTGGCGGGTGGCACGGTGGCGGGGGTCCCCCATAGCGGAGGACGCGTTGGCGCGCGGGCACATGGGGGAGGGCCGCCGTGACAGGACCCGCGGCCCTAGGCCTCTCCAGGCTCAAGTGGACGGAAGTCGCTGGTCCGCGCGCCGCACACAGGGCAGAACCAGTCCTTGGGGATGTCCTCGAAGGCGGTGCCGGGTGGGATCCCTCCATCGGGATCGCCGATCGCGGGGTCGTAGATGAAGCCGCAGCTCTCGCAGATCCAGAGAGTCGCTTCGGTGGTCGCGCTCATGGCCAAAGATTAGAACGCGATCAGTCTTTATCGAAGCTGACCGAGACCGGCTCTCGCTCGGAGGCGTCCTCGATCTCGAAGAACTCGCGCTGCTCGAAGCCGGCCTGGTTGGCGATGATCGAGCCCGGGAACTGCTGGATGTCGGTGTTGTAGGCCTGCACGTTGGAGTTGTAGATCCGCCGCGAAGCCTGGATTTCGTCCTCGAGCTGGGAGAGGCTGCGGCTGAGCTGCTGGAAGTTCTCGGTGGCGCGCAGGGTGGGGTAGTTCTCGGCCACCGCGCGCAGATCGGCCACCGCGCCGCTCAGCTGCTGCTCGGCTTTGGCGGTGTCGCCGACGCTGTGCGCCGACATCGCCTCGGCCCGCGCTTTGGTCGCCTTCTCGAAGACCTCGCTCTCGTGCGCGGCGTAGCCTTTGACCGTCTCGACCAGGTTGGGCACCAGGTCGTGGCGGCGCTTGAGCTGGATGTCGATCCCGCTCCAGGACTCGTTGACCCGGTTGCGCGCGGCGATGATCGAGTTGCGCTTGCCGATGTAGTAGAGGACCGCGATGACGATGATCGCCACCACGACTATGAGCGCCACGGTCACCCGCCCATCCTACCCATCCCGCCGGGACGTGCCGCGACTTACAGGACCCTATGGGTACTTAAGTCGCGGCACGTCCCCATAGGATCGGTTGGTGGGCGCGAAGGGCGAAGCGCAGGAATGGGCCGAGGTCGTGCGGCGCTATGGCGCGAGCCACGGGCTCGCTTACGAGCCGGTCGGGGGGATCAATCCCAAAGACGGCCCGGTGGCGCTCTGCGTGGGAGGGACTAACCGGCTCACCGGCCAGCTCGCCGACGGGTTCTGGGGCTCCTCCTGCGACGCCGACGAGCGCGAGGTGGGTGGGTTCTTCGCCAAGGCCGTGCTGCCCACCGCGATCCTCGCCAAGGCCCACATGCCAGACCTGGCCGAGGTCGTGCCCGCCTTCAACGTCGAGTCGATCGAGGGACACGAGCGGGTGACCCAGCGCCTCTCCCGCAAGGTCGAGTTCGAGTCGATCGACTTCAACCGCCGCTTCCTGGCGACCGTGCCGCGCGACTACGACGCGATGGCGCTGCGCGAGCTGTTCAGCCCCGGCTTCCTCTCTTGGGCGACGACGATGACCGGTGAGATCGACTTCGGCGTCAACGATCGGCAGCTCTGGTTCCTCTGGCAACTGCGCGAGCGCAGCGAGGCCGAGCTGCAGGAGGCGCTGCGCAACGCGGGCCAGCTGTTCGCGCGGCTGCAGGGGGAGATGGACGAGAGCGGCGTCCACGTGTATCCGCCCGGCCCCTGGCACGCCGGCCTGGCGCCTTTCCCAAAGGGCTAGGCGCGCGGGTCCTGTCGCGGCGGCCCTCCCCCATGTGCTCAGACGCCGCTTTCGCGGCGCCTTCCGCTATGGGGGACCCCCGCCACCGCGCCACCCGCGCGAGTGGCGTTTAAGCCGGGTAGTCCGGGTCGCCGGGTAGGACCACGCGGTGATCGTCGGAGGTACCGATCACTTTCGGAAGGATCGGTTCAACCGGGCGGTTGCGGTAGGCCTCAAGCGCTTCGGCGGAGGTGCGGAAGGGCAGCAGCGACTGGAGCTGGTGGATCGTGGGAAAGGCGAGTACCAGCTCTCCCGCTGCCTGCGCTTTCAGTGCCGCCGCTGGCTCTAACCAGCCGGCGTCGACGGTCTCCACTCCGTCGGGCTTGGGGGGCGAGTGGGCGGGGGCTAGGGCGAGAAAGAACCAGGCGTCGAAGCGACGTGAGATCACCTCGGGCGTGATCCAGCGCGAGAAGAGGACCAGCTCCTCATCCTCCCCCAGCTCGATCCCCGCCTCCTCGCGCAGCTCTCGCACCGCACAGGCCCGGTAGGCCGACTCATCGTCCCCATCGCAAGCATCGACCCCGCCGCCCGGAAAGACCCAAACGCCGGGCATGAACTTGGCCTGCTCAGTCCGCTTCAGCAGCAGCACCTCGAGCGCCCGGTCCGCATGCTTCCCACCGCGCCTCAGCAGCACCACCGAAGCCGCCGGCCGAGGCTCTGACGGCTCACCGAGATTCGGCGCCTCCGCGGATCCACGCTGCCGCTCATTCATGGTCCGACCCTACTCGGGGGGAGAGAACCGGCGGCTGAGAACTTAGAAATATGTGCGCTTCAGCCGACACGCGAAGAACCGAATGCGCGGTGCAAATCTCGACCCTGCGACGGTGGACGGCATGGTCGCGTCGCCCCAGCAGTGGAGAATGGACGAGACCGGGAATCCGATTGCAGTAGGGGAAAGCGGGGATGGTCGTTTGGTAGAGATTGTGATCGCACTTGACGACCCCTGCTATGTCATTACTGTGATTGCCAGGAAGAGGAAGCGATGAAAGCCGATTTCGACAGCGAAGCCAATGCCTTGTCAATCGACTTGGTCGAGGTTTCGCGCTGGGATTACAGCGAGAAGGCATTCCCGCGGGTCAATGTCGCGATCGCGGGCGGGAGGCCGGTCAATGTCGAGCTGCTGTACCCCGATCTAGGGTTGGAGCAGCCCTTGAAGATTGCGGCCGAGCGCTTCGATCTCGACGCCGAGGCATTGATCGCAGCCGCTCAGGCGGCTATCGCGGCACCTGATCGAGTGGTCACACTCGACGTCGGAGTTCGCGCTGCAGCCTGACGTTCGCAGGCGGCTTCGATCGACTTGGCCGTGATCTGAACCAGGCGCCGTAACTCTGCCGCGGATATTGAGAGGGGCGGCATCAGCACAACGACGTCGCCGAGCGGGCGGATGATCGCGCCGCGCTTGCGTGCCTGCAGCGTGACTCGGTGACCGAGGCGGAGGGCCGGGTCGTGCTTGCCGAGGTCGATCCCGACCATGAAACCGCGGTTGCGCACCTCGCTCACCTCGGGCATCTCTTCGATCTCGCCCAGCAGACGGTTGAGCAGGTGGATCTTTGGTTGTAGCTGCAGCAGGGTCCGCTCCTGCTCGAAGGCAGCGAGGCTGGCGAGCGCCGCGGCGCAAGCGATCGGGTTGCCGGTGTAGGTGTGGCCGTGGAAGAAGGTGCGCTGCTCCTCCGGCGCGCCGAGGAAGCCCTTGTAGATTCGCTCAGTCGTCATCGTTGCCGCGAGCGGCAGGTAGCCGCCGGTCAACCCCTTGCCCAGGCAGAGGAGGTCGGGCGCGACTCCCTCCTGCTCGCAAGCGAACATCGTCCCGGTGCGGCCGAAGCCGGTCGCCACCTCGTCGCAGATCAAAAGCACGCCGAAGCGGTCGCACAGCTCGCGCGCGGCGCGCAGGTAGCCGGGCGGATGGACCAGCATCCCGGCCGCGCCCTGGACCAGCGGCTCGACGATCAGGGCGGCGACCTCCTCCTCGTGGGCGGCGAGGACGCGCTCCAGGTCGGCCGCGTCACCCGGCTCCGCCGCATGGGTCTGGAATAGCAGCGGCCGGTAGGTGGCGTGAAAGAGGTCGATGCCGCCGACCGAGGCCGAGCCGATCGTGTCGCCGTGATAGGCCTCGCGAAGGTGGACGAAGGAGGTCCGCCGCCGGTGCTGGCCGCCGCGCTGCTGCTGGTACTGGAAGGCCATCTTCAGCGCGATCTCGGTCGCCGTCGAGCCGGACTCCGAGTAGAAGACGCGCGTGAGGCCGGGGGGCGCCAGATCCACCAGCCGCCCCGCAAGCTCGGCGGCGGCGGGGTGGGAGAGGCCGAGCATGGTCGAGTGGGCGACCTTGCCGAGCTGCTCGCCCAGCGCCGCGTCGATGCCGGCGTGGCGATGGCCATGGACGTTGCACCACAGGGAGGAGACGCCGTCGATGTAGCGGCGCCCGTCGCTGTCGATCAAATCGGTTCCTTCGGCCCGCTCGATCATCAGCGGCTCTTCTTCCGACCAGGCCTGCTGCTGCGTGAAAGGGTGCCAGAGATGATCGTGGTCGAGCTGAACGGGGTCCGACGGCATCTCCAACGACGACCCTAGCTCTCCCTGCGGCGGCAACCTCAGGTTGCAGACCGCCCGCCGGGGGTACGGGCCATCCAGCAGAAGCGTGCGCCTTCGCACATAGACCATTACACCGATACCTGTAATCATCCGACGATGGCAGAGCGAGGAGCTACTCCCCAGGTCCCACCGCTCCGGCGCCGGGCCCTGCATGCCGTCCGCTCGCTCTTCAGCCCCCTGCTGCCCGACGACTACCTCGAACTGATCAACCCGCTCTGGTTGACCCGCGAGCTGCGCGGTCGGATCGAGCGGATCGACCCGGAGACCGCGGACGCCGCCACGGTGCTGATCCGCCCCGGCTTCGAGTGGATGGGCCATCGCCCCGGCCAGTACCTGCGGATCGGGGTCGTCGTAGACGGAATCCACCACTGGCGCGCCTACTCGCTCACCTCGGAGCCAGGCCGCCCCGACGGTTGCATCAGCATTACCCCGAAGCTCGTCGACACCGGCAAGGTCTCGCCCTACCTGGTTCGCCGGGCAAGGCCGGGCGACATCGTCCGCCTCGGCGGGGTGGAAGGGACGTTCGTGCTCTCCGATCCGCCGCCGCGGAAGCTTCTCTTCATCAGCGCCGGCAGCGGCATCACGCCGATCATGAGCATGCTGCACAGCCTCCATCGCGAGGACACCGTCGAAGACGTCGTCCACATCCACTCGGCCCGCAGCGCCGACGGTGTGATCTTCGCCGATCGCCTGCGCGAGATCGAGCGGTTGCACCCGGGCTACTCGCTGAAGCTGCGGATGACCGGCGAAGAGGGCCGGATCGGCCCGGGCGACCTGGACCGGGTCTGTTCCGACTGGCGCGAGCGCACCACCTACCTCTCTGGCCCCGGCGAGATGCTGGACGCAATGTGCGCCCACTGGGAGAGCGAAGGCGACCTGGCGCTACTCAACATGGAGCGCTTCCAGCCCGTAATCGGCGGCGAACCGGGCGAGGGAGAGGGGGGAACCGTGCACTTCCTCAAGAGCCGGGTCGAGGCGGAGTGCGAGAGCGGCAAACCGATCCTGGTCGGCGGCGAGGAGGCGGGCGCCGTCCTGCCGTTCGGTTGCCGGATGGGTATCTGCCACACCTGCGTCGGCAGGCTCTGCAGCGGCAAGGTGCGCGACCTGCGCACCGGCGACGTGCACGGCAGCGAGGGAGAGATGATCCGAACTTGCGTGAATGCCCCCGAAGGGCCGATCGAGATCGCACTTTGAGACTACGAGAGGGAAAAGAATGAACGCAACGATGAGCGCAACCACCGCAGAGCCCCAGAGCCCCCTCGCCCACCTCTCGCCAGAGCAGCTGGAGGAGCTGGGGCGTGAGTTCGACGCGATCCGCGACCGGGTCACCGCCGATCTGGGCGAGCGCGACCGGCGCTATATCGAGAGCATGATCGCGATGCAGCGGCGGCTCGCCGTGCTCTCCCGCGTGCTGCTGCTGGCCGCGCGCTATCGCCCCGCCAAGATGGCCGGGACGGCGGCCCTCTCGGCGGCGAAGATTCTCGAGAACATGGAGATCGGCCACAACGTCCTGCACGGCCAGTGGGACTGGATGAACGACCCCCAGATCAACTCCTCGACCTGGGACTGGGACACGGCCTCCACCGCCGAGGCCTGGAAGCACTCGCACAACTACGTCCACCACACCTTTACCAACATCCTCGGCAAGGACAAGGACCTCGGCTACGAGATCATGCGGATCGACCCGCGGCAGAAGTGGCACCCGGTCTACCTCCTACAGCCGCTCTACAACGTCGTGCTGATGGCACTCTTCGAGTGGGGGGTCGCCTTCCACGATCTCGACTTCGAGGCGATTCGTACCGGCCGCAAATCGAAGGCCCAGGTCAAGCGTGAGGTGGCGGGCATCTTCGAGAAGGCGAAAAGCCAGGTGGTCAAGGACTACGTCGCCTGGCCGCTGCTGAGCGGGCTGGCGATGGCGGCGCTCGACGCGGGTCTGGGGGCGCGCGAGAACCTCGCCGGCGCGGAGGGCCGTCGGCCCTGGCGTAAGCGACGCCGTGGCGGTTTGGCCGGCGTCCTGCGAATGGCGATCGAAGGTGGCCTGGACTCCTACAAGTCCGCCGCCAAGGCAAATGCCAACGCGAACATCGTCCGCAACGTCTGGGCCTACGCGATCATCTTCTGCGGGCACTTCCCCGACCAGACCTACACCTTCAGCCCGGAGGAGGTCGAGAACGAGAGCCGCGGCGGCTGGTACGTGCGCCAGTTGGCCGGGGCCGCCAACATCGAGGGCAGCCCGCTCTTCCACGTCGCCAGCGGCAATCTCGGCTACCAGGTCGAGCACCACCTCTTTCCCGACCTGCCGAGCACCCGCTACGCGGAGATCGCCCCCCAGGTCAAGCAGATCTGCGAGCGCTACGGCCTGCCCTACAACAGCGGGCCCTTCGGCCAACAGCTCGGCATGGTGCAGCGGACGATCCTGCGGCTGGCATTTCCCGGCGGCTCGCCGCGGCCCAAGCCTGGACCGTATCGCGGCGAGGACCACCCGGCTCTGTGATGTAACTCACTGGGGGGCGGCGGCGGTGGGCTGCGACGATGTCGCTTGGCCTTTATCCCCTCTGAGGAGCTTTGGTCTGACCCGCTACCGCCACCTGATCACCGACGAGAACCGCAAGTGGTGGACGCTCGGGGCGATGTGCTTCGCGCTGTTCATGATCATGCTCGACAACACGGTCGTCAACGTCGCCCTGCCCTCGATCCAGCGCGACCTCGGAGCCTCTCTATCTGGCCTCGAGTGGACGGTCAATGGCTACACGCTCTCCTTCGCCGTCCTGCTGGCGACCGGCGGCAGGCTTGGCGACATCTTCGGCCGCCGCCTCACCTTCATGGTCGGCGTCGTCGTCTTCGCCGCCTCCTCGGCGACCGCCGGGCTGGCGCCGAGCACCGACTTCCTGGTCGCCAGCCGGGTCGTGCAGGGGGTCGGCGCGGCGCTGATGATGCCGGCGACCCTCTCGATAGTCACCGACGCCTTCCCAGCCCACGAGCGCGGTAAGGCGATGGGCACCTGGGCAGGCGTCTCGGCGCTGGCGCTGGCCGTCGGACCGGTGCTCGGCGGCTTCCTCACCGAGCACGTCAGCTGGCGGGCGATCTTCTACCTCAACATCCCGGTGGCGGTGGGCGCCGTCGCCGCGGCGCTGTTCGCGGTGCGCGAGTCGCGCGACACGTCGGTGGGGCGCGAGGTTGACTACGCCGGGGTCGCGGTGCTGACCGGAGCGCTGACGGCGCTGGTCCTCGCCCTGGTCGAGGGCAATGCCTGGGGCTGGGGCTCCCCTGAGATCGTCGGCCTGCTGGTGGGCGCGGGGCTCGGTTTGGCCGCGTTCGTCGCGATCGAGCTGCGGGTCAGGGTGCCGATGGTCGAGTTCCGCTTCTTCTCCGATCGCAACTTCGTCGGCGCCGTGGTCGTCGCCCTGATCGTCTCCTTCGCGATGCTCGGCGTCTTCTTCTTCCTCGCCCTCTACATGCAGAACATCCTCGGCTACTCGCCGCTGGAGGCTGGGGTGCGCTTCCTTCCCTCGACCCTGATGATCGTCGGCGTGGCGCCGGTCGCCGGGCGGCTATCGGATCGCTTCGGGGCGCGCTGGTTGATCGCTGGCGGCTTGATGATCGTCGCCGCCTCCCTCTACAGCTTCAGCGGCATCGCGGTCAACTCCACCTACCTCGACCTGTTGCCCGGATTCATGCTGCTCGGGATCGGCATCGCAATGACGATGTCGCCGATGACGAGCGCCGCGATGAACGCGGTCGCAGTCGAGAAAGCCGGCATCGCCTCCGGCGTCCTCTCGATGTTCAGGATGGTCGGCGGCAGCCTTGGCGTCGCGGTTACCGGCGCGATCTTCCAGGCCGCGGTCGGCAATCCCGCCACCGCCACGCCGACGGAGTTCGTCGACGCACTCGGGCTCGCGATGCTGATCTCCGCCGGGGTGGCGCTGGCGGGCGCCGTGGTTGGCGCGACGGCGATCAGGGCCAAGCGCCGCGAGGTGAGGCCCGAGGCGGCTGCCGCCGCGAGCAGTCCCGGCGGTGAGCTGGCCGCGCGCGAGTCGGTTGGCTGACGACTGGCGAGTTATTCGCGCATAGCGCGAAGAAAGCGCCAGTCATCGCCTGGCCAGCTGGAGGCATCGACGAGATCGAGCGGCGGCAGCGTCTCGACCGTGACCTCCCCCAGTGCGGCGATCGTCGCTTGGTTGGATTCCTCGATGGGGTCAGGCTGGGCCGGCCAGGGGGTAAGGACGACCGCCGCGACCTCGAGGCCGGCTTTTCGCGCCGCCTCGATCGTCAACAGCGTGTGGTTGATCGTCCCCAGGCCCGGCGCCGCAGCGACGACGACCGGTAGCGCAAGGTCGGCCGCTAGATCGCGGACGAGGTAGCGCGGCGCGACGGAGAGGGGGACGAGCAGCCCGCCGACCCCCTCGCAGACGAGGAAGTCGGCGTCGCCTGCCGCACGCTTCGCCGCCCCACGAAGCCGCTCGGGGTCGATTGTCTCCCCGGCCAGCGTGGCCGCAAGGTGGGGCGACATCGGCGGCCCGTAGCGGTAGGGAGCGATCTCCTCGTCGCTCTGCGTCGACGCAGCCGCGTCCCGCAGCACCTCGTGATCGGGCCGATGGGCCGAAAACGCCGCTCCGGCTGGCGTTTTCGGCCCATCGGGACCGAACTCGTCGAGGCCGGTGACTGCCGGCTTGAAGACCGCGACGCGTTTCCCGTCCGCCGCGTGCGTCCGGGCGACCGCCGCGGCGACGACGGTCTTGCCTACCGCGGTGCCGGTCCCGGTGACGAATACGCCCCGCGGCCGGCTTTCTCGAAACGAGCGCGGTCCCGAACCGCCAAACGACGTGATCATCAAGCGGCCAGCGGCTGAGTGAACTCGGTGTCGGCGGAAAGCCCCATCTCGCGGGCCGTTCCGCCGACCAGCTTCGCCGCCCGGCGGAGATCGTCCGCCTGATGGGTGGCCATCACGGTGAAGCGCAGCCGCGACGATCCCTCCGGCACGGTCGGGGGCCGAATGCCCTGCGCGAAGATGCCGCGCTCGAGCAGGCGCTCGCTCAGCTCCATCGCCCGCGCCGCGTTGCCGATATGCAGCGGGACGATCTGCGAGCCCGAGCCGCCGACCGCCAGGGCCTCGGTTGCGAGCGACTCGCGCAGGAGCATCGCGTTCGCTCCCAGCCGTTCCACCAGCTGCGGGGTCGAAGCGAGCAGCTCCAGCGCGGCCTCGGCAGCGGCGACGACGGACGGCGGCGGAGCGGTCGAGAAGATGAAGGGACGGGCTGAGTTGACCAGGTAATCGGCCAGCTCGCGACTGGCGCAGACGTAGGCGCCGTAGGAGCCGAGCGCCTTGCCGAGCGTGCCGACCACCACGTTGACCTCGCCGCCGAGCCCGGCCGCGGCGACCGAGCCGCGGCCGCCGGGCCCGAGCGCGCCGGTGGCGTGTGCCTCGTCCACCATCAGACGGCAGCCGTGGCGGCGCGCCAGCATGGCCAGATCTGCCAGGGGCGCCACGTCGCCGTCCATCGAGAAGACGCCGTCGCTGACGATCAGCGCGGCGCGCTCGCCGGCCTCGCGCAGTCCCCAGGCGAGTTGCTCGACGTCGCCGTGGCGGTAGACGAAGGTCTCGGCCCGCGAGAGGCGGCAGCCGTTGACGATGCTGGCGTGGTTCAGCTCGTCGGAGAAGACGACCTCGCCGCGGCCGGCCAGTGCCGCGATCGTCCCCGTGTTCGCCAGGTAGCCAGAGCCGAACAGCAGCGCCGCCTCGTATCCCTTGAACTCGGCGAGCCGCTGCTCGAGGCGGCGGTGCGGCTCCATGTTGCCCGAGATCAGCCGCGAGGCGCCCGCCCCGGCGCCCCAGCGCAGCGCCGCCTCGGCCGCCGCCTCGCGCACCCGCGGATGGCCGGCCAGGCCGAGGTAGTCGTTGGAGCAGAGCAGCAGCACCGGGCGCCCGTCGAGCATGACGCGCGGTCCCTGTGGCCCCTCGACCAGGCGCAGTCGCCGGTAGAGCCCCCTGTCGCGGAGCTCCTCCAGCCGCTCTGCGACGTCGGTCATGCCGCCTGCGAGGGAATTTCGGGATACGGCGGAGGCTTCTTCGCCTTCTTGACGACCCGTAGCTGGGTCGAGGGATCCCAGAAGTCGGCTTCGTCCTGGCGGTCGATCAGCTCGTCGATCGGGGTCGCCGGGGTCTCGCCGTCGAGCCAGCCGGAGCGGTTGTCGGGTCGCGGGTTGGCGCCGTTGTCGGGCTGGCGCGCCACGTTCAACCCCAGCTCCTCGAACATCGCCCGGTCGTCCTCCGGCTCGGCGCCCAGCGTGGTCAGGAAGTTGCCCATCATCACCCCGTTCAGCCCGGCCTTGACGGCCAGAGGTTGCAGCTCGCCGAGGTTCTCGACCCGGCCGCCACAGAGGCGGAACAGCGCCCCCGGGATGATCAGCCGGAAGATCGCCACCCACTTGACGACCTCCCAGGGGTCCATCAGCGGGCGGTCGCCGAACTTCGTCCCATCGCGGGGGTTGAGCAGGTTGATCGGCACCGACGTGGGCTCCAGCTCCGACAGCTCGAAGGCCATCTCGACCCGCTGCCGCGGCGACTCGCCCAGGTTGAGGATGCCGCCGACGCAGGTCTCCAGGCCCGCCTCCTTGACCGCCTCGATCGTCCGTACCCGGCCCTCGTAGCGGACCGTGGTCGAGACCTCGGGATAGTAGGAGCGGGCCGACTCGACGTTGTGGTGGACGCGCTGGATCCCCGCCTCGCGCAGCTGCTTGGCTCGTTCACCCGACATGTGGCCGATCGAGGCGCAGCGCTTCAGGTTGGTGTGCTCGGAGACCAGTTCGGCGCCCTCGAGGATCTTCTTGAAATCCCGCTTCGAGAGGCCCTGGCCCTGGGTCACCATGCAGAAGCGGTGCGCCCCCGCGGCCTCCGCCGCCCTGGCGTGCTCGAGAATCTGCTCGGGCTCCATCATCGCGTGCATCGGCGTGTCCGCCTCGGCGTAGCGCGACTGGGCGCAGAAGCCACAGTCCTCGGCGCAGCCGCCCGACTTGGCGTTGACCAACGAGCACATGTCGGTCGAGTCGCCGAAGTTCTCGCGGCGCACCTCCCAGGCGCGCTCGACCAGATCGCCGATCTCCTCGTGATCGCTCAGCTCGCCCAGCGCGAGGGCTTCGTCGAACGAGATCAGGGAAGACATGCGGCGCAAGGCTAGGAACCGGCGCGGACGGGCTGAGAGGCAACGCGCGGCCGGCCCGCTCATAAGATCGCTGCCGGTGAACCCGGCGACGAGAAGAAGGCGGCGCCTGGCCGTGGCGGTCGTCTGTGCCCTGGCGGCGGCGGCCTTTGCCCTTGGCGCCGCGTTCGGCGACGGCCCGCGGGGATCGGACTCCGACCCGGCCGATGCGCAGGCGCCGGTCTCGGAGGCGTGGCTCAGCACGGCCGAAGGGCTGTCGCCCGAACGGCTCGCGGGCCAGCGCATCGTGGTCGGCCTCGAGGGAACGGTGGTGCCGGCCTCGCTGCGGCGCCTGATCGGCGCGGGCGGCGCCGCTGGCGTTGTCCTTTACGCCAACAACTTCCCTTCCCGCGGCGCCGGCCGTCGCTTGATCCGCGGCCTACAGGCGATTCCTCGCCCACGTGGCCTGCAAGATCCGCTGCTGATCCTGACCGACCAGGAGGGCGGCTTGGTGAAGCGGATCGACGGCGCCCCCGCCGTCTCGGCACGCGCGATGAGCGCTCGCGGCGCCGCCTACAGCAGCCGCCAGGGGCGGTTGACGGCGCGCAACCTGCGCGACGTCGGGGTCAGCGTCAACCTTGCGCCGGTGCTCGACGTCGCTCGTCCGGGCAGCGCCATCGCGGAAACCGAACGGGAGTGGGGCGGCAGCCCGGGCCGGGTCGCCGCCGGCGCCGTGCCCTTCGCCGCGGCGATGCAGCGAGCCGGTGTCGCGGCGGTCGCGAAGCACTTCCCCGGGCTCGGCGCGGTGAGCGGCAACACCGACACCGAAGTCGAGCGCATCCTGCTCTCCAAGCGGGTCCTGCGGCGAGTCAACATGGCGCCCTATCGGCGCTTCTTCGCAGCCGGTGGGGAGATGGTGATGCTGAGCGCGGCCATCTACCCCGCCTTCTCATCGAGGCCGGCTGCTTTCGCGCCGTCGATCGCGAGCGGCGAGCTGCGCGACCGGCTCGGCTTCGAGGGCGTGGCGATCACCGATGCGCTCGACACGATCTCGACGCTCAGCGTCGGAGATCCCACCGCGGCCGGCATTGCAGCTGCCCGTGCCGGTGCCGACCTCCTGCTCTACACCGGCGTTGATCCCGCCGCTCGCGCCCGGCGAGCCCTGGCGCGGAGCCTGCGAAGCGGCCGACTCGACCGTGCCGCCTCCGAGCTGTCGGTCGCCCGCGTGCTGCGGCTTCGCAGTCGCTACGCGCCCGGCACCGCGGCGAGCGACTCCCAGAGGTAGAGCGAGGCGAGGCTGCGGTGGGGGCGCCACGCCTCGCCGATCTCCAGCACTCGCAGCGGCGCAGGCATCTCGTGGAGCCCGTACTCGATCTGCACCGCTTTGCGGATGCCGAGGTCGCCGCCGGAGAGGACGTCGGGTCGTTCCAGGTGGAAGATCAGAAACATCTCGGCGGTCCACTGGCCGAGGCCGCGCACGGCGACGATCTCGGCGATGACCTCCTCGTCGGGAAGATCGCCGAGGCGGTCCACCTCCAGCTCGCCCTTCACCACGTGGGTGGCGAGGTCGCGGATGTATTCGGCCTTGCGGCCGGAGAGGCCGCAGCCGCGTAGGTCCTCCTCGTTCGCTTCGAGCAGCTGCTCGGGCGAAGGGGTGGAACCGCCGAACAGCCCGCAGACCCGCCCGTAGATGGTGCGCGCCGCTTTGGTCGAGAGCTGCTGGCCGACGATTGCCCGAAGCAGGGCGCCGTAGGCGTCGGCAGGCCGCTCCTCGCTGCGGCGGCTCAGCCGCGTCGCGATGTCAATCTTGCCGACCCGCTCGATCAGCGCCGCCATCGTCGGGTCGGCGGCTGCGAGCGTCCTGCGCGCCGCGGCGCTCATGCCGGTCGCTCTTCCCAGACCTGCGCCGCGGAGGAATGTCCGCGCCTCATCGTCCCTGCCAGCGAGGCTTGCGCTTCTCGCCGAAGGCGACGATGCCTTCGCGCAGGTCTTCGGAGGCGAAGCAGGCCTCGCGCAGGGCGATCAGCTCCCGCTCTTGCTTCTCGCTCAGGGTCGGGTTCTGCCTCAGCACTTCGATCGCCCGCTTGTTGCCGCGCATCGAGAGCGGTGCGTTGGCGGCGATCGACGCCGCCAGCTCGACCGCGGTGTCCTCGAGGCTCTCCTCGTCGACCACCTCGTGGACCAGGCCGATCTCAGCGGCCCGTCGTGCCTCGAAGTTGCGTCCGGTCAGGAACAACTCCTTGGTCCGCGCCAGGCCGACCGTGTCGAGGAACTTGCGCAGGCCGGTGTGGCCGTAGACGAGGCCGAGCTTGGCGGGCGGCATCCCCAGCTTCGACCCGATGGCGCAGATCCGCAGGTCGCAGGTGATCGCCAGCTCCAGCCCGCCACCGAGGCAGTGGCCGTTGATCGCCGCCACGGTCGGCCAGGGATGGGAGGCCAGGGCCTCCATTGCTGCATGGAAGGGATGGGCGACGAGCGCCTCGGCGTCGCGCTCGAAGCTGTCGGCCGGGATCGAGGCGATGTCGTAGCCAGCCGAGAAGACCGGTGGCGCGCCGGTGATCAGGACGCAGCGGGTCTCGATGCCACGGTCGAGCTGCGGCAGGGTCTCGGCGAGGGCGTCGAGGATCTCGTGGTCGAGGGCGTTGCGCCGCTCCGGGTTGGAGATCCGAATGCGGGCGACCGCCTCGGCGGGGGAGTCGAGGAGGAGCTTGCCGCCGGCGAGCCGCTCGTTCACTCCAGCACTACGAGGACGTCGCCTTCGCTGACCGACTGGCCCTCCTCGCAGCGGATCTCCTTCACGGTGCCGTCGTCCTCGGCCTCGACCGGGATCTCCATCTTCATCGACTCGAGGATGACGACCGTGTCGCCCTCCGCCACCTGGTCGCCGACTGCGACCTCGATTTTCCAGACGTTGCCCGTGATGTGCGCCTCGATCTCCGCCATGTGGCGGCGGAGAATATCTGCCCCATCGGTGCCTTCGCAGACGTGCCGCGAGTTAGAGGACCATATGGGTACTCAGCTCGCGGCACGTCTCCCAGGGAGAATGCCCGGACGTGCCTGCCGATCGCTATAGCGAGAAACTGACGATCCTCATTGCCGCGCGGAACGAGGCGGACCGGATCGGCGCGACGATCGCGGCGCTGCGCCGGGCGCTGCCCGAGGCGGCGCTCTGGGTTGCCGACGACGCTTCGGCCGACGGCACGGCTGAGGTCGCGCTCGCGGCGGGCGCCCAGGTCGTCAGCCGCGGCCGCCCGCACGGCAAGGGGGCAAACGTCACCGCGGCCGCTGAAGCGGCGCTCAGTGCCGAGCCGGCGCCGCGACTGGTGCTGCTCTGCGACGGCGACCTCGGTACCTCGGCCGCCGCGCTCGTGCCGCTGGTCGAGGCGGTCGAGCGGGACGAGTGCGACCTCGCAATCGCTTCGTTCAGCCGTCGCGTCGGCGGCGGCTTCGGCCTCGCGCTCGGTTTCGCCGCCTGGGCGATCCGCCGCCTCTGCGGCTTTCAGGCGACCGCCCCGATCTCAGGCCAGCGCGCGATGCGGATCGAGGTGCTGCGGGCGACGCTGCCTTTCGCCCGCGGCTACGGGATGGAGATGGGGATGACCGTCAACGCGGTTCGCGCCGGCTACCGCCTGCGCGAGTACGAGCTCGACCTCTTCCACCGCGCCACCGGGCGCAGCCTTGCCGGTTTCGCCCACCGCGCCCGCCAGCTCAGCGACTTTGCCCGCGCTTACTTGTCTCGTCGTCGGTCCGGCTGAGCCTCAGCTGCGCTTCGCGTACTCGCCGATCTCCCCGAAGTCGACCATCACGCAGGGTTCGGAGCCGGAAACTTCGGCATCGTGGCCGGGTGGGATCGCCATGACGTCGCCGGCGTTGACCTCGACCTCCGAGCCGTCGTCCATGTAGACGCGCATGCTGCCGGACAGCACATAGGCGAAATGGGCGACCTGGCAGGAGTCGGTGCCGGCGATCGGCTTCACGTTCTCCGACCATTTCCAGCCTGGCTCGAACGTTCCTTTGCCGACCGGGTGGCCGGCGAGTTCGACCACCTCAGCCTGGCCTTTGCCCTCGAACTGGCGGACCTCGTCTGGGGAATCGAAGTTCTTGACCTCTGCTGCTGCCATGGTGGCTCCTTCCATAGGGTCTGGGCCCTGCCCGATATCGACCGTACACCCGCTGCCGTGCTGGGACAACCGTGATCCTCGCGATCGACCAGGGGACGACCGGGACGACCTGCCTTGTCTTCGACGGCGAGGGCCGGGTGACGGGGCGGGCCTACTCGGAGTTCGAGCAGCACTTCCCCCGGCCGGGCTGGGTCGAGCACGACGCGGCCGAGATCTGGGAGACGACGCGGCGGGTCGGGGCGGAGGCGCTCGCCGACGCCGGGATCGGGGAGCGGAGCTGGAGGCGATCGGCATCACCAACCAGCGCGAGACCGTGGTCGCCTGGGATCCGGCGAGTGGTGAGCCGCTGCATCGGGCGCTGGTCTGGCAGGACCGTCGCACGGCCGAGCGCTGCGACGAGCTGCGGGCGGAAGGCCACGAGGAGCTGGTGCGAGAGCGGACCGGCCTTGTCCTCGACCCCTACTTCTCCGGCACCAAGATCGAGTGGCTGTTGCGCAACGTCGAAGGCGCCGAACGAGCCGTCTTCGGCACGGTCGACTCCTGGCTGGTCTTCAAGCTGACCGGCCGTCACGCGACCGACTACACGAATGCCTCGCGGACGATGCTGTTCGACATCCGCCGCTTGGCCTGGGACGGGGAGCTGTGCGATCTGCTCGGCGTCGATCCGGCGCGGCTGCCCGAGCCGCTGCCCTCGGCTCACGTCTACGGCACGACCTCCGAGTTCGGCGGCGAGGTGCCGGTGGCGGGGATCGCCGGCGATCAGCAGGCGGCCCTGTTCGGCCAGGCCTGCCAGCGGCCCGGCGAGGCGCAAGAACACCTACGGGACCGGCAGCTTCGTCCTTCTCAACACCGGCGCGCGATGCCCCCGAGCCCGCGCGAGGGGCTGCTGACGACGGTCGCCTGCGCGCCGCGGGAGGAGACGGCCTACGCACTCGAGGCGTCGATCTTCGTCACCGGCGCCGCCGTGCAGTGGCTGCGCGACGGACTCGGGTGTAATCGACGAGGCGGCCGAGACGGAGGCGCTGGCAGCATCGCTGGAGGGCAACGACGGCGTCTACTTCGTCCCGGCGCTGACCGGGCTCGGCTCGCCCCACTGGGATCCCTACGCACGCGGCACGATCGTCGGCCTCACCCGCGGCAGCGGCCGCGCTCATCTGGCGCGCGCGGCGCTGGAGGCGATCGCCTACCAGACGGTTGACGCGGTGCGCGCCGAGGAGGCCGCCTCCGGCAAGCCACTCGAGGTGCTGAAGGCCGACGGCGGCGCGGTCGTCAACGGCTGGCTGATGCAGTTCCAGGCGGATGTCCTCGGCGCCCCGGTGGTCGTGCCCGAGATCGCCGAGACGACGGCGCTCGGCGCCGCCTACCTGGCCGGGATCGCGACTGGACGCTGGAGTGCCGAGGGAGTCCGCGAGATGTGGCGCGAGGCCGCCCGTTACGAGCCGCGGATGAGCGAGGACGATCGCGAATCGCTGCTCGCCGAGTGGCACCGGGCGCTCGACCGGGCTCGCGTGGCTGGGCGGTCTGACCCGGCGCTTATCCGGCCGGCGGTCCTCGCGACGCAGTAGCGCCCAACCGGTAGGGGTACGCACAGCACAGCGGCCTCTTCCGGCTCTCCGCCATGTCCGATCTCAAGCCACAGGTCTACAAAGACGACCGCCCCGCGGAGTACTTCGACCAGTTCCACGCCAGGGCCCGCAAGGGCGTCGGCTGGACCTACCCGCTGGTGCGGGCGATCGTCACGCCGATCTGCCTGCTGCTCTACCGGACCCGCGCTGTCGGGGTCGAGAACGTGCCGAAGACGGGATCGCTGATCCTCGCCCCCAATCACTTCAGCCAGATGGACCACTTCTTCACCGGCGTCTACCTGCGCCGCCAGGTCCGCTTTATGGCGAAGTCGCAGCTCTTCGGCCCGCCGGTCCTGACCTACATCTACAAGCACGGCGGCGTCTTCCCGATTCGTCGCGGCCACAACGACGATGAGGCTTTCAAGACCGCCTTCACGATCCTCGACCGGGGCGAAATGCTCCTGATCTACACCGAGGGGGGCCGGTCGCGCAGCGGCGAGCTGGGCGAGCCGAAACGCGGGGTAGGCCAGCTGGCGCTGGAATCGGGGGCGCCGGTCGTCCCGGTCGCGATCCACGGCTCCGCCGGCGTACGGCGTTGGAAGCGGTTCCGCTTCCCCAAGGTGACCGTCCAGTTCGGCGAGCCGCTCTCTTTCCCGACCGAGCAGGCGCCGAGCCGGGAGCGTCAGCTCGAGGTCGCGACCGAGGTCTTCGGCAAGGTCCGCGAGATGTATGGCGGGCTGGTTACTCGTAACGGGCGTCGAGCTTCTCGTAGAAGCTCGGATCATGCCCGGGCGTGACGATCGCGTCCGGGAACTCGCGCTTGAACAGCTTCAGCTCCTGCAGCGAGCGCCGGTAGTTGTGGGCGTCATAGGGGCGCGGCGCAAGCGGCGCGGTGCCCTCTAGCTGGCCGGCGGTGTAGACGGCGTCGCCGCCGATCACGAAGTCCCGCTCCTTCAGGTGGGCGACCACAGACATGTGCCCGGCGCTGTGGCCGGGCGTGTAGGCGAGGCGCAGCGAGCCGTCGCCGAAGAGATCGAAGCTGCGCCCGAAGGTCGCGTAGGAGTCGATGCCGCCGCGGTCGAAGTCGATCGTCCGGTAGTCGAAGGCGTAGTCGAAGTGGGCGCGGCGGTAGCCGTTGAGGCGTGGGCTTGAGCCAGCGGTGGCGGCCTTCCACTCGACCTCGCTGACGACGAAGGTCGAGTTGGGGAACTCGGAGATCGCCGAGCTGTGGTCCATGTGGAGGTGGGTCATGACGACGATCGGGATCTCGCCCGGGTCGAGGCCGCGTTGCCGCAGCTGCGCCGGCACGTCGGCGCCGGCCCCGAGCATCGGTTTACCGAAGCGGGCGCCCAGCCGGCCGAAGTTCTCTTCGCCGTCGGTGGCGATCGACGGGTGCAGCCCAGTATCGACGAGGATCGCACCGGCGCTCGGGTGACGGACCAGGAAGGCGGGGCATGGGACCGTCATCTGCGGCTGGCCGCTGAGCAGGGCGCGCAGCAGCTTCAGGGTCAGGAAACGACCGCCTGGGCTTTCCATCATCGAGCGCGACCAGTTGGCCTGGCCGGCGACGATCGGTTCGACGCTGACCGTGGCCCCCGGCGTGCCGCCGGCAAGCGGCTCGTGCAGCGGATTTGCCTCCACGTGAACCTTCATCCCGCGGTCACATTACCCGGGTCGAGGTCAGCTATAGGCTGCGGCCGATGGCTGAGAGCTCGCGATTCGCGCATCTTCAGGGACGGCCTGCTCGACGGGCAGGTCTGCCTGGTCTCCGGCGCCGGCAGCGGCCTCGGCAGGGAGACGGCGCTGGAGCTGGTCAGGCTCGGCGCCGCCGTGGTCGGCTGCGGCCGCCGCGAGGAGCCGCTGGCCGAGACCGCCGATCTTGCCGCGGAACTGCCCGGGTCCTTCGAGCACGAGACGGCTAGACATCCGCGACGAGGAGGCGGTAGAGCGGCTGATCGACGGGCTGCTGGAGCGCCACGGCCGCCTCGACACCCTCGTCAACAACGCCGGCGGGCAGTTCCTCAGTCCCGGCCGAGGCGATCACGCCGAAAGGCTTCCGCACCGTGGTCGAGCTGAACGTGCAGGGGACCTGGCTGATGACCCACGCGGCGGCGACCAAGGCCTTCATTCCCCAGGGCGGCGGCAAGGTGCTGAGCGTGACGCTCTCGCCTCACAACGGCATGCCGGGGATGGTCCACTCGGGCGCGGCCCGCGCCGCGGTCGAGAACATGATGCGGACGCTGGCGGTGGAGTGGGCGCGGTTCGGGATCAAGACCTGCGCCCTGGCCGCCGGCCAGTTCGCGACCGAGACGCTGCTGACCAAGTATCCGCAGGTGGTCGTCGACAACCTGGAGCGCTCGATCCCGGTCGGCCGCGCCGGCCGCGCCGAGGAGATGGCGTGGCTGGTTGCCTACCTCGCCTCGCCCGCCGGCGACTTCTTCTCCGGCACGACGATCACGATCGACGGCGCCCGCGATAACTGGGCGGGGCCGTGGCCACCCGAAGCGATCGCCGGCGCGGGCGGCGACCCGCTCGCCGAGGAGCGCAAGCCGAAGAATTGACCGTTGGCTGGCGACTTTTGCGCCTTATAGGCGAAGAAGTCGCCAGGCAGCGCTAAGGCTTGCGCGGCTCGAGCACGACCAGCGGGATCTCGCGGCCTTTGCTGCGCTTCTGGTAGTCGGCGTAGCCGCGATAGGCCCGCACCGCCATCGGCCAGAGGCGCTCCCGCTCCTCCGGCGTCGCGACGCGGGCATGGACCGGTCGCCGCTCACGGCCGATCTGCACCGTCGTGTCCGGGTTGGCCATCAGGTTGTGGTACCAGGCGGGGTGCTTGGGGAAGCCGCCCTTGGAGGCGACGATGAAGACGTTCTCGCCGTCAGGCACGTAGAGGAGGGGAGAGGTGCGCTTCGTGCCGCTCTTGGCCCCGACGTGGTCGAGCAGCAGCATCTTGCCCGGCACGCCGGGGAGCGTGTGGCCGAGCCGTCCACCGCTCGCCCGGTAGGCGAGCGTGTGGAGGCCCATGAAGCGATGGAGGGCAGGCCAGACCCGGTCCGCCAGGTCGAGGTAGCGGGGCGACGGCCTGCCCTCTGTTGCCGTCGAGCTCAGGTGTACATCCCCCCGAACATGCCGCCGGTCACGTTGAGGACCTGGCCGTGCATGTAGTTGGCCAGCGGCGAGGACGAGGAACAGCACCGGGCCCGACGCCTCCTCGGGCGTGGCGGGACGGCCGATCGGGATGATCGCCGAGGCCATCGCCCGCATCTGCTCGGGGATGCCCAGCTCGATCTTCTCCCCGCCCGGCGAGGTCATCTCCTCACCCGCCTCCTTTGCCTGGGTCAGGCGCGTTTCGACGAAGCCGAAGGCGACGGCGTTGACGTTGATCTTGAACTGCCCCCACTCCTTGGCGAGGGTTTTGGTCAGGCCGACGACGCCCATCTTCGCGGCCGAGTAGTTGACCTGGCCGGCGTTGCCCATCGTGCCCGAGGTCGAGGAGACGTTGATCAGCTTGCGGAAGACCTCGTTGCCCTCATTGCGCTCCGCCTTCGCTGCCTCGCGCCAGTGGGGGGCGAGCGCCCGGGCGACCCGGAAGGGGACCACGGTGTGGATGTCGAGCATCGCCTGGAACTGCTCGTCGCTCATCTTGTGGGCGACGCCGTCCCAGGTGTAGCCGGCGTTGTTGACGGCGATGTCGACGCTGCCGAAGGCGTCGACCGCGGCGGCGACGAGCTCGTCGGCCGCGCCCTCCTTGGTCAGGTCGCCGGCGTGGACGGCCGTCTCGCCATCGATCTCGCCTGACGCCTGCTCGGCGATGTCGGCGTCGAGGTCGTTGATCAGAACCTTGGCGCCCTCAGCCACGAACAGCTCGGCAGTGGCCCGTCCAATGCCACGGGCGGAGCCGGTGACGATCGCCGTTTTCCCATCGAGAAGTCCCATCTATCTGCGCTCTCCTTCTAGGTCTCGGAAGTCGGGCGCGGAGGCTACAGGGAAGGACGGTGTCCTGGTTGACCGGCCAGTCAGTGACGGGAAGGGCTTGAGGCCTGCCGGTCGAAGACCGAAGCCCCAGTCCCAGGAGAAGGAGCCTGTAAATGGAGATGTCGCCGAATCCAGCGGTTGGACCCTCGGATTACCCCGTCACGTTCGCGGTCGACTACCCGGACCGCACGCTGAACCGCCTCACGACCTTCTTCCGGATCTTCACCGTGATCCCGATCTTGATCCTGGCGTCCCTGGTCGTGGGCGGATCATGGTCGAGCGAAGTTCACCTCGACACCAGCTTGTGGGGTGGCGCCGGCCTCGGCCTGGTCGCCCTGCCGGCTGGCCTGATGATCCTCTTTCGCAAGAAATATCCGCGTTGGTGGTTCGACTGGAACCTCGAAATCCTCCGCTTTACGAATCGGATCGGCGTCTACATATCGCTGATGGACGATCGCTACCCCTCAACCGACGAGCGTCAGTCTGTCCACCTCGACCTCCCCTATCCGGATGTCGAGGCAGAGCTCGGGCGCGGCATGCCGATCGTCAAGTGGCTGTTAGCGATTCCCCATTACGTCGTCCTCTTTTTCCTCTTCATCGGGGCGTTCTTCGCGGTCGTCATCGCTTGGTTCGCGATTCTCTTCACCGGCCGCTACCCGCGTGGCCTGTTCGAGTTCGTAGAGGGCACCTACCGCTGGCAGAATCGAGTGATCGGCTACGCCTTTGCCCTGGTCACGGATCGCTATCCGCCCTTCCGCCTGCGTCCCTAAGCGCCGACCACCGTTCAGGCGGTATCCGCGGCCTCGGGTGGGGCTGACATCAACAGCCGGTAGTCATAGATCGCCTCGTAGCCCATTGCCGCGTAGATCGGTCGGCCCATTACCGAGGCCTGCAGCGAGGCGGCGTCCGCGCCGAGATCGAAGCCGGCATTGGTGGCGGTGGCGGTCAGCGCCCATCCCAGCCCCTTGCCGCGAGCCTGCTCGAGGCTTCCCACCCAGTAGATGCCCGCGACGCCGTGGCTGACGATCGTCATCGCGATCGAAACGGGCCTCTCGTCGAGGTACGCGATGAAGGCAGCCGCGTTCTCGGCGAGGAGGCCGGTGGGATCCTCGTAGAAGTCGAAGATTCCCGGTGGGAAGCCGAGACTCGCATAGGAGAGGGTCGCCACCCGCCAGTAGTCCTCCGCCTCGCCGGCCGTGCTGACCCGCCGCAGCTCGACCCCCGATGGGAGCGGTCGCTCTTCGGGCCGCTCGCCGAGCACCATCTCCGGCATCTCGTGAACCTGCGTCAGCCCCGCCGCCTCGGCCGCGGCGAGCAGGTCGCGGTCGGCGAGCTCCTCGTGCCGCAGCCAGACGCTGAACCCCCTTCCCAGGCCTTCAAAGAAGGCTCTCGCGCGCTCCAGGAACTCTTCGGAATCGAGCTCGTCATCGGTGCGGAACGCCGCGTTGGAGATTGCCGGATGCGGTGAGCGACCGGCGCCGAAAAACCATCCGTCTCCGGCCTCGACCACAGCACCGGGATCGAGTTCGAACAGTTGGCGCGAGCTGTCGATCAGATTGAGATGAACGCGGGCCCTGAGCCGCTCGCCCCCCGGGCTCACTCGCGCACTTCTGCCGGTGCGGCGGCGATTGCGGCGAGGTCCCCCGGTCGCAGCAGGGCGAGCAGCGTCTCACCATCGACGATCGCCAGCCCGCCCTTGCGCAGCTTCGCCCTGGACCCGGTGAGTCGCGCCACCTCGCTCGAGAAGTCGGGCTCGTGTCCGACCAGCATCGTGTCGCCGCGGCCGGCGGCTAGCACCAGCGAGTCGAAGCCTCCCTCGGCCAGCTCGGTCGCGATCTCCGGCTCGATCGCCAATGCCTCACAGGCGAGCCGGGCCGTGTCCGCCGCTCTCACCTTGGGGCTGGTCAGGCAGGCGTCGATCTGGGTGCCGAGCACGGCCAAGGCCTGCCCGGCCGCCTCCGACTGCCGCTCGCCCTTCGGCGTCAGGCGTCGTGCCGCATCGTCGCCGTCGCCTCGCTCGGCCTCACCGTGCCGCAGCAGGTAGATCATGGCTCGGATCGTACGACGGACCTACCGGATCAGGAATTTGGATCTGACATTCCGCGACGGGGCCCGTTGTTGTACGAGGGTGCTTCCGGCCGTTCGGCCTCCCATGAACGGTCGGGGCACCCATTTGTTCGGCTTGGGCTGCTCTGCCTGGCCGCCCTGAACCTCGGGCTAAAGCCAGACATCGTCGGAGCGCTCGGATCGCTTCATCTGGGGGGAAGACGGACGCCGCCGTCCTCGGCGATCGTCCAGCGCGGATTGTGAGCGACCTCCCACGGATGCCCGTCGGGGTCGATGAAGAGCGAGCTGTAACCGCCCCAGAACGTTTGCGCCGGCTCCCGCCCGATCGTCGCTCCCGCCTTCCGCGCCTCCTCGGTGATCTCGTCGACCTCCGCGGGGGAGGCGACGTTGACCGCAAGGGTCACGCCACCCCACCCGCCGCCGTCCTCGACGCAGCTGTCCTCGGCCAGCCGTTCGCGGCCCCAGAGCGCGAACACCATGTCGCCCGCTTGGAAGAAGACGACTTCGTCCTCCGGCCCGGCATTGGTCTTCCAGCCGAGCCCCTCGTAGAACCGCCGCGCCCGCCCGAGGTCGGCGACGCCCAGCGTGATCAGGCTGACCCGCTGCTTCATCGCTCGCCCCCTCAGTCCATCGAGCGTTCCTCGACGACATCGAAGACGCCGTCGGCGCCGACCGATTCGACGAACTCGTCGCCCGCCGCCCGCCGCTCGTCGTATTCGCCGCCTTGCTGCCCGGCCCGCAGCTCCTCGAGCGTGCCGTCGAAGAGGCCGAAGGTGATCACCTCGTTCTCGTTGTTGACGTTCTGCAGCGCGTAGAACTTCTTCCAGCCCGAGGGGACATTCGAGGTGTCCTGCGGAACGAACGCCCGTTTGAAGTCTTCCATCGAGCCGGGCTTCAGCTTGCGAACGGTCAATGCACAGAGCATCGGATCTCCTTTCGTCGGGCCTGCCTCCCGACGATCCTACGCTCCCCACCGGCTAGCCGCGAAGCGGCTCAAGCCATTCCCTGCGGGACGAAACCCGCCGGAATTCCCGTCGGGTAGTTGGGCTGGGGCTGACCGGGCTCCTGTCGGTCCCATAGAGGTCAGCGAGCTCGGCTAGCGAAGGCGTCGTCCCCACCTCCCCGTCCAGACTTCCCCAACCAGGCCCATCGAGCGTAGACAGGGCGTCTCAGAAAACTACATGGGAACGGTCTGTTATCTTGCGCACCGGGTCGGAGCGGTGCCTCCGACGATTCGGAAATCAGGCACATGTCAATCGAATCGAAGGAGTCAGCCAGATGACGATTTTGGACAAGCCCTCTGGGAGGAGCGAGGTCTATGCGTCGCCGCAGGAGGCCCTGCAACGGCGCTCGGGGTCCATGAACATCCCGATCTCGTCCTTTGTCTCGAACCTCGACCATCCCGGTGTGCAGGTGATGAACAGCGAAGCGCACGCGCAATGCCTCCGCCGCCGACAAGGCCTCGCCGGCTGACCGCAGCCGAGCACCGCCCAGTCGATTCTTCGGCGTACCTTGGTCCTCGCACAGGCGTACCGTTGCCGACACTCGATCGGCTAGACTTGTAAACGGCGGTCGTTTGCAAAGGGACGGCTGAGTAAAGATCAGCTGAGTTTTCTTCACATCCAGTCAGCGATGCGCAAGTGCTCGCAGGCCGGCGGCGGAATTCGAGAATCGGGGCAGGAAGGCGAGCATGGGCGAGAGAGGGATCACAGTGAGTGGCAGCAGCGCTATGGAGGCCGTGGAGACCTTCAAGGTCCGACTTCCCGCCGGCACCCTGACACGCGATCTTGACCCGACTCTCGTTGCCGCGATCGAGAAGTTTAAGCCATTGCCCTTCGATGCCGCCAAGGACGCGCTCAGCTGGCTCCGCTGTCAGCTGCGCTCGCCCGAACTGCCGCTGCTCACCGTGCTCGATCTCACTCCCCGCAACGAGCTGCTCGCCTTCTGTGTGCTCGGCTTCATACCGTTCAGGTTCGCTCCGGACTCCGACGGGGATGTTCCCACCGACAAGCTGGAGATCGCCGTCGACGTCTCGTGGATCGCACGCAGCTCCAACAGCCCGGTCGGCTTCGGTACCCAGCTCTTCGAGTACGCGGTCTCGATCGGCATGGACGAAGAGGCCACGGCTATGGTCGTCACCCCCCACGACGACGAAACAGCCGAGAAACTCTGGATGCGGCGCTTCCACTTCGAGCGTGCAGCACCGGAGGATCAGCCAGCCGGCGCCCCGCCGCGCCTCTGGTATCCGATCCGCGAGCCGCCCGTCTAGGGTCGCGAGAAACCCCCGCGGGCACGGCGACCGTTTCGTGGGGGGAAGCGCTCCGCAGCAAGGATCGCCCGCGCGTGGGCGAGGGTCGATTGCACCTGAGGGGAGGCGAGCGCGGCGAAGAAATCGGCGCGCCGTATCACCAGGGGCGCCGTAATCGAGATGTTCTGCCGGCTTTCAGGCATGATCGCTCCTTCGCTTATTACCCGCTCCAGACCGCGGGAAGCGTGTGCGCGTTCCAATTCGACATCTGTCGTCGATTCCCGGCATCGTCCTATTTCCGCAAGGGAACGCCCAAGGCGCTCTCCAGGTGATATGGATTCAAGCGTGGGGGGACTTGAGGAGTTCGACTTCTTCTCCGAGCGGGAAACTGCCCGCTACAACATCGACGAGCCGGCGCAGGACGACAAGGATTCGCGCAGCCCGTTCGAGCGCGACCGTGCCCGTATCATTCACTCGGCTGCCTTCAGGAGCCTGCAGGGCAAGACGCAAATCTTCGAGCCCCACGCAGCTGACTTCCTGCGCACCCGGATCACCCACTCAATCGAGGTCTCGCAGATCGGCCGCGGCCTTGCTGGCCGCTTCGGAGTGCCCATGAGCCTGGTGGAGGCGTCCTGCCTGGCGCACGACCTTGGCCACCCTCCGTTTGGCCATACCGGAGAGGAAACGCTCAACGCGCGGATGAAGGACCATGGCGGCTTCGAGGGCAACGCGCAGACTTTCCGCATTGTCACCAGGATCGAGCCCAAGCACTGGGACTACCTCGGTCTCGACCTCTGCAGGGCAACGCTGCTGGCACTGCTCAAGTACCCCTACGAGCGCAACGGGGACACGAAGGCGGGGAAGTTCCTCTACGCCGACGACACTGGACCCGAGATGGTGAAGTGGCTCTACGACGGTACTGACCAAGGACTGCTGCAGAAGCCGGTGGACCGGCCGCCGCGCACGCTGCCCTGCCAGCTGATGGACTGGGCGGACGACATCGCCTACTCGGTTCACGACCTCGAGGACGGGATCGCCAGCGGCCTGCTGCTGCCCGCGACCTGGAAGTCGGACCAGTTTGTCGAGACCGTCTACAGAAGCATCGCCGACGCGCCAAGGGTCTGGGTCGATGAG
This sequence comes from uncultured Solirubrobacterales bacterium, assembly GCA_963844395.1. Taxonomy (GTDB): domain Bacteria; phylum Actinomycetota; class Thermoleophilia; order Solirubrobacterales; family 70-9; genus VRUE01. The sequence continues at coordinate 911,412 of CAWJNX010000001.1, read as the reverse complement.
GAAGTCCCAAGCGAGGAGGAAGTGACCGAGATCCTCGGCGAGCTCTACAACGCGCTCGCGAAGTGGGCGCCTGAGATTCCCTTGGACGTCGTCCGCGAGCTCTCGCGGGGCTTCATCAACGAGTTCGTCCTCGCCGGCGACGTGGTTGCGATCGGTCCGGGAGAGACCCTCTTCGACTACAGGCTGGAGATTCCGAAAGAGATGCGGGTGCGCAACCAGGTGCTGAAGGCGATCACGGTCGAGTACCTGCTGCGCAGCGAGATCACGGCTGGCGTCTTCTTCAAGGGACACGAGATCCTCGACCGGCTCTTCCAAGCGCTGTACGACAGCTGTCTACGCGAACCTCCCCGTGACCGCTTCCTGCTCTTTCCGCGGAGAATGCGGCCTCAGCTGCGTTCGGCCGAAGACAGTCAGGGTGACCTGCACAGGCTGATCTGCGATTATCTCGCCGGGCTTACGGAGGGTCAGGTGCGGAAACTGTACGCGCGGTTCTTCGAGCCCGGAAATGCTCAACTCGCACAGTAGAACGTCGTCTCTTGCAAGCCCTTCAGACGCCGCCACAGGAACTAAACTTTCTGTACAACGACGAAAGGAACGCATGGCTACCGAATTCGACGTTGTGAAGGATTCGCCTTCGGGGATGTGGCAAGTCCGTAGGGAGAAGAAGGTGCTTTCGACGCACCCGCGGCTCGAAGAAGCCGTTGCCCAGGCGCGAGCGGTGCTCCTCGAACAGGACAAGGGGACGGTCATCGTCTACACCCCGTCCGGTCGGCCACGGGAGAAGTTCAACCTGCGCGAAGAAGCCGGCCACAAGACAGTCCAGGTCGCGTAGCTGTTTTCGGGTAACCGTCTGCGCGACGTCGGCGCGCAGCCGGTGTCGAGCTTGTCGTCAGTGAGCTTGCCTGGCTCGCCCATCGACGAGCCAAGGGCGGCGGCGATCTTCTTGACGGTGTCCCAGGTTGGCTTGGCTAGGCCCCGCTCGATCAGGGAGTGGGTGGCGGTCGTGATGCCGGCGGCCTGGGCTACGGCTTCCTGGGTCATGCCGCGCTTCTCGCGGAGCAGGCGGACGGCGTCGCCGAGGGCTGGTTGATGGCCGCGTGCGAACACCCGCTAATCCCTACAACCCCATCTGCTTGCCGAGGATCTCCTTCATGAGCCCCGAGCATGGCACGGGAGGGCACGCCGGATCATCCGAGGACGAGGACTCCCCGCAAATGAGCTTGTTTGAGGGCGAGACGGATGATCGGGCGTGATCGCAGGCGACCCGGCTGATGTGTCCGGATTGTGTCTGCATCTGAGGTTGGCAGCCTCTGGTGAACGCCGAGCCCAGGACTAGGATCACCGGTCATGCCGTCCGTGCTTCCATCGCCTAGTGAGATCGCCCGGGGTGTGATCCTGGCTCTGATTGTCGGTGGCGTCATCACGCTGCTATCTCTCGCTACCGGCATCCTCGATGCGCCAGTTCCCCTTTGGGTTCTTATCGCCGTGGCTATTTTCCTCCCAGTCGCATTCATTGCCGGCAGGATCGCGGAGGCCGGAGAGAACCTTGAGCCGTTCTACGTTGACCATGTCCGCGAGATTCTCGAAGCGCTCCAGAAGATCGTCACCGGCGATATCCCCGGCGTCAGCGCCGAGGCATTCATCGAGCGGGGGATTCTCGTTCCCGCCCGACAGTGGCTCGTGGCGCCCAAGCGCAAAGGAGAGGAGATCCGGCTCTCGGTGCTCCTGCCTGAAGGCGGCCGCTTCTCGATGTTGTTCGAGGCTGGACATTCGCTGGAGGCCCGCCAAAAGTTCGAGCTTCCGACTACAGGTTCCTTCGCTGGTCACGTGCTCGTCGGCGGCGAGATGCTATGGACGAACGACGTCGAGGCAGACCCGCGGTGGACACCCCATCCGCAGGCACGCCCCGGCCGGGAGTATGGCTCTCTGGCATGCGCGCCGGTGCGGGTGGGGAGCGAGATCGTCGCGATCTTGAGCGTTCTGTCTACGAAGAAGCACGCGTTTCTCCCATCAGAGCTGATGTACATCGACGTTCTCGGCTCGATAATCGGCGTCGTCTGGAGCTTGGCGAGGCCGACATCAGATGACGACGGGGGCGAGCACTAGACTCTGGAGGTCCTTATGGCGAGACCAGGAACGGAAAGGCGAAGGACAATGGCAACGAACGGCGGCGCAGTACCCACCGGCCCCTCCGAGGAGTATCTCCGCCTGCTCCGGGAGGAGATTTCCCCGGAGGAGTACGCCAAGCGCGTTAAGCGTCGTCTCCGCGAGGGCCAGGCGAGCGACGTCACGAGGCTCGGCCAGAGGACCAACGGGTCCGGCTAAACGCCGGCCCCGCCTCGTTTCTCTGTCAAGCAAGTTCCCTCAGGTTGCGTCAAACACCACCTGCAGAACGTCCTCGATGAAGCTCGATACCTTCTTCTCACGAGGCCGATACTTCACCGGATGCCCACAATCGTTTCGGAGGTCGAGACCCTCAGCCAATCGCTTCCTCTGCGACTTGTCGAAAATCGAAAAATCGCCGGTGAGCTCAATGAGGGCGCTGTCCTTCACGACTGAAAAGTCGTCCTTCCGTCGGAATCGAGCCTTCGGATTCCGCTGCTGAAGGGCTTCCTCAATCTGTCGCTTGCCGTTGTTCCATACGCGCTCACGCATCTCATGAACCGCGCCGCTCCATAGGAATACGACGGCAGCACGTCTGGCTCCGGCCTGAAGGCATTTAATTGCCTCATCTACATACTCTTGCACCGTTTCGTCGGCGAGTGAGCGGGACAAATGCAGCAGCGTGCTTACGTCCTCTTGAACTTGCGGCAGTTCGTCCGGAAGGGCCAGCTCCTCGCGGACATGATCTTCACCGCTTTTGGTGATCCGCCAATGCCCACCGCCCAATTTGTCTACAAGCGGGATTGCACCAGCCAAGGCGTCGCTCAAGTTTGCTTTGCGAGAGCGAGGGATATTCGCTTGGACCAAGCCCTCTCGAATTTCGCGGACAGTCGCGTCATCTCGGCCAGCATGATGTTTGAAGTAAAAGAGCGTGGCAAGAATCTGCTCTCGCTTCGAGCTACGCCGCGTCGGATGCAAGAACTCCGCAAGCGTCACTAGTCATCCGAGATAGGCTGCTTGCCCTTAGCGACTCCATATTTCTCTTTGAGCCACTTTTCGCCACCAGGCTGAACCTTGTAGCCGTTCCCCTGTTTACGCACGACTTTTCTCGTGCTGTTCCTTAGGGTCGTGTCGGGCCGCTCAGGCAGCGAAAGATTGAGTGACGTCCCTGCGGCGCGGATCACGTCCAGAGAGAATGGCCCCTTTCCATGACGCTTGTAGAGAATGGCGAGGGTCAGATAAAGGTTCTCCGCCTCTTTCTCGCTCTCGAACTTCTCGATCAAGTCGTCCTCGCTCGAATCCGGCGGCGGAGGTCCTTCGCCGCCAGCGCCTCCGTTCTCCGAGCGGATCGACCCTGAATCCTTCGCGTCGGGTCTGACAAATGGGCGCAACATCTTCCACGCGTCCTCTCGGATAACCGGGTCGAGCTTCTCGATCACAACGCTCGCCTTTTTCAAGCGGCCGGCTAGTTCTTTGAAAGTTTTCTCATCCATCGAAATCCCATACGTATCTTGACCGATGTCGCGGCGGAACCAAATGATTCCGCCTCCTTTCCCAAATCTGGCCTACCCGCTCGTACTCCCACCAGCGGTCCGCTCAGTTCTCGAGGCCATCAGTGAGCTTGCCTAGCTCTCCCATGGAGGAGCCGAGAGAGGCGGCGATCTTCTTCATGGTGTCCCAGGTCGGGTTGGCCTGGCCGCGCTCGATCAGGGAGAGGGTGGCGGTCGTGATGCCGGCGTCGCGGGCGATGGCCTCCTGGGTTGCGCCGCGCTTCTCACGAAGCTGGCGAACGGCCTCGCCAAGGGCAGGTTGAGGTCGCTCTGAGCGGCGCATCGGCTGCACGTTCTCAGAAGCGTCAGCGCTAAAGGCTGCTGCATACATCGCTCTACAAACATGTACGCAGGCTTTGCTAGGCTCTGCGGGACATAAGTGGGGCCGCGTGCGTGAACACCGGCCCCGTGGCGACCGGCATAGCTCTCACCAGGCCGGCCGCAGCGGGAACGGTATCGACCTGCCGGCTCCAAGAAGCGGCGACCCGCCGTGCGCAAACACGACGGGCCGCCTGAGACGCAGGGGGTTCAGCTCCCATGTCCTGTTCCCAGCCTACGGATCGCGGCTCAGGCGATCCGCTTACCCCAGCCCAAGAAGACGAACGGACCGAGCGCGCCGTTCTACGGCACGTCCTCTCGCTGCATCCGATCCACCTCACGTTCCCCGAGCTTGCCGCCGAGGTCTGTGAGGACCCCGAGGACTTCGCGGAAGGCGATGCGCTCGCCCGTGCCGTGCGGGACCTCACGGCCGTCGGCCTTCTGCGCAGTAATGGAGTCCTCGTCATGCCGACGCGCTCCGCGGTCTATTTCGAGCGGCTGTGGAGAGACAAATGACCATGGAGGTGGCTCGACGTTTCGCTGCAAATCTCGTCCATACGCGAGAACGAGCCAGTCTCAGCCAGGAGGAGCTTGGCATCCGCGCCTCTCTCCATCGCACGGAGATCAGCTTGCTGGAGCGGGGAACTCGCGTGCCCCGAATCGACACGCTGATCAAACTCGCCGGTGCCCTGGAAGTCTCGCCTTGCGATCTGCTGGACGGGATCGTCTGGAAGGCCGGCAGCACTCAGGCCGGAGCGTTCACGCTCCCGCCTCGGCCCGAGGCGAGGCAATGAGAGGCGATGCCAGAAACCATCAGCAGCAACCAAGCAGAAGCAATCCAGATCGCCCAGCCCAAGTTCAAACCAGAAAAGCATCAGAGCAAGACTCGACCAAGGCACCCGAGAGCCTGCCGTGGACCTCTCAAAGCGTCCCTGTAACCCGCACTCAACAGCACGACACACTGGGAACCCTCCGGTTTGACGCCTGGGGCGGCTCTTTTTCGCCGGACGGCTGGCGGCCGATTTTGGCACGGCTTCGCCGTGCGGCGGCCGCCTGTATGGCCGCGCGGCGATCTCGCTGGCGGTCGGTCGATTTCGTGTCCGAGCCGATGCATTTGGCGCTCTCAATGGACAGGTGGGGTGCAGAGGAAATGCGCGACGAGAACCACATCGAGATCGAGCCCATGTTGTCGCCGGAGGACGTTGCCCGCGCTTGCGGGCTTTCGCGTCGGGCGGTCTACCGGGCGATTGCTCGGGGAGAGCTGCGGGCGGCGCGACTCTGTCATCGGCTTCGCGTGCATCCGGCAGAGCTGGAGCGGTGGATCGCCGAGGAAACGCGGGGAGCAGATCCGTCAACACCTCGGCGATCTCGGGGTCGAACCGCTGGGGCGCAGGGCAGCCTGCGCGTCCTGCTCGATGAGAGCGCGGAAGGCTAGGCGGGGTGGATGAGCGTCGAACGGGTTGAGCGGAAGGGCGGGGCCGTTTGGCGGGTGCGCTGGCGCGACGAGCAGGGGCGGGCTCGCTCGAAAGTGGTCGGCCGCAAGCGCGACGCGGATGCCTTCGATGCCGAGGTCGTGCGGCGCAAGCGCACCGGTGACCTGGACTTGCTTACGGGCGGGCGGGAAACGCTCACCGACTTCGCGCAGGAGTGGTGGAAGCTCTACGCGGTTCCCAACCTTGCGGCGCGCACTCTTCGCAGCTACGCGGGCCTTTGGGATCGACACGTCTTGCCGCGGCTCGGCTCGATGCGCCTCAGCGCGATCACGCCGGAGGTTGTCGAGCGCTTCCGGGCCGAGCTGGAAGCCGATGGGGTGGGGCAGCCGACCATCTACCGGGCGCTTGCGCTTCTCCAGGGCGTGCTGCGGCGAGCGGTCGAGTGGCGGCGGATCGGCCACAACCCGGTCAAGGCAGTGCAGAAGCCGAAGGTCCGAAGGCAGCGAGAGGTGCGACCGCTGTCGCCGCTTACCGTGGAGCAGCTGCGCGCTGTCGCCGCCAAGAGGCGCAAGCACGGCGCTCGGGATGCGGCGCTGGTCCGGATTGCTCGCCTACGCCGGGCTGCGCCCCCAGGAGGCGCTTGCGCTGCGCTGGGGCGATGTGCGCGAGCGGACGCTGTTGGTCGAGAAGGCCGCTGACGGCCAGGGCGGCGTCAAGACGACCAAGACCGGTCAGGCGCGGACGGTTCGCCTGCTGGCCCCGCTGGCCGACGACCTATCCGGGTGGCGGCGCTCGCTTGACCAGGCCGACGATGGCGCGCTCCTGTTCCCGAACGGCTCAGGCGGCGTCTGGAACGACCCGGCCTGGCAGACCTGGCACCGTGACGCCTGGGCACCCGCCTGTCGCGCCGTCGGCTTGGAGGGGGCTCGCCCGTACGACCTGCGCCACAGCTTCGTTTCGCTCCTGATCCACGAAGGCCGCAGCGTGGTCGAGGTCGCGCGGCAGGCCGGGCACTCGCCGACCATGACGCTCGACGTCTACGCACACGTCTTCGATGAGTTCGACATCGCCGAGCGCGTGTCTGCCGAGGATCAGATCGAGCAGGCGCGGCGCGATGTGTCCGAATCGTGTCCGCCTGCCTCAGACGAGGCGGAGGATTCGCAGGAAACCCCTGCTAATCCCTACAACCCCATCTGCTTGCCGAGGATCTCCTTCATGATCTCGTCGGTGCCGCCGCCTATTGGGCCTAGGCGGGCGTCGCGGACGGCTCGCTCTATGCCGTACTCACGCATGTAGCCGTAGCCGCCGTGGATCTGTAGGGATTGGTCGGCTATCTCCAGGACGGCGCGCTGGGTTACGAGCTTGGCCATCGTGACCTCGCGGATGCAGTCGTGACCCTCGTGAAAGAGGCGCAGGGAGTTGTAGGTGAGGGCGCGGGCGGCCTCGGCCTTGGTCGCCATCTCCGCCACCTGGTGGCGGATCGCCTGGAACTTGCCGATCGGGCGGCCGAAGGCTTCGCGGTCGAGGGCGTAGGAGACGCTGATCTCGATCAGGCGCTGCATCGCGCCGACCGCGCCGATCGCCATCAGCAGCCGCTCCCAGGCGAAGTTGGCCATGATCTGCTTGAAGCCCTCGTTCTCCACCCCGAGCAAGTTCTCGGCCGGGACCTCTACATCGGTGAAAGCGAGCTCCCCCGTGTCGGAGGAGTGCCAGCCCATCTTCTCCAGCTTCTGCGCCACCTCGTAGCCGGGCATCTCGCGCTCGAGGACGAGGAAGGAGATGCCGTGGTGGCTGCCCTCCTGGGTCGTCTTGCAGGCGCAGACGAGGAAGTCGGCGCGGACGCCGTTGGTGATGAAGGTCTTCGAGCCGTTGACGACGTAGCCGCCGTCGACCCGCTTGGCGAAGGTGGAGATGCCGGCGACGTCGGAGCCGGCGCCCGGCTCGGTGATCCCCAGCGCGCCGATCTTCTCGCCGGCGATCCCGGGCACCAGCCAGCGCTGCCTCTGCTCCTCGGTGCCGAAGTTGAAGATCGGCGGCAGCGCGATCGAGGTGTGGGCATTGAGGCCGGCGGCGACGCCGCCCGAGCCGCCCGAGCGGGCCAGCTCCTCGACCCATACCGCGTCGTGCAGGTGGGTGCCGCCCTGGCCGCCGTACTCCTCGGGGAACTTGAGGCCCAGGAAGCCGACCTCGGCGCAGCGCCCATACAGCTCGCGGGGGAATTCGCGCGCCGCCTCCCACTCGTTGACGTTGGGCGCGATCTCCCTGGCGACGAAGCGGCTCACCGTCTCGCGAAGCTCCTCGTGCTCCTCGTTGAAGGGCGGCAGGGTGGCGCGCTGCCCACTGTCCTTGACGACCGTCAAGCCTCGACCCCTCGCACGTTCTCTGCACCGTCACCCGCGCCGCTGCGAGTGCGGCCGGTCGGCGCCTTCCATTTCTCGAGCATCGTGTAGCCGCGCCCCTTGTGGTCGAAGCCCAGCAGGTCACCCTGCGGGTTCTTCTTGCCGCCGTGGTGGTAGGCGCGCACCTCGGCGATCTTGCCGTCGCGGATGAGGAACCACTCGGTGCCACGGTCGAGCCGTCGCTCGCCGCTCTCTGGATGGCGCCAGGTCATCGTCCACTCGATGGTGACCTGGTCGCCCTGCTCGATCGCGTTCTCGACGTACCACTGCCCGTCGATGCTCTCCACAGCCAGGGCGGCATAGCTGCCGATCGTCTCGGCGCCATCGTGCGGCCCGAGCCGCGTGTAGTAATGGACCGCGTCCTCGGTGAAGTGAGAGGCGACTGCCTCGGCATCGCCCGTGTTCAGCGCCGCGTAGTAGGAGCGGATGTGGTCCACGTGCGACACGGGGGACGGACTCGACCCTTTCCTACAGCCCGTAGCTGCGGCCGATCACGTCGAGCATGACCTCGTCGGTGCCGGCGCCGATCCGGTTGAGGCGAACGTCGCGGTAGGCGCGCTCGATCTCGTACTCCTTCATGTAGCCGTAGCCGCCGAGGATCTGGATGCACTCGTCGGCGACCTCGCAGCCGACCCGCGAGGCGAAGAGCTTGGCCATCGTGATCTCGCGCACGGGGTACTCGCCGTTGGCGAAGCGCCAGGCGGTCGCGTAGGTGAACTGCTTCGCCGCCTCGGTCTTGGTCGCCATCTCGGCGAACTTGTGGCGGATCGCCTGGAACTTGCCGATCGGACGGCCGAAGGCTTCCCGTTCCTTCGCGTACTCGAGGGTCTTCTCGATCATCCGCTCGCAGCCGGCGTGGGATCCGGCGGCTGCGACGAGACGCTCGCCCTGGAGCTCCCAGGCGATGTGGTAGAAGCCTTTGCCGACCTCGCCCAGCACCGAGTCGGCCGGGACGCGGACGTCTTCGAAGGCCAGCTCGCCGGTGTCGGAGGCGTGCATGCCCATCTTCTCCAGCTCGGCGGAGACGCTGAAGCCCGGCACCTTCTCGCCGTTCTCGTCGCGCAGGTCGATGACGAAGAGGGTGATGCCGGCATGCCGCTCCTCGGGATCGGTCTTGGCGACGAGGACAATGAAGTCGGCGCGGGGGCCGTTGGTGATGAAGGTCTTGGAGCCGTTGATCACGTACTCGTCGCCGTCGCGGATCGCCGTGGTGCGGATGCCGGCGACGTCAGAACCGGCGCCGGGCTCGGTGATCCCGAGGCAGCCGACCTTCTCGCCCTTGATCCCGGGCACCAGGTAGCGCTGTTTCTGCTCCTCGCTGCCAAGCAGGTGGATCGGCGGCAGGACCATGTCGCTCTGCACGGCGAAGCCCATGTTGGTCCCGCCGGAGCCGGAGTAGCTCATGCACTCGGCGCGGACCAGCGAGTAGTAGTAGTCGCCGCCCTGGCCGCCGTACTCCTCGGGGAAGCAGAGGCCGAGGAAGCCCAGCTCGCCGGCTCGCTTCATCTTCTCGGTCGGCCAGTAGGTGTCCTCCCACTCGTTGCGGTGGGGCCACAGCTCTTTCTTGACCCAGGCCTGGATCGACTCGCGCAGGTCTTCGTGCTCCTGGCTGAAGATGAAGTGCTTGCCGCCCGACTCGTGGTCGGGCTTGATGACTTTCGAGCCGTTGGTCGTCGCGGTCGCCATGGGTCTCTCCTCGGGTCGCTGGGTCGCTGCGCGGGGCGGTTCTGACCGCCAAGTACCGGTGGACAGTAGCACTTCCTACTTTCGACAGAGTCGGCTATGGTCCCGGCCATGGAGCGCCGACGCCGATGAACGCGGACAGCTACGAAGTCGTCAAGTACGAGGTCGCCGATGGAGTCGCCACGGTGACCCTGAACAACCCGGAGAAGCGCAACATGCTCTCGGGGCAGATGCTGACCGAGCTGGTCGATGCGATGAAGACGGCGCGTGACGACGAGGAGGCGCGCGCAGTCGTCCTCACCGGCGCCGGCGACAAGGCGTTCTGCGCGGGCGCCGACCTCGGCGGCTTCGCAGTCGACGCGCCGCTTGTCGCCAAACACTTCGCCACCGACCTCTTCCTGGAGTTCTTCCGGCTGATGCCGCGGCTCGGTAAGCCGTCGCTCTGCGCAGCCAACGGGCACGTGCTGGCGGGGGGAATGGGCCTTGCCCTCTCCTGCGACCTGCTGATCGCGAAAGAGGGCGCCACCTTCGGCACGCCGGAGATCAACGTCGGCGCCTTCCCCTACATGATCATGGCGATCATCTACCGCAACGTCCCGCGCAAGAAGGTCAACGAGATGATGCTGCTAGGCGAGCGGCTGAGTGCCGAGGAAGCGGTCGAGTACGGGCTTGCCAACAAGGTCGTCCCGGCCGCCGAGTTCGACGCCGCGGTCGCCGAGTGGGCCGGCAAGCTGGCCTCCAAGAGCCCGGTACTGATGCGGCTCGGCCACGACGCGATGTACCGCCAGCAGGACATGGCGGTCAACGACGCACTCGAGTACCTGCGCTCGCAGCTCTCGCTCACCTTCTCGACCGAGGACATAGTCGAGGGCGTCAGCGCCTTCTTCGAGAAGCGCGAGCCGCAGTGGAAGGGAAGGTAGGCAATGGCGAGCACCGAGGAACACCAGCAGGAACGGCAGGCCGAGGAGCAGGCGAAGAACCTCCTTCCTGGCACCGCGCCTCTGGACGAGCTAACTGACCAGCTGCACCAGCGGCGCGAGAAGGCGAAACTCGGCGGCGGCGAGGAGAAGATCGCCAAGCAGCACGGGCGCGGCAAGCTGACCGCCCGCGAGCGGATCGACCTGCTGGTCAACGAGGGGACCTTCGTCGAGATGGGAATCCACGGCCGGCCCCACTTCGCCCAGCGGGCGATGGACGGGGTGGAGGCGGCGGCCGACGGCGTGATCACCGGCTGGGGCGACGTCGATGGTCGCCCCACCTGCATCGCCGCCTACGACTTCACCGTGATGGCCGGCTCGATGGGGATGACCGGCGAGCTGAAGGTGACCCGCCTGCGCGAGATGGCGCTCTCCAAGCGAATGCCGTTCGTCTGGCTGCTCGACTCGGCCGGCGCCCGCATCCAGGAGGCATCGGGCTCACTCTTCGCCGGCTCCGGCTTCCTCTTCCGCGAGGAGGTCGAAATGTCGGGCGTGATCCCGATGGTCGCCGCGATGATGGGCCCCTGCGCGGCCGGCACCGCCTACATCCCGGCGCTGGCGGATTTCGTGCCGATGGTCTCCGGCCAGGGCGCGATGGCGCTGGCCGGCCCGCACCTGACCAAAGCTGTGACCGGCGAGGACATCACGATGGAGGAGCTCGGCGGTGCCAAGGTCCACTGCCGCAAATCGGGGGTGGGAGACCTCGAGGTCAAGGACGACCCGGAGTGCATCGAGGCCGTCAAGAAATACCTCTCCTACTTCCCGGCCAACTGCGAGCACAAGCCGGCCGTTATCGAGACCGCCGATCCCGACGACCGCATGTCGGAGAAGCTGCTGGAGATCGTCCCCGAGTCCTCGCGCCAGCCATACGACATGTACGACGTGATCGGCGAGATCGTCGACGACGGCGAGTGGTTCGATCTGAAGCCGAAGTTCGCCAAGAACCTGATCACCTGCTTCGCCCGCTTCGGCGGTCAGCCCGTGGGGATCGTCGCCAACCAGCCCAAGCAGCTGGCCGGCATCCTCGACAACGACTCGGCCGACAAGGCGGCGCGCTTCATCAACCTCTGCGACGCCTTCAACATCCCGCTCGTCTTCCTCCAGGACGTCCCCGGCTTCATGGTCGGGGCGAAGGTCGAGCACGCCGGGATCATTCGCCACGGGGCAAAGATGCTCTACGCAGTCAGCCGCGCCACGGTGCCGAAGGTGACGGTGATCGTCCGCAAGGCCTACGGCGCCGGCTACTACGTGATGTGCGGCAAGGCCTACGAGCCCGATCTGATCGTCGCCTGGCCGGGGGCGGAGATTTCGGTGATGGGCGCCGAGGGCGCGGTCAACATCATCGGCCGCTCGGCGATCGAGGCTTCCGAGGACCCGGAGGCGACCCGCGAGGCGATGTTGAACGCGGTTCGCGAGCAGATCGACCCCTACATCGCCGCCGGCAACGCGGTGATCGACGACATCATCGACCCGCGCGAGACCCGCCCGACGATCGTCAAGGCGCTGCGCATGGCCCGCAACAAGCACGTAGAGAAGCCGAAGAAACGGCACGGGGTGATGCCGGTATGAGCCCAGGACGCTGCAAACCGGCGCATCTCGGGGTCTTCGGTCGTCCTCCTCGGGTCACGCACCTAAGTGCGCTCCCCTCGTCGTCCTCCCTGCATCCCCCGACCTGCTTGGTTTTCACGTCCTGGGGAGGTTTGCGATGAGTCAATTCAACGATCCTGTCGTCATCTCTTGCTCGATCTCGGGCGTGATCGCCAACCGCGACCAGTGCCCGGCGATCCCTTATACGCCGGAGGAGTACGCGGCCGAGGCGCGGCGGGCGGTCAACGAGGGTGCCTCGCAGATCCACATCCACGCCCGGCAGCCGGACGGCACCCCCTCTTACGAGGTCGAGGACTTCCGGGCGATCACCGAGGCGATCCTGGCCGAGGTCGGCGACGTGATCGTCAACTACTCGACCGGGGCGATCGGCATCCCGATCGAGAAGCGGATCGAGTACCTGCGCGAGCTGAAGCCAGACGTGGCCGCCCTGAACATGTCCTCGATGAACTACGCCAAGTACTCCTCGCGGCGCAAGGACTTCGTCTTCAAGGCGGTCTTCGAGAACAGCTTCGACACCATCATCGAGTTCCTGACGGCGATGCGGGAGCTGGGGATCAAGCCCGAGCACGAGTGCTTCGACGCCGGCCATGTCGCCAACCTCGATCCGCTGATCGACATGGGCCTGCTGGAGCGCGAGCCCCTGCAGATCTCGCTGGTCATGGGAGTCAACGGCGGAATCCGGCCGACGCCGCGCAATGTCGGCTTCATGGCCGACCAAATCCCGGGCGGCTCCGAAGGCCCCAACCAGTGGCAGACGATCGGCATCTCGCGCGACCAGTGGAAACTGCTCGGCGCGGCGCTGGTGCTGGGGGGTAACGTCCGCGCCGGAGTCGAGGACAACCTCTACCTGCCGAACGGCGAGATGGCACGCTCCAACGGCGACCTGATCGCCAAGGCACGCCAGATGGCCGAGGACGTCGGCCGCCGTGCTGCGACCGTCGCCGAGGCCCGCGAGCTGCTGGGAGTGCCGAAGCGTGAGCGATCTCCCGCGTAGCGGCCAGTGTGGGGAGGAGCCGGTGCCCGTCTGCGGGAATTTGGTCGCCTGCCCTTCGGGCATGGCTCCGGAACACGCTGCCCGCCTATGGCGGGCAGACATCAGATTGCATATCGCCGCTTCGCGACATTCCCGCAGACGGGCACCGGCTCCTCCCTCTCAAGCCGCTCCGGCTGATGTTCGAGCTGCGGCAACGGAGGACGAGCTTTTGCGGTCTGAGTTCGGGACTTGCCGAGGAGATGAGCTTCTCGAGCGTGTAGGGCGGGCATGCGGTCGCCCCCTGGGCGAATGTGGCCGAAGGCCGCGAAATGCAATCTGTCTATTGCCCGCCATAGGCGGGCACGAACATCCGGAGCGAGGCCCGAAGGGCCCGCGACTAAATTCGCACAGGGGGTGACCGCATGCCCGCCCTGCCCCTCGCCGACGTCCGCGTCCTCGACCTGACCCGGCTGCTGCCCGGCGGCTTCTGCTCGCTGCTGCTCGCCGACCTCGGCGCCGAGGTACTGAAGGTCGAGGACACCGGCATGGGCGACTACATTCGCTGGGCGCCCCCTTACTACGGCGGCGACGAGCAGCAGGAGCTGGGCACGCGCTCGGCGCTCTACCTGGCGCTCAACCGCGGCAAGCGCTCGGTCCGCCTCGACCTCAAGTCCGATGCCGGGCGCGAGGCCCTGCTGCGGCTGGTCGAGCGCTACGACGTCGTCCTCGACGGCTTCCGCCCCGGTGTGCTCGACCGGCTTGGCGTCGGCTACGAGCGGATGCGCAAAGCCAACTCCGCGATTGTCTATTGCGCGATCACCGGCTACGGCCAGGACGGTCCTTACACCCAGCGCGCCGGACACGACATGAACTACCTCGGCCTGGTCGGGTTGCTCGGTCTGACCGGGGAGAAGGACGGGCCGCCGGTCCAGTCCGGCGGCCAGATCGCTGACATCGGCGGCGGCGCCATGATGGCGGCCCTCGGGGTGATGGCGGCGCTGCACGAGCGTCGCCGCAGCGGCGAGGGACAACTGGTGGACGTATCGATGGCCGACGGGGCGCTCTCCTGGCTGGCGCTCGTTGCCGGCCGCTACTTCTGCGACGGCGAGGTGCCGCGCCGCGGCGAACAGCAGCTCGCCGGCGGACTGCTCTGCTACCTGCCCTACGAGGCCGCCGACGGCTGGGTCACCTGCGGGGCGCTGGAGCCGAAGTTCTGGGCCTCCTTCTGCGGTGGGGTCGAGCGGCCGGACTTGATCGAGATGCAATTCGAGGCACCGGGATCGGACGCCTGGCGCGAGGTCGCCGCGGTCTTCCGCTCGCGCAGCCGCGACGAATGGAAGGCCTTCAACGACGAGCACGACTGCTGCATCGAGCCGGTCCTCGACGTCAACGAGGCGCTCGACTCCGAGCTTGTCCGCGCCCGCGAGATGGTGATCGAGATGCAGCAGCCGCAGCTCGGGACGGTGCGCCAGCTCGGCGTGCCGGTGAAGATGAGCCGCACTCCGGGCGACCCGACTCGGCCGGCGCCGGCCTTCGGCGAGCACACCGGCGAGGCGCTGCGCGAGGCCGGCTACTCCGACGAGGAGATCGCCGCGATGCTCGACTCCGGTGCCGCCGCAGGCCCGAGTGCGGCCGAGACCACCTTCCGCGCATGACCGCCGACGGGCCGAAAACGACAGTCGGGGTGTCGTTTTCGGCCCATCGGCCCGAGAAGCTGCTGCGGATGGGGGAGCTGGCCGAGGCCAGCGGGGTGCCGGTGCCGACCATCAAGCACTACCTGCGCGAGGGCCTGCTGCCCGAGCCGGTCAAGACGAGCCGCAACATGGCCTACTACCCGCCGGTATTCGTCGACCGGATCAAGCTGATCAAGCAGCTGCAGGAGGAGCGCTTCATGCCGTTGAAGGCGATCAAGGCGGTGCTCGACGAAGACCCCGAGCGCGCCCGCGCCCTGGTCGAGTTGGAGGACCGCATCCTCGACCGGGCCCTGGCCGGCGAGCGCACCCGGACCAGCGCCGCCGAGGTGCGCGAGCGCTACGGCATACCGAAGGAGGTGCTCGACCGGCTCGAGGAGCTCGAGGTCCTCAGCCCGAACTCACGTGGCTACTCCCCCTCCGACATCAAGATCATCGAGGCGATCGGCCGCTTCCGCGCCGGCGGCTACGACGAGGAGATCGGCTTCACCGTCTACGACACCCTCCGCTACAAGAGCGCCCTGGAGGAGTTGGTCAAGCAGGAGGTGGAGATGGTGATGAACCGCCTCGCCGGCGAGGTCCCGCCCGAGCGCGTAGTCGAGATGCTCGAAGCCGGCTCCCAGCCCCTCCAGGACCTGATCGCCGCCCTCCACACCAAGCTGATGGTCGCCGAGCTCGAGCGACACCGCGCCAGCCGCGGGTAGTCAGCGAGCGCTGGCGGTCAATGCTTCGCGCTCTTCCTCGATCGCGTCGAGCGTGACTTTCGAGCCGGTCTCGGTGGCGACCGCCGCCGCTTCGTCGAGCGCCTCACGCGCGTCGCCGCGGCCGCTGGCCGCACGGGCGCGGCCCAGCGCCAGCAGGACGAGCGGCAGCGACCAGCGCAGTTCGCGCTTGCGGGCGACGTCCGCCGCCCAGGCGGCGATCTCGACCGCTTCCTCGGCCCGGCCGAGTCCGGTCAGCGCCTCGGCTCGCGCCCCCGCCCGCCACGGCTCCAGCTCGTCGCCGCCCTCCCTCGCCTCGCGATAGAGGCGCTCCGCTTCTTCGAAGGAGTCCAGCGCCGCCGCGTAGTCCTCCGCCGCGAGCTGGGCCGAACCCAGATTGCCCAGCGCCAGGCTGCGCGAGAAGACGTCGCCGAGCCGCTCGGTCAGCTCGCAGTTGCGGCGGCCCACCGCGACGCCGGCATCGGGATCGCCGCGCATCGCCAGCAGCTGTGCCTTGGTGCCGCGGTTCCAGCTGGCGGTCTCCGGGTCGCCCTGCGCCTCGGCGATCTGTAGTCCCCTGTCCAGCAGCCGTTCGCCCTGCTCGAATGCGGTGCGCTCGCGGCAGACGATCGCCTTCGCCCCCAGCGCCCAGGCAACCGGCGAGCCGATGATGATCCCGGCGCCGCATCCCTGGTCGTCTCCGGCCAGCTCGAGCACCTCGTCGGCGGCTCGGTCGAGGCCCTCGAAGTCGGCGGCGCAGAGGTAGGCATAGGCCCCGGCGGCGCGGATCGCGACGCGCAGATGGTGGTCGCCCGACTCGTCGGCGAGCTGCCTCGCCTCGGCGACGCCCTCGATCCACTCCGCCGTCGTCTGCTCGAGGCCGGGGCGCCCCGAGCGCAGCATCTGCAGCAGCGCCAGCGAGCGTAGGTCGACGATCCTTCGTGCTATCGCCTCCGCCTCCGCCTCGAGCCGAGCGCTCTCCTCGCGCCCCATTCCGAGGCGCCAGGCGTAATCGAGCTGCAGCAGGCGCGAGGAGACGGCGAACGCATCGGCCTCCTCGCTCTGCTCGAGCTCTCCCGCCAGCTTCGTCACCGTCTGCCACAGCCGCAGCGCGTCGTGCGGCCGGCTGTGCCCCGCCCAGTGGGCGGCGCGCGCGGCCCAGCGCGCGGCTTCCAGCGTCTCGCCGCCCTGTTCCATGTGACTCGCGATCAGCGCCGCGAGCTCCTCGTGGCGGTCCGGGTTCAGCTCGACCATCGCCCGCGCGACCGCGGCATGGGTCGCCTGGCGCTGCTCGGCGAGCTGAGTGCCGTAGGCGACCTCGCGGGTCAGCGGGTGGCGGAAGGCAAGGATCCGCTCCGGATAGAGCTCCAGCTCGTAGAGGAAGCCCGCCTCGATCAGCTCGCGCAGTGCCTCCTCGCCAGCGTCGCGCTCGACGAGCCCGCCGACGAGGACCAGCGTCCGCTCGCTGATCTCCTTGCCCGCTACGGAAGCCGCCTGCAGCAGTCGCTTGGCTTCGGGCTCGAGCCTGTCGATTCGCGCCGCGAGCACCGTCTGCACGGTCGCCGGCACGCCGACGTCCTCGACCGGCCGGGCCAGCCGGTAGGCGCCCCGCGTTCCCTCGAGATGGCCGGTCTCGGCAAGCGCGCGGACGATCTCCTCGATGAAGAACGGATTGCCATCGGTGCGCTCGTGGATCAGCTCGCCGAGGCCGTCCAGTGAAGGGTCGTCGCCGGCCAGGTCGCGGAGCAGCTCCCGCGTGTTCGCCGGGCCGAGCGGCTGCAGCAAGATCTGGTCGTAGTCGGCAGGGCCGGTCCAGGGGGCTTCGTATTCGGGACGGAAGTTGACGATCGCCAGCGTCTGCGTTCCCTCAACCGAGCCGAGCAGTTCTCCGAGCAGGACCTCGCTCGCCTCGTCGATCCAGTGCAGGTCCTCGACGATGGTGACGATCGGGTCGCGGCGCTGCGGCG
Source organism: uncultured Solirubrobacterales bacterium (assembly GCA_963844395.1). GTDB lineage: Bacteria > Actinomycetota > Thermoleophilia > Solirubrobacterales > 70-9 > VRUE01. Next base: position 894,009 of record CAWJNX010000001.1, on the reverse strand, counting down.
CTCTGATCAGCTTGCAGACGACCCCGCGCAGCGCCCGGTGGCGGGCCTCGGCACTGAGCTGGGGGAGGGGTCGCTCGGGGTCGGGCACGCCGAGGAAGTCGAAGAGCAGCGGCAGGTCGTCGGCGAGCGCGGGATCAAGCAGCAGCGCCCGCCCGGCGATCTTCTCGCGAACGATTCGCTCCGGGTCGCCGTCGGCGACGCCGAAGTAGGAGCGCAGCATCTGCAGCACGGGCATGAAGGGGATCTCGCGCCCATGCGACTGGGCCTGGCATTCGAATACTTCGATGCCGCTTGCCCGGGCACGCTCGGCGAGCTCATGGCAGAGCCGGCTCTTGCCGATCCCGGGCTCGGCGACGATCCCGACCGCGGCGCCCTCGCCCGCCTTGGCCCGCTCCAAGGCTCCTTCGAGGACCGACATCTCCTCGTTGCGGCCGACGAAGCGGGTGAAGCCCCGATCGCGGGAGAGGTCGAGCCGCGAGCGCGCCGAACCGACCCCGGCCAGCTCGAAGACGCGGACCGGGCGGCTGGCGCCCTTGATCTCGAACTCGCCCAGGTCCTCCAGCTCGAAGAAACCGCGTGCCAGCTCAGCGGCGTCCTCGGTCAGGTAGGCCTTGCCCGGCTCGGCAAGCGCCTCCATCCGCTGCGCGAGGCCGACGGTATGGCCGATCGCCGTGTACTCGCCCTCCTCCTCGCCTTCGGCGCCGATCGCACCTGCCACAACCTCGCCCGAGTTGAGGCCGATCCGGGCGGAGAAATTCAGCCCGTGCTTGCGGCGCAGATCCGCCGCGTACGCGGCGATGTCGTCGAGCATCCGCAGCGCCGCGTAGCAGGCGCGGCGCGCGTGGTCCTCGTGGGCGACGGGGGCGCCGAACACGGCCATGATCCCGTCGCCGGTGAACTTGTCGACCGTACCCTCGAAGCGCTTCACCTCGTCGGCGAGGATCGAGAAGAAGCCCTGCATGATCCGCCGCCACTGCTCGGGATCCTGCTGCTCGGCCAGGTCCATCGAGCCCTTGACGTCGGCGAAGAGCACCGTTACCTGCTTGCGCTCGCCGTCGGCCTCGATGCGCTCGATACTGGTCACGGAAGGCAATCGTACGCCCCGCCGGCTCATATACTGAAACACACCGATTGACTGGTCAGTCAACCAGCCTTCCGGTGCGCTTTATGTAGGTATAGGGCACAAAAGGCGCACCGGAAGCGCTGGGAACGGCGAGACGAGAGGAATCGAAGTGCGCGTAGCGGCAGTGCAGCTCAACTCGACGGGGGACAAGGCCCGCAATTTGGCCAGTGGGGAGCGACTGGTCCGAGCCGCCGCGGCCGACGGCGCCGAGCTGGTCGGGCTGCCGGAGAAGTGGAATCTGCTTGCGGCGGGGGAGGAGATGGCGGCAGGGGCCGAGCCGCTCGACGGCCCCAGCCTCACCGCCGCCCGGAGCTGGGCGCGTGAGCTGGGCATCCATCTGCTGGCCGGCAGCATCGCCGAGCGCGGCGAGGAGCGTGCCGGCAGCGCTGTCGCGCCGGGCGAGCAGAAGGCCTTCAACACCTCAGTCCTGATCGGCCCCGGCGGAGAGGACGTCGCTGTCTATCGCAAGATCCACATGTTCGACGTCGAAGCGGGCGGGATCGAGTACCGCGAGTCCGAACACGAGGAAGCGGGGAGCGAGATCGTCACTGCGCCGCTCGGCGACATCACCGTCGGCCTCAGCGTTTGTTACGACCTCCGCTTCCCGGAGCTTTACCGGATCCTCGCGGTGCGTGGCGCCCGCCTGATCGTTGTGCCCTCGGCCTTCACTTTTGCCACCGGCCGCGACCATTGGGAGGTACTGCTGCGAGCGCGAGCGATCGAGAACCAGGCCTTCGTCCTCGCTCCCAACCAGGTGGGCGAAACGCCGCCGCACTACAGCTCCTCCGGGCACTCGGCGGTCGTCGACCCCTGGGGCGCGGTGCTCGCCATCGCCCCGGACGAAGAGTGCTTCGTAGCCGCTGACCTCGACCTCGCGGCGCAGGACCAGGTCCGCGAGTCGCTGCCCTCGCTCGCCAACCGCCGTCCCGGCGCCTACGTCTGGCCGCAGCTGCAGGAGATGCACGCCTGATGGCCTCTAGCCCGAAGGCGCCGCCGATCGACAAGCGCCGGCAGATCCTCGATGCGGCGATCCAGGTCTTCGCCCGCCAGGGCTTCCACTCGACCCGGGTCGCCGACATCGCCGACGAGGCGGGGGTCGCCTACGGCCTCGTCTACCACTACTTCAAGTCCAAGGACGAGGTGCTCAACGAGCTCTTCAGCGAGCGCTGGTCGCTGCTGCTGGCCGCGATCGACGAGGCCGACCGCAGTGAGGCGGCGCCGCGCGCCAAGCTCGAGGCCGTCGCCGGCTTCATCGTCGATTCCTACCGGCACAACCCGGAGCTGATGAAGGTGATCATCGTCGAGGTGACCCGCGCCGCCAACTCGTTCGGGCGAACCCACCTGCCGGAGATCCGCCGCGCCTACGACTCGATCGCCAGGATCGTCGCCGGCGGCCAAGAGCAGGGCGCCTTCCGCAGCGACGTCGACCCGGCCTTCGCCTCGATGTCCTTCTACGGTGCGATCGAGCAGTTGCTCTCCGGCTGGATCTTCGACCTGATCCCGGCCGGCGACGGCGACTTCGACCGCGCCAAGTTGCTTGTCGTGGCCGCTATCTGCGACGGCCTGGAGCCGCGGTGAGCGCTCTGGGCGAGCCTGCCCACGGCGGCGTCGCCGAGGTGGTTTACTGCGGACCTCCCGAGGGGAAGGTCTAGGCCGTGGACAACGAGATCATGAAACGACTGGTGTGGAGCGGTCTGCTCGCCGCGAGCGGCGCGATCGCCAGCATCGTCGCGACCAGAGCGGCCGCGATCGTCTGGCGGCGCCTCTACGACGAAGACCCGCCGGAGTAGCGATGCCTGAGCCGACCGCGACGCCGCCCCCGCCCGAGCCCGACCGCAAGTCGGTCGGCGAGCTGGTCTTCGACGTCAGCGAACGAGCCTCGACCCTGATCCGCGAGGAGATCGAGCTGGCCAAGACCGAGGTCAGCGAAAAGCTCGGCAGCCTCCTGCGCGGCTCGGTCGTCGGCATCGCCGCCGGCACCTTCGCCTTCCTGGCGCTGATCCTGGCCATGCACGGAATCGCCTGGCTGATCAACGACCTCTTCTTCGAGGACGAGGTCTGGCCCGGCTACTTCATCGAGGCCGCGCTCTTCCTGCTGATAGCCGGCATCGCCGGGCTGGTCGCCTACCGCGCCGTCCAGAAGGGCGCGCCGCCGGTGCCCGAACAGGCGATCGAGGAGGCGAAGCGGACCAAGGCCGTGCTCGGTGGCGAGCCGGTGCAGCCATTGAGGGTGGAGGAGAAATGAGCGCCCATACCGATCCCATCCGCCCGTCCACGGCCGGCCTGCCCGGCCGCTCCGCGGCGCAGATCCGCAGCGACATCGAGTCGCAGCGCCGCGACCTCGGCCACTCGGTCCAAGCCCTGCGCTTCCGCGTCGCCGAGCTGACCGACTGGCGCCGCCAGGTCCACGAGCACCGCCGCGAGTTGGCGATCGGCGCTGCCGTCGCCGGTTTTGCGATCGGCGTGATGGCCCTTCGCCGTCGCCGCTGACGGCTCGGAGTGTTAACTCAGGACTGACTTTGAGACGCTGCCCACGCCCAGGAGGCCCGGGCCGACGTGGGCGCCGAGGACGGCGCCGACCTCTGAGGTGAAGGCGGGCTCGCAGCCGAAGATCTCGTAGCAGTCTTCGATCAGGAGGCTTGCCGTCTCGTCGTCCTGGATGTGCTGGACGACCCAGGCGTCGAGGCCGGAGTCGTGGCGCTCGCGGGCGTAGCCGCGCAGGCGCTCGATCGAGCGGGCGCGGGTGCGGACGCGCTCGACCGGGGTGATCTCCTCCTCGAGCGTCAGGATCGGCTTGATTTTCAGCGCCGAGCCGATCCAGGCAGCGGCGCCGCCGATTCGCCCGCCGCGTCGCAGGTACTCGAGCGTGTCGATCGCAAACCACATCTTCAGCTCCTCGCGGGCCTGCTGAGCGCGGGCGACAACCGCATCGCCCGCGTCGCCACCGGCCGCCGCGCCCGCGGCGGCCAGAGCGCATAGTCCCATCCCGCCGGCTGCCGAGCGGGAGTCGACGACGTGGATGCGCTCGCCCCCCTTGTCCTCGGCGATCAGGCGCTCGCGCGCCTGGTTGGCGGCGTCATAGGTGCCCGAGATGCCGGCCGAGATGTGGACCGAGACGATCTCGCGCCCGGCTTCGAGCAGCGGCTCGTAAACGGAGACGAAGTCGCCGACCGAAGGTTGCGAGGTGGTCGCGCCGCTCTCGGAGGCGCGCAGGCGCTCGAAGAACTCGCCGTAGTCGCCGATTCCCATCTCGGGGCGCTGGTCGCCCTCAATCGAGACGTAGAGGCTGATTACCTCGATGCCGCGCTGAGCGACGAGCTCCGAGGGAAGATACGCCGTGCTGTCACAGACGACGGCGGTTTGCGGGCTGGGAGCCAAGGCGAGCTAAGTCTTTCAGACCTCAGGCCGTACGCCGCGGACGAGACGGGGGTCATCGCTACACTTTGTGAAGTGACGGAGACTGCGAAAGAGGCGATCGTGCTCAGCGACAAGGCGGTCGAGAAGATCGGCGAGCTGCTCGGCGGCCAGGACGAGGCCGAGGGGCAGGCGCTGCGTGTCGCCGTTCGTGGCGGCGGTTGCTCGGGCTTCCAGTACGCCCTCGCCTTCGATCGCGCCAAGGACGACGACCACGTCTTCGAGGTCGACGGCGTCGCCGTCGTCGTCGACAAGACCAGCATGCAGTTCGTCTTCGGTTCCGAAGTCGACTACGTAGAAGGCCTCCAGGGCGCCGGGTTCCAAGTCAACAACCCGAACGTCGTAGCAGCCTGCGGCTGCGGTTCGTCTTTCCAGGTGAAAGACGACGCGCCCGAAGCCGCGGCCGTCTGAGACTCACCCCGGCTAGGCCTATCAGAAAACCCCTACCGGGATAGGGCCTATTCGATCTGAAGCGGCGGTGACTGCGCCGGAGGTGCGGCCGGCGGCGCCTCGGCCGGCTGCTCGACCCCTAGCGCCTCGGCCAGCTCGCCGGACTCGAACATCTCCTCGACGATGTCGGCGCCGCCGACCAGCTCGCCGTTGACATAGAGCTGCGGGAAGGTCTGCCAGTCTGAGATCTCCGCCGTCACCTCGCGCAGCGGCTGCAGGGCGGGGAGGACGTCGACCGCGCCGTACTCGACGTCGATCGTGTCGAGCACCTGCACAACGCGCATCGAGAAGCCGCAGCGCGGCTCTTCCGGCGTGCCTTTCATGAAGAGCAGCACCGGGTTGGCGCGGATCAGCTCCTCGACCTTCTGCTTCAGCTGGGGGTCGGCCATGGCCACAGCGTAGCTACCCCGCCACCTCGGTCTTGACCGAGAGCGCGTGGATCGTGCCGTCGTCGAAGCGCTCCTTGACAGCGGCCTTGACCAGCCGGTGCTGGTCGATCCGCGAGAGGCCCTCGAACTGCGCCGCCCGCACCGCCGCCCGCAGGTGGTCGCCGGCGCCGGTCTCGTCGACCACTTCGACCTCGGCGCCCGGCAGGGCCGCCTCGATCATCGCCTCGATTTCCGCCAGGTCCGCCACGCGGCGCTAGCCGGAGACCTTCTCGCCCAGCGCGCCCAGCATCTCCTCGACGCGGACGAACTTGACGCGGGGGCGGCCGTGGGGCTCGCCGCGGCCGACCTCGGCCTGGTCGATCGCCTGCCAGTCCTCGAAGCTGACGTAGCGGATGCCGCGCTCGGCGAGCAGCTCCTCAACCGCGGTGGGCTCGGGGCTCGCGGGGTCCAGCAGCTTGCCTTCGGCGACGTCGGCCAGCAGGTGCTGAACGGTCTCCAGCGCGTCTTTCTTGTTGGTGCCGATCACGCCAGAGGGGCCACGCTTGATCCAGCCTGCCGTGTAGTGGCCAGCCTTGTGGCCGGCGTCGTGGGAATCGAGCACGCGGCCGCCCTCGTTGAGGATCAGACCGCGCTTTTCGTCGAAGGGGACGCCCTCGATCGGGATGCCGGTGTAGCCGACCGAGCGCAGGACCAGCCCGCACTCCAGCTCTTCGCGCTCGCCGCTGTCGCGGGCGCGCAGCGTGCCGCCTTCGTCGACCAGCTCGTTGCGGCCGATGACGATGCTCTGCACCTTGCCGTCGCCCTTGATCTCGACCGGGGAGCGGAGGAAGCGCAGGACGATCCGCTTGCGTTTGCCGCTCGGCTCGCGCTGCGCGAACTCGCGCAGGATCTCGACGTTGACCCTGGTCGTCTTGTCGGCCTCGTCGGACTCGATGTAAGCCTGGCTGGCGGGGTCCAGTTCGACGTCTGCCGGGTCGACGACTGACGTCGGCGTCCTCCATCTCGCCCAGCTCCTTCACCTCCGGGTTGGTGAAGGCGGCCTGCGCCGGCCCGCGCCGCCCCAGGACGACGATCTCGCGGATCGCGCTGCGGTCGAGCATCTCGATCGCGTGGTCGGCGGTGTCGGTCTGGCGCAGCTCATGGTCGGTCAGCGCCAGCATCCGGGCGACGTCCATCGCCACGTTGCCGTTGCCGATCACCACCGCCCGCTCGGATGAGAGGTCGAACTGCTCCTCGCAATAGTCGGGGTGGGCGTTGTACCAACCGACGAAGGCCGTGGCGGCATGGCTGCCCGGCAGCTCTTCGCCGGCGATGCCGAGCTGGCGGTCGGTCTCGCAGCCGACCGTGAAGACGATCGCGTGGTAGAAGCGCTCGAGGTCCTCGACCTCGATGTCGTGGCCGACCTTGACGTTGCCGAAGAAACGAAAGCCCTCCCGCGCCGCCGTTTTCTCGTAGACGCGGATAACCGACTTGATCTTGGGATGGTCGGGGGCGACGCCGCCGCGTACCAGCCCGAAGGGCGTCGGCAGGCGGTCGAAGAGGTCGACCTGGGCGTGCGTCTCCGCGTCCTTGAGGATGTGCTCGGCGGCGTAGAAGCCGGATGGCCCGGCGCCGATGATGGCGACGCGGACAGGGTTTTCTGCGGTTCCGATCTGGGTCATGTCCTAGTTCTGCGTAGGGGGTTAAGTGGCAAGTAAACACTTAACGGCGAGCGGGGAAGAATAGGGAACGACGGCCGCCAGCCGCCTACGCGGCGAGCAGCTTCTCGTTGTCGCGCGGGCAAATCGTGTGGTCGATTACCGGCAGCTCGCTGCGGCGGAAGAGCTCCAATCGCTTCGCCGCATCCTCGACCTCGACCCACTCGTCGCCGACCTTGAAGCGGTCGCACCAGGCGCACATCGACAGCCGCTCATCGCCGCGGGGACTGCCGGGGTCGAGCAGAGGCTGGGGCTCGTCGCGCTCCTGCTCGGATCGCAGGCGGGCCGAGAACAGCACGGCGCGCCCGGAGCTGTCTGCGGCGATCCGGATGTCCATTTCGCGGCTCACCTCGGGCCCGTCACAGCGAAAGGGCAGCTTGACATCGCGGACGCCGTCACGGATCCGCCGCACCAGCATCCGCTGCAGCTTCTTGACCTCCTGGCCGGCGACGAAGTCCCAGAGCGAGCGGCCGAGGCTGCTGCTGACCTCCTCCCAGCCGTTCTCTTCGGCGAAGCGGTAGAAGCCCTCGTCGAGCCGGATCAGGCGGTCCTGGTGGTCGATCGCGTAGCTGAGGGCCTCGACGGCGATTTAGGGAAGCTACGAACAATCAGGGGAAGTTTCAACCATCCGCGCAGCTGCCTCTGGGCCGAAACGACGGATCATCGCCGCGTCGTTTGCGGCGCTCAGCACCGTGATCGGCGTACGCGACAGGCAGTCCAGTGGGCGCTCGCCCTCCAACCACGCGCGGTCTCGGCTGAGGAACCAGCTGCGGACCCTTTCCGGCTCGAACCCTGCCTCGAGCAGCACGACGACGACGGAGCGGAGGTCGTCGATCGTCATTGCGGCGTCCGCCCGCGGCTCGGTGCCATCGATCCACTTGCGAACGGCCGTGGAGGAAACCTTTGCGGCTTTCGCCACCAGCGGGACATCGAGGACGTCAACCAACCCTGCCACCCGCTCACTGGCGGTGGAGGTGGACCCCAGTTTTTCGGTTGCAATTGTTTGAACGCTCACGCGATCCATGCTTCCAGGCATGCCAGACGGCTCCCGGGGTGAGAAGACAGAGGGTCGCGAGGCATGCATTGTCAGCAGAGGATACATAGATGCGAAATAAAAGGGGGACTAAATCCAATCTAGAGAAGAACTAAACGCGCTCTAACGACGATCTCGCTACGATTCCCAGATGGGTTCCTTGAGAGGAATTGAGTGGGTGTCGAAAAGGGACTACTGCGAGGCGGAGGACATTCCGCGCGCTGAACGGTGCGCGAGAGCCATTGCCGAGGCGATGCTGAACGGCTGGGTCGATCCACTGGTCTGGCGAGAAGAGATCGAGCTTGCCCTCGAGGTTCTCTGCGATGGTCCCGGAGGCGATCCATTGCTCGCTCTGGAAGCGATCAAAGCCGTTGAGCATCGGTTCCTTCAGCCGGCAACCCGGGAATCCGACAGCCGGCTCCACAACGCGGCCAGATTCGCCTGCGGCGCCACCATGATTGCCGAGGTGGCGCATCGCAATGGACGATGCCCGGAAGCGGTGCTCTACACCTCCTCCGCGTTGGACAGACTGGAGACGGCAGCCGGCGGCCGGGACGGCCTCCTCAAGCTGATCGCCTCTCCGCAGGGGCATCCCCTCGCGCGGGCGGCAACCGCTGTATACGCGATCCGAGTCGCGGCGCTGCGCCGGGCCGACTACCTGCCGGTGCACAAGGAGTTCCTGCGCGCCAGGTCAGAGGGAATCGTCGCTGCCTATCTCGCTTCGGGTCGCATCGACCCCCGGTCGCACGCATTCGCCACCCAAGTGCTGTTCGAGCAGGTGGAACTCGGAAACATGGAGCACCTCGACTTGCTCCTATCGATCTCGAGTGAGACGCGGGGCTCGACGAAACGGGCGTGGACAACCGAGCCACTGGTGCAGATGGAGTACCGCCGCGCGCTCGGCGACATCGAAGGCGCGAAGCTCGCGGCCAAGCTCGCGACGGAGCGGATCCGGGACTTCGGGCTGGTCCGCCACCTCGAAGTCATCGCCCGGTACCGCTATCTGGCCTTCGACTGACCGCGGCGAAAGCTGATTTCGAGAGCTATCGGAAGCGGATGGCTGCTTATTACCGCGCGGCGGCGACGACGCTCGCGACGCCGTCGAGCGCGTCGAGCGCCCGCCGCACAGACATCGCCACGCAGGTGAAGATCGGCGTCTCGCGCTCGGTGTAGGCGCTCGACTCGGTCGGTCGCAGCTCCTGCACGAGGTCGAGGAACTCGCCCGGGTCGTCGCCCTCGAAGGCGACCACGAACTCCTGGTCGTCGAGCCCGAAGGAGTAGGAGGTGTTGATCGTGATCTCCGGATGGCGGCGGCCGACCTCGATGTGGCTTTTCATGATCCGCCCGCGCTCCTCCTCCGGCAGTCCGTACCAGCGGCGCTGCTTGACCATCGGGTAGAGGAAGAGGTACTTGCGCTCGGAAACGCAGATCTCGGGCCGGGACTGCTCGTCGGAGTAGGGCGAGCGCTTGGTCATCGAGAGGAACGAGTAGGGCGTTTCGGCCCACTTCGCCAGGCCGCTCTGGCCGAGCACGACATGGAAAGTGTGCAGGTCATCGAGGTTGGGGCTCTGGCTGAGCAGCACCAGGTCGGCGTCGCCGCGCGTTCCTATGGTTGAGTAGGCGCGCAGCGAGCGGTCGAGGGCGAAGTCCTCGCATGCCGCGAGGAACTCCTGCTTATCGGCGGCGCGCAGCTCGGCGTCGCGGCGGCGCCACTCGGGGTCGATCTTGAAAAAGGTGAACTTGGCAAAAGTGCGGTCGCCCATCGCGGTCACGATAGCGCCGGCGGCGCTTGCCGCCGGGCTGATCGGCGGCCTGCTGGCGCTGCGCCTGGCGGGTTGCGGTTTCGAAGGAGACCCGCTCTCGATCCTTGTCACCGGGCCCGATCGTCTCTGGGAGATCGCCGATCGGCGCGGACCGGTGCTCGGCGTCAGCCTTCTTGTCTGGCTGGGAGCGTTCGGTCTGGCGTTCGCGGTCGAACGCGAGCGGGCTGGAAGGCTTGCCGCCCAGCTTCTGGCCCTCTCGCTCGTTTATCTGCCGCTGCTTTTGCTGGCGGGCGCCGTGTTGGAACCCAGCGTCGCGGCTGAGCGGCTGCTGGTCATGCTCGGGTCGCCCGCTCTCGCGGTTTTGACCCTGGCCGTGCTCGGCGGCTACCGGGCGCTGGCGGTTGCCTGCGCTGCGACCGTGCTCACCTACACGGTTGACGTCGTTGCCGGCTCGCATCTCACCCAGCTCTCCCTGGTGGGACCGAACCCGGCTGCCGGCCACCGCTATTACGGGATCGGCAACGAGCTTGAGGCGATCCTGGTCGTGCTGGTCCTGGTTGGGACCGGAGCGGCGCTGACCGGATTTGCCCGCGACGTGGGGGCTCGACCCGATCGAGGCGGTGCTGTCGCTCGGCTCAGCACCCGCCACGCCGCCGCCTTCCTCGTCGTAGCCGCAGCGTTCTCGTTCGCCTTTGCCTACGGCCGCTACGGAGCCGACGTCGGGGCGGCGATCGTGCTGCCGCTTGGCGGGATGGTCGCTGCCGCCGTTCTCGCCGGCCGCCCCCGACTCTCCTTCTTGGCCCTCGCCGTGCCTCTGCCGGCGCTCGCGATCCTCGCCGCCGCCGATCTTCTCTCGGGCTCCGACGCCCACCTGACTCGCACGGTCCTGCAGGCCGACGGCGGTGGCGATGTCCTCGCCGTCATCGGCCGTCGGCTGGGCGAGGCGGGGGAGAGCTTCGGCCGGCCGCTGCTCCTCGCGATCCTGCCCTTCGTGCTCGCGGGAGGGCTGATCGTCTGGCTGCGGCGCGAGCGCATCGCCGCCTGGCTGCGCGACGTCCCCGCGATGCGGGCGGGCCTACTCGGCGCCCTCGCTGCAACCCTGGTCGGCACCGTCGCCAACGACTCCGGCGCCCTGCTGTTGGAGATCGGAGCCGCCTATCTCGCGGCATTCACCGGCTTTGCATGGGCGAATGCAGGCGGCAGAATGGAGCCTGTGGCTCCCCAGACAAAAAGTTACACTTCCGTCTCACACACGCGCGATATTTCCCCGTAGCCTGGCAGGGCATGGACGCAATGAGACAGAGCTGGACAGACGACCGCCTCGACGAGTTCGGCCGCCGGATCGATGAACGCTTCGACCGGGTAGACGAACGCTTCGATCATGTCGAGGCTGAGATGGAGCAGCGCTTCGAGCGTGTTGAGGCTGAAATGAGATCAGGCTTCGAGCGGGTCGAGAAGGATGTCAAGGGGTTGCGCACCGAAACGCAAGAGGCTAATCAGGAACTGCGTTTCGAAATCAAGCACGGCAATCGCGAGCTGCGGAAAGACTTCGACGCGCTGCGCAAGGAAAATCACGCCCTGCAGATGACGATGATTCGGGTCGGCGGGGCCGTCATCGTCGCCCTCATGGGCCTGGTCATCACCGGCCAGGTTTAGCTCCGACCGACTTCCGTTCGCGTTTGGGTGGGTGCCGTGGCATCGACTACCCTTAGCGGTTCGTGCGGATTGCTCTTGTCTCGCCATATTCCTGGAGCTACCAGGGAGGCGTGAATCGGCACGTCGAGGCGCTCGCCGAGGAGTTCCTCGACCGTGGCCATCACGTCCGTGTGCTTGCTCCCGTCGATCCACCGGGTCGCCTCAGCCGGGCGCTGCACCGTGCCGCGCCGGAGGCTCGCGAGCTTCCCGACTACCTGATTCCGCTGGGCCGCAGCATGGGCTTCGGGGCCAACGGCGCGGTGTCGAACCTTGCGGCGTTCCCGGCAGGGGGAGTGGTGGCACCGCGGCGCGAGCTTCGGCGCGGCGGCTACGACGTGATCCACGTCCACGAGCCGCTGGTGCCGCTGGTCGGCTGGAACGCGGCGCTCGGCGCCCGCAGTCCGGTCGTCGGAACCTTCCACGCCTACTCGACCAAGCCGATGCCAAACCACATCGCCTCGGCGCTTGGCGCCCGTCGCGTCTTCAACCGTCTCTCGGCGCGGATCGCCGTCTCCGAGGCAGCCTCCTGGACCGGCCGTCGCTGGTTCGGCGGCCACTACGAGATCGTTCCCAACGGCGTCGACGTCGAGGCCGCGCCGAAGGAGCCGAAGCCAGCGAGCGACGAACTGCGGGTGCTCTTCGTCGGCCGCCCGGAGGAGCGCAAGGGCCTACCGATCCTGCTGACCGCCTTCGACGCGCTGGTCGAGCACGTCCCCTCCCGCCTCACCGTGATCGGCGCCGAGCGCGACGACGTTCTCCGCTACCTGGCCAACCCCGAGACGATGGAGAGAATCGACGCTCGCGGCCGGGTCTCTCACGACCAGCTATGGCAGGCGCTGCACGAGGCCGACGTGCTCTGCGCGCCCTCGCTTGCCGGCGAGAGCTTTGGCATGGTCCTGACCGAGGCCTTCGCCGCCGGCACCCCGGCGATCGCCTCGGCGATCGCCGGCTACAGCGACGTGGTTAGCGACGGCGTCAACGGCGTGCTGGTGCCGCCGGGCGACCCGCAGCGCCTGGCCGAGGAGCTGCAGCGCGCCCACCACGAGCCGGCCCGCCTTGCGGCGATGGGCGAAGCGGCGCGGCAGAGCGCCCAGCGCTACGCCTGGCCGCACATCGCCGACCGTGTGACCGAGGTCTACGAACGGGCGATCGAGGCACCCATTCCGACGACGACGGTGGAGCGCGCCGCCCACTGGGCCGGGTTCCGGCCCGCCGACGGCACGCCGCCACGGCCGCCGCGCAAGCTGCCCTCGCTCGACCCGCCGCTGGCCGAGGACGGCAACAGGCGACGGCGCGTCGCCCGCCGCGCCGGGCTCGGCGTCGCCGGGGCGCTCGGCGTCGGCCTCACCGTGCTGGCCGCGCAGAAGATCGGTATCGACAACGTCCTCGCCAGCATCGTCCGCTCCGACTTCACCTGGGTACTCGTCGCCTGCGCCCTGATGGGCATCTCACTCTTCTTCCGCGCCGCCTCCTGGTACGGGATCGTGCGGGCGGCGCTTCCCAACCGGCCGGTCCGCCGCCGCGACGTCACCTCGGCGACGATGATCGGCGTGCTGATGTCGGCGACCTTGCCGGCAAGGCTCGGCGAGCCGGCGCGGGCGATGACCCTCGCCCGCCGCATCGGCCGCATGCGGGAGACCTTCCCGATCTTGCTCGGCACGCTGGTCTCGCAGACCATGCTCAACCTCGTCGCGCTGGCGATGCTGGGGGCGATCATCGTCTCCACCACCGACCTCTTCCACTCCAGCACCGAGAAGCTCTTCGCCTTCAGCTTCGTGCCCCTGATCCTGCTCGTCCTCGTCCTGTTCGCGCCGATGCTGCTGCGCCGCAACGGCAACGGGCGACTTGCCCGCGCCGGCGCGGCGGTTCACCGAGCGCTGCTCCAGGTCCGCGCCGGCCTAGCCGTGTTCCGCAAGCCGCGCCGCGGCGCCATCGCCGCCGCCGCCCAGCTCGGCGCCTGGGCGATCCAGCTCGCCGCCTGCTGGGCGCTGCTCGCCGCGCTCGGCCTGGAGGGCGGAATCGGCGCCGCCGCCGCGGTCCTCTTCGCAGTCAACGTCACCGCGGTCGTGCCGGCGACCCCCTCCAACATCGGTGTCTTCCAGCTAGCCGTGATCAGCGTCCTCCACACCGGCTTCGGCATAGGCACGGCAGACGCCCTCGCCTACGGAATCATCCTCCAGGCAGTGGAGATAGCCACCGCAGTAGCCCTGGGCCTCCCCTCCCTAGTAAGAGAGGGCCTGACCTGGAGCGACCTCCGAATCCAGGCCTTGTCTGCGGCCCCAGTCCGCCTTAAGCCCCTCCCACAGCGTCCCGCCGGAGAACGCATAGGGGCATAAACGCCTTTACCGCGGTTGGCGCTCAACTCGTTATGACCTAGACGTTGATCGGGCGGGTGGCGCGGTGGCGGGGGTCCCCCATAGCGGAGGGCGCCGCGAAGCGGCGTCCGAGCACATGGGGGAGGGCCGCCGCGACAGGACCCGCCCGCCGACGCCTACGTCTCTACCGGCTCTTTCTCCGGCGGAACAGCCCCGCCCCGCTCAGTTCCGGCGATCAGCTCATCCGGCGCCTTCTCCTCCGGAATGAACCCCGACTTCATGCCGAAGTAAACGGCCTGGGGATGGTGGGCGACGATCGCCACCGTCGACTGCTCCGGGGTCACGGCGAAGCCGCCCGAGAGGGTCATGCCGATCTCCTCCAGCTCGAGCAGGCGCCATACCTTCTCGTGCTCGGACTGGTCCGGGCAGGCCGGATAGCCCCACGAGTAACGGCGGCCCTGGTCGAGGTCGATGGCGAGCTCGCGGCGCACCTTTGAGTGCAGCCACTCGGCCAGGCCCTCGGCCGACTGCACGCCGAGCCCGTGGACGAAGAGCTGCTCGGCGAACTCGCCTTCGCGCTCCAGTTGTTCGATCAGCTCGGTCACCTCGGGGCCGACGGTGACGCCCTGCAGGGCCACGACATCGCGCTCCCCCGAGTCGAACGGGCTGAAAAAGTCGGCCAGGCAGATGCGGTCGTGCTTGGGTTGGCGCGGGAAGACCAGTCGCTCCAGCTCGCGCTCAGGGTCCTCGGGGTCGAAGACGACCAGCTCGTTGCCCTCGGCGTTGCAGGGGAAGTAGCCGAGCCGCGCTCGTGGCCTGAGGTAATCCTGCTCGCGCCACATCCGCTCCAGCCGCGGCGCGAATCCCTCCTCCTCACCGTTTCCCTCGACCAGTTCGCGCCAGGCCTCGCCCTTAACCCCTTTGCCGCCCCAGTGCAGCTTGAACAACACGTGGCGGTCGAGGTAGGGAAAGACCTCGTCAAGGTCAACGTTAACGTCGCGCACGCCGAGGAAGGGCGGCTCGGGGATCGGGTTGTCGGTGCGGGCCGCGGAGCGGACGCTCGCGTCCGTGGTCGGCGGCGAGTCGTCGATGACCACCGGCTTCTCGCGCAGCTGCTTGGCCTCGGAGCGGATCCGCTCGACCAGCACCCGGTGCGCCTCCTCGTCAACCAGCGCGTCCATCGTGTCGAGCCCCTGGAAGGCGTCCTTGCAGTAGAAGACGCCTGGCTCGTAGACCTCGTCGGACTCCTTGCCGTGCGGGTAGAGCGTGCGGCGGCCGAAGTCGCGGTTGATCGCGGCGCCGCCGATCAGCACCGGGAAGGCCAGCTCACGCTGGTGCAGCTCCTGGACGCAGATCGGCATCTGCTTTGAGGTCGAGACGAGCAGGGCGGAGAGGCCGATCGCGTCGGCCTCGTTCTCGACCGCGGCCTCGATGATCGTCTCGACCGGGACCTGCTTGCCGAGGTCGATCACCGTGTAGCCGTTGTTGGTGAGGATCGTGTTGACGAGCGACTTGCCGATGTCGTGGACGTCGCCGAAGACGGTCGCGATCACGACCTTGCCCTTCGTGTGTCCCTCGATCCGGTCGAGGTAGTTCTCCAGCTGCGCCACGGCGCGCTTCATCACTTCGGCCGACTGCAGGACGAAGGGCAGGATCAGTTCGCCGGCGCCGAACTTGTCGCCGACCTCCTTCATCGCCGGCAGCAGCACCTCGTTCAGGGTCGGCACGGCGCCGATCTTCTCGTTCGAGCGGTCGATCCAGTCCTCGACGCCATCCTTCTTGCGGCGCAGGATGTGCCAGTGCAGAGCTTCCTCGGGCTCCATGCCCTCGGTCGGGTCGCCCGCCTCCTCGGCCGCCTCCTCGCCCTTTGACTCGAAGTGGCCGATGAAGCGCTCCAGCGCGTCGTCGCGCCGGTTGAAGACGAGATCGTCGGTCAGCTCGCGCTCGGAGTCGGAGATCTCCGAGTACGGCGTGATGTGGTTGGGGTTGACCATGGCCAGATCGAGCCCGGCCTCGACGCAGTGGTGGAGGAAGACCGAGTTGAGGACAGCGCGGGCCGGCTGACCGACGCCGAAGGAGACGTTGGAGACGCCGAGCGAGGTCTTGACGCCGGGGATCTCGGCCTTGATCCGTCGGATCCCCTCGATCGTCTCTACCGCGGACGGCTTCCACTCGTCGTCGCCGGTGGTCAGGGTGAAGGTCAGCGCGTCGAAGATCAGCGCCTCGGGGTCGAGGCCGTGCTCGGAGCAGGCGAGGTCGCGGATCCGCTTCGCGATCTCCACCTTGCGCTCGGCCGTCTTCGCCATCCCGACCTCGTCGATCGTCAGCGCGATCAGCGCTGCGCCGTGCGCCACCGCTAGCGGCACGACCACGTCGGCCTTGTCACGCCCCGCCTCGAGGTTGATCGAGTTGACGATCGCGCGCCCGGGGATCTGCTCCAGCGCCGCCTGGATCACCTCCGGCTCGGTCGAGTCAACCTGGATCGGCGCCGGCTGGGTCAGCGAGACCCGCTCGACGACCGCTCGCATCTGCTCGTCCTCGTCGGCGCGCTCGGTCAGCGCCACGCACACGTCGAGCACGTGGGCACCGCCGTTTACCTGGTCCTCGGCGACCTGGACGAGGCCGTCGTAATCGTCGGCGAGCAGCAGCTCCTTCGCCTTGCGCGAGCCCTGCGAGTTGACCCGCTCGCCAACCAGGGTCGGGCGCGGCTCCTGCACCAGGGGCGTTGACGTCATCATCGAGGAGACCTCGATCGGCCCCGGCGCCGGCCGCTCGTCCGGGACCCGGCCGTCAACGCGCTCGCGAATTGCGGCGATGTGCTCGGGGGTCGTCCCGCAGCAGCCGCCGACGATGCCGACGCCGTAGCGCTCGACGAACTCTCCCAGGGTCGCGGCCAGCGGCCCGGGCTCTTCGGGGAAGATCGTCTCGCCATCGGGTCCCTGCAGGGGCAGGCCGGCGTTGGGGATGCAGTGGACCGGCAGCGGGCTGTTCTCGCCTAGGTAGCGGATTGCCTCACGCATGTCCTCGGGGCCGGTCGAGCAGTTGAGCCCGATCACGTCGACGTCGAGCGCCGCAAGCGTCGTCAGCACCGCCCGGATATCGGTCCCCAGCAGCATCTTGCCGCCCTGTGGCAGCAGCGAGACGCTGGCTTGGAGAGGCAGCGTCCGGCCAGCCTCCTGGAAGGCCTTGCGGGCGCCGAAGATCGCCGCCTTCACCTCGAGGATGTCCTGCGCCGTCTCGACGATCAGCAGGTCGGCGCCGCCCTCGACCAGGCCGCGCGCCTGCTCGGCGAAGACGTCGACCAGACGGCGGAAGGAGATGTCGCCCAGGGTCGGGTCATCGGAGGCGGGCAGGAAGCCGGTCGGCCCGATCGAGCCGGCGACGAAGCGCTCGTCGCCCGCCGCCTTGCGGGCGATTTGCGCCGCCTTAACGTTGATCTCGTGCGTGTGCTCGCCGAGCCCCCACTCCTCGAGCTTCAGCCGCGAGGCCTGGAAGGTGTCGGTCTCGACCACCTCGGCGCCGGCCTCGAGCATCGAGGCGTGGACCCCCTCGATCACGTCGGGACGGTTCAGGACCAGCGCCTCGTGGCATTTGCCCTCGAGGCCGCCGTAGTCCTCCTGCGTCAGGTCGAACTGCTCCAGGGTCGCGCCCATGCCGCCGTCGAAGACGACGACGCGCTCCCGGGTGGCGGCTATGAAGTCGCGTTCTGGCACAGTCAAAAGAGGCTACCGGGGCCTCTGCGTTCGTCCTTTGTCCCGCTATGCGACACAAAGGACGAACGCGCTCGCTGGACTAGGCTGGCGAGCGTGATCGACTCGCACACGCACCTCTTCCTCTGCGAGCGCCCCGAGCCGGAGATCGTCGCCGCGGCCCGCGACGCCGGGGTGACGCGGATGCTCAACGTCGGCCTGGGCCGCAGCGCGCATGGGCCCGGGAGTGGCGACGGTCCGGAGGGACCAGGCAGCCCGCAAGACACGAACGTCCTCGCGATCGCTGCGGCAGAGCGCCATGAGGAGGTGTTCGCGTCCGTCGGCTGCCACCCGACCGAGGCAGGGGGCTTCGACGACGCGATGGCGGAGGAGATCGCGCGGCTCGCCGCCCACGAGAAGGTGCGGGCGATCGGCGAGACGGGGATCGACTACTACCGCGATACGGCGACTCCGGCCGAGCAACGGCGCGCCTTCGAAGCGCAGATCGAGATCGCCCGCGAACACGAGCTGCCGATCGTCATCCACTGCCGCGACCCGGAGGACGAGAGGACCGCCAGCGACGAGGTGTTCGAGATCCTCGACGTTCGCGGCGCCGACCTTGCCGTGATCCTCCACTGCTTCTCGGCGCCCTGGCGGGTCGCCGACGCGGCCGAGCGCGGCTGGTACTGCTCGTTCGCCGGCCACGTCACCTACCCGGCGTCGGACGAGCTCCGCGAGGCCGCTGCCGAGCTGCCCGAGAGGCTGGTCCTGGTCGAGACCGACGCGCCCTACCTGGCTCCACAGACCATGCGCGGCAAGCCGAACGAGCCCGCCTACGTGGTGGACACCGCAAAGCTCGTCGCCGAGCAGCGCGGCGTCTCCTACGAGGAGCTGGAGCGGACGGTCGAGACGAACGCCCGCGCCCTCTTCGGCTGGTGAGGCGCTGAGCGTGGTCAGGCTCGGCCAGAACTTCCTCGCCGATCCCAACCTGCTCGACGCGATCCTCCGCGACGCCGCCCTCTCGCTCGAGGACGTCGTGCTGGAGGTGGGGGCGGGGGAGGGAGTGCTGACCGAGCGCCTGGCGGCGGCGGTCGCCCACGTCCACGCGGTGGAGCTCGACCGTCGTTTGGAGGAGGCGCTGGCGCCACTCGCCGCCCGCTCGAACTTGGACCTGCACTGGGGCGACGCGATGAAGCTTGACCTCGGTGCCCTCGACCCGCCTCCGACCGCGATGGTCGCCAACCTGCCCTACTCGGTCGCGACGCCGGTCCTCCTGCGCACGATCGAGGAGCTGCCTTCACTGCGCAGCTGGACGGTGATGGTCCAGCGAGAGATCGCCGACCGGCTGCGGGCCGGGCCCGGCAGTCGCACCTACGGCTCGCCGAGCGTCCTCGTCCAGCTCGCCTGCGAGGTGAAGCTGCTGCGCACGGTCGACCCCGCCGTCTTCCGGCCGCGGCCGCGAGTCGAGTCGGCGATCCTCGGCCTGCGCCGCACCGGGGCGGCGGCCGATCCGGCGACGCGCGAGCTGGTCCGCGCCGCCTTCGCCCACCGGCGCAAGTCGCTGGCCCGCTCGGTCGAGCACGTGCGCCCCGGCTCTCTCGACTCCGTCCGCGCCGGACTGCGCGATCTCGGTCTACCCGAGGACACCCGTGCCGAGCAGCTCTCACCAGGCGAGTTCCGCACCCTGGCGCAGGGCCTGTCCCGGTAGGGGTGAGCGGCTTGTACTTTTTCTGCGCTGCGGCTTGCGGACAGCCGATGACCGTCTTCAGAAAAAGTTGAGCGAACCCCTCCCGGGACAGGCCCCACACCGAATGCGCATACTCGCCCCCGCCAAGCTCAACCTCTGCCTCTTCCTCGGGCCGCGCCGCAAGGACGGCCTGCACGAGCTCTGCTCACTGTTCGAGCCGCTGACGCTGGCCGACCCGATCGAGGTCTCCGAGGCGGGGCAAGACGAAGTCGTCTGCGCCGGCGTCGAGGGCGAAAACCTGGTCACGCGGGCGCTGGTGGCACTGCGGGAGCGGGGTTGGGAGCGGCCGCCGCTGCGGATCGAGATCGAGAAGCGGATCCCCGTAGCCGCCGGCTTGGGAGGCGGCAGCGCCGACGCCGCCGCGGTCCTGCGCCTTGCCAGCGGCGATCTTCCCGCTCTCGAGTCGATCGCCGGCGAAGAGATTTCGGCCGGTGAGAGTCGCGTCCGTGACGTACTCTCGATTGCCGCCGAGCTCGGCGCCGACGTGCCGTCGCAGCTCGTCCCGGCTCTCTCGCTTGTGTTGGGCGCGGGCGAGCGGGTCGAGCGGCTGCCCGATCCCGCGCCGCATGCGGTCGTGCTTTTGCCGGGTGGGGGAGGGCTAAGCACCGCGGCGGTCTTCGCCGAGGCCGATCGACTTGGGCTGGGTCGGGAGACCGGGGCCCTGGAAAGCCTCGCGGCGCAACTGCGCGATGCGGCCGGCACCGGCGCCTCGCCGCTCTCCTACGGGGACCTCCTCGTCAACGACCTCGAGCCGGCGGCCCGCTCGCTGCGTCCCGAGATCGGCGCGGCGATCGACGCCCTCCGCGCCGCCGGCGCCGACAGCGAGTCCGACACCCCACTCGTCTTCATGAGTGGCTCCGGGCCGACCGCCGTCGGCCTCTTCCCGACCCTGGTCGGGGCAACCCGGGCGGCGGCGAGCCTCGGCCGCGACGACGCCATCGTCTGCGAGGCTGGCCGCGCCCCTTGAGAGCCTTCGCCCAATGAAACTCCAGCTCCCAGAGGATCGCCGCCGTCGGCGCGTCGTGCTCGTCGCGATCGCCGCCGCGATCGCCGCCGGCTACTACCTGATCAGCCGCGTCATCCCCCACGACGACCTCCAGCAGCTGCTCGAGGACGTCTCCAACACGCTCGGCGCCTGGACCTACCTGCTGGTCGGCGTCTTCGCCTTCGCCGAGACCGGCGCTTTCGTCGGCCTCGTCGTCCCTGGTGAGACGGTGATGCTGCTTGGCGGTGCGGTCGCCGGTCAGGGCGCAATCGACGTGTACATCCTGATCGCGATCGCCTGGTTCGCCGCCTGGGCGGGGGACACGACGAGCTTCCTGGTCGGCCGCCGCCTCGGCCGCGACTTCGTGCTCCGACACGGGCCCCGCTTCGGACTCGGCCACGAGCGCTTCGAAGGGGTCGAGGACTACTTCTCCCGCCACGGAGGCAAGACGATCTTCATCGGCCGCTTCGTCGGCATCGTCCGCGCCCTGGCGCCGTTCATCGCCGGCGGCTCGGGGATGCGTTACCGCGCCTTCGTCCCCTACAGCATCCTCGGCACCGGAATCTGGTCCTCGGCGCACATCCTGATCGGCTACGTCTTCTCACGTAGCATCGACACCGCCGCCAAGTACGCGGGTCGAGGGGCGTTCCTGCTCGGCACCCTGATCGCCGTCACCGTCGGCTCGATCTTCCTCTACCGCCGCCTTCGGGTTGCGGAGAACCGGCGTGCCGCGGTGCGCTGGATGGAGGGACATGCGGTGGCTCGCTGGCCGGTCGTGCTCGGGCGTCGCTTCCAGCCGCAGCTGCGCTTCCTCTGGGCCCGCGTCACGCCGGGCGGCACCTTCGGGCTGGAGTTCACCACGCTGATGGCGACGCTCGCGGTCGCCGGCTTCGTTCTCGTCGCCTACGCGTCGATCGTCAGCGGCGACGCCGGCCCGACTCCCGGGGACATGACCGCGATCGACGTCGTCAACAGCCTGCGCACGGCCTGGCTGGTCGACGTCGCCAAGGCCGTCACGGTGCTCGGCTCCTCGGCCCTCGTCCTGCCGCTCGCGGCTGTCTGCGGCGCATTGCTTGCCGTCCGTTAACGCTGGGCCGAGCTGGGCGTGCTCGCGGTGGGAATCGGCCTCACCTTCGCCGGCGTCCACGAGATCAAGGACGCGATCGACCGCCCCCGCCCGGACGGTGGCTTAGTCGATGCCACGGGCTCCTCCTTCCCCAGCGGCCATGCCGCCTACTCGACCTTCTACGTCTGGCTGGCGGTGACGATCGTGATGCGGTTGCGCACCGGGATGACGCGCGGCGCCGCGGTGGTCGTTGTCGGGATCGCGTTGACCGCCGCAGTCGGCCTCTCGCGCGTCTATCTCGACGTCCACTACCTGAGCGACGTCAATGCCGGCTGGGCACTTGGCGCGGCCGCCTTCTCGCTCTGCGCGGCCGTCGCCCTCGTCATCTCCGCGTTGCGACAGAATGAGCCCCGTGCTTCGACTCGCGTTGCAAGAGATCCCGCTCGCCCTGCAGAAGATCGAAGATGAGTACGTGCTTTTCGGCGCCGCCGCGGCGGTCAGCCTTGTCGCCTTCGTCGCCCTGATCCTCGTCCCCGCCGTCGGCTCCTACGGACGGCTCTGGGAGAAGGCAGTGGCCGGCGTCCTCTCGGTGATCGTCCTCCTTGCCCTGGTTCTGACCGGGGTCGTGGTCGGCCTCGCCGTCGTCTACTACTACAACGACATCGCCGAACTGCTCGGCTGAGGCCTCGCCGCCGGATACCGGCGCCAGAGTGCACCGTGCGAGCGCTCAGGTAGCACCACTACCTGGGCGCTCACCCGTCACCCTCTGGCTTGGTCTCCGGCACCGAGGCCTCTAGCCGATAATTGGGGAATGGATGCGGTTTCCAAGCAAGCCAACACGCTCGATGCCCTCTCGGAGGCGGTCGAGTCCGGGGCCGGCCTGCCGGCGGTGGCGCGGGCCGCGGCGCGGGTGCTCGATGCCAGCGTGGCGCTGATCGACCGCTCGGGCGCGGTGCTTGCGGTGGCCGGCGCCTCGCCGGATCAGGAGAAGAAGCTGCTGGCCGGGGGGGAGAAGGTGACGGAAGTCGAGCTGCGCGTCGCCGATGCAGCCGTTGGTGAGCTCCGTTACCGCGCTGCCACCGCTCCCGACCCGGCAATGGCGCGGATGGTGACGACGCTGCTGGCCCTCGAGCTGGAGCGCTCCCGCGCTCCCGACTGGGAGAGCGAGGAGGTGGCGGGAGTCTTCGTCGCCGCCGTCTTCGGGCGGGAGGTCACCGACCGCGGTGACATCGTCGCCCGTGGGGCCGAGCTGGGCGCCGACCTCGAGAAGGGTGCGGGAGCGATCCTCGTCCGCGCCGCGCCGCGTGCCGCCCAGACCGGCGAGTGGCGGGCGCGGGTGCTGAACCTGGCGATGCGTACGCTGCGTTCGCTCGCTCCCGGCGCCCTGGCGACCGCGGAGGCCGGCGAGACGGCGGCGGAGATCGCCGTGATCGCTCCGGCCGAGGACGACGAGCGGCTGGCCCGCGCCATCGCCGGCCTCTCGCGCGAGCTGGAGGACGCCCTGCCGGCCTTCCACCTGACGATCGGCGCCAGTCGCCGTGTCGCTGACCCGGTCGATCTCTACCGGGCTGGCAACGAGGCACGCCTCGCCGTCAACGTCGGCGAAGCGGAGGGCCGCGCCCTGCTCGCCTTCGAGGACACCGGCGCCTACCGCCTGCTGCTGCCGGCGATGAGCGAGGACCCGGGCGAGCTGGAACGCTTCTATGCGGAGACGATCGAGCCGCTCGCCGCCTACGACGAGCAGTACGAGACCGAGCTGGTGGCGACCGTTGAGGCATACCTAGGCAACGACGGCAACGTCGCCGCCACCGCCAAACAGCTCTTCACCCACCGCCACACGATCCGCTATCGCCTCGAGCGCGTCCGCGAGCTCTGCGGCCACGACGTTTCCGCCACCGAGGGCCGCGAGAAGCTGGGCCTCGGTCTGAAGGCGATGCGAGTCCTCGGCATAGCCTCACCCCGAGGCCCGGCGCTGGAGCCAGGCGCCAAAGGCGGCAAGGTCCCGCGCAGCTCGGAGGAGTAGTGGGTCGGAGCGATGCGCTTGGTGCCGCTGGCTTCCCGAGCGAACTGAGTTCCGGGGGGAGGATTCGAACCCCCGCTGTCTGGACCAAAACCAGAAGTGCTAACCAGCTACACCACCCCGGATTGTCCCCCGACCTTACCGTGCGGACCCATCCTCCAAAATGTCCGAGGGCGCGCTTACTATTTCGGTATGCCACGGTACACAAAGGAGGAGGCGTCGGCTGCGGTTGCCAGATCGAAGTCGTACAGCGAGACACTGCGTCGGCTGGGGATGCGCCCGGCAGGGGGCAATCATGCGTTGCTGAAGAGATGGGTGAATGAGGTTTGGAGGATTCCGACGGATCACTTCGATCCCGGAGCTGCCGCAAATCGGAACCTGAACAAAGCGGCGAAGCCGCTGGCGGAGGTTCTCATTCAAGGCTCGACTTATTCGCGTGGCAAGCTCAAGGAGCGGTTGTTTGGCGAGGGCTTGAAGGAAAGGATCTGCGAGCTGTGCGGTCAGGACGAAAACTGGCGCGGACGCAGCATGTCGTTGATCCTTGATCACATTAATGGCATTCCGGACGACAATCGAATTGAGAACCTCCGAGTTGTGTGTCCCAATTGCGCGGCAACCCTCGACACCCATTGCGGCCGTAAAAATCGCCGACGGCCCATCGAGCGGTCTTGTAAGCGGTGTGCGCGGGAGTTTTTCGCCAAATACCGAAACCACCGATATTGCTCGCGAGAATGCGGGATGAAATGGGACCGATCGGTACTGCGCGGGAGGTCTCAGCTCGACCAGCGTCGAACCGAGCGGCCGCCCTGCAAACGACTGTTGGCGGAAGTCGAGGCAAGCGGCTGGGTAGCGGTCGGTCGCAAATACGGCGTCTCCGACAACGCCGTGCGCAAGTGGGTGCGCTTCTACGAGCGACAGAACGAACGAGAAGCGGCCAAAAGGTAAGGGCCCGAAGTGCCCCGGAAGACGTCGCCGCATCGGCCATGGTGGGTCGCGTCCGAGCGAGCACTTAGGGTCATCCGCATGGAGATGGGAGGAGCTGCGCTGGACCCTGAAGTGCGTGACGGACTGGCTCGCAGCTGGAAGGCTCTGCTGGCGATCGGGGTGCTGGCGATCCTCACCGGCTGCTTCGCGATCCTGGTGCCGGCTGTCGCCTCGGTGGGGACGGCGATCTTCATCGGCTGGGTATTGATCTTCGTCGGCGCCGTCATGATCGCCGGCGCTTTCACGGCACACTCGCTCGGCACCGTCCTACTGCGGCTGCTCTGGGCACTGCTCACGCTGCTGGTCGGCTTCTGGCTGGTAATCGAGCCCGACAACGGCACCCTGACCTTGACCCTCGTCCTCGGCCTCTACTTTCTCTTCATGGGCGCGACGCGAACCGCCATCGCCTTCGCCTCACGCGGCCAGCAAAACGCCGGCCTACTAGGCCTCAACGGCGTAGCCAGCCTCCTGATCGGCATCCTCGTACTAGCCGAGTTCCCCAGCTCCGCCGACTGGGCAATCGGCCTACTAGTAGGCATAGACCTGATCTTCGCCGGCTGGACCCTCACCGCAGCAGCCCTTCTAGGCAAAGACCTCTCCCGCACCTGACGCGCCTGGGGCGGCGCATGCCGGCGTCCTCGGTCGCTCGCGTGCAGAGCACGCCACGCTCCCTGCGTCCTTGGCCTGCTTGCCCCAGACGCGTCAGGCCCTGATGAAGCAGTGAGAGAGGGTGGGGCAGCCTGGAGTGCGCGGCGTCCTGTTTTCGCCCCAAGACCAAAGAGAAACGGCGGCGCTGACGGCGAAAACCCAGCAAACGGAAGGCTGCCCCACCCTCTCTCCGCCCGCTGGTAGCGAAAACCCAGCAAACGGAAAGGGTGCCCGCCCCCTCCCTCGCGGCATTACGATTCGCGGGTGAGTTCTCCCCTAGTGCTCGTCATGGCGGCGGGCGAGGGCACGCGCATGCGCTCCTCGCTGCCAAAGATGCTCCATCCCGTCTGCGGGCGGCCGATGGTCGCCTGGCCGATCCTCGCCGCGCGCGAGGCCGGCGCCGGTCGGGTAGTCGCGATCGTCTCGCCTAAGCACGACATCTCGACTGGCCTACCGAACGGCGTCGAGATGGTGGTCCAGCCCGAGCCCGACGGTACGGGGGGTGCACTGCGCGCTGCCCTCGACGCGATCCGCGCATCGGAGACCGTCGTCGTCCTCTCCGGCGACCACCCGCTGCTCTCGGCCAAAACGATCGCCGGCATGCTGTCGGTCCACCGCGAAGCGAAGGCCGGGGCGACGATGCTGACGATTGAGCTCGACGAGCCGGGCGCCTACGGCCGAGTCGTGCGTGACGCCGACGGCGAGTTCGAGCGAGTGGTCGAGGCCAAATCGACGGCTGACGCCAGCCCCGAGGAGATGGCACTCCGCGAGGTCAATGCCGGCACCTATGTCTTCGACGCGACGCTGCTCGCTACCGCGCTCGGCGAGATCTCCAACGAGAACAGCCAGGGCGAGTACTACCTCACCGACGTCTTCTCGATCCTGCGCGCAAACGGTCGCTCGGTCGCCACCTATCCGGCTGACGATCTGGGTGCGACCATGGGCGTCAACACCCGGATCGAGCTGGCCGCGGTCGAGGCCGAGGCACGCCGCCAAATTCTCGACGCCCACATGCTCGCTGGGGTCACCGTGGTTAACCCCGCCTCGACCTGGCTCGACGCCGACGTGGCGATCGCCGCCGACGCCCGGATCGAGCCGGGTACGACCCTGCGCGGCCGCACCGAGATCGGCGCCGACTCGGTCGTCGGCCCACTGACCACGCTGATCGACACCCGCCTCGGCGAGGGCGTCAGCGCACCGCACTCCTACCTGGTCGAGTGCGACGTACTCGACGGCTGCGACGTTGGCCCCTTCGCCTACCTGCGGCCCGGCGCCCACCTCGAGCACGGCGCCAAGGCCGGCAGCTTCGTCGAGATTAAGAACTCGCGGCTCGGCGAGGGTGCCAAAGTCCCGCACCTCGCCTATGTCGGCGACGCGGACATCGGTGAGGGCACGAACCTCGGCGCCGGCACGATCACCGCCAACTACGACGGATTCCGCAAGCACCGGACGGTGATCGGCAAGGATGCGCGACTCGGCGTTGACACGATGCTGATTGCACCGGTAGAAGTCGGGGACGCCGCCTACACTGGCGCCGGTGCAGTGATCAAGCGGGACGTTCCCGACGGAGCGCTAGCGGTGAGCGACAACGACCAGCGAAACATCGAGGGCTACGCCGAGCGCAAGGCCGCCGAGATTCCTGAGGAGGAGGAGTGAGCACGATCGAGCAGAGCCCCGCCCTGGCGCCGACCGCCATCCCGCACGACTACTCGAAGCGGATGATGGTCTTTGGTGGCCGCAGCTCGATGGAGCTGGCCGCGAAAGTGGCGAAGAAGCTCGAACTCGACCTCGGCCAGGTGACGCTGACGACCTTCGCCAACGGCGAGGTCTACTGCCGTTATGAGGAGTCGATTCGCGGCGCCGACGTCTTTCTGGTCCAGTTCGACCTGCGCCAACGAGCTCAGCGGGATGACTCCGAACGACTCTCTGATGGAGCTGCTGACGATGATCGACGCCGCCCAGGGCGCGTCCGCGCACCGGATCATCGCCGTGCTGCCCTGGTACGGCTACGCCCGCCAGGACAAGAAGTCGGCGCCGCGGGAGCCGATCTCCGCCCGCATCGTCGCCAAGTGCCTGGAGGGGGTCGGCGTTGACCGCGTCCTCACCATGGACCTCCACGCCGGCCAGGTGCAGGGCTTCTTCCACGTCCCGGTTGACCACATGACGGCGATGCCGATGTTGACCCAGTGGTTCGCGGACCAGCGCATGACCGAGGAGCTGGTGATCGTCTCCCCCGACGCCGGCCGGGTCAAGACGGCCCGCAACTTCGCCCGCCGAATCGGCACCCACTGGGCGGTGATGGAGAAGGAGCGGCCGGCCCAGCAGGTCGCCGAGATCGGCTACGTGGTCGGCGACGTCAAGGGCAAGACCGCTGTCCTGGTTGACGACATGATCGACACCGCGGGCACGCTCTGCGCCGCCGCCCAGACGGTGCGCGACGAGGGGGCCGCGCGGGTGATCGCCTGCGCCACCCACGGCGTCTTCTCCGGCCCCGCCTACGAGCGGCTCGCCTATGAGAACTCCGGAATCGAGCGGATCGTCGTCTCCGACACGATCCCGCTGCGCCCCGGGGCGCCCGACAACATCACCGTGCTCTCGACTGCCGGGACCTTCGCCGACTCGATCCGCCGCATCTTCACCGACGACTCGGTCTCGGAGATCTTCGCCGGCGAGAACCAGCTGTTCTGACTGGGCCGGCGGCTAGGCTCGCCGGACCGATGGTTGACGAGTACACGGTCGTCAAGAGCATTCACGTCCTCGCCGCCGCCCTGTGGGTCGGCACCGGCTTCGCGGTGAACGTCGCGATGACCCTCGGCGCGCGCAGCGGCGATCCGGCGACGATGCTGGTCGCGATGCGCTTCGCCAAGCTCCTCGGCAAGTACGTCTTCCCGACGCTTTCGCTGATCACCCTCGTCTTCGGGATCTGGCTGACCGAGAGCTTCTACGACTGGGACCTGCTCTGGATCCAGCTCGGGATGGCGGGGCTCATCGTCTCCACCGCGGTCGGGATCTTCTACCTAGGCCCCAAGGCGGCAGCGGGCATCGCCGGGATGGAAAGTGGCCGGCCGCCCCCGCCCAGCCGCAACTGGGTGCCGATAGTCGCCAGGCTCAACCTGCTGCTGGTCGCCGCGGTCCTGGTCCTGATGGTCATCCGGCCGAACTGAGTTCGCGCCGGCGATCCGTCGAACAGGCCGCCTTGCGCCCTTATTACGCTGCGCGGATGTTCGAAGCAGGCAAGCGACCGACTGGCCTGCGCCTGGTAGGCCACAAGGGCGCCGACCTGATCGCGCCCGGGAATACGGAGGAGAGCTTTCGCGCCGCGGTCGAGGCGGGCGTTGACACGATCGAGATAGACGTGCTCTGGACCCGCGACGGGCATCCCCATCTGCCGGCCGCTGAGCGAACGCCGCTCGTCGTCGCCCACGACTGGCACGACGCCGAACGTCGCCGGCCCCTGACGCTGGCGGAAGGGCTCGACGCGTTTCTGCAGCCCCCACTCGACCGGGTCGAGATCGACCTCGACATCAAGCTGCCGGGACGCGAGCGCGAGATCGTCGCGGCGCTGCGGGAGAGGGAGCTGCTCGACCGGGCGATGGTCTCGACCATGGAGCTGTCGAGCCTGGCCCGGATCGGCGAGCTGGAGCCCCGCCTGCGGCGTGGCTGGACCTATCCCAAAGTGACGAAGGACTGGGCCTCGAAGCGCTGGGCTCGTGGCCCGATGCTCGCCGCCCTGCTCGCGATGCGGCGCCGCCTGCCGGCGATCGCCGCCCGAGCGCTGCCCGAGATGGGCGTCCAGTCGATGTGGGTCTACCACCCGATCGTCAGCCGCCGCCTCGCTGCCGCCACCGAGTCCGCCGGCGTCGAGCTGATCGCCTGGACCGTTGACGACCTGCCCCGCATGCGCAAACTCCTAGCCGCCGGCGTCAACGGCATCTGCTCGAACGACCCCCGCCTGTTTCATGCCCTGCGGACGGTTGACAACTAGATTCGAACGTTGTGGAAACCGCGCCCCGTCCCCACCGGAAGGGCTATGCGGCTCTGAGCATGCGTCCGATCCGCGCGACGACGGCCCCCGGTTCGTCTTCGAGTTGGTCCCATGTGACGCGCGCGGTTCGGTAGCCGGCGGCTACCAGGACCTGGTCGCGCCAGCGGTCATGGCGGAAGGCGTGCCGGGTTCCGTGTGTCTCTTCGCCATCCGTTTCGATGACGAGCCTTTGCTCCTCCCAGAGAAGGTCCACCTACCTAGACCGTACCTGGGGTCGCCGTCGGCGGCGCGTTGCGGCCGCCGCGGCGCGGCTTGACCGCCGACTCGAGCTCCTCGGCGGTGAAGCCGCCGACGGTCTCGTTGTCGAGCGCGTAGCGGTAGAGGGCGACGCCGAAGATGCCGCTGAGGGCGCTGCTGATCAGCGCCGAGATCGCGAAGCCGATCACTCCGATCACCGCCAGCAGGGCGCCGACGAAGCTGGCCGTGGCCCAGATCGCGATTCCGCCCGCGATCAGCAGCATGCTCGGCAGGATGCCGAAGAGGAAGACGGCGCCGCCGATCGCGATGTTGCCGGTCACCTGCTGGCCCCAGCGCGATCTGAACAGGCCGGCGGAGCGCTTCAAAGTCTCGAACGGCCCGGTTCCCTCCAGCGCGACCACCGGCGCGGCGAGGAAGGTGATCAGCGACCAGCCGACCGCCAGCAGGCGGCCGAAGATGCTGCCCGCGATCCCGCCCTGGTTCTCCAGGCCGCTGAGCACCAGCCCGACCACGGTCGAGACCGCAGCCCAGGCGGCGATCTGCGAGAAGCGGCTGCGGGCGACGGCGAGCCCGTCGGAGACGGTCGCCTCGCGGCCGTGGAAGATCAAGTCGGCGGTGGCGGCGAGGCCGACGCTGAAGTAGAAGCCGATCAGGGCGAGAAGGTAGAAGCCGATTACCGCCAGCGGCCCGCCGAAGGCGACCTCGCCGTCGTCGATCAGGTAGACGCCGGGGCCGATCACGATCGCCGCGGTGACGATCGTCGCCGCCGCCCCGTAGAGCGGGAAGCGCAGCAGCGCCGGGTTCTCGCGCAGCAACGCCCAGCTCTTCTTCGTCAACTGCCAGCCCCGCCTGATCCGCCTCATCGCTGATCTCCTTCCAAAGACCGCTCCACAATCGGGGTCTGCATCACGCCTCTTCCCTCGAAGTACTCCCACTCCTGCTCGCCCAGCTCGGTTGCAGGCGGGTCTGCGTAGACCCACTCGCGCATGATCCGGTGCCAGTTGCGCTTCGCCCGCAGCTGCCCGAGCACGGCGACGACGCCGATTTCCATCCGCCGCCCCATCAGCTCCTCGGCCGGGATCGACTCGCGCCGCATCAGGTCGTAGTACTCCGAGCGCGGGTCGTTGGTCGACTCGATGATCTTCATCACTCGCCGCGGCGTGATCTCGATCTCGCGGTCCTCGATGTACCAGCCGCCGATCGCCATCGTGTGCTCCATCAGCCGTTCGGCGTCGAGCTTTGAGGGGTTCTTGATGAAGCCGAGGTCGTGCAGCGCCCGCCGGAACTCCTCCGGGTCGTCGTGGAAGGCGGCGTCGATCGCCCGCTGCTCGAGCACGATCTGCTCGTGGTCGAGCTTCTTGGTCATGCCGAAGTCGAGGAAGGCGACGCGGCCGTCCGCCATCAGGATGTAGTTGCCGGGATGGGGGTCGGCGTTGAAGTGCTGCAGGTGGTAGATCGAGCCGAAGTTGCCGCGGAAGACGATCTCGCCGAAGCGGCTGCGCTCCTCGTGCGGCAGCTCCTTGATCTCCTCGAAGCCGATCCCCTCGACCAGCTCGGTGACGAGGACGCGGCGGCGCGAGAGACGGGTGACGACTTCAGGTACGTAGACGAAGGGATGATCGCGGTAGGCGCGGGCAAAGCTGCGCTGGTTCTGCGCCTCGTACTCGTAGTCGAGCTCCTCCATCACTCGCTCGCGGATCTCGTGGGCGATTGCCTTGGCGTCGAGCCCGGGTGCCAGAGCGCGGGCGAGGCGGACCAGCATGCCGGCGTTGCGCAAGTCGGCGTCGAGCGCCTCGGCGATCCCCGGGTACTGGATCTTGACCGCGACCCGGCGCCCGTCGATCAGCTCGGCCCGGTGCACCTGGCCGATCGAGGCGGCGGCGAAGGCCTTCTGCTCGAAAGAGGCGAACAGCTCGGAGACCGGTTCGCCGTCGTACTCCTCGAGCAGCACCTTCTCGACCTTCTCCCAGGGCATCGGCGGTGCCGAGGTGCGCAGCTTCGCCAGCTGCTCCTGGTAGATCTCGCTGTACTCCTCGGGGAGGAACTCGGTGTCGATGAAGGAGGCGAACTGACCCAGCTTCATCGCCGCGCCCTTCATCTGGCCAAGCGTGCCGACCATCTTCATCGCCGTCTCCAGGTGGCGCTGCTCGAGCTTCTCCCTGCCGCCCTCCTCGGAGCGGCCGACGTTGGTCGCCTTGGTGCCGGCGTAGCGGGCGCCCTGCACGCCGACGACCGAGCCGAGCTTCGCCGAGCGGCGGATCCGGCCCTTGGGGATCTTCGAGTCCTTCGGGTCCTTCGGATCGTCGCTCACGGTGGAAGGTTGTCACACGCGTCGAGGCACAACCCAGCGCCAATCGCAATTGCCCTTAGTTCTCTATCCTCTCCCGTCCGATGGCCCGTGGACGCGAAAAGTTGGTGGCCGCTCCTCGCGAGGAGTTCGGCTCGCGCAGCTCCCGTCGCCTGCGCCGTTCGGGCGTCGTCCCGGGCGTCGTCTACGGCGCCGGCAAGGAGGCCCGCCCCTTTCAGGTGGGCGCCCGCGACGTGCGCACCGTGCTGGCCGGCGGCCAGGCGCTGTTCGACCTGGAGCTAGAGGGGAAGAAAGCCGTTCCGGTCGTAGTTAAGGAGCAGCAGCTGCACCCGCTTCGCGGCAACCTCGAGCACATCGACCTGCAGGAAGTGAAGCTCGACGAGGAGATCCAGGCCGAGGTGGCGATCGAGCTGGAGGGGACCGAGGTCGCCCCCGGCGTCAAAGGCGGCGGCGTGCTCGAGCACGTCACCCGCGAGATCACCGTCGAAGCGCTGCCGACCGAGATCCCCGAGCGCCTCGTCGCCGACGTCTCCGCAATGGAGATCAACGACACGATGCAGCTCTCCAGCCTCACCGTCCCCGAGGGCGTCAAGTTCGCCGCCGACGACCCGGAGGAGATAACGATCGCAACCCTCTCGCCGCCCCGCGTCGAGGAAGAGCCCGAGCCCGCCGTCGAGGAGGAGACCGAGCTCGTCGGCGAGGAGGGCGAGGCCCCGGCTGCCGAGGAGGGCGGCGAGGGCGAGGGCGGCGACTCGGGCAGCTCCGGCGGGGAGTAGCTCCCGTGACAATCCGGATTTCGGGTTAGTCACGTCATGTCCATCTTCCGCCGTCGGGCGGACCGCGGCGAGGGCGAGCCGGGCGACCGCATCCTGATCGTCGCGCTCGGCAATCCCGGCGAGGGCCACGCCGCGACCCGGCACAACGTCGGCTTCGAGGTCGGTGCCGAGCTGTCGCGCCGCTGGGACCTGCCCCGCGCCAAGCGCAAGTTCGGCGGCCTGCTGGCCGAAGGCCGCGTCCGCCCGGGCGGTCCGCGCGTCGCGATCCTGCTGCCCCAGACCTTCATGAACGCCTCAGGCGACTCGGCCGGCCCGGCGCGCGGCTCGCTCAAGGTCCCGCTCGAGCGGATCGTCGTCCTGCACGACGAGATCGACCTGCCCTTCGGCGAGGTGCAGCCGCGGCTCGGCGGCGGCCTCGCCGGCCACAACGGGCTCAAGAGTCTCGAGCGCGGCCTCGGCTCGCGGGAGTTCTGGCGGGTTCGGATCGGCGTCGGCCGTCCCGACTCGACCGACCCTGAGATCGTCTCCTCCTACGTGCTCTCGCCCTTCCGCGAGCCGCGCGAGGAGGTGGCGGCGCTGGTCGGCCGCGCCGCCAACGAGGCCGAGCGGCTGGTGGAGCGGTTAGCGTCCCCGCCCGAATGAGAGCTGAGCAGACCCGCTACCAGGTGGCGACGAGGGAGTCCGCGGCCGATGAGCGCTGAGCGGACGAGCTACGAGGTCGGCGACGAGGGCGTCGCGGTGCTGCGCCTGCAGCGCCCCGCGGCCCGCAACGCGATCGACACGCGGATGCTGGAGGAGATGCTTGAGTGCCTGGCGGTTGCCCGCGACGACGACGCGGTCCGCGTGCTCGTCGTCAGCTCCGCCGACCACATGGGCCTCTCGGCCGGCGCCGACGTCAAGGAGAAGCTCGACGAGGAGGGCAAGGTCCACCGCATGCAGCTCTTCGCCGACCTCTACGACGCGATCGTCGCCTTTCCCAAGCCGACGATCGCCGTCTGCCACGGCGACGTGGTCGGCGGCGGCGCCGAGATCGCGATCGGCTGCGACATGCGGGTCGCCGGCTCGAACCTGCGGATGCGCTTCCCCGGCGCGGCGCTCGGCGTGCCGGTTGGCCCCGCCCGCCTCGTCACCCTCTGCGGGCTGGCCGCCGCCAAGTACCTGCTGCTCTCCTCGCGCACGGTTGGCGCTGACGAGGCGCTGCGCCTGGGACTGGTCAACCGGGTGGCGCCGGCCGCTGCCGCCGAGGAGTCGGCCCTCGATCTGGCCAGGACCGTCGCCACCCACCCGCCCGAGGCGGTCGCCCAGCTGAAGCGGCTGCTGCACGAGTGGGACGACGTCGAGGGGCGCTCGCGCAGCGAGGGTGAAGGCCAAGTCGAGTGGCAGCGGTCCGGGCCGGGCTTACCCTAAGTCGCCATGGGATTCATCAGCCCCGCTCCGCCGCCGTTCGACTTGGAGGAGTGGAAGCGTCTCCCGCACCTGGAGCGGATCAAGCCGCTGGCCCAGGACTGGGCGCTGAACGGGTTCGGCACGCCCTACTTCGTCTACCTGCTCTACCTCGTCAAGATCGCCCTCTACGCGGGCGGCGGGCTGCTGCTGATCGCCGCAACGACGGACGGCCTCGGCGGCCTCGGCGATCTAGGGAGCTGGTGGACGGAGCCGGTCGTCTTCCAGAAGGCGGTCGTCTGGACGATGCTATGGGAGGTGCTCGGGCTCGGCGCCGGGTCGCTGCCGCTGACCCTGCGCTTCTCGCCGATGATCGGCGGCCTTCTCTACTGGCTGCGGCCGGGAACGGTGCGGCTGCCGCCCTGGTCACAGCGCGTCCCGCTCACCGGCGGCACGACCCGCAACCTCCTCGACGTCGCGCTCTACGCCGGCCTGATCGGCGCGCTCGGCTACCTGCTGGTCGCCGGAGAGACCGGCGCTGCCGGCACTGCGGCCGGCCGCCTCGACCCGCTCGCGGTCGGCATGGCCCTGGCCTTCCTTGCCCTGCTCGGCCTGCGCGACAAGGTCCCCTTCCTCGCCGCCCGGGTGGAGATCTACGGGACGCTGATGCTCGTATTCCTCTTCCCGCTCGACAACATGCTTGTCGCCGCCCAGATCGTCTTCGTCTGCATCTGGTGGGGCGCCGCGGCTTCGAAGCTGAACCGTCACTTCCCCTTCGTCGTCACGGTGATGATCAGCAACACGCCCTGGAACCGCTGGCGGGCGGCGAAGCGGCGGCTCTGGCGCGATCATCCGGAGGACATGCTGCCCTCACAAGAGGGCGCTCTGCTCGCCCATATTGGGACCGCGATGGAGTTCACGCTGCCGGCGATCCTGCTGGTCAGCCAGGGCGGAACGCTGGGGACGATCGCCGTCGCCGGGATGATCGTCTTCCACGTCCACATCTTCTCGACCTTCCCGCTGGCGGTGCCGTTGGAGTGGAACGTCTTCATGGTCTTCGGCCTGCTCTTCCTCTTCGGGCACTACGGCGCGACGCCGCTCTCAAGCCTCGACGATCCGCTGTTGATCGCGATCCTCGCGATTGCCTGCGTCGGTCTGCCGGTGCTCGGCAACTTCCGTCCCGACCTAATCTCGTTCCTGCTCTCGATGCGCTACTACGCGGGCAACTGGGCGACCAGCCAGTGGCTGTTCGACAAGCAGAGCGGGGCGGAGGAGAAGCTCGACCGCCAGATCGTCAAGTCGGCGCCGATCCCGGTTGAGCAGCTGGCCAAGTTCTACGACCGCGAGACGGCCGAGCTGCTGCTGCACAAAGGCCTCGCCTTCCGCTCGATGCACTCGCACGGGCGGGCTCTCAACGGGCTCGTGGCGCGGGCCGTCGACGACCTCGAGGACTACCGGGTCCGGGAGGGCGAGCTGGTCGCCGGCGTCGTGCTCGGCTACAACTTCGGCGACGGCCACTTCCACGACCAACGTCTGCTCGCGGCGGTCCAGGAGCGCTGCCGCTTCGAGCCGGGCCAACTGCGGGTCGTCGTGCTCGAGTCCCAACCCGCCCACGTGCAGCGTCAGCGGTACCGGATCTACGACGCCGCCACCGGCCTGTTCGAGGAGGGCACGGTGAGCGTCGCCGACATGGTCGAGCGGCAGCCGTGGCTGGACGAGCGGCCGTTCCCGGTCGAGCCGAGTGGCCACGCCGGCGACGAGGGCACGGAGGACGAACGCGGCCGCGGTGGTCGCACCCCGGCGGCAGCGCCATGAGCAGCGCGATCGTCGTCGGCTCGGGGCCGAACGGGCTCTCCTGCGCCGCCACGCTGGCCACCCGCGGCATAGGGGTCACGGTGATCGAGGCGAAGGAGAGGATCGGCGGCGGCGCCCGCACCAGCGAGCTGACCCTGCCCGGCCTGCTGCACGACGACTGCTCGGCGACTCATCCGATGGCGCCCGGCTCGCTGGCGCTCGCCTCGCTCGGAGTCGAGCGCCACGGCCTTGAGTGGGCCTGGCCGGAGGTAGACCTCGCGCACCCCTTCGACGACGGAACGGCGGCCACGATGCTGCGCTCGATCGACACTACCGCCACTGGGCTCGGCGAGGCGGGGGCAGCCTGGAAGCGGCTCTTCGAGCGCCCCTCCGAGCGCTTCGACGCGCTCTGCGAGGACATCATGGGACCGCTGCCGCACCTGCCCAGTCACCCGTTGCTCCTGGTGCGCTTCGGCCTGCCGACCCTGGCCCCGGCGACGGTCCTGGCCCGGACGCTGCAGACCGAGGCGGCGCGGGCGCTCTTCGGCGGCGTCGCCGCCCACTCCTACAGCGACCTGAGGCGGCCGCTCAGCTCGGCGGTCGGCGTGGCCCTGATTGTCGCCGGCCACCGCTACGGCTGGCCGGTCGCCCGCGGCGGCTCGGGTGCGATCGCCGAGGCGCTGGCCGGGGTTGTCCTCGAGCATGGCGGGAAGATCGAGACCGGACGATCCGTGCGCTCACTCGCCGAGCTACCGGCGACCGACGTCGTCGTCTTCGACCTCGCGCCGGGCGCCGTCGCCGATATCGCCGGGGACCGCCTGCCGCCTCGCGTCGCTCGCGCCTACCGCCGCTACAGGCACGGCCCGGGCGCCTTCAAGCTGGACCTCGCCGTCGAGGGCGGCGTGCCGTGGACCGATCCGGCCGCGCGTCGGGCCGGGACGGTCCACGTGATCGGCTCCTTCGCGGAGCTGGTCGCCGCCGAGCGCGAGATCAACCGCGGCTGCATGCCTGAACGGCCCTTCGTCCTGGTCGGTCAGCAGTACCTCGCCGACCCGAGCCGCTCGGTGGGCGACGTCCATCCGATCTGGACCTACGCTCATGTCCCGCGCGGCTATCCGGGGGACGCGACCGATGCGCTGCTCGACCAGGTCGAACGCTTCGCCCCGGGCCTGCGCGAGCGGGTAGTCGCCCGCCACGTCCGCTCCACCGCCGACGTCGCCGCCTACAACGCCAACTACACCGACGGCGACATCCTCACCGGCGCCAACACCCCGCGGCAGCTGGTCGCCCGCCCCCGCCTCTCGCCGAATCCCTACAGCACCGGCATCCCCGGCATGTACATCTGCTCGGCCGCGACTCCTCCCGGTGCCGGTGCCCACGGAATGTGCGGCTACAACGCCGCGCGGTCCGCGCTGCGTTACCTCGATCGCACCATTTGATCGCCAGTCGGCGATCGCCGGGTTTCTTCCGGCTATGACGAGGATTCGACGCCGGAGCGCCTCAGCCGCCCGAGTCGGTCCAGCTGGTCGAGTCGAGGGTCGTGCCGTCGCCGAAGCAATCGGGACGATCGAGGACGCGTGTGGCGACATTGCCGCATGGGGCCACCCAGAGGCCGTCGCTCCTTCTGGCCTGGTCGATCCGGTTGAGCAGGGCGGTGAGCCGCTCCCAGCCGAGCCAGTCGAGCATGAAGAGGTGGAAGACGAGGGTCATGTAGCCGCCCTTGCCCGTGAGCCGCTCCAGATCGTCTTCCAGGTAGGCGAGGTAGGCGTCGGGGTCGAGCGGATCGGGGGAGCCGGTCATCTGTTCGCGGACCGGCGCCAGTGGTGGCAGCACGCAGCTGGCGTTGACGTGTTGCCACTGGAACGGCAGGACGGCGACGCCATCGCGGACGCCGACGCCCTTGCCGGCGGGGGAGCAGTAGCGCAGGCCGGCTTCGCGCAATACGTCGATCCCTCTTGGGCCGAGGCCGCCGCCAGGAGGCCGCAGGCCCGCCAGGTCCAAGCCGAGGGCCTGGAAGGCGGCGACGCCGCGCGCGAGGTTGTCGGCCTGCTCCACCGCGGTCAAGTCGGACCACTGCTCGTGGCGCCAGGCGTGGTAGCCGACCTCGTGGCCGCGAGTGGCGATCTCTTTCAGCTCGTCCGGGTAGAGCTCTGCGTTTAGTCCCTCGACGAAGAAGGTCGCGGCGATGCCTTGCTCGGCGAGCGCGTCGAGCAGAGCCGGCAGCACCCGCTTGGCGGTGAAGTGGTCGCCGAGCGGCCCGTCCGCGTCTAGTGCGCTCAGCTCGATCTCCGCCGCCTCGCCGAGGTTGTCGAAGCTGAGGCTGAGGGCGCCGCGGGCGCCGTTCGGCCACGTCGCCTCGCTCACGATCCGTCGCGCAGGGCCGGGCTCCAGCGCTCCGGCTCCAGCTCCGCCTGCTTGCGCGCCCAGCGGAAGTGGTGGCGGGCGGAGGCGAGCAGGATCGGGAAGTTGAGCAGGCCGGCGAGGGCGAAGCTGCGGCTGCCGGGGCGGTTTGCGGCGGGCAAGCTGAGGGCGCTGCAGACGAGCCAGAACCAGAGCACGGCGTTGTAGGCGGGCAGTTGCTCCTCGCTCAGGCCCTCGGCTTCGTCGAGCATCGGCAGGCCCTTGTGCGACGACCAGGGCCAGGCGGCGAAGTGGACGGCGACGCCCGCGACGCCGATCCCGGCGCCGAAGGCCGAAAGCTGCCGCGCCCTCTCGCCGTCGCGGAGCGCCGCGCCGAGCATCAGCGGGAAGTAGGCCCCCCAGAGGGCGAACGCACCACGGCGGCCGATGAAAGGCTCGAAGACGAGCCCGACCCCGGCGCGGGTCTCGAAGGCGTTGTGGGCGAGCAGGCCCAGCGTCGAGCCGGCGGCGAGCAGGCGCGGCAGCAAGTCGCGGCGATGGGCGCGCCGGATGCCGGCGCTCACCGGCGCGGCCCGATCCGGTTGGCGAGCGTGCCGATCCCGTCGATCTCCAGCTCGACCGTCTTCCCCGGCTGGATCCAGCGGTCCAGCTCGAGCCCGCAGCATCCCGGCATCGTTCCGGTGGAGATCACGTCGCCGGGCTCGAGCCGCTCGCCCGCCGCGGCGTAGGCGAGCATCTCGCCGACGTCATGGGCGGGATCGGCGGTGCTCCCCTCGCACCAGACCTCGCCGTCAACCCGAACCCGCCCGGTCGCGGTGCGCCAGTCGGGCAGCTCGTCGGCGCTCACCACGTCTGGCCCGAGCGAGTTGGCGAAGCTCTTCGACTTGACCGCCGGCCCGAACATGCCGTGGCGTGCCTCCTCGGCCTGGACGTCGCGGGCGCTCCAGTCGTTGAGGACGAGCCAGCCGCCGATCGCCGCGCGTGCCTCGGCTGGGGTCGGGTCGGCGAGCGGATGGGCGAGGACAAAGGCCAGCTCCAGCTCGAAGTCGAGGTACTCGGTGTGCGAGGGCCAGGGCATCTCCTCACCGTCGGCCAGCATCGCGGCGTGGTTGCCGAGGTAGAAGGCGGGGACCTCGTAGAAGCGCCGGTTCGGCTTGAAGGGCGGGAAGGTGCGGCGCGTGACGCGCTCGAAGCCGGTCGCGACCCGCTGCACGGCCTTGGGGAAGAACCGCTTGACCAGCATCCGGGCCGTGCCCTCGTAGTGGGACTCCCAAAGGCTGAAGGCACGCAGCGAGCGCGCCTCGAAGGGCAGGCCGGCAGCGCCTGGGTCGGCGACCTGCGCGTCACCGTCTTCGATCAGGCGCTGGACGTCCATGCGTGCCTGGGCGCCTCCGGCCAAGAGATCGAGCATGTCGTACTCGGACGGCAGGGAGATCCAGCGTCCCCGCTGCCGATCCTCGACGATGACTCCGGCCGCTGTTCTCCTCAGCTTCAAGCCAGTGCGATTATGGCGAGTCCCGCCCGATGTCCCTCCGACCACTGATAGAGATAGCCGCCGAGAACGAGCGCCTCCACGCGCTCGCCGCCGATGTCCGTGAGGCGGCAGGCGGAGGCGGGGCGGCGAGCGTGCGCGCCTCGGGGCCGCTTCGACCCCTGCTGCTGGCGACGCTGCTCGAGGACGACCGCGGCCTCGCCGGCCGTCCCGCCCTGCTGGTCAGCGCCGACGACCGCTCGGCCCGCGACCTCGCCGCCGATCTGCGTGCCTACCTGGCGCCGCGCCGCGTCCGCTTCTACCCCTCGCGCGGCACCGGCTACGCCTCCCACATCACCCCGCCGCCGCATCTGGTGGGTCTGCGGATAGACGCCCTCGACGCCCTGCGCCGCGGCGAGGACGCGATCGTCGTCGCCAGCGCCACGGCGCTCGCCGAGGCGGTCCCCGACGCCGAGCTGCGCCCCGCCGGCTTCGCCGTCTCGAAGGGCGAGGAGATCGA
The DNA here is from genome assembly GCA_963844395.1 of uncultured Solirubrobacterales bacterium. Taxonomy (GTDB): domain Bacteria; phylum Actinomycetota; class Thermoleophilia; order Solirubrobacterales; family 70-9; genus VRUE01. The sequence goes on along the minus strand of CAWJNX010000001.1, from coordinate 854,135 downwards.
CCTCGCCGCCGTCGCCGGCGACCTCGCAGCGGCCGGCTACGAGCGGGTCGAGCAGGTCGAGGAGCGCGGCCAGTTCGCGGTGCGGGGAGGCATCCTCGACGTCTACCCGGCGACCGAGGAGCGGGCGGTGCGGATCGAGCTCTTCGGCGACGAGGTCGAGTCGATGCGCTGGTTCTCGACCTTCACCCAGCGCTCCCTGGGCGAGGCCGAGCGGGTCGAGCTGGCCCCCGCCGCCGAGCTCGACCTGGAGCATCGCGAGCAGGCCGAGCTGGCGGCGATGGAGGCGGCCGAAGAGGGCAGGGAGGCGCCGAGCCCCGCCGAGGCGCTGCCGCTGGAGCGGTTCGGCCCGCCGCTCGACCTCGTCCCGGACTCGGCCGCCGTCATCCTCACCGCCGCCGAGGAGATTGAGCCGGCGCTGCACGACCACTGGGAGGACGCGACGACGGCGATGCACGCCGACGACGCCCAGCACCTCTACGTTGACGTCGCCGCCCCGCTCGCCGCCCGCGCCGCCCTAACCGTACGCAGCCCGGGCGACCCCGGCCGACGGGACGAAAACGACGCTCCGGCTGGCGAAATCGGCCCGTCAACGGGGGAGGAGGATCCTTTCCGCGCCGCCCGCGCCGAGTCACCGGCGCGCAGCGTCAAAGAGGCCGAGGCCGAGCTGGAGAAGCTGGTCCGCTCCGGCTACCGCACCGTCGTCGCCTTCGACAGCCACGGCGAGGCGGAGCGCGCCCGCTACGGGCTCGACCGCATCGACGCCTCGCTGCTCGACGGCGCCCGGCTCTCGCCGGACGCCGGGCTGACCTTCGCCGAGGCGCGCCTGCGCGAGGGCTTCGTCAGCCCGGAGCTGCGCCTCGCCGTATACCCCTTCCGGCGTCTCGTCCATCGCCGCCGCCGCGGCGCTGAGCGCGCCCCGGGCGCCGCCCGCGGCCGCCTCGTATTCAGCGACCTGCGGGTCGGCGACTACGTCGTCCACGAGGACCACGGCGTCGCCCGCTTCGCCGGCTTCGAGACCCGCGAGGTGGGCGGCATCACCCGCGACTACCTCTACCTCGAATACAAGGGCGAGGACCGGGTCTACGTTCCCACCGACCAGCTGGCGAAGCTGAGCCGCTACGCCGGCGCCGGCGGCGAACCGACCCTCTCGGCGCTCGGCGGCAAGCGCTGGCAGAACATGAAGGCCCGCGCCCGCCGCGCCGCGGGCGCCCTGGCCGGCGAGCTGCTCAATCTCTACGCCGAGCGCCGCACCCGCAAGGGCCATCCCTACCCGCCCGACGGCGAGTGGCAGATGGCGATGGAGTCGGCGTTCCCCTTCCGCGAGACCGCCGACCAGATTGAGGCGATCGAGGCGGTCAAGGGCGACATGGAGTCCGAGCAGCCGATGGACCGCCTGGTCTGCGGCGATGTCGGCTTCGGCAAGACCGAGGTGGCGCTGCGTGCCGCCGTCAAGGCCGCCTCCGACGGCAAGCAGGTGATGATGTTGGCGCCGACGACGATCCTCGCCCAGCAGCACTTCGGCACCTTCCGCGAGCGGCTCGCCGAGCTGCCCTTCACGCTCGACTGGGTCTCGCGGCTGCGCAAGCCGGCCGAGGTGAAGGCGGTGTTGAAGCGCTTCGAAGCCGGCGAAAACGACATCCTGATCGGCACCCACCGGCTCCTCTCGCGCGACGTCCGCGCCAAGGACCTCGGCCTCTTGATCCTCGACGAGGAGCAGCGCTTCGGGGTCAAGCAGAAGGAGCTGCTGCGCCAGCTGAAGCTAAAGGTTGACGTCCTCGCCCTCTCGGCGACCCCGATCCCCCGCACCCTGCAGATGAGCCTCGCCGGCCTGCGCGACATCTCGACGATCGAGACCCCCCCCGAGGGCCGGCGCCCGGTCCGCACCTACGTCGGCCCCTACGACGAGGACCTGGTGCGCAAGGCGATCGAGCGGGAGCTGGAGCGCGGCGGCCAGGCTTTCTTCCTCCACAACCGGATCGACAGCCTGCCCGAGGTCGCCGAACGCCTGCGCGGGCTGGTGCCCAAAGCCCGCGTCGCCGAGGCCCACGGCCAGATGGACGAGGCGGAGCTGGAGCGGACGATGCTTGGCTTCCTGCGCGGCGAAGCCGACTGCCTGGTGACGACGACGATCATCGAGTCCGGCCTCGACATCCCCACCGCCAACACGCTGATCGTCGAGCGCGCCGACCGGCTCGGGCTCGCCCAGGCCTACCAGATCCGCGGCCGGGTCGGGCGCTCTCGCGAGCGCGCCTTCGCCTACCTGCTCTACCCCTCGGCGGAGGCGCTGACCGAGGAGGCCGCGGCGCGGCTCTCGACCCTCGCCGACCACACCGAGCTCGGCTCGGGCTTCAAGATCGCGATGCGCGACCTCGACATCCGCGGCGCCGGCGACCTGCTCGGTGAGGAGCAGTCCGGCCACGTCGCCGCCGTCGGCTTCGAGCTCTACTGCCAGATGATCGACGAGGCGGTGGCGGCGGCCGGCGCCGCGGCGGAGGGGGCGGACGGCGAGGCACCCGAGCCGCTGCGCTTCGACGTCCCCGTCAACGCCTACCTGCCGGCCTCGTTCGTCCCCTTCGAGGCGGCGAAGATCGACGTCCACCGCCGTATCGCCGCCGCCCGCGCGCCCGGCGAGCTGCGCGCGATCCGCGACGAGCTCAGCGACCGCTTCGGGCCGCTGCCGGCACAGGCCGAGAACCTGCTGGCTCTGCAGCGGGCGCGGATCGAGCTGCGGCTGGCCGGCGCCGAGAGCGTCGAGCTGCGCGGCGGCCGCCTCAGCGTCCTCGGCGTGGAGCTGGATTCGGAGGGGGCGAGCGCCCTGCGTGAGCGGGTTGAAGGGGCTTTGTACGAGTGGCGGGAGAAAACGGCCTCGGTGCGTGTGCCGGACGATCCCGAGGCTCGCCTCGCGGCGGTGCTGGCGATGGCAGATGCGCTGCGCGAGGCGGGAAGCTCGCCTATGGTCGAAAAAGATATGCTCCCGGCCTCGTGAGTCCTGACCGGGGTGGGAGAAAGGCGTCTGGCAAAGGGGGGGCCGCAGCGCCTCCAAGCGGCCTTCGGGGTCAGCTGCCGCACGCCGTCTCGGCCTGCTGATCTTCGGCGGCGCCTTCGTCGCCCTCTTCGCGATCGTCGCGATCTCCGTCGGGGTCGGCGATCCCAGCGTTCCCGACGGCGACGTCGTCCTCGTCGAGGACGCGCCGGGGGACAGCGGCGAAATCAGCCAGGAGGACTTCGATCACGCTCTCGAAGTCGCGGCGGCCGAAGCCGGGCAGAAAAAACCGCCGAAACCGGGGACGAAACAGTACGAAGAAGTGAAAGAAGCCGCGCTCACCAGCCTGGTCGAATTCGCTTGGCTGGGGGGTCAGGCGGCAGAAATGGGCATCACCGTTACCGACCAGGAAAACGAAAAAGAACTCGAAAAAATCAAGAAAGAAAACTTCCCGACCGAAGCCCAGTTCCAGGCATTCCTCAAAGAATCGAAATTCACTTCGGAGGATGTCGACCAGCGGGTTGAATTCACGATCATCAGCAAAGAACTCCAGGAAAAGCTGAAAGAAGACCCGCCGACTCCCAGCGACAGCGAAGTCGAGGCTTACTACGAGGCGGCCAAGGCGACCCAGTTCACGCAACCGCCCAGCCGCGACGTCCGCCTGATCGTCAACAAAGATCAGAAAAAAGCCGAGCAGGCGCTGGCCCAACTGGAAGAAGCCAATACGGCGAAAGACTGGGCCAAAGCCGCAAAAGAGTTCTCCGAAGACCCGACGACTAAAGAAAAAGGCGGCCTGCAGAAAGCGGTCGCAGAAGGCACGCTCGAAGAACCGGTCGACGCGGCCGTCTTCGAGGGGGTGGAAGGCCAGCTCGAAGGGCCGCTCGAATCTCCCAACGGCTTCACGATCTTCGAAGTCCAGAACTCCTCGCCGGAATCCGTCGAAGAGCTGAAAGCAGTCGAAGGCCAGATCAAAAGCCAGCTCGGCCAGCAGCTCGAACAGGAAGACTTCAATGAGTTCGTTGCCGACTTCAACACCAGGTGGCTCTCACGCACCTTCTGCGCCCCCGACTACATGACCGAACGCTGCGCGAACTTCGAGAGCGACGGACACCCCGCGACGGCGCCAGCCGCTTGCTACGAATCCGATCCGGACGGGGGCCGCCCGGAAGCTTGCCCGGCCCCGGTCTTCCAGCTCGTCCCGGCGCAGCCGGGAACGGTCACGCCGCTGGCGCCGCAGGGCAACCCGCTGGCGCAGCGCCCGATCCCGGCCGGCGGGGGAGAAGCGGCACCCGAAGGACCGCCTGGGGCGCCGGGCGCTCCCGGCGCCACGGCGCCGCCCTCCGAAGCACCCCCGTCTGAAGCGCCTCCCTCCGAAGCGCCCCCTTCCGAATAGTCCTCCCACCCCAATAGACTGGCGCGCCCGTGAGCGCCATCGCTGCCATCCACGCGCGCCAGATCCTCGATTCGCGCGGCAATCCAACGGTCGAGGTCGAGGTGGCGCTCGACTCGGGCGCACGCGGGCTCGCCGCCGTGCCCTCGGGCGCCTCGACCGGCGAGTTCGAGGCAGTCGAGCTGCGCGACGGCGGGGACTCCTGGGGCGGCAAGGGCGTTTCGCGCGCCGTCGCCCACGTCAACGGCGAGATCGCCGAGGCTCTGACGGGCGCACGGGCGACCGAGCAGAAGGCGCTCGACGAGACGATGATCGAGCTGGACGGGACGCCGAACAAGGGCCGCCTCGGCGCCAACGCGATCCTCGGGGTCTCGCTCGCGGTCGCCAAGGCCGCGGCCACCGATTCCGGCCAGCCCCTGTATCGCTACCTGGCCGAACTCTATGGAGGCGAGGACGCAACCCTGCTGCCGGTGCCGATGATGAACGTCCTCAACGGCGGCGCCCACGCCGACAACTCGGTCAACTTCCAGGAGTTCATGGTGGTGCCGGCGGGGGCCGCCAGCTACGCCGAGTGCCTGCGGATCGGCACCGAGGTTTTTCATGCGCTGAAGAAGAGCCTTGGCTCGAAGGGGCTCTCGACGGCGGTCGGCGACGAGGGCGGCTTCGCCCCCAATCTCGATTCCAACGAGGCGGCGCTGCAGGCCGTCCTGGCGGGCGTCGAGGCGGCCGGCTACGAGCCTGGGTCCGACGTCTTCATCGCCCTCGACCCGGCCACCAGCGAGGTCTACGAGAACGGCGCCTATGTGCTCGAGCACGAGGGCCGCTCACTCTCTTCCGAGGAGATGGCGGCCTACTGGGAGGACGCTTGCTCGCGCTATCCGATCGTCTCGATCGAGGACGGCATGGACGAGGAGGACTGGGACGGCTGGAAGCTCCTCACCGAGCGGCTGGGTGACCGGGTCCAGCTCGTCGGCGACGACCTCTTCGTCACCAATCCGGAGCGGCTGCGGCGCGGGATCGATCTCGGGGTAGGCAACTCGATCCTGGTCAAGGTCAACCAGATCGGCACCCTGACTGAGACCTTCGAGGCGGTCCGCGTCGCTCGCGAGGCCGGCTACACGGCCGTGATCTCCCATCGTTCCGGCGAGACCGAGGACACGACGATCGCCGACCTGGCGGTGGCGACGGGAGCAGGCCAGATCAAGACCGGTGCCCCTTCCCGCTCGGACCGCGTCGCCAAGTACAACCGGCTATTGCGGATCGAGGAGGAGCTGGGGGAGAGCGCCCGTTTCCCGGGCCTGCAGGCGTTCGCCCAAGCTTCGGTCCGGTGAAGGAATGCGGCCTTTGGCCGCAAATGAGCGGACATGGCAACCCGCGCCCGGAGCCGGAGCTCAACCGCATCTCGGCCCAGGAAGGCAGCCGCCTCCGGCCCCCGACGCCGCCCCGCCGCCCGCCGCAAGCCGGCGGCCCGTCGCGGCGGCAGCCGCATCCGCTGGGACAGGGTCGGCCGTATCGCCCTCACCTTCGTACTTGCCGCCGTCCTCTACTCATATCTGAACCCGGCGATCGACCTGATCAAGACCTACACGGCGACCACCGCGGCCAAAGCCGAGTTCCACGAGATGCTGCGCGAGAACAAGCGCCTACATCGCCGCATCCAGACTGCCGACGACCCGATCGTGGTCAGCCGCAAGGCGCGAGCGCAGGGCATGGTTGCCGAAGGCGAGATCCCGATAGTCGTCCGCGGGCTCGGCGGCTAGTCACCTTCGGCGGAGTGCCCGGTGGTTAGCGCCGGCTCCTACTTCCTCAGCGGCGCTCTGCTGGCCGCTCTGGTCCTCTCCATGGGATTCAGCGCGGTTCTCTTGCGGCGGCGGTTGCTTCCCGAGTGGGAGGGGGCGCCTGCGCGTCTCGTCGAGGCTGTGGTTGGCGTCGCACTGGTCATCTGGCTCGCGGAGTTGCTGGGCATCTTCGGCCTGCTCTATGCCGAAGTCCTGGTTGGTGCATCACTGCTGTTGGCTGGGGCAACTGCATGGACGCTAGGACCGGAGAGGGAGTGGGGGTCCCCTGTCCGGCTGCGGCGTCCTGTTTTTCGCACAGACCACTTGGCGAGCGAAACTGAGCGCAAGGCGAAAAACCCAGCAGCCGGACAGGGGACCCCCACTCCCTCCCTCCACGCATTTGTCGCGATCGGGGTCGTTGCCCTGGTGTTTGCTCATTGGGGGTTGACGACCGCGGATGCGCTGAACAGGGGCATCTTCAACTTCGATTCGCTCTGGTACCACATGCCGTTCGCAGTGGAGATGGCGCAGGGCCACTCGGTTACTGGGCTGCACTACACCGAGACCGTTTTCACCAACTGGTTCTACCCGCAGAATTCGGAGCTGCTGCATTCCGTGGGGATCCTGCTTACTGAGCGCGACACGCTTTCGCTGTTCCTGAACTTCGGTTGGCTGGGGATGGCGTTTTTCGCTGCTTGGTGCATCGGCCGCCCGTATGGGCGCGGGCCGTTGACTGTGGTTGCGGCTGCTGTGCTGCTCGAGTGCCACACGCTGGTGGTGCGTGAGCCCGGGGCTGCCAAGAACGACCTGATGGCTGCTGCTCTGATCCTGGCTGCGATTGCGATTCTGGTCAACGCTTGGGCGAAGGACCGCGACTTGCCTCGCGACCTGTCACCGGGCTGGGCCGTTGCGGCCGCTGGGCTCGCCACTGGCCTTGCCGTGGGGACGAAGTTGACTGCGCTGGCGATGGCCGCTGCGCTGACCGTTGCCGTTGTTGTTCTGGCGCCGGCCGGGCGCCGGTGGGCTGTTGCTGCTTGGTGGTTCGGTGCGGCCCTGGCGGGTGGCGGCTTCTGGTATTTGCGCAACCTGATCGTGACGGGGAATCCGTTGCCTCAGCTGGAGAGCCTGGGGCCGATCTCGTTGCCGCATCCGGAGCGGCTGCAGAGCGGACGGCCGGACTTCAGCATCGCCCACTACGCGACCGACACCGGCGTTTGGCGCGACTACTTCGGGCCAGGTCTGGATCAGGCCTTCGGGACCCTCTGGCCGCTCGTCGTCGGTGGGGCCGTTGCCGGTGGGTTGGTCGCTCTGCTTTGGGGACGAGAGCGCGTCCTGCAATGGATGGGTGGCGTGGCCCTCGTCGGCCTCCTCGCATACGTCTTCACGCCGCTCAGCGCCGCCGGCGCCGAGGGTGCTCCGGTCGGCTTCGGGATCAACATCCGCTACGCGATCCCCGCACTCCTGGCCGGGATCGTCCTTTTGCCCCTTGCGCCTCGGTTACGCGCCAGGAAGTCGTGGTGGTTGCTTGGGGCGCTGCTGATCGTCCTGGTGGTCAGCGACCGCTCCGATGCCGTGCTGCGCGATCCGGATCGGCTCTTTGGGTGGTCGGTCGCGCTGCTGTTCGTCCTTGTCCCCGCGGCGCTGCTTTTTGCCCGCAGCCGGGGGGCGTCGCGTATGGCTGTCGCTGGCGGTTTTACCGCTTTGGTTCTGGCGGTCGTTGTGATCGGCTACCCGCTGCAGCGCGACTACCTCGGAGACCGATTCGCCAATGCCGATCCCGAAACGGCTATCCCGGGCATGCGGCTCGATTCGGCCTATCGCTGGGCGCGAGGGGTCGAGGATGCCCGGATCGGCCTCGCGGGGACCACCGCCGGCTTCCTCCAGTACGGCTTCTACGGGACCGACCTCTCCAATCGGGTTCGCTATCTCGGCGCCGAGGGCCCGCACGGCGCCTTCAACGCGATTCCCGACTGCGGTGGGTTCCGCGGCGCCGTCAACGCCGCCGAGCTGGACTACCTGGTCACTTCTCCCTTCCTCAACTTCATCGAGCCCGGCAAGCCAATCGCCTCCCCGGAGGCCGGTTGGCTGCGCGGCGAGGGGGCGGTGACCCCCGTCGATGGCAGCGCTCCGGTCACCGTCTGGCGGGTTCGCGGTCGCCTAGACCCCGCCGCCTGCGGCCCGCGTAACGCGCCGCTGCGTTACGTGCCTCAGCAGCCGGGGTAGCCTCGTCTCCGTGAGCTACCCGCTCGAGAACGCGCTCTTCCAATGGGAGGAGGGGTGGCGGGTCCTCCAGGGACTCCGCGACGATCCTCGTGAGCGACGCCGTGCCGATCGCGTCGTAGCCGCCGTCCGCGACGAGCTGCGCCGCCGCATCGGGCCGACCTTTCGGGCGGCGGAGCTTGCCGAGCTGTACGGGCGGGGGACCGACTGGTGCCTGCAGGTGGCGCTGGATGCCGCACCGGGCATCGAGACCGACCCTCAATCCCTCGCCGACGCCGCCTTCTGGCTCTACCTGCGCGGGGCGACCGACTTCGCCGGCGGCCGCCAGCTGGTCACCTAGGCCCACCCCGGTAGGGGTGGAACGTCTTGTACTTCTTCTGCGGCGACATTCTCGGACGGCCACCGACTGCCTTCAGAAAAAGTTAAGTGGAACCCCTACCGGGGTGGGCCTTCGTCCTCAGACTCGTTGTCCCCGGCCCTGCGGATCACGATCCGGTCCGCTTCGATGCTGACCGTTACCTCGCGTTTGCCAGCCCAGTGCTCGGCGTACACGGGGTTGTCTTTGACCGCCGGATCGAGCCAGAGGCCGTAGCCCTCGGTCTCGCCGTGGTCGAAGGTCGCCTCGAGCTCTTTGCGCCGGCCGCGGCCGCCCCGCCTGCCACGCCGTCGCCGTCGCCGCGGACGCGCCGCGCCGGCTTCGCCGTCGCCGGCCTCGTCCTTCTCCTCGTCGCCGCCTTCCTCGTCGCCCTCGTCTTCCTCGGGGGCCTCCTCCTCATCGGCCTCTTCGGCGGTCGCCGCCTCGACCTCGGCCTCGATCTCGTCGCGGAGGTTGACGTCCGTCGCCCCCCCGTCCTCCTCGTCGGCCGTCAGGTCGTGCTGTTTGCGGAACTCGCGCAATTCGGAGGCCGAGATTTCCAGCTGGTGCGCGATCCAGGCGTCGGTGCGGCCCTGTCGGACCCAGGCGCGGATCTGGTTTAGCTGTGGCTTCAGCGAGCGTCGTGCCATCGGCGGGCGAGTCTATTCAACGGAGAGGGAGGTTCGCTGCTTCGTCTGCGGCTACGCCATCAGGAAGGAGAGGGCCTCGAACATCGCGACGACGACTACGACGACAGTCGCGGTCAGGCAGACGGCAAGAACGCTGAACCGGACCTTGCCATGGTGTTCGTTGCGCGTGATGCGACGCGCTCGCGAACGGTTGGCTGCGCGGCGGCGAAGCTGCTCGCGCCTGCGGCGCTCCAAGGTGGTCTCCTGCTCGAAGGCAACCTCGAACTGGGAGATGCTCTGTCGCATTCTCATAACGAGTGGCGGCCCGAGAGGCGGCTCCGCGCTGGCGGCGTCGAACGTCCCGGCCGGGGCGGACCGTAGCAAAGGGTGATGCAGGCATGCGGGCGGGGAATGTGCCGAACGCAACTAGGGACTTACGGTGCGCATGCGCCCCAGAGCCCTCGTCCGGCCCTGGCGGCTCGCAGCTCCAGCCGCTCGAACAGGGGTGCGAAGCGGTCGTTGGGCGGGATCGTCAGGGTGCGAGCGAGGCCACGGCGGACCAGCGCCGCATTGACGAAGCGCACCCGTGGGCCAGTATGCGGCTCGATGGCAGGGTCGAGGTAGGCGTAGGCGAGCAGGCGCCCGTAGGGGTCGCGCCGCTCCTCGCCGACGACCAACCGCACCCGCTTGCCGTCCAGCAGACCATGCGTGAACCGCGACGCCAGCGGTCCGCCGCACTCGACCGGCGCGCCGGGCTTCACCGTCTCCGGAGTGTCGACGCCGATCAGCCGCACGTCCTCCTCCTCGCCATCGATCCGAGCCTCGATCGTGTCGCCATCGACGACCCTCGTCACGACCGCCCTGGCTGAGGCCGGCCCAGTCTCGCCCCCGCCCTGTTCCCACGGTCGCAGAATCAATAGCGCGACCGCCGTGAGCAGGACCGCGCTGCCTATCCAGTGCCGCCCCATGCCTTGGTAAGGCCAGGAGCGAGAGATCTCTCCCCTACGGGATGCGCGTGACGCTGGAAAGCAACGTCTCCTTGATCTGCCCGATGATCTCCAGCGCGTCGTTCCACTCTCGCTGCCAGACGTTGCGGCCGAAGATGACGCCGCTGCCGCCCGCGTGCATGATGTCGCGGGTGTTGATGAGGACGGTCTCGTCACCTACCTTGGAGCCGCCCGACAGGACCACCAGCGCGCGGCCGGCGGAGGCGACGCAGTGGCGGATCGCCTCCGCCTGGTCGACTTCCATCTCGTCGTAGGGGGCCGGGGCGTCCTTGTCCTTGCCGGAGTCGATCTTCGGCATGTTGAGCTTGACCACGTCGGCGCCCATCTCCATCGCCATCCGCGCCGCGTAGTCGATCGCGTAAAAGGAGTTGGCGCCGCCCTTGGCGTTGACAGCTTCGCCGCGCGGGTAGGACCAGACGATCAGCGGCATCCCATAGCGGTCGCAGTCTTCACGCACCCGCCGCAGCTGGGCGAGGTCCTCGTCCTGGCGCGGCGAGCCAACGTAGAGGGTGTAGCCGACCGCGTCGGCGCCGAGCCGCACCGCGTCCTCGACGCCGGCGTTGCAGGTGGAGAAAGCCTTGGCCGAGGAGGGGATGTCGGTCTTGCCGTTGACCTTGAGGATTAGCGGCACCTGGCCGGCGTAGTCGGGGTAGTACTTGCTCGCCATCCCGATCTGGCAGGCGAGCGCCGAGTAGCCGCCCTCGACCGCGAGCCGAAACTGGTAGTCGGGGTCCTTCGAGGCGGGGTTGGGGAAGAAGTCGCGCGGGCCGTGCTCGATCCCCTGGTCGATCGGCAGCAGCATCAGGGTCCCGTGGCCGGGCCCAAACTCGAACAGCAGCCGGCGCAGGCGGGTCCGTTTTCCTGGGGCCAGCTCGGCCAGAAGCGATTTCTGCTCGGTCAGGCTCTTCAACTCCACGCTGTATTCCTCCTCGAAGACGGGGTGTCTTCGCAGTATGCCACCGGCGAGTGCCCGCGAGCGGCCGCGACAGGGGGTTTATCCTCGGACGATCATGAGCGAGACTGAGCTCAGCGTCATCTGCAAGAACTGCGGCTCCGAGGTCAGTCCCTATGTCACCGAGTGCCCGTACTGCGGCGCACGCCTGCGCAAGCGGGCGCCGAAGCTAGAGCGGCGCGGCGACGGGCTCGAGCCGAAGCCGCGGCGCGGCCCGGGGAGCCGGATCTTCCGCATCCGCCTGCGTCGTCGCGGCGGCGGCGAGGCGCGAGCCGGACACCGTCCCTACGCCACGCTCGCCGCCATCCTCGGCCCGGCTGCGCTGCTGCTCGTGCAGAAGGCGAGCGGCGAGTCATTGGCGACGCTCGGCGCCCTGATCGTCCCGATCGATGACGAGTGGTGGCGGTTCCTGACCGCCCCCTTCGCCTACGCCGACGTCGGCTACCTGTTCGTCGTCGCCCTCGGCCTGGCGATCTTCGGGCTGGGGCTGGAGCGCCGCCTCGGCAGCGCCCCCACCGCACTGCTGCTCCTCGCCTGCGGCTCACTTGGAATGCTGGCCGCGAGCGGCGTCGCCGACGCCCAGGGAGAGATCGCGGTGATCGCCGGCGGCAACGGGATGGCGCTGGGCGCCCTCGCCGCCTGGTTTGCGATCCGTCGCTCCGAAGCGCGCGGCGCGATCGACCAGGAGTACGACATGGTCGGGGTGGCGGTCGCCGCGGCCGTCCTGCTGGCGCTGCCGATCTTCGAGTTCGACCGCCGACGTCTTCGCCGGCCTCGCCGGTGGCGCGGTTGGGGGCCTCGCCGGATTAGCCGCCGCTCGTCTCGGCGGCGGACGTGCCGCAGCTTAGGTACCCATAGTGTCCTCTTAGCTGCGGCACGTCTAGGCTGATGCGGTGCCTTATAGCGACGAGGAGCTGGACGCCGCGATCGAGCGGCTGGCCGACGCCGAGCGCTTCGCCGAGGCGGAGACGATCGTCGCCCGCGCCGCCCCGAAGCTGCAGCGGGTCCTCGCCACCGCGCTCGCCGAGGGCGGCTGGTTCGGCGAGTCGCACGAGGCGGAGGCGTTGCGGGCGGCGACCGTCCCCGGCCCCGACGAGCGGATCGCTGCGGTCAAGACCCTGCTCGCCGAGGAGGCACGGATGGGGATGATGGTTGGCGTCGCCGTCGGTTGGGCATTGCATGAGGAGATGACCGAGACCCCAGATTCGGGAGGAGAGAGCTGACGATGGAGATCCGATTCCACGGCCATTCGTGCTTTGAGCTGAGCAAGGGTGAGACGAGGCTTCTCGTTGACCCGTTTCTGAAGCCCAACAACCCGGCTGCAGTGGCGAGCGCCGAGGAAGTTGACCCGACCCACATCGCGCTCAGCCACGGCCACGCCGACCACCTCGCCGACGCCGTCGCGGTCGCCAAGCGGACCGGGGCGCATTGCGTCGCCATCGTCGAGCTGGCCAACTGGCTTGAAGGGCAGGGGGTCGAGGCAGTCAGCGACCCAAACCTGGGCGGCACGATCGAGTTCGACTGGGGCTGGATCAAGCTGGTCCCGGCCTGGCACACGAGCACCGCTCCCGGCTCCGAAGAGGCGCCCTACAGCGCCGAGCACGGGGTCTCATTGGGCCACGCGACCGGGCTCGTGATCCGGATCGGCGGGACGACCGTCTACCACACCGGCGACACCTGCCTGTTCGGCGACATGAAGCTGATTGCGGAACGCAACCCGGTTGACGTCGCGCTGATGCCGATCGGCGGCCACTACACGATGGACCGCCACGACGCGGCGGTGGCCGCCGAGCTGATCGGCGCTCCGACCACGATCCCCATGCACTACGACACCTTCCCGCCGATCTCGACCGACAGCGAGGCCTTCAAAGCCGAGGTCGAGTCGAAGACCTCCTCGAAGGTCGTCCTGATGAAGCCAGGCGAGACGCTTTCCGTCTGAACTCGATGCTTTTTACCGGCTATAGGCGGGGCAAAGCTTCGAGTTGAAACTGGCTGACTGGCCAAACCGGTGCTAGTCTCGGCCGGGCCCCGCAGTCGAGCCGAGGAGGAGCGTAGATGGAGGCCAAAGAGGCAACCGGGACCCAGCCGCGGACCGAGCGGGCCGACTTCCAGGCGACGGCCGACCCGGCCCTGAACGCCGACGCCGACCGCACCGCCGACATCAAGCTCCTCACCTACGCGGAGCTCTACATGCTCTGGGAGCGCCAGCAGTGGCAGACCCAGGAGCTCGACTTCTCCCGCGACCGGGAAGACTGGCACGAGCGGATCGGCCCAGAAGAGCGCTTCCAGCGGATGTACGGGCTCTCCTCGTTCTTCATCGGCGAGCAGAAGGTGGCTGAGGAGCTGGGGCCGATCATGCGGGCTGCGCCGACCGAGGACCAGCAGATCTTCCTCTGCACTCAGATCGCCGACGAGGCCCGCCACGTTCGCTTCTTCGAGCGCTTCTACCGCGAGGTCGGCGTGCTCGAGGCCGACGGCCTCTCCGAAATGCTCACCGAGACCTCGCAGCACCTCAACCAGAACTTCGGCCGCCTCTTCGACGAGATGCTGAGGAAGCGGACCGAACGGCTCTCGGCCGAGCCGGAGGACGGCGAGGCGCTGGTCGAGGCGGTGACGCTCTACCACATGGTGATCGAGGGGATGCTGGCCCTCACCGGGCAGCACTTCATCATGGACTTCAACGAACGAGAAGGCACGCTTCCCGCCTTCGTCGCGGGCTTCCAGAACGTCGCCCGCGACGAGCACCGCCACGTCGCCTTCGGCTCCGTCTTCCTGCGCGAGAAAGCGCATGAGGACGACCGCTACAAGCAGGCGATCCAGAGCACCCTGGAGGAGTCGCTCCCGGTGGCGGACAAGGTTCTCTCGCCGCCCTGGGCCCCGGAAGACGAGGATTACGAGATGTTCGGCTACTCGCTCGCTCAGACTCGCGAGTTCGCCGGCACCTGCTTGATGCGGCGTCTCAAAGTGATCGGGCTCGGCTAGGGCTCGAGCGCGGGCTGGTGGACGCAGTTGTCGCTATTCGGCGGGGACCGCGACTTCGACGGCGCCGGAGACGGCCGGAGGCGGCGATTCGGCCGGCGGTTCGGCCGGAGGCGGCGGCGGAGGCGATTCGGAAGGAGGCGATTCGCTGGGCGGCGGGGCGCTTTCAGCGGGTGGGGCGCTGCTGGGCGAGCCGCCGACCGTGACGACGACCGTTTCGCTGCCCGCGGGCGCCCCGGCGGCGCCGGTAGGCGGTTTGGCCGCGGTCACGCCGGGTTCGCCGGCTTTCGCGACGGGGGACTCTTCGCCACCCGCGACGACCAGGGTCGAGGGGCCGGCTGCCACATGGCCCGTCGCCTCGGGCTCGATCGGTGCGAGGTCGGCAGGCGCGGGCTCCGCGGCCGGCGCCGTGACCGGCGCCGGTTCCGGCGCATGCTTGGCTTCGGCGTGGACGGGGGCGGGCGCGGCATGTCCTGGCGCGACCGATGCGGTCTGTCCCGGAGTGGCGGTGGAGACGTTGGCCGGGGGAGTGGGCGGGTTGACGACCCGATCCTGAACGCCGACCGCGCCAGCGGTGAGCGCCGCCGCGGTGATTACCCCGGCGACGGCCTTGCTGCCGATCGCTCCGCCGACCGCGCCGAGCCCGCCGGCGGCGCCACTGCCGCCGAGCGCCGCACCGACGGTGCCGACCGCGCCCGCCCCGGTGGCGGTGGCCGTTGCGCCCGCACCCGCGCTCGCCGCTGCGGTCGCGCCACTCGTCGCGCCACCGCCGGCGCCACCGAGACCGAGCTTAGAGACGATGAAGGCTTTGAGTGCCAGAAGGGGGGCTACGGGGAAGAGTGCCGCCATCGCCTTCTCGTTGGAGCGGATCTGGGCGCGGAAGTCGCCACACTCGTCGCAGTCGCGCACGTGCCGCCGTACCGGGCCGGCGACCTTGCGCAGGCCCTCGGCGGCCTCGGCCAGCTCCAGCCGGACCTCGCCGCAGGTCAGTTGGCGGGCCTGGCTCGCCTCGGCGAGCGAGATCCGCGCCCGCACCAGCAGCGACTTGACCGAAGGCACGCTGGTCTCCATCGCGGCGGCGATTTCCTCGTAGGACATCGCATCCATCTCGCGCAGGAGCAGCGCCGAGCGCTGCGTCTCGGGAAGCTTGCCGACGTCGCTGAGCAGCTGGCGGAACTCCTCGCGGTTGTGGACCTTCTCGGCGGTCGTCGCGGCCTCGACCACGGGGACCATGTCCATCGATTCCTTGGCGTCGGCGGTCGGTTTGCGCAGATGGTTGAGGCAGCGGTTGCGGGCGATCCGATACAGCCACGGGCGCAGGTTGATCTCGCGCTCGTCGGCCAGCATCGCCCGGTAGGCGTTGACGAAGACCTCCTGGAGGACGTCCTCCGCGTCCTCGGTGGAACCCAGCATCTGCCGGCAGAAGCCGAGCAGGCGGCCCTGGTAGCGGTCGACGATCGTCTCGAAGGCACCGGAGTTGCCGCTCCTCGCCATCGCGATCAGGCGGCCATCCCCCTGCAGCTTGAGCAGCGGCGAGCGGCGGGCGAGAAGTCCGCGTTGACTGGCGTGGGTTAGAGCCGATGCCTCCAAGCTGCACTCTCCAGGGAAGCCTGTGTTTCCGTATCTATCGACACCATAGCGGCGGACTAGTTGCGGTCAGGACAAACATTTACCCAGCATTTAGCCGTGCCGAACGTCCCTGGATACCATCGGTCGGGCCCGGGTGGCGAAACTGGCAAAAGCGGCGCACTTAAAATGCGCTGCCCCTCAGGGGGCTTGCGGGTTCGAGTCCCGCCCCGGGCATTCTGTGATGTGTCGCGACATCGGAGACAGATGTCGCGGGACATAGTAGACATCTCAACGCCCTCCGATCGGCTGGTAGTCGCGAGCGGGATCGAGGATGAGCCGGCGGATCAGCTCGCCTGTCTTTAGGTCCAGCACGCGGATGTCGCGGTCGGCGACGAGGAGCTTGATCGGCCGGCCTTTGTGTGCCCTGCCGATGCCGATGTGGTGGAGCTTGCTGTCGTGGCGGAGGGTGACCGTGCCCTGGGAGTCGACCTTGTCGTGGCGGACGCGGAAGTGGGTCTCGGGACGACCGTTTGAGGGCGGCCTGGCCTTGATCCGGGCGCTGTAGGCCTGCAGGGGAGTGCGTCCGCCCAGGGCCCTATGGGGCCTTTTCGCGTTGTAGTACCCGGTGAAGGCATCGAGGTGGGCTTGCAGCTCTGCGAGCGTGCCGGCGGGGGACTGGTTTGCCAGGTAGCGCTTGAGCGTCTGGTGCAGACGCTCAACCTTGCCGCATGTCTGGGGGTGGTAGGGCCGCGAGTTCTTGGCAGCAATATCGAGCCGCTCGAGCTCGGCCTGCAAGAGGACTTTGCCGCCGCGCGGGGTGGCCGTGAAGACGGCGCCGTTGTCACAGAGCAAAGACGCCGGAGCGTCGTGCAGGGCGATCGCCATGCGGAAGACGTTGACCACGTCGGCCGCCTTGACGGTGGGGAATGCCCGTGAGGCCAAAAACAGGCGCGAGTGGTCGTCGAGCATGTTGAGAATCTCCGCGTGTCCTCCTGTGGCGAGGGGCCAGTGGGTGACGTCGGCCTGCCACATCTCGTTGGGCAGCTCGGCTTCAAAGCGAAGGAGCGAGGAGCGCGGGCGCTTTTGGGGTTGCGGGCAGACCAGGCCCTCGCGCCGCAGGATCCGCCAGATCGTCGAGACCGAGGGGACTCGATCGAAGCGCTCGGCCAGGTGGTAGGCGATTGTCGTCGCTCCGCAGTCGTGGCCTTCGGCGCTCAGCTGCCTGCGCAGGGCGACGATCGCATCGGCGAGCTCGACAGAGGTCCGGTTTGGCGAGCTGCGCGGCGCCCTGGAGCGTCGCTCCAAGGCGCCATACCCGCCCGCCCTGTAGCGGGCAAGAAGCTTGTAGATCCAGCTGCGATGAACTCCGTGGGCCGCCGCCAGCTCGCTGACCGAGCGGCCCTCCAACAAATGGGCCTCCACCAGATACCGCGCCTTGTCCACAGGAGAACTCCCCTCATTCGGTGTCTCCTATGTCCTGACACAGGTGTCGCCTATGTTGTGAAACTGGACACCGCCCCGGGCATTCCGTGCCAATAGGCTCCAGCTTCTATGGATCATGGGGGGCGGTTAGTCGCCAAGGCGCTTAAGTCCAGGGGGGTCACGCACCTCTTCACGTTGTCGGGTGGTCATCTCTTCTCTATCTATGACGGCTGCAAAGCCGAGGGGATTGAGATCGTTGATGTTCGGCATGAGCAGTCGGCTGCTTTTGCTGCGGAGGGTTTTGCCAAGGCGACGCGCACGGTGGGGGTGGCGGCGCTTACGGCCGGGCCCGGGGTGACGAATGGGATGAGCGCGATTGCCGGGGCTCAGGCAAATTGCTCTCCCGTCTGCGTTCTGGGTGGGCGGGCGCCCGAGATGCGCTGGGGGGCAGGCTCGCTGCAGGAGATCGATCATTTGCCCTTCGTGTCGCCGCTGGTCAAGTCGGCGGAGACGGTCAAGGAGCCGGGGGCGATCGCGGCACGGACTGCGGCGGCGCTCGACTTGGCGCTGAGCTCCCCCTCCGGGCCGACCTTCGTCGACTATCCGCTCGACGTGGTCTTCAGCGAGGCCGAGTCGGGGATCCCGTCGCTACCCGAGCGCGAGGCGCGGCCAGCCGCTGGGGTCGAGGAGGCGGCGGCGCTGCTGGCCGGCGCCGAGCGGCCGGCGGTCATGGCCGGGAGCGGTCTGTACTGGGGCCACGGCGAGACCGAGTTGCGGGCGCTGGCCGAGGCGCTCGGCATCCCCGTCTTCCTCAACGGGCTGGGTCGCGGCTGTCTGCCCGCCGACCACAAGCTGGCCTTCAGCCGCGCCCGCGGGGCCGGCCTGAAGGGGGCCGACGTGGCGCTGGTCGTCGGCGTGCCGATCGACTTCCGGCTCGGCTTCGGCGGCAGCTTCGGCGAGGAGACGAAGCTGATTCGCCTCGACGTCGCCCCCAATGAGCTGACGGCGAACCGCGAGCCCGAGGTGGACCTGGTCGGTGACGTCGCCGCCACGCTGGCGGCGTTGCGCGAATCGGTCGCCGGCGGTCCCCGCCACAGCGATGCCTGGCTGGAGGAGCTGCGGGCGGTCGAGGCCGAGAAGCGGGCCGCCGAGCAGGAGGAGCTGAACGACGGTCGCTCGCCGCTGCATCCCGTCCGCATCTACAAGGAGCTGGGCGAAGTCCTCGACCGCGACGCGGTCGTGGTCGGCGACGGCGGCGACTTCGTCTCCTACGCGGGCCGCTTCATCGAGACCTACGAGCCGGGCTGCTGGATGGACCCGGGACCGTTCGGCTGTCTCGGCGCCGGGCCGGGCCAGGCGATTGGCGCCAAGCTGGCCCATCCGGAGCGCCAGGTCTGTCTGCTGCTCGGCGACGGCGCATTCGGCTTCGCGGGCATCGAGTTCGACACTTTGGCGCGTCACGGTCTGCCAGTGGTCGGCGTGATGGGCAACAACGGCATCTGGGCCCTCGAGCACCACCCGATGAAATTCCTCTACGGATACTCGGTGGCGGCCGAGCTGCGGCCCGAGACCCCCTACGAGAAGATGGTCGAGGCACTGGGGTGCGATGGCGATCGAGGTGCGCGAGCCCGAGCAGCTGCGGCCCGCACTCGAGCGGGCATTCGAATCGGGCCGGCCGACCCTGGTGAACGTCCTCACCGACCCCGAGGTCGTCTATCCGCGCAAGTCGAATTTGGCTTGACGGGCAGAATTCGTCCCGCAGTGCCTCGCCGATCGAAATCGTCCCGAACGAGAATCGACCGCCATGCTGGCGGCCGATTCAAGGTGGCCCCTCAGGACGGGCAGGGGTACGTCTTCAGGGGCCGGTGCTTATTTGATGGGCTCAGACGGCGGGAGGCGCCATGATGCGGCAATCGTCCGAACCCTGTCACCGGGTTTGCGATGGGGACCTTCGTCCTCACCTCTTGTCCCGATGAGTCGAGTATGCGGTCGGCTGTCCGGGATGTCTAGGAGGCTAGATTGCGGCTACTAATAAGTCGGTAGGCGAGTTCTACCGACTTTTTGGGGTTAGGGACGTAGGTTTACCAAACTGGAAGGGCGCTGAAAACTTGCCTGTACACCCGGTCCCATGGGATATGTCCCGGCCCGGTACAGGGGATGCTATCCGCGTTCTGATGCGGTTTCGATCGCGGTCCCGTAGAGGATGTCGTGCTCGGAGACGCGGATTCGGTTGAGCCTGAAGGCGCGCATCGCCTCGACCAGGATCACGACGCCGGCGATGATCGTCGGGGCCCGGTCGGCGTGCAGGCCGGCGATCTCAGTCCGTTCGGGGAGAGGCGTGGAGGCGAACATCGAGAGCAGCCGCTGGATCGACTCCAGCGAGAGGACGTGCCGGTGGACCCGCTCGGGGTCATAGGGCTCGAGCCCCAGCTCGACCGCGGCGAGGGAGGTGGGGGTGCCGGCGACTGCTATCCCGGCGACGGCGCGTGCCTCGATGCGCCCGCTGAGGGCGGTTTCGATCGAGCCGCGGACATCATCGGCTAGGGACTCCAGCTCGACCGCGGTCGGCGGATCGGTCGAGATATGGCGCTCGGTATGGCGAACGACTCCGAGCTGGAGCGAGTCCTGGAAGGCGATCTCCTCGTCGCTGCCGACGATCAGCTCGGTCGAACCACCGCCGATGTCGATGATCAGGGTCGGCTCAAGAGGGGGCCGCTCGTGGGTCGCGCCGAGGTAGGTGAGGCGCGCCTCCTCCTCGCCGTCGAGGACCCGGGCGTCGAGCGCGAAGCGCTCCCGCAGCTCGGCGACGAAGGCGTCGCCGTTGGAGGCGTCGCGGACCGCGCTGGTCGCGATCGTCGCGATCCTCTCGACACCGACCCGCTCGCATATAGCGGCGTAGTCGGCGATTGCCTCGCAGGCCGCCTCAATCGCCTCGGCCGAGAGCTGCCCCGAGAGGTCGACCCCCCGCCCAAGCCGCGTCACCCGGCTCTGCTTCTCGACCTTCGAGACCTCCCCATCCGCCACGTCGGCAACCAGCAGCCGGCTCGAGTTGCTGCCGACATCGATCACCGCCACCCTCTGGGAAGTCTCCGCCATGCGGGCCGGCACTCTAAGCGCGCCGCCTTGCAAACGGCTCTGCGCTCCCCTCTCGCCACCCTCAACAACCCGCCGCCCACTGCTAGTATTGACAGATCGCCGCGGGGTGGAGCAGCCAGGTAGCTCGTCGGGCTCATAACCCGAAGGTCGCGGGTTCGAATCCCGCCCCCGCTATAGCCTCATTAGTGACCAAGCTCGGGATCGCTGGCCGGATTAGTGCCTGAGGCGAGCAACTTGCCAGCGCCCGCTTATGCATCGTTCTTGCTGCCAGTGACCTCGGATTTTGCGGCGAGTCGGCACCGATAGGCGGTCCGGAGCTTCTGTGAGTCTGGCGCCGTGCATGCAGGACGAGATTGCGACCTATGGGATCGGTCATGATCTGTCTGGTGCCCATGCGAAACTTCGATCTTGATCGAACATATGTTCGCATAGAAAGGAGGGGTGATGGCTGAGGTTCAAATGGAGAGCCGAGAGCGCCTCTTTCTACTGGCTCTCTGCACGATCGAAGGCGTGAATTGGAACGTTCTCGCCCGCGAAGCTCAGCGCCCGGAAGGGATGACCCGTCTGCTTGCTGGCAAGGTGGCTGAGGACTCACGCGATGGTCATGCGACCGCAGCTCTACTAGGACCAGGCCTTGATTCGCTGGCCGAGCGATGCGAGCGCGCTCAGGGGGAGATCGACGTTGCTGCTCAGGCTGACGCTCGCCTGGTCACTGTGCTCGATGACGCTTACCCCTCGAACCTGCGGGTCATCCCCAAGCCACCACCCTTCCTCTTTTATCGCGGTGAGCTGCGCCGCGACGACGCGCGCTCAGTCGCGGTCGTGGGTACGCGTCGAGCCTCGGCCGAGGGCATCGATCGAGCGGCCAAGCTTGCATCCCTATTAGTGCAGGAGGGAGTGACGGTGATCTCCGGTCTCGCCAAAGGGATCGATACGGCTGCTCACTCGGCTGTCCTCGACTGCGGTGGCCGCACCATTGCAGTGATTGGAACCGGCATCTTGCGGGTCTATCCGAAGGAGAACGCCGAGCTGGCCGAGCGGATTGTCGAGCGTGGGGCGATTGTCTCGCAGTTCTGGCCCTCGGCCCCCCCCACCCGCTATAGCTTTCCGATGCGCAACGAGGTCATGTCGGGGATCAGTCAGGGAACCGCAGTAATTGAGGCGAGTAGTACCTCCGGTGCAAAGATGCAGGCCCGCCTCGCTATCGAGCAGGGTAAGAGGGCTTTTCTCATGTCCTCATTGGTGACGAGCGAGGCCTGGGCGAAGGGCTATCTGGAGAAACGCGGTGCGATTGAAGTTAACGCGGTCGATGACGTGGTCAAGTGGCTGCGTTCACCCGAGCAGGTCGAGATGCAGTCCAGCCAGCGATCGCAGCTCGCCCTAGAGCTCGTCTAGTTCATCGCCGTGATCGACCTTGCGAAGCTGGATCGCCCTCCGGCCGGCTTCGCCGCTTGCGCCAACTGCGCCTACCGCGACACTGGCACCGCGTCGATTTGTTTTGCCTGCTCAAGCGAGCACACCGATGCTGTGCCGGCCGAAGCCTGTGGAATCTGCGACCTGCCGAAGGCAGCGGGAGACGAATGTGGAAATTTCATTTGTGGCTGGCCCGACCGCTACTTCACGCGAGTCCGTGCAATCTCGATGCGGACCGGCCAGATGCAATGGGCGATCTCTCGCTACAAGTACGACCGCAAGCCGGGCTGGCGGGCGATCTTCGGACGCATTCTTGTTGGCTACCTCGAGGAGCACGCTGAGGAATTTGCTGACTACGACGCCATCACTCCAAGCCCGACCTATATCGGAGCGGATGCTGAGCGTCCCTTCGACCATACTCGCCTTGTCGTTGAGGCGGCGGAGGTCGAGGAGCCGATTGCCTGGCCTTTCGAGTACGACCTGATCGTCAAGGATGCCGCAACCGAGCGTTTCGCCAAGAAGGGCTCGGTGAAGCCGTGGCGTGAGCGAAAGGAAATAGCTGAGGGCCCGCTGCGCCAGGCCCTGCGCGTTCCCGATCCAGCTCGGGTAGCCGGCCAGCGGATTCTCGTCTTCGACGATGTTTTCACGGAGGGATTTACGATTCGCGAGGTTGCGAAGGCGATGATGGAGGCAGGTGCGGCGGAGGTATCTGAGATCGTCCTAGCCCGACAGCCCTTTCGGGGCGGCGCTTAGAGGGACCGCGGATCGCCGACTCAAGCTGCTGGGCTAAGGGCTAGTTGCTATTTCAGGCGGGCGAGGGTCGAAGTCACACCCCGGCCTCTGGCCTTTGCTGTCCTCGGGGTCTCCCATCCACAGCGAGAAGGCGCGGGAAGCGACCGAACCGCTGGATACTCTTCTAGAAAATTCCAACGGACTTTTGCGGTACCGACGGAGAAAAGGGGACCAGTGGCCTTTGAAGACGTAAAAAACATCCCAATAACGGATGTCGATACCACGATCGATGTTGTTTCCCTGGGAGACGGAACTCATGATCAGGATCTCGTCAATGTGACGTCCGCCATCAAGCTCGCAGGAGACATCGACAGCGAGAAGGACGCCTTTTTGATCTTGCCTCTGGCATCGGCTGCTCAGAACCAGCCCGTCGTCCGCTTCGTTGACCAGCACGTTAAAGATGCCCGAGACTTCCCCGCAGACGCCATTCCTCGCTCGGAATACGACCAAGAGCTCGTTGAGCGGCTAGAGAATCTCAGTGATGGAACGTCGAAAAAGGAGGACAAG
The DNA here is from genome assembly GCA_963844395.1 of uncultured Solirubrobacterales bacterium. GTDB lineage: Bacteria > Actinomycetota > Thermoleophilia > Solirubrobacterales > 70-9 > VRUE01. The sequence continues at coordinate 831,043 of CAWJNX010000001.1, read as the reverse complement.
GAAGTCGCAACCCAGATCGGCCGCTGTGCAGCTGCTCTTTCGGGCGCCGTACTCAAGGTCAAACCGGGTCAACGCGACCTTAGGATCTTCTACCAGGTTGCTGCCCCAAGGGTCCCCGACGCCGAAAAGCAGTTCCAGCTGAGTGTCATCGGTCCCCTGCCTTCGTTTCTCATCTCACCTGGCGGCTCGATTGGCGTTATTGCAGCACTGCCCCGCCGGACCAGTGTCGTTAGCGCCGTCGCTCTCACTGACCCCAGCAACGAGGGCTCGGCCATCCCTGGGAGGCAAGACTTTCAGATGGGCTTCCGGACCTTGGTTGGATGGGAGTGGCGAAGCGACCCGCTCTTCCGCGTCCGATATGCGTACGCCTAGTTGAACGCCCCTAGGGAGACCGCGCGCTTTGCCCTCCCGCTGAGGCGATATCTACCGTGTGTTCGATCAACACGGTCAGGTCGCTATCGGGGCCGAATCGTTCCCCCGCTATTTCACGAAAGCCCCGCAAACGCGGGGTTTCGTCTTTTCTGGAGGAGCAGACGAGGGGTTCAAAACGCCTTTGGGAACGCCTGGGGCAACACGAGGTCAAAGTGAAAGTCGATTGGAGTTCCCGCTGCGAGCGCTGACCGTGGTTGACGCTACGATCGAGCAGCGGAAATCCTAGTTCTTCCGAAAGAAGGCGCTGATCAAGCCTCACGCGAGACAGAAGGCCCACCTGGGAGCAGATGACCTTCGCATCGGCCGAGCGATCTTCACGCTGCGTGAGACGGCTGGCTAGTCGTCGGCAGCGCGTACACGATCTTGTACACTGACCGCATGGCCAAGACCGTTCCGGTTCGCGAGTTGCGCAGCAACCTCAGCAGCCTGCTCGACGATGTCAGCGATCGACGCGACCACGTGCTCGTCACCCGCAATGGGACTCCCGCGGCGGCCCTGGTTCCCATAGACGAGTACGAGACGCTGGAGGAGACCGCCGAGATCCTCTCCGATCCGGATGCTCTCTCCGCGCTGGAGGCGGGCCTTGCCGAGCTCGAGCGCGGCGAAACCGTCACCCTCGCCGAGCTTCGCAGCGAGCTTGCCGACCGCCGGCCGACCGCCAGCTGATCGTTGGCGGGATTCGTTCTCGCCCGGCGAGCCCGTCGCGATCTGCTTAAGCTGAGCTGGCCCCTGATCGACGCGATCGAGGATGCGCTCGGCCTGCTCGAGCGGGACCCGTTCGCCGGCTACGCCCTTCGAGGGAAGCTCCGCGGTCTCTACTCACTGCGGGTGGGTGCCTATCGAATTCTTTATCAGCTGACCGATGGCGGGAAGACGGTTCGCGTCGCGGCCATCCGCCATCGCTCCATCTCATACGGCAGCGATCCCCGCTGATTCGCGCCGTGGCGCTGAACACGTCCTCAGCCTAAACTGCCCATCTATGGCAGCGATGGCAGCGCTTCGGCTTCGGTTTGGTGGATCATCCCGCTGGGCGCTGATTGGCGCGACCCTCGCGCTGGGGATCGCGGTGCTCATTCCGGCGAGGGCGGATGCCGCCTTTGCCACTTTCTCCAACGGGGTGCTCACGGTCAATGGAGGCGAGGGGAAAATCGTCCCTCGCTGCGCGAGCGACGGCGAGATAACCGTCAGCGGCGTTTTCGTTGACAACGGCCCTGCCTACTGCCGTGACTTGAGACGAATCGAGGCTTCCTCGGGCGTCTCCTCCCTGTTCGACTTCTCGCAGCTGCCCGACAACCTCGGCGGCGGCCAAGGGCCGATCGAGATCCATGCCACCTCCACGGTGAGCGATTCGTTCGAAATCGCCGATGACAAATTCATCGGGGCTCCGGGGCACGTCAATGTCTTCAGCGGTGGGCTCGGCTTCGACTTGATCACCGGCGGCAATCTCAACGACAGGCTGAGTGGCGGCGCGGACAGCGACAAGATCGCCGGCGGGCGCGGAAACGACATTCTCCGCGGCGGTTCTGCGGCAGACAAGCTGCTCGGCGGGCCGGGCGGCGACACCTTGAAGGGCGGCGGCGGGAGCGACAAGCTGATCGGCGGCCCCGGCAGGGACACCGAAAAGCAGTAGTACCGGCGCTCAGAGGTCGCGGCGGTGGAACGCCAGCGCCGCTAGCGCCAGCACGGCGGTGGACCATGCCACCGCCCACGGCCAGATCGCCGCGCTGACGCCGCTGGCGCCGCCGAACGGCCCGAGCTGCACGATCACGCCGGTCGCGCCGCCGATATCCGAGGTCAGCGCGTGGAGCCCGTTCTGATAGAGCGCCTCGAACGGGACGATCCAGGAGATGATCGAGCTCGCCGTCCTCAATCCGTCAACGTCGAGCGCGTCGCCGATCTGGCCCAGCAGCCCGGCGGCGAGCCCCGTGGCGAAGACCATGAAGATCGCGATGCCGTTGGCGGTGGTCCCGAGCACCGTCGAACCGAGCAAGGAGATCGCCACCACCGTGACGACACCCAGCGCCAGGCCAGCGGCGGGGACGACGAGCGACCCGGGCGTGAAGTCGCCGGCGGCCTGCGTGATGAGCGCCGCGGAGAGGAAGACGATGACGACGTAGGGCGCGCAGACGGCGGAGGCGGCGAGCAGCCGTCCGATCAGCAGAGTCGTTCGCCCCACCGGACGCACGACCAGCGGCTGCAGCAGGCCACGCTCGGCGTCGCCGCGGACCGCGCCGAGCGTGAGGAAGACCGCCAGCACCACGCCGAGGAAGAGGGCGACGAACATCGCCAGGCCGAGCAGCGTCCCGCCCATCAGCGCCCGCTCGTCTATCGGGACGATGGCCCCGCCCCACGTCCGTTCGAGCGACTCGAAGGCCTCGAAAGCGGCCAGCGCGTAGAGCCCGAGGAAGACCGTGGTCAACAGCGCGACGACGAGCAGCACCCGACGGCGAACCGCCTCCCGCAGCGCATGACCGGCGATGGTGATCGCGTCGCTCACCCGTCGCGCCCCACCACGGCGGCGAGGTAGGCGTCCTCGAGGGTGCCGTTCACCGCACGGACGCCGTAGACCTCGGCGCCACTGGCCACGAGCTCGCGGACAATTCGCGGGACGTCCTCGCGGCGCGCGTTGGGCAGGCGGCGCACACCTTCGGAGGTCTCGACTTCGACGCCGCCGGGAGCGGTCAGGTCCTCCGGTCGTCCCTCAGTCACCACCCGGCCGCCGTCGATGATGACGACCCGGTCGCAGACGAGCTCGATCTCGCTGAGCAGGTGCGAGTTCAACAGCACGCCGACACCTTGGTCGCGCAGCCCGACGAGCAGGTCGCGTACCGTGCGCCGCCCGCCTGGGTCGAGCGCGCTCGTCGGCTCGTCGAGCAGCACGAGCCGCGGGGCGCCGATCAGCGCCTGGGCGATGCCCAGCCGCTGCTGCATGCCCTTGCTCATCGTCTCCATCCGGCGCCCGCCCTCGCCCGTGAGACCCACCCCCGCGAGCAGCGTCTCGCGCTCCGCCGCCCCGCCGTCGGAGCGGGTCAGGCGCTGGTGTAGCGCGAGCACCTCCTCGGCGCGAGCCCAGCCGGGGAAGCGGAACAGCTCGGCGAGGTAGCCAGTGGACGCACGCGCCGCCCGGCTGCCGGCCGCCGCACCGGCGACGTAGGCCTCCCCGGCCGTCGGCCGGACCAAACCGCAGGCGATCTTCACCAGCGTCGACTTGCCCGCCCCATTGGGGCCGAGCAGGCCGACGAGCTCTCCCGCCTCGACCTTGAGATCGACCGCGTCGAGCGCGGTCGTCTTGCCATAGCGCTTCGAGAGACCACGGGCAGAGAGGGCAGCGGTCACCCTCACAGTTTTGCGATCAGCGCCGATGTCCGGCTTTCGGCTAGCGCCGTAGGGCCGCCTCTGCCGCCTCGCCGACATCCGCGCTCGCGTACTCGCTCGCGAGGGTGGTGACGGCCCGTGCGGCACGCTTGATCAGATCGCGAGGGGTGACCGCCGGTAGCTCGACTACGAAGGCCGAGCCATTCGGCAGTGCGTGGTTCTGCCAGCTCGAGGCGCTGCCGGGAGGGCGTCTGAGGCGGACCAGGGGGATGACCGACGAGTTCGGCGTAGCGCTGCTCGATCGCGGCAGTGCCACCGGAGCGAGCGACCAGGCCGAATGGCTGGTGGAACCAGATCGTCACGTCTGGGGTCGTTCTCCGGATCAGGCGCCAGGCCGCGCGCGACTCCGGCTCCGAGAGGGGGTTGGGACCGGAGTATTCGAGGCCATCCAGAGGCTGCCAGTCAAAGGGGAAATTGCGATTGAGGTCGCGCCCCGGAGTTGCCTCGCGTGCCGGCGGCGACACCGTCGGGATTGAGCGAGGGGACGATCCAGAGCGCCGCTTTGCGCGGCGGAGCGCTACCAACCAGCCTTCGAGCGACGCGGATCCCGGCGGTCTCGTTGCCGTGGACGCACCCGATCACCAGGAACTGCGTCGCGGCGTCCCGACGGCCCTCGACCGTGGCGACGAGGGGACGGCCGAGGACCGAGTGGCCGATCGTCACCTGCTTTCCCGCCAATGCCGCGTCGGGCAGCGCTGCCAACAGCGCGCAGGCCGTCAGCGCGAGGGCGGCAACCAGCCGGGCGAGTCGATTGAGATTTTCGCGGGGCTGCATGGGCGCGAGCGCCACGACTCGCCGTACAAGGCACGCCGGGCACCTTCGGGAGCTTCGTGTTTACGCGAGTACAGTGGGTAGGGAGAAGCTACCGACCCGCTGTGGCGTCATTAGACGGATCGGCGTAGGGGAAGCACTCGTCATCGCCCGGTCATGGAACCACGTCCGAATGACACAGAGAGCACGGACGGAACGCCGCGATACCAGTGGTTGGGGGAGGTCCTCGTGCTGCTCGTCTGTCTCGGTCTCATCCTCGCCCCCTCGCTCGAGGCGCTGGCCCCCTTCTGCGGCGGGCGGGTGGCGACGATCGCCTCCAACGACCGCAGGATTCAGGGGACCAGGGGACCGGACGTGATCGTCGGTGGCCGCGGCCCGAACGTCATCTTCGGCGCCGGAGGCAATGACGTGATCTGCGGCGGGTTCGGCCGCGACAGGATCGACGGCAATCGGGGCAACGACACGATCGACGGCAAGAGGGACGCCGATGTCGTCCGGGGTGGGCGCGGCTCCGACGAAGTGGACGGTGGGGCCGATCGTGACGCGGTCTTTGGCGACAGCGGCAATGACTCTGTGCGCGGAGGACCGGGCAATCGCGACGCGGCTGACGGCGGCCCAGGCGACGACGACGTGGCGGGCGGGCGCGGCAACTTCGACACCGTTTTGGGCGGCATCGGCAACGACCGCATCGATGGCGGCTTGGGCAGCCACGACATCGCCTCCTACCGGACCGCGGGCGGGCCGATCGAGGCCGATCTCGGCTCCGGAACCGTGGTCGGCGCCGAGGAGGAGCGGCTGATCGGAATCGAGGACGTTCTCGGGGGCTCCGGCGAGGACACGCTGGCGGGCTCCACGACCACGTCCAACAGGCTCGACGGCGGCCCGGGCGACGACAGACTGCTGGGCGCCCTGCAGGGCGACAAGGCCTTCGGGGGGCCGGGCAGCGACCGGTGCCTGGGGACCTTCGCTGTTGAAGACTCCTGTGGGACGGCCGGTAGCGACGGGACGCAGGTCGAGCTCTACGAGAGCATCGCCGGATCCTCCAGCCTCACGATCGTCGGCGACGACCGGCTCGATGACGTCACGGTCAGCCGCGACGATCGCGGCTACGTCGTTCGTGGCGGATCCGGCAACCCGGTGCTGCTTGGCGCCCTCCGCACGGAGGGCTGTGGGGGCGGTGACGGCTTCGTCTCATGCGGCGGCCCCGTCGGCTCGATCCTCGTCTCCCTGGGCGGCGCCAGCGACAACCTCAAGGTGGACGACAGCATTCCGGCTGAGGTGTCGGTGACGGCCGACGGTGGGCCGGGCGCCGACTGGCTGCGCGGTGGAAAGGGCCGCGACACGCTCTACTCGGGCGACGACGGCGATGTTGACGTGTTGGACGGAGGCGGGGGAGATGACGCGCTTTTCGGGGTCAACATTCTCCATCCCCGCCACAGCAGCGGCGCGGCGACGCTCGTCGGTGGCGCCGGAGACGATCTCCTGGTCGGCGGCCAGCCCTGCGCCGATGTCTTTCACGGCGGGAAGGGAGACAACGACAGCGCCTCGTTCGCCCGGGTGCGAAACGACGGCACCTTCGTCAAGGCGACGATCGGCGGCCGGGTGTTCGATCCCGACGGCGGCTACTGCGGCGGCAGCCGCATCGACGGGAGCGTCGAGAAGATCGAGGGGTCGACCGGCCCTGACGTCCTCGCCGGTGCCGCCGGTACCGACACGCTGCTCGGTCGCGGCGGTGCCGATGTCCTCGACGGACGGGGGCGTCCCGACCGCTGTATCGGCGGTCGCGGGAGCGATCGGGTGCGTCACTGCGAGTACGTGCGGTAGCTCTAGCGAAATCACCTGTCGAGATAGCTTGACCGTCGCCCCGCTCAATGGGAGGCTCTCGGCTCAAACCGGGGTATCGAGGCCGCTTGCGGCCAACGCGGCCAAATTGAACGACAAACCCCGGCGACGTGATGCTCTCCGGTGGTCCGGCCAACATTGCTCCCACCACGACCCTGCTCGAGAGCTTCCCCTCGCCAGGCTCGGCGAACTCCTGGAGCGCGAGGGTCAACAAGAACGGGTTCGCCGACAGCTTCAGCGTTGTCGTGCTGTGCGTTAATCAGTGAACCAATCCTGAGGCGAGGCGCGAGGGGCGGCCCTTTGGGCCGTCCCAGCGCCGGCGCTACTCTGAGCGGGATCCGATCGATCCAACTGAGATGGGAGGGCATGTGATCAGCAAGGCCGACTTCATCGGGGTTCCTTCCCAAGACAGCGAGCGATCGCGTCGCTTCTATGTCGAGACGCTCGGCTTGCGTCCGGACGGCGATGCGCGCTTCGAGTTCTGGGCGGGGGAGACCTGCTTCGCCATCTGGGAGCCGCAGAAATTCGGCATGGAGTTCGCGCCGCAAAAGAACGCGCACCCCGCCCTCCACGTTGACGACGTCGAGGCGGCGCGGAAAGAGCTCGAGGCGAAGGGCGTCGAGTTCGCCGGCGAGACCCTCGACACGGGCGTCTGCCACATGGCGTTCTTCACCGACCCGGACGGGAACGACCTGATGCTGCACCACCGCTACGCGCCCCGCGGGTAACCGCAGATGGCGTCGGCTAGCTGGGCCGCGCGGCCTATGCGTCTCATCACACTCGTCGCCTGGCCGCCGTGCGAGAATGGCTACCCGTGGCAGAGGGGTCGCCCGAACATCTCGATGTGCTGATCGTCGGGGCCGGCCTTTCCGGTGTCGGCGCTGCCTGGCACCTGCAGGACCGGCATCCGGGCCGCCGCTACGCGATCTTCGAGGCGCGGAAGGACCTGGGCGGGACCTGGGACCTGTTCCGCTATCCGGGCATCCGCTCGGACTCCGACATGCACACGCTCGGCTATCGGTTCCGGCCCTGGACCGCGGAGAAGACGATCACCGACGGCGCCTCGATCCTCGAGTACGTTCGCGATACGGCCAGCGACCACGGGATCGACGAGAAGATCCGCTACGGCCAGCGCGTCGTACGCGCCGAGTGGTCGAGCGAGCGACTCGCGCTGGGCCGTCGCGGCCGAGCGCACCGACAGCGGGGAGGTGGTGCAGCTGACCTGCGACTTCCTCTGGACCTGCACCGGCTACTACCGCTACGACGAGGGCTTCACGCCCGAGTTCGAGGGACGGGAGCGCTTCGCAGGCACCGTCGTCCATCCCCAGCACTGGCCAGCGGACCTCGACTACGCTGGCAAGCGGGTCGTCGTGATCGGCAGCGGCGCCACCGCGGTGACCCTGGTGCCGGCGATGGCCGAGGAGGCCGAGCACGTGACGATGCTGCAGCGCTCGCCCAGCTACATCGTCTCGCTGCCGGCCGAGGACCCGATCGCCAACATGCTGCGCCGCGTCGCTGCCCGCACAAGGCCGTCTACTCGATCGTGCGCTGGAAGAACGTCCTGCTGCAGACCTTCGTCTACCAGCTCAGCCGCCGCCGGCCGAGCTCCGTGAAGCGGCTCGTCCGGCGCGGCGTCGAACGGGCGCTGCCGCCCGGCTACGACGTCGACACCCACTTCAAGCCGCGCTACGACCCGTGGGACCAGCGCCTCTGCTTGGTCCCCGACGGCGACCTGTTCGAGGCGATCTCCGCCGGCAGCGCCTCGGTCGTCACCGACCGGATCGAGACCTTCACCGAGAGCGGGATGAAGCTGGAGTCCGGCGCCGGAGCTGGAGGCCGACGTGATCGTCACCGCAACCGGGCTCGAACCTGCTCTTCCTCGGCGGCACTGCAGCTGGCCGTCGACGGCGAGGCGGTCGACTCCGCCACGGACGATGACCTACAAGGGGATGATGCTGAGCGGCGTCCCCAACTTCGCCTTCACCGTCGGCTACACCAACGCCTCCTGGACGCTGAAGGCCGACCTCACCTCCGAGTACGTCTGCCGGCTGCTGGCCCACATGGACGCGCATGGGCATCGCCAGTGCGTGCCCGAGGTCTCGGACCCGTCGATAACCGAGCAGCCGCTGCTCGACTTCACCTCCGGCTACGTCCTGCGCTCGCTCGACCAGTTCCCCAAACAGGGCTCCAAGGTGCCATGGCGGCTGCGGCAGAACTACGTCTTCGACCTGCAGACGATCAGGCGCGGCGCGATCGACGACGGCACGATGCGGTTCTCCAGCCCGGCGCACGACGCGCGGCAGGCCGAGACTGCTGCCGCCTGAACGGACGGCCCGCTACCAGCGGGCATCGTGCTCCTCCATTACGCCTAATCCCTCGGCGACCGGCATGCCTTCCAGCGAGCCGGAGAAGCTGCCGAAGCGAAGCCGGTAGTGGGAGCGGACGACCAGCAGGTTGTCGCTGCGGGCCCGCTCGCACTCGGACTGGAAATCGAGGGCGGCCCCGTCGTCGAATCCGATTGTGTCCAGATCGTGAAACGACACGGGGTGCGGCTCGGTCGGCTCGCCCTCGATCCAGATCGCCCGCTCGCTGCCCTCGGCGGGGTCGTTGATTCCCTCAACCAGGTTCCAGGCGACGGCACGGCCGTCCTGCGCATGACCCACGCCGGCCGACCAGAGCCAGCTCGTGTGGCGGCGGTGGTAGCCGGCCGATTCGTCGTCGACCGCGAGCGCGTCGATCTCCCAGCGGCGGTCGCCGGCCTCGATCGTGCCGCTGACGGGCACGCCGGCTCGCTTGCGGGTCCAGCCCCAGCCCGAGCCACTGGGACAGGTCGCTTCGACCGGCGCCGCGTCCCCGAGGACCAGGCTCGCTCTTACATCGCGCGCCTCGATCTCGATTCGCCCACCGTCCATCCGCACCTCGCGCGAGCCAGGCCGCAAGCTCGTGTGGTCATAGCGCCGCCGCTCGCCGCGGTCCCAGAGCACCCAGAACGACTGCCAGAGCGGCCCGACCTGGGCACGCGCCGCGCAGAGCATCAGCTCGGGAGCGAAGACGCCGACGTAGCGCCAGCGCTTGCGGTTCTGGCCGTGCGCGCGCAGCGGCATGCGCCGCTCAGTCACGCATGCTCTCCAACCGCTCGGCGAGCCGGTTCATGCCGCGCTCACGGGCGGCCGCGGCGGCTCCCGTCCAGTCGGTGGGGCGGTCCGGCGGGCGATCGACGCCGGCGTCGCGCAGCGTCGCGATGTCTTTAAAAGCGAGCAGCTCCTCGCGGGCGTCGATCAGGGCACCGCGCAGCGCCGGCCGCCGCTCGCGGATCGCGTTGTCGAGGACCGTCTCCAGCGTCCCGTGGCGGCGCAGCAGCTCGGCTGCGGTCTTCGGACCGACGCCCTTCGCGCCGGGCAGCCCGTCGGAGGGGTCGCCGCGCAGGGCGATGAAGTCGGGCACCTGGGCGGGGTCGACGCCATAGCGCACCCGCACCTCTTCGGGGGTGACCTCTTCGGCCCCTTTGTTCCCCGTCCGCACATAGAGCACCGTGACCCGCTCGCCCGCGCACTGGTACATGTCGCGGTCGCCGGTCAGCAGCAGCGCCTGCCCGCCGGCCTCCGCCTCGCGGCTGGCGTAGGTGCCGAGCAGGTCGTCGGCCTCGAGCGAGTCGCTGACGGCGACGGTCCAGTCGAAGGCCTCGAAGAAGTCGCGCGCGTCGCTCCACTGCGGCGTCAGCCCGTCCGGCATCTCAATGCGATCGGCGTGATAGGTCGGGTAAAGCTCGGTCCGGTAGGAGGCGGCGTCAGGCCCGAAGCAGAGGACGACCGCACGCGGCCGGCGCGCTTCGACCTCGCGCAGGATCAGGTTGGCGGCGCCAAGCAGCGCGTTGACGGGATTCCCGTCCGGCCCCTTGATCGAGTCGGGCAGCGCGTAGAAGGCGCGGAACAGCATCGAAGGCGTATCGACGACGAGCAGCGGAGCGGGCATGGAGGGCAGCTTAGGCCCGCCGCCAGGTGACGTGCCGCTTCTTGTGTACCCAGAACGTCCTCTAAGGAGCGGCACCTCCCTGGGGGCGAGCCGGCGGCGCCCGTTCACTAGGTTTGTGCGTCGTGAAGGACGGTGCACTCCACATCGAGGACCTGGTCAAGCGCTACGCGACGGGGGTCGAGGCGTTGCGCGGCGTTTCGCTGGACATCGCGCCCGGCGAGCTGTTCGGGCTGCTGGGGCCGAACGGGGCCGGGAAGTCGACCCTGATCCACTGCACGACCGGTCTCGCGCAGCCGACCTCGGGCGCGATCCAGGTCTTCGGCCACGATGCGATCGATGACTACGCCGACGCGCGGCAGGCGGTCGGCCTGGCTCCGCAGGAGCCGAACCTGGATTGGTTCCTCACGGTCGAGGAGACGCTCGACTACCACGCTGGCTACTTCGGGATGCCGAAGCGTGAGCGGCGCGAGCGCTCCAAGGAGCTGCTGGAGACCTTCTCGCTGACCGAGAAGCGCGACGAACGCACGCGCACGCTCTCGGGCGGAATGAAACGGCGGCTGATCCTGGCCCGGGCGATGATGCATCGGCCCCGCCTGCTGATCCTCGACGAGCCGACCGCCGGCGTCGACGTCGAGCTGCGGCTGGAGCTGTGGCACTACGTCCAGCGGATCAACCAGGAGGGGACGACGATCCTGCTCACCACGCATTACCTGGAGGAGGCCGAGCAGCTCTGCGACCGGATCGCCTTCATCACCGACGGGCAGATCGTCGGCGCTGGGGACGAGTCCCGAACTAGCCGAGAGCTACGGCGTCGCCACCCTCGAGGACGCCTACCTGGCCCTGGTCGGCCGCAAGGAGCTGTCGCGCTCGCACGTCGAGGTGACCGCGTGAGTCGGGCGCTTTATTCGGCCATACCCCCAAAAAGGCGCCTCGATGAGCACCGCCCAGATCCGGCTCTTCACGCTCTGGCGCCGCGAGGCCAACCGCTTCATGAAGATCAAAAAACAGACGATCGGCGCGCCGATGCTGGAAACCTTCCTCTACATCTCCGTCTTCGGCGCGGCGCTCGGCTCGCGGGTCGGCGAGCTGCACGGGATCGACTACGTCGTCTTCGTCATCCCCGGCCTGATCATGATGGCCTGGTCGATCAACGCCTTCACCAACAACTCCTCCTCGATCCTGCAGCAGAAGTTCCAGGGGGCGATCCAGGACCAGCTCTCCTCGCCGGCCTCGCCGCTGGAGCTGCTGCTCGCCTTCTCCTTCGGCGGCTTCATGCGCGGGCTGATCGTCGCCGCCCTCACCTTCGCCGCCTCCTCGTTCCTGGTCGACCTCCCGGTCGAGCACGTCCTCGTCCTGATCCCCTCGCTCTTCCTGGTCGGCCTCTTCTTCTCGCTGCTCGGCGTGCTGATCGGCGTCCGCGCCGAACAGTTCGACGACGTCGCCTTCGCCCAGACCTTCGTCCTGCAGCCGCTGATCTTCCTCGGCGGCGTCTTCTACTCGGCATCGCTGCTGCCCGAGCCGTTCCAGACGCTGACCCACTTCAACCCGATCTACTACATGATCAACCTGGTCCGCTACGGCTTCCTCGGCTACAGCGAGGCCAGCGTCGCCCTCTCGCTGCTCGCTCTCACGGCGGCGACCGCGGCCCTCTTCGCCGTCAACCTGCGCCTCTTTGCACGCGGCTACCGGCTGCGCGCCTAGCCGCCGGCGGACCCCTTTGGGCATGTGAGTATCGGAGATGACAGCGATCGGCTTGGTCAGGGATCTTGATCGAATCGAACCGACCCAATAGATTGCGGTGTTCCGAACTCTGCTTACCGATCGCTGCGCCGCCCGAGCGGCGCGGAAAGGAACTTACGTGACCCGACACTTCCGTCGCCGCGGCCTCGCCAGGACCTCGATCCTGACTGGAGCGGCCGCTCTCATCCTGCTCTCGCTCTTCGGCTCGCCCCTCGCTAGCGGCGCTGACGAACCGAACGCCGCTCTTCCCGCCGTACCGACCGCGACCGTCTACATGAAAGCCGACAAAAAAGGCCTCCGCTTCGTCGCCCCCAAAACGGTCGCCGCCGGCGAAGAGCCTGCGTGTTGTCAACCAGTCCGATCCGAAAAAAGTCGGACCGCACACCTTCTCGCTGGTGACCAAAGGCTCGCTGCCGAAGACCCCGAACGCGCGGAAACTCTGCTTCACCAAAAATCACATCTGCAAGGCGATCGCCGACCTGGCACGGGGTCAAAGGCAACGGCCCGGTGAAAGAGAACCCGGCCGAGGCCGGCCTCGACGGCTGGGACACGCTCGGCAGCGTGACCAAAAAGGGCGACTCCTGGTTCACCGGCAACAAAGCAGGCACCTCGTTCGAGCAGCCGGTGACTGTCGACACCTCGGCCGGCCCGTCGCGGATCTACTTCCTCTGCGCGATCCACCCCTGGATGCAGGGCTCGACCGAAGTCGTCCCGGCCCCAGTCGTCCCGGCCGGCTAGCGACGGCTGGCTCCAGCGCAACCCCCGCCTCGCCTGGGGCGCCGAGCATTCCTCGGCGCCCTGGGCGGCGGCGCCCTCGCCGCGCTGCTGCCGCTCCAGGGCAGCTCCAGCGGCGCGGCGGCGCCGGCGACCGTGCCGCTGCTGCGGTCCGGTCGCCGTGCCGGTGGCCGCCAGCGCCGCTCCCGTTCCGGGCCGAGCTGCCGATCCCGCGAGGAGCTGACGCGGCGCCGAGCTCAGCATCCCGATCCGCGAGGCGGACATCCAGATCCTTCCCGGGGAGAAGACGAGGATGTGGACCTACGGCGGCACCTTCCCCGGGCCGACGATCAGGCGGCCCGCTGGGCAGCCGCACCGAGGTCACCTTCCACCACCAGCTTCCCCGCGAGGCGGGGGAGCTGACCGTCCACCTGCACGGCGGCCACAACCGCAGCCGTTTCGACGGCCAGCCCGGCGGGCTTGACCCGCTCCCAACCCCGATCCTTCTACTGCGACATCCCGCTCGGGCTCTCGCCGCTGGCATCTGGGAACGACCTGCTGATCGCGCCGGGCGCCAGCAGGACCTATGTCTACGACCTGATCGAGGACGGCCGACCCGAGCGAGCGGCCTTCCAGTGGTACCACGACCACCGCCTCGATCGCACCCGGATCAACATCTGGCGCGGTCTGGCCGGGATGTGGATCGTCGACGACGAGCTCGACCAGCTCGCTGCCGCTGCCGTCCGGCGAGCGCGACATCGCGCTGATGATCGCCGACCGCAGCTTCGAGCCGCATAACCAGCTCGCCGACCCGTTCATCGGCCTGCGCCCGCCCGGCCGACGGAGTCGCCGGCCACCGCGTCCTAGTCAACGGCGCCTACATGCCGTACCACCGGGTGACGCCGCGGCGCTACCGGCTGCGCCTGCTCAACGTCTCCGGTTTCCGCCCCTACAACCTCCATCTCTCCAACGGCGCGCCGCTGGTCCAGATCGCCACCGACAGCGGCCTGATGCCGAGGCCGGTGCGGCGCCGCCAGATCCTGCTCGGACCGGGGGAGCGGGCCGAGGTCGATCGTCGACTTCGCCGGGCAGGGCGGCGCAGTCGATCGAGCTGCGCAGCGGCCCTCGCCACGACGGCCGCGGCGTCCCCGGCGCGAGGCCCTACGCCGGGTGCCCTGATGCAGTTCCGGGTCGCACCCGGTCGCGCGCCCGACCGCACCCGGGTGCCGCGCGCGCTGCGGCCGCTCCCTGGCCTGGGCGAGGCGCGCTTCCCGCAAGCCGGACCGCACCTGGACGATCTCGATCGGCGGCCTCTTCAAGACCACCTGGCTGATCAACGGCCGCACCTTCAACCCGGCCCGTGCCGACGCCTTTCCGGTGCTCGACACGACCGAGACCTGGGAGATCGTCAACCGCACCAGCGTCGCCCACCTGATGCACATGCACCACACCGACTGGTACCTGCTGGCCCGCGACGGCAAGCCGCCGCCGCCGTGGGAAGACTGCCTCAAGGAGACCTTCTTCGTCTATCCCGACGAACGGATCCTCGTCGCCGGCCACTTCGCCGACTACACCGGCAAGTTCGCGATCCACTGCCACATGCTCGACCACGAGGACCACGGCCTGATGACGCCAGTTCGAGGTCGTGCGGCGCTAGCGCTCTGTTCCGGTGCGCTTCGTACTTCGGCACTCGCACCCGAACTGCTAGTCGCGTCAGGCTCTCGCCGATCCATCCAGGTAGCCCGCGCTGCCGGCGACGATCGGTGTGGCGACGATCTCGGGCTCCTCGTAGGAGTGGAGCTCGCGGATCGCCGCCTCGACCTCGGGATAGCGCGCCGCCTCGGTCTTCGCCAGGCACTGCCACTCCTCGGCCTCCTCGACGACGCCCTGCCAGCGGTAGCGGCTGACGATCGGGCCGAGGACCTGGACGCAGGCGGCGAGGCGGCGCTCGACCAGGGCAGAGGCGATCCGCGCGGCCTCCTCCTCGGAGCCGGCGGTGGTCAGCACCTGCACGTGGTCGGCCATCAGGCGCCCAGGATAGGCCGGAACGCGTCCGGCCTATCCCGGCACAGCCGCCAGCTCAGCCGCCCACCCGGATCGGCGACGAGGATCTCGCCGTCGGCATCGGGCGCGACCAGGATCGCGCCCTCGCCGCTGGCGTAGGCCTCCTCGCCGTGGTAGACGACGTCCATGCCGACCGCCTCGTCGTGCTCGCTCGCCCGCAGCGGCATCACCGCGCCGACCAGCTTCAGCAGCATGAAGGTGACGACGAAGGCGTAGGCCGGCGTCACCGCCGCGGCCACCGCCTGCGACCAGAACTGGCCCGCGTCGCCGTAGAAGAGGCCGTCGGCGACGCCGTTCCAGCCGACCTGCGCGACCAGGCCGAGGAAGAGGATGCCGGTGAAGCCGGCGATCGCCGTGGGCCGCGAGCACGTCGAGCGTCTCGTCGACCCGCGTCCGCGGCCGCCAGACGATCACCGCGTAGCAGGGCAGCGCGCCGAGGAAGCCGAGCACCATCGCCCAGCCGGGGCTGATGAAGCCGCCCGCCGGCGTGATCAGCACGCAGCCGACGATGATCGCCGTCGCTGCGCCGATCGCGGTCACCCGCCTGCCCCGGATCAGGTCGAGGACGAACCAGGTGAGCAGCGCGCAGGCCGGCGTCAGCAGGGTGTTGACGAAGGCGAGCACGCTCGAGTCGCCGGTCGAGACGCCGCTGCCGCCGTTGAAGCCGAACCAGCCGAACCACAGCAGGCCGGCGCCGACCAGGACGTAGACGGCGTTGTGGGGGAGGAGCGCCTGGCGCCCGTAGTCTTTGCGCGCGCCGACGACCAGTGCCGCGGCCAGCGCCGCGAAGCCGGAGCCCATCTCGACCGGGACGCCGCCGGCGAAGTCGAGCGTCCCCTGCTCGGCCAGCCAGCCGCCGCCGAAGGCCCAGTGGGCGAGCACCGCGTAGACCAGCACCGACCAGAGCGCCGCGAAGACCATCCAGGCGCCGAACCGCATCCGCTCCACCACCGCGCCGGAGATCAGCGCCACGGTGATGATGCAGAAGGTCCCCTGGAAGGCCATGAAGACGAGATGGGGGATCGTCCCTTCGCCGCGCGGCTCGAAGCCGACCCCGTTCAGCGCCGACATGGCCGAGGCCGCCGATCAGCGCCCCTTCGCCGTCGAAGGCCAGCGAGTAGCCGAGCAGCGCCCAGGTGACGCCGGCGATCGCCATCGCCGAGATGCACATCATGAAGGTGTTGAGCGTGTTCTTGGCGCGCACCAGGCCGGCGTAGAAGACGCCGAGCCCGATCGTCATCAGCAGGACGAGCGCCGTCGAGGTCGAGCATCCAGGCGGTGTCGCCGGTGTCGACCTGGGCGAGGACGAGAACCGCGTCGAGGGCGCCCATCATTGCTTCACCACCGGGGTGACGGCGGCCTCGTCGGACTCGCCGGTGCGGATGCGGACCGCCTGCTCGAGCGGCACGACGAAGATCTTGCCGTCGCCGACCTCACCGGTTCGCGCCCCGTCGCAGAGCGCCTCGACGGTCGGCTGCACGAAGGCGTCGGAGACGGCGACCTCGAAGCGGACCTTGTCGGAGAGGCCCATCTTCACGGTCGTCCCGCGGTAGGTCTCGACCCGCTCGAGCTCACCTCCGTGGCCCTCGACGCGGCTGATCGAGACCCCGCGAACCTCCGCCCGGTAGAGCGCTTCCAGTACGTCGTTCGCCTTCTCCGGGCGCACGATCCCGATCACCAGTTTCACGACGCCTCCCCTTCCCGTCTACGAAGCTAGAGCGGTGCGAGCCTAACGATCTTCGGCTCGGGTCGTCGGGAAGGGGAGAGTTATCGGCTTCGCAGCCTTATATGGGGATGCAAGTCATTCGACAGTCCAGACAGTCCAGTCTCATGGATTCCCCGGTTATACTCGCCAGTATGACTTACAGAGTCGGTCCAAAAGGGCAGGTCGTCATTCCCAAGGCGATACGGGAACAACTCGGTATCCGGCCAGGAGACGAGGTCGTGGTCGAGCAGGAGGGGCGGGAGGTGCGGATCCGTCTCAACGCAGATGACGTCGCGGCGCGGCGTAAGCGCATCCAGGCGCTGCGCGGGATCTGGGCCGGCGTCCCCGGCCTCTCGACGAAAGATCTGGAGGCGGACAGGCGCGAGGACGGGAGCCCGCAGTTGCGCAGGCCGAACGCGCGCAGCGCTCGACGGATGCGGTGAAGGTCGTATTCGAACGAGGCCTCACCGTTCTTCGGCGATGACCAGTCCGCCGCTCCCCGGGTCGAGGCATGTCGAAGGGGCCGGGACGTATGCCCTCAACCTCGGCGGGTCCTCCCCCATCGTCTGCCAACATGTACGCCTCGCGTGAACGCGTCGACAGGCTCCCGGATTCAGTCTTGATCCGGATTGCTCGTAGCGACGCAGCCGCATCAAGGCGGGGCGCCTCTCGCTTACGGACATTGCTCGCCATTCAGGATGCGCCGCGCTCCGTCTGGCCAGCGTCCCGAGATCGTCGATCTGACCCGATCTGAGAGCGGGATCGCCTCGCGCGTCCGCGCCGCGGCGGCTCAGGCGAAGTGCTCAGCGCTCGCAGCTGCGCGCACGTCGAAGCCGCCGCCGCCCCGCAACGGTCGAAGCCGGTGCCGCCGCGCAGTCGGTCCCGGCCGGCGTTGCCCTTGAGCACGTCGCGCCGGGATTGCCGGCGAGCAGGTCGGGCCCGCCGCGGCCCAGGAGGCTGTCGGCTCCGCGACCGCCGAAGACGCGGTCGGCCGCCGGCCCGGCTGTCGACACGGTCGCTGCCACCGCCGGCGCAGATCAGGTCACGGCCCGCAAGGCCGTTGATCGAGTCGCCGCCGCCCAGCCCGGCGATCACGTCGGGAGCGCCGGTCCCTTCGAGCCGGTCGGCGCCGGGGGTCCCGGTCACGGTCGAGGGAACGCCGCGGCAGCTCGAGACCGGCGCTCGACGACCTGGTCGAGGCGGTCGCCGTGTCGTTGAGCGCGACGGGATCGGTCTCGACGCTCTCGACCGAGGCGGTGTTGTCGAGCGTCCCGGGCCTGCTCGGCCGCACCTGGACGGTGACGGTCGCGGCGTTGCCTTTGGCCGGATCGCCGCTCAGGTTCCCGACTTTGCAGGTGACGTTCCTGCCTTTGCGCTCGCAGTTGCCGCTGCCGGCGGTCGCCGAGACGAAGGCGATCTGACTGGGCAGACGATCGGTGACGGTAACCCCGGTCGCGTCCTGGGGACCCTGGTTGCTCACCTCGATGGTGTAGGTCAGGATCGAGCCGACGCCGACCGGGTCGGGGCTGTCCGCCTTGCTCAGGGCCAGGTCGGCGACGTCGCCGGGGGCGGTCTGCGCCGGCGAGGCGACCAGGAGGGCGACCATGAACGCGGCCAAGGCAAGGAGGGTGCTGGGACCGAGGGAGCGCGCGTATGTCGATCTCCTCCGCATGTGCGCCTGATTTCCCGCCGCTCCGGAGTCAAACATCGTGGGTCCTCCGAACGTCTGGCCATGGACCCGCTCTGGGCCGTCCACGGCGCCGAGCGGCGAGAGCTACTCGCCGATCAGCTCGATCCGGTAGCCGTCCGGGTCGCGGACGAACGCGATGCGGTGGCCCTCGCTGCGGCCGCCGGGGCGGTAGGGCGGCTTCTCGGGCTCGATCCCTGCCGACGGCGAGGTGCTCGAGGGTGTCCGTCGAGATCGTCGACCAGAAGCGCGATGTGGTTGTAGCCGCTGCCGAGGTCGTAGGAGTCGACGCCATGGTTGTAGGTCAGCTCCAGCCGGGGGTCCTCGCCCGGCAGGCCCATGAAAACGTTGATCGCCTCGTCGCCGATCGGCATCCGGCGCCGCTCCTCGAAGCCGAGCTTCTCGTAGAAGGCGACGGAGCGATCGATGTCGCCGATCCGGTAGCAGGTGTGCAGGAAGCTCGGCATGCGCGGATTCTCGCACCGAACCGCCGGGTACTGTTCACCGACGTGAGCGCCCAAGCAGGTCAAGACGGCGACGGTGCACGGCCGCTCCGTCACTTATGTAGAGGCCGGCGAGGGTCCGGTCCTGCTGCTGGTCCACGGCATGGCCGGCACCTGCGAGAACTGGCGCGAGGTGGTCGAGCCGCTGGCGCGCAATAACACCGTGATCGCCCCGGACTTCCCCGGGCACGGAGCCTCGGCCCCGGGAGGCGGCGACTACTCGATCGGCGCCTTGGCGACCGGCCTGCGCGACCTGCTCCTCTTGCTCGGCCACGAGCGCGCCACGATCGTCGGCCACTCGCTGGGAGGCGGCGTCGCGATGCAGCTCGCCTACCAGTTCCCCGAGATGGTCGAGCGTCTGGTGCTGGTCTCCAGCGGCGGTCTCGGCCCCGAGGTCAGCCCGGTCCTGCGCGCCGCGGCGCTGCCCGGCGCCGACCTCTTCATCTCCGCCACCGCCGGCGTCGGCAAGCGCGTCGGCTCGTCGCTCGGCCGCGGCCTCTCGGCGATCGGCCTGCGCCCCGGCGCCGACATCGCCGAGGTGGCGCGCGGCTACGCCTCGCTCGACGACCCGCAGCGCCGCGCCGCCTTCCTGGCGACGCTGCACGCGGTCGTCGGAACGCGTGGGCAGAGGGTCGACGCCCGCGATCGCCTCCACATGGCCGAGTCGATTCCCGTGCTGATCGTCTGGGGCGCCCGCGACTCGATCATCCCCGTCAGCCACGGCGAAGAAGCCCACGGGGCGATCCCCGCCAGCCGCCTCGAGGTCTTCGACGACATCGGCCATCTGCCGCAGCTTGAGGCGCCAGGACGGTTCATTGCCGTCCTCGAAAGCTTCCTGGCGGAGACCGAGCCGGCCCAGTTCGACCGCGACGAGTGGCGCGCCAGGTTCCAGGCCGCCTGAGCGCTTCGAAGCCCGGATGAGCGACGCCTTGATCCGGCGCTACCGGACGGCACGGCGTGACCGCAGCCTGGCCGTCCTCGAGGGCTTTCACGCCCTCAAGCACGCATTGCGTTTCGGGGCGGTGGTGCTCGAGGCGGTCTCCTCGCGCCCCCAGGAGATGGACGAGCTGGCGGCTGCGCTGGCGCCCGACCTGGCCGACACCCTGACCGAGCGCGTCACGCCGGTCAGCGGCGAGGTGCTGGCCGAGATGGTGCCGCAGACGCCGTACACGGGCGTCGTTGCGATCGCCCGCCGCCCTGAAGTCGACCTCGACGCCGTGCTCGCCGATCCGCGGCCGGCGCCGATGGTTTTGCTCGAGGAGCCGCGCAACATCGGCAACCTCGGCGCCTGCGTGCGGGTGGCCGCGGCGGCGGACGCGGCCGGCGTGCTCGCGACCGGCCGCAACGATCCCTGGTACCCGGAGGCCCTGCGTGCCGCCGCCGGCCTCAACTTCGCCCTGCCGGTGACGACGGTCGAGCAGCTGCCGCAGAGCGACCGCCCGCTCGTCGCGATCGACCCCGACGGCGACGGCCGGCGTCCGGCGGAGCTGCCGCCCCGTTCCATCCTCGCCTTCGGCACCGAGCGCCACGGGCTCAGCCCCGAGCTGCTCGAGCGCGCCGACCTACGCCTCGGCATCCCGATGCGCGCCGGCGTCTCCAGCCTCAACCTCGCTACCGCCGTCTCGGCGGTCCTCTTCGCCCAGCGTCTGGGCTGAGTGGCGGACGTGCCGCAGCTTAGATACCCATAACGTCCTCTAAGCTGCGGCACGTCTCGTGAGCGGCCTGCAATGCGGGTTGCAGGCCTTCCCGGAGATCAGGCCGTCGTGCCGCCCATTCGTACCTTGGAGGCGATGCGCGCCAAACCCGGCACGCCCCGCTGGTTGCTGCTCGCTGCCTCGATGCTGCTGGTCGCCCTCTGCCTTGCCGCAGTCGCCTCGGGTCAGACCCTGCACGAGAAGCTCGAGAACACGCAGGGCAAGCTCAACGATGTCCGTGAGAGCCAGAGCGCGCTGACGGCCACGATCGCCGAGCAGAACAGGGCGATCGACTCGATGCTCGGCGAAGTCTCGACCCTGCGCCAGCGCCAGGAAGCGGTCGAGTCCGAACTGATCGCCAAGCAGGCGGAGCTCGACCGGGCGACCGTGAAGCTCGCCGCCGAGAAGCGACGGCTAGCCCGCATTCGGGCGCGGCTGCAGCGGGCGCTCGGCGTCCTGCGTGAGCGACTGGTGGCGATGTACGTGGCGGGCAGTCCCGACATGCTGAGCGTGGTGCTCGACTCCGAGAGCTGGTCGGACGTCAGCGCCCGCGCCGACTACCTGAGCCGCGTCCAGGATTACGACAACGCGGTCGCCGGCCGGGTCAAGGGCCTGCGCGACCAGGCGAAGGCGGCGGTGCGACGGATGGCCGCGATCCGGTTGCAGTTGGAGGAAGCGCGTGACCAGATCGCGGTCAAGGAGCGCGAAGTTGCCGCCGCGAAGGACGAGGCGCAGGCGCGCTTCGCCGACCTCAAAGCGGCCCAGGCTGAGCGGCAGCAGGCACTCGACTCGCTGCAGTCGCGCGAAGCGGCGCTCAGCGACAACCTCGCCTCGATCTCCGAACAGATCGCCAGCGCCGGCGGCTCGGTGCCGACCACCGCGCCCGCGCCGCTCACCCCCGGACAGCAGGCCGAGTACATCTCCGAAAGTCAGGCGAGCGTCCCGAGTTCCGCCCCGCCCGCGATCGCTGCGGCGATCGAAGCCGCCAACTCGATCGCATCGACTCCCTATATATGGGGCGGTGGTCACGGCTCCTTCGAATCGTCGGGCTACGACTGCTCGGGCGCGGTCAGCTTCGCCCTCCATGGCGGCGGCTTCCTCGACAGCCCGCTCGACTCGACCGGCCTCACCACCTGGGGCGAACCGGGCGCCGGCCAGTGGATCACCGTCTACGGCAACTCAGGCCACGCCTGGATGACGATCGCCGGCCTCGCATTCGACACCTCAGGAGGAGCCGGCCCCCGCTGGCACCCCGAACCAGTCAGCTCCACGGAAGGCTTCATCGCCAGGCATCCAGCGGGCTATTAGAAATCGCCTACCGGGATGGGCTCCTACGCCGGAACGCTGCCGGACTCCACCGGCCTTCCTTCGTGTTGCCAGGTGCCGACCCCGCCACGGGCGACATGGACGACTCGCTCGAAGCCGTCGCGCTGGAGGACCGAAGCGGCGAGGCCGCTTCGAGCGCCCGCCTTGCAGATCGTCGCGATCGGCCGGTCGCGTGGCAGCTCGACGAGGCGCTCCGGCAGGTCGCCGAAGGGGATGTGGAGCGAGTCCGGGATGTGGCCGCCCTCGAACTCGGCGGGGCGGCGCACGTCGAGGACTAGCGGCGGGTCGTCGCCTGCGAGGCGCTCGGCCAGCTGCTCGGGGCCGATCGCCTCGATCCGCTCGACCGGGCGTTCCTCGGCCCGCCAGGCGCGTCATGCCGCCGCCGAGGAAGCCGCGCACCCGCAGCCCCACCGCGGCCAGCAGCTCGGCAGCCGCCAGCTCGTTGCCGTCGGAGGCGGCGACGATGACCAGCTCGCAGTCGGGCGGAACGACCTGGGCGACCTTGGTGGCGAAGCCGGTGTCGTAGGCGGAGGCGCTGATCGAGCCGGGGATGTGCGCCTCGTCGAACTGCTCGTTGGTGCGCGAGTCCACTGCCAGCGCACCTGCGGCGATCGCCGCCTCGAAGCCGCGCGGCGCCAGCCGGGCCGGCGAGCGAGATCGTCTCGATCAGAGGCCCGCGGTTGAGGGCGACGATGTGCTCGACGTTAGGCGGCTTCTCGCCGAGCGTCGAGACGGCGTCCTCGACGAACTCCGCCTCGTCGGCGAACGACAGACGCCCGGTTGTGGCGGCGCTCGAAGCCGATCGTCGAGGAGGTCTTGAGGTCGATCCCCGAGCTGCCGCAGAGCGAGCCGCCGAGGTGCCCGGGCCAGACCTCGACCTCGTCGGGCAGGATCAGCAGCCGCTCGTGCAGCGAGCGGAAGATGTCGGCGGCGCCCTCGCGCGGCTCGACCGCCAGGTCGGGACGGGCGACGTCGCCGACGAACAGCGAGTCGCCGCTCAGCACCGCGACCGGGTCGCCGCCGCGGCTCGGGTCGCGCAGCAGGAACGAGGTGTGCTCGGGGCGGTGGCCGGGCGTGTGGATCGCCTCGATCGACGACCGCCGTCGCCTAGCTCCAGCGTCCAGCCGTCGGCGAACGGCTCGTGCTCGTAGCTCGGCCTCGGCCAGCTCGTTGACGTGGATCGTCGCGCCGGTCGCCCGCGCCAGCCGCCCGTGCCCGGAGACGTGGTCGGCGTGGTTGTGGGTCTCCAGCACGTGCTCGATCCGCACGCCGTGCAGGCGGCTCAGCTGCAGGTAGGGATCGATGTCCCACTGCGGGTCGACCACCGCGGCGACGCCCAGCCCCCGCGTCGCCGACCAGGTAGGAGGCGCAGCCGAGGTCCTCGTGGATGATCTGCCGGAAGAGCATTCGGTCGGTCCTGAGGGTCGAGGGGTACGTTCGCGTCAGCGTAGCGGCCAGGAAGGAGCGCATGGGGTCGAGAGGTGACCGCGCTGGAGCGGAGCTGAGGAGCTGCTCGAGGTCGAGCGGTTTGAGCCGCCCGCTGGCTTCCGCGAGGCGGCGCTGCTTGACGACCCGGCGGTGTACGAGGAGGCAGCGGCCGACCCCGAGGCCTGGTGGCTGCGCCAGGCGCGCGAGCTGCTCGACTGGATCGAGGAGCCGAGCCAGGGGCTCGACGAGTCCGAACCCGCCCTTCTACAAGTGGTTCGCCGACGGCCAGCTGAACGCCTCCGCCAACTGCCTCGACCGCCACGTCGAGGCCGGCCGCGGCGAGCGCGTCGCCTACCACTGGCGCGGCGAGGAGGGGGAGGAGCGCGACGTCACCTACGCGCGAGCTGCTCGCCGACACCCAGCGCTTCGCCAACGCCCTTCGCGGCCGCGGCATCGGCAAGGGCGACGTGGTCGGCATCTACCTGCCGATGATCCCCCAGGTCGTCGTCGCGATGCTCGCCTGCGCCAGGATCGGCGCCGTCCACAACGTCGTCTTCGGCGGCTTCTCGGCCGAGGCGGTGCGCGAGCGGATGGAGTTCTCCGAGGCGAAGGCGCTGGTCACCGTCGACGGCGCCCGCCGCAAGGGCAAGACCGCGCCGGTCAAGGCGGCGGTCGACGAGGCAATGGCCGAGATCGGCTCGATCGAGACGATCTTCGTCGTCCGCCACACCGGCGCCGAGTGCGAGATGCGCGAGGGGCGCGACGTCTGGTTCGAGGAGGCGATGGCGGGCGCCGCGCCCGAGTGCCCGCCCGAGCCGATCGGCGCCGAGGACCCGCTCTTCATCCTCTACACCTCCGGCTCGACCGCGAAGCCGAAGGGGATCCTCCACACCACCGGCGGCTACCTGACCGGCGTCGCCTGGACCCACCGCCACGTCTTCGACCTGAAGCCCGAGCAGCGACGTCTACTGGTGCGCGGCCGACGTCGGCTGGGTCACCGGCCACTCCTACATCGTCTACGGGCCGCTCGCCAACGGCGCGACCAGCGTCATGTACGAGGGGGCGCCGGACTACCCGGGCAAGGACGTCTGGTGGGAGATCGTCGAGCGCTACGGGGTGACGATCCTCTACACGGCGCCGACCGCGATCCGCGCCTGCATGAAGTGGGGGCGCCGAGTATCCCGCACGGCACGACCTCGGCTCGCTGCGCCTGCTCGGCTCGGTCGGCGAGCCGATCAATCCCAAGGCTTGGCTCTGGTACCACAAGGTGATCGGCGGCGAGTCGCTGCCCGATCGTCGACACCTGGTGGCAGACCGAGACCGGCCACATCATGATCTCGCCGCTGCCTGGGATCACCGCGACCAAGCCCGGGCTCGGCGACGCTGCCGCTGCCGGGAGTCGACGCCGCGGTCCTCGACGAGGCCGGCGAGCCGGTCGAGGAGCAAGAGGGTCTGCTCGTCCTACGCCGCCCCTGGCCCGGGATGCTGCGCACGCTCTACCGCGAGGAGGAGCGCTTCGTCGAGACCTACTTCTAGCGCTTCGGGCCAGAGACCTACCTGGTCGGCGACGCCGCCCGCCGCGACGCCGACGGCTACTTCTGGGTGCTGGGTCGGATCGACGACGTGATCAACGTCTCCGGCCACCGCCTCTCGACCGCCGAGGTCGAGTCGGCGATCGTCTCCCACCCGAAGGTCGCCGAGGCGGCGGTGATCGGCCAGTCCGACGAGCAGACCGGCCAGGCGATCTGCGCCTTCGTCACCCTCGAGGGGGACCACGACGGCAGCGACGGGATGGTCGCCGAGCTGCGCGACCACGTCGCGGCGCGGATCGGCAAACTGGCGCGCCCGAAGCGGGTGATCTGGTCCGGCGACCTGCCCAAGACCCGCTCCGGCAAGATCATGCGCCGCCTGCTGCGCGACATCGCCGAGGGCCGCGAGCTGGGCGACGTCACCACCCTGCGCGACCCGGCCGTGATGGAGGAGCTGGAGGCGAAGATCGCCGCGCGCCGCGACGCCGAAGACTGAGCCGGCAAGTCAGCTAGCGCGAGGCGTCGTCAACCATCCGCTCGACCGCGATCTCGAGCGCCGCAGCTGTTCGCGGACGCCGTGCAGCTCGCGCAGGGCGAGCGCCTCGGCGGTAGCGCTCGGCCTCCAGCTCTTCTCGACCTCGGCGATCTGGACGAGGAAGCGCTGGGCGAACGCGCCGGTGAGCAGGGCGACGAAGCAGATGCCGACCGATCAGGAATGACCGCAGAGACGATCTCGCCCCCGGTGGTGGTCGGGTAGATGTCGGAGCCGAGCGTGGTCATCGTCGTCACCGCCCAGTAGATGCCGTCCCAGGCGTCGAGGTGCTGGTTCTGACGCTCTAGGGCGACGAAGAGGGCTCCGCCGCCGACGGCGGTTAGCCCTGCGAGCAGCCCCGCGTAATGGAGCCCCTGCAGCGAGAAGACCTCGCGCGAGAGCTGTGCGAGGCGCAGCAGCCACAGCAGGCGCAGCAGGCGCAAAACGCGTAGCCCCTGCAGGCCGGGAGGCAGGACGGGCGGCGTCAGGAAGACGATGCCAGTCCGAGCGGATTGTGGCGCAGCCACGTGCGCCGGTCAGGCACGACGGCCAGCATCGCGACCAGCTCGATCGCGAACGCCGCCAGGTGATCCAGTTGAGCAGGTTGGCGAAGTCCTCGAGCAGCCCGCCGGGCTGTGACTCGGAGATCACGACCGAGGGCAGCGTCAGCGCCGCCGCGACCAGCAGCGGTCCGTTGAGCCGTTCGGCCATCCGCGTGCTGCGGGCGTCCATTCCCGGCTCGTAGCGGGCCGGCTCCACGGGCGTCTCTCCGCTCATCCTCGTTTCCTTCGACATCGGCGAACCGTCGCCTACCGGCTACCCCAGCGCTTCCGGTGCGCCTTATGTAGCGGACAACTACAAAAAGCGCACCGGAAGACGGAGAAGAGTAGTTTGCTAAACTAATTACCTAGGCTAATGATCGAGACTCTCCCCGACACCTCCACGCTCACCGGCTCCGCCGCGAGGCTGCGGCTGGCGATCGTGCGGACGGCGCGGCGGCTGCGCCAGGAGGCGGTCGGGGCGGGGGGCTCCGAGCTGACGCCGACCGCTGCTTCTGCGCTGGCGACGGTGGAGCGGCACGGCCCGCTGACTCCGAGCGAGCTGGCCGAGATCGAGCGGGTGCAGCGACCGACGGCGACGCGCACCCTGCGCCTGCTCACCGATGCGGGACTGATCGACCGCGCTCCCGACCCAGACGACGGACGCAGCGCCCTTGTCAGTATTAGCGCCGCGGGGCGGGAGCGGCTGCGCCGCCTGCGCGGTCGCAAGAACGCCTACCTGGCGCGACGCATGCGGGACTTGCCCGCTGAGGACATCGAAGCGCTGGAGCGCGCCGCCGCGATCCTGGAGGACATCCTGGAGGAGCCGCGGGGAGGCGGACCGGGGGAACGCTCGTGAGCGCCGCGGTCAGGCGCAGCTTCGACTCGCTCGCCGTCCCCAACTACCGGCGCTACTTCACCGGGCAGCTCGTCTCGGTCTCCGGCAACTGGATGCAGATGGTCGCCGAGGTCTGGCTCGTCCTCGAGCTGACCGGCAGCGGCGTCGCCGTCGGCGCCACCACCGCGCTCCAGTTCCTGCCGATCCTCCTCTTCGGCGCCTGGGGCGGCGTGCTCGCCGACCGCTTCCCGAAGCGCGGCCTGCTGATGGTCACCCAGGCGCTGATGGCGCTGCCGGCAGTCGTCCTCTTCGCGGTCACGGTGGGCGGCGCGGTCGCCCCCTGGATGGTCTTCGCGCTGGTCTTCGTCCGCGGCGCCGTCAACGCGGCCGACAACCCGACCCGGCAAAGCTTCGCGATCGAGATGGTCGGGCCCGAGCGCGTGGTCAACGCGGTCAGCCTCAACACCGTCCTCATCCACGCCTCGCGACTAATCGGCCCGGGGCTGGCCGGCATTTTGATCGCGCTCGCCGGGGTCGCCCCCTGCTTCGCGCTCAACGCGCTCACCTTCGCGGCGATGATCTTCGCCCTCTGGCGGATGGAGCCGGCGCAGCTGCGGACGCCGCCGCCGGCCGGTCGCGAGCGCCACGCGGTCCGCGCCGCCCTCCGCTACGTGAGGCGCACTCCGGAGCTGGCGGTGCCGCTGGGGCTGATGGCGCTGGTCGGCACCTTTGGCTTCAACTTCCAGGTCGTCTTGCCGCTGCTGGCGCGCTTCAGCTTCGACGGCGGTGCCTCCGCCTACGCGGCCCTGGTCGCCGCGATGGGCGCCGGCTCGGTGATCGGCGCCCTCGCCACCGGCGCCCACGGCCGCACCGACGCTCGCCTGATCGGCGGCGCCGCCCTCGCCTTCGGCATCCTCGCCTTGCTGGCCGCGGCGATGCCGAGCCTGGCCTTCGCGGTGCCGGTCGTCGCCCTGCTGGGCGCCTCGGCCGTCACCTTCGGTGCGGCGATCAACGCCTCGTTGCAGCTCTCGGTCGAGCCGGGCATGCGCGGCCGCGTGATGGCGCTCTACTCGGTCGTCTTTCTCGGCTCGACCTCGATCGGCGGCCCGCTGGCCGGCTGGCTCTCGGAGGCATACGACCCTCGTGCCGCCCTGCTGCTCGCCGCCTCCTCCGGCCTCGCCGCGGCCTGGGCGGCTCACGTCACCATCGGCCGCGCCGCGGCTCAGCCGATGCCGAGTCGCCGCGCCCGCTCGGCCGCCTGAGCCACGACCTCCTCAGCGCCCTCGACCTCGCCTCCACGCATCAGCACCTGGCCGGCGACGACGGTCGTGTCGACGACCGAGCCGGCGGCGGCGTAGACGAGGTCTGAGGCAAGGTCCCCGAGGCCGATCTCGTAGGCGTCGCGGCGCAGCAGCAGGAAGTCGGCCGGAGCGCCCGGCGCGAGCCGGCCGTCGGGACGCAAGGCGCCGCCGCTGAGCAGTTGCGCGCGGGCGCCGGTTGCGATTGCCAGCGCCTCGGCGGCGGGCAGCACCGCGGCATCGCCGCTCACGTGGCGCTGCATCAGAGCGAACGTCTTCAGGTCGGCGAGCAGGTCGAGCGAGTCGTTGGAGCCGGCGCCATCGGTGCCGAGGCCAATCGCGATGCCCGCCTCTCGGGCCGCGGCGTAGGGGAAGACGCCGCCGACCGCCAGCTTCATGTTGGCGACGGGGTTGGTGACGACGGTGCAGCCCCGTGCCGCGATCAGCTCCAGCTCCTCGCGATCGAGCCAGACTCCGTGGGCGAGCACGGTCCGCTTGCCGAGCAGGCCGAGGCCGTCGAGATAGATGGCCGGGCGCACGCCGTGCGCGGCGACGCAGTCGCTCACCTCCTGCTCAGTCTCGGAGAGATGGATGTGGATGGGGAGACCGCGCTGGGCCGCCTGCTCGGCGGTCCAACGCAGCAGCTTTTCGCTCACCGTGTAGATGGAGTGGGGCGCCAGCGACCGCTCGATCCGCGGCCCGAACCCTTCCAGCTCCTTCAAGTGGCGAAGCGTCGAGTCCTGCATCTCCGCGGCGTTGCCCTCGACGTCGAGCAGCGGCCCGCCGATCGTCGCCCGCAGTCCGGCGTCACTTACGGCGCGGGCGGTCGCCTCCGGCTGCCAGTACATGTCCCAGAAGCGGGCGGTGCCGGTGCGGATCATCTCCAGGCAGGCCAGCCGCGTCCCCCAGTAGACGTCCTCGGCCTCGAGCCTCGCCTCGACCGGCCAGACGATCTCCCGTAGCCAGCACATCAGCGGCAGGTCGCCGCCGTACCCACGGAACAGGGTCATCGCGGCGTGAGTGTGGCCGTTGACTAGGGCAGGGACGAGTGGCGCGCCGGCCGCGTCGAGCGTCTCGTCACCCGGCTCGGGCGAGACAGACGCCCCGATCGCCGCAATCGCACCGCCCTCGCAGCGGATACCTACGGCCTCGCCGTCCAACACGGCATTCGTTACCGCCAGCGCAGGACGCGCCGGTGGATCAGTGCCCATATGGGCACTCAGGAACGGCACGTCGCCCTTCGCCTTTGAGCTTCGGCACGGTGGAGTTGCACGCCGACGTTCACGGCGCCATCCCTGGCAACGCGGCATCGAGGGCGTCGCGCAGACGGGTGGCGTTCGTCGCCCGGTCGCGTTCCAGCTCCTCCGGGCTGAGCGGCCGCGCTCCGATCCCGTTCGCCATGTTGTCGACCATGCAGACCGCCGCGTAGCGGACGCCCAGCTCGCCGGCGACGACGCACTCCGACGCCAGCGTCATCCCGATCAGGTCGGCGTGGGCGGCGATCAGGCGGATCTCGGCGGGCGTCTCGAAGCGGGGCCCGTTCGTCTGCCAGTAGACGCCGCCATCGCGGAGCGAGCTGGCCCCGCTTGCCTCCCAGGCGCCGAGCACCTCGGCTCGCCATTCGCGGTCGAAGCCGGGCATCGCGTGGCCGCGGGCGTCGTCGAAGGTGGTGACCAGGAGCTGCAGGGCGATGAAGTCGTCGGGGCAGACGAGGCTGCCGACGCCGATCTCGCTTCGCAACGAGCCGACCGAGCCGACGGCGAGCACCCGGTCGCAGCCGGCCTCGATCAGCGAGCGCAGGTTGGCGGCGTGATCGATCAGGTGGGGGGGGCGGTAGGTCTCGGCGCCGTGGCGCTGCACGACGAGCGCTCCGTGGCGTTCGCACGCCGCCGCGACCTCGCCGCCACCCGGGCCGACGGCGTTGCTGCCGAGGATTACGGCGAGGCGTCCCACAGCGGCCGATCCTACGTGGCGGCGTGCGACGCGTTCGCCTTCCGTGGCGCGTGCGGCGACGCGTTCGTCTTTTGTCCCGCATACCGGGACAAAGGACGAACGCACTATCGTGCCGCGCATGGCCGGCCGCCCGTCGGGGAGAGAGGAGAGCGAGGGGGAACGGCTCGACCGCAACCTCGCCGAGCTGCTGCAGGAGCTGCGCGTCGCCCTGCCCGGAGTCCAGGTCCTCTTCGCCTTCCTGCTCGCCGTGCCGTTCCAGAACGGCTTCAAAGAAATCTCCGCCTTCCAGGAGAAAGTCTTTTTCATAACGCTGCTCTGCACGGCGATCTCGGCGGCGCTGCTGATCTCGCCGACCGCTTATCACCGGATGACCTTCCGCCGCCAGCAGAAGAAGCACCTCCTCTTCGTCGCCAATCGCCTGGCTATCGCCGGCATGGGATTTCTGGCGCTGGCGATGACCGGGGCGATCATGCTGATCACCGACCTCCTCTACGGCACCGTCGCCACTCTGGTCTTCAGCGCCGCGGCGTTGACGATGTTCGTCGTGCTCTGGGGTCTGCTACCGCTGCGTAGGCGGCTCAAGTCCAGCGAACGAAAGTAGTTCCCGCCGCTCAGGACGAGGCCCGGGACCAGGCGGCCCGCTGACCCCAGAGGCTGGCCATTTCGTCAGCGAAGCGGTCGACCAGTGGCAGCGCCGGCGCTTTGTTGAAAAGCATTTCGAGGTCGAGCTCCCAGACGAAGATCTTCAGGTCGAGCGAGACCGGCAGCTCGGCGTCGACGTCCTCGCCCTCGACCGCGTAGGCCTCGCGCAGCACTTCGACGTTCGCGGTTTTGTCGGCGGTGAAGATGGCGTGCGCGGCCGGCCCAGCCTCGGCGACCCGCTCGCGGTGCTCTTCCTTGCGCTCCTCGTATGGCTCGATCGTGTCGCTTTCTGTCAATACGCCGACCAGCTCGGCGACTTCATCGCCAAACCGCTCGCGCACCTGCGACAGCTCGACGTCGGCGTGCTCGACCACGTCGTGCAGCAGCCCCGCGGCGAGCACCTCCTCGCCGAAGCCTTCCTCCGCCAGGTGCTCGGCCACGGCGAGGGGATGGTCGATAAACGGCATCTCGCCGCTGCCCGTCTCGCGGACCTGATCGGCGTGGGCCTCGCGGGCGAAAGAGAGCGCATCGCGGACCAGGTCCGAATGCTCGATCGCGGCGTCGATCCGTGGGGTGGAGGACATTCGCTTACCCCAGGGTAGCGAGATAGGACGAAAAAAGTATCCCAATCGTACCTATTGAGGACGGATGTGGTATCAGGCCGTCTTGGCGGTGCTGCGCGGCCCTGGCCGCGGCTCGTACTCGACGCCCTCAACGCCCAGCTCGAGCGCGTCCGGGCGTCCGCCCACCGTCGCCCATCGTTCCCGCGCTTCGGCGCCGAGCCGGTCGAGGCGCTCGTCGGAGTGCATCGGATCGTGGTGGAAGAGCACGGTGCGATCGGCGTCGGCGCGGCGGGCAAAGGCGAGCGCGTGCGAGAGGGAGGAATGGCCCCAGCCGATGTGGTCGGGATACTCGGCGTCTGCGTACTGGCCGTCGTGGATCAGCAGCGAGGCGTCGCGGGCCAGGCCGAAGCCGGAGATCCAGTCCTCGTCGAGCGCCTCGATGTCGGCGCCCAGCGCCGGCTCGTGGTCGGGGATGTAGGCGAGGGAGGTGTCGCCGTCGTCGATCCGGTAGCCGAGCGTCGGGCCGCGGTGGGCGACCGACGCGGCCCGAACCCGCGCCGGGCCGATCTCCCACTCGGTCTCCGGCGTGTGGCGGAAGGAGACGTCGCAGGGCAGCTCCCGCACCTCTACCGGCGAAAGCGGCGCCGAGATGTAGCGGGCGATGCGGTCGCGCAGCGAGGCCTCCGGCGAGGCGGGCCCCCAGATCACGATCTCGGTCTGGGCGCGGAAGGCCGGAGCGAAGAAGACGAGCCCTTGGATGTGGTCGAGGTGGAGATGGGTGAGGAGGATGTGCAGGCGGGTCGGCTCGCCAGGGAGGGCGAGGCCGAGGTTGCGGATCCCGGTGCCGGCATCGAGCGCCAGCAGCGAGCCGTCGGAGAGGGTGACGCCGACGCAGGAGGTGTTGCCGCCGTAGCGGATCGTCTCCGGCCCTGGGGAGGGGACCGAGCCGCGCGTTCCCCAGAGCTTGACCTTCACCTAGGCTCCCGCTCCGTTCGGCGTCGCCGTCTCCGATTCGCTTGCGGCGACTGGATCGGCGCCGTCGCCGGCCGTCGGCCAGAAGACGGCGATCGCGCCGCGGGTGCCGTGAGCGGTGAGGATCGGGAACGCGGAGGCCTCGACGGTGTGCCGGGTGCCGTCGGTCGAACGGATCTCGAAGTCGGCGTGCGCGGGCCGTCCGTTGCGGACGGCAACGACCAGCGGCAGCTCGTCGTAGGGGATCGGCTCGTCGCCCTCGTCGAAGGGTCCGAACATCGCGCCCCACTCCTCGGGCCCGACCGTCCCCACCTCCTCGAAGCGTTTGCCGAGTAGCATCCCGGCCGCCTCGTTATAGAAGACGAGCAGCCCGCCCTCATCGACAAGGAAGGCCGGCGTCGAGAGCGCCGTCATCAGGTTGCGAGCGAGAATCAGCTCCAGGGGCCTCTGGGTCTGGGACACGGATGACACTCTAGTTCGTTGGATTCAGCACTAGGTTCTCGACTCTGGCGCTGTCGGTCGGCTTGCGCTCTACCCCCACGGCCCCCGTCGAGAAACAATCGAGCCAGTGCGGCGCCGACTGCGTGAGGTTGATCACCTAAGCGATCTACAGCGAGGCGAGCAGGAGTTCGCTCAGCTCCGGCTCCAGTTCCCGCAGGTGCCGTGGCTCGCCGGATGTGGCGCGGGCGGAGACGAGCGCCAGGGCGGCGCCGACCAGGCGCCGCTCGAGGCCCGGCAAGAGCGTTGGCCCGCCGCCCTCGACGATGTTGCGCAGCATCGCGCCGAGTCGCTCGGCGAGATCGCGGCGGGCGCCGGCGAGGGCAGTGACCTGGGGCGGCGGTTCGGCGCTGAGCAGACGGGCGACGGCGGGCTCGGCGGCGAGGAAGCCGAGGGCGGCGCCGATGCCCGCCCGCGCCCGCCCGCGCCGGTCCTCCTCCTGGCGCGCCGCGCAGGCGCCCTCGATCTCCGTGCAGAGGTGCCCGGCCTCGGCCTCGTAGGCCGCCAGCAGGCAGGCCCAGAGGTCCTCGAAGTGCTGGTAGAAGGTGCGGCTCGAGACGCCGGCAAGCTCGGTGACGCGAGCGGCCGTGAGCCGGCCGTAGCCCTGCTCGGCGAGCGCGTCCGCCGCCGCCTGGAGCAAGCGCTGCCGCTGGTGCGCTCGGACGAGGTCGGTGGGCAGACCGTGGCGGCCGGGCGGCAGTCGCACGGCGGCTGCGCCGTCGGCCGCCTGCGCCTCGGCGAGGGCGGCGCCCGGGATCAAGCGCAGCTCGGTCACTCCTTCGCCCCGGTCAGTTGCGCCCGGTCGCGCTCGAGCAGGATGCTGGCCCGCTCGAAAGCGCCTTCCGCCGCCTCTTTGCCGAAGTAGGAGCCGACCGCGAAGTGCATCAACTCCGGCAGCGCGTCCCAGAGCCGGTCCGGGTCGCCGGCGCTCAGCGCCTCGCAGACGCAGGACTCGACCCCGCCGACGACGAACGTGCCGGTCGCCTCGGGCGGCGCGTCCGCCGGATCGATCTCGGCGCGGGCGCCGTCGATCGCCGCGGCGAGACGCTCGATCACGGCTTCGTGCCTCGCCAGCGCCGGCTCGCCGGCGATCTGCACCTCGACGAAGAGGGCGCGGGCGATCTCGGGCCGCGCCGTGACGAAGCGGAACAGGCGCACGATCGCCTCGCGGACGCCGGCCTCCCAGCCCGGGGCGGTCGCCGCCGCCTCGAGCAGGCCGACGCAGAGCCGCTCGATCCAGACCGCGTAGGCCTGCGCGAAGCAATCCTCCTTGCTCTCGAAGTGCTGGTAGAACTGCCTGCGGTGGCCGCCGCTGTGCTCGAGGATGGCGCGCACCGAGGCCTCGCGGAAGCCGAGCTTGCCGCTGGCAACCAGCACTCCTTCCATCGCGCCCTCGCGGACGTCGCCTTCGGATCCCTTTGCTCCGAGCGAGACGACGTCGTTGGTCGCTGCTGAGCCCTTCGGTGGCATACGCCCTATAAAAACTACTCCTTTTTCGTCAGATATGAAATCTTTTTGAAGTGGGGTACCCTCGCTCCATGCAGTACCTCTCGCAACGACTGGCTTCGAAGCCGGCTCCGAAGCGGGGGGAGACCCGGCCAAGGGCGACCTCCCGGCACGGCAGCGCGAGCGGCTACTCGATGCGACTGAGCAACTGATCGCCGATCGAGGCTGCGCCGGAACCTCGATCGAAGCGATCGTCAAGGCCGCCGGTGTCTCCTCGGTCACCTTCTACGAGTTCTTCGACAGCAAGGAAGAGTGCTACGTCGCCGCCTTCGACCGCGCGGTCGAAGGCGCGGCGGCCGCGATGCGCGACGCGGCCCAGAAGCTGTCCTGGCCGGAGCAGATCGCCACCGGCCTGCGCTCGCTGCTGGCCCGGATCGAGGCGGAACCGGCGCGGGCGCGCCTCTGCCTGGTCGAGGCCCAGACCGGCGGGCAGGAGCTAAGCGCCCGCTTCGAGGCGATGCTCGACCGGGTCGCGGCGAAGCTGCGCGAGGGCCGGGCCCTGGACACGGCGCCGCCGTCGCTACCGGCGACCCAGGAGGAGGCCACAGCCGGCGGCCTCGCCTGGTTGCTGCGCGAGCGCCTCGAGCGAGACGGTGATGACGGAGTGGAGGCGCTCTACCCGAAGCTGGTCGAAATCGCCCTCGGTCCCTACCTAGGCAATGGCTGACGGCCGCTCACGGGCAGCCGAGGCGCTCGCCTCGGGGCGGGGCAGGCTGCCCCCGGGCCGCCACGGCCTGCCGCCCAGCCTGGTTGCCGAGAACCAGCGCGAACGCCTTCTCAACGGCGTCGTCGAGGCGGTCGCCGAGTACGGCTACAACGCCACGACTATCTCCCGCATCGCCACCGCTGCGAAGATCTCCCGCCGCACCTTCTACGAGCACTTCGAGGGCAAGGAGGACTGCTTCCTGGCGGCCTACGGGATGATCGAGGCCCACGTTCTCGACTCGATGCTGGCGGCGCCCGGAGCGGGGGAACCCTGGCCGGACCGGGTCCGGACGCGCCTCGCGGCCCTGCTCGACGTCCTCTCCCGCGACACGGCGGTCACTCGCTTCTTCCTGATCGAGCCGCTCGCCGCGGGCGGCGACGTCGCCGCCCGCTACCGCGAGGCGATGCAGCTGCTGGCGGGGACGCTGCGACCCGAGCCGCCGCCGCCGGATCTCGACATGGAAGTAAGGGACCAGACCCTAATCGGGGGCATCGCGACCCTAATCGTCCGCCGCCTCAACACCGCCGGCGCCGAGCGCCTCCCGGAGCTCCTCCCCGACCTGGTCGAGCTCGTTCTGGCCCCTTTCCTCGGCCGCGAAGAGGCGAAGCGCCTCTCCCGCGTCGCCGCCTGAGCGTCACTTCCCAGGGTCTCCACAGGCTCATTCCAGAGCCTCAACCCTTCGCATTGAAAACTCTTCCTTGCATTTGTAAACCAAATCTTTTATCCTCCGTCCCGTCGTCTTCCAGGAAGGCGCTACAGGGAATAAGCCGAGCTTCGCAAGGGGCCGCACAGGGAGGCGGCCCGGCAGAGGGGCTCACGGGACAAGGAGAGAGATTGATGTTCTCGTCACTTCGGGATCGCTACGAAGGCTTCCGCGAACGCTTTGGCTCCGCGGGCCTGCTGGTCGCCGTCATTGCCTTGGTCGCGGCCCTTGGTGGCAGCGCCCTCGCCCTCACCGGGGCGGAGAAAAAAGAAGTCAAAAAACTGGCCAAGAAATACGCCAAGCAGTTCGCCAAAGCGGGTCCCGCCGGCCCTCAGGGACCGGCAGGCCCTGCGGGGGCAGCGGGCAAAGACGGCACTAACGGCAAAAACGGCGCCACCGGCCCAGTTGGCCCCGCCGGCCCGACGGGTCCCGAGGGCCCGAAAGGTGACCAAGGTGACCCCTGGACCCTAGGGGGAACCCTGCCGAGCAAAGCGACGATGACCGGGTCGTGGAGCTTGGGAACGCTGACCAAAGCTGCCAATCCAGGTAGCGCTATGGCCTTCGTGCCGATCTCCTTCCCGATTCCGCTTGAAGAAGAGCTCGACGCCGCCCACGTCCACTACATCAATCCGGCCGGTAAAGAGATCGTCTTCGATGAAACGACCTTCGAATACGTAGAAGAGGAGCCGACCGAATGCGGCACCGGGATCCTGCCCGAAGGAAGCCCAAGCGAACCGCGCGCCAATCCCGGCCACCTCTGCGTGTACGCCGGATTCAGCCAAGCCCTAGGAACCATTGCGAAAGGAGGATCGTTTGCAATCACCAAATCAGGCGATGCGAATCCCTACCTCGCGAAAGGCGCCTCGGTTGCCGGCGCGCTTCTTGCCTTTTGGCTCAGCGAAAGCGGAGAACCGACGAACAACGCCCTTGCCACGGGCACCTGGGCGGTGACCGCGCCCTGATCGCCTGAGCCGCCCTCCGGCCGTCTCGCGGTTCGCCGCGACGGCCGGAGCTCTCGGCCCGTCTGCACGACCAACCGAATGCCATGACCAGCCGAACCGCAACCCGCCACCCGATTCGAGTCAGACCGGAACCACAGATGCACGCCACGCCAACATCATCGACGCGCGACGGAAGCTGGCCCGGCAGCGGACCCGCCTTTGCGCTCCTCGCCCTCGCGCTGCTCCTCGCCAGCATCGCCTTCCCCGCTCCGGCCAGCGCGGCGGCTCCCCCGCTCCTCTGGCAGACGCCTGAAGACCTCGCCCCGGGTGAAAGCGCGGGCCGGTTTTCCGCCCCAGTTGCGGTGGCCGCCGATCCGGTCAGCGGGCAGGTGTACGTCAGCGATCGCTTCAACTTCCGCATCGCGCAGTTCACCCCATGGGGCAAGTTCGTCAAGGCCTGGGGCTGGGACGTCGCCCCCGAGGGCGCTCCTGGCGACACACCATCTGATCGGCTCGAGGTCTGCACCGCGATCTGCAAGAAAGGGGTCCAGGGCGACGGTCCTGGACAGTTCAATTTCGTCGCCGGAATTACGGTTGACGGAGGCGGCGATGTCTATGCGTTCGATCGCCAAGGCGAAGACCCCGGTGGCCGTGTGCAGAAGTTCGACCAAGACGGCGACTTCCTGCTGATGTGGGGCGGCGAAGTCAACAAGACGACAAAAGCCGAGATCTGCACCAGGGCCGACCTCGAAGGCGGCGAGGAATGCGGCGCCGGCGTCGAAGGCACTGCCGACGGCTGGTTCTCGACGGCCGCCTTCCGCGACTTCGTCGACTACAACCCCGCGACGAGCTCGATCTTCGTTGGCGACAAAGACCGCATTCAAGAATTCGGCCTCGATGGCAGCTTCAAAGGAAAGATCGAGCTGGAGGGCCAGTTCGATCAGAAATCGGTCCACTGTCTCGCCGCCAATCCCACTACGGGTGATCTCTACATTTGCCTTGCTTCATCTTTTTTCATAGCGGAGGACGGCGTACACCGCCTCGATCCCGCCTCCGGCGAAGTCACCGCAACCCTGCCGGTCCAAGACGCCATTGCGGCGGCGGTTGACTGGGCTGGCACCGTCTACGCCCTCAAAGGAACCGTCCCTGTGGGAGAAGTCGTCGCCTTCGATTCGGCGGGGGCGCCGATTCCCGGAATGGAAGAAGGGGATAGGTTTGCCGAGGCCTCTTCCAACACGGGATCGACGGGGAGGCCTTTCCCAGCTGGGCTCGCCACCAACGTGCTCGGGCCAGGCAGCGAAGAGCCAGGAAACCTCTACGTCAGCTATACGCCGTTTGGAACCGGCGCCTACCTCAATGCCTATGGCCCGCCGCCGATCGCCTTCGAAGATCCGCCCGCCCTCCCCCCCGAGATCGAGGCCCAGTACGCGACCTCGGTCGGAATCGACACCGCCATCGTGGGGGTCGAGATCAACCCGCGCTTTTGGCAGGACGCCACCTACTACGTCCAGTACGGGACCAAAGCCTGCCCCGACGCGGGCTGGGAAGGGCCCGCCTGCGGGGAGAAGCCGGCGTCGCCGGGCGTCCTACTGACGGGTGAGGCGGTGAACGTCGCGGTCCGGAGCGCCGGCGTGCCGCTGGATGGACTCGAGCCCGACACGACCTACCACTACCGCTTCGTCGCCACGAGCGGCGGCGGCGGTCCGGTGATCGGTCGCGGGGGCAAACCCGGCGAACCCGGCGACGAAGCGACCTTCACCACCTTCGCGCTCCCCGACCCAACCGAGACGTGCCTCGTCAACCAGCGCTTCCGCACCGGACCCGGGGCGAGGCTGCCCGACTGCCGCGCCTACGAGCTCGTCAGCCCGCTTGACAAACTAGGCGCCGACGCAACGATGATCGGCGAAGTGGGGTTGCAGAGCGAACTCAGCCAGAGCGCCCTCTCGGGCGAGCGCTTCACCTTTTCCTCGAAACGGGCCTTTGCGGACGCCGAGGCGGGGGCCTACATCTCCCAGTACCTGTCGAGTCGCAACGCGGGCGAGGGCTGGGTGACGCAGGCGGTCGCGCCACCGCGCACGCTGAGGACGGTCGGAGTGGGGGGAGCCGTGCTCAATGAATTCCATGCCTTCTCGGCGGACCTCTGCCAGGCCTGGCTGCGCCACAACTACGAACCTGTCCTCGCGCCGGGGGCGGTCGACGGCTACCCCAATCTCTACCGTCGCGACAACTGCGCGACCCCGGCGAGCTACGAGGCGCTGAACACGGTCATGCCCCCCAACCGCAGCCCCGAACTGTTCTATCACCTCCGCATCCAGGGTGCCTCGCGCGACGGTACCCACGCGATTTTCAACGCGAATGGCAAGCTCGCCGCGACGGCGCCCGCCCTGCCGGAAGAGGGGGAAGCCCAGCTCTACGAGCACATCGCGGGCGAGGCCGAGCCGCGCTTCGTCTGCGTGCTGCCCAACGACAATCCCAGCGCCCTCCCCTGTGCCGCGGGGGGACCGGTCGGGACGGGCGGCGGCACTGAATCGAGTGTGCAGGGGGCGATCTCAGAGGATGGCTCGCGTATCTTCTGGACCCAGTTCAGCGGCGGCCTGAGTTTCTTCGAAGGCAGCCCCGGGCGGATCTACGTGCGGATCGACGGCGCCGACACGGTTGCCGTCTCGCAGTCCGTCTCCGGCGAACCAGCCTGGTTTTGGGGCGCTGCCGCCGATGGCTCGAGGGCGGTCTTCCAGGTCGTCGCCGGGCCGCTCAAAGGCAACCTCTACGAATTCGACGTCGAAACCAAAACGTCGACGCTGATCGCAAAAGAAGTCGGCGACTCGAAGGGTGGCCTCTTGGGGATGAGTGAGGACGCCTCCCATGTCTACCTCACCTCCAGGGAGGACCATGATGCGGGCGGCCCGGCCGCCGCTGGGCATCTGAACCTCTATCTCTATGAGGCCGATGGGAGGACCCTCTCCTACATCGCGACGCTGGCGGCGGCGGACCTGACTGGCCAGGGAACCAGCCCGCCGAGCCCGGTGACCCGACAGCCGGTGATCCGCCTCGCCCGGGTCAGTCCCGACGGACGCCACGCGGCCTTCGTCTCGCGCGCCAGCCTGACCGGATACGAAAACAACGACGTCAACAGCGGCACGCCCGACCGGGAGGTTTTCCTTTACGACGCTGACCAGGATGAGCTGCGCTGCGTGTCCTGCAACCCGACCGGGGCGCGCCCGAACGGCGAGAACGGGGTGGCGGCCGCGATTCCCGCCTGGGAGCGCCCCACCTACGC
Organism: uncultured Solirubrobacterales bacterium; assembly: GCA_963844395.1. Classification (GTDB taxonomy): domain Bacteria; phylum Actinomycetota; class Thermoleophilia; order Solirubrobacterales; family 70-9; genus VRUE01. The sequence continues at coordinate 791,293 of CAWJNX010000001.1, read as the reverse complement.
CTCGCGCGTCCTATCCGATGACGGACAACGGCTCTTCTTCGAGAGCCACGAGGCGCTCGCGCCTCGCGACACCAACGGGACCTGGGACGTGTACCAGTGGGAGGCGGCCGGCACGGGCAGCTGCGAGACGACCGATGCCGGCTACGGAGAGGCGGCGGGCGGCTGCGTGGAGCTGATCTCCTCCGGGCAAAGCGCCAAGGATTCGCGCTTTCTCGACGCCGACGCCTCGGGTGCGGACGTCTTTTTCGCCACCCTCTCCTCCCTGGTCCCCCAGGATTACGACCTGATCGATGTCTACGACGCTCGGATCGGCGGCGGCTTCCCAGCCCCCCAAGCAAACGGCGGCTGCGAAGGCGACACTTGTCAATCACCACCGCCCGTCCCCGAGTTCCCGCCCGCCGCCAGCGCTGCTTACCAGGGCCCCGGCGACCCGCGCGCAGAGAGCCCGCCGGGGCGCCGGCCCTGTCCCAAGGGCAAGCGAAGGGTGCGCCGGGGCGGCAAGGCGCGCTGTGTGAAGAAGCCCCGCAAAGCGAGGCGCTCGGATCGGAGGCAGCGCCGATGATTGCCCGCAAGAGACACGTCGCCCTGGCGGCCGTGCTCGCCTCCCTGCTTCTCGCCGTCCCCGCTGGCGCCGACTTCGGCCTGCACGACATCGAGGCGAGCTTCAGCGAAGCCGACGGTTCCCCCGCAGCGCAGGCGGGCTCCCATCCCTACGAGATGAAGGTCGCCTTTGCGCTCAACACGACCGAAGGCGGCAAAGGCTGGCAACTGATCGAGGGGGCGATCCAGGACCTCGAGGTCTTCCAGCCCGAGGGCTTCGCCGGCGACCCCAACGCGGTGCCACGCTGCGCCACCCTTGACTTCCTCACCTTCCTCGCCGTCAACGAAACCAAGACTGCCTGTCCCGACAGCTCGGCGCTCGGCTACCTCACCGTTACCCTCGGCAACGGCGAAGTCGCCGAACCAGCCCCGATAGGCCCCGTCCCCGTTTTCAACCTGAACCCTTCGCCGGGCAGCGCGGCGAAACTCGGCTTCTGGGTGGGCGGCGTGCCGATCACCGTAGACGTCACTCTCGACGACGCCCCGCCCTACCGCATCGTCGGCACCCTCACGAACACCAATCAGTTCATTGAAGTGCAGGCCAGCGCGCTGACTCTCTGGGGCACCCCGGCCGATCCCTCCCATGACCCTTTTCGGGGCCGCTGCCTGGAGCCGACCGGAGGCGGGGAGCCGGCCAGCTCGGGCGATTGCGCCGCCAACGTCCCGGTCAGGCCGTTCATCACGATGCCGCGCAGCTGCGAGAAGCCGCTCATCACCACCTTCCGGGCGCTCTCGTGGTGGAGCGGAGACCCCGCGAACCCTGATCCGGCCGCCCTCTTCGAGGAGAACGTGCCGGCGAAAGGCGAGCTCGGAGAACCGCTCACCCCGGGCGGCTGCTCGAAGCTGAGCTACGCGCCCGAGTTCTCAGCCCAGCCGACTTCTGACTCCGTGGAGACCGGAGCTGGCCTCGAACTCGCCGTCGAGTTCCCTGATGAGGGGCTCGCCAATCCCAAAGGGCTCGCCAACTCCGACACCAAGAAAGCCGAGGTCGCCTTCCCGCCGGGAGTGACGATCAATCCCTCGGCGGCGGAAGGGCTCGAGGTCTGCACGCCCGCCCATCTCGCCCGCGAGACCGTCAACTCGCTGCCCGGCGAGGGCTGCCCGGAGGCCTCCAAGCTCGGTAGCCTGCGGGCCGTCTCGCCGCTGGTCGAGGAAGCGGTAGAGGGCTCGATCTATCTTGCCGCCCAGGACGATCCGGTGACCGCGAAACCGGGCGCAGAGAACCCATTCGACTCGCTGATCGCTGTTTACTTCGTGCTCAGGAACGCGAACCTCGGAGTGATCGTGAAGTTGCCGGTCCTGATCGAGCCCGACCCCGAGAACGGGCAGCTGGTTGCCACCCTCGACGACATCCCCCAAATCCCCCTCACCCGCTTCGAGGCGCAGCTGCGAAGCGGCGCCAGAGCGCCGCTGATCACCCCGGCGGCGTGCGGGACCTATGAGACCGAGGCTCGCTTCACACCGTGGGCCGATCCCGCCAGCCCACTGACCACGACCGCCAGCTTCAACATCGTCAGCGGCGTGGGAGGTGGCCCCTGCCCGCAGGGAGGCGTACCGCCCTTCTCGCCGCGCTTCGACGCCGGCTCGCGCAACAACCACGCCGGCACTTTCAGTCCCTTCGACATGCGCCTGCAAAGGGCGGACGGCGAACAGGACATGACCCGTTTCTCCTCGATCCTGCCGCCCGGCGTGCTCGGTTCCCTGGCAGGGGTGGGCAAATGCCCGGACTCCGCACTCGCCCTCGCCCGCTCCAAGACCGGAAGGCAGGAGCTCGCAACCCCGAGCTGCCCGGCCTCCTCTGAGATCGGGCGCACCCTGGCCGGGGCGGGCGTGGGGGAGGCGCTCACCTACGTCGGTGGCAAGGTCTACCTCGCCGGCCCCTACAAAGGTCGTCCGCTCAGCGTGATCGCGATCACCCCCGGCGTGGCGGGCCCCTTCGATGCCGGCACGGTGGCGCTCAGATTGGCGCTCACGTTGAACCCGAGGACCGCCGAAGTGGAAGTCGACGGGGCGGCCTCGGATCCGATCCCCCACATCCTGCAGGGAATCGTCTTGAAGGTGCGGGACCTCCGCGTGCACGTCGACAGGCCCAAGTTCACGCTCAACCCTACCTCCTGCGATCCCTCCGCCGCCAGGGCCGCCCTGTTTGGCTCGTTCCTTGATGTGATCGATCCCTCAGACGATGTCCCGGTCTCCCTTTCGGCCCGCTACCAGGCAGCCGGCTGTGCCGGGCTCGGCTTCAAACCGAAACTCCTGCTGCGCTTGATGGGCGGCACCAAGCGCGGCGCCCATCCTGCTCTCAGGGCCACTTACAGGCCAAGGCCAGGCGACGCCAACCTCGAGGGGCTCGTCCTGCGCCTGCCCAGGTCGGCCTTCCTCGATCAGGGCCACATCCGCACGATCTGCACCCGTGTGCAGTTCGCCGCCGAGGCTTGCCCACGAGCGGCCCAGTACGGCTACATCAAGGCCTGGACGCCGCTTTTGGAGGAGCCGCTGCAGGGCCGATCTACCTGCGCTCCTCGAACCACAAGCTGCCCGACCTCCTATTTGACCTGAGGGGCCTCGTCAACATCGAGGTGGCAACCCGGATCGACTCGGTTCGCGGCGGCGTTAGGGCTACCGTCGCCGACCTGCCCGACGCGCCCATCTCCAAAGTCGTCGTCACGATGCAGGGCGCCAAGAAGGGCTTGATCGTCAACAGCCGCGACATCTGCGCCGCACCGGCCAGGGCGACGGAGGACTTCAGCGGTCAGAACGGCAAGCGACGAGAAACCAAGACGCGGATGAGGGCCAGCTGCGGTCGCAAGGGCGGGCGGCGGCGCACTCGCTAGGCGAGGGAGAGGCCACCGTCGCTGCTCGTCTGCCAGGGGCCGATGGCCAACAACGGATCGCCAGGACGCCACAGCTAGCCCAAGGGCTGAGGCGGAGCTTGGAAGCAACCACCCAAGACAGGTAAGCAGTCAAAAGCAGTCAGACCCCGGCAGCACGCCTGCCGGACAAAGGGGGTAGAAGTGAGACACATCAGAGCTATCGGGCTCGGCGCTTTCGTGGCGTTGGCCCTGGCGGCATTTCCTGCAGGGGCCGCAGCTAGCGGCGGGCTGGAAGCAGACAGCTATCCAACGGTGCTAACGGGCGGGAACACTGGTTCCCACGCATTCTCGACCGGTGGCGGCACGAACAGTTGTGGAGGCGCCAGCCTTGGGGAAAGCGTCCTCCTAGGGCAATCCGGCACCGTCGCGATGAGCCCGTCCTGGGTATCCTGTACTTCAGCCTTCCAAGCGAATGGCTGCAAGTTCGAACTCCACGCGGGAACTGAGAACTCGTTCGACATCGGTCCGAACGGCTGTGGGCCGATGACTACGCAGATAGGTACCTGCAAAGTTTTCATCGGCTCCCAAACCGGGCTTCCGGCAACGTATGCAAATACGGGCGCAGGGACATCCGCATCGGTAACCATCAGCTCGGTCGCCAACGGGATCACATACACGCAGGAAGGTGTGTCCTGTTCCAAAGGACCGCTCAAAGACGGCCAGTACGCAGGAACCTGGTCGCTCAAAGGCAAAACGCCTGGAGGAGCAGCAGTTGGTATCCGAGCGACGGATGGCTTCAACGGATTTTTTGTAGCCAACAAACAGTTCGAAGCTGAAAAATATCCGATAGCCGTTTCGGGTCCGCAGGATGTAGCAGAACCTTTCACCCTGTCGATGCTCGGATCGTGGACTATCACCTGCACGACGGCGCAGTTCTCGGCAGAATTGACTAAAGCGACCAACAGCCTCGGGGTCGGCGCGACGTTTGCCGGCTGCACCCACAGCGGCGAAGAAGTAACTATCGCAATGAATAGTTGTTACTTCGCTCACGGTGTTACGGGAACTCTCAACCCTGAAACCTCCTTCGGAACCCTTGGCATTGGCTGCGCCAAAGAAGGTGACTTCATAGAAGTGAACGATCCGGGCTTTTGCGTTGCGAAGTTCGCAGCCCAGAAACCCTCCGGCTCCAGTGCTCTCTACACGACGGCAGGCTCCGGAAACAATCGCTACGTGACGACTAGATCAAATACGTCGGCGAACTTGGCCTACACGACCGAAAGTATTTGCTCGCTTTCGGGGAAAAACCGCACGGATGGCAAAATCAGCATGAAATTCAGCCTGAGAGGGCCCTAGGCAGCCCTCTGTCCGACTTGCACGCGGCCGCGATTCTCGCGGCCGCGTGCTTCTCGTCACAGTCACCTCGTGCCCCTCGAACGGAACAGGGCGAAGTACATCAACGAGGGCACAGGGCCTCCAGTCGGCGATGCCTTCTCGCGGTTGATGCGGTCGTAGAAAAGGGACTCGACGCCGCCGCTGACGATTGCCAGCCTGATCCTGGTTCAGCTGTAGCGAATTGGCGACGCCCCGCGGGCGTCGCCTCGCCGCTTATTCCAGCTTGCCGATCTTGAAGATTTTGGTGCCACAGTCGGGGCAGAAGCCTTGGATTGCGGGGCGACCGTTCTTCATGGTCACCTGCTTGGCATCTTTGATCTCGACCTTCTTGCGCTCTTTGACGCAGTAGCCCTCAGGCATTGGGTCTCCTTTCGCTGCCGCTCGGCGGACTCGCGCTGGGCGCGAGGTGGATTGGCGGCAATCTAACCGAGACGGGGGACGATGCGTGCGGAGAACGTGCGATTCAGCACAAGCGGCTATCGGCCCTCCGCCGATTGGTCACTCTGCCCTTCGGCCTCAGCGGCCTCCTCTTCGGCTCGTTCATTCTCCTTTTTGGCCTGCTCGAGCAGGTCGCGCAGTTTCGATTTGCTGACTTTGTCGATGTTGATGTCCCCGGTCGCGCCGTCGGCTTCATCGGGAGCGATAGCCGCTCCGCCCGTTCCGCCCGAGGCGCCATCCGTCCCGGTGCCGATTCCGCCTGACCCGGCAGCACCGCCGTCTTTGCTCGCGCCCGACTCGCCGCGCAGCTGCTTCACCTCCGCCTCGAGGGCGTTCACTTCGGCTTCGAGCTGAGTCAGGTCGGCGCCGGTCCCGGTCGCGCCGCCCGTGGCGACCCGGTCTTCGAGTTGCCCCTGCAGCGCCTGCACGTCGCTCTCGCTGACCGCGTCGTCGCGAGTGTCGAGCGCTAGGTAGATAGCCGCCCCGGCGCCGCCGATCGCGATCGTCGCCAGGACCAGGAAGACACGGGTGCGCATGCCGAGCTTGCGCTCCACCTCGCCGATCCAGGCCCGCAGTCCGTCCAGCGGCATGCCCAAAACCTATTGCACTACCCTCCCGCATCCCAATCACCACGCTTCCAAGGAGATGTCCCGCATGCCCGATGCAGTGATCGTCGACACCGTCCGCACTCCGATCGGCCGCGCCTTCAAGGGCTCGCTCGCCCAGCTGCGCCCCGACGAGATGGGCGCCTACGTGGTTGACCAGCTGCTCGAGCGCAACCCCGACGTCAACCCGGCCACGGTCGAGGACCTCTTCTGTGGCTGCGGCATGCCGCAGGGGCTGCAGGCCTTCAACATCGGCCGCATCGTCTCGCTGCTTTCCGAGAAGCTGCCGCAGACGGTCAACGGTGTGACGATCTCCCGCTACTGCTCCTCCAGCCTCGACGCGATCCGCCACGCCGGCAACGCGGTCAAGGCCGGCGAGGGCGACGTCTACATCGCCGCCGGGATCGAGTGGGTGAGCCGCTACAACGAGCGCACCGAGCCGGCCGGCGCCGACGACCAGAACCCGAACCTGCAGGGCAACGACGGTCAGCCCAACGCCTACATCGAAATGGGCCACACGGCGGTCAACGTCGCCAACCGCTACGAGGTCAGCCGCGCCGACATGGACAAGTTCGCGCAGCGCTCCCAGGAACTGGCGGTGCAGTCGCAGGAGGACGGCTTCTTCGACCGCGAGATCGTCCCAGTGAAGCTGCCCGACGGGACCGAGGTCGCCAAGGACGACGGCCCGCGCGCCTCCTCGACCCTGGAGAAGCTCTCCGAACTGCCCGAGGCCTTCGGCGGCGGCGGGGTCACCGCCGGCAACTCCTGCCCGCTCAACGACGGCGCCGCCGCGGTCCTGATTATGAGCGACACCAAGGCCAAGGAGCTAGGCCTGACCCCGCGCGCCCGCATCGTCACCGCCGCCACCTGGGGCAACGAGCCCGAGTACATGGGTGTCGCCCCGATCGGAGCGATCAAGAAGGCCCTCGAGCGGGCCGGGATGACGATCGACGACGTCGGCGCGGTCGAGCTCAACGAGGCCTTCGCCGCCCAGGTCATCCCAATCATGGACGAGTGCGACATCCCGTTGGAGAAGCTCAACACCCACGGCGGCGCGATCGCCCTCGGCCACCCGTTCGGCATGACCGGCGCCCGCATCATGGGCACCCTGCTCAACGTGCTCGAGACCGACGACCACCAGGTCGGGCTGGAGACCATGTGCGTAGCCGGGGGGCAGGGCAAGGCGATGATCGTCGAGCGGGTCTGAGGCGATTTGACCGGCGCATTTCTGCGTCCTCGGTCGCTCGCGTGCGGAGCACGCCACGCTCCCTGCGTCCTTGAACTGATTGGTCCAATCGCCTCAGACCAGGGTTAGCCGCTCTCGTGGGTGATCTCGCGACCGTCACCTACGAGACCGGCGACAGGGTCGCCCGCATCACCCTGAACCGGCCCGAGCGCGGTAACGGGATCGTGCCGCGGATGCCGGTCGAGATCGCGGCCTGCGTCGAGCGCGCCAATCTCGACCCAGCGGTCCATGCGATCGCCTTGGCGGGAGCCGGCAGTGGCTTCTGCGGTGGCTACGACCTTGTCGCCTCAGCCGAGGGCGACATGAGCGGCCTGGGTGAGGGCGCGGACTCTCAGACACCGCCCGGCTCGCCGCTCGCCGCCCCGCCTCCCGGTTCGCCGGTCGATCCGGCGACGATCGCCGCCAACCACGCGCCCGAGTCCAACTGGGACCCGGTCACCGACTTTCAGTTCATGTGGCGCAACGTGCGCGGCTTCATGAGCCTCTTCCACTCCGAGAAGCCGGTTATCTGCAAGGTGCACGGGTACTGCGTCGCCGGCGGCACCGACATGGCGCTCTGTTCGGACCTGCTCGTGGTCGCCACCGACGCCAAGATCGGCTACCCACCCGCTCGCGTCTGGGGATCGCCGACGACGGCGCTGTGGACGGCCCGGGTCGGACCGATGCGGGCCAAGCGGTTGCTGCTGACCGGCGACTCGCTGACCGGCGAGCAGGCGGCGGAGTGGGGACTGGCCACCGAAGCGGCGCCGCCGGGCCAGCTCGACGAGCGCTTCGAGGACCTGCTCGAGCGGGTCGCTCGGCTGCCGATCAACCAGCTGGTGATGATGAAGATGCTGGTCAACCAGTCCCTCTACGCGCAGGGCCTGCACCAGACCCAGCTGCTGGGGACCTTCTTCGACGGCATCGCCCGCCACACCGAGGAGGGCCACGGCTTCGTCCGCCGCGCCGCCGAGGGCGGCTTCAAGGAGGCGGTGCGGGAGCGCGACGAGCCGTTCGGCGACCACGGCCTCGAGGGCTTCGGCGTCGAATAGGGTCGCGGACCGTTCCTGCGCTGGCTGCCAGGCGTCGCAACCGTTTTTACCCCCTGGGCGTTCAGAGCTGGGTGACGATGAAGCCAGCCAGGGTGACGATGAGAAGGCCGCTGAACTGGAGCATCACGCGCTGCAGCGAGTCGAAGCGGGCATTCATCTCGCGACCCAGGTCTTTTATCTCGGCCTGGACCTTTTCGAACCGCTCGTCGACCTTGTCGAACCGCTCGTCGACCTTGTCGAAGCGCTCGTTGACCTTGTCGAAGCGCCGATCGACCTCGTTGAAGCGCCGGTCGACCTCGTCGAAGCGCCGCTGCGTTTCGCTGCGGAAGTCGTCCAGGCGGTCGTCGGTCCAGCTCTGTCTCATCGCCTCCATGATGATCGCACTGTAGACAGGACGATGCGCGCGGGTGGCGCGCAGAATGCAAATTCTCTGCCAATCCTTCTTCAAGTAAGTTCAACCTCGCGATGAGCGAGGCGCCTCCTCACCCCAACACCGTCTTCACGCCTGAGAACGTGCGGGCGTTCCTGCCCGACAGCTTTCCTGGCGATCTGGGAATCGAGCCGGTTGAGATCGACGACTCGCATGCGGTGGGGCGGATCGTCGTTGACCGCCGCCACCTGCACCCCGGCGGCTACGTGCACGGCGGGGTCTGGACGGCGCTCGGCGACACGGCCGCCGCCTGGGCGACCTTTCGCGCCATCCCGCCCGGCCACAACTTCACGACGATCGAGCTGAAGCTGAACGTCTTCGCCGCCGGCCTCGAGGGCGACGAGATCGACGCGGTCGCCCGGCCCCTCCACGTCGGCAAGAGCACGGTCGTGATCGAGGTCAAGGTCGAGCGCCGCCGCGAGGGCGAGGAGCCCCGCCTCGCCGCCAACCTGATCGTCACCCAGTTCGTGCTGCCGCCTCGAGACTCCTAGACGGGCTGGGACGGGCGCAATGCCTGACCCGAGCTCCGGCCACGCCTACCTCTTCGGCTACGCCTCGCTGGTCGGACTGCGCGAACCGTTCGCGGTGGACGGAACCGAGCACGAGCCCATCGCCGGCCGCCTGCGTGGTTTCCGCCGCAACTGGGGCGCCGCGATGGACAACTGGGACGCCGCGAATGACCACAAGTACTTCGTCGAGCCGGGCACGGGGGAGAGGCCGCACCTGCGCGTCGCCTATCTCGACGTCGAGCCGAGCGAGGGGGGCACCGTCAACGGCCTCGCGATCCCGGTCGACGCGGCTCGTCTGGCCGTTCTCGACGCCCGCGAGGTCAACTACGCGCGGATCGACGTCTTCGACGCGTTCGAGCCGCCGATCCCGCAGCGGGTCTTCATCTACGTCGGCACCGAGGCCGCCCGTGGACGCTGCCGGCGCGGCGCCGCGGACGGCGACGTCTTCGTCAGTCGCGACTACGTGGCCGCGGTGCGGCGGGCGTTCGAGCAGCTCGCGCCTGACGGTCTCGCCGAGTTCGACCGCACCACCGAGCCGCTTCCGTTTCCCGAAATAGATCTCAAATTGATCTGGCCGTCTCAGTCGCCCTCAGGGCCCGGTTCGTAGCCGGGCGCTTCCAACCGTTCTATCTGCGGCAGGCGCCAGAGCAGGCTGGCGATCGTCAGGCCCGCCGCGGCGCAGAGCAGCGCCAGGAACCATTGCGTCGCGCTGAGCAGCGCCATCTCGAAGAAGTGGCGCACGGGCGCCGCCGCCAGGATCAGCGCGAAGAGGGCACCGAGGCCGGCGACCATCGCCAGCATGTAGCTCTGGATCGCGATGTGCTCGCGGCCCGGGCCGCGCTCCAGCAGCAGCACGAAGGCGAGGCCGAGCACGATCAGCGTCGTCGTCGCGGCGGTGCGGCCGGCCTCCAGAGTGCCGCCGAAGACCGTGTTGACGAGGAAGAAACAGAGGATCGAGCCGAGTGCCGTCGCCAGCCCCGCCGGCACCGCGAAAGCGGCCAACGCCCGCAGCAGGCGACCACGGTAGAGCGGCCCGTCGGAGGGCGCCAGCGCCAGCACGAAGGAGGGGATGCCGATCGTCAGGAAGACGGCCAGGGTCAGGTGGCGGGGGAGGAAGGGGAAGGCGAAGCCCGGCACCGCGACCAGCAGGATCAGGGCCGCCGCGTAGACGCTCTTGGTCAGGTAGAGGCGGCCGAGCCGATGGATATTGCGGGCGATCCGGCGCCCCTCGGCGACCGCCTCCGGCAGCCGTGCGAACTCGTCCTTCAACAACACCACGTCGGCGACGCCCTTGGTCACCTGGGCGCCCGACCCCATCGCCACCGCCAGCCGCGCCTGCTTCAGCGCCGGCACGTCGTTGACCCCGTCGCCGATCATCGCCGTGTAGCGGCCGCTCGCCCGCAGCGCCTCTACCAGCGCCTTCTTTTGCTCGGGCGCGATCCGGCAGAAGATCGTGTTGCGCTGCGCCGACTCGGCCAGCCCCTCGGGGTCCTCGGGGAGGTCGGAGCCGTCGATCACGCCTGCCTCGGTCGGCACCCCAACCGCGTAGGCGACGGCGGTCACCGTCGCCCGCGCGTCGCCGGAGATCAGCTTCAGGTCGACGCCCTCCTCGCGGATGAAGGCGATCGTCTCGGCCGCGTCGGGGCGCAGCGTCTCCTCCAGCACGACGAGCGCCAGCGGCTTCAGATGGGGCGGTGGCGCGGCGGCGGCGTCCTCGGGCAGCGCCTCGCTCGCTTCGCCGAAGGCGACGACGCGGCGCCCCGCCGCGGTCTCCTGCTCCAGTTTGCGTGCCAGGCCCGGCGGCAGCTCCAGCGCCCCGGCCCCTGACAACACGTCCGGCGCGCCGAGCACGTAGCAGGCGCCGCCCAGGCGCAGCCCGCTCCACTTCCAGCGCGAGGAGAAGGGCACTTCGCCGCCGACCCTGCTCGGCTTGCCGGGGAACGCCGCGGCGATCGTCTCCAGCGTCCGGTTGCGGTCGCCGGCGCTCGCCGCGAAGCTCCCCAGCGCTGCCTGCGCCTCGCCGGGGTCGACGCCGTCGGCCACCTCGATCCCCAGCAGCCGCAACTCGCCGTCAGTCAGCGTCCCGGTCTTGTCAACGCAGATCGTGTCAACGGCGGCGAGGCTCTCGGTGGCGCTCATCTGCTGCACCAGCGTGTCGTTGCGGGCCAGGCGCACGGCCGCCACGGCGAAGGTGACGCTCATCAGCAGCACCATCCCCTCGGGGATCAGCGTCACCAGGCCGGCGGTCGCCGTCTGCGCCGACTCGACCAGGTCGGTGCCCCGCATCTGGAAGGTGAGCAGCAGCAGCACCGCCAGCGGCGCCATCGCGTAGGTGCAGGCGACTATCACCCGGTTGACCTCGTTCTGCAGCGGAGAGGGGGGGTGGCGGAAGGCCTTCGCCTCGCCGGCGAGGCGTCCCGCATAGCTATCCTCGCGCACCGCGTCGACCCGGTAGTGGCCGGAGCCGGAGATGCCGAAGGAGCCCGACAGCGCCCGCTCGCCCCGCTCCTTGCGCACCCCATCGGACTCGCCGCTCAGCAGCGACTCGTCGACGGTCAGGCTGCGGCTGGCGATCACCTCGCCGTCGGCGACCAGCTGGTCGCCCGGCTCGACCGCGACCACGTCACCGGGCACGACCTCCTCGGCCGCCAGGCTGACCGTCTCGCCGTCGCGCACGACCTTGGCGTGGGGGGCGACGAGCACCGCCAGCTCCTCCAGCGTCCGCTTCGCCTTCAGCTCCTGGCGGATGCCGATGTAGGAGTTGACGATCGCGATGCCGAGGAAGGCGGCGTCGGCGAGCAGGCCCAGCGAGAGGATCAGGATTCCGAAGAAGCCGATGATCGCGTTGAAGAGGGTGAAGACGTTGCCGGCGACGATGCTGGCGGTCGAGCGCGAGGAGCTCTCCCGCGGCGAACCGAGCTTGCGCAGGCGCTTGGCCGCCTCGGCGCTCGACAGCCCCTGTTCGCCCGGCGATGCGGACGCGAAGTCCTGACCCTTGGCGATCGCGGTCATCGCCCCTGCTTCGCGCGGGCAGCGGTTACATGCATTTCGGCGGCGGCGCTCACGGCTCCCTATTCAATAGGGTCCGAGCCAGATGGCGTTGAAGCTCGGACTCAATCTCGGCTACTGGGGCATCGGCCCCGCCGGTGAGGACGCCGTCGAGGTGGTCCAGGCGGCCGAGCGGGCCGGCTTCGAGTCTGTCTGGGCGGCCGAGTCCTATGGCTCCGACGTGGTCAGCGTCCTCGCCTGGCTGGCGCCGCAGACGACGACGATCAAGCTTGGCGCGGCGATCATGCAGGTGCCGGCGCGGCCACCCGCGGCCGCCGCGATGGCTGGGGCGACGATCGACAAGCTCTCCGGGGGTCGCTTCCTGTTCGGCTTTGGCCCGTCGGGCCCGCAGGTCTCCGAGGGCTGGTACGGCGTCCCCTACGCCAAGCCGTGGGGCCGGACCCGCGAGTACATCGAAGTGGTGCGCGAGATCGTCGCCCGCGAGGGCAAGGTCGAGCACGATGGCGAGCACTACCAGCTGCCGCTGCCCGGCGGCGAGGGCAAGCCGCTGAAGCTCAACTTCCACCCGGAGCGGAGCCGGATCCCGGTCTTCGTCGGCGCGATCGGCCGCAAATCCGTTGAGATGGCGGCCGAGATCTGCGACGGCTGGATCCCGATCTTCTTCAGCGTCAACGCCTTCGAGCAGACCTGGGGCGAGCACCTAGAGGCGGGGTTCGCCAAGGGCGGGCGGCAGCGCTCCGACCTCGAGGTCTCGCCGACTCTGCAGGTGGCGATCGACGGCGACTTGGAGGCGGCCAAGAACGTCGTCAAGGCGGGGCTGGTCCTCTACTTCGGCGGCATGGGCAGCCGCAAGACCAACTTCTACGTCAACCTCGCCCACCGTTTCGGCTTCGGCGAGGTCGCCGACGACGTCCAGCGCCGCTTCCAGGACGGCGACCGCGAGGGCGCCTTCGCGGCGATGCCGGACGATATCGTCGAGGCGACCTCGCTGGTCGGCAGCGAGGCCGAGGTAGCGGAGCGGATCGAGCGCTTCCGAGGCGCCGGCATCGACCGCCTCATCGTCTCCCCGGTCCACGTCGAGCGGGGCGAGCAGCTGCACACGATCGAGCGCCTCGCGGCCTTGGTCGGACGTGCCGCGAGTTAGAGGTCCCTATGGGTACTCAACTCGCGGCACGTCTGGTGTCGAGGCATCGGCCCAGGCCGATCCCATAATCTCCCGCGCCGCGTGAAGATCGGTGTACCGAAAGAGACCGCCGAGGGGGAGCGCCGCGTCGCGCTCGTCCCCGACGTGGTCAAATCGCTGAAGAAGAACGAGCACGTCGAGGTGGTGGTCGAGTCCGGCGCCGGCGAGGCCGCCGGCCATCCCGACTCCCAGTACGAGGAGGCGGGGGCCGAGGTCGGCGACCCCGCCGTCGCCTGGGGGGCCGACGTCGTCCTCCGCGTCGCGACCCCCAGCGCCGAGGAGATCGGCCGCCTCAACGGAAAGCAGGTCGTGGTCGGCCACCTCGCCCCCTGGACCGCTGCCGAGACCAACAAGGCGCTCGCCGCCGCCGGCGTCACCAGCTTCGCGATGGAGGCAATCCCGCGCACGACCCGCGCTCAGGCGATGGACGCGCTCTCCTCGCAGGCCGCTGCCGGCGGTTACGCGGCGACCCTGATCGCCGCCCGCGAGTCGGGCCGCTTCTTCGGCATGATGACCACCGCCGCCGGCACCGTGCCGCCGGCCAAGGTGCTCGTGCTGGGCGCCGGCGTCGCCGGCCTGCAGGCGGTCGCCACCGCGAAGCGGCTCGGCGCGGTCGTCACTGGCTTCGACATCCGCCGCGCCGCCTGGGAGCAGATCGCCTCGCTCGGCGGTCGTCCGCTCGAACTCGACTTCATCCCCGACGCTGAAGGCGAGGGCGGCTACGCGCGCCCGCTCACCGACGAGGAGAACGCCAAGGTCGTCGAGGCGATCGGCGAGAACGCCGCCCGCCAGGACGTGATCGTCACCACCGCCGCGATCCCGGGCCGCCCGGCGCCGCTGCTGATCACCGCCGACGCGGTGCGCGGCATGCAGCCGGGCTCGGTGATCGTCAACCTCGCCGCCGAGAGCGGCGGCAACTGCGAGCTGACCCAGGCGGGCCAGACCGTGGTGGAGGGAGGCGTCAAGGTCGTCGGCGCCCGCAACCTGCCCGGCGAGATGCCGGCGCCCGCCTCGCAGCTCTACGCCAAGAACCTTGAGAACCTGCTCGGTTTGCTCGTCACCGACGAGGGCGAGCTGAGCGTCGACTTCGAGGACGACATCGTCGCCGCCGCCTGCATCACCCACGGCGGCGAGATCCGCAACGAGAGGGCCGCCAAGTGAGCGAGCGAAGCGTCGCCCGCCCGGCGAGCCCGACCGCCCAGGAGGTCTGCGCATGAGCCTGATGACCGAGATCACGATCTTCGTCCTCGCCGCCTTTGTCGGTTTCGAGGTGATCTCGAAGGTGCCGACCACCCTGCACACGCCGCTGATGTCGCAGACCAACGCGATCCACGGGATCGTGATGCTGGGCGGGCTGATCGTCGTCGGCTTCGCCAACGACGGCCTCGAGTACGTGATCGGCACGATCGCGATCGCCTTCGGCGCGATCAACATCGTCGGTGGCTTCATGGTCACCGACCGGATGCTCGGCATGTTCTCGCGCAAGCCGAAGGCGAAGCCGAAGGAGCCGCAGTGATCCCCGCGGCTGTCCTCGAGCCGGGCGGCGACGCCGCCACGGCGCTCTACATCGTCGCCTTCTCGCTCTTCATTCTCGGCGTCCGCCGCGGCACCCACCCGACCACGGCGAAACAGGGCAACCTGATTGCCGCCGTCGGCATGGCGATCGCCGTGGTGACGACCCTGCTGCTCGACGGCATGGGCAACTGGGGCATCCTCTTCGGCGCCCTGCTCGTCGGCACCGCGGTCGGGGTGGTCGCCTCGACCCGCGTCCAGATGACCCAGATGCCGCAGATGGTCGCCCTCTACAACGGCGTCGGCGGCGGCGCCGTCGCCCTGATCGCCTGGTCGGAGATCCGCCACGGGATTTCCAGCGGCCACGAGATCCCCCTCGACGCCATGATCCCGATCCTCTTTTCGGCCGTCGTAGGCTCGGTCTCCTTCTGGGGCTCGAACATCGCCTTCGCCAAGCTCCAGGACCTGATCCCGACCAAGCCGCTGGCGGTGCCCGGCCAGCAGGTGATCAACGCCCTACTGCTGATCGGCGTGCTCGCCGCCTGCGTCGTCCTTGCGATCGACAACGACAGCCCCTCTGAGGCACTCTTCGTCGGTGTCCTGGTCGCCGCGGCGCTGCTCGGAAACCTCGTCGTGCTGCCGATCGGCGGCGCCGACATGCCGGTCGTGATCTCGCTGCTCAACGCCTTCACCGGCCTCGCCGCCGCCGCCGCCGGTTTCGCGCTCGACAACGTCGCCCTGATCGTCGCCGGCACCCTGGTCGGCTCCTCGGGAACGATCCTGACGATGGAGATGGCGACCGCGATGAACCGCTCGGTCGGCAACATTCTCTTCGCCGGCTTCGGCGGCGCCCCCGCCGCGGCCAAGGGTGACGGGGAGGAACGCCCGCACACCTCGATTGGCGCTCAGGACGCGGCGATCAAGCTCGCCTACGCCGACTCGGTCGTGATCGTCCCCGGCTACGGCCTCGCCGTCGCCCAGGCCCAGCACGCGATCAAGGAGGTCGCCGACGAGCTGGAGAAGCGTGGCGTCACCGTCAACTACGCCATCCACCCGGTCGCCGGCCGCATGCCCGGCCATATGAATGTATTGCTGGCCGAGGCCGATGTCCCGTACGAGCAGCTGCGCGAGATGGAGGAGATAAATCCCGAAATGCCGCGCACCGACGTTGCGGTCGTGGTCGGCGCCAACGACGTCACCAACCCGTCGGCGAAAAACGACCCCGACAGCCCGATCGCCGGCATGCCGATCATCGAAGTCGACCAGGCCCAGCAGGTGATCGTGATCAAGCGCTCCCTCAGCCCCGGCTTCGCCGGCATCGACAACGACCTCTTCTACGAACCGAACACTTCGATGCTCTTCGCCGACGCCAAACAGGCCGCCGCCGACATAGCAGCCGAGATCGGCAACCTCTAGCGCCCCGCGGCCCCAGGCCGCCCCTCAGCTTCAGCCGCAAATAGCGCCCCAAGAGGGGGAGAGTCTGGACGTTCCCGCACTTAACCACCCATAGTGGGTGGTCAACGTCAAGCACGTCTCGACGAGGAGCGGCGTAAGCGGTTCGCCGGGCGCGAACGGGAGCTCTCCGTGCTCGCAACCCGCCAGCACGGGGTGCTGTCTCGCGACCAGCTTCTTGCCGCCGGATTAACATCTCGCGTGATCGAGCGGCGGCTCCAGGCGGGGCGCCTCCACAGCCTGCATCGTGGCGTATACGTGGTCGGCCACCAGAGGCTCGGCATTCGCGCCCACTGGATGGCAGCCGTCCTGGCATGCGGCGATTACGCGTTGCTGAGCCATCGCAGCGCCGCGTCCCTGTGGGGTCTGATGCGCTCCCGGGCTGGATCGATCGACGTATCGACCAGAAACGGGCGGGCCAGGCGTGGTCGGCGTGGGCAAGGCATCTGGGTCCATCAGGGGCGTCTATCGCCAGAGGACAGAGAGGAAGTGGCAGGGATCCCGGTCACCTCTGTTGCGCGGACCCTGCTCGACCTCGCTGACGTTGTTGACGACCGCACACTGGAGCGAGCGTTCGAGGAAGCGGACCGGCTCGGTCTGCTGAAGACGAAGGCCCTCGAAGACGTCTGTGCGCGCGGCCATGGGCGACGCGGGTTGAAACCGCTTCGCCGCCTGATCGGGGAAGCCCGTGTGCCAGAGGTGAGCCGCACGCGGCTGGAGGATCGGGTTCTCGCCCTCTGCAGGGAGTACAAGCTTCCGCGCCCTCAGACCAATGTTGAAGTTCTTGGCCGCGAGGTCGATGCCTTTTGGCCTCGCGCGCGGCTGATGGTCGAGGCCGACAGCTGGTCCTTCCACCGCCACCGTGCCGCCTTCGAGCGCGACCGCGCGCGCGACGCAGCTATGCAGGCTGACGGATACCGCGTCATTCGCCTGACTCACCGGCGGATGAAGCGCGAACCCGAGCAGGTCGCAGGAGAGCTGCGCCGCCTTCTCGGCACGTCCCCGGACCAAGAGGCGCCGTGGCGGGAGCGGGGGCAGGGCACGGTCGAGTGGGTCGGGTTGGTGGCGGTTGTCGCTCTGTTACTGGTCGGGCTATTGGGGGCTGGAGCGCGAGTGCCAGGGGTTGGGCTGGCACAGGCGGTTGCGTCGAAGATTCTCTGCGCGGCGGCGCTCGCCGACAGTTGCGGGGACGAACCAGAGCTGATCGCCGCCTATGGGACGGAAGTCGGCGGGCTCGTCCGCGAGCAGATGCCGTCGATCGCCTTCGAGCGAGGGGCGCGTGCTCTGCCGGTTGACTTCCGCCGCTGCCGCGCGAGCGCCTGCGGAGATGGCTCGGCGCGTGGCCTCGTTGACCGAACCGACCAGGGGCTTCCGGTGACCGCCTTCGTCCACGTCATCGATTGCCGCCGAGGTTCGCTTGAAACCGAGCTCAATCTGGGGCCGGGGTCGAGCGGCGATCGGGCCGGAGCGGGCGCCGAACCGAGCGGAGACGCTGTCCACTGCTCCGGCGAACGCGCCGGCAACCTCTACCTCCAGTATTGGTTCTACTACGCCGACTCGGCCACGCTGCGGGGCGTGCCGATCGCCGGTCCGGCCGGCTATCACCGCGACGACTGGGAGAGCCTGCAGATTCGCATTGGAGCGGACGGGGACATCGACGAACGCGCTTCGTCCCACCACGGCTACAACCACAGCCGCAGCTTCGCCAACGCGGCATCCGATGCGGGGATTGACTCGCTCAACGCGATCGTCGAGACGGTCGGCGCTCGTCCGCGCAACGGCTGGGGACTGCAGGGCGGCCTGCTGCGGGTCTCGGGCGGCAGTCACGCCGGAAATGCGAGCGGATACTTCGAGTTCGACCGCATCGCTCCCGCCGGCCGCGTCCACCTGGTCCCGCTGGAGCCGATCGCCGCCGCCGCAGGCGGCTATCGCTTCGCGGTCAGCCCTCCGTGGCGCAAGCGCGTCTGGCGCGACCCCGAGGCTGACGGCACCAACTGAGCATGTGCGTTTAGGCTGGCGCCACAGTCAAGGGCCTCTGTGCAATCGCAACTCAACGGTGAGCTTCTTTGAGCGGATCTGCCTGTTCGCTCTCGGCGGCGCGTCGATGACCCGCTAGGGTTTTTTCCATCGCCCCCGAGGTCACGGCACCCTCCAGCTCCAAGGAAGCGATCGCGGACCGGCTCGCGGCGGCGCGGCGGCGCACGCTCGAGTTGATCGAGCCGCTGGATGACGAGCAGCTCAATCGTGTCTACTCGCCGCTCCTCAGCCCGCTGGCCTGGGACCTGGGCCATATCGCCAACTTCGAGGAGCTGTGGCTGGTGCAGACGATCGGTCAGCGCGAGCCGTTGCGCGGCGACCTTGGCCGCTTCTACGACGCGATCGAGAACCCGCGCAAGACCCGCGGCGAGCTGCCGATCCTGCGCGACGCCGAGCTGCGCGCCTACCTTGCCGACGTCCGCGAGCGCGCCCTTGAGGTGCTCGACGAGGTGGAGATAGACGCCCGTGCCGAGGATCCGCTGCTGCGCGAAGGCTTCGTCTACGAGATGCTGATCGCCCACGAGCAGCAGCACAACGAGACGATGCTGCATCTGCTGACGATGGTTGACGGATACCAGCTGCCTGCGGCGTACGGATCGGGTGGGGGCACGGGGCATCTCTCGCCCGGACAAGCGCCGGGCCAGTTGGCCCGGCGCTTTGAGTATCCGCCCGTTCGAGAGATGCCCCGTGCCCCGGGCGCGATCCGCCTGGCCGGTGGCCGGTACGAGATCGGTGCGCCTGCGTCCGGGTTCGCCTACGACAACGAGCGTCCGCAGCACACCGTCGAGCTGGCGCCGTTCGAGATCGACGCCGCTCCCGTCGGCAACGGCGCGTACATGCGGTTCATGGATGAGACGGAAACCGAGCCGCCGCTCTACTGGGAGAGGAACGGCGACGGAAGCTGGGTGCACACCGCGATGGGTCGCCGCGATTCCCTCGACCCCGACGCGCCCGTCGTCCACATCTCCTGGCGCGAAGCGGACGCCTACGCCCGCTGGGCCGGCAAGAGGCTGCCGACCGAGTACGAGTGGGAGGCGGCACGAGCCCACCTCGAGGGCGTCGGCGCCGTCTGGGAGTGGACGTCCTCGGACTTCCTTGCCTACCCCGGCTTCGAGGCGTTCCCCTACCCCGAGTACTCGCAGCCCTTCTTCGGCAGCGAGTACAAGGTGCTGCGGGGCGGCTCCTGGGCGACTCATCCCAACTTGATCCGTCCCAGCTTCCGCAACTGGGACCTGCCGCAGCGGCGTCAGATCTTCGCCGGGCTGCGCTGTGCGAGGGACGCCGGCTGATGTCCCCCGAGGCGGCCTCCGAGCAGATCGAGATCGAGGTCCAGCTCAGCGCCGACGGTCGCACCAGGATGGCGCGCGAGGTCCGCCTCGGCCTCACCGCGAGCCCCAAGGAGCTGGCCCCCAAGTACTTCTACGACGAGCGTGGCTCGCAGCTCTTCGAGCAGATCACGGAGCTGCCCGAGTACTACCCAACTCGCGCCGAGCGCGCCATCCTCAGCGAGCGCTCGGCGGAGATCGTCGCCGCGGCGGGCGAGCCGGGGACGCTGGTCGAGCTCGGCTCCGGCTCGGCCGCCAAGACCCGCCACCTGCTGAGTGCGATGCGCGACGCCGGCTGTCTCACCACCTACGTCCCCGTTGACATCTCCGCCGAGATCACCCACGAGACCGCTGAGGCGCTGGTTGAGGAGTACCCCGGCCTCGCCGTCCGCGGCCTGGTCTGCGACTTCGAGCACGACCTCGAGCGGATCCCCGACGGGGGCGGCGGCCGGCTAGTCGCCTTCCTCGGCGGCACGATCGGCAATCTCCACCCGGACGCCCGCCGCGAGTTCCTCGTCCGCCTCGCGGCGCTGCTGGAGCCGGGCGATCGCTTCCTGCTCGGCACCGACCTGGTCAAGGAGCGGGACCGGCTCGAGGCGGCCTACGACGACTCGGCCGGCGTCACCGCCGAGTTCAACAAGAACGTGCTGCACGTGCTGAACCGCGAGCTGGGCGGCGATTTCGACCCGGATCGCTTCAAGCATGTCGCCCGCTATGACGCCGATGCGGCCCGCATGGACATCCGCCTCCGCTCGCTCACCGAGCAGACGGTTCACCTGGACGGCCTCGACCTGACCGTGCGCTTCGCCGCCGGCGAGGAGATGCGGACCGAGATCTCCGCCAAGTTCACGCGCCCGCGGCTCGAGCAGATCTACCGCGAGGCCGGGCTGCAGCCGACTGGCTGGTTCACCGACCCTGCCGGGGACTATGCACTGAGCCTCGCTTCGGTTTAGAGTCTTCCGACCAAGAGGAGGCAGGGAAAGACTCGAGGAGGACCCAAGTGAGCCTTGATGTCCACCTGTATGGAGAGAGGATCGGAACGCTTTTTCCGGCCGGGGAGAACGATTACCGGCTGGCCTACTCGCCCGAGGTCGTCGAGAAGGTCGGCGCCGGGGTGTCGCTGCTGAGCAACGCACTGCCGACGCGCACGGAGCCCTACAGCGCCGAGGCGACCCAGGCCTACGTCGAGGGCCTGTTGCCCGACGGCATGCGACGGATGAAAGTGGCGCGGGAGCTGGAGGTCGAGCCGAGCGATGATTACGCGCTGATCGCCGAGCTCGGCCGCGACTGCGCCGGGGCGGTCACCTTCATGCCGAAGGGCGAGTCGGTCGAGCCAGCCGATCCCCACACGCTCGCCTGGCTGAGCGAGGAGGAACTGGAGGAGCTGGTGACGCCACCGGTGAGGCGCCTCTTCGACGCCGGCACCGAGCAGCGGATGCGCTTCGCCCTCGGCGGCGTGCGCCACAAGCTCAGCCTCGTCCGCGAGGGATCGGACGGTCGTTGGGCCTGGCCCGAGGCGGGCGTGCCGAGCACCCACGTGGTCAAACCCGAGACCGGCGAATACCCCGAATTTGTCGCCAACGAGATGTTCTGCACGAGCGTCGTCCGCGAGGTTGGCCTGCCGGTCGTCTCGAGCGAGGTGGAGACGATCGCCGGGCGGGCCTGCCTTGTCTCGAAGCGCTTTGACCGCAAGGGAGATGGTCCCGCCGCGGCTCGGGTCCACCAGGAGAGCTTCTGCCAGGCCCTCGGCTGCTCGCGGACCAACGCGGAGGGGGAGGACGTCGAGGGGCCCGGCTTCGCCGAATCCGCCGGCCTGCTGAAGGCCGTTACCGGCGAGGGCGATCCAGCGATCCTCTTCCGGATCGCCTTCTGCAACTACATGCTCGGCAACGGTGACGCCCACGGAGAGAACTTCGCGGTGCTCTTCCACAAGACCGGGATGTCGCTGGCGCCCTTCTACGACATTGCCTCGACGGCGGTCTACGACGAGCCCCTCCACGTCGGCATGGTGATTGCCGAGGACTACTCGGAGACCGCCTACCTGCTCGAACTGGCCGAGGTCTGCGAGGAATGCAATTACGACTTCGACGTATTCCGCGACCTTGCCGCGACCATGGCGGCGAAGCTGAGCAAGGCACTCGACGTGGTCGCCGAGCGAGCCCGGGAGGAGGGCTGGTACGCGCCAGTGATCGACGGCATCGCCGAACTGGCCGGTGAACGCGCCTTCGGGCTCGGGGTCGAGGTCGAGTACTAGAGATCAGCGACGCGCGCAGCCGCGCTCAGGGCGCCAGCGCCTCGATTGTCTCGCCGAGCTTGTCGGGCGTGACGATCGGGGTGAGGACGGGCAGCGTGACGCCGCCGGCTACGAAGGCGTCGAGCCGCTCGCGCATCTGCTCGGGGGTGCCGAAAACGAACATGTCCTCGATCAGCTCCCAGGGGGCCGCCGCCGCGGCTGCGCCGCGGTCGCCCGCCTCCCAGGCGGCGATCATCGGATCGATCTGTTCGCCGTAGCCGAGCCAGCGGTAGAAGGCGGCGTAGACGGGGACGGTGATGTAGGAGGAGAACATGAAGCGGGCCAGGGGCTCGACCGCCTCGCGCTCGCCGGGCAGGCAGAAGAAGCGGCAGAGCAGCTCAAAGCCGTCCGGCGCGCCCTCCAGCTGCGCAGTCACCCGAGACAGTCCGGCGAGCGGCAGGAAGTTGGTGAAGGCGCCGTCGGCGCGCTCCATCGCCAGATCGAGCATCTTGCCGCGCAGGGCAGCGAGGACGATCGGCACCCGCTGCGCCGGCGCCACCTCGAGCTTGAAGCCGCTGGCGGTGCGCTCGCCGTCGAGCGCGGTGCGCAGGAAGTTGACCATCTCGCGCACCTTGCTCAGCGGCCGCTCGAAGGGGATTTCGTTCCAGCCTTCGACAATTCGGTCCGAGGAGGAGCCGATGCCGAGCGCGAAGCGCCCCCGCGAGGCGTCGGCCAGCGCCGCCGCCTCCTGCGCCAGCAGCGCCGGGCCGCGCTGGAAGACTCCAACCACCCCAGTTCCGAGCCGCAGCCGCTCGGTCCAGGCGGCGCCCAGGGCCAGCGGCGTGAAGCCGTCCGGCCCGTTCGTCTCACCGCTCCAGAGGTCGGTGTAGCCGGCCGCCTCCGCCCGCTTGACCATCTCCTCGTGATCGGCCAGCGGCAGGCCCGGTAGCGGCAGCGTCAATCCCCAGCGATCCATGCCGACCGACCCTATACGCCAACCCTCCGGACGTGCCGCAGCTTAGGAGGGGCTAGCGATACGACTAGCGAAACGCTTGCTTCTCGTAGCTGAGTCGATCTAGAGGTACCCATATCGTCCTCTAAGACACGGCACGTCCGATAGCCTGCGGCGCGCATGGGTGAGACCCCGCCAGACCTGACGCCAGGTCCCACCAAGCCCGACCGCAACCTCGCCCTTGAGCTGGTCCGAGTGACCGAGGCGGCGGCGCTCGCCGCGGCTCGCTGGGTCGGCCGCGGCGACAAGATCGCCGCCGACCAGGCTGCGGTGGACGCGATGCGGCACGTGCTCGACTCGGTCGCGATGGATGGCGTTGTCGTGATCGGCGAGGGGGAGAAGGACGAGGCGCCGATGCTCTACAACGGCGAGCAGATCGGCGACGGCAGCCCGCCGGTCGTCGACATCGCCGTCGACCCGCTCGAGGGGACGCGGCTCTGCGCGCTCGGCATGCCCAGCGCCCTCGCCGTGATCGCCCTTGCCGAGCGCGGCACGATGTTCGATCCCGGACCCTGCGTCTACATGGAGAAGATCGCCGGCGGCGAGGAGATCGCCGACCTGCTCGACCTCGATCGCCCCCTGCCGGAGACGCTGAAGCTGGTTGCCGAGCGCAAGGGCGGCAGCATCGGTGACGTCAGCGTCGTCATGCTCGACCGGCCGCGCCACGAGGAGGCGATGCGCGCCGTGCGCGAGGCGGGCGCCCGCATCCGCCTGATCACCGATGGCGACGTCTCCGCTGCCCTGCTGGCGGTCAGCGAGCGCTCTCCCGTCAACCTGCTGTGGGGGATCGGCGGCACGCCGGAGGGCGTGCTCTCGGCGGCGGCGCTGAAGTCAATGGGCGGCCAGCTGCTCGGCCGCCTATGGCCGCGCGACGATGGCGAGCGGCAGGCGGCGCTCGACGCGGGCTACGACCTCGACCGCGTCCTCACCTCCGACGACCTCTGCTCGGGCGACGACGTCTTCTTCTCGGCCAGTGGCGTCACCGATGGCGACGTCCTGCAGGGCGTCCGGTATCGCGGCCCCGGCGCCAGCACCGAATCGCTCGTCATGCGCTCGCGTTCGGGCACGGTGCGCCGCGTCCAGGCCCGCCACGATCGCGCCAAGCTGCGCGCGATCATCGGCGAGCGCTACGGCTGAGCGGCTGGTCCGCGCCGAGCACATGCCCCATTAGCAGGCGCTTTGCGTAGCGGCCTGCAGCCGTCTACAGTCCCATACCAAGGGGAGACTTTGTAACGACTCTGGGAGGACCAAAGTGAGTCTTGACGTCTACCTGTACGGGGAGCGGATCGGGACCCTGTTCCCGGCTGGCGATGACGACTATCGCCTCGCCTACTCCCGTGAGTGCCTGGACAAGTTCGGCCGGGGAACGGCGCTGCTCAGCACTTCGCTGCCGACCACCGAGGAGCCCTTCAGCGCCGACACCACCAAGGCTTTTGTTGAGGGTTTGCTGCCCGAGGGGATGCGGCGGCTGAAGCTGGCTCGCGAGCTGGACGTCGATCCCGGTGACGGCTACGCGTTGCTCGCCGAGCTGGGTCGCGACTGCGCGGGAGGCGTCGTCTTCCAGCCGCAGGGCGAGCCGGCGCTCAAGGCGGGCGCGACCCCGACCACCTGGGTGAGTGAGGACGAGCTGGAGGAGCTCGTCTCCAGACCGCCGCCGCGGCTCTTCGACTCCGAGCGCCCGCAGCGGATGCGCTCCCTCCTGCCCGGCGTCCGCCACAAGCTCAGCCTCACTCGCTCGGCGCCCGGCGAGCGCTGGGCCTGGCCGCGAGCCGACCTGCCGAGCACCCACATCGTCAAGCCGGAGACCGGCGAACACCCCGAAATGGTCGCCAACGAGATGTTCTGCACCACCGTCGTCGGCGAGGTCGGCCTATTCGTCGCCCCGACGGCCGTGGAGACGATCGCGGGGCGGCTCTGCATAGTCTCCGAGCGCTTCGACCGCAGCGGCGAGGGCCTGGACGTGAAGCGGTTCCACCAGGAGAGCTTCTGCCAGGCGCTCAGCTTCGCGCCCAACGCCGCGCCCGGCAGCGAGGAGGCCGACGGTCCTGGCTTCGTCGAATCGTGCGGGCTGCTGCGGGCGGTCGGCCAGGAGGAGCGGATAACGAACCTGCTCGCCGCGGCGTTCTGCAACTACATCCTCGGCAACGGCGACGCCCACGGCAAGAACTTCGCGCTGATGGTCGTTCCCGACGGCTCCTTGCTGGCGCCGTTCTACGACATTGCCTCGACCGCCGTCTACGACGATCCGACCCACGTCGGGATGGTCGTCGCCGAGGACTACTCCGAAACCGCCTACCTACTTGAACTGGCCCAGATCTGCGAGGACACGGAGATCGACTTCGAGCACTGCCGCCGTGTCGCCGCGAACGTCTCGGTGAGGATGAGCAAGGCCCTCGAGACGGTCGCCGAGCGGGCCCGTGACGAAGGCTGGTACGCGCCCGTGATCGACGGCATCCTCGAATTCGCCGGCGAGCGCGCCCTCAACCTCGGCTACGAGGTCCAGTACTGAGGCCCGCAGGCGCTGCCTTGCGCGCCGGCCTCAGATCGGTTTAGGATCCTTGCAGCTACAGGGAGACAGAAGAACGACTTTAGAGGGACCCAAAGCGAGCCTTGACGTTCATCTTGGCGGGGAGCGGATCGGCACCCTCTCCCGGGCTGCTGGTGGCGGCTATGAGTTCGCCTACGCGCCGGCAGTCGTCGAGAGGCACGGCTCCGGCACGGTGCTGCTCAGCAACTCGCTGCCGGTCCGGGCCGAGCCCTACAGCGCCGACACGAGCCGGGCCTACGTGGAGGGGCTGCTGCCGGAAGGCGCGCAGCGGCGGCGAATCGCGGACGAACTGGGGACCGACCGGAGGGACGGCTTCGCCCTGATCGCCGAGCTGGGCCGCGATTGCCCGGGAGCCGTCACCTTCCTGCCGCCGCGGCAGGAGGTCGGTTCGTCCCACGGGACCGGCTCGCGGGAGGCGGCCGATTCGTCCGAGGGGACCGGCTCGCAGGAGGGGGCCGATTCGCCCCAGGAGACGGGCTCGCGCCAGCGGATTGCCCTCAGCGGTGACCGCCACAAGCTCGGCCTCGTTCGCGACGGGGTCGATGGGCCCTGGGGACATCCCAAGCCGGGCACGCCGAGCACCCACATCGCCAAGCCCGAAACCGGCGAGCATCCCGAAATCGCCACCAACGAGAGGTTTTGCATGGCGGTCATGCGACAGTCCGGGGTACCGGCAGCCAAGGCGTCGGTGGAGACGATCGACGGCGAGGACTGCCTCGTCTCGCCTCGCTTCGACCTCGTCTGGGACGGCTTGACCCCGAGGCGAATGCACCAGGAGACCTTCTGCCAGGCGCTCGGCATCGCCCCCGGGACGGAGCGGGGCAGCCGCGAGGCGGATGCCCCGGGGTTCGCCGAAGCCTGTGGCCTGCTGCGGGCGGTCGGCCTGAAGGCGGAGGTTTCGACGCTCGTGCACGCGGCCTTCGGCAACTACGTGCTCGGCAATGGCGACGCGCACGGCAGGAACTTCGCGCTGCTCTTTCGCGACGACGGGGTTCAGCTGGCGCCGCTCTACGACGTCACCTCGACGGTGGTCTACGACGAGCCGATCGAAACCGGGATGGTGCTCCCCGACGACTTCGACGTCACCACCTATCTCCGTGGGCTGCACCGGGTTGCCGAAGAATGCGGCATCGATCTCGACATCTTCCACATCCAGGCGAGCTGCGCCCTGAAGTACGTCTGCGACGCGATTGAGACCGTCGCCGAACGGGCGGAGGACGAAGGCTGGCACGCCCCGGTGATCGACCGAATCTTCGAGGTGGCCCAGGACCGCGCCGGCCGCTGCGCGGAACGATTGCTGCTCTGGGACCACCTCGACATGTAGGTGTCTGCCTCTTGCGAGCACCTAACATGTTCCCATTACGAACCTCATCTGTGTCATAATACTTTCCGCATGGAGGCTGCCGCCATGGGAGGAGCCAACGGGGAGCGCACCGGGACGCGCGTCCTCACCTTGCTGGCCGCTCCGCTCAACGCCCTCGTCCTCAACAAGCTCGCGCAGGGCCCGAGGCGCCTGGTCGAGCTGCGCCGCGAAACGGGCTCGCCGCAGACGACCCTCCGCGCCCATCTCAAGGAACTGAGCGAGGTCGGGGCGATCGCCAAGCGCCGACTCCATCCGTTCCCGAGCGTGCGCGAGTACGTGCTGACCAACCGGGCCGGAAGCGAACTGCGTTTCGTCGCCAGGATCCTCGAGGGTTGGCTTGCCGACGCTCCACGAGAGCCACTGGCGATCGGCAGCGATGACGGGAGGGCGGCTGTCAAGGCGCTGGTGGAGGGGTGGTCGTCAACGATGCTCCGTTCGCTTGCCGCCGGCCCCGTCACGCTCGCCGAGCTCGACAGCGCGATCGAGTCCCTCAGCTACCAGTCCCTGGAGCGCCGCCTGGCAGCCCTGCGCGAAGCCGGATTGGTGGCGGGCAAAAGGTCCGCCTCCGGCAAGGGCACCCCGTATGAGGTGACCGAGTGGCTGCGCCGGGGCGCGGCTCCCCTCGCTGCGGCGATCCGCTGGGAGCGCAACCACCTCGCGGAGGTGACCGCGCCGCTCACGCCGGTCAACGCCGAGTCCGGCCTGCTGCTCGCCGTGCCGTTACTGAGGCTGCCGGCAGAGCTGTCGGGCTCCTGTCGCCTGGGGGTCGAGTTCGACAATGGCGGGGAGCGCCATCTGGTCGGGGTGACGGTCGGCGTCGAGGAGGGCCGGATCGCCTCCTGCACAACTCGTCTCGACAGCAGCCCCGGCTCCTGGGCCACCGGCACCGTGGCGGCGTGGCTTCGCGTCGCGATCGAAGCCGACCCGGGACGCCTCGAGCTGGGCGGGAATCGACGCCTCGCCCATGCCCTCGTCAACGGCCTCAATCGCGCCCTGTTCCCCCCTCGATTGATATAAACTTTCCGAACGATGGGGTGGTTTATGGGAGACAACAGCAGGGAGGGGCGGTTCATGGGAGACAACCGCAAGGGAGGCGACAGTGACTGAGGTCGAGGTTCCGCCTGACTGGTACCGCTCGGGCTTTCCGGCGGAGACGACCACGCAGATGCCCTGGGCGGACCGGACGGTCGCCGAAGTGGACCGGGCCCTCGGAATGCTGCGGCCGGATGGCTCCGAGCGGGTGCTCGATCTCGCCTGCGGGATCGGCCGGCACTCCCTGGAGCTGAGGCGACGGGGGTTCGAGGTCGTCGGGCTCGACATCTCGGCGGAGCTGCTCGAGATCGCCGCCCGCGAGGCCGAAGCGCAGTCCCTCGACGTCTCCTTCGTCCAGGCGGATCTGCGCGAGCTCGACTTCGAGGACGAGTTCGACCTGGTCCTCAGCCTCAACGACGGCGCCGTGGGCTACTTCGAGACCGACGAGGAGAACTACCGCACCTTCGAGGTCGTCTCCAACGCGCTGCGCTCGGGCGGCGGCCACCTGATGCAGCTGCCCAACGTGCTGCACGCCGAAAAGCACCTGCCTACGAAAACCTGGATCGCCGGCGAGGCGACGCTGGAACTCAGCGACCATCGCTGGAACGCCAAGGACCGCTACTTGGAAGGGTTTACCGTCCCGCTGCCGTTCGGCGAGGTGCTCGAGAAGATCGAGCCGATCCCCTTCCGCCAGCGCCTCTACTCGGTCAACGAACTCAAAGAGCTCTACGAGTCGGTCGGCATGCGCCTTGCCAACGTCTTCCGTGGCACCGGCAAGGCCCGCATGCCCAGGGACAACCAGTTCGAGATCTTCGCCGAGGGTCGCAAGGAATAGAAGGTCCGCTAACCGCGGGCGGGGGCGGCGAGCCGAACGAGCGGAATAGTCGCGTCGAGCCTGCCGTGCCTGGCTCATCCCGCAGGCCCCCCTCGGTACGTGCCGAGTCTTGCATTATTGCCGTCGAAGTATTAAGTTCGTATTGAGCGATGGGCATGGGCATTCCAGTTGACTGGTATCGCACCAGCTTCTCACCCAACTTCCAATCGCTGTACTGGGAGGAGGGGGGCGAGGAGAAGGCGGCGCTTGCGCTGTCGATGCTGGAGCCCGACGGGCACGAGCGCATCCTCGACCTCGCCTGCGCCACCGGGCAGCGGACCCTGGAGCTGAGCCGCAGAGGCTTCGACGTCGTTGGCGTTGACATCCGCGAAGACCTGCTGTCGGTGGCGGGCGGCGAAGCGGATCTGCAGGACCTCTGGCCCTATTTCGTCGAAGAGGATCCTCGCTACCTCGACTTCGATCGCGAGTTCGACCTCGTGCTGAGCCTCGGCGGCGGCGCCTTCGAACACTTCGACTTCGACGAGGAGAACCTGCGCGCGTTCGGGGCCGCGGCGCGGGCGCTGCGCCCGGGTGGCCGATTGTTAATGCAGATGCCAAACGTCCTGCACGCCGAAGCGCACCTGCCGGAGAGGACCTGGATATCGGGCGAAGAGGCCGTGGAGCTGATCGAGCAGCACTGGAACGCGCCAATCCGCCGCATCGACGGCACCAGGACCTCGATCATCACATGCGAGATCGCCGAAGAGGCGGAGCCGGTGCCCTTTCAGCGGCGCCTCTACACCGTGGAGGAGCTGGCCAAGATCTTCGAGGTCGTCGGACTGCGCCTCGCCGACGTCTTTGACGAACACGGCGTGCCGTGCGTCCCGACCGACACCCAGAAGGAGCTCTACGTCGAGGCGCGGATCTAGCCGGCGAGCTGCTCGATGCCGCTCGCCCGCTGGCCGCCTGTTCATGCTGGCTGAAATCAACCACTTAGTGGCTAAATACAGCGCGTGTATGAACGCCATTTGATGGGGGAGCTCCGGTGGAAGTCGCCTACATCATCCCGCCGGAGGAAGAGCGGGTTAAGTCGGTCCGGCCCCCGGTTCGTAGCCGTTGATGCCCGCTGGCGCGCCGTACCCTTTGATCGGCTCCGGCAGTTCCTCCTCGCCGGTTTCCCGCAGCGTTCGCAGTCCCGTCGTCACTCTGGCGACGAACTTCTGTCCCCGTTCGCGATACCCCTCCAGCACCTTCCAGTACACATACCGCGTCGAGCCCCGGACGGATCGCAAGCCCTGGGTGTGGCGGAGCGTGCGCTCGGTCGTACGGTCGCCTGCGGCGAATTCGCCGTTGAAGTAGTGGTAGGAAGCGAGGTTGCTGAGCGTGAGGGCGTTGGGGTTGCGCTTGCAGACGATCTTCTGCGCTCGCACGGCGCCGGCCGCGTGCGCTGTGGCCACAGCTGGATCCGACGAGCCGATTTCGACGAGTTCGAAGAACGCCGTGGCCGCCGACGCGGCCACGTCGGCGTCAACTTCTCCGCGAGTTTGTCGCAGCAAGCGATCCCAGGCGCGCAGACCGGCTTCATAGTCTTCCACGACCGCCTCCGGGATCGGCTGGCGCCTGGTGTCGATCTCGCTGAGCCGGTCCGCGCCGGCCGCCAGCCAGCTGCTCATCGTCGCGCGGAGCAGCGACCGGTCGGCGGGGGCAGCGGCAAGCCGCCTCTCGGTTCGCACAGCCTTCCTCTCCTCCGGCGATGTGGCGCGCTGCGGCCCGCGACCATCGGAGCCGGTCGTGACCGCCCAGACGAGCGCGCCCCCGATGAGCAGAACCAGCATCGCGATGAAGGCTCGGAGAAACATGGTCCTCGGCCGTAGGGTATCTTTTTGAGCGGGAGAAGCTGAATAAAAAAAGAAAATGACTTTGCGAACGATAATTGCCATCTCGCTGATCGTCTCGGTCACCACGGGCCTGTTCGTGGGCTGTGGAGACGGCGACGACCCCGCCGGCGCCGAGCAGATCGACAAGGCGGCGTTTGTCAGACAGGCCAACCTGGTCTGCGAACGGAGCAGCGGAACGATCGCCGCCAAATTCGCTTCCATCACGCAAAGGGAGTCGTCCAAGCCCGACTACGACTTCGTCGCGACCCAGGTCGTCGTGGTCAAGCAGGCGTTGATCCCGGGTCTCGAAGAGCAGATGCGGGAGATTCGCGCGCTTGGCGTCCCGGAGGAAGGGCGGAAGGAGGCGGAGGTGTTCCTTGCCGCATACCAGCGAGCGATCGCGAAGATCAGGGCGAACCCGAAAGCCGCGGCGACCAATGCGACCCCTCCATATGAAGCGATCGAACTAGCGGGTACGCGGTTCGGCGTCACCGAGTGCCCGGTCGTACAAGTGATTCCAAATTAGCCTTATGCCCCCTAAAGCGATATGATCCCGTTCCTAAGTAGTTCCAGTTAGGTTCGAATTTAGAAACTCAACATGGGGGGGAATAGATGTTCTCGGTCCTGAGCAGGCGATTCGGCGTACCCGGAGTAATTGCCGTCATTGCTCTCGTCTTCGCCATGATCGGCGGCGCCTACGCTGCCACCGACATTCTCTCGAGCAAGGAGAAAAAAGAAGTCAAGAAAATCGCCAAGAAATTCGCCGGCAAACCGGGACCGCAGGGCCCAGCTGGCCCGCAAGGGCCCGCCGGGCCGCAGGGCCCCGCTGGGGCCAAGGGGGATCAGGGCGATGCCGGCCCCGCAGGGGATCCCGGACCTACGGGACCGACCGGGCCGCAAGGAGGGGCGGGATCGGCCGGACCGGCCGGGCCGCAAGGAGCGACGGGACCGGCTGGCCCTGCGGGCGAGGCTGGGCCTGCTGGCAGTCCTTGGGTTCCCGACGGTTTCCTACCGGTGAACGCTACCGAGACCGGGTCGTGGTATGCGACCACCGCTGAACTTGCGCCCGGTGAATTCTTCGGTAAGGGACAGATCTCATTCCCGATTCCTCTGGCGGCCGCGCGGACGGCGGGTAGCTTCGTCCTCGTTCAAAAGGAAGCAGCGGCACCAGAGCAGTGCGACGATGGCGAAGGAGCTGCCGCCAGTGCCGAAAACCCAGAGGCGGATTCAGGTTTCCTCTGCGTGTTCATCGGCGAAGCGACTGGCGTAATTCTCGCCTTCCCCGGGAAATCGGGTGCTGGAGGTGGATTGTTCGGGACCTCGGGGATCTCAACCAGCGGATCTATCCTCGCCTTTCTCGCTTCCTCGAAACAGGAAGTCTGGGGCACGTTTGCCGTCACCGGCTAGCGAGAACCAGGTGGCTCAAAGAAGCCATTGAGCGATATGCGGGCCAGCTCCGGCTTCACAGCCGGAGCTGGCCCGCTGGTTGCAGGCGACCCCGCCCTCGCTTCCCTGCATGCCTCCAATCCGCAGCCTCAGCTGAGCGCTTCGGCGGCCTCGGCAACGAACGACCACTTCACGGCGGAAAAAAGAAAACGGCGCTGTTGACAGGGGTCAGCCACGACCACGTGTTCGTGTCAGCCGGTAGCAAATTCGAATGCACAACATCGAAATTCGCCGCGACAATCAAAAACGACGACACACAAGCGACAGTCAACGTCGCCTACACCGGGACAAAGGCATAACGCTCCATACCACCCACTGCACCTCGTCGGCCGGCAACGTGACGATCGACATGAACGGCTGCCACTACATCCTCACCGGCACCACGACCCAGAAAGATCCCACTGCACTCGACGCGGTGGTCTGGATCACTTGCCCGCCGGAAAAAGAAATCACAATCACATCGAGCCTCGGCGTAGCGCTCCATATCCCGCCGCAGACACCGACAGTTGGCGGCGTCACCTACGAAAACATCGCCAACCACGCAGGGAGCAGCAAAACCGGGGTTAAAGTCACCGCGACAGCGACAGGGGTCACAGCGAGCTGCACACCGGCGTTGGCCTGCGCCTTCGGCGGCATCCCGTCGCACACCAATGAATCCACCTACAACTGCACGGTGAACATCACAGGTTACGAAGACAAAAACCAAGCTGGCGTAATTACACCGGCGAGCGAGGGCTCGAAAATCAACATCGGGGTCCAGACGACATAAGGACTCTAGCTTCGGGTCGCTCGGAGTGAGTGAACCGAAAGCAAGAACGGCGAGGGCCGGGAGCGATCCAGGCCTTCGCCTTTCCTTGACAAATATGCACAGGTTCCCTAGCGTGGCCTGAGAGTCGTACGGCTGGGTCCGTCCGATGCCGGAAGACAGGGAGACGAGAGAGGGAAATGGGAACGGGGTTCTCGAGGCGATGGGGCGCTGCGGGTACGGCCCTTGTGCTGGCGGCGCTGGCCTGCCTGTGCTGGGCGTCGGCGGCGGGCGCTGACACCGAATTCTGCCCGCCGGGGGAAGGCGCGGGGCAGTGCGCTCCTCCGCCCCAATTCGAATTCAACACGCAGCGCGGCCTGGCGATCGACCACGAAACCGGCACCGTCTACCTCGCCGACGGCGAGAACAACCGCGTGAACGCCTTCGCCGAAGACGGCGGGTTCCTGTTCGCCTTCGGCTGGGGCGTCGATACGGGGGCGGCGGAACTGCAGACCTGCACTGTGGCGAGCGGCTGCCAGAAAGGGATCGCCGGCTCGGGCCCCGGGCAGCTGAGCCTGCCGGGCAAGGTGGCGGTCAACAACGACCCAGCGAGCCCCAACCACCAGTTCGTCTACGTGGCCGAGGCGGGCAATGCGCGCGTGCAGCTCTTCGACCCGACCAGCCTGCCGGTGAGCTTCGTGCGTTCGGTAGGCAGCTCGGGTTCGGGCGAAGGCCAGTTCTCGGGGCTAGTCTCGATCGGCGTCGGGCCCGAAGGCGTCCTGCACGCTCTAGACAACGTCGCCGGCAAACACCGGCTGCAGCGCTTCAAAGCCTCCGGCGAACCGATTGCGCCGCAGTGCCTGCTGATCGAAGGGGGGACGGCGAGATCGCTCGCAGTCAACCCCGCCGGCAACTTCTGGGTAGCAAACGAAGGGGACAACCGCGGCATCCGCAAGTACGGCCCGAGCTGCACGCTGCTTCTGCTCGCCGAAGGCAGCGACGAGGTAGAAAACAATCAGGTGGCGGTTGACGAGGCCGGCAATCCCTTTGCCGCGCAGAGCGAGGTCCGAGACAAAGCGGTCGGCTCCTTCCGGATTGTGACCGCCTTCGATCAGGCGAGCGGGGCGATCCTGCGGCGCTTCGCCTACGGCAAGCTCCCGTCCGGCAGGCCCGAAGGCCTCGCTCCCCGCAGCGGCGGCGAAGGCGGTATCTTCGCCACGGTGCGCCAGGAAGGCTTCCTGGCCAAGCGCCTGGAGTTCTCGGGCCCGACCATGCCCGACCCCGGGCCGCTGCCGGCGCCGCCCAGCCTGGAAGCGAGGGACATCGGCTCGGTCAGGGCGGACCCTGGTGGCCGAAGTCAACCCGGAGGGCAAAGCGACCGAAGTGCGCTTCGAGTACCTGACCGAGGAGGAGTACGAAGAACAGGGCGAAGCTTCGAAGGCGCCGAGCAAACGCACGGCGCCCAAACCATCGTGCCCGGAGCGGGCAAAGAGTTCAGTCTGCACTCCTTCGAAGCGGAGGTCGGCTGCCCTAACCCGGCAACAGAAGCCGGCCGAACCCGGCAGCAAATGCCTGCTCCCGCAGACGACCTACCGCTGGCGGGTGGTGGCGACCAACGCCGACAACCCAACCGGAGAAGGCGAAGGCCGGTCGAAGGCCCAGCCTTCGCGACCATACAAACGCCCGAACTGGGCGAGGCCTACGCGACGCGGGTGGGAACCGACATGGCGAGGCTGAACGGAGAAGTCAACCCGACCGGCATCCCGGCGAGCGGCTAGTTCGAATACGTCGATGACGCCGCCTTCCACAAAGACATGAGGCGAAGGCGGCGATGGCTTCGCCGCCGCGACCAAAGCCCCCGATATCGACGCAGCCAGGCGCCGCTCGACTTCGGCGCAGGGGAAGGGTTCGTAACCCGCCAGGTCGCGATCTACCCGCTCGACTCCTGGCACCGTCTACCACTACCGGCTCGTCGCCAACAACCCGCTGATCGAGCCGATCAAAGGTCCGATGCCGAGGAGCTGCGCACCTTCGAGACGCCGGGTTCACCCCCTGCTCCAACGAGGCCTCGCGGACCGGCCCGGCGGCCTTCCTGCCCGACTGCCGGGCCTACGAGATGGTCTCCCCGCCCGACAAAGAAGGCGGCGACATCAGCGTGCGGCGAAACCAACCAGGCCGCGCCGGCGGTGCTCGAGCAGAGCTCCGACTCGGGCGAGAAGCTCGCCTTCGGCTCCTTCCGCTCCTTCGGCGGCGCCGCCTCGGCTCCCTTCACCTCCCAGTACATCGCCCAGCGCATTCCCGACGCAGACGGGGAGTACGACGAGGGGGAGGGCTGGCAGACGCACTCGATCAACTCAGCCGCGGGGACGGGCGATATATCCCCCGATCCAGCAATTCGACACCGAATTCAAAGCCTTCTCGGCCGATCTCTGCCACACCTGGATCACCACCTTCGCCGAGTTTCCGCCGCCGGCGCCGCCGGGCTGCGCTCGCCGGCTACTCCAACCTCTACGGCGCACGGATGAGCTCTGCGGCAAAGAAGGCAGAGCGGGCTACGAGGCGCTGGCGCCGCTGGCAGCGCCGGCGAGCCTCCCACTGGGCGCGGACTTCCACATGGAACTGCTGGACGTTTCGGCCGACGGCGAGCACCCGATCTTCGTTGCCAACGACAAACTTCTGCCAGAGGGCAGCGAAGGTCAGCGCCAGCTCTATGAGAGCGCGCGGGTAGCGGGGCTGCGCTTCGTCTGCGTCCTGCCCGGCGGGGCGCCGTCGAGCGGCTCGTGCACGGCGGGCTCGGCGACGCCCAATGAGCCCCGGAGCCCAGATCGGGAGGATCTCAAGCGACGGGGAGCGGATCTTCTGGTCGGCGCCCGGCTACCGGGGAAGGCAAGATCTACGTGCGGATCGGCGGCATCGCAGACGGTGGCGGTATCGGAGGCGGAGAAGAAGAATCGGGGACCGAGCAAATCCTGGTTCTGGGGGGCGGCGGCAGACGGCTCGACGGCGATCTTCAGCACCGAGGCCGAGCCGGGCAGCTCAGACCTCTACGAATTCGACGTCGACGCGAAGAGACCGAGCCGATCGCCGAAGGCGTCCGTCGGGTGATGGGGATCAGCGAGGACGCAGCCCGCGTCTACTTCGCCTCGAGCAAAGTCCTGAGCGAAGAGGCGAACAGCGTCGGCGACAAAGCCGAGGCCGGCAAAGCCAACCTCTACCTGCGCGAAGCGGGCGGGGGGACCGAGTTCATCGCGACGCTGGCAAATGCCGACCTGACGCCAGCTGTGTCGAACGTCGCGTATCTCAGCCACACCGCGCAGGTCAGCCCCCGACGGCGCCCATGCGGCCTTCGTCTCGGTGGCGCCGCTGACCGGCTATGACAACGAGGATGCCCAAAGCGGCGCGGCGACCGCAGCAGGTCTACCGCTATGACGCGGCGGCAGACGAGCTCCTCTGCGTCAGCTGCAACCCGAGCGGCGCGCGTCCGGCCGGCCGCTCACGGATCCCCTTCTGGCAGACCGGCCCTGCACGCCGCCCGCGTCCTCTCCGATGACGGCTCCCGCCTTTACTTCGACAGCGCCGACGCGCTGAGCGCGAGCGACACCAACGGGCAGATCGACGTCTACCAATGGGAGGAGCCCGGCGCTGGAGGTTGCGAGGAGGCTGACCGCGGGCTTCTCGGCGGCCTCGGGGGGCTGCGTTGAGCTGATCTCCTCCGGCCAGAGCCCGCAGGACTCGCGCTTCGTCGAAGCGAGCCCGAGCGCCAACGACGTCTTCTTTGCCACCGGGGCGAGCCTTTTGCCCCAGGACTTCGGCGGCTTTGACATCTATGACGCCCGCCTCGACGGCGGCCTGCCGATCCCCCCGCCGCCCACGCCGCCGTGCGAAGGCGACGCCTGCCACGCCCAGATCCCGGCTCCCGAAGAACAGACCCCGGCCAGCTCGGACTACGTGGCGCCCCGAAGGGCAGCGGCAAAGCCGGCCAAACGCCGCTGTGGGAAAGGCAAGCGCAGGGTGAAGCGCAAAGGCAAGTCGCGCTGCGTGGCCAAGAAGGCAAGCACCGAACCAAGCGCCGGAGGGCGGCGCGATGAAGCACGGCTCCCAGCGCCTTGTGATGCTCGGCCTCGCCTTGTGCCTCTGTGCCTCCTCGGCGCCGCTCCGGCCCAGGGCGCCCAACTCGAATGCCCGCCCAAATGCTTTGGCCTGCACGACTTCGACGTCCTCTTCACCGGCGAAAGGCGAGGACCTCACCCAGGCCAGCGCTGCCAAAGGCGAGATCCTCACCCAGGCCGGGGAGCATCCCTTCGAGATGACGACCTCCTTCAGGGTCAACGGCGAGGCAAACCCGAAGCGGCGGGGAACTGCCCTTCGAGGCGATCCGCGACGCCCTCTTTACCCAGATGCCGGGCTTCGCCGGCGCCCCGACGGCGGTGCCCGCCTGCTCGACTGTGGACTTCCTCACCAAATCCCCCGCGCGATGGAGCATCATCCCCGACTGCCCCGACAGCGCGGCGGTCGGGTTCGTGGCAGTCCAGCTCGCCTCCGGGAAGGGGGCAAAGCCACCTTCTTCTCCCCCGTCTACAACCTCGAGCCCTCCCCCGGCGTGGTGGCGAGGTTCGGCTTTTGGGCGGCGAACATCCCGGTCACGATCGACGCCAACCTGAGCGAAGACTCGCCCAACCTGATCGTCGCCGGGCCGACCAACACCCCCCAGCTGGTCGAAGTGATGGGCTCGATCTTCACCCTCTGGGGGGTCCCCGCCGACCCCGCCCACGACCCCCTGCGCGGTCGCTGCATCAAAACGGCCAACGGCGAATCGCGCGGCGAATGCCCGGTCGAGCGTCGAGGAAGTCGCCCTTCCTCACCATGCCACGCAACTGCGACGGGCCTCTCCCCACCACCTACTACGCCCGCTCCTGGCTGGGCAGCGAGGACTCGGCAGGCCCTCACCCATGACGAAGCCGGCAACCCGCAAGGGATGACCGGCTGCGGCGCGTCTCGCCTTCTCGCCGCGCATTTCCGCCCGGCCCCGAGCGCCCGCTCCGCCGCCAGCCCCTCGGGCCTCGAGTTCCGCATGGAGTTCGCCGACGAAGGCCTCACCAACCCGACAGGGCAGGGCCGCCTCGGATCTGAGCAAAGTCGGGCTGACCCTGCCCGAGGGCGTGACGATCAACCCCTCCCAGGCCGAAGGCCTCGCCACCTGCAGCGAGGCGCAGCTCGAGCGCGAGACGGCGGCCTCGACGTTCGGCGCCGGCTGCCCGGCCGAATCGAAGGTCGGCGCGCTTGAAGTCGAATCGCCGCTGCTCGAGGAAAAGGTCTTCAAAGGCTCGCTCTTCGTCGCCACCCCCTACGAGAACCCCTCGGCTCGCTGATCGTCCTCTACCTGGTGCTGAAGGAACCGCAGCGGGGGATCTGGGTCGTCCTCGCCGGCGAGGTGGAGCCCGACCCGGCCACCGGCCGTCTCATCACCAGCTTCGGCGAGGAGGCGATCAGCCCGCTCCCTCGAAGCTGCCGATCTCCGACGTGCGCCTGCGCCTGCGCGAAGGCGGTCGCTCGCCCCTGATCACCCCCAGCCGCTGCGGCACCTACACCACCACGGCGCTGCTCACCCCGAGCGGCGATCCCACCCACCCCTATCTGGCCAGCTCGAGCTTTGAGATCGACTCGGGCGTCGGCGGTGGCCCCTGTCCCTAGCGCGGGAGACCCCGCCGTTTGAGCCGGGCTTCTCGGCCGGCACCCTGGCCAACGGCGCGCTCACCCACTCGCCCTTCCTGATGCGGCTCACCCGCCGCGACGGCGACCAGGACCTGACCAAGTTTGCCGCCACCCTGCCGCGCGGCGTCCTCGCCTCCCTGGTCGGGGTCGGGAAATGCTCCGAGGCGCAGATCGCCGCCGCCCGCGCGCGCACCGGGCCCCACGGCGGCGCCGAAGAGCTGGCCTCCCCGTCCTGTCCGCCGAGCTCGAAGATCGGCACCACCCTGGCCGGCGCCGGCGTCGGCGCCCAGCTCACCTACGTGCCCGGCTCGCTTTACCTCGCCGGTCCCTATAACGGCGCCCCCCTCTCGGTCGTCTCGATCACTCCCGGCGTGGCGGGGCCCTTTGACGTCGGCACGGTCCTCGTGCGCGTCGCCTTGGGGTTCGACCCGCGGACCGCCGAAGTGAGGGCTGACGGCTCGCGCTCGGACCCGATCCCCCACATCCTGCGTGGCATCCCGCTCTCGGTCAGGGACCTGCGGGTGCGGGTAGACCGCCCCGACTGGATCTTCAACCCCAGCTCCTGCCGGGAGGACTCCACCAGGGCGACCGTCTTCGGATCTGCCGCCGACCTCTTCGATCCCGGCAGACGACATGGGCGTCGAGCGCACGGCTCGCTTCCAGGCCGCCGATTGCCTGAAGCTTCCCTTCGCCCCGCGGCTCGGCCTCAAGCTGAGGGGAGGGACGCGCCGTGGAGCGCACCCGGCGCTGACGGCCACCTACGCCGCCCGGCCCGGCCACGCCAACGCGCGCGACCTCTCGCTGCTCCTGCCACGCTCCGCCTTCATCGAGAACGCCAACTTCCGCACGATCTGCACGCGCAAGGACTTCGCCGCGAACAGCTGCCCGGCGGGCTCGATCTACGGGCACGTCACCGCGACCACGCCGCTCCTGGAGGAAAAGCTCTCGGGCCCCGTCTACCTGCGCTCCTCCGACAACGACCTGCCCGATGCCGTCCTGGTCCTGCGCGGGATCATCGACGTCGAAGTGCCGATCCGGATCGACTCCTTCAAAGGGCGCCTGCGCGCCACCGTCGAGGCAGCCCCCGACGCGGCCGTCTCAGAGGTCGTGGTCAGGATGCAGGGAGGCAAAAAGGGCCTCGTCGTCAACTCGCGGAACCTCTGCGGCTCAAAGAACCGCGCCCTGGCCAACCTCACCGCTCAGAGCGGCAAGAAGCTGAGACGCCGCCCGCTGGTTCGGGCCAGTGGCTGCAAGAAGGCAAAGCGCCGCAGAGCAACCCGCATGGGGCGCGCACAGACCCCCGAGTGATCCTGGTCCGTCCGGGCTGGGAACCCGCATAGGGACCGTGCCTACGCGCCCGCCGATCCGCGCGCCCGGGAAATCCACTTACCTGCCTTGCAGGCAAAAGGGGACAGAAACGCAGCCTCAGCGGCCGATCAATCGACAGTTCCTTAGCGATCTACCCGAAAGGCGCTATGGATTGCTTGTCCCTTAAGGGACCCCGACCGGGCGCAGAGAGCCCGGCAGGTAATCCAATAGGAAGGAAGCAAGAGATGATTCGCAATCTCAAGGCCTTGGGCCTCGCCCTCGCTGCGGTCTTCGCGTTTAGCGCGCTGAGCGCTTCGGCGGCCTCGGCAACGAATGACCACTTCACGGCGGAAAAAGAAACGGCGCTGTTGACAGGGGTCAGCCACGACAACGTGTTCCAGCGCACAGCAAGCGGCACGAAATTCGAATGCACAACATCGAAATTCGCCGCGACAATCAAAAACGGCGACACACAAGCGACAGTTGACGCCACCTACAACGGGACAAAAGGCATAACGCCCCATACCACCCACTGCACCTCGTCGGCCGGCAACGTGACGATCGACATGAACGGCTGCCACTACATCCTCACCGGCAGCACAACCAAACTAGACCCCACCGCCGACGCGGAAGTCTGGATCACTTGCCCTGAAGGCAAACAGATCCAGATCACATCGAGTCTCGGCGTGACGATCTCGGTCCCGGCGCAGACACCGACAGGAGGCGGCGTCAGCTACGCAAACATCGCCAACCACGCAGGGAGCGGCAAAACCGGGGTGAAAGTCACCGCGACAGTGACAGGGATCACAGCGAGCTGCGCGCCGGCGTTGGCCTGCGCCTTCGGTGGAGTCCCGTCGCACGCTAACGACTACGAGTACAACGGCACGGTGAACATCACAGGTTACGAAGACAAAAACCAAGCTGGCGTAATTACACCGGCGAGCGAGGGCTCGAAAATCAACATCGGGGTCCAGACGACATAAGGACTCTAGCTTCGTGTCGCTCGGAGCGAGTGGACCGAAAGCAAGAACGGCGAGGGCCGGGAGCGATCCCGGCCCTCGCCTTTCACAGGGGGGGCGCGCCGTGGAGCGCACCCGTCGCTGAGGACCAGCCGCCAATGTCGCGCAGATACGCCGATGTGCCGCTCAGCTACGGGCTTTGGGCTCGATCAGATCGACCAGGTAGGTCTTGCAGATCAGGGCGCCAAGGCGGCGCGGGGTAGGCTGGGGGGACTCCGGGTAGTGCACCAGGGTGTTGGGGATGAGCACTTCGCGGGCGCCGCCCTCTTTCATCCCAGAAACTGCGATGTTGAGCCCCCGGAGAAGTTGGTGCTTGCCGAGGACGAAGATCGGGACGCTTGGATAGCGCCAAGAATTCGCATATTCCGCGCCGGTTTCCCAGATTATGCAGTAGTAGTGGAGACTCACCTGGTCACCCTTCTCGGCCTCTTTGCCCGTGCCCTCACTCAGGTCCTCGATCACGATCTTCTTTGGCGGTAAGGCTTCTGGTACCTCGAGCTTTGGCGGCGAGTCGGGAATGGGTACGGACTGTTCGGCGGAGGCATCGGACGAGCCGCCTCCGCCGCAGCCGGCGCCGACCGCGAGCAGAACGAGCGCCGCAAAGAGGAGGGACAGACGCCCCAGAAGACTTGCCGTTCCCGCCCAAGGCATAGGAAAAGTCTAATTGATCAAGGAAAAGCTCGTCAATGATTAAATCCCGGCATGGGCAGAATGCCGATCCCCGGTCGCACTATAGGCTTGGCGGCAATCACTGCCGCGGCTCTGGCGACGGTGGCTGGCGGTTGCGGCGACACGACGGACGAGGCCGGCCAGACCGACAAGCCCGCGACCGCGGAGGCCGAGGCCGAGCGTGCTACCCGTTCGTGTGGGAAGTCGCAGGTCCGGAAGGCGCGCAGCGCCAGCTACGAGGCGCCCGGGCAGACCGTGGAGAAGGGGGAAGCGCTGACCGCGGTGGTGCGGACCAGCTGCGGGACGTTCTCGATCACGCTTGACGCGAAGCGGTTCCCCGCAGCCGTCAACTCTTTCGTATTTCTCGCCACCAGCGGCTTTTATGACGGCATCCCGTTCGACAAAGCGGGCGCGGGGGCGTACCTCCATGGGGGAGACCCGCCGGGGAAGGCCGACGGTCCTGGATATACCGTGCCCGGCCAAATTCCGCCGCGGTTCATCTATCGACATGGGGTGGTCGCGATGGCCGAGCCTGACGAAGCGGGCTACGGCCGCGCTGGCAGCCAATTCTTCATCGTTCTCGCCAAGCCTTGGCTCGACTTCAGCGGGGTCTACCCGCCGCTCGGCACGATCGAGAAGGGATTCGGCGTGCTCGAGGCGATCTCGAACCTCGGCCCGCATGCCAGGTATCCCAGCAACGTCGGCGTGCCGCCTCCTATCGGCAAGCTGCGCCGGCCGGTGACGATCGAGAAGGTCTCGATCGCGGCGGCAAATGATAAAATTGTTTCGAGGAAGCGATAAGCTGCCGCCCGTGGAGAGACGGGAGTCAGCCCGGAGATCTCGGTTCAGCTGGGGCGCGCCGCTGACGGCGGCTGCGGCACTTGCGCTCATCGTCATCGCATCTGGCTGCGGCGAGACGCCGGTTGAACAAAGCCGACGTGACGCTGAGGGTGCGCCCCGAAGGCTCCCCGGAACGGCGGCTCGTCACGCAGATTTACCGGCAGGCGCTGAAGCGAGCGGGCTATGACGTGAGGAGAGCCCCGCGGGCCGTTTTCGGTTCGACCATCTCCTACGACGAACTGAAAGAGGACAAGCTCGCCGGCTACCCCGAATACATGAGCACGATTCTCTTCTACCGGTTCGAAGTCCCAATCGAAGACATTCCGCCACGGTCGGTGGTCGCCTATCGACAGCTCGAGCGCAAGCTCGAAGGAGAAGACCTGGTCGCCTTTCCGCCGGCGCCTTATGGCATCGCCAACACGGTTGGGCTGCTGAGGAAGGATGCGGAACGGCTCGGGGTGCGGACGATCTCCGACTTGAAGGGGAAGGCGGAGAAACTGACGGTCGGCGCCCCCACTTACTGCCATATCTCAGCCGAGTGCATCGGCGGGATCGAAGAACGCTACGACACGGCGTTCCTCGGTGTCGGCTACGAACAGGCGGAAACGCCGGAACTGTCCTGGTACCGGGGCGAACCCGATTACCGCTACGAACTGCTCGAAGACGGCGAATTCGACGCCTCGATCTTCTACAACACCGACGGTCGCCTGGCGACGGAGAGCGATCGGTTCGTCGCGCTCGAAGACGACAAGCACGTCTTCCCGGCGAGCAACTTCGTCTGGATCACGTCGCAGGACGTTTTGGAGGAAGCGGGGCCGGACTACGAAAAGGCGATCATGCGGGCACAGAAGGGCCTGACGCTGCCGGTCATGCGGCGGCTGAACGCGCGGATGGAATCCGGAAAACCGCCAGCGGCTGTCGCCGCCGAATATTTGAAGTCGATTCGCTACCCGGGCTGAGCGGCTCGGGCTCCGAGCAGCACCTCGTGCATCGTGAGGCGCTCAATTCCAGACGGAGTCGTCATCGTTCAGAAGACGGACACGCGAACCTACGGGTAGGGAGTTCCCGTCCGGCGCCCCCTAGTTCGCATTCGAGTACCCCCGGAAAGCGGTTGCGCCTGCGCTGGACGACGGTGCCCAGCTCCTCCAGCTCTCTGAGATGCGCGCGCAGGGTCGTCTGCACCGGCGAACCGCATTCCCCTCGCAGCTCGAGCAGCGTCCTCGGTCCGTTGGCGAGCGCCATGACGATTGTCGCGGTGAGCGGTCTGGCCAGGACGCTCAGGACGCGCGTCCCGGATCGCGCCCGGTTCCAATTCCCCTTGGCCAAACCATTAATCAAGCTTTCCGTATTATTGACGTCTGTTTTTGTTTAGGACCGGTGCAGGTCTCCGTTGGTCGAGTGGCCTGGCTCCGTTGCCGACCAAGGCCTCGGGAGACTGCGAAGCACGGCGCCCGCGAGCCGACGGTTCCCCCGGACGTTGAGGCGTGGATCCCGGCCCCGGCCATCGCTCGGGCCCAATCTGGCGGCGAGCCGGTCGCCCGCGCGTCGCTGTACCGTCCACCATGGTCACGGCCACGAGGCGACCCTGCCGTGCGCGCCGTGCGCGATCGCTCCCGCGAGCTGTCCATTCGCGCCATTGCCGTTCCCGCGTTCGGCGGGGCTCGCCGCCGCCGTGCCGTCTTCACCCCCAGCAGGCAGGAGCTGGCCAGCTCTGCCGGCACCCGCGGCAGCCGCCGCAAAAACCTGGTCTTGCCGACGCCGACGTCGCGCACCTGCCGGAGAGGACCTGGATATCGGGCGAAGAGGCCGTGGAGCTGATCGAGCAGCACTGGAACGCGCCAATCCGCCGCATTGACGGCACCAGGACCTCGATCATCACATGCGAGATCGCCGAAGAGGCGGAGCCGGTGCCCTTCCAGCGGCGCCTCTACACCGTGGAGGAGCTGGCCGAGATCTTCGAGGTGGTGGGACTGCGCCTCGCCGACGTCTTTGACGAACACGGCGCACCGTGCGTCCCGACCGACGCCCAGAAGGAGCTCTACGTCGAGGCGCGGATCTAGCCAGCGAGCTGCTCGATGCCGCTCGCCCGCTGACCGCCGGCGGCCAGCTCAGCGCTGAGTCGAATCGTATCGCTTATAAAGGCTATACTAAACCGCCATTTTCGTTCGATAAAGAGGAGAGAGGGAGCTGTGGCCGCTCGATTGCCAAAGGTATTCGCTGCGCTCGTGGCTATGGCAGCGCTGGGGGGTGGATGCGGTGGCGACGATGACTCCGGCGTGGAAATCACTACGTCTTCGCTCAGCAAGGATGCGTTCGTTAAAAAGGCGAACGCGATCTGCGCACGCGGCAGGGAACAAGCTCTCTCCTTTGTGCGCCGAAGCGCTTCGGGGCCGGAAAGCCGGATCGTTGCCAAGGGCGTCGAAGAAGACGTCGTGCCGGCCTTCCGCCAGGTGGCCGCCGACCTCGAAGCGCTGGGCGCTCCGAAAGGAGACGAGGCCACGATTGAAGCGCT
The DNA here is from genome assembly GCA_963844395.1 of uncultured Solirubrobacterales bacterium. GTDB lineage: Bacteria > Actinomycetota > Thermoleophilia > Solirubrobacterales > 70-9 > VRUE01. Next base: position 746,584 of record CAWJNX010000001.1, on the reverse strand, counting down.
TGTCGAAGCGATGAACGAAGGCACCGACAAGCTCGAAAACGGGTCTCCTGTCTCGCTAGCCGCGCTCGCCCCGCCGTTCGAGCCGTCCGCGAAGCTGGCTCGTGATTACGGCATTGCCGGGTGCGCTTACGCGCGGTGAGTTGGAATCAACGCGAGATCAGATGTCTCGGGATACTGCAATGTGTTCTTGCACGGCCATAAGCGTTTCGATACAGTCCCAAGCAGGTTCGGTGGGTCCGGGCCGGGGTCCACGTCAAAGGGAATAAGGGGGGCATCTGATGTCTTGCAGACGCACGCACGCGTAGGGCAGTGCGCAATTCTTTGGGCGTTGGCGGTCTTGTGACCGCACTAGCGCTGGCCATACCAGCCACCGGTGCGGCCGCCAGTGACGTGTCGGCTGGAGCCTCGCCCGCCGGAGACCGGCAGGGCTTGATTGCGAAGCAGAGCAAAGCCGCGAAACGCGGCCCGAGGGGCCCGCGAGGTAAACGCGGTCCTATGGGCCCGGCGGGGCCCCAGGGACCGGGCGGACCCCAGGGCCCCGTTGGTCCAGTAGGCCCCCAGGGCCCAGTTGGCCCCAAAGGCCCAGCTGGCCCCCAAGGCCCCAAAGGCCCAACCGGACCGCAGGGCCCACAGGGCCCGGCTGGATCTCAAGGTGCGCAGGGCAACGCCGGTCCCACCGGCCCCCAAGGGCCTCAAGGGGCTGTCGGCCCACAGGGTGTCGCCGGTGCGACCGGACCGACTGGTCCAGCAGGTCCAGCCGGCGGTCCGACCGGCCCGACCGGGCCCACTGGTCCGGCCGGCGGAGGCGGACTTCCTAGCGTCCTGACCGGTGTTTGGAGCGTGCATGGCGAGGAAGGTGCCAACTCGGGCGAAACGCCGCTCCAGGTATCAATCTCGTACCTGGAAAACATCTCGCCCGCGCCGGATGTCGTCTTCGTCACCAACACCGGTGGCGCCTTCGTGGTTGACCCGGACATCGGCAAACTGGTCGCCGGTGGCATTGGAGGACCGGAAGTCGAAGCGACGTATTGCGGGACCGGTTCCTCTGTCTCGAATCCAAGTGCAAAACCCGGCTACCTCTGTTTCTTCGTCGACACCCAGGAAGAAATCGCCGTGGCCGACTTCCTCAAACTGCAGCTCGAAGAAGAATCGGCCCTATGGACGAGTCCCGCACCCGAAACTGGAGCGGTGGTGCCGTTCATCCTGAGGTCGGAAATCCCGCCGCTCGAATCGCCAGGCGGCTACGCCAACGGATCGTGGGCGGTGAACCGGGAATAGCCCATCGGTACTGACGTACTCAATGAAGCTTGAGCCTGGACGTGAGTCCCGTCCAGGCTCAGTTCGATTAGAGCCGTGAATAACAAGCTGACCGCAGTACTCGTCGCCGCCTCGGTCGCGGTGGCCACTGGATGCGGGAGCGATAGCGGGGACCGCACCATTACTGTGACGGTCACCCGGGAACCGGGATTGCCAACGCATGTCAGCTCGATGACCAAGGCCGCTTACATCGCGCACGCGGATCGAATCTGCCGGGTGAGCTCGACGAACATGCACAGGGATTATGCGACCTATCGGGAGGAGAAGGGCTCTCAGCTGAGCAAGAGCCAGCTCTTCGCCTACGCGACCAGAGCCAGCTTCCTGCCGCACATGCAGTTCTGGTTCGACGACATCAGCTATCTCGGTACGCCTAAGGGTGACAAGACCGAGGTCGAAACCCTGCTCGAAGCATTGCAGCTAGCCATCTTCAGCGGGGAAGAAAGGCGCGTCAACACGGCTGATGAGCTCTCCGCCGTGTTCAGCACCTTTACGCGACTCGCGCGCCAGTATGGGTTCGACAACTGTCTCGTGGATGAAGAGACGTTTCGGCCTACCGGCAGGGCTTGAGCAGCCGACCAAGCCAGGCGTCCTGGCTTTTTAGCATCGCAAGGCAGCCGCACCTTCTATGAACCGCCGACCACCGGCGTGCGCAGTTCTTGCACTGCGCAAATTGGCACGCGCGGAGAACCTTCACAGGTGTTTTGCAGCACATTAATAGAGGAACAGCCGTCTGTATTCATCAAAGGCCTATTTCGCTCAGAAAACACTTGCGTCTCCGGGTAGAAGAGACTAAATGTTTTCCTGACCCCGAGTGCCCGCGTTAGCGGGCCATAGAAAGGGAAACCATCCAGAGAGGAATCGTCAAATGACTCGCAATCTCAAGGCCCTCGGCCTCGCGCTTGTCGCCATGCTCGCGATGAGCGCAATGGCAGTCTCCGCGGCCAACGCAGAAGTCAACGGAAAAGTGACAGCGGAAAGCTCTCCGGTCACAATGGACGGGAAACAGACCACCGAACAGAAATTCACACGTGGCGCCGTACCGGTCACATGTGCAAATGCCACTTTCCATGCGCAATCAAACACGGGCGACAACACAATTACAGTGACGCCGACCTACTCCAGCTGTCATGCGACCGGGCCGTTCGGCGAAACATGGCCCGTGACAGTCACAATGAGCGGCTGCGACTACATGTTCCATCTCACAAACACTAAAGGCACCTTCACGGCGATTTCGGATGTCGTGTGCCCGGTAGGCGCTTCAATCACAGTCGATGTCTACACGAGCCATAACAACCACACAGCGAACACCACGCTGTGCAAAATCCATGTTCCTGCCCAGACCGGGTTGAAAACGATCACCTTGACCAACCAAGCCGCAGGCGGCACCACACCGAAAAATTGGGTTAGCGCCAATATCAATATCACCGGTATTACATCTACGCGTACCGGCAGCGCCCTTTGCGGTGCGGAACACAGCGCCACTTCAGCACTCCACGGTGGAGCAGAACTGAAGGGAACAACGGTGCCCGGAGGCGCAGCCAACGGCGTCACAATCAGTTAGCACCAGTCTGAATACGAGCAGTACCTAGATAACGCGCGAGCAAGCAAGCTAAGTGAGCGAGCACGCGTAATTAGCACAGGGCCGGAGCATTCCGGTCCTGTGCTTTTTCGGTAAAGAGGACATCGCGAATTCCTTGACAAGGACATAGAAAAATTGCTATCTTGCTCAAAGCGTTCCCAGAAGTCACTTGCGCCGGAGCAAGGCGAAGGCGAAGGCGAGGGAAAGCAAGGCGAGGGACGATGGGAAGTCAAGTGTTAGGGGGTGCAGGGTGAAAGACGTAGCAAATTGATGGCTTCGTATTCCAACTTGCGTTGCGTAGTGACTTTGAGTCTTTTACTTTGCTGTGCGCTGATTGCCCCGGGCTCAGCGGCCGGGGCAGTTCCCCCTAAGCTTCGAGATTTCTGTCCAACTGGCGCAGGGGCGGGTCAGTGCACGATTCCGCGGGGCATTGCGACCGACCCTGCGAGCGGCACTATTTATGTAGCTGACCAAGAGAACCGTCGTATTAACGAGTTCACGGCTTGGGGCGCGTTTGTTCGTGCCTGGGGTTGGAGTGTGCTCGATGGATCGCTAGAACTGCAGACGTGTACCGTCGAGAGCGGCTGTCTTGCGGGCGTCAGTGGCGTCGAACAAGGTCAATTTGGCGGCGAATCAGTGCAGGGCGTCACCGTGGATTCGGCGGGCGATGTCTACGTAGCCGATGTCCGCAATAGCCGTGTTCAGAAGTTTGATCTATCGGGTGCTCAGGTTCAATTCGTGGTCATGTTCGGAGGGGGCGTCAACAAGACGAAGGTTGAAGAACCGGGCGCCACCGAAGCGGAACGTAACCTCTGCCCTGTCGATCCAGGAGACGTCTGCCAGGCTGGCGTTGCAGGCACTGGGAATGGCCAGTTCGGGTGGCCGGCGAGCGGCTTGGCGGGGGACTTCATTGCGGCCAGCCCGGATGGCGAAGCGATCTATGTGGGCGATCTCGAAAGAATTCAAAAATTCGATAAAGAGGGTGACTATCTCGAAGATTTGCCCGACCCAGACGAAGTGCTCAGCGGAAATGCCGTGCAATCGCTTGCAATTGATCCGAGTGGAAGCTTCTTTTTGACTCGTTGTCCAGGGTCGGATGCGGGCTGCCACACTAAAACCTTCCCGGGGGTTGTCAAGCTCAGCTCTGCAGGCGCCGAGCTCTGCACCCTCGCGGGGGTCGTGCGACCCAATGCGGTCGCGACCGGCGCGGGCAACGTATACGTCGTCGGTGCCCGGGTGCCGGGCACGCCGCCTCCGGCCGTGATGGAGATCATCGAATACGACTCGTCGTCCTGCGCGGAGACGAACCGCTGGAACGCCGAGGAGGAGGGTTTCAGCACCTCGACTGGGATCGCGACGAGCACGGCCTGCGGGATCGCGGGCACCGATCTGCTCATCTCCAACTCCAACTTCTCAGACAGCTTCATCGGCCTCTACGGCCCGCCCCCCGACCCAGACGTCTGCCCGCCTCCTTTGATCGCCCCGACGATCTCAGACCAGTACGCGGTCTCGGTGGGCAGCGACGGCGCGACCGTGCGAGCGGCGATCAACCCCCACTTCTGGCCCGACACTCGCCTCTATGTCGAGTACGGGACCGGCAAATGCTCCGAAGGCAACTGCCTCTCCCAGGAGCCGCTGCCGCCCGGCGCCCTTCTGACCACCGAGGTCAAAGACGCCCCGATCACCAGCGCGGGGATCTTCCTCGGCGGCCTGGAACCGAGCACCACTTACCACTACCGCTTCGTGGCCGAGTCGAGCGGAGGCGGCCCGACGATCGGGGCCGAAGCGACCTTTACGACGCTGCCGCTCGCCCCGAAAGCAAAGACGGACTGCCCCAACCAGGCCTTGCGCACCGGGCTCTCCGGGCACCTGCCCGACTGCCGCGCCTATGAGATGGTGAGCCCGCTCGACAAGGAGAACGGCGACATTGCCACCACCGGCAGCGCCGTCTTCCAGATGGCGTCGCTCGATGGCAACCGGGCCACCTATACCTCGGTGCGAGCCTTCGCAGATCCCGAGGCCTCACCACTCGCCAACCAGTACCTCTCGAGTCGCGACCCCGCAGATGGCTGGTTGACGCGCTCGATCTCTCCGCCGCGCACCTCGCTGCCCCTCTATGAACCGGGCGCAAGCTCGGCTCAGTTCAAGGCCTTCTCAGAGGACCTCTGCAGCGGCTGGTTCATCCAGGACACCGACTTGGCGCTCGCACCCGGCGCCCCGCCTGGCGTGCCCAACTTCTACCGCCGCGACGATCGCGAGTGCGGCGAAGAGGGCTACCAGCTGATCACTACAGCGCCACCGCCTGGCTTCAGCGCCGGTGCCGAACCCCTTGACAGCCTCTACTTTCCCCAGGTGCAGGGCATCTCGGCCGACTCGAGCCAGACCCTGCTTCGCGCCAACGCGGTGCTCACGCCAAATGCCTGCAAGACGACGCCGGGCACCGAAGAAGGAAAGGGCATCTACCAGCTCTACCTGCACGACGGTGACCCTGGCGGAGGGCTTCACCTGGTCAGCGTGCTTCCGAGCGGCAAAGCGGCCTGTGTTCACTCCTCGGGCGGCACCGCCCAGGGCGCATTCACCGCCTTTCGCGAGGACAGCGTCCTAAACGCGCTCTCTGCCGACGGCTCGCGGGTCTTCTGGTTGACCAGCGCCAAAACCGGGCCGACCGGCAACGAAGTGCCGGTCCGCGAGGGCGGAAACGGACAGCAGCCCGGCCCCCTCTACCTGCGCCTGAACCCAGCCGCGCCGCAGAGCATGATCGCCAACGGCATCGGCGACCTGAGCAACGGCTCAAACGAAGTCAAAGGCCTGGAAGCCGCGAAAGGCAAAGGTACGCTCACCGCGGGTTCTGATGAAGTGACCGCTCTCGAAACCACCGCCGGGCAGTTCGTCGTCGGCCAGCCGATCTCGGGCACTGGCATCCCCGCCGGGACGACGATCCTTTCGGTCTCACCCACCACGCTCACCCTCTCGGCGCCCGCCACCGCCTCGGGCACGAATGTCACGCTCCTCTCCAAAGGGCCGCTGCCCTTCGCGGTCGGTCAGGAAATCTCGGGGGAAGGCATCCCAATCGGAGCCGAGATCATCGCCGTCGCCGAAGGCGTGCTTACCCTCTCTGCCAACGCGACCGTGACCAAATTTAACGCGGCGCTCAGCGCTGGCAGCTGCGAAGCAGAAAAAGCCTGCACCCTGCCGGTCTCCCTGGCAGCAGACACCCGCTTTCACGGGGCCGACCCGACTGGCGCCACCGCCATCTATAGCGCCGGGGGGGGCCTGTTCGAATACGACGCAGCGACGCAGGCAAGCGACTCGATCGCCCCGAGCGGCCTGCTCGGTGTGATGGGGATGAGCGCCGATGCCAGTCGCGTCTACTTCGTCTCGAGCGCCGTCCTCACTGGGGACGAGGAAAACAGCGAGGGCGAAAAAGCAGCTGCGGGACAGCCCAACCTCTACCTGCACGAGCGCGGCGCGGGAGCAACCTTCGTGGCAGGACTGGCCGCAATCGACGTCTTCGGCGTCGCGACCACGGGCTTCGAACCCCCCTCGCCGATCGCGGCGCTGCCCGACCTGCGCCTCTCGCGGGTGAGCGGTGACGGGTTGCATGCGACCTTTGTCTCTGCGGCCTCGCTGACCGGCTATGACAATCGCGACGCCGAGGGCGGCGCCCCCGACGGGGAGGTCTACCTCTTCGACGCGGCGCCCGGCGCGGCGGGGGAGCTTAACTGCATCTCCTGCAACCCCACCGGCGCAAGGCCGCGGGGGAGGGTCGTCTTCGCGGGCATCCGCCAGGCCGCCCGCATCCCCGGCTGGACCTACCAGCTCTACCCCTCGCGCGTCCTCTCCAATGACGGAGATCGCCTCTTCTTCGAGAGCTTCGAGGCGCTGGTCCTGCGCGACACCAACGGCAAGCAGGACGTCTACGAGTGGGAGCGGGCCTCAAGCGCGAAAGAGTGCGAGCAAGTGGGCGCCGAGCTCTACGTCGCAAGCTCCGGCGGCTGCCTCAGCCTGATCAGCTCGGGCAAAAGCTCGATCGACTCCCACTTCATCGACGCCTCGGCCAGCGGCTCAGATGTCTTCTTCTCGACCGCCGCCAGCCTGCTGCCCCAGGACTTCGGCCTCGTAGACGTCTACGAGGCCCGCGAAGGCGGCGGCTTCCCGCCGCCGCCGGTCCCCGTGCCCCCCTGCGAAGGGGAAGCCTGCCAGCCGGCCTCAGCGCCGCCCCAGGCTCCGACCCCGGCCTCCTCGGCGGTGGGCAAGGGCAACACCCCGCCCGAGGCCAGGCGGCGCCGCTGCCCGAAAGGCAAGCGCCGCGTCGTTCGCCGCGGCAAAGCCCGCTGCGTGAAGAAGCGCAAAGGCGGCAAACGCAGCTCAAGGCGGGGGAGGGGGAGCAAATGAGGCGCCTCCTCCTCATCCTCGCCTCCGTTTCGCTCCTGGCGGCGGCCAGCGCCACCCCCGCCCCGGCCGCCTTCGACCTCAAAGGCCTAAGCGTCTCCTTCACCGAAGCAGACGGCGCCGCCACCACCCAGGCCGGCGTTCACCCCTTCGCCTGGACGATCGAGCTGGCGGTGGAGACCAAACCGGGCGGCGAACTCCCCTACGAGATCCCCGACGGCTCTCCCCGCAACCTGACGATCACCGCTCCCCCTGGGGCAGTCGCCAGCCCCACCGCCACCCAGCGCTGCACCACGCTTGAGTTCTTGGAGAAACCGCCGGCCTGCCCGCTCGGCTCCCAGATCGGGATAACCGACGTGACCTTCAATGACCCCGAGACCACCGACCGCGCCGCCCTCTACAACCTCGTCCCGCCGCCGGGCGTGGTGGCCAAATTCGGCTTCGCGGTGATCGACAGCGTCCCGGTCACGATCGAGGCCAGCCTCGCCCCCGACCCCCCCTACAGCCCGATCGCGGAGCTCACCAACATCTCCCAGGCGCTCCCCTTCTACAGCTCCACCACGACGCTCTGGGGCAACCCCGCCGACCCCGCCCACAACCCCGATCGCGACGGCTGCGTGGGCGAATGCGCGGCGGGCCTGCCCGACCTCCCCTTCCTCACCGTGCCGCGCGCCTGCGAGGGGACGCTCACCACCCTCTTTGAGGCGACCCCCTGGGAGGACCCGGCCCTCACCGTCTCCCACGAGGCCCAGACCCCCGGCCTGAGCGGCTGCTCGAAACTCGACTTCGCCCCCGAGATCGAGGCAAAGCCCACCTCCAAGGCCGCCTCCTCGCCGACCGGCCTCGACTTCGACGTCGAGATCGACGACGAAGGGCTCAGAAACCCCGACGGGACCGCCGATTCCGACATCAAGAAGACCGTCGTCACGCTCGCCGAGGGGATCACCGCCAACCCCTCCCTGGCCGAGGGCCTCGCCGCCTGCTCGCCCGCCCAGTTCGCCGCCGAGGCGCTTCACTCAGAACCGGGCCAGGGCTGCCCGGAGGCCTCCAAGATCGGCAGCCTGGAAGCAGAGACGCCGCTCCTGGCCGACCAGGTCCTCAAAGGCCAGATCTTCGTCGCCACCCAGGGCGAGAACCCCTTCAACTCCCTCCTAGCCCTCTACATCGTGATCCGCGACCGCGAGCTGGGCGTCCTCACCAAGGTGGCGGGCAGGGTGCAGCCCGACCCCAAAACCGGCCAGATCACGACGATCCTGGGTGAGCCCGGCCACGAGCTGCCCCAGGTCCCCCTGAGCCGCGTCCACGTCCACCTGCGCGAGGGCGCCCGCAGCCCCCTGATCTCCCCGCCGCTCTGCGGCACCTACGAGACCCGGGTCGAATTCGTCCCCTGGGCCAACCCCGACCAGCCGCTCGTCGAGGAGCCGAGCTTCGAGGTCACCCACGGAGTCGGCGGCGGCCCCTGCCCGAGCGCCGGCACGCCGCCCTTTGACCCCGGCTTCGCCGCCGGCTCGATCACCAACGACGCCGGCTCCCACACCCCCTTCCACATGCGCCTCACCCGCCGCGACGGCGACCAGGACCTGACCCGCTTCTCGGCGAAGCTGCCGCCCGGCGTGACGGCGAAGCTGGCCGGCGTTGGCCAGTGCCCGCCGCGGGCGATCGCTGCCGCCAAGGCAAAGAGTGGCCGCTCGGAGCTGGCCAGACCCTCCTGCCCGCCGGGCTCTGAGATCGGCGACGTCGCCGGCGGCGCCGGGGTCGGCTCCCAGCTGATCTACGTCCCCGGCAAGATTTACCTCGCCGGCCCCCACAACGGCGCCCCCCTCTCGGTCGTCGCGATCGTCCCTGCCGTCGCCGGCCCCTTCGACGTCGGTACGGTCGTTACCCAGCAGGCGATTGCGGTCGACCCCCGGACTGCCGAGGTGCGGGTTGACGGCTCGCGCTCAGACCCGATCCCCCACATCCTCGCCGGCATCCCGCTGCGGGTGAGGGACATCCACGTCAACGTCGATCGCCCCGACTTCACCCTCAACCCGACCAGCTGCGAACCGTCCCAGACCCTGGCCGAGATCTGGGGGGGAGGGCTCGATGTCTTCGGCTCCGCCGACGACACCTCGGTCAATCGCGCAGCCCGCTTCCAGGCCGCCAACTGCGCCAGCCTGCCCTTCAAGCCCAAGCTCTCCCTCAACCTCAAGGGAGGCACCCGCCGGGGCGAGAACCCCGCCCTTCGCAGCGCTTTCGCCCCAAGAGCGGGAGACGCCAACCTGAAGGGCCTCGTGCTGCGCTTCCCGCGCTCGGCCTTCCTCGACCAGGCCCACATCCGCACGATCTGCACCCGCGTTCAGTTCGCAGCCGATGCCTGCCCGTCGGGAGCGGTCTACGGCAGCGTCCGGGCCTTCACGCCGCTCCTCGAGGATCCCCTGGAAGGACCACTGATCCTGCGCTCCTCAGACCACGAGCTGCCCGACATCGTCTTCGACCTGCACGGCCTGGTTGACTTCGAGGCGGTGGCAAGGGTTGACTCGGTGCGCGGCGGCATCCGCATCGCCGTCCAAGACGTCCCCGACGCCCCGATCACCAAGGTGGTGGTCGAGATGCAGGGCGGCCAGAAGGGCCTGATCGTCAACAGCCGCAACCTCTGCGCCTCGCGCAACCGGGCCCGCCTCTCCATGCGCGCCCACAACGCCAAGCGGCACCGGGCGAGGCCGGTGGTTAAGGCGAGGGGGTGCCCGAAGGGGCGGGGCGGGAAACGGCGTTGACGGAGCGTCCTTAACCTGACTAAGCAGCCTTCAGCGTTTGGGCGTGTAGCGCTATTGGCGTCCTGTGCTCTAGTGATCGGTCTCGCTGGCTGCGGCAATGCCAGTGACAACTCATCGACTAGGGATGTGCCAACTGCGCCTCCTATCGGCAAGGCCGAGTTCATCAAGCGCGCCACGGCAATCTGCGAAACGAGTCGTGCGAAGCTTATTGAGCGCGCACCGAAGCTTCTTCGAGACGCACGGCGCAGCGGCAAGTCAAGGGAAGAGATCGAAATAGAACTGACGGCAACCGTGATGGTTCCCCACCGTGAAGCTGCGATCGACCGTGTGCGTGCGCTCGGAGCCCCGCCGGGAGATGCCGAGCGAGTGGACGCGATCTTCGACGCTGTCGAAGCGGCACTACACAAAGCCGAGAAGGATCCGAAAGCGTTTCGTGAAGCGCAGCTCCAGTTCAAATATCCGTTCAAAGAGGCTCAAATGCTGGCAAAGGCGTACGGGATAGCGGCCTGCGGCGAATCCTGAACGCTTGGTTGCTGGCCCGTAGCGCAGTCTGCTGGCCGGGACGGCGATCAATTCGCCACGAGCTGCACGACACCAGCGACTGCCCTACACGTAGAAGGGCCGGGACGAGCCCGGCCCTTCTATCGAGCGGATGACGAGCCCGCTATGGGTAGACGAGTTCCGAACCGGTGGTTTCGATGTCGAAGGTCTGACGGGTCTCATTAGTTCCCGCCGGAGACGGCAGTCCCGATTGAGTGTTGACAAGGCCATTGATGCTGATGGGCAGGAATCCGAACAGGGTCAGCACACAGCCACTTGCACCAGGTGCCGCGAACGAGTTGTCGACGAATTCACCATTGTCGAAATGAAGAATTTCAAGGCTTTCATCAAAGCTCGTTTCCGGCGCTTTCCCGGTAATCGGAACGTTCGGGGGCGGCGGGCTCGTAGTGAAGGTCGTCAGGTTGAGTTTGATTGGGTTGGTGTTCGACCCGACGTAGCAGTTTTTGCCGAGAACCCCCGACGGGGTGGTCAGGTGGACTTTGATCGGCAGCTCAACCGGCTGATTAAACAGATCGACACTCGGGGTGCCCGCCAATTCCGTCGTCGCGTGTAGCGACAATGCTTCAACTCCGAAGAATTCGAGCAGCCAGGTCAGTCCGGTCAGGCCGACAACGCCGCCCGGAACCGTCTGTTTGACTTTGCTCAAGCCGCCTTTGGAGTTGAACGCAAAGGTTTTGAATTCGAAGTCAGTGCCGCCGACTAACGTCATCGGGTTTTTGATCGGCACGTCTTTGTTGCCCATCTGGAAATGGCCGCCATCGATGACATTTCGCACGCAGATCGCGACATTGGGGTTTTCTTCCGGACTTGGGCAGCCGGCGAACTGCGTATAGCCGGGTGCCGGTTCCGCTGCATTAGCTGCCGGGGCGATCAGTGCCAGGGCCATCAGCGCCGCTCCGATCGCGGCCAGCAGCCTCGTATAGATCTTCGACTGGGTCACGTCTTCCTCCCATTTTTGGTTGTTTCCCTCAGCGAGCATCAATCTTTAAGAAAAGATCAATGCGATCTATCGTCGCTGATCAATAGGGAAGAGTCAAGGCAGTTTCTCAAGCCCTCGTAGCCTGGCCGCTAAATAGGAGCCTGTGGGAGATCGGCGCGCGTACGGAGTGCCCTTTGCCACATGACCGGCGCCTGGCTCCATGCAGCAATTAACCAGCCAGCTGCTCGATGCCGCTCGCCCGCTGGCCGCCGGCGGCCAGCATCAGCTTGAAATCGTGGGGGCTGGAGGCGTAGTCGAGCGCGACGCTCTCGCTGACCTTGCCCTCCATCACGTAGCCGAGCAGGGACTGGTCGAAGGTGCGCATGCCGTAGTACTCGCCCTCGGAGATCACCTCGGTGATCTTGCCGGTCTCGTTCGGGTTGAGGATCAGGTCCTGGACGCGGCCGGTGACGACGAGAACCTCGGAGGCCGGGACGCGGCCATTGCCGGTCACGTCGGGGACGAGGCGCTGGGCTATCGCCCCCCTTAGGGTCGAGGCGAGCATCACCCGGGCCTGGTGCTGGAGGTGGGGCGGGAAGAAGTCGATGATCCGGTTGATCGTCTCGGTCGCGTCGAGGGTGTGGACGGTGGAGAGGACGAGGTGGCCAGTCTCCGCTGCCGACAGCGCCGTCCGCACCGTCTCCTCGTCGCGCATCTCGCCGATCAGGATCACGTCGGGGTCCTGGCGCAGGACGCGTCGCATCGCCCGCGCGAAGCTCTCGGTGTCCGAACCGACCTCGCGCTGGTTGACGATCGAGCCTTTGTCTTCGTGGAGGTACTCGATCGGGTCCTCGAGCGTGACGATGTGACGGGTCCGGGTGCGGTTGATGTGGTCGATCATCGCCGCCAGGGTCGTTGACTTGCCCGAGCCGGTGGTGCCGGTGACGAGCACGATCCCGCGCTGCTCCTCGGCCAGGTTGGTGACGACCTGGGGAAGGCCCAGCTCCTCGACCGAGCGGATTTCGAAGGGGATGGCGCGGCAGACGATCGAGATTGAGCCGCGCTGTTTGAAGGTGTTGACGCGGAAGCGCGAGACGCCGGGGATCGAGTAGGAGAAGTCGGCCTCGCCGGCCTCCTCAAACTCGGTCCGGGAGCGGGCCTCGGCGATTGAGTGGAAGGCTTCCTGGGTGTCCTCGCCGCTCAGCGGCTCGAAGCCCTCCAGGGGCGTCAGCTCACCGTGCAGGCGGATCGTCGGCGGCACCGCCACCTTGACGTGGAGATCGGAACCACCCCGCTCGACGAGCGTGCGCAGCGCTGAGTCGATGTCGAACATCGGGGGCTGTATCGGACGAGATGATCGATCTCCTTAAAGCCGAGTGAAATCAACGGAGCGAGGAGAGGCGTCCACAACTCTTTGGAGAGCGAATTTAATAAATTTCGCTATCTATCCGGGCGATTTGCCCTATACTGGTGAGGTGGGCACCGGCTCCCGACACAAGACTTCGTTTGAGATCGATCCGGCCAAGGTGGCGGCTGCAAAGGAGATCTTGGGAACCAAGACGCTTACCGACACGGTCGATGCGGCGCTCTCAGAGGTCGTCATGTTGCGCCAGCGCAAAACCTTGTTGGAGCTGCTGTTCAGGCCTGGAGCGTTGGCATTGGACGATCCCGAGATCATGTCGGGCGCCTGGCGCTGATCCACCGGTGGCGACCTTTCTCGCCGACAAGAGCGCGCTGACCAGACGCGATACCCGACCTGAGGTGCGAGAGGCGCTGGAACCTCTTTTGCTCGCTGGAGAGATAGCCACCTGTGGCATCGTTGATCTTGAGCTGCTCTACAGTGCCACGAGCCGAGCGACCTATCGCGCTCTCGCCGAGGCTCTGCGAGGGATGCCGCGGGCTCCGCTCGACGAGGCCTGTACCGGGCGGGCACTGCAGGTCCAGGCAATGCTGGCCGAGCGCTCCCAGCATCGAGCGGTCTCCCTACCGGACCTCCTCGTCGCGGCGTGCGCGGAGCGGGCCGGCCTGATTGTTCTCCACTACGACACTGACTTCGAGCGGATCGCCAAGCTCACCGGGCAGCCGGCGCAATGGATCGTGCCTCGCGGCAGCGTCGCCTGAGGAGCCGACGAGCCCATGTCCCCGCTGGCTCGCTGGCCGAACCCGTGGCTCGCCGGGGTCATGCCGAGGCGAGCAGCTCGGACCAGCGGCGCAGCCAAGCCTCGCGGCCGAAGTCACGCTCTGCGGCGCGGCGTCCCGCCGCGCCCAGCTCGGCTCGACGGGCGGGGTTGTCGGCGAGGGCCGTGAGCGCCTCCGCCAGGGCCCTTGGGTCCTCAGGGGGGACGACGATGCCGCAACGCTCGGATTCGACTAGGCGGGCCGCCTCGCCGCGGGCCGCCAGCACGACTGGGCGGCCGGCGGCCATCGCCTCCAGCAGCTTGGTAGGCAGGGCGCCTTCGAAGATCGGCAGGTCGCGCAGCGGGACCACGGCGACGTCGGTCTCGGCGTAGAGCGTGGGGATTCGGTCGGCAGGCACGGCCCCGAGCATGCGGACAGCGGCCGGGCCAACGTCGGCGAGGCGGGCCCGCAGCGCCGTTGCATCGGCGCCGTCGCCGGCGATCGTCACCGCGAAGTGGGTGGGGTCAGGACGCCGTTCGAGCACCTGGGCGGCATCGAGCAGGACGTTGAGCCCGTGCGCGAGGCCGACGGTGCCGGCGTAGAGGACGCGAAGCGGCGGCTCACCGTCCTGGCTCGCTGCCTCGGAAGCGAACCGCTCCAGGTCGACCGCGGGCCGCATCAATGCCGCCTTGGCGGTCAACTCGGGCCGCGTCCGCAGCGTGGCGTGGATTCCCTCGGTGGCGCAGGCGATCGCCGCCGCCTCGCGGTAGGCAAGCCGCTCCAGCCGTCGCGCTGCGGCGATCGCCGGCCGCGAGCCGAGCGTCCCCATCTCGACCGCAGAGTCGGGCCAGAGGTCGGCGACGTTGAGGACCAGCCTGGCTCGCTTCGCCCGCGCATAGGGGATGGCGGCCCCGGCGAGCAGAAGCGGGGGAGTCTCGACCAGCAGCACATCGGCCGGGCCGCCTGCCGGGGCGGCGGCGAGCGCCGCCGCCGCCAGCGAGGCGTGGTTGGCGAGCCGGCGGCCGAAGCCGCGGTTTGGCGCCGCGTAGACCCAGCTGCGCAGGACCCGCACGCCGTCGACCTGCTCGCGCAGCAGCGGGCGGTTGCGGTAGGGCGCCTTGATTTCACCGTCGGGGTAGTGCGGGAAGCCGGTGTGGACGGTGACCTCGGCCCCGGCCTGGGCGAGGCCGTGTGCGAGCGCGGCCAGGCGAACCTGGGGGGCACCCACCTCGGGCGGGTAGTAGTGGGTGAGGATGCGCAGCCTCATCGGCTGCCCGCCGGCGTTGCCACGATCGTGGAGGTTGCCCCTGCTTCCCGATAGGCCCGCTTCAGATGCTCCGCCTCGTGCTCCCAGGAGAGCCCCGCCGATGCTTTTTTCACGGCGGCGCGCAGCCGGCGGTTGCACTCCGGCTCGACTATCTCCAGCATCGCCGCGGCGATCGCCTCGGGATCGTCAGGGGGGACGACGAGGCCGACGCCGTTGCGCTCGACGAACTCGCGGATGACCGGCACGTCGGCGGCGAGGATCGGCAAACCGGCGGCGAGGTACTCGAACAGCTTGTTGGGCAGCGAGAGCGCGTAGCTGAGGCAGGAAGGCTGGATCAGCGCTATGCCCGCCGCCGCCGCGGAGATCTCTTCGACCACCTGCTGCGGGGGAACCGGGGGGTCGAGCCGGACACGGTCGGCGACCCCGTGCCGGGCGGCGAGCTCGGCGAGGTGCTCGCGGTAGGGCCTGGCGCCTGGGCCGACGACTCGCAACGTCATGCCCGGTGCATGGGGCAACGCCGTGATCGTCTGCTCGAGACCGCGGCTGCCGGTCACTGCGCCCGCATAGATGAGGGTCTTGCCGCTTCCGGCCGGCGGGGAGATCGCGCCGGAATCGGCCGAACCGGTGTCGGAGCTCGCGCCGGATTCAGCCGAATCGGTGGCGGAGCTCGCGCTCGACCCGTTGGCCCGCTCGGCGACGTTGCGCACGCCCTGTGGGACCCGCTCGGCGATGTTTCGCACGACCTGGGGGGGTCGGACCCGGTATCGGCGGGCGATCGCGTCGGCGTGGCCGGGACTGGTGGCAAGGGTGGTATCGGCGATGCGCAGGAAGAGTGCCTCGCAAGCAAGGAGCCACCAGCGCGGCTCGCTGCGCCCGTTGCGGTCGGGCCACAGCTCGTGCGAGTCGTAGACCAGCGCGCAGCCGGTCAGCAGCTTGGCGCCGACGCCGATCCACATCGTGTTGTAGTCGTTGCAGTGCACCACCGCGGGACGCAGGGCGCGGACCGCGGCGATGCCGCGGCGGTAGTAGCTGAGCGTGCGGAGCAAGCGGTAGAGGCGAGCAAGCGGGCTCAGCCGCCGCCCGCTGGGAGACGTGCCGGCTTGCCCGTCCGCTGTCGCCATCGCCCCGCGCCACGCGAGGCGGCGCAGTCCTCGCGCGGCGCCGGCGAAGGGAGCGTGCGGCGTCAGGCGGACGATCGGCACGCCCTGCGCCTCGCCCCGCTCGGCACTCTCCTGCTCGGAGGTGACGGCGAAGACGACCGCCTCGTAGCCCAGCGATTGCAGCGTTCTCGCGCAGCGCAGCACCCGGGCGTCGTGAGTCGCCGTGTTGCGCACGACGACCGCCGCCAGCACCTGCTCGGTCATTCCCCCAGCCCTTCGTAGACGGCGAGCAGGTGCTTCTTCTCCCGCTCCCAGCTCAGCTCCGCGCCGGCCTCGGTGAGGCGTCCGCGCAGACCCTCGTCGGAGCGCTGCGAGAGCGCCGTGCGCAGCGCCGCGGCGACGCTGCTGGGGTCCCCGGGATCGGCGGGGAAGCCGATTCGCCGCTCTCGCACCAGCCGCGCCGCTTCCGGCAGTTCGCTGACCACGACCGGTAGCCCGGCAGCGACGTACTCGAAGAGCTTGTTCGGAAGGGCGAGGCGGTGGTTGTCGCAGCTGTCCTCCAGCAGCGAGATGCCGACGTCCGCTTGCGCGGTGTACGAGAGCAGGGCCTCCGGCGACACCGGGCCAACGAAGTGGGTGCGGGTCGCTACGCCGCAGTCCTCCGCGACGATGCCCAGGCGACCGACATCGCGGTCTCCGGCACCGAGGAAGAGCAGGTGTGCGTCGGGAAGGAGGGCGAGGGCTCGCAACAGCGTCTCGCAGCCACGGCCGGCGGCAGCGGCGCCCTGGTGCAGGAGCAGCGGCGCGGCGCCCACCCTCAGCTCACGGCGCAGATCGGACGCCGGCGCGGCGCCGGGCGGTGGCAGGTCGGGGAGGTTGCGGATCACGGCGGGGCGTTTGCGCAGCCCGTAGCGCTCCTGCAGCTCTGCCGCGATCCCGTCCGAGACCGCGATTACGGCGTCCGCCCGCGGTACCCCCAGGCGCTCGGCGGTGGCGACGACAGCGGCCCAGACGCCGCTGCGGTACGGGACCCCGGTCGCCAGCTCGTGCGAGTCGTAGACCAGGCGCGCGCTGGAGCGGCGGGCAGCCAGCAGGCCGGGGAGCAACATCGCCGCGTCGTGGGCGTGGATCGCGTCCGGCCGGCAGGCGGCCGCCCGTAGCGCCAGCCGCGTGGCCTCCGTCCCAAGACGGACCGACCGGGGCAGACGCCCCCGGCTACGGCCCAGAGTGGCCGACGTCAGGCCGAACGGCAACCCCGCCGGGTCCGGTTCCCCCGTCGGCGCCAGGTGCGCCACCGTCACCTCGTGCCCCGCCGCCGCCAGCGCGCCAGCCTCGCGACGCACCCGCGTGTCGTGGACGACGCTCTTGTGCAGGAGCATCGCGATCCGCATCGTCGTGCGCTGCGGTGGGTCCCCCTCGGCGGGTGTCGCGGGCGCCCTAACCGGCGACTGCACTGCGGCTCCGCGCCGTGGCGGCGACCAGGTCCTCGCGTCCCGCCGCTGCCGCTTCGAGCGCCGCCTCAATTACCAGCTCAGGTTGCCACTGCTCCATCTCGGGGAAGATCGGCAGCGAGACGGCGCGCCGCGCGAACGCCTCGGTGATCGGCAGCAACGCCTCCTGGCGGCCGTAGCTGGGGCTGCTATGCAGAGGCGGGAAGTGGATGCTGGTCTGCACGCCGCGCCCCGCCAGTCGCTCGCGGAAGGCGGGACGGTCGAGACCCTCGGCGAGGACGATCGCGAACACGCAGTGACTGGCGCGTTCCCCGGCCGGCGGCGCCTGGACGGGGGTGAAGCCCGGCTCGCCGGCGAAGGCGGCGCGGTAGGCGACCTCGATCTCCGCCCGGCGCCGGTTGTCCTCGTCGAGGCGGCGCAGGCGGGCGTTGACTAGGGCCGCGCGCGGGTCGTCGATCCGGTAGTTGAAGCCCACCTCCTCGACCGTGTACTCCGGGGCGTCGGCGCGGTGGCGCTCCCAAGTCGAGGCGCTGATCCCGTGCCAGCGCAGGCTGCGGGCGCGGCGGGCGACTTCCTCCTCGTCGGTGAGGACCATCCCACCCTCGCCGATGCCGAGGTTCTTGCTCGCCGAGAAGCTCAGCGCCCCGGCCAGGCCGAAGGTGCCGAGATGGCGGCCGCCCTGCCAGGAGCCGCTGGCGTGGGCGGCATCCTCGATCAGTGCTAGGCCGCGCCGCTCGGCGAGGGCGGCCAGCGCTTCGATCTCGCCCGGGTGGCCGCCGTAGGACATCGCGACGATCGCCTTGGTGTTCGGCTCGATCGTGGCCTCCGCCGCCTCGGCGGATAGCCAGGGTCGGTCCAGCGCCGCGATCTCCGTGAAGCGCGGGGTGGCGCCGGTGTAGGCGATCGCGTTGGCGGTCGCGGCGAAGCCAAGCGAGGGGACGACCGCGGAATCGCCCGGACCGAGCCCGGCTGCGAGGCACGCTATGTGCAGCGCCGCCGTACAGCTGGAGACCGCGATCGCGTGGCCGGCGCCGGTGTAGTCGCACATCGACGCCTCCAGCTCGGCCGTGCGCGGCCCCATGCAGAGCCAGCCCGAACGGTAGGCTGCCAGCGCCTCACGCAGCTCGGACTCGAGCAGCTGGGGTGAGGCGAGCGGCACGCCGCGGTTTGCCGCCTCGTCGGAGGAGGTTCTACCGTTCATGGAAGCCGAGTCGCCCTGCACGTTGCTCCTACCTGACGGGGTTACGATGCCCTCCCTGCTTTAAAAATAGTCTATGCATGCCACCGGTACCACGCAGATCCCTAGACCTCGCCTTTCACGCACGCTGGCGACGGCCAGATGGGACGAATATCGGATGCTGCTGGAGAGTGCGCTGCATTATGGCTATCGGGTGCTCGGCGTCGAGCAGTGGCTGAGCGGGGACTCGGAGCCGGACGGTCCGCTGCTCGTCTTGCGCCACGACGTTGACCAGCATCCGCGCTCAGCGCTGGAGATGGCGGAGGTCGAGCGAGAGCTGGGGATTCGCTCGGCCTGGTACTTCCGTTGGCGCACGGCCGATCGCGACACGATCGCCGCCTTGCGCACCGAAGGCTGCGCCGTCGGCCTCCACTACGAGACCCTCTCGCGGCTGGCGCTCGAACAAGGTGCTCGCAGCGAGGCTGAGATCGCCACCCTGGTGGCTCCGGCGCGGCGTGTGCTGCACGAGGAGGTTGCCACCTTCGCCCGCCTGCACGGGCCGATTCGCAGCGTCTGCCCGCATGGCGACTCGCGGGTTCCGCTGGTGCGCAACGCCAGCCTGATTGCCGGTCAGGACGCGGTCGAGTTCGGGGTCGACTTCGACGTCAACGAGGCGATGCGCGGCCGCGGCCTCGCGCATTGGCTCACCGATCGCGCCAGTGGGGAGGGCAGGTGGTCCGACCGCACCGATCCGGTCGAGCTGCTCTCGGCCCGGCTCTCGCCGATCCTCTGCGTCGTCCATCCGAACAACTGGTCATCGGGCCCAAGCTTGTGGCTCGACCGGATTCTGGCGGCAGTGCTTCCCGACAGCGACAACGGGTCGTGGCCACGGCGGCCGCTGCGGACGGGCAGCGATGCACCCCCCGCCTGAGCGGCAATCGCTTCAAACGGCCCCGGCCAGCGTGCCCCCGGGAGGATTCGACGCGGTGGCCTCGACCCTGCGGGACGAGGTGCTTGCCCACTGCGAGCGCCATGGGATCGAGCTGGAGGGGCGAGCCGGCTGGAACACGCTGGAGACGAATTCAGGCTTCGTCGAGCGCCGCGGAGCGCCACTGGTGGCGATGGTGACGCAGCGACTCGAAGTCGCGTCGTTGGACGGGTTGCGGCTTGCCGACCTCGGCTGCGGCTTCGGCGCCCTCTCGGCCTACTTCGCCTTCCAGGGCGCTCGCGTCATTGGAATCGACATCAACCGTGGCCGGCTAGAGGTCGGTCGCCGGGTCGCCGACCGACATGGGCTAGACGTCGAGCTGGCGAAGGGTGCGATGGAGGAGCCGCGGCTTGCCAAAGAGTCGTTCGAGGTAGTCGTGATGAACAACTCGCTCTGCTACCTGGCTGAGCCAGGCATGCAGCTGCGGGCGCTACAAGCCGCGCTGCAGCTGCTCACACCGGGCGGCGCGATCGTCGTCCGCAACCCGAACCGGCTGCACCCGATCGACCAGTTCACCGGGATCCCCTTCTTGGCGCTGCTGCCGCCGGTCTCGGCCGTCCGGGTGGCCGCGCGGCTGGGGCGAAGACGATCGCTATGCCGCCTCACCTCGCCCCACGAGGCGCGCCAGCAGTTGCTCGAAGCGGGCTTTCGGGACATCGCCCAGCACCGCAGCGCCGATCGCCGTTTGACCCGCCCGGCGTTTCTGGCCCGCTATAGCCACTTCACTGCTCTATGCCCCAGGGCGACGAGATGAGCGCGGCCGAGCAGGAGAGCCTCCTCACGTCGTTTGGCCGTCGCCTCAGCCGCCATGCGGGTCTTTACGCGGCTGGTGCCGTGGCGACCTTCCTCTTCAGCCTGGTCAACGTGGCGGCACTCACCCGCCTGCTGCCGATCGAAGAGTACGGGCTCCTCGCGGTCTATTTGGTGCTCGCAACCCTGCTGACGACCGTCTACAACCTCGGCTCGCTGCAGGGGATCCTGATCTCGGTGTTCGGCGTCGCCGACGGCGACGCCGAGTCGGCCCTCGACGACATCGATGCGGAGGCGCTGCGCGACGTTAACCGGGAGCGGGCCCTGACCACCGGCGTTTTGCTGACCGTCGTCATAGCGGCGCTCGGAACCCTCGTCGTGTTCGCGATCGCGCCCCTCGTCGCCGACCTGCTCGGTGTCCCGGGGCAGCTGGAAGCGGTGCGGCTGGCGGCACTCTGCGGCGCCACCGGCGCTGTCTGGCGGCTCGTCCACAACGTCGCCCGTCTCGAACGCCGCCCGGGCGCCTACTCGGTGCTTGGGGTGCTGCGGCCGGCGCTGGCGCTGGCCCTGGGCGTCGCCTTCGTCGTTGCCGGGCACGGCGTCGAGGGCGCCCTGGCCGGCATAGCGGCCGGGACCGCCCTGGCGGTTCCGGTTGCCATCGCCGTCGGGCACCGCAGCTACGCCTTCGGCCTCGAGCTGAGCATCGTCCCGCATGTCTTCCGCCGCGGCGCCTTCGTCGTGCCGGTCATCCTCGCCATGTGGATCGTCGGCAACGCCGACGTGTACCTCGTCTCGATGTTCGCGCCGGCGGACTCCGTCGGGCCGTACCGGGTCGCCGCCCGCCTCGGGATGGGCGTCTCCTACCTGGTCTCGGCCGTGACCATGGCCTGGCTGCCGCTGACGCGAACGCCGCTGCATTCGGCGATGACCGAGAGGCACGGGCCCAGCGGCTTTGGCGCAACCGTCCTCACCGTCTTCCTCCTGCTCTGCATCTGGGTGGTACTCGGGCTCACTCTGCTCGCCGACCTGCTGATGAACATTGCCCCGGCCTCCTATTCGGGCGCTGCCCCGCTCGTCCCTCTGGTCGCCCTTGGGGTCGTTGCCTTCGGCGTGCTGATGGTCCTCTACCGAGGCACTAGCTTTCCCAATCGACGTCGGCGCTTCATCCTCGTGATGCTGACCGCTGCGCTCGCCTTCGTGGCCGCCGCCCTGGCGCTCGTCCCACCGTACGGCGGCTACGGCGCGGCGATCGCGCAGATCATCGCCTTCACGGCCGCGGCTGCGGTCATGCTCTGGTTCGCGCAGCGCTCCGAGCACCCCTTGCCGATCCAGTGGGGCCGGCTCGGCCGCGGCATCGCGCTCGGGCTTCTCTGCATCGGCCTCAGCCAGCTCTTCTCGCCGCTGGGGGGAGCGTGGCTGCTCGCCGTCCATCTGCTCATTCTCGTCGCCTTCCCGGTGCTGCTGATCTTGACCCGGGCCTTTCCAAGGGAGGAGCTGCACGCCTTCATCGATCTTTCCTGGCCAGGCGGCCCCCGCCAGCCGGACGATCTGGTCGCCAAGCTGGAGGAGCTCGAGCCACAAGACCGCCGCCTCGTCGCGATGCTGGTCCCGAAGGGCGGCTCGGCCGCTGATGCGGCTCGCGCCATAAGCACCGACGACCGGGAGGCAATGTCGCGCTTCGTCGCCTCGCTGCGAGCGCTCGGCCCCAGTGGCAACGGACACTCGGGCGCGCACGACGGAGAGATCGCCACCTATCTGCTCGAGAGCCGCGGCGTCGCTAGGCGGGATCTGCTCGCCGAGCAGCTATGTGAAGAGGAGGGCATCGATCCACTTGACCTTGACGCCCTCGATATGACCCTGACCCGCCTGCGGCGGCTACCAAGGCGCACGTGGGAACGGCTCGGCTCCTGAGCGGCCGGGCGGGCGCCTGGTCTGCGGCCAACCTCGGCAACCGCGCTGCCCGCGAGGAGCTTCTAAAGGAGATCCGCGCCGTCGCCGCTCCGCAGCTCGAAGGAGAGGGGGTGGTGCTCGACAGCGGCTGTGGTCACGGCTGGCTGCTCGAGGCGCTCCTCGCGGCCGGTGTTGCGCCCGAGCGGCTGCACGGCGTTGACCTCGACCCCGTCCGCGTGGCCGCCGCGCGTGGCCGCGCGCCCGACGCTGACGTCCGCGTCGCCGACGGGCGGGAGCTGCCCTATGCGGACGACAGCTTCGACGTCGTCATCCACGTCGTCTCCCTCTCCTCCATGGGGCCGGTCGGGTCGGTTCGCGCTGCGCTCGCAGAGAGCCGGCGCGTCCTCGCCCCGGGCGGCGTCCTCGTTGCCTACGAGCCGCGCCTTGCCAATCCGCTTAACCGGCGCACGCGGCTGCTGCGGCGCCGAGACTTGCGGGCGGTCGATTTGACTGTCTCGGACGTACGGTCGCTGACCCTGCTCCCGCCGCTCGGTCGCCGCCTCGGCCGCCTCACCCCGGCTTTGCATCCGCTGCTCTCGCGGCTGCCGCCCCTGCGCTCTCACCGCCTGCTCGTCCATCGCGCAAGTAGTCGTTAGCGGCGGCGATCTCCAGCAGGCGATCGACCCGCTGCTCGACGGTGTGCTGCGCCAGCACGAGCTCACGGCCCCGGCAGGCCATCCGGCGCCGTTCATCGGGGTCGGCGAGGTAGCGGTCAAGCTTCTCGCGTAGATCGGCCTGGGAGGAGTAGGTGGGGACGGCGTCGGGAAGCTCTTCGGCGATCGCCTCGTTGTCGTCGGCAATGACGAACGTCTCGCAGGCGAGCGCGTCGAAGACCCGGTTAGAGATGAAGCCGTGGCGGCGCATGTCGTCCCAGTGGTCGCAGAGAAGGATCTCGCAAGCGGAGTAGAGGCTGGCGAGCTCCTGGTGCGGGAAGTGCTCGGCGATTGCGTGCTCGGGGACGAGGAGGTCCCAGCCGCGCCCGTAGAGCGCCGGCGGGCGCCCGACTTGAATCGCGTCCCAGACGATGCGCCGGAACTCGCCGCGCCAGTTGCCGACGAAGGCGACCGGGTGCTTCTGCTCCGCATTCATATCGGGCTGGAAGACGCCCGGGTCGGTGAATTGGAGCAGGGGCTCGACCGGCGGACGGATGAGCGAGGCGAGCTCTTGTGCGTAGGGGCGCGAGGCGACGAGGACGCGGTCGTAGCGCTCGAGCTCGGCCGGCTCGACCTCCTCCGGGTGGCTGATCAGCCAGAGCAGGTTGAGGCGGCCCGGCTTCGGCTCGCCGGTCGCCCGTCCGCGCAGCACCAGCAGCACGTCCATGCTCTCGCCGAGAGGGTCGCCTGCTTCGCCGCTGACCTGGACGATGGCTTCGTGCCCACGCCGCGCCAGCGACCGCGCCAGCGACCGCGCCAGCGCAGCGTCACCGCCGCGGCTCGCCGCCTCCCAGTCGGGGACGGCGATGCGGATGCAAAACGAGAGCGCGCCGGGCTCCCCGCGCTCGCGCAGCGGCTTGGCCCGTGGCGCCGTGGCCGGCACCGCGGCGGCCGGGAGAGCCCGCACGCCACCGGCCAGGACGCGTTTGCGGCGCTCCAGCCGGAAGCGCCGCCGGCGCAGCTTCGCCCCTCGCTGTTCGATCTCCGACTTGCCGGCGTCAACCCTGCCCGAGCTCGCGTATCCGGCGATCAGGCCGGCGAGTCGGCTGCCAGCGACGGCGGCGGCCGCACGCCGCACTCTGCCAGCCTCCGATTCCAGCGCCAGGGTCTCGGAGCGCAGCGCGTCCCAGCGGCTCAGCTCGTCGCGGACCAGCGCCCGCGCTCGCGCTCGCGCCTCGATCTCCCTGCGGTTCACGACAGTTCCGAATGTACACTCGCCGGCGATCGTGAGCAGGATCGTCTTCCACGTGGGGCCTCACAAGACGGGCACGTCGAGCATCCAGCAGTGGCTCGCACAGAACCCGGTCGCGCTGCGTGAGCACGGTTACACGGCGCTCAGGGCGCGCCACGGGGTAGACGCCGGCGAGATCGTTCTCGAGCCGCAAAAGAAAGGCGGCCTCAACTCGGGGTGGATCGTCGGCAACGTATGGGCTTCGGAGGCTCCACTCGCCGAGCGATGGGCCGAGACGTTCGCGACCCAGCTCAGCGCCTGCGCCGAGCGCTACGGCAACGTAATCCTCTCCGGCGAGACGTTCTCGGTCCTGTTCTGCACCCTGAATGCGGCGGTGCTGTCGAGCCTGCAGCGCCTGGCGGGGCGCTTCGAGATCGAGATCGCCTACTACGCGCGGCCTCAGCACAGCCAGCTCGAGGCCGAATGGCGGGAGTCGGGGTTCCGGCGCGCAGCGAGGCCTTCTCCGTGGATCGAGTCGCGCGCCGCACGCTTCCACTTTGCCGCCACGCAGAGGGGGGTGCGGGCGCTGGCGCCAGACCTGAAGTTCGAGCCGCGGCCCTTCCGGCGGGACCTGCTCCACTCGGGGAGCGTCGTCATCGACTTCGTGCGCACCTTCCTCGGGATCGAGACGGAGGCAGTCGAATGGGCGAACCTTGGCCTGCCGCTCGAGGTCGTCAACGTGCTCGCGGCGGCACCGGAAGGGCTGTTCTGGGACAAGAGCTTCGGCAATGCTCGGATCGGCAAGATCAAGCGGCTTGTCGCCGATCATCCGGTTCCCGAAGGCGATCGTGTCGCCCTCTCGCGGCAAGTCCTGCGCAAGTACGCGCACGAACGGTACGCGACCGAAAACGCGGAATTGGGCTGGCACGACTTCATCCCTCCACCCGATGATCCGAACGGCACCCCGGGACTGGAGGCGCTCGACGACCTCTGGAAGCCACGAGCCTCTCCGGCCGAGCTCGCCTTTCTGCTGCGGGCGCTGGACGCGGTGGTCTAGGAGGCTCGATGGCCGAGATCGTCGTCCACGCTGGGATGCCGAAGACGGGGTCCACGAGCATCCAGCTCTGGCTCTCGGCCAACGCGAAGCGCCTTCAGGAGCAGGGCTACACGGTCGTGGCCGCCCCCCGCAACCAGGCTGGCGAGATCGAGTTCGCTCCCTTCAAGGGGAGGGGACGCCTCAACTCAGGCTGGTTCGCCCCGGGCGCGATGAGAAACCCGCTCAAGCACAGGCGGCTGGGCGACGCCTTCGCGTCCGCCCTTGAGGACGCCTCAGAGCGATATGGCAACCTGATCGTCACCGGTGAGAGGCTCGCGCCGCTGTTCGAATCGAAGAGCTTGGCGCTGCCGCCGCTGCAGCGGCTCTCGATGCGCCATGAGGTCCGGGTCGCTTACTACGCGCGTCCACAGCACACCGCGATGGAGGCGCTGTGGCGCGAGTTCGGCTCTCGCAGTGGAAAGGAACCTTCCGTCTTCTTCAGGGACGACATCGATTCCCTCCACTACGCGGCCTCGCGCGCTGCCGTTCGCGCGCTGGCGCCGGGGCTGGGCTTCAAGCCGAGGCCTTTCTGTCGAGACCTGCTCGAGTCCGGCGACGTGGTCGCCGATTTCGCCGCCCGTTTCCTCGGGGTGGAGCAGGGAAAGCAAGTGAGGTGGGCGAATCGGGGCCTGCCACTGGAGGCGATCAACCTGCTCCGAGCTTTGCCTCGGGGCGCCTTCGGTCGCAGTCCCTTCGATGTCGAGCGGTTGCGGTGCAGCTACGAGCTGTTGGCCAATCACCGGCTCCCCGAAGAGGATCGGACCGCGCTCTCGCGCCGCGTTCTGCACAAGTACGCCTACGAGAGGTTCGCCGCCGAAAACGCGAAGCTCGGTTGGCGCGACTTCGTCCCCCCACCGGACGGTCCGGACGAGATCCCCGGCCTCGATGCCCTGGACGAGCTCTGGAAGCCTCAGGCCTCGCCTGCCGAGCTCGCTCTTCTCGCTCGCGCACTGGACGCGGCCGTCTTGGCATGAGTTCCCTAATTCCGAATGTAAACTCCGTCCGGACCTATGAGTACTGAGCAACTGGGGGAGGTTGACGTTCGTCGCTTGGACGCGGCCATGCTGGAGCAGCGCAGGCTCTCCCACATGTTGCGCCAGCGCGCCGCCGAGATCGAGGCCCTGCAGGACGAGCGCGAGCGTCTCGTCACGAGGCAGCGCACGGCGTTGCGGCACGAGGAAGAGCTCGGCGACGCGGTGCGCAAGCTGGACGAGCGGGCGTCGTCGCTCGCCGCCGAGCGCGAGCGTTTGGAGAACGCGCTAAAGGCTGAGCGCGAGCGCCTCGAAGGTGAGCTGAAGGCTGAGCGCGAGCGCCTCGAAGGTGAGCTGAAACAAGCCCAATACGAGGCACGGCGGGCCGAGCGCCGCCTCTCCGAGACCGAAACCACGGCCGCCGAGTGGCGAAAGGAGAGTTGGCGCGAGCTCGAGGCATTGGCCGCCGAGCTTGAGAAAGCAAAGGCGGAGCACGGGCGCCTGCGCAGGGAGCTCAAGAAGACCGAGCGGGAGCGCGACGGCATCGAGGCGGAGTTGAAGAAGACCAGCTACGAGGCTCGACGTGTGGAACGCCGCCTCGCCCAGGTGGAAGCCGACACGGCCCAGGAGCGCAAGGAGGCTCAACGGCTGCGCAAAGAGACCCGGCACCAGGTCGACGCGCTCGCGACCGAACTGCGCGAGGTCATCGTGGCCCGGGACGAGGCGCTGGGTGCGGCAAAAGCTTCGTCGCGCGACCACGAACAGGTTGTCCGTGACCTCACCGCGCGGGCTGTGCAACAGACCGAGCTCGCCCTGCAGTTGGGCAAGGCCGAGCAGGAAGTGGAGACGCTCCTCGGCGCGGAGCGATCACGCGAAATGGCTTTGGCGGCCGTCGACGCGACTCTGATCGAGGTGGCGGGACACCTGCGCCGGACGAGGGCGTCGCGGAGCTGGCGCTGGGGTCACGCCCTCGCCCGGGCCTTCCGGGTCCTCACGTTCCGCCGCGGCTCGCGCCGCAGCTCGCTCGACGCCGCACTCGGGCGGCTGCAGGACGAGGGGCTGGTCAAAGTCGAGAAGGCATGAGCCGCGAGCCGTCCGGCGGCGCGACGGCACCCGCCGGGCGTGCGGCGATAGCGGCACGGCTTCGCGGCGAGCTGGGCGCCGTGCCCGAGCTCGACGAGTGGCCACCCGTCTCGATCGTCGTGGTTAACCGCGACGGGGAAGCGCACCTGCGCCTGCTGCTGTCCCGACTCGCCACGGCCACCGAGTATCCCCGCTTTGAGCTGATCCTCGCCGACAACGCTTCGCGCGACGGCTCCGTGGAGATGGTCCGTTCCCAGCAGCTGCCATTTCCGATCACCGTGCTGGAGAACCGGGAGAACCTTCCCTTCTCGGATGCCAACGACGACGCTGCCGAGCGCGCCGCCTTCGACCTGCTGCTCTTCCTCAACAACGACGTCGAGCCGTTCGAGCCGGGCTGGTTGAAGGAGCTGGTTGCCTGTCTCGAGGAGAGCGGCGCCGCGGCCGCCGGCGCCACCCTTCTGCACGGAGATAGGCGCAGTGGGCGCTACTTCGTGCAGCACCGCCGCGTCGAGCTCGCTGGCGAGGCTGGCTTCGTCAGGGTCTCCAACGCAGGTGATGGAGAGGAGTTGGGCCCGCCCGCTCCCGACACCCCGGCCGCCGCTTCGACCGCCGCCTGCCTGCTCGTACGCCGCGAGTCTTTCGAGCGGGTGGGCGGATTTACGACTCGCTACCTGTGGGGATGGGAGGATGTTGATTTTGGATTGAAGCTGATCAGCGGAGGAGAGAAGCTCGTCTGGCAGCGGTCGCAGCTTTGTGGTCCACCGCGAGTCCAGCAGCCGGGCCTCGCAGAGTCACGACTGGCAGCGCCGCACCCGCGCCCACAACCGGCGACTCTTCGCGGAGCGCTGGGGCCCGCAGGCCCGGCGGGAGTACTTGCTCGATCGCTTCTCACGGCGCGGCTATTGGACGGACCCACAGCCGCCGCACCTGGCCGTCGTGTTGGCGGGTCGCTCCGAGGACGATCTCGAGGCGTGGGAGCTGGCCGATGCGCTCGAGAACGATGAGTGGCGAGTGAGTCTCATAGAACCGTCCGGCGACGGTTGGCCGGAGCTGCCGGTAGATGCTGACTTCATCGTGGTCACCGACCCGGCGGCCGGCGTCGTCTTGCCCCCGGCCGTCTGCTGCATTCCGTGGGTTCGGGATAGGTTGGATGCCTGGCTAGCTGCCCCGCTGCTGCGTCGGGCCGAGCTGACGCTGATCTCCAGCCTCGATGCGGCCCGTGGGCTGGAAGCGGCCGGCATCGCCCCGCGGCTCTTCGCGGGAGCAAGCGAGGCGGGCCGTCTGTCTGGACTGCTTCGCGAGCGCGTGCAGCGCCTGCGCTTCTGTCTGAAGCTCTCTCGCGAGCCTGATCTAGAGCCGATCTCCATCGCCGTGCGCCGCTCACTCGAGTTGCGCGAGCACGCGTGCATGGTGCAGCTGGCAGACGAGTGGGAGATGCTCGGCGGCATGATGGCGGACGTCGCCCTTCTGGCGGGGGAGCCGGACGGCTACCTGCCTAAGCCTTCGCAGGTCAACGTTCTCTGGGCGCCAGGCGGAATACCGCCGACCGAGTGCGATCGTTGGGATCTCGTCCTCGTTGCCGACGAGCCAATGGCCGGTTCCCTAGGGAGCGAGACGCCGACCCTGGTCGCGGCTCTCGATCTATCTTCGACCGCCGATCCCGCCGAGCCCCTGCTCGATCTCGTCGCCCGGGCTGTTTCTAGCCACGGCCTCCGGTCACGCGTTGCCGCCCGGTGAGGTGGGCGTATAGGTCGCTGACGTGCCGGGGAAGGCTCCCCGGCTCCGCGATCTCCCGCTCTGCGCGGCGGTGATGCCACAGGCCTTCATCCAGGTGCGTCGCGATCGCCGCCCGCTGCTTCGCCGAGAGTGTCTCCAGGTCGATGAACTCCGCCAGCCGCCTAGCTTGTTCCTCCCAGTCCGAGAAGTAATCCTCGTAGGAGACGATTAGGCGTCGGCAGCCTTCCGTCTGGCGGTCGGCCTCCGACATGTAACGCAGCCAGAGGTTCAGCGCCTCCTCGCGCTCTACGCTGTCTCGCTCCCTCAACGAGGCGGCGACATCGAGAGGGTGGCGAACGCAGATCACGAAGCGCAGCCGCGACTCGACCCTGTCGATCTGGGTGAGCACCTCGCGCCAAAACGGCAAGGTGAGGCAGGTCCGCGGGTCCTTCCAGCCCCACAGCGGCTTTTGCGAGAAGCTTTCCCGCAGCAGCGAAGCAGCTGTCACTCGATGCCGCTCGAGGCGCGGATCGTGCTCCCAACCTTCGGGGAGCGCAGGCGGAAACCGCCAGCGTTGTCGCGGTGCCTCGCCTAGGGTGGCGAGGATGTCCTCA
Source organism: uncultured Solirubrobacterales bacterium (assembly GCA_963844395.1). Lineage (GTDB taxonomy): Bacteria > Actinomycetota > Thermoleophilia > Solirubrobacterales > 70-9 > VRUE01. Next base: position 716,955 of record CAWJNX010000001.1, on the reverse strand, counting down.
TTGAGGTCGGCGATTCCCTTGTGCTCCCAGAAGCCGGTCGGATTGTTGCCCGCCGCGGCCGGCAGCAGCTCCGCCTCGGAACCGAGGTTGACGCCGAGGACGTTGAGGATCCGCGCGGTGACCGAAGTGCCACTGCGAGACATGCCCAGCACGCAAACGGCAGCTCCGTCGGAGGCACGCCGCATGCGCCGTGGCCGCCTCTCACGTGCAACGGCGGCGGAGAAATGCGCGTGCAGCTCGGCGTCGACCTGATTGTGCGCCAGGATCAGAGCGCGGGTCTCGGCGTCTTGCTCTTTGCGCCGACAGGCTGTGTTGAGCCGCGGCACCCAGAGGCGCTCCCAATCGAAGGCAGCGGCGAAGCGTTCGATCGACCGATTCAGTTGCTCCTGAACGCCGACGACGTAGTGGCGCGTGAGCAAGTCGAGTGCCTGGTTGCGCATCTCCACGGCGCTTTCTGGCAACCCGGCCCAGTACCCGAGCTTGGCGGCGTCCTGCCATGGCGCGACGACGCTGCGGGCCTGGCCGTTGAAGAAATCACGGCAGCTCTCGTGTAGTTCCGAGCTCGAAGGAGCTCCTCCGCCGAGCTCGCGATAGATATCGGCCAGGTCCCAGCCCCGTCGCTGCAGCTCCGCGCCGGGGCCAGGGGTGGCTTCCCGCCAGAGGTGAAAGAGGGATGAGACCCGTTCGACGGGGTCTCTCAACAGACAGAAAGCCCGCCAGGGGCCCCGTAGTTCGGGAGCGAGGAAGTTGGCATCGTGCGACATGACGCATTTGATTCGCTGTCGCTCCTCGTCGGACAGCTCGTCATGCCACTTGCGATACCAAGTCGCCGGATCGAACGATCTGCCCGCCCTCGACGCTTCGATGCGATCGACATGAGGTGCCTCGTCGAGGTCGACCACCTCGTCTGCCGCATAGTTGTCTCGAGCCACAGCGGCCACCGACGCCCCGCCGGTCCTCAGCTGGTGGTGATGGATCAGCAGGGCCGGTTCAGCCATTGACGTCGAATCGGAGCACTGGCGACTTGGCGATGACGCACTTCGGGAAGAAGCCGCAAAGCTCCCTTTCCACCTCGCGAGCGAACTCGTCGGCGGCACGCGTGACGCTTCGCTTGGCGAGGTAGTCGTCGCCGATCAGCACACCGCGCTCGCTGAGCAACTTCCAGTAATCCCGGAAATCTCGAAGAGCCGGCTCGTACTCGTGTGCGGCGTCGACGTGGATGATGTCCGCTGCCAAACCAAGCCGCTCGAGCACGACGACGGCGCTCTCAGAGGTCATTGGCAATGGCACGACGTACTCGGCTACGTTTTGCCGGATTACGTTCGAGAGGAACGTGTAGAAGAGCTGCGGGTAGCCATTGCGGAGGCGCAGTGACTTGTATCGGTCGCCGTCCCGAGCGGCGAGGAAATGCTCCGGGGAGCCCAGCCAGGTGTCGACGCAGACAATCTCGCAGCGCAGGCCCAGCTCGCGCACGATCTGGGCCATATGGATGCTCGCGGTGCCCTTCCACACGCCGACCTCAATGATCCGTCGCGGCTCGACGGCGGCGATCAGGTCACGGAAGACGTTGTCGTATGAGTTCCAGCCCTGCAGGTCCTCGGGGTGCTCCTCGAGGCTGAGTTCGGCATAGGGGTTGCTGTCGTAGAGATGGTCCAAGGTCTCTTGGTTGGGCGCCCCCGGGCCGCGCGGCTCGGGGGCCGCGACCAATTGGAGCGGATCGCCGGCGGTCACCGAGACGTGCAGGCGCTTGCGCTCGGCCTTGCTGGGGATGTGCACGGTCGGTTCCATGCCTTCAGACCATCGCCTCGAGGGAGAAGTGGCTCAGCAGCCAGGTGCCGCCCTTCGCTTTGCCGGCGGGGGCGATCAGCAGCTGAGTTTGATCTGTCTCTGCCACGAAATCGAGCTGCAGGCTGCCGAGGACCTTCGTTGCCAAGGTGCATCTCGGCGCGAACTCCTTTTTTATCGGCCACCTTGATCGAGCCCTTTCCGCCGCCGCTGTCCACGCGATCGATTTGAACCGTCAGCCGAAACGGAGCTCCGCAGATCGTCTCCAGCGGGAGTTTTGCCACCGCTCCGTTGTCGCCGCTCCACTCGATCCGGAGGGCGCCGTCGCGAGGTAACAAGCGGAGATCGCCGACGGTGGTCCAGCCCGAAGGGTCCATCAGGCCCACGCCGGAGGGCGTGAATGGAGGCGTTGGGGTCTCCAGGAAGACGTCGCTCGGCGAGCGTGAGGAGCGTTCGAGAATCTGGTGCATCAGCTCCCTGAAGCGACCCTCGAACCCCCAGCAAACGAAGCGCGGTTTGCGCAGCTGGGCGACCGATGAAAGGAAGTGCTCGAAGTAAAACGCCTTCATCAAGCGACTCAGGTCGTAGGTGCGCTGCGACATTGCCTGCCAGCGATCCTCCAGATATCCCTCGGAAAGCTCGCTGTAGTTGTCGGTGAAGAGAATCGGCAGGTCCGCGAAGGAGGAGGTGCAGGTGCTGGCCATCACGATTGGGATCGCGCCAAGGTACAGGCTCTCCCAGGTGCGATAGCAGTCGATGCCGTTCCCCTCCGGAGATAACACGAAGCGGTGGCTCGCCATTTCGCGGTAGTAGGCGACCAGGGCGTCGCGGGAGCTGCGTTGCTCCTCGCTGACGTCCAGCTTGATCCATGGCATCTCACGTAGGCGCTCGGCGAGCCTTTCGCGGATGTGGGGATGGTCTCGCTGCGGCCGGTATTGACGATCGTTCACCGTGAAGTTTCCGTACAGCAGGCCGTCGCGGCCACCCTTGTGGTTCTGGCGCACGAACTGGATGGCACGGAGATTGCTCGACCGTACGCCCAGCGGCAGGTTGACTACCCGCGGGCTGACGTACTCGTTGTTGGTCACGTAGGCGGCGACGATGTTCGGCGGCAGGCTTTTCGTGTCCGGTAGGTAGCTGGCCCGGAACGAGGCGTCCCCTGGGGCGAGAACGAGCACTACCCGACCGGGGTGCGCGGCCAGCTGGGCGAGCTTCCGCTGGCGGTTCTCTTTCCCGGTGATCACGACCAGATCCCGGTCGCCGCTCGGAAGCTCGTCGCGGATCTCGTAGGGAAAGCGCAGGAAGAGGTCGTGGACGTAGCCGATGCGCCCGTTGACCACCTCTGCGATGGGCAGCTGCAGCGTCTGGAAGTGCTCGAAGGAGATGGCCGGCATCGGCGGCGGACTCTACGTGCGCCCGCCGGCACCGCCGCGGCGGTCGCTCACGTCCCGCTCGGGAAAGATCTGTTCGTAGCGGGAGCGGTGACGGCGGTAGTAGCGGATTCGTGCCTTTTCGGGGACCAGGGGGCGAAGAACGCGCCAGGTCAGCCGCGCCGGAGCGTAGGCGATGGGCGTCTTGTCGGCGGGCTTTTCGACTCTGGCGTCATGCGCGATCGCCTGCTGCACCGAAAGCGGGGGCGGCGGTATCGACCCTGCGTCCTTGCCGAGCAGTTTTTTGTCGCGCTGGCTGAAGTAGCGCTGCATCCAGAACGCGACCCCACGAGCGACCTGCTTGTTCGCCTCGAACTGCTCCTCAGGAAGATCGTCGAGCCGAGGCAGATCCTCGAGCGGCCCGGTCCACCGCGCGAGAAACGTGTGCCGATTCTTCGCCCAGCGCAGCTTTTGGTCCGGAAGCTGCTTGGCGCTCGCCTTGGCAACATGGTCGACGAGTACTGCTTCGTCAAGCAGCGTCGAGAGACCGTTGACCCAAACCGTGAAGCAGAGGTCAGTGTCCTCGCCGCTGGCCACCTCATAGACCTCGTTCCAGCCGCCAAGCGCCCGCACGACCTCCATCCGCATCAAGAGCGCGACGCCGCTGGGTGGCTCGAGGTAGGGCGGTATTAGCACCACGCGATCGCCCGGCTCGGCTCGCACCGTGACCGGGTTCGATGCCGCGGTCACGGCCGGGAAGACGATTCCAGCGTCCGGGTGAGCGTCGATCGTCGCTGCCAGTCGCGATGCCCAGCCCGGCGGCAGCTTGGTGTCGCTGTTGAGGAAGAAGACGAACCGGCCGCGGGCTGCCGCCGCCCCCTGGTTGAAGCCGCCCGAGAAGCCCACGTTCTCCTCGTTGAGGATCGCGTGGTCCGCGGCCGCCCGGGCGTACTCGGCACTGCCATCGGTGGAGGCGTTGTCGACGACGATCAGCTCGTAAGGGATATCCGTGTGCTGGCGCACGCTCTCGATGCAGCGCATCAGCAGTTCCTGCGTGTTGTAGGAGAGGACGATCACCGAGATCTCCGGCCGCTCCTCGCGGACCCGCAGGGGCCCTGGCTCCGTGCCGACTGACTGAGGCGCTTGTTCTGCGACGGCGAGCAGCTCGCGCTCGAAGCCTTCAGCGGCCCGGTCCCAGGAGAACCGCTCCTCGACCAGCCTCAAGCCGTTGCGGACAAGCCGCTGTTGTAGCTTTGGATCGGAGCGCAGACGTGCGATCGCGCCAGCCATCGCCTCCGGGTCGTCGGGCGGCACGATCAGCGCCGTCTCCTCGTGGATCGCGTACTCGCGGCAGCCGCCGTTGTCGGTGGTGACCAAAGGGGTTCCGCTTGCCAGCGCCTCCAAGCCGGGGAAGCCGAATCCGTCGATCGGGCTGCCGACCGCAAAAATCTCCGCCCTGCAGTATTCCTTTGCCAGCTCCTCTTGCGTCAGTCCCTTGCCGTGGACGGTCTGCAGCTTGTGATCGAGCAGAGCGCAAGCCCGTTCGATCGTCTCCGTTCCCTTCCACGGGCGGCTGTCGCCGATGCAGAGCACCGGGAAGCGCTTCTTCAGGTCGCGAGGATGGAACAGCGTGCGGTCGATGCCGGTCGGGACGACGGTCGGGCGGACGCCGATCTCCGCGGCGATCCGATCGGCGGTCCAGTTGCTGTTCGCGAGCCGCAAGTTGACCGGCGTCCGCAAGCTCTCCCAGCTGCCGTTCTTCTCGTATGCACGGGAGTAGCTGAGGGCAAAGAACGCCCGGTAGCGAGCGTGCCGGAAGCGCCGCAGCAGGTACCACTGGGGCTCGTGGTTGAAGACGATGAAGTCGAGTTCATCGTCGGCTCCTGCGTCGAGATGCCTAAGGCGCGCCTTGCACGGCATCCAGGCGCACTCCAGCGGTTGGTCAGAGGGCAGGTAGATCGAGACCTCCTGCCCCCTGTCAACCAGGCGGTTACTCGTCTCCAGGATCCTCCGGATTCCTCCGACCGCCTGCAGGTGGGGCTCGACGAAGCCGATCCGCAGGCTGGCTCCGCCGCCGCGGCGCGCCACCGACGCCGTCAGACGCTCACCTTCCGTCGTGGCTTGCGATCCGAGCAGCTCTTTGCGCGTACCGGCCAGCAGGTCGGCCGCGGCGTTGACACCGGACCGTCGTCCCCGCCGACCCAGCAGCCCGAGCGAGAGAAGACGCAGGGCGCCGTGCCCGTAGCGGAAGGAGCGCGAGCGGGCAGTTTGCGCGACCTGTACCTCGAGCGCCTCGAGGAGGGCCACGCGTGCGGCGCGTTCGCGGTCGAGCCTGTCGAGGCGTCTGCCCAGCCGCCGGCTCTCCCGCTGCGCGTCGCCCAGTTCCGCCGCCAGTCGCTCACCCCGCTCGGCGAGATCCACGTTTTCCTCCTGCACGCTCCACACCGTACCCAATGTGCGTTGGGCCTTTCCCTAAAAGTGAGTGGGGGCCGGGCGGCTTTCGCCCGAACGCTTCGATGCTCTTCAAGCGGACAGATCCCGTCGCGCCTCCTCCAGCAGATCGGCGGCCGTGTCGAGCGCCGACTGCCGCGCCGGCCGCCACAGCACCCAGCGGGAGAAGCGACGCAGGATCCCGTGGCCGTAGCGGAAGGAGCGCGACGCGGCAGTCTGAGCGACCTCCGCCTCGAGCGTCGCGACCAACGTCCTGCGCCTTGCCGTCTCGCGATCGAGCCTCTCAAGCCGACGGCCCAGGCGTCGTTCCTCGCGCTGCGTAGTCCGTAGCTCCTCGTCGAGCCGCGCACGGCGCTGCTCGAGATCCACCCCCGTCTCCTGCACGCAACGGAGCGTACCCAATTCGCCGCTGGCAGAAGACTGGTGCGCCCAAGCCCGACCACAGATTTGCCGCCGCCGGCTCCTTCTCGCGCACCGACCTATCGCAGCAGCTGCGAAACGGTGACGGGCCGCAAACCGCGCTTGAGCAGGGCCGGGACCAGCTGCCTGACCGCGTTGACGGTCGGCTGGCGGCTGTCGCTTTCCCGCCTGTCGGAGGAGACGCCGTCGTGCAGGCAGACGATGTCGCCCGGCTGGGCGTTGGCGAGGACGGGCTCGACGATCTGCTCAGCCGACTCGGCCTCCCAGTCGGAGGTGCCGATCGATCGCAGGATGACGCCCCTCACTTCCGTGCCTGCCGCTGCCGCGGCCACCGCCTCGGGTCCGTCGAAGTAGGGGGGGCGCGCCAGCATTGGCCGCGGCGCTCCCGCCGACTCGATCGCGCCTGCGGTGCGCTCCATCTCGTCACGTAGCGCGGACTCGCTTTGGCGCGAGGCTCGCGAGTGGCTCCAAAGATGGTTGCCGAGCTCGTGACCCGCCTCGGCCAGAGCAGCGACGGCCTCTGGCCGCCCCTGCACCGCCGGCCCGCGCAGGAAGAAGGTGGCACGGCAGCCGTGGGCGTTCAAGGCGGCGGCCACCTGCGCGGTCCACTGCGATGGGCCGTCATCGAAGGTGAGGGCTATCTCCGGCCGGCTTCCGGCGCCTCGGTGGACGATCTTTGCCGCCCTTGGCTGTGCGGGCAGCGATTGCTCCCGCTGGCTCGGTCGGATCACATGGAAGCCGGGCGGGGCGCCAGCCGTCCTCGACTCGACGTAGTGAGTCTCTCGTGGTGCGGTGGAATCCAGCTCGGCATCGGAGGCGGCGAAACGCAACTCCGCCTGCGGGGGGAGTGGCAGGTCGGTGTCGGCATGCGTCATCTTCGCCCGCCATCCATGCCAGCCGGCCGCGACCTCATCTGGGTTGTATTTGCGCTGCACGTACTTCTCGATCGCGTGCGGTGCGCTGAGGAAGAGGTAGTGCTTCATCCGAAACTGCTCTGGGTGGACCTTCACCCCCGGGAACGAGACGCGGTGCCCTCCTGAGAGCAGCTCCACCTCCGGCTGCGCCTTCCACGCCTTCAATTGGTGAGGGCCGGCATTGGGCTGGACGCTGTAGTACCAGCGCATCGTCTCCTGGAAGCGCGGGTGGTCGTGGTCGGGTTCCTCGCGCGTGGGGATGAAGGTGAACTCGGCGAAATCGACCGCGTTGGAGCCTGCTCGATCGACGGCTTCGAACGCCTCCAGCAGGGTGCGTTCGGGTTTGCCCGCGGGCGGTAAGCGGATCTCGTCAGGGTCCAGGTGGATGAACCAGTCGGCCTCGAGCTCTCGCGCGAGCTCCTGCTTGCGCCGCAGCAGTCCTCGCCAGTCGTAGAGGTCCCCCTCGCCGCGCGGAAAGCGCTCCATACCGATCAGGTTGCGGTCCAGCCAGCGCTCCGCCAGCTCCACGGTGTTGTCCGTCGAGCAGTTGTCGATCAGGTAGGCATCGACCCCGTGGCGCTCGAGGTGCTCGAGGCAGCCGCCGATGAAGCGCCGCTCGTTGTAGGTGGCGATCAGGGCTACGACGCGCACGTGCGCAATCATTCCAGCCGCCGCCGGGCGTCTGCTTTCCCAATGAAAAGTGAGCGCGCACGCCGTAGGTGGCGGCTAACCCGGGCCTACGGTCGAATCATCTTGCGGTTGTCTTCGGTGGTCCTCGACCGCGACCAGCTCGATGCTGTCGAGGATGTCCCTTTTGTAGTCGTCGCACAGGCCTTTGAGGTTTTCTGCTTCGGTGTCACGGATCGCATGCCAGGTGATACTGGAGAGAACTCCGACGATGAGCGCGACTTTGACCTGCCATGTCCAGCCGGGCCCAGCCAAGATCGCTCCCGCCACGGCGCCGAGCGAAAGCATGCTGAGCCCGCCGAACACTCGCCTCCACATAGCGCCACGACGTTTTCGCACGCGATCCAGTCGCACGTAGTGCGATTCCAGCTCGCTCACCGGAATGTCCTCCGCCGGAACGACGTGTTGGGGTTTTCGCCTCGCCCGGAGCTGGGACCGCGCGTAAGACCTGGCCGAAGGCGGTGAGCAATGCGGGCGGCATCTCATTCCGCGACAGCGTCTAACGCCGTCGCCAGGAAGCGGGAGACGTCGTCGAGATCGACCGGAACGCCGTACGCTCGTCGGAGATCGGAGGCGATCTCGTCCTTGGTCATCCCTCCGCGGTGCAGATCCAGCACCCGCCGCTCGACACCCCGAGTGATCTTGCCGGCCAGCCGGTCCAGCTCCGATCCGACGTCCAGGGCTATGCCCCCCTGGTCCCGCACACGCACGCAGAGATCCTTGCCGAACACCCCGGCGCCGACCAGGAAGACTTCGCCGCGCTCGCGCACGGTCAGCTCCGCCGCGACCCGCGAGTGGCCGTCGGGCCAGATCGGCACGTCGTGGAGCGCAGCCTCGTACTCGCCGTTAACGTCGCGCACCATGTACTGCGAGGGAACCTGGTAGACGGCGACGTCCCGCAAACCCCACTTGCCTTCCAAGACCGGCTTTACGTCCCGGCACGAGACCACGCTGACGCGGCGTCCAGCAAGCATCTCGGGAAGCGTGCTCCAGTTGAGGTTGGACACGAGGATCGCCGGAGGCCGTCCCGCCTTCCGGTTCTTCTCGTGCAACGCCGGGAGCCTTCCCATCCATCGCTTGGTCTCGGCCGACCATATCTCCTGGTACCTGATCCCGAGCATCTCCGCCTTCTCGAAGGCGAAGGCCAGGACCGCTTTCACTTCGAGTGCTTCCTCGGGTGAGCAGCGCCGCCCCGACTCCTTGGCGATCTTGCCAACCGCGATGTTCAGCGATTCCCGGTCATCCGGATCGGCGACGAGCAGCTTCGCCTCGCCGTCACCGAAGCGAACCGCCGCGGTCGGCTCACGCTCGGCCACCCGCTGCGCGATCCAAGCGATCGCGTCCGAAACCGATAGATCCAGATCCGCCTGAAGCTCCTCCCCTGGCACGGAGACGAGCGTACCGAAATACACAAGCTAGAATACGAGATAGGAACATCTATGGCCGTTGCGCTTACACGAGACGAGGCGCTACCTGGCTATCCGGGTCTGTGGTGCAGCGAGCTTGACGAGGGGCTGGCCGAGGCTCTCATCGAGCGCACGCTCGACCCGAGCGACGTTCGGCTTCGTGAGATGACCCGCGATCTGTCGCGCTTCTCCAGCACCGAGAGGCTGGCGAAGTGGCGGGCGGGGCGGGACCTCGTCTGCCTGCGGGACGAGGCCCGCGTCCTCCTGGGGGTCATCTGGGTGGCGCGGAAGGCCATGCCGCGTCGCGACGACTATCTTCACCCCGCACTTGTGCGCCGGCGCGGCCCGCGGACGACCTGGGCGATCCGCACCTACGGAGCTGCACGAGGTTACGGCGTGGCCGATGTCTTTTCGGAATACGCGCTCGACAAGCTCTTGCGCAACCGCCGCGAGGGGCGTTCGCTCTGGTACGAAACGAAGGCTGAGAACCGGGCAGCCCGTGCGCTGGGTGCGCGACTCGGCTTCTTCGAGGTAAGCGGTGAGGCCGGTGGCACGGTGGTCGGTATGCGCTTTGCGCCACCGACCGGCGCTGCGTGAGCAGAAAACGGCCTATCAGCGCTTCGCGTGGGTGTCGTAGTAGCTGGTGAACAGTTGCCGGACCTTCGAGGAGCGACTCCAGATCGGGTGCGTGAGTCGGACCATGGTCTCGCTCTTGAGCATGGCCTGGCGGCGCCGGAATGCTCGGCGATGGCGTCGCAGAGCGGCGCGTCGAGAGACCCAGGCACCCAGATCCTCGCCGAATGGCCCGGACGCACTGGATGGGAAGCGGTAGGTGAGCGGTTCGCCCGACAGAGTTCGCGTCTCGATCTCGCCGTGCGCCCCTTGTTTCACGACGGCGAAGCGCCGGTAGCCGAGTTGCTCGAGCAGCTTCAGGTCACCGGCAAGGGCTTCGAGATCGAACAGCTCGGTCTCGATGGAGAGGGTGTCCGGCAGTCCAGGGGCCCTCTTCAGGGCTTCCAAGCAGAGGCGGTCGGCGCCCTCGATGTCGATCTTCAGATAATGGGGAACCCCGTACTGCCGCATGCACGCGGCGAGATCCACGGCGGCAACCGAGATCGGCTCCTGCGCGCGCATCACGCGCTTCTTGCGAACCCAGGCGGGATCGATGCTCCCCCAAAGAGGATTGCGGTTGACGTAGAACGTAACTGCATCTCCGGCCCGCTCGACTACTGCTCCCTCGACCACGATCAGATTGCCTGCTTCGATTGCCTCGGCGAATCGCTCTCGGCATTCGCGAGCGAGAGTGGGGTGGGCCTCGACTCCCACCACCCGGTAACCCTTTGCGAGGTAGTACGAGGTGTCCTCGCCCTGGTGCATCCCGACGTCGTAGACGAGGTCTTTCAGTGGGATTGAGCCACCTTCGACAATCACATTCTTGGACGATACCTTGGCTTGGGAAACGGGCTGGGTCGCCTCGGATACGGCTAAGATGGCTTGCCGTGAGGGCAACGTGAGCAATGTTGGGCTGTGGGACGAGATGTTCGCCGGGGCGAAGGAGCCGATGCCCTTCGCGGACACCGCCACCTACGAGCTCGGCGCCCGCTGGCTGGAGGACCTCGACGTGGAGGATTGGGGTTGCGGCCTGGGCTGGATGCGGAACCTGATCCCGCCGGAGCGCTACCGGGGAATCGACGGCTCGCGCTCCAAGTTCGCCGACGAGATAGTCGACCTGACTGAGTACCGCTCGCGCACGCCCGGGTTGTTCATGCGCCATGTCCTCGAGCACGATCCGCAATGGCAGAAGGTGCTCGACAACGCAATCGCCTCCTTCACCGAGCGCATGTTCCTCGTCCTCTTCACTCCCTTCTCCGAGGAGACCCGCGACCTGACGCCGGGCGAGAACTCGCCCAACGTGCCGAACTTCAGCTTCCGCCTCTCCGACCTCACGGACCGCTTCAAGGGGGTGCGTTGGGAGATGGAGGTGCTCGACAGCCCAGCGGTGCTGGGGGGCGCCGAGACGGTGTTTCGGATCGACCGGGTCTGACGGATGATCTTCCTTGCCTAAGAACTACAGACGCGAAGCCGGCCACGTTGACCGTCCCAGTGCAGCCGCGGGAGAAGGCGATCGCTGATGTTCGAGCAGATTCAACAGGGTCACCTCGGGGGCTATATCGTGGGGGGCGATCCCGCCACTTGGTACCCCGATCTTTGGCGCTGGCTCGTTGACTCGCTCGGGGTCCGTTCGACCCTCGACGTCGGCTGCGGCGAGGGCCACGCACTTGAGTTCTTCCGCGGTCTCGGCTGTGAGGTTCTCGGCGTGGAGGGAATTCCACAGGACTCGCCGCTGATCGTCCAGCACGACTACACGATTGGCCCCTACGAGCTGCCGCGCCGATTCGATCTCGTCTGGAGCTGCGAGTTCGTCGAGCATGTCGAAGAGAAGTACCTAGCCAACTTCCTTGTCACGTTTCGAGCAGCACGGCGGTTTCTGCTGATGACGCACGCTTCTCCCGGGCAAGGCGGCTATCACCATGTCAACGAGCAGGACGAGGGGTACTGGATACCTCGAATCGAGCAGGCCGGGTTCCGCCATGACGAGGAGCTGACGTCGATCACGCGGGACCTCTCAGGGTCAAATGGCAGTCCCTGGAACCATTACCGTCGATCAGGCCTTGCGTTCCGTCGCACCGCGTAGTATCGGTTCCGCTAGCGGTCGCCTCTTGGTCGCGCACGGCCTGCAAATCGGTGAGATGGGAGCCACGGGAGGTGAGCATCTCCGCCAGATCGCGCACCGAGCCGCTGGGGATCGTACGTTCAGCGACGCTCTCGCATCGGCGTTGACGCTGTCGGTAAGGTAACGCTGAGAGGCACTGGCACGACGCGAGGTGAAGACCGCGATTCTTCAAGCGCCACCGATGAGGGTGGGTATCGCCCACCCTGAACCAATCGACGAGCGCACCTGGTCGGGCGTTCCCGCCGGGCTCACCGGTGGGCTGCGAGCCCACGGCGTCGAGGTCGTGCACCTCACCGGAATCTCCGAGGACGGCGCGGCGATGCGCTCACCCGACGTCGCCGACCGTACCGCCGCGGAGATCGCACGGGCAGTTCACGCCGCAGTCCCGCTCGACGGCGTCGTGCAAATGGGATCCACCTTCACCCTGCCGGAGGGCGTTCGCTACGTGACCTTCGAGGATGCGACCGTTTCTCAGGCGCTCGGTGTGCTCAATCTGTCAGGCGATTGGGCCGAGGCGTGGAGGTGCCGGCAGGGGGACGCATACTCAGGAGCGCTGGCCTGCTGCACCGCGACCGAATGGGCCGCGAGCTCGTTGACCGGCGACTATGGTGTGCCACGCGAGAAGGTGCGTGTTGTCGGCCTCGGCGCCAACCGCGAGTTCGAGCCGCCGGCGAGGAAGAAATACGAACCGCCCAGGTTCCTCTTCCTCGGAGAGGGTTGGGAGCGGAAGAACGGGCCGGCGGTCCTGCGTGCCTTCATGACGCTCTATCGAGAGATCCCTGATGCGACGCTTGACCTCGTCAGCGAGCACCCCCTGGTCGACCACGTCGCCGTCTGTGGCCATGGCCCCATGCCCCGCGTGGAGGACCGCGAGCAGGAGGCCGCTCGCCGCCGCTATCAGCGCCGACTATTCGAGCGTGCTACGTGCTTCGTCATGCCGTCCCGCTTTGAGCCTTTCGGCATCGTCTACGTCGAGGCGGGGACGGCTGGGGTGCCGAGCATCGGGACCTCGGTGGGCGGCGCCGCCGACGCGATCGGCCATGGCGGGCTAATTGTTGATCCTGAAGACGACGACGCCCTGCTCGCAGCGATGCTGGAACTCTGCGATGCCGCGATCGCCCGTCGCCTGGGTGGGCTCGCCAGGCGGAATGCCGCCCGCTTCACCTGGCCTCGCGTCGCCGAGCGGGTGCTCGAGGCTCTGCAGCTGCGCTGAGCAGCACCATCTGCGTCCACGGGACCTCTTAGCGTCGAACGGTACACTCCCTGGAACCATTACCCGTCGATCCGGCGTCGCGTTCCGCCGCACCTCATAGTACCGGCCCCGCTAGCGCGATCGAGGCGCATCGATGACAGCGTCGCGGCCGACCAGGTAGGACACCCGCTCCGCGACGCTGTGCCAGTTGAGCCCAGCGACCGCCTCCGGGCCGCGTGTTTGGGCCCAGATTTGGGTGTCGGAGTTGGTCAACCCATTGACGATCTCATCCACGAAGGCGTTGCGCCAGCGTTCTCCGAGCGGCTCGAAGCCGATCAAGCGCCCGACCTTTACAACGTCCTGTAGCCCTCCCCACTTCGAAGCGACGACCAAGCATCCTGCCGCTTGAGCCTCCATTGCCGCGATGGGGCTGGTCTCGTAAAACGGTTCGCCAGATGGAGTGACCCACGAGGGATGGGCCCATACAAGCGAGGTGAGAAGGAGTTGCGCCAACTCCGGCTGGGGAAGAGGGCCAAGCGCCCGAGCAGCCTCGGTTGCCTCGGTCAGCTCGTGAATTCGATCGCGGTGTTCGGCAAGTCTGGGATGTATGTCAGCGAGCGTGTTGTATACATCGGTGTGGCAGTACGCGAGTTCGGCGTCGGGCACCTCGGCGTGAATTCGGGGCCACAGCTCGAGCAAGATGTCGATGCCGCGGTAGGGTGCGGAGGTGTAGACGACGCGTTTTCGCCTTTGTGACGGGTGCCTGCGCTGCGTACTTCGATCTCCCTGCGGATCGTGTCGCGTTTTTTTGAAGTAGTCCAATTCGATGCCGTTTCGAATCGTCCGGAGCTTTCCTCGCATGAACGGATAAGACTTCAGCATGTGTTCGAAATGCCACTTGTTCAACGCCAGGAAGTAATCTATGTGTGTGGAGCGTTGGGGAGTAAGCCGATCCTGATAGGAAGGATCGTGCATCCAAAACATCGAAGTCTGTGCGTTGATGGGATGATCGAAGTACTCAGGATTACGAGAAACAATTACTGCCAAGCGACGATCCGTCGCTTCGAAAGCTGAATGGTGACGGAAGGCGACGCCGTCAACCGTACCCGGTCTAACCTCACCATACACGGCTACGTTGTGACCGAGTTGGACGAGTGCTTGAGCCACCCGTACAGCGGCGGTCTCCGTACCACCGAGACCTCGACAATCTATGTCATGAGGGGACCAAGTTTCCCACAGCGGACCCATCACGATGGCGATCTCTCCGCGTCGGTCACTCGGGATAGAAGCGGGAGTGGTCACCCCTGTCCTAGTCGGCTTTTCCACCTTGCGTGGCAGGCGCCCTAGCCCCGGGCGTCGGTACGACGCGGGATGGGTCATAGGCGCGGCCCTTGCCGTCGTCGAGGAAGTGTATGTCCCAGGGCTCGCTCGCATCGAGGTTCCCGTCGGACTCGGCCCAGCGCACTTCGGCGCGGCGCGGTAGCCGCACGTCCTTCGCTTGGATGCGTGCGCGCCAGCGGTAGGCCCCGAGTTTCGCCTCCCGCTCGTCATAAGTCTGCTTGACGTACTTCTCGATCGCGTGCGGAACGCTGAGGAAAAGATAGTGCCTAGCGACGAAGGATTCCGGACACATCTTTAGGCCCTCGAAGCGCACCCCGTGCCCGCCGGTGCTCTTCAGGTCGAAGTCGTCCGTCGCCCGCCAGGCGTTCAGCCGGTGAGGGAACTGCGGCGCGTAAGGGTAATAGGTGCGAAGGGTGCGCTGAAACTCGGCATGATCATGGTCGGGTTCCTCCAGGGTGGGGATGAAGGCGAACTCGAGGAAGTTCACTGCGTTGTAGCCTTCGCGATCGGCCTCCGCGAGAGCGTCGACCAGCCTGCCCTTGCCGGCCGGCGGCAGCCGCAGTTCGTCGGCGTCAACATGGATGAACCAGTCGGCGTCGAGCTCGCGCGCCAGCTCCTCCTTGCGCCGCAGCTGACGCTCGAGGACGAAGTGACTCCCCGTGGCTTCGGGCTGTGCCTCGATGCCTATCAACCCCTTGCCGAGGTGGCGTTCGGCTATCTCGACCGTCTCGTCGGTCGAGCGGTTGTCGATCAGGTACGTCTCGACACCGTGGCTCTCAAAGTGTTCGATGAAGGGACCGACGAAGCGTCGCTCGTTGTAGGTGGCGAGGAGCGCGATCGCCCGCAAATCTCGACCGGCTAGCACGGCAGCAGGATACACCTGCGCGACCGAACGCGTATCCATTACTGTTCGCTGGCAATCCTCGTGAGGCTACGCTAGTCTCGGCGCCAAGATGGGTACCGCCGAGACCGTACAGCCGGCGCCGTCGATCAGCCAGTACTGGGATGGGGACACGCCTCCGGACTATCTCGCCGGACCGTTTCGCAGCTTTCGCGATCTCAACCCCGACTTCGAGCACCGGGTCTTCAGCAAGACGCGGGCGGAGCGGTTCATCGCCAGTCACTTCGGCCGCGGAGAGCTCGAGGCATTCCGCGCATGCGCGGTGCCCGCGATGCAGTCCGACTACTTCCGCTACTGCTCGGTCCTGGCCTTGGGCGGTGTCTACGCGGACGTGGACTACCGGTGCAGGGCGCCGCTGCGGCCACTGCTCGAGAGCTTCGACGGGGGACAGGTCTTTCTGGGTGGCGGGATTCACGATCTCAACGGCCTGCAGACGCGGCGCATTTGGAACGGGCTGTTCGCCTTCCGGCACCCGTGGCACCCGTTCCTGGGTCTGGCCCTTGAGATCGCCACCGCGAACGTCGAGGCGCGCATCGCCGAACGAATCTGGTCCGTCGGGCAAAACGTCCGCGAGGCAATATGGCTGACGGTCGGTCCGGGGATCTTCACGCTGATGCGCTTCATCCACGAATGGGGCTCGTTTGACGCCTTTATTGCCAATATCGCCGGCTCGGTCGCAGAGCCCTTCGGCGAGCTCTACTGCGAAGTCGCCGGTGACTACCAGCGCCTCGCTGCGGCCTTCGAGGGGATACGTGTGGCTCCCTATGAGGAGATCTGGGACTGGGTCGAGGACGTGCCCGCCTCCGAGCTTCCCTACAAGCAAACCGGCGCCCATTGGCACAACCACGAGACGGCGATCTTCCGGTGAGCGCCGGGCTCGCCGCCGAGGTCCGCCGCCGGCTCGGCCCTCCGCCCGCATCGTCCGCATGGCCGCTGGTCTCGATTGTCGTCCTCAACCGGGACGGCGTCGAGCACCTGCGTCGGCTGGTTGCCGGCCTGCGCGAGCGAACCGACTATCCCCAGCTGGAGCTGATCCTCGTCAACAACGCCTCCTCCGACGGCTCGCTCGACTTCATGCGCCGCGTCGAGGCACCGTTCCCGATATCGATCGTGGCGAACGCCCACAACGAGAGCTTCTCCGACGGCTGCAACCAGGGCGCCATGCTCGCAACTGGGGAGTTGCTGCTCTTCCTGAACAACGACGCCGAGCCATTCGAGTCAGGTTGGCTGCGGGAGCTTGTCGTCTGCTTGCATTCTGGGGCCGGGGCGGTGGGCCCAACCCTGGTAAAGCCGGCAAACGACGCTGAACTACCGGGCCGCTACCTCGTCAACCAACGTGGGCTCAGAAGCCGGGAGGAGGAGGGCATGCTCGTTCCGGTCTACCGGGATCGCGGTGACGATCCCCTGGGCGATCGGCTTGGCGAGGACACGGAGGTCTTGGTCGTAGTCGCCGCCTGCCTGCTGATCGGGCGCGAGGCCTTTGACGAGATTGGCGGCTTCACGCACGGCTACCGGTACGGCCCGGAGGACGTCAACCTGGCGCTGAAGCTGCGCGAGCGCGGTATGAGCGTCCGTTGCAGTGGACGCTCACTGCTGATCCACTCGCCGAACTCCACTCTGGACACGGTCGGCGCCGAGCGGCGCGGCGAATGGGTGCGCGGCAACCGCCGCCTGTTCGGCGAGCGGTGGGGAGCACGGGTCCGCCGCGAATACGAGCTCGACCGCCTGCGGGGCGGCGGCCTCTGGGCTGAGCCCGGCTTGCCCGCTGTCTCCGCATGGGGCGCCACCGAGGCGGAGGTGGAGGCACTGGGCTTCTGCCTGAAGTCCGCTGTGCCGGAGTGGGAGGAGCGTCCAGGGCCCTCGCTCGAGGAGCTGTCGGCGGCGCTGCGCCGCCACCGCCGCCGCGCGATTGTCCTGTGCGCCGAAGAGGTCGAGAGCGTCGCCGCATTCGATTACGACGTGGCCGTCCACTTCGGCGGCAGCGGCCGCTATGCCTTGAAGCCGGCGCAGCTCAACCTGCTCTGGCTGGCTGGCGGCGTCCCCCCGCCGCACCCGCTCGAATCATCCGCCTACGACCTCATCCTCAGCGCCGACGACGCGGCCCCTGGCGGCTCGGCCGAGCACGTGGCCGCGTGCTTAATCGAGGCTGGCGACGAGCTGGCGCTTCGGCGAGCATTCAAAACCCGGGTGGCTCCCCGGGCGGGCGATCCAGCGCTAGTCTCTCCTCGGTGAGCCGATGGGTGGACAGCGGTACGTGGATCGGCGACGGCTTGCGGCGGGAGGTCTTCTTCTTCTCCTCGGGCGGGGTTGAGCTCTACGGCTCGTTGTTCGCCGCCGCTCAGCCCTCGCGGCCGTACGGCGTGGTCGCCTGCGGCTCCTGGGGTACGGAGGCCGATCGCACCGATCCCCTCGTGCGCTCGGTCGCTCTCGAGATGGCGAGGATTGGCGGCGCCGGGCTTGTCTTCCACTATCCCGGCTACGGCGACAGCCATGGAGATCTCGCCGATCTCGAGCTCGGCGACTTGATCCAGGCTGCCTGCGACGCCATCGCGGCGGCCTCGCGGCGCTGCCCCGAGCTGAGCTGGATTCTTGCCGGCTTCATGGTCGGCGCCTCGATCGCCTGCCTCGCCCAGCGGCAGGCGAGCGTCGAGCGGCTCCTGCTCGTGCAGCCGGCGCTGCGCCCGGGCTCCTATTTCAAGCGCCTCGCCACCAGCCGCAGGCCGCTCGCGCCAGGGCCCTCGCCTCGCCAGATGATGGAGGTGGGCACGGCCCCTGGGATGGCCTATGGCTACCCGGTTCCCGCGCGCATCCTCGAGCGGGCCGAGGTGGCGGACGCAGCGGTGGAGTCCGCACTTCAGGCGTTTCAGGGCGATGGGGCGGTCATCCGCCATCGCGCCCTCAACGAGGCGGACGCGGTGCCCGAGCGCTTCGAGCGGGTCGACGTACCCGGAACCTGGCGCTTCGGCTCCCAGAACAACCCGCGCCTGGGAGAGGCCACTGCCGACTGGCTCAAGCGGCGCGCCAAAGCTGAGGAAGGGGTCCGGTGACCGATCCGGGACGGCAGGAGATCGAGCGAGTGCTGTGGGGCTTTGTCGTCGAGGAGCTGATCGAGGAGCGCTACGACGGTAGGGACCCGCTTGCGACGGGCGCGGTCGATTCGCTCGGCATCGAGCAGCTCGTCGAGTACGTAGAGGAGGAGTTCGGCGTACGGCTCGCCGACGAGGAGCTGCTCGCAGAGAACTTCGAGAACCTGTCGACGCTGGCGGCGCTGGTCGAGTCGAAGCAGAGGGCGGCCAGCGCGTGAGTCGATCCGACACGACCTCGCAGACGATCCCGGAGGCGCTCTTCGCGAGCGCGGAGCGGTTGGTCGGCGAGCACGTGTTCCACCTGGAGGACCAGGTCGTGCGGCTCTCCTGCGCTGAGCTGGCCGAGCGTGCCGAGCCGGCGGCACGGCGCCTGCTCGCGCTCGGCGTCGGGCCGGGCGACGCGGTTGGCGTGCTCGGGCCCAACCGTCCGGAGTGGATCGTTTCGGCCTTCGCCATCTGGATCGCGGGCGGTGTCCTTGTTCCTGTGCAGATGCCCTTGCGTGTGCGCGACCCCGACGCCTTCGGTGAGCAGCTACGGGCGCTGGTCCGAGCGGGGGGGTGCCGTCGGGTCCTCGCCGACCCGCGCCTCGCCCCGCTGCTGCCCGAGGGCGTCGCGCTCGACTGGACGGAGGAGGGCGGGGAGGGGGGCACCGTGCGGCCCGCGGCTCCGCACCCCGCCGACGCGGCGGTGATCCAGTTCACCTCAGGAAGTACGGCGGCCCCCAAGGGCGCGCTGCTGACTCACGCTGCGGTATCGGCCCAGATGGAGCTTCTGAGTCCTGGCTACCGCTATGCCGACGGTTCGCCGCGGACCATTCTCAGCTGGACGCCGTTCTTCCATGACCTCGGTCTCTTCGCCAACATGGTCCAGCCGGCCTATACCGGCTCCACCACCCACCACCTACCGACCGAGCGGTTCGCCAAGGATCCTGGCGAGTGGCTGCGCTTGGCGGCGGCGACGCGGGTCTCGGTGACCGTCGGCCCGTCCTCGGCCTTCGGCAGCGCCGTGCGGGCTGTCGAGCGTCGTGGCGAGCGCATCGACCTCAGCTCGCTCGAGGCGGCGTGCTTCGCCGCCGAGGGAGTTGACCCCGAGGTCTCGCAGCGGATGATCGCGCGGGCCAGGGACTTCGGTCTTCGGCCGGAGGCGATCGGCGCGACCTACGGCCTGGCGGAGGCGGTGATGGCCGTCTCGTTCCGCTACGTCGGCACCGGCCTGCGGACCGACCGCATCTCTCTAGGCGAGATGGCCGCATCCGGCGTGGCCGAGCCCGCTACGGAGGGTCCCACGCGGACGATGGTCTCCTCCGGTGTGCCCCAGATGGAGCTCCGCGTCGCCGGGCCGGATGCCGAGCTCGTGCCAGAGCGCCAAGTTGGCGAGATCCAGGTGCGCGGGCCATCTCTGATGAGCCATTACGTCGGCGGCGACGCGCCGGACCCCTTCGTCAACGGCTGGCTTCGGACTGGCGACCTCGGCTACCTGGCCGATGGAGACCTCTTCGTCACCGGGCGCCTCAAGGATCTGCTGATCGCGATGGGCCACAACTACTACCCCGAGGACTTCGAGTGGGCCGCCGCACGCGTCGATGGGGTACGGCCGGGACGCTGCGTGGCGTTTGGAGTTCCCGGCGCCGAGAAAGTCGTGCTGCTGGTGGAGGCGAGCGAAGGCTCTGCGCCGGGGGACCTGGGTCGTCGGGTCAAGCGGGCGGTTGCCGACTCGGTTGGCGTAGCGCCAACCGAGGTGGCGATCCTGCCGCCCGGCGCGCTCGAAAAGACGACGAGCGGCAAGCTGCGGCGGGCGGCGATGCGCGAGGCCTACTCCAGTGGCACGCTGGGCGTGGCATGATCGACCATGGTGTTCTCGTGCCGACTACCGAGGGGCCGGTGGGAGGCATCGTCAGCGAGCCGGACGGCAAGGCGCAGGCCGGCCTCTTCCTGATCCAGGGCTACGGCCGGCCGGCGCGCTCGGGAACGAACTCCTTCTGGGCCCGCCTCGCGCGCCGGCTCTGCGAGCGCGGCTTCGTTGTTCTGAGGGTCAACTACGCCGGCGAGGGGGAGACCCTCCCGGTCGGCGAGGGAATAACCGGCAAGGCCCGCAGGGATCTCGATGAAAGCCTGCTCTACCAGGTGCTGCCGTGGTTCCACGAGCGCCTAAAGGGCCTTGATCTCTTCCTCGCCGGCTCCTGTTCCGGGGCGCGCGCCGCGATCGAACTGGCGGGTCGTGACCATCCCGACGCGGTGGCTGGCACGTTCCTCGTCGTGCCGCATCTGCGGGTGCTGAACGTCGGCGGCAGACGCGGCGACGAGGGGTCCGGCGACGAAGACCCTGATCCCGATGCGATCGATCAGTTGATGGTCGACTGCCTGCAGACGATTCTCAGCTGCGCCCCGAGCTGGATTCTCGTTGGCGAGCACGATACCCCCGACATCCCCCTTCTGAAGCGGCTGCTGGGCGGCACCCGCCACGACCTCGAAGTGGAGGTGGTGCCGGGTGCCGCTCTTCACTTTCTCGACCAACCGGACCTCCAGGAGGAGGCTGGGCGCCGCCTCATCGCCCGTATGGAACAGATCCTCGCCGTCGCCGGCGAGGCTCAAGGATCACCGGCGCCCCCCGCGACGGGGTCAGCGTGACGTCACGAGATCGCATCGCTTCCGGCCGCTCGTCAACCGCGCGCACGTGGAATCGGTCCAGCAGGGCGGCGAGGACGACGCGCATCTCGAGCAGGGCGAATCGGGCACCGATGCAGCGGCGAACTCCGCCTCCGAACGGCAGCCAGGTATGAGCACCCGGCTGGTTCGCCGTGAAGCGCTCCGGCTGGAATGAGCAGGGATCGGGGTAGAGGTCCGCGCGGTGGTGGAGCAGCAGCACCGCTGCGATGAGCGTCGTATCGGGGGGGATGAGGTACTCGCCCAAGGCGAAAGGCGCTTTGGCAAGTCGGGGGATCAGGGGAACGGCCGGGCGCAGCCGCAGCGTCTCCTTCACGACCGCGTCGATATAGTCGGAGTCTCCCTGCCGGGCCGCCGCGGCCGCGAGTGACAGCCGCGACGCATCGCGGGCCAAAAGGGCAAGGGCCCACGCTAGCGTCGTCGCGGTCGTCTCGTACCCAGCGACGAGCAGCGAGATCAGCTCGTCGCGGATCTCCTCGCGCGACATCGGCGAGCCGTCCTCGTGGCGAGCCATGAGAAGCAGCGAGAGGACATCTTCCCCTTCCTGCGCTACGGGCGCCCGATTGGCGATCTCGGCATAGACCAACTCGTCGACCTGGGCGAGAGCTTCGACGAAGGCCGGCGCCTTGGCCTCGCGGCTGTTTCCGGGGAGCTGCAGGTCTCGCAGTGTGCAGCGCAGGGCATCGAGCCGCACGCCTTTTCCGACGCCGAAGACGGCGTGCAGCATCACCTCGAGGGTGATAGCGCGCGTCCACGGCGCCGCCGCCTCCTCCCTGCCCACGGGCCACCTGTCCATCGCCCGTTCGGCTGCCCTGCGCATGGCATCCTGATAGCGCCCAACGTGACCGGCGCCGAAGGGGGGGAGCAGCAGCTTGCGCTGCTCCATGTGCCGATCCTCGTCCAGCAGGAGCACCGAGTTCGCGCCCAGAACCGGTTCCATCACGCGCCTTGCCTCGCCCGCGTGCAACGCCTCAGGCGGTGCCCTGAGCACCTGCGTTATCGACTCCGGGTCGCCGGCGATGACCCAAGGGCGCTCGTCGATGAGGTGGATGGTGAAGATGTCGCCATAGGCGGTCCAGAGCTCTTGCAGAAAGGCCGCTGGGCGCACCGCCATCCGCGCCGTCTGCCTCTCCCTGGATAGCTGCGGGCCCGGCGGCAGCTCGGCGAGGAGATCGTCGTGCCGGAGGGTGCCCCGCGGAGTCACCTTCGCTCGCTCAGATAAGTTATATTGAACTGCATTAGTCAACCATGGCAAAAGGAGGAGACTTGAACGCTCCACGGGCGATGCTAGCGGCTGTCCTGGCGCTCTGTGTGCTTGTCGCGGGCTGCGG
This sequence comes from uncultured Solirubrobacterales bacterium, assembly GCA_963844395.1. Taxonomy (GTDB): domain Bacteria; phylum Actinomycetota; class Thermoleophilia; order Solirubrobacterales; family 70-9; genus VRUE01. The sequence continues at coordinate 694,673 of CAWJNX010000001.1, read as the reverse complement.
AAGCGACGACGGGGGCTCGCCGGCACAAGCGGACGCTCCCCCTGTCACCACGTCGTCTCTCAGCAAGGAGGAGTTCATCCAGCGGGCCGGTGCGGTCTGTGATCGCGCGCGACAGACGGCGCTTCCAGAACTCTCCACCTATGCCGAAAAACACAAAGGCGTGCCTCGGGAAGAGCTGCTGGCGGATGCCTTCAAGGCCGTCCTCGTGCCGATGGTCGAACAGGAAATGGCGGCAATCCGGAAGCTGGGAGCGCCGCCCGGCGACGAGGAGGAGATCGAAGCGATCCTAGCCGCCCAGCAGGAAGGGATCGATCGGGTGAAGCGAATCGAGAAGGCGAGATCGGGCAGCGAGTTCCCCGCCTATTTCGAGGCTGCCGACGAAATGCTCTTGGACTACGGACTCACCGGTTGCAGCAGAGACATCAGTTGAGCCTTCGGCAAGTTGAGGCCGAACGGCGCTTCGCCAAGCCGGGAAGGCTGTTGCTGGGTTACGGGTTGTCGGTACGGCGGAAACATCCCCATCTAAGATCACAAAAGAAATCTTGATCAGAACACCGTTGTGCTGCTATAGCTATTCCCTTCCCTTCCGAGGGACAGGCCCCGCGTTCGGCGCGGAGCTGGCAATCGATGAAAGGAAGAGAAGATGACTCGCACTCTCAAGACCCTGGGACTTGCCGTGATGGCGACCCTGGCGCTGAGCGCCGTGGCAGCGGCGACCGCCTCAGCACAAACAGAAGGCATGATCACAGCGAAAGAAAACGTGACACTGACAGGCTCGGAGATAACTGAAGCAGGAGCCCCAAACGCTTTGACAGCGTTCGGCGGTACGATCGAATGCGTGGATCACTACACAGGCCACAAAACACTGACCAGGGCACAAACAGAAGCAGGCAGCAAACACCAGCTGCTCGTCTCTGGTGAAAAATCGGTCACAATCACCCCGCATTACACGAATTGCGCCCAGCCGGTCGACACGAAAGGCTGCGACTACGACTTCGATGATTTCACAACAGTAGGTACCCCTCCCCCTGTGACATATAGCTTCACAATCGACATCGTATGTCCTACCGGTGTCGCGGGCATCCAGATCGGGACCATATGTCCGACCATTGTCCCACCGCAGCCCGGCTTGACCGGCTCGCACGCCACCAACGGGGCCGGCGGCGTCATCATCATCAAAGGGACGATCAAAATCACAGCGACCAACCCCTGCCTCGGCCACACCGAAACCGCCGAACTCCATACCAATGTGTCGGTCAAAGGGCTCAACTCGAAAGGCAAACAAATCGAAGTCTCGCTCAGCGACTGAAGCAAGGCCGACAGGTCTCGAAAGGGGCGGAGCCGAGGAGCGATTCCCGGCTCCGCCCTTTTTAGGTAGCGCCTGGACCGAGAGATTCCTTGTGCTCTTGGACTACGGACTCACCGGTTGCAGCAGAGACATCAGCTGAGCCTTCGACGAGTCGGAGGCCGAAAGGCGCTTCGCCAAGCCAGGAAGGCTGTTGCTGGGTTACGGGCTGTCCTCGTGCGCCCTCGGGCCGGTAATCCCGGCCGGGACGTCCTCGTGAGTCGCCTCCGCCACGCGTGCCGATTGGCGCGCGTGGCGGAGGCTCACTCGCGATTTCCAGCGAAAAGCATGGAACGACGGTTACGGCGGAAACATCCCCATCTAAGATCACAAAAGAAATCTTGATCAGAACACCGTTGTGCTGCTATAGCTATTCCCTTCCCTTCCGAGGGACAGGCCCCGCGTTCGGCGCGGAGCTGGCAAACGATGAAAGGAAGAGAAGATGACTCGCACTCTCAAGACCCTGGGACTTGCCGTGATGGCAACCCTGGCGCTGAGCGCCGTGGCAGCGGCGACCGCCTCAGCACAAACAGAAGGCATGATCACAGCGAAAGAAAACGTGACACTGACAGGCTCGGAGATAACTGAAGCAGGAGCCCCGAACGCCTTTACAGCATTCGGCGGTACCGTCGAATGCACGGATCACTACACAGGCCACAAAACACTGACCACGGCACAAACAGAATCAGGCAGCAAACACCAGCTGCTCGTCTCTGGTGAAAAATCGGTCACAATCACCCCGCATTACACGAATTGCAGTAATCCACCGGTAGAAATGACAGGCTGCGATTACGACTTCGATGATTTCACAACAGTAGGTACCCCTCCCCCTGTAACATATAGCTTCACAGTCAACATCGTATGTCCTAAAGGAGTCGCAGGGATCCACATCGGGACCTTCTGTTCCGTTACAGTCCCACCGCAGACCGGCTTGACCGGCGCGCACGCCACCAACGGGGCGGGCGGCGTCATCATCATCAAAGGAACGATCAAAAACATCACAGCAACTAGCTGCCTCGGTCACACCGCAACGGCCGAACTCCACACCAATGTGTCGGTCAAAGGGCTCAACTCGAAAGGCAAACAAATCGAAGTCTCGCTCAGCGACTGAAGCAAGGCCGACAGGTCTCGATGGGCGGAACCGGGAGCGAATCCCGGTTCCGCTTTTTTAGGTTGCGCCTGGACCGAGAGATTCCTTGACAAAGACTGAAGCGTTTCGATACAGTCCTGCCAATGGGCGGCAGGGAGAGCCGGTGCCGCGTAGCGACGCAGAGATCAGGGAGAGTGCTTTGAGGGGGATCAGGAACGCAATCACGCTTGGCATCGTCGCTTTTATCGCGACTCTCTTCTTGGCGCCGGCAGCGAGCGCCATTGAACGACGGCCGTTCGAAGGTCCCTTCGGCCCCACCCAGCAGCCGCTCTTCGGGCAGGACCAGGGTCTCGCGGTGGATGCGGCGACGGGCGACCTCTACGTGATCGATGTCCCCGGCTTTCAGCGGACGGTCAAACGTTTCAAGCCCAACGGCGAACCGGATCCCTTCTCCGCTCTTGGCGGTAACGTGATCGACGGCACGGAAGGGCCGGACGCGACCCCCAGCGGTCGTGTCCTCGGCTTCAGTGTCCAACCAAACGAAGTGCAGGTTGCCGTCGCGCCCCCAGGTGCGGCGGGGGGTACCGCCGGCAATATTTACGTCACCAATGCGGGGGAACACTTGATCGATATCTTCGCCTCCAGCGGCGAACACCTCGGTCAGCTCAGCGAATCCAGCGAAGGCCCCTTCGGCGAAGCCTGCGGCGTCGCTGTCGATGCCGCAGGCACGGTCTACGTCGGCGACTTCAGCGGCAAAGTCCACAAGTTCGTACCCTCCGCCAACCCACCGACTAAAGCCGACAACGTCGCCAACTTCGCCGTCCCGGAGGCCTGTACCCTTGCCGCTGGCACTGGCCCCACTGCCGGCTTTCTATTTGTCAATAGCTGGGGATTGATCCTCTCCGGCGGCGGTTTCGAAGTAAGTCCGGATCTCTCGAAAATCAACTCCACCAGCGGCGAATTCAAGTACCTGTTGGGCAGCGACCACGTCACCGTCGCCGTGGACCCCGACAACGGCCACGTGCTGGCGGCCAAGGAAGACCGCGTCGAAGAGTACGACGCCTCGGGGGAAGCCGAAGCGATCGCGCTCAATCCAATCGAAGCCGGCAGCGCGGTGGAAGGCGTTGTCGCCAGCTCCGCCGCCTGGCTCGGTGGCGCCCACGCCTACGTCGCCCGGAGCGAAAGCAGCAGGATCGACATCTATGGGGCCTACGGTCCACAGCCTCCCAACATCGAAGCCGAATGGGCAAGTCGCGTCGGCTTCGGCGATGCCGTCCTCAAAGCGCGCTTCGGCCCCGAAGAAGAAGGAACGACCTACCACGTCGAGTACCTGACCCAGGCCGTCTTCGAAGCCAATGGCGACAGCTTCAGCGGGCCAAACGTCCCCACTAGCGTCCCTGTCCCCGACGCGACGGTCGGCGAAGCGAGCACGGTTAGCGTAGCGCTCTCGGGCCTGCAGCCCGACACCGCCTATCGCTATCGCTTTGTCGCCACCAACACGGTTGGGACCGCCATGGGCGAACCCCATGCCTTCACCACCCTGCGCCAGATCGCTCCCGATGACGCCTCCTGTCCGAACCAGGCCCTGCGCGACGGCCCCGCCGCCGCTCTGCCCGACTGTCGCGCCTATGAGATGGTCAGCCCGGTTGACAAAAACGGCGGCGACGTTGTTAATGGCATGTCAAGCGTTTCAGGGGGTTCAAGCGTGGCGGCCGGGGATCCCGGCGGTTTCATCCAAGCCTCCCCCGACGGCGAGAAGATCGCCTTCAGCGCCCGCTTCCCGGCCTTTGCCGACCCGCAGAGCAGCTTCATGTTCAACCAGTACGTCGCCGCCCGCCAGGCGGGCGCAGGCTGGGCGACCGAGGCGATCCACCCCCGCTATGAGGGCGATCGAGTGGGCTCGATCGCGATCGGCGTTTTCCGTGAATTCATGGTCTTCTCGGCGGATCTCTGCGACGCCTGGCTGATCGATTGGCAGACGCCGGCGCTGGAGCCCGAGGCGCAGGACGGGGCGGTGAACCTCTACCGGCGCAGCAACTGCGGGGCGCAGGCCGGCGAGCTGGAAGCGCTGACCACGGCGCCGGCGCCGTCCGGCGAGCCCGCCAGCAAATATGTCGACCAGCGATCGGTCCTCGGCATCTCCGACGACTCGCGCCATGCCCTCTTCGTCGCTCAGTGGAACCTCACCCCCGAAGCCGCTCCCGGCGATGGGGATAACCAGGTATACGATCGCTTCGGTGGCGAGAACCACCTGGTCAGCGTGCTGCCGGACGGAAGCAGCGGCGACCCGGCACCGGGGGACGGGATGGGAGTCGCCGACGCCGGCAACGCGACGGTGGGGAGCGGCTGGAAAGAAGGCGTCGACAACGCGATCTCGGCGGACGGCTCGCGGGTTTACTGGACCTCTTTGAACCCCACGCGCAGGATCTATCTGCGCCAGCACCCCGAGCAGGGCATCGTCGCCGGCGAATGCAGCGAGGTGGCCAAAGCCTGCACGGTGCCGGTCTCGGCGGCCGGTGGCACTGCCTTCTTCTGGGCGGGGGCCGAGGACGGCTCTGCGGCGCTCTACTCCGAAGGACAGGACCTCTACCTGTTCGAGGAGGCGACGGGCGAATCGAGCCCTATCGCCGGCCAGGTAATCGGCGTGGCGGGGACGAGCGACGACCTCTCCCGCATCTACTTCGTCTCGCGCGCGGCGCTGGCGGGGGCGGGACAGGCAGGGGAGCCGAACCTCTATCTGTTCGAGGGGGGAGAGTTTTCCTTCATCGGGATGTTGGTCGAGGGCGACGTCGGCGAGCCCGAACCCGAGGTGAAAGTAGACAAATACCTCGCCTACAACCTCGTCTCCCTCGACCCGTGGCTGCGGGCGACCAGGGTGACCCCCGACGGGGCCCGCATCGCCTTCAATTCGCGCGCCTCGCTGACCGGCTTCGACAACACCGACACCGCCAGCGGCAAGGCGGCGGTGGAGGTCTTCACCTACGAGGTGGGGGGAGAGCTGCTGTGCGTCTCGTGTAACCCGAGCGGCGCGCGGCCGATGACGCGGGAGATGACCGAACCCTATAACCCCCCCTTTGCTGTACAGCATTTCCCGAAAGTGATCGCCGCTGCCTGGATCCCGACCTGGGAACACCCCACCCACGAGTCAAACGTGGTCGCCCACGACGGCTCGCGGATCTTCTTCAACTCAAACGACGCGTTGGTGCCCGGCGACACCAACGGCACCCAGGACGTCTATGAGTGGGAGACGCTGGGGACGGGCAGCTGCGAGGAAGACGCCGGAAACTACTTCCCCCAGAATGGTGGCTGCGTCTACCTGATCTCCTCGGGTGACAGCCCCCTTGAATCGGAGTTCTCCGAAGCAACCCCCGACGGCTCAGACATCTTCTTCACCACCGAGCGTAGCCTACTGGCCCAGGATCCCGGCTCGATCGACCTCTACGACGCCAGGGTAGGTGGCGGCTTCCCGCCGCCCGTGCAGACCTCTGTGTGCGAAGGCGAATCCTGCCAGAGCCCGCCGCCGCCGCCGCAGTTCCAGAGCCCCGGCTCCGTCACCTTCCGGGGTCCCGGCAACGAGGCGCCCTCGCGCAATTGCCGCTCGCTCGCCAAACGCGCCGCCCAGCTCTCACGGCACGCCAAGCGAGCCGAGCGAGCGGCCAAGCAGGCGCACGACGCCGTCGTGGCGAAGCGTCTCAGCCGCGAGGCGGGGCGTTCGGCAAAGCAGGCCCGCAAAGCGGCCCGCAAGGCGAAACGCTGTCGGCGTGCCAACCGGGGGCCGGCACGATGAGGGCGCGTCTCGCAAAGCTGACCGTCGTCTGCGTCGCGGCGCTCGCGATCGGCGCCGCGCCGGCGCCGGCGGCCTTCGACGTCCGCGACTTCGATGTCGCCTTCACCGAACCGGACGGCACGACGGCCACCCAGGCCGGCTCGCACTCCTTTGATCTGAACGTCAGCTTCGGGCTGGGCTTCGAAGAACGCGAAGGCGAACCCTTCAGCGACGGGCGGATCAAGGACATCCTCATTGGGCAGGTGCCGGGCCTGGTCGGCGACACCACCGCCTACCCGCGCTGCTCGACCCTGGACTTTCTGCAGAACGGCGAGTGCCCGATCGAGCCCCAGGTCGGCGTCACCGCTGGCGCCATCAAGGGTTTGGGCTGGTTCGCTTCGCCCGTTTTCACCTTGACCCCGCCGCCGGGGGCGCTGCTGCGGCTGGGCTGGAACGTGAACAAAACCGCGAACATCGTCGTCGACGTTACCCTCAACCAAGAGCCGCCCCATAACGGCCTCGCCGCCTCGCGCAACACCCCGCAGCTGCTCGACGTCTTCGGCTCAAAGACCGAGCTGTGGAGCGACCCCGCGAACGAAGCTCACGATGATCTGCGGGGCGATTGTTTGCGCCCAGACGATCCCAGCAACACCCCCTTCGACGACGTCGCGGCCTACGAGTTCGCGAGCACGGGGGGAACCTGCCCGGTTCCCGAGCGCGAGAAGCCCTTCCTCACCCTGCCCACCTATTGCGGCGAGCCGCTGCGCTCGAGCTTTGAGGCGCTCTCCTGGGAAGGAGAGCGCGACTCGGGCTCGGTCCTCACCCACGATGCCGCCGGCAACCCCCAGCCGTTCACCGGCTGCGACAAACTTGGCTTCAGCCCCTCGATCGGTGCCCAGCCGACCAACCTGGCGGCGGAGAGCCCGACCGGCCTCGACTTCTCACTGGAGGTCGACGACCCGGGGCTAACCTCGGTCGACGGCCTCGCGCAGTCACACATCCGCAAGGCGGTCATCACCCTGCCCGAGGGCATGACCGCCAATCCCTCGCTCGCTGAAGGGCTCGAGGTCTGCAGCGAGGCCGATCTCGAGCGCGAGACGCTCTCCTCGGCGCCCGGAGAGGGCTGCCCGCAGGCTTCAAAGATCGGCACGATCGAGGTCGAGAGCCCGCTGGTTGCGGAGGCGGTGCCCGGTGCCCTCTACCAGGCCGAACCCTACGCCAACCTCGCCGGTGACTCCCTGATCGCCTTCTACATCGTGCTTAAGAACCCCACGCTGGGGATCCTCGTCAAGCAGCCGGTCAAGGTCGAGCCCGACCCGGAGACCGGCCAGCTGATCTCGACCACCGAGGAGATCCCCCAGCTGCCCTTCTCGAGCTTCAAGCTGAAGTTCCGCGAGGGCGCCCGCAGCCCGCTTGTCACCCCGCCCACCTGCGGCACCCACGCAGTCAAGGCCGAGCTCACCCCCTGGTCGGGTCGGCCGCCGATCGTCGATACCTCGACCTTTCAGATCGTCTCCGGTCCCGGCGAAGGTCCCTGCCCGCCCGGCGGGACGCAGCCCTTTGCGCCCGGCTTTGAGGCAGGCTCTGCCAGCAACGCCGCCGGCGCCTTCAGTCCCTTCTCGATGCGGCTCACCCGCCGCGACGGCGACCAGGACCTGACCCGTTTCGACGCTACCCTGCCCAAGGGGGTGCTGGCGAAGTTGGCGGGCGTCTCGCGCTGCACCGACATCCAGATCGCCCGCGCCGACGCCAAGACCGGCCGCGCCGAGTTGGCCAACCCCTCCTGCCCGGCCAATTCGCGGATCGGCCGGGTACTGACCGGCGCCGGTGTCGGCTCCCAGCTCACCTATGTGCCGGGTACGGTCTACCTGGCCGGGCGCTTCGGCGGAGCGCCGCTCTCGGCGGTGGCGATCGTGCCAGCGGTGGCCGGCCCCTTCGACGTCGGCACCGTGGTCGTGCGCCAGGCGCTTCTCGTTGACCCGCGCAGCGGCGAGGTCAGCGCCGATGGCGCCCGCTCCCAGCCGATCCCCCACATCCTCGCCGGCATCCCGCTGCGGGTGCGCGACATCCAGGTGCACGTTGACCGCCCCGCCTTCACGCTCAACCCGACCTCCTGCGAGCCGATGGCGACCAGGGCGCTGATCTGGGGTGGCGGGGTCAACCCGTTCAGCGTCCTCGATGACTCCCCGGTGGCCCGCTCCTCGCGCTACCAGGCCGCCGGCTGCGCCGCCCTCCGCTACAGGCCGCGCCTCTCGCTGAAGCTGAAGGGCGGAACCAGGCGCGGCGCCCACCCGGCGCTTCGCACCGTCTTCAGGCCAAGGCCAGGGGACGCCAACAGCTCCCGCGTCTTGGTGCGCTTCCCGCGCTCTGCCTTCATCGACCAGTCCCACTTCCGCACCATCTGCACTCGCGTGCAGTTCGCCGCCGACAACTGCCCGGCGGGCTCGGTCTACGGCCGGGTGCGCGCCTTCACGCCGCTGCTCTCCGAGCCGCTGGAAGGCCCCGCCTATCTGCGCAGCTCCGACAACGAGCTACCCGACCTAGTCTTTGATCTGCACGGCCTCGTCGACTTCGAAGCGGTGGTGCGGATCGACTCGATCCGCGGCGGCCTGCGCGCTGCCGCCACCGAGCTCCCCGACGCGCCGATCGCCAAAGTGGTGATCTCCATGCAGGGCGGAGACAAGGGCCTCTTCGTCAACTCGCGCAACCTCTGCGCCTCAAAGAACCGCGCCATCATCCACCTCGCAGCCCAGAGCGGCAAGCGCTCCACGCAACGGCCGGCTGTGAGACCGCAGTGCGGCAAGAAGCGAAATGCAACGCGCAGCTCGCACCGCCTGGTGCGATAGGAGGAGGTCCTGACTCGAAGAGTCGCAGCGATGCTCGTCGCCATGGCGCTGACGGGCGGGATGGCCGCCTGCGGCGGCGAGGACGATACCTCGAGCGCGTTGACCGTTGACAAGAGGGAGTTCCTGCGGCGAGGGAACGCTATCTGCGAGCGCCAGAAGCGTGGCCTCAAGGAGGAAATGGCCTCCTATGAACGCCTCCATGTGGGCGAAAGGCCGGGCTCCTATGCGAGCCCAATCCATTTCTTCTTCCTACCAGCGATTGAAGTAGAGATCTCCCAGCTGCGCGAACTCGATGCCCCACCAGGAGAGGAGCGGCGCATCGAGAGAATGCTCAGCATGCAGCAGAGGGCGCTGGACAACGTCGCGGCTCACTGGAGGATCCGGTCGGTCGAGTTGGCCGAACGGCGCTTCGCCAAGCCCGGCAGGCTCCTCCGTGCGTACGGGTTGTCTTCCTGCGCCCGCGGAATCAGGGGATAAACCCCGGCTCCCGCGCTCTCTCCTCGGATGTCCATGCGCGCCGATCCGCGCACGCGCCGATCCGCGCACGCGCTCATCGCTCCCTGAGATTTACAGGAGAAAGCGCCCTAAGCGGGGGGTCCGCCCTGGATCGCGAAGTAATTCTTGACTATAGCGTGACCGCATAGCTATAGCTTCCTCGTCCCCTTGGATGTTGGGCCGCGTTTGGCGCGGACCGGCAAATCGATGAAAGGAAAAGAAAAATGACTCGCATTCTCAAGACCCTGGGACTTGCCGTGATGGCAACCCTGGCGCTGAGCGCCGTGACGGCGGCGACCGCCTCAGCACAAACTGAAGGCATGATCAAAGCGAATGAAAACGTGACACTGACAGGCTCGGAGATAACGGAAGCAGGAGCCCCGAACGCCTTCACAGCGTACGGCGGTACCATCGAATGCACGGACCACTACACAGGCCACAATACACTGACCACGGCGCAAACACAGGCAGGCAGCAAACACCAGCTGCTTACCTCTGGTGAAAAATCAGTCACAGTCACGCCGCACTACACGAATTGCAACCTGCCGGTAGACAGAAAAGGCTGCGACTACGACTTCTATGATTTCACAACAGTCAGTGCCGGTACATACAGTTTCAAAACCGACATTGTTTGTCCTACTGGTGTCGCGGGCATCCAGATCGGGACCATATGTCCGACCACTGTTCCACCGCAAAAAGGCTTGACCGGCGCGCACGCCACCAACGAAGCGGGCGGCCACATCAGGATCAAAGGGGTGATCAAAGGAATCACAGCGAATAACACCTGCCTCGGCCATACCAAAACCGCCGAACTCCACACCAATGTGACAATCATAGGGCTCAACTCGATAGGCAAACAAATCGAAGTCTCAATCAGCGACTGAAGCAAGGCGGACAGGCCTCAAAAGGGCGGAAGCCGGAAGCGCTCCCGGCTCCGCCCTTCTTTTCTTGGTGATGGTACCGAAAGACTACTTGGCAGGGCTCGAATCCTCGATCGGCTGGAGGTGTGTTTGGTCAACGAGGCAATCGTCGAGGCCATAGCGGCGGGCGCGCTGGGTGTAGGTGACGAAATGCGGGAGAATGTCGGCGATCGAATGGGCTCGCCAGCGTTCCTTCCAGCCGAGCTCGACGGCGGCCTGGAAAGGGCCGATGATCTTTTCGATCTCACCCTCCTCTCCCGCGGGCGCTCCCGTTTGCCGAACGTTGTCGAAGATGTAGAGGACGATCCCGGCCAGCAGGGAGACGCGGACCGCATCCTCGAACCGCTCTCTCTCGCTCAGTTTCCGGCCCTGGCCAGCAGTGTATTCCTTCCAGTTACTGTAGACGATTGGCCAGACCTGGCGGCAGATCTTGTTAATCCGGTAGACGAATTGGGCTTTGCTGAGCGGGGGCTTGGCAACGGCCATCGTCGTGCTCGCTTCGACGTCGTAGGCGCCCTGGCTTTCCTTGCTGGAGCCCTCGTTTCCGCAGCCAACGAGCAGCGCGACCGGCGCTATGAGGCAAAAAACCAAATTGATCGATGTCCAACGGATAATTGAGAAAGGATAAGCAATTTTGGCTCGCTGTGCCGCCTGTGCGTTTCATCGACGAACCTTCGATGAGCAGCGTTTGCCGTCGCGTCAGGCAGGCGCTTTTTCTGCGGTCCAGCACCAGTAGGCGATCTCTCCGCTCCGAAGCAAGTCGTAGAGCGGGGAACCATGCATGAAGTAGACCTTTGCCCACCATGCGACAACCTTGGGATTCGGCAGCGCGGACTCGAGCCGAGCTCGCAGCGCAAGGGATGACGAAGCAAGGTTTCTGGCGGCCAGCACCCCCGGTGCTATGTCTTCGGCGGCGAGTGAAGCCAGGCCCGCAGCGCGGAGGTAGCGCTCGATCGCCTCTGGCGAATTGGTCGATTTGTCGCGCACGAGGAAATCCGCGAACCCGAATCGGCCGCCGGGCCGCAGCACGCGTGCAACCTCTTCGAAGAAAGTGAGGCGCGAGGAATAGCAGTGCGAAGACTCCACGTTGACGACAGCGTCTACGCTCCCGTCGGCGATTGGCAGTCGGCAGGCGTCGCCCCGTATGAAGGAGATACCAGGCTCGTCGTGAGCCTCAATGCAGTGCCGAACGAGCAGCTCATTAAGATCAACTCCAATAACCGCCTTCGGTCCGTGAGTGCGGGCTATATGCGCACACCCGCCCCCGCGGCCGCAACCCACCTCGAGCATCACGCGACCGGTTAGGTCGATGTGGCAGAGCACCTTGTCGTATAGTCGCTCCGAGAGTCGCTCGGCGATTTCAGGGTCGGTTAGCTCGACGTCTACGTCCGCGAATCCAAGGTTCATGAAGGGGAAGGGATCCGCGCCGAATATTCTGGCCGTGGCATCGTAGAACTCCTTCCACGGATGATCGTCGTTGGGAGTCGCGACTTTGACGGCGAGATCGCTCTCGCCGATGGTCGGGTTTGCAACGCTGCTTCTCTCCTCGCCGTTGATCTGCAATAGCGTACCGAGATGTGGAAGAAAGCGTCCCTAATTGCCGCCTTCTGCGGAGCTTTTCACGTAACTTCGCGCAGTTTCTGCGCTTCGCCCAACTGCTGGAGCTTTTTGAGGCTCTGGTTCTCGATCTGGCGGATCCGCTCGCGGGTGACGTTGAAGGTGCGGCCGACCTCGTCGAGGGTGCGGGGGTGCTCGCCTCCCAAGCCGTAGCGCAGTTCGAGCACGCGGCGCTCGCGGTAGGAGAGGTTCTCTAGCGCCTCCTTCAGCGCCTCTTTGGTCAGCAGGTCGGCGGCCCGGTCGAAGGGCGACTCGGCCTTCTCGTCGGCGATGAACTGGCCGAACTCCGACTCCTCCTCGTCGCCGACCGGCTTCTCGAGCGAGACCGGGGCCTGGGCGGAGCGCTTGATCGAGTCGACCTCCTCGGGGTCGATTCCGGTCACCTCGGCGATCTCCTCCGGGGTCGGCTCGCGACCGAGCTCGGTGACCAGCTTGCGCTCGGCGCGGCCGATCTTGTTCAGCTTCTCGACCACGTGGACCGGGATGCGGATCGTCCTTGCCTTGTCGGCTAGGGCACGGGCGATCGCCTGGCGGATCCACCAGGTCGCGTAGGTTGAAAACTTGAAGCCCTTGCGGTAGTCGAACTTCTCCGCCGCCCGCACCAGGCCCAGCGTCCCCTCCTGGATCAGGTCGAGGAAGGGGAGGCCTTGGTTGCGGTAGTTCTTGGCGATCGAGACGACCAGGCGCAGATTGGACTCGACCATTTTCTGCTTCGCGTCGAGGTCGCCGCGCTCGATCCGCTTGGCGAGTTCGACCTCCTCCTGGGCGGTCAGCAGGCGGACTTTGCCGATGTCCTTGAGGAACAGCTGCAGGCTGTCCGTCGTCATGTCGGGTTTCAGGTCGAGCGCCTGTTTGGAGCGCCGCCGGCCTTTGCGGCCGGTGTCGGCGGGCATCGCGTCCGCGGCCGCTTTCTGGGCCGGGTCCATGTCCTCGACCAGCTCGATTCCCTGCTTCTCGATGTGCCCGTAGAGGTCCTCGACGTCGGACTCGTCGAGGTTGACCTCTGAGACCGCCGAGGCGATGTCGCCGAAAGTGAGCACGCCGAGCTGCTGACCGCGATGGATCAGCCCTTTGACCTCCTCGAGCTCCTGAAGCTCTGCTACCAGCATCTTGTCTGCACCCGTTCCTCTGCGCTAGATGGTTAAGTCCTCTACGGATGAAAGGCCGCAGGGGACGAAAAGTCGCGACCAGCATAAAAAGGGACCGGCAAAGGCGGCCCCTTTCTTTACCGCTACTACTACGCGCCCAATCAGGCGGAGATCCATGATAGGCGCTTCAGTTTCTGAAGTCAATGCCTGAGCGGATCCGGCATATACGGCCCTGGCTGCAGGCCTTCTGGAATCGCGCCTACCGCGAGAACGTCACCGGACTCTCGGCGATGGTCGCCTACAACTTGATGCTCGCGGTCTTCCCCTTCGCGCTGCTCGTCCTCTTCGTCTTCGGCCAGGTGCTGAAGATCGGCGGGGTGGAGGCCGGAGTCGTGGACGACTTGCAGCGCCTCTTCCCCAACGTCGAGCAGGGGACGCTGAGCGACGTGCTGGACCGGATCGAGGACAACTCGACGACGATCGGGATCGCTGCCTTCTTCGGCTCGCTCTGGATCGGCGCCTCTTTTTGGGGGGCGATGGACACCGCCTTCTGCCGCATCTACCACGTCGAGTGCCGCGGCTGGGTCGAGCAGAAGCGCTTCTCCTTCACGATGCTGGTCGTCGTCCTACTCTTGATAGCTGCCAGCATCCTGCTGCCGACGATGGAGGCTGCACTGGTCTCCGGCACCGACCGGCTGCCGCTCGGCCTCTCCGACATCAAGGCGATCGACACCCTGCTGCTGTTGGGGGCCGCACTGATCGGCACCTTTGGAATCTGCTGCGTGATCTTCTGGGCGGTGCCGAAAGGGCACATGCCGTGGCGGGACGTCTGGCCGGGGGCGCTGTTCGTCACCGTCACCGTCGGTATCGCCAACTGGGCTTTCCCCTTCTATCTCTCCAACGTCTCAAGCCTCTCCCAGCTGGGGACGACCGCGGGCTTCGTCCTCATCGCCCTGCTCTGGTTCTACCTGCTCAGCCTGGCGCTGCTGGCCGGCGCGGTGATCAACTCGCTGCGGCACGAGCTGCACGACACGGGAGAGCTCCCGTACGGGTAGCGCCACGCCACGAACGCGAATCGCTTATTCTTTCGCCCCATTACGAAGGGGAGATCGATTAAACGCCATGTGTTGCGGTTGCTGACCGCGATCGCGATCGCTGTGGTCGTCGTCGGCTGCGGCGGCGACAACGGCGGTAGCTCGAATGGGAATTCCGCGAACGCTGCCGAAACCTACGATCCAGAAGCAAGCACGACTATGAGCACCGCCTCGCTCACGAAGGCGCAGTTCATCAAGAAGATGAACAAAGAGTGCCGCGAGGCGTGGGTCACGGTGATCGACAACTGGGATGTCTATACCGGCACCCAAGACCCGAAGCTGGGCGAGCGCAAACGCTTCGAAGAAGCGGTCCCGCTCTCCTTCCTGGCGGGAATTGACTTCCACATCTTCGACGAATTCCGAATCGTCGGAGCCCCCAGGGGTGAGGAGAGGGCGATCGAAAAAATCATTGGGCCGTTCCAGATCGCCGTGGAGCTCGGCTGGAAGAACCGCTGGCGCGCCCACTCGGTCGCGGAAATATTGCCGCACTTCGAGGAATACAACGCGGGGGCCGAGCGCTACGGCCTCGACGACTGCGTCCTGCGGCAGTCGCGTCTCGAGCCGATTGAAACTCTGGGTAGCACCTAGCGCCGGCGGAGGGCGCTACGCGCCCAGAGATGGTCTATACCGGTACGCGTCCCGGGAAGAGGGTGGCGTGAAGCCCGTCAACGAGGGCGCGGGCCAGCCGCTGGTCACCAGCCAGCTCGAGGCCGTCCAGGTCGGCCGCGATCACCGCGTGCAGCCAGGCGCTGGCCGGGCCGATTGCCCACGCGTCGGCGCTCTGGCGGTTGAGGCGCACGGAGCAGGTGCGAATCCTGCCCTCCTCGACGCCGGCGACGACGCCCGCCACGCGGCGCTCCGTGCCTCTGACCATCTCGACGCCCAGGCGACAGGAGCCGCTCAGCTCGCTCGGCAGGCGCAACAGCGGCAGGACAAGCAGAAAGCCGGTCTCGGCGTCGATCGGCATGATCGGCGCCGTCTCGCTTGAGAGGTGGCGGCGCTCCCAGTGCGTGGCCGCAGCCAGCGGCGCGATGCCCTGCCGCAACCACCGCGTCACCTTGTAGGGGTTGGTGCCGTTGCCGTGCTCGGGGCACGGCTGCACCAGCTCGGCGAGCCGCATCGCGCCCAGTCGCCGCTGCAAGGTCGGATAGCTGAGCGACTCGATGATGCTGTCGAGCTCGGTTAGCGAGAGGGGACGGGCGGCGAGGAGGCGCAGCATGGTCGAGTCCCAGCCGTCGAACGAGGGCCCTCAGTGCTGCCTTCGCCGGGTTGCTGCCGAAGCTCAGCGGCCCGTCCGGAAATGTTCGCAGCCAGCGCTCGACCGTCTTGATGACGAAGAGAAGATCGCGGCCGGCCGGGGTCAGCTCGCATTCGATCGCCCCGGGAAAGCGATTGCGCCTGTGACGGTCGACCGCCCCTGCCTCCTCGAGCTCTTTGAGGTGGGCACGGAGGGTCGTTTGCGCCGGTGAGCCGCAGGCGTGGCGCAGCTCGGTCAGTGGCCGCGGGCCGTCGGCGAGGGCCTGCAGGATGGTCCCATTGATGGACGTGGCCAACAGCAGGAGGGTGCGCGTCCCGCAACGGACGCCGCTCCCCTTCCCGTTAACCGAGCGATCAGTCAAGCCAACTAGAGTATTACAAGAAACGCCTTATCTCGGAACTTTCGGAGTTCCGAGGAACGCTAAATCGACGAGACCGGCCGCGAGCTTCTTATCGCCGTCAAGCTCAGAGTCTGAAGAGAGGCCTCAATTCACCAAAGCAGCCCGCGTACCGTTGCCAAACATTGCCCGGTGCAGGCCCTCGACCAAGCCATTGGCGAGCTTTCTGTCCCCATCCAGTTCGAGGCGGTCGGTCCTGGCCTCGAGCATCGCATAGGCCCAGTCCGGGGGAGAACCTGTCGCCCAGGAATCGCTTTTGTCCTCGAGGCTCGTAGCGCAGAAGACCACCTTGCCCTGCTCGACCCGGGCGATCGCCCCGCTGTGGCTTCCCTGCTCGTCGTCAACCTGCACCCCCAGGCGGCAAGTGCCGCTCAGGTTGTCCTGCGCTTGCAGTAGGGGGAGAGCAAGCAAGAAGGCGGCCTCGGTGTCGGAGCGGGTCAGCGGGACGGTTTGATTCGGGCGGTGCGTGTACTCCCAGCGCACCGCGGCGGCGAGTGGGGCGACGCCCTGCTGTAGCCACTCCGTGACCTCGTAAGGGGTGCCTTTGCTACCGCTTGAAGAGGCCGTTTGCAGCTGCCCGGCGAGGCGCATCGCCGACAGCCGTCGCTCCAGCGAGGGGTAACTGATCAAGCTGATGCATTCTGCCAGTTCGGTGAGCGACATGGGGCCGGCGGCGAGGAGGCAGAGGATCGTCGAGGACCAGCCGCCGACGAGCGCTGTTATCGCCATTTTGCCCGCATCGCTGCCGAGCTGCACCGATCCCTCCGGCGAGTCGTTAAGCCAGCGATCGAGGGCCCTTGCAACATCGAGAATGTCGCGTCCTGTGTCCGTCAGGGCCCACTCGGTCACTCTCTGGGATCCATCGCGGGGCTGCAGGGCCGTCAGTTCAGCCGCTTCCAGTCCTCTGAGGTGGGAGCGCACCGTCGTTTGCGGGGCGGGGGCGCCGTCGCGGCGCAGCTCGGCAAGGCGCTTTGGCCCCTCTGAAAGCTGTTTCAGGAGCGTCGCGTTAAGCGGATTCGCCAAGAGCTCCAGGGTCGCGGCCCCGGGGCGTGGCGGGTTCCCTCCGCCGTTGCGTCTGTTTGCTGCCAAACGACCACCTCCCACCGCAGTCGAGCAGGCTCACCCTATCATTAGTCAGTGTTGTTAGCGCAATGTGGGCACTCAGCCCCACGGGCAGCGCTGCCTCGTGCGCTGCCTAGCCGCCGGGTTGGCCATACAGGCCCACCCGCGCGAACAGCTTTTCGTGCAGGCTTGCGATCAGCGCTTTGGCGAGGCGGATGTCGCCGCCGACCTCGATCTGCCCGGCGCTCGGGTCAACGAGGGTGTCGAGCCAGTCGCGGGGAGTCCCGGTTGCCCACGTCCGCGGATCCTCTTCCAGCAGCGTCGAGGAGCTGACGACGCGACCACGGTCGAACATGCGCCGTCGCTCCCACCAGCAGCGGCCGTTCAGCGGGTAATCTCACGCCAAGGGCGCACGAGCCCCGCAGGTCGGGCGGCAGCCTCAACAGCGGCAGGACGAGCTGGAATGCCGATTCGACGTCGAGGATGTCGGGAGGCGCGATCCCGTCTTCCGGATAGTGGACCTCCATCCGCGCAGCCGCGGCAAGTGGAGCTATACCTTCGCGCAGCCAGTCGGTCAGCGCGTAGCGCGTATCGCCGCCACCGGTAAGGATTTCGACGTGACCGACTCTCGCCATCGCCTCGACGTGTTCCTCCACGACGTCGCGATCCTCGATCGGGGCGACCGCGCGGTCCAGCTCCGTCAGCGTCAGCGGTTCCCTGGCGAGGGCGTGGATGACCGTGGCCGACCAGCAGCAGATGAGCGAGGCCATGGCTTCGCCGCCCTCTGGTCCTATCTCCAGCGGTCCCTCTGGGCAGTTGCGCAACCAGCGCTGCAGAAGCGATGCGACGTAGAGGGACTGGACGCCCTTGGGCGAGGCCGTGTAGACGGGTTCGGTGTC
Source organism: uncultured Solirubrobacterales bacterium (assembly GCA_963844395.1). GTDB lineage: Bacteria > Actinomycetota > Thermoleophilia > Solirubrobacterales > 70-9 > VRUE01. Next base: position 676,796 of record CAWJNX010000001.1, on the reverse strand, counting down.
GGCGAGACCGGCGGCGTCGATGGTCGCCCCGGCGCCCTCATGCTCCTCTCCGACGTCGTCGTCCTGGTCAGCGAGTAGCTCGTCCTCATCGTCGTCCTCCTCGTCAGCGAGCTCCTCCTCGTCGTCTCCCCAGTACCTCTCGAGTTCGGCCTCGTGTCGTTCGCGCATTTCCTCCTGCGACACGTCGCCTTCGATCGGCCCCAGCAGACCGCCCTGGAGGGCACGCTCCAGCATCTCGAGCAGCGCCTCAGACGGCATCACGCTGGTCATGTAGAGCAGCGTCAGCGTCCCTGCACGCGCTCGGAACCCACTGCCGGTGGCCTCCAATCCAGCCACGCCGCAATTATGACACTGATTGGCTGGATTTGAGAACTATCAGAGTTTCACAGCCAGAGCCGTGCCGGAACTCAAGCCCGCAGTCTCCGCTGCCGAGCTAATAAGCGAACAGATGAGGGAGCAGCTCAACAGCAACCCAATCGTGCAGATGGCCGTCATCGGCGTGCTGCTGCTCGGTGCCGTCTTCTTCTTCATCTCAACGAGCGGAGGCGGCGAAGAAGAAGAATCGGGCGCTGGCGCGACCGAAGCGACCGTGGGCGTCGCCGGCACGGACGCCGGGACCGCCACGGGGGCCACTCCCGGCGCCGCGGTGGAAGGCGCGATCGAAGCGGCCGGAGAAGCCGCCGCCCCCGGCTCGGTGCCGGCGTTGCGTCCCGGCGCCGCCGCGGCCGCACCGCCGCCCCCGCCCGCCGTTACCCGAGCCTTCAACGCCAACCAGACCGTCGCCCTCCTCTTCGTCCGCAACGGCGGCATCGACGACCACCTCGTTGAACGCGCGGTCAAACCCCTGCAGGCGCTGCCCGGCGTCGTCACCTTCGTCGTCCCCGCCGGTCGCATCTCCCGCTACGCCGCGATCGCCCAGGGCGTCGCCGTCGATCGCGTTCCGGCGCTGGTCGTGCTGCGGCCGAAGAAGCTCGGCAAGAGCATCCCGGTCGCCTCGGTCAGCTACGGGTTCCAGAGCCCGCAGAGCGTCGTCCAGGCCGTCGTCGACGCCGGCTACAAGGGCCGCACCGTCAACTACCACCCTTAGGCGAACGTGGACGAGCGGGACTTCCCGAGCCATCTGCGTCCGGTCCCCGACTCCGGCGACTCGACTGCGCCGGCGCTCGATCCGCAGGAGGGCGGCACGCAAGGCCTCACCCCGCCGCAGGCCCGCGGCCGCTCCAGCGGTTTCGTCACCGACGTCCTCGTCGACCTCGGCTTCGTCTCCGACGAGGTCGCCCGGCAGGCGATCGAGGCTGCCCGCACCGCCGCCCGGCCCCCCGAGCGCCTGCTGGTCGAGCAGGGGGCGATCACCGCCGAACAGCTCTCCCGTGCCGTTGCTGAGCGCTACGGCCTCGACCACGTCAACCTCTCCTCCTACCAGGTCAACATGGCCGCCGCCAACCTGATCTCGGTCAACACGGCGCGCCGCTACCGCGCCCTGCCGGTCGGCTTCGTCAACAAGGAGACGCTGCTGGTCGCGATGGCCGACCCGACCAACGTGCTGGCGGTCGACGACATCCAGATCGCCACCGCGCTCGACTGCCGCGTCGCGGTGGCCGCCGAGGAGGACATCGAGGCGCTGATCGGTCGGCTCAACACGCTGCAGAGCGCCGTCAGCGAGGCGGTCACCGAAGGCGAAGCGGCGGAGGAAGACGAGCTCGCCGAAGTCGCCGACATCGAGGTCAGCGCCGAAGACGCGCCGGTGATCAAGCTCGTCTACAGCATCCTCGGCCAGGCGGTGGGTGAGGGGGCCTCCGACGTCCACTTCGAGCCCGACGAGGGGGAGATGCGAGTCCGCTTCCGGATCGACGGCGTGCTGCGCGAGGCGGCTCACGTGCCGAAGCGGATGATCAACGCGGTCGTCTCCCGGGTGAAGATCATGAGCGACCTCAACATCGCCGAGAAGCGGGTTCCGCAGGACGGCCGGGTCAGCGTCACTGTCGAGGACCGCCGCGTGGACCTGCGCGTCACCACCCTGCCGACCCAGCGCGGCGAGGGGGCGACGATTCGCATCCTCGACAAGGACAACGCCCAGATCGGCCTCGACGAACTGGGCATGGACGGCACGGCGCGGGAACGCTTCCAGGACGCCTTCAAGCAGGCCTACGGCGCGGTGCTGGTGACCGGCCCGACCGGCTCGGGCAAGTCGACGACCCTCTACGCGGCGCTGCAGGAGCTGAACGAAGTCGAGAAGAACATCATCACGATCGAGGACCCGGTCGAGTACCGGCTCTCTGGCATCAACCAGATCAACGTCAACCGCAAGGCGGGGCTCGACTTCGCCACCGGCTTGCGCTCGATGCTGCGCGCCGACCCCGACATCGTCATGGTCGGCGAGATCCGCGACGGCGAGACGGCGCGGATCGCGATCGAGGCGGCACTGACCGGCCACATGATGCTGACCACCCTGCACACCAACGACGCCCCCGGCGCGATCATCCGCCTGACCAAGATGGGGATCGAGGCCTTCATGATCGCCTCGGCCGTCGACTGCGTGGTCGCCCAGCGGCTCGCCCGCAAGCTCTGCACCCACTGCAAGCGGCGCGTGATTGTGCCGCCGCAGGCGCTCGCCGACGCCGACATCCGGGTCGGTGCCGAGCTGGAGGCCTACGAGCCGGTCGGCTGCTCGCGCTGCAACCAGAGCGGCTACAAAGGCCGCATCGGTCTCTACTCGGTGATGCAGATGAGCGAGCGGATCAAGGAAATGGCCGTCGCCCAGGCACCGGAGGCGGAGATTGCCACCGCGGCCCGCGACGAGGGCATGCTCACCCTGCGCGAGGACGGCATCACCAAGATCCGCAGCGGCCTGACGAGCCTCGAGGAGGTGCTCCGTGTCACGGCCTAAAGGCATGGGCCCGGGAGGTCGATCTAGGTGACCATGGACTTCGACTTCTCAGAGGTTCTTCGCCGCATGGTCGAAGTGAGCGCTTCAGACGTGCATCTCACCGCGGGCTCTCCGCCGGCGATGCGCGAGAAGGGCAAGATCATTCCGATGGAGGGCTTCGACGCGCTCTCCGGCCAGGAGACGCGCGAGGTCATCTACAGCATCCTCAACGACGACCAGCGCAAACGCTTCGAGACCGGCAAACAGCTCGACTTCGCCTACGCGATCCCAAACGTCGCCCGCTTCCGCGTCAACTGCTTCTTCCAGCGCGGCTCGGTCAGCGCGGCGTTCCGCCTCGTGCCGCAGGAGATCCCCGGCCTCGACTCGCTCGGCGTGCCGCAGGTTCTGCGCGAGCTGGCTGCCAAACCGCGCGGCTTCGTGCTCGTCACCGGTCCGACCGGCTCGGGCAAGAGCACGACCCTGGCGGCGATGATCGACGTGATCAACCAGGAGCGCCAGGACCACATCCTGACGATCGAGGACCCGATCGAGTTCCTGCACCAGCACAAACGCTCGATCGTCAATCAGCGCGAGGTGGGCTCCGACGCCCCCGACTTCGCCCTCGGCCTGCGTGCCGCCCTGCGAGAGGACCCCGACGTGATCCTGGTCGGCGAGATGCGCGACCTGGAGACGATCTCCACGGCGCTGACCGCGGCCGAGACCGGCCACCTCGTCTTCGCCACCCTGCACACCCAGTCGACCGCGCAGACGGTCGACCGGATCATCGACGTCTTCCCGCCTGAGCAGCAGGGCCAGGTCCGCACCCAGCTCTCGATCGCCCTGCAGGGCATCGTCACCCAGCAGCTGCTGCCGACCGCCGACGGAATGGGCCGCGTCGTCGCCACCGAGGTCCTGGTTCCAACGCCGGCGATCCGCAACTTGATCCGCGAGGGCAAGACGCACCAGATCTACGCTGCCGTGCAGACCTCGGGCGCGGTCGGGATGCAGACGATGGACGCCGACCTGGTGCGGCTTGTGCGGGCCGGCAAGATCACCCGCTCGCTCGCCGAGAGCCGCGCCTCGGTACCCGAGGAGCTGAAACGACTGCTTGGCTCGGCGCCGGTTGCGCCGGCGGCGATGCAGGGCGACGGGCCGATGCAGCCCGGCTCGGCTCCGCCGGCGACGCCCCCTCCGTCCGCCGCTCCTCCCGAGTCCGCGGCGCCGCCCAGCGCCCCACCTCCGGTCTACACCCCGGGGAGCTAACCGATGGCGGGCGCGAGCACCTTTGCCTTCCGCGCGATGGACGTCGCCGGTGCCGCGACCGCGGGCGAAGTCGAGGCCGAGTCCAAGGCCCAGGTCACCGAGCAGCTGCGCCAGCGCGGCCTGATCGTCCTCGACGTCAGCGAGAAGAACGAGCCATTCAAGATCGAGGACGTCTTCCGCCGCTGGAAGGGCGTCGACATGCGCGAGCTGGCGATCTTCTCGCGCCAGTTCGCCACCCTGGTCGCCTCGGGGATGCCGATGCTGCGTACCTTGCACACGCTCGAGGAGCAGACCCAGGACGACCGGATCAAGGAGGCGACGGCCGGGCTGCGCGCTGACGTCGAGTCGGGCAGCACGCTGGAGCAGGGGATGGAGCGCCATCCGGAGGTCTTCGATCGCCTCTACCGGGCGATGGTCCGCTCCGGCGAGGAGTCGGGACGGCTCGAGGACGCCCTTGACCGGGTCGCCTTCCAGGTCGAGAAAACCGACGCCCTCAGGCGCCAGGTCAAATCGGCGATGATGTACCCGGCGCTGGTCTTCGGCTTCGCCCTCGTCGCCCTGCTGGCGATCGTCACCTTCATCATCCCCGTCTTCGCCGGCATCTTCGAAGAACTCGCCGAAGACAACCCGGAAGAAAGCTCGGCGCTGCCGCTGCCCACGCAGGTCTGTGTCTCGGCATCCGACGCGATCACCGGCTACTGGTTCGTCATCCTGCCGGCGGTCATTGTCGGCGCCATCGGCTTCTTCAAATGGAAGCGGACCGACAAGGGCAAGGAGCTGTGGGACCGTTTCCTGCTGCGCCTCCCGTTCAAGATCGGCGACGTGATCCAGAAGATCGCCCTGGCGCGCTGGTCGCGCACCTTCGCCGGCTCGGTCTCGGCCGGCGTGCCGATCCTGCAGTCGATCAAACTGACCGGTGACACCGCTGGCAACGTCGTCATCGAAAAGTCGATGGAGGACGTCTACGCCACCGCCAAGCGCGGCGGTGCGCTGGCTGGGCCGATCGAGCGCAACCCGATCTTCCCGCCGATGGTCGGCCACATGGTCGCGGTCGGCGAGGAGACCGGCCAACTCGAGCACATGCTGAGCAAGATCGCCGACTTCTACGAGACCGAGGTTGACGCCAAGATCAAAGCCCTCACCTCCCTGATCGAGCCTTTGATGATCGTCTTCGTCGGCGGCGTGGTCGGCTTCATAGTGATCGCCATGTACCTGCCGATCTTCAGCCTCTACGACAAGATCGGCTAAGCGCCCCACTTAATATGAGAAACGCAAACCCGTGCGTTTCTCATTGACACACAAATGTTTGAGTAAGTAGGTTGTTTGCGATAGCTGGGGCTACCACGCGCGAGGCGTGACATCGGGAACGAGTCGCCGCAGCTTCGATGGGAGGCTGGGTGAGGAGCGGGAGTGGGAGTAAGAAGGGTGAGGACGGTCCCGAAGAACCGGACTGGCAAGGCCTCCTAGAAAGCGCCGCAAAAAAAATCGCGGCCCTCCTGCTCACCGCCGGAGGGCTGATCGGCTTCGTCGCATTCGCCGGCGGGGTGATCGTCTGGACGCGGCTCGCGGCGGCGAAGGTCCCTCCCGACCAAGCGGTCGCAGCGTTTCCGCGCGCTGAGCTGGTGGCGGTCGGCGCTTCCTTCCTGCTCCTCTTCGGCTTCTTCGGCGCCCTCGCCCTGGGCGGCGTATTCCTGATCGATCGCGGCGGCAGGGCCACCCCCGGCATGAGCCGCGGTCTGCTGCTCCTGCTGCTGATCGAGGGAGTCGCGGTGATCCTCTTGCCCGAAGGCCTACCGCTGGACGCGAAGCGGATCGTCTCCGCGGAGGCGTTCGCGCTGTTCGTCGGCGTCGCCCTGTGGGCGACGACGGTCGGCTGGTTCATCAAGTTCCAGGACACGCTTCCCAAACGGCGCTCCGACGAACTCGAACCCGAGGACGAGGCGTCGCTCTTCCGGACGAAGACAGGTGGCGTGCCCTTCGAGGGCGAGCAGCTCATGCGCGTCGTCGGCTCGTGCATCGTCGCCGGCCTGCTCACCGGCGCAGTGGGCGCCGCCCTCTTCAACTGGCAGGCGTGGGCCGCGGTCGCGGTCGGGATCCTGGCGCTGGGCGCCGGCCTCACTTTGGCGATCGTCGTCTTCTGGCTTCATCGCGAGGGGGTGGTCATCGCCGAGTCGCCCGCTTCGGAGGAAGAGGATGAGGAGGGACGGGAGGAGGAGGATGAGGAGGGACGGGTCGAGAAGCAGCGCCGACCCCATGGGCTGGAGCTGAAACCCGAGGGCATCGCCTTCGTCGCCGCGATGATGACTCTCGCGGTGGCGGTCCCGTGCACGGTCCTGCACAAGGCGTGGTTGGCGGTCTCGCTCGTGGTGGCGATGGGGCTTGCCGCCGCCCTGTGGCGGATCGCCGACATCTCCAAGGGGCGTTTCGTCTGGTATGGCCTCGCGGTGCTGATCTCGGTGCCGCTCTTCGGCATCCTGACGGCGATGGCGCGCAACCTGGACGATCCGCAGGTCCAGCCGATGGCCCTGATCCGCGAGGCAGACGGCGCCGACGAAGCGATCCACGGCTTGTACGTCACCGAGGCGGACGAGCGCGTCTACTTCGCGACCGTCGCCACCGAAGGCTGCACTGGCGAGCTCGCACCGCACAGCGGCAGGCTCTACTGGGTGCCGAAGTCGGAAGTGGTCGCGATGTCGCTCGGCCCTCAGCAGGGCGTCGCGGATGCGGCTCGGACCTCGATGGAGATGTCCTATGCGCTCACCCCCTCCGTGGAGGTGCCGTCCGGTGGCCACTTCGACGTCGAGAACGGCGCCGCGACCGAGACCCTGCAGGGTTCCGTGGCCGGCTTGGACGGATCCGCGCCGCGCCGTCTGGAGAACGTCGGCGCGGCTGTTTCGCCGACCTTCGGTCGAGGCCTGCGTCTGGTCCCCGAACAGGCGTCGCCGGGGGAAATCGTGACGCTGCGGATGAGCGCCCCCAACCACGACGAGGAGGTCAGGGGCTTCGGGCCGACGCCGCGGGGGACCGTGCGGCTTGGCGGCGTCCCGGTCGCTGTCCAGAGGGACACGGCGATGAGTGTCGACGAAGCCGAATTCGTGAAGACGGTCGGCGGTCGGGCGCTGGGCCTCGAGGATCAGACGATCTATGGAGTGCACGTGAACGGCAATTACTTCCCCCTCGACGAGGAGACCAGCCGCGGGTACAGGGGGAGGCGTTTCCTGCGACTGGACCCGAGCTCCGTAACCGACACCTTCGGACCGGAGGCCGCTGGGTCGGACCTCTACGCGCGACTCGCCGGCGGCGGGGCGCGGATCGACACCGACTTCGGGCTCGCGGTCGCCGGTCGCCAGAACACCGTCGAACTCGAGGAACGCCTCCTGCGCCTCGCCTGGTACGAAGACCGGATCAGGTTCCGGGTTCCGGATAACGCCGCGAGCGGGGTGGTATCGGTCGAGTGCGAACAGCTGGGTGGCCAGCCCCTGCTGCAGGTCGTGCGACCCTCGACCGCACGCATCACGGTGCGGATGCAGGCCGGCTCACATCGCGTGGTCTTCGACAGCCGGCACTCGGGCGAGGAGGGGGGTACGGTGGAGTCGCGCCAGTGGACGATCGCCGGGCGGCCGATGGGAGGTCGGCCCACCGTCTCGGCCGACCTGCCGCCCCGTCTTGGCGCCTACTCGATTCAGCTGGTCGTCACCAACGTTGACGGCCAGACCGACCCAGTTGACCTGAAGCTGCTGCGGCTTCCCGCCACCCTGTTCGAATTCAACGAAGACGAACCGGCCGATGAGTCCGCCCTGGAGGACGCCAGGCAGATCGTGAGCGAAACGGTGAAGGAAGTGACGCCGCCGGTGGCGATCGAACTGCACGGCCACTCGGACGACGTCGGGTCCGCCGCCTACAACATGCAGCTCTCCCGGCGCCGGGTGGTGAACCTGCGCGACAGGCTCCTTCCGGAAGACGAGCGGAAGGAAGATTCCACGATCGAGCCCGGCGAGGAAGGGGTGCCGGTGACGACGCGGGCGTTCGGGGAGACCTGTCCGATCGATCGTCGCGGCGGCCGCCGCCGGGCCAACAGGCGCGTCGAAGTCTTCATCCTCGGGCGCGGCGCGAACGTCGCCAGCCCGGCCGGCTGCCGTGCCGGCCGCATAACGCAGAAGAGGTGGCATCCACCTTCTGACGAGCAGCCCTAGCGAACGCGGCCCCTACACCATCCGTCCAGGCGGCGCCGCCCTTGCACCACTCCACCCGGTCATCCGCTGTGGGGGCGAGTACCGTCAAATCGATGGACGCCACAGCCGTGAAAGGGGAGTCGGCGCTCACCGTCGAAGAGGCGCGCCTTGCCGGTATGGCGGCGGCGGGAGACGGCAGCGCGTTCGCCTCGCTGTACGGGCGCTACGAGCAGCGCGCTTTTAACGTCGCTTACCGCATCGTCGGTTCCGAAGCCGAGGCCGCCCAGGCCGTGCAGCAGGCCTTCCTCGGCGCGATGCGGAGGCCGCCCCGGGCCGACGACGGCGATCCGAGCTTCGGCCCTCACCTGCTCGCCGAGGTGCGCAGCGCCTGCCACGACCTGATGGCCGAGCGGCAGCCCAGGCCCAGAGAGAGGATCTCGGAGTCGGCGGCGACGCTCGGCGAAGGCGAGCCACAGGGGGAGATCCGCGAGGCGAGCATGCGGTTGCCCGAGCACCAGCGCGAGGCGCTTGCACTGGGCGCGCTGGAGGAGCTCTCCTACGAGGAGATCGCGACGATCATGGAGACGAATCGCAGCGCGGTCGCCCAGCTGATCTCCCGGGCGCGGATCAACCTCCACGACGAGCTGCGCGGCAACGTCCTCGCCTCCGTCGCCGCACCCTCGCCGGAGTGCGAGCGGGCGCTGCCGCTGATCGCCTCGCGCGAGGACGGGCAGCTCGACGCCGCCTCCCGCGACGCGGCCTGGCTCGACGCCCACCTGGCCAACTGCGGCCGCTGTGGGCTCGGGGTCGAGGTGATGCAAGAGGCCGGCGCCTCCTACCGCGCTTGGGCGCCGATCGCCGCCATCCCGTGGCTGTTGGAGGAGACGATGGCGAAGGCGGCGGAGCTGGTCGGTGCCGACTGGAGCGAGGAGATCGCCGAGGCGATGGCGGCTCGTGGCACGGCGGCGTCGCTGCCTGGCACGGCGGCCGACGCCGCGACCGAGTCACCGCCCGGCAAGCAACCGCGGCGTCGCGTGACGCTCGCGGCCGGCCTGGCGGCGCTGCTGCTCCTCACCGGCGCGGCTGCGGCAGTCTTCGCCGGGGACGATCAGCCTGCAGCCCCCGCTGACCCGGCGGCCGGTTCCGCGCAGGGGCCGAGCTCCTCTTCGGAGCCCAGCGGGAACACCGCCAAAACCGCGGTGGGCAAGCGGGGAGGGAAGAAGAAGGCGCGGCGGACCGCGGCCGGGGCCACCGGGGGGACGGCCCCGGCAGCGACGACCGCTGGAGAGACGATCTCTGAACCCGCGCCCGCCCCAGTGCAAGCCGCGGCTGGCGGCGGCGCCCCGAGCAAGTCCGGCCCAAACCGCTCCTCAGGGGAGACCGCGATCCAGCCCACGCAGCCGACGTCCGTCTCTAAGCCCCGCTCCAAACCGAAGCCCACGGCGGCGCCTGCAGCGGCGCCCGATCCGGCGCCCACGCCGGCGCCGGTGGCAGAAGATCCCGGTTCCGCCGAAGAATCGCCCGGCAAGTCGTCCGGAAAAGGCGATCCCCCCGGCAAACCCGCCGACCGGCCGCCGAAATAGCGTCATGACGGAGCGGGGGAGGGCGGCTGCTCAGGCGATTCGGCTCAGCCCGCCAGGTGCTACAGTGACGCACATGAACCAGGTGGGCGTGCGAGAGCTACGGCAGAACCTGTCGCGATACCTCCGCGAGGTCAAGGAGGGGGAGACCTTCGTCGTAACCGAGCGGGGGAGGGAGGTCGCTCGCTTGGCCCCCTCGGGGCCAGCAGATTCGCCGCTCGCCCGCTTGGTCGCGGAGCGGGGAGCGACGATGCCGCGTGCCGATCTGCTGGGCCTCGCCGCCAGTTCGACCAAGCCTCCTGCCAAGGGCCCGCCCAGTGTCGAGGTGCTTGACGAGCAGCGCGAGGAGCGGCTGTAGCCGGTCGGCTCGCATATCTGGACAGCTCGGCCTACGTGAAGCTGCCGCTGGAGGAGGAGGGACACGAAGCGCTACGGCGCGAACTGGCCGAGTGGGACGGCTACGTCTCCAGCGCCCTGCTTGCCGTGGAGGCGATCCGAGCCTGTGCCCGCTACGGCCAGGAGTATGCGCGGGACGCGCGTGCCTGGCTCGAGGGCGTCGCCCTATTGCCCCTCGACGACGCCGTGCTCGCAAAGGCTGCGTCGCTGTCTCCCGACCCGCTTCGCAGCCTCGACGCCCTCCACCTAGCCACCGCGCTCGCCGTCCGTGGGGACATCGGCGCCTTCGTCACCTACGACGAGCGCTTGGGCGAGGCCGCAAAGAAGCACGGCCTCAGCGTTATACACCCGGCCTGACGACTGGATCTCTTACACCGGGTGCCTGCGTGTTTTCGACAGTCATGCATAGTGTCGTCAGAACGTAGATTTACGACGAACTTGCCCTCGTAGCCACTGAAGTCGGTGCGGATTGGCTCAATGCGGCCATGACAGCGGCGTCGAACCTGATTTTCGCCGCAGGAAGCCCAAATTTCAGGGATTTAGGGATTGGTGGGACGGCCGATTAGGGGTCTGTGATGAATCTGCCAGTGCCTCGGTGCAAAAGGCAAACCCGCTGCGAGGCGGGGGCGCAAAGCCGTCGGGACTCCGTTCGAGTCAGCCGGGCTACCACCGGGGTTGACAGACACCACGTGGCTTCACGCGACGGGGCTCTGGCTCAAACGATTAGGACCATAGGAGGTCTCTAAATGTTGCTCCAGAATCTCCGGGCGCGTATGAGTGCCCGGCTCAGCGGCGATCGGGAGGCGGGCTTCACGCTCATCGAGCTTCTCGTCGTCATGTTGATCCTCGGCATCCTCGCCGCGATCGCGATCCCCGCCTTCTTCAACCAGCGGGACAAGGCGACCGACGCAGACGCGAAGAGCGCAGCTCGGACCGCCCAAACCGCGGTGGAGACGTTTGCAACCGATAATCAGGGCGTTGTAGACGGGTCGATCACGGGCACGGTCGCTGCGGACGCCCCCAAAATTCAAGCGATCGAGCCGAGCTTGAATGGTGCCACTCTTGTGGTGACGCCCGAAGGCCCGCGCAAATACACCGTTAAAGTGACGTCCGACACGACGAGCTGGTTCTCTATTACGTCGGATAATGGAGTCGCGACCTCGACCTGTGGGCCAACTCAGGGCAAAGGTGGCTGTCCTACTGGCGGGAAATGGGCTGGCTGAGGCTCTGACTCATCAGTTGAGAAAAGGCGGGCTTCGGGCCCGCCTTTTTTCGGCTCTCCTGACGTTTCCGTGGGTGAAGTAAGCAGCTGAGAGGAAGGCGCACGCCGCTCCGCGCCTAGGTTTCCGGCTTCTCGAAGGCTGGAAATCGAAAGGAGCGGCAACGACGTGCGCAAAGACAGGGTATGGGCGGGCCTGCTCGGCTTGGAGCGAGCAGTGGTCGAGAGCGTCGAGCTCGACGACGAAGGGCAGGTAGTGGTGGCGGTCAGGCCGCACCATCGGGAGCGCGATCGCTGCGGCGTCTGCCGCCGCCGATCCCCCGGGTTCGACCTTGGCGAGGGACGACGGCACTGGCGGGCGCTGGACCTGGGCACGACGATCGCCTACCTGGAGGCCGACGCGCCGAGGGTGCGCTGCTCCGAGCACGGCGTCGTCGTCTGTGCGGTGCCCTGGGCCCGCCACGGCTCGCGCTTCACCTGCGCATTCGAGCAGCAGGTCGCCTGGCTGGCCGTGAACACCTCGGGCAGCGCCGTCGCCGAGCTGATGCGAATCGCCTGGCGCAGCGTCGGGAGTATCTGCGAGCGGGTCGCCGCCGAGGCGGGGCGCGAGGCCGACCTGCTCGCCGGCCTGCGGCGGATCGGCATCGATGAGATCAGCCACCGCAAGGGCCACCGGTACCTGACCGTGGTCGTCGATCACGACACCGGGCGGCTCGTGTGGGCGGCGCCGGGGCGAGACAAGGCGACCGTGGAGGCGTTCTTCGACGCGCTCGGCCCCGAGCGCGCCAGGCGCCTCAAGCTCGTCTCCTGCGACATGGCGGGCTGGATCGAGGCGGTGCTGGCAAAGCGCTGCCCGAAGGCCAAGCGCTGCGTGGACCCCTTCCATGTCGTGCAGCTCGCCACCGAGGCGCTCGACGAGATCCGCCGCGAGGTCTGGAGGGAGGCTCGCCGGGCGGGCCAGGCCGATGCGGCCCGGGAGCTGAAGGGCGCCCGCTTCTGCCTTTGGAAGAACCCCGAGAACCTGACAGCCCGCCAGCAGTCAAAGCTAGCCGATCTCGAGCGGCTCAACCGCCCGCTCTACCGCGCCTATCTGCTGAAGGAGCAGCTGCGCCAGATCTACCGCCTTGGGCCCCAGGCGGCGATCCGCCTGCTCGACGACTGGCTGCAGTGGGCGCGGCGCTGCCGCCTGAAGCCGTTCGTGAAGCTGGCGCGCACGATCAGCGACCAGCGCGAAGGGATCGTCGCGGCGATCCGCCACGGTCTCTCCAACGCCCGCGTCGAGGCGATCAACACACAGATCCGGCTGATCGCCCGTCGCGCATTCGGATTTCACTCGCCCGAGGCGCTGATCTCCCTGGCGATGCTGAAGCTCGGCGGGCTGTGCCCGCCGCTTGCCGAGTCACCGTTACGTGACCCACGGAAACGTCAGGAGAGCCCTTTTTTCTACCGATTTCTGGGTTGGACGTATGGTCGATCCGTCCAGTGGCCGCGCTTGAGAGCGCACATTTGGGGACTCCGCTCAAGGGAGCGCTTGGAGCGTCGATCTAGACCTGGACGTATGGCCATGCTCAATCGACCTCTCGCTTTCCTGATCCCAGTCCGGCATCTCGTCCGGGCCGCCGCCCGGCGCCTCGCCTCCGAGGCCGGCTTCGCCGTGCCGACGGTGCTGCTGATGACGGTTGCGGCGCTCGGGATGGCCGGCGTCGCGGTGTCGACCTCGATCCAGGGCCAGAGCGGCACTGTGCGGGACCAGGGGAGCAAGACGGCACTGGCCGTCGCCGAGTCGGGGGTCGAACAGGCGCTCCTGCACTTCAACCGCTACGGGCTCGTGTCCGCATCCACGCCCTGTGCGCCCCTCAATTTCTCTGCGAATGCCGAAGGATGGTGCGGGCCGATCGTGGGGACGCCGGTGAACGGCGGCACGGTCAGCTACTGGGTGAGGCCGACCGGCTTCCAGCCGCCGAGTGGCGAATTTGCATGGACTGACCTGGAGATCGTCTCGACGGGCGCCTTCGGCGGCGTGACGCGCCGGGTCCACGTCACGGGCAGCTCCGCGAGCGGGCGCGGCATGTTCGTCAACGCAGCCGTCAAGGCGGAAGACGGGATCACGCTCGACTCGAAAGCGCAGATCCACGCAGGCACGGCGACCAACGGCGACCTCACGCTGGCGAGCAACGCAAAACAGTGCGGCATCGCCACCGTTGGCATCGGGAAAGAGCTCAAAGGCAGCGGCTACTACGCCGACATCGGCTGCAGCGCACTTGGAGGCACGGCCGCGGAAGACGAAATCATCCTTCCTCCGGTCAATCAGGGCAACGCGCCGACCGAAAACGACAATAGCCTGCTGTTCGAAAAAGACAGGATCAGCGGCAACAAAAACACTGCGTGCTTCGGCGGCTTCGACGGCAATGGCAAAGCAACCGAAGCGTGCGGCCCGCGGGAGCTGGTGATCGGCAGCAACAGCGCGGTGACCCTCGGCGGGACGGTCTACAGCTTCTGCAAATTGATCCTGGGCAGCAACAGCTCCCTTTACGTGGCCGAAGGGGCGAACGTGACGATCTACTTCGACTCGCCGCAGAACTGCAAATACGACTCGGGCGTGACGCAGCTGGAGCTGCGCTCGAACTCGCGGATCACCGCGGCAAAAGGCAATGCGATCAACCTGTTGATGCTGTTCGTCGGCTCGCCGGAAAGCGATACGAACATCCTGCTGAACAGCGAAACCTCCGTCGACGGGCCCTGCGAGCAGAACTTCGTCATCTACGCCCCCTACACCGACATCGAGCTGGACAGCAACACCAAGTTCTGCGGCGCGCTGGCAGGCAAAACCGTTCACCTCGATTCCGAAGCGCAGGTTTGGACGAGCGCCGAGGTCAACAACTCCGTGCTTCCAAACACGGCGCCGCACTACGTGCACAGCCGCTTCCTCGAATGCACGGCGACCTCTGTTACTGGCGCCCCCAACGAAGGGTGCTGACGGTGGGCCGTCTTCGCAAGATCGCCGAAGATCTGCGCCGTTCCGACGGCGGCTGGACCCTGGTCGAGATGCTGGTGGCCGTGATGATCGGCATGGTGGTGCTCGGCGGAGCGGTGACGATCTTCCTCGGCGCCGTCAAGAGCGAGCCCCGGGCCAGCGCCAAGGTGGGCGCGATCCAGGAGGGCAGGGTGGCGCTGGAGCGGATCACGCGCGAGCTGCGCCAGGGGGTCGAGGTGCAGGCGCCAGCGGAAAACGACGAGCTGTCGCTGATCACCTACGTCAGGCAGTCGCCCTGCGGCGGCCCGCCGGCCGCCGTCGCGAAAGCCTGCCTCGTCACCTACGCCTGCGAAGCGGATGCCTGCTCCCGCAGCGTCGTCGAGCCCGGCAGCCCCGCCGGCACTGGAGTCGAGATCGTCAGCGACCTCAGCAGCATGAACGTCTTCACCTACTCGCCGAGCGCCGCTGAACCGGACTATGTCGGCGTCGAGTTCGCCTTCGAGAAGAGCCAAAGCACCGATCCGACCGTGCTCGCCGACGGCGCGACGCTGCGCAACGGCGGCTCCTCATGAGGGTGGGGGGGAAGCTCAGGGCCGCGAGCGCCAAGGCGGCGGCGCGGCTGGCGCGGGCGGAGGGCGGCCTCACCGTGGTCGAGGTGATCGTCGCCGGGATGATCATGGTCGTGGGCGGCCTTGGTGTGCTGGGCATGGTCAACGCTTCCACCCGCAACACCTTCCGGGCCGAGCAGAGCCAGGTCGTCTCTAACGTGCTGCAGCGGGAGATGGAGGCGATCAAGGAGCGACCGTACGAGGAGATCGCCCTGATGACGCTGCCTGTGCAGGAAGGCGGCGAGAACGACCCGAACTCGCGCATCGGGTCCGACTCCGCCTTCGACGTCGATCGAAGTCAGGCGGCGCAGGACCTGATGCCGATGGTCTCCGGCGGCACGGTGGCGCCCGGTCCGACGAGCTTCGCGGTGGAGGACGTCAGCGGGACGGTCTACCGCTACGTGGTCTGGGACGACTGCCCGGAAGCCTGGCAATGCGAAGAGGGCGAGCTGATGAAGCGGGTGATCGTCGCAGTGAAGCTGGCCTCGACCGCTCCTGGCGGCGTCAACCGCCGCTACCAGGAACTGCAGGGACAGATCGCCGATCCGGAGACGGAGCCGGCCGTGAACCCCGGTCCACCTCCCGGGGGCGGCGACGCGGTGCAGTGGAGGCTCTACCTCACCGACACGCCGTGCGACCAGCCCGAGCGCAAAGAACATCCGGACGCGAACGGAAGCCACCCGACGCACAACACGCGCGGCGATTGCGCCGACGGACCGCAGCAGGGCAACACTCCCGGCGCGCCGGACCTGCTCTGGCCGGCCGCCACCAAACTGGACCCAGAAAAAGTCTTCGAGTACGACTACGCGACCGATGTCAACCCACAGCCGGATGAGGACCAGGGCCTGCAGCTGCTACCCGGCGGCGAATGCGATTCGGCCGCGATGACTAACCTGGCGATCGGAGCAGCGGTCGAGCCCGATGTGGACGAAAAAGCCTTCCAGCGTGTGCACCGCTGGCTCTCACCACCGATTCCGGGCGAACCGAGCGACGAAAGCGTGCTGCTGACCGGGAGCGATACCAGCCTCTACCTCTGGACGCGGACGGTTGGCGAAGTGCCCTACCAGGGCCGGGTCTGCGCCTGGCTCTTCGTGCGTTCCTACGGCGGGACGTCGATCACCGACACGCTCGCGCTCAGCATCGGGCCGCCGCTGAGCACCCACTTCGCTCACTTCACGACGACGTGGCCACACAGCGGCTGGGACGAGATCAGGCTCCCGCTGAACTTCGAAGCGGACGGAGGCGGCCAGATGGAGCTGCCGCCGGGCTCGCGGCTCGGCCTGGCGCTGAGCGTCGGCGCGGACACGCCCACTGGCCTGCAGTTCGTCTACGACGAACCGAGTTTCGACAGCCGTCTCGAGATGACCACGACCGGGGCTCTGCCGCCGGGGGCGGAAACCGAACCTCCCGAAGCGCCCTGACGGCCGGCCGCTGAGAGCGGTCCTGCGCCGCTCAGGCGGCGCGCCGATCCGCCGATACCTGCGCGAAGCTCACCCCGGCCGGCCGATGGACGAGACCGCGACAGTCATATTCCTCTTCCTCGCCGGCCTGATGGTCGGCAGCTTCGTCACCGTCGTCGTCCACCGAGTACCGCGCGGCGAATCGGTGGTCGGTGGACGATCACATTGCCCCGCCTGCGGCGCCCAGATCGCTGCCTACGACAACGTGCCAGTGCTTTCGTGGCTGGCGCTTAGGGGCCGCGCCCGCTGCTGCGGGGCGCCGATCTCGCCCCGCTACCCGCTGACCGAGCTGAGCCTCGGGGCCCTCTACGGGGCGACCGCGCTGGTCCTGCCCGACGACCTCGGGCAACTCGCGCTAGGTCTCGTCTTCGTGACGATGCTCGTCGCGGTCACCGTGACCGACCTCGAGCGGCGGATCATCCCCAACAAGATCCTGCTGGTCGCCGCGATCATCGGCGTAGCGATCGCCGCCCTCGCCGATCCCGGCAGCCTGCCCGAGCGCGCGATCGCAGCAGCCGCAGCGGGCGGCCTGCTGCTCCTCGCCGCGCTCGCCTACCCACGTGGGATGGGACTTGGAGACGTCAAGCTGGCGGCGACGATTGGCCTCTTCCTCGGCCGCGACGTCGCCCCGGCGATCCTGGTCGCACTGCTGGCCGGTTCGCTGGTCGGCTTGGCGATGATCGCCCGCCACGGCGCCGCGGCGCGCAAGCAGGCGATTCCGTTCGGGCCGTTCCTCGCCCTCGGCGGCGTCGTCGGCCTTTTCGTCGGCGATGAGCTGGTCGACTGGTATCTGGGCGCGTTCTGAGAGTCCCTGCGGGCAGCTTCTCGTAGAACCGTCCAGGTTCTCCCAGAAATGAGTAATTGCAGGGCGAAAGGTTTGCGGCTCATCTGTCGATTGGGAGAGGGCGGGGCGTCGAGTGCGACCCGCAATCGAACCTCATGCAACTGACCAGGCAGAAGAAGACCGGCACCGTGGTTGGCCTCGACATCGAGGCCGGCAGCATCGCCGCCGCCGAGCTGCGCCAGAACGGCTCCGCCGAGCTGATCGCAGTGGCCGTCGAGCCGCTGGCCCCTGGTGCCTTCCACGAGGGCGAGGTGAGCGATCCCGACAGCGTCGCCAAGGGATTGAAGTCGCTGTTCGCCGAGCACAAGCTGTCGAAGCGGGTGCGGTTGGGGATCGGCAACCAGCGGGTCGTCGTCCGCACCCTGCGGCTGCCGGCGATCGAGGACCGCAAGGAAATGGAGGCCGCAGTTCGCTTCCAGGCGCAGGAGCAGATCCCGATGCCGCTCGATCAGGCAGTGCTCGAGCACCAGGTCGTCGGCGGCGTGCCGGCCGAGGAGGGCTCGACCCCGCAGGTCGACGTCGTCGTCGTCGCCGCGCGGCGCGACATGGTCGCCTCCTTCGTCGAGCCACTCCACCGCGCCGGCCTGGAACCTGTCGGGGTCGATCTTTCCGCCTTCGGCATGATCCGCGCTCTGGCCGGCGTTGGCGCCGATGCCAGCGTCGCCAGTGCCGCCGGCACGACCGCTGGGGGAGCCGAGCCCGAGACGGTGCCGATGCAGCTCGACAAGACCGTCCTCTACTGCAACGTCGGCGACGTCATGAACCTTGCCGTGGCGCGTGGGCGCGCCTGCCTCTTTACGCGGGTCTCGACCGCGGGGCTGGGGGGGGTCGCCGCGAGGCTAGCCGGCGAGCGCGGACTGAATACCGAGCACGCGACCGAGTGGCTCACCCACGTCGGCCTGCAGGACCCGATCGAGGAAGTCGAGGGCGACCCGGAGACCGTTGCGGGCGCCCGCCGGGCGCTCGAGGAGGGTGTCGCCAGCCTGGTCGACGAGCTGCGCCTCTCGCTCGACTACTACGGAGCGCAGGAGAGCGCCATCCCGGTGGGCCACGTGGTCCTCTCCGGCCCCGGTAGCACCATCGCCGGCCTCGCCGAGCTGATGCAGGCGGGTCTTGGACTGCCGACTTCCGTCTCCCGCCCGCCGGCCCTGGAAGCCTATGACGACAAGACGGCGGCGCGGCTCACCCTTCCCTACGGCATCGCCCTGGAGAGCTAGCCCAATGCGCCCGCTGAACCTGATCCCCCCCGAGCAGCGCCGTGGCGATCAGGCGCCGCTGCGCAGCGGCCCCCTCGCCTACATCCTGCTCGGCGCCCTGGTCGCCGTGCTGGCCGGAGTCACGATGCTGGTCCTTACCAACAACGAGATCGCCGAGCGCGAGAGCGAGGTGGCGAGGCTCGAAGTCGAGGACGCGCGTGAAGCTGCCCGGGCCGAACGGCTGGCCGCCTACGTCCAGTTCCGCGATCTCAGCGAACAGCGGGTTGTGACGGTCTCCAGCCTCGCCGACAGCCGCTTCGACTGGGAGCGGGTGATGCGCGAACTGTCCCTTGTCCTGCCCAACGATGCATGGCTGACCGGCCTTACCGCGAGCGCGTCGGCCGGCGTCGGCATCGGCGGAGGCTCAAGCGGCGGCCTGCGGTCTGCAATCCCCGGCCCCGCCCTGGAACTGAGCGGTTGCGCCACCGGGCAGGAGGCTGTGGCCTCCTTTGTGACGACGCTGAAGGACATCGACGGAGTGACGCGGGTGGGGGTGCAGTCTTCGGAACTGCCAGATAAAGGAAGCGGCGGGGAATCCGGAGGCGGCGGCTCGGAGTCGAGCGGCGACGAGTGCCGCACTCGCGAGTTCATCGCCAAGTTCGAGATCGTCGTCGCCTTCGACGCGGCGCCGGTTCCCATCTCGGCTGCGACGGGAGAAGCGGCGCCGGTCGCGGCAACGGCTCCGACCGAGACCAGCTCCGACGAAAGCTCGGAAGGCGAATGAGATGAAGATCGAGATGACTTCGACCAACAGGCTGATCGCGGCGATGCTCGTCGTCGTCGCGCTGGCCGCCGCCTCCTGGATGATGTTGCTCAGCCCGAAGCGCGAGGAAGCGAAAGAGCTCGGCGCGCAGGCGGAGGCGCTGCAGGCATCGCTCTCGCAACATGAGGCCGAAGTGGCGGAAGCCGAAGCGGCGCGGGAGGAGTTCCCGGCCGAGTACCAGCGGCTAGTGGTGCTGGGCAAGGCTGTGCCGGGCGACGAGGACTCGCCTCGCTGCTCGTCCAGCTCAACCGGATCTCCGACGCGGGCGGGAGGCAGCCTCCGCGAAATCAAATTGACCGCTGCCGGCGGCAGCGAAGCAACGGCTGTGCCCCCGGCCACCAGCCCAGGAGGCACGCCTGTCTCGGCGACCGAGGTGGCCGCCTCGCTGCTGCCGCTCGGCGCCACGATCGGCCCCGCCGGCCTCGCCGTGATGCCCTATGACGTCACCTTCGACGGCAACTTTTCCGACGTCGCCGACTTCATCAAAGGCATTGACTCGCTGGTCAAGACCGGCGACGACGAGGTCAAGGTCGACGGCCGGCTGGTGACCATCGACGGCTTCTCCCTCGAGGCCGATGGAGAGAAGGGCTTCCCTGCACTGCAGGCCAGCTTCGTCCTGACCACCTACCTGACCCCGCCGAGCCAGAGCGCCACCGGTGGGGCGACGCCCGAAACTCCCGGCGCGACGACCGTGACGCCGGCCGCGACGACGACCGGAGGAGCGCCATGAAGCGGTTGAAGGGCCCGGATCTGAAGATGCCCGACGTCAAGGCGCCGCCGTTTCTGGCGGACGTCTATTACGACCTGCGCGAACGGCGCTTGCTGCCGCTGCTGGCGCTGGTCGTGGTCGCGATCGCCGCCGTCC
Organism: uncultured Solirubrobacterales bacterium; assembly: GCA_963844395.1. Classification (GTDB taxonomy): domain Bacteria; phylum Actinomycetota; class Thermoleophilia; order Solirubrobacterales; family 70-9; genus VRUE01. The sequence goes on along the minus strand of CAWJNX010000001.1, from coordinate 656,530 downwards.
CTTTCCTTCTGGGCAGCTCGGAGGAAGCCCCGCCGTCTCCAATTACTGAGACCGCCGCCGAAGCGGCGGAAGAGGAGATCGCCGAGGATTTGACCCTGACCGTCGTCGAGGCGCACCCGGGCCTGCGCGACTACCGCAAGCGCCTGCGCGGCCGAACCCCGACCGATCCCTTCAAGCAGCGCTACACCAGCCTTCCGAAGGAGTCGCAGCTGACCAGCACCGTGGAGAGCTCCTCGGTGACCGACGTGAACGGCGGCGGCGGGTCGAGCGGGACCACTGTCACCGTGGACGAGAGCGTCACCGAGGTCGACGAGCCCGAGTCCTCGCCGGGCGCCCCGGGCGGGACGCCCAAGGGCTCCGGCGGGCAGAACCCGCCCGATGACCTCGAGGGCAAGCGGCTCTACGGCTTCCGGCCCGACGTGCGCTTCGGCGTCGCCGGCTCCCGCGATCTGAACCTGCACACCGAGCTGCCGCTCGGCAGCCTGCTTCCTAAGGAGAACGCTGTCGTCCTCTTCGTCGGCGTCAGTCAGAGCGGCGAGCGCGCCCTCTTCAGCGTCGCCCCCGACATCGAGGTGCGCGGCGACGGCGGCTGCGTCGGAGGAGCGGACAACTGCCGCTTCCTCTCGATGCGGGCCGGGGAGGCGGTCGACCTGCTGACCAGCCCAAGCGGACCCACCTTCCGCCTCAAGGTCCTCAGCATCGAGTTCGTCCAGGTCAACGTGCCGCAGAAGGCCAAGGAGGCGTCGGGATCGCGTGCGAATCAGCCCAGGCAAGCTTGGGCATACGCCCAAAGCTTCACTAAATGAAGCCATAGCGCTACACTCGCTGAAGCGAGGTATTCGTTACCGCCTCGCTCCCGTCGATCTGACGAATGCGATGAGCGCTGAGAGCAACTCCCGATGTCCCGTTTGCCGGACCGCCGATGTGGTCTGCGGCAAGTGGACCCTCCTGGTGATCCGCGACCTCGCCGAGGGCTGCAGTCGCTTCTGTGAGCTGGAGCGCTCGCTGGAGGGGATCAGTCCGCGGACCCTCTCGCTGCGCCTTCGGGCGCTCGAAGAAGAGGGCATCGTCGCCCGCAACACCTTCCCCGAGGTGCCGCCGCGGGTCGAGTACGCGCTGACCGAGAAGGGCGAAGCGCTGGTGCCGCTGATCGAGGACATGCGGCGCTACGGCCGGCGCTGGCTGATGGAAGAGCAGCCCGAGCCCGTCCCCGCATAGCTGCAAGGCATCGTGCAGGCGCAGGAGCGCCCCGCGCCGGAGGGAAGCGGGGAGCGTGCGCGACCCCGTTCTCAACGAGGCCCTCAGGCGGCTCGCCACTGAGGCTGCCACGCGCTTCAGCACCCTCGTCGCGAGCGGCGAGCAGATTCCCTTCGACGTTGCCGAGCAGGACGGCCCCGACGAAGTTTTTTTCCACAGCTACGTCCCGCTGACCGCTCGCTTCGTCCGCGAGCGCGACGACGAGCTGCGTTCGCTGCCGGCCTTCGAGCCGGCTCGCGAAGCGGTCGACCTCGCCGGTGTCGCGGCGCCGTTCCTCGAGCAACGCGGGGAGTCGGTGCCCGCCGCGCCAGCCGAGCGCGCGGCGCACATGCTGACCGTCTTCCTCGCCTTCCTTTGGGACGGCTGCACCGATTTCGCCCTCGACCGCGACCGGCTCGACGGGGCCCTCGCGGTCCTCGACGCCGAGATCGGCGCGATCGACGAGGCCGACGTGCTGGTTGTCCCGATCGCCGGCCTGCGGATGTCCGTCGCGCGCCTGTCGCTGCCACGCGGCGTGCAACTTGTCCGTGCTGACACCTTCGAGGCACCGGTCGAGGCGATGCGCAGCGAGGGCATGGGCCGCGCCGCCTGGGAGCCGCAGTTTTTGGCCATCGCCGAGCAGGGCGAGGGCGCCGAGAGCGCCATCGCAGCCCTGCAACAACTGCGCGAGCTGATCAGCATCATGCGTCTTTTCAAGGTCGGCGGTATCGACCTCGGTCCCCACGCCTTCGCGCCCACCGGAGAGGGCCACTGGCGCCGCATCGCGACCGGGGCCGCCGCGCCCCGTGGCGACGGCTACCGGCTGAGCGAGGAGGAGGCCGAGCAGCTCGCCGAGCTGGCCCGCACATTGGAGGCACGGCCCGATCCGTCCGGACCACTGGCCTGGGCGGTGCGCCGCTTCGAGCTGGGCTGCGAGCGAGAGACCGCTTTGGAAGGGCTCAGCGACAACCTGCTGGCACTGCGCGCGGTGCTGGACGGCCAGGGCCCGGTGGGCGCCTCGCTGCCGATGCGCGCCTCGGCGCTGATCGCCGGCGCCTCGGTCGACCGGCTCGCCGCCCGCGAGCGACTGGAAGCCGCGATGGAGCTGGAGCGCTCGCTGATGGCGGGAGCCTCCGGCGACGGAGCGCGAGAGCTGGCCGGCTGGATCGAGGAGAGCGTTCGCGGGATCCTCCGCGAGGCCGCCCTGGGCGAGCTGGGCTCCGACCTCGGCGAAGCCGCCGACGAGACCCTGATCGCCACCGGCCTCGACGCGGGCGACGTCGAGATCGCGGTCGCCGCTCAGGACCTGGATCTCGACGGGCACAAAGCAGACGATCTCCGCTCACCCGAGCCCGAAGTTCACGATCCTCGTTTATCTGAGCCCGCAGTCCACGACCTTGCGGTGCCCGAGTTCGAAATCGACCGACTTCGGGCGTCGAAGCCCGTAGCCGACCACCCTGAGCTGCCATCCGAGGAGGCGAGCATGGAGGAAGACACCCGCATCCTCGAGCCAGTTCCGGCCGAGGACGAAATTCGCATCACCGCGACCAACTGGCTCGACGAGGTCGAGGTCGAGGAGAGCACGCTCGACTTCCCGGCGGTCGAGGGAGACGTCGAACACCGCGAGCGGATCGACACCCCGCGCGTCCGTCACCTCTTCCCGGTACCAGAGGACGCGGACTGGGAAGTCCGCGAGCTCAACTACGACCATTACGACCGGCGCCACGCCGGTTAGCACCGTTCTCGAAGCCGACTGCATAAGAGGCCGAGAGCGATCCCGACCCCTTATCCTTGGACTAGCGACCGAGATACCCGCGCTTTCTAGCGCTTCATCCTCGTTAACTGACCCAGATGCCTACGTGTTCCTGGGCTCCGTTCTCGCCTCCCAGTGTGATTTCGCCGGAGTAAGCCCCATTTTCTGTTTCGAGTGTATCAGCGGCGCAGGGGGGGTTATGTTCCACGTACTGGAAACCGCTGATGCTTAGATCGGCGATGATCCTGCGTGTGGACCCTTCGCCCTCGTTTGTGAATGTGACCTGTTGGAGGCCGGCCTGCGGAGGAACTTTGATCGTGCAGAACCCCGCGTGAATTTCGAGCTGTTTTCCGTCTGGACACTGGAGATCCATTTTGGCCTCGAGCGTTTCTGTGTTTTCACCTAGGTGAAATACATAGGCACATTCGTTCTCTGTTACGTCCGTGGTTATACCAGCCGTTTTGCATTTTTCGTATTTTGGTTTAAGTGCCAGTGTGGTGCTTGTCGCCGCCACCATTTTGCCGGTGAACGTCGCGATTCCGCATTTCATTGCCCCGAAATCCATCGTCAGGACATTTGCTTCGATCGCCCCCTGCGAACCTGTCAGAGTCGTGTTTCCGGCTTCGGAGTGGAACTGCGGCGTGGCCGAAGCTGCCGACGCTGCCGCTGAGCTCACCGCGAAGCTGGCAAGTAGGGTGATGCCCAATGTTTTGAAATTGTGTCTCATCCGTCTGCTCCTTTAGAAAATCGCCGAACGAGCTAGGTACGGAGCGCGTCAGCCGGGACACCCCGACGACGCGCTCCGGGGTTGAGTAGCCGAGTGACTCTGGCTATTCGACCCAGATTCCTACGTGGTGTTCTTCTGAGTCCTCGCCTTTGACTGTTATCACACCGGTATAGGTGCCGTTTTCTGTTGTCTGTTTCTGGCTTGCGCAGCCGGCGCCGTGTTCGACATAGTGGATTCCGCCGACGTTTAGATCAGCGACGACGGCGCGTGTTTTCCCTTCGCCCTCGTTTGTGAATGTGATTTCTTTTAGCGGTGCCTGCGAGGGGATTGTGATCGTGCATTCCGGCGTGTCGATCTCAATCTCCTGTCCCACCGGGCACTCGATGCCCATGCGCCCCTCGATCGGTTCTGTCTGTTCTTCGAGATGGAACGTGTATTTGCAGCCGTTGAGTGTTACCACGGCTTTTTCACCGTTGATTGCGCATTCTTCATAGTGCGGTTGGAGTGTCATTGTCGTCGTTGTCATGGGCGCTTGCGTGCCGCTGAATTTGACGACGTTGCATTTCATTTCGCCCAGGTCCGTCGTCAACGTGTTGGCGACTATGCCCGTCTGCCCACCTGTCAGGAAGATGCCGGCGAATTCGGAGTGGAATTTCGGCGGATTGGCCGATGCGGCAGAGGCTGCGACGGCGCTCACCGCAAGAGCCGCGAGCAGGCTGAGCCCGAGGGCCTTGACGCTGCGAATCATCTGATTCTCCTTTGTCGGGATCGTCCGAAAAGGGCGATCGTGCCTCTATTTGATCAGGAAACACTGATCGATGTGTTGAAACAACGGCCAGCCCTGCTTCTAGGCGCGGCCGGCGGCGATCGCCACACGCTCGTCCGCACTGGCGAAGAGGTAGCGGTTGATCTCGGCGAGGCCGCCGAGGTCGTGGACGTCCTCGTCTAGATACGGGACGCGGATGACGCCCTTGGTGCGTAGCTCAGCGGCCAGATGCTCGATGTTGCGGGCGTCGCGCTCGGCCAGCGCCTGGTAGTCGGCGAAGTTGCCGGCGACGCGCCGTGCCAGATCCTCCCGCTCGCTGCGTTCCAACTCAGCGAACGCCGGCCCCTCAAAGTTCGCGGCAAGCGCGGCTCCTAGGTCGCCGCCGTCGCCGCGCAGGCGCTCGGCGGGGTAGTGGACCTTGTTGACGATCACCCCGCCGAAGGGCAGCTTCGCCTCGACCAGCTTGCGATGGAAGTAGACGGCCTCGTCGATCGGCTCGCCCTGCGGACCGCAGACGACCAGGAAGCAGGTGTGGGGGTCCGCGAGCAGCGAGTTGACGCGTTTCGCCCGGGCCTGGAAGCCGTCGACCATGCCGCTGAAGGCGTTGAAGAACTCGGCCAGGTCGGCGAGCAGGTCGAAGCCGACGATCCGCTTGAGAACGCCGAGCGCGACGGTGGCGCCGCGGCCGGCGACCCGCGCCGCGATCCCGGTCGGCCGCATGAAGACGCGCAGCGAGCGCCCTTCGATGAACTGGGTCAGGCGGCGCGGCGCGTCGAGAAAGTCGAGCGCATCGCGGCTCGGCGGCGTGTCGAGGACGAGCAGGTCGAAGCGCCCCTCGGTGTGCAGCTCGAACAGCTTCTCCATCGCCATGTACTCCTGCGAGCCGGCGAGGGCGCTGGAGATCTGCTGGTAGATGGGATTGGCGAGGACGCGGTCGCGCGACTCCTCGTCGGGCGCCTGGCGGGCGACCAGCTCGTCGAAGGTCGCCTTGGCGTCGAGCATCATCGCCCACAGCTCGCCCTTCATCTCGATTCCCTGCCGCTCGATCAACCCCGGGTCGACCCGCCTCGCCTCGTTGCCCAGCTCCTTCAGCCCGAGCGAGTCGGCGAGCCGCTTCGCCGGGTCGATCGTCAGCACGCATACCTTCAAGCCGCGCTCCGCCATGCCGGCAGCGATCGCCGCCGCGGTCGTCGTCTTGCCGACCCCGCCCGAGCCGGCGCAGATACATATGTCCTTGCCCGCCAGGATCTCGTCAACGGCCGCCATCAGCGCAGCCCCTTGGCGAGGCGGCGCGCCGCCTCGAGGTCGAGGTCCGGCTCGAAAAGGAAGGGCAGCGTCTTGACCGGAGCCTCGACCCGACGGCGCAGGCGCGCCAGCTGAGCGCGCTGCGAGCGGGCGCGGCCATGCTCGGAGGCGGCGGCGCGGGCGGCGGCGCGCACCGCGCCGTTCTCGCTCGCGGCGATCTCCGCCAGGCGCTCGGCCTCGGCGTTGGAGAAGCGCTCCGGGTAGAGCCCGTTTAGATAGACGCGGTCGACCGCGACGCCGACCTCGTCGCGCAGCTCGCGCTCCAGCGCCGCCGACTCGTTGACCGGCATCTCCTCCGGTAGGGCGACGATCGCGGTGCCGGTGTGGGCGTGGTCGGTGATCAGACGGTCGAGCTGCTGGGCCTGCGAGTGGATTGGACCCACGCGGGCGATCGCGGCGAAGGTGCGCGGCGTCTGCAGGAAGCCGATCCCGTGACCGGTGGCGGGGGCGTCGACGATGACCAGGTCGTACTTGCGTCCCTGCTTGACCTTTCGGTCGAGCTGGGCCAGCTCCCAGATCTTGCCGATCGTGACCAGCTCCTTGAGGCCGGGCGTGGCCGCGGTCAAGTAAGTGAAGATGCGGCTACGGAAGAGCATGTCGCGCATCGCCCGCACCTTGAGCTGCAGCAGCACGTACTCGCGCATCGACTCGTCGGGGTCGATTGAGATCGACCAGAGGTTCTCCTCCATCTCGACCTCGTGGAAGCCGACCTCGGTGTGGTCGAAGATCCGCGAGGCGTGCTCCTGGGAGGAGACCTCGCAGACGATCGTCCGTTTGCCGGCCGCAGCGGCGCGCAGGCCGAGCGCGACGGCGACCGTGGTCTTGCCCACGCCTCCCTTGCCGGTCACGAAGAGCAACCGCTTGTCTAGGAGGTCTGGCAAGGGGATCGGGTGATTCCTAGCAATTTCGCGAGGCGGGAGGAAAAGCGGGCAACCATGCGAATACCCGCGCAATGGGATTCCTGAGCCGTAAGACCAAGACTTCGCCCTTGCCTACCGATGAGCCGCATCCGATTGTTGAGGAGCTCGAGCAGATGGAGGAGGCCGTGCCTGAGAGCGCTCGGCCCGCGGGTCCTGTCGCGGACGAGGGCTCCTCGTCCTCGCAAGCTGCGGGCGAGGAACCCTCATCCACGCCACCCACGGGAGAGGCGTCTGAGGTGAGCATCCCGGGTGCCACCGCCGAGGACTCCGAAGAGTCCGGTCGGCTGAAAGCGCGAGATCTGATCACGCCTGCTCGCCGTGAGTCGGTGGAGGAGAGCGTGGAGCCGGAGGCGGCGATTAAGCACGCCGAGGTCATTGCTTTTGCCAATCAGAAGGGTGGAGTGGCGAAGACGACTACGACTTTGAATCTTGCTGTCGCCTTTGCCGAGTCCGGGCATCGGGTGCTTTGCATCGATCTTGATCCGCAGGGGAACCTGACCATGAGTCAGGGGATCGATCCGGACAAGGTCGAGAAGAGCCTTTATGACGTGTTGGTCAACGACATGCCGATCTCGGAGATCATCCAGAAACGGGAGATCGACATCGCCGTCGCCTCGATCGACCTGGCCGGAGCGGAGATCGCGATGAGCACCAAGATCGGTCGCGAGCGCTCGCTCGAGAAAGCCCTGAAAGAGGTCTCCGGCGACTACGACTTCGTCTGCATCGACACGCCGCCCAGCCTCGGGCTGCTGACGATCAACGCGCTGACCGCGGCGAGCAAGGTGATCGTCCCCGTCCAGTGCGAGTATCTGTCGATGCGCGGGCTGGTCCAGCTCCAGAACACGCTGAAGATGATCCAGGAGAACCTCAACCCGGACGTCAAGATCGAGGGCATCCTGCCGACCATGCTCGATTCGCGCACGGTGCACGCCAAGGAGGCGGTCGAGATCCTCGAGGAGAACTTCGGCGATCTCGTCTTCAAGTCGCGGATCAAAAAGGCGATCAAATTCGCCGAGGCCCCCGTCAAAGGCGCCAGCGTTCTCAAGTACGATTCCGGCAGCAGCGCTGCGAACTACTACCGAGAGCTGGCTAAGGAGGTCTTGGCGAATGAGTCGGCGTAAGCGCGCGAGTATGCGCGAGGGTCCCCTCGCCGATTTGTTCCGCTCTACTGCTGATGATGCGTCTGCCGATCCGCCTGAGGGACCAGGCGCTCGGCCGGCGGGTCCTGTCGCGGACGAGGGCTCCTCGTCCTCGCAAGCTGCGGGCGAGGAACCCTCATCCACGCCACCCACCGGAGGTAGGTCTGAGTCCTCGGCGGGATTGGCCGGGTCTTCTCTCGGAGAGCGGGACGAATCGTCTCGGGGTAGCGGTGAGGGATCGGCCGGGTCGGCTCTCGATAGCGGTGAGGGACAGGCCGAGTCGGATTTCGAAGGGTCTTCTGAGACGCCTCCGGAGAGGTTGAAGCGGGTCTTTTCGGAGGAGCCTGCTCCTCGGAGTGAGCCGCCTGCTGAGGTGCCTCGTTATGGACGTGAGGAACCTGAGTATGAGGCGCCTGGTAGTGGGCAGCCTCACCAGCCGGTGATACGCGTGGTTGGGGTGGGGGGCGCGGGCGTCAATGCTGTCAATCGGATGGTGGATGCCAATGTGCCCGGGGTCGAGTTCATGGCCGTCAATACGGACCTTCAGTCTTTGCAGCTTTGCGTCGCCGATGTGACCGTTCATATCGGCGACGAGCAGACGCGTGGCCTTGGCGCCGGCGCCGACCCGCAGGTCGGCCACCGCTCGGCATTTGAGGAGCAGGACAAGATCAAGCGCCTGCTGAAGGGCTCCGACATGGTCTTCGTCGCGGTCGGTGCCGGTGGCGGCACCGGCAGTGGCGCCGCTCCCGTCATCGCCCGTCTCGCCCGTGAGGTCGGCGCGCTCACGGTCGGCATCGTCACCAAGCCGTTCAGCTTCGAGGGTTCGCGCCGCGGCAACCAGGCCGAGAAAGGGATCGAGGAGCTTGCAGCCGAGGTCGACACGCTGATCGTCGTCCCAAACGACCGCCTACTCGAGGTGCTCGACCAGCAGACTTCGATGGTGGAGGCCTTCCAGGTCGCCGACGACGTGCTGCGCCAGGGCGTGCAGGGCATCTCCGACCTGGTCACGCTCCCCGCCGTGATCAACCTCGACTTCGCCGACGTGCGGACGATTATGTCCGAGGCGGGCCGCGCCCTGCTCGGGATCGGCATGGGCCACGGCGAGGGCCGGGCCATCCTGGCCGCCGAAAAAGCGATCTCCTCGCCGCTGCTGGAGACCTCGATGGAGGGTGCCCGCGCGATCCTCCTCTCGATCACCGGCGGCTCCGACCTTTCCTTGGTCGAGGTCAGCGAGGCGGCGAAGCTGGTCGGCGAGGCCGCCCATCCCGACGCCAACATCATCTTCGGCGCCAACATCGACGAGGAGCTGAACGACCAGATCTGGGTGACGGTCGTCGCGACCCGCTTCGACGGCCGCGCAGCGCCGCCGCGGCGCGCCGCCGAGCCGACGATTCGCCGCACCAAGGACAGCGGCCGGGCGCCGCGCTCGGAGAAGTCGGGCGAGCTCAGCAGCCTCGACGTCCCAGAGTTCCTTCCCGGGTAGCGGCCCTACCTGCCGCAGCGGTGCATGAGCGGCGGCCAACCTCTACCGCGGCGACGTTGCAGGCAATGCCGTGCCGCCTGCTCAGCCAGATGAGGCCATGAAGGGCGTCGTCGCCGCCGGACATCCGCTCACCGCAGAGGCGGGAGCGCAGGTCCTGCGCGAAGGCGGCAATGCCGTTGACGCCGCGATCTGCGCAGTGCTGACCTCGTTCGCGGTCGAGAGCCCGCTGACCGGCTTCGGCGCCGGCGGCTTCATGATGGTCCACCGCGGCGAGGAGACGGTCCTGATCGACTTCTTCGTCGCGGCCCCGGGCAAGGACGGAGTCGAGCGTGGGGTGGAGCTGGCTCCCGTCCCCGTCCACTTCGACGCCGACACCGTGCAGACTTTCTACGTCGGCCCGGCCTCCTGCGGCGTCCCCGGCACCGCCGCCGGCCTCGAGCTGGCGCTGCAGCGGTTCGGCTCGGCGTCGCTCGCCGATCTCGCCGCGCCGGGGATCCGCCTGGCTCGCGAGGGCGCCCCGGTCAACACCGAGCAGGGCTACATCCTCGAGATCCTCTGGCCGATCCACGAGCGACTGCCTGAGACGCGGGAGCTGTACGCGCCGGGCGGACGGAAGCTTGGCGAAGGGGATGTCTTCCGTTTCCCTGAGCTGGCCGACGCGCTGGAGCGTTTCAGCGCCGAAGGTGCCGAGCCCTTCTACCGCGGCGAGGTGGCGGCGGCCCTGAGCGGCTTCATGGCCGAGCACGGCGGCACGCTCGGTCCCACCGACCTGGCCGAGTACGAGGCGATCGAGCGGCGACCGATCCGGGCTCCGTTCCGGGGCACCGAGGTGCTGACCAACCCGCCGCCTTCCTCAGGCGGGATCCTGATCGCCTATTCGCTCGGCCTGCTTGAGCGGCTCGGGGAGCGGAGCGAGCCGGAGCAGCTGGTCGCCGCGATGGGGGCGGCCAACGCGGCGCGGGACGAAGCTTTCGCCGAGGCGCTTTACGGCGACGAGTTGCAGGCGGCCCTGCTCGCTCCGGCTGAGCTGGATCGAGCCGCCACGGCGGCCCGTCGCGGCCCGGGCACGGCGCCGCCTCCGCCCGGCGACCTGCTCGGCTCGACCACCCACATCTCGGCGCTCGACGGCGACGGGATGTGCGCCAGCGTCACCTGCTCCAACGGGTCGGGGTCCGGCGTGCTGGTCCCCGGCACCGGGGTGATCCTCAACAACATGCTCGGCGAGGAGGACCTTAACCCGCTTGGCTTTCACGCGATCGCTCCCGGCCGCCGAGTGCCCTCGATGATGGCGCCGACCGTGGTCCTGCGCGACGGCGAGATCGAGCTCGGCCTAGGCAGCGCTGGCTCCAACCGGATCCGCTCGGCGATCCTGCAGACCGTAGTTCGGGCGGTCGAGGAGGGGATGGGCGCCGGCGACGCGGTCCGCGCGCCGCGCCTGCACTTCGAGCAGGGAATCGTCCAGGCCGAGCCGGGGATCGATGAGCAGGCGCTAGCGCGGATCGAGGCGCGCGATATCCCGGTCCTGCGCCGACCCCGGATCAACCTCTTCTTCGGCGGCGTTCAGGCGGTCGCTCGCGATCGCACGACGGGGGCGCTCAGCGGCGGCGGCGACCCGCGCCGCGGCGGGACGGTGGCGGTCGCCTGACCCGCGACTGGCGCCTTTGTTGGACATATTCGAACAAAAGCGCCAGCTGTCGGCGCGGATGGCTCCGTCGCGCGAGAATGCGCCGATGGCGCAGCCGGCACAAATCGACTTCGAGGCCGAGGGGCTGCTCGACGGGCTGGACGGCGAGGCCCGCGAGGCCCGCTGCGAGCTGCTCGAACGCCTGGCCGGCGAAGGCGTGCCGCTCGAGGAGCTGCGCGAAGCGGTCGCCGCCGGGCGGCTGACCCTGCTCCCGGTCGAGCGCGCCCTCGCCGGCGACGGTCCCCGCTACACGCCGCGCGAGGTGGCGGAGCTGTCGGGCGTCGACCTCGACCTCCTACAGCGCGCCACGGCGGCGCTCGGCATCCCCTATCCCGACCCCGACGAACGTTCGCTGACCCAGGCTGAGCTGGACGAGGCGTGCCGGGTTAAGGCCTTCCGCGACGCCGGCCTGCCTGAGGAGGGCATCCTCCAGGTGGCGCGGACGATCGGGATGGGGACGGCGCGGATCGCCGAGGCCAACCGCGAGCTGATCGTCCGCACCCTGATGCAGCCGGGCGACACCGAGCGCGACCTGGCGCTGCGCTTCGCCAACGCGGCCGAGCAGATGATGCCGGTCTTCGAGCCGACCCTGCTCTACGCGCTGCGTGCCCACATGCTCGAGCAGATCCGCCGCGACGTGATCGGCGCCGCCGACCTCGAATCCGGCGAGGTGGGGGCGACGGAGTTCTCGGTCTGCTTCGCCGACCTGGTCGGCTTCACCAAGCTCGGCGAGCAGGTCGAGACCGAAGAGCTCGGCCTGATCGCCGGCCGGCTCGAGGAGCTGGCAACCGAGGTAGCCGAGCCGCCGGTGCGGCTGGTCAAGCTAATCGGCGACGCCGCAATGCTGGTCTCCAGCGAGACTGAGGCGATGGTCGAGGCGGCGCTACGGATGGTCGAGGCAGCGGAGCGCGAAGGCACGCACTTCCCACGCCTGCGTGCCGGCATCGCCCACGGCTCGGTCCACATCCAGGGCGGCGACTATTACGGCCGTCCCGTAAACCTGGCAAGTCGCCTCACCGCAGTGGCCCGACCAGGCAGCGTCCTGCTCGACCGGGCGGCGAAGGAGGAGGCCGGCCCCGGTTTCAGCTACTCCTACGCTGGCGAGCGAGCCCTCAAGGGCTTCGACGCCCGCACCAAGCTCTACCGCGCCCGCCGCAAACCCCCGAAATAAGCAATCTCCACCGAGCACCGGGGGGGGCGAGCCGGCGTCCCCGAAGCCTTTTACCGGCTATGGGCGGGCAAAAGCATCGAGTTCAGAGGTCGCAGGCATGGGAGCTGGTGAGGCGACAGCATGGGGTTGCGACACGCTCGCAGCTACTAGCGATGGGGCTCAGCCGGCATGCGATCGACCATCGGATCGCCTGTGGACGCCTGCACCCGCTCTGGCGAGGGGTCTACGCGGTGGGAAGGCCGACGGTGAGCCAGCGGGGCCGCTGGATGGCCGCGGTGCTTAGTTGCGGGCCCGATGCGATGCTCAGCCACCGCAGCGCCGCCTCGCTGTGGGGCCTGGTCGAGCCATTTGGGGGAATTGACATCGTCGTCCCCGCCGGTGCCACGCGCCGGCGCCGAGGAATAAAGATCCACCGGCGCACGAGCTACGGAGTCGCCAGCGTCGGCTCGTAGACGCCATAGCTGTGACCGACGTGGTGACGACGCTGGTGGACTTTGCCTCCTATGCGACCCGAGCTCGGCTGCTCCGTGCGATCAACCAGGCGGATCGACGAGGCTTGATCGATGCCCACAGCCTGCGCCCCGCAACCAGGCAGCTGTTGCGGCGGCCCGGCCTCGCCCGTCTCAACACCTTGCTGGACGAGCAGGGCTCGGCCTTCGCCGACTCCCTGCTCGAGTTGCGGTTCCTACGCCTCGTGCGGGGGGCTGGGTTACCGGATCCCGAATCCCAGGTTCATGTGAATGGCTTCCGCGTCGATTTCTATTGGCCGACGCTGGGATTGATAGTCGAGACCGATGGGCCTCTCGATCACAGAACCCCGGCTCAGCAAGGAAGCGACCGCTTCCGCGATCAGACCCACGCGGCGGCGGGCATGACCGCGATCCGCTTCACGGAAGCGCAGGTTCGCTACGAGCAGGATCGGGTGCGAGCAACGCTGGCGGCCATCGCCCATCGCCTTCAGGCCGGCTTACGGCCGGAGACGAGCAGGTTGTAGAAGAGCTCAGCGGGGAGGCGAGGCTCGAGTAGGCGGGTGTCGACTTTCTGCAGGGCGATGTAGCTGTTGAAGGCGAAGCGCCGCCAGCCATAGGAGACGGAGTCGGGCTCGGCGGTCGAACTCAACCGTGCGCAGGCCCCAGCCCCAGGCGTTGGCGAGCAGCTCCTCGCCGCCGACGCGGGGCTGCTCGAAGCCAGTCTCACGCAGCAGCCGCCGCAGGTCGGCCGGGGCGAAGGCATGGACGTCAACCTCGGCCTCCAGCGCGTGGCCGTTCGATTGCTCGATATCGGGCACGGCGCGCGGGAGCGCCCCGACGAGGCGGCGCCAGGCGGGAGCGGCGAGGATGCCGGCACGCTTCGGCGCCGCCGCTAACCGGTCGCCGTAGCGAGAGGGCTCGCCGCAGAAGGCGATCGCGCCGCCCGGTCTCAGCACACGGCGAAACTCCGACATCGCCCGCTCGAGGTCGGGGATGTGGTGAAGGACGGCATGGCCGAAGACGAGATCGAAGCTCTCGTTCTCGAAGGGCAGATCCTCGGCCTCGGTGGCGGCCGTCTCCACCTTCAGCCCCAGAGACTCCGCCGTCGTGGCGAGGCGCTGCAGCATTCCCGGCGAGATGTCGGTCGCCGTGAGGCGCTCGACAATGCCGAGCTGCATCAGGTTGAGCGAGAAGTAGCCCGTTCCGGAGCCGATCTCGAGCGCGTCGCCGAAGACCTCTTCGCCGCGCCCGCCGAGCGCCTTGGAGAGCTTCAGCCGCACTTGCTCCTGACCAGTGGCGCCGAAGTCGATGCCCCACTTGGCGTCATATTCGTCAGCCGCCGCGTCGTGGTAGCGGGTGTTGACGTCCTTGATGTGCTCGGGCGTGGCCGTCGGCGAGGCGGGCATCGGGGCGGGGACTCTATTCGCTGCGTAGTTCCTGAACCAGCTGAACGACCGTCTCGCCGACCGCGTCGAGGCTCTGCCGCGAGATCTTGTCCAGGCCGTCCGTCAGCGAGTGGCCCGGGTAGGACCAATCGATCAGATCGACTGCGGGGACGCCGCTGCGCAGGAAGGGCGTGTGGTCGTCGACGATCGGAGGTCCCGCTTCTGCGGAGAAGAACCGTTCGACGTCGGCGATGCGCGCGGCCGTCATCACTCGTTCCCAGAGGGCGGGGGTCGAGGTCGCCTCGCGGGGCAGCTGGAGCCCCTCGTTGCCGACGTAGTCGAGCAACACCATGGCCTTGGTCCGGCCTGGGTTACCCGCGACGTAGGCGCGCGAGCCGCGCAGGCCTTCGTTGTAGAAGTCTTCGCCTTCCTCGGGCAGCCCCGCCGCCGGCTCCTCGCCGTCGAAGAGCACGAAGCGGACCTCGCGCCCGCCGGCGCCGGGCTCGAGCGCGGCAAGCGCCTGCGCCGCCTCGACGACCACGGCGGTGCCCGCGGCCCCGTTGTTTGCGCCGACGAATCCCGGCGGCTTGACGAGCGTGTCGTAATGCGCGCCGACGACGATGCCCGGCCGGCGTCCCGCGAGCGTCCCGACCACGTTGCGGAGCCCGGGCTCGCCGGGAATCGCTTCGAAGCGACCGGCCGGGAGGAGCGGGCGCAGCTTCACCGCCAGCCGCCGCAGCTGCGGCGACCCCGCCGGCCGCTGGCCGACGTCTACTTGGCGCTTCACCAGCGTCCACGCCGCATCGGCGTCGAACCGGTCCGCCGCACTGTCGGCCCCGGCCCCCGAGGAGCCGCCCTCACCGCAGGCGCCGACCGGCAGGACGAGCAGCGCGCCTACCACCACCGCAAGCAACCGAGGCGGCGTCCTGCCGCTGGACCGGTCGATTCTCCGCACAGGAACCACGCCGTCACTCTAAATGCTCAGATCGAAGACTCACTCTCGGATCCGCGCTGGCGGGGATCCCAGCCGCCGGCGTGTTGGTCTCCGCGCTCATAGAGTCCCCGCCGTGGAGCCCGAGTACATCCAGCGCAACCAGCCCGCCGGCGTGCCGCCGCTGCCCCTGACCGGCGAGCGGACGCTGCCGGACGTGCCCGAGGAGAACTACTGGTACAGGCGGCACCTGGCCGTCTACGAATGGATCGCGGCGCGGATCGGGGGCCGTCGGGTCGTCAACATGGCCTGTGGGGAGGGCTATGGCTCCGACGTGCTGGCCGGCACGGCGGCGAGCGTTGTCGGAGTCGATGCCAACCCAGATGCCCACGAGCACGCCCGGCTGCGCTACGTGCGGTCCAACCTGCGCTTCGAGCGCGACCTGGTCGAGAGCTTCGCCGAGCCCTGCGACGTAGTGGTCTTCCTGCAAACGATCGAGCACGTGCAGGACGCCGGCTCGATCCTCGAGCACTTCAAGTCGATGCTTGAGCCCGGCGGCGTCGCCTATGTCTCAACCCCGAACCTGCTCACCTTGGCGCCGCCCGGCGCCGAGAAGTCCGACAACCCGTGGCACGTGCGCGAGTACCGCGCCGCCGAGTTCCGCGAGCTGTGCGAGGCGCACTTCGATCGGGTCGAGCTGCTCGGTCTCTTCCACGCCCGCAAGCTCCGCGCCCACGAGCTGGCGATCAATGCAGGTTGGGACCGCGTTCACAAAGCTCTGCACTTGACCAAGCCTTTTTACGACCGCTTCACCCCTTCCATCTCAGCTTCCGATTTCGCGCTTCGAAAAGCCGATCTGGACAGGGCGCTGGACTTCATCGCCGTCTGCCATGCCTGAAAAGACGGCCGGCGACCTGGCGATCGTCCTCCACTCCCACATGCCCTACGTCGAGGGCTTTGGCACCTATCCCTTTGGCGAGGAGTGGCTGTTCGATGCCGTGATCCGTTCGTACCTGCCCGTGCTGGAGGTGGCGGAGCGACTGACGATGACTGTGACGCCGGTGTTGGCGGATCAGTTGGAGGACGTGGGGGCTCGGGAGCGATTGCGGGAGTTCCTGGTCAAATGGAGGATCGGCGCCGCCGAAGCGGACCTGCTGCAGGTGCCCGCCGAGTGCCAGGACGCCTGCGAGGCGGAGCTGGGGCGCTACCGGCACGCCCTGGGGTTGCTCGACGCGGCGGACGGCAATCCGTTGCGCCCCTTCCAGCAGGCCGCCGAGTCGGGACGCGTCGCGATGGCAACCTCGGCGGCGACCCACGCCGTGCTGCCGCTGCTAGCCACCCGGGCTGGGCTGCGATTGCAGCTTGACGCCGGCATCCGCTCGCACCGTCGCCGCTTCGGCTGGGACGGAGGCTTCTGGCTGCCTGAGTGCGCCTATGTGCCGGGCCTCGAGTGGCAGCTGGCCGAGCACGGCGTGCGCTGGTTCTGCGTCGAACCAGAGCGCCGAGCAGGAGGGGCCGCTGGAGGCCCTAACGCCGATCGCCACCGAGGCCGGGCCGGTGGCGCTGCCGATCGACTGGGAGGCGATCCAGTGGCTGTGGTCGCTGCAGGGCTACCCCTCCGATCCCGCCCACGCCCAGTTCGCCGGCAAATCGCTGCGCGGCATCCGCATCTGGAAGATCGGCGGCGGCGCCTACGACCCGGCCGCGGCGGCAGCGGCGGTGAGCCGGCAGGCGGCGGAGTTCCTCGACTCGGTCGCAGCGCGGCTGCGCGAGTTCTCCACCGCTCACGGGCGCCGCGGCTTGCTCGTCTTTGCGATCGACACCGAGCTGCTCGGCCACTGGTGGTCGGAGGGGGCGAGCTGGCTGCGGGAGGTCTTAGTCGGTGCGGCGAGGGCGGGGGTGCGCCTGCTCACCGTCCCGCAGGCGCTCGACGAGCACGAGCCGGTCGAGCGACCGCTGGCGGCGTCAACGTGGGGGGAGGGGAAGAACCTGCGCACCTGGGACTCGCCCGCCGTCGCCGACCTCGCTTGGGGAACGCGGCGGCTGGAGCTGCGGCTGCTGCGGGCGCTCTCGGGCGGGCTGCGCGGCGCCGGCACCCAACGAGCCGCGCGGGAGCTGCTTGCCGCTCAGGCCAGCGACTGGGCCTTCCTCGATCAGCGTGGCCAGGCCGGCGACTACGCCTTCCAGCGGACCACCAAACACGCGGAGGCGATGTTGCAGGCCATAGACTCCCGCCTCGACACCGATCCGTGCATGCGCTCTCTTGCCCCGGACCTCAGCCTCGCATCGCTGCTGGAGCCCTAAACCAGACCCCGCTTTGACCAGAGTCCTCATTCTCTCCTGGGAGTACCCGCCGCTGATCGAGGGCGGGTTGGCGCGCCACGTTCGCAAGCTCTCCGAGGCGCTGGTCGAGCGCGACGTCGAGGTGCACGTGCTGACCCGCGGCGGCGAAGAGTCGCCGGTTGAGGAGCGCCGCGGTGGCGTCGTCATCCACCGCATTCGCGAGCCGCAGCGCCCCACCGACCTCGGCGAGTTCGTCGCTTGGGTCGAGCGGATGAACTCCGACATGCTCGCCGCCGGGGTCGAGCTGGGCGACCGCTACAGCTTCGACCTCGTCCACGGACACGACTGGCTCGTCGCCAACGCCTGCGACCACCTAGCCAAGCGCTTCGGGGCGCCGCTGGTGACGACGATCCACGCCACCGAGCACGGCCGACACCAGGGCTGGGTCAACAAGCACCCGCAGACCTACATCCACGGCGTCGAGCGCTGGATCACGAATCGTTCGGAGCGGGTGATCGCCTGCTCGCACTACATGCGCGAGCAGATCGCCGACATCTTCGGCGTCGAGGAGGAGCGGGTCAGTGTCATTCCCAACGGGATCGATCCTGGCGACCTGCAGCCGCAGGACCCCGACGAGCTGCGCCGGCTGCGAGCCGAGTTCGCCGCCCCGGAGGAGAAGCTGGTGCTGCTGATCGGCCGCCTCGTCTACGAGAAGGGCTTCCAATTGGCGCTGGAGGCGATGCCGCGAGTGATCGCGGAGGCGCCGGGGACCCGCTTCCTGGTCGCTGGCTCCGGCACTCACGAGACAGAGCTGCACAAGCAGGCCGAAGAGCTGGGCCTGATGGAACACGGCACATTTCTGGGCTGGATCGGCGATGACGTACTGCACTCGCTCTACCGGATCGCCGACCTCACGGTGGTCCCCTCGATCTACGAGCCGTTCGGTCTGGTTGCGCTGGAGGCGATGGCCTCCGAATGTCCCTGCATCGTCGCTGACACCGGCGGCCTGCGCGAGGTCGTCCCACATGAGGAGGTCGGCCTGCGCTTCCGCTCGCACGATCCCGACGCCCTCGCCGAGGTCGCGATCCGCGTCCTACGCGACGACGAGCTCGGTCACCGCCTCGTCACCGAAGCCTACGAGCACCTGCGCCGCTTCGACTGGGGCGATGTCGCCGAGCAGACGGCGTCGGTCTACGCCGACCTGGTCGGCGACCCGAGCCGCGCCTGAGCTAGTTGGAGCTCGGATCCCCGGCCACGATCGAGAAGCTGCCGCTGGTGCTGGTGCCCGGCGTCCAGTCGATGCCGTCGAGCAGTTCGCTCGGAGCGATGGAAAGGGCACCGGCGAGTTTGACCAGGGTGTCGATGCGGGGGATGCGGGTGCCGCGCTCGAGCAGGCTGATCTCGGTGCGGTGCAGGGAGGAGAGGAGCCCGAGCTCCTCCTGCGATAGATCGGCTCGTTTGCGGCAGCGGGCCAGGTTCCTGCCGAAGCGAGTCGCCACATCCATGACGGGCATTGTTCTGTCTGCCAGGCGAATGATCTACAGATCTCCTCTCAACTGTGCCCTGTCTTCGGACTTTGACTCGCCGGACGGCTCTCCGCAGCCGACTCCCCGTAGACAATAACCTTCGCATCTGATACGTTTCGGCCTCGATGGAGGCGCTGAAGGAAATCGACCAGGACCCGGGGTGGGTCGGGGAAGTGAGGCCGACGCGAGGCCGCCCCCATCCTCGGCGGGGTCAGGGTAGAAAGCGGATAGAATTCCACCTTCACCCCATGGCGCTCAACATCAAGGACGAGGAGACCGTACGCCTGGCGGCGGAAGTCGCCGCGATGGCTGGCGAGAGCAAAACCGCCGCCGTACGTGAGGCCCTGAAGCTGCGGAAAGACCGGCTCGAGCTGGAACGCGGCGGCAAGGAGAAACGGCGGCGGGACCTTCGCCGCTTCCTCGAGACTGAGATCTGGCCGCAAATCCCCAAAGAGCAGCGGGGCGGCCCGCCGATGACGAAGGCGGAAAAGGAAGAGCTGCTCGGATACGGCCCCGGGGGAGTCTGATGGTCCTCGATAGCTCCGCCGCCGTCGCCGTGGTCCGCGAGGAGGACGGTCACGACCGCCTCGAAGACGCAATCGCCGATGCGACCGACCTCGCGATAGGCGCGCCCACGTTGCTTGAGACCGCCATGGTGCTCGTCGGCTATTTCGGCCCTCGCGGCAATGCCCTCCTCTCCCGATTTCTCGAGAGCAACGAAGTCATGGTGATTGGATTCGACCATCGCCACTACAACGTCGCCGCCGAAGCCTTCCTGCGCTACGGCAAGGGCCGCCATCCGGCGGCGCTCAACTACGGCGATTGCATGACCTATGCGACGGCATCCGTCACCGAGCATCCCCTCCTCTTCGTCGGCGACGACTTCGCCAAGACCGACATCCCCGCGGCGATCGGCTGAGCGGCGCTGTCGGTCGGGCAAGAGGCGACGGCGCTACTCGTCCGGCGGTTTCATCGTCGTCCACGCCTGCGGGTTCGGCTCGACGGGATCGGGCCAGCGAAGCCGCTCGGGTGCGTCGCGCATGCGGATGATCTTGGCCGGGATGCCGGCGACGACGGCGTTGGCGGGCACGTCTTTGGTGACCACCGAGTTGGTGCCGATTATCGAGTTGTCGCCGACCCGGACGCCGCGCAGGATGCAAGCGCCATAGCCGATCCAGACGTTGGAGCCGACGACGACGTCGCGGGTGTAGATGCCCTGCTTGCGGATCGGGCGCTCGACTTCGACCACGCCGTGATCGAAGTCGATGAACATGGCGCGGTCGGCGATCACACACTGCTCGCCGATTCGCACCCGTCCGTAGGCGGAGATCGTGCACTCCTGTCCGAGCACCGTCTTCGATCCGATCTCGACCACTCCCTCGTGGCAGCGGATCTTGGTGCCGTGTCCGAGCCAGACGAAGCGGCCGAAGTTGACCCGGCCGCGGGGGGCGATCTGAAGTTCGAGGCCGCTGCCGAAGAAGACCGGCCCGTCGGTGCGCCAGCGCCAGCCGGCTCGGGTGAGAAAGCGCCGGCGCAGGTAGCGCAGTAGCAGCAGGACATAGCGCGGCGTCAGCATCCCGTTGCGGGCGCAGAAGCGGAGGAAGCGATTCACGGGGGGCGGGACTTTAGACTCAGCCGCCAATGCCCGACGCCGCCAAATCTGCGCCGCTTGCTGAGCGCCTCGTGGCCGGCGACAAGCGAGCGCTGGCGCGGGCGATCACGCTGATCGAGTCCGATGACCCGGCCGGCTGGGAGCTGGTACGCGAGGTCTACCCACGCACCGGCAGGGCCCGGATCGTCGGCTTTACCGGTCCGCCGGGGGTGGGGAAGAGCACCCTGATCGGGGCGCTTACCGCCGAGCTGCGCAAAACCGAGCACCAAGTCGCGGTGCTTTCGATCGATCCCTCCAGCCCCTTCACCCGCGGCGCTCTGCTGGGCGACCGCATCCGCCTCTCCGACCACTTCCTCGATCCCGGCGTGTTCATCCGCTCGATGGCCTCGCGGGGGGCGCTGGGTGGGCTTTCGGAGGCGGCGCTGCAGGTGGCGCTGGTAATGGACGCGGCCGGCAAGGACGACGTGCTGATCGAGACGGTTGGCGTCGGCCAGGCCGAGATCGACATCGTTGACCACGCCGACACGATTGTGCTGGCTTTGATGCCGGGCTCGGGCGACTCGATCCAGGCGCTGAAGGCGGGTGTGATGGAGATCCCCGACGTGATCGTCGTCAACAAGGCCGACCACCCGATGACCGACACGATGGTGCGCGAGGTGCGTGGAGTGCTGGCGCTCTCGCACGACCCGGAGGGCTGGAACGTGCCGATTCTCCGCACCGAGGCGGCCCGCGGCGAGGGGGTCGCGGAGCTGGCGGCGAAGATCGACGAACACCGCGCCCACATCGAGGCCGCCGGCACGCTGGAGGAGCGCCGCGCCCGCAACCTGCGCAACGAGGTGCTGGGGATCGCCGCTTCGCGGCTGCGGCGGCGACTGGAGGCGACCGCAGAGGGCGATCCGGAGACGGCCGCCTTGCTGGAGCGAGTGGTGCGGCGCGAACTGGATCCCGCCAGCGCCGCGAGCGAGTTGATGGCGAGGCAGGCAGATGACTGAAGCCCCCGCACCTTCAGCCGGCCTGCCCGATCTCCCCGAGGCAATGGGATGGCTGGGCTATGAGGTTGACGAGGTGGGCGGGGGCTGGGTCGGACGCGTGCGCAGCGTCTTCGCCGACGTCGCTGGGGGCGAGCCGACCTGGTTGATCGTCGGACTCGAGCGGCGCGTTCCGCTGCTCGGTCGGCGCAGGGGGCGCCTGGTCGCGTTGCCGCTGCGCGACTGCGCCGCCGCGGCGGGCCGGCTATGGACCGCCCACCGGCGCGAAGTTCTTCGTACCGCCCCGGCCGTCGATCCGACCCGGGCGCTGTTGCGCGAGCACGAGCTGACGATCTGCGCCCACTATGGAATCGGAGAAGGCGTCGGCCGCGCCGCCGAGGTCGGCGCGCGGCCAGAGGGCACGGTCACCTCCCAGCCCGCAGCCCGATGAGCCTGCTATCGGCAATAGTGGGGAGCGAATACCCTCAATTTTCAGTAGAATGCGGCTATGAGCGGATTCAAGCGCTGAAGGTCCCTCCGCTGCACGTGGGGATTCCTTGACAGGTACGAGGAGAGACCCATATCCTCAGATGGCAATACGGGTACGGTTTCGTCTGAGACCTGAGCGGGAGGGTTGTTGAGGCGGCGAGCATCGGATAATGGGCAGGCGCGGATCCCGCTAGCGCGGCGGATCGCCGACGTCTGCGCCTTGGCGATCCTCGCACCGTTGATCGCGGCGCCGATGTTGATCGTCATGCTTGCCGTCTTTCTCGACTCGCCGGGCTCGGTCTTCTTCCGCGCCAGGAGGGTCGGATACCGCGGCCGACCTTTCGAGATGGTCAAGTTCCGGACGATGCGGATTGACAATGCCGGCCATGTGGTGGCCGGTGCAAACGACAGCCGCATCACCCCCGTCGGCGGCTTCCTGCGTGCGACCCGTCTCGACGAGCTGCCGCAGCTCTGGAACGTGCTGCGCGGGGAGATGAGCCTGGTGGGGCCGCGCCCCGAGCTGGAGGAGTTCGTCGCCCTGCACGCCGAGGACTACGGCGAGATCCTCTCGGTGCCGCCGGGCATCACCGGCCCGACCCAGCTGCGCTACGCGGGCCTCGAGCCGCATCTGCTTAGCCTGCACGCCGATCCCGAGCGCTTCTATCGCGACCAGTTGCTGCCCGACAAGGTGAAGCTCGACCTCGAGTACGCTCGCTCGCGCTCTTTCTCGCTCGACCTGGCCACCATGGGCCGGACCATCGCCTTGCCGCTGCTACTCCTGCTGCGTCGGCGAGACGACCATGTAGCTCCCCGACGCCTCAACTGGCGGCCCGTCCTCGCCGGCACGATGGCGATCGGCGCCCTGCCGCTGATCTTCATGCTGACGCTGGGCTCGCCTCGCTAGGCAGAACTCCGTTCGGTTGGCGATGGCTCGAAGCGCGGTGGGACCCGCTGTCGAGGAGGCGGAACCGCAGCGGCGGCATCGATTCGCCGGCCACGGCAACCGCGGCAGCGAAGCCGGGTCCCACCTCAAGCGTCGATACGGCCACCGGGGTCGCCGGGAGCGGAGCCCTGAGGCCGACGCCGTGGCACTTGGCGATCGCCTCGCGGCGAGCCCAGGCTTGGTGGAAGACCGCCGGCCGATCGCCGGCCGGGGCGGCACGGACGGCCGCCGCCGCGGCCGGGTCGAGCGTCCGCTTGCTCAACCTGAGCACGTCACGCCGCGGATCGATCCGCTCGACGTTGACGCCGACTTCACGATCTTGCGCGATCGCGATCAGGACCAGACCGCCGGAGTGGCTGATGTTGAAGCGCAGGCTGGCAACGGGATCCGCCAGTGCCGGCTTACCGTGCTCGCCGAGGCGCAGCTCGATCGCCGCCGGCTCCTCGTCCAGGTAGTGGGCAAGGACCCGGCGCAGCGCTTGGTGCGAAGCTGCCCGATCGAACTCGGCGCGCCATACGTGCACCTCATCCGTAGGCATGCCGGAGAGGATACTTAGCGGCTTGAAGGGTTCGAGGACGCAAGAAGGCGCGCTCCGCGTCGCAGTGGTCGGGCTCGGCTACTGGGGTTCCAACCTCGCTCGCAACTTCGACGCGATGCCCGGCTGCGAGCTGGCCTGGTGCTGCGACACCGGCGCCGACCAGCAGAAGACGGCACGGACCTCCTTCCCCGGGTCGCGCTTCACCGCCGACCTCAGCGAGGTACTTGCCGACGAGAGCGTCGCGGCGGTCGCGGTGGCGACGCCGGTGCCGACCCACGCGGCGCTGGCCGAGCTGGTGCTCGGCGCCGGCAAGCACTGCTTCGTCGAGAAGCCGCTCTCCTGCGACGTCGCCTCGGCGGAGCGGGTGGTGGAGCTCGCCGTCGAGCGAGGACTGACCCTGATGGTCGGCCACCTGCTCGCCTACCACCCGGCGGTGGTGGTCCTGCGAGAGCTCTGCGAGGCCGGCGAGCTGGGCGACATCCGCTACGTCTACTCCCAGCGCCTCAACCTGGGCAAGCTACGGGCGGACGAGAACGCGCTCTGGAGTCTCGGCGCCCACGACGTGTCCTCGATCCTCGCTTTGACCGGCGAGCTGCCAAAGGAGGTCAGCGCCCGCGGCGAGAGCTATGTGCAGGACGGGGTGGAGGACGTGGTGTTCGCCCACCTGGCATTTACCGGCGGCCTCGCTGCGCACGTCCACGTCTCCTGGCTCGACCCGCGCAAGGAGCGGCGGCTGACGGTGGTCGGCTCGCGGCGGATGGCGACCTTCGACGACATGGAGGCGGAGCGGACGCTGACCGTCTACGACAAGGGGTTCGACCCCGACGCCGCCGGGGACGGGGATTACGTCGCACGCTCGGGAGAGCAGCGCAGCCCGGCGATCTCGCGCCGCGAGCCGTTGAGGATTGAGCTGGAGCACTTCCTCGAGTGCCTGCGCAGCGGCGCCGCGCCCCGCACCGGTGGGTCCGAGGGGTTGCGGGTGGTGCGGGTGCTGGAGGCGCTGCAGGAATCGCTCGATGCGGACGGGGAGACGGTGGCGTTGGCGCCTCGCGGAGCCCCTGCGTGAGCGACTCGGTGCTGCGTCCGAGCGATCTGGCCCCGGGTCTGCTGCTGGGCGAGGGAGTGGAGATCGGCGAGGGCGTGCAGCTGGGCGGACACGTCGTGATCCATACCGGGGCGCGGATCGGCGCCAGGGCGCGGATCGGCGACCACGCCCAGATCCGCGAGGGAGCGGCGATCGGCGCCGGCTGCACCGTCGGCAGCTTCGCCTCGATCGACCCCGGC
Source organism: uncultured Solirubrobacterales bacterium (assembly GCA_963844395.1). GTDB lineage: Bacteria > Actinomycetota > Thermoleophilia > Solirubrobacterales > 70-9 > VRUE01. The sequence goes on along the minus strand of CAWJNX010000001.1, from coordinate 631,917 downwards.
GTAGAGCTGGGCGAGCGGGTCAGCGTGCAGACCCGCTGCTATCTGGCGGCTGGCTCGATGATCGAGGACGACGTCTTCATCGGCCCCGGCGTCACCCTTGCCAACGACGACACGATGGGCCGCCACGCCCCCGGCGAACCGCTGCGCGGGGCGATCCTGCGGCGCGCCTGCCGGATCGGGGCGGGGGTCGTACTCTGCCCGGGGGTGGAGATCGGCGAGGAGGCGTTCGTCGCCGCCGGGGCCGTGGTGGCCGCCGACATCGCGCCCCGCGCCGTGGCGATGGGGGTCCCGGCGCGCGTCGTGCGCGAGGTGCCCGAGGCGGACCTGCTGGATCGTTGGCGATGAAGGCGGAGCCCCGTCTGGCGGCGCCGGAGGTGCCGCTGTTCGCCACCCGGGCCGCGCTGGCGCCGCTGCTCGACGAGGTCGCGGTGCGCCAGCGCGCCGTGCTCGACTCCGGCCGCTACGTGCTCGGCCCGGAGGTCGAGGCGTTCGAGGCGGAGTTCGCGTCCTTCGTCGGCGTGCGCCACTGCGTCGGCGTCGCCAACGGCACCGAGGCGCTGACGATCGCATTGCGGGCGCTGGGCGTGCAGGCCGGCGACGAGGTCGTGGTGCCCGCACTGACCTTCTACGCGACCGCTGAGGCGGTCGTCAACGCCGGCGCGCGACCGGTCTTCTGCGACGTCGATCCCGCCACCTTTGTTATGACCGCCGCGACGGCCGAGCCGGCGATCGGCGAGCGCACGACGGCACTCCTTCCCGTCCACCTCTTCGGCAACCCCGCACTGATGGGGGAGCTGCGCGAGCTGGCCGAGGCTCACGGCCTGCGATTGCTGGAGGACGCAGCGCAGGCCGCCGGCGCGACCCTCGGCGGACGCGGCGCCGGCTCGCTCGGCGACGCGGCCGCCTTCAGCTTCTATCCCTCCAAGAACCTCGGCGGCTTCGGCGACGGCGGCGCGGTCCTCAGCAACGACGAGGAGGTGGCGGCAAGCGCCCGGCGGCTGCGAGCTCACGGTTCCGAGGACCGGCAATCGCACACGGAAGTCGGCTACAACTCGCGCCTCGATGAGCTGCAGGCGGCCTCGCTGCGGGTCCTGTTGCCCCACCTGGACGAGTGGACCGCGGCGCGGCGGCGCGTCGCGCGGGCCTACCACGAAGCTGGCCTCGGCGAGCTGGTAGAGCTACCGCGCGAGACGAGCGGAGGGGAGTCCTGCTACCACCTCTACGTCGTGCTCAGCGAGGAGCGCGATCGGCTCGCGGCGGACCTGGCGGAAGCGGGAGTGGAGAGCCGCGCCTATTACACAACCCCCCTGCACCGCCAGCCGGCGATGGAGCCCTACGCTCCCGAACAGGCTCTGCCCGCCGCCGAGCGGGTGGCGGCCACCTCGCTGGCCTTGCCGATGGGCCCGGCGTTGGCGGAGGCGCAGGTTGCCGCCGTCGTCGAGGCGACCCGTCGCGGACGTGCCCGCTGAAGTGAAGATCCTCACCGTCGTCGGCAACCGGCCGCAGTTCGTCAAGGCGGCGGCGGTGTCGCAGCACCTGCGCGAGCGTGCCGAGGAGAAGCTCGTCCACACCGGTCAGCACTACGACCGCGAGCTGTCGGCCGTCTTCTTCGAGGAGCTGGGAGTGCCGCCACCGGACCGGCAGCTGGGGGTCGGGTCCGGCACCCACGCCGAGCAGACCGGAGCCACGATGGTCGGCCTTGAGCTCGCGGTCGAGGCCGAGAGCCCCGACGCGATGCTCGTCTACGGCGATACCAATGCCACCCTCGCGGGGGCCCTGGTCGCCGCCAAGCTGCTCGTGCCGCTGGTCCACGTCGAGGCGGGGATGCGTTGCTTCGATCGCAGCATGCCGGAGGAGGTGAACCGGATCGTGGCCGACCGCCTCGCAGGCCTGCTGCTCTGCTCGACCGAGACCGCGGTCGCGAACCTGCGCCAGGCCGGACTGGGCGGGCAGGTGCGGCTGGTCGGCGACGTGATGGCCGACGTCGCCCTCCAGATCGGACCGATCGCCGAGCGCCGTTCGAGGGCGCTCGAACGGTTCGGGCTAGAGCGTGGCGGCTACCTGCTCGCCACCGCCCACCGACCCGGCAACGTTGACGACGCGGCCGCGCTGGCGCGCCTCGCCCTGGTCCTCCGCGCCGCCGCCGAGCGCTTCGGCCCGCTTGTCTTCCCAGTCCATCCCCGCACCCGGGCTCGGCTGGCGGCGGCCGGGCTGCTGGAGGCCCTCGACGGAGCTCCCGGCATTCACATCTGCGAGCCGCTCGGGTACCTCGACTTCGCCTGCCTGCTGCGCAGCGGACGCGCGGTGCTCACCGACTCGGGCGGCCTGCAGAAGGAGGCCTACCTGGCCGGGACCCCCTGCCTGACCCTGCGCGAGGAGACCGAGTGGGGGGAGACGATCGAGAGCGGCTGGAACCAGTTGATCGGCCTCGACGCAAGCAGGGCCCTCGACGCGCTCGAGGGTCTGGCCGGCCGGCGCGATGCCGAGCGCCCCGATCCGGGCCTCTACGGCGATGGTAAGGCGGGTCGTCGCTGCGCTGAGGAGCTGCTCGCCTGGCTCACCGTCAAGGCTGCGGCAGGCTCCAGCTAGGGGGGCCGGCCCTCTTACAGGTAGCGGCGCGAGAGCACGGCGACCCCGCCGGCGAGAAGCAGAATCGCCCCTAGTAGGGCGAGACCGGCCGGCACCGAGGTGTTGCCCGCGTCGGAGACCTGGCCGGCAATCGCTCCACCGGCGATCGCGCCGCCACCGCCACCGGTTCCGCCGCCCGTTCCCAGCCCGCTGCCCGTGCCGCCGCCCCCCCCGCCTGCACCGGCCTTGCCGGCAAGGGCCAGGCCAGGGACCTGGGAGGAGGAGCCGAAGTCGTTCTCGGTGCGGTAGAGCGAGTCGGCTTCGCCCCCGCTTGCGGTTTCGCCCTGGGTTGCGCCCCCGCCGCCACTGTCGCTACGGCTGCCTCCGCCTCCGCCCTTGGGGGCCGCGTCTGAGCGCCCCTGCTGCAGCGGTAGCTGGTAGACCGCTCCGGCCGGACTGCCGCTTGGGGGGTCGCCAGGCGCCGAATATGCTGTTGGTGCATGCAGGGAGGCGGCGAGGAGCAGCAGGGAACTGAGCAGGTATACGCGGCCAAGGCGCCGCCCTCCGATCATGCCCTCAAGGATAGCCCGAGCCCGGCGCTCGAGTCGCCGCAGGTAGACGCGATCAGGGCGATTCCGTTGCTGCTGGTCGGCCTGCTCGTGCTCGTCGCGGTCTGGTGGGACGGCGCTTTTGACATGCGCTATTGGGCGCCGCTGACTTTGCTTGCCCTGGCGGTCCTCGGCGCTCTCGCGCTCGCCGGCACTCTCTCGCTGCCGGAACGGGGCCCTCTGGCCCTCGCGCTGGCCGCGATCTGGGCCTTCGCCGCCTACACCATGCTCTCGGCCGTTTGGTCTGAGAGCGCCGCCGAAGCCTGGGAAGGCGCGGCGCGGACGATCTTCTATGCGGCACTCTTCACCCTTGCCGTGGTCGTGCCGGCCGGGCCCCGAGGGCGGCGATGGGTTGGCGCCGGTCTCATCTTCGGCGTAGTCGCGATCGCCCTCGTCACCGAGCTGCAGTTGCTCGGCGACGGCGCCGACGCCTTCCTCGCCGGCCGCCTCGACGATCCGATCGGCTACCGCAACGGGACCGCGGCCCTCTTCGCCTTCGCGGTCTGGCCGTTGGTCGGCGTCGCGGCGCGGCGCGGCGTCGGCTCCGGTCTGAGGGCGGTGGCGTTCGCGGCCATCGTCCTGCTGCTCGGCCTCGCCTTCCTCACCCAATCGCGGGGACTCCTGCTCGGCCTCGCCGGGGGCGGCCTCGTCTCGCTGCTGATCGGCCCGGATCGCATTCGTCGCAGCTGGGTGGCTCTCTTTGCAGTCGGCGTAGTAGCGCTCGGTTCTAGTTCGCTGCTCGGCCCTTACCACGCCTCCGACTCCGGTATTGGCGTGGCAACGGCGGGGGACATTGCCGATGCTGCGACGACGCTGGCGCTGCTCTGCGGCGGTTCCTTTCTGGCCGGCCTCTTCGCCTTCGTCTTCGACAACGGGCTTCGCCCACCCCGGCTCGATCGGGGCCTGCGCACCGCCGCTGCCGCCGGCCTCGTCGCTCTGATCACCGTGGCGGGCGTCGTCGCGATCGCCAGGGTCGGTAATCCGGTGAGCTATGCCGGGGACAAGTGGGACGAGTTCGCGCAGGTCGAATCGAGCGGATCTGAAGGCACCCGGCTCGGCACCGTGGCGGGTCCCCGCTACGACATCTACCGGGTCGCGCTCGACCAGTTCGGCGAAGCGCCGATCGCCGGCGCGGGGGAGGGCAGCTACCGATTCGCCTATTACCGCGAGCGGCGCACCGACCGCAACGTCTCCAATCCCCACAGCCTGCCGCTGCGGTTGCTGGCGGAAACGGGGCTGATCGGCACCGGCCTGTTCGCGCTGTGGCTCGTCGCGATCGCGATCGCGATCGCTCGTCGCGTCCGGGTCGCGGCGGGCGGGGAGCGGACCTGGATCGCCGGCATGGCGGCAGCGGGCACCGTCCTATTCGCCCAGTCCGCTGTTGACTGGCTCTGGCTGATCCCGGCCCTCTTCGGGCTCGGCGTGCTGGCGCTCGGCCTGGCGGCGCGCGACGAGGACGAAGTCGGACCAACCCTGGCGCCGGCGTTTCGCGGCCTCGCAGCTCTCGCCCTGGCTCTCGCGATAGTCAGCGTCGGCGCGCTCTTCCTCTCCGGCCTCTTCGTGCGCAAGGCGCGCCGCGAGGCACTTGTATCGGCGCCGGCCGCGCTCTCCTCGGCGCGCACCGCGGAGCAGCTCAACCCGGTCTCGGTGACGCCGCTCTATCTGCAAGCGGCGGCGCTGGAGACCGAGGGTCGCCGCGAGGCCGCCCGGAGCGCCCTGCGCGAGGCGCTGGAGCTCGAGCGGGAAAACTTCGTCACGCTCGGGTTGTTGGGTGATCTGGAAGTGCGCGCCGGCAATGACGTCGCCGCACGTGCGTACTATCGCCGGGCTCTGGTGCTCAACCCCCGCGACACGGGGTTGCAAGAGCTGAGTAGTAGAGGCGGAGAATCGTGAACGAGACCGAGACGGGGGAGAGAATGCGACGGAGGTTTCAAGCGCTGGTGGTCGCGCTACTCTGTTGCGCCGCCGCAACCGCAGCGCTGGCGGCGCCTGCCCAGGCGGGTGGGATCAAGGCGATCTGGGGGCCGACGGAACTGCCGACAGGCAACGCCCTCTGCCCCACCGCCGACCAGCGCTGCTCGGCCTTCCCCGTCTACCAGCAGTTGGGGGTCGACGTTTTCCAGTACCAGATCCACTGGGACGCGATTGCGCCGACCCGGCCCGATAACCCACGCGACCCAAATGACCCCGCCTACAACTGGGGCGAGCTCGATCGGATCGCCCTGGAAGCATGGCGCCACGGCATCCGGCTCGCGCTCCTCGTCCAGCGGGCGCCAGCTTGGGCCAACGGCGGGCGGCCGCCGATCTGGGCCCCCCGCAACCCCCGCACCTTCGCCGACTTCATGTTCGCGGCGAGCCGCCACCTGCCCAGCGTCCGCATGTGGATGATCTGGGGTGAGCCGGGTCGGGCCGAAAACTTCCTCCCGATGAGCGAAAGCAGCCCTACCGGCACGAGGCTCTATGCACGGATTCTCGATGCGGCCTACGCAGAGCTGAAACGCGCCCAGCCGAGCAACCTCGTGGTCGGCGGGATGACCCTCAACGGAGGCACGGTGATGCCGCCGCGCTTCATCCACTGGCTGAAGCTGCCGAACGGCCGCCCGCCGCGCATGGACCTCTGGGGGCACAACCCCTTCGACGGCCGCTTTCCGCGGCTCTCCGACGAGCCGATCGGGCGCTTTCGCGGCTTCAACGACGTTAACACGCTCTACGAGCAGATCCGCAGGGTCTACCGAGGCGGCCGCCGCCCCGTTCCGCGTCTCTGGCTCTCCGAGTGGACGGTGATCTCGGACAAGCCGAGCCGCATCTTCCTCAAATTCCACGTCTCCCCCCGCGAGCAGGCGCGCTGGCTGCGCGCCGCATTCGGCATCGTTCGGCAGACCCCCTACGTCGCCGGGATGGGCTGGTTCACGCTGCTCGACGAGCCGGCGGGCCCGGGCAGCGCCAACTGGGGCCTGCTGCGCGCCAGCGGCGCTCCCAAGCCCGCCTTTGCCGCCTACCAGCAGGTGCCGTAGCTCAGCAGCCCAGCTGGCGGGCGATCACCATCTGCTGCACCTCGTCGGTGCCCTCACCGATCGTGAGGATCTTGGCGTCGCGATAGAAGCGGCAGACGGGGTACTCCTCGATATAGCCATAGCCGCCGTGGATCTGGACCGCCTCCTCGGTGGCGCGGACCGCGAGCCGGCCGGTGATCAGCTTCGCCTGCGCCGCCGTCAGCGTGAACGACTTGCCCGCGTCCTTCTCCAGGGCGGCGCGCCAGGTGAGGAGGCGAGCCGCCTCGATTTGAGCGGAGAGGTCGGCGATCTTCGCCTGGATCGACTGGAACTTGGAGATCGCTTGGCCGAAGGCTTGTCGCTCCTTCGCGTAGGCGATCGCCTCGTCGAGGGCACCCTGGGCAAGTCCGACACCCATCGCCGCCACCCCGATCCGGCCGCCGTCGAGGATGTGGAGGAAGTTCTTGAAGCCGTCGCCGCGCCGGCCCAGCAGGTTTCGTTCCGGCAGCCGGCATTCCTCGAAGCTGAGGGGGCGCGTGTCGGAGGCGTTCCAGCCCATCTTGCGGTAGGGCTCGCCGACCTCGTAGCCGGGGGTGCCGGTCGGGACGATCAGGTTGGAGATCTCCTTGCGCCCGTTTGCCTCGCCGGTAACGGCGGTGATCGAGACGCAGCCTGAAATATCGGTCCCCGCGTTGGTGATGAACTGCTTGGCGCCGTTGACAATCCACTCGCCACCGTCCAGTTTCGCCGTCGTGCGGACGTTGCCGGCGTCCGACCCAGCCTCAGGCTCGGTCAGCCCGAAGGAGGCGAGCCGCTCGCCGCCGCAGAGCCGCGGCAGCCACTCGCCCTTCTGCTCGTCGCTCCCCCAGAGGTAGATCGGCATCGTCCCCAGCGAGATATGCGCCGCCATCGTGATGCAGACCGAAGAATCGATCCGTGCCAGTTCTTCGACCGCCAACACATAGGAAAGAGTGTCGGCTCCGCCACCGCCGTACTCCTGCGGAAACGGGATCCCCATCAGCCCGAGCCCGCCCATCTTGGCGACGATCTCGTAGGGAAACTGCTTCTTCCGATCCAGCTCCTCGGCTACGGGGGCGACCTCCCCCCGCGCAAACTCTCGCACCGTGTCGCGCAGCAGTCGCTGCTCGTCGCTCAGCTCGAAGTTCACGGCGGGGAGCCTACGCAAGCCGCTAGTTCGTCAGCTGCATGACATAGCCCTGACGTGCGGCGCAAGGGGTCTTGACGACGCCCTCGATCCTGGTCGAGCTGGTCCAGCGCCCCCTGGCGCGGGCGGCGCCGACCTGGGCGGAGAACACTGGCGCACCTCCCGCGGCGCGGGAGATCGCGCTGAGAGCGAAGGTCGCAAGGCCACCGCAGGTGTCTTCGACCTGAACCGAGATGACCTTGCGGCCAGCCTTGCGCTTCACCTGAGCTCGGACGGTGTAGTTGGGCGGATCGCCGCGGCCCGATGCCTTGTAGGAGCCGACGGTCGGGACGATGCGAGCACTCTCGGCGGTCGCCACCGGCGTGACGGCGCCCAGCAAGATGACTGAGGAGAGACCGGTCGCAGCGATTGCCAACGACGTCCTCACCCTCGACCACGTATGTCTCGCCCAGCCCTGCGATAACGAGCGCGCGCTGCTTCTCTGTCGTAGACCGGGCAACATCGAACGGACCTGACCATAAAGCCGAGATTGATGTGTTTGGCGGCTCTGGACTGCATGGTCCGCAAAATTGGGCTGGCTAACCCCCAATAACACCCGTGCGTTCATCCCGATGAACGCAGAGTGGGCCTGCTGGGCGATTGACAGTCCTTGCCGGAGTCCGCAACCTCCGTTGGCCACCGCGCAGGACGCCTTTTTGCCAACTGCGGCCCGGCAGGACCAACTTGTTGCTTACCAGTCATCGCGAAATGGGAGATCTGATGTCACAGCATCGCCGCAGTGCCGCAATCCGCAGGCTGTTCCTAAGCGGGGCGCTGATCGCGGCGATCACCTTGCTGGTCGGAATCGGCACCGGCTGGGCAAGCGGCGAAGTCGGCTCCAGCCCGACGATCGGCAGCGACAAACCCGACTACGCCGCGGGGGACCTCGTCGTCTTGGCGGGCGAGAACTGGCAGCCGGGCGAGTCGGTCCAGATCAATGTCGAGGACGATGAGGGCAAAACGTGGAGCCGCGAGGTTTGGGTGATTGCCGACGAGCAGGGGCGTATCCGCGACGAGTTCAACCTGCCGGACTGGTTCGTCGCCACTTACAGGGTGACTGCGACCGGCGATTTCTCCGGTGTCGCGACCACGACGTTCACCGACGGCAACGTCTTCGTCAAGAACGCCAGCACGACGCCCGCCGGTGTGACGGTCGGCTACCGGCTCGAGCGCTGGAACAACGACAGCAGCTGCCCGGCGACGGCACCGAGCGCGACTGCCAACTTCACGATTACCGGGCCCGAGGCTTCGTCGGTGAGCCCACTCGCCGGGAACTCAGTCGGCGCGAACAACAAAGACTCAGTGCGCGTCACCTTCAGCAGCGCCCCCGCTGGCTATGCCTTCGACAAGTGGCAGAGCGTCGCCGGGGCGCCCGGCACCAATGTCGGTAACGACGGCGCCGCGCCCTCGACCTCGACGAGCTTTTGCATAAACGTCACCGACTCGAACATCTCTCAGACCTACGTCGGCTTCGTGAAAACGACGGTGACGGCACCGACCGCCAAAGCCGGCGCCGACCAGACGGTGAACGAGGGCTCGAGTGTCAATCTCGACGGCAGTGAATCGACGGGCGCGACCAGCTACAGCTGGACGCAGCTCACCGGGCCCGCGGTCACCCTGACCGGAGCCGGTACCGCGACTCCGAGCTTTACCGCGGCCGACGGCCCGGAGACGCTCACCTTCCGCCTTACCGCCACGAACGCAGCAGGCAGCAGCAGCGACGACGTCCAGGTCGAGATCAAAAACGTCAAACCGACGGTCAAAGTCTCCGGCCCCGCCGCAGTCAACGAGGGCGACAGCGCCACCTACACCTACACCGCGACCGACCCCGGCGCCGACACCCTGAGCGTCACTGAGACCTGCGGCGCGGCCGGCACCTACGCCGCCGACCCCGATCCCGCCAGCTACTCCTGCACCTTCCCCGACGGCCCCGCCACCTCGCTGGTCGAGGTCAGAGCCAACGACGGCGATGAGATCGGCTCCGGCACCCTCTCGGTGGCGATCAAAAACGTCAAACCGACGGTCAAAGTCTCCGGCCCCGCCAGCGCTAACGAGGGCGACAGCGCCACCTACACCTACACCGCGACCGACCCCGGCGCCGACACCCTGAGCGTCACTGAGACCTGCGGCGCGGCCGGCACCTACGCCGCCGACCCCGATCCCGACAGCTACTCCTGCACCTTCCCCGACGGCCCCGCCACCTCGCTGGTCGAGGTCAGGGCCAACGACGGCGATGAGATCGGCTCCGGCACCCTCTCGGTCGAGATCAAAAACGTCAAACCGACGGTCAAAGTCTCCGGCCCCGCCAGCGCTAACGAGGGCGACAGCGCCACCTACACCTACACCGCGACCGACCCCGGCGCCGACACCCTGAGCGTCACTGAGACCTGCGGCGCGGCCGGCACCTACGCCGCCGACCCCGACCCCGCCAGCTACTCCTGCACCTTCCCCGACGGCCCCGCCACCTCGCTGGTCGAGGTCAGGGCCAACGACGGCGATGAGATCGGCTCCGGCACCCTCTCGGTCGAGATCAAAAACGTCAAACCGACGGTCAAAGTCTCCGGCCCCGCCGCAGTCAACGAGGGCGACAGCGCCACCTACACCTACACCGCGACCGACCCCGGCGCCGACACCCTGAGCGTCACTGAGACCTGCGGCGCGGCCGGCACCTACGCCGCCGACCCCGATCCCGACAGCTACTCCTGCACCTTCCCCGACGGCCCCGCCACCTCGCTGGTCGAGGTCAGAGCCAACGACGGCGATGAGATCGGCTCCGGCACCCTCTCGGTGGCGATCAAAAACGTCAAACCGACGGTCAAAGTCTCCGGCCCCGCCAGCGCTAACGAGGGCGACAGCGCCACCTACACCTACACCGCGACCGACCCCGGCGCCGACACCCTGAGCGTCACTGAGACCTGCGGCGCGGCCGGCACCTACGCCGCCGACCCCGATCCCGCCAGCTACTCCTGCACCTTCCCCGACGGCCCCGCCACCTCGCTGGTCGAGGTCAGAGCCAACGACGGCGATGAGATCGGCTCCGGCACCCTCTCGGTGGCGATCAAAAACGTCAAACCGACGGTCAAAGTCTCCGGCCCCGCCACCGCTAACGAGGGCGACAGCGCCACCTACACCTACACCGCGACCGACCCCGGCGCCGACACCCTGAGCGTCACTGAGACCTGCGGCGCGGCCGGCACCTACGCCGCCGACCCCGATCCCGCCAGCTACTCCTGCACCTTCCCCGACGGCCCCGCCACCTCGCTGGTCGAGGTCAGGGCCAACGACGGCGATGAGATCGGCTCCGGCACCCTCTCGGTGGCGATCAAAAACGTCAAACCGACGGTCAAAGTCTCCGGCCCCGCCACCGCTAACGAGGGCGACAGCGCCACCTACACCTACACCGCGACCGACCCCGGCGCCGACACCCTGAGCGTCACTGAGACCTGCGGCGCGGCCGGCACCTACGCCGCCGACCCCGATCCCGCCAGCTACTCCTGCACCTTCCCCGACGGCCCCGCCACCTCGCTGGTCGAGGTCAGGGCCAACGACGGCGATGAGATCGGCTCCGGCACCCTCTCGGTCGAGATCAAAAACGTCAAACCGACGGTCAAAGTCTCCGGCCCCGCCGCAGTCAACGAGGGCGACAGCGCCACCTACACCTACACCGCGACCGACCCCGGCGCCGACACCCTGAGCGTCACTGAGACCTGCGGCGCGGCCGGCACCTACGCCGCCGACCCCGATCCCGACAGCTACTCCTGCACCTTCCCCGACGGCCCCGCCACCTCGCTGGTCGAGGTCAGGGCCAACGACGGCGATGAGATCGGCTCCGGCACCCTCTCGGTGGCGATCGCCAACCTCAAACCGACGGTCAAAGTCTCCGGCCCCGCCACCGCTAACGAGGGCGACAGCGCCACCTACACCTACACCGCGACCGACCCCGGCGCCGACACCCTGACGATCACTGAGACCTGCGGCGCGGCCGGCACCTACGCCGCCGACCCCGATCCCGCCAGCTACTCCTGCACCTTCCCCGACGGCCCCGCCACCTCGCTGGTCGAGGTCAGAGCCAACGACGGCGATGAGATCGGCTCCGGCACCCTCTCGGTGGCGATCGCCAACCTCAAACCGAGTGGTGACGCGGGCGGGCCCTACTCGGGCACCTGGGGCAATCCGATCGAATTCACGGGCACCGCCACCGACCCAGCCGGCTCCAACGACACGCTGACCTTCGAGTGGGACTTCGACTACAGCGGTACCTTCAGCGCCGACACGACCGGCGCCTCGCCATCGCACACCTACGCTGCCCCCGGCAGCTACACCGCGGCACTGCGGGTCAGCGACGAGGACGGCGGTACCGACAGCATCCGCACTGCCTCGGTCACTGTCGGCAAACACCCGACCTCGCTGACCTACGGCGGCGACAGCTCTGAGCAGTACAGCGACTTCACCGATCTGAAAGCGACCCTGCTCGACGGCTCCACTCCGCTCGCCGGTAAGACGATCACCTTTACGATCGGAAGCCAGACGACGACGGCGACGACCAACGCCAGTGGCGTGGCCACCACGACGCTGCAGATCACCCAGGCCAATGACTCATACACGGTCAAAGCCAGCTACGCGGGCGATGGTCTCTACGACTCCGCTAGCGACAGCGATCCGTTCACGGTGACGCAGGAGAACGCCGGCGCTTTTTACACCGGTGACCTGTTTGCCCTGACCTCGTCGACCTCCTCGAGCACCGCCACCGTAGTGCTCAGCGCGACGATCAAGGACATCACCGCTCTGACCGGCGATCCCGCCTATGACCCCAACGCCGGAGAGATCCCGTTCGCGAAAGTCACCTTCGTTGACGGCGCCGGCAAAGCGCTCTCAACGGGCTGCAGCAACCTCCCGGTCGGTCTGGTCAGTCTCGCCGACCCGAAAGTCGGCACGGTGACCTGCAACTGGAGCGCCAACATCGGCACTCAGGACAGCGTGCAGTTCACGGTCGGAATCAAAGTCGAGGGCCGCTACATCCGCTACGAGGGCACTGACAACACGGTCGTGACCGTCTCGAAGCCGATCGGCACTAATTTCATCACCGGCGGTGGCTACCTAATCAATCAGGCCTCGGCAGGCCAGAAAGCCGGTGGCGCGGGCGCCAAGACGAACTTCGGCTTCAACGTCAAGTACAACAAGTCGGGCACCAACCTGCAGGGCAACATCAACACGATCATTCGCAACGCCGGCCGCGTCTATCAGATCAAGGGCAACTCGATGACCTCTCTGTACGTCGCATCCAGCGGCGTCCCCAGCCCGACGAAACCGGCCAAAGCCACCTTCAACGGCAAAGCGAACATCCAGGACATCACCGATCCGCTGGAAACGAAAGCCATCGACGGCAACGCGACGCTGCAGGTGACGATGACCGACAAGGGCGAGCCCGGCTCCTACGACACGATCGGGATTACGGTGTGGAACAAGGCGGGTGGACTCTGGTTCGCCAGCAGGTGGGACGGAACCCGGACGATCGAGCAGCTGCTCGGCGGCGGCAACCTGGTCGCACGCTGAGTCGCGCTCACTGAGCGACACCCGCCACGGCGAGGCGCGGCCGCGACCCCCCGGCGGCGCGGTTAGTCTCCTGCCGTGCCTCGCGAGCGGAGGATCAGTGTGGTCCTGGTCGAGGATGAGCGCCTGGTCCGATCGTCGGTTCGCAAGATCCTCGAGCGCAGCGGATTCACGGTGACGGCCGAAGCCGTGACGGCGGAGGAAGGGGTCGAGGTGGCGCAGCGCGAGCGACCCGACATCTGCCTGGTTGACGTCCGCCTCCCCGACGGCAGCGGCATCGACGTGGCGCGAGAGCTCACCAAGAGCGCAGCCGAGACCGCCGTGGTCATGCTCTCGGCCTCCGACGGGCACGACGACCTGATCGATGCGATCCGGGCCGGGGCGGTCGGCTACCTGCTCAAGGGGATGGACCCCGAGCGGCTCGCCCACGCGCTGCGGGGAGTGGTCCAGGGAGAGGCCGCGATACCCCGCCCGCTGATGGCGCACCTGGTCAAGGCGCTGCAGACCCAGGACCGGCGACGGACAGTGGCTGGCAAGCACGGCAGAGTTGACCTCAGCAGTCGCGAGTGGGAGGTACTCGACCTGCTTTGCGAGGGATTGACCACGGCGGAGATCGCCGAGCGACTCTCGCTCTCGCCCGTAACCGTTCGCCGGCACGTCTCGGCGACGACGCGCAAGCTGGGGGCGCGGAGCCGCCTGGAGGCAGTGGCCCTGGTCGAAGGAAGCTTCTAGAGCAGACCGCGTCGCGTCGCCTCGACCGCGGCCTGGGTCCGGTTCTCGACCTCCAGCTTTGCGAACAAGTGTGAGACGTGCCGCTTCACCGTGTTGACGCTGATCGAGAGATCGGTGGCGATCTCGGCATTTTGGCGTCCGGCCACGAGTAGCTCCAGGACGCTTCGCTGGCGGGCGGTGAGGTGGATCGTCGTGCCATCGCTTCCCGAATCGGCACGCAGATGTCCAATAAGTCCTCCGGCGATCTGCGGGGATAGGGGCGATCCGCCCGCTGCAGCAGCTCGGATCGCGGCGACGATCTCCTCGGAGGAATCCTCCTTGAGGACATAGCCGCAGGCGCCCGCACGGATCGCGGATTCGACATCGGCGGAGTCGATCGAATTGGTCAGCATCAATACCCGGACGTCCGCCACGGTTTCGCAAATCCGCCTGGTCGCCTCGATCCCGGAGGCGCCGCGCATCCGCACCGCCATCAGGACGACATCCGGCGCCGACTCGACGGACTGTGCGATCGCCTCCTCGGCGTTACGGGCTTCGCCTGCGATCCCAAATCCTTCCTCCTCAAGCAGGCTCCGAATGCCGTGGAGAAACATCGCATCTTCATCGACGAGGAGAACCGCGATCGGAGATTCGGAGCCGCGCATGTGCCGAGGCTATGGGGGCAGGCGGGGGAAAGCTACAGCTGCAGGCTCTTTACCTGCAGCAACTCCTCGATCGCGTAGCGGCCGTTCTCGCGCCCGTGCCCGGACTGCTTGTAGCCTCCGAAGGGGGCGAGCGGGTTGAAGGCGCCGCCGTTGATCTCGATCTGGCCGGTTCGGATGCGCTTGGCGACTTCGATGGCTCGGTCGGCGTCCGCCGCCCAGACGCCGCCGGCGAGGCCATAGACGGTGTCGTTGGCGATCCGCACCGCGTCGTCGGTGTCCTCGTAGGGCTGGATGACGAGGACTGGGCCGAAGATCTCCTCCTGGGCGATCGTCATCTCCGGCGTCACCTCGGAGAAAACGGTGGGGCGGACGAAGTAGCCGCGATCCAGCCCCTCAGGGGGCGTGGCACCACCGGTCAGCAGCTTCGCCCCCTCGGCCTCGCCCTTCTCGATGAAGCTGCGGACGCGCTCGCGCTGGACATCGGAGACGAGTGGCCCGAGCCTGGTCGAGGCCTCGAACGGGTCGCCCGGCGTGTAGCCCTCGGCCGCCTCGACGGCGAGCTGCTCCGCCTCGGCGAGCTTCTCGCGGGGGACGAGCATTCGGGTCAGGGCGCTGCAGGTCTGGCCGGAGTTGAGGAAGCACTTGGCGACGCCGTCGGGGACGGCCCTCGCAAGGTCGGCGTCGTCGAGGATCACGTTCGGCGACTTGCCGCCCAGCTCCATCGCGACTGGCTTCACGGTCGCCGAGGCCAACTCGGAGACGCGCCGTCCGGCCCGGGTCGAGCCGGTGAAGGAGACCATGTCGACACCCGGATGGCCGGCGATCGCCTCGCCAACCGTCGGCCCGGTGCCGGTGACCAGGTTGAAGACGCCGGCGGGAAGGCCGGCTGCCTCGATCACCTCGGCGAGGATGAAGGCGTTGAGCGGCACCACCTCGCTCGGCTTGAGGACGACGGTGCAGCCCGCGGCCAGGGCGGGGGCCACCTTGGCGGCGATCTGGTTGAGGGGGTAGTTCCAGGGGGTGATCGCCCCGAGCACGCCGATCGGCTCGCGCAGCACGCGGGAGTTGCCGATCTCCTCCTCCCAGGCGACTTCCTCCATCAGCTTCGGCATTGCCGCGAACTGCCCGGTGGGCAGGCCGGCCTGGATGATCTGGCTTAGTTTCAGCGGCATCCCCAGCTCCTGGGCGATCGTCGCCGCGATCTCCTCGGAGCGCTCGCCGAGCCCGGCGCCGATCGCCTCCAGGTAGCCGGCGCGCTCCTGGCGCGAGGTCCGCGACCAGGACTCGAAGGCCTCGCGAGCGGCGCGGATGGCGCGGTCGGCGTCGCCCGGCGTGCAGGCCGGGATTGAGCCCATGACCTCCTCGGTGGTCGAGTTGACCACGTCGATCGTCTCGGTCCCCTCGGACTCGACCCACTCGCCGCCGATGAAGATCCTGTCTCGAACCTGAAGCTCAGCCGCCGTCGCCATCTAGCCCTCCTCGGTCTCCATCGATTGATGAGTTGACCACACCATAGGGTGGAAAACCCATCAGTCGCCGGCTGCCGCCAGGGCCGTCTCAGGCTCCTCGGCCGCTTCCAACCCTGGGCCGGGCAGGGCGCGAGCATCGCGCGCGTTCAGGACCTTGTCGCAGCTCTCGCAGATGCCGCGGTCGCTGACCTGGCCGCCGCACTCCTTGTGGACGATCAGCATCGGCGGGCCGTCCGGGTAGGGGGAGTGGCGGTCGCCCCAGCCCAGCAGTGCGACCAGCGACGGCCAGAGGTCTAGCCCCTTCTCGGTCAGGAAGTACTCGTAGCGGGCCGGGCTTTGCTGGTAGGGCCGCCGCTCGAGGATGTCCTCCTCGATCAGCCGCTGCAGGCGGGTCGAGAGGACGTTGCGGGCGATTCCAA
Organism: uncultured Solirubrobacterales bacterium; assembly: GCA_963844395.1. Classification (GTDB taxonomy): domain Bacteria; phylum Actinomycetota; class Thermoleophilia; order Solirubrobacterales; family 70-9; genus VRUE01. The sequence goes on along the minus strand of CAWJNX010000001.1, from coordinate 615,730 downwards.
GGCCCTTCTGTAGCTCGTCGAAGCGGCGCCGGCCGTTCATCACGTCGCGCACGATCAGCAGCGACCAACGCTCTCCGATCACCTCCAGCGCCTTGGCGATCGAGCAGACCTGTCCCGGATAGTCGTGACGGAGCACAAACGTAATCTTCTCACATTAGGTTGCACCAAGCAACTGAGTCGGGTAGGGTGATCGTGTCAGGAGTTGCTTCTTGCAACCCACCAATGAGCCCGATTGGAGGCCAAGCGATGAGGCTGATCAGCAGACACAGAAGCCATCGCCGTTCGAAGACCCCGCGGATCGCCATCAGCCAGGCGGAGATAACGGCCGATCTGCACTACCCGGCAAGCCGCCGCGTCGCGAATCCCCGAGGTTCCGAGACGACGGCCTGGGGCCGCCGGTGAGCGAGGACAGCGTCGCCGCGAAAGTCGCAGCCGCTGCGCAAGACGGGGGCACTGCTGTTCACGCGGCCCTCGCCTTCGCCGAGGCCAGTCCGGAGACGAGCCGTAGCCGCACCCTCGTCTGGCAGGACCCGGTGCCGACCGCGGCGGCCGGCGCGACGATGACCGGGATGGAGTACATGGAAGCGATCGTCGCCGGCGAGTTGCCCCCGCCGCCGATCGCGGTGACGATGCGGCTGCGGCCGATCGAGCTGGGGGAGGGGCGGGCCGTATTCGAGGGCGAGCCCGGCGAGGAGCACTACAACCCGATCGGGGTCGTCCACGGCGGCTACGCGGCGACCCTGCTCGACTCGGCGCTCGGCTGCGCCGTGCACACCACCCTGCCGGCCGGCGTCGGCTACACCTCGCTCGGCCTCGAGGCAAAGTACGTTCGCCCGATCACCCGCGACACCGGCCGCGTCCTCTGCGAGGCCAATGTCCGTTACCGCGGCCGCCGCCAGGCGACCTGCGAGGCCAACCTGACCGCCGCCGAGAGCGGCAAGCTGCTCGCCCACGGCGTCGCTACCTGCATGATTCTCGGCGCATAGCGAATTCGTAATAAGCACATATTCGCTATGATCAAAAAATGATCCCACCCGGCGAATTGTTGCTTCAGGCTCGGCAGAAGCATGGCGTCAGTCAAAAGCAACTTGCGATGCGAGCCGGCACGACGCAATCGGCGATCTCCCGGATAGAGCGGGGCCGGAACTCCCCTTCGGTCGAGACTCTGCGGGAGCTGCTCTACCTGCTCGGCGAGGACCTGACACTGACGGCTGAGAAGCGGGACACGGGAGTCGATACGTCATTGATTCGCGAACGGCTTCGCCTCACGCCGTCGGTTCGGCTCGAGTACGGCATCGCCTTTGCCAACCAAGTGATCGAGAACAGCCCGAACGTGCGCAGAGCGGAGTCGTTGTGACGGATCGCGAGTTACCGCCAAAAGCGCCCAACCTGAAAGAGCTCCTCACGCCGCTGCTCCGCCACGGCGTTGACTTCGTGCTGATTGGCGGGATGGCGGGGATCTCGCACGGGTCCAACTATCCGAGCTTCGATCTCGACGTTCTCTACGCCCGGAACAAGTCGAACGTCGTCCGTCTTGTCGCCGCGCTGGAAGAGATTGGCGTACGCCTTCGCGGTGCTCCCGCGGATCTACCGTTTCAACTCGATGCGAAGACGATTGAAAACGGGGCCAACTTCACGTTCATTACGCCTCACGGAGATCTCGACGTGCTCGCCGACGCAGCGGGAATGCCCTCATACGAGGAGCTGAGGGCAGAAGCGGTAGAGCGTGATGTGGCCGGCTATCAAGTCCCAGTCGCATCGCTCGACCATCTGATCGCGATGAAGCGGGCCGCGAATCGGACCAAGGACAAGTTGATGGTCGAGGAGTACATCGCCATCGCCGACGAGCAACGGCGTCTCGCCGAGCAGTCGAACGAATAGGGGTGGGGATTCAGTCGCCGGCCAGCTCTCGGGCCAGCTCGACCAGCAGCCTGACACCGAAGCCGCTGGCGTCGTTGCCGGTGTACTCGCGGCCGACGTCCCAGGCGGTGCCGGCGATGTTGACGTGGGCCCAGGGGGTGTCGCCGACGAACTCCTCCAGGAACGAGGCCGCGTAGATCGTCGATGCCTTGCGCTTGCTCGAAGCGTTAGTCAGGTCGGCGACCGTGCCTTTGGTCAGCTCCTTGTACTCGGGGTGGAGGGGCAGGCGCCAGACCAGCTCGCCGCTCTCGTCGGCGGCTCCTTCCAAGGCTCCGGCCAGCGCGTCGTCGTTGCTGACCAGGCCGGCGTAGGTCGAGCCGAGGGCGATCACGACGGCGCCCGTCAAGGTCGCCAGGTCGACGATCCGCTCCGCACCCAGCTCGACCGCGTAGGCGAGCGCGTCGGCGAGAATCAGTCGGCCCTCGGCGTCGGTGTTGTTGACCTCCACCGTTTTGCCGTTGTATTGGGTGATGACGTCGCCGGGCTTGATCGCGGTACCCGACGGCATGTTCTCGGTCGAAGGCACGACCGCGATCAGGTCGACGGCGAGGCCCAGCTCGGCGATCGCCGCCACCGCCTCCAGCACCGCGGCGGCGCCTGACATGTCCATCTTCATCTCGTGCATCGACGCCGACGGCTTCAGCGAGATGCCGCCGGTGTCGAAGGTCACTCCCTTGCCGACCAGGCCCAGGGTGGGCCCCGAGCCGCCGCCCGAGTAGCGCAGCACGATCAGCCTCGGCTCCTCCTCGCTGCCCTGGCTGACGGCGACCAGGCCGCCCATGTCCTTGGCGGCGATCTCATCGCGACCCAGCACCTCGACCGTGACCGCGTCGCTGCCCGCGGCGATCTCCTCGGCGCGACCGGCCAGGTGAGAGGGGGTGGCGACGTTGGACGGCAGGCTCTGCAGGTCACGGGCGCGGTTCTGAGCCGTGGCACAGACGCGAGCCGTCTCGACCGCGCCGGCGACGCTCTCGGTACCGAGCAGCACGAGGGACTCGATTCGTGGCGGGGGAGGGTCGTCCGGCTCCCGGCTGAGGAAGCGATCGAAGCGGTAGTCGGCGAGGATCGTGCCGGTGACGAGGGCGGCGGCGAACGCCTCCTGGTTGACCTCGAGCACTTTTCGATCGCCGTTTTCGCCCGCCTCACCGTATGCCGGCTCGGGCAGCAGCCAGGCCAGCCGCCTCGCTTCCAGCCGCGCCGCCTCCTTTGCCGCCAGCGCCGCGGCGACCCGCGCCCGCTCCGCGTCCATCTCCTCGTGCTTGCCGAGACCGACGACGAGCGCCCGCCACGGTTCGTCCGGGGTGAGAATCGTCAGCTTCTTGAACTCGCCCTTCGCGTGCTCGACCCCAGGCGTCCAGCCCAGCCGCCCTTCGGGCAAGTCGCCCCCGTCGAAGAGGCCGACCACAACCAGGTCTACGTCGATCTGGTCGTACGAACTCTGACTTACCTCTACGCGCACGGCGGCGAGTCTATGCGCTTCCTCACGCTGTCTCCCTGCCGCCAGTCGCTATCGTTCCGGCCAGGGCCATGCGGCCCATTCCGAGCCGAGATCCGGCATAAACCGACGTAGAAAGGCCGCCAAATGCCCAGCACCGTCATCCTAGGAACCGCACGCACGCCCTTCGGCAAGATGGGTGGAACCCTCTCCTCGCTCGACGCCACCGACCTCGGCGGCCACGTGATCGAGGCCGCGCTGGAGCGCTCCAATGTCGATCCCGAGCAGGTCCAGCAGGTCGTCTTCGGCCAGGTGCTGCAGGCCGGCCAGGGCCAGATCCCCTCGCGCCAGGCGCAGATCAAGGCCGGCGTCCCGAAGGAGGTCCCCTCGGAGACGATCAACAAGGTCTGCGCCTCGGGCATGCGCGCGGTCGGCATCGCCGACCAAGCAATCCGCGCCGGAGACGCCGACGTCGCGGTGACCGGCGGCATGGAGTCGATGAGCAAGGCGCCCTACCTGCTGCCCGGCGCTCGCTTCGGCTTCCGCATGGGCGACGTCAACGCGATCGACGCGATGACCCACGACGGCCTCACCAACCCCTTCACCGAGAAGCAGATGATCAACGAGGCGAGCGAGGTCTCCAACGAGCTGGAGATCACCCGCGTCGACATGGACCGCTTTGCCGAGCGCTCGCACCGGCTCGCCGCCGAGGCGACCGACGCCGGTCGCCTCGCCGAGGAGATCGCCGGGGTCACCGTCAAGTCGCGCAAGGGCGAGAGCACGGTCGAGACCGACGAGGCGATCCGCCCCGACACGACGCTCGAGGTGCTGGCCAAGCTGAAGGCGATCGGCAGCGACGACGCTACCCATACCGCCGGCAACGCGCCCGGAGTCAACGACGGAGCCGGCGCCGTGGTCGTCGCCTCGGAGGAGTGGGCGCAGCGCGAAGGACGCTCGCCGCTCGCCGCCGTCCTCTCCTATGGCGCGGTCGCCGACGACTTCCCCTACCTGGCGAGGACCCCCGCCAACGCCGCCAAGCAGGCGCTGGAGAAGATCGGCAAGAGCGCCGAGGACGTCAACCTCTGGGAGATCAACGAGGCCTTCGCCTCGGTCGCCCTCAACTCAATGCGGATGCTCGGCGTCGAGGATGAGAAGGTCAACGTCAACGGCGGCGCGATCGCCCTCGGCCACCCGATCGGCGCCAGCGGCGCCCGCATCGTCGGCGCCCTCGTGCACGAGCTGAGGCGTCGAGGCGGAGGTCTCGGCGTGGCCGCGATCTGCTCCGGCGGCGGCCAGGGCGACGCAATCGTTCTCGAGGTCGACGGCTCCTAGCCCGTGGGCCGCGCCGCGGCTTTCTTCGACCTGGACAAGACCCTGATGGCAGGGTCGTCGGGGATGCAGTTCGCCCGCATCGCAGCCCGGCACGGGATCGTCGGGCGGCGCCAGCTGGCGAGCTGGGCTGTCGAGCACGTGCGCTATCGCCTGCGTGGCACCACCGACGCGCGGACCACCGAGGTCCTGCGCGTCGCTCGCGATCTGATCTCCGGCGTGCCGGTCCGCAGCCTCGAACGGATGAACCCCGAGGTGATGGCGGCGATCCTGCCGCGGATCTATCCGCAGATGCTGGAAGAGGTCTACGCCCACCAGGACGCCGGTCGCGCCACCTTCATCGTCAGCGCCGCCGGCAACGGCGTGGTCGAGTCGCTGGCGGGGGTGCTGGGAATGGACGGCGGGATCGGAACCAGCTACGAGACCGACGGCGACGGCACCTTCACCGGCCGCTTCGAGGGCCCCTTCGTCTACGGCCCGGGCAAGGTCGAGGCGATGGAGGCGTTCGCCGCCTCGCACGGCATCGACCTCGGCGCCTCCTACGCCTACTCGGATTCGATCTCCGACCTGCCAATGCTGCGCGCGGTCGGGCATCCGGTTGTCGTCAATCCCGATCCGCCCTTGGCCGAGATCGCCGGGGAGGAAGGGTGGCAGGCGATGCGCTTCGAGCGACTCGGCCGCCGTCTCGTCGCACTCGCGATCACCGCGCTGGCGACCGTTGGCGGTTTCGGCGCCCGCCGCATCGCCGCCCGGCGCAAGCCTCCACCGCCACGCCGCTTCGCCGTACGCCGCTAGCTCCTCCGCCCGAAGGACGTGCCGTAGCTTAGGTACCCATATCGTCCTCTAAGCTGCGGCACGTCCCCGGAGCGCGCCTAGACTGTGCGCATGGCTACGGAGCCAAAGCGCAGGCCCGCGCTGGACGAGCGCGAGTCGGAGTTCTCAACCATGTCGGGACACCCGATCGAGCCGCTCTACGCGGCCGACGACCTTCCCGGCGACGCCGAGGAGCGGATCGGCCGCCCCGGCGAGTACCCGTTCACCCGCGGGCCCTACGAGTCGATGTATCGCGGGCGGCTGTGGACTATGCGCCAGTTCGCCGGCTTCGGCACCGTCGAGGAGACCAACGAGCGCTTCCACTACCTGCTCGACCATGGGCAGACGGGACTCTCGACCGCCTTCGACATGCCGACCCTGATGGGCTACGACTCCGACCACGTCCGCAGCCTTGGCGAGGTCGGCCGCGAGGGCGTCGCTGTCGACAGCCTCGACGACATGGAGCAGCTCTTCGCCGGGATCCCGCTGGCCGGCGTCTCCACCTCGATGACGATCAACGCGCCGGCCGCAATCCTGCTCGCCTTCTACGTCCTGGTCGGCGAGGAGCAGGGGGTGCCGGCCGAGAAGCTGGCCGGCACGATCCAGACCGACATCCTCAAGGAGTACATCGCCCAGAAGGAGTGGTGCTTCCCGATCGAGCCGGCGATGCGGCTGGTCACCGACATGATCGAGTGGTGCACCGAGAACATGCCCCGCTGGCACCCGGTCTCGATCTCCGGCTACCACATCCGCGAGGCCGGCTCGACCGCCCAGCAGGAGCTCGCCTTCACCCTGAAGGACGGCTTCACCTACGTCGAGCGGGCGCTCGAGCGCGGCCTCGACGTCGACGACTTCGCGCCGCGCCTCTCCTTCTTCTTCAACGCCCACATCGACTTCTTCGAGGAGATCGCCAAGTACCGGGCGGCGCGCCGGATCTGGGCGCGCGAGATGCGCGACACCTACGGCGCCAAGCGCGAGGAGTCGATGCGGCTGCGCTTCCATGCCCAGACCGCCGGCGTTTCGCTGACCGCCCAACAGCCGCTCAACAACGTGGTCCGCACCTCGCTGGAGGCGCTGGCGGCGGTCCTCGGTGGCACTCAGTCGCTGCACACCAATTCCTTCGACGAGGCGCTGGCGCTGCCGACCGAGGAGGCGGTGCGGGTGGCGCTTCGCACCCAGCAGATCGTCGCCTTCGAGTCCGGCGCCCCCAACACTCCCGACCCGCTCGGCGGCTCATATTTCGTCGAGAAGCTGACCGACGAGATGGAGGCCGCGGCCTACGACTACTTCGCCCGCATCGACGAGCTGGGCGGGATGGTCGAGGCGATCCGCCGCAACTTCCCGCAACGCGAGATCGCCGAGGCCGCTTTCACGTACCAGCGCGAGCTGGACGAGCGCAAGCGGATCGTCGTCGGCGTCAACGACTTCACCCAGGAGGGTGAAGCTCCGACGTCGATCCTGCGCATCGATCCATCCCTCGAACGCAAGCAGGCCGATCGCCTGCTGGCGACCCGCGCCCGCCGCGACGGCACCGCAGTCGAGGCGGCGCTCGCGGAGCTGAAGCGGGTGGCGGGGACGGACGAGAACCTGATGCCGCCGATCATCGAGGCCGCCCGCGCCCGCGCGACCGAGGGCGAGATGATCGCGGCGATGCAGGACGTATTCGGCACCTACACCGAGTCGCCCGTCTTCTGAGCGCTCGCCGGACCACGCGACCTGCATTCGCCACCTATACGGGGGTCAATGCAGCTCGCGTGCTCTCGCCCGTCCACTAACCTCCCGCCCCGATGGAGGCCGCAACCGCCCGCAAGATCCGTGTCGTCGTCGCCAAGCCCGGCTTGGACGGGCACGACCGCGGCGCCAAGATCATCGCCCGGGCGCTGCGCGACGCCGGCATGGAGGTGATTTACACCGGCCTGCACCAGACGCCGGAGCAGATCGCCGAGACGGTGATCCAGGAGGATGCAGATGCGGTCGGCCTCTCGATCCTCTCTGGCGCCCACATGACGCTTGTGCCGCGGGTGGTCGAGCTGCTGAAAGAGCAGGGGATCGACGACGTCCTGGTCACGGTGGGGGGGACGATCCCAGCTGAGGACATTCCCCACCTCAAGAAGCTGGGAGTCGCCGCCGTCTTCACGCCAGGTGCCGGCACCGATGAGATCGTCGATTTCATCCGTACGGGCGCCGGCGAACGCCACGAACGCGAGGAAGCTTAGGCCCTGTCCCGGTAGGCTGGAACGTCTTGTACTTTTTCCGAAAGGCGGCTCTCGGATGGCCGCTGCGGGCCTTCGGGAAAAGTTAAGTGGAACCCCTGCCGGGACAGGGCCCTGGCTCATCAGCGTGATAAGCATCACGCCCGACGTTCACACGTCCGGGTGTAATGGATAGACTGATTGACTGGTCAGTCAACCACCCGAATCGGCTTGAGAACTCAGCCAAGGAGGCTTGAAACTTGAAGATCTGCGTCCTGGTCAAGGAGGTACCGGACGCCGCCGTCCAGAAGCGCATCGACCCCGGGACGATGCGGCTGGACCGCAGCGGCGAGAAGAACCTCAACCCCTTCGATACCCACGCAATCGAGGCCGCCATGCAGATCAAGGAGGGCGGTGCGATCCCGGTCGAGGAGGTCGTCGCGGTGACGATGGGCCCCGACTCGGCGGTTCGCGCCCTGCACAAGGCGGTGGCGCTCGGCGCCGACCGCTCGGTGCACCTCTCTGATGAGGCCCTGGCCGGTTCCGATGTCTGCGCCACTGGCTACGCGCTGGCCAAAGTGCTCGAGTCCGAGAGCCCGGACCTGGTCCTGCTCGGCCAGCAGTCCGATGATGGCGAGTGCTACACGATCGGCGCCGTCGTCGCCGACCATCTGAAGATGCCCTCGCTGACCCAGGTGATCCAGATCGACGTCGCCGACGGCAAGCTGCGCTGCGAGCGCCAGGCCGAGTACGGCTACGACACGGTCGAGGTCGAGCTGCCGGCCGTGATCAGCGTCGGTGACGCGATCAACGAGCCGCGCTACCCGAGCCTCAAAGCGATCATGGGGGCGAAGAAAAAACAGCTGGACGGCAGGGCGACCGCCGACGTCGGCATCGACGGCGGCATGGTCGGCCAGTCTGGCTCCAAGACCGCTGTCCTGGCGCTCAACCCGCCGCCTGCCAAGCAGGCCGGGGAGATCATCGAGGACGAGGACACCAACGAGACGGTCGAGAAGATCGTCGCCTGGCTCGACGAGAGGAAGCTGATCTAGATGGCAGGCATCCTGGTTTACGCCCTCCACGACGACGAGGGCAACTTCAACAAGAACTCGCTCGGGGCGATCTCCGAGGCGGCGAGGCTGGCCGGCGAGCTGGGCGGCGAAGCGGCCGCTCTGGTCGTCGGCGAGGTCGCCGACGACGCCTGCGCCTCGCTCGGCAACTGGGGCGCGTCGAAGGTCTACCGCGCCAAGAACGTGCCCGAGGGCCTGGCCCAGCCGATCGTCGACGCGATGGCCAAGGTCATCGGCGACGAGGGCTTCTCCTACGCCCTGTTCGGCGGCGGCCTGCTCGGCTTCGAGATCGGCGCCGGGCTGACCGCGCGGCTTAACGCCGGCGTGACGATGGAGGTGACGCAGGTCAAGGTGCAGGACGGCAAGCTGGTCGTCGAGCGCCCGATCCTGCAGGACTCCGAGATCGCCGACGTCGGCTACGTCAGCGAGCCGGGGATCATCATCGGCCGCCTCAACGCCTTCGACGCGAACGAGAGCGGCGGCAGCGCCGAGGTCGTCGACGTCGAGGTCGAGCTCTCGGAGTGGTCCTCGAAGGCGAAGCTGGTCCAGCGCGGCGAGCAGCGCGGCGCCGACGTCAACATCGAGGACGCCGACATCCTCGTCGGCGGCGGTCGCGGGCTGGGCGCGAAAGAGGGCTTTGAGCTCTGCGAGCAGCTGGCCGACTCGATGGGCGGCGCCGTCGCGGCGACCCGCGCCGTGGTCGACGCCGGCTGGTACCCCTACGCGGCCCAGATCGGCCAGACCGGCAAGACGGTCGCGCCGAAGCTCTACCTGGCCGCCGGCATCTCCGGCGCGATTCAGCACAAGGTCGGGATGCAGAGCTCGGAGAACATCCTGGCGATCAACAAGGACCAGAACGCGCCGATCTTCGAGTTCTCGGATCTCGGCGTGGTCGGCGATCTGCACAAGATCCTGCCCAAGCTGACCGAGGCGATCAAGGCGAAGAGGGCGGGCTGAGCCGCAAGGCTTGGTCTCACCAAGTCCGAAGGAGTCGAGATGCCAGCTGTGAAGCCCAGCGAGTTCCCGCCCCCGTTCGAGGCGGCCGACGTGATCGGCCCGCCGACCGATCCGGTCGATGACCGGATCGAGGTCGGGATCGCGATCGTCGGCGGCGGTCCCGCCGGCCTCGCCTGCGCGAACAAGCTGATGCAGCTGCTCGAGAACGAGCCGGAGCTGACCGAGAAGCTGGGCGAAGTGCCGGTCGCCGTGATCGAGAAGGGCAAAGTCGCCGGCGCCCACCTCCTCTCCGGGGCCAACATGAAGCCCTCGGCGATGGAAGAGCTGTTCCCCGACCTCGACAAGTCGGAATGGCCGGTCTACCAGGAGGTGACCAAGGACGCGGTCTACCTCCTCACCTCGAAGAAAGCGATCCCGGTGAAGCCACCGCCGCCGGGGTTCAAAAATCACGGCAACTACGTCACCTCGGTCGCCAAGCTGGGCCGCTTCCTCTCCGACAAAGCCGAAGAGGCGGGCGTCTACATCCTCTCTGAGACGGCTGCGACCAAGCTCCTGGTCGAGGATCGCGTGGTAAAGGGCGTCCGCTCGGGCGACCGCGGCCGTGGCAAGGAAGGCGAAGAGCTGGGCAACTTCGAGCCCGGCTCCGACGTGGTGGCGAAGGCGACGGTGCTGGCCGAGGGGACCGTCGGCCACCTCACCTACGCCGCCTACGACTACTTCGACCTGCACGGGGCGGACCCGATGCGCTGGGAGCTCGGCGTCAAAGAGGTCTGGGAGGTGAAGGAGCCGCTCGACCGGGTGATCCACACGATGGGCTGGCCGCTGCGCAAGTCGCCGAAATACAACGAGTTCGGCGGCAGCTTCATCTACCCGATGGGCGAGGACAAGATCTGCATCGGCCTCGTCGCCGGTCTCGATTACACCGACGCCACCTTCAGCGTCCACGATGCGCTGCAGCTGTTCAAGACCCACCCCTTCATCAAGAAGCTGATCGAGGGCGGCAAGCGGGTCGCCTGGGGGGCGAAGACGATCCCCTCCGGCGGCTACTTCGCGATGCCGAAGCGTCTCGCGGTGCCCGGCATGGTGATCGCCGGCGACGCGGCCAGCATGGTCAACATCCCGACCCTGAAGGGCGTCCACTACGCAATGCACGCCGGCATGTACGCAGCGGAGGCGATCGTCGACGCGCTGAAGGAGGACTCGGTCAACTTCGAGGCCTATGACGAGAAGGTCCACAACTCGATGATCGAGAAGGACCTCTACGAATCGCGCAACATGCGCCAGCCCTTCTCCAAAGGCTTCTTCCTCGGTGGCGCCTTCGCCTCGGCGATGACGATCACCAAAGGCCACTTCCCGGGCGGCCACTGGTCGCAGGAGCACGACTCAGAGATCGAGATGGAGCTGGGCAAGGCGAGCGACATGTACGTCAAGCCCGACAACGAGCTGACCTTCAACAAGCTCGACTCGGTCTTCCTCTCCGGCAACGCGACCCGCGACGACGCCCCCAACCACGTTCGCATCCAGACCAGGGTGCCGCGAGAGATCGCCCAGACCTGGGTCTCGATGTGCCCGGCCCAGGTCTACGAGATCCCCGACGAGCAGCTCGAGAACGGCGCCGCCGAGGTTGACGTCCACGTCACCGCCTCCAACTGCGTCCAGTGCGGCGCGATCACCGCCAAGGGCGGCCGCCTGACGCTGCCCGAGGGCGGCGACGGGCCGCTGTACCAAGAGACGTAGCCAAGTCGTTTCGGATTTGTTGCACTCCGCGCGCCACGCGTGCGCCGGGCGGTCCTACGATCGGGCGATGGCCGCTGCCGGATCGATCGCCAGTCAGTTCGCCGAGACCTTCGGGATGATGGCCGCCGCTATTGCCATCGGCGGGTTCCTTGCTCATGCTGGTCCGGCGTTGGCGGGAGCAAAGGAACAGAGGCTCAGGTTTGCGACTGTCGCCGGTGGCCTCGCTGGGTTTGGCGTCTCGATATTCGTAATCGTTTTGTCTGCATCGATCGGATAATCTGCGCATATGACCGAAGCCAGAGCTCTGACCCTCGCTTTCGCCGTCATCATGCTTCTCACGACCGCTGCCTATGTCGGCCTGACGCTGGCGAATGCAGCCGAAGGGGTTCTCACGGCGGTTATCGTTGTGATCTTGTGTGCTGGAGCGCACGTCGTCTCGCGGGTGGTCATGCACTATCCGCCGCCGGACGAGCATCGGCGCTGACGAGGGCCGCATAAGGCGGCGCTCAGCGGGTATCGGTTCCCCTCCCGACTCAATGACCACGGAGGGATGCCAATGGCTGAGTTGACGGTGCTCGAGGAGAAGCTCTCGGAGGTACTGGGGCTGGCGCAGGCCGCGCAGGACGCGACCATGAAGGTCGAGGGCATGGTGGAAGACGAGGACATCGCCTCGGCTCTCGAGCACATGCGCGAGGAGGCGGAGGAAACGGCGCGGCGCTGCGAAGAGGTGGCCGCGAGCCGCGATGGCAAGAAGACCGCGATCCTCGAAAAAGCGCGGGAGACCAAAAGCGAGGCGAGCGAAATGATGTTGACCTACCTCGGCGATGATGCCGACGGGCTCGACGGCTTCGAGTTCCTGACCATGGCCGAGGCGGGCGAGGTGGGCCACTGGGCGGTGCTCGGCAAGCTCAACGAAGCGGCCGGCGAGAGCGAGATCGAAGAGCTGGTCGAGTGGGCGCTGCCGATCCAGGAACGGCACTTCAGCGAGGTCAAAGAGTGCTCGCTGGAGCTCGCCGGCGAAGAGGATCCCAACGAGACGGCGTAGGCGAGCTATGTCGAGATCGCCAGAGGAGCAGCTCGTCAAGTACCTCGCTGACGCCCACTCGATCGAGGAGCAGGCCCTGACCCAGCTGCGGAAGGCCCCCGACATCGCCGGGGACGAGCGTCTGGTCCGGATATTCCGCGAACACCTGGCCGAGACCGAACGCCAGGAGCGTCTGGTGCGTGAGCGCCTCGAGGCCCACGGCGCTGACCCCTCGAAGGTCAAGGACCTGGCCGGCAAGGCCGGCGGCCTAGGGATGCTGCTCTTCGCCCGTAGCCAGCCCGACACGCCGGGCAAGCTGACTGCGCACGCCTTCTCCTACGAGCACATGGAGCTGGCGACCTACGAGCTGCTCGGCCGGGCGGCGACGGCCGTCGGCGACGGCGAGACGGCACGGGTCGCTGCGGAGATTGCCGCCGAGGAGCGTGCCATGGCGGAACGGCTCGAGTCGGCCTTCGACGCGGCGGTCGAGGCGTCCCTGCGGGACGTCGCCCACGACGACCTTGGCGAGCAGCTCGATAAGTACCTCGCGGACGCCCAGGCGATCGAGCAGCAGGCGCTGCAGCTGCTGGAGGCGGGGCGGGGGCTCGTCGACGACGAGGGGCTGGCGGCGCTTTTCCGCGCCCACCTGGAGGAGACGCGGGGCCACGAGGAGCAAGTTACGCAGCGGCTCGAGCAGCGCGGCGCCGATCCATCCAAGCTGAAGAACCTCGCGCTACGAGCCGGCGGCCTCAACCTCGGCGGTTTCTTCGGCGCCCACCCGGACACGACGGCGAAGCTGGCCGGCTTCGCCTTTGCCTTCGAGCACCTGGAGATCGCGGCTTACGAGCTGCTCTCGCGCGTGGCCACGAAAGCCGGGGACGAGGAAACGGCGCAGATGGCGCAGCGGATCCTCACCGAGGAGCGCGCCGCCGCCGGCAACGTCGCCTCGACCTGGGACAGGACGATGCGCCAGGAGCTGGCGGAGAAGACCGGCTGAGGGCTACGCCGCGCGGGACTCCGGGAGTGGGGTGGAGGACGCTCGGTCGATCGTCGGCTCCGGTGCCGAGAGCCACGGTACGACGTCGAGCGTGCTGCGCCGCGGTGACGGCGGGGCGAGGGTCCATTGATCGCAACCGGCGAAGGCTTCGTCGAGGCGTCTCGCCATCGTGCTCCGCGGCCGGTTCTGGTCGAAGATCTCCTTGGGCATGCGCTCCGTCCTTTGTGGGGGGCGTCACAGAAGCATGGCCCCCCCGTCAGACGAAAAACATGCACATAGCGAAAAACAAGCCGCAGCTTGCGCGATTGGCCTCGTCTAGGCGGGAACCGAGTCGCTTCGGGGCGAGCCGACGAAAGAAGCGATCTCGTCGGCGAGACGCTGCGGTTGGTCGACCGCCACGAACGTCTTCGAGTCGGGAATCTCGACGATCCGGGCGTTGCCCGCTTCCGATGCGAGCCGCTCCGCGTACTTGATCGGAAAGAAGCGGTCGCCTGGCGCCCAAGTGAGGAGAATCGGCAGCTGAGAGCCGCGCAGCTTCTCCGCCGCCTCCAGCGTGTGACGCTTATTCATGCCCACCGTCACCTTCTTGAGGTCGCGTTTGACGCCAGGGTCGTGCAGGCCGGGCTCCATCCAGGAGTCGATCAGCTCGGCCGGCACTGGGGTCTTCGCGAAGGGTCGGAAGGCGGCACGGGCGACCGCGCCGATTCTGAAGGGCGCCCCAAGCACTGCCATTCCGCCCGGCAGTTTCGCCAAGGGCACCAGAGCCTTGAACGCCCCGGGCGGGAAGTTCTCGTGGGTGTCGCAGTTGGTGAGGACGAGGCGGCCGATCCGCTCGGGGTGGCGGGTGACGAGGACCTGGGACATGGCTCCGCCGGAGTCATTGCCGACGATCGTCACGTCCTCTAGGTCGAGCTGCTCGAGGAAGCTGTGGATGATGGAGGCGATCCCCGGCGGCGAGAGGTCGGCGCCGGGCTTCATCGCGATTCGCTGGGAGCCGATCGGCCAGTCGGGGGCGAGGCAGCGGAAGCGGTCGGAGAGCCGGTCGACGACTCCGTCCCAGAGCCGTCCGTCGACCAGGTAGCCATGGACGAAGACGATCGGCTTGCCCTCGCCGGCCTCTCGGTAGCGAATCGTGCCCTCCGGCAGGTCGATCTCCCGGCGCTGGTCTGACGGAGCCATTGCGTCCTCCTCGGTACGTAGCTTTTCGGCTGAAGTCAGGGTAACTTACATACAGACAGTATGCATGTCAACGAGCCCAGCAGTAGGGACCCCGCTGTCCAATCCACGGAGCGCCGCAGCCAGAGCGAGCGCTCCGAGTCGACCCGCGGCGCCCTAGTCGAGGCGGCGCGCCGCCTCTTTGCCGAGCGCGGCTACGCCGGCGTCGGGACCGAGGAGATCGTCCGCGCCGCCGGCGTCACGCGCGGCGCTCTCTACCACCACTTCTCCGGCAAGCGCGACCTCTTCGAGGCCGTCTACGAACGGCTAGAGGCCGAGCTGGCGGAGCGGATCGCATCTGGCGCCCTTGCCGCCAACGCGGAGTCGCCGCTGGAGGCGATGCAGGCCGGCGCCGAGATGTTCCTGCAAGCGTGCACCGAGCCGGAGGCACAGCGGATCGCCCTGCTCGACGGGCCCGCAGTGCTCGGCTGGGACCGCTGGCGGGAGATCGGCGCCGAGCACGGCCTGGGGCTGATCGAGGGCACCCTGCAGGCGGCGATCGAGGCGGGGGTGATCGTCCCGCAGCCGGTTCGGCCCCTAGCGCACCTGCTGATGGGCGCGCTCGATGAGGCGGCGCTGCTGGTCGCGCGAGCCGAGGAGCCCGAACGGATGCGCGAGGAGGTCGGGCAGACCGTCCGCTTCCTGCTCGACTCGCTCAGCTCTGAGGGTCGGCGGCGCTAGGGCGCAGCCGCTCGCTGGCGGCGGTGACGCTGGGCACCGGCCAGTCCTCTGGCCGTTCCTGGGTGGTGCGGCGCGACTCCTTTTGCGCGTACATCCGCATGTCGGCGAGCCGCAGCGCCTCCGACGGGTCGACAGCCTCGTCCGGGACGATCGCGGCCCCCAGCGAGGCGCCCACCTCGAAGCCCTTACCGCTCTCGCTCAGCGCCCTGCCGGCGTCCCCTGCGACGGTCGCAAAGCGTTCCGGATCGCAGGTCAGCAGTACGCAGAACTCGTCGCCGCCGACCCTGTAGGCGGTGCCGTCCTCGCCGACGGTCGCCCGCAGCGCCGTGCCGAGCCGCACCAGGAGGGCATCGCCGGAGGGGTGCCCGAAGGTGTCGTTGTAGCGCTTGAAGCCGTTGAGGTCGAGGAAGACGACGGAGATCGGGTTCTCCAGCGTCGCCCGCTCGATCAGGGCTTCGAGGTCGACCTGCATCCGCCCGCGGTTGCCGAGGCCGGTGAGGGGATCGGTCTGAACCTGCTCGAGCAGCGCCCGGTTCTCCCGCACGCTGAGCGCCAGGCGGACGATCACCGCGACCATCGTCATCGCCCAGAGCAGGGTCGAGAGGCTGGTGTGGGTACTGAAGGCCTGCATCGTGAAAAGCCCGATCATCACCGTCGCGAAGATCGCCGGAATCACCAGCTCGCGCCAGCCGTCGGAGTTGCCGCGCCCCCGGATCGTGGCCGGTGCCGGCTGCCACACCGCCACACCGAGGCAGGCGGCTGAGATCAGGTAGATCGGTTCGATCCAGCCTCCGCCCGGAAGCGCCCCGGCAGTCCACTGCAGCGTGTATGCGATGTCGGCGACGACCATCGCGCCCAGACCGGCGAGCAGCAATCCCCAGGTCCTGCCGGGTCGCCATTCGGTCAGAGCGACGACGCCGACGACGATCGAGATCATCGCGATGTCGCCGAGCGGATAGGCGAGCGTGGTCGCCACTTCGAGTGGGGTCCCGGTGGCCTGCTCGGCGACGAAGTCGAAGACGAAAGCGGTGCCGAGCGCGGCCGTGCCGAGCGCCGCGATCAGGCCGTCGGTCCACAACCGCCAGTTCATCTGGCCGGCGCGGGCGTGCACGAGCAGGGCCAGACCTGCGTAGGCGAGCGGATAGAAGAGGAGGTAGCCGACATCGGCGGGCGAGGGGTAGGGGGCTTCGGCGTTGCCTTCGATGAACGCCGTCCAGTAGACCTCGGCCAGACCCCACGAACCGATCGCGAGCCCGATCAGCAGCCAGGCCCAGCGCTCGCGCTCGAAGGCGAAGGCACGCAGCAGGCAGGCCAGCGCGGCACCCAGGACCACCGAGTCGTAGAGCACGCCGGTGAGAGCCAGATCGAGGTCGGGACCGCCGATGCCGAGCCATGAGTGGAGGGCGACGACCACGGTGCCAACCACCAGGAACGCCGCCAGGCTGCGGCGCAGTACGTCCCGTAGCTGCGGGTGAGCCGTGGTCGCGTCCGTAGGTATCACGGAGTTGCTATCGGCGCGCCAGGGCGAATTCCCAAGCCCTGAGCCATCAATTCGCCCGTCATCTATCCTTGGTGGCGATGAAGGCAGGAATTCACCCCGAGTACAAGCTCGCCCACGTGCACTGCTCGTGCGGCAGCCAGTTCTACACCCGGTCCACCGTGGACGACCTCCACGTCGAGCTCTGCTCCGAGTGCCACCCGTTCTACACCGGCAAGCAGAAGCTGGTCGATACGGGCGGACGGGTCGAGCGGTTCCAACGGCGCGCTGCCAAGCACGCCAAGGCCGGGAAGTAACCCGTGGCTGCGGAGGGGGGCTCTCCGCAGCCCGAGACGGCTTCTCCGAACGGCGCCGATCCGCTGCGCATGCCCGACGGCGCCCTGGTCGCCAAGCGCGACGCGCCGATCGGCGGCCAGGCGGTGCTCGAGGGCGTGATGATGCGCGGCATCTCGACCTGGGCGGTCGCGGTGCGCAACCCCGAGGGCCAGGTCGAGCTCAGCTCCGAGCCGCTGGTGCCGTGGGCGAAGCGGCACCGGATCTGGCGCCTGCCGGTGATCCGCGGCGTGGTCGCGCTCGGCGAGTCGCTGAAGATTGGCTTCCGCGCCCTGGCGATCTCCGCCAACGCACAGATGGAGGAGGACGAGGAGGGCGTCAAGGAAGAAATCGGCGGCTGGATCTGGGGCCTGACGATCGTCTTCTCGATGGTCCTCGCGGTCGGCCTCTTCTTCGTCGTCCCGGTCGGGTTGACCAGCCTGATCAAGGACCAGCTCGGCAACGCGCTTCTCTTCTGGTTGGTCGAGGGGGTGCTGCGCACGGCGATCTTCATTGCCTACATCGTCGCGATCAGCCGCCTGCCTGACCTGCGCCGGGTCTTCGAGTACCACGGCGCCGAGCACAAGACGATCTCCTGCTACGAGGCTGAAGACGAACTGGTCCCCTCACGGGCGAAGCTCTACTCGCGCCTGCACCCGCGCTGCGGCACCAGCTTCCTGCTGATCGTGATGGTCCTGGCGATCTTCGTCTTCGCGCCGATTGGGCTGCCCGCCTGGTACTGGCTGCTCGCCTCGCGCATCCTCGGCATCCCGCTGATCGCCGGCCTCTCCTACGAGGTGATCAAGTGGGCCGGCAAAAACCGCCGCAAACGCTGGGTGCGCGCGGTGATGTGGCCTGGCCTGATGCTGCAGAACCTCACCACCCGCGAGCCCGACGAAGAGCAGCTGGCGGTGGCTATCGCGGCATTGGAGAAGGTGCTTGATGAGGAACCGCAGGCGGCGAAGGGCGAGTCGCCTATAGAGATCGTGGCGTAGCGGCGGGCGGGTCCTGTCGTCCGGGCGGGGTGCCCAACCGTCGCTGGGTTTTTCGCAGGTGCGTGGGCGTCTCTCGTTGGTTGTGGGCGAAAAAGAGGACGCCGCGCCGGTTGGGCACCCCACCCGGACGCCACCCGCCCGAGCTGCGCCTATGGTTCACGAGATGATCGACGCGCTCGTCGAACAGATCGAAAGCAGGTTCGCTGAGCTGGAGGGGCAGATGTCCGATCCCGAGGTCATCGGCGATCGGGAGCGGTATGCCGCGGTTGGCAGGGAGTACAGGGATTTGGAGCCGGCGCGGGTGTTGGCTCGCGAGTGGCGGACTCTGCGCGATGACCTTGAAGGGGCTCGGGAGCTGCTTGATGAGGACGGGGACGATCCGGAGTTGCGCAAGGTTGTCGAGGATGCGCCGGGCCGCCTCTCTGAGCTCGAAGAGGAGATCCGGTTGGCCATGGTCGAGCGGGATCCCAACGATGACAAGAATGTGTTGGTTGAGATCCGTGGGGGGACGGGGGGCGACGAGGCGGCGCTTTTCGCCGGCGACCTCTTCAAGATGCTGACGCGTTATGCCGAGCTGCGCGGCTTCGGCACCGAGGTCCTCTCACAGTCCGCGGCAGAGATGGGCGGCTTCAAGGAGGTCACCTTCGCGGTCAAGGGCGAGGGTGCCTACTCGATCTTCAAGTACGAGGGCGGCACCCATCGCGTGCAGCGGGTGCCGGAGACCGAGTCACAGGGACGCATCCACACCTCCACCGCGACCATCGCGGTGCTGCCCGAGGCGGAGGAGGTCGAGGTCCATGTCAACCAGAACGACCTGCAGGTCGACGTCTACCGCTCCTCCGGGCCGGGGGGCCAATCGGTCAACACGACCGACTCGGCGGTGCGGATCACCCACAAGCCAACCGGGATCGTCGTCTCGATGCAGGACGAGAAGTCCCAGCTCCAGAACCGGGAGCGGGCGATGCGGGTGCTGCGGGCGCGCCTCTACGAGCGCGAGGTCGCCGAGCAGCAGGCGAAGATCGCCTCCGAGCGCAAGGCGCAGGTGGGCAGCGGCGAGCGCTCGGAGAAGGTCCGCACTTACAACTTCCCCCAGGGGCGCGTCACCGACCATCGCATCAAGCTCACCTCGCACAACATCGACGGCGTGCTTAGCGGCGAGCTGGGCGAGTTCACCGAGGCTCTGGCGGCCGAGGAGAAGCGGCAGCGCCTCGAGGCGGCCGCGGCTTCGACCGCCTGACGTGGCCGGGGCGGCGACGGCTGGCAGCGTCCGCGACGCGCTCGGCGGCGCCGTCGACGCGCTGCGGGCGGCTGGCGTCGAAGACCCGCGGCTGGACGCGGAGTTGCTGCTGGGCGAGGCGACCGGTTGGGATCGGTCCGATCTTGCCGCGAATCCCCAGGCCGGTGTTCCCGCTGCGGCGGGCCGGCGCTTCGGTGAGATGGTGCGGCGGCGGCTGCGTCGCGAGCCGGTCGCCTACATCCTCGGCCGCAAAGGATTCCGCCATCTCGAGCTGGCGGTAGACCGGCGTGTGCTGATCCCGCGACCGGAGACCGAGCTGCTGGTCGAGCTGGCGTTGGAGCTGGCACCCAAGCGCGTGCTCGACATCGGCACGGGCTCGGGCGCCGTCGCGCTGGCAATCGCCACTGAGCTTTCCGCTTGCGAGGTGACGGCGACGGATACGTCTCCCGCCGCGCTCGAGGTGGCGCGGGCCAACGCGCAACGCCTCGGCTTAACGGCGCGGGTGGAGCTGGTGGAGGGCACGCTGCCGAGCGAGCCAGATGAATTCGACCTCGTCGTCGCCAACCTGCCGTATGTGAGCGAGGCGGAGTGGGGGAACCTCGAGCCGGAGGTGACCAAGTGGGAGCCACGCGAGGCGCTGCTCGCCGGCGCCGACGGACTCGACGTGCTGCGCGCGACGATTCCGGCTGCAGCCGACCTAGCTCCGGTGCTTGCCCTGGAGGTCGGCGCCGGCCAGGCTCCAGCGGTGGGAGACTTGCTTGCTGCTACTGGCTTCGACAAGGTCGAGACCCGTCTCGACCTTGTCGGCATCGAGAGGGTCGTTTGGGGCAGACGATGACCTCAATCGGTGCTTGGGGCGCTTTTATCTCGCTATGCGGAACAAAAGTGCCCGGGAGGAGGGCTCGTTGCTGGTATCGATAGAACGCGACGGCGCCGCTGCAGCCCGCGCCGCATTGGAGAGCTGCATCGCCGGGGGCGGCGTGGTCGTCTTCCCGGCCGATGGCCTCTACGGCCTCGCCTGCGACCCGCTAGACGCCACCGCGATCGCGCGCATTCACCGGCTCAAGGGGCGCGATGAGGGCAAATCCTCAGCGGTCATGTACCTGTCGCCGTTGACAATGCGGGAGCTGGTTGAGGGACTCGGACCGCGCACCCGCAAGGCGGCCGGCGCGCTGCTGCCAGGACCGCTGACGCTGGTCGTGGCGAATCCCGGGCATCGCTACCCGCTCGCCTGCCGCGAGGACCCCGAGCGGCTCGGGATAAGGCTGATCGACGGCCCACTGAGCGGCGCAATGTGCCCGCTCTTCCAGACCTCGGCCAATCGCAGTGGCGAGCCCCCGCCGAGCAGCTTCAACGAGGTGCCGCCGGAGATCGTTGACGGCGCCGACCTGACAATCGACGGTGGCGCCCTCACCGGTCAACCCTCGACCGTGGTCGACCTCAGCCGCTACGACGAGAGCGGTGAGTGGAAGGTGCTCCGCGAAGGCGCCGTCTCGCCAAAAGACCTGGCCCGCGTCCTCGCCTGACCTTCCGGTGCGCCTTTTGTCGTCGATAGGCACATAAGCGCACCGGAAGCTCAGCAGTTCTGGGGACCGGCCCGGTACGGCAGCCGGACGATGCGGACCGAGCGGTTGTTGCCCTCGTGCTCCTCGTGGAGGAGGTTCTCGGGGTCGACGCGCATGACGAAGGCGAAGCAGCCGCGCAGGCCGCTGACGTTGACCCACTGGCGGTCGTAGTCGGAGGGGTAGATGTCCGACCAGCCGACCGAGGTGCCTAGCCGGACTCGCTTGCGCCCAGCGTCCTGGCTGCAGCCGGGATAGACGCGGTGGCGGGGCGAGCGCCTCATCGCCTTGGTTCGCTCCAGGTCGCGAAAGCAGTAGAAGACCTTCGGTCCCTTGCGGACTCGCTGTAGCGGCCGCCGCCCGTCGTCCAGCGTCCAGATCTCCATGCTGAGCGGGTTCTCTACCTTCCAGTAGGAGCCGCCCCAGGCGTAACCGACGCTGTAGAAGTGGAGCCTGGCCTCGGTGCGGAAGACCTCCACGCCGCCGCCGGCCCTGTAGATCGCCTGGTTGACCCGCATCCAGTCGCGCTTGTAGCGGCGCCCTCGCAGCTCCATCGGGCCGCGCCCGCGGGAGCGGATGTCGTTGTCGGCGTGGAGCAGGGCACCGCGGCCGCCGCTGTAGCCGCCCGAGCCGCGCCGCTCGACGTACAAGTCGGCGGCGGGGCCTACCCGCAGGTCGGGACAGAGGAGCTCGTTTGAACCCGGACCGGCGCAAGGATTGTCCTCCTCGAGGGCGGCATCGCTCGGAACGCCAGCAGCAGCGGCTATACCGCCGTGGGCGGCCAACGCAAGCACGGTGGCTGCGACGCCAAGCAGCGCTAGGCGAGTCAAAGTGCCATTCACGGCCGCGAAGGCTATCCCGGTCCGTTGGTATGGTCGCTCGGGTTGTGACGGACCTTCCCGAGAACCTCCAAAGCGCGCCTCTTACCGAGGTCGATTCCGAGATCGCCGCGGTGCTGGAGGCCGAGCTGCGGCGCCAGCAGGGGACGCTGGAGATGATCGCCTCGGAGAACTTCGTGCCGCAGGCTGTGCTGGAAGCGGTTGGCTCAGTTCTGACCAACAAGTACGCCGAGGGCTACCCCGGGCGCCGTTACTACGGCGGTTGCGAGGAGGTTGACGTCGCCGAGCAGCTGGCGATCGACCGGGCCAAGGAGCTGTTCGGCGCCGAGCACGCCAACGTCCAGGCTCACGCCGGCGCCCAGGCCAACAACGCTGCCTACATGGCGCTGCTCGAACCGGGCGACACGTTCCTCGGCATGGCGCTCGACCACGGCGGCCACCTCAGCCACGGGATGACGATCAACGTCTCCGGCAAGCTCTACAACCCGGTCGCCTACCACGTGCGCCGAGAGGATCTGCGCGTGGACATGGACGAGGTCGCGAGCCTCGCGGACGAGCACCGGCCGAAGGTGATCGTCGCCGGCTGGTCCGCCTACCCGCGCCAGCTCGACTTCGCCGCATTCCGTCAGATCGCCGACTCGGTCGGCGCCAAGCTGATGGTCGACATGGCCCACTTCGCGGGTCTAGTCGCCGCCGGCGAGCATCCCAACCCGGTCCCGCATGCCGACGTGGTCACGACGACGATCCACAAGACCCTGTGCGGGCCGCGCAGCGGCATGATCCTCTGCCGCTCCGAACACGCCAAAGCGATCGACAAAGCGATCTTCCCCGGCCAGCAGGGCGGCCCGCTGATGCACACGATCGCCGCCAAGGCGGTGGCGCTGCGGATCGCCGCCGGCGAGCAGTTCCGCGAGCGCCAGCGGCAGACGATCGCCAACGCGCAGGCGCTGGCCGCCGGCCTGGAGGCGGGGGGCGTGCCGGTGCTGACCGGCGGCACCGACGTCCACCTCGTGCTGGTCAACCTGACGCCGAGCGGGCTCGACGGCAAGACCGCTGAGGACCGTCTCGAGCAGGTGGGAATCACGGTCAACCGCAACGCGATCCCCTTTGACGCGCGACCGCCGATGAACCCCTCCGGCCTGCGGATCGGTACCCCGGCGCTGACCACCCGCGGCATGGTCGAGGACGACATGACCGAGATCGCCGCCGTGATCTGCAGTGCGCTCTCGGAGCGCTTCGAGGCCGAGCGCGACTCTCTGACGGAGCGGACCAAAGCGCTGATGGACCGCTACCCGCTCTATCCGCGGCTCTCCCCTGCGGCTGCCTGAACGCAGTTCGTCCGCGCCTGGGTAGCCCACGAGGACGTTGCTACACACACAGTGGTTCGCAAATAGTCATTCGGTGCTTGGTGAACGGTTGAGGCTATGTGAGGATTACGCGCCATGCCGAACTACGGGCTAAATCCAGGCGACCGCGACTGCGAACCGTGGGGATTGCCGAGTTCGGTCCTGGCGCCCGGGAAGGTGATCACCGATCCCGTGCATGGCGACATCTTCCTCACTAAGCTCGAGGTCGCTGTCATCGACTCTCGTCCATTCCAACGGCTCAGGCGAGTCCATCAGCTTGGCAATACCCACTACGTGTATCCGGGTGCCGTCCACACGCGTTTCTCTCACTGTCTGGGGGCACTGAGCGTTGCCCAGGATCTGCTGGAGGTCGTGTGGAATCAGAGTGGGGAACTGCATGGCGTGAAGGAGGACTTGTTCGCTGAGTGGAGACGCGGAGACGCCGAACGCTCGGCGCCCGAGGAATGGGGACGGGCCACGATCCTGACGCGCCTCGGTGCCCTTTTGCATGACCTGTGCCATGTCCCGGCCGGACATACCGTTGAGGACGATCTCCAGGTCCTAGAGCCGCACGACGAGAACGAAGACCGCTTCCGCAAGTTGTGGAATCAGCTGCGCGCCGATGTCGTCAAGCGCATGGCGCAGCTAGGAGGGACGGGAAAAGGAGACCGCGAGGCCGTCGAAAGGACGTTACTGGACCCTGGTGGGGAACTGCACGAAGAGCTCTTCCCACTCATCATCTCGAAAGGCGAGGACACCCCTGCGTTGAATGAGATGCAGTATCCGTTCTGTGCCGACTTGGTCGGCAACACCATCTGCGCGGACTTGCTCGATTATCTGGATCGCGACCATCTCTTTGCAGGCTTGCCGGAGAGCCTGGGGCGACGTTTCGTCTCGGCGTTCTTCGTCACTCCCAGCGAACGTGGGCCCTTCAGTAGGCGCCTTGCCCTAAATATCGTTCGTGACGGACATGAGAGAACGGACATCGTGTCCGAGCTCCTCAAGGCGCTTCGCTACCGCTACGAGCTGAGCGAGCGAGCGCTGGTCCACCCCGCCAAGCTGGCCGCCGACGCGATGCTCGGTGAGAGTATCGAGCGCTGGGAATGGGCTCTCTGGTGGTCCGTGGCCACTGAGCATGGGCTGATCGACGAGGCGGCTAGTCGAACCTCGTTCTCGATCGGCCAGGTCCCAGCTTACCGGGCAGAGCTTGAGCACGCCGCCGGCAAGAAGAAGATGAGCAAGAAGGAATGGGAGAAACACCCCTTGGGCAGGGTCGAGACCAAGGTACGCGAACGGATGGAGAACGAGTTCTGTCGTCTGGGCGATGACGGCCTGCTGGACCATCTCTCCAGGGTGTCGGAAGAGCCTTTCGACCAACGCGTCCGGCCGCTCCTCAATGCCAGCGCCAAGCTGGCGAGGGATCTGAAAGATCGCAGGCTGTTTCGAATCGCTGCCCGGGCTGGGGCACGGGACGTTTCCCCGCTGCACGCTTACGACGAATACGGGGCTCCGTCCGACCGCGCGAAATTGGAGGCTGCAGCCCAGCGCTTTGCCGGATTGGGGACGGAACCCAAGATCCTACTTTGGATTCCATCGCCGGATATGAGGCTGAAGTTGGCGGAGGTGTTGGTTCAACAGCAGGCCGGCATAGCACCTTTCGTCACCTACGAGCGGAGCCGGTCCCGGCGCGGAAGTGACATATATGACGCCCACAGTCGGCTGTGGGCCACCTATGTATTCGTTCGCCGGGATGTGACCTACGAGCAGGAGAAGCGGGTTGTTGCGTATCTCGGTCGCCACATGGGTATTCGGTGGGAGCGCCACAGGGACATCGGCGGCGGCCCCGATGAATGGCCACTGCGACTTGCGGTTTCAGAGGTGTTCAACGCCGGATTCGAATCTGAGGTCGAGCAGGTCATCAAGGAACATGCGGCCGGCCTTGCAGGCGTGGCGGCCCGTATGCCGGCCACCTTCAAAGCGTTGCGACAGAGGGTGGAAAAGCTGAAAGGCGATTAACCGCCGAAGCAGATGCCCGGGGATTCGCAGGTGACGATCACCTGCTCGCGCTTCGGCAAATGGAGCGCCTGGGCACGTTCGATCGGAGCCAGGGCTTCGACTGAGTCGTCTTGACAGGCTCGTGCCGCCAATGTGCGCAATGCCTGCAGCGCCTGCGCGGTGAGGCTTCGATCGGCCGAAGTCCACTGAACCAAGGTCTTCCCTGCGCGCTGGAGCAATAGCCATGCAACGCCCTTGTCAGTGTGGACCGCGACCGAGGCCCGTACCGCGACCTCCATGGAGACATCGAAGCGGCGCTGGATCTCCACCGCGCTCCGCGGACTGAAGGGCAGGTCTGCGGCTACCTCGCCGGGAACCAAAAGGGCGCGCGCAAATTCGTCGCAAAAAGCCTCCTGGCGGGCGCTGTCGAAGACGACCCGTTGCGGTCCGGCCGGTCCATCTTCATAGAAGAACATGTGTGCCAGCTCGTGCGCGATCAGGAACCGCTTCCGGTGGCGCGCGAGTGGGCGCCGGAGAGCCGGGGGGACACTCTGCCAGCCCCCCGGCGGCTCTGGGTCTACCTCGATCCGAAACCGACCGTTGGCTCTCGGTACAAGAAATCCCTGAGCCCCTCCGTCCGGCACGTCGAGCGAAACGAACGAGACCTCGATGTCGAGCAGCCTGCAAACCCGGGCGATGTCGAGACGGGAGGCGGGACCAAGCCCCCAAGCATGCCTGGCCTTCCTTGCGACCGCGGGAACTTCATCGGGCTCGGGTACGTAGTGCAGGAGCATTTGGCAGCGGTCGGCTCTTCGTGGGTTGATTGGCACCTTGATCGATCGCATATCGTTCCCCTATCGAACTTCCTGGGGAGGACGTGATCGCAGCGAGTCTTCATCCGGAAATTGGCTGGTTCGGGCGAGCGTGGCGAATTGGCGGGCGGCGTCAGATCCGAGCTGTGGCCGCGATGAAGACCGTCCTGTCGCAGCGCTAGCGTGACTGGGGATGAATTCACCACTACTGATGGAAACGCCGCCTCCCCTGCTCCAGCACCATCCGCTCGGGGCGTCCACCGGCTACATGGCCGACCGTCGCGGCGATTGGACAGCGCTGACCGAAGAGGCAACCCGCATATCGAGCTTCGCGGTCGAGCTGACGGCGCTCGCGGAGAATGAGCTTCCCGATCTCCTTGAGTTCTTGGCGAGCGAACCGCCCCTGCCTTTTCGGTATCTGAGCGTCCACGGTCCGAGCAAGGACCGTCGGATGCCCGAGGCTGACATGGTGGATCGGCTGTCAGAACTGCCCGCGGTGGTTGACGCCATCGTGTTGCACCCGGACCAGATCGACGATCCAGCGCCCTACGCGTCCCTCGGGGGGCGCCTCACGATCGAGAACATGGACTCGCGCAAGCCGGCGGGTAGGAATGGTCAGGAGCTGGAGGTGCTCTTCGCAGCCTTGCCATCGGCTGGTTTTTGCTTCGATGTCGCGCATGCGTGGACGGTTAACCCGACGATGGAGGTTGCCGGGGACCTGCTCGATCGCTTTGCCTCTCGCCTCAGGCACGTTCATGTCAGTTCGATCTCGAGCGAACTCCGGCACGTCCCGCTGAGCGTCGAGGATGAAGAGCTCTTTGCACCGCTGCTCTCCCGCTGCCGAGACGTTCCCTGGATTCTCGAGGCGGAACCTCGCTAGCCCCATCGTGCTCACTTGACCGCCCTCGAACAACTCGCTGCGCGCAGCGACAGGGGGTTTCCGAACCTGACCGAAGCGAGGGCGCTGACCGAGGTCCGGCTAGGGGAGATGCGGAATCGATTCGACGGGGCGCCGGTCGATCCTGACACCTGCCTAACGCTTTTCGGATCATGGGGTCGCTGGGAGCTGACGCAGCACAGCGACGCCGATTGGGCGATCCTCGTCAATGGGGCAGAGCGCAACGGGGTGCATCCGGCACTGACCGATGTAAAGCAGACGATCGGGACTGAGGCACGCACACCTGGCACGCAAGGGGTATTTGGAACGACGGTTTTCTGCGACCATCTCGTCGAACGCATCGGCCTCGATGCGGACGACAACAAGAACTTGACCAGGAGAATGTTGCTTCTCCTGGAGTCTGTCGCCGTAGCCAACGAGTCGGCTCACCGTGCCTGCCGCGAGCGGGTGTTGGCGGGTTACCTGGACGAGTCGGTCAAGGATTATCGCCCACCGCGGTTCTTCCTCAACGACTTGATTCGCTACTGGCGGACGATCTGCGTCGATTTCGTCGGCAAGGAGCGCGAGGGGACGGGCCAGAAGTGGGCTTTGCGAAATCTGAAGCTGGGAACGTCGCGCAAGGTTCTCTTCGCCGGCGGCCTACTGCCGATTTTGCTTTGTCATCGCTACAGGTCGCCTGACATCAGCCCTTTCCTGACCACGGCACTGGAACGTCCGTCGATCGACCGCATCGCGTGGGCCTTCATGGAGCTCGAGGCAGTGGACGCTGGGATCCGCGCCATCGGCGCCTACGATCGCTTTCTCGGAATGCTCGGCGACGGGGCGATTCGAGAGGAGTTGGAGCGCATATCTCGGAGCGAGGCACGGAACTCGGATGCGTTCGAGGAGGGGAGCCGGCTCGGGGACGAGCTCGAGCAGGGGCTACTCGCCCTCCTTTTCGAGACTCGCCTGGAGCCGCTGGTACGTGAGTATGGGATCTTCTAGAAGGGGTTGCCGCCCCGTACGAGCCAATGGGGTCGTTCGGATGAACATCTGGGTGGACATGAGTGCGCCGGCGCATGTGCTGGTGCTTCGCCCGATCATCGAGCGGCTTCGCGCCCAGGGCCACGAGGTCGAGGTGACCTCGCGCGATTACGCCCAGACGCAGGCCTTGCTCGACCTGCACGGCCTCGAGCACACGCCGATCGGTCAGCATGGTGGCGCCTCGCGCCTGCGTAAGGCCTACCGGCTCGGCGCCCGCACGGCCGGGATGTTGAGCTTCGGGCGCGGTCGCGCCTTCGACCTCGCCGTCGCTCACGGCTCGAATGACCTGGCGATCGCCGCCCGCGCGCTCGGCATTCCCGAGGCGAACATGCACGACTACGAGTACGCCGTCACCCAGCACCGAATCGGTTGTCGCCTGGCAAAACGAGTGATGTTCCCCGACTCCGTGCCGCCGGAGCGGCTGCGCCGTTTCGGCGTCGGCCCGGAGAAGCTCTTTCCCTATCCGGGTCTAAAGGAGGAGTACTACCTCTACGACTTCGAGCCCGACCCCGAGGCGCTGCACCGTCTGTCTGTCGACACGTCACGGGTCGTGGTGATCGTCCGCCCGCCGCCCGACGTCTCCCTCTACCACCGCAAGTCGAACCCGCTCTTCCCCAAGGTCCTTGCCCGGCTCGGCAAGGACAACGGTGTGCACGCCGTTGTCCTGCCCCGCACTGGGGAGCAGCGGGCGTTCATCGAGAGCCTCGGCCTGCCGTCGCTGATCGTGCCGCCCGGCGCGGTCGAGGCGCAGAGCCTCGTCGCGCTCGCCGATCTGGTCGTCTCCGCAGGCGGCACGATGAACCGCGAGGCGGCGGCGCTAGGCACGCCCGTCTACACCACCTACGGCGGCCGCCTCGGCGGCGTTGACGAAGCGCTGATCCGCAGCGGGCGGATGCGGCCGCTCACCGATCCGCGGGCTCTGCCGTTGGAAAAGCGGGCGGCGGGGGCGGCTCCGACGAGGCGAGACCCTAGTCTGCTCGTGGAGACGATCCTCGGAACGGTTGGAGCACCTGATCCCGCGGAGAGCTACAGCACGAAATAGCGCCCTGCTCGGCAGCGAGGAGGAGCGGGAGCATCTGGAGCGCCTCGTGGCGCTCGCCGGCGAGGGCGAACCGCGCCCGGTCGACGGTGTTCTGAGGGCGCTCGACATCCTCATCTCGGGGATCGCGCTGCTCGTCCTCTCGCCGTTGCTGGCCCTGACCGCCTTCGCGATCGCGATCAGCTCGGGCCGGCCGGTCCTCTACCACGGCGCCCGGGTCGGTCGCGCCGGTCGCCTCTTCCGCATGTACAAGTTCCGCACCCTGCGCCCCGACGCCGAGGAGCGATTGGGGCCGTACCTGGGCGAGGAGCTGTCGCGACGCACCGAAGAAGAGGTGACCCGGATCGGCCGCCTGCTCCGTGCCATCCACCTCGACGAGGTGCCGCAGCTCTGGAACGTCCTCCGCGGCGAGATGGCGATCGTCGGACCCCGACCGATACGCCCCGCCTTCTTCGCCGAGCTGTGCGAGGAGATCCCCGAGTACTGGCAGCGACTCGTCGTCCGCCCCGGCGTCACCGGCTTCGCCCAGACGCGGATGACCCGCGAGGAGTCGTGGGCCGACAAGCTCGTCCACGACATGGAGTACATCGCCGACCGCTCCATCGGCCTCTACGTCAGCGTCCTGTTGGCGACGGTCGCCAAGGTAGCCGGCCGCGGCCCCGCCTCCCCAAGCTAGGGGACGTGCCGTGTCTTAGGTACCCATATATCGTCCCCTAAGCTGCGGCACGTCCCCCTGCGGCTGACAGACTGCGCGGCCATGTGCGGGATCTGCGGCATCGCTATGGCCGAGCGCGGCGCGGTCCCGGACCTTGATGCGGTGAGGAAAATGAACGGCCGCCTGGTCCATCGCGGCCCGGACAGCGATGGTCTCTTTCACGAGAACGGTGTCGCGCTGGCCGCACGCCGCCTCTCGATCATCGACCTCGAGCATGGCGACCAGCCGATCGCCAACGAGGACGGCAGCGTCGTCGTCGTCCAGAACGGCGAGATCTACAACTACCGCGAGCTGCGCGGCGAGCTGGAGCGGCGCGGACACCGCTTCGCCACTGCCTCAGATACCGAGGTGCTGGTCCACCTCTACGAGGAGCACGGCGACGGTTTCGTCGAGCGCTTGCGGGGGATGTTCGCGCTGGCGCTCTGGGACTCGCGCCGGGACCGGCTGCTGCTGGCCCGCGATCGCTTCGGCATCAAGCCGCTTTATTACCGCGTCGCCGACGGGACGCTCTCCTTTGCCTCCGAGCTGAAGGCGATGCTCGAGCAGCCGGGCTTTTCGCGCGAGATCGAGCCGCGCGCCGTCTCCGCCTACCTCGCGTTCAACTCGATCCCGGCACCGCTGACTATCTTCGCCGAGGCGCGCAAGTTGCAGCCGGGTGGGCTGCTGGTTTGGAGCGAGGGCGAGCTGACCGAGAGCCGTTATGCCCGGCCGCGCCCCGTCCAGGCCAAGCGCGCCAGGCGAGGCCCAGCCGACGAGTTGGCCGAGGAGCTGCGCGAGACGCTGCGCGACTCGGTCCGTGCCCACCTGGTCGCCGACGTGCCGGTCGGCGTGCTGCTCTCCGGCGGGGTCGACTCGGCCGGGCTGGCGGCGCTGGCCGCGGGCGAGCAGGGGGCGGGGGTGAAGACCTTCTCCGTTGGCTTCGAGGAGTCGAGCTTCGACGAGCTCGACCGCGCGCGCCTCGTCGCCAAGCGCTACGGCACCGACCACCACGAGATCGTCCTTCGCCCCGACGCCGTTCGACCTCTTGCCGAAGCTGGTCGAGGCGTTCGACGAGCCGTTCGGGGACTCCTCGGCCCTGCCGACGTATCTGGTCTCCGAGCTGGCGGCGAGCCACGTCAAGGTCGCCCTCTCCGGCGAGGGGGGCGACGAGCTGTTCGGCGGCTATTACACCTACGTCGCGGACCTGCTGGCGCCCCGCCTCGGTCGCTTCGCCGCCCTTGCTGCGCCGCTGGTCGAGGCACTGCCCAGCTCCGACTCCAAGGCCAGCTTCGACTACAAAGCGAAGCGCTTCGTGCGCGCCGCCCGGCTGCCGCCGCTGGAGCGCCACCACGCCTGGAAGGAGATCTTCGCGGCCCGGGGCCGTGCCGCGCTCCTCGGCGCTGGCGATCCGGGCTGGGACCCGGTTCAACCTCTACCGCGACCGCTACGCGGAAACGGTCGGGGCCGAGCCGCTCGCCCGGCTGCAGGACGTCGACTTGGGCATCTACCTGGTCGACGACCTGTTGGTCAAGACGGACCGCTCCAGCATGGCCCACTCGCTGGAGCTGCGCGTGCCCTTCCTCGACACCGAGGTCGCCGGCTTCGCCCTCGGCCTGGCGACGCCGCTCAAGGTCCGCGGCCTGGCCAAGAAGCGGCTCTTGCGCCGCGCCTTGGCCCCGCTGCTACCGCGCGAGATCCTTCGCGGCCGCAAGCA
This sequence comes from uncultured Solirubrobacterales bacterium, assembly GCA_963844395.1. Classification (GTDB taxonomy): domain Bacteria; phylum Actinomycetota; class Thermoleophilia; order Solirubrobacterales; family 70-9; genus VRUE01. The sequence continues at coordinate 584,396 of CAWJNX010000001.1, read as the reverse complement.
GGGCTTCTCGATCCCGGTTGCCGCCTGGCTGCGCGGTCCGCTGCAGGGGTATGCGCGCGAAGTGCTCTCACCTGGGACGCTTGAGCGGCAGGGCTGCTTCGACCCAACTACCGTGGCCGGACTGCTCGACATCCACTGCTCGGGACGAGAGGATCTGAGCCGCCAGCTGTGGGGGTTGATGGCCTTCACCCTCTGGTTCGACCGTTACGCCCGCTGATCGGCGACCGGCGCGCCCCCCTGGGCGACATCTAACCCGTGAACTAGCCTGCGGAGAAGATGCCGAGCTCGATCGACGCCCTCTTCGCTTTTCTGCTGGCGGGGGGCGTGGCCCTGGTCCTGGTTCCATCCACGGACCGCCTTGCCCGCCGTGTCGGCGCGATTGACTTCCCGAACGCCCGCTCTTTGCACGAACTGCCGACCCCGCGGCTCGGCGGCCTGGCGATCCTCGTCGCGGTTGCCGCGGCCAGCTTGATCTGGCTTCCCTGGAGCGGCGAAACCAGGGCGATCCTGGCCGGCGCCCTGCTGATCGCCGCCGTCGGCTTCCTCGACGACGTCTACGAGCTAGACGCGGCGCCGAAGCTGCTCGGCCAGACCCTGGCGGTCGTTATCCCCGTCTCCGCCGGGGTGAGTGTCGAGAGCTTCACCTTCCCCTTCCTCGGCGCCCTCGATCCCGCCTCGGTCGATCTGATCGGCCTCCCCGGCGGCGCCATCGACCTCGGCGACGTCGGAACGACGATCGGGATCGTCGCCATGATCAACGTGATCAACCTGATCGACGGCGTCGACGGGCTGGCCGCCGGGGTCTGCGCGATCGCGGCCCTGACCCTGGCCGCGATCGCCCTCTCGCTGGAGCGCAACGCCGCCGGCGTGCTGGCGGCGATCGTCGCCGGCGCCTCGCTCGGGTTCCTGCGCCACGGCTTCCCGCCCGCCCGCACCTTCATGGGGGACACCGGCTCGAACCTGCTCGGCTACCTGCTCGGCGTTGTCGCCGTACAGGGCGCCCTGAAGACGAACGCCGTCATCGCCCTCTTCCTGCCGCTGATCGTCCTTACCGTGCCGATCCTCGATACCGGTTTCGTCGTCGCCAAGCGCCTCAAGCACCGGCGACCGATCTACCGGGCCGACCGCTGGCACTTCCACCACCGGATGGCCAACATCGGCTTCTCGCAGCGGCGCACGCTCGCCTACCTCTACGGCTGGACCCTGGTGATGGCCGGCCTCGCCCTGGCCCTGCGTTTCGTCCCCTACAGCGACGACCACGGCAACTTCGACGCGCTCTGGACCGCGGTGATGGCGGTTTGCGGCCTGCTGGCGCTGGCGGCTAGCGTCTACCTGGTCGAGGTGCTGGAGATCCTCAAGCTGCGCCGGGTGCGATTGCGCCAGCTGGCCGGTCTGCGCGGCATTGCCGGCAGGCCGGCGCCGGTGCGCGCCGAGGTTGACCAGGCAGTCGCCCGCGAGCTGGAGACCGGCTCCTTCCCAACCGTCGATCCCGAGACGGGGGAGTTCGAGGCAGTCGAGCCGCGCTCCTGACCGCCCCCGAAAGAGCTTGTGCGGAGTTGTTACAACCGTCACGAAGTGGCTCTAGAAAGCGGATCGTCGGCCCCGTCGGATATAGTCACTCGTACGCCCGCGCAACCCCGCCGGGCGCTTTTTCTGACCTTTTCCGGAGTTTTCCTGACGTTATGTCTCCTCCAAAGCATGTCGATCTACTGGCGCTAGCCGCCGCTCTGGCCGTCTTCGTAATCGGAGGGTTCCCGCTGCTCGGCTACGCCGTCGCTGCCGCGGTCTGGCTCGCCCAGCGCGGCGTCCAGGTGCTTGCCAGCCGCCGTGCCGGCGAGGACCTGAGCCACGGCAACCGCCAGCGGGCGATGGGCACGGTCGCCGCGACGTCATTGGGGCGGGTCTGGCTGATGGCCACCGCCGTGCTGCTGGTCGGCATCGCCGAGCGTGAGGCCGGGCTGGCCGCGGCGCTGCTGCTGCTGATCCTCTTCACGGTCTCCTTCGCCGCCCAGGGGATCGCCTACTTGCTCGAGCCCGATAGCCAGGGGGTCCGCGCCCGATGAGCTCGCTCAGCACTCGCAACAAAGTCCTGATCGGCTTCGGCATCTACCTGGCGACGGCTATCGCGCTGCTGCTGATCTTCGGCAGTGCGGGCAAGAACGAAGGGTTCAAGCCGCAGAACGAGTTCAAGCTCGAGGCCTGGGTGCCGATCCACCTCGGCAGTCTCGATCTCAGCATCAACAAGGCCGTCCTCTACCTGGCGATCGCCAGCGCCCTGACGATCTTCACCATGGTCTGGATCTCGCGCCGCATGGCGGAGCGGCCGAACCGCGTGCAGACGGCGGTCGAGCTTGCCTACGACCTGACCAAGAACAACATCACCGGCGGCAACATGGACCCCAAGCTGGCGACGCGCTGGTTCCCCTTCCTCGGCGCCCTCTTCTTCTTCATCTGGTTCTCGAACATGATCGGCTTCCTACCGCTGCCGACCAACACCGAGCACACGGTCAACATCTTCGGCCTCGAGGTTCCCGCCTTCGCGATCTACGCGGCGACCGCCAACATCTCGATCCCCCTGGTCCTGACGCTCGTCGTCTGGTTCTCCTACCACGTCGAAGGGATCCGGGCGAAGGGCTTCGTGCCCTATTTCAAGAGCTGGCTGCCGCCCGGCCTGGAGGAGATGAACGCCTTCGGCCGCGGCGCGATCTTCCTGATCGAGGTGATCTCGCACTTCGTGCGGCTGATCTCGCTCTCCGTGCGTCTCTTCGCCAACATCCTCGCCGGCCACCTGCTGCTGCTCTTCATGGGCGGCGGGTTGGCGGTGCTGCTCGGGATCGCGGCTCTAGGGGCGCTCACCTTCCCGCTCGCCTTCGCCTTCTTCATCTTCGAGGTCGGCCTCGTAGCCACCCTGCAGGCGTTTATCTTCTCGACCCTGACCGCGATCTACATCGGCGGAGCGACCGCCGCAAGTCACTAGACAAAAGGAGTCAAACTCGATGGATCCCACTGTCCTACCGATTGCCGAGGTCACCGACGAAGGTGTCAAAAGCGCCGGCAAAGCGATCGCTCTCGGCGTTGGCGCAGGCCTCGGCTCGATCGGCGCTGGCATCGGCGTCGGCTTCATCTTCGGTAAGGAGATCGAGTCGGTCGCTCGCCAGCCCGAGATGAAAAGCGAGCTGGAAAGCATTCGCTGGCTCGGCTTCGCGCTGACCGAGGCGGTCGCCTTCTACACCTTCATCTTCGGCCTGATCGCCTTCTTCCTCTCCTAAGCACGTGGAGGCGTTCGCCGACATAACCGGCTTCCTTGTGCTCGCCCAGGAGGCGGCGCACGGCGCCGAAGAAGAGGGCGGCAGCTTCCTGGTCTCGCCGGGCCTCGGCCTGATGATCTGGACGCTGGTCCTCTTCCTGTTCACGATGTGGGTGCTGAGCAAGGTCGCCTTCCCGAAGATCCAGGAGGCGCTCGACAGGCGATCGAAGGCGATCGCCGAGTCGATCGAAGCGGCCGAACGGCAGCGCCGCGAGTCCGACGAGTTGCTCGAGGAGTACCGGGCCCGGCTGGCCGAGGCCCGCGAGCAGGCCGACGACATCATGGCCCGCGCCCGCCGGGCAGCCGAGACGGCTGAAGCCGAGGCGACCTCGGCCGGCAAGGAGAAGCGCGAGGAGTTGGTCGCGGCGGCGAAACGCGACATCGAAGCCGAGACCCGCCGCTCCCTGCAACAGATCCGCAAAGAGGTCGCCGACCTGACCGTGCTGGCGACCGAGAGAGTCACCCGCAAGAGCCTCACCGCGGACGATCAGCGACGGCTCGTCGAGGAGGCACTCAGCGAGGTCAACTTCACGGCGCTCTCGGGAGCGGAGGAATCGAGGAACTGATGGAGGAGGCAGCTCGCGTATATGCCGAGGCGCTGTTCGACGTCGCCAAGCAGAATGGCAAGCTCGACCCGATCCGCGAGGAGCTCGGCCAGTTCGCCGACGCCGTCGAAGCCGACCGCGAGCTGCAGGTCTTCTTCTTCAGCCCCTATTTCTCCTCGGCGGAGAAGATCGAGGGGGCGCGGCGCGCGATCAGCGGCGCCGATCCCGAGTTCGTCAACTTCCTCGAGCTGCTGATCGAGAAGGGACGGGCGAACGAGGTCTTCCGCATCCGCCGCCAGTTCGAGCAGTTCTGGAAGCATGAGAACAGGCGGATCGACGTGACCGTGACCAGCGCGGTCGAGCTCGATCCCACCGCCGTGACCAAGATCGGCGAGGAGATCGAGCGGCAGACCGGCCGCAAGGTGGAGCTGGCGAGCGACGTCGACGAGGGAATCCTCGGCGGCATAGTCCTGCAGGTCGGCAACATGGTCCTCGACGCGAGCATCCGCAATCGCTTGGACAAACTTCGAAAGAGCGTCGCCCAGGCGGCGTAAGGAGGCATAGAGCATCCCAATGGAAATCAAGCCCGACGAGATCGCATCGATCCTGCGCGAGCGGATCGAGGGAATCGACACCAGCAGCGCGGACCTCTCGGAGGTCGGCACGGTGCTGTCGGTCGCCGACGGGATCGCCCGCATCCACGGCCTCGACAACTGCATGGCGCTCGAGATGCTGGAGCTGCCGCACGGAGTCACCGGCCTCGCCCTCAACCTCGAGGAGGACAACGTCGGCGCCGTCCTCTTCGGCGAGTGGGACAAGGTGGTCGAGGGAGACACGGTGAAACGGACCGGCGAGCTGCTCCGCATCCCGGTCGGGGAGGAGCTGCTCGGCCGCCTCGTCGATCCGCTCGGCCGCCCGCTCGACGACAAGGGCGAGATCGCGACCACGCAGACCCGCCCAGCCGAGTTCAAAGCGCCCGGCGTCGTCCAGCGCCAGCCGGTGACCGAACCGGTGCAGACCGGGCTGATGGCGATCGACGGGATGATCCCGATCGGCCGCGGCCAGCGAGAGCTGATCATCGGCGACCGTCAGACCGGCAAGACGGCGATCACGATCGACACGATCATCAACAACCGCGACAAGGGCATGATCTGCATCTACGTCGCGATCGGGCAGCGGATGTCGACCGTCGTCCAGCTCAAGGAGGTGCTGGAGGAGAACGGCGCGATGGAGAACACGATCATCGTCGCCGCCCCCGCCGACGAGGCGGCGCCGATCAAGTTCATCGCCCCCTACGCGGGCTGCGCGATGGGCGAGCACTTCCTCTACAACGGCAAACACGCGCTCTGCGTCTACGACGACCTGACCAAGCACGCCTACGCCTACCGCCAGATGTCGCTGCTGCTGCGGCGCCCGCCCGGTCGCGAGGCCTACCCCGGCGACGTCTTCTACCTGCACTCGCGGCTCTTGGAGCGGGCGGTGAAGTTGAACGACGAGCTCGGCGGCGGCTCGCTGACGGCGCTGCCGATCATCGAGACCCAGGCGAGCGACGTCTCCGCCTACATCCCGACCAACGTGATCTCGATCACCGACGGCCAGATCTTCCTCGAGTCCGACCTCTTCTACTCGGGCGTGCGGCCGGCGATCAACGTCGGTATCTCGGTCTCGCGGGTGGGCGGCAACGCGCAGACCAAGGCGATGAAGAAGGTCGCCGGAAAACTGCGCCTCGACCTCTCCCAGTACCGCGACCTCGAGGCCTTCGCCCAGTTCGGCTCCGAGCTCGACCCAGAGACGCAGAAAACGCTCAACCGGGGCGAGCGGCTGGTCGAGCTGCTGAAGCAGAAGGAGCGCGAGCCGCTCGAGATGGCCGACCAGGTCGCCGCGATCTACTCCGGCACCGGGGGCTTCCTCGACCGGGTCAAGACCGAGCGGGTCGGCGAGTTCCTGCGCGACCTGCGGATCCGCCTGCGCTCCGAGAAGGCCGAGCTGCTCGACCGGATCGGCTCCAGCGGCAAGCTGGAGGAGTCCGACGAGGAGGAGCTCGGCGCCGCGATCCGCGAGTTCGTCGACGACTTCGGCCCCGACTTCGATGAGCACGGCGATCCGCTCGAGGCTGGCGAGTCCGACCGCATCCACTCCGAGGAGGAGCGGGCGAAACCGGGCCGCACCGCCGAGCCCGAGCAGTCCGAGGCCGAGAAAGAGGCGACTCCGGCCTAGCGCCGGGTTGCAGCCATGGCTTCGCAGAAGGACGTCAAGAACCGCATCGCCTCGATCAAGAACATCAACAAGATCACGCGGGCGATGGAGATGGTGGCGGCGGCGCGCCTGCGCCGGGCCGAGCAGCGGATCGACCAGCTGCGGCCCTACGCGCAGGGCATCCGCAAGCTGACCCGCCGCGCCGCCGAACAAGCGGGGGGCGTACCGCGCGTGCCGGTGATGGCCGAGCGCGAGGACGTCAAACGGGTCGGCATCGTCCTGGTCACCGGCGACCGCGGCCTGGCCGGCGCCTTCAACACCAACATCATCCGCGATGGCATGCGACTCGGCCGCGAGCTGCGGGAGGAAGGGATCGAGACCTCCTACGCCGCCGTCGGCCGCAAGGGCGTCTCCGCGCTGACCTTTCGCAAACAGGACCTGAGCGCTTCCTACGTCGGCTTCACCGACCGACCGGCCTTCGCCAATGCACGGGAGATCGGCGAGGAGCTGACCGCCCGCTACGTCAACGAGGAGCTCGATCGGGTCGAGCTGGTCTACAACCGCTACGTCTCGCCGCTCACTCAACACGTCTGGCGCCAGACCCTGCTCCCCCTGCAGCAAGCCGACGTGATCGGCGAAGGGGTCTCCGAGGAGGAAGAGGACGCCGAGGAGACCGAGATCGAGAGGGCACACAGCCAGGCGCTGTGGGAGTACGAGCCGGACGCCGAGGAGCTGCTCGGCCAGCTGATCCCGGAATACGTGAACATCTCGGTCTACCGGGCGCTGCTCGAGTCCGCCGCCTCGGAGCTGGGGGCGCGGATGACCGCGATGCGCAACGCCGCCGAGAACGCGGAGACGATGATGGACGACCTGACCCTGGAGATGAACCGGGCCAGGCAGGCGGAGATCACGCAGGAGATCTTGGAGGTAGTGGCCGGCGCCGAGGCGCTGGGCTAGAAACCCCGCCGACGGGCCGATTTCGACACTCGGAGTGTCGTTTTAGGCCCATCGACGGATTAGATTCGACAAAAGGAAGAAATGGCTGAGAGCAACGGAACGAATGTGGGACGCGTCCAGGAGGTGACCGGCGTCGTCGTCGATGCGGTCTTCCCCGAGCAGCTGCCGGAGATCTACTCGGCGGTCAAGATCGAGATGGCCGGCGACGAGGATCGCGAAGCGACCGAGCTGGTCTGCGAGGTGCAGCAGCACCTCGGCGACGACCGGGTGCGGACCGTGGCGATGGACGCCACCGACGGACTGCGCCGCGGCGACAAGGTGATCGACACCGGCAGCCCGATCTCGGTCCCGGTCGGCGACGCCACCCTCGGCCGCATCTTCAACCTGCTCGGCGAACCGATCGACCTCGGTGAGCCGGTGCAGAGCGAGGAGCGCTGGCCGATCCACCGTCCGGCGCCGCAGGCCTCCGACCTCGCCCCGACCCAGGAGATCCTCGAGACGGGGATCAAGGTGATCGACCTGCTCGCCCCCTACGCGAAGGGCGGCAAGGTCGGGCTGTTCGGCGGCGCCGGCGTCGGAAAGACCGTTCTGATCCAGGAGCTGATCCGCAGCATCGCCGAGGAGCACGAAGGCCTCTCGGCCTTCTGCGGCGTCGGCGAGCGCTCCCGAGAGGGAAATGACCTCTGGCTCGAGATGAAAGAGTCGGGCGTGATCGACAAAACGATGCTCGTCTTCGGCCAGATGAACGAGCCCCCCGGCGCCCGCCTGCGGGTGGCGCTCTCGGGCCTGACGATGGCCGAATACTTCCGCGAGCAGGGCGGCCAGGACGTGCTGCTCTTCATCGACAACATCTTCCGCTTCGTGCAGGCGGGCTCGGAGGTCTCGGCGCTGCTCGGCCGGATGCCCTCGGCGGTCGGCTACCAGCCGACGCTGGAGACCGAGATGGGCGAACTGCAGGAGCGGATCACCTCGACCGAGCGCGGCTCGGTCACCTCGGTGCAGGCGATCTACGTCCCCGCCGACGACCTCACCGACCCGGCCCCGGCCTCGGTCTTCGCCCACCTCAACGCGACCACGGTGCTCTCGCGGGCGATCTCCGAGAAGGGGATCTACCCGGCGGTTGACCCGCTCGACTCGACCTCGACGATCCTCAAGCCCGAGGTCGTCGGCGAGGACCATTACCGGACCGCGACCGAGGTGCAGGAGGTGCTGCAGCGCTACAAGGAGCTGCAGGACATCATCGCGATCCTCGGCATCGACGAGCTCTCCGACGAGGACAAGCAGACGGTCTCGCGGGCGCGCAAGATCGAGCGCTTCCTCTCGCAGCCGTTCTTTGTCGCCGAGCAGTTCACCGGCCGCAGCGGCGAGTTCGTGCCGGTGGCCAAGACGGTGCGCGGCTTCCGTGAGATCCTCGACGGCCAGCACGACGAGCTGCCCGAGGGCGCCTTCTACATGAAGGGCGGCATCGACCAGGTCACCGCCGATGCCGGAGCGGCAACCGCCGCGTAGGGCTTTGGCCGACGAGAGCAAATTCGAGGTTGAGGTTCTCACCCCCGAGGGCGAGGTCTTCAGCGGCGAGGTGCGCCAGGTCTCGACCCGCACTGCGGGCGGCGAGATCGGCATCCTCGCCAACCACGCGCCGCTCCTAGCTGCGCTGCGGCCGGCCGAGCTGCGGCTGCACGTGAGCGAGGCCGAGACGGTCCGCTACGCGCAGGCGCACGGCTGGCTGCAGGTGTTCGGCAACCGGGCGCGGCTGCTGGTCGAGGAGGCGCTGACCCCGGAGGAGCTCGACGGCGCGGCTTTGAAAGAGCAGCTTTCCGATGCCGAGCAGCGCCTGGCCGAGGCCGAAGAGGGCAGCGCCGCCCGCACCCGGGCGGAAAAAGATCGAACCCGGGCCGAGGCATTCCTCGCTATCGCCGAAGGGTGACCGGGGGCGATCCGATCCCCTTCGGCGGAATTGATGTCGCACGCGCTTCGCGCTTAGCTCCAGAGATTGAGCGCGGCCTACGGCCGCGCGAGAACCAGATTGCATATCGCCGCTTCGCGACATTCCGGCGAAGGGGATCGGATCGCCCCTTGCTCCAATCTCGCGCGCAGCCCGACGCCGGTTGCTGTATTGACCACACTGGAATGGGGTCAATACAGCAAGCGCGAGCGCAGCCAGGGGGCGGAGCTGTGTATGAGCGATGAGCTCGTTGCTCTTGCGACGCGGCTGATCGGCTATGACACGTCCGGCCCGGATGGCGTGCTCGAAGCCGCCGGCTTCGTCGAGGGGTGGCTGGAGGCGCGCGGGATCGAGGCGAGCACCGACGAGGTGCGCGGCCTGCCGGTGCTGCGGGCCGAGGTGGGGCCGGACGACGCGCCGACCGTGGTCCTGCACGGCCACCTCGACGTCGTGCCGGGCCGACCGGGGCAGTTCGACCCCAGGCTCGACGGCGACCGGCTCTACGGGCGCGGTGCCTATGACATGAAGGGTGCGCTGGCGGCGATGCTGCTGACTACGGCGGCTATGCGCGACCAGGATGGGGTGCGGGTGCGCCTTGGCATTGTCGGCGACGAGGAGTCCGAGGAGGCGGTTGAGCGGGGCAGTGACCACTTGGTCAACAGCGGCTTCGTCGGCGACTTTGCGATCACCGGCGAGCCGACCGACCTGCACATCGGCATCGAGGCCAAGGGCGTGCTCGCGGTGCGGCTGGAGGTCAGCGGGGTCGCCGCCCACGGCGCCACGCCCTGGTTGGGCGATAACGCCGTGCTGAAGGCACACGACGTTTTCCGCAGTATCGAGTCGCTACCGTTTGCGCGGCACAGCTCGGAGCTGTTCGACCGCCCCTCGATCAACCTCGGTCGGATCCTGGGTGGCGACGCGCTCAACAAGGTGCCCGACCGATGCGCGATCGACGTTGACATCCGCTACCTGCCCGACCAGGACCCTGCCGACGTGCTCGCCCAGATACGCGGGCTCGCCGACGCCGAGGCGACGGCGCTCTTCACGCGGCCGCCGGCGGTTGTTGACCGCGACTCGCCCTTCGTGCGGGCACTGCGCGAGGCGGCGTCCGCCTACCACGGCGGCGAGCCGATGAGCGTCGGGCGCGACGGTGCCTCCGACGCCGTCTCCTTCCTGCGGGTGGGGGTGCCGGCGGTCGAGTTCGGCCCGATCGGGGAAGGGCACCACGGGCCCGCCGAGTGGGTCTCGGTTTCTTCGCTAGAGGCCTATGGGCAGACGCTCGACTCCTTCTTGCGCGCAATCCCCGGGCGCCTCGATGATTGAGGAACCCTTCAAGAAGCCGCCCCCCGAGGGGGATGGCTCGCCGGCCCCGAAGCCGAAGCGCTACTGGTGGCGCTTCCTGCTCGCCTCGTTTCTGATCGTCGCGGCGATGGCAGGGGCGACCGCGACCAGCGGTCTCCTCTACATCGAAAGCATCGCCAATGCGCTCTCCCACAACGACGTGCTGAAGAACAAAGTCGATCGCGTCCTCGCCAACACGAAGGGCGGCGAACCACAGAACATCCTCATCCTCGGCTCCGACAAGCGGGCCAGCGAACCGGAAGACCCGGGCCGCTCCGACACGACGATGCTGCTCCGCCTCGATCCCGACAACGACGCGATCGCGCTGATGTCAATCCCGCGCGACCTCAAGGTCGAGATCCCCGGCGTCGGCACCGACAAGTTCTCCTCCGCGTTCGCCTACGGCGGCCCCAAGCTGACCCTGCAGGTGGTCAAGCAGCTGACCGACCTGCCGATCAACCACGTCGTCAACGTCGACTACCTCGGCTTCGTCCGCGCCGTCTACGCGATCGGCTGCGTCTACGTTGACGTCGATCGCCGCTACTACCACTCGAACGTCGGCGTGCCGCCGTCCGAACAGTATTCGGAGATCAACGTTCAGCCCGGCTACCAGCTGATGTGCGGCAAACGAGCCCTGGAGTACGTGCGCTTCCGCCACACCGACACCGACCTGGTGCGGGCGGCACGCCAGCAGGACTTCCTCAGCTCCGCTCGCCAGCGCGTCCCGATCGGGGACCTGGTGCTCGGCAGGAACGACCTGATCGAGATCTTCACCGAATACACCACCTCCGACATCAGCGACAAAGAGACGATGCTGGACGTGATGAAGCTGTTTATCGCCTCGCGCAACGCGACGATCAACGAGGTCGACTTCCCGGCCGAACTCGGTCCGAGCTACGTCTACTCGACGCCGGCGGCGATCCAGGGGGCGGTTGACCAGTTCCTCGGGATCGAAGCGAGCGGCGGGCCACGCGGTTCGCTGGAAGAGGCGGACGGAAAGGCGAAAAAGAAAAAGGGCAAGAAGCGGCGCAAGGGGAAGCCCAAACCCCGGGTCAGGGCGAAGCCACCGGGGGACGACGGTTTGACGCAGGCCATCGAAGCCGGCAAGGAGGAGGCGAAGATCGTCGCCCGCAAGGTCAGCCACGGTTTCCCGGTCTTCTACCCGAGCCGACTGCCACCGGGGGCGGCGTACGAGGAAAGCAACCCGGAACTGCACATCCAGGACCCGCGCGTCTACCACTTCAAGGACACCGATGGGAACCGCCATGGCGCCTACCGCATGGTCCTCACCCTGGAACTGCCCGACGGCGTCCACTACTTCGGGGTGCAGGGAATCCAGGGATGGAGCGACCCGCCTATCCTCAGCGGGCCCAGCATCACCCAGACGATCCGCGACCGCGAGTACGAGATCTTCCTCGACGGCGACCGAATCAGGCTGATCGCCTGGCACCGGGGCGACAACACCTACTGGGTCTCTAACAGCCTGCTGCGGGTGCTGACCAATGACCAGATGGTCGGGATGGCACGCTCCGCGAGGGTAAAGATTCCCAATCAGAAGAAAGCGAATAGGAGGAACCGGCCTTGAGCGCAGACAAAGAGCCAATCGGCGTGATCGGGGTCGGATGGGTCGGGCTGGTCACCGCCGCCTGCTTCGCCGACCTTGGCCACCGGGTCGTCGCCCGCGACATCGTGCCCGAGAAGGTGGAGGCGCTCTCGCGCGGCGAGACGACGATCCACGAGCCGGGGCTCGGCGAGCTGCTGGCCCGCAACGCCGAGCGCCTCACCTTCACGACCGACATGGGGGAGCTGCTCGGCGCGGCCCGCATCCTCTTCGTCTGCGTCGACACGCCGCCGACCCGCTCCGGCGACGCTGACCTCTCGCGGGTGCGCTCGGTGGTCGAGGAGCTGCGCTCTGACGGCAGGCACGTGCTGGTGATGAAGAGCACCGTGCCGGCCGGTACCGGGGAGGCGATCCGGCGCGATCTCAGCGACGTCGCCTACGTCTCCTGCCCCGAGTTCCTCAAGGAGGGCTCGGCGGTTGCCGACTTCATGCACCCCGATCGCGTCGTGATCGGCGCCGACCCCGGCGACGAGGCGGCGGGGGATGCCGTGGCCGCGATCTACGAGCCGCTCGGCGGCGAGATCGTCCGCACCGACGTCGCCAGCGCCGAGATGATCAAGCTCGCCTCCAACGCCTTCCTGGCGACCAAGATCTCCTTCGTCAACGAGATCGCCAACGTCTGCGAGGAGGTCGGCGCCGACGTCGCCGAGGTCGCACGCGGCATGGGCCTGGACCAGCGCATCGGCTCCTCATTCCTCAGGGCCGGCATCGGCTACGGGGGCTCCTGTTTCGACGGTCGTGAGACGCTGCTCGTAAGGCATTACGGCACGGCGAGACTGGTTTCGTTTGAGGAATTATGGAAGCTGACCGGCGGGGACGGCGAAGTGATCGATGGACAAGCGATTGAGCCCAAGGACCTGTGGACGTGGTCCTGGGTGCCCGGCGAGGAGAGGCCTGAGTGGATGCCGGTCTCGCTTCTGACCAAGCGCGACTACGACGGTGAGATGGTGGAGATCCGGACCAAGATGGGACGCCAGGTCCGTGTCACGGCCGATCATCCGGTCGTCGTCGGAGATGGCCGTGACGACGAGGTCGTCACCACCGTCCACGCACGAGACGTCACCGATGCGGACTGGCTGCCTCTTGCGGGTGGTGCGGCCGCTGGATTCGCGCCGCTCGCGTATTCGACCCTCGGGGCAATCGAAGATTCGATCCCCGTCGAGCAGGTCATCGTTCGCCCGGAGCGTCGAGAGATCGAGGCGTTGCGCGTTCGGCCCGTTGCCGAGCGAGTTGCGATTCTCGATCATCCTCGCGGCCAGGCTCAGCGCATGGGGGACATCAATCGCAGCGGTGCGCTGCGATTGCATGAGGCATGTGAGGCTGAGATGGACCTGCACGGGGCGACTCTTGGCACGAGTCGCAACGGGACCTACGTACCGGAGACGCTGCGGCTCGATGAGGAGTTCTGGCGTGTCGTCGGCCTATACGTCGCTGAGGGCCACGTCGCCAGAGACAGCGGTCGGGGCGACAGCTTGCGCGAACGCATCACCTGGTCCTTTCATCCCTCCAAGGAGGAGCATCTCGTTCGCGAGGTCGCCACCTACTGGGAATCCCAAGGCGTCAAGGCGACAGTGTTCACGGCGCCGACGTCGCGCCGGGTCCATGTCTCGTCTCGGATTCTGGCCGCCTGGTGGACTGAGATCCTCGGGCTCGGCAGGAACAGCTACGAGCAGCGTCTCCCCAAAATGATCTGGGAGCAGACGGCAGCTCATAAGTGGGCATTTCTCTCCGGGCTTTGGGAAGGGGACGGGTCGTGGTCGCTGGTCAACGGCGGCCCGAGTGTCACGCTTGACTTCGGCACGATCAGTGACGAGTTGGCCGACGGCGTGGCCCGACTGCTTGGCGATCTCGGAATCGTCTGCTCGTGGCGGCGCGGCCGTACCGCGAAGTTGACGAAGGAGACGCACTGGTTGGCGATCAGCGGTGCGGACCAGGTGGAACGCTCGTTGGAACTGGTCCCCGAGTCGCAGCGATTTGAGGTGCTAGACGCTATCGAGCAGCAGACGAAGCGAATAGCGCCCACTGGGCATCGTCATTTCGGCGATTCCTCGATGGCCTGGGCGCGCGTAACAGCGATCTCGAAGGCGCCCTTCCGGGGGGCGGTCTACTCGCTCGAGGTACCCGGTTCCAACACTGTCGTGACGAGTGGGTCAATCGTCTTGCATAACTGTTTTCCGAAGGACGTTTCGGCGTTGAAGATGCTCGCCGGGAACACGGGCTACCACTTCCAACTGCTCAACGCGGTCATCGAGGTGAACGAGCTGCAGAAGCGGCGGGTGGTTCAGAAGCTGCTCAACCATCTGGGGACGCTGGTCGGACGACGGGTGGCGCTGCTCGGTCTCGCCTTCAAGCCGGATACCGACGACATGCGCGAGGCCTCGAGCCTGGTGCTGGCGGCGCGGTTGCAGGGCGAGGGCGCCGAGGTGGTTGCCTACGATCCGGTCGCGGCGGCTGCTGCACGGGACCTGCTCGAGGGCGTCGCGCTGCGCGACTCGGCACTCGAGGCGCTCGACGGGGTCGACGCCGCGGTGCTCGTCACCGAGTGGCCGGAGTTCGCCGAGCTCGACTGGACGGCGGCGGCCGGGCGGATGGCACGACCGCTGCTCGTCGACGGACGGAACTTCCTCGACCCTGATGTCCTGCGCGCCGCAGGCTTCGAGTACGAGGGCATCGGCAGGGCGGCAGCGGGCTCGCCTTCGCCCGCCGCGGCCGACTGAGGTCGATGCAGGCGATCGTCTTAGTCGGTGGGCAAGGGACGCGGCTGCGGCCGCTGACCGAGACGGTGCCCAAGCCGGCGCTGACTCTGGTCGATCGTCCCTTCCTCGCCTACATGATCGAGTGGCTGGCCGGGCATGGCGTCGGCGAGGTCGTGCTGGCCTGCGGCTTCCTCCCGGACGTATTGCGGGAGGCACTTGCGGGCGAGGAGGAGCGGGCGGGGGTCGGCATCCGCTACGTGGCCGAGCCCGAGCCGCTCGGGACCGCGGGGGCGATCCGCTTCGCCGCCGACCAGATGGGGCACGCACTTGACGACACCTTCCTTGCCCTGAACGGCGACGTCCTCACCGACCTCGACCTGACTGCGCTGCTCGCCGCCCATCGGGAGCGGGGCGCCAGCGCCACGATCGGGCTGCATCCGGTCGAGGACTCCTCCGTCTACGGCCTCGTCCGCAGCGGCGAGCGAGGCGAGGTCCTCGAGTTCGTCGAGAAGACTGGCGACGCGGTTCCGGGCGAGGTCAACGCCGGGATGTACGTGCTGGAGCGATCGGTTCTGGAAGAGATCCCCCCTGAAAAGAGCGTCTCGATCGAGCGCGACGTCTTTCCGCGCCTCGCCGGCAGCGGTCTGCACGGGCTGCGGCTGGATGGTTACTGGATGGACATCGGCACGCCGGACCGCTACCTGCAGGCGAGCTGGGACATCCTCGAAGGACGGGTGAAGACGCGGGTCGAGCCCAGCGGGCCGGGTGTGCTCGTCGCGGCGGACGCCGACGTGGCGGCGGACGCCGCTGTCGGGCCCCGGGCCGTGATCGGCCGGGGCTGCCGAGTGGGGGCCGGGGCCGAGATCCGCGAATCGGTCCTCCTCGATCGCTGCGCGGTCGGCGAGGGGGCAAGGATCGTCGGATCGATTCTCTCACCCGGAGTCGAAGTCGCACCCGGCGCCGAGTTGGCCGGCGCGGTGGCCGCCGCGGATGAAAGAGTCCCTGCTTGACCATGCTCGACGATGTGCTGGCCATTCCGGATCACCTGCGCGACGCGCTCTGGCGGGTCGAGGCGGCGCGACTTGAGCCGACCGACTTGGCCGGAGTCCTGGTCTGCGCCGTGGGCGGCTCGGCGATCGGCGGGGGCCTCGCCGCCGCGGCGCTCGGCGGGCGCCTGGAGCGACCGCTGCTAACCGTACGCGGCTACGAACCGCCGAGCTGGGCGACGGCGGAGTGGATGGCGCTGTGCGTCAGCTACTCGGGCGATACCGAGGAGACCCTCTCCTGCTTCGCCGCCGCCGAGGCGCTGGGCGCCAAGCGGATCGCCGTCACCACCGGCGGCGCCCTGGTCGAGGCGGCGCGCACGGCGCGGGTTCCGGTGATCGGCCTGCCGGGAATCCTGCAGGCGCCGCGCACCGCGGTCGCCTACATGTTCGTCGCCACCGCCGAGGTGGCGGCACTGTCCGGCGCCGCCCCACGCATCCACGACGAGATCGAGGCCGCCGCGGCATGCCTGGAGGAACGCCTCGACGATCTTCGAGCCCGCGCCGAGGAGATCGCCGCCCGCCTCGACGGCACGCTGCCTCTCTTCACGGGAGCCGATCTGACCACGCCGGCGGCGCGGCGCTGGAAGACGCAGGTCAACGAGAACGCGAAGCTGCCGGCCTTCTTCTCGGAGCTGCCGGAGGCTGACCACAACGAGCTCTGCGGCTGGGCCGGCGCCCCCGCGGGCGTCAAGCTCTCCACCGTGCTGCTGGAAGACACCGATCAGCATCCCCGAGAGCGACTGCGCTTCGACCTGACCGCAAAGGCGATCGAAGCCGAGGGGGCGGAGGTGATCAGGCTGGAGACGGCGGGCGAGAGTCGCACCGAGCGCCTGCTCTGGGCGGTGATGCTCGGCGACCTCGTCTCGCTGGCGCTGGCCGAGGCAAGGGGCGTCGATCCGACGCCTGTCGATGCGATCGAGAGCCTGAAGGCAGCTCTCGGTCGTCCCTAGCCGATCGCTACGCCGCTTGCTGGGCGTCCGCGTCCGTGCCGGTCTCTGCCGTCCGCACTGGGATCAGCGAGGTCACGGCGGCGGTTGGATCAACCACCCGAACACCGAGTTTGCGCAGGCCGGCGATCAAGCTCAGATAGTGGTCGCGCTGGGCAACCGCCATCGCAGATGGATCATCCGCGCGCTCAGCGATGATCCGGGCATGGAATTTCGCGTACCAGGTCGCAGCACTGCAAATCTCCGACATCTCCTCGTCGGAAAGTTTCGCGATCCGTTCCCGCATCTCCATGCCAACGAATCTAGCGATGGAGCCAGACACTTCCCCTCCCCGACCACGATCGTTAGCTGCAATTTCCGATGAAGACCGAGGCGGCACAGGCGGTGGCGCTCGAAGCTCTCTGCGAGGTTCTCGACCGGCGGCCGCGGATCTATAGGGAGCTGGCAGATGCGCCTGACTTCGGCGCGTACCTCGCAAATGGAGCGCGCCAAGACGACGAGGAGCTTCTCACCGAGCAAATACTCGCTGAGATCATTGAGCGGGTGCTCGGCTTTCCGCCGGATGCCTACTTTCCCCAGCTCAGCAAGAGCGGTCTGAAGCCGGACTTCACCCCGATGGACCTGATCGCGCATCCTTATGTGCTCGACGCGAAGAGCTCGAGGCAGAAGCTCGGCGATCACGAGGAGCAGATTCGTTCCTATATCGGCCAGCGCCGCCTCAACTTCGGCGTCCTGTTCAATCTGCGCGAAGTTCGGGTCTACCGCCGTGGCACCCGGGGGCACGACCCCTCTCTCTCTTTCTCGGTCGAGGCGCTCTGGCGCCTCTCACGTGACGAAGCCCAGCCGGGGCCGGACCTGGAGGCCTTCGATCGTTTCATTGCACAGTTCTCCTATCGCGCCATCGGTTTGCCGCAGAAGATCGACGCGATCCGCGAGGCGCGTCCTTGGGAGGAGCGCCGCGAAGGCGATCTGTTGCGCGTTGACATCGACTTGCTCGTCGAGCAACTGCGTGGCACTATCCCGGCTCTTGGCCGAGGACGCGAACAGCCAGCCGGAGGCTTTGGATGCTCATCTCAAGCTCAACCCTGGATTCGAGGAGCGTCTCCTCGCAGAGCTTGCTGCGATCGCACAGGACATCGCACCTCGCACGGACGAGAAATCACTGCCAACGTCGGTGGGGGGATATCGCTCGGGCTCGGACTTCGAGCAACGGATCTGGCGCCAATATTCGCTCCGGGTGGCACAGCTGACGCTGGCGCGAATCCTCCTCTACCGAGCATGGGAGGACGCGGGATTCATCCGCGAGCAGCTCTACGACGGTGGCTTTCGAGACGTCTATGAAGAACTCGGCGAGAAGGCGCGCGAGGTCCTGCGGAGCGCCTTTGCCGCCGGCGCCCAGCGCTATCACTGGCTCTTCGAGCGTCAGAGCACCTACGACTGGTACAGCCCCAGCGAAGACCCCTTGGTGGAGGTTCTCTACTCGTTTACGCAGTTCCCGCTCGATCGACTGGATGCCGATGTCCTCGGGGGCCTCTATGAGTCCTACGTTGACGAGATCGACCGCGAGCGGCTGGGCCAGTTCTACACGCCGCGCGAGGTGGTGCGATTCATGCTCGACCGGGCCGGCTTCAACGGAGCCGAAGGGGTTATGCGCATCGAAGGCGACGATCGTTTGCCCCTCAAGACCTTCGATTTCGCCAGCGGCTCGGGAGGCTTTGACGTAGAGATCGCACGTCGCGTGATCGACGACTCGGGAGCCCTGCAAGGGGACACCGAGCTTCAGTTCGACGCCCTCAGGGCAATCGCGTCGGGTGTGCACGCGATCGAGATCAGTCCGTTCCCGTACTACCTCACGGAGATCAATCTGCTTCTCCAGGTCTCACGGCTGCTAGGTGCACTCGGTCACGCCGGGAAGGATGTGCCGTCCTTCGTTCTCAGTGTCGTCCACGAGGATTCGCTCAAAGCCAAGCCGACGGCGGCGGCGAGCATCGAGGGGCTCGAGCCGGATCAGCGTGCCGACCACGCCTTGCTGAAAGCTGACGAGCGTTTCGGCCTTTCCGGCACGCTCGACCCCGAGAAGCAGGCAGCCTTCAGCCGCATTCGTGAGGGGGACTTCGATCTCGTCGTCGGCAATCCACCGTACGTCGCCGAGGCGAACAACAAGCCGCTGTTCGAACGGCTGCGGCGGATTGACGCCTGGAACGGGATCTATCACGGCAAGAGCGACTATCTCTATTACTTCCTCTACATGGCGGCGGAGCTCGTAGCCCCGGGCGGTCGTCTCTGCGTGATCGTCCCGGCCGCCTGGATGAATGCCGGCAACGCCGACTGGCTCAGGGAGAAGCTCGCTTCTACCCTGCGCCTCGACGAGCTCTTCCTCTTCGGCGGCTACCGGCTATTTGCGCCGGGCGAAGATGCACGGCGGCGCAATCGCCGGGCGCCGACTCCGACGGTCGAGAGCGCGATCCTGATCGCCACCAAGGCCGAGGCTCCGAAGAGCCACAAAATGCGGGTAGTGGCGCTGGAAAACGAAATCGAAGCTGCATGCTCTCTTGCGGGTGATGTTGAAGCCAGAACCCCGGATCGCGAGGCGCTCCTCGCCGAGATGAGTGCGCGGGCCGTTGGTCGGCAAGGCCGCAAAAATGGGATTCATGTGCACGACGTCAAGCAGGCAGGGCTGGTTAGCGATCGGCCGTGGCCGATCAAGCATGGAGTGAAAGACGTCGGATCCCGAGTTGTGGCCAGTCTGGAGAGAGGGCTAGAGGGCAACGACAACTCGATCGAGAGGCTTGACCTGCGCTGGAGCATTCCGCAGGGAATCAAGACGGGCGCCGACTCCTTCACCAAGCGGATTAAGCGCAGGCTTGAACTGGAGTTCCCGGAAGCGAGTCGTCAGCTGTCAGCAATCAATCCGCAGATAGGCGAACCGATCCTTGAGCTGCCCGCGGGATTGGAGAAAGAGCCGCCATGGTCGGAAAATCGCGCTCTGCTGGCCCGAAGCATGGAGCCTGGGGCGATTTTGTACGGCGCGGTTGACTCGCAGCAATACACGAGCCTGGTGTGGCTATTCCATGGCGACCAGCCTCCCCCCGATGTCATTGCGGCACTTGAACGTTGGAAGCCGGTTCTCGCCAATCGATTCGATGTGCTCTCGAATCCAGCGATGACCTGGTGGGAGACTGTTCGACCGCGAGTTCGCAGACAATTTCGTGGTCCAAAGGTGATTGCGCTCTATCGAACCAATCGGGGGCGTTTTGCGATTGATGAGGATGGCTCGTGGCAACCCTCTATCAAGACGACGTTAGTGGTGCCGGTCGAAGCGGGACTCTCCGTCGTTTACCTGGGGGGCCTGCTCAACTCCGAGCTGCTCGATCTCTGGTATTCGATTCGCGGCAAGGCGCCCCGAGACGTTTGGCGTAACTACGAGCCGAAGCGGATGAAGGAGATCCCTTACCGGCATGTCAACTTCTCTACTAGGACCGAGCGGAACCGGCTGAAGAAATTGCGGATGGCGCTGAAAAAAAACGATGAGCTCGGGGCAGCGAAGATCGCCCTCGAGATCGGAGCCGATCTACGCGATCGCGGCGATGGCGGACTTGCCGCCGACGCCCCCGAGGCCGTCGAGGCTGCGCACGCGCTTGAGGCCGTCGTTCGTGCAATCGTCGACAACCGCCGCGCCCTGCTTCTCTTCCGGGATCGCTTCCCAGCGCTGACCCGCGTCGTCAAGGATCCATGGTTGACGGAGACGGTCGCCCCCAGCATCGATGCCTTCGTCGCCGCCCTGCCGAAGAAGGCGCGCGTCTCGATCCGCGTCGATCCCGAGCTCGCGCACTCGATTCACACCGATGGGACGATCGGCAGTGGCATGCTCGAGGGCGACAGGCTGGTATTCAGATATCGTCGGCAGCCGGTCGCCGAGGTTGAAGGCCCGCGCACCAAGCTGATGCTGCTTGGCGAGCTCCTAGCCGATCGTAGACTCGGGCCGACGGACCTTCTTGCGGCGGAAGTGCCCCGCGATGTCGAGGCATTTCTGAAGGACGTGGAAAGCGGGACGGCTGAAGTTACCGACCTGATCGCGGAGGGACGCATCTTGGTCGAGACGGCAGAGCGCCTGGTCTGCGCGCTCTATGCGCTTCCGACCGATCTGGAGGACGAGGTCGTGGCGCATGCGACCGCGCGAGCCAAGGCGGCCGAGGCGTCAGCGGCATAGATCCCCTTCTCGCTACGCCGCGCGGCCGCGGTCGGTCTCGAAACTGGCTAGGGCGATCGTTGCGCTGATGCTTTCCTCGCCGCTGTCGCTGAGTCGCCGAGCGCTCTCCTCGTGGGCAGTTGAGATGCGGTCCACGGCCTCGGCGATCGCCGCTGAGATCTCCCGCCATCCCTGCGCGTTGACGACTATCGAGGCGCAGCTCAGCTGATCCTTGCCGTCGCCGAAGATGTCTGTCCCAGGATTGGTCATGCCCCGCTCGACGATCGATTGCACAACAGCGGCAGGGGGGTGTCCGAAGCCCGACCGGATTAGCCGCTCCGGCGCCATATGCCGGGTCGGCTTCGCGGTCGGCGCCAGTTCGTAGGTGCGTTCGCCGGCAGGTCCCGACTGCTCGCCCTCGACCTGCCGGATGCAGCCGGTCGTCCGCAGGACCCTGACGTGGTAATCGACGACGCTGAGCTTCTCGTCCAGGGTCTTCGCGAGCTGACTCAGGCTGGCCGTCCCCTCCGCGATGGCGTCGAGAATCCGAATACGAGTCGGATTGGTAAGGGCTCTGACCAGCTGGATGTTCACGGGAATTGCCTTTCTAGAGACGCTGAATACGGAAAGTTTCACGTTGCGCTCGGACATTCTTACCGAATAGTCGAAGGCATCAAGAAATACTCCTTAGCAATCTCCGAGAAAAAGATTCGGCTCGACCCCCTCTGTGGGGGTCGAGCCGGAGCCTCCTCTAGTTAGTTGCCCTTGGAGATTGCGGCGGTGGGGAGCGAGCGCCCTGCGGTCGTAATCGTCAGCACGTAAATCACCTCCTCTCCCTGCTGGTTGGAAATCGAGCAGCGGCCGCTTGGAGAGCTGTCTCAACTCCTCCCAGCAGCAGCCGCAAGTGCTAACCATCGCTTAAGGTTCCTTAAACGATTAGCTCGCTTTAGCAAAAAGCGCGCAAATTGATCAGATGGAATCGACTAGCATCGATGCGCTTCTGCAAATGAGATGAGAGGGGACGAAGGTGGCGGCGAAGCAGTTGAAGAATCCGAGGCTTGTGGACGAACGGCTTGTGACGGCGCTATCCCACGAGACTCGGGCGCATGCCTTGGCTGTCTTCACTGAACGCCCGGCCAGCACGAAAGAAATCGCTGCCGAACTAGATAAAAGCGTCAGTGCAGTCTGGTTCCATGTTGACAAGCTCCGCGATCTCGGCTGCATCGAGCTGGTCGAAACGAAAAAGCGGCGCGGTGCTACCGAGTACTTCTACCGCGCGACTGTTCGCCATTTTTTCGATGCTGATACCTGGAAAAGCTTGTCGAAGTCGAAACGCCTCGTTGTCACGATGGGGATTCTCCGTCTAATCGCCACTGATCTCGACGAAGCCGTGCGAGGAGAAACGGCGGATGCAATTAATCGTCATCTCAGCCGCACGATTCTGATCCTGGACAAGGAGGGCTGGCAGGAATCGATCGCTGTTTTGGCAGGGACCTTGGAGAACTTGCTGGCAATACGCGAGAAGTCCGTGATGCGCAGGGCGGAAAGTGATGAGGATCCGATCCGCACCTCTGTCTCGATCATGCAGTTCGAACTGCCTTCCCACGCCGACGGCTGAGCCCTCCGCTCAGCAGGCACGAGCGCTCCGCCGCCCTGGCGTCCGACCGTCCCTGAGCCCTGCGCGGCATCTGCGTATCCTTGCCTGGTTCGCAGCCCCTGAATGACCAGAAAGGACCCGATGGCAACCGCCGCCTCCAACTACGACATCGCCGACCTCGCCCTTGCCGACGCCGGGCAGAAGCGGATCGAGTGGGCAGATCGTCAGATGCCCGTGCTGGGACAGATCCGCGAGCGCTTCGAGCGCGAGAAGCCGTTTGAGGGAATCCGGATGGCCTGCTGCCTGCACGTCACGACGGAGACGGCGAACCTGGTTCGCACGTTGATGGCGGGGGGTGCCGACGTCGCGCTCTGCGCCTCGAACCCGCTTTCGACCCAGGACGACACGGCGGCCGCCCTGGTCAACCGTTATGGCGCCGAGGTTCACGCGATCAACGGCGAGGACAACGACACCTACTACCGCCACATCGAGGCGGCCGTCGACAAGCATCCCCACATCACGATGGACGACGGCGCCGATGTGATCAGCGTTCTCCACGGCCAGCGCCCTGAGCAGCTTTCGGAGGTCTACGGCGGAACCGAGGAGACGACCACCGGGGTGATCCGCCTCGAAGCGCTCGAGGCGGAGGGCAAACTCGGCTTCCCGATCGTCGCGGTCAACGACGCCGACACCAAGCATTTCTTCGACAACCGTTACGGCACCGGACAGTCGACGCTCGACGGCGTGATCCGCGCCACCAACGTGTTGATCGCCGGCCTGCGCGTCGTCGTCATCGGCTACGGCTGGTGCGGCAAGGGTGTGGCGATGCGGGCCAAGGGCCACGGCGCCCACGTGATCGCCTGCGAGGTCGATCCGCTGCGGGCGCTGGAGGCCGTGATGGACGGCTTCGACGTGATGCCCGGCATCGAGGCGGCCCGGCAGGGCGATGTCTTCATCTCGGTAACCGGCAACCGCGATGCCGTCGCCGGTGAGATGTTCGACGTGATGAAGAGCGGCGCGATCGTCTGCAACTCGGGCCACTTCGACGTCGAGATCAACAAGGGCGACCTCGACGCGCTGACCGAGTCGAACCTACGAAGCGCGGCCGCTGGTTGAGGGCCACCGACTCAAGGACGGGCGGGAGATCTACCTGCTCGCTGAGGGCCGCCTGGTCAACCTGGCGACCGCGGAGGGCCACCCGGCTGCGGTGATGGATATGAGCTTCGCCAACCAGGCTCTCGCCGCCGAGTTCATGGTCAAGAACCACGAGACCCTGGAGACGAAGGTGCACCCGGTCCCGCGCGAGATCGACAAGGAGATCGCCCGCCTCAAGCTGGCCTCGAAGGGGATCGAGATCGACGGTCTCAGCGAGGCGCAGAGCAAGTACCTCGCCAGCTGGGACCAGGGCACCTGATCCTCACCGGAGGGGCTTGTCTATGAGGGCGATGATCCTCGCCGCCGGCCTCGGCACCCGGCTGCGCCCGATCACCTACGCGATGCCAAAGCCGATGGTGCCGGTGCTGAACCGGCCGGTGATGGAGCACATCGCGCGCCTGCTCAGCCGCCACGGCTTCCGCGAGGCGATCGCCAACCTGCATTGGTTCCCGGAGCTGATCGAGAGCCACTTCGGCGACGGCTCGCAATTCGGCATTGAGATCTCCTATAGCCGTGAGGAGCAACTGCTGGGGACCTCGGGGGGCGTCCGCAACGCGGCCGACTTCCTCGGCGACTCCTTCCTGGTCATCTCCGGCGACGCGCTCACCGACATCGACCTCGGGGCGATGCGCGAGTTCCACGAGTCCCATGACGGGATCGCGACGCTGGCCACCAAGCGGGTGGCCGACACGAGCCAGTTCGGGGTGGCGATAACCGGCACTGACGGCCGCATCCAGGGCTTCCAGGAGAAGCCCGACCCCGCCGAAGCGCTCTCCGACCTCGCCAACTGCGGCATATACATGTTCCGCTCCGAGATCTTCGACTTCTTCCCGGAGCCGGGGACGGCCAAGGTGGGCGGCCCGGACGATCCGCCCGGTTTCGCCGATTGGGCGACGGACGTCTTTCCCGCCCTGCTCGACGGCGACGTGCCTTTCTACTCGCACGAGATCGACGCCTACTGGAACGACATCGGCAACCTTGACGAGTTGCGGCAGGGAAACCTCGACGCCCTGCACGGCGAGGTCAAAGTCGAGCCCGGGGCGCCGCCAGTCGCCGACGGCGTTTGGGCAGCCGTCCCGCTCGACGGCGTCGAGGTGACGGCACCGGTCATGGTCGGATCCGGCGTCGAACTGGGCGACGGGGTCCGGATCGAGGGCCCGGCAATCCTCGCCGACGGCTGCCGGGTCGGCGACGGAGCCTGTATCCGCGACTCGATCCTGCTCGAAGGCACGGAGTTGCCGGCCGGCGGGATGCTGATCGGCGCAATCGCCGGTAAATATTCTTCGTACCTGATTAGAAAAGAATTCTGATCTAATCTCTCTCTACCAGTCATAGATCTGTCCCCGCGGGGACAGATCGCAATCCGAAAGGAAGAGAGAGATGATTCGCAACCTCAAGGCCCTCGGTCTGGCTCTGGCGGCGGTCTTCGCGATGAGCGCGGTAGCTGCGTTGACTGCGTCGGCTCAGCAGGGCGTGCTCACATCGGACGGGCCGGTGACACTGGACATGTTCGAAACAGGCATCGGCCAGAACGCAACAACAATGTTCGGCCAGAAAATCGAATGCCCAGGTAGCGTCTACACAGGGCATCAGTACAACGTGACACCGCACCAGGCGATTTTCGGTCCGGCAAACACAATCACAGTCACTCCGCACTACAACAACGCCGATTGCACATCGTTTCCAGGGCCGCATAAGGCGACAATCACAATGAACGGCTGCGACTACGTATTCCACATCGGCAATACAGTCGGTGCCGACCGCTACGCGCTCATAGCCGACATAGTCTGCCCCATCGGCCAGAAAATCGAAAAGCACGTCTATAACGCCCCCAACGCCGAGGACTTTTCGATCTGCACATACACAATCCCGCCCCAGGCTGGGCTCGTGGGAGCGCAGGTCACAACCACAACAGCTACCGACGATCTCGACATCACGGGGTCGTTCAACAACGTCCACGTCATAAGGCACGGCATGTGTGGCGCCGCGACAACCAACGCGGCCCAATTCGACCTCGACCTCACAGTCACCGGCACAGGCCCAGGAGGGCAGCCGACAGGCATTACAGTCACCGACCAGCTCTAGTCAGCGCTCGGTTGAGAAGGCGAACTGGGCCGGGAGCGATCCCGGCCCAGTTGCTTAGCAGAAGATTGACAAACTCTTGACGTTTAGCGCGCCACACGCGCGCCGCCGCCCCGCAGGGTTGGCGCATGAAGATCCTCCACGTCGTCGCCGAGGGCCTGCTCCCCTCCCTCTGTGGCGCCCGTCGCCTGTGAGCTCTTGCCCATATGCCTCGGATCAGCAGCTTCTTTGGAATCACGATCGAGATGTACTACGGCGACCATCCACCCCCGCACTTCCATGCCCGCTATAGCGACGAGAAGGTCAAGGTCGAGATCGCGACCGGAAAGGTCCTCGCGGGTGCCCTTTCTGTGCGTGCGCTCCGGCTCGTGCGAAAATGGGCCGAGCAGCATCGCGACAAGCTCGAAGCCAATTGGGAGCGAGTCGTGAACTACGACAAGCCGGAGCCAATCGAGCCACTCAAATGAGCGAGATCATCAGCATCACCGATGTCGTCCCCTTGGAAGGGCTTCGGATTCGCGCGACCTTCTCCGATGGTGCGGTGAAGGAGATCGACCTGAGCGACTTGATGGCCAAGGGTGGTGTGTTCGCCCAGATTCGCGATCACCGCGAGGTCTTTGAGAGGGTCAGCGTCAATCCCGAGACCCATACGGTGGAATGGCCCAACGAAGTGGACCTCGATTCCGAGGTTCTCTACGGCAGGTTCGAGCCTGCATCTGGGGCGCGAATCGACCGGCGTACGATCCAAGAGCCTGCGCACGCTGCGAGTTAGCTCTTGCTGATCGGCGCCATCGCGGCTCGCGTCACCAACGATTGACGAACTTTTGACGTTTAGCGCGCCACACGCGCGCCGCCGCCCCGCAGGGTTGGGGCATGAAGATCCTCCACGTCGTCACCGAGGGCCTGCTCCCCTCGCTCTGCGCCGCCTGCGGTCGCTCCTGTCGTCCGGGGGCGGCCGTCTGCACGCGCTGCGGGCGCCGCCTCGCCGGGACCGATCCGCTCGGCGGTGTCGGTCCGCCGGGGATCGATCGCTCCTGGTCCTCGGCTCCCTACGAGGATGTCGCCCGCGACCTGGTCGCCGCCCTTAAGTTCCGGCGCCTCCTGCCCGTGGCCGGCTTGATGGCGGACCGGATCCTCTGGCTGGCCCCGGGCGAGCTGCTGAGCGGCGCGATCGTCCCGGTCCCTACCGCCCGTCTCCGCTCCTTCACCCGCGGCTTCGACCCGGCCGCCGAGATCGCCGCCGCTCTTGCCGACCGCACAGGTCTGCCGCTTCAGGCCTGTCTCGTTCGGCAGGGCGGCGGCCGCCAAGTCGGTAAGCGCCGCGCCCAGCGCATCGGGCACCCACCCCTGATTTGCACAAAAGGCCAGGTCCCGCGCAGCGTCCTCCTGATCGACGACGTTCTAACAACCGGCGCCACCCTCTCCTCCTCCGCCCGCGCCCTCCGCTCCTCCGGCGCCGTCCGGGTCGTAGCGATCACATTTGCCCGCAGGCTGTGAAGAGGTCGCCGATTCAATGGCCAGGGCCAAGTCAGAGAAGCATCAATGGAGAATTGAGAAGGCGAAATGCCCACGACACCCGAAGAAGGACTATCGCCTGCTCGTCGAGGCTGCCTGGACTGCGGGCTGGAAATGCGTAAAGGGGACCAACTACATCTTCTGTTATCCGCCAGATCAGACATTGGATCGAGTCTGGGTTCCGATGACGCCGAGCAGCTTTCGGACGCTGAGAAACGTCAAAAGTAACTTCCGAGCGGCTGGTTTAGCGGTGTAGGCTGGACCGAGGTGGGCATGGCCAATCGTAAAAACAGTCCAGAGAAGGGCAACCGCGAAGCGAACGTTCTCCTCGAGTTCCGCATGGCCGATCCCATGTCCGATGAGATCCTGGACGCCAATTCGCAAGACGTAATCGATGCAACCATCGATCACGCCGCCGACCTCGCCCTTGGTCCAGCGCTTTCCGTCAATTCGCATACCCGCTCGATCAAGTTGCGCTTCGATGTTCTCGCCAATGACGATGCTGAGATCTATGAGCGGGTCTCGAAGGTCGTCGCGATCATCTCCGCGAGACCGACCTAGAGCTTGTGCTCAGCCGTAGCAGTGTCGAGGCCCAAGGCGACGCAGATACCCCCACGGGGAAGCTCGCCGCCGCCTGAGCGCAATCGTGCCCCTTGCCCCCGCCCCGGCACGGGCGTAGCATCGATCCGAGCGACCAAGGAGGCGGAGATGCGGATCGAGATACGTGGGCGCAACGGAGTCGAGATCGACGACGAGCTGCGGGAACACGTGCGACAGCGGTTCGGCCGGATCGGCAAGCAGGTCTCCGAGCTGGCGACGCTCGACGTGGAGATCTCCGAAGAGCGCAACCCCTCGATCTCCGACAGCCAGGTCGCCGAGGCGACCCTGCGGCTGAAGGGGAAGACGCTGCGGGCGCGCGAGGCGTCGCCGGAGATGGCGCACACGATCCACGAGCTGGCCGAGGACATCCGCCGCCAGGTCAAGAAGCACCGCGAGCTGCGCCGTAAGCGCAGCAGGACCCGCCGCCTCGTCAACCAGATGCGGGGGCGCACCGCCGAGTCGTAGGGCAGGCCAAGTCGAGCTGAGGCGCCAGCCGTCCCATCGCTACCCTTGAGCGATGGCCAATGCAAGGGACATGGTCACCCGCGCGCTGCGTGTGGGGGAGGGCCGCAAGCTCAAGACCTACGACAGGCGCGCCAAGGCGATCAACGAGATCGAGCCCGAGATGGAGCTGCTCGCGGACGACGAGCTGCGCGAGGAGGCCGACAAGCTCCGCGCCCGGGCGCGTGATGGTGAGTCGCTCGACGACCTGCTGCCAGAGGCCTTCGCCCTGACCCGCGAGGCCGCTCGCCGCACCCTCGGTCAGCGCCACTACGACGTCCAGCTGGTCGGCGGCATGGTCCTCCACGACGGTGCCATCGCCGAGATGAAAACCGGCGAGGGGAAGACCTTGACCGCCACGCTCGCCGTCTTCCTCAACACGCTGGCCGGCAACAGCGTTCACGTCGTCACCGTCAACGACTACCTGGCCCGCCGCGACGCGGAATGGATGAAACCGATCTACAACGCGCTCGGGGTCAGCGTCGCCGCGATCCAGGACTCCGACGACCACGCGGCGCGGCAGGTCAAATACGCCTGCGACGTCGCCTACGGCACCAACTCCGAGTTTGGCTTCGACTACCTGCGCGACAACATGGCGGAAGCGCTCGAGCACTGCGTCCAGCGCGGCCACCACTTCGCGATCGTC
Source organism: uncultured Solirubrobacterales bacterium (assembly GCA_963844395.1). Lineage (GTDB taxonomy): Bacteria > Actinomycetota > Thermoleophilia > Solirubrobacterales > 70-9 > VRUE01. The sequence goes on along the minus strand of CAWJNX010000001.1, from coordinate 555,510 downwards.
GACGAGGTGGACAACATCCTGATCGACGAGGCGCGGACGCCGCTGATCATCTCCGGCGCCCCCGAACAGGCCGCCCAGATCTACTACAAGTTCGCTCGCCTGGCGCGCAACATGGATGGCGTCCCGGCCAAAGACCGGCTCAAATCGATGGGCGAATCGAAAGACACCTCCGAGGCCGACTACGACTACGAGTACGACGAGAAGCACAAGACCGTCTCGCCGACCGAGCGTGGCGTGAAGCGGGCCGAGGAGTTTCTCGGGGTCGACAACCTCTACCTCTCAGAGCACGGCAGCCTCGTCAACCACCTGGTCCAGGCGCTGAAAGCCGAGTCGCTCTACAGGGTTGACAAGGACTATGCCGTGGTCGAAGGCGACGTGATGATCATCGACGAGTTCACCGGCCGTATCCTCGAGGGCAGGCGCTGGTCGGAGGGCCTGCACCAGGCGGTCGAGGCGAAGGAGGGCGTCGCGATCGGCGAGGAGAACCAGACCCTCGCCACGATCACCCTGCAGAACTACTTCCGCCTCTACGACAAGCTCTCCGGGATGACCGGTACGGCCCTGACCGAGGCCACCGAGTTCATGAAGATCTACAAAATCCCGGTGGTCGAGATCCCCACCAATCAGCCGATGGTCCGGGCCGATCACAACGACCAGATCTTCAAAACCAAAGACGGCAAGTGGAAGGCGGTTCTCGAGGAGATCCTCGTTCGCCACGAGCAAGGGCAGCCGATCCTCGTCGGCACCGCCTCGGTCGAGGTCTCGGAGATGATCTCCGGCGAGCTGAAGCGCAACGGAATCGAGCACGCGGTGCTCAACGCCAAGCCCGAGCACGCCCAGCGAGAGGGCGAGCGGATCGCCGAAGCCGGTCGCAAGGGCGCCGTGATGATCGCCACCAACATGGCCGGTCGCGGCGTTCAACATCAAGCTCGGCGGCGACCCCGAGCACATGGCGCACAAAGAGCTGAAGAAGCAGGCGCTCGAGCCGGGGGTGGACGGCTACGAGGAGGCGCTGGCCGAGAAGATCGCCGAGCTGGAGCCGCAGTGCAAGGCCGAGGGCGAGGAAGTGCGGCAGCTGGGCGGCCTCTACATCTGCGGCACCGAGCGCCACGAATCGCGCCGCATCGACAACCAGCTTCGCGGTCGCTCCGGTCGTCAGGGCGACCCCGGCGAGAGCCGCTTCTTCCTCTTGGCCGAAGACGACGTGATCCGGCTCTTCGCCGGCGATCGCATCTACAAAATCCTCGACCGCTTGGGGCCGGTCGACGAGGAGGGCGGCGAAGTCCCGCTCGAGGCGAAAATGCTCTCGAAAACCGTCGAGGGCGCCCAGAAGAAGGTCGAGGAACAGAACTTCCTGATCCGCAAACGGGTGCTCGAGTACGACGACGTGATGAACGAGCAACGCCGCGTTGTCTACCGATACCGGCGCGAAATCCTCGAAGGGCGCGACATGTCGGACGTCGCCCGCGACGAGCTGGAGGGGGTGGTCGAGCGCCTCGTTGACGAGTACACGCCGGGCGACGATCTCGAGGAATGGGACATGCCGGAGCTCGAGCAACAGCTGCGCCAGATCTGGCCGATCGGCATCGACGTCGCGACGATGGCGCCGGAGAGGATCGAGCGCGAAAAACTGAAAGACAGCCTCGACGAGGACGCGATGAGCGCCTACGACGAGCGCGAGAAGCAGCTCGGCGAGGAGCTGATGCGGTACCTGGAGCGCTCGATCCTGCTGCAGGTGATCGACAACCGCTGGCGCGAGCACCTCTACGACATGGACTACCTGCGCGAGGGCATCCACCTGCGCGGCTTCGCCCAGATCGACCCGCTCGTCGCCTACAAAAACGAAGGCTTCGCGATGTTCGAGGAGCTGATGCACTCGATCTGGGAGGAATTCAGCAAGCTGGTCTTCAATGCCGAAATCGAAGTCGATCCCTCGCAGCTGGAGAGGGCCGCCTTTGGTGGCAACGGCACCGGAGGCGCGACGGCCCTCGACTACTCCGGCGGCACCCCGGAAGCTCAACCCTCGGCCCTGCAGCAGGTCACCGCAGGCGGTGTCGGAATGGCCGCAGCGGCCGCCGGGCCCGGCGGCGCCGGCAACGGTGCCCCTGCGCCGGAGGTGGTGGAGACCGTGGTCAAGGACGAGCGCGAGCGGGACATCGGCCGCAACGACCCGTGCTGGTGCGGTTCCGGCAAAAAGTTCAAGAAGTGCCACGGCGCCTAGCGGCCCTTGATCCACGATCCCGTCCGCGAGTTCATCCGCGCCTTCAACGAGCGCGACCTAGAGGCGTTCGTAGCAGTGCTGGACCCCGCGGTGGAACTCCACTCCATGAAGGGATTGCGCAAGGGGGTGGACGCGGCGCGGCTGTGGGCGACGCGGGCGCCGGGGGGCGTGCAGCAGACGATCGAGCTCGAGCAGCTCTACGAGGACGGGACGGAGGGCGGCGGCGGTCGGGCCGTGGCGCTGATCCGCCGGGCCTGGCACTGGGACGAGGACGGCTCCGTGGCGGGCGAGGACGAGATGGCCTGGCTATTTGAGCTGCATGACCATCGCGTGCGCAGCTGGCGCCCCTTCGAGGACCGGCGTGACGCCCTCCGCGCCGCGGGATTCGATCATGGCATCGGCCCTCGCTGACCCCTGAGATAGGCTGCTCTTGATGGCCGAGACCGCGTCAACCGAATCGGTGCCGGCGCGGCTCGCCGAGATCCGCGAGCAGTTGAAGCTGCTCGCGGACTACCTTTGACCCCGCTTCGCTTGAAGCCGAGGCCGACCGCCTCGGGGCCGAGATGGGAAAGCCCGGGTTCTGGGACGACCAGGATGCCGCCGCCCGCACCTCCGCCGCTCACGCACGCGCCCAGCGCAAGCTGAAGACCTTCCGCCAGCTCGAGTCCGAGGCCGGCGACCTCGACGAGCTGGCCGAGATGGCTGCCGACGACGAGGAGATGGCGGCCGAGCTGACCGCCCAGCTCGGCTCGGTCGGGCGCCGCCTGGCCGAGCTCGAAGAGGCGCGCCTGTTCAGCGGCGAGTACGACGCCGGCGACGCGGTCGTCACGGTCCACGCCGGGGCGGGCGGCACCGACTCCCAGGACTGGGCCGAGATCCTGCTGCGGATGTACCTGCGTTGGGCTGAGGGGCGTGGCTTCGAGGTCGAGATGAAGGAGGCCTCACCGGGGGAGGAGGCGGGGCTGAAGTCGGCGACCTTCATCGCCCGCGGCGAGAACGCCTACGGGCTGTTCGCCGCCGAGCGCGGCGTCCACCGTCTGGTGCGGATCTCCCCCTTCGACTCCTCCGCCCGCCGCCACACCAGCTTCGCCCAGGTCGACGTCGGCCCGCTGGTTGACGAGGGGGTGGAGGTCGAGATCGACGACACCGACCTTCGTGTGGACACCTACCGCGCCTCGGGAGCCGGCGGCCAGCACGTCAACAAGACTGACTCGGCGGTGCGGATCACCCACGTCCCGACCGGCGTCGTCGTCCAGTGTCAGAACGAGCGCTCCCAGACCCAAAACAAGGCGGTGGCGATGCAGCTGCTGCGCTCGAAGCTGATCGAGCTGGAGGAGCGCAAACGGGCTGAGACGCTGGCCAAGGAGCGCGGCGAGGTCAAGGAAGTCGCCTGGGGCTCGCAGATCCGCAGCTACTTCCTCCACCCCGACCAGCGGGTCAAGGACCACCGCACCGGCCACGAAGCGGGCGACGCCCAGTGCGTCCTCGACGGCGACATCGACGACTTCATCCGGGACTACCTCAACAAGACGGCCGCCGCGTCGGCCGGCTAGATGCCGGAGCCGACGTGGACGCCCTGAGCTACCTGGAGCGTCCGGCGGCGGCACAGCCTCAGGGCTTGCTGGTCCTTCACCACGGGCGGGGCACCGACGAGAACGATCTGCTCGGCCTGGCCGACGCACTCGACCCGGAGCGGCGGCTGCGCGTGGTCACCCCGCAGGCCCCGCTGCAGCTACCTGGCTCACCGGGCTACCACTGGTACCTCGTACCCCGGGTCGGCTATCCCGATTACGACAGCTTCCATAGTGCCCGCCGCGCCCTCGCCGGCCTGCACGACACGCTCTGGGATGAGACCGGCATCGACCCCTCGCGCACGGTGCTAGGCGGCTTCTCGATGGGGGCGGTGATGAGCTACGCGATGGCGCTGGGTGCGGACCGCCCAGCGGTGGCCGGCGCGCTCGCCTTCAGCGGCTTCGTTCCGGTCGTCGAGGACTGGGAGCCGCACTTCGACGACCGTAGAGGGACCCGCGCCTTCGTCTCCCATGGCCGCCGCGACCCGATCATGGAGATCGAGTTCGCGCGGCGGACACGGGAGCTGCTCGAGGCGGGCGGCCTCGACGTTGAGTACCACGAGTCCGAGCTCGGCCACCAGATCGACCCAGAGCATCTCGCCGCGGCGTCGGAGTGGCTGGCCGCGACGATCACCGTCTCTTAGCGGCGAAGCGGGTTGGGCACCCGGCCCGCACCGTGGCCAGGCTACGGTTTCTTACGCAGCTACTTGGTTTTCGACGACTTGCTCGGACGTCCCCGGGGGAGCACCCCCTCCATCTCGAGCAGAGCCTGCTTCATCGGCAAGCCGCCGCCGTAGCCGCCGAGGGCGCCGCCGGTGCGCAGCACGCGGTGGCAGGGGACGACGATCGGGATCGGGTTGGTGCCGCAGGCGGAACCGGCAGCGCGCACTGCCCGCTCGTTGCCAGCCCTCGCCGCCAGCTCCATGTAGCTGCGGGTCTCCCCGTAGGGGATGCCGTAGATGGCGCGCTGCACCTTGCCCCGGAAACCGGTCGTGAGGCTCCAGTCGAGCGGCAGGTCGAACTCGGTCAGCTTGCCCTCGAAGTAGAGGTCGAGCTGGCGCCGGACCTCGTCGAGCTGGGCTGGGGCCTCCAGCACGCGCGGCGAGATTCGCGCCGCGAGCTCCTCGAGGGTTTCGTCGGGGTCGTAGACAGGCAGGCTCACCCGGACCAGTCCGCGCCGGGTCCGCGCCAGCAGCAGGGGTCCGAAGGGAGAGTCGGTAGTCGCGTAGGCGACGTCGAGCAGTCCCTCGGCGGCGGCCCGGTCGGTGAGGCGTTGCAGCTCGGCCTTCATGCCAGCTCCTTCCTCAGTCGCTTCATGCCCTCGTGGAGGCTGCGGCGCGCCGCCTCCGGCGAGCAGCCGAGCGCGGCGGCGATCTCCGCGTGCGGCAGGTCGCAGGCGTAGCGCAGCGCCACAGCGGCACGCTGCTTCGGCGGCAGGGCGCCGACCAGCGCCCAGATTCCCTCGTCGGCAACCTCCTCGGCCGTCGTGGGGACCTCCGCCACCTCGGCCACCGGCAGCGGCCGGCGGCCGTTGGCGCGGTGGTGGTCGATCGCCTTGCGGTGCGCGATCGTCAGCAGCCAGCCGCGCAGGTTGCTCGCGTCGCCAAGCTTCGGATAGGCGCGCAGCGCCGCCAGGAACGTCTCCTGGAAGCAGTCCTCGGCGTCGCTGCGGCCGACGGCGCCGCGCAGCACCGCCATCACGTCGGCGGCGTGCTCATCGAGTAGGGCCTGGAAGGGCGGCAGGGAGGTCAAGTCATGGATTAAACGCCGTGCGAGCTTTGAATGTGAGAGCGAAGGGGACGGGCGCCCCTCCTGCGGAACCCGCGTCGGAGTCCCAGCTAGGGCTCATGGCTCAGTTGCTCACAAGTTCCGCCGGAGGGGCACCCGTCCCCTTCACACCCGCCGCTAGGGTGCGGCGATGGCTGATCTCGAGGAGACGGTCGCCCGTGCGCTCGCCGAGGATTTGGGAGCTGGAGACGTCACGTCGGAGGCGACGGTCCCGGAAGGGGCGATGGCGCGGGCGCGGATTGTGCAGAAAGAGCCAGGTGTCGTCTTTGGGCTGGAACTCGTCGCCGAGGCGATGCGGCAGTGCGGTGCCGAGGCCGACGATCTCGTCGTCGAGGGGCAGTGGCGCGAGGAGGTCCCGGCCGAGGTGGCGCTTGCCAGCGGTCCTGCCGCCGCCCTACTTGCCGCCGAGCGAACGGCGCTCAACTTCCTCGGCCATCTCTCTGGCGCAGCGACGTTGACCGCGCGCTTCGTCGAGGCCGTTGCCGGGACCGGCGCCCAGGTCCTCGACACCCGCAAGACGACGCCGGGACTGCGAGCGCTGGAGAAGGCGGCAGTCGCCGCGGGGGGCGGCGTCAACCACCGCATCGGCCTCTACGACGCGATCCTGATCAAGGAGAACCACATCGCGCTGGCGGGCGGTCTCGCCAAGGCCGTCCATGCGGCTCGCGCGGAGCAGCCGGACTTGCCGATCGAGGTCGAGTGCCGCAACCTCGACGAGGTGGCCTACGCGCTCGGTACCGGCGCCGACCGGCTGCTGCTCGACAACATGGACGCCGCCGGCCTGCGCAAGGCGGTCGAGCTGCGCGACGGCGAGGCCGGAGCTGGGGAGGGGCCGTCGCTCGAGGCCTCGGGCGGGGTCAGCTTGGAGACGGTGCGGCAGATCGCCGAGACCGGGGTCGAGTTCATCTCCGTTGGTGCGATCACCCACTCGGCGCCGACCCTCGACTTCAGCATGCTTCTCGAGCCAGCTTGAACCGGCCCTGGAGGCTGGCGCCTTTGTTGGAATATGTCTGACAAAGGCGCCACGGCGCCCGGTCGCGACGGCCTACTTGATGACGACCAGCTTCAGCCGCATTTCGGTCGGGTGGATCGTGCAGATGAAGCGGTAGGTGCCGGTCTTCTCGAAGCGCTTGGCGAGGTTGACGCCTGATTTTGCGGTCGCCGGAGATGCGGCCGGCCCACCGGGGCCCTTGGCCTTGACGATGTGGTGGCGGGCGGCGCCGACCCATTTGAAGCGGACGGTGGTTCCCTTGCTCACCGTCTTCTGACCCGGCCTGAGGAAATTGTCGCCGACCTTCACGGTCGCTTCCGGAGCCGCACCAGCGATTCCGCCGAGGGCGCAGAGCGCGGCCAGGGCGACTACCGCGATGGCGATGGCTCGCATGCGGTTACTTAAGCAAACGGGAGAGGCGGCGGTCTTTGAGTACGCGGCCGCCGGTCTGCTCCTTCGGGCAGTAGTTGGTCTGGTGCTCGGCGAAAAAGACCGCCTCGATCGTCGTGCCGCAGCGCGGACAAGGCTCGCCCTCTCGTTTGTGGACTCGCAAGGGCATCGGCAGTTTGTCGGGAAGCTCCGCGCCGATCGTCTCCTCGTAGTGGTCGATCGCGTCGCTGAGCACCTTGAGCGCCCCGTGCAGGCGCTCGACCTCCTCGATATCCAGCTCCGATCCCTTCTTGAAGGGCGAGAGGCGCGCCTTCCAGAGGATCTCGTCGACCCAAGAGCGGCCGATACCGGCGATGTCGCGTTGATGGCGGAGAAGCGGATGCAGGTGGCGTGGCTGGTCGATCAGGGCGGCGAAGTCCTCCAGCGGCGGCGGGGGCCAGGCCTCGGGACCGAGCGTGGAGACCATCTCGTCCTCGGCGACCGCGCCGGCAGGGAGCAGCTTGGCCCAGGCCCGCTGCTTCGTTCCGTACTCGCGTAGGCGCAGCTCGCGCCCGTCGCCGAGCCTGATCAGCACCCGTGACGCCCGGTCTTTAGGCGACGCCCGTTTCTCAGAGACGCGCAACCGACCCGCCGACATCAGGTGGATCAGCAACGCCAGATCCCCGAACTCGACCACCGGCATCTTGCCTATCCGCCGCAGGCCGGAAATCGACTTCCCCGCAAGCGATTCGAGCGGCGGCTCAAAGGTCTTCATCACGTTCATCCCGGGTGCAACGACCGACTCCACCTCGATGCCCTTCAGCGCGGCGTCCAATCGCCTCACGGTGATCTCGACCTCCGGTAGCTCCGGCATGCCCACAGGCTAGACTTGAACCAGCACTTCATTCGACTGGACTCAGGCGCAAGCCATGCCAGCGAACATACGACCAGCGGAGCCCTTTGGGCTCCTGAGGTACAGCCGTGAGAGAGCTGCCGACGATCAACGAGCCGGTCCCGATGCTCGACCTCTCGCCCGAGGAGGTCGATGCGCTGTCGTGCGAGGTGCGCCAGCTCGCCGCCGAGCGCGACGCGGTGATCCTCGCCCACAACTACCAGGTGCCCGAGGTCCAGGCGGTGGCCGACTACACCGGCGACTCGCTCGGCCTTTCGCGCAAGGCGGCCGAATCGGGCGCCTCGACGATCGCCTTCTGCGGCGTCCACTTCATGGCCGAGACGGCCTCGATCCTCTCGCCCGAGAAGACCGTCCTGATCCCTGATCCCGACGCCGGCTGCTCGCTGGCCGACTCGATCACCGCCGATGAACTACGCAATTGGAAGGCTCGCCATAGCCCCGATGCGGTCGTCGTCATGTACGTCAACACCTCGGCCGAGGTGAAGGCGGAGACCGATTACTGCTGCACCTCCTCCAACGCGGTCAAGGTCGTCGAGCACATCCTGCGCGAGCACGGTCCGGCCACCGAGATCCTCTTCGGGCCCGATATCTGGCTCGGCTCCTACGTCGAGCGCGAGACCGGCCACTCGATGCACGTCTGGCCGGGCGAGTGCCACGTCCACGCCGGCATCCGGCCCGACGACATCCGCGCCCAGCGCGCCGCCCACCCCGACGCCGAGTTCCTCGTCCATCCCGAGTGCGGCTGCGTCACCCAGGTGATGGAGTTCGTCGCCGCCGGCGAAGTGGAGGAGGAGGGCGTGCACATGCTCTCGACCGGGCAGATGCTCGACTACGTGCAGCAGAAGCCCGACGGCGAGTTCATCGTCGCCACCGAGAACGGCATGCTGCACCCGTTGCAGCAGGCGGCGCCCGGCGCCAGCCTGATCGAGGCCAACCGGATGGCCTACTGCAAGTACATGAAGATGATCACGCTGCCGAAGCTGCGCGACAGCCTGCGCGAGATGAAGTTCGAGGTCAGCGTCCCGGCGGAGATCGCCGAGCGGGCGCGGGTCCCGATCGAGCGCATGGTCGCGATCGGTTAGCCCGAGGGCCTGCGGATGCCGACGCGCCCGCCCGGCGCGCAGGTAAAGTCGGGCCTCATGGCGCAGGCGATCTCCGAGCAAAGCGTGGACCGCGAGCAGCTGCGGGAGCTCGCCCAACAGCTTCGGGTCGACTCGGTTCGCGCCGCGGCCGCCGCCAACTCGGGTCATCCGACCTCGTCGATGTCGGCTGCCGACCTGATGGCGGTCCTTTACGCGCGGTATCTGCGCTACGACTTCGATTCCCCCGACAACCCCGCCAACGATCACGTCGTCTTCTCCAAGGGCCACGCCTCGCCATTGCTCTACGCGCTCTACAAGGCGGCGGGGGCGATTGACGACGAGGAGCTGCTCAGCTTCCGCAAATTCGGCTCCCGCATGGAAGGCCATCCGACGCCGGAGCTGCCTTGGGTAGACGTGGCGACCGGCTCGCTCGGCCAGGGGCTGCCGATCGCGGTCGGCATCGCGCTCGCCGGCGCCAAGCTCGAGCGCGGCGATTTCCGGGTCTGGACGCTCTGTGGCGACTCGGAGCTTGCCGAGGGCTCGATGTGGGAGGCCTTCGAGCACGCCGGCTACGTCGGCCTCAGCAACCTGATCGCCGTCATCGACGTCAACCGGCTCGGCCAGCGCGGGCCCACCATGCACGAATGGGACACCTCCTCGCTTGCGGCACGGGCGAGCGCTTGCGGCTGGGACGTGCAGGAGATCGATGGCCACGACGTCGAGGCGATCGACCAGGCTTACTCACGAGCGCTCAACGCGGACCGCCCCGCGGCGATCTTCGCGCGGACCAAGAAGGGCGCCGGCGTCGCCGCCGTCGAGGACCAGCCGAATGCCCACGGCAAGCCGCTCGGCGACGCCGAGGGAGCGATCGAGGAGCTGGGCGGCGAACGCTCGCTGCGGCTGAGCGTCCAGTCGCCCACCGAGGCGCCGTCCTTCGAGATCCCCCGCGAGAACGTCGAGCGGCCGAGCTACGAGCTCGGCGAGAAGGTCGCCACCCGCGGCGCCTACGGCGACGCCTTGGCTTGGCTTGGCTCTGTCGACGAGCGGGTCGTCGCGCTCGATGGCGAGGTCGGCAACTCGACCTACGCCGAGCGCTTCGCCGCCGTGCACCCCGACCGCTTCTTCGAGATGTACATCGCCGAGCAGCAGATGGTCGCCGCCGCGGTCGGCTTGCAGGTGCGCGGCTGGAAGCCGTTCGCCTCGACTTTCGGCGCCTTCCTCAGCCGCGCCTACGACTTCGTCCGCATGGCGGCGATCTCCGACGCCGACCTGAAGCTGTGCGGGTCCCACGTCGGCGTCTCGATCGGCGAGGACGGCCCGTCGCAGATGGCGCTCGAGGACATCGCCTCGCTGCGCGCCGTCTTCGGCAGCGTCGTCCTCTATCCGTGTGACCCGAATCAGACCGTGCAGCTGCTCGACGCGATGCGCCAGCACCGCGGCATCAGCTACCTACGCACCACCCGCGGCGCATTGCCGGCGCTCTACGAGGCGGGGGAGAGCTTCGAGATCGGCGGCAGCCGCACCCTGCGCTCCAGCGACGCCGACGCGGTCACCCTGGTCGGGGCGGGGATCACCCTGCACGAATGCCTGAAGGCCGCCGACGAGCTGGCCGGCAAGGGCGTCGCGGCGCGGGTGATCGACCTCTACTCGGTGAAGCCGGTCGACTCTGAGACGCTTCTGGTTGCCGCGGGGGAGACCGGGGCAATCGTCACCGTCGAGGACCACTGGCCCGAGGGTGGAATCGGCGAGACCGTCGCCGGCGTCCTCGCCGGCTCCGACACCCGCACCCCCCTGACCCGCCTCGCCGTCTCCGGCAAGCCCGGCAGCGGCCCGCCGGCCGAGTTGCTCGCCGCGGCCGGCATCGACGCCGCCAGCATCGTTGCGGCGGTCGAGCAGTTCGTTAGTCGCTAGGACAGCGGCAGAGCCGCGAGTTGCAGGAAAACGCCCCCCTGGCAGGTAGTCTGGCCTGCGTGTGGCCAATTTTCCGTCCCTCAAGGCCAAGCAGATGCTGGGCATTCTCGAACGAAAACCGCTCTGCTATGCGGAAAAGCAGCGCAAGAAGCGAAAGGGATCACACCGTCATATGGTGTCCAGCACCGGATATCCCGATATCGGTTTCTGGGCACACGACAAGGACACGTTGAAGGGTTCGGTGGTCAAGGAGATTTTGGTTAAGCAGGTTGGCCTCAGCGAGGCTGAGGCGCGTAAGCTGGTTTAGGAGAGCCATGAGGACCGTAGTCGTGAGATATCGCAAGGAAGCGGACGGGGCTTGGATTGCCGCGTCGCCTGATGTGCCTGGCTATGTGGGATACGGCGACACTTTCGACGAGGCCCGCAAGCGCGTTCAGGAGGGCTTGCCGTGGTTCGCGGAGGAACCCGACATGCTTATCGCCCACATGACCGCAAGCAACATGGAGGACTCCGCCACCCATTCCCCCAAGGTCAGCCTCGGGATTACCAAGTCGTCTGAACCACGGCCGAGTTACACGCATGACCTTTCCGGCACCCACCGGGCATAAACTCCGCGCCCGTGCAGGTCACCCTAATCCTCTGCGACGCTGCCCAAGAGATGGGCGGGAAACTCTACGTTCTTGGCGGCGGTTGGTCACAGCTGCATCGAGCCAATGTGCCGACGCCGATGTCGTTGGCGATCATGATCAAGGTGCCATGGGATCAGGCCAACGAGAAGCACGAGTTTGAAGCCGTTCTAATGGATGCAGATGGCGAGCGGGTCCAATTCGAAGGAAACGAGATCATGGCGGCTGGAGAATTTGAGACTGGTAGGCCTGCCGGGTTGAAGCGAGGAACGGACCTCGACGTGCCAGCTGTTCTGAGCTTCAACGGGCTTGCCCTGCCCGTGGGCGGGTACCGGTGGGAGGTATTCGTGGATGGAGCCCAGATGGCTGTTGCTCCATTTCAGGTAAACGATGGCTGATCGGGAGGAAAAAATGCCTGACACTTCAAATCCAGCAGGAAGCCCGGTTATCCATGACCTAACGCCAAAACCACAGCCGGCACCGAACGAGAACACGCAGCAGGACCCGCATTTCGAGGGTGACCTCAAGCAGAACCTAGCGCCGACTGAGCCTCGGCCCTCCTGAGCTCTCCTTTGGCTTAATGAGCGTTCGCTAACGCTTCGCTAAGCTCCCGCGAACTTCTGCTGGGCGGGGCCTTGCGCGAATTCCGCTGCGCAGGAGTCACCCTGTTACCGCAGAAGGGACGCGAGCATGGCCAGAGCTAGAAAGCGAAAGACGGGGGCGGAGCCTCAGGCGCCGCGCCACCGCCGCGGCGGGGCGCCGATCATCGAGCTGCGCGACGTGACCAAGGTCTATCCCGGAGGCCACATGGCGCTCGACCGGGTCTCGCTGGCGATCGATCGCGGCGAGTTCGCCTTCTTGGTTGGCCCGACCGGCTGCGGCAAGTCGACCCTGATCAAGACGCTGATCCGCGACCAGACGGCCACCGACGGCACCGTCCGGATCGCCGGCCGTGACATCGGTGCCCTGCCTGAGAAGAAGATCCCGCAGTTGCGGCGCAACATCGGCACCGTCTTCCAGGACTTCAAGCTGCTCCCCGACCGCACCGTCTATGACAACGTCGCCTACGCGTTGCAGGTGATCGGCGCCAGCCGCGCCGCGATCCGCACCCAGGTGCCGGAGACGCTGCGCCTGGTCGGCCTCTCGACCAAGCTGCACAGCTATCCGGACGAGCTGTCGGGGGAGAGCAGCAGCGCGTCTCGATCGCCCGCGCTTTCGTTAACCACCCGCCGCTGCTGCTCGCCGACGAGCCTAGCGGCAACCTCGACCCGGTCACCTCGATCGGCGTGATGCAGTTGCTCTACCGGATCAACAAGACCGGCACCACCGTCGTCGTCGTCACCCACGATCGCGAGATGGTTGACAACATGCGCCGCCGCGTGATCGAGCTCTACGAGGGCCGCGTCGTCCGCGACGAGGTCAGCGGCGGCTACACCGAGGAGTCGACGACCGAGTTCGGCCTGCGGATGCGGGCCGAGATGGGCGTCGCTCCCGAGGGCCAGCCCAACGGCCACGACGCGCTGATCTGACATGTCCAGGCTCTTCTTCTTCATCCAGGAGGCATTCCGGGCGCTGCGCCGCAACGGCGCGCCAAGCATGGCGGCGATCGTCACCACGGTCGTCACCGTGATCCTGCTCGGGGTCCTGATCCCCGTCTTTCAGACCACCCAGGCCAAGAGCGAGGAGGTCCGCGACAGCCTTGAGTTCCGGGTGGCGATCTTCGACGACGCGACCAAAGCGGAAACCGCCGCGCTGCAAGGCGAGCTGGAGGCGATCCCCAACGTCGAGTCGGTTCGTCTGATCACCAAGGCCGAGGCGTTGCAGGAACTGTCCGACGACCTCGGCAAGGAGAAGAGCGACGAACTGCTGGCCCAGCTGCATTCCAATCCCTTGCCGGCGAACTTCGAAGTCAAGGCCGACGACGCGGCGAACCTCGACACGGTGCGGGCGGCGGTCACGCCGCCGGGCCCGGACGGCAAGCCGCGGCCGATCTCGCCAATCGTCTCCGATGTCTTCGACCGCCAGCAGGAGTCGAAGAAGATCGAGCAAGTGACGAGTGCGCTGAAGATCGTCCTGACCGTGATCACGGGGCTATTGATCGCAGCCTCGCTGATGCTGGTCGGCAACACGATCCGGCTCTCGATCTACACCCGCCGTCGCGAGGTCGAGGTGATGCGCCTGGTCGGCGCCACCCGCTGGTTCATCCGCTGGCCCTTCATGATCGAGGGCGTGGTGGTCGGCTTCACGGGCGGCCTGGTGGCCATACTGATCCTGTGGTTGGGCAAGATGACGATCGTTGACCCGCTGAGCGACAGCATCGGCTTCCTGGCGGCGCAGAACAGCACCACGCTCTCCTTCCCGGCGTTGGTCGCAATCCTCTTCGGCGCTTCCGTGCTGGTCTCGGCGATCGGCTCCGGCATCACGCTGCGCCGCTTCCTGAAGGTCTGAGGCCCGCGTGAGGGCCGGCAGGGCCGCGGTCGTCGCGATCGCACTGCTTGCGATGCTCGCCGTCGGCCTCTGGCTTGGCGGCCATCCCGCGAAGATGCCGCCACCGCTGCGCGATGTCTTCGTTGACGACTCGGCCGGCCTGACCGCCGAAGCGAGCGAGCTGATCGAAGCCAACTACTACCGCTCGGTGCCGCAGGAGGAGCTGATCGATTCCTCGCTGCAGGGCATGGTCCGCGGCTTGCGGCGCGGTTATGGCGACCGCTTCTCCGAGTACTTCTCGCCCGCGATGCTGACCCGCTTCAACGAGGAAATCGAGGGCCGCTTCTCCGGCATCGGGCTCAGCGTCACCGAGGTCGAGCGGGGCCTGCGGGTCGCGCGGGTCTTCGAGCGCTCGCCGGCCGAGCGCGCCGGGATCGAGCCAGGGGACACGATCGTCTCGGTTGACGGGCGCTCGATCGCCGGGCTGGGTAGCGTCGCGGCGACGACGCGGATCAAGGGCCCCGAAGGAACCGATGTCGTGGTCGGAGTCCTGCGCGAGCCCGGTGGCGAGGTGCGCCGTGTGCGCTTGACCCGGGCTGAGATCGAGGTGCCGGTGATCGACAGCAGCGTCAAGACGCTCGCCGGCGAGCGCTATGGCTATCTGCGCCTCGCCGCCTTTAGCTCCGGCGCTCACGGCGCCGTCCGCGAGGCGCTGCGCAAGCTGCAGCGGCGAGAGGTGGGTGGTCTCGTCCTCGACTTGCGTGCCAACGGCGGTGGGTTGTTGCAGGAGGCGGTGCTGACCACGAGCGTCTTCCTCCCCGAGGGTGAGGTGGTCGTCTCGACCCGCTCGCGGACTCAGGGTGAGACCGTCTACGAGGCCGAGGGCGGGAATCTCCCGCGGCTGCCGGTCGTCGTCCTGATCGACCGCGGTACCGCCTCCGCGGCGGAGATCCTCGCCGCGGCACTGGCCGATGACGCCGGCGCCGTGGTCGTCGGAACCCGCTCCTTCGGCAAGGGTGTCTTCCAGCAGGAGGTCGGCCTTTCAAACGGCGGCGCGCTGAAGCTGACCGTGGGCGAGTACTTCACGCCGGATGGGACGAACCTGGCCGGGAAAGGGATCAGCCCTGACGTCAGGGTGAACGACGCGCCCGGGACGCCGCGCGACGAGGCGCTGGAGCGGGCCCTGTGGGTCCTGGCAAAGCAACGATGAGCTTGCGGTGCGCTTTTTGTTCCCTGGAGAGACATAAAGCGCACCGGAAGGGGCTCGCGTGAGCAAGGGCGATTGGCGCAAGCACCGGGCGCGGCAGCGGGCACGCGGCAGGAGCCGTCGGGCCGAGCCAAAGACAGCCCGCGAGGCGGTCGAGGCGCTGCTCGATGAGGAGCTGGGGCGGCGCGGCTTCCGAGCCGCGCTGGAGACGGAAGCCAGGGAGGCGGCAATCGCCGCCGAGTCCCGCTCCGGCCCCCGCCGCGACCTGGTCGAGCTGCCGACCTTCACCGTCGATCCGGCGACCGCGCGCGACTTCGACGACGCGGTCTCGGCCCGGCGCGAGGGCGACTCGATCCGGCTCTGGATCCACATCGCCGACGTCGCCGCCCACGTGCCGCCCGGCTCGCCGCTCGACCGCGAGGCGCGTGGCCGCGCAAACAGCACCTACGTGCCGGGGTCGGTCGAGCCGATGCTGCCCCACGCGCTCAGCTCGGATGCCTGCAGTCTGTCCCCGGACGTGGAGCGGCTCGCGGTCACCGCTGAGATCGAGCTGGGTCCGGGCGGCGAGCCGGGGCAGGCGAGCTTCTACCGCAGCCGCATCCGCTCCGACGCGCGGCTCGACTACGACCGGCTCGACTTAATCTTCTCGGGGAAGACGGCCGCGCCGGAACCGGTCGCCGAGCCGCTCGCGGTGGCGCGCGAGGCAGCAGCGGCGCTGGGCGAACGGCGCGGCACGACCAGCCTCGACGTCGAGTCCTTCGAGCCGGAGTTCCGTTTCGACCGTGACGGCAACCCCGTCGGCGCCCACGGTGTTGCCCAGACCGAGTCGCACCGCCTGATCGAGCGGCTGATGATCCTCACCAACGAACAAGTTGCCCGGCTGCTGGAGCGCAAGCGGGTGCCGGCGATCTACCGGGTCCACGCCCAGCCCGACCCGCAGCGGGTCGAGCGCCTGATCGCTCAACTGCACGATCTGGAGGTCCCGACGCCGGCGCTGCGGGGCACGCTGGCGCCGCAGCAGGCGGGCGAGATCGCGGCCGAGGCGAGCCGACTGGTGAGGCGCGAGGCCGGGCGGCGCGGGCACGGCCGCGACGCGTATACATCGCTCGTGCTCCGCTCCCTCAAACAGGCCCTCTACAGCGAGCGCAACAGTGGCCACGCCGGCCTCGGCAGCGACGCCTACTGCCATTTCACCTCGCCGATCCGCCGCTATCCTGATCTGATCGTCCACCGGGCGTTGCTGGCGACGCTTGGGGAGGGCGAGCGGGCGCCGAGCGCCGCCGAGGTGCGCGAGGCGGCATGGCACTGCAGCGAGCAGGAGCGCGAGTCGATGCGGATCGAGAGAAGGGCCGACGACGTCTGCGCCGCATTCCTGCTTGAGCGCGAGCTGCGCGAACGCGGCGCGGAGGCGAAGTTCGAGGGCGAGGTCTCTGGGCTGATCCGGGCAGGTGCCTTCGTCGGCTTCGGCGGCGAGCTGGGCGACGTCTACGAGGGGTTCCTGCCGGCCCGCCGTATCGGGGGGAGCGAGCGCTTTGAGCTGAACGAGACCGAGACGGCTTTGGTGGGGGAAGACTCGGGGCGGAAGCTGCGCCTCGGCGACCCGGTGTCCGTCCATGTGAGCGGGGTCGAAGCGGCACGGGGCCGGGCTGACCTGGAGCCGGTCGATGGCTAAGAAGAAGAAAGGCGGGCCGCGCGAGCCGGTCTCCGGCGACGTCGCGACCAATCGCCGTGCCCGGCACAAATTCGAGCTGATCGAGAGGCTCGAGGCGGGGATCGTCCTGCGCGGCTCGGAGGTGAAGTCGCTGCGCAATGGCAAGGCGCAGATGGCCGACGCCTACGCCGTGGTCGACAACGGCGAGATCTGGCTGCGCAACCTCCACATCCCCCCTTACGAGCCGGCGAGCCGGGAGAACCACGAGCCGGAGCGTCCCCGCAAGCTGCTCGTGCACCGGGCGGAGATCGAGCGCCTGATCGGCAAGACGGCGGAGCGCGGTCTGACCTTGATCCCGACCCGCGTCTACTTCAAAGGCTCGCGGGCCAAGGTCGAGCTGGCGCTGGCCCGCGGCAAGGAGGGGCGCGACCGGCGCCGCGAGATCGCGGATCGCGACGTTCGCCGTGAGGTCGAGCGCGAATTCAAGAGCAGAATGAGGTAGCTTCGAGCCTTGTGAGTCACTGGATCGGCACGCTTGCCCCGCTTGCAGACTCCTTCCCCAGCGAAGCGGGCGATTTCGTCAGCGACAACGTCGAGTACTTCGTCGCTGGGCTAGTCGTCGCGATCCTTCTGCTCCTGCTTGCGATCAGCGTCAGCAAGCGGCGCGGCAAGGACAAAACCAAGAAGCAGGCGGCCACTCCCACGCCGCCGCCTCCTCCTCCGCCGCAGCGGAAACAGTTGACCAGCCAGCGTCCAGGTCCAGGTGCCACGGCAGGGGCGGCGGCCGGCCCGCCTCCGGTGGGTGCGCGGTCGAACGCCAAGGAGAAGCGCAAGCGGGCCCGCGAACAACAGCGCGCCGCGCGTCTCGAACACCGCAAACGACGTCAGGAAGAGGCGAGGAAACGTCGCGAGGAACGGACCAAAAAACGGGCCGCGCGGCGGCATCGACCGACCACCGCGGGTGGTCGCACCTCGAGCCGCCGCGCGAAGCGTGAAGCCGCCAAGGCCGAGCGCGAGCTAGCGGCGGCGCGCGCCGCCCAGGAGCGGGCGCTGCTCGGACAAGAAGGAGCGCAGGCCGTCGCCCAGCAGCAGGCGCAACCTGCCCAGACCCAGCAGATGCAACCGACCCAAGCCTTCCAGCCCCAACCGACGCAGCCGCCCCAGGGTTTCCCCCCTCAACCGACGCAGCCGCCCCAGGGTTTCCCCCCTCAACCCTCCCAGTCGATGCCGCCGATCGCGCAGCCGCTGCCCGCCGCGGTGCCACCGCCACCGCCCGCAATGCAGGCGCCACCGCCGCCGGTCGTCGCCCCGCCACCGCCGCCCGCGTACGACGCGGTCGCCGCCGAACAGCGGGTCCACGACAAGGTGACCGAAATCCAGCGCGAGGAGGAGAGGATTCGCGCCGAGGCCGAGCGGCGCATCGAGGAGGCCGAGCGTCTGCAGCGCGAGGCCGAAGGACGCCAAGCCCAAGCCCAAGCCGGGCAGGCGACCCAGGGCATGGGAGCCGTCTCACCGTCGCAGCCGCCTCCCCTGCAGACTGCGGAACAGCGGCTCCAGCAGGAGCGCGAAGCACAGGAGCGCTCGCTGGCCGAGGCGCAGGAGCGGCTGCGCCAGATCGAGGAGCGGACCAAGGCCGCCGAAGAGCGTGCCGCCGAGGCGGAGCGCCTCTCGAAGCTGAAGTCGGAGGAGGACGAGCGTCAGAAGCGGCTGCGCGAGATCCAGGAGAGCGTCGCGCAGGCGGAGGAGCGCGCCCGTGAAGCCGAGCGCCGCGCAGCGGAAGCCGAGCAGGCGGTACTCAGCTCGGTCCAAGCTGGCGCCGCTGGGCAATCTCAGCCGGCGCCCCAGCCGCCGCAGCCCACTCTTCAGCCTCCGGCGCCGACTCCGCCCTCGCCCATCCCCTCACCGCAGCCGCCGCCCCCAACGCCCGAACCGCCGGCGCCAACTCCACCGTCTCCCCAGCCACAGCCCCCGACTCCCGAGCCACCCTCGCCGAGCCCGCAGCCGCCGCCCCCTGTGGCCCAGACGGGGGAGCCGATCGCGCTCAACGAGGTCAGCTTCGAGCAGCTGCGTGCCCATGGCCTCTCGGTGACCCAGGCCACCCGGCTGCTCGCCCATCGCGAGCGGGTCGGGCGCTTTCAGTCAGTTGACGAACTGGACGAAATACCCGGGCTGCCGCGGGAGTTTGCGGAAGACCTGAAGAGACGCTCGCGGGTCTAGGCGGCGGCAGTGCAGAAGGGCGGGGCTAGGCCCCGCCCTTCCTATTTCTTAAGCGTCAGCGCTCCTGGTGGTCGGACAGGCCGCTACGGTTTCGCCACGACGTACACCGGTAAGGCGGGATTGGTCACTTTGTACCAGGCCGTGATCTTTGCTTTTTTCTGGCAGTACGGATTCCCCGCCTGGAAAGTCAGCGGAGCATTAGTGATCCGTATCTGTGCCGGATTGGCGCCCATCCAGCGGATTTTGCTTATCGCGTTTTCGCCAAACGTGCAGGTCACAGCCAGCGGGCCGCAACCGGTGAATTCCCAGGCCGGGATCCCTCCGCCGGTGCCCGTGGTTATGTTGAGGAGGCCATCCCCAACCACCGCGGGGTCCCAGAGGAGTTCGGTTTTGTATGGCGCTTTGATCGGGATGCCGCCTTTGGTGCAACCAGTGCATCCCGTGAACGGTTCGGGGGTTATCGTGCCGCGCAGCATTTGTTCTGGACCTTCATTTTCGATGGTCGCACCTTTGAAGGTTCCTTTGGTGCATTTGATCGTGAAGAACGGTTTTTCCATTTCTCCTTTTTCTTCGGCGGCTTTGTCGAACACCACGATTTCCATTTCGAACAGCGGGTTCAGTTCACCTCCGAGGATGGTCGGAACCCCGAATTCTTTTGCTTCGGGGCAGGGGTTTTTGGCTTCTTCGCACAGCGTCACGGCCGATGCCGAACTTGCCGCAATCGCGAGGATTGCCGCCGCCGCAACGACGAGGCCGAGGATTCTGGCGAGTCTCATTTTGAGCTCTACTTTCTTCCGGCTCATGGTGCCGGAGTCGCGTCCGCGTTTGGTCGTGTCAACCGCTCTCGAACCGCGAGCCTCCGTGCACCTGACCCCCATGGCTCCGCAGAGCCGCGCGTCAGCAATACCACAGACGAGGTCTTTAATCAAGTTTATTTAAGTAACTTGTGAGGCGGGTGTCTGTCTTGCCGTCGCTTAGACGCCGTACGCCTCGAGGAGCTTGAGCCAGATCTCGCTTCGCGTCGGATACGCGGCGACAGCGTGGCGTAAGCGATCAAGCGGAACTTCGGCTACAACAGCGATCGTTGCGGCGTGGAGGAGGTCTGCCGTCTCGAAGCCGGTGAAGGTTGCGCCGACGATCACCTTCTTGTCTTGGTCGATGACCAGGCGGGAGGTGCCGCCGGTGCCCTTGCCGTAAAAGCTGGCACCGGCGGTGCTGTCGGTGGGCACGTCGATCGCTCTCGCGTCTATGCCGGCCTCTTCGGCTTCGGCGAGCGTCTTGCCGATCGCTGCTACCTGGGGGTCGGTGAAGGTGACGCGGGGGGCGCCGATGGCTTCGGCGATTGCCTCGGCGATGCGGCCGAGCACGTTCTCGGCGGCGACCCAGGCCTGGTACTTACCCATGTGGGTGAACAGGGCGCGCCCATTGACGTCGCCGACCGCGTAGAGCCAGTCGCGGCCGCTGACCCGCATGCGGTCGTCGGTCTTGAGGAAACCGCGCTCGCCCGGATCGACGCCCGCCGACTCCATCCCAATGTCGCCGGTGCGCGGCTTGCGGCCGACTGCGACGAGCAGCTCAGCGGCCTCCACAGTGACGCCGTCGTCCAAGTCGACCGAGACACCCCTCCGTCCGGCTGACCCTCGTCGCCTGGGCGCCGGTGCGGACGTCGACCCCGTTGCGCACTCGTGCAGCGAGACGGCGACTTGCTCGCCGACGAAGGGCTCCTCGCGCGGCAGCAATCGCTCCTCTCCCTCCACCAGCGTGACCTTGGTTCCCAGCGTCGACCAGGCCTGCGCCAGCTCGACCCCGACCGGACCACCGCCGAGGACGACCATGCTCGGCGGGACCTGCTTCGCGGTCGTCGCGTCACGGTTGTTCCAGGCGCGCACCGAGTCGAGGCCGTCGATCGGCGGCATCGCGGCGCCGCTGCCGGTCGCCACGATGACCGCCCGGCGCGCATTCAGGACGTCATCACCGACGACCACGCGCCGCTCGCCATCGAGCCGGCCGTCGCCCCGGAGCAGCTCGATCCCGCGTTCCTTCAGCCAGGGGAGCTGGCCGGAGTCGTCGAGGTCGTGGATCACCTCGTCGCGGCGAGCCAAGGTTGCCTGCGGATCGAGCTGCCCGGTCACCGCCTCGGCGACGCCGGGCACGCGCCGCGCCTCGGCCAGCAGCTCGCCCGGCCGCAGCAGGGCCTTCGACGGCATGCAGGCGTAGTAGGAGCACTCGCCGCCGACCAGGTGTTGCTCGACGATCGCCACCTCGAGCCCGCCGTCCGCCAGCCGGCCCGCGCAGACCTCGCCCGGGGCGCCCGCGCCGATCACGATCGCGTCGAATTCGCGCTCCGCCATCGCCGACACCGTACAATCGGTGGCACATAGCACGGGGGCGACAGGCTTCGACCTGGTCGGTCCGTGCGAACGGTTGCAGGTCGAGGTTGCCGGAGGCCTCGTTAAACACCGGCACCAACCAATACGTGCGGACCATGAGTTCGCCCTCGCTGCCTAGTTAGATCTAGGTGAGTGAGAGTCGGCCCTCTCCCGCCCGCGGAGAGGGGCACCGGCTTCAATTGCGGGCTTACCCGGGCCGATCGCCCCGTCGGCCAGGGGACATTTCAGAGGGCTTTGTCTCCCGTAGTGCCCGCCGGCGCGGACCCCGGGAGACGAGATTCAAGCGCCGGCTAAACCTGTAGAAACCTTCGCGCTACGGCCAGGGACGCCGGTTCGATTCCGGCCGCCTCCATCAGTCACCATCGCCCTAAGCGGCGACAGCTCCGGGAATACAAAGCCACATACAGCATCGTGCTGCCCCAGGCGACGTAGATCATCGCAACCGGGGGCGCGCCGAAGCCGAGAATCGCGATAGCGGCGAAGGTGGCAACCGTGGCGCTCAATGCGCGAGTACCACGCCTTGACTGGAGCAGTCGATCCATCAACGTCATAGCTCGATGATAAGCGTCACGGTCGCCAGCGCCATACCCCAGTCGAAACCGTGCGCGATTCCTTCGTTGACCCGACGGGCGATGACATCAGGCGGGTGACCACCGCCCAGCGCCTGAGAGGCAAAGGAACCGCTCGCATACGCCATCGCTCCGCCAAGAACTGAGATTGCAGTAACCGCCGCTTCCAGAAGCTCATGGGTGCCAATCGCGTCGATCCCAAACATCAGATCACCGTAGGGCTGGCCGACGCACCTATGGCGCGCAGAATGCAAAAAGTCCGTTACAGATCTTTCTCCAAACATTCATTCGCCAGCTTCTGCCAGGGCACCAGGTTCCAATAGCCACGTGCCGCGCCCGAGGTGGAGGGCAGGATCCAGACCTCGGCGCGGCCGATCGTCTCCGGCTGGACGCCGTACTCGACTGGCCGTCCGAGCGCACCGCGGGCTGCGTTCTTGCCGTTGAAGGCGAGGCGTGGTGGTTCGACGGCCGCGATGCTCGCCGCCAAGCCGTCGAGGTCGAAGTCTCCGGTCCCGACCTCCAAGTCGGAGCCGTGGCTGACCTTGCAGAGATCGGTGAGGCCGATGCCGAATTCTGGCAGTCGCGCGAATTCCGCCGGCTGCAGGCGGACCGGCGTCAACCCGGTCGCGTGGAGCGTGTCCCAGAAAGCGTTTCCCGGCCCCGCGTAATAGGCGCGTGCCCTGGCCGATGCGGTTCCGGCCGCGGTTCCGCAGAAGACGACGCGGAGGCCGGGACGGAGGAGATCCGGTAGGACAGCAGCCACCCTCGGGACGCTAGCGATAGGAGACGCCGTCTGGCTAGGGTGGCCGGAATGAGTCGCTACGTGGCCTTCTTGCGCGGCGTGAACCTCGGGGCCAAGCGCCGCGTCAAGAGCGAGCAGCTTCGCCTTTCCTTCGAGGAACTCGGATTAGCGGAGGTCGCGCCCTTCCGGACCAGCGGCAACGTGGTCTTCGGCGTCCGGGCGAAATCCGACGAGGAGTCGATCGTCACCAAGATCGAAGCGGGGCTGCGGGAGACGCTCGGCTTCGACGTGCAGGTCGTCCTCCGCTCGATGAAGGAGGTCGCCGCGATAGCCGCTTACGCACCCTTCGCCGCGGACGCGGTCGCTGCCACCGAGGGCAGGCTCCAAGTGCTGCTGATGGCGAAGAAGCCGGCCGCGAGCGTACGCAAGCAGGTGCTCGCACTTGCCACCGATCGAGACCGGCTCGTCATGCGGGGCCGGGAGCTCTACTGGTTGCCGAGCGGGGGCACGCGCGACTCCGAGCTCGACCAGGAGGCACTCGGCGCCTCGCTGGGCCTGGTGACCGTGCGAACCAAGGGAACGATCGAGCAGATCGCCGCCAAGCACTTCGCCGGCTAGTACGAGAGCGGCGGCTGCTCGGGTTCCATCGGCCATAAGAGCAGGCCAGGACGGGCACAATGGGTCGGCGCCGTCCCGGCGCGACCCGATGGCCATCGCTACCGCCAAATCCCTGCAGGTCCACGCTGGCGGCGAGCTGCTGTTCGCCGACGTCTCATTCAAGCTCGAGGCGAGGGAGCGGATGACCCTCTCCGGCCGCAACGGCGCCGGCAAGTCAACGTTGCTGCGGGTGCTCTCCGGGGAGCAGGCACCCGACTCGGGCAGCGTCGTCCTGCACAAAGGCGCCCGCGTCGCCCTACACGACCAGCGGCCGCCGCGTGGCACAGAGGCCTCGCTCGGCGAGTACGTCTTCTCCGGCCGAGCCGACATGCTCGCGGCCGAGGCCGAGCTGGAGCAGCTGGAGGCGACCATGTCGGGAGGCAGCCCCGGCGAGGAGACGCTGCGCGCCTACGCCGCCGCTCAGCAGCGCTTCGACCACGGCGGCGGCTACCGCTGGCGCGACGGCGTGCTCGCCGTCCTGCGCGGCCTCGGCTTCGGCGGCGAAGAGACGGAGCGGCCCCTCGCGACCTTCTCAGGCGGCGAGCTGACTCGGGCCTCGCTGGCCCGAGCGCTGGCGACGCGGCCCGACCTGCTGCTGCTCGACGAGCCGACTAACCATCTCGACATCCCAGCCCTGGAGTGGCTGGAGCGATACCTGTGCGAACTCGACGCCGCCGTCGTCCTCATCGCCCACGACCGCTGGTTCCTGGAGGCTGTGGGGACCTCGGTGCTGGAGCTGGAGGCGCGACGGGCCCGCTTCTTCGCCGGGCCGTGGCACGCCTGGCGCAAGGAGCAGGCGGCGCGCGAAATGGCGCGCGGCAAAGCGATCGAACGCCAGCAGGCCGAGATCGAGCGGATGGAGCGCTTCGTCGAGCGCTTCCGCTACAAGGCGACCAAGGCGAGGCAGGCGCAGGATCGGCTGAAGCGGATCGAGAAGCTGAAGCGCGACGGGGTCAAGGCCGAGCGTCGCGACGAGCGCAACCTTCGCTTCTCATTCCCCCAGCCGGAGCGGCCGGGGCGGGTCGTGCTGAAGATGCGAAAGGCGACGATCGCGGTGCCGGGCCGAACCTTGCTCTCCGGTGCCAGCCTCGAAGTCGAGCGCGGCGAACACGTCGTCTTGGTCGGTCCCAACGGGGCGGGGAAGACGACCCTGATCGAGACTCTGGCGGGGCGGCGCGAGCCGGAGGCCGGCTCGGTGTGGACGGGCCACAACGTCAAGATCGGCTACCTCTCCCAGCATGCCGACACGGCTGCGGGCGAGGGCACCGTGCTGGACGCGACGCGGCGTGAGACCGGGCTCAGCGGCCGCAAGGCGCGCGATTTGCTCGGCGGCTTCCTCTTCTCCGGCGCCGAGGCCGAGAAGTCGCTGAGCGACATCTCGGGTGGGGAGCAACGTCGCCTCTCGCTGGCGATCCTCGTTGCCGGCGGCGCCAACGTCCTGATCCTCGACGAGCCGACCAACCACCTCGACGTAGAGAGCCGCGAGGCGCTCGAGGACGCGCTCTCGGCCTTCGAGGGCGCGCTGATCCTCGTCTCCCACGACCGGGCGCTGCTGGAGGCGGTCGGCACCCGCACGCTCGCGGTCGAGGACGGCGAGCTGCGCAGCCACCCGACGGGCTGGGCCGAGTACCAGCGGCAGCGCGACGAACGCGAGGCGGCGACAGCAGCCGCGGCGCAGGCGGCCAAGCCCGGGCGGCCCGCGCGCGGCCGTGGCTCCGCCGCGACAGCTAAGAAGGCGGCCCGCAAAGCGACCCGGCTCGCCGAGCGGATCGAGCAGGCGGAGCAGGATCTGCGCGCGGTCGAGGAGGAGCTAGCGAACCCGGAAGCCTGGTCGAGCCCCGGCCGGGCGGAGCGTGCGAGCGAGCGCCACGCGGTCGCCAAGCAGGCGGTCGCGGAGCTCTACGCACAGTGGGAAGAGGCCGAGGGAGAGGTCAGCGCAACGGCCGATCCAGGCTGACGCGGGCCGTCGATGGAGGTAGCTACAAAGTCAACACGAAGACGACACAAACTGCGCGCCACGTGTGCGTTACGGCCTGAAAGCTTGGGCCGGTGCCCAGAATCAGCAGCTTCCACGGGATAGTCATCGCGATGTACTACGAGGAGCATGGACGCCCCCATTTCCATGCTCGGTATGCGGAGCACGATGCATCGATAGCAATCGACACACTTGCCATTTTGCAGGGCTCTCTGCCGTCCAAGACGCTGGCGTTGGTTCGCGAATGGACAAAGCTTCATCGGGAAGAGCTGCAAGCGAATTGGGAGCGTGCAAGGAAAGAACAACCGTTGCTCTCGATCGAGCCGCTGCCCTAGCATGGACTGCGTGACCAAGATCGTTCATGTGACGGAGGTCGAGGTGGTCGGCGACCACCAGCTTCGCCTGAACTTCGAGGACGGATCCCAAGGCGACGTCGATTTCTCTAGTCGCCAATGGCGGGGCGTCTTCGAGCCCCTGCGCGATCCGAGTTATTTCCGCCGGGTCGCGTTGGACCGTGAGCTAGGGACGATTGTGTGGCCTAATGGAGCAGATATCGCCCCCGAGACGCTTTACGACCGGGTCAAAGAGAGCGCAGCGGCCGATCCAGGTTGACGCGGGCGCCCTTGCCGGGGGCGAGGGTGATGTTGCGGACCTTGACCCGCTCCGGCTTGGGGTCGGGGGCGCTGAGATCGGCGCGTTCGAGGATGGCGCGGAGGACGATTCGCATCTCGTATTCGGCGAAGGCGGCGCCGATGCAGCGGCGGACGCCGCCGCCGAACGGGATCCAGGCGTAGGTGTCGGCCCTGGCGTCGAGGAAGCGCTCGGGGCGAAACTCCTCGGGGTCCGGGAAGAGATCCTCGCGGTAATGCAGCGCGGCTATCGCCGGTAGGACGAAGGTTCCCGCGGGCAGGTCGTAGCCGCCGATCCGGGCCGGCGCGGTCAGCTTGCGCGCCACGTTGACGATCACCGGTCTCGCCCGCAGCGTCTCCTTGATCGTCGCATCGAGGTAGTTGTCCTCGCCGGCCGCGATTGAGTCGCGCAGGCGCGCCAGCACGGCCGGATTGCGCAGCAGCCGCTCCATTGCCCAGGCGAGCGCGGTGGCGGTGGTCTCGTGGCCGGCGCCGAGCACCGTGACCAGCTCGTCGCGCAGCTCTTCGTCGCTCATCGGACTGCCGTCGTCGTGGCGGGCGGCCAATAGCAGCGAGAGTACGTCGTCGCGCTCGGCCGCCTCGTCCTCCGTCGCCGCGCGCCGCAGCGCGATCTCCTCGTAGATGAACTCGTCGAGGGCCTCGCGGGCGCGGACGAATCGCGTCCAGGGGCTCCAGCGGCCGAGGTGGCGGCGCAGCACCGGGAAGGCGGTGATCGCGTTGACCCGACCGGCGAAGGTCTCGATCAGGCGCCCGAAGCGGACCAGCCGCTGCTCGTCGTGGACGCCGAAGACGGCGCGCATGATCACCGCCAGCGTGATCCGCTGCGTATGGGGCCGCAGCGCGAACGGCTCGCCCACTGGCCAGCTCTCCATCTCCCGCAGCGTGATCTCCCGCATCAGCTCTCCGTAGCGCTCGATCCGCTCGCCGTGGAAGGGGGGCAGCAGCAGCTTGCGCTGCCGCAGGTGCGGCTCGTCGTCGAGGGTCAGCACCGAGTTGGGCCCCAGCGCGGGCTCGAGCACCGTCGCGTTCGCCTCGCCGGCGTGGAACTGGGCCGGGGAGCCGGTGAAGACCTCTTTCACCAGCTCGGGCTCGGCGACGTAGACGATCCGCCCGAAGTAGGGGAAGGAGACGACGAAGACGTCGCCGTAGCGGCGCTGGAAGCGGGTCAGGAAGCCGAGCGGGTCGCGGGCGTAGCGAACGGCCTGAGCCAGCGCCGGCAGGCGGGACCGCGGCGGAGAGGTATGGGAGGCCGCAGCGGCCGGGCGTGAGATCGTCGCCTGCTCCATCGCACAACACTATGCCAGGACTGGCTGGACAGCCAGTCCTAGAAGGGCTTAGAAGACGATCGTCCTGTCGCCATCCAAAAGCACCCGATCGTCGAGGTGCGCAAGGACGGCACGGGAGAGGACGAGGCGCTCGATGTCGCGCCCGATCCGCACCAGGTCGCCAATCTCGTCGCGGTGGCTGACCCGGGTCACGTCCTGGTCGATGATCGGCCCCGCATCGAGATCCGCCGTGACGTAGTGAGCGGTGGCGCCGATTAGCTTGACGCCGCGCTCGTGGGCGCGGGCGTAGGGGTCGGCGCCGACGAAGGCCGGCAGGAAGCTGTGGTGGATGTTGATCGCCGGCGCTCCCAGCTCGCGCAGGAAGTCGGCGGAGAGGATCTGCATGTAGCGGGCGAGGACGAGCAGGTCGATTTTGCTGGCGAGCAGTTTGAGCGTCTGCTGCTCGGCAGCTTCCTTGTCCCCGCCTTCGACCGGAACGTGGTGGTAGGGAAGGCCGAGAGAGGCGACCTGGTCGGCGTGCTCGGCATGGTTGGAGACGACGCCAACCAGCTCGGCGCCAAGCTCGCCGCTGCGCCAGCGCCAGAGCAGGTCCGAGAGGCAGTGGTCTTCGCGCGAGACCATGATCGCGATCCGCTTGCGCTCGCTCGACTCGGCGAAGCGGTGGTCCATTCCCAGTGGCCCTGCCACCTCCTCCTCGAAGCGCCGGTAGAGCTCGGAGCGCTCCTCTGCGGGGGCCGGCTCGAACACCATTCGCATGAAGAAGCGGCCCTCGTCGCTGGAGTGCTGGTCGGCGTCGACGATGTTGCGCCCGGCGTCGGCGAGGAAGCCGCTGACGGTCGCGATCAGGCCGGGCCGGTCGGGGCAGGCGAGCAGCAGGCGGGAGGTTGAGGACTGGCCGGCGATGTGCGGGATGATTGCGGTTGAGGCGACGGCGCGCCTACTTCCCCCTGCGCATCTTGTGAACCATCGATCACCTGAGGTTCACGTTCGCGCAACGAGCCCCTGCCCGCCGCCGCGTAGAACGCCGGATGTGGCCGGGGGATGGCCCCGGCCGGCAATCTCACTCTCACAAAGGAGATCCCTTGAACACCCGACGACTCAGAGCATTCGCTCTGGCCGGCCTGATCGTAGCTGCCACGGCGTCCATCGCCGTCGCTGCTTCAGGCGACACCAGCACCGGCCCGAACACCAAAACCAAACCGTACGTGCTGTCAGCCGCCGACGGCGTCAGCGTCAAGTCGCTGCTGACGGTCGGCGAGGGTGCGGCCTCCAACGGCTACGAGATGGTCGGCATCCCCGACGGCCTCGGCCTGGTTCGCCCGGAGCCCCAGAGCGCCGACTTCACGCTGCTGATGAACCACGAGCTGCGTGGCACGCAGGGTGTCGCCCGGCGCCACGGTCAGAAAGGCGCCTTCGTCTCGGAGCTCGAGATCGACGGCGACAGCTTCGAGGTCGAGGAGGGTCGCGACCTGATCGACCCCGGCGTCCGCTACTGGAACTACCTGACCCAGAGCTACGGCGCCACGCCGTCACCGGCCGGTGTCAACCCGCGCGACCCGAGCGACACCTTCCTCGCCCAGACGGCAGAGTTCCAGCGCTTCTGCTCGAGCAGCATCACCGAGTGGGGGCAGTTGTTCAACTCGTCGACCAGGAACGGCTACAAGGGTCAGATCTACTTCGCCAACGAGGAGAACGGCGACGAGGGCCGGCTCTTCGGCGTCACTACCGACGGTCAGGCTCAGCAGTTGCCGCGCCTCGGCCTCTTCTCATACGAGAACACGCTGGCGGCGGAGAACAAAAGCGACAGCACCGTCGTGATCGGCAACGAGGACGGCGCCGCGGGCCAGCTCTGGATCTACGAGGGCAGCAAGCAGGAAAGCGGCAACCCGTTCGACCGGGCCGGGCTGACGAATGGCGTCAACCGTGTGCTCGACTTGGCCGACGAGTCGGTCTCGACCGACGCGCAGTTCCGCTCCGTCTACGGCACGGGCACCCCGGTGCCGTTCACGCTCGGCTCCGAAGAGGTAGTCGACTGGGACAGCTCCGGCGCCCGCCAGAACGCGGACGGCCTCGCCAGGGGCCTGACCCTGAACCGGATCGAGGACGGCGTCTTCGATCCGCGGCGGCCGAACGACTTCTACGTCCTCACCACCGAGGGCGCTCCGGGAGTCGTTCCCTCCGAGCCCGCGGTGACGCGCGACGGCGGCGGCCTCTGGAAGGTCCACTTCGAGGACGTTGACAACCCCGAGCTGGGAGGGACGATCGAGCTGCTGCTGGACGGCACCGAGGCGCCCTTCCTCAACAAGCCCGACAACATGGGCGTCGACAAGTACGGCAACCTGCTGATCCAGGAGGACCCGGGCGGCAACGCCCAGCTCGCCCGCATCGTCGCCTATGACATCGACACTGGCGACCGCGGCGTGGTCGCCGAGTTCGACCCCGCCGTCTTCCGCACGGGAGGTGCGGGCTTCCTCACCCAGGATGAGGAGTCAAGCGGCATCATCGACGTCAGCAAGGCGCTCGGCAAGGGCTGGTTCCTGTTCGACGCACAGGTACACAAAGCGTTCCCCGATGCAGCAAAGGTGGAGTACGGTCAGCTGCTCGCCTTGCATGTCGACAAGTTCAAGGACGTGTACACGATCGAGGATTAGCGGTCACCGAGCACGAAAATGAGAGGGCCCCGCTGCGGCGGGGCCCTCTTGGCTTCGAGCTCTTTGGCGCTCCAACCGCAAGGGAGCGGGGGTGCAGGATCGCTCGCACCGATGTGGCCGGCGCCAATGAGCCGTGCCTGAACTCGCGCAGATCGTCACAAGGAGACCCCCAATTGTGATGCCCATCACTCTGCGCATCGCGGAACCTCGTCACGGTTTCGCGTCTTGCTCACAAAACACACATATTCATATTCTGTAGCCGTTCTTCTCATCGCCCTCTCCGTCCCGGCCGTCGCGCTCGCCGCCGATGGCAATAGTGCCCCCCAAGCGCGAATCGGCGTCGCGGGTGCCGTCCCCGTCGGAAGCATCGGGCTGATCGAACCCGTCGCCAACCTCCGTCGCGAAATGCGCGCCGCCGCCCGCCGCATCCGCAGCACCCGCCGCGCCCGGCTGCGGCGCGAACGCCGCGAAGCGTTCGCCACCCTGCCCGCCGGTGTCTCCATGGCAACGCTCGAATCGATCGCCTCCTGCGAGTCGGGCGGCGACCCGACGATCGTCTCCTCCGACGGCAGTTACCGCGGCAAGTACCAGTTCAGCTATGAAACCTGGGCCGCGGTAGGCGGCTCCGGCGACCCAGCGGCCGCATCCGAGGCCGAGCAGGACTACCGAGCCGCGTTGCTCTACGCCCAGTCGGGCTCCAGCCCGTGGCCCATCTGCGGTCAGTAGTTACCACGGCGGAGAGGGACCGGGTGTCCCCCAGCGGAACTTGTGAGCCACTGACCTCAGAGCCCTGCAGCCGGACCGTTGCGGGTTCCGCCGGGGGACACCCGGTCCCTCTCCTACGATGCGAACATGAGCGAGGAGGCAGTTCCCGCACCGGATCCGCAGGGACCGGCGCGCAAACCGCCCAAAGAGGCGATAGCTGAGGCGCGGGTACGGGCACCGACCCGGGGCAACCGCAAGCTGGAGAGCTTTCTCGACGCCGTCAACGGCGACGAGCAGGTGCGGGCCTGGTGGTACATGGCGCAGGTCCACGCCGAGCGGCTGGGGATGTCGGACCACTCCTGGGTCCACACCCAGATCGTCCTCAATATCGCCCTGCGCCTATTGCGACTGCTGGTCAAGGCGGGCGTCGAGCCCGCTGTCGTCACCGACCACGGAATGTCGGCTCGCGATGCCGAGGTGGTCGTCGCCGGTGGCGCACTGCTGCACGACGTCGGCATGTCGATCCACCGCGCCGACCATGAGGCCTACAGTCTCTTCCTCGCCAGCGGCGCCCTCGACCGGCTGCTGAGCGACGCCTACTCGGAGCCGAAGCGAACGGTCGTCGCCTCGGAGATCCTCCACGCGATCATCGGCCACCGCCGCCGCGGCGAGCCCTACACGCTCGAAGCGGGCGTGGTCCGGGTCGCCGACGCGCTCGACATGGCCCAGGGACGGACCCGCCTGCCGCTGGAGGCGGGCCAGGAGGGGATCCACTCGATCTCAGCCGCGGCGGTTGACGAGGTGCGGATCGAGGTAGGGGAGGAGCGTCCGGTGCGGATCGAGATCGACCTCAACAACTCGGCCGGGATCTTCCAGGTCAACGACCTGCTGGCAACGAAGATCCGCGGCACGCCGCTGGAGGGTCGCATCGAGGTCGTCGCCAAGATCGAGGGCGAGACCGAGAAGCGCCTCTTGAGCGGCTTCCGCCTCGCGTAGTTGCTGTAACCATTTGGTAGCGCCCTGGTCACATCTCTGACACGGGTTCGCGCCAAGGTCTGGCGCGATGCACGCTCGACTCTCGCCGCGTTTCCGTCTGCGGCCGAAGGTCGCGGCGATCGCCTGCCTGCTGCTTCTCGGAGCCCCGACCGCCGCCGGTGCGGTCGTCTCCGACGTACGGCCGATCGATGGCCCGAGCGCTGATCTCGTCGACGTTGCCGATGCCGCGATGTCAGAGGACGGCAGCGGCGGCATCGTCTATTTGAAGCAGGTGGACGATCGCAGCCACGTCTTCGCCGCACAGTTTCGCGACGGTGTCTGGCGCGCTCCGCAACGCGTTGACGTCGGCCAGAACTTCGACTCCAGCTGGCCGCGGATCGGAGCCGGCGATGGCGGCCGCCTCGTCGTCACCTGGGTGCAGGAGTTCGGGATCGAGAGCGACCGTCTCTTCTCGGCGACGCTTGACCCTGGCGCGACGGGCTTCCAGCCCCCCGTCCCAATCGACCTCAACGTCGGCGAGGCGAGCTCGACCTACCCGGACCTGGCCATGGCCCGCGGCGGCCAGGCGTACCTCGCCTATCGAGTGGTGACCGATACCAGCCCCTCCAACCCGCCCGGCTACCTCGGCGCCGATCTTCGCGTCGCCCGCTACAACAGCCGCCTCTGGTCGGTGCTCGGCACGCCGATCGACCGCAACATCGCGACTCCGGTTCGGGAGCCGAGCGAGGACAACGCGCCCGAGGTCGGAATCGACATCCAAGGCCAGGGCGTGATCGCCTGGCAGGAGCCCGACGACGAGTTCGTCGATCGCCTCTGGGCCCGGCGCCTGTTCGGCACCAACGTCGGCATCCCCCTTCAGGTGAGTCCGTCCAGCTGGGAGGCGGCGCCGCTGCGCGGCCCCGCCGACGCCTTCGCCCTTGACGTGGCCGGCTTCGGCCAGGCGGCGGTCGCCTTCCGCCAGCAGCCGGGCCAGGCCGGCAAGCTCGACGCCCCCCGGGTCATGGTCAACGAGATGCCCGACGTCTTCGCCGAAGCCGCCGGCGCCTTCGCCGGAGCGCGACTGGCCGACGGCGGCACGCGGGGCGCGCTGGGGCCGCCCAGCGTCGCGGTTGACGCACGCGGCCTCTTCGCGATCGGCTTCGGCTCCGGCACGGCGACGCTGCTCGGTTCGGGCGACGACGCGACGGCCGGCGAGGTCGAGAGGCTCGACGAGGGCGGCAGCTCGGTGCCGGGCGATCCCCTCGTCGACCTCGCCGAGACGGGCGCCGCGGTTGCCGCCTGGCGCGAGCTGCGCGGCGACGCCGGGCTGGTCGGCATACAGGAGCGCCGCGCCGATGGGGTGGTCGAGCCGACGGCGCTGAGCGCGCCCGCGGGCGGCGCAGTCGGCCGGATCGTCATGGGAGGGTCCGGTCTCGGCGACGCGATCGTCGCCTGGCAGCAGGGGGAGGGGCCCAACGCCCAGCTCGCCGCCGCGGTGATAGACGCACCCCCCGACCCTTTCCTCGTCTTGCTGCCGAGCGGCTGGCAGCGCAAGAAGCGGATACCGATCGCCTGGGATCGTGCCCCCAATGCGATCGGCGCGGTGCGGTACTCGGTCAGCGTCGACGACGAGCCGGTGGTCGAGAACCGGCGCGGCCTGCACGCTCGCCTCGGTCGCGACGACGTCGGCAACGGCGCTCACCGCATCCAGGTCTTCGCCATCGACGAGGCCGGCCAGGAGACCGGCAGCCGGGTCGGGCGGCTGCGGGTCGACCGCGCCGGTCCGCGGGTGCGCCTGCGACGGCGCGGACGCCGGTTGACCGTCGTCGTGACGGATGGCAGGCCCGCTGTCGCTTCGGGGCTGAGGCGCGGCTCGGTCCACGTCTCGTTCGGCGAGGGGGGAGCGGCAGCCTCAACGTCCAAACGCAAACGCGGCAGGGGGAGGGATGGGCGGCGAAAAGCGCCGAAGGTGCTCGTCCGCCACACCTACGGCCGCAGCGGGCGCTTTCCGCTGATCGTGCGGGCCCGCGACAAGGCGCGAAACGTCACGGTCCTGAGGCGCGTGGTGCGGGTCCGATGAGCCCACTTCGCCTCCTTGCTGCGATGGCGCTGGCGCTCGCCGTCGGGTTGACCTTGCCCGCGGCAACCGCCGCTTTCTACGGCAACGGCGCCCAGATCGTCTCCGCCGACTTCGAGCTGCTCGAGCAGGGCGACGACTCGACCGTCTTCGCCGCGATCAGCGCCGACGGCCGCTACGTCGCGATCCAGACCTTCGCCCGCAACTTCTTCGACGACAACGACCCCGACCCACCCGGCCAGTACCGGGCCGGCGGGGTCTTCCGCTTCGATCTGCAGACGAAAGCGCTGGAGAAAGTCGCCGACGGCAACATCGTTGACGAAGGCTCCGAAGCGTTCCTGCGCCGTGGCGCCTCCAACCCCTCGATCAGCGCCGACGGCCGCTTCGTCGCCTTTGCCACCGCCGAGTCGCTGGTGGCTGCCGATGCGAACGAGAACGTCGACGTCTATGTGCGCGACATGGCGATCCCGATCGGCGGCGCCGGCGCCTTCGATCTCGTCTCGGCGCGCGACGGCGGCGACGTCCCCGCGAGCTACGAGTCCGCCTCCGGCAGCGGCGCCGACGTCTCGCGCGGGGTCGCGATCTCCGCCGACGGTCGCAAGGTCGCCTTCCGGACCGTCATGGCTTCCGATCTGCCAGCCGCCGCCGGTCCCGAAGTCCCCGCCGGCCAGGTCTTCCTGCGCGACCGCATCACCGATTCGACCACGCTGGTCACGGCCAAGCGCGAAGCGGGTGCGATGACCGATCAGCCGGCGGGCGGGGCGCTGGGAGCCGCGCTCAGCGCCGACGGCACGACCGTCGCCTGGACCGGCGCCAACGCCGCCGCCCAGACGCGCATCCTCGCCGGCGAGAACGCCGATCCCAACTTCCTCTACTACCTCTGGCGGCGGCTGGCGGAAGGCCCCGGCGCGCCGACGCGACGCATCACCGGCAACGCCGACCCCGACGATCCGAGCTGTCCGGCCAACGCCGTGACCGTCTTCGACCAGACCTCCACCGGCCCCTGCTTCGGGCCGCTCACCGATCAGGAGGCGAACCGGTCCGGGATCGGCGCCCAGCTGCCGGCCCTCAGCGCAGATGGGCGCACCGTCGCCTTCTTGACCGGCGCCGGGCCGCGGCCGAACGCCTCCACCGGCTCCGGGCTCGACCTCTACGTCACCGCGATGACCCCCGGCCTGACTCGCAAGGAGTCGACGTTCGAGCTCAGCCGGGATCCCCCGACCTTCGATCAGGCGACCAGCTCGCCGATCAGCAGCCTCGCGATGGCGTCCGGCGGCCGCTACCTGGCGATCGCCACCGTGCGGACGAACTTCGTGCTGCCCGTGCTCACCCTTCTCGGGCTTCCGCGCCCCGTACCCGGTCCGCGCGAGCTCTACGTCGTCGATCTCGAGGCTCATACCCTCGACCGCGTCGCTCGCTCCTACGGCGGTGGTGACATAGACGGCGACGTGCAGAACGGCGTCACCATTACCGCCGACGGGAGCCGAGTGGCCTTCACCTCGTTTGCCGGGAATCTCTTCTTCGGCGATGCCAACCAGAGCGCCGACGCCTTCGTCGCGGAGCGTCAGCCCGAGCAGGGCACGGGAGCGCCGCCTTCCGCACCTGGCGCCGGCGGTCCCGATGCGACGATCGAAAGGAGTCTCGAAGGCCCGCGGATCCGGGTCCGCGCAAGGTCGCGACCGGGCGGCGTCGTCGTCGTCAGCGTCTCGGTTCCCGCGGCGGGAGGTGTCAAGGCCGTGGCCAGAGCCCGCGCCGGCAGTCCGCGCCGACTGCGCACCCTTGCGGTAGGTATCGCACGAGCTCGGGGCGGGGGACGCAGCGAGGTTCGCATCCTGCTGCGTCCGGTCGCCCGTTACCGGGCCGAGCTGCGGGCCCGCGGGACGATCCGCGCCCGCGTCGCGGTCGGCTATGTCGCGTCACATGGGGGGCGTCGCGCTTCCGCTTCGCTCGCCGTTTCATTCCGTCGCCAGGTGGGGTCGAAAGCGAACACCGGCTCGCAGAAGTGAATCGTCAGTAACGCAGTGGAGAAGATCTGGTGACACACCCGATAACAACCTGTAACGACAGCGTAGAAGTGTTGTGAAACGCCTTGACAGGGCCATACCAAGCCGACAACCCTGCGCCCGCAAGGTTCAGTCGATGAAAGGAATGACTCTGATGA
Source organism: uncultured Solirubrobacterales bacterium (assembly GCA_963844395.1). Classification (GTDB taxonomy): domain Bacteria; phylum Actinomycetota; class Thermoleophilia; order Solirubrobacterales; family 70-9; genus VRUE01. The sequence goes on along the minus strand of CAWJNX010000001.1, from coordinate 519,698 downwards.
GCCGTACCCTCAGCGCCCCCCGATGGGGCTTGCGCGCTGTCCTGGCAGGGGCTCTGGCCCTGGCCTTGATGGCGTTCGCAGCGCTTGGCTTGGCCACCCAGGCCAACGCCGCCTTCAACACGGCCAAATGCGCCGGGCTCGACACCGCTGGGCGGGGCGCATCGTTCGCCAAGGATGCCCACACCTGGTTCAACCAGAACTTCAAGGTCAACTTCTGTGCCGGGACGCCGGGCGAAGGGACGCTCGACGTCGCCTATGACGCGGCCGGCAGCAGCGCCGGGCGCCTGGCGGTGAAGGTACGCAACGACACGCCGCGCTTCGGCATGACCGACGAGCCGCCGACGCCGACCGAGGTCGAACAGATGAACACCGGAGTCGGCAGCGGCGATCCGGCAACCGATCCCGATCCGAGCGACAACGGCAAAATCCACGTCATTCCGGCTGCGGTCGGCGCGGTGGCGGCGCTCGTCAACTTCCCGAACAGCTGCGATCCCGAACTGCTCGACGACCAGTACCGGACCGTCAGCAAAGCGGCGATCACCGGCGACGCGACGAAAAAAGCCCTTCTCCGGGTGCGTTTCACGAAGGACAAGTTCGAGGAAGTCTGGGCGCAGGGCGCCGCCGGCGTCTCACTGCTCGACTGGGACGACGTCTTCCCGGAACTGGTCGGCTGCAGCGTGCCGATCATCCGCGTGGTGCGGAAAGACGGCTCGGGCACGACCTTCGCGTTCAAGGACTACCTCGATCGCATCGCGCCGGCGAGGGGCTGGCTGACCACCTTCAACCCGAATCCCAACATCGCCTGGCCCGGCGCCGAAGTCGGCAGCGCCAGCGCCCAATGTGCGGCCGGCGTCACCGTCCCGGGACAGAAACCCGACAACGAAGACCACCTGACCAGCGGTTGCCAGAATGGCAACGGGTTCCTCGTCTCGAAACTGGCCGAAGTCGACGGCTCGATCGGCTATTCGGACATCTCGACGGCGCGCGGCAACAGCCCGAGCCTGGCGGTCAACCCGGCGCTGGCCTCGGCTCCGAAATCGCCATATTGGACGCAGCTCGAAAACGGTTCGGACAACTTCACCGAGCCGACCTCCGATCCCGACGGCTTCCGCACGGACGGCTCGCGGGGCTCGAACTGCACCGTGACCACGTTCGAAGACGTTCCCGCGACGACCTTCGACGACTGGGCTCCGGTCAGCGGCGTCGACTCGCCGCAGGGATACGGCATCTGCACCATTACCTACGGCCTCGTTTTCGACGACAATGCCGACGTCTGGGGTGACACCCCGCAGGAGGAGCAGAAGGCCCGTACCGTCAAGGATTACTGGGAAAGCATCCTCTCCCCGGGCTCGCAGACCGGCCTGGCGGGGGCTGACTACGGGAAACTGCCGGCGAGCATCCTCGCGATCGCGAAAGCCGGCGTTGCCTCGATCGATTGGGGCCCAGGCGCCGGTCCTCCCGGCGGCGGCGGTAGCGGCGACACCGGCGGCGGCGGTGGTGGCGCCAACGCGCTGCCGGTCGTGCCACCGAGCAACCAGTTCTCGCTGACCCGCAAAACGATCTCGTCGAAAACCGGCGGCGCGACGATCGCGGTCAAACTCCCGGGTCCCGGCAAACTGGTCCTGCTGGGGACGGCGAAATCGGGCAAAAAGAAAATCAAAGTCGGGCAGTTGACCCTGACCGCCAACAAAGCGGGGACCTTCAACCTCGTGCTGAAACCCAGCGCGGCGGCCAAGAGGGTGCTGCGCAAGAGGGGATCGCTGCGCGTGACGCTGAAGCTCACGTTCACGCCCAACGGCGGCTCGGCGAAGACCTCGACCAGCGCGGTCACGCTGAAGCTGAAACAGCAAAGTGGCGGACGCCGATAGAGGCCGGCGTCCGGCGCTGAAGCGCCCTCAGGTGGAATTCCGCGACGTCGCCCGCAGCATGGGCGGCGTCGCGGTTTCCGTCGGGCGCCGGCTGGCGAAGGACCCGCTCAACACGCTTCTGATCGTCGCCTCGCTGGGGCTGACGATCCTCTTCTTCAGCCTGCTCGGCGAGATCAAGCCGAGCTCCGGCGGCGAGCGGGTGCCGCTCAGCCAGATCACGAAGCTGAGCAAGGAGAAGAAGATCGAGGCGGCAACGCTGCTCGACGAGGACGCCCGCGTCATCGTCGACACCAGGGGCGGCCAGGTTCTCTACGCGGCTTATCCGCACTCCGACGCGCAGACCTCCTCGCTTTTTAAGCAGCTGACTGCCGGCGGCGCCACGGTCCAGATCGACCAGCAGTCCGACAAGCCGGCGAAGCAGATCGTGGTCCAGTTCTTGATCCCGATCCTGCTGCTCGTCTGCCTCTTCGTACTCTTCACGCGGATCGGCCAGGACGGCGGCGCCGGCACCTTCGCCGGCTTCTCGAAGTTCACCGGCAAGGGTCGCAAGCGGGGCGCCGACGCCCCCGACCGGACCACCTTCGACGACGTCGCCGGCGCCGGCGAGGCGGTCGCCGAGCTGCGCGAGATCCGCGACTACTTGGCTGACCCGAGCAAGTACGCGGCGGTCGGGGCCCGCGCGCCGAAGGGCGTGCTGCTGGTCGGCCCGCCAGGCACCGGCAAGACGCTGCTCGCGAAGGCGACCGCGGGTGAGGCCGAGGCGGCCTTCTTCTCGCTCTCGGGCTCGGACTTCGTCGAGTCGCTGGTCGGCGTCGGGGCGGCGCGCGTCCGCGACCTCTTCGCCAAGGCGCGCAAGATGGCGCCGGCCCTCGTCTTCATCGACGAGCTCGACGCCGCCGGGCGCAAGCGCGGCGCCGGCGTCGGCCAGGGCAACGACGAGCGCGAGCAGACCCTCAACGCGCTGCTGGTCGAGATGGACGGCTTCGGCGGCGACGCCGGCATCGTCGTCCTCGCCGCGACCAACCGGCCCGACGTGCTCGACCCGGCCCTGCTGCGACCCGGTCGCTTCGATCGTCAGGTGACGGTCGCGTGCCCCGACGTCCACGGCCGCCTCGACATCCTCTGCCTGCACTGCGGCGGGCGCCCGCTCGCGCCGGGCACCTCGCTGGAGGAGATCGCCAAATTGACCCCGGGCTTCAGCGGCGCCGAGCTGGCCAACGTGATCAACGAGGCGGCCCTGCTCACGGTGCGCGAAGGCAGAACCGAGATGGACCAGGCCACGCTCGAGGAGGCGATCGACCGCGTCGTCGCCGGGCCGGCCCGCAAGAGCCACGTGCTGAGCGCCGAGGAGCGCTGGGTGATCGCGATCCACGAGGCCTCGCACGCGGTCGTCACCCGCTCGATCGGCCAGACGATCGCCGCCCAGAAGCTCTCGATCGTGGCCCGCGGCCGCCAGCTCGGCACCTCCGCCGGCATGCTCACCGACCGCGACGCCGTCGTCATGCAGGAGCCGGACATGCGCCGCCACCTGATCTCGATCGTCGCCGGCTTCGCCGGCGAGCGGATCGAGTTCGGCGTCGTCTCCACCGGCGTCCACGACGACCTCCACACGGCGACCGGGCTGGCACGCTCGATGGTGACCTCATACGGGATGTCGGAGGCGCTCGGGCCGGTGACGATCGGCGAGAAAGAGGGAGAGGTCTTCCTCGGCGCTTCGCTGCAGGAGCTGGGCTCGGTCGGGCCGGCGACCCTGGAGCTGATCGACCGCGAGGTGGAGCGGATCGCCGGCGAGGCGGTCGGCAGGGCGGAGGAGATCCTGCGCCGCAACTGGAGCGCCGTCTACGAGACGGCGAACGCGCTGGTCGAGCAGGAGACGCTGTCCGGCGTCGCCCTCGACGCAGTGCTCGCCACTGTCGAGCCGACGCTGCTCGACTTCTCCGAAGACGCGGCACCGCCTCCCTCGCCGCGCTACGAGCCACAGGCGCAGCCGGAAGGTGAGTAGGGGGGCCACACTCCTCCTCGCCGGGGTGGTTGCCGCAGTGACTGCGCTGGTGCCGGTGCGAGCCCTCGCCGCGGATCCGATCTGGCGCCTCGAGCAACCGCCGCCGCCGCCGGGGGCGCCTTTCAAAGTGCCGCTCGGCGCCCCGGGGGATATCAAGTTCTGGGCCCCCAACCGCGGCCTGCTGACGGTCGAGGGCAACGCGACGATTCCGCGCGGCATCTTCAGCTGGGACGGTCACAGCTGGCATCAGCTCGCCACCGTCTGCGGCGGCCCCGGCGACACGGCGCGGATCGCCTGGGCGGGGCCGACCGAGTTCTGGGTGGTCAGCGAACCAAGCCCGCCCAGGCAGGGCTCCGGCCTCGCCCTCTGCCGTTTCAAGGACGGGCAGGTGGTCGGCTCCTGGAGCACTCGGGTCGACGCCGCCGACCCCTTCCGGCGGATGAGCTCGGCGACCTGCAACGGCACCAACGACTGCTGGTTCGGCGGCATCGGCTCCCAGGACGCGCTCGGCGAACGGATCGGCGCCTTTCACCTGCACTGGAACGGGACCGACCTCGAGTCGGTCTACGGCCCCCAGGGCCGCGGAGTGAGCGACATGCAGTTCCACGCGGGGGCGCTGTTCGAGAGCACGCTGGTCGGCCGCTCCGCCGAGAACCGGGTCGACGCGGTCGAGCTGGCCGAGCCGGAGCCGATTCCGCGGCTGATCCACCGGATCGCCGCGGGGGCCTTCGCCAACGATCCTTTCGAGCCGGCGCCGCTCGACGGCGTGCCGTCCGACGGCAGCGAGCTGCTGGCCCTCGACAGCGCCGGGGCCGATCTCTGGGTGGTCGGGGGCGGCGCGGCGTCCGGGCCGTCCGCGCCAACCGACGGCGCGGTGGCACGTCCGCCGCTGGCGGCGCGACTCGTCTCCGGTGCCTTCCAGGAGCTGCCCCTGAGCGGCGCCACCTTCGGCACCTCGGACCGCCTCACCGACGTCGCCGCGATCCCCGGCAGCGGCGAAGCGTTTGCCACCCTGGTCCCCTTCGCCGAGCGGCACAGCGTCAACAGCAAGGCGAAGGTGGCGCGGATCGAGGCCGACGGCACGACCACCCTCACCCGCCTGCCGGCCGCCGGGGCGGGCCGCGGCAGCGCCGCCCGCATCGATTGCCCGGCAGCCGGCCAGTGCTGGATGGTCACCTGGGCCGGCTGGCTCTTCCATTTCAGCGACGGCACGCCGCTGCCCCAGGACACCGATCCCGCCTTCCAGGGCACGATCGAGTTCCGCCCTAACGAGGCGGCCGAGCAGTTCATTCCCGACAAGCCACCGGTCGACGACTCGCAGCTCTTCGCGCCGCCGGAGCTGGAGCTGAACCCGAACGCACCGCCACCGCCGGCGAAGGTGAGGCGGCTGCCGCCGCTGCTGAAGAAGGTGCGCTCCGACCTGCGCGGCCTGGTCCTCGTCGTGAGCTTCACCGTCACCAGGCGCGCCAGGGTGCAGCTGATCGCGAAGCGGGCGGGGCGGACCGTCGCGCGCACGCCCCAGCGCGTTTTCGCGCCGGGGCGCCGCAAGCTGAGCCTCCGCCTCAGCCGGGACCGCTACCCGACCCGACTCGCGTTCAGGGTCTCCGAGATCAAGGGGAAGAGATGAGGGGCCGCGCCGCTCATGCGGCTGTGTTCGCCGCGGTCTTCGCGGTCCTGCTCGCGCTCGCCCCGCCCGAGAGCGGCCGCTCGGCGACGCCGGGGATCGGGCCGCTGCCGTTGCTCGGGCCGGCCGACTCGGCGACCACTCTGATGGGTGCCGCGCCCGGCGGTGCGTCCGGCGAGGCCTGGGGCTATCGGCAGCTGCCCCTTTCGGTCGGCGAAGTTTGGGTTGGCACGCGCGAGCTCCTCTTCGAGCAGACGGTCGGCACCGACCCGCAGCTGGCCTTTCTCCGCCACACGGACGCCAACGGCTGGCAGGTGTTCGATACGCCACTGGACGAGGATGGTCTGGCCTACCGGGGACCGGACTCGATCAACCCTCTCTCGGCCCGGATCACGCGGCGCGGCGGCGGCGTCCTGGTCGGCCGCGACCTCGATCGGCCGCCAGGTGAGCAGCTCGTCGTCCTCCATCGCAATCCCGGCGCGGCGTGGCGGGCGCTCGGGGCGCCGCCCCCCGAGGCGCTGCTGCCGGCCGAAGGCGGACAGCCCGCCGAGAGCCTCGCCCTCGACCAGGGCCAGGGGGCGATCGCGATCGCCGCCTTCGATGAGGCTGGCCGCACCGGTCTGTTGCTCGGGCCGCAAGGCCGCTCCGCCATCGACGGCATCGTCCACTTCGACGGCGGGGAATGGAGGAAACGCGAGCCGATCGCGATCCCGCCCGGCTCCGAGACCCGCTTTCGCATCGTGGCGATCGACGCGACCGGGCTCGACAACGCTTGGGCCCTGGCCGAGGCGGATGAGGGCTTGGGGCAATCGGTGGTGCTGCTGGAACGAACCGTGACTTCGGAAGGACCCCTCTGGGTCGAGCGCTCGCTGGGATCGACGCCCTTTGCCAGCCATGAATCGCCCGTTGACGGCATCGCCGAGGTCGAGCCGATCGGAGGCGCCGCACAGCCGCTGACCGTGACCGCTGACGGCGCCTGGATTGACATGAGCGCGGAGATCGGCGGCGCCGACCTCGACGTCACCGTCTTCTACGATCGCGGCGACGGCGCCGTGACTGGGGCCTGGTGCGACGCGACGCCCTGTGGCGCCGGGCGGCTCGGCGTCAAGCTCTCACGCCAACTCGGCTACCGCAGCTTCGCCTGGGCGGGCGGCGACTTCGGCACGCGGGTGATCACCAACCCGCTCGATCCCGGCGGCGGCGAGGACAGCAACCGCGGCACCTACCTGCGCTTCGCCGACGGGGTATTCGCCCGGATGCCGGGCGGCGGGGCGAACTTCCGACCCAGCGGCGCCTTCGCCAGCATCGACAGCGGTTGGATCGAGGGACCGGTCGAGGTCTCCGGCAAGACGCCACCCGCCCGCCTGCAGCCGTGGCCGGTCGCCGCCCGCGCTCCGCTCGCCGACGTGACCGGAGCCCCGGGTGTGGCCTCCGGCGCGACCGGCTCCGGCGCCCTCGCGGTCGGAGCCGACGGCACGGTACTGCGCTACGAGCCCGGGCGCGGCTGGCAGCGCGAGTTCCTGCTCAGCTCCGGCGGCCGCGTCAATAGAGCCGCCCTGCGCGGAGTCGCCTGGCCGGAGCCCTCGCGGGCCCACGCCGTCGGCGATCTCGGGGCGATGTGGATGTGGAATGCCTCAGACGACGTCTGGGTCCCCGATCCCGGCGTCCCGATCGGCTTCGAGGGCAACCTGATGGACATCGCCTTCGATCCCACCGACCCTTCGCGCGGCTACGCGGTGGGCAAGGGCGGCGCGCTGCTCTCCTACGGCAAGAGCTGGGACCCCGAAGCGCCGCCAGCCGGCTTCGAGACGGCCCCCTTGACCTCGATCGCCTTCGCCGGCAGCCAAGCGATCGTCGCCGCGGGGGGCGATCTTCTGGTCAACGATGGCGCCGGCTGGCGCCTCGATGCCTCCGCCCACGAACTGCTCGACACGGTCCGTTCCGGAACTCCGCAGCTGTTCGCGGTGGCGGGACTGCCCGATGGGGGCGCCGTAGCGGCCGGACGGGACATCGTGATCGAGCGCGACGGGCCGGGCACGGCCTGGCGGTTCTCCGACCAGCCGCTGCCGGGATCGACCGCGATCGCGGCTGCCGCCGTGCGCGACGGCGGCGAGGTGCGGGCGATCGTCTCGGTCGTGCCGCAGCTCGCCTATCCGCTCGCCGACGATCTTCCCGATCCGGACCCCAGCGTGCCGGCCCCGATCCCGCCGCCCTTCGGCCTGCCCGGCGACGGCTACCTGCTGCGCGAGACGGCGAGCGGCTGGATCGACGAGCAGCGGACGGCGTTCGCCGGCTCCGGCAACGATCGCCCGCTGAAGAGCGACCCGGTGCTCTCGCTGCTGCTCGACCAGTCCGGCAGCGGCTGGGCGGTGGGCGGCTGGAGCGGCGAGGCCGACGCGGTCGGGCGCGGCTCCTCGGCCCGTGACGGCGGCGGCCGGACGATTCGCGAACGGGTGCGCACCGCCGCGGTCTTCCGCTTCGGGGGCGGCGGCGCCGTGCCGCCCGCCGCCGGCAGGCAACCCGTGCCGATGCCGGCCGGCCCGATCCGGCTCGCGGTGGCCGGTCACGCACAGTGCGAGGGCCCCTGCGCCGAGCTGGCGCCGCACTCGATCGGTCCAGACCGGACGCTGACCGCGGCCCTGCAGACCATCGCGACGATGCGCGGCGGAGCCGGGCCGCGCGCGCTCCTCTACACGGGCAACAGGATCGCAAGCGGCCTCGGGACCTCAGACGCGAGCCGCTACGCGGAACTGCTCGGCTCCCAGCCGACCCTGCCGGTCTATCCGGCGCTCGGCTCGGGCGATGCGTCGAATGGGGCGGGATCGACCGCCTTCCGCAGCGCCTTCGGGGCGTTCCCGGCACCGTTCGGCTCCGGCGCGACGCCGGCGGGGATCTCGACGGCGGGCATCCCGGGCGCGCCTCCCGGTGCCGGCGCCCGTACCCACTACGCCTTCGACAGCGAGGGTCCGGGCGGCACCGTGCGGGTGATCGTGATCGACAACTCGCTCGGCTCGCTCGCCGCCTCCGACCCCCACCAGAACCCGGCCGAGGCGCAGCTTCCCTGGCTGGAAGCGGTGCTCGCCGACGCGCGCGCGGAGGGCATCGCGGCAATCGCGATGGGCAATCGCAGCCTCAACACCAGCTTTACGCCGAAGCTCAACGTCGCCACGGACGGCGGCGACGTAGCCCAGGCACTGGTGGAGGGTGGCGCCTCCGCCTACCTCTTCGATCGCCCCGAGGAGAACCGAGCGATCCGGATCCCGGCCGGCGCCGCGACGACGATCCCCAGCTACGGCGTGGGGACGCTCGGCTATCGCTCACAGATAGCGGGCGCGACGGGGTTGGACGTCTCGGACGCGCTGTTCGGCGATAGCGGCGCCCTGCTGCTCGAGATCGATGCCGCCAACCGCGACCCGGCGACCAACCGGGCGCCGGTCGGCGTGCGGCTGATCCCGGTGATCGAAGACCTCTCCCTGGAGGCCACCGACGGGACCCTTCTGCGCCGCTCCCGCCCGGCCCTCTTCCGAGGCCTCGGCCGCCGGCCGCGCGGCGGCGATCGCTGGGGCCGCATCGCCGCCGGCTCCGGAAGCCCCAACCCGTCCGGCGGCGACCCGTACACGCTCTTCCCGGCCAACCAGTGCCTGGTCGCCGGTTGCTCGACCAGGATCGTTCCCGAGTACAGCTTCGTCTCCTCCGATCCGGACATCGCCGACTTCGTCCGCCAGGACCCGGCCTCGAGCAACCTGCGCAAGCCGTTCCTCGACGCCGACGACAAGGTCGTCACCGACAACTCCTCCGGCCTGCTCTGTCCCTTCAATGCCGGCACGACCACGGTGACGGTCAATGCCGGCGGCTTCTCCTACTCCGAACAAGTGAAGGTCCTGAACGGCAGCGTGCAGCGCCCTTGCGGCACCCGGCCGCTGCGGCCCGATCGCTTCGCGCGAGCCGCCCCGACGGCGGTGCCGCCCGCTCCACCGCCGCCTCCCGCCTCGCCGGCCGGCAGCCCGCCGCTCGACTTCGTACCGCCGCCCCCTCCGTCACCCACGCCGCCTGCGCCGGCACCGCCGCCGCCGAATCCACCGCCGGCACCGCCCTTCGATCCCTTCATCCCGCTCGCTGTCGGCGTTGCTGCCGCCGTGCCGGCGATCGTGCCGCCGCCTCCGCCGCCGATCGTGCGGCCGCTGCCGCCCGGGGGCGCCCCGGCGCGCACCTACCAGGTCGAGGAAAAGCGCGAAGAGGAGGTGGCGACGGAGGAGTCGCAGGCCTTCGCGCGCTACGAACCCGATGACGGCAGACAGACGGTGCCTCCCTACCTGCTCGGCCTCGTCCTGATTGCGGCGATCGGAGCCGCCTCGGTGCGCGGCGGTCCCGGTGCCGGCCGACGCGGCCGACCAATCCCTGCCTCCGCCTACGCCCGTTCCGAACGCAATCGAAGGAGTCGAAGATGAACAACCCCCGCAGCACCGGCGTCGTCGCCTGGTCCGCCCTCGCCCTCGCCCTCGGCGCTTTCGTGCTCTCCGGTATGGGCGAGTCGATTGCAGCCAAATACCTGCCCGGCCCCAGCCTGAAGCCGCGCAAGTTCGGGGTGCTGCGGCTCAACGCCAAGAAGAAGTTCCCGGCCAGCGTGCTGCCGCGCATCGTCTTCGACCGCTGTGCGCCGGAGACGGTGAAGATCGGCACCGTCTGCATGATGACCAGTCCCTACCCGCTCGAAAAGGACGAGATCGGCAAGAACGACTTCTTCTTCGCCACCCGCAAGTGCGCGTCCCTGGGCGGTTACCTGCCGACCGCTGCGCAACTGATCGGCGCCGCCTCGCGGGTCAAGCTCGCCGGCCGCGTCGACGACAACGAGGTCACCGCCTCGACCGACATCGACCCGACTGACGGGCTCAAGGACCGGCGCGAGATGAGCGCCTCGCTGACGACGATTTCCTCGGGCGGTCGCGCCGCCGGCTCGCAAGGGGTGAGTGACGTCTCCCGCGGCGACCCGAAGGCGGGCGAGCCGGACCCGGCCCCGCTGCCCGCCGATCCCTCACCGGAGACGCTGCACTACGTCACCATCTACGACAACGGCAACCACGGCGGCTTCGCCGGCGGCAAACCAGTCGGCCAGCCGGAGAACTTCCGTTGCGCCTTCAACCTCGCCCAGGGCAAAGCTGGCCATCTGGGGTGACGTTCGCTAAATGGTTGTTTCGGGGCTGAAGCGGTAGCCGATGCCGAAGTGGGTGTGGATGTAGCGCCACCCGGGGGCCACGCGCTCGAGCTTGGCGCGCACGCGACGGATCAGCACGTCGACCGAGCGATCGCGGCGCGGCATCTCGCTGCCCCACATCAGCGAGTAGATCTCGGGCCGCTGCACGACGCTGTCGAGCCGCTCGGCGAGCAGCATGAAAAGCTCGAACTCGCGCACCGTGAGGCCGACGCGGCGGCCGTCGATCAGCACCTGAAACTCTCCGGGACGGATCTCGACGTTGGCGATCTGCCGGGCTCGCTTCGCTGAGGACGAGGTCTGCGGCACCTGGCAAGCATCGCCAATTCACGGTGTCTATCCGGTAAATGAGCTGTGTCGAACCTGAGAAGATTCTGTTACCGGGCGTTACAAGTTTTTCTCCACTCAGTTACGTCGTGTTCACCTTCTGGAGGGCGGTCGAACTCGACACTGACGGCGTACGCATCGCGAACCCGCCACCAGGAGCGATTCATGACCCGCAACCGTCCCCTGGCTCTCGCAGCCGCCCTCCTCGCCGCCGTCTCGGTGGCAACCGCGCCGGCCTCCGCGGCCACGATCACGATGAGCGGATCGACCTCGGTCGCCCCGCTGGCGACCAAGCTCGCCAAGGCCTTCGTCCAGCAGCCCAAGTACAAGGGCAAGGCCAAGTTCGTGATCCTGCAGGGCGGTTCCGACATCGGCATCACCGACGTCTCGCGTGGTCGGGTGACCCTGGGTATGTCCTCGCGCGACCCCAAACCGGCCGATCCGGGCGGAATCGTCTTCAACAAAATCGCCCGCGACGCAGTCTGCATCGTCACCAACCCCTCGAACCGGATCCCGACCCTGAGCCAGCAGCAGATCCAGGACATCTTCTCGGGGCGGGTGCGGAGCTGGAGCCAGGTGCCGGGGGCGAGCGCCAGCGGCCCGATCGACCTGGTGGTCCGCACCGCGGCCTCCGGTACCCAGGACGCCTTCCAGAACATCTTCATGGGACAGACCCTGCGCGTGGCCGGCAGCGCGACGACGAAATCCTCCAACGGACTGCAGGCGCAGACGGTGAAATCGGACCCCAACGCGATCGGCTACGCCTCGTTCAACTTCACCGGCGGCCTCCACACCGTGCCCTACCAGGGCGTGCCCTGCACCCTGCGCAACGCGAAGTCGGGTCAGTACGCCGGCAGCCGTAACTTCTACCTGGTCAGCCGCGGCACGGCGACCGGTCTGGCGAAAGCCTTCATCCGGTTCTCCCGCAGCGCCGCCGCGCAGCGGATCGTGGCCAGCAACTGGGTGCCGCTGCGCTAGTGACCGACGCGCGCGTCGAGCGGATCCTCGGCGCCGTCTCGTGCCTCGTGCTGGCGCTGATCGCGGGGATGATCGTCTTCGTCTTCGCCAAGGCGTGGCCCTCGTTCGCCCACAACGGGCTCGCCTGGTTCGGCTCCGGCGGCGACGTCGACCTGCAGCTCGAGGACATCTTCAACTCGCCCGCCAACCCGGCCGACTACGTCTATACCCTGCACGCCTGGCCGCTGCTCTGGGGGACCTTCGTCGTCACCGCCGGGGCAGTCGCGATCGGACTCGTCTTCTCGCTGTTCGCCGCGATCTTCATCGTCGAGTTCGCCCCGGCCGGGCTGAACCGCGTGCTTGAGCCGGTCGTGCGGCTGCTGGCCGCGGTGCCGTCCGTCGTCTACGGCCTGATCGGCATCCTGGTGATCGTCCCCTGGGTCGGCGAGCATCTGATCAGCCTCGAGCGCAGGGAATCGGTCGCCAGCGTGGTCCAGCTCGACGGGGCGAGTCTTTCGGTCGGCGTCCTCATCCTCACCGTGATGATCGTGCCGATCATGATCGCGATCGTGGTTGACGCGCTGCGCGCGGTGCCGCGCAGCTGGACCGAGGGGGCGGCAGCGCTCGGCGTCAACCGCTGGCGGGTGACCTGGACGATCGCCGTCCGCACCGCCCGCCCGGCGATCGTCGCCGCCGCGGTGCTTTCCACGGCGCGGGCGCTCGGCGAGGCGATCATGCTCTCGATGGTCGCCGGCTCGGCCAGCTTCGCCCCCAACCCGATCGACGGCATCACCTTCCTCTTCGAGCCGACCCGGCCGCTCGCCTCGGCGCTGGTCGAGAACGTTGAAGGGCTTTCGGTCGAACCCTTCGGCGAGACGCTCTTCGCCTTCGCCGCGGTTCTGCTCGTCTCCAGCATGTTCCTCTCGCTGGCCGGCTTCGTCGCCAAGCAGTCGATGCGCAAATACGGAGTCCGCCCATGACCCCCCCGCTGCCGACGGGCCTAAAACGCCAGTCCGGCTTACATTTTCGTCCCGTCGGCGGAGCTGGCGGCGGAGCGGTCGGGACGGCGCCGCGCGACAGTGTCCGCGAATGGCCGTTACGCGACCGCCTCGGCTACCTCGTCGCCTGGGCCGCCGGCCTGACCCTGATCGTCCTCGCTACGGCGATCGTCGGCTATATGGCCTATCGCGGCGCCCAGTACTTCGACCCGAGCCTGCTCGTCGAAAGCCCCAACGAGTCGCTCGACCAGACGACCAGCGGCGGCTTCAAGGACCCACTGATCGGCACCGCGCTGCTGTTGGTGATGTCGACGCTGATCGCGGCGCCGCTCGGGGTGACGATCGCGATCTGGCTGACCGAGTACGGCCGTCCGGCCGGCCTCGCACGGGCGGTCGAATCGGCGATCGAGGTGGTCGCCGGCACGCCGAGCATCGTGCTGGCGATGTTCGGCCTGGTCTTCTTCCAGCAGCAGTGGCTGAGCATCCTCACCTTCCAGGCCGAGGGGAGCGGCGTCGTGCTCGGCCGCTCCTTCATCGCGGCGGCGGCGATGATGTCGCTGATCGCGCTGCCGCTCGTGGTCGGTGCGACCCGCGAGGCGCTGAACGCGATCCCCGGCCACGTGCGCGAGGCCTCCTACGCGCTCGGCAAGACGAAGGCGGCGACGATCCGCCGCGTCCTGCTGCCCGCGGCGCGGCCCGGGATCGGCACCGGCACGGCGCTCGGCATGGGCCGCGTGGCCGGCGACACGGCGATCGTCGTCGTCCTGCTCGGCGCCTCGCTGCACATCACCAACGGCGGCGGCGGCGACATCTTCGGCCTCTTCCGCGGCATCGGCAGCACCCTGACCAGCTACGTCTACGTCAACTCGCCGGCCGGCGAGGGACTGGCGCCGGAGAAGGCCTACTTCGCCGCCTTCGTGCTGATGGTCGTCGTCATCCTCCTCAACTTCGTCGTCGCGCGGCTGGCGCGGCGAGGAGGCGACGTGTGGAGTCGATGACGCCCCCCGACCCTTCGCGCGAGGCGAAGCCGACATCGACCACACGGGAGTCGGGTGAAAGTCGGATGCGGCCTGGCGAGTTGCCGCCACCCGTGCGGCGCATCGTCATCGACCGCGAGCCGACCGTCGTGCTGCCGCCGCCGAGCAACGGGCACGCCCCCGCGACGAGCGCCGGGGCGCTCGGCCTCGCAGCGCCGGTCCGCCGCGCCGGCCCCAGCGCGGCGCCGAAGGTCGAGCGGATGCGGATCGAGGGCGTCTCGATCGCCTACGGAGAGAAGCTGGCGGTGAACGACGTCACCCTGCCGGTGCGCCAGGGCGAGGTGCTGGCCCTGATTGGCCCCTCGGGCTGCGGCAAGACGACCCTGCTGCGTTCGCTCAACCGCCTGGTCGAGATCACCCCGACCGCGACCCGCGGCGGTCGTATCTCGCTCGATGGAGAGGACGTCGATCGGATGGAGGTGACGGAGCTGCGGCGGCGGGTCAGCATGGTCTTCCAGCAGCCCAACCCGTTTCCGATGAGCGTCTTCGACAACGTCGCCTACGCGCTGCGAGAGCAGGGCTCGGGCCGCCCCGGCAAGGAGGCGCTGATGAGCTACGTCGGCGACGCGCTGGTCCGGGCGGGGCTCTGGGACGAGGTCGGCGCCACCCTCGACCATCCGGCACTGCGTCTATCCGGCGGCCAGCAGCAACGGCTATGCATCGCCCGGGCGCTGGCGGCGCGGCCCGAGGTGCTGCTGCTCGACGAGCCCTGCTCGGCACTCGACCCGCGTTCGACGCAGGTGATCGAGGAGCTGATCCTGCGCCTGCGCGAGGAGGTCGCGGTGGTGATCGTCACCCACAACATGCAGCAGGCGCTGCGGGTCGCCGACCACGTCGGCTTCATGTACCTGGGCGAGCTAGTCGAGTACGGACCGGCTGAGCAGGTCTTTGGCGCGCCGCGCCAGCAGCGCACCCGGGACTACGTGGGAGGCGCGTTCGGATGACCACAAGGCTGCCGACGGGCCTAAAACAGGACGAATATCGACCGGAATCGGTCCGGCGGCCGCTGTGGCCGCTGACTTTCGCGCTTGCCGGGGTGGCGTTGGTGGCGACGGGCTGCGAATCGACCCAGGAGAAGAGCGCCAGGATCGCCGCCGAGCTGGGCCCGGTCGCGCAGGAGAAAGGACTGCGCATCCGGCGGCGCAGCAAGGACGTCGAGGTGGTCGACACGACCCTTCTCACCGACTCGGTCGGGACGGCGGTGGTCGTCGAGCTCCGCAACGACTCGAGCAAGGATCTGGTCGACGTGCCGATCGCGATCGATGTCCTCGACGCCAGGGGGCGCAGCGTCTATCGCAACGACATCCCCGGGATCGAGCCGGCCTTGGCGGCGGTGCCGCTAGTGCCGGCCGGCGCAGACGCGATCTGGGTCCACGACCAGGTGCTGGCGAGCGGCAGGCCCGATTCGCTGAAGGTCAAGGTCGGGGCCAGCGACGTCACCACCTCGCGCAAGCAGCCACAGGTCTCGGTCTCCGAGCCGAAGCTGGAGGGCGATCCCTACACGGGTGTCGCAGCGGGAGGAGAGGTGCTGAACGAGAGCGGGGAGGTCGTCGATCGACTGCTTCTCTACGGCGTTGCTCGCGAAGGCGACCGGATCGTCGCCGCTGGCCGCGGCGCGATCGAACCGCTGAAGGCGAACGGCAAGAAGGTGGCCTACAACATCTACTTCATCGGCGATCCTCGTGGCGCCGAGGTGACCGTGACCCAGTTCCCCACCCAGGAATGACCGTGGCGAGCGATCAGACCTGCCGGGACTGCGGCGCACCGCTGGCCGCCGATCAGCGCTACT
Source organism: uncultured Solirubrobacterales bacterium (assembly GCA_963844395.1). Taxonomy (GTDB): domain Bacteria; phylum Actinomycetota; class Thermoleophilia; order Solirubrobacterales; family 70-9; genus VRUE01. Next base: position 503,887 of record CAWJNX010000001.1, on the reverse strand, counting down.
GCCTCAACTGCGGCAGACGCCGCGGCGAGCCACGGCTCGACTACCGCCGGCACCTGGAGTCGCCCCACGGCGCCGCGAGCAGCAGCGCGGCGACGAACGACGAGGCTACGGCTTCGCCAGCTGCTGCGGCGCCCTCGCTGCCAGTGACGGAGGAGCAGAAGCCGCAACGGGATTTCACGCCGCTTGCCGCCGCCGGCGGTATCGCCGTGCTGGGACTGATGCTGCTGGTCGGGGTTCTGATCGGTCGTGGCGACGGCAACCCGACTGCCGCGCCGCCGCCACAGATCGTCCGCGTCGAGGGCGGCGGCGAAGCAGAGACGGCCGCGACCGAAGGCGGCTCCGCCAAGGGCGATGCGGGGGCGAAGAAAGCCGCTGCGAAGGGCGGCGGCAAAGACGGCGCGCCGACCGGCGGCGGCAAGTCGGCGCCGCCGGCGATTACCGCCAGCGAGTCGGAGCTGGAAGCGCTGCAGGAAAAGAGCCCGCAGGAATACTCGGAAGCGGCCGCCAAGCTGCCGGACGAAATCGCCACGCCGGGCAAGGCGCCGCCGAGCGACGACAAGAAGCCAGGCGGCGGCAGCAGCGGGACGACGATCGAATGAGCGAGGATCTGCAGCAGCGCCGCGACCGTCTGGCCGAGCAACTCACCGAGCTGCAGTGGGACCTCGGCGGGCTCGCCTACGAGATGGCGATACGCGACCACTTCAGGCTCGACGTGCTGACCCGGCAGGCGGCCAAGCTGCAGGAGGTCGACGCGGAGCTGGCCGAGGTGGAGCGGATGCAGCGCCTCGACCAGGCCGGTGCGGCCGGCGCCTGCGGGCAGTGCGGGGCGCTCTATGCGCGCGGCTCGGTCTTCTGCCGGCAGTGCGGCACGAACCTGATGGAGCGCACCGGAGTGGGGGCCGCGACTGCGGGGACGGCGGTTCCGGGAACGGTGGCGCCCCCGTCGTGAACGGCATCATCAAGCTAGTCATGCAGGGCTTTGCCCTCGTCGTCACCGACCGTCGCTGGGCGGCCCCACTGAGCGCGATGGCGCTCGGCTTCGGCCTCTTCGTCGGCGTCGCGATCGGGCCGAGCGCGGCAGGGAGCCTCGCCGGAACCGCGCAGATCGTCGAAATGCCGAGCTCCGAGGGCGACCCCGAAGCACGGCCGCAAGAGGAAGCGGACGGCTTGCCGGCACCCGCCACTCGCCAGGGCAGCAGTGGAGTGGGGGGCGGAGGCGGTGCATTGCCAGCGCTTCCACCGCCACCGCCCGGACCGGCGCCGACCGAACAGCCGCCCGTTCCTGAGCCCTCGCCGGCACCGGTCCCGCCCACGTCCAAGGAACCCACGGAGGATGACGAGACCGAGCTGAAGGGCGTCGTCGTCCACGTCAACCCCGCCGCCGGCAGCTATGCGCTGGCGATTAAGGGAGGAGAACTCGTGCCAGTGCATGCTCGCAAGCTGCCACTTCCCGGCACCAAGCTGAAGGTCGCGGTTCGCCGCCTCGCCAACGGCACCTTCGCCGAGACCGACGCGCCCGAACGGTCCGGCAAAGCCGTTCAGGTCGGTTTCAGGGGCGTCGTCACCTTCGTCGATCCCGATCCCGCCACCCCCGCCTACACCGTCTCCGGCCGCGGCGCCTCGATCCTGGTACAGGTCGAGCCCGATCCGAGCGGCGCGCTGGCACCGCTGCCGGTGCTGGGCCACTACGTCGATGTGATGGCCGCAATCGAGAACCCGTCAGCAGCCGGCGGACCCGTCCCTGCCGCGAGCCTCCGGCAGCGCCAAATCGAGGTCGAAGCGAGCGAGCCGGCCACCTACGTCGACCTGGCCGGCATCGTCACCGCCGTCCTCCCAGAGACCTCCCAGCTGCTCCTCTCCGCTGACGATACCCGCGAGAGCGGCACGGACATCACCCTCGCGGTCCCGCCGCGGATCGACACCGGGCAGCTCGAGCCGGGCGATTCCTTCCTGGCAACCGCGACGGTCGCGGAGGAAGGCACCCTGACCCTCGTCGGCCTGGCCAGCGACGAGCACACCAAAGGCGCCGACGACGCGACTCTCGCTCTGGGCGATCTAAAGCGCTGAGGGGACTAGCCGTAGCGCTCGAGGTCGTAGCGGCGCTGTTCCTTGCGCTTCTCGAGCCGGCCCTGGAGCAGCGATAGGACGATGACGAGGATCGCAAAGAAGGCGATCACGCCGAAGCAGAAGAAGGTCACCGTCTTGTCCGTCACCCGCCCCGCCAGCCCCTCGCCATTCTCCGCCAGCGCGACCGGAGCGCTCAACAGCAGCATCGCCAACATCGTCATCACAGCAGCGGTAATGCGGCGAGCGCGCGAGGGCCAAGTCACGGAGGAAATCTATCGCAAGGACCGGGTGTCCCCCCAGAGGAACTTGTGAGCCACTGAGCACTGAGCCCTGCAGCCGGACCGTCGCGGGTTCCGTCGGGGGGACACCCGGTCCTTGCGTTGTTCGTCGGGGGGACACCCGGTACTTGCGTCGGGCGGGGACACCCGGTTCTCTGCCTAGGATGCGCCGCCATGGACTGGTGGGAAGCCATCCTTCTCGGCGCGGTCGAGGGGTTCACCGAGTTCCTGCCGATCTCCAGCACCGGCCACCTGACGATCCTCGAGCGGTTGCTCGGCTACTCGACCGACGACCCCGACATCACCGCCTTCACGGCAATCGTCCAGGTCGGCGCCGTCGCCGCCACGCTGCTCTTCCTGCGCCGCGACATCGTCAAGCTGTCGGTCGCCTGGGTGCGGGGACTGAGGAACCCGGCGCATCGCCATGTCGGCGACTACCGCTTCGCCTGGGCCGTGATTCTCGGATCGATCCCGATTGTGATCGTCGGCCTTTCCTTCAAGGACGAGATCGAGACGACGCTGCGAAGCCTCTGGTTCGTAGGCGGGGCTTTGGTGCTTTGGAGCGGGGTCATGTGGTTCGCCGACAGTCGGGCAACGCAGCGGCGACACGAGTCCGACATCACCTGGCGGGACACGCTGATCATCGGCATCGTCCAGTGCTTGGCGCTCGTTCCGGGTGTCTCACGCTCCGGGGCGACGATGTCCGCTGGGCTATTGCGCGAGATCGACCGCGTCGCCGTGACCCGTCTGTCGTTCTTCCTATCGATCCCCGCGCTGACCGGCGCCGCGATCCTGCAGACGATTGCCGAGTTCGACCAGGTTGCGAACGGAGTCGGCTGGGGCCCGACCATCGTCGCAACCCTTGTCAGCTTCTGCGTCGCGTTCGTCGCCGTCTCCTGGCTGCTGCGCTACATCGCGCGCCACAACTACTCGATCTTCATCGTCTACCGGATCGTCCTTGGGGCTTTCGTCCTGGCGCTCGTCGGGAGCGGCGTGGTTGCGCCTGTTTGAGAGAGCGACCGGGAGAAATGCAAACGGCCCGGGGCAGGCGGGCCGTTTGCGACGAGAGAGGAGTCTCGTGGAATGCATCTTGCCGCCGTATCGGAGGCCCGCGGTGAAGATTCGATAAACCTGCGGTGAACATCCGGATAACCTAGGCCGGCCTCGACCGCCCCGCAAATTCCGCATTGACTTGTGAAGGACCTGTGAAAGCAGGAGTTTCGAATGCCCGTCCGACGGACGCAGGCCATACAATCGCCCCGCCCCCACCGTGAATCCACAGCAGACCATAAGGCTCGCGGTAATCGACGACGACAGCGGCTTCGTGACCGTGTTGGCCAAGCGCACGGAAGCGGCCGGCTGGCAGCAGCGCACCCTGGGGGGGCGATCCCGCCCGAGGACCTGGTCTCGATGAAGCTGAACGCCCTGCTGGTCGATCCCTCGGTCCTCGGCGAAGACGCCTGGAGTTACCTGGAGCAGGTCTGCGGCATGCTGCCGGACCTGGGCGTTATCGTCTGTTCCGGCCGCTCGACGGTCGCGCAGCGGGTCCGCGGGCTGCGCCTCGGGGTGGACGACTGGATCGCCAAGCCCTGCCATCCGGAAGAGGCGATAGCCCGGATCGAAGCGGTCTCGCGCCGGCGTCGCCGCGCCCGTCCGCAGGCCGAAGCCGGCCCGGTCATGGCCGGCGAGCTGGAGATCCGCTCCGACCGCTTCCAGGCCTTCGTCGGCGCCAGCAGCCTCGACCTCACCCGTCGCGAGTTCGAGCTGCTGCAGCTCCTTTCCGACGCGCGCGGCCAGGTGCTCGAGCGGGAGGCGATCTACCAGCGGGTCTGGGGCTACGCGATGGCCCACGGCGATCGCTCGGTCGACGTTTTCATCCGCAAGCTGCGCCAGAAGCTGGAGAAGCTCTCGCCGGGCTGGAGCTACATCCACACCCACTTCGGGGTCGGCTACCGCTTCGAGCCCGAGCCGATCGACGGCGCCACTGCGATCGAGCCCCCGCTGGGAGGCCCGGTGCTGGATCCCGAGCCAGTCGCCAGCGGCGTCGCGGCCGGATAACACACCGCCTGCGCCTTTCACATCTTTTTCACATCCGCGATACAGCCAAGTAACAAGCTGGCTGAGGGCCGCTGCGAGTGTGGCGACGAGGCTGGCCTCCTGGCTGGCCGCCGGAGTTGAACCAGACGAGAAGGAGAAAGAGTGAAAAGCTCTAAGTGGCTCATGGTCATCGCCTCCGCTTGCGTCCTCGCATTCGGCGTGGCGGCATGCGGAGAGGACGACGAATCGACCGCTGACGGTGGCGGCGACCTCTCGGGATCGATCCGCATCGACGGATCGAGCACGGTTGCGCCCCTGACCGAGGCGGTCGCCGAGGAATTCGAAGCAGAGAACTCGGGCGTCAACGTGACGGTCGGCACCTCCGGCACCGGCGGCGGTTTCGAAAAATTCTGCGCCGGCGAGACCGACATCTCCGACGCCTCGCGGGCGATCGAGCCCGAAGAGGTCGCGGCGTGCAAGAAGAACGGCGTGGTCAACGAGGAGGTTCGCGTCGCGACCGATGCGCTCACCGTGGTCGTCAATCCCGACAACCCGGTCAGCTGTCTTACGGTCAACCAATTGAGCGCTGTCTGGGGCCCCGACTCCGAGCTTTCCAGCTGGAGCCAGATCCCCGGCCTCAAAGATGAATTCGATGAGGACCTGCAGCTCTTCGGCCCCGGCACCGACTCCGGCACGTTCGACTACTTCACCGAGGAAATCAACGGTGAGGAGGGCGCCTCGCGCAAGGACTACAACAACGTCGGCGAGAACGACAACGCCACCGTCACCGGCGTCCAGGGCTCACCGGGCGGCATGGGCTACTTCGGCTTCTCCTTCTTCCAGGAGAACGAAGACACGCTGAAGGCGCTCGAGGTTGACGGCGGCAAAGGCTGTGTCGCTCCCTCGGCGGAAACCGCCCAGAACGACGAATACGTGCCGCTCAGCCGGCCGCTGCTGATCTACCCGAGCGCCGAGGCGCTGAAGAAGCCCGAGGTGAAGGCGTTCGTCGACTACTACCTCGACAACGTCAATGGCGTCGCCGAAGCGGTCGGCTTCATCCCGCTGACCGACGAACAGCTCCAGCAGTCCAAGAGCGTGGCGGCCAAGCTCGGCTAGTGCTCGAAGCTCCCAACCACCGCTATGGCGAGAAGGTCATTCATGGCCTTCTCGCCCTCTGCGGCATCCTCTCGGTCCTGACGACCACCGCGATCGTCATCTCGCTGCTGGGGCCGATGATCGGCTTCTTCGAGATCGTCCCGGCCAGCGAGTTCTTCTTCGGAATCGACTGGACGCCGCAGTTCGAGCCGCCCAGCTTCGGCGTGCTGGCGATCGTCGCCGGCACCTTCAATGTGGCGCTCTGGGGGATGCTGTTCGCGATCCCGATCGGGCTCGGCGCGGCGATCTACCTGAGCGAGTACGCCGCCCCCCGGGTGCGCAGGACGCTGAAGCCGGTGCTCGAGATCCTCGCCGGCATCCCGACGGTGGCGATCGGCTTCTTCGCGGTCACCTTCATCGCGCCCGAGATCATCGTGCCGCTCTGGCCAGGGGACTTCCTCGGCGGCGCCGCCGGCAAGCCGTTCCTGGCACTGGCCGCCGGCCTCGGTGTGGGTCTGATGGTCGTGCCGATCATCGCCTCGATCTCCGAGGATGCGATGGCGGCGGTGCCCAACGGCCTCCGCGAGGGCGCCTACGCGATGGGGGCGACGAAGCTGAAGGTTGCGACCCGTGTCATCTTCCCGGCGGCGCTCTCGGGCATCGTCGCCTCGATCGTGCTGGCGATCTCGCGCGCGGTCGGCGAGACGATGATCGTCCTCTTGGCGGCCGGTTCCACCCCCAACTTCACCCTCAACCCGGTCGAGTCGATCCAGACGATGACCGCCTACATCGGCGTCACCGCGACCGGCGACATCTCGACCGGATCGATCGACTACAAATCGGTCTTCGCGGTAGGCGCCCTGCTTTTCGCGATCACGCTGCTTATGAACATGATCAGCATTCGCCTCGTCCGCAGGTACCGCGAGGTCTACGAGTGATTGCCGGGCCGGGAGCGGCAGCGCCGCGCAACCGCCTGGCCACGGCCGGCGCGAGGGCGACGACGCAGGCGATGCTGCGTGATCAGCCCCGCGGCGACGTGATCCGCAACGCGGTCTTCGCCAGCCTGCTCCTGCTGGCGGTCCTGATCGCCCTAGCCGGCCTGCTCGCGCTGCTGATCCAGGCCTTTGCCAAGGGGTCGTCGGCGCTCAGCCTCGACCTCCTGACCAACCCTCCCTCGACCATCTCCCCGGAGAAAGCCGGTTTCCGGACGGCGATCCTCGGCTCGCTGCAGCTGATCGCCGGGGTGCTCCTCTTCGTCGTCCCGGTCGGGATCGGGGCTGCGCTCTACCTCGAGGAGTACGCCGATAAGACGCGCTGGTGGAACAGGCTGATCGAGGTCAACATCCAGAACCTCGCCGCCGTCCCGTCGATCATCTACGGCATCCTCGGCCTCGCCTTCATCGTGCGCGGCCCGCTCGACCTCGGTCTCATCCTCGTGGCTGGCTCACTGACCCTGGCGCTGCTGGTGCTGCCGATGGTGATCATCGCCGCCCGCGAGGCGATCCGGGCGGTGCCCGATTCGATCAGGCAGGGATCGCTGGCGCTGGGCGCCACCAAATGGCAGACGATCCGTCGTCAGGTGCTGCCTGCTTCGATTCCGGGAATCGCGACCGGGGTGATCCTCGCGGTCTCACGGGCGCTGGGCGAGACGGCGCCGCTGCTGCTGGTCGGCGCGACCGTCTTCGTCACCTTCGATCCGACCCCCTTTTCCGGCTACTCGGCGATGCCGGTGCAAATCTTCGACTACGCGGTGGAGTCCAAGGAGGAGTTCCGGACGCTGGCGGCGGCCGGGATCATCGTGATGCTGGTCGTCCTTCTGGCGATGAACTCGTTCGCGATCTGGCTACGGAATCGTTACGAGCAAAGGTGGTAGGTGGACTAGGGTGAGAAACGGAATGGCGAGGGAGAGAGACAGATCGCAGTCGGGGCGGGCGACCCGCGAGGCGGCCGCAGAGCGGGCGGCGATCGCCGTGCGCCCGGAGGAGTTCCGCAGCGGCTCCGGCAAGCGGGAGACGGTCTTCGAGATGAAGGGCGTCGGCGTCAACTACAGCGGCGTGGCGGCGGTCAAGGACATCTCGATGGACATCCACCGCAACGACGTCACCGCCCTGATCGGGCCCTCGGGCTGCGGCAAGAGCACCCTGCTGCGCTGCCTCAACCGGATGAACGACCTGATCCCCACCGCCGAGGTGCGCGGCGAGCTGCTCTACCACGGCGAGGACCTCTACGGAGCGAACGTCGATCCGGTCCAGGTCCGCAAGCTGATCGGCATGGTCTTCCAGAAACCGAACCCCTTCCCGAAGTCGATCTACGACAACGTCGCCTTCGGTCCTCGCATCCTCAACCGCACGGACGATCTCGACGCGACGGTCGAGGAGGCCCTGTGCAACGCCGCCCTCTGGGAGGAGGTCAAGGACCGCCTCGACGACAACGCCTTCGGCCTCTCCGGGGGCCAGCAGCAACGGCTCTGCATCGCCCGCTGCATCGCGGTCCAGCCCGACACGATCCTGATGGACGAGCCGTGCTCGGCGCTCGACCCGATCTCGACCGGCAAGATCGAGGACCTGATGATCGAGCTGAAGGAGCAGTTCTCGATCGTAATCGTCACCCACAACATGCAGCAGGCGGCGCGGGTCTCCGATCGCACCGCCTTCCTGATGGTCGAGCTAGATGCCGACGAGCAGAACCGCTGGGGCCGGCTGGTCGAGTACGACGAGACCGAGAAGATCTTCACCAACCCGTCCGACCGGCGCACCGAGGACTACGTCTCCGGCAAGGTCGGGTGATGGGGACGATGGTCGAGCAGACCCGGGTCCACTACCAGGCCGAACTGGAGCAGCTCGAGGCCAGCGCGCTCGGCGGTCTGGATCTGGTCAGCGACGCCCTCGAGCGCACCGGAGAAGCGGTCGAGCAGCAAGACGTCGAGCTGGCCCAGCAGGTGATCAACGACGACGACCGCATCGACGGCCGCTACCTGGAGGTGCACCAGAGCCTGATCGCCCTGCTCGCCAGGCAGTCGCCGGTGGCGACCGACCTGCGGCTGATCTCGGCCCTCCTGCACGTGCTGAAGAACGTCGAGCGGATGGGCGACCAGTGCGTCAACGTCTGCAAGCTGATCCCGCTGACCGGTAACGAGCCGCCGGCCGACGCGGAGATGCTCGGCAACATCCTGATGATGGGGAAGCAGACCCGAACGCTGATCAGCCAGGCGAAGCGGGCCTTCCTCGAGCGCAACGTCGGCATGGCGCGCGACCTCGTCCGCCAGGACGACGTCGTCGACAACCTCAACCGCGAGTGCTTCGCCCGGGCGCTGGCGATCGGCGACGACGCCGACAAGCGGGAGTGGGCGATGACGATGCTGCTGGCGGCGCGGGCGATCGAGCGGATCGGCGACAACGCCGTGGACATCGGCGAGCAGGTCGCCTTCGTGGTTACCGGTTTGTTCAAAGAGTTCGAGGACGCTTCGCACCCGAGCGAATAGGCGCGCGGGGCCTGGCGTCGGGGTGGGGGGCCTTCCTTGCCCTACGCGCTGCTCCGGGCGCCGGGACGGTTTCGCTTGCAGGGATGAGGCCTTGCCCTCCGCAGCCTTCGGGCGGCGGAAAACCCCCCACCCCGACGCCACCCGCGCGATATGCGGTTCGAATCCGACGTGCCTGGGAATATCCGGAACACCCCCTCATGCTCTGCGGCGCCATAGATATTGGGTCAAATACGACGCGCTTGCTCGTGGCGGAGCCTGTCGATGGGCAGTTGAAGAAGGTGATGGAGCAGCGGGCTTATACGCGGATCGGCAAGGCGGTCGCTGAGGACGGCGTTCCGCCGGAGAAGATTGGGGAAGTCGCGGAGGTGGTGGCGACTCAGGTGCGGCTTGCGCGTGAGATGGGGGCGGAGACGATTCGTGCGGTGGCGACCGCGGCGATTCGTGAGGCGTCCAATGGCGAGGAGGTCGCGCAGCAGATCGGCGACGAAGCCGGCGTCCCGATCGAGATCCTCAGCGACGAGGAGGAGGGGAGGCTCTCCTTCATCGGTGCCACCAAGGGCCTCGGGCATCCGGTCGAGGGCAAGATCGGCGTCGTCGACGTCGGCGGCGGCTCAAGCGAGGTGATCGTCGGCACCGTTCGCGGCGGGGTGGAGGCGGTGCGCTCGTGGAAGGTCGGTTCCGGTGTCCTGGCAGACGAGCTGATCGGCTCTGATCCTCCCTCGGCGGCGGAGATCCGCAAGATCCGCGATCGGATCGACGACATCTTCGACGGGGTCGAGGTCGAGCAGCCGGCCCAGGCGGTCGCCGTCGGTGGCAGCGCCACTTCGCTACGCCGCCTGGTCGGGGCGGTGCTCGAGTACGAGACGCTGGAGCGGGGAATACGGGTGCTCTGCAGCGATCCGGCCGCCGACGTGGCGCGCCGCTTCGAGCTGGACCCCGAACGTGTCCGCATTCTCGCCACCGGGGTGCTGCTGCTGGAGAAGCTCTCCGATCTGCTCGGGCAGCCACTGCAGATCGGCAAGGGTGGCCTGCGCGAGGGGGTCATCCTCGACTTGCTCAACGGCGACGCGGGCGGTTCCTCCCGGCAGCATCTCGCCGCATAGCCCATCCCGGTAGGGGTTCGTACAAGACGTTCCACCCCTACCGGGATGGGCTTCTCTAGGCTGAGCGCGTGGCCCGCGCACGCGAGGTTTCTGGCTTCGACTGCGAGGAGTCGTTCGGACGGGTGGCAGCCCGGGTGGTCGAGGTGCGAGCTGCGGAGGTCTTCGAGCACTCGCACGGCGTCCTCGACACGAGCGAAGTCGAACGCGTCCACGACATGCGGGTCGCGACGCGGAGGCTGCGCGCCGCGATGGAGGTCTTTGAGCAGTGCTTCCCGCGCAAGCGCTGGCGCAAGGCCCTGAAGCGGGTCAAGGCGCTGGCCGACGCGCTTGGCGAGCGCCGCGACCGCGACGTGGCGATCGAGTTCCTCGAAGGGTTTGCCTCCGGTGTCGCCGTGGCCGATCGTCCCGCCCTCGAAGCGCTGATCGATCGCCTTCGCGAGGAGCAGCGACGGGCCAACGAGGAGCTGGCGCCGGCGGTCGCCCAGAAACGGCTGAGGAAGCTGCGCCGTCGCCTCGGCAAGCTGGCGAAGGCGGCCGCGGCTTGAAGGCCCGTGCCGTGGAGGGGCTGGATCCGGCGACGGCGCTGCGTCCCAATGCGGCCAAGATCGTGCGGACCAGGCTCGCTGAGCTGCGCTCACTCGCCGAGCAGGCGCTGGAGCCGGGCGCCGCGCCCGCCCAGCACGACATGCGGATTGCCGCGAAGCGCCTGCGCTACGTACTCGAGATCGTCGAGGGCTGCTTCGGTCCCGAGGCGGCAAACGCGCGCCAGGCGGCCAAGCGTTTGCAGGGAGTCCTGGGTGAGATCCACGACTGCGACGTGATGCTGCCGATGGCTGCGGGAATCGAGTCGCTCGAGACGCTGCTTCGCACCCGGCGCGAGCTGCTCTTCCACCGTTTCGCTGAGCTGTGGCAAGCCCAGGGCCAGAAGGGAACCTGGGCCGCGCTCGAGCGGGCGCTCTAGCGCCGGTAACCGGATCTTCACAGGCCGTTCCCCGTCGGTTCACAAGTTTTCCCTGCTAATCCACGAATCTGGGAGCGACCAGACGATCAGTGACAGAGGGAGACGCCGATGATTTCCCGTGTGGACATGCATTGCCACTCCACCGCCTCGCAGCTCTCGCGGTTGGGAGTGCAGCGCTCGCTTGGCCTGCCCGAGTGCGCGACGCCGCCGCAGGAGGTCTACGAGCTGGCCATGCGTCGTGGCATGGACTTCGTCACGATCACCGACCACGACACGATCGACGGCTGCCTCCAGCTGGCCGACCGTCCCGACTGCTTCGTCTCCGAGGAGCTGACCGCCCGCTTCGCCGGCGAGCCCCAGGCGGTGCACGTCCTTTGCTACGGGATCACTCTGGGGGACCACGAGTGGCTGCAGGCACATGCCGGCGACGTCGAGGCCTGCGCCGCCTACCTTCACGAGAACGAGATCGCCTGCGCTCTGGCGCACCCCTTCTACAACGTTGACGCGCCGCTGACCCGGCGCCACCGGCGCCGCCTCGCCGAGTTGTTCCCAACCTGGGAGGTCCGCAACGGCTCCCGGGCGCCGGAGCTGAACGCGCCTGCCGTGATCTACATCGAGACCCACGGCGGGATCGCCATCGGCGGCTCCGACGACCACGCCGGCGTGGACATCGGCCGCACCTACACCGAGGCGCCGGCCGCATCCACGCCGGAAGAGTTTCTGAGTCACCTGCGGCGCGGCGACACCGAAGCCGGTGGCGAACAGGGCAGCACCGCCAAATGGGCGCACGCGGCGATCGCGCTGGCGACCCGGGCCCTCGAGATGGACGGGACGTGCCGTGTCTTAGAGGCCAATATGGGCACTCAAGAGGCGGCACGTCGAGCCGGGCCCGACCCTGCGACGGTGCTGACGATCGCCCAGCGCGTTGTCGGACAGGGAGCGGTTCGCGCAGGCAAGGTAGCGACCGACATCGGACCGGACGACGCGCGGGCGCTGCTCGAGGCCTGGCTGCGATCAGTGGGCCTGCAGGAGAGGGGGCGGGCGCTGCTCGACCACATGCAGTCCGACGAGTTCTCGCACGCCGGCCTCTACCGCCGCGCCCGCCGTGTCCACGAGCGCAAGCTGCGGGCCGCGGTGCGAAACGGCGCGGCGGCGATCTCGGGCGGCGACGTTCCGGCAGCGATCGCCGGACTCTTCGACGCGCTCGTGCCGGCGGTCCCCTACGCGCCGACCGCTGCCTTCCTCGGCGCCGAGAAGGCGAAGCTCACGGCTCGTTCTGGAGAGCGACCGCGGGTCGCCGTGATCGTCGACGGGATCGATGCGATGCACGGCGTCACGCACACGATCGAGCAGATCCGCGAGCGCGACGTGCCGGGTTTCGAGGTCGAGGTGGTCGGCACCGACGCCGGGGTCGACCGGCGCCTGCCGGCCGCGGCCACGCTCGACGTGCCTTTCTACGATGGGCTGCGACTAGGGGTGCCGGGCCTCCCGGAGCTGTTCGAGACGCTGGCGGAGGGCCGCTACGACGCCGTCCACGTCACCGCTCCTGGCCCGGCGGGGATCGCCGCGACGCTGTTCAGCCGCATCGCTCACCTGCCGCTGGTCGCCAGCTACCACACCGAGCTGGCCTCCTACACGGCCCTTCGCAGCGGCGACGGCGGCCTCGAGCTGGCCGCCCGAGCGGCACTCGGCGCCTTCTACGCCGCCCCCGGCGTCGTCCTCTCGCCGAGCCCGGCTGCCGACCGCTCACTACTCGAGCTTGGCGCCGATGGCGGCAGAATTCGCCGCTGGGAGCGTGGCGTCAACGTCGAGCGCTTCGATCCCGCCAAGGCCGAGCCGGACGCCTTTCCGGGCGAGCTGAAGATCCTCTACGCGGGCCGCTTGACCCGCGAGAAGGGCGTCAACCTCCTCGCGGAGAGCTTCCTGCGGGCGCGCCGGGTCGAGCCGCGCCTGCGCCTGCTGCTCGCCGGCGGCGGTCCCGAGGAGGGAGAGCTGCGGGCCCGCCTTAGCGAGCACGCGACTTTCCTCGGCTGGCTCGACGGCGAGGACCTCGCCCGCGCCTATGCCAGCGCCGACGCCTTTCTCTTCTGCTCCCGCACGGACACCTACGGACAGGTTGTGCTCGAGGCCGGGGCGAGTGGGCTGCCGGTCGTGGCGGTCTCGGAGGGCGGCCCCGCCTCGCTGGTCGAGAATCGCCACACGGGGATCCTCTGCCGCCCCGACGCCGACCATCTCGCCGGCGCGATCCTGCAACTGGCCGCCTCGCCGTCGCTGCGCCAGCGCCTTGGGGCAGCGGGACGGCGGGCTGCCGAGGCCCGCTCCTGGGAGCGGGCGCTGGAGCAGCTCGCGGCCGGCTACCGGCGCGGCCTGGCCGGCGCCACCTCGATCGAGCAGGCAGCGCTGCAGGCCGCTTGAACAGGCAGGAGGAGCAGGTGGCGCGGCAGTACGATGGCCCGATCGACGATCCAGCTCTTTACTTCAACCGCGAGCTCTCCTGGCTCGATTTCAACCAGCGGGTGCTGGAACTTGCCGAGGACACCGACGTGCCGCTGCTGGAGCGAGCCAGGTTCTGCGCGATCTACGCCTCCAACCTGGACGAGTTCTTCATGGTCCGGGTCGCCGGGCTGTTCGACCAACTCGACGCCGGGGTGGACGTGCGCGGAAGCGATGGCTTCGCCCCGAGCGAGCTGATCGACGCGATCCAGGCTCGGGTGCTGGAGCTCGACGGCCGCCTGCACGACTGCTTCAACGGGAGCCTGCGGCCGGAGCTGGAGGAGCACGGGATCCGCATTGTCTCCCTCGACAGCGCCAGCGAGACCGAGCGGCACGAAATCGACACCCGCTTCCACGAGCAGGTCTTCCCGGCGCTGACCCCGCTCGTGGTCGGACATGGACGTCCGTTCCCCTACATCTCAAACCTCTCGCTCAGTCTCGGCGTGCTGCTGCGCGACCCCGAGAACCGCACCGAGATCATCGCCCGCGTCAAGGTGCCGAAGGAGCTGCTCGGCCGCTTCCTGCGGGTCGGCGAGCGCAACGAGGTCTTCGTTCCCCTCGAGGAGGCGATCGCCGCCAACCTCGACACGCTCTTCCCGGGCATCGAGGTGATCGACCACGGCTACTTCCGGGTCACCCGCGACGCCGACTTCACGGTCAGCGATGAGGCCGACGACCTGCTGCAGGCGGTCCAAGACGAGTTGCGCCGCCGCCGCTTCGGCGAGGTCGTGCGGCTGGAGGTAGCGGCGGGGATGAACTTGAAGCTGCGCGCCCAACTGATCGACGCTCTGCGGCTCGAAGACCGCGAGGTCTACGACGTCAACGGGCTGATCGACCTCGCCGATTTGACCGATGTCGCCGACGCTCCCGGACACCGCGAGCTGCGTTACGAGTCGTGGTCGCCTGTAACCCAGCCGCGCCTGCAGGGCGAAGATGGCGATCCGGCCGACATGTTCGCGGCGATCCGCCGCGGCGACATCCTCGTCCACCATCCCTACGACTCGTTCGCCTCTTCGGTCGAGCGCTTCGTCGAGCAGGCCGTCGCCGATCCCGACGTGCTGGCGATCAAGCAGACGGTGTACCGGACCAGCGACGACTCGCCGTTGGTGCCGGCGCTGATCCGGGCCTCCGAACGCGGCAAGCAGGCCGTCTGCATGGTCGAGCTGAAAGCGCGCTTCGACGAGGCGGCCAACATCCACTGGGCCAAGTCGCTGGAGGAGGCCGGGGTCCACGTCGTCTACGGCATCCCGGGGCTGAAGACGCACGTCAAGGCGATCCTCGTCGCCCGCCGCGAGGGCGACCGGGTGCGCGAGTACGTGCACATCGGGACCGGCAACTACAACCCGACCACCGCCCGCCTCTACACCGACTTGGGCCTATTCACGGCCGACCCCGAGATCGGCGCCGACGTCGCCGAGATGTTCAACTTCCTTACGGGATACGGCCGGCCTGCCGAGTACCGCAAGGTGCTGGTCTCGCCGACCACGATGCGCGATCGCATCCTCGAGGAGATCGAGACGACTGTCGCAGCGCACCGTTCCGGCGAGGAGGCCTGGATCGGGCTGAAGATGAACGCTCTGGTCGACGCCCGCTGCATCCAGGCGCTGTATGAGGCGGCGCGGGCGGGTGTAAGGATCGATCTCAACGTGCGCGGCATCTGCTGCCTGCGCCCGGGGGTGTCGGGGCTCTCGGAGAACGTTCGCGTCGTCTCGATCGTCGGCCGCTTCCTCGAGCACTCGCGGATCTACGCCTTTCGGCGCGGCGAGGAGACGCGGGTCCTGACCGGCTCGGCGGACCTGATGCCGCGCAACCTCGATAGTCGTGTGGAGCTGGTGACGCCGGTCGAAGACGAGCACCTACGACTGGAGCTGCTCGACGTCCTCGAGCGAAGCTTTGCCGACGACGCTAACGCCTGGGAGCTGAGCCCCGATGGCGTCTGGACGCGCCACGAGCCGGCCGCCGGGGAGTCGCGCAGCGTTCAGGAGGAGCTGCGCCAGCGCCATGCCGCACGGGCGGCCGAGCAGCTGGCCGCGGCGGCGAGCTGACCGTGCCCGCCGGCCGGGGCCGCCAATAAGATTGCCGCGATGGCCCGCTTCTCGCTGCTGCCCCGCGATCGCACCTTCTTCGACCTTTTCATCGAGGCCGGCCAGAACACCCTCCGCGCCACTCGGCAGCTCGACGAGATGATGGGCACCTGGCCCGACTCCAAAGACCTCGGCCGGGAGATCCTCAAGGCCGAGCAGGAGGGCGACCGGATCACCCACGACATCATCCAGCGCCTCAACACGACCTTCGTGACGCCGATCGACCGCGAGGACATCTACGCGCTGGCGACCCAGATGGACGACATCGTCAACTTCACCGAGGAGGCGGCCGACTTCCTCGGTCTCTACGCGATTGAAGCCCCGATGGAGCAGGCACAGGCGCTGACCAAGGTCCTGGTCGCATCCTGCGAGCAGCTCGCCCAGGGACTCGAGCACCTGCGCGACTTCAAGGGTCTCGAGAAATACTGGATCGAGATCCACCGACTCGAGAACGAGGGCGACCGGATCTCCCGCGACGCCGTCGCCTCGCTGTTCTCGAACGGGATCGATCCGATGGTGGTGATCCGCTGGAAGGACATCTTCGCCGTGCTCGAGAACGCGATCGACGCCACCGAGACGGCGGCGCAAATTATCGAGGGCATCGTGATCAAGAATTCGTAACGGCCCCTCGTGAGCTCGGACATCATCCTCGTCATCGTCGTCGGCACTGCCCTCGCCTTCGACTTCACCAACGGGTTCCACGACACCGCCAACGTCGTCGCGACCTCGATCTCGACCCGGGCGGCGAGCCCGCAGGTGGCGATCGCCTTCGCGGCGCTGCTCAACTTCGCCGGTGCCTTCATCTCGATCTCGGTCGCGGCCACGGTCGCCAACGATGTCGTCGACGCGGCGGTGATCACGCCCACGGTGGTCTTCGCTGGACTGATCGGGGCGATCGCCTGGAACCTGATCACCTGGTACTTCGGGCTGCCGTCCAGCTCGTCGCACGCCCTGATCGGCGGTGTGGTGGGCTCCGCGGTGGTCGCCTCGGGCCTCGACGCGGTGCTCGTCGACGGAGTGGTCGGCAAGGTGTTGATCCCCGCAGTGGTCGCGCCGCTGCTCGCCTTCACCGTCGCCGGCATCGGGATCGGAATCGTCTACCGAATCGTCGGCCGGCAGCGCCCGGGGACGGTGACTCGGGGCTTCCGCTACGGCCAGATCGTCTCCGGCGGCTTACTGGCCCTGGCCCACGGGACCAACGACGCGCAGAAGACGATGGGGATCATCACCCTGGCGCTGATCGCCAACGGCACGCTCGGCGCCGACGCCGACCCGCCCTTCTGGGTGATCGCCTCGGCGGCGACCGCGATCGCCCTCGGCACCTACAGCGGCGGCTGGCGGATCATCCGCACCACCGGCACCCGGATCATCAAGATGGATGCGGCGCAGGGCTATTCGGCCCAGGGCGCCGGCGCCGCGGTGATCCTCGCCTCGACCCACTTCGGCTTTCCGCTCTCGACCACCCACGTGATCAACGGCGGCGTGATGGGCGCCGGCGCCGGCAAGCGGCTCTCCGCGGTGCGCTGGGGCGTCGCCGGCAACATCTTCGTCGCCTGGCTGCTGACCCTGCCCGCTGCCGCGGCGATCGGCGGCGTCACGTACGGGATCAGCCATGCCTTCGGTACGGGAGCCCTGGGACCCGTGCTGATCTCCCTGGCGGCGCTGTCGCTGATCGCCCTGGCGTTCGTACGCCGCTCCCGCCAGGGTTCACCGGTGCCGGTGACCTGATGCTCGCCGTCGTCGTTGAGACCAAGGAGCTGCTGCAGACCGTCGCCGCGGCGACGGTCGGCGGGGTCGGGATCACCGTCATCTTTTCGATCGCGATCTGGGGCGCGGCCCGCTTCGTCAACCTCAGCCGCAGCGAACGCCCGGTCGCGGCGGGCGCCGCGGCCGCGGTCGGTGCCCTTGCCCTGACGGCAACGTTAGGCGCGGTTGCCGTCGGGATGCTCGTGATGATGAGCAAGTAGCCGCGTAGGATTCACCCATGCGGACCCTGCGAAACGCCGTGATCGTCATGCTGCTCGCGCTTGCGGTCGCTCTCGTCCCGGGCGGGGGCAATGTGGCCGAGGCCGTGCTTACGGCGATCACGATGGGCTTCCTGGCGGCGATCGCCTGGACGATCTTCGTGCTCAGTCGCCAGAACCAGCTCACGCTGGCGACGCTCAGCAACGGCCGTCGAGCGATCCTCTACGGAGCACTTGGCCTGATTGCCCTGCTGATTGCCGGCAGCGACGAGATGCGCTCGAGCGGCATGGGCACTCTCGCCTGGCTCCTCCTCCTCGGCGCTTCGATAGCGGCGATCTGGCGGATCTGGATCGAGACCCGCACCTACTGAATCGGCACACGTGAGTCTCTGAATTGTTCGTTTGTGCGCACCACGCGTGCGTTTGACCCTGGGACGGTCGTCGTGTGTCGCGCCAGGCCGCCAGCAGCTTTCGCAGGGAGGGCGGAACCGCCTCGGTCGAGCTGATCGCGGTGGTCCCGTTCCTGCTGCTGGCGGTCCTGGTCGCGGCACAGCTCGCCCTGGCCGGGCAGGCGCTGTGGTCGGCGGGCGTCGCGGCGCGAGCCGGCGCTCGCGCAGCACTTGTCGGCGGCGATCCGAAGGCGGCGGCGCGCCGGGCGCTGCCGCCTTCGATGCGAGTGGGCGCGGAGGTAAGCGACTCCGACGCCGTCATGGTGCGAGTACGGATCCCCCGCCTGCTGCCCGCGATGCCGCGGCTGGCGGTCAGCGCAGAGGCGAGGCTCGGTGGGGGCGATGGGTAGGGAGAAGGGTCAGGCGTCGGTGGAGCTGGTGGCGGCTCTTCCCGCACTGCTGCTGGCCGGCCTGATCGCACTGCAGTTGCTCGTCACCGGCTACGCCCTGACGCTCTGCGACGGCGCCGCCGAGGCGGGGGCGCTTGCGCTGGCCGCTGGCGACTCAGCGAACGAGGCCGCCCGGGCCGCCCTGCCGGGCTGGGCCGAGGACGATGTCGAGGTCTCGGTGAAGGGCCGGCAGGTAACCGTGAGGGTACGCCCGCCGTCGCTCCTCGCTGCTGTCGCCGATCGCCTCACAGTCACCTCGTCCGCCGCAGCGAGACCGAAGTGACAGATCGGGCGGGACACCATTCCCTGGCGAGCCGGCCGAACGCCAGACGGCTCGCGAGCCAGCCGGGTGCCGGACGAACCATTCTCGTCACCGGGGTCGGCGCCGCGACCGGGGCGAGAGCGGCAGCCGCGGCGCTCGCCTGCATCGGCTCGGAGCCGGATCGTGCCGGCCTGTTGATCGACCTCGGTGAAGGCAACGCGCCGCGCCCCTCGCTGATCGCGACCGCCGCGGCACGAGAGCTGGAGGAGCGGCTGGCCGCACATCTCCCGATCGCCGGTCTCGCCTCAAGGGGACGGTTCTGTCACCTCACGCTGCCTTCCGACCAAGGCGGAATCGAGCAGATCAGCGCCGCGCTGCCCACCGTGCGCGACTCGATCGCCGTCATCCACCTGCCACCCCGTCTTCTGCAGCCGGCGTTGGAGGAACCGCGGCTCCGTGCCTCGGCAGCGCTCCTACGCGCAGACCTCGCCGAGGACCGCGCCCTCACCGCACTCACCGCCCGCGAGCTGATGGAGCGCGGGATAGCGGTCGCCGTCCTCAAGCGCCCAATCTCCTGGCTCGCCGCACGTGCGGCTCTGCTGGGCGCTGGGTCGCTGAATGGGCTGCCGGATCGGTTGGTCGAGCGGTTGCTCGAAGATGCGAAAGCTCCGTCGCACAGGTGCTACGCTGCAGAGGATGAGGCAGCTGAGCCAGCGCGAACTGCGCAACAAGAGCGGCGAGATAATGAGAGAGCTCGACCGGGGCGAGGAATTCATCGTTACTCGCAACGGGGTGCCGGTCGGTGAACTGCGTCCGGTTCGGCGTCGCCAGATCATCCCGAAGGACGCCCTGCTCGCGGCCTTCGAGGGCGCGCCACACGTCGATTACGAGCGGTTTCGAACCGACATCGACGCCTACGTCGATCAGGATCCTACGCCTCGTGGCTGAGGCGCCCGAAGGGCGCGGTTTGCTTGACACCTCCGTCGTGATCGCTCTCGGTGGGTTGGATCCGGCTTTGCTTCCCGACAGGACTTCGATCTCGGCGCTGACGCTCGCCGAGCTCACCTCCGGCCCTCATGCCGCCGCGGACGATCTGGAGCGAGCGAGAAGGCAGGATCGTCTCCAACGCTACGAGGGCGAGGTCGAATCCCTTCCGTTCGATCCGAACTGCGCGCGCGCCTATGGTCAGATCTATGCCGCGATCACGGCCCATGGACGCAAAGCCCGCGGCGCCCGGGCCGTCGACCTGATGATCGCCGCCACCGCGCTTGCCCATGCGCTGCCCCTCTACACGATGAACGCCGAAGACATGCGGGGGCTCGGGGGGCTGCTAGAGGTCGTTAACATCGGTTCCTGATCGGACACATTCCTTTCACTGACTTTTTTGATTGAGCGCGCCACGCGTGCGTCTGGCCCCGGCAGGGTGCGGGCATGCGACTCAGCGTGGAAAAACGGACCCGGGCGATTACTGGGACGAGTCATGGCGAGGAGGGCCAGGCGCTGATCCTGGCGCTGGGCGGGGCATTCGTCCTGATTGCCGGGGCGCTTGCGCTCGTCGCGATCGCCGGGGCGGTGACCGGCAAGGGAAGGGCGCAGCGGGCCGCCGATCTGGCCGCGATCTCGGCGGCTCGTTCGATGCGCGACGACCTGTCGCGTCTGCTCTCGCCGCCGACCCTGCCGAACGGCTTGCCGAACCCGCGTCACCTCGCGAAGGCCGCTTACCTGGCTCGCGCCCGGACGGCCGCGCTGGAGATCGCAGAGGCGAACGGGGTCGCGCCGCGACGAGTGCGCGTGTCCTTCCCCGACGCCGGCTCGTTCGCCCCGGTGCGAGCCAAGGCAGCTCTCATCGCCGATCTGGAGGTGGGCGGAATCGCGGGTGAGGTCGAGGCTTCAGCAGTCGCCGAAGCAGGCGCGCCGGCGAGCGGCGGCGTTGCGCCCCAGGCGATGGCGACGGGCGGCGGTTACAGCGGCCCGCTCGTCTACCGACAGGGGGAGGGGATGCGTCCCGACGTCGCCGCCGCCTTCGACCGGCTGGCGGCCGCGGCATCGAAGGCGGGCCTCGCCCTCCTGGTCAGCTCGGGCTTCCGCTCCGACGCCGAGCAGGCGGCGCTGTTCGCAGCCAATCCGGACCCGAGGTGGGTGGCGCCGCCGGGACAGTCCCTGCACCGCTGCGCCACCGAGCTGGACCTCGGGCCCGAATCCGCCTACGGCTGGCTGGCCGCCAACGCGACCCGCTTCGGCTTCCTCCAGCGCTACTCGTGGGAGGCCTGGCATTACGGCTTGACTTCGGGACCGGCTCCCTGCTCGGCGGCGGGTAACGCGGTGGGGGGGACAGGGGCGGGCGCGCTTCGTACGGGTGGGAGGGGAGACGGCGCCTTCGCGGGCACCGCGGGCCTGCCCTCGTTCGTGCCTGGTCGCTTCCGGGCACCTCTGCTCCGCGCCGCTGCCAAGTGGAACGTCTCGGCCGCCCTGCTTGCCGCCCAGCTGATGGCCGAGTCGAACTTCAACCCTTATGCATCGTCACCGGCGGGCGCCCAGGGCATCGCCCAGTTCATCCCCTCGACCGCCGCCGCCTACGGCCTCGACGACCCCTTCGACCCGGAGGCCGCAATCGATGCCCAAGCCCACCTGATGTCGGACCTGCTCGGCCAGTTCGGAGACCCGGCCCTCGCCCTCGCCGCCTACAACGCCGGCCCCGGCGCAGTCGAAGGCTGCGACTGCATCCCGGCTTACCCGGAGACACAGGCCTACGTCACCCGCGTTCTCGCCCTGGTGGGAGGCGCAAGCACCTTCGCCGCTCCAAGCTTCGAAGTCAGGTTGGTGGCATGAAAAACTCAGTGGGCTAACATTGTGCCTATGCGCCTGCATGTAGTTCTCGACGAGGATGTGATCAAGGAAGTCAACGCGATCGTCGGCAAACGTGGCCGGAGCCAGTTCATCCGCGAAGCCATCGAAGCGAGGGTGGACGAAGACACGCGTCGCCTGGAGGCGCTCGAGCGCCTCAGGGGATCGATGCCGGATTTCGCTCCGTATATGACGCCGGAGTGGATCCGCGAGGAGAATCGCCGAGAGAGCGAGACCTTCGATCGCAAGCTCGAGAACTACAGGCGCCGCCCTCTGGATTGAGGTGCCGCTCTTCCTCGACACCAGCGTCGTCATCGACCTGCTCCGCGGAGCGGACTACACCGCAGATCTACCAGCGCGAAGGCCCCTCCTCGTCTCGCCGGTCACCGTCCACGGTGTCCTCCGGGGTATGCGACCAGCCGAGGAGCGCAGGACGTTCGATCTCCTCGCCGCCCTCAGGGTAGTTCCGATCGGCCAGAGCGAGGCGGCGCTCAGCGCGCATTGGCGACGTGAATTCGGAGCAAAGGGCATCACATTGGACATGGCGGACACGCTGATCGCGGCTGGAGCCGCACTGCAGGGAACTCCCCTCGCTACCGGTAACGCCAGGCACTTCCCGATGCCGGAGCTGCGCGTCGAGCGGTGGCCGCCGCCGCCGGTTTAGACTGCGGCCCGATGGCAACCGTCGAGGTACAGGGCGTCGAGGGGATGCGGGCGCTGATCGGCCAGCAGATCGGGCCGAGCGAGTGGCGCACCGTGACCCAGGAGGACATCGACACTTTCGCCCGGCTGTCCGGCGACGACCAGTGGATCCACGTCGACGTCGAGCGGGCCAAGAGCGAGAGCCCCTTCGGCACGACGATCGCCCACGGCAACCTGACCCTTTCCCTCGTCAACGGCTTCCGCAAGGAGATGATCTCCTCCAGCGGCTTCGCGCTCGGCGTCAACTACGGCTGGAACAAGATCCGCTTCCCCGCCCCGGTTCCCGTCGATGCCAAGGTCCGCGGCAAGGCCGAGGTTGTCTCGGTCAACGAGAAGGGCGGCGGCTGGTACGAGGTCGTCACGCGCTTCACCCTCGAAGTCGAGGGCAACGAGAAGCCGTGCTTCGTGGGGGACTCGGTCACCCGTGTCGTGTCCGCCTGAACCAGACGGTTCCTGGCCAAGCAGATCAAGGACGCAGGGAGCGTGGCGTGCTCTCTGCACGCGAGCGACTGAGGACGCCGATATGCGCCGGCCAGGGACCGTCCTCACTCGACGGTCAAAGTCCCTTCCATGCCTCCTTCGCGGTGGCCTGGGACTGAGCAGAAGTAGGTGTATTCGCCCGGTTTCAGGTCTTTGATCGCGGCGCTGTCGGAGCTTTCGGTGATCACGTCGGTCTCGGCGACGAGTTTGCCGCTTTCGTCTTCGATGTCGGCGTCGTGACCGACCGGCTGCGGATTGTTGAACTCGAGCGTCGCTGCTCCGGCTTCAGCGGTCAGGTTGTCGCTGGTGAAGGCGAGGCCGCCGCCCGGATCGGCTTCGATCTGAATCGTCGAGCCCCCTCCCGCGCCCCCTCCACCTTCAGTCGTGGCGCCGTTGGTCGCTTCGCCGCCGGTATCGGTCGGCGTCGTCGTAGTGCCGTCGTCGTCCCCGCAGGCGACCAGCGCGGCCGAGGCGAGTACGAGGGCTAGCAGGGTGGCGACCTTCTTCATCGGCGAATCCTTTCCTTGGAAGCGAGGCTCGTAGGCACTGTAACCGGAATGGCGAGCGTAAAACCGGGGGCCGGGCTCAGCGGCCCCCGAACACCGGCTCCTCGCCGCCGAAGAAGGCGGTCACTCCACTGCGCAGGTCCTCGGTCGCCATGCTGTCGGCAATCCCGTGCCGCTCCAGCTGCAGGTGCTCGGTGAGGCTGTTCTCGATGCTCTGGCCGCAGAGGAACTTGGACATCTTCACGTAGTGGGGCGCCTTGGCGGCGAGCTTCTCGGCCTTGGCCCTGACCCGGTCCATCAGCTCGTCGGGCGCCACAACCTCGGCCACGAGATGCTCGGCGAGCGCGCTCTCGGCGTTCATGTTGGGGTCGTTAAGGAGAATCTCCAACGCTCGACTTGGGCCGACCACACGTGGCAGGAAGTAGGTCATGCCGCCGTCGGGGGAGGCGCCGATCCGGCCGTAGGCGCAGGCGAAGAAGGCCGCCTCGGAGGCGATCCGCGTGTCGCAGGCCAGTGCCAGCGAGAATCCCGCCCCCGCCGCCGGGCCGTTGACCGCGGCGATCACCGGGTAGGGAATGCGGCGCAGGTTGACGATCGCCTGGTGCAGCGCCTCGGCACCTCGCCGCACCTGCGAAGGAAGGTCGATCGACTCGTCAGTCACTCCGGTTTTGAACCAGTTGACGTCGCCGCCGGCGCAGAACGCTTTGCCGGACCCGGTAATGATCAGCGCTCGCAGCGGCGCCAGGTCGGCGAGCCAGGCGAAGGCCACGGTCAGCTCGCCGATCATCTCGGGGCTCATCGCGTTGAAGGCGTCGGGCCGGTCGAGGGTGAGGGTGCCGATCTCGCCGTCGATCTCGATTCGCAGCGTCTTCAGCTCTGGTGGGTTCATGGTCTGGGTGGTCATCTCGCTCTCCGTGTCGGGCGTCGCGCTTGGCCGGCTGGCCAGGAGCCTACCCTTTGACCGATGAGCGAAAGCGACGCACAGCCCTCTCGCGAGCAGCGAATCGCACAGCAGCGGCGAGACCTGCCCGATTCCGCCGGCGTCTACCTCTTCTACGACGCACGCGGCGAGCTGCTCTACGTCGGCAAGGCGCGCTCGATTCGCAAGCGGATCTCCTCGCACTTCTCGGGTGGCGAGCCCCGTCTCACCTCGCGCATCGACCGCATCGACTTCCTCGTCACCGCCAACGAGGCCGAGGCCCTGCTCGCCGAGCAGAGCTTCATCAAGCGTCATCGCCCGCGGCTTAACATTCGCCTGCGCGACGACAAGTCCTACCCCTACGTCTGCGTCAGCCTCGACGAGGACTACCCGCGGGTCTACTTCACCCGCGAGAAGCACCGTTCCGGCCGCGCCTACTTCGGGCCTTTTTCAAGCGCCAAGCGGGTGCGGGAGACGCTCGACCTGCTCGGCAAGCTGTTCCAGTTCCGCACCTGCGAGGGGAAGGAACCCGGCCGTCGCTCCGGCAGCCCCTGCCTCGATTACTACATAAAGCGCTGCGGGGCGCCCTGTGTCGGCTACGTCAGCCAGGAGGAGTACCGACGCAACATCGACGCGATCGTTGACTTCCTCTCCGGCCGCTACCGCCAGGTCGAGGCCAACGAGGAGGCGAAGATGGAGGTGGCGGCGACGGCGCACGAGTTCGAGCGTGCCGCCCTGCACCGCGACCGGCTCAAGGCGATCCAGTCGCTGTTCGAGCGCCAGCAGGTGACCGGCGGCTCGGTCGGGGCGATCGACCTGATCGGGGTTGCGGTCGAGGCAACCGACGCCAACGCCCAGGTCTTCCAGGTGCGCGACGGCATCCTCGCCGAGCGGCAGAGCTTCTACCTCGACAACCAGGCCGAGCGCGAGCCGGCCGAGGTCGCCGAGGAGTTCATCGGCCAGTACTACTCGGCCTCGCCAGCGGTACCGAGGACGATCGTCGTCGGCCCCTACCTGGCCGAGCGCGCCGAGCTACTCGCGACGGCGCTGAGCGAGCGGCGCGGGGCACCCGTCGAAGTGAGGGTCGCCGAGCGGGGCGACAAGCGCCGCCTGCGCGAGCTGGCCGAGCGCAACGCCCGCCTCGCCCTCGACCAGGACCGGCTGCGCCGTGAGCACCGGCGCCAGCGGCGGGTCGACGCGCTGGCCGACCTGCGCGAGGCGCTGCAGATGGAGGAGCTGCCGGTCCGCATCGAGGGCTTCGATATCTCCAACATCGGCGGCGAGCACACCGTCGCCTCGATGGTCGTCTTTGAGGGCGGTGCGACCAAGAAGTCGGACTACCGGCGGTTCAAGGTGCGCGGCGCGCGCGATAACGGGTCCGACGACTTCGCTTCGATGGAGGAGGTGCTGGGCCGTCGCGTCAACCGCTATCTCGAGCAGGTCGACCTGTCGCCCCACGACGGCAAGCGCGACGAGAGCTTCGCCTCGCTGCCGTCGCTGGTCGTCGTCGATGGTGGCAAGGGGCAGCTGGCAGCGGCGATGCGCGCCCTGCGACCCTTCGCCGAGCGCGGCGCCACCGTCGTCTCCCTCGCCAAGCGCGAGGAGGAGGTCTACCTCCCCGGCCGTCCGGTCCCGCTCGATCTGGCCGCCGACTCGGAGGCCTCGAAGCTGCTGCAGCGGGTCCGCGACGAGGCGCATCGTTTCGCGATCGAGCACCACCGGGGCCGCCGCGAGCGGGCGATGACCGGCTCGGTGCTGGACGGCCTGCGAGGCGTCGGACCGATCCGCAAGCGAGCGCTGCTGCAGCATTTCGGCTCCCCCGAGCGGTTCCTGGCGGCGAGCCGCGAGGAGCTGGAGGCGGTCCCCGGCGTGCCGGGCAAGCTGGCGCGCGAGATTCACGAGCAGCTGCACAGGATCGGCTAGCCATGACCGAGGGCAAGAACGTCGATCTGATCGTGATCACCGGCCACTCCGGTGCCGGCAAGTCGGAGGCGATCGCCGCCTTCGAGGATGGCGGCTACTTCTGCGTCGACAACCTGCCGCCGCGGATGATCGGCAGTCTCGGAGAGCTGTTCCACCACGACGGGAGCGGGGTCGAGCGCGCCGCGGTCGTC
The DNA here is from genome assembly GCA_963844395.1 of uncultured Solirubrobacterales bacterium. Classification (GTDB taxonomy): domain Bacteria; phylum Actinomycetota; class Thermoleophilia; order Solirubrobacterales; family 70-9; genus VRUE01. The sequence continues at coordinate 477,659 of CAWJNX010000001.1, read as the reverse complement.
TCCGACGTGCGCGGTGGCGACTACTTCGACGATCTGATCCAGGTGCTCGACGACCTCGAGGCAGAGGGCTTGCAGCCGAAACTGCTCTTCCTCGAGACCGACGAGGAGACGCTGCTCGATCGCTACAAGGAGACGCGCCGCCGCCATCCGCTCGCCCCGGAGGGCAGGATCGTCGAGGGGATCCGCGCTGAGCGCGAGCTGCTGGCGCCGCTTCGCGAGCGCGCCGACGTCGTTATGGACACCAGCGGCCTGACCAGCGCCGAGCTGCGGCGCCGCATCGCCGAGGAAATGCTGGATCGCCACGAGGGCGGCAAGCTGGCGCTGACCCTGCTCACCTTCGGCTTCAAGAACGGGCCGCCGCGCGACGCCGACCTCACCCTCGACGTTCGCTTCCTGCCCAATCCCCATTACGTCGACGAGCTGCGCCCGCAGACCGGGCTCGACCAGCCGGTGCGCGAGTACGTCGAGTCGGGGACGCAAGCGGGGGAGTTCTACGGTCGCCTGCTGCCCCTGCTCGAGTTCCTCGTCCCGGCCTACGTCGCCGAGGGTAAGAGCCACCTGACGATCGCGGTCGGCTGCACTGGCGGTCGGCACCGCTCGGTCACGGTCGCCGATCGCATCCGCCGCGCCCTCGAGAGACGCGACGACACGATCGTGCGGGTCAAGCACCGCGACGTCGAGCTCGACGGCCCCGGGTCGGGAGAGCCTCGCCCTCGCAACAGCGGGGAGGCTCGGTCGAGGCTCCCCCGACCCGCGTCGACTTAGAATCGGCCGTCTTGTCAGAAACGGTCATCTCAGTTCGCGGCCTGCACAAGAGCTACGGCGAGGTCGAGGCGGTGCGCGGCATCGACCTCGAGGTGCGGCGGGGTGAGGTCTTCGCATTCCTCGGTCCCAATGGCGCCGGCAAGACGACGACCGTCGAGATCCTCGAGGGCTACCGCAGGCGCGGCGCCGGCGAGGTGAGTGTGCTCGGCGAGGACCCCGAGCGGGCGGACCGCGGCTGGCGCGAGCGGATCGGGGTCGTCCTACAGAGCTGCCGGCTCGACCCCTACCTGACGGTGCGTGAGTCGCTCGAGCTCTACGCCGGCTACTACCGTACTCCGCGGTCGACCGGCGATGTCCTCGAACTAGTCGGGCTGGAAGCCAAGGCCGACGCTCGCGCGGGCAGCCTTTCGGGCGGCCAGCAGCGTCGCCTCGATGTCGGCATGGCGCTGATCGGCGACCCCGAACTGCTATTCCTCGACGAGCCGACGACCGGCTTCGACCCCTCGGCGCGCCGTCAGACTTGGGAGACGATCGCCGGTCTGCGCGACCTGGGCAAGACCGTTTTCCTCACCACCCACTACATGGACGAGGCGCAGCGGCTGGCCGACCGGGTGACGATCATCGCCGCCGGCGAAGTGGTCGCCAGCGGAAGCCCTGAGGATCTCGGCGACCGTGAGAACCGAGCGGCGACCGTCAGCTTCCGGCTGCCGGACGGGGTGCCTATGGGTGAGTTGCCGGTCGCCGCCGCTGCTGCCGCAAACGGGGGCCGGACCGTCTCGCTCGACACCAGCACGCCGGTCGCGACGCTGAACGAGCTGACCGGCTGGGCCCTGCAGCGTGGATTCGATCTCGAAAACCTCGAAGTGACCCGACCCAGCCTTGAGGACGTCTACCTCTCGCTCACCTCGGAGGGCTCCGAATGAGCGGGCTAGCCCTCGTCGCCCACCAGTTCCGCTACGACCAGAAGACCTTCTGGCGCAACCCCGCCTCCGTCTTCTTCACGGTCGCCTTCCCGGTCATCCTGCTGCTGATCTTCGCCACCGTCTTCGGCGACGAGACCGTTGACGTGCGGGGCGGGATCGAGACGACGACCTACTACGTGCCGGCGATCATCACCCTCTCGGTGATCTCGGCGACGATGCAGTCACTGGCGATGTCGCTTGTGATCGCCCGCGAGGACGGTCGCCTCAAGCGCGGCCGCGGCACCCCGATGCCGTCTTGGGTCTTCATCGCCGGCCGGGTCGGCAACTCGATCGTCGTCGCGCTGCTAATGCTGGTGCTGATCGCGGCCCTCGGCCGCCTCGCCTACGGCGTTCCGATCCCCTGGGAGCAGCTACCGGCGATCGTCGTCACGCTGGTCGTCGGCGCCGCCTCGTTCTCCTGCCTCGGCATCGCCCTGACCGCGGCGATTCCCTCGCAGGATGCCGCTGCGCCGATCATCAACGCCCTGCTGCTGCCGCTCTACTTCCTCTCCGGCGTCTTCATCCCCAGCGACGAGCTGCCGAGCGGCGTCATCCACTTCGCCGATGCCTTCCCGATCCGCCACTTCTTCGAGGCCTTCTTCGGTGCCTACGTGCCGGCCGGCGGCGCCGCCGGCTTCGAGTGGGGCAATCTGGCAGCGGTGGCCGCCTGGGGCCTGGCCGGATTGCTGCTCGCCGCCAGGTACTTCCGTTGGACCCCACGCTCCGGTTGATGAAGACTGCAATTGACCCCCTCATGGGTGGCAAATGCAGTCTTCGTCCCGGCCGGTCGGCCGACCCGGCGCCGGGGCGCCCGTATAGCCTCCTGGCCCGATGTTGCACCACGTTCTCCTGGAGGTCGCAGACCTCGATCGCAGCGCGTCCTTCTACGACGCGCTGCTCGCGCCGCTGGGCTGGCGGCGCCACTTCGACCAGGAAGGGACGATCGGATGGGGCATCGCCAAGCCGGTGTTTTTCATCGCCAACCATCACGAACCGCAGCCCGGCTTCGGCCTGCTCAGCTTCTCCGGATTGGGCATCGTCGCCGTCAAGGCGGCCTGGGAGGCCGGGGTCGGCGCTGGCGGCAAGAGCATCAGCGAGCCGGGTGAGCGGCGCTCGCACGGCTCCGGTTCCTACTCGGCGTTCCTCAGCGATCCCGATGGGTATGAGATCGAGGTGACGATCGGCAGTGACTAGCGTTCGCAAAACACGATTCCAGGAGGGTTCGAGTTCATGGCAGTGAAGGTCGGCATCAATGGCTTCGGCCGCATCGGGCGCAACGTCTACCGCGCGGCGCAGGCGGCGGGAGCGGATCTCGAGTTCGTCGCGGTCAACGACCTCACCGACCCGGCCACGCTCGCCCATCTGCTCGCCTACGACTCGATTCTCGGTCGCTTCCCCGGCGAGGTCGAGGCGGGGGAGAAGTCGATCTCGGTTGACGGCAAGGAGCTGGAAGTGCTCTCCGAGCGCGACCCTGCGCAGCTGCCCTGGGAGGAGCTCGGGGTCGAGGTGGTGATCGAGTCGACCGGGCTCTTTACCGCTCGCGCCGACGCCGCCAAGCACCTCGAGGCGGGCGCCAAGAAGGTGATCATCTCCGCTCCGGCCAAGGAGCCGGACGTAACCGTCGCCCTTGGGGTCAACTTCGACACCTACGACCGCGAGCAGCACCACATCATCTCCAACGCCTCCTGCACGACCAACTGTCTGGCGCCGGTTGCGAAGGTGCTCAACGACGCCTTCGGGATCGAGCACGGCCTGATGACGACGATCCACGCCTACACCGCTGATCAGCGCCTGCAGGACATGCCGCACAAGGACCTGCGCCGAGCGCGGGCGGCGGCGCTAAACCTGATCCCGACGACGACCGGCGCGGCGAAGGCGGTAGGCCTGGTGCTGCCGGAGCTGAACGGCAAGCTGAACGGCTTGGCGATGCGGGCCCCGGTCGCCACCGGTTCGGTCGTCAACCTCGTCTTCGCGCCCTCCAACCCGACCGAGCCGGGGGCCGTCAACGCGGCGGTCAAGGCCGCCGCCGAAGGGCCGCTGAAGGGAATCCTCGCCTACACCGAGGACCCGATCGTCTCCACCGACATCGTCGGCGACCCGCATTCCTCGATCTTCGACGCCGAGCAGACGATGGCGATCGGCGACGGCCGCATGATCAAGGCGGTCGCCTGGTACGACAACGAGTGGGGCTACTCGAACCGCTGCGTCGAGCTGGCGGGCAAGGTCCTCTGAGCCCGCCGGGCCGGCGATGAGCTTCGCGAAGAAGAGCGTCCGCGACGCCGATGTCGCGGGCAGGCGGGTGCTGGTCCGGGTTGACTTCAACGTGCCGCTGGAGGGTGGGCGAGTGGCGGACGACACCCGCATCCGCGCGGCACTGCCGACGATCGAGCTGTTGCGCGAGCGCGGCGCGGCGGTAATCCTGGTCTCCCACCTCGGCAGGCCTAAGGGGAAGGCCGATCCGGAACTGTCGCTGCGACCGGTCGGCGAGCGGCTGGGCGAGCTGCTCGGCGGCGAGGTGAAGCTGGCGCCCGCGGTGGTTGGCGATGATGTTTCGACGATGGCCGCGGGCCTGAGCCCGGGCGACTTGTTGCTGCTGGAGAACGTGCGCTTCATGCCCGGCGAGACCGAGAACGACGCCGAGCTCGCCAGTGCCTTGGCGGGGCTCGCCGACCTCTACGTCAACGATGCCTTCGGTGCAGCCCACCGCGCTCACGCCAGCACCGAGGGCGTCGCCCACCGCCTGCCCGGCTACGCCGGGCTGCTGCTGGAGCGCGAGATGACTGAGCTGACCCGGGTAGTCGATTCGCCGCAGCGACCGCTGGTCGTGGTGCTCGGCGGAGCCAAGGTCTCCGACAAGGTCGGCGTCATCGACCGCTTTCTCGAAGTCGCCGACCGGATCCTGATCGGCGGCGCGATGTGCTTCAGCTTCTTCCGCGCCCAGGGAATCCCGACCGGCGACTCGCTGGTCGAGGAGGAGGGGGTGAAGCTGGCCGAGGAGGCGCTGCGGCAAGCCGAGTCATCCAACTGCGAGCTGGCTCTGCCGGTTAACCTAGTCCTCGGCGAGAGCTTCAACGCCGCCACCGAGCGCCGCGAGAGCGAGGAGGTCGAGGTGCCGGACGGCTGGATGGGCCTCGACGTCGGCCCGCGCACCGCGGCCGCCTACGCCGAGGCGATCGGTGTCGCCGGCACGGTGCTGTGGAACGGCCCGATGGGCGCCTTCGAGCTGGAGCCTTTCGCGGCGGGGACGCGGACGGTCGCCGAGGCGGTCGCCGCCGCGCCGGGGACGACCGTGGTCGGCGGCGGCGACTCGGTCGCGGCTTTGCACGACTTTGGGCTTGCCGACGAGGTGGACTGGGTCTCAACCGGAGGAGGGGCGTCGTTGGAGCTGCTGGAGGGAAAGAAGCTGCCCGGGGTGGAAGCGCTGCAAGATGCCTGATCGCACCCCCTACATCGCCGCCAACTGGAAGATGCACAAGACCGCCGCCGAGGCGGCGCAGTTCGTCGACGCACTGCTGCCGCGGATCGCGGCGACCCAGCACGACGTCGTCATCTGCGCGCCGTTCACTGCGTTGACCGCCGTCGTGGAGCGCCGTTACGGCACCGCGGTCAAAGTCGCTGCCCAGAACATGCACGAGGAGGAATCGGGCGCCTTTACCGGCGAGGTCTCGGCCACGATGTTGGTCGAGCTTGACATCGAGGCGGTCGTCCTCGGTCACTCCGAGCGGCGGCAGTACTTCAAAGAGACCGACGAGGCCCTGGCGCGCAAGGTGCCGGCGGCACTGGCCGCCGGCCTCGAGCCGATCCTTTGCGTCGGTGAGAGCGAGGAGGCGCGCGACGCCGGGCAGACCGACGGCGTGTTAGAGCGCCAGCTGCATGCCGACCTGGCCGGGGTCGAGCCGGTCCGCCTGGCCGAGGTGGTGATCGCCTACGAGCCGATCTGGGCGATCGGCACCGGCCGCACCGCGACCCCCGAGCAGGCGCAGGAGACGATCGCCTACATCCGCGACGTGCTGCGCCAGCAGGGCGCGGAAGCGGATGCGGTGAGGATCCTCTACGGCGGCTCGGTGAAGCCCGGCAACGCGGCCGAGCTGCTCTCCCAGCCCGACATCGACGGCGCTCTGGTTGGCGGGGCGAGCCTGGATGCCGAGGACTTCGCCGCCATCGTGGAGGCCGCATGAGCTTCCGGTGCGACTTTTGGTCGCCATGCGTACATAACTCGCACCGGAAGGCTCGGCGTTGAAGATACCCTCGCTGGCGCTGGTCATCCTCGACGGCTGGGGGCTGGCGCCCACCGGGCCGGGCAACGCGATCTCGCTGGCAGAGACGCCGGTCTTCGACCGGCTCTGGGCGTCCTACCCCCATACGCAGCTCTCGGCGCAGGGCCGCGACGTCGGCCTGCCCGACGGGCAGATGGGCAACTCCGAGGTCGGCCACCTCAACCTCGGCGCGGGCGCGATCGTCAAGCAGGACCTGGCGCGGATCGACGACGCGATCGCCGACGGCAGCTTCTTCGAGAACGAGGCGCTGCTGGCCGCCTGCGACCGGGCACGGCGCAGCCCGCGCGGCCGCCTCCACCTGCTCGGGCTCGTCTCCGACGGCGGTGTCCACTCTGGCTGGGAGCACATCGAGGCGACGATTGAGCTGGCCACCCAGGAGGGCGTCCCCGACGTCGTCTTCCACGCCTTCACCGACGGGCGTGACACGTTGCCGCACGGCGGCCGCGGCTACCTCGCCGAGCTGGAGCGCTGGCTGCGGCAGGCCGGCCGCATCGCCACCGTTAGCGGCCGCTACTACGCGATGGACCGTGACACCCGCTGGGAGCGGACCAAGCTCGCCTATGACGCGATCGTTCACGCCCGCGGCCTGCACGCCATCAGCGCCGCCGAGGCGATCGAGGCCTCCTACGAGCGGGGCGAGACCGACGAGTTCGTCAAGCCGACTGTGATCGGCGACTACGACGGCGTCGCCGCGGGCGACGTGGCGATCTTCGTCAACTTCCGTCCCGACCGCGCCAGGCAGATGACCCGCGCCCTGGCCGACCCCGACTTCGACGAGTTCTCCCGCACCGGCGGCCCGCTCCTCGATCTGACCACGATGACCGAGTACCGCAAGGGTTGGCGCTACCCGGTCGCCTTCCCCGAGGCGCGGCCCCAGACCACTCTGGCCGAAGTCGTCTCCAAGGCGGGCGGGCGCCAGCTCCACGTCGCCGAGACGGAGAAGTACGCGCACGTCACCTACTTCTTCAACGGCGGCCGCGAGGAGGAGTGGGAGGGGGAGGAGCGCTGCCTGGTCAACTCGCCGCGCGACGTGCCGACCTACGACCACAAGCCGCAGATGAGCGCTCGGGCCGCGGCCGACGCCTTCGTCGAGCACTGGTCGGGCGGCGAGTACCGCTTCGGCATCATCAACTTCGCCAACCCCGACATGGTCGGCCACACTGGGGTCATCCCGGCGGCGGTCGAGGCGGTCGAGGAGGTCGACGGCTGCCTCGGCGACGTGGTCGCCGCAGTGGAGCGCTCGGGCGGCGCCTGCATCGTCACCGCCGACCACGGCAACTGCGACCACATGCTCGAGCCGGACGGCTCGCCCAACACCGCCCACTCGCTGAACCCGGTGCCGCTGATCGTCACCGGGGAGGAAATCGAGCTGCGCGACGGCGGCATCCTCGCCGACGTGGCGCCGACCGCGCTGGAGCTGCTCGGAATTCCGCAGCCCGAGGCGATGACCGGCCGCTCGCTGATCGCGAACCTCCACGATTGATGAATTGACCACACCATAGGGTGGTCAATTCATCAAACGATGCGATGAGGGTTGAGCCAGAGAGACTCAGATTCGAGATCGAAGCCCGCGACGGTAGGGCCCGAGCGGGTGTTCTGAATACTGCCCACGGGTCGATCGATACGCCGGCCTTCATCCCGCTGGCGACCAAGGGGACCGTGCGCGGGCTCGAATCGCGTGAGGTGGCTGAGATCGGCTACGAGCTGATCCTCGGCAACACGTATCACCTGTTCGTCTCGCCGGGTCCCGACCGGATCGCCGCCGCCGGCGGCCTGCATGGCTTCATGGGCTGGGATCGAGCGGTGATCACCGACTCCGGTGGTTTTCAGGTGTTCTCGCTGGCGCATGGGGGTGTCGCCGACGAGGTGAAGGGAAGTGGACGGCCGGGCGGCGGGCAGGGGTCGGTTGTCTCGATCGAGGAGGAGGGGGTCCACTTCCGCTCCTACAGGAACGGCCGCGCCCTGTTCCTCTCACCGGAGGTCTCGATGGAGGTGCAGGTGAAGCTGGGGTCGGACATCGCGCTTGTCTTCGACGAGTGCACGCCGTACCACGCCGATCGCGACTACACCGCGCGCTCGATGGAGCGGACGCATCGGTGGCTCGGCAGGTGCTTGGAGTGGCACGGTGAGTACGGACCTGAGCACCAGGCCGTTTTCGGCATCGTCCAGGGCGGCATCCACGAGAGCCTGCGACGCGAGTCGGCGCAAGCGGTGTCCGAGTCCGGGGTGGACGGGATTGCGATCGGCGGCACGCTCGGACGCGACAAGGAGGAGATGCGTGGCGTCCTCGAGCTGACCGCGCCGCTGCTGTCGGAGGAGGCGCCAAAGCACCTGCTCGGGATCGGCGACGTTGACGACCTGATGGCCGGCATCGCGCTAGGCCTCGACGTCTTCGACTGCGCGATCCCGACCCGCCTCGCCCGCCACGGCACGGCGCTTGTGCCCGACCCCGAGAACCGCTTCCGCCTCAACCTGCGCAAGTCCGGCTGGGAGGGCGACCGCGACCCGATCGCCGCCGGCTGCCCCTGCCCTGCCTGCCGCAATCACGATCGCGACTACCTCAGCTACCTCTCCCGCGCTGAGGAGCTGACCGCAGTCCGCCTCCTCTGCCTCCACAACCTGACCTTCATGCAGCATCTCCTCTGCGGCGCCCGCGACGCGATCGCAGAGGGGCGTTTCAACGACTACAGCGCCAGCATCCTCACTGGAGGAAGCCCGTACAGATAGACGTGCACCGGCCTGCCTGTGTATTGGCGCTATCCGTTGGAAGAGAAATCACATTCTGCGCGCCACGCGTGCGTCGCGGTTGGCGAGGCTCGGGAGGTGCCTCGTATCAGCAGTTTCCATGGGATCGTGATCTGGATGTACTTCGATGACCACGGCCCACCCCACTTTCATGCTGAACATGGAGAGCACTCTGCGAAGGTTGACATTGCGACTGGTGAGATTTGCTTCGGTCGTCTTCCCCGACGGGATGCTCGTCTGGTTCGAAAGTGGACACATATGCACCGGTCAGAGCTGGAAGCCAACTGGGAGCGCGCGCGGGCCGATCGCCCCCTCGCTAAAATCGATCCACTGCCATGAACTCAAATGTCGAAATGATCCGCGTGACCGAGGTTGAGGTGCTCGGTGGCTTTGTTCTTCGCCTTCGGTTCAACGATGGAACCGAGCGTGTCATCGACCTAGAGGATCGGCTTTACGGTGAGGTTTTCGAACCCTTGAAAAAGAACCCGGAGCTGTTTCGCGCCGTGAAGATCGAAGGACCCACTATCTGCTGGCCGAACGGCGCCGACTTGGATCCGGATGTTCTGCACGGATCTCAGCAGCCTGCATAGTCCTGCGCGGACGGTTGCTAGCGGCTCTATTCCGTGTTTCGCTGCACCAGTTCCTTGAACTCTTCGACGACCCTGTCGACAGAGTCGCCGGCGACTTCCGTGGCGCGGACCCCGCTCGCCTGATCGGTGGCGACGATCACGGCTGCGGCTACGGCGGCGGCGATCAGAATCAGGGCGAGGGCGGCGAGGGTGAAGCGGACCATGCGGGAGAAGCCGCTGCGGCGGCGGGGACCGGCCGGTGCCATTGGAGGAGCTGGGGGAGCCGGCTGCACGGCGCGCGGGACAGGTCGCCGGGTCGGCGAAGGTGGCCGCAGTTCGGTCCGCTCGGTCTGTTCGGGGGGCCGGGTCGCGGTCTCACCGCCGAGCACGCTCGTCGCCGCGTCGCCCGCTGCCAGCGGCAGCGTCACGTCCTCGCCCTGAAGTCCGAGCTGCAGGCCCCCCGCCAGCTCGGCCGCGCTGGCGTAGCGGCGACCGGTGTCACCTTCGAGGGCGCGCAGGACCGCGCTCCCGAGGCTGTCCGGCACCTCGTCGTTGTAGGTGCTGGGCGGTAGCGGCCGCTCGTTCTGCTGGCGAACCGCCAGCTCGGCAAGGGTGGAGCCCTCGTAGGGCAGGCGGCCGGTCAGGAACTGGTACAGCACGACTCCAAGCGCGTAGACGTCGGTCGCCGGCGTGGCCTCCTCGCCACGCACCTGCTCGGGCGAGAGGTAGGCGGCCGTTCCGACGACCGAGCCGACCTGGGTGATTCTGGTCTGTTCGAGTGCCCGCGCGATTCCGAAGTCGGTCAGTTTCACCGTCATCGGACCACCGCCTACCGGGCCGCCGACGAGCATCAGGTTGCCGGGCTTGACATCGCGGTGGATGATTCCGCGGCGGTGTGCGTAGTCGAGCCCCGCGCAGGCCTGCATCCCAGCCTCCGCCGCCTTGTCGGGGTCGAGCGGGCCCTGTCGCTGCAGGATCTGCGCGCCGGAGCGACCCTCGACGAACTCCATGACAATGTAGTGGCGGCCGTCGTCGATTCCGGTGTCGTAGACCTGGACGATGTTGGGATGGATCAGTTTGGCGACCGCCAGCGCCTCGCGGCGAAAGCGTTCGACGAAGCGCTCATCATCGGAGAGGTGCTCGGCGAGGACCTTGACCGCGACGGTGCGCTCGAGGATGCGATCGGTCGCCCGGTAGACATTCGACATCCCGCCCGAGCCGAGGCGGTCGCCGATCTCATATCGCCCAGAAAGGGTTCCGACCGCCATCAATCGCCTCCACCCGCCGGGCTTCCCGGACTGAGTCCGCCGGAGCCGCCGCCGCCTTCGCTGCTCGGCCCGTTCCCATTCCCCACGCCTTTGCCTTCGCCTTCGGCCTGCGGGGGAAGCGCGGGTTCAGTTTCTTCCACTTCTTCCGCTTCTTCGTCAGCCCCTTCGTCTTCCCCTTCGTCCTCCCCGTCGTCGTCTTCGTCCTTTTGCTTCTCCTTTTCCTTGTCCTCCTCGTCGGGGGCCGGGGGTTCGACTTCGGTCGTAGTGACCTCTGGGACCGTTTCCACCACTTCTTCGCATTCGGCGACGACTTCGTTCAACCGCGCCGCCCCTTCGCGCAGGGCTCGCTTCAGGCGTTCGTTGACGCCTTCGATCGCTTCCACTTGTTCGCTCACCTGCAGCGCGGCGCTTTCGGCCCCCACGCAGTCCCCTTCGTCGGCCAGCACCTGGACCGTGTCGAGGTTGGCGGTGATCTCCCGGGCCGTTCCGCCAGGCAGCAGTTGCGCGTCCTCCTCGCCGCAGGAGGCGAGTGCGATCGCCGCCGTGCCGAGCGCGAGAACGAGCAGCAATGAGGCCAGACGAGGCATCCGGGCGAGTCTAGACAACGGCAGTGAACGCGGATTTTGCCTGCATCTGGCGGTCACTGGCCGGTGTGGAGGCGGTCGGCGAGGCGCCGTGGCAGCCCTGCTTCGACAATCGAGGCGGCGGCGCGGCCGATGTCATAAGCGACGCGGTGGAAGCGGGCCGTCTCATCGCTCGTGTCCAGCTCCAACCAGGCCGCGCGCGGATCGCCGTCGCGCGGCTGGCCGACGCTGCCGGGATTGATCAGCCAGCCATCGCTGCTCAGCTCGAGGAGAGTGTTGTCGCCGGCCTGGGCGCCGCGTATCTGGCCGTCCCGCGGCTCGGCCGGGCGGGTGAAGAACAGCGCCACGTGCGAGTGGCCGATCAGGCCGATTCGCTGCGGTTGAGCGTCGAGGCACGCATCGGCCTGCTCGGCGGAGAGAACGTACTCCCAGACCGGGTCGCGAGGCGAGGCATGCGCGAGCGCGATGCCTTCGCGGTGGTTGCTCGGCTCCAGCTCGCGCAGCAATTCGAGCGTGCGCTCCGTCACCTGCTCGCGGGTCCAGCCGACGGCCGCAGCCGCGGCCTCCGAAAAGGCGGAGACGTCGAGGGCGCCGATCACGGCGAGGTCATGGTTGCCAACCAGGCAGAGGGCGCAGCGCTCGCGGACGAGGGCCGTGCATGCGTCCGGGTCGGCGCCGTAGCCGACCATGTCCCCCAGGCACCAGATCTCATCGACGCCGACCGCGTCTATCGCCTCGAGGACGGCCTCGAGCGCGGGCAGGTTGGCATGGATGTCGGTGATCGCGGCGACGCGCACGCCGCCAGCGTATCCCTGCCCATACGATGGACCCGATGACCGTCACCGAGCCGATTGGCGAGCTCCGCTCGGCCGTCAACCGTGCCGCGCGCGCGCTGCGCGAGGGCGAGCCGGCCGGCCCGGAGCCGACCCTGGACAGGCCGCGGCAGGCGGAGTTGGGCGACTACAGCTCCAACGCGGCGATGCTGCTGGCCGCGCCGCTGGGCGAAAGCCCGCGCGAGGTTGCCGCCCGCCTCTGCACCGAGCTGGAGCGCGAGCTGGGCGCCGAGGGCAGCCTCGAGCGGGTCGAGGTGGCCGGTCCCGGCTTCGTCAACCTCTTCCTCTCCGACGCCTGGTTCCGCCGCGCCATGGGAGCGCTCGGGAGGGGGGAGAGACTCGGCCCTACGCCCACCGAGTCGCCTGAGCGGGCCCTGGTCGAGTTCGTCTCCGCCAACCCGACCGGTCCGCTGCACGTAGGAGGCGGACGTCACGCCGCCTACGGCGACGCCCTCGTCCGCCTGTTGGGGGCGGTCGGGCACGAAGTCGAGCGCGAGTTCTACGTCAACGACGCGGGCGGCCAGGTGCAGCGCTTCGCCGCTTCGATCGCCGCTCAGATGACGGGGGACGAGCCGCCCGAGGACGGCTACGAAGGCCCCTACGTCGGCGAGATCGCGGAACGCATTCAAGCCGACGGGATCGACCCCGCCGATGCCGAGGCGGTCGGCAGCCGCGGCGTCGAGCTGGTCCTCAAGGGGGTGCGGGCCAGCCTCGATCGCTTCGGCGTCCGCTTCGACACCTGGTTCTCCGAGCGCGACCTCTACGCGCGCGGCGAGGTCGAGGAGGCGCTGGCGCTGCTCGAGCAGCGCGGCCACACCTACAAAAGCGACGGGGCGCTTTGGCTGCGCAGCAGCGACTTCGGCGACGACAAGGACCGGGTGCTTATCCGCGCCGACGGGGAACCGACCTATCTCGCCGCCGACGTCGCCTACCACCGCGACAAGTTGGAGCGCGGCTTCGAGCGGCTGATCGACGTGCTCGGCGCCGACCATCATGGCTACGCCCCGCGGGTGCGAGCGGCGATCGCGGCGCTGGGCGCTGACCCCGACGCGCTCGAGGCGCTGATCATGCGACTCGTGCACATCGTCGAAGGCGGCGAGCGGGCGCAGATGTCGAAGCGCAGCGGCGACTTCGTCTCGCTCGACGAGCTGATTGACGACATCGGCGTCGACGCGACCCGCTGGTTCATGCTCTGGCGCAGCCACGACACCCCGGTTGACCTCGACCTCGAGCTGGCCCGCCGCGAGTCCAGCGAGAACCCGGTCTACTACGTCCAGTACGCGCACGCCCGCATCGCGAGCATCCTGCGCAAAGCCGATCGCGAGGCGGGGGAGGCGGGCACGCCGACGCCGGGCATGGCGCTGGAGCCGGCCGAGCGGGACCTCGTCAAGCGCCTGCTCGAGTTCCCCGACGAGGTTCGGGACGCTGCCGCGCGCCGCGCTCCCCACCGCATCTGCGCCTACTCGACGGCTGTCGCCGCCGACTTCCACGCCTTCTATCGCGACTGCCAGGTGGTCGGAGCGGAGGGAGAGGGGGTGGAGCAGTCGCGCCTCGCCCTCTGCCTAATCGCGAAGCAGACGATTGCCGGGGCGCTGGGACTACTGGGCATCTCCGCCCCAGAGCGGATGTGAGGGTTCTCGGTGAGATCCCAGCTCCCGGGCCGACCGCCCTGCGGGCAGGCACGCTGCGCCGCTGCGACCAAGAGGCGTTCGGCCGGCTGCTAGAGGAGCTGGATGACACCCGCACCGTGCTGGTCACCGGAGACCGGGCCCGCAAGCGAACGGCGGCGGTCGGCCTGGCCGCCGCTGCCGCGGCAGCCGGAACCCGCACGGCCCTGCTCGAGTGCGACCTCGCCGAGCCGACCCTGGCCGAGGCGCTTGGCCTCGCGACCGTGCCGGGCCTGCGCGAGCACCTGCGCGGCGAAACCGACCCCAGTCGCATCCTCAAGCCTGTCGCGCTCGCCGGTCCCGGCTCCGCAGCGGCGCTCGAGCCGCTCGTTTGCGTAGTTGCGGGAAGGCCGACCGCAGATGCCAAGGCGCTGCTTGAGTCCGAGCCCTTCTCGCGGGCGACGGCAAGGCTGCGTGACGCCTATGAGCTTGTGGTCATCGAGGGACCGCCGGCTACGGGCGGCGACGGCTCACTGGAGGCGGTGGCGGCCCATGCCGACGCCACTCTGGTGTGTGTGGAGTACCCGAACGAGGTCCCGAGCTTGCCGCTGTCCGTCACCGGCCTCGTCGTCCAGAGTTGAACCGCGTCTCAGAGGTCGTAGCGCGCCAGGTCAGCGTTCAGCCGCTCGGCATCCTCGCCACCAGGACCGCGCGGGGTGCCCGGGGGGCCGTCCCCGTCGGCACCGGCGCGCCGCCAGCGTCTTACGCCCAGTGCCAGCGCCAGAGCCGCCACCGCGAAGGCGATCGCCGGGACCAGGTAGGCGGAGAGGTCGAATCCCGAGCTGCCGGGCGTGGCGAGCACGCGGCGGCCGTACTCGGCGACCAAGGCGTCCTTTATCTCCTCCTTGGTCTTGCCGGCGGCAATCAGCCTGTTGACGAACACCCGCTGCCGCTCGGCTTGCGGTGAGTTGGAGAGCTCCAACAGCGTGCCGCAGATCGGGCACATCACCTCGTCTTCGACGTCGGCGAGGTTGGTCTGAGGCGCAGCTGCCGCCGCGGACGGGACCAGCGCCAGGGCAAGCACGACCCGAACCAGGCTTGGCATTGGCGCTTTTGTAAGACATAGCGATACAAAGGCGCCAATCGAGGTCATTGCGATCCCTTGACGATTGGGACGACCCGTTCTGCGAGGAAGCGCTCGTCGATCGGGCCGCGCCAGATCAGCGCCAGCCGGCCACGGGGATTGACGAGGAAGTTCTCCGGCACGCCGGTCGATCCGAAAGCCTCGCTGCGCTCGTCGCCGACCGAACGCAGCTGCGGGTAGGTGAGCCGATATTCCCGGACGAAGGCGAGCGCGTCGTCGCTGTTGTCCTGGACGTCGATCCCCAGCACGGTGACTCCGCGATCGCCGAAGCGTCGCGAGAAGCGCTCCAGGTCAGGCGCCTCCTGTCGGCACGGAACGCACCACGAAGCCCAGAGGTTGACCAGCACCCAACGGCCCCGATAGTCGGCGATCGAGCCGGAGCCCTCGCCCTCGAGCAGCGGCAGCTCGCGGTCGGGAACCGGCTCGCCGAGGGCGATCTCGGCCTCACCCTTGCTGAGCAGGCCGAAGCCGAGCAAGCCGACGACTGCAAGTACGGCCAGGAATGCGACGAATGCGCGGACGCTCACGGGGCAGGGAGGTTAGCCCCCGGTCACCCGCCGCCTGGGTCGTAGAATCGCCGCTACGCGGACGTAGCTCAGCTGGTAGAGCGCGAGCTTCCCAAGCTCGAGGTCGCGGGTTCGAGACCCGTCGTCCGCTTTTGCGGTGACAAGATGCCCGCATGGGAGGCGTGGCGATCGTGGTGTTCAGCGACTTGGTCGATTCCACCGCGCTTCTGGCGAGCCTCGGGGACGACCGGATGGAGCTCGTCCGTCGGGCGCATGTGAAGGATGTGACCGAAGCAGTTGACGTCGCGGGCGGGCGGGTGGTGAAGACGCTCGGCGACGGTGTGATGGCGAGTTTCGAGAGCGCGCTCGGCGCCCTCCACGCGTCGGCGGGAATTCAGGCCTCGGTCGAGCGCTTGGACGCCGCACACGGTGGGATCGGCATCGCGGCCCGGGTGGGTGTCGCGGCGGGCGAGCCGATCCGCGACGGAGACGACCTGCACGGGATGCCGGTGGTGATAGCCAGCCGGCTGTCCTCCTCGGCGGGCACGGGCGAGGTGTTGGTTCAGGATCTGGTGCAGGCGCTCGTCGCGTCGCGCGACGGTGTGACGCTCGATGTGGCGGGCGACTTTGAGCTCAAGGGCGTTCCGGCCCCGGTGCGTGCTTCGAGATTGCGCTGGCGGGAGCTGGCGGCGGCAAGCAAGGGGAATACGCAACCTGCGAAGGACCCGGCGGCGGACCCTCGGGCTGATTCGCTCGCGCGGCATGAAGGCACCAGCCTTGAAGGGGGTGTCCGAATGCCCCCGGTTCTTGCCGCCTTCGCCGATGAGCCGCTGATTGGCAGGGACCGCGAGATTGCAGCGCTGCGCGAGGCGGCTGCCCCCCGTCCCGGGCGCCGGGCCGTGCTGGTGGTCGGCGAGCCAGGGATCGGCAAGACCCGTCACGCGGCCGCTGCCGCCGCCGAGGCTCATGGCGAAGGCGCGGTGGTCGTGCTGGCGCGCTGCCCACCGGATGCGGTGATCGCCTTCGAGCCCTGGGTACGGGCGATCGGCGAGCTGGCGCTCGCCGGTGACAACGCCTGGCGCGCAGCGCTGGCGGAGGCAGCCGGCGCCGAGCTCGCAGCGCTCGTGCCCGAGTTGAGCGAGCATGCGACACTCGCCGATCGCGTCGTCGCCGATGAGGTCGTGGCAGCCGAGGGGGCCCGCTACCGGCTCTTTCGCGGTATCTGCGCGGCGCTGGCGTGTGCCGCCGACGACGCACCCCTGCACGTGGTGCTCGACGATGCCCACTGGTGTGACCCCGCCTCCGCGCAGGCTCTCGGACACCTGCTGGAGAGCGGTCCCGCCCGATTGGTGCTGGTGGTGACCGCCCGCGATCGAGAGATGGACCGCAGGCATCCGGTCTCCAAGATCCTCGCCGATCTTCGCCGCACCGGCGACCTCAACGAGCTGCGCCTGGCCGGGCTCGATGCCTCCGGCCTGGCGGCGCTGGTCGGGGCAAAGGTCGGTCGCGCGATCACGCCAGGGCTCGCGGCGCGACTGCAGGCGCGCACCTCCGGCAACCCATTCTTCGCGGGCGAGCTGGCGTGCGATCTCGACGGGCAAGGGGGGCTGCGGGAGGGAGAGGCGCTCGATGCGATTCCGGCGCCCGAGGCGGTCACCGATCTGATCGAGGAGCGCCTGGGCCGGTTGGACACCGACACCGAGCGCCTCTTGGGCGCGGTCGCGGCGATCGGCCCCGCGGCACCGGTCGGCCTGGCGGCCAAGGCTGCCGCGCTCGGCCCGGAGGAGGCCGAGGGTGCGGTACGGAAGGCGCTCTCGGAGCGGCTCGTCGATGACGTCGTCGCCCCGGAGCCGACGATCGCCTTCCCGCACGCCTTGGTCCGCGAAGCGCTGATCGCTCGTACGGGCGATGCCGCCAGCGCCAGGCTGCACCTCTCGATAGCCCGGGCGCTGGATGACGATTCCGACGCGGAGCCGGCCGAGTTGGCGCGCCACTACGGCCTCTCGGTCGGCGTGGCCGGCCCCGAGCCGGCGATTGCCGCTTACCGCGCCGCCGCCACTGCCGCCGCGGCCGCGCACGATCACGAGCAGGCCGCTTCGCACTTGCAGAGCGCGCTGTCGCTTCTGCCCGAAGACCGGCTCGCGGTACGGGCAGCGGCGCTGCTCGAGCTCGGCGAGCAGGAGCTGCTCTGTGCCGACCTGGTCCGGGCGCGGCGCTCCTTCCGCGCCGCGATCGAGGCGGCGCGTGCGACAGACGACGCCGGCACGTTCGCCCGTGCGGCCCTGGGCTTTGCCGGCGGCGACATCGGCTTCGGCTGGGAGGTGGGCATGGACGACCCTGCCAGTGTGGAGCTGCTGCGCGAGGGCCTAGAGGCGCTCGGCGACAGCGAGCCGCGGCTGGCGCTGCGGATGATCTTCCGCCTCACCTTCATGTCGATCTTCGGCGACGACGACGAGGAGATGGCTCGACTTGCCCAGCGCGCCGAGGAGCTTGCGCAACGTCTTGATGACGTCGAGGCCCGGATCTTGGCGCATTTCGCCGGGCTGGTCACCCTTTTCGCGCGCAGGCCCGATCCGTTGCGGGTTCTCGACGATTTCGAGGAGTTCGGGGACATGCTGGACCTGGCAGAGGAGTGCGAGCGCGAGGATCTGCTGTTTCGGGTCGTGCAGTTCTCCGCCGTCGCCCACTACGTGCGTGGGCGGATTTTCGACTGCGATCGGGCGATCGAGCGTATGGCGGAGATCGCGGACCGCCTCGGCAGCCCCCGCTTCACCTGGGAGGTCGACCTGAATCGCGGCATGCGGCTGGTGGATCGTGGCGATCGAGAGGGTGGGGAAGCGCTGTTTCGCCGCGCCGGGACCGTAGTACGGCGACTTCGCCCCGACATCCACATCGCGGTGGAGGCGATGATCCTGCTGGTCGTCGAATGGGTGTTTGACGGCAAGGCCGCGCGGAGCCGCAACGTCTACGAGGCGGTGGAGCGGGTGATACCGCGGGGGTCCGTCTCAGCGCTCATCGCCTTCGCGGCGGCGTTCGAGGGGGACTTCGAGACCGCCCGGAAACGGATGCGAGGCCTGCTGACCGAGGACCTCGAGCCCTTGCGGCGCCCCGACGGCCACCTGCCGATGGCACTCTGGGCTCTGGCGCTGACGGCGACTCTCGTCGGCGATCGCGAGGCGGGGGCTCGGCTGCGTCCGCTGCTCGAGCCGATGCGCTCCTGCATTCTCAGCGTAGTGCCTGCAGTGGGTTTTGGGCATCTGACCGAGTGGCACATCGGCCGCTTGGAATTGCTCGCCGGCCGGCCCGGCGCGGCCCTCGAGGAGCTGCGGGCGGCGGCTGCGCAGGCGGACTCCGACGAGATCGTTTATGCCCGCTCGCTGATCCGGATCGACCTGGCCACGGCGCTTCACCGTCTCGGCGATGCCGATGCGGCCGCGGCGACTCTTTCCGAGGCAGAGTCGATCGCGGAGCGATACGGCATCGGCTGGGCGGTTCGCAACGCCGCGGAAGCGCGGGCCGAGATCGAAGGCCGAGAATCTGCGGCGAAGGCGCCCGCGGTCGAGCGCTCCCGTCCGATTCGAGCTCTTGCCTCACGAGGCGGTCGCCACGCGCTGGCGGCGATGGTGCGCGGCCTCGGCGACGCGGAGCTGGAGCGCCGCTTCGCCGAGCCCCGCCGCCAGCGGACTCTCGTGAAGGCGCAGGCGCGGGGCTTCCAGCCTTCCCGGGCCGATGGGTTCAGCGGCACGATCGCCTACGAGCTGGAGCCCTTCGCCATCGAGTCGCCCCCGGATGCCCCCTGGCGCTGGGCGATCGAGGTTGACTCCCGCACCGGCAAGGCCCGCCTGCTCGAGCCCGCGCCACTCGATGCCGCGGTGACGATCCACATCGGGCTCGCGGAGTGGGTTCGAGTGAGCGCGGGCATAGAGGACGCGCTCACGGCGATGGTCGCCGGTCGCTGCAGCGTCGAGGGCGACGTCCTCGTCGCAATCCGCTTGGAGGCGATGTTCGGCGGCCAGTAGCCGCCCTGAGATCCCCAGGGCGGCTACAGGTTCGAGATGGGGCTCAGGTGGACTGCAGTGCGGTCGCCCGTCGAGCAGTTCGCCTTCCTCTGTGTCGCCGTGAGCCGTTGCGCCTCGACCCGTTCGAGGCCTTCGCGCTGGAGTCCACCGCCCGGTAGAAGTGCTCGATCGCGCCGCGGACCTGCTGTTCGCCGACGATCTCGACCAGGCCGGCCTTGGCCAGCTCGGTGACGTGGTAGTTGACGGTGCTGAGGGGAGCCTGTAGCTCGTGGCTGAGGTCCTTGGGGGAGAGCGTTCGCCCCCCATCGAGATTGAGAACTTCCAGGATTGAGACTCGGAGCGGGTGGGTATTGGCTCGGGCCAGAAGCTGCCAGTTCACGGCGGTCCTCACTTTCGTTCGACTGGGATACTGAAAAGAGGGTAGCTTAGATCATCAAAATCGGGTAATGTAATTCAGTAATCCGTCGAGACAGGAGGCACGGCTTGAAAGCGGGAGCGGGGGTGAAGGGAAGGCTTGCCGGCAGCGCGATGCTGCTGGCGATGGCCTTCGGCTCACCGGTGGCGAGCGCCGACATCGTCGGTCCGCAGAATCCGAACGACCCGCAGGTAAACAGCCCCTGGCAAGCGGGGACCTGCAAAGACGATCCGCCTCCTCCCGCGCAGTGCTCCGTTGCTACGCCTCCCCTCTTTTACGAAGAAGCCGCGGGCCACCCGCCCAAAGGCTTCACGCAGATCATCGTCAACAAGGAGAAAGTGGAACTCATCCCGCCACTCGTCTCCTTCGAACGACCGGTTGGAAACCTGCGGACGGTGCTGGTTAACCTTCCGACCGGCCTCACGGTCAACCCGCAGGCCACGCCGCAGTGCGATCTCGATCCCGAAGAGAGCCCCTCTGCCTGTGCCAGCTCGGCGCCTCTTTCGAAAGTTGGGGTCAGTGAAATAGAAGTCACGCACGCAGAGACGGGTTTCACGCCTCCAGCGCTGAAAGCCGACGTCTACAACATCGTCCCCGAACCGGGCGAACCTGCTCGCTTCGGCTTCAGCCTCGCTGGGGCCGACATCTTCCTCGAGGCGGACGTAGCCTGGGAGGACGACTACCACGAGTACTTCACGATCCACGCCCACAAACTGGAAGTGCCTCCGATCCCGGGGGAACTGGCGAGGGTCGCGAGGAATCGCCTCACGTTCGACGGCACGGCGGGCAACGGCACCTTCATCACCACGCCGACGACCTGCTTCGGCCCGGCGGCTCCAGGCTCCCCGTTCGAGCACGTCTATTCCACCTGGCTCCGTGCCGATGCGTTCGAGCCGCCTAACCTCGATCCCAACTTCCCCGACGGCTCCAACTACATCGAGTCGAAGATCCCGCGCAAAACGGGTCCGGGCGGGTTCGAAACTTCGCCGAAAAACTGCGACGACATCCCATTCGATCCATCGATCTCAGTTGACCCGCAGACCGCAGAGACCGACTCTCCGTCCGGCGCCGCGGTGACGGTGAACCTGCCGGAGATCAAAGGTCCCCTGAACAAGGCGACCTCCCACGTCCGGTCGGCTCAAGTGACCCTGCCGCAGGGAATGGGCCTCAACCCCTCGGCGGCGAACGGTTTGGTCGCCTGTACCGCCGCCCAGTTCGGCAAGGGCTCGAGGAACTTCGCGGCCTGGACCCCACCCACCTGTCCGTTGGCCTCGAAAATCGGCAGCGTCGAGGTCGAAACCCCACCCTTGCCCGAGGGCGCGCTGACCGGCTCCGTCTACGTTGGCAACCAGCTCAGTAGCGATCCAGCCTCCGGCGACCTCTACCGGATCTTCGTCACCGCCGAATCGAAGCGCTACGACATCTCGGCCCGCCTGCTCGGCAAGGTCAGCGCCAATCCGCAGACCGGACAGCTGACGACGACCTTCGACGACGAACCACTGGGCAGCATTCCGGTCCGGGGCCTGCCGCAGGTCCCATTCAGGTCGTTCCACCTCAAATTCAACGGGGGCGCAAAAGCGCCCCTGACCAGCCCCCCGACCTGCGGACCGAACACGACGAGCTCGCAGATGACGCCCTGGTCGTCCGCGGTTGGCCTGGTGCCGCCGGGCGGCGACGAAGGCCCTTCCACCGATCCCCCCGCCACTCCCACGGCCGGCTTCTCACTAACCGCCCTCCCCGGCGGCGGGGGCTGCCCGAAAACCCTTGCCGAGCGACCCTTCTCGCCGGGCTTCGGCACGCGCACCACCAACAAGAAAGCCGGGGGTTTCACCTCGATCGCGGTCGAGATCGGCCGCTCCGACGGCCAGCAGGAGCTGAAGGGCGTCGACATCAACCTTCCTCCCGGGCACACCGCGAAACTGGCCGGGCTCAAATACTGCCCGGCGAGTGCCATCGCCGCGGCCGCAGCTAACAGCGGTGCCGCGGAGGCCGCCTCCTCCAGCTGCCCAGCCAGGAGCTTCATCGGCACTGCCGCGGTCAAAGTGGGAAGCGGCCCGGAGCCGCTGCCGATGACGGGTAAGGCTTTCCTCGCAGGGCGATACCAAGGCGCCCCTCTTTCCCTGGCAGTCGTCACCCCCGCCACGGCCGGGCCATTCGATCTCGGCACGGTCGTGGTCAGGGTGGCGCTGTTCGTCGATCGGAGAACTGCCCAGATCCGTGCCGTATCCGATCCGATCCCGCACGTCTACGGTGGCGCCCTGCTCGACCTCCGCTCGGCCGTCGTCAAGACCACGCGGCCGAAATTCTCGATCAACCCGACCAACTGCTCCCCGCTGGCTGCAAGCGGCACGCTGCGCGGTGGCGGGTCGAATCCGCTCGACCCGGCTGCCTTCAGCTCATTCCCCGTCTCCTCGCCTTACCAGGTCAACGGCTGCGACAAGCTCGATTTCAAACCGAAACTCTTCCTGCGCCTCTTCGGCGCGATGAAACGGGCGAAGAATCCGAAACTGAGGGCTGTCTTCCTCGCCCGCGACGGCGACGCCAACCCGGCACGGGCCGCGGTCACCCTGCCGCGCTCGTTGTTCCTCGACCAGAGCAACATCTCCCGCGTTTGCACGCGGGTCCAGTACGACGCCAACGATTGTCCGAAAAACTCGCGTTACGGCTTCGCGCGAGCGTTCACGCCGCTGCTCGACAAACCGCTCGAAGGGCCGGTCTACCTGCGCTCCTCCGACAACGAGCTGCCTGACATGGTCGCCTCGCTGCGCGGGCAGGTAGACATCGATCTGGTCGGGCGGATCGACAGCGTCAAAGGCCGGATCCGCAACACCTTCGACGTTATTCCCGATGTGCCGGTCTCCAAGTTCGTCCTCACGGTCAAGGGCGGCAAAAAAGGCCTCTTGACCAACTCGCGCAACCAGTGTCCGAAAAAAGTGCGGGGCAAACGGATCAAACCGCTGCGCGCGATCGCCCGGATCAAAGGCCAGAACGGCAAGAAAGCCAACCAGCGGCCGAAGTTGCGCAGGCCGTGCGGCAAGGGCAAGAGAAAAGGCAAATGGGGATCTCGCCGTTAGCCTCCCGCGTCGGTGCGCCCGACGCTATCGGTCCTAATCGTCGCTTGGAACAGCCGCGATGAGCTGGGCCGGACCCTGCCCGCAGTGCAGTCGGAGCTTGACGAGGGCGACGAGCTAATCGTCGCCGACAACGACTCAGACGACGGCACGGCGGAGGCGGTTGCGTCGCTGGCGCCGGCAGCGCGGATCGTGCAGAACGGGCGCAACCTCGGCTTCGCCGGCGGTTGCAACGCCGGCGCCGCGGTCGCCAGGGGCGACCTCCTCGTCATCCTCAACCCGGACGCGGCGCCACTGCCCGGCTTCGGCGAGGCGATCCGGCGGCCATGGGTCGAGGAGCGCGGCTGGGCGGCCTGGCAGGCGCTGGTCGCCGACGAGGGGGGGACGAGAATCAACTCGCTGGGCAACCCAGTCCACTTCACCGGGATCGTTTGGGCGGGTGGACACGGCCAGCCAATCGACGCGGCACCAGCGGCGGAGGAGGTGCCAGCCCTCTCCGGTGCCTGCCTGGCGATTCCACGGGCGACTTGGGACACAGTCGGGGGCTTCCCCGAGCGCTTCTTCCTCTACCACGAGGACGTCAACCTCTCGCTGCGGCTGCGCCTCGCCGGCGGGACGCTCGGGATCGAGCCGGCGGCGATCGTCGACCACGAGTACGAGTTCGGGGCCCGCGAGCACAAGTGGCGCTGGCTTGAGCGCAACCGCTGGGCCTTCCTGATCCGTGTCTACCCAGCCAGCCTGCTGGCACTCCTCGCCCCGGCCCTGATCGCCACCGAGCTGGCACTGATCCCCGCCTCGATCGCGGCGGGATGGGGGCGCCAGAAACTCGCCGCCATCGGCGAAGTAATCCGCTGGCTACCCCGCCTGCTGCACGAGCGCCAGGAAATCCAAGCTACCCGTACCGTCAGCGCCGCCGAGTTCGCTTCCCGGCTGGCCCCGGACCTCAACTCACCTTTCATCCCGGCGGCAGCCCGCTCCCTGCCCATACGCCTGCTGCTGCGCTCTTACTGGCACCTCGTCCGGCTCGTACTCAACCGCCTATCCCGGTAGGGGTGGAACGTCTTGTACTTTTTCTGCGCTAACGATTTCGGACGGCCAGAGCCGGCCTTCAGAAAAAGTTAAGTGGAACCCCTACCGGGATAGGCGGTTGGAACCCACCTCACCGGGATATGGGCCTAGCTCGGCTGTGACGTAGGCCGGATCAGGATCTCGTTGACGTCGACCCCATCACGCTGTTCAAGCGCGTACATCACCGCTTTGGCGATGTCCTCGTCCTGCAGCGCCCACTCGCCGGGCCGGTTGTCGAAGAAGGGGGTGTCGACCATGCCCGGCTCGATCAGCGTCACTCGGATCGCATGGTTGTCGTGCATCTGG
This sequence comes from uncultured Solirubrobacterales bacterium, assembly GCA_963844395.1. Taxonomy (GTDB): domain Bacteria; phylum Actinomycetota; class Thermoleophilia; order Solirubrobacterales; family 70-9; genus VRUE01. The sequence continues at coordinate 453,520 of CAWJNX010000001.1, read as the reverse complement.
CGCAGCTCCGCCCGTAGCGCCTCGCCGATCGCCGTCGCCGCCCACTTGGTCGCCGAGTAGAGCGAGCCGGGCAGCGCCCGCCGCCCGGCGACCGAGCTGGTGACGAGGAAATGCCCGTCGCCGCGTTCGAGCAGATGGGGGAGGGTGGCGCGGATCGTCAGCGCCACCCCGTAGACATTGGTCAGGACCATGGCGCGCCAGTGCTCGGGCGACTCCTCGAGGAAGCCGCGGGTTGCGCCGAAGCCGGCGTTGGCGAAAACGGCGTCGATCCGCCCGAAGGCCTTCAGACCGGCGGCGGCCATCGCCTCGACCTGATCCCACTCGGCGACGTCGCAGCCGACCGCGACCGCACGCTCCTCGCCGCCCAGCTCGGCGGCCAGCTCTTGTAGTGGCTCCAGCCGCCGCGCCGCGAGGATGAGTCGGTAGCGGCTGGCGGCGGCGCGGGCGGTCGCGGCGCCGATGCCGCTGTTGGCGCCGGTGATCAGCATCACCGGGTCGTTCCGCTTGCTCGCCTCCATCGAGGCAATTCTCTCACCTCGCCGTCCGTTCGCATTTATGGTCGGATACCGACCACAACCGCGAACGCGCGGGAGGTGACGCCGGTTGCTTGCGATAATCCCGGGTCCGTGGATCCCGCCCGCAAGCGAAAGATTCGGCTCGTGGTCGCGCTCGGCGTCGCTGTCCTGCTCGCCGCCGGGCTCGTCTACACGTCCTTCAGCGCCTCGACCGAGGCGAAGGAGCCCTCGCAGCTGCTTGCCGCGGCGCCGGGCGCCAGCTACGAGCTAACCGGCCGGGTCGTCAAGGGCAGCGTCCGCCACGAGGGCGAGGGCCTGCGCTTCCGGGTCGCCGACCGCGACGACGCCAGCCAGAGCATCCCCGTCACCTACAGCGGCACTGTTCCCGATCCCTTCCGCGGCGGGCGCGAGATCATCCTCACCGGCACGGTTGAGGACGGCGTCTTCGTCGGCGAGCGCGACACCCTCGTCACGAAGTGCCCGTCGAAGTTCAGCAGCGCCGATGCCTAGCCTCGGCAGCGCCGCCCTGGCGCTCGCCTTCCTGACCGCGATCTTCGCGGCGGTCGTGGCTCTGGTCGGCCGCCGCGGCGAGCGCCGCTGGATCGACCTCTCGCGTCGCGCCGTCTACGCCCTCTTCGCGCTGCTCACCGTCTGCGTCGTCGTCATCGAGCTGGCCTTCGCCAACGACGACTTCTCCTTCCGGATCGTCCAGCAGCACTCCTCGATCGATACGCCTCCCTTCTACAAGCTGGGGGCGATGTGGTCGAGCCAGGAGGGCTCGCTGCTGCTCTGGGCCTGGGTGCTCTCGATCGCCGCGTCGGCGGCGCTCTACGCGACGCGCAACCGCCTGCGCGAGGTCGTCCCCTACGCGACCGCGGTGATGGCGTCGATCGCGGCGTTCTTCACCGGCCTGATGCTGTTCGGCGGCGGGGTCGATCCGTTCGCGACCCTCAGCCCGGCGCCGGCCGACGGAATCGGCCTCACCCCGCTGCTGCAGCACCCGAGCATGATGATCCACCCGCCGATGCTCTACTCGGGGTACGTCGCCTTCACGGTCCCCTTCGCCTTCGCGATCGGTGCCCTGGCCGCCCGTCGCCTCGATGCCACCTGGATCCGCTCGACCCGCCGCTTCGCCCTGATCGCCTGGGCTTTCCTCGGCCTCGGGCTGCTGCTCGGCGCCCGCTGGTCCTACACCGAGCTGGGCTGGGGCGGCTACTGGGCCTGGGACCCGGTCGAGAACGCGGCGCTGATGCCGTGGCTGACCGGCACCGCCTTCCTGCACTCGATCATGGTGCAGGAGAAGCGCGGGATGCTGAAGGTCTGGAACGCCTCGCTGATCGTCGCCACCTTCTCGCTGGCACTGCTCGGCACCTTCCTCGTCCGCTCCGGCGTCCTGCAGTCGATCCATGCCTTCGGCGACAGCACCGTCGGCCCCTACATACTCGGCCTGATCGCGGTTGTCCTGCTCGGCTCGACGGCGCTGATCGTTTCGCGGCTCGACGACCTGCGCTCGCCGAAGCGGATCGACTCGCTCGCCTCCCGCGAGTCGGTCTTCCTGGTCAACAACCTGCTGCTGGTGGCGCTCTGCGCGACGATCTTCTGGGGCACCTTCTTCCCGCTGATCGCGGAGCTGTTCACGGGGGAGAAGGCATCGCTGGCGGCGCCCTGGTTCGACCGCTACACGACGCCGCTGGCGATCGTCCTCGTCCTCTTCACCGGGATCGGGCCGCTGCTCGCCTGGCGGCGGATCACCTGGGCCTCGGCGCGGCGCGTCTTCCTTGTCCCGGCGCTCGTCGCGGCCACGGCCGCGATCGGGCTGGCTCTCGCCACCGACGCTGCCGAGAGCCCCTGGGCGCTGGCCCTCTTTGTCTTCGCCGCCTTCGCCCTGACCGGCCTGGTCCAGGAGTTCTGGCGCGGCGCCGCGGCGCGCCGCTCGCTGGCCGGCGGCTCGATGCCGGCCGCGCTGCTCGCCGTCACCTCGCGCAACCGGCGCCGTTACGGCGGCTACGTCGTCCACATCGGCGTCGCGGTGCTGCTGATCGGGATCGCCGCCTCCTCGAGCTTTCAGACCAACCGCGACCTGACGCTGCGGCCGGGGGAGAGCGCCGTCGTCGACGGCCGCACGATCACCTACGAGCGCCCCACGGTGCGGGTGGATCCGGAGGCTCTCACCTTCGGCGGGGTGCTAGGCGTCGAAGAGGACGGCGAGCGGGTGACGACGCTGCGGCCGAGCCGGCGCTACTTCCGGCCGACGGGTGCCGAGACGGGAATGATCGGCAGCTACTTCGACGGCGAGGCGACCAGCGAGGTCGGGCTCGAGGCGGGAGCCGGCAGCGACCTCTGGACGGCCATGCAGCCCGACATCGCCGCGGTGCGCCGCCGCGCCCGCGCCGCCGATCGCGGCTTCCGCGCCTGCGTCGGCGGGGCGCCGGGGACCCCGCTGCAGTGCCGGGCGGTATCGCGGCTGATGCGGGCTGCGGCAGTCAATCCGCGGCTTCGCCCGGTTGCCCTGGCCCAGATCAATGCCCTGCAGGCGGCAACCGCCGAGCGGCTCGCGCAGAGCTACCTGGTTGACCGGGGTGCGGCCACCTTCCGCGTCATCGTCAACCCGCTCGTCACCTGGATCTGGATCGGCGGGTTGATCGCACTGAGTGGGGCGCTGATCGCGATCTGGCCGGCTCGCCGGGCGCGCCGTGGCCCGACCGGTGGCGGCGAGCTGGAGGCACTGAAGGAAGCGAAGTACCGCGAGATCCGCGACGCCGAGCTTGACCACGCCGCCGGCAAGCTCTCCGACGAGGACTTCACGCTGCTCGACGCCGAACTGCGCCGCGAGGCGGTCGAGATCCTCGACCGCGCGAACGGAGCCGGCAACGGCCACGTTGCCGATCCTAGGTCGGCGGATCGGGTCTAGCGACTTGCCTTAGATCTTCAGCAGGACGATCGTGTTGAGCACGAAGAGGACGGAGAAGAAGATCGTCGCTCGGTCCAGGTTGCGCTCGACCATCGAGCCGCCGCCGAAGGAGCTGCCGCCCCCACCGATCCCGAAGGCGCCGGAGAGCCCCGCGTCTTTGCCCGAGTGCAGGAGCACCAAGAAGATGACGATGACCGCGATGATCACCTGCAGAAAAAGAGAGCAGCGTGTACACGCCCGGCATGGTAGCGGGCGCGGGCGGTTTAGAGCGTAGACAGAAAATGGTTTCCTGTTGCGTTAGTTGACAAAATCAGCTAGCTTGTCAAACAGGCAGACGGCTTTGCAAGATTTGACAAGGAGGGCGGCAATGGAGGCAATGGGACACGCGCATTCACACGGCGAGCCGATCGAGGTCAGCCCGGCGACGTGGACGGACCCGAAGCGCTACGCGTGGCTGCTCGGTCTGATCGTGCCGCTGCTTCCCTTTCTCGCCTGGGGCTTGGTTGAGCTGACCGGGCTCGGGCTCTTCTGGTTCTACGGCCCGATTCTCGTCTTCGTCATCTTCCCCCTGCTCGACGCGATCGTCGGCATGGACGCCGAGAACCCCCCCGACAGCATCATCAAGTGGCTTGAACAGGACCGCTACTACCGCTGGTGCACCTACGTCTTCATCCCGGTCCAGTACGCGGGCATCGTCTTCGCTTGCTGGCTCTGGGCCGATGGCGGCCTCTCGACGGTCAACAGCATCGGGCTGGCGCTGACGATGGCGATGGTGAGCGGGATCGCGATCAACACGGCGCACGAGCTCGGCCACAAGCGCGCCGATCTGGAGAAGTGGCTGAGCAAGGTCGCGCTCGCCCAAAGCGGCTACGGGCACTTCTTCATCGAGCACAACCGCGGCCACCACGTCCAGGTAGCGACTCCCGGCGATCCCGCCAGTGCCCGGCTGGGGGAGAGTTTCTGGGCCTTCCTGCCGCGCACCGTCTCCGGCAGCCTCGGTTCGGCCTGGAGCCTGGAGCGGGAGCGGCTGGGGCGGATGGACCGTTCGCCCTGGTCGATCCACAACGACATCCTGCAGGCCTGGGCGATGACCGCGGTGCTGTTCGCAACCTTGACCGTCATCTTCGGGCCGGTCGTCCTGCCTTATCTGCTGTTCCAGGCGGTGCTCGGCTTCTCCCTGCTCGAGGTCGTCAACTACCTGGAGCACTACGGCCTGCTGCGCCAGAAGCGGGAGGACGGTCGCTACGAGCGCTGCCTCCCCGAGCACAGCTGGAACAGCAATAACGTCGCCTCCAACGTCCTCCTCTACCACCTGCAGCGCCACAGTGACCACCACGCCAACCCGACCCGTCGCTACCAGGCCCTGCGCCACGTCGACGAGGCGCCGCAGCTGCCAACTGGCTACGCCGGGATGATCGTGCTCGCCTGGTTCCCGCCGCTCTGGCGCCGCGTCATGGACCGCCGCTTGCTCGACCATTACAACGGCGACGTGACCCGCGCCAACATCCAGCCACGCGCCCTGAAGAAGGTGTTGGCGCGCTACGGAGCCGTGGCATGAGCGCCTGGCGCTGCCCAGGCTGCGGCTACGTCTACGACGAGGAGGCGGGACACCCGCGCGAGGGCTTCCCGCCGGGGACCCCCTGGAGCGAGGTGCCCGACGAGTGGCACTGCCCGGACTGCGGTGTGCGCGACAAGGTCGATTTCGAGCCGGCGGGGGAGTGAGCACGATAGCTGCGTCCACTGCCACCATTGAGCCGATGGCCACCGCCCCCGAGCGAGCTCCGTATCCGGTCGGCGGCACGCAAGCTGCTGCGCGAGACCCTGTTCGTCGCCGCCCGCGACGAGCTGCAGCGGCGCGCCTGGTCGGAGATCACGATGGCCGACATCGCCGGCGCGGCGGGCGTCAGCCGACAGACCCTCTACAAGGAGTTCGGCAGCCGCGATGAGTTCGCCCAGGCCTTCGTCATCCACGAGGGCGAACGCTTCCTCGACGGGGTCAACGCGGCGGTCCGCGAGCACCTCGACGACCCCCGAGCCGCGGTCCGCGCAGCGCTGGAGATGTTCCTGCGCAGCGCCGGCGAGGACCCGCTCGTCCGCATCCTGCTCAGCGACGACGGCACCGGCGGCATGCTGCCCTTCGTCACCACCCAGGGCATGCCCGTCGTCCACTGGGCGACCGCCCGCCTCACCGCGACGATCGAGGAGGGTTGGCCCGAAGCCCCACCGGCCAAAGCCCGCCTCCTTGCCGAGACCCTCGTCCGCCTTGCGATCAGCCACATCACGGCCCCGGGCGACGCCCCCGAGGCCACCGCCGCGGCCACCGGCGAGCTACTCGGCCCCTTCATCGACGAGGCGCTCGGCTCGGCCTAGATAGCGCTGCTCCGGTGGGACAGGGGGCGAATTTCGCCTGCTTCATCCCTTATAGAGAGGTATGGAGAGCCAAGCGGTGCCCTTTCCCGCATGTCCCGGTACAATTAATGGCATGCGAACTACCATTGATCGTGCCGGAAGAGTTGTGATTCCCAAGGATCTGCGCGCCGCCCTCAGGCTGGAGGGGGGCGACGAGATCGAGATCACGCTGGAGGCCGACCGGATCGAACTGACCCCCGCTCCTCGTCAAGTCAAGCTGCTCAAAGGGGCCAACGGTCTCCTTACCTCGGACCTCGATCTTCCGCCACATGGACCGGAGGAGGTCCGGGAGGCGTTGGAGCGAGCTCGACGGTGATCGCGCCGGACTCCTCCGTACTGATCGCCGGTTTCGTTACGGGGCACCGATTTCACGGGGCGGCGGTTTCCGCCCTTGCAGAGGTCAGGTCAGGCGGCTGTCTGGTGGCCCACACGATGGCGGAGACCTACGCCGTCCTGAGCGGCCCCGGCGGCGTCTACCGCGTCGAGCCAGGTGCGGTAGTCGCGTACCTGGATCAGTTCGTAGAGCGCACCTCTCCAATTCAGCCCCAGCCCGATGCATATAGCGAGGCACTCGATCTTCTGGCTGGCGAGGGCGGCGTCGGCGGAGCGATCTACGACGCCTTGATCGCACTGGCCGCTCGGGACGCCGAGGCCACGCTCGTCAGCCTCGACCGGCGGGCAGAGAAGATCTACGAGTTATGTGGAGTCGAAGCACGGCTTCTGCCAGATTGACGGGACGGCCCGCCGGTCGCAGACATGTCTCACTTTGCCGAGCCGGCTCCAATGCGACGACCGCTCCTCGGGACGGGCGTGAGTCGCTCCATGCCTACGCCTCGACCATGAGAGTGACCGGGCCGTCGTTGACCAGGGCCACTCCCATGCAGGCGCCAAACACGCCCTTCGCCGCTCCGAGCCGCTCGCAGAAGCGGTCGTAGAGCGGCTCGGCCTGCTCGGCTGGCGCCGCCTCGACGTAGCTGGGCCGGTTTCCCTTGCGGGCATCGCCGTAGAGGGTGAACTGGCTGACGCAGAGCACCTCCCGGTCGCCGAGCGGCTCATTCATGCGACCCTCGGCGTCGTCGAAGATGCGCAGCGCCCGCACCTTGTCGGCCAACCGGTCCACCTCCGTCTCGGTGTCCTCGCGGCTGACCCCAAGCAGCACCAGCAGGCCGGGGCCGATCTGCGCCACCCGCTCCCCCTCGACGTTGACCGCCGCCTGGCTCACCCGCTGCACAAGTGCCCTCACTCTCGCCCCCTCATCCCGTCTTCCTCTATGTCACCACTCAAGTGACGGGCGGCGGTGCTCCCTCGGCGCTGGCCGCGAGCGCCGGATCCCAGTCGCAGACCAGGCAGGCGTGGAGGAAGGCCGAGCGGGCGAATTCGAGCGCGGTCGCATGCGGGTCCTCGCTCGCGCATACGTCCTCCCAGTCGAGGAGGTACTCACCAAGCTCGTTGTTCCAGCCGGCGGCCTGCGGCGCAATCGCGCCGGCCGAGAATCCCTCCGGCGCCGGGTGGGCGTAGGCGTAGAAGGCGGCTTTTCCGTAGCGGTTATCGCCGGGCCACCAGCCAATCGCAACCTCCTGGGAGTCCATCGCGTTGCGCATGATGAAGTCATCGGACGGCGGCTCGGCTGGGACTCCTGAGAAGAGGCTGACGGCAAGGTCGAAGGAGCCCCACCAGGCATTGACCGGCGTCGAGCGCCCGCGGAACGGGGCGCGGAAGGCGGCCAGGACCAGCGCCGCGCGGGTAGCGGCGGCGAAATAGGAGGCGACCTGCTCGGGCTCGTAGATACGGTGCTCGTCGTCCTCGTCGAGCGGCACGCTCCAGGTCACCTCCTGCGGCGTCGGGTCGAACTCGACCGGGCCGACGAAGTCCCGAACCGCTCCCAGCAAGTCTCGCGTGACGTCGCCCACGGCACGGTGCGGCGTGAGGGGGATGGCGCTCACCCGTCCGTCGGCATGCTCGACCCGCACCTCGTGGGTATGCAGGTCGAGGGCGACGACGAATCCGCCGGAGCGATCGGGCGCAGGCAGCAATCCCGTCTCCCAGCCCCGGGCGGTCAGCCTCAGCGCGGCGTGCTGGAGCTGCGGCTCGGCGGGCGCCAACGTGGCGGCCAGCTTGCCGAGAACCTGGGTGTGCCCGTGGAGCGTGTCGCAGGTGGCGCTCCATTCCTCATAGGAGACGGAGGGCCACGAGGATTCCATCGGTCCACCGTAGCGCGCGTCTGCTTCCGATCGGACTCGGCCGTGCGCAGGTCGCCAGGGGACCCGGCCGGCGCGCCAGGCCTTTGACTCAGACGGACGGCCGGGCGTCGAAGAAGAGCATCGGCCCGGAGCGGTCGCTGGAGGAGACGTCGAAGCCGGCGGCGGCCAGCCAAGACTCGACTTCGGCCTGCGTTCCGACCGGACCGAAATCGCCGCAACCGGGACGGACTAGGAGGCGCTGTCGCAGCTTGTCTCGTCCGCGGACGAAGCAGGATCCGACGAGCCGGCCGCTGGGCTTGAGAATGCGGGCGGCCTCCGCCAGGGCGCCCTGTGGATCGTCGAAGCAGTGCAGGCCCCAGAAGGAGAGGAAGAGCTCGGCGATCGCCGACGAGAGCGGGAGTTCCGTCGCGTCGGCCTGGACCAGCTCCACTTGGCGAATGCCTCGAGCCGCGGCCCGCTTGCGGGCCCGGCGGATCATCGAGGGCGAGAGGTCAACGCCGACGTAGCGAACCGAGCCGTCCCCGGGCAGCGCTCGCAGCGCCGGTCCGGCTCCGCATGGGCAGTCAACGACCGCGGCGCCGCTCGGCAGCGCCGCGACCGCGTCCATGCTCTTGTAGTACCGCTGGGGATCGCCGCCCCAGACGATGCGACCGATCGCCCGGCTGAGGCGCGGCCGCTCCATGTAGGCGCTGTAGGTCGCACCGAACGGAGATGCGTAGTAGTCATCTCGCGACACCGCGGCCAGGATAGAGCGGGGGGTGCCGGACACCGTCGCTATCTTGGAGCCGTGACCAACGTCTTCGGAGACGAGTGGGATGTCGAGCAGGCCGAGCCGGGCTTCAGCTGGAAGCGAATGCGCCTGGGTGTGCGGCTTGGGGCGGAGAAGCTAGGAGCGAGTCTCTTCGAGCTGCCGCCCGGAGAGCGCTCATTTCCCTACCACCTTCACCACGCCAACGAGGAGCTGCTGCTCGTCCTCGACGGTGTGGTGACGGTGAGGCGGGAGGATGGGGAGGAGGAACTGCGGCGCGGCGATACGGCGCTCTTCGCCAGCGGTCCGAGCGGCGCCCACCAGATCGTCAACCGCTCCGATCAGCCCACTCGCTTCCTCATGGTCTCGACCATGATCGAGCCCGAGATTGTCGAGTACCCCGACAGCAACAAGGTCGGCCTGATGGCTGGCGCCCCACCGGGCAGGGGTGACGAGGCCAGGCTAAAGACGTACCTGCGTCGCGACGCGGAGCTTCGCTACCTCGAGGATGAGCCGACCGGCTAAGGGGGCGTTTGCTTGGGGCCAGCGGCGTCCGACCTCGAGAGTCGCCTCCGCGATCGAGGCTGCAGACTGCGGGTCGGCGAGGGAGACGATCGCCGGCCCGACGATGATGCGCCGTGCACTGGTCCGCGCGCGGAGGATTTCGATGCGGCTGAATGGAGTCGAACCATCACGCCCCGTTAGGGGCACAAGGCCCTCAACCGTGCAAATCCGACTCCTCTGGCCTGATGTCGGGCGATATCAGGCAATGTCAGCTTCTCTCAGCTACATCAGATGCTCTCACAACGGATCCTGGAATGGACCCCTCGAAGCGCGGCACGTGATCCAGTCCGGTCCAGGCGTCGGCATAGACTCGCGCCGCTGTGCCCCGCAAGCGCGACATCAAGCAGTTTCGGCAGGCCTGTAAAGAGGCCGGCCTGACGCCGAAGGAGCGCTATGAAGCGAGCGAGGCGCTCCATGCCGAGAAGGAGTCGTCGGGCGTGCAAGATCACATGAGCTATGGCGAGCTGCTGGCCTGGCTGCGACAATGGAAGCAGCACTGATGGCAACTGTTGTAGCCCTAGACTCATCACCTGCGAATGTTCTGCGTTCGATGCGCGGATCGATCGTCGATGCGCGAATGGCCTATCCGGATGTGCTTCATGTCGAGATTCGCGACTCCGATGGTGAGCTGTGGCGCCTCGCAACTCAGGACGCCGAGTGGTCTCCATCAGACCCTCAGGTGCTGATGGGTCAGGCAATTGAGGATGCGGAGATTGATGAGAGCTCGGGCGAGCTACGTTGCCGACTGTCCGGCGGCTCGCTTCTCGATGTGCGGCCCGCCGCACATGAAGCGGATGACGACCCCCCGAATTGGGAGCTGATCACGCCCGGCGGCGTTCTCTTGGAATTTGGTCCAGGCGTCCGCTGGGCGATCAGCAGCGCCGCTGATCCAGCTTCGTCACGTCGCTAACCAGCCGCGCCGTTCCGGACTCCCCTCGCCGAGGCACGCAACAACCACGGTCTGACTCGTCGATTAGCGGGCGAAGGCGTTGTGGACGCGGTTCAGCTCTTTGCTATGGAATGAGAGCTTGTCGGAGGTGTCACGGCCTAGTTCCCGGCCGAGCGTGAAGAACCCAGGCCCTGGGAGGTAGTCGTCGCCCTTGTGTATGACGACCGCCGACAACATGCCGCCTCTCGCCGACGTACCAGCGCCCGTACCAGATTTCCTGCCCGTCGGCGTGGATGCCTACGAGCAGACTGCCGGACCCATAGGCGCGCCTTGGCCTGTGCTCGGTAGCGCTCATCCGACCCAAGACCGGCAGACTTGCACCGCATGGAGGTCGGCCTCGGCGGTGCTCGGGAGCGCCACCGATATCCGCAAGGAACGCGAGGTTGCTGCCGAAATGGACCCCAACGGACCCCCATCGAGGGGAAGTAGGTGGTCGGCCAGAGCCCAAAAACCCAAAAACCCCGCTTTGCAGGGAATTCTTGATGCGGCTGAATGGAGTCGAACCATCACGTCCCGTTAGGGACACAAGGCCCTCAACCACGACGGGAGAGCCTTTCTCGATGGCAGTTGGCGTTGCTAGGCGATCTTAGCTTCTTTGGGGTGATGCCTGGGACGCGAAAACGGTCCGAGGAACGGTCCGAGGAGCTGAGGGCTCAGGGTCAGCCGGATTCTCCAGACAACACCACAGGGTGTATAGTGATGCTATGAGCAGAACGCAGGTCTATCTTGGCGAGGGAGAGCTTGAGCTTCTCGAACGCGCCTCGCGCGATACCGGCGCGTCCCGCTCGGAGCTGATCCGTCGCGCCGTTCGCACAACCTTTGGGGAGCAGGGGAGGGACGAGAAACTTCGCGCCCTCCAGGCCAGCGCCGGCTCTTGGCGGGGCCGACGCGTCGGTGGCGCCGAGTACGTCGAACGCGATCCGCGGCAGTGACCTCAATGACCGCTTGGCCCGACTCGGCGTCAAGTGAAGCTGCTCGACACCAGCGTCGCAATCGATCACCTACGCGGCTCACCCCCCGCCGTCGATCTCCTAACCGATCTGCTGGAGGCCGAAGGATCCGTCTTTGCCAGCGAGGTCGTGCGCTTTGAGTTGTTGGCTGGCGTGCGCGAGAAAGAGGTCAACGCACTGGAGCAGTTCTTCTCGGCGATCTCTTGGGTGCCGGTAGGGGAGGAGGTAGCCCGGGCTGCCGGGTCCCTTGCTCAGCGCCACCGCCGGTCCCACAGCGGCATCGACGACGCCGACTACCTGATCGCCGCCACCGCGCTCCTGCTTGAGGCCGACCTGCTGACGACGAACGTGCGCCACTTCCCAATGATCACCGGGCTCGACCCCGCTTACTGAGCCCTGGAACGCCGGCCATCCGCTTTAGGGGGTCGGAACCCGGAAGTAGTGGGCGACCTTCTCGCAATTCGGGCTCCCGTCAACTGCGGCTTTCAGTGCGGCCTGTGAGACAGCCGGAAATCGGATTGCTTCATCCGTTCCTTCGGCTCCTACGTTGGTTATCTCGGTTCGTTCCCAGGCACCCTCGATTCCCAGCTCGGCTGCCAGCTCCTCCACGAGTCGAGCGGCGTCGGCTTCGTTATCTAGTGCGGCCTGTCGGATGTTGAGGATTGCGAACTCATATTCGTTGGTCATGCAGACCAGGATACGCCGGGGCACTACCCCCTTCAGAGCAAGAAATGGGACGAGGAGGGAGATCCTCTTTGTTGGCCGCCTAAATCAAAGAACTCACATGTGTATAGGATCGGGAAATCCCTCCGGTCAGCCTTCCGCTCCTTGCCATTTCAAGGCCTATTTTGCGACGCTCAATTGCGAGTATTTCTTGAGCTTCTCGTCGCTACTTTATCGCTACGTCTTGCGTAGTTTTTGGCTCTACGACTGTGCTTCCGCCGCTTGATCAGCAGCCTACGAAACCGAAGGTCACAGGTTCAAATCCTGTCGGGCGCGTTGACCCGATCCCCGCTCGGGGAGCGGGGATGCGACGTTGGGGGCTTCTTTGGAACGGAAGGAAAACAGCTGTCGGGGCAGGCCTTTGGACAGGTGAAGTCGCGATCGGGTTTTTGCAGCCGGTGCTAAAACATGGCACCCCGGCTCGCCGGAGGTCTACGAGATGGTGATGGCGGCATGGTGAAGCGCTGGAAGGGCGACTTCCACCGTCGGTGCTCAACATTTAGGCTTGGCGGAGCGGGAGCTAATGATTGTGAGTTCGAAGAAATCCGCCAAGTCGTACGTCAACGAGTGGATCGAAAGGGCCTACGCCCTGGGCATCACCTTCCTTGCCCTTGGCGTGATCGGCCTGTTGCTCTCGTCGGTCTTGCCCGACGGGATCCTTACCACGGCGCTCGAGAACATCGCCGCCGTCACCTTCGGGATTGGCCTAATCAGCTTTCCCTACGAGATCTTCCTACGCCGAAAGCTGAGCGACGAGATCCTGGCTGCGGTTGCAGATCAGGCGACGCCAATCCTCGAGGCAGTCCAGCTCGATGCGACCCTGAGAGCTTCGGGCCTCACCGGGGTGACGGACCAACCGATCAACTGGGACGGCTTCTTCGAGGGTACGAAGACAATCCGCTTCGTCCCCGACAACCCCACTGACGCCTGGCTCAACTCGGGCGAGTGGAAAGCCGCCCTCGAGGCGGGGAAGCGGGCTCCTGTCAACATCGAGGTTCTAATCCCGAAATCGGCTGGTGCGGGAATCCCCGTGCTTGCCAAGCGTCTTGACCTGACCGACGCTGAGACCGCGAGGCGGCTCGAGGAGCTACAGCTGAAGATCAGCGAGGCCTGGGACAATGCGAAACGGACCACGCCTGCGCTGTCCTCCGGCTGCCGCCTACGGGTCTTCCACTACGAGGGATTTCCCTCGGTCGGGCTCGTTTACTGCGACCACCGTTGGGTGATTCAGATGAACTCGATCGTCGGCGCCCCGAATTCAGTTCGACCCATCATCTTCGAGATCGGGGAAGGCACTGACTCCTTCCTCTCCAACTGGCTCACCACCCAGCTTAGTCTCGACGGCCTTGGCCCGGTCGATGAGAGGTCGGTCGAGTGAAGACCGGACTGCGGACCGAAGAGCTCCCGCTGCTCGAGCTCGGGCAGATGATCGATGAAGGGGCGATGGCGTTGGCCGACTTCCAGCGTGACTTCGACTGGACGGAGAGTGATATTCGGTCTTTTCTCGCGACTCTGCTGATGGGCTGGCCGGCGGGCAGCCTCCTGCTGGTCGAGGGAGAGCCTGAACACGTTGAGATCAGATCCTTCGTGGAAGGGCCGGAAATCAGCAAGCCGATTCATTACACGGTGCTCGACGGCCAGCAACGGCTGACCTCACTCTATTTCGCCCTTCACGACAAGGGGCCGACTGTCTACGCCGCGCGTGCGTCGCATCTCGGCTCAGGCGACATCGACGTCCTTGAGCAGGGGTTGCGCAGCTTCCCTCGGGAGACCTGGGACGAGGGATACCGCGACAAGTCTTGGCGGGGAGTCAACGAGTGGGTGCCCCTCTATGCGCTGCGCTCGACGGAGGACTACTTCGCTTGGCGGGACAGTGTAATCGGGGCAGCCGATGAGTCGATACGACGCGAGCTAACTCTGTCGCTCGCCTCGCTATACGCCGACCACCTCTCAATCATCCATGAGTACCCACTGGCAGCGGTCCTGATCGGATCCGACCTCGAGGAAGGCGTCGTTGCGCGGATCTTTGAGCGCCTCAACCGCGAAGGGGAGACCCTCGGCTCTTTCGACCTCGTCGTTGCTCGCGTCTATGAACCGCGATGGAACCTCCGCACCCACTGGGACGACGCCCGCTTGGAAGCGCGCCTGCTCGAACGCTTCATCGGCGAGAACGGGCTCCCGGTCCTGCAGGCGATCGCCCTGCGCCGAGACAAGAACGTGCGTCAGGAGGCGGTCTTGGAGATCCCGAAGGAAGCCATCCACGACCGCTGGGAGGCGGGGGTAAACGGGATGGAGTCCGCGATCCGGTTCCTGGTCGAAGAGTGTGGGGTGATCAGGCGGGAGTGGCTCCCCTACCCAAGCCAACTGGTGATCCTTGCCGCTCTCGCGGTCGATTTCGAACTCAACAGCCACAAAGACGCCCTGCGGACCTGGTTCTTCTCGCGCGCCTTTTCCCTGCGTTTCGACGCCGCCGCCAACACCAGGGCGGTCTCGGAGTACGAAGCGCTAGGGGAGGCTCTCGGCTCCGGCCTCACCCTGCCTGTCGAGCCAGTGAATAGAGATATCCTTCTGGGGGCGACTCGTCGCAAGCAGGGGGCCCTCTGGAAGGTCTTCATCTGTTTGCTCGCCGCCCATCAGGCACGAGATCCGCTCGTTGGTGCGCTCGACCTCGACCCATGGAACGAGGCTGTGGTCCCGGTTTCGGTGGCACCGAAGCCCGAGGACGACGATACGCCCGAGGCTGAGCGTCCCCACCTCCGAGCCCTGACTCAGGTGCTCGCAACCCGCAAGACGGCGGGTAGGATCCGTCGGGTCGGTATTGAGGAGGTCTTGTCCGAGGCCGAACTCGACGGCTTCCACGAGTCGCAATTCTTCCCACCGTTGCCGCGCACGAGTGGGCTCATCGACTGGCAGCAATACATGCAGCTGCGGCTAGAGCGGCTTGAACCGTACCTTGCCGAGAGGTTTCATCAGACAGTCGAGAAACGCGAGATCCTCGCGACGTTCGCCGAATAGGAGTCCACAACTCGTCAGGCGTCGGCGACGCCGAGAGAGGGTGTTCTCGCTTCGCGGTAAAGCTGCGAGCACGCCCATACTTCGCCCGCGGCGCCCGACGACTTCGTCGAGGCCTCCGATCAGCGACAGGATGCGAACCGTAACGCTAGGAGGCCACCGATCCCGTCGATCATTAGGCGACTACGAAATCGAAGGTCACAAGTTTCGCTACGACCCTCGCCGAGTGGGCTAGGAGCCTGTGCCTAGGTTCTCTTCGCTCGGATCTTTCACCCAGGGCACCGGCTCCAGATCATAAGCCGAGCGGCCGAGTTGTAGACGGGACCAATATTCACCCTTGTAGTCAAGCGTCCTCAGGAGTCCCAACTCCAAGTACCACGTGGCGAGTTGCCAAGCTTGGAACTGCTCCTCTGGTTCAGGCCACTCGGGATCGTCGAGCCGCTTGGGCGGATGCACGAGACCATTGCGCACGTTGAACAGCACCTCAGGTCCGCCACTGACCTTCTCGCAGCGCTGCTGCCGGCGGTTCTCAAGCTCACCCATATCTACAGGAACGGTGGCTGGAATTTCCGCCCAGTCGAGCAGTAGGCGAAGCATTCCGTCTGGGCCGAGCTTGTGACGTTCATCGCCGGTTCGCATAACCCCCTTCCGTTGAAGGACGGCCCATGAGAGCAATTCGAGGCCGGAACAGGCGATTGGAATTTTGACGTCGAGGAGGGCATTGTCATTCGCCGCTAGCGAGTAGCCAATTGCGCGGTCGATGATTTCAACCATCGCTTCATCGGAATCGAAGTCAGATATTCCGGACCCCAGCATCGGCAGCGCCTCTCCGGTCAGCAGTTCTGGGCACCATCTGATGGGAGCCCGCTGCTGATTAATACGTGGTGGAGCCCAATGCGACCAGATGACCTTGCCGCCGTGGTTAAGGCCGGCGACGACACCTGCGCCGACTTCACGGTTTGCAATGAAGCTGAGCAGCAAAAAAAGGGCTCTCCTGACGTTTCCGTGGGTGAAGTAAGCAGCTGAGAGGAAGGCGCACGCCGCTCCGCGCCTAGGTTTCCGGCTTCTCGAAGGCTGGAAATCGAAAGGAGCGGCAACGACGTGCGCAAAGACAGGGTATGGGCGGGCCTGCTCGGCTTGGAGCGAGCAGTGGTCGAGAGCGTCGAGCTCGACGACGAAGGGCAGGTAGTGGTGGCGGTCAGGCCGCACCATCGGGAGCGCGATCGCTGCGGCGTCTGCCGCCGCCGATCCCCCGGGTTCGACCTTGGCGAGGGACGACGGCACTGGCGGGCGCTGGACCTGGGCACGACGATCGCCTACCTGGAGGCCGACGCGCCGAGGGTGCGCTGCTCCGAGCACGGCGTCGTCGTCTGTGCGGTGCCCTGGGCCCGCCACGGCTCGCGCTTCACCTGCGCATTCGAGCAGCAGGTCGCCTGGCTGGCCGTGAACACCTCGGGCAGCGCCGTCGCCGAGCTGATGCGAATCGCCTGGCGCAGCGTCGGGAGTATCTGCGAGCGGGTCGCCGCCGAGGCGGGGCGCGAGGCCGACCTGCTCGCCGACCTGCTCGCCGGCCTGCGGCGGATCGGCATCGATGAGATCAGCCACCGCAAGGGCCACCGGTACCTGACCGTGGTCGTCGATCACGACACCGGGCGGCTCGTGTGGGCGGCGCCGGGGCGAGACAAGGCGACCGTGGAGGCGTTCTTCGACGCGCTCGGCCCCGAGCGCGCCAGGCGCCTCAAGCTCGTCTCCTGCGACATGGCGGGCTGGATCGAGGCGGTGCTGGCAAAGCGCTGCCCGAAGGCCAAGCGCTGCGTGGACCCCTTCCATGTCGTGCAGCTCGCCACCGAGGCGCTCGACGAGATCCGCCGCGAGGTCTGGAGGGAGGCTCGCCGGGCGGGCCAGGCCGATGCGGCCCGGGAGCTGAAGGGCGCCCGCTTCTGCCTTTGGAAGAACCCCGAGAACCTGACAGCCCGCCAGCAGTCAAAGCTAGCCGATCTCGAGCGGCTCAACCGCCCGCTCTACCGCGCCTATCTGCTGAAGGAGCAGCTGCGCCAGATCTACCGCCTTGGGCCCCAGGCGGCGATCCGCCTGCTCGACCACTGGCTGCAGTGGGCGCGGCGCTGCCGCCTGAAGCCGTTCGTGAAGCTGGCGCGCACGATCAGCGACCAGCGCGAAGGGATCGTCGCGGCGATCCGCCACGGTCTCTCCAACGCCCGCGTCGAGGCGATCAACACACAGATCCGGCTGATCGCCCGTCGCGCATTCGGATTTCACTCGCCCGAGGCGCTGATCTCCCTGGCGATGCTGAAGCTCGGCGGGCTGTGCCCGCCGCTTCCCGGCCGAGTCACCGTTACGTGACCCACGGAAACGTCAGGAGAGCCAAAAAAAGGCGCCGGTCCAGCCTTTCGACATCGCTCAGGTCCATCTGGCCAGTCTTAGGCTCGGCCTTGACCAAAGCGCAGAAGGCATCGATCTCGCGGTTGCCTGGAATGAGCGTCAAATTCCAGCCTGGTAGTTCAAAGTCGATCTGCGGTTGCCCAGCGTTACCGAGAAAGCCTCCGGGCGAAGGCCTGGCTTCCAATGCGCCGCCAAAATGGAAGAGGAGGTGGGTGGCGGTCTCAAGTTGTCCGGCAATGATCGGGTTAACCGGGAACGTCCCT
Organism: uncultured Solirubrobacterales bacterium; assembly: GCA_963844395.1. Lineage (GTDB taxonomy): Bacteria > Actinomycetota > Thermoleophilia > Solirubrobacterales > 70-9 > VRUE01. The sequence goes on along the minus strand of CAWJNX010000001.1, from coordinate 435,875 downwards.
TCGCTTCCCTCGTGCTTGGGACGCTCGGTCGTCGGCGGTTGCAGGGAGGAACTGCTTGGGACCGTCATGGTGCGGTCCGGGCGTTGTCGATCATCGGTGAAGAAGAGATTGGTTAACGCCGGCCCAGGGACCCAGACGTTTAGGTCTACCTGTGGTTCAAGGCGAAGCTCTATGCGACCGTTCGCCCGCAGCACATCTTCGCCGACGTCAATGTCTAGGTCGCCTTCATAAAGAGGGATCGTTCCGTCCGAAAGTGGGCGATAGATCGGGTGGATCGACTCTCGGCTCATCTGCTACCCCTGAACGCCGTAAACGGGCTCCGGACGCGCTGCGCAGGAGCTTGGGAATCAAAGCTGATGCTCATGTTCACGGCTCATCCTTTGTGCCCAGCGTGGGGCCAGTCGGCTGGGGTCCTGGTCTCGCCACGCTCCCAACGAGGCTCCCCGGTCGGCAGATCCATTGGAACGTTGGCTAGTTCAGCCAAGAGAGCGTCAAATGCGAGGCCACCAGCTTGCATGATGTATGCGGAGGCCGAAACGACTGCATGCAGCGTGACGCCGTCAAATGGCGTGGCGAGCGAGAATTTGGGTGGGAAGCCAAGCTCCGTGCCAAGGTTTATGGCGCCCCAATTCGGATGGGTTAGCTCCGTCAGCGGGCCGTAGTAGATCTCTATTAGTTCTGCCGCATTAAACCGCTTCTCCTCGGGGAGACCTTCGACCATCGCGGTCAACTCTGCGCGTGCAGACCTAAGAAGAGAGTCAACTGCAATTGGCTTGATGTGCGCGCCCTCGCCGATGCCAATGCTGCCAAGGGACAGTCTGAACACGAGCTTGTGCACCTGATTCGTGCGTCCCTTGTGAAGCCGCGGAACAAGCTCTCGCTGGAGATATATCGGCACGCAGCAACTCTCAAATAGCGCCCGCGCGACCGGCGGCGCCGCGTGCGGGTTGTGCTTGTTCACCAGGCTAACCGTCGCTGCGGAAAGCTGTTAAACACGCACCGCCAGTCCGGCGACGGCTATCCCAATCAGGAACTCCACATTGTTCTGGCGGTTCTCTTCGGCGCAGGCCTGCCCGCGTTGGACGGCCCTTTTCGCATTCTCAAGGCGCTGTGCCCAGTCGGCTGCGGCAGATTCAATTGCGTCGAAATCCTCGACGAAGTCCGGAAACTCCTGACGCACGGCAGTAGCGAATCTGGGCATATCCGACGCAATGAGCTTAGGGATAGGGCGTCGTCCCGGTACGACTGCAGTCGTGAAATGATCCACGCCCGTGACTGCCGGTCGCCGTCGTTGAACGAGCCCGCGATCACTCAGTTGATCGTCAACGTGCTTGACGGCACGAAACCTGCCTTCGACCTGCTCGATGCTAAGTACGGGGTCCTTGATCGCGTTGCGTAGTGTTTGAGCCCTTGCGCTGACGAAGTCGAGGGTCGCAAATCGCGAGTTACTCTGCAGGCCATGGCGAAGAAAGCAAAGACTTCAGGCGGGCGGGACGGCGCGAACGGGTCGGGGGCCTTGACGGTCATAACCGAGCTGCAGGCCTGGTTTACGCCGGAGACGCTAGCCGCCTACTTGCAGGTCTCGGACAGGCAGGTGCGCAATTGGGTCAGCGAGGGGCTCCTGGTTTCCTACAAGATCGGTAGTTCCCGTCGCTTTGATCCCGCTGATGTGGATGCCTTCGTGGCTCAGTTTCGGGATGAGGGCAAGCCGAAGCGGTAGGTCAGGCCGAAGGCCTCGAAAGGTCAACGCCTGAGAATGCCTTGCCGACGAGTTCTCGCTCGTCGTCGCTGGGTTCGTAGTCGGTGTAGATCTGGGTCGTCTTCAGGTCGGCGTGGCCCATCCACTCCTGCAGCTTTTCGAGGGGCGGCGCCCTCGGCGGCCATCCTGGTTCCGAAGGTGTGGCGAAGGTCGTGGAAGCGAATTGGGCGCACGCCGGCGGCGGAGAGGGCCTTCTTGAATCGCCTGACCAGATCGGAATGGTCGAGCACGGTGCCCTTCTCGGGGTGGGCGAAGACGAGGTCGTCGTCTGCTTGATACGCGGAGCGCTCGAAATGGCCGCATAGCTCGTCGGCCACCTGATCGGCGAGGGGAACGGAGCGCGAGCCGCGGCGGGACTTGGGTGCGACCCAGTGGCCGCGCACGTAGTTGCGGCGCACTCGAATCTTGCCTGCCGTCCAGTCGATGTCGCGCCAGCGCAGAGCGAGCAGCTCGCCCTGGCGCAGACCCGTCATTGCTGCGGTCATAAACAGGGCGTGGTCAATGGGCCCGAATGGCTTGGCGTTCAAATCGACCGCGCGGAGAAGGGCGGCCAGCTCGGCTTGGTTCAGGAAGCGGATATCCGTGCTTGGCTTCACGACCGGCGGGTCGACGAGCTCGCACGGGTTCTCACGGCACCACCGTTTCCTCTTGCCGAAGACGAAGATCTGGTTGAGGAGCTTGAACGCGTTGGCGATCGTCTTGGGCGCCTTGCCGTCGTTGCGCATCCTCGCCAGGAGTTCTTCGACTTGCTCCGGACCGACGGCGTGCAGCTGGAGATCGCCAAGCGGCGGTCGTCGGAGATGCGTTCTGAGCGCCGAGTCGTAAGTGCCGAGGGTCGTCGGCTTCAGGCCCTTCGCCTCGAGATGCCGCAGAAGGCGCTCACCGGCCTCGGCTACCATGATCTCGGCGCCAGCGTACTTCGGCTGCTCGGCATCGATCAGCTTGCGCAGCGCTTGCTCGGCCTCGCGACGGGCCAGCCCCTTTTCGCCGCCGCGGGTCCGTATCGGCCCGATCTTGCGATTGGGGCGGCTGGTGCCGTTATGCCAGCGCCCGTACCACCACTCCCGACCATGGGCATCGGTGCGGCGATAGAGCGTGCCGGTGCCATCGCTGCGGCGACTATCGCTCATGCTGGCCCTCCTGCTGGCGCGCCGTGCTGCGCTGCTCCTCGATCCAGCGCTCGATGTCCCGCTCAGCGAAGCGCCGGTAGCGACCGCAGCGCACCGAGGGCAGGGCACCGCAGCGGGCGGCGCGATAGACCCAGCTCCTCGGCACGCCCAATTGCTCGGCTACGTAGTCGGCATCTCGCAGACGTTCGGTCATGCTCTCTGCACGAATGAGCGCGGTCGCGCGCCACTCTTCCCGGCCTCCGCCGCATGGCGAAAGGCGCTCGCCGCCCCACTCGTCTTCCAAATTGGTCCGAGAACGGTCCGAAGAGGCTCTGGAGCAGCGACTCCCGCGCCATGGTCCACGGCGCGGAAGTCGCTGATTTCCAGGGGCTGGGCAATGCGGCTGAATGGAGTCGAACCATCACGGGTGTTTCCACCCACAAGGCCCTCAACCTTGCGCGTCTACCAGTTCCGCCACAGCCGCTCGAGGGCGATCGATTCTAGATGTTCGGGCATTGCACGGGTCCGGCGGTGGGGCTGGTGCTGAGTCCGGTGCGGAATCCCGTTTGCCTTGCCAGCATCCGGACCAGGCGGTAGCCTGCGAACAAGTGTTCGAACGTCGGGGATGGCTTCGGCGGCGACTAGGAGGAATGGCCTGGTGGATTTGGATCTGACCAAGAGGCAGAAAGAGATCTTCGACTTCATCGGCCGCTACGCGGCCAAGACTGGCTACCCGCCGACCGTGCGGGAGATCGGCAAGGCCGTTGGCCTGCATTCGTCCTCCACCGTGCACGCCCATCTCGCCAACCTGGAGAAGATCGGGTTGCTGCGTCGCGACCCGACCAAGCCGCGGGCGATCGAGCTGCTCTTCGACCGCGCTAAGAAGACGATCATGCCCGGCAACGGCTTGCCGCTGGTCGGCCAGGTCGCCGCCGGGGCGCCAATCCTCGCCGAGGAGAACATTGAGGAATACATCGAGGTGCCCGACGTGATCGGCGGCGAGGATGGCGACTACGTCCTCCGGGTGCGCGGCGAAAGCATGATCGGCGCCGGCATCTTCGAGGGCGACTACGTAATCGTGCGGCCCGCCGACGATGCCAACGACGGCGAGATCGTCGTCGCCCTGCTCGGCGACGAGGCCACCGTGAAGCGCTACTTCCGCGAGTCCGACCACATCCGGCTGCAGCCCGAGAACGAGACGATGGAGCCGATCCGGACCACCGAGGCGACTGTCCTCGGCCGCGCAATCGGCGTATTGCGCAAGATTTGACGAGGCCCAGACGCCGCCATACGGTGTCCTCAGTCGCCCAAATAGCGCTGCTATTCGGGCTCCCTGCGTCCTTGTCTGGCGACGTCTGGGCCTCGTCAGAGGCTTTGGGCGGAACGATTTCCGCGCTACCATCGGTGGGCGGGCCGAGCGACCGCGGGGGGAGAGAAAACCCTTCGAGGAAAGTCCGGACACCATAGGGCGAGGCGGTGGGTAACGCCCACCCGGGGAAACCCGCGGGAAAGTGCCACAGAAACATACGGCCGATGGCGCGGCCACACGTGAGTCGCGTACAGGCAAAGGTGAAATGGTGCGGTAAGAGCGCACCGGCGTCGCGGTGACGCGGCGGCCAGGCAAACCCCGCCCGGTGCAAGGCCAAACAGGATCGTCGACCCTGCCCGGCGAGATCCAGGTAGGCCGCAGGGCCGCTTCGGCGACCCCTCCGGGGCTTCGGCCCCGGTGAGATAGATGGCCGCTCACGACAGGACCCGGCTTACAGGCCCGCTACGGAGAGAGCCCCCTCGGGGGCTCTTTCTATGTCTGCACGTTTTTCTGTCTTAACGTTTGCTAACGTGCCGCCAACACCGCTGAGTCTCCGCCCACATACCGCGGAGAGCGGGGGACCCAAAAGTTGGGGCGAATCGCCGGCATCTGCCGCGTAGCGCAGCTCTTTCAGCGCGAGCCCGTCAGCTAACCCCGTAAGCGTCGCGAAGAGCAATGACGACTGGCTGGAACCGCCCTGGGCGGAAAGATCAAGAACGATGGGAGCGCGCCTACGGCATGCGCTCGCAGCGCGGCATGCGCTGGATCGCGCTGTCGGCGGCCCTGGCCACGCTCGGGCTCGGCGCGGCTCCGGCGCAAGGCATGACGGGAGGAGCCTCGACCGTCACCTCGAGCCAGGCTCAGACGGGCGGCGGCATCGCCTTCACCCCGATGCGCTCGGCCGGCGCCACCTGGTACGGCCCAGGCCTCTACGGCAACCAGACCGCTTGCGGGCAGGTCCTGCAGCCGGGCACGGTCGGGGTGGCGCATCGCAGCCTGCCCTGCGGCACCCCTGTCAAGTTTGCTTACCGGGGACGCCAGATCGTCACCAGGGTGATCGATCGCGGCCCCTTCAGTCATGGCAACGCCTGGGACCTGACCAACGGCGCTCGCAGGCTGCTGGCCTTCGAAGGCTCCGATCGCATCCTCTACGCGGTCGCGCTCAGCCACGCACGCCAGCGGCGCCGTTAGCGGCCGCCCGCGCGGCTAGTCTTCCCCCCGCACGCGGGTTTTCCACGAGAGGAGCAGGCATGTCGAGGTTTTCGCGCAGGGCTGTCGTGAAGTCGGCCGGGCGACAGAGCCGGGGGACGGTCGCATTCGCGCTCGTCGCCTGCCTGGCGCTGCTGGTCGCGCTGTCGGCCGGGGCCGGTGCGGCGACCAAGCCCAAGACCACGGTCGTGCTCGGCGAGACGGCCGCGATGCCCGATCCATCCTGCCCGGACATGCCATGCCAGGCGGTAGGTAGCGTCACCGGCTTCCAGGTCAGCACCAGCCAGTCCGGCCTGCCGTTCAGCGTGCCCGGTGATGGCCGGGTGAAGTCGTGGACGCTGACCCTCGCCCAGCCGACCAACGAGCAGCGCTCCTTCTTCAACAGTTTCTTCGGCACGCCTCCGCAAGCGCAGCTGGCGATCCTGCGCCGCGTCCCCGGCACCGAGCCGCCCCGCTACAACCTGCGCGCCAAGAGCTCGGTAAAAGTCCTCAGCCCCTTCCTCGGCGAGACCGTCCGCTTCGGCGCCTCCCTGCGGGTGCGGAAGAACGACATCGTCGGTCTGACGATCCCGACCTGGGCCCCCGCCTTCGCCCAGGGCCTCTCGGCCAAGAACGTCTGGCGCGCCAGCCGCGAAGCGGGCAAATGCACCGACACCACCGACGTCCGCCAGGGAGAACCCCAGCAAAAGCTCAACGCCCGAGCGACCTACGCCTGCCGCTACTCAACGGCCCGTCTGCTCTACACGGCAACGGTCGTCCTCGACTGAGACTCGAAGAGAAGGCGGAGGGCATCCCTTCCGTTTGCTGGCTTTTTCGCCTCTAAGTCGGCTTCACTCGCCGACTGGTCTGTGCGAAAAAGATGACGCCGCGCACTCCAGGGATGCCCTCCGCCTTCTCACGCGCCGGTAGCACGGACGGCCGCCACACGGAAGCGAGAAGGGGAGTCGGCGCAGCGCGATCGACTAACGCATGGGAGTGGGAAGGGAGTCGGGGTGCCCCCGCTGTAGCGCGGCGTCCTGTTTTCGCACAGATCACTCGGAGAGAGGGGACGCGCGTCCGGCGAAAAACCCAGCGCTACAGCGGGGGCACCCCGACTCCCCAACGGCTTGTTCCTAAGCCACGGAAGGAAGCACTTCCGGCGTCGCCTGATCCTTGGGCAGCGCAGCCGCCGCCGCGATCAAGCTCTGGAACTCGTTCAGCGCCAAATGCGCGACCGCCTCGAGCAGCTCCTCGTCGCTCCAGCCGATCTCCCGCGCTTCCTCGTGGAGGTGGTGGGGCGGATGCCCGTCGGGCTCAAGGGTCGCCTTCAGGTAGGCAAGCAGGGCCGCCTCGCGCGGATCGCCCGAGCTGAAGCTGCGCGCCCGGGAGACCTCGTCCAGACCGAGGCCGGCGCGGCGCGCCGACTTGGCGTGCTGGGCGGTGCTGTACGAGTCGTGTCGGTACTCGGCGACTGCCAAGGCGATCCGCTCGCGCGTCGCCTGCGGCAGGACGCCGCTGCGCAGCTCGGAGCGCATCCGGGTGTAGGCACGGAGCACGGCGGGCGCCCCGGCGAGGACGCCTACGAACTTGGTCACCGCGCCGCCGGCCGCCTGGATCGTCTTGATCAAGGGGGCACTCTCCTCGGGAGCGGTCAACTCGTCGTGGATCTGAAATCTGCTGACTGCCGTTTTTACCGTCACGTTGATCCCGCCTTTGGCTCGAATTCCGCTTTATAGAGCCTTTAACTACCCTTTACTTTACTTTGTGCCTCTTACTTACGTGAAGTAAGTTATAGCGGTTTTCCAGGCAGCGCGCAAGCGCCGCGACCCGCCTTCATCTACCCGCAATGAAGTCGAATGGCACCCGCGCCTGGCAGTTCGCCTATCGTTGCCCCGCTAAGAGAGTCCCAGCGCCGACAAAAGCCAAGGAGGGCCGGATGGCAGAGCACCCGCAGAGCGCCGCAGACGTAGCGCGGATCGTCGAGCAAAGCGACGTCCGCTTCGTCCGCCTCTGGTTCACCGATGTGCTCGGCCAGCTGAAGAGCTTCTCGATCAATGCAGCCGAGCTCGACGACGCCTTCGAGGGGGGAATGGGCTTCGACGGCTCCTCGATCACTGGCTTCAACCCGATCGAGGAGTCGGACATGATCGCGATGCCCGACCCATCGACCTTCGCCCTGATCCCCTGGCGGCCTGAGCAGGAGAACGCGGTCGCGCGCATGTTCTGCGACGTCCGCGTGCCGGGCGGAGAGCCCTACGAGGGCGATCCGCGTTGGATCATGCGCCGCGCCCTCAAACGGGCCGAGGAGCTCGGCTTCGACGCCTACAACATCGGGCCGGAGCTGGAGTACTTCTATTTCCGCTCGGCCAAGCCCGATGGCGGCGTTCCCGAGGTGCTCGACGAGGGCGGCTACTTCGACCTGACCACGCTTGACGCCGGCTCCGACGTGCGCCGCGAGACGATCCTGGCACTGGAGAAGATGGGCATCCACGTCGAGTACGCCCACCACGAGGTTGGACCCTCCCAGCACGAGGTCGACATGCGCTACAAGGACGCGCTGTCGATGGCCGACGACTGCATGACCTACCGCATCGTCGTCAAGGAGTACGCGATGAAGTACGGCTGGCACGCCACCTTTATGCCGAAGCCGTTGTTCGGCGAGAACGGCTCCGGGATGCACGTCCACCAGTCGCTGACCAAAGACGGCAAAAACGCCTTCTTTGACCCCGATGACCAGTACTTCCTCTCGGCCACCGCGAAGGCCTTTATCGCCGGCCAGCTCAAGCACGCCCGCGAGATCTCGCCCCTCTTTGCCCAGTGGGTCAACTCATACAAGCGGCTCGTCCCGGGCTACGAGGCGCCGGTCTACCTCGCCTGGTCGCGCCGCAACCGCTCGGCACTGATCCGGGTGCCGCTCTACCACCCCGGCAAGGAGTCGGCGACGCGGGCCGAGCTGCGCTGCCCCGACCCCGCCTGCAACCCCTACCTTTGCTTCGCCGGCATGCTGCAGGCGGGCCTGGAGGGGATCGAGAAGGGCTACGAGCTGCCCGAGCCGATGGAGCAGAACCTGTACCACCTCTCGCCCGAAGAGCGCTCGCAGCGTGGGATCGAGCAACTGCCGGAGACGCTCGGCGAAGCGATCGACATCGCCGCCGACTCGGAGCTGGTCCTGCGCACGCTCGGCGAGCACACCTTCCGCCGCTTCATCGAGATCAAGCGGCAGGAATGGGACGACTACAGGGTGCAGGTGACTCCATACGAGATAGAGAACTTTCTTCCCGTGCTGTAGGCGCGCGGGTCCTGTCGCGGCGGCACCCGCCGGAGGAGCGTCAGAGAAGTGCGGCTAGTGCGTCGGCGTCAGTGACAGGTGCCTGACACGTGAAGTGCTCGCATACGTAGGCAGTGGGCTTGCCGTCCAGGGTAGTGCGGCTTTCGAGTAGGGGCGGGGTGTTGGTTCCCTCGGGGCCCCCAGCGAGGACGAGGTGTGGTCGATGCCCGCAGCGGACTGCCGCGGCGAGCTCGTCCATCTGCTCTCCGACCAGCGCCACCTCCTTGGTCGCGGAAAGCTGGAAGTCGAGGGCGCGGAGCAGGTGGGCGAAGGCGTCGGGCTGCCGCGGCGCCGCCTTGGCGAAGAGCCGCAGGACGCCGAGCGCCTGCCCTTCGTAGGAGCGGTCTCCCGTGAGCGCGGCGAGGCGCAGCAGGCCCAGTGCCGCCGACGAGTTGCCGGAGGGGATCGGGTGGTCGCCGATCTCCTTGCGACGGGCGATCAGCGCCTCGTGGTCGTCGGAGGTCGAATAGAACCCGCCCCGCTCGGGATCGCCGAAGCGGGCGATCATCGTGTCGGCCAGGCACTGGGCTTGCTCGAACCAGCGTGGCTCGAAGCTCGACTCGTAGAGGGTCAGCAGCGCCTCGACCATGAAGGCATGGTCCTCGAGGTAGGCGTTGAGGCGCGCTTCGCCGTCCTTATAGGTGCGGAGCATGCGTCCTTCTGCGTCGCGCAGCGAGCTCAGCACGAAGTCGGCGCAGGTGCGGGCCGCGTCGAGGTAGTCCTCGTGACCGAGCACGGCGCCGGCCTCGGCGAGGGCGGCGATTGCCAGCGCGTTCCACGAGGTGAGCCGCTTGTCATCGAGTCCCGGCCACGGCCGCTGCGATCGCGCCTCGTAGAGCGCCCGGCGAACCCGATCAAGGCCCTCGGGCTCGGGCGCCGCGGCGCCGCCCGCCCGATGCAGGATGTTGCGGCCCTCGAAGTTGCCGGACTCGGTGACGCCGTAGAACTCGATGACAGCTTCGGCGTCATCGCCCAGCACGGCGCGGATCTCCTCCGGCGTCCAGACGTAGAAGCGACCCTCCTCGCCCTCGGAATCGGCGTCGAGCGCCGAGAAGAAGCCGCCCTCGGGGCCGCGCATCTCGCCCAGCAGCCAGTCGAGCGTCTCTTCGCAGACGCGCCGGTAACGCTCGTGCCCGAGCGCCTGCCAGCCGTGTAGGTAGGCGCGCGCCAGCAGCGCGTTGTCGTAGAGCATCTTCTCGAAGTGGGGGACGAGCCAGGCCGGGTTGACCGAGTAGCGGGCGAAACCGCCGCCGATTTGGTCGTAGATGCCGCCGGTCATCATCGCGTCGAGCGTGCACTCGACCACCGCGCGCTCGCCGCGGGCCAGCAGCAGCTCCAGCGCCGCGGCAGGGGGGAACTTCGGCGCGCCGCCGAAACCGCCGCGCTCTATGTCGGCCGCCTCGCGCAGGGTCGCGACCGCCATCTCGAGCAGCCGTCCGTCCGGCGTCTCGGCGTCGGGCTCGATCTGCCCGATCGCTCCCAGCCGCGCCCGCGTCCCCGCCGCCCGCGCCCGCAGCTCGTCGCGGCGGTTGGCGAATGCCTCGACCACGGCTTCCATCACCATCCGGAAGCTCGGCATGCCGCGGCTCTCATCGGGCGGGAAGTAGGTGCCGCCGTAGAAGGGGACGCCGTCGGGATCGCAGAACACCGTCATCGGCCAGCCGCCGTGGCCGCTCATCGCCTGCACCGCCTCCATGTAAAGGGCGTCGACGTCGGGTCGCTCCTCGCGATCGACCTTGACGCTGACGAAGTGTTGGTTCATGTAAGCGGCGGTCTCGGGGTCCTCGAAGGACTCGCGCTCCATCACGTGGCACCAGTGGCAGGCGGAGTAGCCGACCGAGAGGAGGATCGGCCTGTCCCACGCCTGGGCCTGCGCCAGCGCCTCGGGACCCCACGGGTACCAATCGACCGGGTTCTCGCGGTGCTGAAGCAGGTAGGGACTGGTCTCCTGCGCCAAGCGATTGGCCATATGGCGAGACTACCCGCGCACGCTTGAAGCCAACTATTGGGTGGCGCGGCTCAGCGAAAGTTGGTCGCAGTGCGGAAACGGGCGCTGCGCCAGGCGACTCCGGACCAATACGGCTCTACATTCCGTTGGTGCCAAACGAAAGACTTCTCGCCGAGGGCGGGCCGGCGATCGATTCCGTGCTGCAGAAGCTTGGTCCAGAGGACCGGGAAGTCGTAATGGCGGCTCTGGAGCGGGCCGAACGAACTGAGGCCGAGCTTCGCTACCTGGCCGACCACGACTCCCTCACCGGGCTCCTCGACCGGCGCCGGTTCCGCGCCGAGCTCGACCAGTTCGTCTCCTTCGCTGCCCGCTACGGTGGCCAGGGCGCGGTGATGATCGTCGACATTGACGGCCTGAAGACGGTCAACGACAGCTTCGGCCACCACGCCGGCGACCACCTGATCCGCCAGGTTGCCGGGACGATGCGCGAACGGGTCCGCGCTACCGACATCGTCGCCCGCCTCTCCGGTGACGAGTTCGCGATCCTGATGCCGCAGACCGACACCGCCGGGGCGCTGCACCTCGGCGAAGACCTGCGCGCCCAGGTGGCCGAGAGCGCCCGGCCCGCGCCGGATGCCGACCCGGCCACGATCAGCGTCGGGATCACGATGTTCGGCGCCAAGGGCGACGTCGGCGCCGAGGCGGTGCTGGTCGCCGCCGACCAGGCGATGTACCGGGCGAAGGAGGATGGCCGCAACAAGATCGCCCTCTTCCGCGACCCGGCCGACCCGCAGCGCGAGCCGGAGCGGCGTCAGACCGCCGCCGCGAGGATCCGCGACGCGCTCACCCAGGATCGCCTCAGCCTCCACTCGCAGCCGATCCACAACCTCACCTCGGGCGGGATCGAGCGCCACGAGCTGCTGCTGCGGATGACCAGCGAAGAAGGCGAGCTGCTCCCCGCGGCCTCGTTCATCGAGGCGGCCGAGCGTGCCGGGATGGTCCAGGAGCTGGACCGCTGGGTCGTCGCCCGCACCCTGCGGTTGCTCGCCGAGCGCGAGCGCGAGGGCCGGCCGCTCTCGCTGCACGTCAACCTCTCGGGTGCCTCGCTTGCCGATATCTCCGTGCTCGAGTTCATCGAACGGCGGCTCGACGAGGAGGGCGCCGACCCCTCGCACTGCACCTTCGAGATCACCGAGACGTCCCAGGCGTACAACCACGACTACGAGGCCGCGGCCGGCTTCGCCGACCGCCTCACCGAGTTCGGCTGCCAGGTCGCGATCGACGACTACGGCGCCGGCTTCGGTCCCTTCCACTACCTGAAGCGGATCCCGTTCGACTTGATCAAGATCGACGGCTCCTTCATCCGCGACATGCCGCGCAGCGACGCTGACCAGCTCACCGTGCAGGCGATCGTCCAGATCGCCCGCGGGCTCGGCAAGGCGACGATCGCCGAGTACGTCCAGGACGACATCACGAAGGACATGCTGCGCGAGTACGGCGTTAACATGGCCCAGGGCTACCATCTCGGGCGCCCCGCGGCCCTCGCCGACGCTTTCCCGGCTTAGAGCAAAGCCCATCCCGGTACGTTCCACCCCTACCGGGATGGGCTCCTAGCCGGTGCGGAGCTCCGCCCGCTTCACCTTGCCGCTATGAGTCTTCGGTAGCTTGGCGGCGAACTCGACGATGCGCGGGTACTTGTAGGGCGCGGTCTGCCCTCTGACGTGCTGTTGCAGCTCGCGGGCGAGCTCATCGGAGGGGGAGCGGTCTTCGTGGAGGACGACGATCGCGCGGACGACCGAGCCCCGCTCGGGGTCGGGGGCGGCGACCGCGGCCGCCTCGGCAACCGCCGGGTGGGACACCAGCGCCGACTCGACCTCGAAGGGGCCGATTCGGTAGCCGGCAGAGAGGATCAGGTCGTCGCCGCGCCCTTCGAACCAGAGGTAGCCGTCTTCGTCCTCGCGGACGCGGTCCCCCGTCGGCCACCACTCGGCCTCGAAGCGCTCACCGTCGAGATAGTGCGAGAAGAAGGTTGGGGAGGAGTCCGCTCGCAGCTGCAATTCGCCTACTGCCGCCTCCCCTGCTTCGGCTCCGTCCGCGGGCACGACCCGAACCTCGATGCCGGGTAACGGCCTGCCCATCGATCCGTAGCGGGCGGGGTCGTCCTCGCCGGGGCGCATCCCGGTCACCGGCCCGGTCTCCGTCTGGCCATAGCCGTCGCCGACCGCCAGCCCGAGCCGCTCGGCGAAGAGCCGGATCGTCCCCGGCTCGATCGGCTCGCCTGCCGAGACGAGGCGGCGCAGCGAGGGAACTGGTCTCAGCTCTGTGCGGCTGGCCAGCATCCGGTACTCGGTAGGCGCCTGACAGAGCACGTTGACGCCCAGCTCCTCACAGAGCCGCAGTCGCTCGGCGGGGTCGAAACGGCCGGCGTGGAGGACGGGGACGGCGCCGCCCAGCCAGGGGGCGATGAACGCGTTGCGGGTCGACTTCGACCAGCCAGGGGCCGCCGTGCACCAGGCGACCTCGCCGGCCTGGGCGCCGAACCAGTGCTCGGCCTGCAGGCGCTGGCCGGCCAGGTAGCGCTGCGGGTAGACGACGCCGCGCGGCTCGCCCGTCGTCCCAGAGGTGAAGACGATCGCCGCCGGGTCGGCGGGGTCGAGGCGCTCGACCGGCGCTGGCGTCTCCTGGGAGCGGTCCTCGTCGAAGACCCGGGAGAGGTCGCCCATGTCCATATAGGGAACGCCGTCGGGCAGCTCGCCGAGGTAGCGCGCCTCACCGACCGCCAGCTTGGGATTCGCCGTCCGCACCCGCAGCTCTAGGTCCTTGCGCCGCAACTGTGGGTTGCAGGGCAGCGCCACCGCGCCCATCCGCCAGCAGGCGAGCAGCGCAAGCACCCACTCGGGCCGGCTGCCCACCAGGGTCATGACGACGTCGCCGCGCCCAATGCCGCACGCCGCGAACGCACCAGAGAGCCCCGCAGAGCGCGCGTACAGCTCACCGAAATGGTGAACCCGTCGCTCGCCCGCCGCATCGACCTCGATCAGCGCCGGCCGTGCCGCGGGAAATGCTTCAACCACATCCTCGATGAAGTTCACGGCTCGGCAGTCTGCCGGAACGAAATGCAGTCGGGAAGGTCCTCAGCGCAGTTCGCTGGAGCTCTTCCCCAGCAACTGCCGCGCGACGATCAGCAGCTGGATCTGCTGGGTGCCCTCGAAGATGTCGAGGATCTTCGCGTCGCGAGCCCACTTCTCGAGCAGGCCGCTCTCACCGTAGCCGACGCTGCCGCAGAGCTCGACGCAGCCGAGCGTCACCTCGACGCAGGTGCGGCCGGCCTTCGCCTTTGCCATCGAGGCCTGCAGTGAGTTCGGCTTCGCGTTGTCTGCCATCCAGGCGGCCTGCATCGTCAGCAGGCGGGCGGCCTCGTAGTCGGCTTCCATCTCCAGCAGCCGCGCCGCCGCGGCGTGCTGGGCGAGCGCCGGCACGGCGTCGTCGATCTCGACCCCGGCCTCTTCGAGCCAGCGTCGCGTCTCCTCCAGCGCGGCGCGGGTGACGCCGACGGCCATCGCGGCGACCAGCGGTCGCGTGTTGTCGAACGTCTGCATCGCGCCGCCGAAGCCCTGCTTCATGTCGATCTCGGGGCTGCCGAGCAATGCCTCCTTCGGCACCCGGCAGTCCTGGAGGGTGAAGTTAGCGGTGTCGGAGGCGCGGATCCCGAGCTTGTGCTCAAGCCGGTCGAGCTTGAGGCCGGGGTTGTCGCGCTCGACGATGAACGACTTGATCGCCGCCCTGCCCTTGTCGCGGTCGAGCGAAGCCCAGACGACGATCAGGTCGGCTCGGTCGCCCGAGGTGACGAAGATCTTCTCGCCATTGAGCACATACTCGTCGCCATCCAGCTCGGCGGTGGTGCGGATCGCGGCCGAGTCCGAGCCGGCCTCCGGCTCGGTGATCGCCATCGCCGCCCACTTGCCGCCGTAGCGCTCCAGCTGCTCCTCGGTCGCCACCGAGGCGATGGCCGAGTTGCCGAGCCCCTGGCGCGGCATTGAGAGCAGCAGGCCGACGTCGCCCCAGCAGAGCTCGATGATGCCGAGCACGGTGGAGAGGTTGGAGCCATTGCGGTTGCCGCCGTCGCCGTTGCCGCTCGACTCACGGCGCACGCCGGCGGCGCCGGCGCCGCCGATGTCTGAACCCTCGTTCATCCCGTCGATCAGCGAGGCGAGCATGTCGAGCTCTTTCGGATACTCGTGCTCGGCCTCGTCGTACTTGCGCGAGATCGGCCGGAAGACCTCGTTTGCGACCTGGTTGGCCTGGCTGACCAGCGGCCTGAACTTCTTCGGTATCTCCAGATTGATCATGTCTTTTCCTTTGGCGCTAGACGAGCAGGGCGCCCTCCATGACGCCCGCTGCGCGGAGGTCGCGGTACCAGCGCTCGACCGGGTGCTCCTTGACGAAGCCGTGGCCGCCGAGCAGCTGCACGCCGTCGGAGCCGATCTGCATCCCCTTGGCGGCGCAAAGGCGCCGTGCTAGGGCCGCCTCGTGGGCGAAGTCCTCGCCCTGGTCGGCGCGGCTGGCGGCACGGTAGGTGGCGAGCCGCATCGCTTCGGTCTCGATGCCGATGTCGGAGACCGCGAAGGCGACGCCCTGCCGGTTGGAGACTGGTTCGCCGAAGGCGGTGCGGTCGTTGACGTAGGGGATGACGTAGTCGAGGACCGCCTGCGAGGTGCCGACCGCCAGCGCGCACCAGGCGATGCGGGCACGGTGCACGCACTCGAGGTATGCCTCGGGCTTGCCATCGCACATCAGTGCTCCGGCCGGCAGCCGCACACCCTCCAGCAGCAGCCTGCCCGTGGCGGCGGGTCGCAGGCCCATCGCCGGCTCGGCTTCCACCGAGAGGCCCTTGCCGCCGGACTCGATCACGAACAGGGCCGGGCCGATGCCCTCGGCCTCCGCAGCGACGACGAACAGCTCGCAGTCGGTGGCGCGAGCGACCAGCGACTTGGCGCCGTCGAGCACCCAGTCCTCGCCGTCGCGGCGCGCTTTGGTCTCGAGCTGCAACGGGTCGAAGAGCGGCTTAGGCTCGAGCATCGCCAGCGCCGCCGCCGGCACGTCCTCGCCGGCGAAGGCCGGCAGGTAGGTCGCCTCCTGCTCTGCCGTTCCCCAGTGGCCGATCGCGGTGGCGACGGCGCCGGGGGAGAGTGCCGCGTAGGCGATCCCCATGTCGCCGTGGGCGAGCGCCTCGCCGATCAGCACGGCTCCAACAGCGGCCTGCTCGCTGACCACGCCGCCCAGCTCCTCGGGGATGCCGAGCGTGTTGATGCCGAGCTCGTTGGTCGCGGCAAGCAGCTCGGGCGGGGTTGAGAGATCGGCGTCCGCCTTCTGGGCGGCGGGACGGACCTTCTCGGCGGCGTAGTCGCGCACCCCTTCCTGGAACATCTGCTGCTCGTCGTCGGGCGTGACGTCGAACAGGGGGCGCGGCTTGCCCGGCCGCTGCCGCGCCGGTTTGCCGAGCTTCTGCGCCGCCTTGAAGGTGCGGCCGGCCGCGGTGGCGGAGCGGAAGCCGGTCTTGGTGCCCTGGAAGAGCGCCCGCTCGACCTGTTTGCGGACGCGGATCCGGTCGAGCAGGTCCGAGCCGGCTAGGCGGTTCAGCGCCCGCAGCCCGAAGCCCATGCTGCGCTCGGCGATGCCTCCCTTGTCGTTGCCGTTCACTGTGCCTTCCTCTCGCTTCTCGGTTTCGGCTCGATTGGCCCCACAAGGCCGTCGAGGTGTGGGGTCTGTCGCTGCGGGTTCCGGACCGCGAACGCGATCTCCTCGCCGCGCGTGGCGGTCAGGAGCTCGACGCGGCCGGGCAGGAAGATCGGCTTGCGAAAGCGGACGTCAACGGCGAATGCGTCGGGCAGGCGACTCTCGATCGCCGCCAGGCAGCGCGCCTTGGTCCACATCCCGTGCGCGATCGCCGCCCGGAAGCCAAGCGGCTTCGCGGTCAGCGAGTGCATGTGGATCGGATTACGGTCGCCAGAGACGGCCGCATACCGTCGACCGAGATCGTCCCCAAGCCGCCACTCGGCGGTAGACGTGAGTTCGTCGTCGCCGGGCCGACGGGCCGATTTCGTCACTCCGGCTGGCGTTTTCGTCCCGTCGGCGGAGTTCTTTTCGCCGCGGCGGAGCATCGTGCTGGTGCTCTCCCAGACTTTCTCGCCGCCGATCCACGCCTCGGTCACGAGCGTGAACGTGCGGCCCTTCGGATGCGGCTCGAGTCCGGTCGGATGGACGCGCAGCTCCAGCTCTTCGCCGAGCCCGATCCGCCGCTGCTGGACGATCCGGTTCTCGACGTGGACGAGGCCGACCGCGCCGAAGGGGAAGCCGCCGTCGGCCATCACCGCCATGTGGAGAGGGAAGGCGAGGACGTGCGGGTAGGTGGGGGGAAGATGGTCGCGGAGCGAGAAGCCGCAGACACGGGCGTAGGCCGCGACCTCATCCGGGTCGGTGCGGACGCACAGGGTCAACGTCAGATCGGGAATTTCCTTGCCGCGCCCCGGTACGAAGGGCAGCAGCGAGGCGCCCGGGATCAGCGGCGCCGCCGCCCGCGCGTAGAGCGGCAGGATCCTCGGCGAGCTGTCGAGCGCGCGGACCTTCATCATGCCCCCAGCAGGCTCTGGCCGCAGACGCGGACGACGTTGCCGTTGACGCCGGCCGAGGCCGGACTGGCGAACCAGGCGATCGTCTCGGCGACGTCGGCCGGCTTTCCCCCTTGGGACATCGAGTTCATGCGGCGGCCGGCTTCGCGGATCGCGATCGGCATCTTCGCCGTCATCTGGGTCTCGATGAAGCCGGGGGCGACCGCGTTGATCGTCGCCCCGCGCTTGGCTAGCTCGGGTGCCAGCGCTTCGACCATGCCGATCACGCCGGCCTTCGAGGTGGCGTAGTTGGTCTGGCCGGAGTTGCCGGCTATCCCGCTCATCGAGGAGACGCAGACGATCCGCCCGTTCTCGCGCAGCAGGTCCCGGGAGAGCAGCTCGTCGTTTATCCGCTCCTCGCTGGAGAGGTTGATCTCCACCAGGCCGCTCCAGCGGTCCTCCGGCATCTTGGCGATCGTGCGGTCGCGGGTGACGCCCGCGTTGTGGACGATGACGTCGACGCCGCCCGGGATCGCGTCGGCGATCTTCTTCGGGGCGTCCTCCTCGCTGATGTCGACTTCGATCGTCTCGGCGCCTAGCCGGCCGAAGACCTCGGTCAGGTCTTCGGAGAGGGCCGGGACGTCGAGCAGGACGAGCTTCGCTCCGTCGCGGTGCAGGGTCGTCGCGATCGCCTTGCCGATCCCGCGCGAGGCGCCGGTGACCAACGCCACCTTGCCGGCGAGCGGCCGCTCCCAGTCGAGCTTCGACGCTTTCGCGACGGCGGCGCCGATCCGGATCACCTGGCCCGAGACGTAGGCGGATTTGGGTGAAAGCAGGAAGCGGAGGGTCGAGGCCAGCTCGCCCTCGGCGCCCTTGGCGACGTAGACGAGCTGCACGGCAATGCCGCGGCCGATCTCCTTGCCGAGCGAGCGGGTGAAGCCCTCGAGCGCCCGCTGCGCGGTCGCTTCGCGGACCGGCAGCCCCTGCGGCGGCGTGCCGAGCACGACGACCCGGCCCGAGCGCTCGACCCGCTTGACGTTGGGGTGGAAGAAGCGCTGCAGCTCGACCAGCTCGGTCGAGTTGGCGATCCCGGTGGCGTCGAAGACCAGGGTCTTGATGCGCTCCTCGGGGTCGGCCGCCTGCGGGGCGCCGACTTCGTCGAGCAGGCTCTCGAGCTGCTTCTCGAGACGGCCGCCGGGCGCGGCGCCGTGCAGCACCGGCCCCGACACGGTCGGCGTGCCCGGCTCGTAGCGCTCCAGCTTCGGCGGCTGGGGCAGGCCCAGCCGCGGCGCGATCGAGCCGCCCCGGGGGCGAGTTGACGACCTGCGAGTAGAGGTCGGTCATGGCGTTCCCCCGGCGCTCTCCAGCACCGCAACGACGCCCTGGCCGCCAGCCGCGCAGATGCTGATCAGGCCCCGTCCCGAGCCGCGCTCGTCAAGTGCCTTGGCGAGACCGGCGACGATCCGCCCGCCGGTCGCCGCGAAGGGGTGGCCGGCGGCGAGCGAGCCGCCGTTGACGTTGAGCCGATCGCGGTCAATCGGACCGAGCGGCGCCTCGCGGCCGAGCCGCTCGCGGCAGAAGGTCTCGTCTTCCCAGGCGCGCAGCGTGCAGAGCACCTGGGCGGCAAACGCCTCGTGGATCTCGTAGAAGTCGAAGTCCTGCAGGGTCAGCCGGGCGCGGTCGAGCAGGCGCGGCATCGCGTAGGCGGGCGCCATCAAGAGCCCCTCGCGCTTGTGGACGTAGTCGACCGCAGCCGTCTCGCCGTCGGCGAAGTAGGCGAGGACGGGCAGGTCGCGCTCCTTCGCCCACTCCTCGCTCGCCAGCAGCACCGCCGAGGCGCCGTCGCTGAGCGGGGTCGAGTTGGCTGCGGTCATCGTCCCGTCCTCGCCGCCGAAGACCGGCCGCAGCTTCGCCAGCTTCTCTGCGCTCGAGTCGGGGCGCAGGTTCTGGTCGCGCTCCAGCCCCAGGTAGGGATTGACGAGGTCGTCCATGAAGCCGCGCTCGTAGGCGGCGGCGAGCCTGTTATGGCTCGTCACCGCCAGCTCGTCCTGCTCCTCGCGGCCGATCTCCCACTCCACCGCCATCGCCGCGCAGTGCTCGCCCATCGAGAGGCCGGTGCGCGGCTCCTCGTTGCGAGGTATCGCCGGCACGACGTGACCGGGGCGGACGCGGGTCAACTGCTTGAGGCGGCCGACGGTCGACTTCTCGCGGTTGGCGTCGAGGAGGATCTCGCGCAGGTCTTCGTTGACGCCGATCGGCGCGTCAGAGGTGGTATCCACCCCGCAGGCGATGCCGGCTTCGATCTGCCCAAGGGCGATCTTGTTAGCGACTAGGATCGTCGTCTCCAGCCCGGTGCCGCATGCTTGCTGGACGTCGTAGGCGGCGGTCTCCGGCGCCAGCCGCGTGCCGAGCAGGCTCTCGCGGGTCAGGTCGCGGTCACGCGAGTGCTTCAGCACGGCGCCGCCGGCAACCTCGCCGAGCCGCTCGCCGCTCGAGGTCGAAGCGCTCGACCAGCCCATCGAGGGCGGCGGTCAGCATGTCCTGGTTGGAGGCGCGCGAGTAGACGGAGTTGGAGCGCGCGAACGGGATCCGGTTGCCGCCGACCACGGCGACGCGACGCGGGCTATCGATCAACGGTCGATCACCTTTCGAATTGACTGAGATGGAGTGGGGCGTGCAGGGGCGCCCTACGCCTCCCGCCGCTACAAAGATCGATGTAAGGGTAACCGAGACATCGATCTATGTCCAGATTAGTGTGACGCTACCCACACGGAGCTGTGGGGGCGGCGGGACCGGGACTGCATTTGCCACCTATGACGTGACAAATGCAGTCCGCGTGGCGGCCGGCTTGACCTCCCGGTCGCTCGACCGGCTGTCAGGCCGCGGATTCGGCAGCGGGACGAGCGGCCGCGACGTCGGTCGGCTCAGGCTCGCCCTCGGAGAAGCCGAAGCGCTCCTGCAGGCGCCGCAGCGGCTTCGGCGCCCACCAGTTCCACTCGCCGAAGAGCCGCATCAGGGAGGGGACGAGCAGGGCGCGGACGATCGTCGCATCGATCATTACCCCGACCGCCATCCCGATCGCGATCTGCTTGACGAAGAAGACTGAACTGACGGCGAAGGCGAGGAAGACGACGGCGATCGCCAGCGCCGCGGCGGTGATCACGCGGCCGGTGCGGCCGATCCCGATCGCCACCGCCTCCTCGTTTGAGTCGCCGAGGTCGCGGCGCTCTTTGATCCGCGCCATCACCAGCACCGCGTAGTCGGTGGCGAGGCCGAAGATGACGGCGAAAAGGAAGACGAGGCTGGTCACCTCGACCGCGGCCGGGCCGGTGTAGTCGAGCAGGCCGTCAAGCCAGCCGTCCTGGAAGGCGAGGACGAGGATGCCGAGCGTGGCGCCGAGGGTCAGCGCGTTCATCAGCAGCGTCTTCAGCGGCAGCAGCACCGAACCGGTGAGCAGGAAGAGGAGGACGAGCGTCGTCAGGGCGATGATCGCCACGACCAGCGGTGCATGCTCGAGCAGGCTCTGCTTCTGGTCGATGAAGCGCGCCGTGTTGCCGGAGACGAGAACGCTCGCGGAGCCGGGCGGCTCGAGGGCACGGATCTCACGCACGGCGTCCTGCGAAGGGCCTTCGAGCGCCTGTTCGGCGGGGGCGAAGTTCGCGTACGCGACCTGGCCCGGAGCGTCGTTGAATGGCGTCCCGCGGCCGATTCCGTCGACCGACTCGACCCGCCGCTGGAAGCTCGCCAGCTGCGCCGGTCCGGCCGGTCCCTCGACGGCGACCGTGACCGCTTCGGTGACATCACGTGGATAGTGCCCTTCCAGGTAGCGGTAGGCGTCATAGGAGGGCTGACCGGGCGGGACCGCTTCGGAGCTGGGCCCGGTCAGGGTCGTCCACAGCAGCGGTGCGGCGCAGGCGAGCAGCAGCGCCGAGCTGGCCAGGGCGACCGCGATCGGGCGCCGCATCACCCCGCGCGCCAGCCGGTACCACCCGTCTGAGGTATCGGAGACGGCGGGGCCGCGGCGTATCGAAAAGGCGTCGATGCGGGTGCCGAGCAGCGCCAGCAGCGAGGGGACGACGAGGATCGCCAGTAGCGCCGAGAAGACGGCGACGGCGGTGCCGGCGACCGCCATCGAGTAGAGGAAGCGCTGCGGCATCACGATTAGCGCCGCCATCGCGGCGGCGACGGTGAGGCCGCTGAAGAGCACGGTGCGGCCGGCGGTGCGGACGGTGCGGCGGTGCGCCTCCCGCGAGGCGCCGCCGCGGCCGATCTCCTCGCGGTAACGGGATACGAGCAGCAGCGCGTAGTCGACGGCGAGGCCGAGGCTGAGCCCGGTGGCGATGTTGAGCGCGAAGACCGAGGCGTCGGTGAAGGTCGCCATCACCCGCAGCACTAGCAACGTGCCGACGATCGAGATCACTCCGAGCAGCAGCGGGATCGAGGCGGCGACGACGCCACGGAAGACGAATAGGAGCAGCAGCGCCAGGACCGGGAAGGCGATCAGCTCCGACTTGGTCAGGTCCTCGCGGGTCTGGTCGTTGGTCTCGTTGAAGCCGGGCGCGAAGCCGCCCATCGCGACGTCGAGCGAGCTGGAGGCGAGCAACGGCTCGACGCCTTCGGCGGCGATGCCGCCGGCATCCTCGATGTCCTCGGTGGAGAGGTGGGCGGTCAGCGCCAACGATTCGCCGTCGCGGGCGATCAGCGCCGCACCGGCGCTGCCGTCGCGCAGCGGGTTGACGACCGTGCCGACGTGCTCGACCCCTTCCATCCCGCGGCTGAGCCGGCCGACCTCCCGACGCAGCGCCGGGTTCGCCAGGTCGAGGCGGCCGCCATTGGGGGAGCGGACGACCAGAACGATCGCCGGGTTCGGGTCGTAGCCGAGCGAGTCGCGCAGGGTGCGAGTTGCCCGCTCGCTCTCCGAGGCGCTGTCGGTGAAGCCGGCCGCCTTGAGATGGCTCTCGACGTCTTTGCCGACCGCGCCAGCGATCAGGACGAAGGCGGCGACCGCGGCCAGGACGAGCTTTGGGTGCTTCCAGGTGAGGTCGGCGATCCGATTCATGTGCACCTCCAACGCGTCGGCGGCAGCGGGCGTGAGATTTCGGCGACTGTACCAGAATTCAAAGCAAAGACTTTGAATTTCCAATTAACGCGCTAGAATCGCGGGATGAGCCGCCGCAGCTACGGCCAGTCCTGCAGCGTCGCCGGCGCACTCGACCGCATCGGCGAGCGCTGGTCGCTACTGATCGTGCGCGAGCTGCTCCTCGGCCCGCTGCGCTTCTCCGACCTTGCACGCGGCGTCGGCGGCGCCCCAACCGACGTGCTGACCAAACGCCTGCGCGACCTCGAGGCCGACGGCGTCGTCAGTCGCCGCCAACTCGACCCGCCTGCCGCGGCGACCGTCTATCAGCTGACCGAGTTGGGTCGCGGTCTCGAGCCCTTACTGATCGAACTGGGGCGCTGGGGCCTCAATTTCTTCCAGATTGAAGACGCAGAGGGGATCGAACCTTCTTGGCTGCCGAACTCGCTACGGGTGATCCTGCGGCCGCCCCCCGACGCGAGCTTGCGGGTCCAGCTGCTCAGCGAGGGCCAGGCCTTCTGCCTGCGGATCGAGGACGGCGCGATCGCCGCCCAGCGCGGGGAGGCCGATGATCCCGACCTCACCCTCTCCGGCTCCCCCCGCGACGTGATTGCCGCCCTGGTCACCGGCGAGGCCGGGGAGGAGGGCGTCGAGGCCAAGGGAAGCCGCGCGGCGCTAGAGCAGCTACGCGCGATGGTGAGTCTGCCCGACCGCCTGCGCCGTGATGCCGAGATGGAGGCGGAGCAGGCAGCGGCTGCAGCCGGCTAGCATTGCCGGCGCGCCGACCGCGGGTTAGGAGAGCTCGGTGCCGTCGTAGAGCTTCTTGACGTGCACCGTGCCCGGCGGGGCGGCTTCGATGCAGAGGCGGCATAGGACGCACTCGTCGAGGTTCTCCTCGACGACGTCAACCCGGCCGCCGGCGTCCTTGTAGATGTCGACCGGGCAGACTTCCTCCAGCTTCGCCGCCAGCTCGGTGTCGCCGGCCACTGAGTCCTCGAGCTCGACCTCGATGAAGACCTTGTTCAGCCGCTCGGGCATCAGGCGGCCACCCCTAGCTTCTCCTTGACCGCGTCGGGGATCTCGTCGATCCGCTCGACGACGCGGATGCCGGCCGCTTCGAGGCGGGCGATCTTCTCGGTCGCCGTGTCCTCCTTGCCCTCCACGATCGTCCCGGCATGGCCGAAGCTCATCCCCTTCATCTCCTCGTCGTCCATGAACTTGCCGGCCATGAAGGCGACGATCGGCAGGCGGCTGTCGTTCTCCTTCACCCATTCCGACAGCTGCGCCTCCATGCGGCCGCCGGGCTCGGTGTAGATGACGATCGCTTGGGTCTGCTCGTCGGCCTCGAAGTAGGGCATCAACTCGGCGTAGGCGGAGCCGATGATCGCGTCGCCGCCGATCGAGATCGCGGTCGAGACGCCGAGCCCCGCTTGGGTCAGCGAGGAGGAGATCTCGGTCGTCATCCCGCCGGAGCGGCTCATCACGCCCACGGGGCCGGGCGCGTAGGCCTTGGCGGCGTCTTTGGCGGGGCCGCCGATGCCGCCCATCTTGCAGACCTCGGGGACGATCAGGCCGAGGCAGTTGGGGCCGATGATTCGCGCCCCGCGCATGTTCGCCAGCTCGACCATCTGGGCGACGTCGCGGCGCGGGATCCGCTCGGTCACGATCACGATCAGCTTGATCCCGTTCTCGATCGCCTCCAGCACCGCGTCCTTGGTGAAGGCGGGGGGGACGGTGACGACCGAGCCGTCGATCGGCCCGCCGTGGTTCTCGACCGCCTGGGCGACCGTGTCGAAGACCGGCACGCCGTGCACCTCGCGACCCTTGCGGCCCGGCGTCACGCCGCCGACCACCTTGGAGCCGTAGTCGAGGCACTCCCTGGTCAGGTTGACCGCCTCGCGCCCGGTGATCCCCTGCACGATGAAGGTCGTGTCCTTGGAGAGCAGGATCGACATCAGGCCGGCGCTCCCTGGATCTTGGCGACGGCGCGGCCGGCCGCCTCCCACATCGAGACCGCGCGGTCGCAGTACTCGACCCCGTAGCTGTCGAGGATCTTGAAGCCCTCCTCCTCCCAGGCGCCCGGGATGCGGAAGATCGCGATCGTCTCGGCCGGGTCCTTGCCGAGCTCGAGGCAGGCCTTGATCACGCCGCGGGCGACGATGTCGACGCGGGTGTTGGAGACGATCGACATCATCACGGCGATCTTCTCGACGCCGTCCTTCTCCAGCACCTCTTTGGCGAGCCCGCAGGCCTTGGCGACCGAGGGGTTGCCGCCGATCTCCGAGTAGTTGGCCGGCTTGCCGCCCTGGCTGCGGACTGCGTCGGTGAGCGTCAGCGAGCCGCCGCCGGCGCCGATCACCAGGCCGAGGTTGCCCTCAAACCCATGGTCCTTGCCCTGGATCACGCCGCGGTGGTCAGCGCCGTCGATCGCCGCCACGTTGCGCTCGAAGTCGGAGGGCTCGTAGGTCTCGCGGGTGTCCTCCTCGGCGATCTCCAGATGCTTGCGCAACAGCGCTTTCTGGCGGCCTACCGCCTCGTTCTCCATCTCCATGTGGGCATCGAGGGCGACGAAGGTGCCGTCGGTCAGCTCGGCCAGGGGGTTGATCTCGGCCAAAGTCATGTCGTAGTCG
This sequence comes from uncultured Solirubrobacterales bacterium, assembly GCA_963844395.1. Classification (GTDB taxonomy): domain Bacteria; phylum Actinomycetota; class Thermoleophilia; order Solirubrobacterales; family 70-9; genus VRUE01. The sequence continues at coordinate 410,919 of CAWJNX010000001.1, read as the reverse complement.
CGGAAGAGGCGCGCGAGGCGGGCGAGGATCGGCGTCGCCCGGGTCAGCTGACGGCCGCTGACCCCGGTCGCCGCTACCACCTGCTTGGCCTCGAAGTCGGCGATCGGCAGCAGGTTGGAGACGTGCCCGCGGCCAACGTGGTCGGGGTGGGTCTCGGCGACCTCCTCGATGTCGATGCCACCCATGTCGCTGAACAGCATCAGTGGCCGCTTCGCGGTGCCATCCCAGACGACGCTCGCGTAGTACTCCTGCTTGACCTCGGCTTTGGGATCGACGAGGACGCCGCGCGGCATCTGGCCGTTGATTTCCAGCTGCAGGATCGCCTCGGCGTGCGCCGCGGCCTCCTCGGGAGTGTCGGCGAACTTGACGCCGCCCGCCTTCATTCGGCCGCCGCTCAGCACCTGCGACTTGATCACCACGGGCCCGCCGATCTCCTCAGCGGCCCTGCGGGCCTCATCGGCGTTCGTGCAGAAGCCGTACTTAGTGACAGGGATCCCCGCCAGCTCGACGATCTTGCGTGCCTCGTACTCGTAGAAGCGCATAGCGGCGCGGAACCCTATCCGACCAGGACGAGCAACGGGACTAGCTGAGGGCGAAGCGCAGCTCCCGTCGAACCGCCCGTAGAACGGCGTCGAAATGAGGCGGGGAATCGGTGTACTCCACAAGCTCCCGCTTCCAGCGGTCTTTCCAGTCGGGCACGCGTCGCTCGAAATGTTCGGCGAACTGATCCGGATCGCGACCGCGATGGCGCGCCTTGCGTTCGAAGGTTGGCCAGATCGCCTCGGCGTTGACACCCTTCACCACCAGCAGCTCGTGGAGGTCATAAAGATCGCGGCACTGGAGGCGCTGCATGACGCAGCGCAACTTCTCGGCGGAGATCTCTCCAAGGGTGTAGACGAGGCACTCGCAGTCATCTTGGTCCTCATAGCGACGGGCGATCGGCAAGACAACGGTCTCCTCGACACACTCGTCGCTCGCGAGGTCGAGCTTCAGGGAGCGCGGCTTCGCTTCGAGCGGGCCGACGTACTCGATCCGGGGCGGACTCGTGTCGCTAAGCCAAAGGATGGGAAATTCCATCTCCTCCCGGCATTCCGTGAGGATGCCTGCGATGAGCCCCAGTGCGTCTTCGATGTTCAAGCCGTCGCGAGGCTGAAATCGAGGTCAGCGGAATAGCGGTAGTCGCCGAAATAACAGAGGCGAAGCGCAGTCCCTCCCTTGAACACGAACTGCCCCTCCTCGTCGCGTCCCGACAGAGTTGCGAGGACATGTGTGAGGACATAGTCTCGCTCGACGTTTGGAGCTGAGACACCATCAGTGTCTGCCTTGCGCTTGATGACGTTTTGGTGGATCACCGTCTGATTTCCTCTGCCACCGCCCGTGGATCTACCGGCCAGCGGATACGCCATCTGCCGTCTCGGAATGCGTTGCGGTGCTGTTTCAACTCGGGGTCCAAGTCGAGATCCCAGTCAAGGGGCGTAAGGGGCATGAGTTTTCCGGCCAATCCATCGATTTCGAGCCGATCGGCAAGCGATCCGATGCGTCGCACGCCGGGGCCAGCACTCAATTGCTTGGCGAGCTCAAGGAGCCGGGATGCATCGGGCCTGGAGCCAACAAGCGCCTCGGCGAGTGGGTGGAAGCCACCGACGAGGTCCGGGCGCAAAGCGGCATCGAGCAGGGTGCGCTCCAAATTGGAGGCGATGGAGCCATAGCCCGCCGGCTCCGTGCCGATCTCGACGGTCTCTGGACGCTCGAAAATGACCTGCAGGGTCTGCCGCTGATAACTGTGCTCGCGAAGCGATAAGGAGAGGCGATCTGAACCTTGCGCACCGGGCGAATTAGCAGTCCGTGGAAATCCAACGCGGAGTGGTATGCGATTCGGTGACGTTTTTCACCGACGAGCGCGGCGACTGCCAAGGCCACGTCCTCGGAGGACGCTCGGGTTCCGAGTAGCCCAATCTGCCGGATTGCGTACCGGCCGCGGGCCACACGATCCACGAGCCCTGCCTTTTGCCAGCGCGCGAGCAGGTTGGAAGTGGCGCTGGGCGAGAGGCTCAGTTCTTCCCGCAATTCGCGGCTAGTCAACGTCGTTTTGCCGAGCGCAAGCCGGTCGTCGAGTGGTTTGAGGTCAAGGGAGTGCATTGTGTTTCGACAAGGATTGTACACGCTTAGCGTGAATTACCTGCATCGAAACACAAGGTTTATCCCGAGTCTTTCGGCGCGCGCTTTGGTCCGCGTGCGTTGCGGCTAGAGGTGGACCAGGTTGGCGGCATCGATGCTGCGGGTGACGCCCCTGAAGTCGACGACGAGAGGCGCCGCCGCCACGACCTTCTCGTAGTCGACCTCCGGATGTGCGGTGACGATCGCCGTCACGTCGGCCGAGCCCATGGCCTCGTCGAGGTCGGCCGAGCTGAGGCCGCGCTCAGTCAGCTCCGGCACATGCGGGTCGTGGTAGGAGACCTCGCCGCCGAGCTCGCGCAGCCGGTCGATGATCTTCAGCGCCGGCGACTCGCGCGTATCGCCGATCCCCGCCTTGTAGCTGACCCCGAGTAGCAGGATGCTGGAGTCTCGCACTGACTTGCCGGCGTCGTTGAGGGCGCGCTGGATCAGTTCGGCGCAGAAGGCGGGCTGCGCTTGGTTGACCTTGCCGGCCAGCTCGATGAACTCCGGATAGAAGTCGCGCTGGCGCGCCTTGAAGGCGAGGTAGAAAGGGTCCACCGGGAGGCAATGGCCGCCCATCCCGGGCCCGGGATCGAAGCGCATGAACCCGAACGGCTTGGTTGACGCCGCGTCGACGACCTCCCAGACGTCGATGTCGAGCCGGTCGCAGAGCTGGGCCAGTTCGTTGACCAGAGCGATGTTGACCGAGCGGAAGATGTTCTCCAGCAGCTTCGACAGCTCCGCTGCCTCAGGGGTGCTCACCACCACCACCTCGTCGCAGATCTGCCCATAGAGCTCGCGGGCGCGCTCCGCGCAGGCCTCGGTGAAGCCGCCGACCAGCTTCGGGGTGGTGCGCACGGTGTAGTCGGTGCGGCCTGGGTCGATCCGCTCGGGGGAGAAGGCGAGGTGGAAGTCGCGGCCGCCCGCCAGCCCCGACTCCTCGAGGATCGGCAGCAGGCGCTCGCGGGTCGTGCCGGGATAGGTGGTCGACTCGAGCACGACGAGCTGGCCGGCGCGCAGCTCGGCCGAGAGAGCAGTCGCCGACTCGAGCATGTAGGTGAGATCGGGTTCCCGCGCGCTGGTCAGCGGCGTCGGCACGCAGATGATCACCGCGTCGCATGGCGCCAGGTCGGCGTGCCGCGCGGTCGCCGTCAATCGCTCGCGCAACGGCTCCAGAGCGGCATCCGGGACGTCCTCGACGTAGCTGCGGCCTTCGTTCAGCGCCTCGACCTTGCGCGCGTCGGTATCGAGGCCGACGATCTCATGACCGGCTTCGGCGAAGGCGACGGCGAGGGGAAGCCCGACGTAGCCGAGCCCAATGATTCCGATCTTCATCGGCGGGAGTCTAGAACCAGCCGCCGGACTATCCGAAGGGCGCCTGGCGGAAATCCACGCTCGGCCGCATCGAGAAGGCGGGCGCGGCTTCGCCTTTGTAGACGGCGCGAACCAAGCCGCGTTTGTTGCGCCCGTAGCGGCTGCGGGCACGTCCCCGGAAGATCCCGTCTTTGTCGGCGCGCACCGCGAACACCCTGCGCCACTTGCCTCCCTTCCAGATCTCGATCACGACATTGCCCGCCTGGCTGTCCGGGGTCCGGCCCCAGACAAAGAGGCCTTTCCTGTTCGGGTAGGAGACGAATGGGAAGCGGAAGGCGTAGAAGAATTCCTTCGGCTGATCCTGCTCGATGGTCTCGCCGCGGAAGAAGAGACCCGACTGGAGCGTCTGGCTGAAGGGCAGGCGGGGGTTGGGCATCCGGTCACGCAGGCTGAACCAGAAGAAGGCACCGATCTTTGCCCGCCAGGCGCGATAGAGCGACTCCGCAACCCAGCGAGTCTCGATTTTCATCGCCAGGCCGCCCGGATCTGGCGGGTTCGAATCCCAGGAAAACTCTCCAATCCAGAGTGGGGTGTGCTCGAACTCGCCCTTGATCCGGCCGGCGCGATCGGCGGCTCTGAGCAGTTCCGTCAGCTTCGCGAGATCGCCCATCTGGACGTCGTTGATCCCGCCGGTGTGACTCGGCGCGCCCGTCGTATAGGGATGGACGTCGAAGATGTCGAAGTGCACGCCGCCACCGCAATCGCCCGGCATGGGTTTTGGATTGCGGTGGCCACGCATGCAGAGCAGCAAGCGGGTGAAACGCATCGGTCCGATCGTGTAGCTCGGCACGGCGATCGGCCCGAGGCCGGCCGCGATCACGATGTTGGACGGGTCGACCGCGTTGATCGCTGAGTAGAAAGTGTTGGCCAGGCCGCGGTAGAGGTCCGGTGAGACAGGGCGATCGCCTTCGTACTGGGGGTTGAAGTAGATGCTCAGGTTCGGCTCGTTCAAGCCCTGCCAGAACGCCACCCGCGGCAGGCCCGCGGTTCCGCTGTAACGGCGGGCCGCAGCCGTGGCGAAGGCGGCGAGTGCGGCGGGGTCCGGGTTGCAGTTGCTTCCCAGGGAGGACCGGCACCTCTGTGCCCACGACGGCGATTCCTCGATCATCGCCACCGGCGTGAGGCCCGCGGCGACCGCCGAGGTCACGCCCAGGTCCACCCGCTCCCAGTCGTAATTCGGGTCGGCGGGATCCTCTGGGTGCCAGCTGCCGGGTAGATCGCGTGGTGCGATTTCCGACCACTCGAACGCGATGCGTGCGTAGCTGGCGCCAGCCGCCTTGACTCGCTGGAGGGCGATCGGAACCTCTTCGTTGATTCCGGAGACACCGGTGGGCAGGGCGTTGGCGGGCGCCGGGGCTGGTTGAGCAACGGCCACGCCGGCGCAGATGACCAGCGCCGCCAACCAGAGGCGGTAATTCGCCTCGACCATCCGACGCGCTGCGATCATCGACTTCGGCAAGCCGCGCCTCTCAGGCGGCAAGTCGCCTTCGGCGCCACAGGTATACGGCAAAGCCGACGACGGCGGCGAGGATCAGCAGCGGCAGCGCTATGCCCATTCCGCCCGAGTCGGAAGAGCCGGTGGCTTGGGCGACCACCTCACCGAGGCCCGAAGAGTCGCCGAGGGCCTCTGCGCGGGAGATTGCGCCGGAGCCAGCGTCGCGCGGCGCCCCACCGGACTCCGCGACGGCTGGCGCGGTGGCCGCGACGACGGCGGCGAGCTCGCGGCCCTGCGGCCCCTCTGATGCCAGTTGACGAGCCTTGCTGCGGCCAAGAGCCTCGGCTGGCGAGCGATCGCGCTGCTTGCCCCGTTTCTTGGTTGCCGCGGGCCCCCTCGGGGTCGGAAAGGTCTCCGTGTACTGGTTGGCTGCCGAGTTGCCTGGGGGCACGACGCTCTGTGCCGGCGCAGCCGACGGCAAGGCCAGGATCACGATGGCCGTTACGAGTCCGAGTTGAGCTTGGCGTCTTTGCATGTCGGTCCGATGAGCGCGAATAGGATGCGCCGCCAGCGCCCAGCCATCCTTCGCCTGTAGATCAAACCAGATGGAAGCAACTTCGATTCGGTCCACCACTGCTTGGCAACGCGCCCGGCAAATCGAGTGGAGCGCCGTAGCCGCCGGGCTGTTCGGTTTCGCGCTCGTCGTCTATCTCGGTCTCGAAGGGGGTGGCTTCGACCCAATCGTCCATGATCAGGCGGGGATCGCGATCTGGTGGATCGTGCTGCTCGGCGTTCTGGTCGGCGCCTTGCCACGGCGCGAATTGAGCCCGATCGCCTGGATCGCGCTTGGCCTGCTCGGCGCCTTTGCGGCCTGGACCGCGTTCAGTCTGATCTGGACCGAGAGTCCCGAGCGAACCTCTGCGGAACTGGCCCGCATGGCGGCTTACCTGGGGGTGTTCGTTCTCGCGCTCTTCGTTTGCGACTCGGGAGGGGCGCGGAAGATGATCGGCGCCGTCGGCGCCGGCATCGCCGTGATCTCGATCGTCGCCCTGCTCTCTCGGCTGCACCCTGCCTGGTTTCCCGAGGCGGACCAGACCGCCCAGTTCCTCACCGGTGGGCGGGAACGACTCTCCTATCCCCTTCATTACTGGAACGCGCTCGCCGGCCTGATCGCGATCGGGCTGCCGCTCGTGCTCGAGCTGGCAACCCGGGCGAAGGCGATCGTGGTCCGCGCGCTCGCCGCGGGCCTGCTGCCCGTGATGGCGTTGACCGCCTTCCTCACCCTTTCGCGCAGCGGGATCGCCGCCGCAATCCTCGCTCTCGCGCTCTTCCTCGCGCTGACGTCGGATCGTCTCGCGAAGCTGCTGACGGTGCTTCCGGCAGCCGCCGGCAGCGCGATCCTGATCGTCGCCGCGGACCATCGCGATGAGCTTCAGGACGGCCTGCTGAACGCGGCCGCACGTCAGCAGGGGGACGAGATGGTGCCGATCGTCCTCGCCGTTTGTCTGGCGGTGGGAGCGATCCAGGCCGGCATCTCTTTTGCCCTGCAGAAGGGCATGCGCCCCCGCTGGACCTTCCCCTCGCGGCGTCAGACGACCGTTGTCGCGGCGGCGGGCGTGGTCGTCGCGCTGGTCGCCCTGGCTGCGATCGACGCCCCTGGCCGGGCCTCCGACGCCTGGACGGAGTTCAAGCAGCAGGGCGGGCCGGGGGACGGGACCGAACGGCTGACGAGCTTCGCCGGGCAGAGCCGCTATCAGCTGTGGCAGTCGGCCGCCGATCAGAATGCAAGCGAGCCGCTGACCGGCACCGGTCCCGGCACCTTCGAGTTCTGGTGGGCGCGCGAAGGGGACGAAGCCGAAACGGTGCGCGACGCCCACTCCCTCTACATGCAGACCCTCGGCGAGCTTGGCATCGTCGGCCTGGCGCTGTTGGCGGCGTTTCTGCTGACCGTCTTTGCCAGCGGCGCCCGCAATCTGCTTCGCGTGGGCGATCGCGACAGGCCGATGATCGCGGCGGCGATCGCCGGCTGTGCCGCCTTCTGCCTTGTCGCCACCTTCGACTGGATGTGGCAGATCCCGGTGCTTCCGGTTGCGCTGCTTTTGCTTGCCGCCGTCCTGGTGGCACCGACGGAGCGCTCCGAGTCAAAGCGGGGAGTGGCTGCCAGGCTGCCCTTCCGCCTCGCCGCCGCCGCGATTGCCGTTGCCGCCGTGGTGGCGATCGCTATTCCGCTTGCCTCGACGACCCTGATCCGCGAGAGCGAAGCGGATGTCCGCGACGGCGATCTGATCGGTGCCCTCGATGCCGCCAGGGATGCCCAGAGCGTGCAGCCCAGTGCTGCCACGCCGCGGCTCCAGCAGGCCCTCGTGCTCGAGGAGCTGGGCGAGCTGGGATCCGCCGCGAAAGCGGCCCGCGCCGCGACCGAAAGAGAGTCGACCAACTGGCGCACGTGGCTCGTCCTGGCCCGCATCGAGGCGACGCTTGGCCGGTCGGACCAGGCAGTCAGGAACTATCGCCGGGCCAAGTCCCTGAACCCGCATTTCTCGCTTTTCGACGACTGAGATACTTCCCGGCGACCTAGTCGAAAGGACTCGATGGCCTTCTCAATCCGCAGTGCAGTGCCACTCTTGGCGGTCGCCTTGGTCGCCACCGCTTTCCTCGCCGGTTGTGGGACCGCGATCGACGACGCCAAGATCGAGGCCGATCTTCAGCAGTACATCGAGGACACCGTCGGCAAGAAAGTCGCGTCCGTCGATTGCCCTTCGGACGTCGAGGTAGAAAAGGGCAAGACCTTCGACTGCACCGTGTCGCTGGTCGGTGGCAAGGAGGAAACGGCGACGGTAAAGATCCTCAACGAGGACGCCGACTACGAACTCGCCGACCTCCAGCCCGGCAAGTAAAGTGCGCCGAATGATCCAGACCAGCACGGCCGACGCGCCGACCACCAACGACAAGCTCCTCGACTGGGTCGGGGAGATCGCAGAACTGACCCAGCCCGAGGCCATTCACTGGTGCGACGGGTCCGCCGAGGAGTACGACTCGCTTGCCCAGGCGCTGATCGAGGCCGGGACCTTCGAGCGCCTCTCCGACGCCAAGCGACCCAACTCCTACCTCGCCCTCTCCGACCCCGGCGACGTCGCCCGGGTCGAGGACCGCACCTTCATCTGCTCCGAGCGCGAGGAGGACGCCGGCCCGACCAACAACTGGCGCGAGCCGGGCGCGATGCGGGAGACCATGCGCGGTCTCTTCAGCGGCTGCATGAAGGGCCGCACGATGTACGTGGTTCCCTTCTCGATGGGCCCGCTGGGGTCGCCGATCGCCCATATCGGCGTGCAGCTGACCGATTCGGCCTACGTCGCGACGAACATGCGGATCATGACCCGGATGGGCAAGGGCGCGCTCGACGTGCTCGGCTCCAACGGCGACTTCGTGCCCTGCGTGCACTCGGTCGGCATGCCCCTGGCAGAGGGACAGCAGGACGTTCCCTGGCCCTGCAACGCGGACAACAAGTACATCGTCCACTACCCCGAGACGCGCGAGATCTGGTCCTTCGGCTCCGGTTACGGCGGCAACGCCCTGCTCGGCAAGAAGTGCTTCGCGCTGCGGATCGCTTCGGCGATGGCCCGCGACGAGGGCTGGATGGCCGAGCACATGCTGATCCTCAAGCTGACCTCGCCCGAGGGAAAGGTCAAGTACGTGACCGGTGCCTTCCCGTCGGCCTCTGGCAAGACGAACCTGGCGATGCTGATCCCCACCCTCGAGGGCTGGACCGCGGAGACGGTCGGCGACGACATCGCCTGGATGAAGTTCGGCGACGACGGCCGTCTCTACGCCGTCAACCCCGAGGCCGGTTTCTTCGGCGTCGCGCCGGGGACCGGGCACAAGACCAACCCGAACGCGATGGAGACGATCGAGCGCAACTCGATCTTCACCAACTGCGCCAAAACTGACGATGGCGACGTCTGGTGGGAGGGGATGACCGGCGAGCCGCCCGCGCACGCGATCGACTGGCACGGCAACGACTGGACCCCCGACTCCGAGGAGCCGGCGGCCCACCCCAATGCCCGCTTCACGACGCCCGCTTCGCAGTGCCCCTGCATCGCGCCCGAGTGGGAGGACCCGGCCGGCGTGCCGATCGACGCCTTCCTCTTCGGCGGCCGCCGGGCCACCGCGGTGCCGTTGGTCTCCGAGGCCTTCGACTGGGAGCACGGCACCTTCCTCGGCGCGACGATGTCGGTTGAGACGACCGCCGCCGCCGCCGGCGAGGTCGGGCAGCTCCGCTTCGACCCGATGGCGATGCTGCCCTTCAGCGGCTACAACATGGCCGACTACTTCGCCCACTGGCTGAAGATCGGCGAGCGCGAGGGGGCGAAACTGCCGAAGGTCTTCCTCGTCAACTGGTTCCGCAAGGACGAGAACGGCAAGTTCATCTGGCCGGGATTCGGCGAGAACAGCCGCGTCCTCGAGTGGGTCTTCCGCCGCTGCGACGGCGAAGGAGAGACGGTCGAGTCGCCGATCGGCCTGCTCCCCGCCGAAGGAGAAATCAACACCGAGGGCCTAGACATCTCCGACGCCCAAATGCAAGAGCTCCTCTCAGTAGACGCCGACCTGTTCAAGCAGCAGCTACCTCAGGTCCGAGAGCACCTGGAGCGTTTCGGCGACAAGCTCCCAACGCAGATCTCAGCTCAGCTGGACGCCCTCGAAGCGCGCCTGGGCTAACAGGCTGTAACCGTTCCTCGAGCGGGTGGCGCGGTGGCGGGGGTCCCCCATAGCGGAGGGCGCCGCTTTGCGGCGTCCGAGCACATGGGGGAGGGCCGCCGCGACAGGACCCGCCCGCCAACCGCCTACATCCCGTAGCTCTCAGCCAGCTCCGGGTCCTTCTGAGCGAGCATCTCAGCCAGCTCGACCATCACCTTGCACTGCTTCCAGGTCGCGTCGTCCTGCATCTTGCCGTCGATCATGTGGACGCCGCGGCCGTCGGGAATCGCCTCCAGCACCTTGCGGGCGAACTTGACCTCGTCCGGCGGCGGACTGAAGACCTTCTTGGCGATCTCGATCTGGACCGGGTGCAGCGACCAGGCGCCGACGCAGCCGAGCAGGAAGGCGGCGCGGAACTGCGTCTCGCAACCCGCCGTGTCCTTGATGTCGCCGAAAGGACCGTAGAAGGGCAGGATCCCGGTCGAGGCGCAGGCGTCGACCATGCGGGCGATCGAGTAGTGCCAGGGGTCCTGCTGGGCGGTGATCCGGTCCGCCTCCGGGTTCTCCGGGTCGGCGGGATCCTCCATCGAGCGGTAGCCGGGATGCCCGCCGCCGACCCGGGTCGTCTTCATCCGCCTCGAGGCGGCGAGGTCGGCGGGGCCGAAGCTCATTCCCTGCATGCGGGGGCTGGCGGCGGCGATCTCCTCGACGTTGACGACGCCCTGCGCCGTCTCGAGGATCGCGTGGACGAGGATCGGTCGCTCCAGCCCTGCCTTCGCCTCAAGCTGGGCGAGCAGGCGGTCGACGTAGTGGATGTCCCAGGCGCCCTCGACCTTGGGCACCATCACGACCTCGAGCTTGTCGCCGATCTCGGTGACCAGCTGAGTCAGGTCGTCGAGCACCCAGGGGCTCTCCAGCGAGTTGACTCGGGTCCAGAGCGAGGTCTGGCCGAAGTCGGACTCCTTGGCCGCCTTGATCAACCCGCTTCGGGCGGTGTCCTTGCGGTCGGCGGGGATCGCATCCTCGAGGTTGCCAAGCAGGATGTCGGTCTTCTCGGCGATGGCGGCCGCCTTGGCGACCATCTTCTCGTTGGAGAAGTCGAGGAAGTGGATCATCCGCGACGGCTTGACGGGGATCTCGCGTAGCGGCTCGGGGGCGCCCATCGCCTGCGGCTGGAAGAAGTCTCTGGGGTTTCTCAAGCTGCTCCTCGGTAGGGGTCTCGGGGACGAAATCTATTCAAAGCCGTTGCCGAATTGTTTGATTTCGCGCACCACAAGTGAATTGGTCCCTCATAGCGTCGGCCCCATGGCGGACGACCGGGAGAACCGACGTTGAGCGTCGACGAGATCCTCGCCGAAACCTTGGATCCCTGCGGAGCGCGGGTGGTCTTGCCGAGGCGCATCTGGCAGGAGAAGGTGCTAGATGACCACGCCGAGATGGCGATGTTCCTCGGTGAGGTCTTGACTGCCGTCTCGAGGCCTGACCATGCTGTAGGTGACCCGCTGCGACAACGACGAGTTCGTTGCTACCGCCGCGATGTAGGACCGAGCAGATGGCTGCTTGTGGTCGTAACCTACGAGCAGGAACCGGCAAGGATCATCTCTGCCTTCCCGAATCGAAAGGATCCATCGACATGGAGCGAGTGAAGATCACGATCGGCTCAATCGTCTTCGATCAGGCCAACTACGATGCAGAAAACGACGTGCTCTACCTCCGTGTCGGCGAGCCGGAGGCCGGCGTCGGCGAGGAGACTCCGGAGGGTCACGTAATCCGCTACGCGCCGGGCACCGATCGGATCGTCGGCCTGACCATGCTGAGTCCGCGCTACATGCTCGAGCGCGACGGGGAGGTCACGGTGACGATGCCAGAGACGTCGCAGACGACCGTCGAGGACGTCGAGCCGATTCTGGCCGCCGCCTAACGCAGGGAATCCGCTCCCACTGCCGTAAAAGGGAGGGGATGGACGACGCACGGGCAGACGCTATGCAGGAGTGGCGATTGCCAGAGCAGGCGAAGCCGCCGCTGATCGGCGAGCTGGTCGAACGGATCGACGAGGCGCTGGCGACCGCTCGCGCCTCCGAGGCTGCCGTGATGACGGTCGGCGCCGCGGCCCTGGACGCTGCCGAGCAGGCTCGGCGGGCGGCTGAGCTGGCGGAGCGGGCGAGCGCCGCGATGCGCGCGGAGCGCACCGAGCCGATGTCCGGTCGGCTCCTTCCATCGCAGGACGACGATCTCGGCGACTTCGGCGCCCGCGCCGATCGGGTCGCCGAACGCCTGCGCCGGCTGCAGCGCGTGCCGCTCTCCGCCTGAGCGGCCCTCGCTTTCTAATCGGGACGCAGAGCTAATTTCTCCATCTCAGGATCTATAAATCAATCGATAGAGGGCTTATGGGTTAATCTATCAATCATGCCAAGATCTGCGCTACCCCTCTTCCCGCAGACCCAACGCCGCGCCGAGGCATTGGGCGAGCGCTTGCGAGTGGCCCGCCTCAGGCGTCGCATGTCGCTCGCCGACCTGGCGGCGCGGGTCGGCGTGACGAGGGGCACGCTGTCCCGTCTCGAGCGGGGCGAGCTGTCTACCAGCCTTGCGACGCTGGCGCGCGTCCTGGCCGTGCTGGGACTCGATGAGGATCTCGATTTGCTTGCTCGGGATGACGAGCTCGGTCAGCGACTGCAGGATGTGCGACTGACCCGCCCGCGACGGTCGAGGAAACGACCGGCAGATGGCTAACGGCCGCGATCGAGTCGTCGTGCATCTCGACGCCCCGGAGCTCGGCACCGAGGGGACCGTTGGGGCCCTCGCCCGCGAACGCTCTGCTGCGACCAGCGTGATCTCATTCGAATACCAGCCTCGATGGATGGCCTGGCCCGCTTCGTTCCCGCTCGATCCATCACTCCCGCTGTATGAGGGAGAGCAATATCTGCGCGCATTGCCCGGCGTGTTCGCCGACTCCGCGCCGGATCGCTGGGGTCGTCTCTTGCTGGAGCGGCGGGAGGCCCTGGTAGCGCGGCGGGAGGAAAGAGTGCCGCGCCGGCTGGACGAGTGGGACTTCCTGGTCGGCGTCAACGACGTGACGCGCATGGGCGCGCTGCGCCTGGCACGGATGACGGACGGCGCCTTTCTCGACGATGAGCCGCTTGCCGTGCCGCCGAGCACGCGGTTGCGCGATCTGGAGCACTGGGCTCGGGAGCTCGAGGAAGGGCTCCCGGCAGAAATGGATGAGGAGGATCGTTGGATTGCGATGCTGGTGGCGCCGGGCAGCTCGCTCGGAGGAGCGCGGCCGAAGGCCAGCTTCCTCGATGAGGACAAGACACTCTGGATCGCCAAGTTCCCGTCCCGCGAGGACAGGCACGACGTGGGTGGCTGGGAGTACGTGCTGTCCCTTCTGGCCGCGGACGCCGGGATCGAGGTTCCGGCGACGAAGGCGTTGCGGCTGGGGTCGGCCTACTGGACTTTCTGCGCGAAGCGCTTCGACCGCCATGGCGACGCCCGGCGACTCTACGCCTCGGCGATGACCCTGACCGGTCGCCAGGATCATGAGGAGGCGAGCTATCTCGACGTGGCGCAGGCAATCGTCAACCTCGGCGATCCGGCCGCGATCGAAGAGGATCTTGCTCAGCTGTTCCGTCGCGTCGTCTTCAATGTGCTGACCGGGAACCGGGACGATCACCTTCGCAATCACGGGTTCCTGCGTACCGAGGGTGGATGGCGCCTGGCGCCGGCGTTCGACGTCAATCCCTCAGTGCAAAAGCAGGAACACAGCCTCGCCCTAGACGACTCGATTCGGCAGCCGGATCTGGATCTCGTTCGCGGGACGTCCGCGCTCTACAGGCTCTCCGCCTCCCAGGCCGATCAAATAGTCAACGAGGTCAACGCTGCGGTCTCCCGCTGGAAAGGCGTGGCGCGGGGCGCAGGCCTGACCGGCGAGGAGGTCGAGCGTCTCGCCGGCGTGTTCCTCTCGGCTTGAGCCGCGCCGATATCCTTCGGCTCCGCGCAAAGCCCCGACCAGACCAGGAGCCATGGCCGTAGATACCGCCGCCTACAGCGAGCAGACCGAGATTCAGCGCGACATCACCGAGATGGTGCGCCAGTTCGCCGACGAGCAGATCATCCCCAACGCCGAGCACTTCGATCACGAGGACTCCTTCCCGGAGCCGATCGTCGAGCAGATGAAGGAGCTGGGCCTGTTCGGGGTGACGATCCCCGAGGAGTACGGCGGCATGGGGCTCGACCTGACGACCTACGCGATGATCGTCGAAGAGCTCTCGCGCGGCTGGATCTCGATCTCGGGCGTCGTCAACACCCACTTCATCGGCTCCTACCTGCTTATGAAGTTCGGCACCGACGAGCAGAAGGACTACTTCCTGCCGAAGATGGCCACCGGCGAGATCCGCGCCGCCTTCTCGCTCTCCGAGCCCGAGGTCGGCTCAGACGTGCAGGGGATCAAGTCCACCGCGAAGAAGGGCGAGGACGGCCGCTGGGAGCTGAACGGGCAGAAGATGTGGGTGACCAACGGGCTCGGCTCAAGCGTCGTCTTCGTCTTGATGAAGACGGACACCAAGGCGGACCCCCCTTACAAGGGCATGACCTGCTTCATCACTGAGAAGGAGCCTTGGGCGGAGAAGAACTCAGGCGACTACGAGGGGCTGATCGTGCCGCCCAAGATCAAGAAGATGGGCTACAAGGGGGTCGAGTCGACCGAGCTGGTCTATGACGGCTACCGCTGCCCGCCCGAGCGGGTGCTCGGCGGCGAGGAGGCTGGGGTGGGCCAGGGCTTCGTGCAGATGATGGATGCGCTCGAGGTCGGTCGGGTCAACGTCGCCGCCCGTGGCGTCGGCATCGCCCAGCGGGCGCTGGAGCTGGCTCTCCGCTACAGCCAGGAACGGAAGACTTTCGGCAAGCCGATCGCCCAGCACCAGGCGATCCAGTTCAAGCTCGCCGACATGGCGACCAAGATCGAGGCGGCCCGTCTCGTCACCCGCAAAGCGGCGCGGATGAAGGATGCCGGCGAGCGCTCAGATCTCGAGGCCGGGATGGCGAAGTTGCTCGCGTCGGAGACGGGCAAGGAGTGCGTCGAGGAGGCGTTCCGCATCCACGGCGGCTACGGCTACTCGAAGGAGTACGAGATCGAGCGCCTTTACCGCGACGCGCCGCTGCTCTTGATCGGTGAGGGGACCTCGGAGATCCAGCGCATGGTGATCGGCAAGAAGCTCCTGCAGCGGCACAAGATTTAGGGCTGGGCCCAGAGCCCCGCCTCTAACTCTGAACGGTGTGGGTGTCGTTGTCGTTGGTGGTTCCGCGCGTGTCGTTTCCGTTGGCGCTCGTGTCGTCGGTGCCGAGTTTCGTCCGAGTGTCGTTGTCGTCGGTAGTGCCCGGGTCGAGGCGCCGTTGGCGCTGGCGACCGCCGCAGGGCCGAGGTCTCGCCGGGCAGCAGGGCCTCGTCGCCGGCGATCGCGTGGAAGAGGCTCGCCCCGAG
Source organism: uncultured Solirubrobacterales bacterium (assembly GCA_963844395.1). Lineage (GTDB taxonomy): Bacteria > Actinomycetota > Thermoleophilia > Solirubrobacterales > 70-9 > VRUE01. Next base: position 395,782 of record CAWJNX010000001.1, on the reverse strand, counting down.
CCCCCAGGAGTCCGACGCCGGGCCAATCCGCGTGCCGAACGATTCGCCGACGCACTGCTCGGGAGGCATGTAGGGGTCGGTGCCGATCGGGCCCGAGCTGAAGGCGGCGCGCTCCAAGGTGCGGGCGATGCTGAGATCTATCAAGCGCGGTGGCAGGCCCATCACGATGTTGTCGGGCTTGACGTCGAGGTGGACGTAGCCCCGATTGGCCATGTATTGGAGGGCGCCGGCGACGTTGGCGGCGAGCGGCAGCAGCTGCTGCAGCGGGATAGCGCCGTCGCGCCTGATCGGGTCGCAGTACCTTGGCCACGCCGAGGGCGAACAGCGACTCGTCCCAGACCAGGCAGACCTCGTAGCGATTGGCGCCCCCGATCGTCTTGAGGACCACGCGGCCCGGGTGGATCTCGCTGCCTTCCTCGAAGCTCCAGCTGGCGTACTCGCTCACGCCCCGAAGGGTAGAAGGCTTCCCGTCTCAGTTAGCATCGCCGCCGATGGCAGGCGACACGAAAGCTCTGATCGAAACCGCCGTTAAACGCTTTCAAGCCGAAGTCCCGGCCCTGCAGAAACTGAAACTCGTCTTCGGGCTCGAGTTGAAAGGGCGGGGAGACATCCAGCTCTACCGGGTCGAGCTGCCGGGACCCAAGGTCAAAAAGGACCTTGCCCAGGATGAGCGGATCCTGGTCCAGGTCGATCGGCCGCAGTTCAACGAGCTGGCTGAGAAAGGCACGCTGAAGAGCTATCGCAAGGCCTACGAGACCGGCCACATCAAGGCGACCGGCGACTCCAACGTGCGCAAGCTGATTGCCCAGGTCGTCGAGCGCCAGGAGCAGCGCGCCCGGCTAAAAAAAGCCCATTAGCGGGTATACCGCCGGGCGCTTCCCCCCGCTAACGTTCCAGGGCCGCTTCAAAAAGCCTTTGCGCAAATTCCTCTCCTCAGCTCCGTTCCTCTTCGCCATCCTCGCTGTCGCGTTGGCCGCTGCCCCTGCGCAGGGCGCGGCGCTGTACCCCGATCTGAAGACCCTGCCCCCGCGCGATCTGCGCTTCGACCGGACCGACGTCGATGCTGGCGACGCAAACGTCCTGCACAACGTCCTGCGCTTCTCCAACACGACGTGGAACGCCGGCAGTGGGCCGCTGGAGGTGCGCGGCCAGATCAGCTCGAGCACCAAAAGCGGCGCGGCGGTGCAGCGTGTCTACGACGACAGCGGCGGCTTCGCCAACTACACGACCGGCAACTTCTACTGGCACGCCGCGCACTCGCACTACCACTACGACGATTGGGGACGCTACGAGCTGTGGACCAAAGCGGGCTACGACGCCTGGATCGCCAGCGGCCGCACCCAGGGAACGCCGACCGTCGGCGGCAAGACGACCAGCTGCATGATCGACGAGGAGTTCATCCGCAACCTGCCTAACCAGGCCTACCCCGCCACCTACAGCTCGAATGGATGCTTCCCCAACTCGCAGGGGCGATGCTGCAGGGAATCGGCGTCGGCTGGGGCGACACCTACGACTACTTCCGCTTCGAACAGTGGATCGACCTCGGGGCAAGTGGAGCGCTGGCCGATGGGCAGTACGTGCTGCGCTCGGTCGCCGATCCGCTCAACAAGATCTACGAGAGCCCGACCAAGTCCGATCCAGCTCGCGAGAACGCGGCGGGCAACGAGGCGATCACCCTCTTCGCGGTCCAGGGCGGAAAACTCGTCGACCTCAATCCACCCAGCGGGTCGGTGCGGATCAACGACATCGCCTCCGGCACCGCCTCGGCGAACGTCACCGTCAAGGTGCTCGGCCGCGACGACATCAGCGGCGTCACCCAGGTGCGGCTCTCCAACAACGGCGTCGCCTGGTCCACGCCGCAGTCCTACACGGGCTCGCAATCGACCGCGCAGGCGATCTCCTGGGATCTGACCAACGCCGCCTACGGCGGCAACGGCGCCGACGGTGTCAAGACCGTCTACGTCCAGTTCAAAGACACGACCGGCAAGTGGTCGGCGTCGGAGAGCGACACGATCGGGCTCAACCGCCAGGGCGGCACGTCGGGTTACTCGAACACGGTGCTTGGCGACGCGCCGGCCGGCTACTGGCGCCTCGGCGAGACCAGCGGCACTACGGCAGTCGACGCCTCGGGCGGCGACAACGGAAGCTATGTCAACGGACCCGTTTTGGGACAGGCGAGCCTGCTGCCGGGCGACGGCGCCAACAGGTCGGTCCGCTTCGACGGTGTCAACGACCACGTGCGGGTTCCCAGCTCCGCCTCGCTCAGCCCGGGGGTCCGAGTCTCGCTCGAGGCCTGGATCAGGCCTACGACGCTGCCGAGCACCGGAGCCTTTCGCTCGGTGCTGACCAAGGCTGAGTCCTACTCCTTGCAGTTCAACGGACCGCGGCTCGAGTTCACGATCATGCAGAACACCGTCCGCAGGCGCCTGCAGGCTCCCTCCGGGGCGATCGTCGCCGGGCAGACCTACCACGTCGTCGGCACCTACGACGGCACGACCCAGCGGCTCTATCTCAACGGCAGCCAGGTCGCCAGCGCGGCGTTGACCGGGGCCATCACCACCAATGGCAACGCTTTGACGATCGGCTCCTGGAGCGGCGGCAGCGAGTTCTTCAACGGCACGATCGACGAGCCAGCCGTCTACACGACCGCCCTCAGCGCCGCCCAAGTCAGCGCCCACCGTCAAGCCGGAATGGGCGGTCCGCCGCCGGACAACTCGGTCAAAGCGCCCAGCGGCCTGACCGCGACCGCGGTCTCCGATACGCAGGTCAACCTCACCTGGACCGACAACTCGACTAACGAGGGTGAGTTCCTGATCGAGCGGGCCGCCAACTCGAGCTTCACCTCGCCTGTGATCAACAGCGTCTGGTCGAACAGCACCTTCTTCTCCGACGTCGGCCTTGCGCCGAGCACGACTTACTACTACCGGGTCAAAGCCCGCAACGCGACCGATAGCTCGGCTTACTCGAACACTGTTGTCGTGACCACGCTCCCGACCCCCCCGCCCACCGGCGCCTACAGCTCCGAGGTTGTCGTCGACAGCCCGGTCAGCTACTGGCGGCTCGGCGAGACCAGTGGCACGGCGGCGGCGGACCAGCGCGGCACCAACCCGGGCGTCTACGTCAACTCGCCGACGCTCGGGCAGGCGAGCCTGCTGGAGACCGACACCGCGAACAAAGCGGTCCACTTCGACGGCGTCAACGACAGCGTCAGGGTCGCCAACTCCGCCACCCTCGGCCTCTCTTCGCCGCTGACGCTCGAGGCCTGGATCAGGCCGGCGGCGCTGCCGAGCACCGGTGCCTTCCGCTCGGTGCTGACCAAGGCCGAGTCCTACTCCCTGCAGTTCAATGGGCCGCGACTCGAGTTCACGATCATGCAGAACGGCACGCGCAGGCGCCTGCAGGCCGCCGCGGGAGCGATCGTCGCCGGGGGGACCTACCACGTGGTCGGCACCTACGACGGCACGACGCAGCGGCTCTACGTCAACGGCGCCCAGGTCGCCAGCGCCGCGCTGAGCGGGCCCGCCAGCGCCCAGACCAGCCCGCTGTACATCGGCTCCTGGAACGGCAGCAGCGAGTTCTTCAACGGCACGATCGACGAGGCCGCCGTTTACGGCGCGACTCTGAGCCCCGCCCGCGTCAGTGCCCATTACGGGGCGGGGAAGTCGGCTCAGACCGTCTCCTTCGGTGGACTGGCGCCGGCTTGGCATAACACTCTGACCGCTATCTCGACGGCCCCCGGCGAGGATCGCTACTCGATCGCCAGTCCGCCGACCTTCGTCGACTACTGCCGCCTGCCCCACCCCACGGCGTAGTCAACCGGCACGGGGTAGCATCCCGCGCCGTCCAATCCAGAGGAGATCCCGAGAGCGATGAGCGAGCAGAAGTACGAGTTGACCACCGACCAGGCCGAGCGCGAGGCATCCGGCGCCCACAGCTACGGCCGCTACCTGGAGGAGTTCGAGGTCGGTGCCGTTTACAAGCATTGGCCGGCGAAGACCGTGACCGAGGCCGACGACCACCTCTTCTGCCTGATCACGATGAACCACCACCCGCTCCACATCAACGACATCTATGCGAAGGGTTCGCAGCAGGGTCGCAATGTGGTGGTCGGTCCGCTCGTCTACTCGCTGGCCCTCGGGATGTCGGTCTCCGACGTCTCCGGCAAGGCGATCGCCAATCTGGCGACCGAAGAGCTGAGTCATCCCAACCCGGTCTTCCACGGAGACACGCTGTTCTGCGAGACCGAGGTGCTCGACGTAAAGCCCTCGAACTCGAAGCCCGATCGCGGCATCGTCAAGGTGCAAACCCGCGTGCTCAACCAGGACGGCGTCCTGGTGGCGGAGTTCAAGCGCTTGGTCCTGGTGCCGCGCAAGAACCCCGGTTCTTGACGGCGGACGTCCGGCGATGGCCGCCCAGCCTGCCAACGACGCCCCGAATCGGTTGATCAGCGAGGTCGAGTTCGGCGAGGACGTGCGGGTTCAGGCCTTTACGAACCTCTACGGCTGCAAGGTGGGCAATGGCTCGCGAATCGGGCCCTTCGTCGAGATCCAGAGCGGGGTGGAGATCGGCGCAGCGTGCAAGATCCAGAGCCACACCTTCGTCTGCGAAGGCGTCACGATCGGGGACCGCGCCTTCGTTGGGCACGGGGTGATGTTCGTCAACGACAGCCACCCGCGCGCCACGAATCGGGAGGGCGAGTTGCAGGGTCCGGATGACTGGGAGCTGCGCGAGACCCGGATCGAGGACGGCGCCTCGATCGGGTCGGGGGCCGTAATCCTGGGCGGCGTTACGGTTGGCGCCGACGCGCTTGTCGGCGCGGGCGCGGTAGTCACCCGCGACGTTCCGCGGGCTGCCGTGGTCGCCGGCAACCCGGCTCGGCCGCTGTCTTGACCTCCTCCAATTCGAGCCGCGGCGCCCTGGTTATCGGTGGCGACTCGCGGGCGCTCGGCATCGCCCGCAGCCTCGGCCGCCGCGGCATCACCGTCTGGGCGATCGAGGAGGGCGACTACCTGGTTGCCCGCCACTCGCGCTACGTGCGGCGCAGCCTGCCCTGGCCGGAGCGCGAGAGCGAGACGGGTCAGGTCGCCTACCTGGTCGCCCTCGCCGACGAGCACCGCCTCGACGGCTGGACGCTCTTCGCGACCAGCGACGAGACCGCGGCGCTGGTCGCCAGGTACCACGACGCGCTTGCCCAGCGCTTCCGGCTCACCACGCCGCCATGGGAGCAGACGCGCCTCGCTTACGACAAGCGCCTCACCTATGAGCTCGCCGACTCGCTCGGAGTCGGCGCGCCGCGCACCAACCATCCCCGCAGCCGCGCCGAGGTGGCGAGCATCGAGGTTGAGTTCCCCTGCATCCTCAAGCCGAGCGCGAAGCGCGACCTGAACCGCTTCACCAACGACAAGGCGTGGCCGGCGGCGAGCCGCGAGGAGCTGCTCGCCCGCTACGAGGAGGCCTGCACCCTGGTCGAGCCGGACGAGGTGATGGTCCAGGAGCTGATCCCGGGCGGGGGGGAGGCGCAGTTCTCCTTCGGCGCCGCCTGTGTCGAGGGCCGTCCGCTCGGCTCGATCGTGGCCCGCCGCAGCCGCCAGTACCCGGTCGCCTTCGGTCGCTCGAGCTCCTTCGTCGAGACGGTCGACGCGGCGGAGGTCGAGCGGGACGGGCGGCGCCTGCTCGAGGCGATCGGCTACACCGGTCTGGTTGAGGTCGAGTTCAAGCGCGATCCGCGCAACGGCCGCCTCAAGGTCCTCGACGTCAACCCCCGGCTCTGGACCTGGTTCACGCTCGGCGCTCGGGCCGGCGTCGACTTTCCGTACCTGGGCTTCCAGATCGCCAACGGTCAACGGCCGGTTGAGGTTCGGGCGCGGCCCGGCGTCCGCTGGGTGCGGATGGCGACGGACGCGCTGGCGGCAAAGACGCTGATCCGCGAGAGGCGGCTCTCGCCCGGCGCCTACCTGCACTCGCTGCGCCCGCCGATCGAGTTCGCGGTGTTCGCGAAAGATGACCCGCGGCCGCTGGCGAGCGCCGTGCCTTCGCTCGTCTCGCGCATGCTGAGGCGGGCTCCCACGTTGCTCGCGCGCGGGCGCGACGGCTCGGCCGCCTGAGGGCCGAACTCGCGACGCCTCGGCGCTAGCCGGTGCCGAGCCGCAGGGCGACCTCGCCGCTCTCGTCCACGCTGGCCCAGCCGACGGTCGCGCGCTCCGCGGCGGCGCCTCCCTCGACGCGAACCTCGCCGTCCTCGCCCATCGAGCAGGTGAGGGCCGCTCGCTCTTTCCACCATTCCGCGACCTCGCGCGGCAGCGCATGCCAGCCGCCGCGGCGGTTCAGGGCGCTCAGCCAGGCGAGGAAGGAGTCGTAGAGGGCGAGCCTCTCGTCGCTGAGAAGGTAGTCGGGGTGGGCCAGGAGCTGCACGAGGCCGTGGTTTGAAGCGATCCACTCAGCCTTCTCGGTCCAGCGGTCGATCGATTCGTCGTCGAGGATCTCCCACAGCGTGTGGTCCTGGACAAGCGTTATAGGCAGCTCGACCAAGTCTTCGATGAAGAAGGGGAAGATCGAGCAGCTACCCCCGGCCTGCGGCTCGAACGGATCGGTGTCGGGAAACGAGCCGTCGTAGAGGCAGCCGAGCTCCGGCATCCAGTCCGCATTGCGATGGGTGGCCGGCGAGCGGAAGCCGGCCACCTGCCAGAGATCGAGGTAGCGATGGATCTTCGGCAGGTTGGCCTCGAAGCTGGCCCGGTCGCGGAACAGCTTGCCGTCGTGGAGGATCCCGTGCAGGCCGACCTCGCAGCCGGCGGCACGGACGGTCTCGAACGTGCCGTCCGGGATCTCGTACCACTCGGCGCAGAAGTTCCAGCAGGAGACGATCCCATGCTTGCGCTCGACCTCGAGGACGCGGGGGATGTTGGCGATCCCCTCCGGTCCCTCGACGTCATGGCTGACGATCGAGGCGAACTTACGTCCTTCGGGCCAGTAGCCGACGAAGGGAATTTGCGTCTTTCCGCTTTTCTCAAGCGCACGGCCGAACTGGGCGCGCTCGTGGTTGACGAGCAAAGGCTCGATCGGCCAGGCGGGAAACTCCCGCCGCGCCCGCCGCGCCGCATGGCGCCGCCTCATCGCTATCTGAAGCGGGCGCGGCAGCAATGGCTTGAGCGCGTAGTAGCCACGCATCAGGGCGGACTGGCCCTCCTTGCGCTGCGCATAGCGTTCGAGCCGGAAGTGGTCGGGATCGAAGTCGGCTCTGGGCGGATCGAGGTACACCAACGGTATCGTAACCCCTCGGTCCGGGCGCTTTCGATCGAGAGACAGCCGGTTCTCTCCGTGCGCTACGATGTCCCGCTCGGAACGTCTTGCGACCGAGGGAGGGGAGCATGCGGACGTACCGGGCGCTTCTCGCTGCCCTGTGTTGTCTAGTCACGACGCTGGCGCTGCCCGCGATGGCCTCGGCTGCGTGGACGCCACCACCTGGCTTGCTGCTCCATGACGGCTTCGACACCGCCAACGGTCCCAACAACCTGATCACCAACGAGTACGCGGCCTGGCGCTCCTGGGACACCAGCGCGGTCGACTCTCCCGTCTGGCGGTCCGACGGCGGCTCACTCTTCTCGGTCCCGGCGATCGGTCCCGACGGCGGATGGGCGAGGGTCGCCTACACCGGGGCCCTCGACAACGAATCCGCCGACCGCTACTCCGAAGCCCGCACGCATTCAAACAAGATGCGGTTTTGGACGCGGGCCTCGGGGTACGAGAACGTCCGGGTCGGGGCCTGGATCAGACCGCTCAGCTGGGGCGCCGGGGTGCCCTCGAGCTGGGGCGGCTTCAAGTTCTACCTGCGGCGCGAAAAAGGCGTCACCGAATCCCCCTTCTACACCGCCGAGCCCTATATCTACGATGGCCATGCCTACATTCAGAAGCGGTGCGCCGGCGGCAGCTACCACCTGCTCGCCCAGACGCGTACCGCGACGGCGCCGATTGGCAGCTGGCAGGCGATCGCCGCCTCGACGCGGACGAACTCCGACGGCTCCGTCACGATCTCCCTTTACCGTGGCGGCGCGCTGCTGCTCCAGGCGACCGATGGAGGCACCGGTTGCCCGCCCCTGACGGGGGGACACGTCGGCTTCCGTTCCGATTTCTTCCGCTACCTGCTCGAGGACTTCGACGTAACGGAAGTGGAACCCAAACTACCGCCACCTCCTCCGCCCCCACCGCCTCCTCCGCCACCGTCCCCCAGCCTCCTGCTGCACGACGGCTTCGACACCGCCAACGGTCCCAACAACCTGATCACCAACGAGTACGCGGCCTGGCGCTCCTGGGACACCAGCGCCGTCCAGTCGCCCGTCTGGCGGTCCGATGGCGGTTCGCTCTTCTCGGTCCCCGCGATCGGCCCCGATGGCGCCTATGCCAAGGTCGCCTCCACCGGATCCCTCGACAGCGGATCGGCGGACCGCTACTCCGAAGAACGCACGCACTCCAACAAGATGCGCTTCTGGACGCGGGCTTCGGGGTTCGAAAACGTCCGGGTCGGGACCTGGATCAGACCGCTCAGCTGGGGCGCCGGGGTGCCCTCGAGCTGGGGCGGCTTCAAGTTCTACCTGCGGCGCGAAAAAGGCGTCACCGAATCCCCCTTCTACACCGCCGAGCCCTATATCTACGACGGCCACGTTTACATCCAGAAGAAGTGCCTCGGCGATACGGGTGGCGGCAACTACTCAACCGGCGGCACCTACTACCTGCTCGCCAGCAGAAGCGGCTTCAACATCCCACTCGGAAGCTGGCACAAGATCGCGGCCACCGCCCGTACCAACTGGGACGGATCGGTCACGATCTCCCTTTACCGGGATGACGCGCTGGTGCTGCAGGCGGTTGACCGCGGGGTCAGAGCCGACGGGACGGGCTGCCCGCCGCTGCGAGGGGGGCGAGTCGGCTTCCGCTCCGACTTCTTCCGCTACCAGCTTGAGGACTTCGACGTGACGGCGCTGCCGTGACGGTCTGCGCGCAGCACCGGCTGCCCTAACCGAAGTGCCCGTAAAGCGTCTCTCCAACCAGGCGGCTGAGGGCCGGGGGAGAGTGCCTGATCGTGCCGCTCATCACGCGATCGCGCAAGCGGGGCTCCTGCGAGGGCTCGCGATCGGCGAAGTAGGTGTAGGCAAGCTCTTCCTCGCGCGCGCCCCAGGAGCGCTTGAAGGCTCGTAGGCCCTCGTTGTCGCAGTCGGTCCGACCGAAGTCGAGCGTGTGCAAGCCCGCCTCGCAGGCCCAGCGGATCGCTTCGGCGAAGAGCAGGTTGTTGGGCCGCTTGCCCAGCTCGCGCTCGTCCGATGCGCCGTACTTGTAGGTGAGGGTGCCGTTGTAGGTGAGGAAGACCGCGGCGGCGATCGGCCGGCCGCCGTCGAGCACTAGCTCGACGAATCCGAGCTCCGCCTCGAAGAGCTCCTCGAAGCGCCGGATGAAGCGCTTCGGCTGGGTCGGGACACCCAGCTTCCTGCGGGTTCGCAGGTGAAGGGCGTAGAAGGCGTCGAGGGCGGCGGGGTCGGTGCGGCGCTCGACTGAGAGGCCTTCGCGCCGCGCTTTTTTGATCCCGCGTTTGACCTGTGACTTGGAGTAGCCGCTTTCGACCTCGGCCAGGTCGCCGGTAAGCGGCAGCAGGTGGCGGAAGAAACGGGGCTGGACGAACGCTTGCGGCGCGCCGGGTAGAGATCCGTGCACCGTCAGGTCCAGTCCTGTCTGCTGCCTTTCCTCGGCTAGAGCCTCCCCCAGGGCAGCCGTCGCCGAGGACTCCGCGCCGTCGCCGAGAACTGGCGGGCAGATGTCCGAGAACGGCAGCGAGACCAGTCGCCGTCCGGTGAGACGGCTCTCGATTCGCGCGATCGGGATGCCGGCTTCGATCTCGTTTTCGGTTTCGACGCAACAGGCATGCAGCGCGTAGCCGTACTGGGAGCTCAGCAGCTGTAGCCAGAGTGGATGGTGGAAGACCGTCGCGGAAGGGCTGTCCTCAACGAGGGCGAGCCAAGCGGGGTCGGAGATCGGGTCGATCGAAGGCGCCCTTCGCACCGCGCGGATGATAGGCGCAGGTGCTACTGCGGCGTTACGGCGAAGTCGTCGAGGTAGTACTGGAGGAAGTCGGAGCGGAAGCCGACGTGGCCTCCGGTCAGCGGCGCGCAACCGGTTCCGTCGGATCTGACTCCATGGTCAATCGCCTCCAACACCAGGGTGCCATCGCGGAAGAGCTGGATCGTGACCGACCCGTCCGAGTTCGTTCGAGCCGTCGCCGCGATCTTGTGCCAGCTCCCGATTGGGACGTTGAGCGAGCTCTTGCTGGCGAGCAGGTAGTAGGTGCCGCCGGTCGAGTAGTTGCCGCCACCCGTGTTGCCGAGGCACTTCTTCTGGATGTAGGCGTGGCCATCCTTGATGTACGGCTCGGCGGTGTAAAAGGGCGATTCGGTGATGCCCTTCTCGCGCCGCAGGTAGAACTTGAAGCCGCCCCAGGTCGCGGGGGCCTCGGCGCCCCAACCGGTCGGTTTGATCCCGGCTTCAAGCCTGACGTTTCCGTACCCGGAGGCCTTCGTCCAGAAGCGCATCTTGTTGGAGTGCGTATGGGCTTCCGAGTACTTGTCGGCCGAGCTGCTGTCCAATTGGCCGGTGTAGGCGGCGCGGATCGGCTCGCCGTTCGCGCCAGTCGTCGAAACCGAGAACAGCGAGCCGCCGTCGGAGCGCCAGACGCTCGACTGGACGGAGCTCGTGTCCGAGCTGTGCCAGCCGGCGTACTCGTTCGTGATCAGCGCGTTGGGGCCGTTGGCCGTCTCAAAACCATCCACTATCGGCGCTCCGGGGGGAAGGGTTTCGGCGGGCGGGGGAGGGGCGGTAGATTCCACCGTCCAGCTTCGCGTGGCCGGGGTCGGGTCGACGTTGCCGGCCCTGTCGATGGCGCGGACCGCGAATGCATGGTCGCCGGCAGCCAGCTGCGAATAGGACTTGGGCGAGGAGCACTGGGCCCAGCTGCCGGAATCCCGCTTGCATTCGAACTTCACGTGACGCTCGGAGGCGGCGAACTGGAACGACGCCGACTGCGAGTCGACGCTGCCGCTCGGCCCCGAGACGATCTTGGTCTCGGGAGCTTCGGTGTCGGCGACGATCTTCAGCGTGCTGGCGCGCTGGGCGAGCGTTACGGCCTCGTCCTTGGCGGCGGGAGCCTCGGTCCCGCCGCCGGAGATCGGCGCGATCGGCAGGCGCAGGCGGCCGCGTCGCACGGCGCGGCGAGCCTTGGTCAGGGAGAGGCGACGCGGCTTGTAGTGGCCGATGCGGAACCGGGCGGCACTGACGCTCGCCGGCCGCACGTTGCGGTCGATGACGAACACCACCGAGTCGCCCTTGGTCCCTGCCGGCTTGAAGGAGTAGACCTTCGCCGAGGCGCTTGAGACGCCGGCCGCACAGAGGCTGGCGCAGATGAGGACAAGGCTGAGAGCAGCGCGATTGAGCCGGTTGTGGGCGAAGTCGAACACTCCCCCGGTGATCGACCCGGTTTGCAGCCCCATTAGGGCTCGTTGCCTCGGCATCGACCGTTCGTCCAGGGGGCGTGAATGGCCCGTTTCAGGCCGAACCCTGCAGGCGTCGGGGGCGTCGGCCCAGCCCGTAAACTGTTCGCGATGCAGCATCCCTCCAGAGCGCAGGGCCTCCCGGCGGACGTGGTTCAGGCAGAGGCGTTGGCCGCCCGCAGCCCGGCCGAGCGCCTGCGCGAATACCTGCGTGTGGCTCGCCGCCGCTGGCTGGTCCTCGTCCTCGTCACCGCCGGCGTGGCTCTGGTCGCGCTGATGGCTAGCCTCGCCGGCACCGAGAAGTACGACGCGACCTCCGTCTTGCTGCTCAAGGAAGCAGATCCCGTCGATGCCATCCTCGGCAACGACAGCGACGTCTCCGATCCCGAACGGGAGAGCAATACCCAGATCGGCTTGATCAAGCTGGACACCGTTGCGGAAGGGGTCAAGGACGAGCTGCAGCTGGCGACGTTGACCGAGGAGCTGCTCGACCAGGTCAGCACCGAGTTCCAGGGGAACTCCGATCTGGTCTCGGTAAAGGTCCGGGACGAGAATCCACGCCTCGCAGCCGCGATCGCCAACGCCTTCGCCACCGAGTACGTGGCCTTTCGTCGCGAGACCGCGCGTGCCAGCCTCGAGGAAGCCGCGAAACTCGCCAACGAACGGCTCGAATCGCTCAGTCCCGAAGAACTTGAATCGACTTCAGGCCGCCAGCTCGAAGCACGACTGCGGGAGCTGGAGATCGCCTCGTCGCTGCAGACCGGTGGTGTCGAAGTCGTAAGGCGCGCCTCGGTGCCCACCGATCCAGCCGTGCCGAGGCCGCTGCTGTCGGCCTTCATCGGCCTGCTCGTCGGCTTCGCCCTCGCGGTGATGATCGTCGTCCTGCTCGAGTTCGCCGACCGGCGGCTCAAGGACGAGGACGAGGCGCAGGAAATCCTCGAGCTGCCGCTGCTGGCGCGGCTCCCGCGTCCGCCTCGCGGCACCAAAGACGGCGCCCGGCGCGATCGCCTGCGGGAAGAGGCGTACGCCAGCCTTGCCGCAAACCTGCTCTTCCTCGATCGTACGAGTCAGGGCTCCGCTTTGATGATCACCTCGCCCGGCGCCAGCGACGGCAAGACGACCGTGACGCTTGGCCTGGCGCGGGCGCTCGCCACCTTGAGCAAACGCGTCATCGCGGTCGAGGCCGACCTCCGCCACCCTCGCTTCGCCCCCCGCCTCAACCTCGGGCGCGAACCCGGGTTCGCCGGGGTCGCAGGCGATGCGATCGCCCTCGACGACGCCATGGTCGAGATCGACGCCGAGACGATGCGCATGCGTGACGGGCAGGCCGGCGGTCCGTCGTTCACCGTGCTGCAGGCCGGCCCGCCGATGGCCGCCCCCCAGATGGTTCTCTCGCGGCCGACGATCGCGGAGATAATCGCCGGGTGTCGCGCTCGCGCGGATTTCGTCCTGGTCGACGCTCCGCCGATCGGCGTGGTCCACGACGCCATCACCCTTGCCACCCACGTCGACGCGGTAATGCTCGTCGCGCGGCTCAACTGGACGACCAAGGACGTCGCTCGCGAATCGCTGCGCGTCCTGCAGCAGCTCGACCTTCAAGTGCTCGGCCTGGCGCTGACCGGAACGGAACGCTCGGAGAATTACTACCACCGCGAAGCCGCGGCACAACGCCGCGGAGCTCCGGCCGTGCGCGCCGGAATCAACTCCTAGCGCGCATCCCTAGAGGAATGCTCCGATAGCGGACGGTCGCCTCGATAGTAGGGCCGTTAAAAGCGTCCCCTGGACGCTGCTGACCTATGCCGGGAACCGCGGCATCGGCTTCATCGGCTCGATCGTCCTGGCGCGGTTGCTACTCCCTTCCGATTTCGGCCTGATCGCTCTTGCCAGCAGCGTGACGCTGGCGCTGAACTACCTACGGGACCTCGGCCTCGCCGCGACCATCATCTCCAGGCACGATCTGAGCCGCCACGCCCAGGGAACGATCCTGACGATGATCATCTGCCTCAGCCTCGTCTTGGGGCTGGTCGGTGTCGCGCTGGCGCCGCTGATCGCCAGCGCCTTCCACGAGTCGGACCTGACCGGCGTCGTGCGGGCCCTTGCGCTCACCGTCTGCCTGGGCGGGTTGCAGGGCTTCGGCGAGGCCCAGCTGCAGAAACACCTCCTCTTTCGGGAGCGCTTCGTCGTCATGGTCGGCCAGGCCGTGATCTACTCGGCGGTGGCCATTGCCCTGGCCGCGATGACCGACCTCGGCGTCTGGAGCATCGTGATCGGCCGGATCGCGATGAGCGCCTCGGGAACCGTGCTCGTCTTCGTCTATGCCGGGCCGTACTGGGTCAAGCCGCGCTGGAATGTGGACGAGGCGCGCGACGCGCTCAGCACCAGCTTCGGATTCCTCGCCCAGGTCCTGCTCCACTTCATCCGCAACAACTCCGACTACATCGTCGTCGGCCGCTATCTGTCCGCGGCGCAGGTCGGCTTCTACTACACCGGGTATCGCCTCGCCGAACTTCCCTTCGCCGCGGTCTCGGACCCCGTCTCGCGGGTCACCTTCGCCGCTTTCTCGGAGATGAGGGCGCGGGGCGAGGACATCCGCGGTGCCTACCTCTCGGTGCTGCGGCTCGTCGCGGTTGTCTCGGTCCCGCTCGGGATCGTGCTGAGCACCGCGGCGGAGCCCTTCACTCTCGCCCTCCTGGGGGAGAAGTGGGCGCCGATGGTCGGGCCGCTCACCGTCCTCGGACTCTGGGCCGCGCTCTACCCCCTGCAGAACACCGCGTCCTGGCTGCTCAACTCCAGCGGCGCTCCGGGCGCGCTGGCGAAGATCAACGCGGCTCTCTACCCGCCGTTTCTGGCCGGTCTGATCGCGACCGCTTCCGGGCCCGGCATCGAGGCCGTCGCCTGGACGATCGTCGCCTACACCCTGGTCTCGATAGTCGTCATCGCGATCGTCTGCCGCTCGCGGGTCGGGGTTCTCGTCAGAGAGCAGGCGCAGGCGGTCTGGCCGGTGGTGCTGGCCTGCGTGCCTGCCTGGCTGGTCGGCTACAGCGTCGCCGCCATGTTCGACGGCGAGCCGTGGCTGGGCTTGGTCGCCACCACGGCAGCCTGCCTGGGGTCTTATCTGGCCGTGCTCTCGCTGATCGATTTCGCCCTGGTCAAGCGGTCGATCGCCCAGATCGCCCGCACCCTCGGGCGGGGAGGAGCCGATGCCGAGAATTAGCCGCGGCGGGGCGGCTACGCTGTTGCGCGTGTCGGCCGGATCGGGGCGCTAGCGATGCAGCTCTTCGCCGTCGCCTGTCGCGCGGATGGAACCGCCCGGGACCTTGCGATCGAGGACGCGGTCGGGGCCGCTGCCAGGAATTTTCCGCAGCTCGCCGAGTGCGAGACGCTGGTTGGGGGATCGAGCGACGGCCGCCTCGCCTTCGCGGCAGCTTCCCATCCAGCGCGGCTTGCGGGGAAGCGGCGCTACGCCTCACAAAAGGGCGGCATCGTGACTCTCTTCGACGGTCTGCCCTGCGACCGCACGGCGAGCTTCGACGCCTGCGACGCCGCCGTCCTCGGCGAACGCTGGAAGCAGGCGCCCGACTCCCTGGAGGGAATCTTCAGCGCCCTCCGGATCGACCTCGATGCGGGCGAGGTCGAGTGCCTGACCGATCCCGTCGGCATGGCCAAGGTTTTCCTGGCTCGCGACGCTTCGGGCTGGCTGCTGGGCAACAGTGTTGAGGCGCTGCGGGTCATTGGGGGCTTTGACAGCCCCGACCCGCTAGGGGTGAGCGCCCTCGTCAGCCTTGGCTGGCCGGTTGGCCGCGCGCTGGTTCAAGGAATTCAGCCGCTCGCCGCCGGATGCCTTCACACGCTCACCGCCACCCGTCACGACGAAAGGCCTTACCTCGACGCGTCGATGGTCGCTCCCCGCAACAACGCGCATCGGATCGGGGGCGCCGTCGAGCTCGCCGATCGCCTCAAGACGACGACCGCGTCTGCCGTCGAACTCGATGCAGGAGGTGTCCTGCCCGCTCACCGCCGGACGCGATACTCGCGTCCTCTTCGCCCTGATGCTCTCGCTCGGCATGCGCTCGGCCGACTACTACACCTCGGGCGTTGCGGGTCAGCCCGACGTCGAGATCGCTCGCATGCTCGCTCGGGAGGCAGGGGTGGCGCACCGGTTGGTCACCCCCGAGATCCCCCGCGAGACCTCGCGCTGGGTGGAGAGGACCGCACGGTTCGCTGCGCAGACCGAGGGCATGGCGACCCTGCACGGGATCTCCGACCACATCGATCATGGCGACGCGCCCGGTCCGCTCGGGTTGAAAATCTGGGGTCCGGGCGGCGAGATCGCCCGTGCCGGCAACATCGGCATGCTGATCCCCTTTGTCTCGCAGGTGCCGGGGGTACGGGCTTCCTGGGAGGCCCAGAAGCGCACCCTCGAGACCAAGACCTCGACCCTGGACGGCGTCGTGCGTCGCGAGGCGCTGGAGGCGACGCGCATGTATCTGCGGGACTTCGTTGACCGTCGGCGCGATGAGGGATGGCGCTCGCGGGAGGTGCTCGAGGCGTACTACGCGTTCGAGCGGGTGCGTAACTGGGCATCCGCCGGCGTGCGTCGCGTCTCCGGCGCCACCGATCTCTTCAGCCCGTTCGTCTCGCGCGACTTCTACGAGTACGCCTTCTCGCTCGGGCCCGGGGAGAGATACGTCGAGGCGGCCCATTACCGCCTGCTGTCGGTGCTCTCGGAGGACCTTCGCGACCTTCCGTTCGAGAAGCCGTGGAAACCCCAGCGGCCCCGTCTGGCCCCGGCGATGGCCGTCCGGGGAGTTGCCGATGCCGCCCTCGGCCGGGTGCGCGGGCGGATGACTCGCCGAAACGGGGGAGCGGTTGAAGCTGCCGGGTCGGAGTCGTACGACTTCGGTCGCGCCTGGCTGGAGGCGGGCATCGAACAACACCGCGAGCTCTGCTCTTCGGTCCCCGACTCGCCGCTCTGGGACTACGTCGACAGGGGACGCCTCGACGCGGTCCTCTCGGGGCCGGCCGAGAGGCGACGTCCCTACGCGGAGGGATTGTGCGCGGTGCTCACGCCTTTCTGGTACTTCCACGGCTGACCGCAGCCGGCGTCAGGCAGAGGGCCGCGAGCACGCCCATGGTGGCGGTGATCTCCAGGCCGTTGAAGGTCGGGAAGGTGATGCTGGAGAGGAAGAAGACAAACAACGCCGCCTGAGCGCCGATTCGAAGCACCTTCAATGGCTGCCGCAGCCGCGGCGGTGGTCGCGAGAAGATCGCCCAGGCGAGGAGCGCGAACAGGCACGCGGCCCCGATCAAGCCGATCTTCCAGGTCATCCAGAGATAGCCGTTGTGCGAGTACCAGGTCGCTTCCGGTGAGACGTTCTGCCAAGCCCGGCCCCAAAAGATCGTCGCGCCGAGGCCGGACCCCGTAAACGGTGCTTCGTCGATCTCCGTGAGCACGTGGTCGGTCTCCACGATTCGGGTTCTGACCGAGTCGTCGTTGTTGTACTGGCCCAGCGAGACGAGCCGCTCCCTGGCCGCGGTGAAGTCGTCGGGGGCGAAGGTCGCGAACGCCCCGACCATGAGGACCGCGGTGACGATGCCGGCGAGGATCGCTTTTGCCCGTTTGCCGGGGTCAGACCTGAGCACGACGAAGGCCATACCCACCACCGTCGCCACCCAGAAGGTGCGCTCGTAGGTGAGGATCAGGCAGAGGAAGTTGGTGACCAGGATGCCGACCAACACGACCCGCGGCCAGTAGCGCACGATTCGGGCGCCGACGAGCGCGGCGAACGACATCACGACAGCGACGGGGAAGGCGTAGAGCCCGCCCTGCAGCTGCCCTCGCCCGGTGCTGGTGAAGCTGATCCCCTCGCGGACGCCGACCCCGCTCTCGGCGATCTCCTCGATGCCGAGCGACCACTGCGCCAGCCCCCAGAGCCCGAGCAGGAGGCCGACCGTCATCATGCCGATCGCCAGCCGGCGGGGTCCGTCGGGATCGGCGACGATCGGCATCGCGATCGCGAAGACGGAGAAGCCGAGGAGGACGCGCAGCTCATAGCCGACCTGGCTCGCCGAGCGGCCGACCTCGAGGCCATGGACCGCCTGCAGGAAGACGATCGCCAGGAAGGCCGCCAGCAGGCCGAGGGACAGCATCCTGCGCCGTCCGAGCGGTTCGCGAATCAGCGCGATGGCGGCACGAAACAGACCCGTCAGCAGCAGTGCGTCGGAGGGCAGCATTCCGGCGCCAGGCGAGAACGTGTTCTGGATGCCATACGGGACCAGCACCGTGATCCCCAAGAGCAGGGTGAGATGCGTCGCCGGCGCCAGGAACGCAAGGCCCAGCAGCGCCATGAAGCCGACCAGCGCCAGGCCGGCGAACGGCTGGACGGCGATGATGGCGCCGAGGACCACGACGGTGCCGGCGATGGCGGTGGCCGCCCCGGCGCGGAGCAGCGGCAGGCGATTTTGGGCGATGGTCGTCACACGTGGGCGCTCGTGCCGAAACTACGCTCGCGGGCAGTTACGCTCCGCGCAATGTACATCGTCGCGATCGCCCCATTCCTGAACGAGGAGCCGTTCCTGCCGACGTTTCTGGAGTCGATCGAGGGCCAGACGCGCCGCCCCGATCGCCTCCTGCTCGTGAACGACGGCTCCAGCGACGGCTCCGGACAGATCGCCCGGGAGTTCGCCGCTCGTCACGATTGGGCGCTGGCGCTGCAACGGCCGGTGCGTGAGCAGCAGGGCGACCGCCTCTCCCGCGCGGCCGTGTTCGTGGCGTTCAAGTGGGCGCTCGCCCAGGTCGATGAGCAGTGGGACGTGGCCGCCAAGCTCGACACGGATCTTCGACTTACTCCCAGAACCATCGAGACCATCGCCGATCGGCTCGCCGGCATGCCCGACCTCGGGCTTGCCGGCACCTACCTCAGCGAGGTCGGCGGCGACGGTGTGCTCGGCCGGCTCAGGATCAGGCCCGAGCACGTCCACGGCGCGACGAAGTTCTACCGCCGCGAGTGCTACGAGGCGATCTCGCCGATGCCGGCGATCCTCGGCTGGGACATGATCGACGAGATCAAAGCCGGCATAGCCGGCTGGACCACCCAGAGCTTCGCCATGCCCGACGGGGATCCGCTGCACATGAGGCTCAGGGGCGGGCACGACGGGCTGCTGCGGGGCTTTCGCCGCTGGGGAGAAGGCGCCTGGGCGATGGGGGAGCATCCGCTCCACGTCGTCTTGCACGGCTTCCAGCGGATGTCCGATCCGCCGCGTGTGATCGGCGGGCTCAACTACATCGTCGGCTGGATCTCGGCGGCGCTCCACCGCTCGCCGCGGGCGGAGCCCGAGGTCCGTGCCGTGGTGCGGCGCGGTCAGCTGCAGCGGATCGGCCGCCGCTTGGCCTTCAGACGCGGCCAACGTCCCTCGCTCGGCGATACCTGAAAACGTGCATTCCCTAGCTAGAGAAACGCCGCTGCGCGCGGCGCTTGTCGGCCTCGGGGCGATCTCGCTCGAGCACATCGAGAAGCTCGAGCGGATGCCCGGTGCGCAGATCGTCGGGCTCTGCGACCTGGAGGAGTCTGTGGTCAACGCGGTCGGCGAGCGTTACGCGATCGACGCGCGGTTCACGGACTTCGAGCGGATGCTCGCGGAGGCGCAACCTGACGTCGTCCACGTCCTGACGCCGCCCCAGAGCCACCGCCCGCTCGCCGTCGCCGCGCTGCAGGCGGGCGCGCACGTCTTGGTCGAGAAGCCGATCGCCCCCGGCCCCGACGATTACGCGGCGATGCGCGCTGTCGCCGATGCCGTCGGACTGCACCTGGTCGAGAACTACAATTGGCGCGAAGCCGCGGTCGTCCGTCGCGCTCTTGGTCTGATGCGATCGGGGGCGATCGGCGACGTCGTCCACGTCGATGTCGTCTTCGGCGGGATCCTCTCCGGCGGCGGGCCCGTCGCCGATCGCGACGTCGTCCACTTCAGCCACGCGCTGCCCGGCGGCGCCCTGCAGAACTTCGCCTCCCATCCGGTCTCGATCGCGCTGGCCTTTACCGGGCCCTGTGCCGGCGTCAGCACGATGCGGCGCCGCCTCGATCCCGATATGCAGTCCGACGACGAGCTTCGCGCCCTGCTCGCCGGCGAGCGCGCCTCGGCGCTGGTCTCGGTGACCAGGCACAGCGAACCGCCGAGCTTCACCCTGCGCGTCGCCGGAACGGGCGGAGCGATAGAGGCCGACCTCTACAACGACCGGCTCTACCTCGCCCGGCCGGGCAGCGGCATGGCGAAGGTCGCCAACGGCGTCCGCCACGGCCTCAATCTGCTCGAGGGCGCGGCGTCGCTTCTCGCCAACACGCTGACCTCGCGCCTCGACCACTTCGAGGGGCTGGAATTCCTGCTGGAGGATCTCTACCGGGCGGTGGGGGAGGATGGCGAGCCGCCGGTGACGGCAGCTGAGATGGACGCGGTGAACGAGGTCATGTTCAAGATCTTCTCCGCCGAGGGCCAGCTGTGAGGGCGCTGGTCACCGGCGCCGGCGGCTTTCTGGGCAGCCACCTGATCGAGGATCTGCTGGGGCGGGGAAGCCGGGTGCAGGCCCTGGTCCGGCCCTCGCGCGAGCTGCCGGCCGAGTGGGAGGAGCGCGGTGTCGTACGGGTGCCGGTCGACCTGCGGCGCCCCGGCGACGAGCTGGCGGCGGCCCTGGCCGACTCGGACGTGGTCTTTCACCTGGCCGCGACCACGGCCGGCAACTGGCGCTCGATGTTCGACACGACGGTGGCCGCCACCCAGCGGCTGCTGAACACCATGCGCGAGACCCGCTGGCGCGGGCGGCTGGTCCACGTCAGCAGCTTCTCCGTCTACGGCCTCAACCAGGTGCGAGCGCACTCCGTGGTCGACGAGACGACGCCGCTGGAGCCAAATCCCGGGCGGCGCGACGACTACGCCTGGACCAAGTGGCTGCAGGAGCGGTCGGTGCGGGAGCTGCACGACGAGGGCGAGGTGGAGGTCTCGATCGTTCGCCCCGGTGTCATCTACGGGCCGAAACGGGCCTTCCAGCACCAGCTTGGGCGAGAGCTGGGGACGAACACGCTGCTCCTCTACGGTGGGCTCGTAACGATGCGTCTCAGCTATGTCGAGAACACGGCCTCGCTGCTGGCCGAGTGCGGCGAAAATCCCGCTGCGGCCAGCGAAGTTTTCAACGCGATCGACCCACGGCCGCTGCGGCAGTTCCAGTACGCGCGGCGCTGGCGCGACGCAGACCGTGCCAACCGTCGCATCGTCCCCTTTCCCCTGCTCGCGCTGAGAGCCTTCGGCGCAGCCCTGGCGCGGGCGGACGCGGCGACCGACAGCGCGGTCTCGCCGCCGAGCTTCCTCGATCCCTACCGGCTCAAGCCCGCCTACGGCGACTTCCGCTACGACACCTCGAAGCCGACGCGGGTGCTCGGCTGGCAGCCGCCGGTCTCGCGCGAGAAGGCGCTCGATCTGACCTTTGCCGAGGCGGGCCCGTAGTGGCGCGGGTCCTGCTCATCCGCCAGGGCTCCTTCCCACTGGACGCTCGCGTGCGGCGCGAGGTCGAGTGCCTGCTCGACGCCGGCCACGAGGTCGATGTGATCTCGCTGCGGCGTGAAGGCCAGTCGGGCCGGGAGACCTGGCGGGGCGCGAACACCTACCGGCTGCCGCTGCGCCACCGGCGCGAGGGCCCCCTTCTCTACGTCCTCGAGCACCTGGCGTTCATGTTGATGGCGAGCTTTTTAGCGGGCTTCCTGCATCTCCGCCGCCGCTACGACGTCGTCCAGGCGAACACGATCCCCGACTCGGTCGTCTTCGCCTCGATCGTTCCCAAGCTGCTCGGCGCGAAGGTTGTTCTCGACCTGCACGAGTGCGTGCCCGAGTTCGCCGCGACGAAATACGGCGTGTCCCTCCGCCATCCCCTCGTCCGCCTCAGCGCGTTGGTCGAGCAGGCCGCGATCCGCTACGCCGATCGTGTCGTCACCTGCACCGAGGAGATGAAGGACGTCTTCGTCGCCCGCGGCGCGCCGGCCGGGAAGATCGACGTCGTCCTCAACGCGGCCGACGAGGCGATCTTCGACGTCGAGAGCTATCCGCCGCAGCCGCGCGAGCCCGGCCGCTTCAGGTTGATCTGCCACGGCTCGGTCGAGGACCGCTATGGCCACGACACCCTGATCGAGGCGGTGGCCCTGCTCCGCGACGAGATCCCGGAGCTGCGACTGGAGGTGTACGGCGAGGGCTCCTTCCTGCCCGAGGTCGAGGAGCTGACCCGGGAGCGCGGTGTCGAGGACCGCGTCTGGTTCGCCGGCGAGTACGTCCCGATCGAGCAGCTCTTGACCGCGATCGCCCGCTCCGACGCCGGCGTCGTCGCGATGAAGAAGGACGCCTTTCGCGACCTCACCCACTGCAACAAGATGTACGACCTGATCGCAATGCGGTGCCCGGCCGTGGTCTCACGCACCAGGTCGGTGCAGAACTACTTCGGTGAGGACTGCTTCGAGT
Organism: uncultured Solirubrobacterales bacterium; assembly: GCA_963844395.1. Classification (GTDB taxonomy): domain Bacteria; phylum Actinomycetota; class Thermoleophilia; order Solirubrobacterales; family 70-9; genus VRUE01. The sequence goes on along the minus strand of CAWJNX010000001.1, from coordinate 373,763 downwards.
ACTTCGACGCGGGAGACCCTGCCGATCTGGCGCGGGCGATCCGCGAGCTCCACTCGGCGCCGCGGCTGGGCGATCGGCTGGTCGAGCGAGCCTGGCAGGTCAACGAACCGTATCGCTGGCCTCATCAGCGGCAGATATACCGGCAGAGCGTCGAGTCGCTGCTCGGTCCCTGAACCAGTACGCCGGGCCTCCGTCCGGCAGGGGGGCGGCCGGCTCGACGTCGTGCTTCATGCGCAGCAGCGCTCCCATTCGCTGCGCCTGCTCCCGGCGCAGCTCGGCGATTGCGCCGGGATCCGCGACCCGCGGGCGCCTGCGCAGACGGGCATCGGCATAGGCCGCGAGCAGGGCGAGGCCACCGAGGAAGCGGGGGCGCTCGACGAGCCCCCGGTAGGCGGCCCGCAGCAGCATGAACTGCCACCGGTATCCCATGAAGGCGTTGCCGCGGCCCTCCTCCCACCTCGCCTGCAGGGGCCTCTGCTTCGACCCGCGCGGCTTGTAGTGAAGGATGCTCAGCTCGCCGAGCGCGTGGACGTGCCACCCCCTCGCCCGTGCCGCGTACTCGTCGATGCCGTCCCAGCCCATCGATTCCTGCAGGCCGCCGATGTCGTCGAGGCAGTCGTAGCGGTAGGCCTTGGCGACGCCGTGGACGTTGTGCGACGTCTTGCCGTAGTCCAGGCGCCAGCGGCCGTCCTCCGGCATCCAGACGGTTCCGCCGACGATGCCGGCTCTCGGGTCCTTGGCGAAGGCCGAGGCGACCCACTCGAAGTAGTGGGCGGGCAGGAAAAGATCGCCGTCGAGCTTGACCACCACGTCCGGCCGCAGATCGAGCTCACGCAGACCGCGGTGGAAGGCGGCGACGATCGGCGCCCCCCGCGCCCGCTCGTGCTTGCGCTCGGATCCGATCACCTCGATCCAGGGATGCTCGGCGGCCCATTCTTCGGCAATCGAGCGGGTATTGTCGGTGGAGCCGTCGTTGACGATCACCCAACGCAGCGGTCGGTGCGTCTGGGAGACCAGCGACGCGGCGGTGACGGCGAGGTAATCGGCCTCGTCGCGGACCGGAGACACGATGGAATAGGTTGGGAGGCTCATTGGGCTCGCGGGAAAGCTTGTCAGGAAGTGCGGAGGGGGCGCCGGCCCGGAGCTTCGGCCAGGGAACCTGGGACGAGCAGGTCGCGGCCCTGCGCTTGGTCGTCGAGCGTTTCACCGCGGATCGCGAGCCGGTGCGCCTGCTCGAGGCCGGTTGCGGCGAGTACCCCAGCCCGCTCGGGCTCGACGGCCGCGCTCATATCGTCGGCATCGACATCTCGCCGGCCCAGCTCGAGCGCAACGAGTGGGCTCAGGAGAAGATCCTCGGCGACGTTATGAGCCACGACTTCGGGGCCGAGGAATTCGACGCGATCGTCTGCTGGGACGTGCTCGAGCATCTGCCGAACCCCGAGCAGGCGCTGGAGCGGTTCGTGCACGCCGTGCGACCGGGCGGGCTTGTCGTGATCAAGGTCCCGAACGTGCTCTCTGGCAAGGGCCTGATTACGAAGCTCTCGCCGCACTGGTTCCACGTCCTCGTCTACAAGCACGTCTTCGGCTATGCCGATCCAGGCAAGAACGACCGGCCACCGTTTCGTACCTTCCTGCGGCTCTCGATCGCGCCGAAAGCGCTGCGGCGGTTCGCCGAGCGGCGGGGCATGGCGATCGAGATGTGCGGCACGTACGAGGCCGACAAGCAGCAGCTCGTGCGCTCGAAGGTGAGGCTGCGCGGCGCGCCATGGCGTCTCGTCCGCGGCTTGATCCGAATCGTGACGCTCGGGTACGTCGACCCGGAGGCCACGGAGCTGATCTTCGTCATGCGCAAGCCGCCGGCCTAGGCCGCGTTCAGCCGAGGACGTCGCCGAGGACCTCGACGACGCGATCGATCTCGGAGTCGCCGATGCCGGGGAAGATCGGAAGGGTGAGGCAGCGAGAGGCAGCCGCCTCGGTGTGCGGCAGCGAGCCGGCTGCGTAGCCGAGCGATTGCCAGCCGGGCTGCAGGTGGACCGGAGTGGGGTAGTGGACCGCTGCCCCGATTCCTGCCGCTCGCAGCTCGGCGAGGACGCGATCCCGATCATCGACTTCGATCACGAACAGGTGGTAGACGTGTCGCCCGTCGTCGGGATCCCCAGGGGGGAGCACGACGGGAAGGTCGGCCAGCAGCTCGCGGTAGCGCTCGGCGGCCTGGCGACGGGCGTCATTCCAAGCGTCGAGATGGGGCAGCTTCAGCCGCAGCAGAGCAGCCTGGAGGTTGTCGAGTCGTGCCGTCGAGCCGGGACGCAGATGGCGATTCGCGTCGCTCGCGTCCGAGCCGTGGTGGCGCAGGGAACGCACCGTCGCGGCAAGCTCAGGGTCATCGGTCACCATCGCTCCGCCGTCGCCCATCGCGCCGAGGTTCTTGGTGGGGTAAAAGCTGAATCCCGCCGCGGCGCCGAGGCTGCCGATCCGCCGCCCGCCGAGCTCGGCGCCGTGAGCCTGCGCGGCGTCCTCGAGGACCGGAATCCCATCCGTCGCGGCGAGGATGTCGTCCATCGGCGCCGGCCGCCCGTAGAGATGGACGGGGAGGATCGCTGCCGTCCGCGGGCCGATCGCCGCCTTGAGCTGGGTCGGGTCCATGCAGCGCGTGGCCGGATCGATATCGACGAGAACGGTGTCCGCGCCGCTGCCGGCGATCGCCTCGACCGTGGCGACGAAGGTGTGGGCGACGGTGACGACCTCGCGACCGGGGCCGGCCCCCATCGCGCTGAGGGCGAGGCGGAGCGCGTCGGTCCCGTCGCTGATCCCCACGCAGTGCGCGGTGCCGCAGTATTCGGCGAACTCGGCCTCGAACGCTTCGAGGTCCTCGCCGAACGTGAATGCGCCTGAGCGCGAAATTCGCTCAAAGGTTTCCTGCGCTTCCGCCAGGATCCCCGCGTCGAGACGCGAGAGATCGACCAGCGGGACCGTCCGCCCCGCGACCTGGGTCACAGGCCGGCCGTCTTTTGCGCTTCTTGCGCCCGCACGACGGGCATCCCGTCGGCGCTCTTGCGACGGTCGGCGACTTGTCGCCGACCGTCGTCGGAGAGCGGCACCGGTGCCGAGTTGTATTCGAGCGAGGCCTCCGTCGCCTCGATCATCTGGACGACGTCGTAGCCGAGCTTTGCGTTGGATTTCGGCTCGCTGCCGTTGCGGATCGCCTCGACGAAGTCCCGCACCTCCAGGCGCAGCGGCTCGTCAGCGGGGATCCGCGGGGTGAGAACGTCTCCAGAGCGGTACGAGAGCTGGAACTCACCGAAAGTCTGATGCTCGGGCAGCGATTCGACGCCGCGGTCGAAGATCCGCACCTGCTCGGCACTGGTGTCCTCGTAGACGACCATCCGCTCGGTGCCGACCAGGACGGTGCGACGCAGCTTCGTCGGCGAGAGCCAGGAGAGCTCGACATGGAAGAGAACGCCATTGGCGTAGCCAAGATCGACGAAGGCGACGTCGAGGTTGCCCGGAACGATCGAGGCGCGTCCGATCGCGCGCACGAACTCGGGCCGACCGAACCAGTGCAGAAGAATCGAGAAGTCGTGGGGGGCGAGATCGCGGACCACGCTGACGTCGCTCTGGTGGATGCCGAGGTTGACGCGGCTCGACGTGCCGAAGTAGAGATCGCCGAGCTCGCCGCTGTCGACCAGCTGTTTCACCTTGTTCACAGGAGGCGAGTAAATGAAGGTGTGGCCGGGCATCAAGACGAGCTCCTGTTCCTCGGCGAGCTCGATCAGATCGCGACACTGCTCGGCCGTCGCGGCCAGCGGCTTCTCCACCAGCACGTTCTTCCCCGCCATGAGGCAGCGCCTGACCAGGTCGTAGTGGGTGGTCACCGGGGTCGCGATCATGACGCCGTCGAGGCTCTCGTCTTCGAGCATGCGGTCGAGGTCTTGGCTGATCTCGACCGCCGGATAGCGGCGCTGCAGCTTCGACAATGCCGCGACGTCGCGGTCGCAGATCGTCTTCATAACGCAATCGTCGGTCTCGACGGCGCAGCGGACGAGGTTCGGGCCCCAGTAGCCGACGCCGACCACTGCCAAGGAGGTCTCGGAGCTCATCGCCGGATTACGCCCCGTGCCGGAAAGCGGCGGTCGGGGTGCGGGCGAGGATGCCGACATCGGTCGCCAGGGTAGCTTCTTGGCTGTACTTCGCGTCGAGGTCGAGCATCTCGTGGAAATCGAGGCGATTGCGGCCGGAAACCTGCCATAGCCCGGTGATTCCGGGGCGGACGTCGAAGCGCTTGAAATGCAGCGGGCTGTAGTACTGGATCTCGTACTCGAGCGCCGGGCGTGGGCCGATCAGCGACATCGAGCCGCCGACGACGTTGAAGAGCTGGGGCAGCTCGTCGATGCTGGTTCGCCGCAGGAACCGGCCGACGGTGGTGACGCGGGGATCGGCCGTCAGCTTCTTGATGCTGTCGGCGCCGTTGCCATTTTCCCGGTGCTGGCCGTTGCCGTTGCCATTTCCGTTGCCGTTGCCGTTGCGTCGCGAGCTGGCCAGCTCGGCGATGTAGCGCTCGTGGAGCTCTGAGGAGGAGTCGACGGCCATCGTGCGGAACTTCAGCACCGTGAAGGGTTCCATGTCCCGACCCAACCTGCGCTGCCTGAAGAGCACTGGGCCGCGGCTGTCGAAGCGGATGACGAGGGCGACGACGAGCATGAGCGGAAGCAGTAAGACGATCAGCGCCGTGCCTGCAATGAGGTCTACGCCTCGCTTGAACCTTGCCCTGTAGAGCCTCTGCGGCGCGGTCGGGCTTGGTCGCTGGGCCGAGCGCTCAGACGAGGAACTACCGAGCCGCAGTGCCCGCAAAGGGGAGCGATGGCTGTTCTTGGGGGCGGTGGAGTTCTCCATTTGCAGGGGCTTTCGGCTTCGGAAGGAGGGAATCAGGGACGGGATCGAATCGAGTGCTTGACTGTCATGCGCGACGCGGGGGTAGGGGGCGATTGCGCCGCTCACAGCATTCGCTCAAAAAATAGAGAGGAAGCGGCGAAATCTCCATATGTCACAACACATCGGCAACAAACTTGCTTCGCTCAAGCGGGCAAACAAGCTTGCAGCCAAATCCCAAAATTCGCGGACGGATGTTTGAAGGAGGCGTCCAGGCACTGCGCTGCTCAGTGCGCCTCGCCTGAGGCGTGCGCGGGCGGGCGGGACTCCTCCGCCAGCGAGGTGATCTCGAGCGGGCCGTGGGCGGCTGATTCGAGCACTTCGGTCGCCTCCTCGGCCGAGCGCGCGTAGAGCTCGACCAACATGTGGACGACGATCCGCTCTTCATCGTGCTTGTGGAAGCGAACATGGGCAAAGAACTCCCGCACGCCTGCCTCCCCAAACGCGCCATAAGCAAGCAGCTCGGCTGCTTCCGGGCCTGCACAACTCTCTACCCGCTCCTGATCGACGGTAACCGTGCAGGAGGCGACCCAGGGAGTGCCGGCGACCATCCGCTCCCAGCGGTCCTCGATCGGGACGACGCGGTCGTCCTGGAAGGTCAGGTGGGGCTGGTCGTGCATGCAGTCGAGGCACTGGACGACCGATTCCTGGATCTCGTCGATGCCTTCGGCGAGCATCCCGTTCTCGGGATCGACGCGACGGATCGCGTCGTAGTGGATCTGGATCTCGAGGTTCTCCGACCAGCAGCGGTAGCAGCGCAGCCAGGCCGAGCGGTCGCCGTTGAGGTCGCCCATCGCTTCATTGTGGCGCAGGAAGGCGAAGGCGGACTCCTCGCTCCTCGGCGAGATCGGGGGGAACGAAGGCGTTGGTCTCCTCGAGGCGGCGCTCGGCCGCAGCCAGGTCGCTCCAGTCGATGGCGGCGGCGTAGGCCTGGGCGAAATCGAGGACGCGTATCAACGGCTCGGGGTTGGAGTTGCGCGACAGGGCTCGCAGGGCCTGCAGGTAGTCGTCGCGATAGACGATCGGGATCACGATCCGCTGCTCGCCGGCGCTGCTCAGCGCCGCATTCATCAGCACCCGACCGACGCGGCCATTTCCGTCAGCAAAGGGATGAACCTCGGATACGAGGAACATGAGGAAGATCCCGCGGCTCAATCCTGGCGGCAGGGTCTCGCAGAAGCGGTAGCCCTCGACCAGGGTGCCGACGACGAGGTCCGGGTGAACGAACGTGGTACCGCCGGCTTGGTTGGCACGCGTCTTGAAGGCACCTGGATTGGCCTGCTCGCGCCGTTCCAGGATCAGGACGTGGTGAGAGCGAAGCAGGTCCGGGAGTCCCTCGGACGCCGCCGGAAGCCGGCGCCGTCGCAGCGGGTCGTTGACGAGATCGAAGGTGCCGAGGATGTCGTGGGCGTCCTCCGTCCGGCCCTCCGGCACAGCCCGCTGGAAGACGATCTGCTTCGGCCTCGGGCAGCTCGAACTCGGTGCCCTCGATCCAGTTCGAGAAATAGGCCTCGATGAAGGAGAGGGCTGGAAACGATCCGCCCTGCTGTGGGCGACTCGCGAACGCTTCTCGCAAGAGGGCCGCCTGGAGCGTCTCGAACAGTTCGATGCGGCGGGCGTCGAAGCCGAGCCCGGCGTGAGCGGCGCGCCCCGCAGGCGTGCTCAGGGGGGCGTTCTTGGTTCCGAGGATCGCTCCGATCAGGTCGTCCAAAGCCGTCATCTCCCCCTCGGCGCCTAGGGGACCGGCGAGGGCACGGGCCTGGTCTCGAAGCTCGTTGAGCGCCTCGGTACCCCGCAGCGCCGCGGTCCGGGTCAGCTCACGCTCGACCTCCGCGCTGCTCAGCGTGCGGGCGACGCCTCCCCGTGCCCGCGAGGGACGCATGTTGTCGAGCAGGGCGCGGGCGCGGCCCGAGAAATGGAGTCCCTCCAAGTGGGGCATGTCGCCGGCTGCCGGTCCGGGGCCGCGCCGCGGTCTTAGGGTCAGGCCGGGCAGCCGGATCGGCCGCCTGCCCGCGTAGTCCGGGCCGGCGTCCAGGAAGAGCGAGCCGTCGGCCGACGGGCGCGCCTCGAAGGCGCTGCGGTCGACCACGACGGCGCCGGGGAAATGATGGGCGGCCACGCGTGCCCAGTTGCGGCGCACCACCTGCTCGATCGGGTCCTCGGTGTTGCGGGTGTAGAGGCGGCCCGCCACCTTGCGCGCGTCACCGGCGTTCACGGCACGGCGCACGGCCCGCGAGGTCTCCGTGGCGGTGGCGAAGACCTCGGGTTGGTCCTCCAGCAAGAAAGTGCGCTCAGTGGCCTCCATTCGGCTGTAAGGGTAGAGTAACTGCGCTTAAGGGACTTAAAGAGGCGAAATCCTGCGCTTAAGGACGGGTCAGACGCTGGTTGCTGCTGCAGCGCGTCGCTCGACCAGCTCGACGATCTCGCCCATGATCCGGTTGACGTCGAAGTCCTTCGGGGTGTAGACGCCGGCAACTCCCGCCTCGCGCAGGCGCTCGGCGTCGGCGACGGGGATGATGCCGCCGACGACGACCGGTACGTCGACCCCCTCGTCGCGCAGGCGGCGCACCACCTCGGGGATCAGCTCCAGGTGGGAGCCGGAGAGGATCGAGAGGCCGACGACGTCGACGTCCTCCTGCAGCGCCGACTCGGCGATCTCCTCGGGGGTGAGGCGGATGCCCTGGTAGATCACCTCCATGCCGGCGTCGCGGGCGCGCAGCGCGACCTGCTCGGAGCCGTTGGAGTGGCCGTCGAGGCCCGGCTTGCCGACCAGGATCTTGATCCGGTGCCCGATCCGCTCGGAGACCTCGTCGACGCTGCGGCGGATCTGCGCCAGCTGGTCGCGGTCGGCCGGCGGCGCGGCTCCGTCGACCCCGGTCGGGGCGCGGTAGGCGCCGAACGCCTCGCGCAGCACCTGCGCCCACTCGCCGGTCGTCGCCCCGGCCTTGGCGGCGGCGATCGTCGCCGGCATCACGTTCGCGCCCTCGTCGGCGGCGACCCGGCCGAGCTCCTCGAGCGCCGTCCGCACGGCGCCCTCGTCGCGCTCGGCCTTCCAGGCCTCCAGCGCCTCGACCCGTTCGCGCTCGACCTCCGGATCGGGGGTGAGGATGCCGCCGTCGGCGCCCGCGGTCAGCGGCGAGTCCTCGGTCTCGGTGAAGCTGTTCTGGCCGACGACCTTCTGCTCGCCGCTCTCGATCCGCGCCACCCGCTCGCGGTGCGACTCGACCAGGCGGGCCTTCATGTAGGGGACCGCGGCGACGGCGCCGCCGTGCTCCTCGACCACCGCCATCTCGGCGCGGGCGCCCTCGGTCAGCTCCTCGACCAGGCCGTCCATCACCACTGAGCCCTCGAACAGGTCGGGGTACTCGAGCAGGTCGGTCTCGTTGGCCAGCACCTGCTGGATGCGCAGGCTCCACTGCTGGTCCCAGGGGCGGGGCAAGCCCATCGCCTCGTTCCAGGCCGGCAGCTGGATCGCCCGGGCGCGGGCGTCGCGGCTCAGGGTTACGGCGAGCGCCTCCAGCACGATCCGCTGGATGTTGTTCTCCGGCTGCGCCTCGGTCAGGCCGAGGCTGTTGACCTGGACGCCGTAGCGGAAGCGCAGCATCTTCTCGTCGGTGACGCCGTAGCGCTCGCGGCCGATCTCGTTCCAGAGCGCGCCCATCGTCCGCAGCTTGGCGATCTCCTCGACCAGCCGGATGCCGGCGTTGACGAAGAAGGAGATGCGGCCGAAGACCTTGGCGAAGTCGGCCTCGGCGACCTGGCCGCGCGCTTTCACCTCGTCGAGCACGGCGATCCCGGTCGAGAGCGCGTAGGCGATCTCCTGCACCGGCGTCGCTCCGGCCTCCTGCAGGTGGTAGCTGCAGATGTTGGTCGGGTTCCAGCTCGGCACCTCGTTGACGGTGAAGGCGACCATGTCGGCGATCAGCCGCATCGAGGGCTCGGGCGGGAAGGCGTAGGTGCCGCGCGAGAGGTACTCCTTGATGATGTCGTTCTGGGTCGTGCCCTTCAGCGCGGCGCGCTCGACCCCGTTCTCCTCGGCGACGGTGACGTAGAGGCCGAGCAGCCAGGCGGCGGTCGCGTTGATCGTCATCGAGGTGTTCATCTCGTCGAGCGGGATGCCGTCGAAGAGCTGGTGCATGTCGCCCTTGTGGGCGATCGAGACGCCGACCTTGCCGACCTCGCCGCGGGCGAGGACGTGGTCGGGGTCGTAGCCGGTCTGGGTGGGGAGGTCGAAGGCGACCGAGAGGCCGGTCTGTCCCTTGGCCAGATTGCCGCGGTAGAGCTCGTTGGAGCGGCGCGCGTCGGAGTGCCCGGCGTAGGTGCGCATCACCCAGGGGCGGTCGCGCTCGGGTAGGCGGTGCTCGGACATCGAGCCCAATGTTATTTGGCGTGCGGGGAAAGACGGCGTTCATCCGTCACAGCGCGCATCTTTTGCCCGGATCTGTGTTTAGGCTGCGGAGCGCCCCAATCGTGATCAGACTGCGACTCACCTCAGCCCTGCTCGCCGCGGCCATCGCCTCGCTGGCGCTTGCCGCGAGCGCGAGCGCGGCGCTGATCGGCCTCTACCGCAACAGCATGGAGAGCGACGCCCAGCGCGGCCAGATCGGCAAGCTCTCGGGCGAGCGCTGCGGCCGGGGCGGCTCCAGCACGCCTTCCGGATCACGGTCGGCAAAGCGACCAGCGAGTGCGCCTACCGCACGCCGGTGGTCGGTCGCGACCTCGAAATCGCCGCCACCGGACGCCTGCTCAGCTCGACCCCGAAAGCGGTCAAGCGCAAGGCGTTCCTCGCCCTCAACCTGCGCACCGGGGACGCCGGCGCCGGCTACCAGCTCGCCGTCTATCCCGCTGCAGCGCAAGGCCCAGCTGCGCAAGATCCTCAGCGACGGCACGGGTCGAGTACCTGCACATCGAGAAGGGCGTCAGCACCGGTGATGGGGACCGACGAGGCGAACGAGCTGCGGCTGCGGGCCTTCAACGTGACCAGCGGTCCCGACCGGGGCAAATGCCGGATCGTCGCCTTCGTCGGCGGCCAGCAGGTCGCCGACGTCGCTCGACCCGGCCGCCGGCGACCTGCAGGGCCGCGGCTCCGGTTTCTCGATCGGCGCGCTCGGCAACGCCAAGGGAGCGGTCGGCAGCTTCGACGACGTCGTCATCCGCGTGCCGAGCCCGTTCTAGCTGGCTCGCGGCGGGTCTGCGGCCGCCACTCTGAGCTTTTTCGCATAATGCGGGCGATGTCGACGACGACGTCGAGAAGCCGCGCCAGGCCGGGCCGGGCTCCGGTCTGGGGGGCGAGTGGCGGGTGATCGTCTGCAACGACGACCACAACACCTTCGAGCACGTCGCCGAGACCCTCGCCAGGGTGCTGCCCGGCGTCAGCGTCGAGCAGGGCCACGAGATCGCCGAGCGCGATCCACAGCAGCGGCCAAGCGATCGTCTGGTCGGGCCCGCGCGAGCCCGCCGAGCACTACTGGGAGCAGCTCAAGGCGGCCGGCCTGACGATGGCCCCGCTCGAGCGAGCCTGACAGACGTGCCGCGAGTTAGAGGACCCCATGGGTCCCTGACTTGCGGCACTTCGCCTATTCGGCGGCGACCAGCGTGTGCCAGGCGGGCAGCAGGGGGATGTCGTAGAGGTCGATGACCGCTGCCGCGCGCCTTCTCGATCTCCTCCGAGAACCAGTAGCGCTCGAAGTCGGCGCGGCTCTCCCAGACCGACGTCTGGCGGAAGGCGAGCGGGTCGTCGATCGAGCGGGTCAGCGACCAGCTCTTGGCGCCGAAGGCGGGCATCCGCGCCGCGGCCGGCTCCCAGAGGTCGAGCCAGCGGTCGGCCCGGAAGGGGGCGATGTGCCAGTCCAGCGTGCAGACCTCAGCCATCTCTACGCTCCCACCTCGGCCCGGATCGCGCCGGCGCCGTCCTCGTTCTTGCCCTCGTCCTCGGACTCGGCCCCGACCAGGATCGAGATCTTGCCGAGGTGCTTGTTTTCGTGCAGCAGCTGGTGCGCCTCGGCGACGCCCGTCGAAGCCCATCGTCTGCCAGAGCACCGGCCGGACCTTGCCCTCCGCCATCAGCTGGTTGGCGCGCATGCACTCGTAGGCGTTGGCGAAGTGCGAGCCGATGATCTGCTTCTGGCGCATCCACAGGTAGCGCACGTCGAAGTCGAGCTGGAAGCCCGAGGTGGCGCCGCAGATCACGACTTTGCCGAACGGCTTGACGACGAAGACCGAGGTCGGGAAGGTCGCCTGGCCGACGTGCTCGAAGACGATGTCGGGGGCGTCGCCGAGGATCTCCTTGACCCGCTTGGCGAAGCCGCGCGAGGCCTTGAAGCGCTCCTTGTCGGCGGCCTTGTCGGCGAGGTTCTCCGGCGTCCGCATCATCTCGCCGAACTCGCGGCGGTTGATGTAGTCGACCGCGCCGAGCTGCTTGACCAGCTCGCCCTTCTCGTCGGAGGAGACGACGCCGACCGCGTTGGCGCCGGCCGCCTTGCAGAGCTGCACGGCGAAGACGCCGAGGCCGCCGGCCGCGCCCCAGATCAGGACGTTGTGGCCGGGCTGCAGCTTGCACTGGTCGATCAGCATCCGGTAGGCGGTGAAGTAGGTGAGGCCGTAGGCGGAGGAGTCGGCCCAGGAGAGGTTCTGGGGGCGGGGGAGGAGCTGCTGCGCCTGCACCTTGGTGAACTGGGCGAAGGAGCCCCAGGTCGTCTCGTAGCCCCAGATCTTCTGGCTCGGCGCGGCCAGCGGGTCGAGCCCGTGCACCTCGACGTCCTCGTAGGAGGCCTGGTTGCAGTGGATCACGACCTCGTCGCCGGGCTTCCAGCGGGTGACGCCCTCGCCGACCTTCCAGACGATCCCGGAGGCGTCGGAGCCGCCGATGTGGTGGCCGTACTCGGGGTGGTCGCCGTAGCCGAAGACCGAGACCGGCTTGCCGAGCGCCGCCCAGACGTTGTTGAAGTTGACCCCGGCCGCCATCACCCGGACGATCACCTCGAAGGCGCCCGGCTCGGGAACCTCGATCTGCTCGAGCTGGAAGGCGTCGGTCGGCTCGCCCTCGCGCTCCTGGCGGATCACCCAGGCCGCCATCGTCTCCGGCAGCGTTCCGGGCTCGACGTCCAACTTCGAGACTGCGCTGCGTGTCGACGGCCAAACCGGCTCCTCCGTGGGTCGTTTGCGGGACGGGCGGCGAATCCTAGTCAGACCCGGTCGACCGCTGGGCTGTCGGCACTCGGCTCGTGCAGCTCGGGCGCGGTGATCGCCCGCACGGTGATCTCGATCGGTTCCGGCGGCTCGATCTCCTTGCCGGGGGCGATGCCGAGGTCCTCGACCTTGCGCAGCTGCGGCAGCAGCCGGCGCTCCATCGAGCCGACGGCGGAGTCGTAGGCGGTCGGCGGCCGTGGTCAGGCCCCTGCCCGACCTTGTCGAAGTCGCTGAGGAACTTGCGCGAAGCGCGCGTGCAGCGTGCCGCGCCGCCGTCGGCGATCTCGGCCGCCTCGGCGACCATCCGCTCCTGGCGCCAGCCCAGCTCCATCGTCCGCAGCAGTCCGATCAGCGAGGTCGGGCTGACGACGCAGCACGTTGCGCTCGAGCGCGTAGTCGAAGAGCGTCGGGTCGGCGGCGAAGGCGGCGTGCAGGGCGGGCTCGTTGGGGATGAAGCAGATCACCAGGTCCGGCATCTCGCCGGCCTTGAACTGGCCCTGGTAGTCCTTGGAGCTGAGGCTGCGGACGTGCTCGCGCGCCTGCCGGGCGTGGCGCTCGAGCTGGACCCGCCGCTCCGCTTCGACCTCCGCCTCCTGGGCGTCGAGGAAGGCGTCGAGCGGCACCTTGGAGTCGGCGACGAAGCTGCGGCCCTCCGGGCAGCAGGAAGCGGGCGTCCGGCCGCAGCCGGCCGTCTTCGGTGTGCAGCGTCTCCTGCAGCTCGAAGTCGACGTGCTCGGTCATGCCGGCGATCTCGACGCAGCGCCGCAGCTGCAGCTCGCCCCACTGGCCGCGCGTCTGCGGCTGGCGCAGCGCCTTCTTCAGGCCGGCGGTCTCCGAGTTGAGGTTGCCGACCGTCTGCCCCATCTGCTCGAGCAGGGTGCGGGTCTGCAGGTCGGTCTCGCCGCGCCGGCGCACCTCCGCTTCGATCTTCTCCTGGCCCTTGGCGATCCGCTCGGCCAGGTCCTTGATCTCCGCCTGGCGCTTGTCGAGCGCGGCCTCGGCGGTCTTGGCGTCGAGCTTGCGCGACTCCTCGTTCACCCGCAGCAGGTCGGCCACACCGCGAGGCGACCTGCGAGGTCGCCTCCTGGATCGCCGGACCGAGGTCGGGCGCTCGGCTGCCTCGCGGGGGCGGGAGAACGAGCGCGTAGAGCAGCCCCGCGGCGAGCAGGACGACGGCGATTGCCAGGACGACGGTCATACGACGATGCTGACGACGGCCAGACGCGATCGAGCCGGTCGCGCCAAGCGCCAGGACTGCCGGCTAATGGACGCTTGGTCCTAGCGGGAGCAGCAGGACGTCGTTCTCGGAGGAGGTGCGGTACGGGCCGACGACGAGGCGGCCGGGCTTGGCGCCGGGGACGTCGGCGGCGCTGACCGTGTAGACGCCGGTCGGGAGGCTGCGCCTGCAGGGTGACGGCGCCGTTGGCGACGAGCGGCTTCGAGGTGGCGTCCGCGCCGCGGCCGCGGACCTCGAGCCGGGAGTCGACGTCGGTCAGGTTGGCGGCGACGAAGACGACGTCGAGCGGCGCGTTGCTGCGGACCCGCGGCTGCTCGGCGTCGCTGGTTCTGGGGGATCTGCTGGGTCGGTTCGGGCCCGATCGCGATCCGGCCCGGCTGCACGGTGACCTCGTCTTCGCCGACGGTGACGCTGACCCGGGTCGGCGGCTGCGGCCGCGGTTCGTTGGCGTGCTCTTCGGCGCCGCAGCCGGCGGCCGCCAGCACCAGTGCCACCGCCAGCGCCCCGGCCGCGCAGGCCGGTGCTCGGCTGCCTCTCCGACGACCCATCGTGGGCGGAATCTAGCCGAACGGCAGGTCGACGACGCGAGCCGTAACGCCATCTTCACCTACGGCCAGCTCGGCGCCCGGCTCCGCCTCGCGGCGGACGATCGCCAGCCCGATCGGCCCGTGGGCGGGGGAGACGCAGGCGCTGCCGAGCTGCCCGACCTCCTTCTCGCCCAGGCGCAGCGTGGCTCCCGGCTCGGCCGGGGCGCTCAGCTGCGAGCCCGCGCAGGTGCCGGTTCGGCCGGCCCTTGTAGTGGAGGCGGGCGACCGGCTCCTGGCCGATGTAGCAGCCCTTGGTGAAGTCGACCGCGTCCTCGACGATCCCCGCCTCGGCCGGCATCGTCTCGGTGCTCATCTCGGCGCCGAAGCGGGGCGTGCCGGCCTCGATCCGCAGGATCTCGGCCGCCTCCGGGCCGACCTCGACCGCGCCGGCGGCGATCAGGGCCTCGCGCAGGCGCTCGGCGTCGCCGGCGAGGTCTCCGGACGAATCCGGCATCCCGGCGATCAGGTCGATGCCCGTTCGCGGTCCCGACGGCGAGGCAGTCGACGCCGCTCGACGCGCGCCGCTTCGCTGGCGTGCTCGGGCAGCGCCGCGGTGCCGGCGACCTCGGCGCTGCGCGGCCCGATCAGCGAGAGGATCGTCCGCTCCGCGCGTCGAGGTCGGCGATCTCGACCTCGCGGCCGATCTTGTAGGTCTCGAGGTGGCGCCGCGCCGCGCTCCAGCGCCTCCGGCTCGGTGTCGATCCAGATCTCGCTCGCGCGCCAGGCGCAGCACCCGCATGTCGGCCTGCATGTGGCCCTTGCGGTCGAGCAGCGCCGCGTAGCGGCCCTCGCCGGGGGCGAGCCCCTCGACGTCGTTGGTCAGCTGCCCCTGCAGGAACTCGGCCGCCTCGGAGCCGCGTCACCAGCAGCTTGCCGCGCGCGGAGCGGTCGAGCAGGCCGCACTCCTCGCGCAGCTGCCGGTACTGGGCGTCGAGCTCGACCGTCGTGGCGTCGCTCACCCGTCCGATTCTAGGAGCGCACCGCCGCCGGGTTGTTTAGACTCGTCTAAATCTGATTTAGATGTGTCGAAATCTCGCCACCGACACGTCCGGACATGAGCGACCGCCGACTCAGCAGACGCAAGCTCCTCGGGGCCGCCGCCACCGTGCCCGCTGCCGCCGGGCTGCACAGCCTGGTCACGGGCGGCGGGCATCGGCGGCAGCCCGCGCCCGAGCCGAGCGCCGGCCGCTGCCGCGGGGCACGCGGGCCACGAGCGCTTCGCCCACGCCACCTTCGCGCCCGGCCGCACCGTCGACCACCGCCGCAACGGCTTCGACCCGACCGAGCTGCTGCGCGACTTCGACTACGGCAAGACGCGGCGGCTGGCCAGCGGCCGCGTCCTGCGCGAGTGGGAGATCGTCGCCCACGACCGCGAGATCGAAGTCGCGCCCGGGGTCAAGTACGAGGCCTGGACCTACAACGGCCGCGTCCCGGGCCCGACCCTGCGCGCCCGCGAGGGGGAGAGGCTGCGGATCCGCTTCGTCAACGGCTCCGAACACCCGCACACGATGCACTTCCACGGCATCCACCCGGCGCAGATGGACGGCGTGCCGGGGATCGGCGAGGGCCTCGGCGGCGGCCAGATCGAGCCCGGCGAAGCCTTCACCTACGAATTCGAGGCGGAGCCGTTCGGGCTGCACCTCTACCACTGCCACGTCGCGCCGCTCGCCTCGCACATCTCCCGCGGCCTCTACGGCGCCTTCGTCATCGACCCGAAGAAGGGGCGCCCGGAAGCCGACGAGATGGTGATGGTGATGAACGGCTTCGACACCAACTTCGACCGCTCCAACGAGGTCTACGCGGTCAACACGGTCGGCTTCCACTACGTCAACGAGCCGATCCGGGTGCGGCGCGACGAGCTGGTCCGCATCTACCTCGTCAACGTGCTCGAGTTCGACCCGCTCAACTCGTTCCACGTCCACGCCAACTTCTTCCAGCACTACCCGACCGGGACCTCGCTGGAGCCGACCGAGCTGACCGACACGGTGATCCAGGGGCAGGGGCAGCGGGCGATCCTCGAGCTGAAGTTCCCCTTCGACGGCGACTACATGTTCCACGCCCACGTCAGCGAGTTCGCCGAGCTGGGCTGGACCGGCTTCTTCCGGGTCGGCGACCCGTCGCTGCTGACGCCGGCGGCCGCCGCGGCCGCCTACTGCAAGCTGCCCTGGGGCGGTAACGGGAGGCCGGCCTGATGGAGGCGGCGGCCCGGGCCGAGCGCGCCCCCGGCGGTCGCCTGCCGGCCTGGGCGCTGGGCCTGATCCCGCTGGCCCTGATCGCGGTGGCGATCGGCGCCTTCGCGCTGCTCGGCGGCCCTGGGCTCGGCGAGCGGACCGGCCCGCCGGTCGAGGAACTCGCGGTCGAGCAGACCGTGCTGCGGCCGGGGAGATCGAGCTGACCCTGCGCAACGACGGCCCCGACCCGGTCGAGATCGCCCAGGTCGCGGTCAACGACGCCTACGCCCCGTTCGCCGCCAGCGACGGGCTCGAGGTCGGCAGGCTCGGCTCGACCACGCTCGAGATCGCCTATCCCTGGATCGAGGGCGAGGCCTACGAGATCTTCGTCCTCACCTCCTCGGGCGGGACGGTCGACGCCGAGATCCCGGTCGCCGCCGAGACCCCGAGGCGGACCTCGGCTTCTACGGCTTGATGGCGCTGCTCGGCATCTACGTCGGCGTGATCCCGGTCAGCCTCGGCATGCTCTGGCTGCCCTTCGTGCGCCGCATCGGCGAGCGCTGGATCGCGGCGCTGATCGCCTTCACCGTCGGCCTGCTCGCCTTCCTCGCGATCGACGCCGGGCTGGAGGGGCTGGAGATCGCGGCGGAGGCGCCGACCGCCTTCGGCGGCGCCGGGCTCGTCTTCGTCGGAGCGCTGGTCGCCTACCTGGTGCTGGCCGCTGTCGACGCCCACCTGAGCCGGCGCAGCGAGGTCGCCAAGGGCGTCGCCGCGACGCGGCGGCCTCTACCTGGGGCTGCTGGTCGCGATCGGGATCGGCCTCCACAACCTCGGCGAGGGGCTGGCGATCGGCTCCGCCTACGCGACCGGGGCGCTCGCCCTTGGCGCCTTCCTGGTCGTCGGCTTCGCGATCCACAACACGACCGAGGGCCTGGCGATCGTCGCGCCGCTGCGCGGTGAGGACGCCGCCGCCCGGCCCGGTCTCGGTCGTCTTGCCGGCCTCGGCCTGATCGCCGGCGCGCCGGCGATCCTCGGCGCCTGGATCGGCGCGGCCGCCTTCGACCCGAGCCTCGCCGCGCTGCTCTTCGGCGTCGGCGTCGGCGCGATCGCCAGGGTGATCGTGCAGCTGGCGCCGGCGATGCGCGACGGCGACGGTCGCCTGCTTTACCCGCTCTCGGTCGCCGGCCTGATCGCCGGCATCGCCACCCTCTACGTCACCGGCCTGCTGGTGTCGGTCTGATGGCCAGCGGCGGCGCGCGCCCGCGGCGGGCCTCGAACACGGAGGCGATCGAGGACTACGCGAAGGCGATCTACGCCCTCTCCCGCCAGCGCGAGGGGCAGGTGCTCAACGGCGAGGTGGCGCAGCGGCTCGGCGTAGCCCCGGCGACGGCGACGGCGATGCTGAAACGGCTCGACGAGATGGGGCTGGTCGAGCACACCCCTTACAAGGGGGTCACGCTGACCGCGGCCGGCGAGAAGGTCGCGCTGGAGGTGATCCGCCACCACCGGTTGATCGAGGCCTACCTCTCGGAGGCGCTGGGGATGCCCGACGACCGGGTCCACGAGGAGGCCGAGGTGCTCGAGCACTACATCTCCGAGGACCTGGAGCTTCTGATTGCGGCGAAGCTGGGGGAGCCGAGCCACGATCCGCACGGGACGCCGATTCCCGGGCCCGATCTGCGGCCGCCTACCGACTGAGCAGGCGTTCCGCGAGTTGGGGGAGTTCGCGGGCCATGCGGGAGCGGGGGACCACCTGGTCGATGCCGGCTGCTTCGGCGGCTTCCTTGGTCTCGGTGTTGACGTGGGAGTAGTAGCCGAGGACTGGGATGCCGAGGCCGACCAGGGCCTCTGGATTCTCGGTGTCCAGGTCGGCGACTACGAGGTCGGCGTTGTCCCAGGGCGCCTCTTGGAAGGAGGGGGAGAGGATCACTTCGTGGCCGGCGGCGCCCAGCATCGCTTCTACTTTGCTGCCGAGCAGCAGGTCGGCGGCTACGGCGACGACGCGGGCCACTAGAGCGAGCGGCGCTGGCGGAACTCTTCGCGGACGCTCTCCGGCCGGCCCCACATCTGGACGATCTCGGAGCGTCCCTCGCGCACCTCGCGAACCTGCATCTCGCCGGCAACGCCTTCCGCGTCGAGCTTCTCCAGCACGCCCTTGACGCTCTCCGCTGCAGCGGCGTGCCCGAAGCTGTGCGCGATCAGCAGCCGCCAGTGCCAATCCGCTTCCGAGTACGGCCGCGCGTTGATCTGGCTCAACGCCACCGCGGTATCGACGTAGCGGCTCTCGTCGTCGATCCGCAGGTCCACCTCTAGGTCGGTCCAGTCGGACGGCAGCGAATCGAGGACCTGCTGAAAGTCCCCGGCGAGGCTCACGAGATGCAGCGTATCTGGGCTAAGGCTTCAGCCGGAAGGCGGATTCGACGTCCAGCTGGTTGCTCGAGCAGCCCGTGCTCGAGGTCCCAGGCGGCCCATTCGCGCAGGACGGCTGGGTCGAAAGGGGCGGGACGGAGGTCTGGGCCGAGGGCGTCCAGCTGGGCCGCCTGGTCGGCGCGGTCGAGGCCGGGAACCGAGGCCAGCAGGTCGTCGAGCGCCGCAGTCGGGATCGTCAGCGGCGAGCTCGTAGCCGCGGGTGGTTGCCGCGACCATCGCGTCGACCAGCTCGGAATCGCGCTCGATCGTTCTGCGGGAGGCGGCCAGGACCAGCTCCGGGTAGGGCGGGGCGCCGTAGCGGTCGACCTTGAAGATCCGGATCGGGATGCCCTGCCGGCGCAGCGCCACCCCCTCGGCATTCCAGAAGCCGGTTGCGGCGTCGACCTTGCCGGCGGCCAGCGAGGCGACCGCGTTGAACCCGATCGTCACCCGGTCCACCCGGTCGGGGTCTCCGCCGTCGGCGCTCGACCTCGGAGTCGACGACCGCTTCGTCGGAGGGCAGGCCGGTCACCCCGACCGTGCGTCCCTCGAGGTCGCGGGGACGGCGCACCGTGTCCCCGTCGCCGTCGCGCGCCAGTACCGACGCCAGCGGTCGCTGCACGATCGGCATCACGCCGACCAGGTCGAGCCCGCGCTCGCGCGCGATCCCGAGGTCGTGGATGTCGAGGATCGCGAAGTCGGTGCGGCCCGCCTCGAGCAGCTTTGGCGCGTCGGTCGATTCGCCCGGCTGGCGGATCGTCAGGTCGATCCCGGCGTCCCGATAAAAGCCTCGTCGCTGCGCCGCGTAGATGCCCGAGTGGACCGCGTTAGGGACGAAGTCGAGCACCAGCGCCGCCCTCTCGGGCGCGCCCGGTTCAGCGCCGTCTCCGCCGCAGCCGGCGGTGCCGGTGAGCAGCAGGACGGCCGCCAGCAGCGCGGCAGCTCGTCTCATTGCAACGGGGAAACCTATTCATTCGTCCGATCCGGATAGACTCCCGCCCCGAAACCGAGTCGGGATACGGGAAAGAGGAGGCGTTAACCAGTGCAGGAACGCGGACTAGCGGCATACATCGCCGAGTTGATCGGCACTTTCTTGCTGGTGTTCTTCGTCGTCAGCGTGGTCGTGCTGTTCGTGGCGACCGGCAACCAGGCGCAGTTCGGCTCCGACTTCGCCGTCGTCGGCCTCGTCCACGCCTTCCTGCTGTTCGGGTTGATCGTCATGTTCGGCGTGGTCAGCGGCGGGCACTTCAACCCCGCCGTGACCCTTGCCGCTGCGGCGATCAGGCGGATCGCCCCGGTCGACGCTTTGATCTACATCCTCGCCCAGCTCTCGGGCGGCGTGCTCGGCGCGCTGCTCGCCAAGGGCCTGCTGGTCGACGAGGGCAGGGCCACCAACTACGCGGCCGTCCAAGTGAGCGGCCTGCTCGGCGGCAACTTCCAGGGCATGATCGTCGAGGGGATCGGCACCTTCTGCCTCGTCCTCGTCATCCTCGCCGCCGTCTTCTCGCGCAAGAGCTTCAAGGAGTGGGCGCCGCTCGCGATCGGCACCACGCTTGGCTTCCTCGTCATGGTCGGCGGCCCGCTGACCGGCGGCTCCTTCAACCCGGCCCGCTGGTTCGGCCCGGCGCTTGTCGCCAACGAGTGGGGCTCGGTCTGGCCGTACCTGCTCGGGCCGATCGTCGGCTCGCTGCTCGCCGCCGGCGTCTTCCGCTTCGTGCTCGAGCCAGGCGGTCTGCCCCCGACCGAGCCGCCGGAGCCCGTCAGGGGCGCGGCCGACTCGGCTCGGAAGGCCGGCGCCAGGGCCGCTACGCCAGGCGCTTCGCCGACCAAACCGGGCACTGCCGGCTGATCCCGCTTGCATAACCGCCGGGTCCCCTTGTGGGCTCGGCGGTTGGCGTTCCCGCCAGGTAGCGTGGGTGCCATGCGTCGCGTCACCTTCTCGCGCAACTACACGCTCTCCCTCTCCCGGACCTGCCAGTGCTACTGCAAGTACTGCGCGTTCGCGACGCGGCGAGCGCATATCCACGCGCCCGAGGAGGTAGAGCGGCGCCTCGACGAGGCGCAGCGGCGCAACGCCAAGGAGCTGCTGGTCCTGACCGGCGAGCGTCCCGAGGTCAATCCGCAGGTGGCGGCAAAGCCTGGCCGCCTGGGGGCACGAGGACTTCACCTCGTACGTGGCCTGGGCCTGCGAGCGCGCGCTCGAGCGTGGCATCCTGCCCCACACGAACATCGGCGTGCTCGACTCTGGTGACCTGGCGCGGCTGCGCGAGGTGACCGCTTCGCAGGGGTTGATGCTCGAGTCGGTCTCCGAGCGCCTGATGGAGACGGTCCACGCGGGCTCTCCGACCAAGCATCCGGCGCGGCGGCTGGCGACTATCGAGGCTGCGGGCGAGCTGAGGATCCCCTTCACTAGCGGGATCCTCGTTGGCATCGGCGAGACGGAGCAGGAGCGCATCGAATCGCTCGAGGCGCTGGCCGAGCTCCATGAGCGCTATGGCCACCTACAGGAGGTCATCCTCCAGAACTTCGTGCCTCATCCGCGGTACTACGGCGCTGAGGTCGCAGATATCGCGGATGAGGCGGCTCGCGCTCGGTGGGGGGAGGGCGGGGGTGTCCCTCCGCTTGCTGGGTTTTCCGCCAGAGATGCCGAGTCGCCGTCCGAGGGCGTCGCTGGGGCGGAAAACAGGACGCCGCTGCGCGGAGAGACACCCCCGCCCTCCCTGCCGGAGTGGGCGACGCCTGTTTCGATCGACGAGATGAAGCGGTTGATTCGGGAGTGCAAGCGGTTGATGCCCGATGTTGGGATTCAGGTGCCGCCGAACCTGTCGGATTGGTGGGCGGAGCTGGTTGAAGCTGGGGCTACTGACCTTGGGGGTCTTTCTGCGAACGGGGATCACATCTCTCCTGAGCATGCGTTTCCCAGTCCTCATCAGGTGCGGAAGGAGTTGGCTCCTAAGGGCTATGCGCTGACGGAGAGGTTGTGCGTCTATCCGCAGTACATGGATCCGGAGTGGATGGAGCAGGGGGTCCTCGATGTGATCAAGCTGAAGTACTGGAGCTTCATTCCTCGGCGAGGATCCGGGCGCATCAGTGAGGAGAGGCTCGATGCCGAGCTGACTGGCCGAGCGATTGAGAAGGGTCGGGAGGGGGTGGAGCTGAGTGAGGATGAGCTGACGGCGCTCTTTGCCGAGACCCGGCCCGAGGCGATCGAGGAGATGCGGGTTGCTGCCGACGAGCTGCGGGCGGAGCTGGCTGGGGACCGGGTCACGTTCGTCGTCAACCGCAACATCAACTTCACCAACGTCTGCGTCGTCGGCTGCGCCTTCTGCGGCTTCGGGCAGGGGCGTCGGTCGCCCGACGCCTACGAAAGCTCCGAGGAGGACTTCGCCGAGCGGGTGCGCGACGCGGTCGAGTTCGGCGCCACCGAGATCTGCATGCAGGGCGGCATCCATCCCGACCTGACCCTGGAGGAGTACGGCCGGTGGCTGCGGCTCGCCAAGGAGGTCGCGCCGCAGCTCCACCTGCACGCCTACTCGCCGATGGAGGTCCACTACATGTGCGAGCGCTCCGGCAAGGGGCCGGCCGAGGTGTTCGAGTACCTGCTCGAGTGCGGGCTCGGCTCGACGCCGGGCACCGCGGCCGAGGTGCTCGACGACGGCGTCCGCCAGCGAATCTCGCCCAACAAGCTGCCGGTCGAGCGCTGGGTCGAGATCGTCGAAGCGTCGCATCGCGCCGGCCTGCGCTCGACCTCGACCGTGATGTTCGGCCACATCGAGGAGCCGCGCGAGCTGGCCCGGCACATGCGCGTCGTCCGCGCCCTGCAGGAGCGGACCGGCGGCATCACCGAGTTCGTCCCGCTCAGCTTCATCCCCTTCAACACGCATGCTCGGCCGCACCCACGGCATCGAGGAGATCTCCGCCGCCGAGAACCTCAAGCACACCGCCGCCTTCCGCCTGGCGCTCGGCAGGACCATCCCCAACCTGCAGGCGAGCTGGGTGAAGATGGGGCTGGAGGCGGCGACCGAGGCGCTGCGCTGGGGCGTCAACGACCTCGGCGGGACGCTGATGGAGGAGAACATCTCGCGGATGGCCGGCTCGCAGCACGGCGTGCGGCTGGAGCCCGAGCAGCTGATCGCGGCGGCGCGGGCCGCGGGTCGCGAACCCGCCCAGCGCACCACCCTCTACGAGATCGTCGAGACGTATCCGCCGCAGAGCGCCGAGCCGCCCGTCCCAGCCTGATGCGAGCGATGGTCCTCGAGCGGCAGCGGGAGCCGCTGCGGCCCGCCGAGCTGCCCGACCCCCAGCCTGGCCCCGGCCAGGTGCTGCTCTCGGTCAGCGCCTGCGGCGTCTGCCGCACCGACCTGCACATCGTCGACGGCGAGCTGAGCGAGCCGAAGCTGCCGCTCGTCCCCGGCCACCAGATCGTCGCCACGGTCGCCGGCGCGGGGGAGGGGGCGGAGCGCTTCGCGCCCGGCGACCGGGTCGGCGTCCCCTGGCTGGGCTGGACCTGCGGCGAGTGCCGCTACTGCCGCAGCGGACGCGAGAACCTCTGCGACCGCGCCCGCTTCACCGGCTACGACGTCGACGGCGGCTACGCGGAGCTGGCGGTCGCCGACGAGCGCTTCTGCTTCCCGATCCCCGACGGCTATTCCGACCTGGCAAGCGGCGCCGCTGCTCTGCGCCGGGCTGATCGGCTACCGGGCGCTGCGGCTGGTCGGCGACGCCGAGCGGATCGGCTTCTACGGCTTCGGCGCCTCCGCCCACATCCTCTGCCAGGTCGCCGTCCACCAGGGCCGTCGCGTCTTCGTCTTCACCCGGCCAGGGCGACCGCGCAGGGCAGGAGTTCGCCCGCCGTCTCGGCGCCGAGTGGGCCGGGTCCTCGGAGGACAGGCCGCCGGAGGAGCTCGACGGCGCGATCGTCTTCGCCCCGGTCGGCGCCCTGATGCCGGCGGCGCTGCGGGCCAGCGCCAAGGGCGCGCGGATCGATCAGCGCCGGCATCCACATGAGTGCGATTCCCCGCCTTCCCCTACGAGGCCCTCTGGGGCGAGCGCACGCTCGGCTCGGTCGCCAACCTGACCCGCCAGGACGGCGAGGAGTTCCTGCGGCTCGCCCCGCAGGTGCCGGTGCGGACCGAGGTCGAGGTCCACCCGCTCAGCGCGGCCAACGAGGCGCTCGACTCGATCCGCAGTGGCCGCCTGCGCGGCGCCGCGGTGCTCGAGGTCACCTGATAACCGGCATCGACGTGCCGGGGGTTGAAGGCCCCCATGGGTACTTAACTCCCGGCACGTCCCGCGCTAGCGGAAGAGTCTTCGTCGCGGGGGCGGCGCAGGGCGGCGGCGCCGGGGCCGTCCTCGGCGGTGACGAAGCGGTCGAGGCCGCGGACGATCGCGGCGGGGACACGGCTCGCCTTGTCGCGGACCAGGTCGGCTGCCGCCGCGGCCTGGTCGGCGACCGCGATCAGGGTCGCCTCCAGCTCTCGGCCCTCCGCGTCGGCGCGGCCGCGCCAGTCGTCGAGCGGGGCGATCCCGGCGCAGCCGATCGCCACCTCGGCCTGGCCGAGCCGCCAGGCGCGGCCGAAGCTGTCGGAGACGATCGTCGCCACCGACCGGCCGGTCCTGCCGCAGATCTCGCCGCGGATCCGCCGTGCCGAGGCGTCGGGGTCCTCGGGCAGCAGGGAGACCGTGCCGGGCTCGGGGAGGTTGGAGCTGTCGATGCCGGCGTTGGCGCAGACGAAGCCGTGGTGGGTCTCGACGATCAGCACGCCGCGCTCGGCGCGCAGTACCTCGCGGCTCTCGGAGAGGATCAGCTCGACCAGAGCCGGCTCCTTGCCGAGCAGCGGCGGCGAGGCGGTGCGCCTCGGCGCCGGGGATCGCGGCGGAGAGCCGGCGCACCCGCCCCTCCGCCTTGGAGACGACCTTCTGCGAGATGACGACGACGTCGCCGTCCTGGAGCTCGGCGCGGGCCGCGATCTCGGTCCCGACCGACATGCCCTCGGCGAACTCGGGCAGGCCGGTGACGGGCAGGACGCGCAGCTCGCCTGCCTCGCTCACGGTGCGCCCGCGCCGCCTCACAGCCCCAGCGCCTTCGCGGTGCGCCGGGCGCGCCCGGGGCGGGCCTCCAGCTCGCGGGTCAGGGCGACGACGTCGGCGGGGGTGTCGAGGTCGAGGGCAAGCGAGGGCAGCTCCTCGACCGCGAAGGGGATGCCGGCCTCGCGCGCGGCGGCGACGTGGCGAGCGCAGCTGCCCTCGCCGAAGGCTGGCTCGATCGCGCTCGGCGGGGAGAGGACGAGCGCGTTGGTGCCGGTCCCGTGCCGGTCGGGGACCACGGTCGACGTAGCTGCTCGGGACGCCGGTCAGCAGTCGGTCCAGCTCGCGCGGCGCGAGCAGCGGGCAATCGCCCGGGAGCAGGACGACGCAAGAAGCGCCCGCGACCTCGGCGCGGGCGATGCCGGCGAGCGCGGCCACCGAGTGTCCCTCGTCGGCCGGGTCCGGGACGACGTCGACGTCGCTGCGTCGTCGTCGCCGCTATCTCCTGGGCGATCGGGTCGCCGCTGACCATGATCGTTCGCTCGATCGAGCGCGCCTCGCCGATCGCCTCCAGCACGTCTCCCAGCATCGCCGCGACCAGCGCTTCCCGCCGCTCCTCGTCGATGCCGCCCGCGAGCCGGCGCTTTCGCCGTCGGCGAAGCGCTTCACGGGCAGTACGGCGGTCGCCTTCACTGCGTGGCAACTAGCGAGACCCGTCTGGTCGGTCACTTCTGCCAGACGCGATCAGCTCGGCCGCGTAGTCGAGCACGATCCGCGCCAGCCGCGCCCGGGCGGCGGCGCTGTCCATCAGAGTGGGGGCGGCCTGGGTGGGGATCTCCGTCGGGCGGCGGATCGGGGTCGCCCTCGTCGACGACCATCGCGTCGATCAGGCCGGCGTAGAGCGAGGCGACCCCGGCCGCGGTCGAGGGACGGCCGACCGCCGCCATGAAGCGCTCGGTCGGACCTTTGACGACCTCGCCGGCGACGTAGGGGCTGACCGCGACCACCGGGGCGCCGGAGGCCGCGATCGCCTCCCGCATCCCCGGCACGGCGAGGATCGGGCCGATGCTGATCACCGGGTTGGAGGGGCCGATCACGATCGCCTCGGCGTCGCGCAGGGCGGCGGCGACCTCGGGGGTCGGCTCGGCCTCCTCGATCCCCTCCAGCTCGACCGCCCTCACCGCCGGCTCGCCGCGGTCGAGGACCAGGTACTCCTGCAGGTCGCGCCTGCCGGCGTCGGTCAGCACCTTGGTCCGCACCGGCGCCTCGCTCATCGGCAGCACCCGGGCGGCGACGCCGAGCGCGGTGGCGATCTGCGCCTGCGCGTCGGTCTGCCGCCCGCCCGCCGCGAGGAACTCGCGCCGGTAGAGGCAGGTGGCGAGGTCGCGATCGGAGAGGCCGAACCAGTCGGGGGCGCCCAGCTTCGACGAGTCGCTCGAAGACGGTGAAGCTGTCGTCGCGGATGCCCCAGCCGCGCTCGGCGTCGATTTCGCCGCTCAGCCAGTAGGTGACGAGGTCGGGGTCGGGGGAGACGTGGACGCCGAGGACCTCGATGTCGTCGGCGGTGTTGGCGATCACCGCGAGGTCGGCGCCGATCTCCTCCTGCATCCCGGCGGCGAGTTTGGCGCCGCCGGTGCCGCCGGCGAGCAGGGCGACCCTCATGCGCTGCTTGCTCCCTCCGCGCTCACGCCCAGTGGTCGCCGTCGGGGAGGCCGGTCAGCCGGATGCCGGCGTGGGTCTTGTAGCGGGTGTTGATCGAGATCAGCAGCGGGGTCAGCTGCTCGACGATCCGCGCCATCTCCAGCGGGCCGGCGTTGACGGCGCGCAGGCCGGGAATCAGCTCGACCAGGCGAGCGACCCGGCGCCTTGTCGGCCTTGCGGTCGCCGCAGATGAGGACGTCCTCGCCCAGCTCGGCGTCGAGGTCGGCGAGGGTGGGGGCGGCGATCGTGTGCAGGGCGGCGACGACGGTGACGCCGTCGGGGACCATCTCCTGCGCCTGCTGGGCCGCCGAGCCCTGCCAGACGCCGAGCGAGCGGGTCGCCTTGCCGCTCACCGCGGCGGCGAGGGGAACGGTGCAGTCGACCAGGATCTGGCCCGGCTGCAGTGCGTCCCGCGCAGATTGTTGAGGTTCTCCGACTGCGCCCGGAAGGGGACGGTGAGGAAGACGACCCCGGCGCGCTTCGCCGCCTCCTCGTTGAGCAGGCCCTCGACCTCGGCGCCGGGGACCGCCTCGCGGATCCGCGCCGCGGCCTCCTCGGCGCGCTCCGCCGAGCGGGAGCCGATCGCGATCGGCCGGCCGGCCTTCGCCCAGCGCAGCGCCAGGCCGGCGCCGAGGGCGCCGGTGCCGCCGACGATCGGGATCGACTCGCTGCCGGCGCTCGGTCGCTCCGCGTTCACAGCGGGCCAGTCTATGCTCCGCGCCCTATGAGACTGGAGGGACGCAAGGCGCTGGTTACCGGCGGCGCGAGCGGGATCGGCGCCGCGATCGCGGCGCGGCTCGCCGCCGAGGGCGCCGAGGTCTGGGTCGGCGACGTCGACCTCGAGGGGGCGGAGCGCGTCGCCGGCGAGACGAGCGGCCACCCGATCGAGTTGGATGTCACCGATCTCGACTCGGCTCGGACCGCGGTCGAGGCGGTCGGCACGCCCGACATCCTCGTCAACAACGCCGGCACCGACGAGTTCGGCTTCTTCACCTACACCACCCCCGAGCAGTGGCAGCGGGTCCTCGCGGTCAACCTCGGTGGCGTGCTCAACTGCACGCACGCGGCGCTGCCGGCGATGCAGGTGGCCGACTACGGGCGGATCGTCAGCATCTCCTCCGAGGCGGGCCGGGTCGGCTCCAAGGGCTCGGCCGTCTACTCCGCGGCGAAGGGCGGCATCGTCGCCTTCATGAAGGCGATCGCACGCGAGAACGCCCGCTACGGGATCACCGCCAACTCGATCGCCCCCGGTCCGATCGAGACGCCGCTGCTGATGGGCGCCAAGGAGTTCGGCGAGATCGGCGAGAAGGTGATCGAGACGATGAAAGAGGCGACGCAGATGAAGCGCCTCGGCCAGCCCGACGAGGTAGCCGCCGCCGCAGCCTTCCTCGCCTCCGACGACGCCGCCTACGTGACCGGCGAGACGCTGGGCGTCAGCGGCGGTCTCGGCATGGTCTGAAATCCCCCGCCCTAAGCTGCCTCTTCATGCCATCTCTACCGAGCAGCGTGCGCATTCGTGAGGTCGGGCCTCGCGACGGCTTCCAGAACGAGCCGGAGACGATCTCGACCGCCGACAAGGTGCGGCTAATCGACATGCTCTCCGATAGCGGCTTGGAGCGGATGGAGATCACCTCTTTTGTGCGGCCCGATGTGATCCCGCAGCTCTCCGATGCTGAGGAGGTGCTGACCGCGGTCAAGCGCCGCGAGGGGGTCGCCTTCTCGGTCCTGATCCCCAACGAGCGGGGACTGGAGCGGGCGCTGGGGCTTCGCGATCGCTTCGACGAGGTCAGCGTCTTCCTCTCGGCCTCCGAGACCCATAACCGCGAAAACGTCAACCGCTCGATCGAGGAGTCGCTGGTCGGGCTCGAGCGGACCTTGGCGACCGCCCGCGACGCGGGCCTGCGCTGCGAGGGCGTGATCTCCGTGTCCTTCGGCTGCCCATATGAGGGGGAGGTGGAGCCGGAGCGCGTCTTCGCGATCGCCGAGCGGCTCGCTTCAGCCGGTTGCGAGGAGGTTGGCTTCGGCGACACGACCGGGATGGCCAACCCGCGCCAGGTGCGCGTGTTCTTCGCCGCCGCCCGCGAGCGCCTCGACGGGGTGGAGTTGACCGCCCACTTCCACAACACCCGCGGCCAGGGTCTGGCCAACGTGCTGGCGGCGCTGGAGGAGGGAATCGAGTCGTTCGAGTCGAGCTTCGGAGAGCTGGGCGGCTGCCCGGTGCCGCCGGGCTCGACCGGCAATGTCTCGACCGAGGACGTGGTCTCGATGCTGCACGAGATGGGGATTGAGACGGGAGTCGACCTGCAGCGCCTGATCGAGGCCTCCCGCACCGCCCAGGAGGTGCTCGGCCGCCCGCTCGGCGCTCACGTGCTGCGCGCCGGGCCAGTGGAGTGGGCCGGCGGCAAGTAGGCTCAGTCAAGTGAAGAGCGACGCCTTCCGGCAGGCAGCCGAGTCGAAGGACTTCTCCACGGGCGAGGAGCTGTTCGCGCCCGACGTCGTCTTCCACAGCCCGGCGGTCTATGAGCCATACGAGGGCCTCGACGCGCTCGGCGTCCTCCTCACCACGGTCGCGCAGGTATTCGAGGACTTCCGCTACACGGGCCAGGTCGAGACCGGCGACACCGCTGTGCTGATCTTCGAGGCACGAGTCGGCGACAAAGAGCTGAACGGCGTCGACATCCTGCGCTTCGGCGACGATGGCCGGATCGCGGAGATGACCGTGATGATCCGCCCCTTCAGCGGCCTGCAGGCGCTGCTCGAGGAGATGGGGCGCCGGCTCGGCGCCCCCTCCGGCTGAGAAGGCTTGCCGGTATGGACTGGCTCGGCGGTCAGTCCGATTAGGCTGCCCGCTGTGACCGATATCCGCCCCGCTCTGGAGGCCGCCCTCGCCGGCGGCCCGCAGCGCCACCACGAGAAGACCGCCGAGCAAGGCAAGCTGCCGGTGCGCGAGCGAGTCGAGCGGCTGGTCGACCAGGGCTCCTTCGCCGAGGAAGCGCTGCTCGCCAATTGGGACCAGGAGGGACTCGGTGCCGACGGCGTCGTCACTGGGCTGGCGACGATCGACGGCCGCCGCGTCGCGCTGATGGCCAACGACCCGACCGTGAAGGCGGGCTCCTGGGGTCATAAGACCGTCGAGAAGATCCTCCGCATCCAGGAGCGGGCGCTGAGCTTGCAGCTGCCGATGGTCTACCTGGTCGACTCCGCCGGCGCGCGGATCACCGATCAGGTGCAGATGTTCCCCGGGCGGCGCGGCGCCGGCCGCATCTTCCACAACGAGGTGCGGCTCTCCGGCCAGGTGCCGCAGGTCTGCCTGCTGTTCGGGCCGAGCGCCGCCGGCGGCGCCTACATCCCCGCTTTCTGCGACGTCGTGATCATGCGCGAGGGCAACGCCTCGATGTACCTGGGGTCGCCGCGGATGGCCGAGATGGTCATTGGCGAGACGGTGACGCTGGAGGAGATGGGCGGGGCGAAGATGCACACCGGCGTCTCCGGCTGCGGTCACTTCCTGGTCCGCTCCGATGAGGAGGCGATCGACCTGGCCCAGCGCTACCTCTCCTTTATGCCGGGCAACTGGCGCGAGCAGCCGCCGGCCACGGAGCCCGCCGCGCCGTCCTCAGATGCCTCGATCGCCGCGATCGTCCCCGACGACGAGAACCAGCCCTTCGACATGCGCGAGGTGCTCGACGCCCTGCTCGACGCTGACTCGTTTCTCCAGGTGCACGAGCGTTGGGCCAAAGAGCTGATCGTCGGCTACGGGCGCTTGGACGGCCGGGTCGTCGGCGTCGTCGCCAACCAGCCGCGACAGAAGGGCGGCGTGCTGTTTGTCGACTCGGCCGACAAGGCGGCGCGCTTCATCCAGACCTGCAACGCCTTCAACCTGCCGCTGCTCTTTCTCGCCGACGTGCCCGGCTTCATGATCGGCACCGCGGTCGAGCGCCAGGGCATCATCCGCCACGGCGCGAAGATGATCAGCGCCGTCTCCGAAGCGACCGTGCCGAAGCTCTCGGTGATCGTCCGCAAGGCCTACGGCGCCGGCCTCTACGCGATGGCCGGACCCGCTTTTGAGCCGGACTGCTGCATTGCCCTGCCGAGCGCCTCGATCGCGGTAATGGGCCCGCAGGCCGCGATCAACGCCGTCTTCTACAACCAGATCCAGGAGATCGAGGACGAGACGGACCGGAAGGAGTTCGTCGCCCACAAACGCGAGGAGTACGCCACCGACATCGACATCCTCCATCTCGCCTCGGAGTTGGTCGTCGACGCGGTCGTCGAGCCCGAGGATCTGCGCACCGAGCTGATCCGCCGCTTCTCGCTGGCAGCGAGCAAAAACCGCTCCTTTGCCGAGCGGCGCAACCCGATCACGCCCGCCTGAAGCGCCGATTGCTGAATTGACCCCATCGGAGTGTGGTCAAGTCGGCAATCGGCGGCCCTAGGCGGGGTTCTCGAGTGTCGCTGCGAATTCGACGAACCAGTCAAGTGCGGCGGGGTTGGCGAGCGAGTCGCGGCTGGCGGCCTGCTCGGGCGGCGTCCCCATCAGGATCCGTTTGACCGGCACCTCTAGCGCCTTGCCGCTGAGGGTGCGCGGGACCTCAGTGATCGTGAAGACCTCGTCGGGGACGTGGCGGGGCGAGCACTGGCTGCGGACGCGGCGGGCGATCTCGCGGCGCAGGTCGTCGTCCAGCTCGGCGCCCTCGCGGAGGACGACGAAGAGCGGCATCCAGCCCTCCGTGCCGTGGCGGGGAATGTCGACGACCAGGGCGTCGAGAATCTCGTCGACGCCGAGCACGGCGCGGTAGATCTCGCTCGTCCCCATGCGCACCCCGGAGCGGTTGATGGTCGAGTCCGAGCGACCGTAGATGACGGCCGTGCCGCGCGAGGTGATCTCGATCCAGTCGCCGTGGCGCCAGACGCCGGGATAGTGCTCGAAGTAGCTGGCCCGGTAGCGGCTGCCGTCGGGGTCGCCCCAGAAGAAGACCGGCATTGAGGGCATCGGCTCGGTCACCACCAGCTCGCCGACCTCGTCGATCACCGTTTTGCCGTCCTCGTCCCAGGCCTCGACCGCGGCGCCCAGGGCCCGCGCCTGCAACTCGCCGCGGTAGACGGGCAGCAGCGGCGTGCCGCCGACGAAGGCGGTGCAGAGGTCGGTGCCGCCGCTGGTCGAGAAGAGCCAGGTGTCGGAGCCGAGTTGCTCGTAGATCCAGTCGAAGCCCTCGGGGGAGAGGGGGGAGCCGGTCGAGCCGACCGCCTTCAGGCGGCCGAGGTCGCGGCCCGCGCCCGGCTCGACCCCAGCCTTCATGCAGGCGGCGATGTAGGAGGCACTGGTGCCGAACGTGGTGACGCCCGCCCGCGCTGCCAGGTCCCAGAGCACGGTCATGTCGGGATGGCCGGGGCTGCCGTCATAGAGGACGATCGCGGCGCGGGTCAGCAGGCCCGAGACGAGGAAGTTCCACATCATCCAGCCGGTCGTCGTGAACCAGAAGAGCCGGTCGCCGGGATGGGAGTCGATGTGGAGGTGGAGCTTCTTCAAGTGCTCGAGCAGGATGCCCCCCTGACCCTGCACGATCGCCTTGGGCAGCCCGGTCGTGCCGGAGGAGTAGAGGACCCAGAGCGGGTGGTCGAAGGGGACGCGCTCGAAGCTCAGCTCCGTGTCTTCCCCGGCGACAAGCAAGTCGTCCCAGCGACTCGCATCGCGCAGCAGCGAGAGGTCGGGATCGGGATCGAGGTAGGGGACGACGACGGTCCGCGCGAGGCTGGGCATCGCCGCTTGCAGCTCGGCGAGCACGTCGAGGCGGTCAAAGTCCTTGCCGCCGTAGCGGTAGCCGTCGGCCGCGAAGAGGACCTTGGGCTCGATCTGGGCGAAGCGGTCGATCACGCTGGCCGGGCCGAAGTCGGGCGAGCAGCTCGACCAGACCGCACCGACGCTCGCCGTCGCCAGGAAGGCGACGATCGCCTCCGGCACGTTGGGCAGGTAGGCGACGACGCGATCGCCGCGCTCGACCCCGAGCGCCCGCAGGCCGGCGGCGACGGCAGCGACCTGGGCCCTCAGCTCGCCCCAGCTCAGCTCGTCCAGCTCGCGCAGCTCGGAGGCGTGCAGGATCGCGGTCTCGGCATCATCCTTGCCGGCGAAAACGTGCTCGGCGTAGTTGAGGCTGGTACCGGCGAACCACTCGGTGCCGGGCATCTGGCGACTGCCCAGCGCTCGGTCGTAGTCGCCGTCGGCCTGGACCCCGAAGAAGTCCCAGATCGAGCTCCAGAATGCCTCGAGGTCATCCACCGACCACTGCCAGAGCTCGTGGTAGCCGTCGAATCGCAGCCCGTGCTCGGCCTCCAGCCAGCGCGTGTACTCGGTCATCCGTGCCCGCTCGACCAGCTCGGCCGACGGCTCCCAGAGCTTCTCGGCGGGCCCTGCGGTCACGCGGTCGCGGCGGCGGAGCCGCTCCTGGCCTGCTCCCGCTCCAGCTCGTGCGGGTCGTGGCCGCAGAGGAGCGTTATCTGGTCGCCGTGGCGAGAGGCAAGCTCACGCAGGCGCTCACGGTTCGCCTTGCGCGCCTTGTTATCGCTGGCGGTCAGATTCTGGAAGAAGCTCAGCATCGGCGGGCAGCTGGGCGGCGTCGCCATCTCGCCATGGTTGAAGTAGGCGTCGCCACAATGCAGCAGCCAGCCCTCGTCGGTCCTGATCGCGACCCCGGTGTGGCCGCGGGTGTGGCCGGGCAGCGGCACGAGCAGGATCTCGGCGTCGATGCCAGGCAGGATGCGCAGGCTCTCGAAGCCGAACCATTCGTCGCCCCCACTGCCGTGCGTCACCCAATGTGGTTGGTGCCGCCAGTGGGCGCCACCGAGGTAGCGGGGCTTGTCGCTCCGGGCGGGATGGAGTGCAGCGTCGAGCTCGGCGGCCAGCACGTGCACCTCGGCATCGGGAAAGTCCGGCAGGCCGCCGCTATGGTCGAGGTCGAGGTGAGTGGTGACGATCTGACGCACGTCGCCGGCGCCGAAGCCCAGCGCCTCCAGCTGCTTCAGCGCCGTCGTCTCGGCCCGCACCCGCGCGTTCATCAGGGGGCGGTAGGCGCCGAGCTGGCGTGGGTTGCGCGCATCCTCCATCCCGAAGCCGGTGTCGACGAGGACGAGCCCGTCGCCCGTCTCGATCGCCAGGCAGTGGCAGACGATGAGCGCCCGCTCCAGCAGCCCACCCTCGCCGTTGACGAGCCGCCTCCCGTGGGGGCAGAACGACCCGCAGTTCAGATGGTGGATCCGCATCCGCGGGCGGAGTCTAAACCGGGCCTCAGCGCTTCGGACCGATGTGGCGGTCCAGGATCGCGACGGAGTCCCGCCGGGCAACCGAGATGTTCCAGGGACCGTCCTGCCGCCAGCGCACCCCGAGCTGGTCGCAGGTTTCGCAGAAGATCCGCTGGATGTCGAGCGAGCGGTTGGAGAAAAAGTAGCGGGGATAGCTGTAGGTCTTCTTCGGATGGCGAATCGTGTTTGTCACCCGGCAGCCGTCTGAGTGGATTAGGCCACGCAGCAGCCGACCGGGATATCGCTCGATGACCCGTTCCTGCCAGGGCTCGAGGGCGATCAGGCGCTTATGCTTGACGCCGGGGCCGTGCTGGGGGAGCAAGTGCGGCCAGTGTCGGGAAAAGGAGTTGACCTCGTCTACTCGGTCGCGCTTGTGCCGGTAGGTGGACGCCTTGCTTGCCGGCAGGACAATGCTCATCGCAGCCTCACACTCCTCGACGATCACGGGATACGCACGGTCGAGGAAGACTCTCAGCCGATAGACACCGCGCGGATGGGCAGAGATCATGCCGTCGCCCAAGTACATGCCAAGGAGATAGGCATAGGCGTGAACGGTTAGCCCGGGAATACAGGGAGCACAATCGGAACAGCGCGCGCATGTGCCCTGACCGGGAGTGGTTAGGCGCCGCCGAGAATGAGGGGGCCGTCGAAGCCGCGTGCGTCCCCTAACCCAGTCACTGACCGTTCGCCGGTTAACGCCAGTGTGCCGAGCGATCTGGCAGTTATTTAGTCCCTCATCTGCGAGCTGCAGTGCTCGTTCAACCTGCCACTGCGGCTTCATGGGCGAACGATGCGGCGGGTGGGACTCGAACCCACAAGCCCTTGCGGGCAGCGGCTTTTGAGACCGCCTCCTTTGCCTAATTTGGACACCGCCGCGAGTCGATTCATTCTACGCTCGACGCTACGGCCCGCACCGGTCGCAATAGGCCGAAAGTCGGCCTTTCGCTGCCAATTCTTACAGTCTCGGCACAGACTTTTTACAAAGTTGCCCGGGCGTTAACAGGAGACTCGTCGGCGAGTGAGGCGCGTCCTAAGCCGGCTGCGGGGCGCCGTTCTCGGGCGGGGCGCCGGCGCCGTAGTCCTCGCCGGAGCCGATCGGCCGCTCCTCCTCGACGTTCCACTCCTGGCTGAAGCCGTAGAAGGCGGCGACGATCAGGAGGATCTGGAGCAGCAGGAGGATGATCACGAGGAGCCCGATCAGTGGCACTGGGACCAGCGCGTCCTCGAAGCCGGGCTTGTCACGGGCGAACCAGCTGTCGGCGCCGACCGCGCAGAAGATCGCCAGGATCATCGAGAGGGCGGCTGCCACCGGCAGGGCCCCGCGGCTCCAGCGGGCGGTGCGGTAGGCGAAGACGAGATAGAGCGTGGCAAAGATCAGGCAGACGAGGCCCATGCCACCGCCGCCGCTGAGCAGAGACCAGCCGGTGATCGCGATCAGCGTCGCGATCGCTGCCGTCGCCAGCATCAAAAAGACGACCACGAACTTCGTCGTGACCACGTGAGCTTTTTCCCGATTGGGGTGCCAGAGCTCGTAGCCTGGCCTCACCTCTCCTACCGCCATGGCTGCGATCATAGAATCTATCTGCGACGAGGCGGCGTTGGCCGCTGGTTAAGCGTCATCTATCGCTTGGGTCCGACGAATTGGTCTAGCCGCGCGACCGATGTCTTCTGGTAGATCGCGATTTGGCGGTCGGAGGGTCGGGTCCAATGAACGCCAAGCGCGTCGCAGCTCTCACAAAACAGTCGCTTGATGTCCTCGGACTTGTTGCTGAAGGCGTATCGCGGTGCTTCCCGCACGTAGGAACCCCTTCTCTCCACCGCGATGATCCGGGTGCCGTCGCTGTGGATCAGGCCTCGGAGAAACGGCTTCGGCCCGGCCGCGATGATTTTCTTCTGCCACGACGCAAGACGAATAGCTCGTTGATGCTTTCGTCCAGGACCGTGCTGCGGAATGAAACATGGCCAATGCTTTGACCACATCGACACGTCCACGCAATTGCAACCCTTCCTAACCCCACGATGTGCATTCTTGCTTGGGAAGACGGCTTCGAGCGCGGCGCAACAACTCTCGATGATCTGTGGGTAGGCGGTGTCAAGCGTTACGCGTAGGTGCCAGACGCCTCGAGCGCCAACGGATATGCAGCCGTCTCCCAAATAGAGACCGAGTAGATAGGCATAAGATTCAGCCGGCAACTGAGAGAAGTCGTGTTGAGCGTTGCACCGGCCGTCGGCCCGTCCTCGGCTCCGGATCCGGTTCTCTCCCCGTCTCCAATCCGAGATCGTTCGGCGAGGTATGCCGGTGCGCTGTGCAATGCAACGATCGACACATCCAGCCCGCACGAGGCTCAAGACTTGATCCAGTTCGCTGCGCGATCTCACGTTACCGGTGCCTTTGGGACACGAACATAAGTTCGTAAGGTCACCTGCGGATCGGATGGACTCGGGCGGTCTAGACTTGGTTCGCGCGCGGGCGTGGTGAAATGGCAAACACGCCGGCTTTAGGTGCCGGTGCTCGAAAGAGCTTGGGGGTTCAAGTCCCTCCGCCCGCATCAGGCATGGCAGCGGCTGACGGCGGCGGCATAGCGCCGCACCGCCCGGCTAGCATTGCCTTCCCACCCCGGGGGAGTGAGTTAACGGCTATGCGCACGGTCTCCAAAACCGTGAATCCGGGTTCGAATCCCGGCTCCCCCGCTGAAGCCTTGGCTCGCCCCCCTCGCCGTCGCAGGGCCAAGATCCGCCGCCGGCTAACGTAGGGTCAAGCGCACAAGATGTCCACGAGGAGACCAGGATGAGGAATACGCGCTACGTGAAGAAGGCAAGAGGCCGCGGCTGGGACATCGTCAAGGAGGGTCACCGCCGTGCCACCGCGCATGGCGCCACGAAAGCGGATGCCCTCGAGACCGCTCGTAGATTGGTTCTTCAAGAAGGTGGAGGCGAGATTCGGGTCCTCAACCGCACCGGCAAGGTCGTCGAACACGAACAGGGTCATGCGACTGAGGAAGCGCGCAGCCGCGTAGCTCGCTTCGCCTGAGGGCTCACCGCGGCCGAGAGGGCCGGATCACCGAGCGGGTGGGTCCTCGCATCGAGGAAACGCATGGGTTCGGCGTCCAGCCGGCCGTAGATGTCCGCTTGTTTGGCCAGAAGCTCTTTCTTGGAGCCGGGAAGCATCGAGACTGCGACCGGGCGGCTCGGGTTCCTGCTCAGGGCCTCCGCCAGGTGAGCATCGTGCTGGGTTAGACCGCTCCCCGAATACGACGACCGGCAGATCTCACTCCCGAAGGCGGGTGAGTGCATGCGAGAGGTAGGCGTTGTCTTCGATTGCGGCCAGCTTGTCCTTGGCGGACCCCTCGGTGACGAGGAGGGGGCGCGCTTTGGCGTCGCCCTTGATCGGCTTGCCGAACTGGTCGAGGATGGTGTCGAGATCCCTTTGCGTGAGCTTCCACGTGGCGCCCGTCCCGCCGGCCACCAGATGGAGCGCGCCGTGGAGGAAATAGACCGGGATCCGATCGGCAAGGACACTTGCCCTGGCGGGATCGAATTCGCACCGCCCGCCATACCTGAAGTGGTCCATGAATGGCTCGAAGCCATCCGTGGCCATCGCCCAGTAGACGAGCAGGTCGTAGCTGGGTTGGCCCGGCGACCCTAGGAGTCCGGGTCGGTGGGATGGACGATCCGAGAGCGGGCGCGCCACTCGACGCGGATGTCGCGATAGGTCTCGTCCGGCTCGACCTCGTCGGGCAGGTTCTCGCGCACGGTTTTCGAGCTCGATCTCTCGGCGGGCTCGCCCTCGAACCAGGTCTTTACCTCGGGCACGATCCCGAATCGCAGCTCCTAGGCCCGTACCGCGGTGAAGACGTCGACGTCGGCGATTTCGTCGTCGGAGAGCTCGTCCGCGGGCTGGTCTGGTTGCCGTTCGGCGTCTTCGTCCGTCATCTATCTGCCATCTCTTTGACGTCGTTGACCGTTATCCGACCCTCGGCGCCGGTGCCTTCGACCTCGTCGAGGTCGATGCCGGCCGACTCGGCCTCGCGCAGCGCCGCCTCGGTGGCGTTGTGCTTCATCGCCCGCCGCTGCCGCCGCCTCTCGCCGAGCTCCATCACCTTGTGCGTGGCTGCCATGCCGACGTCCTTCGCCTCGTCGCTCGCCGCCGAGCCGATCTCTTTGGCGACGAGTTTCGCCGCTTCTTTTGCGAGCTTGCCGGCGGTCAGCCCATTGCCACCGCCACCCCCGCCGTTGCCGCCATTCCGCCGCCCTGACCGCCGGCGCCGGCTGCTGCTCCGGCGAGCTGGCCCGGAAGCTGGCCGACGCCCTGGCCGATCCCTTCGACGGCGCCGCCAGCTCCCTGGCCAACTCCTTCCACCGCACCGCCAGCGCCTTTGCCCACGTCCTGGACCGCGCCACCGGCGCCTTTGCCGACATCCTGCACCGCTCCGCCCGCACCTTCGCCGACGTCTTCCACGGCGCCACCGGCACCTTTGCCGACGTCTTTGACGGCGCCCTCGGCTCCTTCGCCGACGTCCTCGACGGCATGACCGGCGCCCGTGCCGATCTGGCCGACTCCTTTGCCGGCGCCCTGGCCGACTTTTTCGAGCGATTTGCCGATGCTTTCGAGCAGCTTTGGATTGCGGTCAAGGGTGGTCAGCACGCGGTCGATGATCGCGGTCACGTGGTCGAGCCGGGCCCTGAGCAGGGCCTGCGCTTCGACGCCCTTGATGCTCGAGTTCAATTTTGCCGATCTCGGCATGGACGCCGACGCTCAGCTTGACCAGGTCGAGGACCTCGGCGTGCAGCGACACGCGGGCCTCGAGCTGGTCGACCTCGAAGTGGATCTCGTCGACTTTGACGACGGGGATGTCGAGGAGCACGTCGGGCTCGTCGGTGTCGCTGATCGAGCCGGGGTGGAGGAGCGTGTAGTCCTGGTACTCCCGCTCCGGGACGGTGTTCTCGTCCGTCTGGTTGCGGAACGGGCTTCTCTTGCTTCCGCTGCCGTCGCTGCCGCTGCTGGACTCCTGGCTGGTCTTGCGTGGCGCGCTGCGTTTGGACTGCGAGCTCTTCGATTCCGAAGTCTTCGTGCTCGAGCTCTTGCGACCGGCTCGGCGTTTTTTCTGCTGCGTGGCCATCTCGCCTCTCTCCTCGATTCGTGTTTCCCCGTCTGTTCTCCCTTCCCGCTGGTCGGATGACCAAACGCGCGGTTGCCGATCGCGGCGTGGATTCCGGGCCAGAAGGATGGCCACCTGTCTGGGAAGATCACGCGGTGCCTGGCGAGGAGCCGACCGGTGGGGAAGTCGCAGCGCGACGACCTGAGCGAGCTGCGGGAGCGGCGTGCCCTGACCGGTGACGAGGCGCGCACGGAGGCGGTCGAGCGCCGCCACGCGGCCGGAGGTCGGACGGCCCGCGAGAACGTCGATGACCTGGTCGACCCGGGGAAGCTTTGTCGAGTACGGACGCTTTGCGATCGCCGCGCAGCGAGGGCGTCGCGAGAACGACGACTTGATCGCCCGCACTCCCGCCGACGGCCTTGTCGCCGGCACGGCCCGAATCAATGGCGAGCTTTTCGGCGAGCGCGGCGCCTGCGCGGTGCTCTCCTACGACTACACGGTCCTGGCCGGGACGCAGGGCGCCGTCGGACACCGCAAGAAGGACCGGCTCTTCGAGATGATCGAGCGGATGCGCCTGCCCACGGTCTTCTTCGCCGAGGGCGGCGGCGGGCGACCCGGCGACACCGACTACCCCGTCGTCTCGGCGCTCGACTGGCGCGCTTTCGCGCTCTGGGCGCGGCTGTCGGGAGTGGTGCCGCGAATCGCAG
Organism: uncultured Solirubrobacterales bacterium; assembly: GCA_963844395.1. Classification (GTDB taxonomy): domain Bacteria; phylum Actinomycetota; class Thermoleophilia; order Solirubrobacterales; family 70-9; genus VRUE01. The sequence goes on along the minus strand of CAWJNX010000001.1, from coordinate 334,418 downwards.
TTGTCGCTGGGCGCTGCTTCGCCGGCAATGCGGTGATCGCCGGCTGCTCGGACCTGATCGTCGCCACCGAGAACAGCTCGCTCGGCATGGGCGGCCCGGCGATGATCGAGGGCGGCGGACTGGGCAAAGTCGACCCCGACGAGGTCGGGCCGCTCGAGATGCAGTCGCGCAACGGCGTCGTCGACGTGGCGGTCGCGGACGAGATGGAGGCTGTGGCTTTGGCGAAGCGCCTGCTCGCCTACTTCCAGGGCGCGACGCCGCCGGGAGCCGAACCCGATCAGGCGCGATTGCGCGAGCTGGTGCCGGAGCGCGAGCGGCGCGCTTACCCGGTCCAGCCGATCGTCGAGACCCTTGCCGACGAGGACTCGGTCACCTTCCTGCGCGAGCGCTTCGCGCCAGAGATGGTTACCGCGCTCGCCCGGATCGAGGGGCGGCCTGTCGGGATCGTCGCCAACGACACCCGCCACATGGCCGGGGCGATCACCAGCGACGCCGCCGACAAGGCGGCGCGGTTCCTGCAGCTCTGCGACTGCTTTGGGCTGCCGGTCATCTCGTTGGTCGACACGCCGGGGATGATGGTCGGCCCCGAGGCCGAGGCGACCGGACTGGTGCGCCACGCCTCGCGGCTGCTGGTCGCCGGCGCCGCGCTGCGCGTGCCGCTTATCGCGGTGATCCTACGGCGCGGCTACGGGCTGGGCGCGCAGGCGATGGTCGGCGGCAGCCTGCACGAGCCGCTGCTGACTGTGGCGTGGCCGAGCGCGCATCTCGGCCCGATGGGCCTGGAGGGCGCGGTGAGGCTGGCGCTGCGCAAAGAGTTGGAGCAGATCGCCGACGAGGCCGAGCGCGAGCAGCGGGTTCGCGACCTGACCGCGGCCGCCGAACTGAACGCGAAGGCGCTCAACGCCGCGGCCCTGTTCGAGCTCGACGACGTCGTCGACCCGGCCGAGACGCGCTCGCTAATCGCCTTGACGCTGGCGGCGGCAGGTCCCACTGCGCCGCCGGCGAGCGGCCACCGCTTCGTCGACACCTGGTAGTCAGGCGGCGACGGGGACCGCGGCGCGGTCGGCGAGCACCGCGCGGGCGCCGTCGACCGGTCGCACGGTGATGTTGCGGCGTCGGGCGACCTCGACGCCGTCGCCCGCTGCGCTCATGCTGCAGGAGCTGAGTAGCGCACGGAGGACGACCGTCATCTCGAGCATTGCGAAGCTCGCGCCGAGGCAACGCCGGCGGCCGCCGCCGAAGGGGATCCAGGTGTAGGTGCCGGGGGCCTCGTCGAGGAAGCGCTCTGGCCGGAAGGCGTAGGGGTTGGGATAGATCTCGGGATCGTGGTGGATCAGGTACCCGTTCGCGACCAGGCTGCAGCCAGTCGGATAGGTCCAATCGCCGACCTCGATTGGCTTCGCCACCAGCCTTGGTGCGACGTTGGGGAGGACCGGGCGGGCCCGCAGCGTCTCCTGGATCGTCGCCGTCACGTAGGCATCGTCGCCACCATCGATCTCCTCGACGAGCCGAGCGAGCACGCGCGGCTCGTGGACGAGGCGCGCGAACGCCCAGGCGAGCGACGTCGCGGTCGTCTCGTGTCCGGCGACAAGCAGCGTCAGCAGCTCGTCGCGGATCTCCTGCTCGCTCATCGGAGAGCCGTCCTCGTGCCGCGCCTCGAGCAGCATCGTCAGCACGTCGTTGCGGTCGGCTCCGTCCTTGCGCCGCTCGCCGATCAGCGCGAAGAGGATCTCGTCGACCTCCTCCTGGATCCTGACGAATTCCGCGAAGGGCCCCACTCGTTCCAGGATGCGGGTCATGGGGCTGTCCGGTCGCGGCGGCATCAGGCTGATCGGCTTGTCGCCGAAGGCGAGCATCGCCTGCAGCCGCTCGCGCAGCGCGTCGAAGCGCGCTCCGGGATCGAGTCCGAAGACGGCGCGCAGGATGATCTTCAGCGTCAGATCCTGCATCCGGGGATGAAGCTCGACTGGAACGTCCCGTGGCAGTGCCTCGACCTCTTCCGCGGTCACCTCCTCCATCAGCCCGGTGAGGCGCTCCATCCGCTCGCCGTGGAAGGCGGGCAGCATCAGTTTGCGCTGCTCCATGTGCTCGCCTTCGTCGAGCAGGATCACGGAGTGAGCGCCGACGACTGGTTCGAGGACGCGAGCGCCCTGGCCCGGCCGCAGCACGTCCGGCGGAGCCGTGAACACCTGCTTCACCTCATCGGGATCGGTCAGCATCACGAAGGGCGGCGTGAAGGGCAGGCGGAGGGTGAAGCGCTTGCCATAGCGCCGACGGCAGCGCTCGAGAAAGGCCAGCGGCCTCATCCACATGCCGACGAACTGGACGGCCGAGGGAATGCGGGGACCGGGGGGCAGCGCCGAAGGTGCGCTCATGGAAAACGAGTATCCCACCCGGGCGGGGCTTACACGCACATCTCGAGTGAGATCGATCACACCGACAGGGCTCGCCTGCTCAACGCCGCTTCGGCTCGAGCCCGATCGGCTCCCTAGCGGCGGGAAAAGCGGCGGACGGGAATTGAACCCGCATCATCGCCTTGGAAGGGCGAGGCTCTACCGTTGAGCTACCACCGCGCGGATGAAGCCGCCCCGACGAGCAGTGCGGCGCCGATGACAGTTTGCACAAACTACCTCGCACTTTGCCATCTCGTCGAGGACGCTCTGCCATTCGTGGTCCCTCCAGCCCTTCGCGATGCTGAATTTCTTGTCCCGAAGATGGTCGAACTCCAGCACCACAGGGTCGGTCTCACCCCAGGCGACGCAGGGATGTTCGCGTAGATAGGCCACGAGGAACTCAATACGTTCTGCAACGATGGCCCGCCTGCGACGCTGTGCCGAATCGATGTATCTCTGCCGGTTGGCCGCGTAGTGCTCCTGCTTGTACTCGGCGCGACAAGGGCGGCAGTAGTTATCCCGCTGCCCGCGGGCTTTCCGGCGCCAGGCAAAATCATCGACCGGCTTCCGGCTGCTGCAGCGGCCGCATCTCCTCATCGACCGCAACGCTAGCGAGGCGAACAGACGTTCCCATCAGCTCGTCGCAACAAAGAGACTCCTCGCCGCAGCCCCCCCCAGGTCGGCGATGCGTCAAAATGCAGACGACCACGGGGAGTGGCGCAGTCTGGTAGCGCACTCGGCTGGGGGCCGAGCGGTCGCAGGTTCAAATCCTGTCTCCCCGATGATGTGATGTGTCGCGACATCGGAGACAGATGTCGCGGGACATCGTAGACATCTCAACGCCCTCCGATCGGCTGGTAGTCGCGGCTGGGATCGAGGGTGAGCCGGCGGATCAGCTCTCCTGTCTTGAGGTCCAGCACCCGAATGTCGCGGTCGGCGACGAGGAGCTTGATCGGCCGCCCCTTGTGGGCACGGCCGACGCCGATGTGATGCAGCCGGCTGTCGTGGCGCAGGGTGACGGTGCCCTGCGAGTCGACCTTGTCGTGGCGGACGCGGAAGTGGGTCTCGGGACGACCGTTTGAGGGTGGCCGGGCCTTGATGCGGGCGCTGTAGGCCTGCAGGGGCGTGCGCCCGCCAAGCGCCCGGTGGGGGCGAATGGCGTTGTAGTAGTGCGCGAAGGCATCGAGCTGGGCTTGCAGCTCGGCGAGCGTTCTCGCCGGGGCCTGCCTTGCCAGGTAGCGCTTCAGCGTCTGGTGTAGACGCTCGACCTTGCCGCAGGTCTGGGGGTGGTAGGGCCGCGAGTTCTTGGCAGTGACGCCCAGGCGCTCCATCTCGAGCTGGAGGAGTACCTTGCCGCCCCGGGGAGTGGCCGTGAACACGGCGCCGTTGTCGCAAAGCAAAGACGCCGGCGCCCCATGCAAGGCCACCGCAGAGCGAAATGCCTCGGCGACGTCGGCGGCCTTGGCCTCGTATAGGCGCGTGAGCCCAAGAACAGCCGCGAGTGGTCGTCGATCATGTTGAGGATCTCGACGTCCTCGCCGCCCGCCAGGCGCCAGTGGGTTATGTCGGCCTGCCACATCTCGTTGGGAAGCTCCGCTTCGAAGCGGATCAGCGAGCTGCGCGGGCGCTTCTGCGGCTGAGGGACCACCAGCCCCTCGCGGCGCAGGATGCGCCAGATCGTCGAGACCGAGGGCACCTCCTCGAAGCGCTCGACCAGGTGGTAGGCGATCGTCTCCGCGCCGCAGTCGTGTCCCTGCGAGAGCAGCTGCTCTCGCAGGGACACGACTGCCCGCACCACCTCCTCGGGCGTCTTGTTGGGAGTGGAGCGCGGCGCCCTGGAGCGCGGCTCAAGCGCCTCATAGCCGCCTTCGCGGTAGCGGGCCAAGAGCTTGTAGATCCAGCTGCGATGCACGCCGTGGGTCCTCGCCAGCTCTGAGACCGGGCGGCCCTCCAATAGATGCGCCTCCACCAGGTACCGCGCCTTTGCCACAGGAGATCTCCCTTCGTTCGGTGTCTCCTATGTCTCGACACAGGTGTCGCCTATCTACTGAAACCGGACACTGTCTCCCCGATGAAATGCGAATCCTGCGCCGGTTGCAGGATTGATCAAGCGGCCCGGTTCACCTTGGGTGTTTGGCGAGGCGAAGAACTGACCGAAGTCGTTGACGCAGACCTCTGCTCGGCCAACTACTCCAGCCCGGCCTGCACCATGGCATCGGAAGCGAACGTCCGCATAAGCGCCTTGTCGTCGCCGAACACCTTCTTCCGGGCGGCCTTCCAGCTGGCGATCCGCTCGGGGCCGTACATGTACTCGAGCTTGCCCGGCTCGATCCCGGAGTTCTTCGACCAGTGCATCGTGTACCGGATGCCGGTGCTGCGAAACGCCTCGTCCAGGCGGCGCTCGAAATGCGGGAACCTGTCGTCGTTGATCAGGCCGACCTCGAAGACGGCCGTTCGCGGCTCGTGCTGGGTGAAGCCGAGCGTCGCCTCCGAGGCGCGGATGAGCCGCACCTGGCTGATCGATGGCACCCGGACCTCGCGGGCCACCTGCGAGACGATGTCGATCGTCGCGGGCGCATCGGCCACGGCGACGGCGAAGGCGCTCTCGGTGTAGCCCTCGAGGTAGTAGATCGACGACGTATAGAGCTGGCCGGGGGTGCCGCGAACCTGGTTGAGCAGCGCCCGCTTGCGGTACTCCTTGAACGCAATCCCGGTGACGAAGCGCGGCGGTAGCAGGCGGAGCAGGGCGCCGACGTGGCGCAGGATGTTGTCGCCGGGCGCGTAACCGAGCTTGTCGCGAACGATCCACCGCGGCTGCGGCGTCGGATGCCCTGGCTCGAACGGCACCCGCGGGGCGCTGGCCACCATCGCCATCTGCTTGCGGCCGTGCGGGTCGAAGATGAACTCGTAGTGGTTGACGTCGGCCGGGTCGGGTCCCGCAAGCGCGCGCAGCTGCGTCTTGAGGTCGTCGTGGCGGACGTCGGCGATCGCTGGGAACGCGAGCTGGTAGATCGGCGCGGTCTCCACCGCCATCGCGGCGATGATGCCGAAGGTCCCGAAGCTGACGACGGCCGCGTTGAAGACGTCGTCATCGCGGATTATCTCGGCTCCGAGCCGGTCGGCGAACTCCTCGTTGAGCACAGGCTTGGAGGCCTTCTCGATCCACAGCGTCCGGCCGCTGCCGGTGGCGAGGTGCAGGCCGACGACGAAGTCCGGCATTGCCCCGAAGTCCAGCTGCGAGCCGTGCGTGTTGCCGGACACGGCGCCGGCGATCGTCTGCCCGTTGCCGATCCCGGCGGCCTTCAGCGCCCGCTTGTCGCCAACGTCGTGTGGCGCGATTTCCAGGAACGCGTTCAGCTCGGCGATCTGCGTCCCCGCCTGCGCAAGCACGACGCCCTGCCGGTCCGCGGCGGGGTAGCCGCCGTCGAAGTACCGCTCGCCGACGTTGTAGCAGCCGTTGAGGAGCTTCGTGTTGACAAGTCGGCCGTCGGTGATGTTGATCTTCGAAAGCGCCCAGCCCGACCCGATTGCGAGCACCCTCTGCTCGGCGTCGCGCGCCTCGCGGATGACCTCGTCGAGGCTCTCCCCGGCCTGGCGGAACATGTCGAAGCCGGTGAGCAGCGTCCCGTCCGAGCCGACGTTGTCGACGTCGATGAGTTCGGCGACGGTCGTCTTATGCGTGACGTGAACGCCGTTCCACTCCTGCCGACCCTGATCGTCGCGGTGGATCACCGCGTCAATCCAACGTGCCCGACTGGGACGGCGGGCGGCAGCAGCGCCAGCTGATCTGCGTCTGCGTCCAGAGGCCGAGGGTCAGCGCGGTGCCGATCATCTGCCAGCCGGTGCGCCCGATCCGGATCTCCTCGATGCCCAGGCGCTGCCCGCTGGCGAGCCGGCAGTTCGTGATCGGAAGGTCCTGACGAATCAAGCCCCAGAGGAAGCTGTTGAGGTTCCGGGTCTTCCACTCCGTGCCCGGCATGTTCTGCGGCTGGGAGTCCCCCGGCCCAAGGTCCTGGTAGACGTGAATGGTCGACGCTCGCCCGGCCATCGCGAAAAAAAACCTTACCAGCGGACGCTTTTACTCGCGGTAGGGAGCACCGACCGCTTTCGCCCACTCGTCGTCGACGTTGAGCCGGCCCTGGGCGTCGGTTTCGACGATCACCACGGTTGCGGGCTGGCGGTTTCCGTTGCTCGGGTCGATAGTGACCGAGCCGGTCCAGCCTTGCCAGTTCTTGACGCCGTTGAGGGCGCTGGTGAGCTTCTTGGCGGCGGTGCCGTTTGCCTTCTCGACACCGTCGGCGAGGAAGTTCAGCGAGTCGTAGGTGTAAGGGCTCCAGGTGCCGGGGTTCTCGTCGAACTCGTCGCGGTACTGGTCGACCTTGGCGCTGGCGCCGGCGAAGTCTTCGGGTGCGGGTACGCCGACCACCGGGCAGGCTCGCGCGGCGGGGATGCCGGCGGTCTCGACGAAGGCGGTGTCGTATGAGCCGTAGTCGGCGATGCACTGCGACTGCACTTCGTCCTCGTGCATCTGCTTGGCGATCAGGCCGCCCTCGGGGTAGTAGACCGCGGCGTAGATCGCGTCGGGCTCCTGGGCCGCCAGTTTGTCAACGACGTCGGCGTAGCTCTCCTTGCCGGGCTGCACCTTCTCGTAAGCGGTGACGGTCACCCCGGCCTGCTCGAGCGACTTCTTCAGCGCCTTGGAGACTGAGACCGTGTAGTTCTGGGTCGGGTCGTAGGCGATCGCGACGGTTTCGGCTCCGAGCCACTCGGTCAAGGCCTCCGATGCGACGGGGGCGATCTGGTAGGTCATCGGCTGCAGGGTGAAGCCGAGGCCGTTGGTCGAGGTATCGGAGGTCAGCCTGACCGGCACCAAGCCGGCATCGATGTAAAGCGGCAGCGTCTCGATCCCGACGCCGGAGTTGTAGGGGCCGACGATGCCGTCGAGGCCGTCGTCGATCGCGGACTTCGCCGCCTCCACGCCCGTCGCGGGATCGCCGCCGTCGTCGATCGCGACGATCTCTACCTGCTCGCCGAGGATCCCGCCGTGCTCATTGAGCTGCGCCGCGGCCAGCTCCGCCCCGTTCAGCATTCCCTCGCCGAGCACGGACAGTTCGCCTGAGAGCGGCGCCTCCAGCCCTACCCGAAAGGTGCTCGAGCCGCTGTCATCGGAGTCGGAGTCGCCGCAACCCACGGCGGCGAAGGCGAGGAGGGCGAGGCTGAATGCGGCTACGAGCCAGGTCTTGCGTTGCATCAGTGGCTGTTCCTTTCGGGGCGGGGTGAGCCGCATTGGGCGTCTGGGTCCGGGCCCACCGAGTGGATGGCCGCCCGCATCCTCCCTCATCCACCGGTCGCAGGTTCACCGCCCCGGCCGATGACCGCCAAGGGAGTGCCACTCAACTCCCTTGGCGACCGGCCGATGTCGGCTCGACGACGTCAGTCGCCGGTAGAGGAGTCCTCGTCATTGCCGTGCTCGAGCTCGTCGGCGTCGAGCACCGCCCAGCCGACCCGCTCCACGAGCTGACCCGAGAAGTGGTCGGACTCGAGATCGCTGAGGCTGATTCCCTCTCGGTACACGACCGCGCTAGCGGTGTCGTCGTGGGGATTGGCCACTACGAGTATCTGCGGCATGGTGTCTCCTTCCGCTGTGGGTCGTAAGACCAAGTTTCGCGGCTGCGGCTTGCCGCTGGGTAAAGATCCGGTAAAAATCGCGGTCATGGAGGCAGCTCCGAGGAACGTGGACGAGCTGCACGAGGACGAGCGCCTGCGCGGTTGAAGCAGAGTGCAGGGATACTGCTCTTCCGGCTGGCGGGAAGCGCCGCCGAGCTGCTGCTCGTCCATCCCGGTGGGCCCTACTGGGAGAAGAAGGACCTCGGCGCCTGGTCGATCCCGAAGGGCGAATACGGAGACGGGGAGGAGGCGCGCGACTGCGCTCTGCGCGAGCTGGGCGAGGAGCTGGGGGACGCGCCCGCGATTGAGCCCGAGGCGCTGATCGATCTTGGCTCGGTCAAGCAGAAAGGCGGCAAGGTTGTGCGAGCCTGGGCGGCCGAGGGCGACTTCGACCCGGCGGAGCTGCGTAGCAACATGTTCGCGATGGAGTGGCCGCCGCGCTCCGGCACTGAGCGCGAGTTCCCGGAGGTGGACCGGGCGGAGTGGTTCGAGCCGGAGGAGGCGCGGCGCAGGGTCCTCGAGGCGCAGGCGGAGTTCGTCGACCGCCTCGTCGCCCACCTCGCGGACCGCAACCCCTGAGCGTCCCTGTCGCTTTTCGCACGATCCTGCTACAACACCGACGATGCGCAGTTGGGACCTGAAAACCGCCGACGTCAAGCCGCACGAGCCGCTGATCCTGGCCTCGGGCGACGACGCGCGAACCGTCCTACTCAATCTCCCCGCCGGAGAGGAGCTGCAGGAGCACGAGGTCCACGAGTGCTCCCGCCTCATCGTTGCGGCGGGCGAGGTCGAGGTGACGACTGCCGACGGCGAGCGGATCGAGGCCGGGGAGGGGCATCTCTTCGAGTTCGCGCCTGGCGAGCGTCACACGGTCGCCGCCCGCGCCGACGCCAGGCTGCTGCTGATCCTCACCCCGTGGCCGGGTGACGGCCATCCCGGCGCGATGACGCTCGAGCAGAAGGCCGACGTGCGCGAGCGCGCCGCCGAGCAGGCGCAGGACTGAACGCGATGGGCGACGGTCCGGCTCCGCCGGGCGCCTCTCCCGGAGAAGGTCCCGCCGGAAGGCCGTTGCCGCTCTCGGTGCGGCTGTTGGGCGCCGGTGTCCGCAGTGCCCGCAGCGTCGGTCGGGCGACGGGCGTCGAGCGCGCCGTTCAGTCGGCGGCTGAGGAGGCGATGGTCGCGGCGGTTGAAAGCGACGCAGTCGAGCGCGCCCTGGTGCGGGTTCTGCAGGGGCCGCTGGTCGAGGACGCCGTGCACGGCGCGCTCGAGAGCGAGACCGTGAAGAAAGCGCTGATCGAGGCGCTCGACAGCGAGATGGTCGACGAGGTCTGGCGGCGGCTGCTGGCCAGCGAGGAGGCACAGCGACTGGTCGAGCGGATCGCCGAGGCGCCCGAGCTGCGCGCCGCGATCAGCGCCCAGAGCGTCGGCTTCGTCGAGGACGTCGGCCACACGATCGGCGACGCCAGCCGCCGCCTCGACGACATCCTCGAGCGGATCGTGCGGCGGGTCTTCTTCCGGACGCGGCGGTCAGTGCCGACCGCGCGTGCGGGTGGAATCACGAGAGCGCTCGCTTTCGCGCTCGACATGCTGATCGTCAACCTCGCCTTCTCGGGCCTGGCGGCGATCGCGGCGCTGATCGGCTCCTTCTTCTCCGACGACGGCGGCGGTGTCTCCGGGCTCGCCCTGGCGCTCGGCGGCGGCGCCTGGTTCTCCCTCGCCGCCTTCTACCTGGTCGCCTTCTGGTCGCTGGCCGCGCAGACGCCCGGCATGCGCTTCTTCGGCATCAGGCTGGGAGTCGAAGGGCGTGGCCTGCCGCTCGGCCGCTCGCTGAAGCGGCTGGTCGGGCTCGGCCTGGCGGCGCTCCCCCTCGGCCTCGGGTTTCTCGGCGTCGTCTTCGACGAACGGCGACGCGGCTGGCAGGACCGGCTGGCCGGGGTCGACGTCCTCTACGAGATCCGCGAGCGGGCGCCGGCGCCTTGGTCGCGCCTGGACCTGAGCGAGCCGATCGCAGGCGAGGAGCCCGGAACGGACGAAGGCCCCGGGGTCCCAGGGCCTTCGTCCGCAACAGGTGTCCGGGTCGCCGCTGCGCGGCTGACCCTTAGACGCGCTCTACCGTTGGACCTCGCGGGCCTTCCGCCAGCTTGTAGACGATGATGATCGAGAGGGCGAATACCGCCAGCGACCAGAACGGGTAGGCGGGCAGCGCCAGCAGGGCGCCGATCGCGTTGAGGGAGGCGACGAAGATGCCGAACCAGCGGCCGAACTCGCCGCCCGAGAACAGTGAGAACGCGGCGACCAGCTCGAGCACACCGACGATCAGGTGGACCCAGCCCCAGGTGTTGAGGCCGCTGATGATGTAGGTGGCGTTCTCGGTGAAGAACTTCGAGTCGCCGATCGCGGCGATCCCGTAGATGATGTTGAGGACGCCGGCGATCAAGAGCAGCGCGCCGGCAAAGACCCACCAGCCGCTGATCAGGCTTTCGTCATTCATGCGTCAACCTTTCGTGCACGGGGCAGGATGTGACCCAAGGCCATCTTCGCTTCTGGGGCGTTGTTCCCGAGCGCTGAAGCAAATCGTGCGCACCTGTACTTCCAGGCACCTTGCCGTCGTGCGTGTGAGCAGGACGCCGATGGGTAATAGAAAGCGCCAAAGGGGGGAAGCCGGTCAACCAATGCCAGATCTAGTCTTAGGACCCTTGCTCCGCTACGTCTCCGAAACGGAGGCGACGGTTTGGGTTGAGACGAGCGGTCCCTGCGAGGTCGAGATCCTCGGCCGCCGCGAGCCGACCTTCGGGGTCGGGGGGCACCATTACGCGCTGGTCCGGATTGAAGGTCTGGAGCCCGGCGGGTTCTACGAGTACGGTGTCGCGCTCGACGGCGAGCAGCGCTGGCCCCTGCCCGACCAGGACCTTCCCCCGAGCGCGATCCGCACCTTTAGCCCAGGCAAGCCCCTTGACATCTGCTTCGGCTCCTGCCGGGTGGCGCTCCCCCACGAGGAGCCCTACACCAGGCCGAAAGACGAGGACGAAGACGGGCACGAGCTCGACGCGCTCTACGTCCTCGCCCGGCAGATGATTCGCGACGATCGCGACAACTGGCCAGAGCTGCTCTTCCTGCTCGGCGACCAGGTCTACGTAGACGAGGGCTCGCCTGAGGTGCGCGAGAGGATCAAAGCCAAACGCGACACGAGCCAGCCTCCCGGCGAAGAGGTGATCGACTTCGAGGAGTACACCTGGCTCTACCACGAGTCCTGGCAGGACCCGCTGATCCGCTGGCTCTTCTCGACGGTCTCGCTCTCGATGGTCTGGGACGACCACGACATGAGCGACGACTGGAACATCTCGCGCTCCTGGCACGACGAGATGGACGGCAAGCACTGGTGGCACGAGCGCGCCGTCGGCGGGATCATGAGCTACTGGATCTACCAGCACATCGGCAACCTCTCGCCGCGCGACCTCGACGAGGAGAACGAGATCTACGCCAAGGTGAGAGGCAACCCCGACGCGACCGAGGTGCTGCGCGAGTGGGCGAGGAGCATCGACTCGACCGCCTCCGGAACGCGCTGGAGCTTTGCCGCGACATCGACGGCGTGCGGGCGATCTTCATGGACTCGCGGGCGGCGCGGGTGCTGACGCAAGGAGCGCCGCTCGATGTTCGACGACGAGGTCTGGGAGTGGATCGTCGACCACGCCAACGGCGACTTCGACCACCTCTTGATCGGCACCACCGTCCCCTTCCTGCTCTCGCCGACCTTCCACCACCTCGAGGCCTGGAACGAGCGGCTCTGCGACGGCGCCTGCGGCGGCCTGGCGGCGAAAGCGAGCGAGAAGCTGCGGCGGGCGCTCGACTTCGATCATTGGGCGGCATTCGAGATGTCCTTCCACCGCATGCGACGACTGCTCGAAGAGGTCGGCTCCGGCAAGCGGGGCAAGCCGCCCGCCTCGATCGTGATCCTCTCCGGCGACGTCCACCACGCCTACCTCTTCGACGTCGCGTTCAAGAAGGACGCGGGGGTCGAGAGCCGAGTGGTGCAAGCCGTCTGCTCGCCCTACCGCAATCCCGCTCGACGACAAAGAGCGCCGCGTCGTGCGGACCGGCTTTACGAAGCCGGCCGAGGTCGTCGCACGCGGACTTGCGCAGCTGGCGGGCGCACCCGACCCCGGCATTCGCTGGCGCTGCCTCGAGGGTCCCTACTTCGACAACCAGGTGGCGACCGTCAGGCTCGACGGTCGCAACTCGATCGTGCGGCTCGACAAGACCATCCCTGACGAGGAGGAAGAGACCGCGCTGGAGAAGACCTTCGAGCGCCGCATCGCTTAGGCCTGTGCCCTGTGTGCACTTAGCCACCCATAGTGGGTGGCTAATCGTCGGAACGTCGCCCCGGCGGGCCGGTAGGCTGGCCAGCTAGCCAATGGGCATCGATTTCGTCAGAACGCCGGAGGAGCGCCTGCGGGGGCTGCCGGACTTCCCCTTCGAGTCGAGCTACGCCGAGATCGACGGCCTGCGGCTCGCCTATCTCGACGAGGGGGAGGGGGAGCCGGTCGTCTTCTTCCACGGCGAGCCGACCTGGTCGTTCCTCTGGCGCAAGACGATCCCGCCGGTGCGCGACGCGGGCTATCGCTGCATCGCCCCGGACTACGCAGGCTTTGGCCGCTCCGACAAGCCCACCGACCTCTCCTGGTACACCTACGACCGCCATGTCGAGCTGATGGCGGCGCTGCTGGAGGAGCTCGACATCCGCGGCGCCACCGCCGTCTGCCACGACTGGGGCGGCCCGATCGGCCTGCGGCTCGCGGTCGAGCACCCCGAGCGGTTCTCCCGACTGGTGATCATGGAGACCGGGCCCTTCACCGGCCAACAGCAGATGAGCGAGACGTGGCTCAAATTCCGCGAGTTCGTCCGCGAGAACGAGGACGTGCCGGTCGGCTTCCTCGTCAAGGGTGGCTGCGCGAACGACCCGGGCGACGAGGTGATCGCCGCCTACGAGGCTCCCTACCCGACGCCCGGAGTCGAAGGCCGGCGCCCGCGCCTTCCCGCTGATCATGCCGACCGAGCCCGATGCGCCCGGGGCAGCGGAGGGCAGGCAGGTTGCGGACGCGCTGCGCGACGATGAGCGGCCGACGCTGGTCCTCTGGGCGGACTCCGATCCGGTGCTGCCCTTCTCGGTCGGCGAGCGGGTATCCGAGCGGCTGAACTTCCCGCCGCCGCGCCCGATCGAGGGCGCCGGGCACTTCCTCCAAGAGGACGCCGGCGAGGAGATCGGCCGCATCGTCGCCGAGTGGTTGCGGGCCTGAAGCACGCTCTTCCGGTGTTCTTTCGTGCGCCTTATGGCGACGAGACGAACAGGCTAGGCGTTGACGGCAAGGCGGCGCGCGATCGCCCGCAGCTCGTCGCGGCCGTGGTCGAGCAGCAGGCGGACGTGACGCGGCGGCCCGCTCGTCCTCCAGCCAGGTGACGGTTCCCGGCCAGTAGGGGCCGGGAGGCGTGCCCGGGCGGTGGAAGGCCGAGGCGAAGACCCAGCTGCCGGTGTTGTGGAGGCGGCCGCCCCCCGGCAGCTCCCACCCCGACCTCCTCGTCGGCCGGGCCGCCGCGGTGGGTATGGCCGGTGATCACGTGGCCGGCCTCGACCCCGAGCCGTCGCGACCAGCTCGGTCGCGGCGGCGATGCCGCTGCGCGTGATCGAGGCGGCGGAGAGGTCGACCGCGAACTCGGCCCGCAGCGCGCGGTTGAGGCTCCATATCGTCGCCGGGACGCCGGCGGCGATGGCTGCCCGCAGCGCCGCTCGCCGAACGCGGCCGTCGGCGCGGTTGCGGGCCGCCATCGGTGCGCCAGGCGCGCTCGGAGGGCCTGGTCGCCCGCCGCGCCAGCCCGGACTGGGCGAGGGAGAAGGAGAGGCCGTAAACGGGACGCAGCACCCGCTCGTAGTCGCCCGGCCGGGCGGCCTCCGGGAGCGGGCCGAAGGCGCGCATCACGCTCGCCGCCGCCACGCACTCGATGCGCGGCAGCCGCCAGTGGCAGTCCATGTAGTGCCCGTGCATGGCGTAGACGTCGTCTCGCAGCCAGATCGCCCGGGTAGGCGATGCTGCAGCTCGGCGCCGTCCGAGCCAGCGGTCGATCCTGCCGCGCCGCCTCGCCGGCCGGCTCGGCCACCTGCTCCAGGCCCAGCGGCTGCTCGTCGATCGCCTGGCGCTCGAGCAGCGGCTCGGCCAGACGGTGGTCGTGGTTGCCGGGGACGAGCACCACCTGGCCGGCCGGCCATCGCCTCGCCCAGCTCCTCGAAGAACGGGCGAACGCCCGTCGAGGACAGCGGCCAGCGGCAGTTCGCGCAGCTCGAGCGCGTCGCCGAGCAGGACGAGCCGATCGGCGCCGGCTATCTCGTCGAGCAGCGTGCCCGCCGGATCCCGGCATCGCGGAGCAGGTCCTCGCCGAAGGCGCTGCCAAGGTGCAGGTCGGAGACGATCGCGGTCCGCACCGCACAAACCTACCTGCGCATCGGCAGGTTCGTCGCCGGTACCGCGGGTACCATCGTCGGATGGCAGTCCTCAGCGAGGAGCGCATGGCCCCCGCCAACGGGATCGAGCTCGCCTACCAGGAGATCGGCGATCCGGAGGGCGAGCCGCTGCTCCTGATCATGGGCCTGGCGACGCAGATGCTGGGCTGGGACGAGGAGTTCTGCGCGCATGCTCGCCGACACGCGGCTTCCGCGTCGTCCGTTTCGACAACCGCGACATCGGCCGCTCGACCAAGATCGACAGCGCCGGGTTGCCGAGCCGCGCCGACATGCTGCTCGGGCGCCGCGGCACGGCGCCGTATCTGCTGCGCGACATGGCCGATGGACACGATCGGGCTGATGGACCATCTCGGGATCGAGTCGGCGCACCTGGTCGGCGCCTCGATGGGCGGCATGATCGCCCAGACCGTCGCGATCGAGTGCCCGGAGCGGGTCCGCTCGCTGGTCTCGATCATGTCGACGACCGGCAACCGCTGGATCAGCATGCCGGCCTACAAGGCGCTGGGAACGCTCCTCGCGAGGCCCGGCAAGGGGCGCGAGGCGGCGATCGAGCACTCGGTGCAGGTCTTCCGCGTCATCGGCTCGCCCGACTACCCGATGGACGAGGAGCACTTCCGCAAGCTGGCCGGCGCCTCCTACGACCGCTCCCACAGCCGCGCCGGCATCGCCCGCCAGCTGCACGCGATCACCGCCTCCGGCGACCGCACCGCGGCGCTGCGAAAGGCTGCGCCTGCCGGCCACGGTCCTGCACGGCAGCCGCGACCCGCTGATCCGGCCGGTGGGCGGCCGCGCCACCGCCCGAGCGATCCGCGACTCCCGCCTGCGCATCTTCGAGGGCATGGGCCACGACCTCCCCCGCGATCTCTGGCCCGACTTCGTCGAGGAGATCGCCGCCACGGCCGCCCGCGTTCAGGACAGGGCCCCGGCGCAGCAGCCGGCCTAGCTCGCGTCAGCGCTTAGGACCGACGAACTCGTCCAGTTTCGCGACGTCCGCCTTGCGTGAGACGTAAACGGACTTTGGCGGAGCTTTTGTCCAATGCACGCCGAGCTGATCGCAAGCGTCGCAGAAGATCTGCTTGATGTCGTCGGAGATGTTCGTGAAAGCGTATCGAGGGGCTTCCCAGCCGTTGCTTCCAGTGTTGATGAATCGACATCCGTCGGAATGGATTAGCCCGCGAATGAGAAGACTGGGAACGAGATCGACCAGATGCTGTTGCCAGTCGGTGAGGGCGATTTCGCGGTCATGCTTTTTTCCTGGGCCGTGCTGAGGCAAAAGGCATGGCCATGACTTCGAGTAGGCGTGAACCTCCACATAGTTCTTGGGCGTCAGCTGCTGATGCACCTTGTTCCACGGGACGACGGCTTGCATCGCCGCCGCGCACTCCTCCACGATCCCCTGGTATTTCATATCGAGAGCAATCCGCAGGCGGAATACCGATCGAGGATGTTCAGAAATGCAGCCGTCGCCCAGATAGAGGCCAAGGAGATAGACGTAGGCTGTCGAGAGCCGATCGAAGTGGTGCGGGTCAGATCCGCAGTCGCGGCAGCGATTTCCGAACTCCATCTGCCGTCCATAAAGGATCGGCTTGGTACGAAAGGAATGCGGGAGCTTTCCGGCACACCAGTCTCTGATGGTCGGCCGAGAGACGCTAATGCGCGTGGAGATTTCCTTATAGCTCAGGCCCTTCTCTTTCAGCCGAAGGGCCTCGGCGACCGTTTCCCCGCTATGCACGGGGCGCCTTCGCTATGCGGCTGAGAGGATTCGAACCTCCACGCTCTTTCGAGCAATACGACCTGAACGTATCGCGTCTGCCAGTTCCGCCACAGCCGCGCGGGTCAACCAATTTACCGGTTGATCGCCCCCAAAACCAATGCGGTCCTAAGTCGAACATATGTTCGTGAGGCTACGGCCGATTCCGGACGGAATCGCAGCGACCACCGGGCTGACGGTCTCGCTAGAATGCCGCCCACGCGCCGCTATCGTCTAGGGGACTAGGACGCCGGATTCTCAGTCCGGAAACCGGGGTTCGAATCCCCGTAGCGGTATCTCAGATACAGAGCCAAACGCGCCGCCCGAGAGGCGGCTTTTTTGTGCAGGGTGGCAAGGGAAGTGGCCAGGTCTGGTTTCGAAACTCCGCGCAAGCGGATCAGCTTGACCACGACACCCACTTCGCCACGACACCCACTTCGAGCAGGTTCCGCCAGCTCCGATCAGCGGTCACGGCTGGCACCTCAAACCGAGCGGCGAGAGCCAGACAGGCGCGGTCGCCGAAAGACAGCCTTGAGTCTTTGAGCGCGGACGAAGATTCGCCGCCTCAGCGGCATCCTCCTCGGTGAACAGCTCGATTCGCAGGGCACCTTCGCCGGCCTCATGGATTGCCCCGACCGCTACGACTGCCGGCTGCCTTTGCTCGGCGAGCTTGGCCGAGACCTCGGAAAGGTTGACGGTGCTCACAACCTTCGCTGTGCCCTCGACCATCTCAACGGATGCAAGAGCTCGTCGAGCCAGCCCTTGGATTTGGGAACAGCGCCTTCACCTCGCCGAAAAAGCTTGCGGAGTCGTTCACGTTGCGTCTGCTCATTGGTGTATCGCAGGATGAGTGTTTCGAGCTCGCGTCGCTTCCGACAGTCGCAATCGACATTTGCCGAGCCCAGTTTACGCGGTCATTTCTCCGCTGATCCCAGCTTTCTCTCAGCGGGAGGCGTGCTGTATCGCGAGCAGGCGGCGCCGCAACACGAAGTCCTTGAAACCCCTTGAGCATCGCCAGCTTCCTCGTAGGAGGGAGTTTCCACGCCGCTGATCCGAAACTTGTTGCAAGTCGGGGGCGCTGCGACTGGGCCAGCTAGTCGGGTTAACTTCAAGTATGCTACGAAAACTATGGGGTTAACTATTAGAGACCGATAACTTTGATTAGCCAACCTAAGCGCGGCCGCTATCTGAAGTCGTTTGGCTTCGGTCTTGTGGCGCTACTGGCAACTGCCGGAGCGCTCATTGCGGCACCGGGTGTAGCTCAGGCGGAGGGGCCTTACCTCGTCGCTGATGTCAATCCGACTGAAAATACGGCATACGGTTCCACGAGAAACCTTACGGCGGTGGGTGAGAACGTTTGCTTTTCCGGCGAAGATGGTGTCCATGGCATGGAGCTGTGGTGTTCAGACGGCACCGCCGCGGGAACGTCGATGATCAGCGATGTCTGGCCAGGATTTGGGTCGGAATTTACTGAAGCGCCCCTTGGACCGATCTGGCTCACTAACATCAACGGCACCGTCTTCTTCGTAGCGAATGACGGGGTGCACGGCAGAGAGCTCTGGCGCTCCGACGGCACCGCGGCCGGAACCGAGATGGTGAAGGAGATCTACCCAGGCAACGAACCTGACCCTTTTGTGATCAATGG
The DNA here is from genome assembly GCA_963844395.1 of uncultured Solirubrobacterales bacterium. Classification (GTDB taxonomy): domain Bacteria; phylum Actinomycetota; class Thermoleophilia; order Solirubrobacterales; family 70-9; genus VRUE01. Next base: position 316,452 of record CAWJNX010000001.1, on the reverse strand, counting down.
GCCCGAGTGGCTCACTAATATCAACGGCACCCTCTTCTTCACTGCGAATGACGGAGTGCACGGCAAGGAGCTATGGCTCTCCGACGGCACCGCGGCAGGCACGAAGATGGTCAGTGACATCTGGCCCGGGGATTCGAGCTCACATCCGGCCCAGTTCGTCGCCTTCGATGGATCAGTCTTCTTCAGTGCCAGAGAGTTTGAGCATGGCCGCGAGCTCTGGCGTACCGATGGCACCTCAGCCGGTACCGAGATGGTCGAGGACATCTATCCCGGAGAATCAAGCCAATATCCGGGTGGGGCAGGTTCCGGTCCCTCGGATCTCACGGTTGCCAACGACCTACTCTTCTTCGTCGCCGAAGAAGGTGAACATGGTTACGAGCTGTGGCGATCAGATGGCACCGAGGTCGGCACTGAGATGGTCGAGGACATCGCGCCTGGACCCGAACGTAGTGGTGCGGCGGAACTGACCAAGGTCGGCGAAACCATCATGTTCCGCGTCGGCTACGAAGCCGCGAGTGTTTTCGAGTTGTGGCGCTCCGACGGCACGGAAGCGGGGACGCAGTTGGTCAAGGCGCCTGGCTGGTTGACTGCGAGTTCGCTCACGGGCATCGGCGAGACCCTTTTCTTGGCGGCGTCTACTACTTCTCCTTACCAGGGTGAGCTCTGGCGTTCCGATGGCACCACCACGGGAACGGTGCTGGTCAAAAGTATCTACCCGGGCATACCGGGTGCCGGGGAATCGTTCGCCAACATCGGCAGCACAGTTTTCTTCATGGCATACGATGCGCATGGAGGGGAGCTGTGGCGGTCAGACGGAACCGAAACCGGGACCGAGATGGCAGGTGAGATCTACCCCGGCAGTGCGTCGTATCCATTTCCTCACAGCTTCACTCCCGTGGGCGACACTCTCTTTTTCATTGCCAATGACGGAGTGCACGGCTCCGACGCCCTCTGGGCACTCGATGCGGAACACGCCCCGGCTCCGATCGATAATCCGCCGACCGCGACTGACGACGAGGTGACGTTGACGGAGAATGTCGCGCCCACCGCAATCGACGTCTTCGCAAATGACACGAACTTCGACGGCGGGCCAATGTCTATCGGCTCGGTGATCCAGCCCGTCCATGGAACGGTTGAGATCGCCGGGGAAGGCGCCGGCCTCTCCTACCGGCCCAACCCGGACTACTGCAACGACCCACCAGGCACCGAAACGGACGATTTCGAGTACACCTTGGCGCCCGGCGGCTCCTCGGCCAAGGTCGCCGTCACGGTCACTTGTGCCGAGGACGATCCGGGGCAAGGTGGGGGACCCGCTCATCCGCACGTTGGGGGACACCCTTGCCTCCGCCGACGTCCACATCGTCGAGCCGCGCCCCCACGAACGCGGATCAACAAGGCTCGTTGGGGCCCCAGTCCTGGAAAGAGCCACTCCTGCCGGCGTGGCCCAAGGCGTTAGCAACGCCGCGGCAGTACCCCCACTGCCACGATTGACCGCCCTCTTGGTCAACTCAGAAATGCCCACTGTTCTTGTTGGTTTAGGCTGAGCTGATGGGTCGGAGTTCACGGGCACGGATCGGAAGGGTTCTGTGTTTCGCTCTGCCCGTCGTCGTTCTCGCAGGGTCGGGTTGGAGCGCAACTGGCTCGGCGGCGATGCCCTCCTCGGAGGAATTGGCGCCTAACACGGTCGCCCGCATCTCTGACGTGCCTCAGAGGGCTGGAACGATCATCAGTGCGGAGTTTCGGCATGCCTTGGTGTTGAATACGGCGCAAAAGGCCGTCATGCAGCGCCGAAACCTGGGGGGCGTGGATACGAGCGGCTCAGGCACGCTGCCGCGACACCTTGCTCGAATTCGTCTGGATCAAGGGCCAGGCCGCGGAAATGAACATCCTCGTCACTCGCAGCCGGGTCTTGCACGAGCTCGCCCGTATCAAGAAGCAGAACTTCGAGAACGAGGCCGACTACCGCAAGTTCCTGAGGGAAATGCGCTACACGCGGCGCGATGTGTACGAGCGGGTTAAGCTGCAGCTGCTCGCCGCGCGGATACAAGAGACGATCGCGGAAGGAGCCGGGAGCGAGTCCGACGAGCAAAAGGCTTTCGATGAGTTCGTAGCGGAGTTCAACGAGAGATGGCGCGGCCGGACCGTCTGCGCTCCGGGGTACGTGACCGATCACTGCTCGAATGGACCGCTGTGAGGAGGCGATGAACGACTCGGTCAAGCTCGACCCAGTTGCGCTGCGCGATCTGGAGGCCTCCTTCACCGGGGAACTAGTGCGGCCGGGTCACGCTGCATATGACCAGTACCGGGCGGTCTGGAACGGCTCCATCGATCGGCGTCCCGCCCTGATCGCTCGCTGCGCCCGTGCTTCCGATGTGAGCGCGGCCGTCACATTCGCGCGGCGAACCGGCCTCCCGCTCGCCGTCAGGGGCGGCGGCCACAGCTTCCCCGGCCAGTCGGTTTGCGACGAGGGCGTCGTTGTCGATCTGGGACCGATGAAGGGCATCGAGCGTCGACCCCGAGGCGCGCACGGCGCGAGCTGAGGGTGGCGTGCTCCTCGGCGAGCTCGATCGGGAGACGCAGGCGTTCGGACTTGCGGTTCCGGCCGGGATCGTCACTCACACGGGACTCGCCGGGCTCACCCTTGGCGGCGGCATAGGCTGGCTTCAGCGCAAGTACGGGCTGACGGTCGACCAGCTGCTGTCGGTCGACTTGATCACCGCCGAGGGCGAGCTGGTGAAGGCGAGCGAGACTGAGAACGCCGACCTCTTCTGGGGCGTCCGCGGCGGCGGCGGCAACTTTGGCGTTGTAACCCAGTTCGAGTTCCGCCTCAACCCGCTCGGCCCCAGCGTGGTCGCCGGGCCGGTGTTCTGGCCGATCGAGGAGTCGCCGAACGTGCTGCGCTTCTACAGGGATTGGATCGCCGCAGGCGCCGGACGACCTGATGACGATCGTGATCCATCGCAAGGCGCCGCCGCTTCCGTTCATCCCGCCCGAGCTTCACGGCAAGCCGGTCGTCGCCGTCGTCTGCTGCTACGCCGGATCGGTGGAGGCGGGGGAAGAGGTGGTCGCGCCGCTGAAGGCATTCGGATCGCCGGTGCTCGATCTGTGCGAACCGAAGCCCTTCCTCGAGCACCAATCGATGTTCGATCCCTCCTTTCCGCACGGCCAGTGGTACTACATGCGCGCCTGCGACGTGGCGGAGCTCACCGATGAGGTGATCGACATCACGGTTGAGCACGCGAATGCGCATCCGCTCGCCGCTGACGGCGTTTCCGATCTGGCAGATGGGCGGGGCGATCTCGCGGGTGGGAGAGGAAGAGACGGCGTTCAACGGCCGCGGGGCCGGCCACACCTTCAACATCACCGCGGCGACCGCTGGTCGCGACGGCTTCGACGAGGAGCGCGAGTGGGTGCGCGACTTCTGGTCGGCCCTCGAGCCCCACCACACGAGCGGCGTCTACGTGAACTTCCTCATGAACGAGGGCGAGGAGCGGGTCCGCGAGGCATACGGGCCGCAGAAGTACGACCGGCTGAAGGCGCTGAAGCGCCGCTATGACCCCGACAACCTCTTCCATCTGAACCAGAACATCCCGCCTAGCTCATAGACTAAACCGGTATTCTTGCGGTACGAGTTGTCTACTAGGCGGGGCAAAAGCTTGAGATGGGTTCATTCCCGGCGCAAGCCGGATGACTGTAAGTTGACGAGACCTGGGTGGCGACCGAGGAGCAGGGGTTCGATGACGAGGAGCAATATCCGGATCTTCGTCATCTTCGTCCTGTTGGGCACCATTGCCACCGGCCCCGCATCCGTGTCAGCGGACTCCGCCGTGCTTCCGGTTTACAACGGCATGTCGTTCCCGGCAATACAGGGGCCGTCAGATCCAGAGGAATATTCGTGGGAAGTGAGTCTGGCCGAGGACCAAGAACTCGAGTTGGTTGATGACCAGCATGCGCAGGTCTATTACACGGAAGGGCATCACCCGGTATTCAGCATCACCGCGGAAGCCGCGCATGACGCGGTTGGCTCCAATGTCCCCACCAGCATCAGCGTCTCCGACGGCAACATCCTTGCCCTCAGGGTTCATCACCGCGCTGGGAATCCAGTCGAGGCTGGCGCTCCGTTCATATATCCGGTGATCGCCGGGGAGGGGTGGGAAGGCGGGGTTCAGACCGAAGTCATCGCCGGCCCCAAAGACGATCAGGAACTTCAGGAAGAACGCGAACGGATCGCCAGAGAAGAACGGGAAGCGCTAGAAGTCACTGACCAACGAGAGCCTGTCTGTCTAGTTCCGAAGCTAAAGGGCAGGACGCTGCGGGGGTCGAAGAGGCGGCTCAGGAAAGCCGGCTGCCGGGCCGGCAAAGTGAGGAAGCTCCACGGTGCCACCGCCCAGACCGGCAAGGTCGTCAGGCAGGGCCGCAAGCCTGGCGTGGTGCTGGCGCCGGGAAAGAGCGTCAGCGTGACGCTGGGTTAGCCCGCTACGGAAGCGGTTCTGGATCCGGAGGCTTCACCTGTTGGCAGGGCCTGAAGCCCAGGAAGTTGAGACGCAGCGCTGGGCTTTTGTGTTTGACGTACCACTCGACCAGACCTCGGCAGCGAGCCTGCGATCCGTTTTCCTTCGATTCGAGCGTGAGGTCGATCGTGCAGCGTGCCCGGTGATCGGATAGCCGGTTGCAGGGGCCGCTCGTCGCTTTCATACAAACCACCTCAGGGTCATCGGTGGCCCGGCAAACGGCTTTGGCGAAGGTCTTGTTGGCTTTCGCGGCTCGCGGCAGCTCCAGCCGGTGAGCGTTGGCGGTGCCGGCAAACGCAAAGGTGGCGAGCAGCGCTGACAGAACCATGAGCTTCGGTAGGTGCGTCATCTGTGAACCCCTCTCCTGACGAACTTCCAAAGGCTCGCCGATCGTTCCCCGCTTGGTTGACGCGGAACTACAGCAGGTCTTCCAGAAAAATCACCGTCTCGCCTGGCGCGAGGGAGCTGTCAGGCGGTCGCGGCAACACGCCGCGACGGGATCAGCAACGCCGAGGAGCAGACCATGGCGAAGGCCGTTGCCTGCAGGGCGAGGCCGAGGGGGTTGGCGGCCAAGGGGTCGCCGAAGACGAGGATGCCGCCGGCGATCTGGGCGCCGTTTGCGACTAGGCCCATCAAGCCGATGGTCTCGATCGCTCCGCCGCGCTGAAGGGCGGCGGCGGCGGCGTACTGCGCCAGCGCGCCAGCAAGAACCGTCAGTCCGATCCATGGGGCGAGCACGGCGATGGAGACGTCGCTGGCCCCAGTGAGGCCCTTGATCGCGACGCCCGCGAGGGCGAAGAGGATTCCGGCGATCGCGGCGAAGAGGACGTGACCGTGGTTAGCGAGGCGCTCGGAGTCGCGGCTCGAGACGAGGCCGGCGGCGATCAGCGCTAACCCGCCCTCGAAGCCGAGGATGGCGGCGGGAGAGAAACTGGAGTGGCTGCCCTGAAAGCTGGGAACCGTGAGGACCAGCAGGGCCAGCCCGGCGGCGCCGAGGAAGAGGGCGATCCACTGGCGTCGCTCGACCGGGTCGCCGAAGATCTTCTGCGCCATCACCGCCAGTGAGACCGCACCACCGGCCAGGACCGCCTGGACGAGGGAGATCGGTGCCATCGAGAGGGCGGCGATGTGGATCAGCCAAGCGATCGCCGCCACGCCCCAACCGGCCATGAACCAGCGCGACGTGGCGAGCCTGCGGGCGGTGCGGAGCGGGCTGCGGATGCAGACCGGCTCGGCGTGCTGGCAACCGCGGTGCTTGAGCAGCGAGGCGAGGTTCGTCATCAGTGCCGCTGCAAGCGCCAGTCCGATCCCTATCTGCACGATTCCCCCACCGTCTCCTCGTTATCGGCTGCGAGCGCCGCGTTCCATAGCGCGCCTTTTCGCGGTGGACGGAAGTGCGGGTGCCACGCCGAGCCGCCGCCGTGCCTCGGCCACCACTGCCGCCGATGAGCCGCAAGCCTTGGCGATTGCGTTGTCGGCGTGCTCGGGCGTGCGCCGCACCTCGAACTCGACGATTGCCGCGCGGCGCAGTTTCACGCGGGCGTCGCGGGCCTCACTGGGCGCCGACTCCAGCGCCTGCTCGCCTGCGCGCTCTCGCCTGCAGGCCAAGCAGAATCGCCCAGCGGCTGAGCTTGCCCAGCTCTCCGGGAGCTCGGCGCGCGCGCCATCCATGCGGCCGACCGAGACGCCGCAGCGATCGCAGGTCCACTTGGTTGCCGTGTCCTGCCGCGCGCTCATATGAGCGCCTTCTGCCGGTTGTTGCGCTGATCGAACTCGCGGACAAGGCCGAGGTCGCGAGCGATGTCGCGCATGTCGGCGGTCTGGTCGGCGAGCACGAAACTGATCCCGGCGCCGCGACGGCCGGCCCGGCCGGTGCGGCCGATCCGGTGTACGTAGGCGTCGCGGTCACCGGGTGCGTCGAAGTTGACGACGTGGGTGATGTCGGCGACGTCGATGCCGCGAGCGGCGACATCGGTAGCGATCAGCGTGTCGACGTCGCCGTTGTCGAAGCGGGCAAGGGCCCGTTCGCGCTGGCGCTGGCTCTTATCGCCGTGCATGGCGACGGACTCGACTTCGCGGCTGCGCAATCGCTTGACAAGTCGGTCGGCGCCGCGCTTGGTCCGCACGAAGATCAGTGCCCGGCCGCGCTCGGGGTCGCGCAGCTCGCCGATCAACTGCTCGAGCTTGGCGCTCTGCGAGTCGACGTGGACGAAGCGGTGCTCGATGTCGGCCTTGCCCTGCTTGGTGGGCGCCTGGGTGTGACGGCGGGGCTTGCGCGTGTAGGCGGCGGCGAGCTTGCCGGTCGCGCCCTCCAGCGTGGCGGAGAAGAAGAGGGTCTGCCGCTGGGTCGGGGTTTGGGAGACGATGCGGGTCACGGCGGGCTTGAACCCCATGTCAAGCATGCGGTCGGCCTCGTCGAGGACGAGGACCTTGACCCGCTCCAGCGAGAAGGTGCCGCGCTCGAGCAGGTCCTCGAGCCGCCCTGGGGTCGCGACGACGATGTCGGCACGGCGGGCCGCGGCGATCTGGGGGCCGAAGCCGACGCCGCCGTAGACGGCCGCGATGCGCAGCCGCCGGGCGCTGGCGATGGAGTGCAGTTCGTCGACGATCTGACTCGCCAGCTCGCGCGTCGGCGCAAGCACCAGAGCGGAGAGATGCGAGGCACCGGGCTCGACGCTGTCCACCAGCGGGATGCCGAAGGCGAGGGTCTTGCCAGAGCCGGTGGGCGCCTGGACGAGTAGATCGTGGCCGGCGAGCGCGTCGCGGACGACCATCTGCTGGACGGGAAAGGGTTGCGTGATGCCGCGCTTCGCAAGCGCGCCCACGACAGGCTGGGAGATGCCGAGATCGGCAAACGACATGTGTAAGTGAGCTCCTTTTCGAGCGATTAGGGGAGATCCAGTGGCCCCTAAACGCAAGCAGCGCACGGAGGAAACGGAACCTCTCGGGCGACAAACACGTCGAACCCGACCTGACCACCGTAGCAGCACGCCACCGCTCATCCTTGTTTTGCGCCGCTCGGGCAGCTTTCAGGCGATGGTTCGCAGAGGCTGGCAAAGCATTGACTCTCAGAACTCTTAGCGATTAGGGTGCTCGGATGCAACGCGGAGAGCAAGGGACTGACAGCACCGCCCGAGACCTGCTCATGCTCGTCGCAATCCTCGTCGCTCTCGGAGTCCTCACCTGCTGGATCGTGTCGATCTTCGCGGTGACGGACGGCTCGAAGACCGAGACCGAGATCGAGGTGTTCGGACATATCACGGCGCTCTCAATCCTCGTTCTCTTCACCGTGATCATTCATCTGTTGGGAAGAGGGTTCGGCGGCCTGGTCACGGGGGTCGATAACCGCATCTCCACCTCGAAGGTCCAGGTTCTCCTCTGGACTTACGTGCTGGCGGGCGCCATACTTTCTCTAATTGCGGCAACCTGGCTCGGCGCAAACGCCGGCTTCGACGCCCTCACCTCGGGCGACTTCGACTTCGAGCCCTATCTAGTGCTGCTGGGGGGCCCGTTCGCCGCCGCAATCGGCGCCCGTGCAATCGTCGGTTCCCAGGTGGGAAAGGGGGAGAAGGCGAAGCCGCCCGGCGAACCCAGCGCGTCACAGGCGGTCACCGACGACCGCGGCAACGCGGACCTGATCGATTGCCAGTACCTGCTTTTCAACCTGGTCGCCATCGTTTACTTTCTTGGTGCCTTCGGCCCGGACCCTGCCCAGGGGTTGCCTGCCATACCCCCGATCCTTTACGTGCTGACCGGCGCATCCGCCCTCGGGTATGTGTCGAACAAGGCGATCCCATCGGGCCCGCCAACGCTTGCGAGCATCGCTCCTTCGGCTGGCCGTGCCGGCACCGAAATCACCGTTTTCGGCTCCGGGCTGCTCTTCCCGAGGGACGCTACCGCGACCCGCCGGCCGACGTCCATCCGCGAGTTCCATCCCGTCGAGGTGGTGATCGGCGGTCGCAGCGCCGAGATCGTGGACGGCAGTCTCTCCTCGGGTGGAGCCGGGGGCGACCGTTTGAAGGCGATCGTGCCGGCCGGGTTGGCCGGCGGCGAGGAGCACGACGTGGTTGCGCTCAACTTCCGTGGCGCCCAGACCGAGCCGGTCAAGTTCAAGCTCGACAAGCAGCGTCCCAACCGGCTTGGCCGTCGTAACGCGGACCGCCCCGTCAAAGGTCGCGCTAAACCACGTGCGTAGCCCGGTACGGCGGGGGTTCCGCTGGGGGGTACCCTGAGGGGGTATCCTCACCGTATGGAGAACTCATCCAGCACCCGGGGATACACGGCAAGCAAAGACGAACTGCTCAAGCGCCTGGCGCGGATCGAGGGCCAGGTGCGGGGTGTTACCAAGATGGTCGAGGAAGACCGCTACTGCATCGACGTGGTTACCCAGATCAATGCCGCGCAAGCTGCTCTCGACAAGGTCGGCCTCGGTCTGCTCGACGGCCACGTGCGCCACTGCATGCAGGGGGAGGGCACCGCTCCGGCCGACGAGGGCGAGCGCGTCGAGGAGCTGATGGGCGCCGTCGGGCGCCTGCTGCGCCGCTGATTGGTGCGGTGGCGGCGGTCGTCCGGCGGACTACGTGCAGCTGGCGCGCCGGACGCGCTACTCGCCGCTGAGGCTGTAAGCGACGATTTCCGGTTTCTGTTCTTCGCTGGACGGGAAGCCCGCCGGCGCGATCAGCGTGTCTTCCCCGGCCATCACGCCAGCATTGGTGCCGGCTGGCAACGAGACCTGCCAAGCGAGGCGCCCTGACGAGGTATCGAAGGCGTGGACTTTGCCGTCGGAGGTGGTCGTGAAGACGAGGTCGTTGACCACAGTGGTGGATCCGAAGGCGAACGCGGTGGGGAATTTGTACTGCCATTTGACGGCCCCGGTCGCGACGTCAAGCGCCACGATTTCACCGCTGGAGGGGCCGGGTTCTTCGCGTTCTTCCTGGGTCGTGATCACCATCGGGCTGTTGCAGACCGGGACGAAAAGGGTGGAGCCGTCGGTGGCCATTGGCGCGATCACACCTCCCAGGGCGCCCGGGTAGACGGTCATCGGCAATTTCAACTTCTCGTATTCGCCCCGCATCGCGAAGAGGTTGTCTTCGTCGTGGCCGTTGTGTTTGCCGACCGCGCGTTTCCAGACGGGCTTACCGCTCTGAGCGTCGAGCGCCACCACGATCCCTGACTTGCCGGAGGCCAGCACCAGTTCTTTGCCGCCGCCTTTGGTCAGGATCGGCGGGCCCTGGAAGTCCCAGTCGTAGACGGCGTGGGGGAGCTGTTGCCAGTACCACTCCATTTTGCCGGTTTTGGCGTTGAGCTTGACGATCGAGTTGGTGTAGAGGTTCGGTCCCGGCCTGCTCGATCCCCAGGGGAATTTTTCGGTGCCGGGGAACGGCCCCGCGTTGCCGACTCCGAAGTACATGAAGCCTTTGTCGTCGAACGCCGGCGTGTACCAGAGGCCGCCGCCGGAGTTGAGCTCTTTGTGCCCCCAGAGGTCTTTCGGCACGGTGTCGAACTGCCACTCTTTTTTGCCGCTCCTGGCGTCGAGCGCATAGAGGGTTCCGACCCCGCCCGGACCGTAAAATTCGCTCACGTTCACCGGCACGGTCGAGACGTAGACGAGGCCGTCTTTGTAGCCGGGCGCGATATCAATCCCTTCCTGCGGGATTTTGGTCAGGGTCACCGACCATTTCTCTTTGCCCGTTTTCTGGTCGAGTGCGAAGGCCGAGGTGGGCGTCGCCCCGAACACCATGCCCTCGGCAACTACGACCCCGTTCGGGCCGTGGTCCGCCTGTTCGTAGGATTTCGTCCAGATGACCTCGCCGCTGCTCTGGTTGATCGCCTGCACGTTCGAAGCCAGGTCCTGGGAGTAGACGACACCTTTGCTCATGATCGGCGACGAGGCGTAGCTGCCAAACGAGCTTTCGCCGTCGATCGGGAGCGTCCACGCTTCTTCGAGCTGTTTGACCGTCGTGGTGTCGATCGGCCCGCTGACGTTCCTGGTGTTGGCAAGGTCGCCGTTCGGATAACCCGAGCCAGTCAGATTCACCGTGTCGTCGCCGTCGGAGGAGGAACCACACCCCGTCAGCAGAACCAGCGCGGCGATCAGGAGCGATATCGCTCCCATCCCTACTCGTCCCAGCGCCGGGACTTTCTTCAGGCTTTCCCCCACAACGTCGCGACCCTATTCGATAGCTAAAAGGTTGTCAAGCAATTGGTTGTGTGCGTCTAATGCAGGGAAATCGGGCCTTGCGAGCGCGACTCATCCGACTCCGCAGCTCGCCCGAGCGGGAACGGCTGCAGAATGCGATTGGAGAGCAGCCCGAGGGCGCCGAGGTTGGCGAAGCCGGGACCTTGGCTGAGGCCGGCGAGGCCGGGAATCTGCAGACGCGGATCCATTCCCTTCAGCTCGAGGAAGCGGCCGATCGGCACTTCCGTCCCCGCCGTCGCGTCCCAAAGCGGGCCGACCCGCTGCTCGATCTCCGTCCGCACCTCGTCCGGGAAAAGGGTGCGGAGCTGCGCCAGCAGGTCGAAGCCGGTGCAGTTGACGACGTAGTCGTGCTCGCGGCCCACCACTCCTTCCGGCGACTCGTACTCGAGCCGGACCCGCTCGCCGCCGTTCGCCGCTCCGACATCGACGACGCGGCCGGTGACGAAGCGGCAGCGGTCGTCGTAGGCGATCGCCGACAGACTTGGCGGGTCGAACACCCCGCGGTCGCTGTGCTTGACGAAGTCACGACGCGTCTGCAGGTCGAGCGAGTTCCATTCGACCTCGTCGGGATTAGAGAAGACGCGGTTCTCGAGGAAGCTCTCGCCGCGGCTCAGGGGCAGCATCGGCGTGTAGATAGTGAAATTGGACGTGGGCCGGAAGCCGCGCAGGAACATCACGCAGCTGAGCGCGCTCTCGCCGCCGCCGACCACGGCCACGTCGCAGCTCTGCTCGCTCGGCAGGCAGGCGAACTCGCTGCGCTTGCTGTCGCAGTGGAAGACCCGGGCCGCGATGCCGGGCTCGTGCGGGAAGGAGCGGTGGGTGCCGGGGCCGGTGAGCACGAGCGCGCCGGCGGCGTGCCGCGAGGACCCGGACGACTCGGCCACGTCGGCGACCCAGCCATTTCCTCCCTCGTCGAGCGAGAGCTGCGTGACGCGGCCGTGCACGTGACTCACCCCCTCGGTGGCTCGCGAGAGAACCCAAGTCAGATATTCACCGTAGTCGCGGTGGCGCACCGACGGCGAGCCGGCGTCGATCCAGCGCGCGTAGCGGCGCTTGCCGACCATGTAGCGCTGCCAGGAGAAGCGCATGACGAGGTCGTCGATCGCCTCGCCGGCCTCGCCAAACTCGCGGAAGCTCTGGTAGGGGAAGCCGACGTCCTTGATCGGCGTCACCGCGAGCGGCTCCTCGCCCGAGGTCATCCCGTTGCGCCCCTTCCACGAGGCGGCGACCTCGGTCCCCTCGATGATCCGCACCGAGATCGGCCCCAGCCCGAGGCTGTTGATCGCGTGGACCTTGGCGGCGATCCCGGCGGCCTTGGCGCCGGCGCCGACTATGAGTAGATCGGTTTCGGCTGCCATGGCTCCTCGACGCGCGTCCGTGGCTCGGCGACCACCCGCGCTCGCTTGTCGGGACTGAAGGAGATCGCGCTTCGCGTCACCCGCTCCGAACCGGAGTCGACTGGGTGAAGATGGACCTCGCCGAGCACCGTGCGGACGACGCGCTTCATCTCCAGTTCGGCGTAGCTCGCGGCCAGGCAGCGCCGCACGCCGCCGCCGAAGGGGATCCAGGTGTAGGTGCCGGGCGGTCGCTCCAGGAAGCGCTCGGGGATGAAGCTGCGCGGTTGGGGATAGACGCTCTCATCGCGGTGGATCAGATAGACGCAAGGGGCGACGGTGGTGCCGGCGGGCAGCAGGTAGCCGCCCAGCTCCATCGGCTCGAGCAGTTTGCGGGCGACGACCGGCACCGGCGGGCAGAGCCGCAGCGTCTCCTGCACCACTGCGTCCAGGTACTCGGTGCTCTCGGCGGCGTCGACCTCCTCGCGCAGCCGAACCAGCTTCTCGGGATGGCGCAGGAGGCGCTCGAAGACCCAGGCCAGCGAAGAGGAGGTCGGCCCATCGGTCAGCAAGGTCAGCATTTCGTCCCGCAGGTCCTTCTCGCTCAGCGGCGAGCCATCCTCGTAGCGGGCGTCGATCAGCATCGAGACGATGTCCTTGCGGGCGCTGTCGCCTTCGCGGCGACGGCGGTGCATCTCCTCCATGATCGCTTCCTCGACCGGCTCCATCGCCTCGCGGAAGCCACTGCTGCGCGCGATCCAGCGGGGCCCGAATGCCGCCAGCCTGCTCAGCTGTTTAGGGTTGTTGAGTGCTTCGGTGAGTCGCGTTAGGGCTTCGCGGATCGGCTGCAGGCGCCCAGGTTCCTCGGGGCCGAAGACCGTGCGCATGATCACCTCCTGGGTGATCGCCTGCATCCGCGGCCACAGCTCAAACGGCTCGCCGCTTGGCCAGCGACGCACCATCTCCTGCGTCACCTCGGTCATCATCTCGACGTCGCCCTCCATCCGCTCGCGGTGAAACGGCGGCAGCATCAGCCGGCGGCGGGTCATGTGGTCGGGCTCGTCGAGCAGCATCACCGAGCGGGCGCCGAGCACCGGCAAGAGGAGGGGATTGGCCAGCGCTACGCCCATGCTGGTCGGGGGAGCGGTGAAGACGCGTTTGACGTCGTCGGGATCGCAGAGGAAGACCCAAGTGCCGGAGTGGAGGATGCGCATCGTGAAGATGTCGCCGTAGCGCTCGCGGCAGCGCTGCATCATCGGGAAGGGGCGCCGCGCCCAACCGATCGCCTGCAGGGCGCTCGGCATCCGCGGCCCAGGCGGCAGTTGCTGGCGTCCAAGCGCGATCCGCTCTGGATCCCCCTTGCCGTTCGTCACCGTGCCGTTGCCGTCCACGGCGCTCACGCCTCCTCCGCCCGCGCCATCAGTTCGTCCTCCTCCTTGCAGGTGGCGGCGATCAGCAGATCGAAGAGATCGGCGCTGAAGTCTGCCGGCAGATCGACCTCCGCACCACGGGCGAGGTAGCGCGCCCTGACCTCGGCGACTCGGTCGGGCTGCATCATCGGGATTCCCTCCGCCTGCTTGTAGAGGGCAATCTCCCGGCAGACCTCGAAGCGCTCGCCAAGCAGGCGGGCGATCTCGTCGTCGAGCCGGTCGAGCCGGCGGCGGTAGGGATCGAGCCCGTTCTCGTTCATGGCGCCCGCCCGTCGAGCAGGCCCGCGGCGAAGGCGTAGCTGCAGGCCGCGAGCACGGGGAGGGCGTAGCCACCCTCCTGGATCACACAGACCGGAAGCTGCGAGCCGGCGAGCAGGCGCCCGATCTGGGCGAAGATCGGTGGCGCGAAGTCCCAGCTGCCGTGCGGGTCCCCTTTGACCGTGTCGTAGCCGAGCGAGACGACGAGCGCCGCCGAGGACCGGGCAAGCATCGCGATCGACTCCTCGACCGCGTTGAGGTAGGTCGTGGCGCCCGGGCTGCCCTCAAACTCGACCACGTGTTCGCGCTGCGTCCGCGGCGTCACCGTCTGGGCGGCAACGTTGGTCACCGGCCAGGCGTGCAGCGAGTGCAGTCTGGTCTCCGGCATCGAGGCGACGATCGCCGCGGTGCCGTTCGGGTAGTGCAGGTCGAGGTCGAGGATGCCGACCGGCTTGACGCCGGCCTCGCAGAGGGTCCAGGTCGCCGCTGCCGCGGTGTTGAGGTAGCAGTAACCGGCGCACCATTGCGGCCCGGCGTGGTGACCGGGCGGGCGACAGAGCGCGTAGGTGAAGCGGGCACCGGCGGCGAGGCGCTGGGCTGCGGTGATCGCCGTCCGCACGCCCTCGTGGGCAGCGGTGACGAGCCCGGCGCAGACGGGGATGTCCGGCGCCAGCCCCGGTGCCGCCAGCTCGGGCAGGACCACCGGCTCCTCGGAGTCGACCTCGTTCAGCGCCTCGAGGTACTCGCGGCTCGTGCAGCTCACCCAGGACCCGTTCGACCTCCTCGCTGGGCGCATCGGCCGGTTCGGACCGCACGCCGCCGTGGCAGACGAGCCCGCTGCGAACCTCGTCGATGCGGCGATGGTCGTCGATGCCGGGCAGCTTGCGGCCACCTTCCATGATCCAGTGCGCGGCGTCGCCTCGGCCGCGCCGCTGCTCGACCATCAACAGCTCGCTCATCGCAGCAGCCACCGCATCCTTGGTCCGAGCGGGGCGAAGCCGTTGGCGAGGTAGAAGGACCTGGTCGCCTCGATCGCGGCGAAGCTGTCCTGCGGCAGGCCGACCTCGATCCGTGGGATCCCCTGCTCGCGGGCGAGCGCGAAGAGCGCCTCCAGCAGGTCGCGGCCGATCGCCCGGCTGCGCCAGGCGGGGTCAACCCAGAGGTCCTGCACCGTCCCGTAGCGGCCGGGCACGTGGAGCGCGTGCTGCCAGCTTGCCGCCAGCACGCCGACGATCTCCCCGCCGGCCTCGGCGACGAAAAGCGCCCCGGCGTCGGGAGTCCTCGATCAGCTCCCGGGTCGCCGCCTCGAGCTCGGCGCGCTGCGGGCGCTCACCGCCCAGCTCGACCAGCAGCTGCTCGATCGCAGCCGCGACCGGCGCGACGTCGTCGAGGCTCGCCGCGCGCACGCGCGGGCGCCGCGCCGACTCCGGCGTCGCCCGGGGCGGCGCCTCCTGTGCCCCCGCTGCTTCGCTCATGCCGCCTCCGCGATTTCGGCGGACGGCTCGAGCTCCACTGACCACGCCTCGGGGTCGTCGCTGCCGGTAGCGACCCGGGCGATCGCCGCCATCGGCGCCCGCGCCTTGAGCAGGATCTCGTCGAACTCCTCCTCGGGATCGGACTGCATCACGATCGCGCCGCCGGCGCCGATCGTGGTCCGGCCCGGTCGCATCACGATCGTGCGGATCACGATGCTGAGGTCCATGCTGCCGTCGGCCCCGAAGTAGCCGATCGCACCCGAGTAGACGCCGCGCGCGACGTCCTCGATGTCGTCGATGATCTCCATCGTCCGCTCCTTCGGCGCGCCGGTCATCGAGCCGCCGGGGAAGCAGGCGCGCGCGCACTCGACGGCGCTGCGGCTCTCGGCAAGGGTGCCGGAGACGGTCGAGATCAGCTGGTGCACGGTCGAGTAGTCCTCGACGATCATCAGCTCGGGGACGCTGACGCTGCCGACGTCGCAGACCCGGCCGAGGTCGTTGCGCAGCAGGTCAACGATCATCAGGTGCTCGGCGTAGGTCTTTTCGTCGTTGGTCAGCTCCGCCTTCAGGGCGGCGTCCTCGACCGGGTCGGCGGAGCGCGAGGTCGTTCCCTTGATCGGGCGCGCCTCGACGCGGCGCTCGCGGTCGACCGAGAGGAAGCGCTCCGGCGAGGAGCTGACCACCGCGACCTCGCCCAGCTTCAGGTAGGCGGCGAAGGGGGCCGGATTGCTGCGCCGCAGATGCCGGTACAGCTCGAAGGGCTCCGGGCTGGCGTCGGTCGAGATCTGGTCGGTGAGGCAGACCTCGTAGGACTCGCCGGCGGCGAGTTCGGCCTGGCAGCGGGCGATGTCGGCGAGGTACTGCTCGCGGCCGCGACCGCAGCGGAAGCTGACGTGGTTGACCCGCTCGCCGTTCGACGCCGTATCGGATATTGACCCCCCTGGGGTGGGGTCAATGTCGGCTTCGCTGGAGGGCGGAGGAGGGGGGTCGGCGAGGATTTCTCGCACGACCCCCTCCGCCTCGTCCAGCCATCGCTCAGCCTCCGCCTCGTCGTCGCGGCAGAGCACGACCAGGTGGGTCCGGTGACTCACGTGGTCAACGGCGACGAGGCGGTTGGCGAGCATCATCACTGCGTCGGGGACGTCTGAACGGTGTACGTTCGGCGAGCCGCAGTCGGCCTTCAGCTCGTAGCCGAGGTAGCCGACGAAGCCGCCGATAAGTCCGGGCGGGAGCCCCGCGGGGGGCTCGACCGCGTGCTTGCCGATTTCCCGGTCGAGCACGTCGAAGATCGTGCCGCGCTCGCTCGTCGTCGCCTCGGCGCGGTGCGCGAACACGGTGCCGGCCTCGACGTCGTATTCGAGCACGCAGCGCTCGGCGCCGGCGCTGGTGCCGAGGTAGGAGCGCTGCGCGAGCCGGGTCGGCGCGTCGGCGCTGTCGAGCCAGAAGGCGTGCTCGGCGTCGGCGAAAAGCCGTTCGAAGAGGGCCTCGGTCGAGGCCTCGCCCTCGATCGTGCGGCTGCGCAGCTCGACCTCCGCTCTTCGGCCGCGCGCCGCGGCTGCGGCGCTGCGGGAGACCTGTCGCGGCCGCTTGGCGCCCCGCCAGCGCGGGCTTTTGAGGCGTCGCGCCAGGCTGTAGAAGTTGCGGACCAGCGCCTGCGCCGTGCTCGGTCGCCACCGACTCCGGGTGGAACTGGACGCCCCACATCGGGCGGCGGCGGTGTTCGATCCCCATCACGACGCCGTCGTCGGCCCAGGCGGTGACGTTGCCGTCCGGTCCCATGTCGGTGATCGCCAGCGAGTGGTAGCGGACGACCGGGAAGCCCTGCGGGATGCCCTCGAAGAGGCCCGCTGCCCTGGTGGTGGATCTTGCTGAGCCGGCCGTGCATCGCCTCCGGGGCGCTGTATTCGACCTTGCCGTCGAGCAGGTGCCCGAGCCCCTGGTGACCGAGGCAGATGCCGAGCACCGGGATCTCGCTGTAGCGGAGGATGTCGTTGCAGACGCAGAAGTCGTGCCAGCGGTCGGGGCTGCCGGGGCCGGGGGAGAGGACGATCGCGTCGAAGTCCCAGCGCGACAGCGCCCGCCAGGAGATCGGCGTCGTTGTCGACCACGATCGGCTCCTCGCCCGCCACCCCGGCCAGCAGGTGGAAGACGTTGTAGGTGTAGGAGTCGTGGTTGTCGACGAGCAGGGTTCTCATCGCAGTCTCGCCTCCGCTAGTCCGAGCCCGCGGGCGCTTTCGTCGAGCACCGTCTCGACCACCCGCCCTACGTGCGGGCTGGGATCGCGGTCGAGGTACCAGCGCGCCAGGTGGGACGCATAGCGCGCCAGCGGAATCGCGTTGAGTCGCTGGGAGACGAGGTGGAGATGGCGTCGGTACATCTCGGAGTGGACGACCGCGAAGCGGTAGTCGACGTCCTCGGCGCGATCGCCATTGCTGGCGCCCGACCCACCGTTGCGTTCCGCGGGTCCGCGCCCGCGCCATGTCCCAGCCAAGGCTTTTGCCGTCCAGCAGCAGCTTCTCCGGTTCGAAGTTGACCCTCTTCGTCGCCGGGTGCAAGAGGAAGTACCCGAGGGCGATCTGGGCGGCGACCCGTTCGGGCGCGGGATGCCTGCGCCGCACCTCGGCGAGCTGCGGATCGGCGTCGATCTGCTCGTCGATCCATTCGATTAGGTGATCGATTAGCAGCGCGTCTTTCTTGCTGGATTTGATCGCCTGTTGCTCCTTAGCGACCATGCCGTGGAAGATGTCGTGGTAGGGGTGGAAGCCGTTCCCCTCCGGCCCGGCGTGGACCAGCTCGGCCATCAGCTGGCGACGGCATGTAACGTGCGCAAACCACTCCTGTCCGCAGACCTGGACCGAGGTGTGGCCGTCCAGTCCGGGCGCCGCCATCCAGTAGGCGAGGGCGCGCATGTGCTGAGTCGGCACGCCGTCGGAGCGCACCAGCGGCATCTCCTCCAGCTCCTCGCGCCCGGTCATGTAGACGACCGTGCCGTCGACCCGCCGCTCCAGGGTGCCCTCCTGCAGCCCGAGCTCGGCCAGTTCGTCTACCTCCGGCAGGAAGTCGGACTCGAAGAAGACGCGGTCGAAGGAGATCCCGAGGCGGGCCAGGGTCTTGCGCTGGCCGGAGATCACCCAGGCGCGCGTCTGTGACCACAGCTCGAGCGCCGTCTGGTCGCCGTTGAGAACCCGCAAGAGGAGCTCGTCGGCGCTGTCGTTGTGGACGTCGACCTCGCGGGTCAGCGAGTCGGCGGGATGATCGGAGACTGAGCCCGTTCACCGAGCTGCCTTGCTTGACGTAGTCGGCGTAGCAGTAGCCGACGAAGTGATCGCTCTTCTGGCCGTTCTCGGCCCCCAGGCCGCGGCCGCTGCGCAGCACCCCGGCCATCGCCTCGCCCATGCTGCGGCCGACGTCGCAGATGATGCTGCGCCGCTCGACCTGGCCGCCGGCCTCGGTCAGCGCGGCGCCCAGGGCGTTGCCGAGGGCGAGGTTGCGCAGGTGGCCGATGTGCAGCGCCTTGGTCGAGTTGGCGTCCCAGAAGTTGAGCGCGAAGCTGCGGTCGCCGGCGATGTCGGTGTGGGCGCCCGCCTCGGCTCCGCCGGCCTCGAGGGCAGCGCCCTTCTCCTCGATCCAGCTGTTGGAAAGCCGCATCCAGGCGCAATCGCCGTCGCACTCCACGGCGTCCACCCACGGCTCGCCTTCGAGCTGCTCCAGCGCCTGGCGCGAGGCGTCGTCGTCGCGCCACTCCGGCACCCGCGGCACCAGCATCACGTCGTAGCGGTCGTGCGGCCGGAACGGGGCCCGCAGAGCCCAGAGACCTTCGTCCCCGTCCCCTCCCGCAGTATCGTCAAAATAGTCGAAGATGTTGTGCATCGTCAGCGGCTACTCCTCCCGGAATAAACGAATGCACCAGCCGGGGCTCGAACCCGGATCTTCGGCGTACAAGGCCGACCCTTTTGCCGATTAAGGTACTGGTGCGCGAAAAGTAGTCGCTTAGCGCTCGACCATTAAATTTTTTCGGACTATAGCATCGGGTCTTGGGCCGTGCTACCCCGGTACATCAAAAGTCCTGACCAGATGATGAGCGGGTCGGCCGACCCGCCTCAGAGGCCGAAAGGCCAACCGCTTACTTGCAGGGAATTCGCCTCTGGATCCCGCCCTGCGGTGACCGATTCGAGGGTCCGGGCAAGAAGTGTTAAGCGGCCCGCAGCCGATACTCAGCTGGCGCTGCGCTCTTCATGAGGAGACTCGAAGGCGGCGAAGGCGACCGTCGCCCGGAGCCCCTTCTTGCCGGTCCTGGCGAGCCGTAGGGCGGTGGCGGCCCTGGCGGCCGCAATCCGCTCCGCGGCCTCGTCGAGGATCGCAGTCGTCTCCTGTAACCCCTGCTCGTCAAGCAGGAGTGAGTGGCAGCTGAGGCGGTTGTCGTCGCGGCTGAGTGTGCCTGCCTCGAGGGCTGCGCCGCCCTTCTCGACGATACGCCGCAGGATCGAGGCAATCGCCTGGCCATGGGTCGAATCGGAGAGTGGCAATCGCGGTGGGGGGGAGGCCAGGGAGGTGACCTCGTAGATGCGCTCGCCAGGATCGGTGTGCTTCGGATCGAGCGGCCGGATACAGCCGGTCTCATGGAGCACCGCGGTGTGGTAGGTGATCCTGCAGAGCGGCTCACCGCTCTGTTCTGCGATCTGCCTGGCACTGGAGGGACGCGTGGCGATCCGCTCGAGGATTTCCGCCCTTACGGCCTGCGAGAGCACTCTCCTCAAATTGGGATCCACGTGGACTGCCTCCTATCGATGATGGGTTTGCCTGTCACCTTTGTCTGCCAAAGATCCGCCAAGCGCTCTGCTCGGTCAAACCGAAGTATCTGGAAGTTGGCGCAAAATAGACAGAGCAAGTCGAATAACGTAATAAGAGGTAAACAAAAACGTTTCGTTTCTAGCGGGCGATGAGGGACTTGCGTCCTATGCGTGATTTCATGAGCGGATGCTGACCGTCGCCGTCACCGGCCCGACCGGTGAGATCGGCAAGCCGTTCGTCGCCGCCTTGGAGCGGGCGCCCAAAGTGGAGCGCGTGATCGGCATGGCGCGGCGGCCCTTCGATCCGGTCGCACACGGCTGGCACAAGGTGGAGTACCGACGCGGCGACATCCTCGACCGAGCCTCGGTTGAGGCGCTGGTCGAGGGCGCCGACGTGGTCGCTCACCTCGCCTTTGCGATCGTCGCGGGGGGCGCCGAGAGCCGCGAGATTAACCTGACCGGCTCGCGCAACGTCTTCGAGCTCAGCGCCGCGGCCGGCGTGAAACGGCTCGTTTACACGTCGTCGGTCGCTGCCTACGGCTTTCACCCCGGTGCTCCCCAGCTGCTCACCGAGGAGGTGCCGGTACGTGGAAGCGAGCGCCACCCGTACTCGGCCCATAAGGCCGAGGTCGAGACGGTGCTGAACGAAGCATTGGCTGGCTCTGACACCGACGCTTATGTCTTCCGTCCCTGCATCGTCGCCGGCCCACAGGCGCCGCTGCTGCTCGAGCTAATCCCCCTGCTCGCCGTCGGTCGCAGGCTGCCGAGGCCGCTGCAATGGGCGCTCGAGCAGGCGCCTGCGGTGCGGCCGGTCCTGCCCGATCCAGGCGTGCCGTTTCAGCTGGTCCACCACGACGACGTCGCGGCAGCGCTCTGCGCTGCCGTGACTGGTGTGGGCGAGCCAGGTCCCTACAACCTGGCCGGCCCGGGGAAGCTGACGATCGCCGATCTTGCCACCGAGCTGGGCTGGCACTCGCTCCCCGCGCCGCGGCTCGCCGTCGCGGCGACGGCCGAGCTGGTCGCCCGCCTGCCGCTTCTCCCCGACGAGGCAGCTTGGATCGAGGCAGTCCGCCGCCCGGTCTTGATGGACACCTACCGTGCCCGCGAGAAGCTCGACTGGGAGCCGCTGCACGACGCCCGTGAGACGCTGCGGCAGACGGTCGCCGCGGCCCGGGCCCGCTGACCGGGGGCAGAACACAGCTCGCATCGGCCGCTTTACTTGGGATCTTCAGGTGGGGACTCAAAGCAGGCGAGCGCAACTGTGGTCGGGATCGACTCGGCACCGCTTTTTGCCAGCCGTGCGTTGGATTTCGCTTCGATCTTCTCGAGTTTCGCCAGGGTGGAGGCGAGCAGCGCGGTCGTTTCCTTCCAACCCTTCTGGTCGACCATGAGCGGCGTCCAGGTGAAATGACGGTCCTCGCGGGCGTCGAAGGTGCCCTCTTCGATCGCCCGCCGGCTGCGCTCGATCAGGGTCTGCAGGATCGCGCCGCTGATACCACCGCGCACCGACAGCGGCAGCAGCTTCCAATCGCCGTCACCGAGCAGAGGGCGCTTGGTGCAACGGTAGATGTGCTCCAGCGCCCCCCGTCGTTTCACCGTTTCGGCCAGCTCGATGCACTCGTAGGCCTCCAGCACTTTGAAGTGATAGGCGACGCTCGGCAGCTTGCCGCCGTACTCGCGTACGTAGCCGACGGGGCTGATCCGCCGGTGGCTGAGCACGGCGAGGATTTCCACCCTGAGGCTGTTCGCCAGGGCCTTTGCCAGTCGCGGATCGAGTATTTCCGATCCTTTTTTGACCTTTCTCTTGCGCTTCGCTTTGCCATTCCTCTTGGGCTTCGCCACTTGTCGCAGTCCTTTCTAAGCGATCCAGCGTTTCAGATCGCTCCACTGTAGTGACCGAAAAGACTTGGTGCAGACAAAACATTTCTGTGTTATGAATTACTAAAAGTTCAAGTAACTACTCATCAGACTAGAGAGTGATGAGCCGCGACTCGACAAAGCCGGGAAAGGGGGTGAGCAGATTGAAGATCGAAAAGGCACAGTGCGTCCTCCCGACGCTCTCGATCAGCAAGGCGGGCTGAGCGCCCTCAGCTCGCTCGACCGGCTCGGTCGGGCTGCCGAGCCGGTCGAGCGAGCCGCCTACACTTTGCGCATGCTCTCCAGCGGGGACACGGACTCGACCTTCGCGCTGTACCGGCGAGGGATCGAGCTGCTCGAGGAGGCCGACTTCGAGCAGGCGACGCCGCCGCTGGAGGCGGCGGCGCGGCGGGCGCCGGAGAAGTCCTCGGTGCGCGAGGCGCTGGGACGCGCCTACTTCCGCTGCTGGCCGGTTCGCGGCGGCGGCGACCGAGTTCGAGGCCGTGGTCGACACCCACCAGGTCAACGACTACGCCCACTTCTGCCTGGGCCGGGCGCTGGCCAAGACCGGTCAGACCGAGCGCGCCCGCCATCACCTGGCGCTTGCCTCGAACCTGCGGCCCGAGCGCCGCGACTACCGCTTCTACCGCGAGCTGCTCGGCACCTGAGCAGCTCGCGGCCGGCTACATGCCGGCGACGAGACGACCGACGTTGCTGCCACTGAAGTAGGGGCCGAAGGTGTGGACGCGGTCGCGGCGTTTGCCGTAGCTGGTCACCCCGTTGATCGCGGTGCCCCCTTCGATCAGCCAACCGCCGCCGCTCGCCCCAGGCGCCCAGTGGCAGCGGATCGCGATCGTCGGCGGGCCCGGGGATCCTGTAGGTGAAGGGATCGTCGCCGACGTAGGGCGATTCGCATCCCTGCATCGCGGTCGATTTGCCGGGATAGCCGAAGGTCTGGAAGTCCTGACGACGACCGCGGTCGGTGAGGATCGTCGCGCCGCCGCCAACCGCGTCGGCGACGTTGACTCCTTCGGCGTTGGGCCGCGTGAGGATCGCGCCGACGTCGAAGTTGGGATTGCCGAACCTGACCCAGTGCCGCGGCAGCGAAGACCGCGTTGCGGCCGGCGACGAAGGCGCCGAAGGGGGCAGTGCCGTTGGTGTAGGCGGGCACGAACTCGACGTAGCGCGACCAGACGCTCGTTGCCGCGGATGCTGCGCGGGCCGGAGTTGAGGCAGTGGCCGGCGGTGAGCACGAGCCGGCGGCTGGCGCTGTTGATCGCGGTCGCCGAGCAGAAGCCGCGTTTGCGGCCCTGGCGGACGAAGAGCCGGCCGTTGACGGTGAAGGGGACGGTGGTCGGCGTTTCGACCGGGGCGAAGCTGGCCTGGGCGACGACGTCAGCGCCGCGCGCGCTGATCGAGCGGCCGCGCGGTCCGCATCCGCTCGGAGGTCCAGTAACGGGCGATGCGATCTGCTTCCCCGGGTGCGGCGGGGGCGGCGGGCTGGAGCCGCATCGACGCCGGAGCCCCAGCCGGGGCGGCGACTGCGCCCACGGCGAAGCAGGCGAGGGCCACGAGGGCGCCCGCCGAGCGTTGCCGGGCCACTGTGCGAGCGCCAAGTCATTGATCGGGGAGCATAGAGCGCCTGCCCGGCTGGCTCGCGATGCGGCCAGCCAAGCGGCGCCGCAAGGTCACTTAACGAGCGGGATCACGCAGCGGTAGCGCTTCGTTGCGGTCGAGAGGGCTGAGTTCACGCCGCCTGCCGCCGAGGCAGTGACGACGCCGTAGACGTTGAGGCCTGACACGTTCGTGATGTCCCCCGACCACTCATCCCCTTCATGCAAATTCACCCCAGGCTGTTTCGGCAAAGGCAGCGAGATCCAACGCATCGGGCAGAGTGCCGCCTTGGGTGGCGCATTCGGAAGCCGCCAGCGGCGCGGTCGCGGAGGCGACGCTCGGCGAGCTCTGCCAGCAGGCGCCGGCGAAGAGTCGGGTGCCGGGCAGGCAGCCGGCACTGTGCCCGTTGACGGTCTGGGCGTTGACAGCATTGACCGCGTCAACAGCAGTCTGCGCGTCGCCGGCGCTCTCCGCGTAGTCGGCCCGTTCGGCATAGGTAGCGCTCGGCACCTGCCCCAGCGTCAACTCGTTGATGTCGGCACCGGTAAGCGGCGTCCCGATCGCCCCGGCACGCAGCACACCCGGCTTCAGCCGATTGGCCGGCACCGAGCGCAGCTTCAGCCGGTTGCCGGGCAACGACTTGGCCCTGACCGCCCTGCCATCGAGCTTCGCTTTCTTTGCCGCATAGACGCTGCCCCCAAGCGCCACGAACAGCGCAATCACCGACACGACCAACGCCGGCGAATTCCGCCAGATCCCCTGCTTCATGCTTTCCTCCCATAAACAGATCGGTTTTCCGAACCGATGACAGCGTAAGCACCGAGACTTGGTAGCCAAAGCGGACTGGACGAAGATCTGGAAGGCCGATCTCGGATCGGCCGTGAGGACGAATAAAGTGGAATCTACGCCAGCAACGTGGAATTTGCTACGTTTCAACGTACGAAATGGCACGTCAGCCACGTAGAATCACGAATCCGTTCGTGTTTGCCCGGCCCCTCGATCCAGAGGACCTGGTCGATCGCGAGGCAGAGCTCGCTCTTCTTGCAGAGCGTTGTCAGGCGGGGGTCAGTACTCGTCTCTCGAGCCCTCGCGATTACGGCAAGACGAGTCTTCTGCATCGCGCAATCGCCGATGCACGTGCCGGCGGCGTCGGTGCGGTGCTTGTCGATCTTTACGGAGTACGCACCGCGGGCCAGATGGCTGCGCAGATCGAGCGGGCCTACGAGGTCCTCTCAGGAGGGCCTTTCCGCAAAGCGCTCACCGGGTTGCGTCGGCGCGGCGCCCAAGTCGGCGTGCAGACCCCACTTGCCGGGGCCTCGGTTTCGGTCGGAGCCGGAGAGGCAGGAGAGCGGGCACTGCTCGACGCCCTTGATCTGCCGCTGGAGTTGCACGAGCGAACCGGTCACTCGATGTTCGTCGCCTTCGACGAGTTCCAGGTTGTTCTCGAGGCAGGGCTGGCCGCCTCGATCCGCAGTGTGATCCAGCATCACGGTGCCGGTGTCACCTACGTGTTCTCCGGCTCGCATCCGGGAATGATGCGATCGCTGTTCGCCGATCGACGGCGACCTTTCTACGGGCAGGCGGCGCCGTTGGAGCTCGGCCGTCTTCCGCGCGAGGCTCTGGCGGATTACATAGCGGAACGCTTCGAGCGCACCGACCGTGACGCAGGCGAGCCGCTTGGTTCGTTACTTGACTTGGTCGACGGTCACCCGCAGCGCGCGATGCTCTTTGCCCACCTGCTCTGGCGCCATACCGATCCGGGGGCCATGGCTGGCGAGGATGCCTGGGCAGAGGCATACGAAGAGGCGTGGGACTATCTTCAGGGCGACTTCGAGGCAACCTGGGACTCGCTCTCGCGCATCGAGGCCGGTGTCGTGGAGACCCTGGCGGCCGGCGTTCAGAGCCTCACCGGCAAGATCGCGCGGGAGATCTACGGTTTGCCCGCCGGCTCAGCCGCTCACGATGCTGCGGTTCGCCTGGTGGAAGAGGGGTTACTCGCCCACACGGGACGCGGTCGCGACACCCCTCTTGGCTTGGTCGATCCGGTGTTCGCGAGATGGGTAGCAGCCGGACGGCGCTGGACAGTTCAGTAACGCGAGCCGTATACACTCGCCGCGTACATACGGTCGGTGGTCAAGGGAAGTCCGGTGCGAAACCGGCGCGGTCCCGCCACTGTGACCGGGCCAAGGAAGCCGCAGGCGCGTTTGCGTCAGCCACTGGGGGCGACACAGAGTTCCCGGGAAGGTGCGGTCAACTATCCCGGAAG
Organism: uncultured Solirubrobacterales bacterium; assembly: GCA_963844395.1. Classification (GTDB taxonomy): domain Bacteria; phylum Actinomycetota; class Thermoleophilia; order Solirubrobacterales; family 70-9; genus VRUE01. The sequence continues at coordinate 290,718 of CAWJNX010000001.1, read as the reverse complement.
CCAGGAGACCTGTCCCCGGCCAGCCATGACAACCCTCGAGGAAAGGGTGGCTTAAATGCCAAGACTCATTCCATTCCGGCTGGTCGCCACGTGCGCGCTGGCTTTCGTCCTGTCCCTCTCGTTGGCGGCGGTCGCCGTCGCGAAGGGGCCCGTCGCCGACCTGCGGGTCGTCAATACCGGCGGCTCGATCCTCGCCGAAGACTCGTTCGGCGCGACTACCGCGTCGGTCAAGACCAGTCCCAAGGCGAACTGCTTCGGGCCTGGGACGGGCGGCAGCGGCAAAACGGTGACCGTGAAAGGCCCGACCGCGCTCGGCATGCTGATCCAGGCGGCCCGCTTCACCCAGAAGCTAAAGCCGCTTCTGATCACCGACGCGTTCGACTTCGGCCTCGGCCTTTGCGGGGTCGGCGGCAGCGTCGTCCACGGCAAAGCCTCCTGGTACCTGAAGGTCAACCACAAGGGCGCGAGCGTCGGTGGCGACTCGCTGAAAGTGCGCGCCGGCGACGAAGTGCTCTGGTACTTGGCGCCGGGCTTCCCCTATCCGGATGAGCTGTGGCTGGAAGCGCCGCGGCGGACGACGGCGGGCGAGCCGTTCGCGGTCCGCGTCTTCTCCTACGACGAAAAAGGCAAGCGCAAGCCGGCGGCGGGTGTCACGGTGAGCGGCGCCCAGTCGCCGACCGGCGCCGACGGCCGCACCACGGTGGTCCTCACTAAGCCGAGGCGATTGATCGCCCGCGAGTCGGGTGAGATCCCGTCCAACCGGGTCGCCGTCTGCGTCGGCGGGAAGTGCCCGCAGGGCTGATGCGATGAATCCGAACCGCGGCACGGCGGTCGCGATCGCGCTGCTTTCGGCGGCGCTCGCGGCCACCGGCTGCGGTCTCGGTTCGGGCGAAGGGGTCGGCGAGGTCTCGCTGACCGTGACCCGCGACTACGGGACGGAGCCGCTGCTGCCGCCCGCGACCGAGGAGGTCGCCGAGTCGGACACGGTGATGAGAGTGCTCGACCGCGAGGCCGAGATCTCGACCCGCTACAGCGGCGACTTCGTCGAGGCGATCGAGGGGCTGGGGGCGACCCGCGACGAGGGTCGCTCCTGGGACTGGCTGTACTACGTCAACGGGGTCGAGGCGAGCGTTGGGGCTGCCGACTATGAGCTGCGCGGCGGCGAGGAGATCTGGTGGGACTACCGCGACTGGTCGGCGGCGCTGCGGGTCCCGGCGGTGGTCGGCTCCTGGCCGCAGCCGTTCCGCGACGGCTACGACGACGAGCGGCGGCTGACCGCGGTCGTCTGCATGGCCGGCCGCTCGCTATGCGGTGCGGTGCAAGGCAGGCTGCGGCGGGCCGGGGCGGCCCTCGTCTCGGACTCGCCTGAGGACTCGATCCGGGTGCTGGTCGGAGCCGAGGACGCGATCCGGGTGCTGGTCGGACCCTGGGCGCGGGTCAGGCGCGATCCGGCCGCGGCGCAGCTGGAGGACGGCCCGCAGGAAAGCGGCGTCTTCGCCGACTTCGAGCTGTGGGACGACCGGTACCGGCTCGTCGGGCTCGACGAAGGCGGGGGGGAGGCGCGTGCGTTCGGGCCCGATGCTGGCCTGGTCGCAGCGACGCGCCGCTTCGGGGCGCCTCCGGTCTGGATCGTCAGCGGGGCTAGCGGGGCTGGAGTCCGCGCCGCCACCCGCCTGCTTGACGCCACCACTCTCCGGGGGCGTTACGCGGTGGCAACGGAGGGCGGCGAGGAGATGCCGCTGCCACTGCGATGAGATCTCCCTTTGCCTACACGCCGCGCCCCGGGCCGCTGCAGTCGGCCTCGCCGGCTGCCGCCGTCTCCTATCTCGGTGCCCTCGTCGCGGTCGCCTTCCTCTACTCGAGCCCGGTCGTGCTGGTCGCGGTGGGACTCGGTGCCATGCTGGCCGGCACGATCGCCGGCGCCCGCGCCGCGGTGCGGGCGGCGCTGCGGATGGGCTTGACGCTGGCGCTGCTGATCGTCGCCGTCAACGCGCTGGTCGTCGACCGCGGTGAGACGGTCCTTGCCCGGCTCGGCGAGTGGCCGCTACTGGGCCGGGTCGACGTGACGGGCGAGGCGATCGCGGCCGGAGCCGTGATCGGCCTGCGCGCCGTCGTCGCGATGGTCGCTTTCGCCGTCTACTCGGCCTGCGTCGATCCCGACCGGGTGCTGCGCGCGCTGCGCCCCTTCGCCGGACGCTCGGCGCTGACTGCGACCTTGATCTCCCGCCTCGTGCCGGTGGCCGCCGCCGACGCGGCACGCCTCCGCGACGCCGGGCGGCTGCGTGGCCCGGCCGCGGCCCCGGTAGGACGGGCGCCGCTCGCCCGCCGTCTTCTCGCCGGGATCGTTGGACCGAGCGGTCGATGTAGCTGCAACTTTGGAGCTGCGGGGGTACGGACTGGAGCCAGCGACCTCGAGCTCGGCAAGCTCGCGCTCTACCGGCGGTCCGTGTGAAGGCTGCTCCGATTGCCGCTCCCGCTACGACACGCGCTTCTACGCAATCGCCACCACGATCCTCACCGCTGGCAGTCGCCGGCAAGCTGTTCGGCGCCGACGGCTTCAGCGCCTACCCGACGGTGGAGATGGCCGTCACGCCCGCAACCCTGGTCGTCTCGGCGGTCGCGATCGCCGCCGGCCTGGCACCGCTGCGGCGGCAGCCGCGACGTGCTGGCCCGCACCCGGCAGGCTTCAGGCCCCAAGCCTTTGGAGGCGTCGAATGCCTGAGCTCGCCAGCCCGGCCCGCTTCGCTCCCTCCCTCGCGATCGAGCGTCTCACCTACAGCTACCCAAACGCGACCGACCCGGCCCTCAACGACATCTCCCTGACCCTCGCCCCCGGCGAGTTCGCCCTCCTCGCCGGCCGCTCGGCATCGGGTAAGTCAACCCTGCTCCGCGCCGCCTGCGGCCTAGTCCCGCACTTCCACGGAGGCGAGATCGACGGCAGCGTCACCGTCGCCGGCATCGACGCGATCGCAACCGGCCCAGGCGAGCTGGCCGCAGCGGTCGGCTACGTAGCCCAGGACCCCGAGACCCAGGTCGTCTCAACCACCGTTGCGGCCGAGATCGGGTTGCCACTGGAGATGCGGGGACATTCAGAAGCCTCTTGCGCCCGGGCTGTAGAGGAGGCCGCGCTTGCCCTCGCGATCCCTCACCTGCTCGGTCGCACTGTCGACACGCTTTCAGGCGGAGAGCTTCAACGGGTCACTCTAGCCGCCGCCTTGGTAACCCGACCGAAGCTGGTTCTCCTGGACGAGCCAACCTCGCAACTCGATCCCGTTGCCGGCGACGAGCTGATCTGGCTGCTGCGTCGCCTCAACGAGGAGTGGGGAGTGACGATCCTCCTCGCCGAGCATCGCCTGGAGCGGTGCCTGGCCGCTGCCGATCGCGTCATCGCGATGGATTCGGGCTCGATCGCCTTCGACGGACGGCCGACTGACTTCCTCACCTGGGCCCAGAACGTTGACGCAGCTCTGGAGACGCCCGCTGCGCGCATGTTCTCTTTGGTGGGCATCGAACCCCTGCCCACTGGAGTCCGCGACGCTCGCGACACCCTTGCGTCAACGGAAGCGTTCGCGGGGGGTAGCCCAGCGCGCGGTCGGGACCCCCGACCCTCCCCCAACACCATGGCTGCCGATGTACGAGACCTATGGGTCGAGTTGGACGTGCGGCAGGCTGCACGAGATGTCCTCAGAGGAATAGATCTGAGAGTCGAACGACGGGAGCGCGTGGCGCTGATGGGCCGCAACGGGGCCGGCAAGAGCACCGTGCTGCGGACGATTGCGGGTCTCGTCGATCCGGTGCGCGGCAAGGCGGAGGCTCCAAGCGGCATTGCGTTGTTGAGCCAAAATCCCAGCGACTACCTGGTCAGGGAGCGGGTTGGAGACGAGCTGCCCGGTGAGCAGGGGATGGCTGCGCTGCGGATCGTCGGCATGGAGCATGCGGTCGAGAGGGATCCACGCGATTTATCGGGCGGTGAGCAACAACGGCTGGCATTGGCCATAGCGCTGGCGGGGCACCTGCAGGGCGATGAGCTACCCGGGCTAGTCGCATTGGATGAGCCGACGCGCGGGATGGACCGCACGCGCAAGCAGGATCTGACCGAGCTGGTGGGCGAACTTGCAGAGCGCGGGGCGGGGGTCGTGGTCGCAACTCATGATGTCGAGTTCGCGGCTGCTTTCGCGCAGCGAGTTGTGCTGATGGGCGATGGGATCGTCATTGCCGACGGTTCGGCCTCCGAGGTGCTGTCCGGCGGCTGGTACTTCGCCACCGAGGTCGCCCGCATCCTCGACCTGCCGGGCGTCATCACCCCCGAGCAGGGCGCCGCGGCGCTGGGAGCCGACGGCCGGTGAGCTGGGAGCTGGCCAGCTTTCTGATCCTGGGTGCGGTCCTGATCGGCGGCTTCGCCTGGTACGAGCGCAGCCGGCCGACCTCGCAAGTGGTGGCGCTCGTCGCCGCCCTGGCGGCGCTCGCGGTCGCCGGCCGCGTCGCCTTCGCGGCGATTCCCAACGTCGTCGCCACCACCGACATCGTCCTCTTCGCCGGCTACGCGCTCGGCGCCGCCCCGGGCTTCGCGGTCGGGGCGCTCGCCGGGCTGGTCTCCAACTTCTGGCTCGGGCAGGGCCCGTGGACTCCGTGGCAGATGGCCGGCTGGGGGATGTGCGGGATCTTCGGGGCGGCGCTGGCGCTCGGCGTGCGCAATGCCGGACGCCTGACGTTGGCGGCGGCATGCGGGCTGGCTGCCGTTGCCTACGGCGCTCTGCTGAACTTCTCTTTGATGGCGACCTACGGAGGCGAGCTTTCGCTGGAGCGGTTCCTGGTGCTAGAGGCGCGCGCGGTTCCATTCGAACTCGCCCACGCAACTGGCAACGTCGTCCTCGCCCTGATCGCCGGGCCGGCGATGGTGCGGATGCTGGCCCGCTTCCGGCAGCGCTTCGAGTGGCGCACGCCTGCGGTTGCCTCGGTCCTGCTCTTGGCGCTTGCCCTCGCCACGGTCCTGCCCGCGCGGGCGCAGGCCGCCGACACCGGCAAGACGGTTGCCTGGCTGATCAAAGTGCAGAACGCCGACGGCGGTTGGGGGCCCTCGACCGACCGCGACTCGAGCCCGGAGACCACGGCCTGGGTGATGCTCGGCCTCGAGGCGGCCGGCCGCAACCCGCTCGACGTCGCGCGCGGCGGGCACACCCCTGTCGACTTCTTGCGCGCCAACGTTGACGAGCTGAACAGCGCCGGTGACTTCGCCCGCACGATCCTTGCCCTGCAGGGGGCCGGGGTCGATCCACGCTCCTTCAGCGGGCACAACCTGGTCGAGGCGCTCCTCAAGCGGCGGGCCGTCAACGGCTCCTACGCGGGCTGGCCAGGCTCGACTGCCTTCGCGGTGATCGCCCTGCGCGCGGCTGAAGCCACCGGCAGCCTCGATCACAGCCTCGCCTGGCTCGCCAAAGTCCAGAACCGCGACGGCGGCTGGGGTGACGTGCCGGGCTCGCCCAGCACCGCCGACGGCACCGGCGCCGTGATGCAGGCCATGCCCCACACGAAGCCGGCCGTTGACGCGCTCACCTACTTGCGCAAGGCGCAGCGACAGAACGGCGGCTTCGTCACCGGTGGCAACGGCGCGGTCAACGCTCAGTCGACGGCGTGGGCGGTGCAGGGGATGCTCGCGGTCGGCTCCGATCCCGCCACGATCCGCGAGGGTGGCGACAGCGCCCTCGACTACCTCGCCGCCCGCCGCAGCGGTAACGGCCACTACGACTACTCCGCGACGAGCGATCAGACCCGCATCTGGGTCACCGGCCAGGTCCTCGCCGCGGTCGCCGGCGAGGCTTTCCCGGTCTCCGAGGTCCCGCGTGAGCCGAAGCCCGATCCGGCCCCGGCTCCAGGCGTCTCCCCAGGATCGATCGCGCCCCCGCCGGCGGGCGAAGCCGGCTCGCTTCCGACCCCGCCCGAATCGCCTGGCTCGGTCCCACCCGGCGAAGTGGGGCCCTCGCCGGAAATACCACCAGGCGGTGCCGCCCCCCTGCCCGGCATCCCGGGAGAGTCCGACGGTCCGGAGGGAGACGCACCCGAAGCCCCCCAGCCCGTGGCGCCGCCCTTCGAAGCGAGCGAAATGTCCGACCCCGAGCCCTGGGCTCCGGTTGGCATCGGCCTCGGCACCGGCGGCTTGGCCCTCGGCGGCGTCCTTTTCCTCGGGCGTCGCTTCGGCTGGTAACTCCCAGCCTCGTCACGCACGCTGAGGCGGTTCCGCGGAACCGCCTCCTAGAAATGAAACGGCCCGCAAAGCGGGCCGAATCTGGGTGAAGCCGTTAGGTGGCAAGTGCCTGACAACCGATTTAAAAGGCTACCAACTACGGATCGAGTCTTGGGGAGAAAACGAGGGGAGGTCGTAAAGCGGGGCAACTACCTCCGCAGGCCGCGTGACACTTGCACCTCAACCTGCCCCTCGCGCTCCGGTGATTTCAGCGGAGGGCGAGGGACTCGAACCCTATTCGGGAGTTAGCCCGAACCAGTGGTTGTCAAACACTTGCCGTCACCTGACGGCGTCACCCTCCGCCGGCAGCGACCATAGCGGCCGAATCCGCCATTTCAAGCCATTTCACACTCATTTCACAGAGAAATGACTCTTCCGACACAGAGACTTGAGACTTGGAGCGGGATCGAGGGCTATGTTGCAGCGATGGACCTCGAGACCGCGATCCGCACGCGTCGCACCCACAAGGCCTTCGGCTCCGAGCCGCTTGCCGCGCGAGGAGATCGAGGAGCTGCTGGAGCTGGCGCGCTGGGCGCCAAACCACAACCTGACCGCGCCCTGGCGCTTCCGCGTCGTCGGGCCGGACGCACTGGTGCGGCTGAAGGGGGCGGCGGGGCCGGAGGGCGCGGCGAAGCTCGACCGCGCCCCGACCCTGATCGTCGTCTCCTGCGCGCTCGGCGGCGATCCGGTCCAGGACGAGGAGGACCTGCACGCCACCGCCGTCGCCTCCTACATCGTCCTGCTCGCCGCCCACGGCCGCGGCTGGGCCGGCTACTGGCGCACGCCCGGCGTTCTGCGCACCGATGAGGGCCGTGATGCCGTCGGGCTCCCCGACGACGAGCGCTTCGTCGCCCTGCTGCATCTCGGTGGGCCCCGCCAGGAGAAGCAGCCCCCGGAGCGTCCCCCCGTCGAGCAGACGACCGTCTTCCTCGGCTGATGCTCTCCCGCGCCGCGGCCCTGGAGGCGATCGCCGGGCAGCGCTTCGAGGTGGTCGTGATCGGCGGCGGCATCACCGGCGCCGGGGTCGCCCTCGATGCCGCCTCGCGCGGCTACTCGGTGGCGCTGCTGGAGCGCGACGACTACGCGTCGGGCACCTCCAGCCGCTCCTCGAAGATGGTCCACGGCGGCCTCCGCTACCTGCAGAACTTCGACCTCGGACTGGTCCGCGAGGCGCTGCTGGAGCGCCAGTTGATGGTGCAGCTGGCGCCGCACCTCGTCTATCCGACGCCGTTCCTCGTCCCCTCCTTCGCCGAGGAGCGGCGTGACCGCCTGCTCGGGATCGGGCTCAACATGTACGACGTGATGGCGACGACGCGGGTCGGCCGCAGCCGCCGCGAGATGCGCTCCTCGAAGGAAGAGGACGCCGACTTCTACTGGTCGCCGGACCGCCACCGCATCGTCGATCGCGACGAGCTGCTGGAGCTGGTCCCCTCGCTGGAGCCGCGCGACCCGAAGGCCGCCTACCTCTTCTACGACTGCCAGACCGACGACGTGCGGCTCGTCCTCACCATCCTCGGCGAGGCGCACCGCTTCGGTGCCGTGACGCTGAACGGCGCCGAGGTGACCGAGCTGCGGACCAACGGCGGCAAAGCATCCGGCGTCGCCTTCGTCGAGGCCGAGTCGGGTGAGCGCTTCGAGGTCGAGGCCGATCACGTCGTCAACGCGACCGGCGTCTGGGCCGACCGAATCCGCGCCGAGGTCGTCGAGGAGGAGGACGTGCCGCGGATCGCGCCCAGCCGCGGCACCCACCTGCTGCTCGACCGCGCCGACCTCTCGACCGGCAGCGCCGCCTGCGTCGTGCCGGCCGGCGAGGGCCGGGCGGTCTTCGCCCTGCCCTGGTACGGCCGCACCCTGGTCGGCACCACCGACAACGACTTCGACGGCGACATCGACCACCCGCGCCCGGGAGGCGACGACGTCGAGTACCTGCTGGAGGCGGTCAACGCCTTCTTCGGCACGTCCGTGCAGCGCTCGGATCTGGTCGGCGCCTACGCCGGCGTGCGGCCGCTGATCTCCACCGGCGACCCGAAGAAGTCGGTCGACATCTCGCGCAAAGCGGAGCTGTACGAGACCTCGTCGGGGATGCTGACGATCACCGGCGGCAAGCTGACCACCTGGCGGCGGATGGCGAAGCAGACCGTCGACCGGCTGGTCGAGCGCGAGGGTCGCGAGGCGCCCTGCCACACCGCCGAGATCCCGCTCGGGATGGAGGCGCGGCGCGAGGACCTGGAGGGGCCGGAGGGGGTGGGGGAGGAGACGATCGCCCAGCTCGCCTTCCGCTACGGCCACGCCACGCGGGCGGTCCTCGACCTGGCCTGGAAGGACCCGAAGATGGCCGCGCCGATCGTCCCCGGCCGTCCCGACCTGGTGGCCGAGGCGGCGGTCGCGGCCCGGCTCGAGCAGGCCCGCAGCGTCGCCGACGTGCTGCTGCGCCGCACCCGCTTGGGCATCCTCGCCGCGCCGCAGCTGCGCGACGCACCGGTGCCGTCCGGCCGGTCGCCGAGGCGATGGGCAGGGAGCTGGGCTGGTCGCGGCGGCAGGTCAAGCGCGAGGCGGAGGCCTGGCCGGCGGCGGCGGCGGAGGCCGGCGTCGACCCGGCCGCGGCGGATCCGGCTTCAACCGTCTAGCCCCTTCACTAACCTGGGCCCCATGAGACTTTTCATCGATACCGGAAACGTCGCCGAGGTCGAGGAGATCGCCGCCTGGGGCGTCCTCGCGGGCGCCACCACGAATCCCTCGCTGCTCGCCAAGGAGGAGGGCGACCCCGGCGAGAGCATCAAGCGGATCTGCGAGCTGGTCGGCGGACCGACCTCCGCCGAGGTCGTCTCGCAGGACGTCGGCGCCATGCTCGACGAGGGCCGGGCGCTGCGCGAGCTGCACGAGCACATCGTCGTCAAGGTTCCCTTCAACGAGCAGGGCCTCGAGGCGACCAGCGTGCTGACCGGCGAAGGCATCCCGGTCAACATGACCCTCGTCTTCTCGCCGACCCAGGCGCTGCTGGCCGCCTCGGCCGGCGCCACCTATGTCTCCTGCTTCATGGGCCGGCTCGACGACATCTCGGTCGACTCGACCGCTGTGGTCGAGGAGATTGCCGACTCGCTGCGGGCCGGGGGCATGACCGCGGAGATCATCGCCGCCTCGATCCGCCACCCCGAGCACGTCGTCACCGCGGCAAGGCTCGGCTGCGAGATCGCGACGATCCCGGCCAAGGTGCTGCGCCAGATGCTGAACCACCCGCTGACCGAGGCGGGCGCGGCGAAGTTCCGGGCCGACTGGAAGAGCCGCCCGGAGTTCGGCGAGTGGCTGGGCGAGCTGACGCGGAAGCGCCTCGCGACCGCCGGTTGAATAGCCTGCCGCCCGTGAACAAGACCGAACTGGAGTCGAAGCACCTGGGCGAGCTGCACTCGCTCGCCGCCGAGGCCGGCGTGGAGCGCTACCGGATGCTGCCGCGTGCCGAGCTGATCGAGAAGCTTGCCGGCGGGCCGGTGGCCGGGCCAAGCCGAAACCCGAGCGTCGCGGCGAGTCGCAGCGGCGCCCGACGGGGCGAGCCGCGAGGAGAAACCGCGCGGTGGTCGCCAGCGCAGAGACCGCGCGGGGGCCGACGAGCGGAAATCGCGCGTGCGCCGCGCGAGGACAAACCGCGGGAGCAGCGCCCGGGGGGCCGTGAGCCGAATCGAGCCCCCGAGGCGAAACCAGAGCCTTCGATCACTCCGGCGACGACGCCCTCGGCGACGACGCCACCGCCGAGTGGCCGCCCGAAACGCAAACGGCGCCGCCGCTGGGGCCGGCGCGGCTCCAAGTCCTTGCGGGTCCAGGATCTGCTGCTGCCCGCCGTCGCCGGACGGCAGGCGATTGTCTACGCCGAGAGCCGCCAGGGCTGCACTGCGCTGCTGCGCGGTCTGGCCGCCGAGCTTGCCGGGGCCTCCAGCGGCCCCGACCCGATCGCTCTGCTGATCGACCCCACACCCGAGGAGCTGGCCGATTGGCGGCGCGAGGCGCCGCAGGCCGAGATCGTCGCCGCGGGCCAGGCCCGCCACGCCGACGACGCCCTCGCCCAAGCGGCCCGCCGCGCCGGCAGCGGCGAGGACGTGATCGTCCTGGTCGATTCGCTGAGTCGCTTCGCCGAGAGCTACGGCGACACCGAGGGCGCCAAGCAGCTCTTCGACGCAGGTCGCGAAGCGACCACTGGCAACGGCACCCTCACCGTGGTCGCCGCAGTCGAGCGGACGAGTTAGCTCTAGCTCTCGCTAGTAGCGAGCCTCTAATCCCACGCGGGGGGAGAGTTTTAGCTCCAGCTTCCTTGTCCCTCGGTGGGGAACGAGGAGAAGCGATTCGAGATCGAAATTGCCGAGGACGCCTGGATCGGGATGCGTGATGCATGGATCGCCGTGCGCATGCGGCGCGACGAGGAGAAGGGTTTGGATTGGGCGGCGGTTCTCTGTGTCAAAGTCGAAGACCGAGTTTGCGCAGTCTGCGTGTATGACAATGCGCATGGAGATCCGGAGAGGCATCGGATCCGGCGTGGCGAAAAGCTCGCCGCCGAAGCGTTGCCGACAAAAGGTGACGCTAGACTCGACCTACCTGCGGCGATCGACGAGATCAAGGCAAATTGGGAAGGGATGGTGGACCGATGGGAGCCATAGCGGGGAAGAACACGCCGGCGACTGAACTGGCTTTCGATCGCGTGACCGAGTTGCTGCTCGCTGACGAGATCGATGTCCCTAACGACTCGGTCTTCGTGCCTGCGGACATGCCTGGCTTCGACAGGGCCATGAATCGACGCCTCCTCGAGGACAAGCCGATCGTGGTTATTTACCCGGATGGCAGCGAGCAGGTAATTCAGCCCGACGAGGTGCGCGCGGCAGGCGCTCAGCGCCGGTAGGCGATGCGGCGCCAGGAGGGCTCGCGGGAGAGCTCGATCAGCTCGTTGCTGCGCTCGGGCTGGACGTAGCCGAAGGTCTGGGTGTGCTCGTCGTAGACGACGTCGAGCTCGCCCTCCTTCACCCGCTGGTCGAGCCAGGCGCCGCGGAAGACGAGGCGGCGCAGCCAGTGGACGAGGCTGCGGTTGGAGGGGCCGACCAGCTCGTCCCAGTTCTCGTTGATGTGCTCGCCGAGCTCGGAGCTGGGCTCGGAGATCTCGCCGTTGACGGCTAGGTCGAGCAGATCGTCGAGCTCTCGCTTGGCTGAGGCCCTGCTGGACGAAGCCCAGTTTCACCGCGGCCTGCTCGACGCGCTGGCCGAAGTCCCCCTCGTTGAAGGCGAAGCGGAGCTCGCCGTACTCGAGCACGTAGTCGGAGCCCGACTCGTAGTTCCCTCTGCGGGTCGTCTTCTTGTTCATTCGAGTTGAAGCCATTCCGCCTCGCTAGCCCGGCGAAGCAGGTGTTGGATCATGCCTGTCATCGTAGCCTCGTGCCCTCAGGCGACAGCCCCTGAACGAGGTTTTGCGCGTTGATCGACCTCCACTGCCACATCCTCCCCGGCGTCGACGACGGGGCACTCGACATCCGCGACAGCGCCGGCATGGCGCGGCAGGCGGCCAACGATGGGATCGAGGCGATCTGCGCCACGCCCCACATCCGCCACGACCACGACGTCCGCATCCACGAGGTTGCCGACCGGGTCGAGGCGATCAATCGGCGGCTACGTGAGGAGGATGTCCCGGTCACGGTCCTCACGGGCGGCGAGGTCGCCGCGACCGCGGTCGAGGGCCTCAGCGACGAGGAGCTGGCGCAGGTCGCGCTGGGCAGCGGCAGCTGGGTGCTGCTGGAGCCGGCTCCCGGGCCGCTCGGCGACGGCTTGGCGCGCTGCGTCGCGCACCTCGCCGAGCGCGGTTACCGGGCCCTGATTGCCCACCCCGAGCGACATCTCTCGGCCGACATGTTCGATCGGATCGCCGGCCTGATCGGCGACGGCGCCCTGATCCAGGCGACGGCCGACTTCTTCCTGCGCGAGCGGACCGCGACGGGCATGCGGTCGCTGGCCGAGGCCGGCCTCGTCCACGTGCTCAGCAGCGACTCGCACTCCTCGCACGGCGGCCGTCCCGTCCACCTCGCGGAGGCCTTCAAAAGGCTGGCTGAGGTTGACGCGATGCGACCGCACCTGGAGTGGATGGCCGGGACCGCTCCGCGAGCGATCGTCGCTGGGGACGACCTGAACGTTCCCTTCAGCCCCGTTCTCTGAGTGATCTTCTGGCGCTTTTGTCAGAAATAGACATACAAAGGCGCCAGCGGGCTAGCGGGAGACCGTCCTAGTGGAGTGGCCGCAGCTCGACCCGCCGGGCGAGCTTTTCGACCGTTGCCCGGTCGGCGCTGCCGAGGCCGTTGCGGAGGAAGTTGGCGGCACCCGCGGCAGCGCCGATTCGCAGCGTCTCCTCCCACTCGCGTCCCTGCGCCATGCAGGCGGTCAGCGCGCCCATCATCGCATCGCCGCAGCCCTCACGGGCGCCGCGCTCGAAGTGGGGCGGGGTCAGGGTCCAGGCTTCGTCGCCGCGAAGGACCAGAGCCGGCTCCTCGGCGCGGGTGACGATCGCGGTCCCGGCGCCCGCCTCGAGCAGCCGCTCCGCCGCCGCCCGCAACCTGGTGTCGCCGTCGACCGGTCCTGAGATGAAGGAGGCGAGCTGCCAGTCGTTGATCTTGACCAGCGCCGGCTTGCCCTCCAGGGCGCTGTCGAGGCGGGGGGAGGAGAGGTCGACGAGGCTCGGCGTCCCGTTCGCCCCGACGTCGGCGACCAGTTTGCCGTAGATCTCCAGCGGCAGCGCCGCATCGGGATATGGCCCGCAGATGGCGAGCACGTCGGCGTCGAGCGCCGCCGCGCAGGCGACCGAGAAGAGGTCGTCGATCTCGTGCCGCGATGCCGGCATCGCTGCGCTCTGGGCAAGCGGCACGCGCTCGCCGCTACGCCGGTCGTGCAGATAGCAGCCGCTCGCCTCGGCGGTCTCGACCAGGGACAGCTCGATCGGCAGCTGCTCCAGCAGCGGTCGCAGGACCGTCCCGGCCTCGCCTCCGATGAAGCCGCAGAGTGCCGCCTCGGCACCAAGCTCGGCCGCCATGCGGGCGACCCAGACACCCTGGCCGGCGGCGTGCAGGTGGATGTCGTCGCCGCCCTCGGCGGTCAGCGCCTCGACCGTGATCGAGAGCATCGGGTTGGGTCCGAAGACCGCGACTCTGCCGCTCGGCGTCATCGGCTCAGGCTAGATACCCGACCCGCGGTTCTGCGAACCGCAGTGGGGGAGAGATCGGTCGGCTGTGCCCTTCACATCGCATGGCCCATGGAGCCCTCGCCCCTCGCCTGTGTCGCCTTCCGACCGTCACGCTGCTCGGCCACGAGGTGCCGGACGCCGCCGACCTCCGTGCTCGCCTGCTCGGCCTTGGCCATCTCGACCGTGACGAGGCCGGCGCCGGCCTGCTGATCCCGCGCTGCTCCAGCATCCACACCTTCGGCATGCGATTCGCGCTCGATCTCGTCTTCCTCGATGCGTATCGCGAGCCGATCTCCGTCCGGCGGAGCGTCCCGCCGCGCCGGCTCGCGTGGGAGCGCCGCGCTGCCGCGGTGCTCGAGCTGCCCGTCGAAAGCGCGCCTGCTGCGCTCGGCCCCGCAAAGTCCACGCAGAAGGGGGAGAGTTTTCGCGGCTCGTCCCTTAGAGGGGTGATGTTGCCCCAGAGACGAGAGATCGCCAGCGTCGTCGTCTGCGAGGACGACACCACCACGCTCGAGCTGCTCTGCGACCACCTTGTCGCCGACCGCTATCGGCGTGCTGCCGGCACCCAGCGCCTCCGACGCGCTGCGGCTCTGCCGCTACAAGCAGCCCGACCTGATGCTGCTCGATCTGACGCTTCCGGACGCCTCGGGGCTCGACGTGCTGCAGGAGATCCGCGGCGCCGACGGGGTCGTCTCGCGCTTCGACCCGCGCCTGCCGGTGATCGTCCTCACCGGGCGGGGAGCCGATGACGACCGGGTGCGCGGCCTCGAGTTCGGCGCCGACGACTATCTGGTCAAGCCCTTCCACTATCCCGAGCTGCGGGCCAGGATCGGCGCTGTGTTGCGGCGTCGTCTCGAACGGCGGGACGGGCCGTGCCGGGTGGGGGAGCTCGTTATCGACCCGGCGCGGCGGCTGGCCTGGGTGGGGCGGCGGCAGCTGAAGCTTTCCAACAAGGAGTTCTCGCTGCTGCGGGTGCTCGCCTCCGATCCCCATCGCGTTTTCTCGAAGCGCGAGCTGCTCGGCGACGTCTGGGGCTACCGAACTCCGACAAAGACCCGCACGCTCGACTCGCACGCGAGCCGGCTGCGGCGCAAACTCGATCCCGAGCGGGCCCGCTACGTCGTCAACTGCTGGGGCGTCGGCTACCGGCTCCTCGACGGATGACGGAGCTGGCCGCGATCGTCGCCGGCTGGCCGCTCGCCGCCTCGATCGCGGCCGCGGTCACGGTCAGGGAACTGCGGGCCGGCCGCCGCCGCACCGTGCTCAACGAGGCGCTGCACGAGCTGCGGCGGCCGCTGCAGTCGCATCGCCCTCGCAGCCGGGTCGGGAGCGGCGCCCCGCGTCGTCGAAGGCTCGGCGCATCTGGCCGCGGTGGCGCTGGAGCGGCTCGAGCGCGAGATCAACGGCGGCGTTTTGGGATCCGCGCCCGCGAGGTCGTCGCGGCGCGACCGCTCGCTCGAGTCGGCCGTGAGTCGCTGGCGGGCACGGGCGAGCCTCGGCGGTGGCTCGCTGGCGCTGCGATGGCGGGCCGGTGAGGCGCTGGTCGAGGCCGATCGGCACGGCCTGGCGCAGGCGCTCGACAACCTGATCGTCAACGCAATCGAGCACGGCGGTCCCGAGGTCGTCGGTCGAGGCAAAGACGAGGGCGAACCGCCTGCGCGTGACCGTCGCCGACTCCGGCCGCGCCTCGCGTCCCGACTCGCGCCGCGAGACGCCGGCCGAGCTAGTCGCCCGGCTCTCGGGTCGCCGCCGCCGCGGCCACGGGCTGGCGGTGGTGAGGCGCGCGGCCGCCGCCCACGGGGGCCGCTTCGCCCTGCGGCGCTCCGAGCGCGGCTCGCTCGCCGTGCTCGAGCTGCCGCTGAAGGTCGATCCGTTCGAGCCGGCCGCATGAGCGGGCGCGGTCGGGCGTTCGTCTTCCTGCTGCTCGCCCTGATCGCCGCTGCCGCCGCGGCTGCGATCGCCGACGGCTACGGCGCCAGGGTCGCGCGCGGCTACGGCCCGCTGCGGCCGGTCGTCGTGCTCGACGCGGCTCTGCGGGCCGGCGCCCGGATCGGCCCTCGCGAGGTCGACGCGGCACTGGGGGTGCGGCGGGTCCCGCGGCGGTTCGTCCCGCCCGGCGCGCTGGCCTCCCCGACGCGAAGCGCTGGGCCTCGCAGTCCAAGCTTCGCTGCCGGCCGGCTCCTACCTGCTCGGCAGCGCAGCTCGGTCCGCCGCGGCGACGCGGTGCGCGCGCCACCGGCCTCGGCGGCGACCGCCGGCCGGTCGAGATCTCGGTCAGCGGGGCCGGGGCGCTGCTCGCGGCCGGACCGGCTCCGGCCGGCGCGAAGGTCGACGTGGTGGTGACGAGCGAACCGGACGGCCCGGGCCCGGGACGCACCTACGTCGCGGCAGCCGGCGTGCCGTTGCTGGCGCTGCGGCCGGGCCCGGAAGGCGTCGGGCCCGGCGGCACGGCTGCGGCGACGCTCGGGCTGACGCGGCGGCAGGCGCTGCGCCTGATCGCCGCCGAGAGCTTCGCCCGCAAGGTCACCGTGCTGCCCGGCGGGTGAGCGCGGTGGAGGCGAGGCAGCGGCACCTCGAGGAGCTCGCCGGCGAGCTGCGGGCCCGCCTGATCGAGCGCCGCCGCGCGGGCGCCGCGGCCGGTGCGCCACCTGCCGGCGAACTCGCCGAGGAGGTGCGCGGGCTGGTCGACGTCGAAGCGGCGCTGCTCGGCGCGAGCTGATCGAGACGCGCTGACGTCGCTGATCCTCCGCGACACCGTCGGGCTCGGCCCGCTGGAGGACCTGCTCGCCGATCCCGCGGTGGAGGAGGTGATGGTCAACGGGCCCGGCTCGCGTCTATGTCGAGCGGGCGCGGGAGGATCGAGCCGGCCGATGTCGCGTTCGCCGACGAGGAGGAGCTGCGCAACGCGATCGAGCGGATCCTGGCGCCGCTCGGCCGCCGGGTCGACGAGCTGAGCCCGATGGTCGACGCGCGCCTCGCCGACGGCTCCCGGGTCAACGTGGTGATCCCGCCGCTGGCGATCGACGGACCGGCGCTCTCGATCCGCCGCTTCGGCGCTCGGCGACCCGGGCCGCGCGAGCTGGTCGAGCTGGGCACGCTCGACGAAGCGCAGCGCGACATGCTGGAGGGTGCCGTCTCCGAGCGGCGCAGCGTCCTGGTCAGCGGCGGCACCGGCTCCGGCAAGACGACGCTGCTCAACGCGCTCTCCAGCTACATCTCAGCCGGCGAGCGGGTGGTGACGATCGAGGACGCGGCGGAGCTGCGCCTCCAGCAGCCGCACGTGGTGCGGCTGGAGAGCCGGCCCGCGAGCGTCGAGGGCAGGGGAGAGGTGACGATCCGCGACCTGCTCCGCAACGCGCTGCGGATGCGGCCCGACCGGATCGTGATCGGCGAGGTGCGCGGCGCCGAGGCGCTCGACCTGCTCACCGCGCTCAACACCGGGCACGACGGGGCGCTCTCCACGGTCCACGCCAACTCCCCGGCCGACGCGCTGAGCCGGCTCGAGACGCTCGCCCTGATGGCGGGCGTCGGCCTGCCGCACGAGGCGATCGCCGGCCAGGTGCGGCGCGGGATCGACCTCGTCGTCCATCTCGAGCGCCGAGCCGACGGCTCGCGGCGCGTGACCGAGATCGCCGAGGTTGGGGAGGCGACGTGAGCGGCTGGCGGACCGCTCCTCGCTCTGCTCGGCGCCGCGGCCGGGGGTCTGGCGGCGCTCGCCGCGCGCGAGGCGCTGCTCGCGAGCCCGCCGCGGCCCGCTGGCTGCGGTTGGCGCTTGAGCCGCTGCGCCGGGCGGGCGCCGAGGGCTACGCGCCCTCGACCCTGGAGCGCCGCCGCCTCGCCGTGGTCGGCGCGGCGCGCGGCGCTGCTCGCCGGCTGGCTGCTGGGCGGTGCGTCGGTCGCGCTGCCGCTGGCGGTCGCCGGTCCGGCGCTTCGCCGGCTGCGGCGGTCTCGAGCCGCCGCCGGCGCTACCGCTCGGCGGTCGAGCGCGCCCTGCCGGAGGTCGCCGCCGCGGTCGCCGACTCGCTGGGCGCCGGGCGCTCGCTGCGCGCCTCGCTGCCGGCCGCGGCCGGCTCGCTCGACGGTCCGGCCGCGGTCGAGCTGGCGCAGGCTCGGTGCCGAGCTCGATCTGGGGGCGCCGACGCGCCGACGCGGTCGAGGGATGGCGGCGGCGGATGCGCTCGACGCGGGTCGACGCCTTCGCCGCGGCGCTGCTCAGCCAGCGGCTCGCCGGCGGCGACCTCGCCGGCCTGCTGCGCCGCTTCGCCGCCGGGGCGGCGGAGCGCGACCGGGCCGCCGAGGACGCCAGGTCGGCGACGGCGCAGGCGCGCTTCACCGGCTTGCTGGTCGTGGCGATGCCGAGCGGCGGCGCCCTCTTCGCCGAGCTGATCCAGCCGGGCTTCCTCGCCAGGCTGCTCGCTGCGCCGCCCGCGGCCGTGCTTCTCGCCCTCGCCGCTGCGCTGCAGCTCGCCGGCTTCGTCGCGATCCGTCGCCTCTCGAAGGTGGTCGATTGAGTCCTGCCGCGCCGCTCGCCGCGATCGCCGCCCTCCTCGCCGCCGCCGCGGTGCGCGAGCTGCTCGCTGCCCGGACCGAGGCCGACCGGTGCCGCACGGATCCAGTCGCTCGCCGGATTTCCCGGGCAGGCGCGCATCCTGCTGGCCGCCCTGAAGCTGGGGCTGCCCGAACGCCTCGCCCGCTCGGGCCTCGAGTCGCAATTCCCGCTGCCGGCCGTGCTGCTGGCGAAGCTCGCAGGTGCAGCCGCGCGGAGGCCTCGCGGCGCTGGGCGGCGGCCCCGGCGGCGCCGGGACGGCTCGCGCTGCTGGTCGCGATCGCGCTGCCGGCGGCGGGATTCTCCTCCCCGATGCGCTGCTCGAGCGCGAGGCGCGCCGCCGCCATCGCCGGCTCGTCGCGGCCCTGCCCGACGCGCTCGACCTGCTCGCGGTCAGCTCCAGCTCGGGGCGCAGCCCGGCCGCCGGCCTCGCCGAGATCGCCCGCGCGGGCGACGGCCCGCTGGCCGCCGAGCTGCGGATCGTCGTCGCCGAGCTGAGCTGCGGAACGCCGCTGGCGGCGGCGCTGCGATCGCTGCGGGCGCGCGTGCCGGGCAGCGAGGTGGCGACCCTGTGCGCGGCGATCGAGCGCTCGCGCCGCTTCGGCTCGCCGCTCGCCGACCAGCTGCGCCGCCAGGCCGCCGCCCTGCGCCGCGATCAGCGCCGCGTCGTCGAGGAGCGCGCTGCCCGCGCCGCGCCGAAGATCCAGCTCGTCGTCGCCCTCGTCCTCGTGCCCTCGGTCCTGCTGATGATCGCCGCCGGCCTGATCGCCAACGCGGACATCCTGCTCGGCGGCTTCTGAGATCGCCTGGCGCCTTATTCGGGCATAGCGCGAAAGAGTCGCCAGGGGCACCATCGTCCTTGACTTGCCGGCTGCAACCGGGCTTGCATTGGGACATCAGTTTTGACTTGTGTTGCAAAGTGGGGGGAAGTGGGTTATTGTGGCCGATCGAGTTGAAGCCCAGGACCGGGGTGGTGAGGCTCCTCCCACCTCATCACTCCGGTCCTAACTCTTCTTCAGGCCGCAGAAAGGAACCCAGGGGATGGCATTTCGGGGTCTCTACGAGCACAGTCTCGACTCCAAGGACCGCCTCACGGTTCCCTCCCGGTTCCGCGCCGCCCTCTCCGACGGGATTGTTCTGTCCAAGGGCTTCGACCCCTGCGTCTGGGTGCACACGACCGAGGAGTTCGAGCAGCTCTCCGACCGCTTCCTCTCGCCGCACAGCCCCTTCGGCGGCGACGCCCGCCGCCTGCGCCGCCGCTTCCACGGCGGCTCCTTCGACGAGAAGCTCGACTCGGCCGGCCGCATCCGCGTCCCCAAGCCGCTGATCGAGCACGCCGGCCTCGCCGGCCCCTGCGTCGTGATCGGGGCGGGGGAGTACCTGGAGATCTGGAACGCCGATGCCTGGGCGAAGCAGGAGGAGGAGCTCGACGCCTCCGCGCCGGAGATCGCCGAGGGCCTGGCCGCCGGGGGAGCGACTGCGTGAGATGCGAGCCGCCGCCCCGTCAACCTTCCCCTTTGAGCACTTTTTCGCCGACGCGAACGAGACCGCGTCCCGACGCGCCACCCTTTTTCCGATGCCCACCGAACACGAACCTGTCCTAGCCGCCGAGCTGACCGACCTGCTGGCTCCCCAGCCGGGGCAGACGGCGGTCGACTGCACCTTCGGCGGCGGCGGACATGCCCGCCGGATCGCCGCCGAGCTCGGCCCCGAGGGAACGCTGATCTGCATCGACCGCGACCCGGCGGCCGAGGCCCGCTTCGAGGAGTTCGCCGCCGAGGCACCCTGCCGGACCCGCTTCCTCGGTGCCGACTTCGCGGCAGGGCTTCGCACCCTGCGCGGCGAAGGCATCCAGCCAGACATGGTCTACATGGACCTAGGGATGTCCTCGATGCAGGTCGACGCCAGGGAGCGCGGCTTCTCCTATTCCTATGACGCGCCGCTCGACATGCGGATGGACACGCGCCAGCAGTTGAGCGCCGCCGACCTGGTCAACGAGTGGCCTGAGTCGCGGATCGCCCAGGTGCTGCGCCGCTTCGGCGAGGAGCGCTACGCGGGGGGGATCGCCCGCGAGATCGTGCGCCGCCGCCCGCTGCAGACCACCTCGGAGCTGGTCGCCGCGGTCAAAGCCGGGATGCCCGCCTCGGCGCGGTTCGGCGGCGGCCATCCCGCCAAGCGCACCTTCCAGGCGATCCGGATCGCCGTTAATGGCGAGCTCGACTCACTCGACGACGCCCTGCCGACTGCCTGGGCGATGCTCCCTGTCGGCGGCCGCCTTGCCGCGATCTCCTTCCACTCGCTGGAGGACCGCCGCGTCAAGCGGTTCCTGGCCGAGAGGGCGCGTGGCTGCACCTGCCCGCCCGAGCTGCCCGTCTGTGTCTGCGGGCGCGAGCCCGAAGCGGAGCTGCTGACCCGCCGGGCCGTCGCTCCGCAGGCTGAGGAGATCGCCACCAACCCGCGCTCCAAATCGGCCCACCTGCGCGTCGCAGTGAAGGTCGCCGAGAACGCCGTCGCCGGAGGAGAGGCCTGATGGCCGTCGCCGCCCCAGCTCGCAAGGCTGCCCCGGCACGCACCCCGCGCCGCAAACGTCCGGCGCTGGCCGTCGCGGCGGCTCCCGCGGCTCCGATCGCGAGCGCCCGCCCGCAAAGCTCCCGCCCGCGCCCGCCCGCCCGCCGCACCCCGGCCCGGCGCCGCAGCCGACAACTGATCCCGATCGCCGTCGGCACCGCCGCCGCGGTCCGCAACCTGCCCGACTCCGGCCTGATGGTGAGGCTGACCCGCGGCCGCGCCTGGATCGGCGTGCTCGGGGTCCTGCTGGCCGGGATCGTCGCCCTCAACGTGATCACGCTCAGCATCGCCGCCACCGCAGGCCAGATCGACCAAAACATCCAGGCCATCGACCAGGAGAACTCGATCCTCGGCGGTCGCGACGCGCAGAAGTCGGGCGCGGCGCGAATCCGCCACGACGCCGCATCGCTGGGGCTGAGCAGGGCGACGCTCGAGGAGGTCGCTTACGTCACGGCGAGCGCCGACGACGTGACGACCGCCGCGCGGCGCCTCGCCGCCGCCGGGTCGGCCTACTAAAGGACATGCCCTAGTGAGGACGATCGAGCGAAGGATCGGGCTCCTCTTCGCCGGCTTCCTCCTCTGCTTCCTCATCGTCGCCGTCCGCGCCGTCTGGCTGCAGGGCGTCCAGGGCGCGCAGCTCGCCTCCGAAGCGGCCTACCAGCAGACCGAGGAGATCTCGGTGCCGGGCCTGCGCGGCAGCCTGCTCGACCGCTACGGCAACCCGCTCGCGGTCTCCGAAGACGCGGCGACGATCTACGCGACCCCCTACCAGGTGAAGAATCCGCCCCAGATCGCGACGGAGCTCGCGCGCGTGCTCGAGGAGGACCGTGACGAGGTGCTCGACAGCCTCACCGAGGACTCCGGCTTCTCCTACGTCGCGCAGAAGGTCGACGTGCCCGACCGCGGCGCGGATCGCGCGCCTGGAGCTGCCCGGCATCGGCCAGCTGCCCGACAGCAGGCGCACCTACCCGCAGGGCGAGCTGGCGGCGCAGGCGCTCGGTGCGGTCGGGGCCGAAAACGAGGGCCTCACCGGCCTCGAGGCCGGTGAGGAATCGGTGCTGGGCGGGGACCGATGGCGAGCGGCGGATCGTCAAGGACGCGCTAGGCGAGCCGATCCGGATGGACACGGTCACCCAGGCCAGCGACGGCGAGGACATCCGGCTCACCCTCGACCCGGCGATCCAGAAGGAGACCGAGGCGGCGCTCGCCGAAGTCGGCGAAACCTACGCGCCGCAGGGGGCGACGGCGATCGTCATGGACCCGCGCGACTCCGAGGTGCTGGCGATGGCGAACTGGCCACCGGTCGATCCGACCGACCTCTCGGAAACCGACTCCGAGGATCTGCTCAACAGGGCGACTGGGTTCACCTACGAGCCGGGCTCGACCTTCAAGGCGTTCACCGTCGCCGCCGCGCTGGAGGAGAAAATGGTGACGCCGGGATCCGCCTTCACCCTGCCCCCGTCGATCCAGGTCGCCGACCGCACGATCGAGGAGTCGCACGCACGCGGGACGGAAACGCTGATCGTGGCCGACATCCTCGCCCACTCCTCCAACGTGGGCGCGGTGACGATCGGCCTGCAGCTTGGCAGCGAGCACTTCAGCCGCTGGATCGACCGCTTCGGCTTCGGCCGTCCGACCGGCGTCCGCTTCCCGGGCGAGGAGCAGGGGATCGTGCCGGCGCTGGAGGAGTACTCCGGCTCGACGATGGGCAACCTGCCGCTCGGCCAGGGGCTCTCGGTGACGCCGATGCAGATGATGGCCGGCTACGCGGCGATCGCCAACGGCGGCTTCCTGCGCCCGCCGCGCCTGATCGAGTCGGTTGACGGCGAGATGGTCGAGGCCGAGCAGGGCCGGCGGGTCATCGGCGCGGACGTCGCGGCAGAGGTGCGGACGATGCTCGAGGGCGTGCTCGCCGCGGGCGGAACCGCCTCGGAGGTCAGCGTCCCGGGCTACACGCTGGCGGGAAAGACCGGCACCGCGGAGGTGGCCGAAAACGGCACCTACTCGGAGACCAAATACGTCGCCTCGTTCATCGGCTTCGCGCCGGCGCAGAACCCGCGCCTGCTGGTCGCGGTGGTCGTCGATCAGCCGCAGGGGGATATCTACGGCGGCACGGTTGCTGCGCCGGCGTTTGGCGAGATCGCTGAGTTCGCTCTTCCTTATCTCGGTGTGCCGCCGGAGTAGTGGGGGCCGGGGGGCGGGTGCCCCTCCGGCTCGCTGGGGTTTTCGCCCAAGGACTTTGGGGCCGTCCGAGGAGGTTGTGGGCGAAAAACATGACGCCGCTGCGCCGGAGGGGCACCCGCCCCCCGGCTTACAATCGCCGCCGTGAGATTGGATGAGCTCGTTGCGGGAGCTGGTGGGGCCCGGATCGTCGGTGACGCCTCGGTCGAGGTCGGCTCACTGGCCTACGACAGTGGCAGGGTCGGGCCTGGGACCTTGTTCTTTTGCGTGCGCGGGGAAAAAGCCGATGGGCACGAGTTCGGGGCCGCCGCGGTGGATGCAGGGGCTGCGGGATTGGTGGTCGAGCGGGAGCTGGATGTGGATGTGCCTCAGGTCGTCGTTGCAGATGCGCGTGCCGCCATGGCACCGGTGGCGGCTCGGTTCTGGGGGGATCCGACCGAGGAGTTGAAGGTCGTCGGGGTGACCGGGACGAACGGCAAGACGACGACCGCCTTCCTGATCCGCGAGATCCTTGTGGCGGCGGGGATGCAGTGCGGGCTGCTGGGTACGGTCAAGCAGGTAGTCGGAGGGGCCGAGGAGGAGGTCGAGCGGACGACGCCGGAGGCGATTGACCTGCAAGCGACGTTCCGGCGGATGCTCGACGGCGGCGACCGCGTTTGCGCGATGGAGGTCTCCTCGCACGCCCTGGCGCTGCACCGCGCCGATGCGATCCACTTCGACGTCGCGCTCTTCACCAACCTCAGCCGCGACCACCTCGACTTCCATGCCGACATGGGCGACTACTTCCAGTCGAAGCGCCGCCTGTTCGCGGCGGAGCCGGGGACGTCGATCGTCAACGTTGACGACGAGTACGGCGACCGGCTGGCGACCGAATTCGACTGCCTCGGTTTCTCCACGGAGGGCTGGGACGCCGACTTCGTCGCCCGCGACGTCTCCTACGACGCCGGCGGCGCGCAGTTCACGGTGACGCTGCCGACGGGCCGAAAAGGACAGCCGGAGTGGCGTTTTAGGCCCGTCGGCGGAGAGGTTCGGGTGCGGACGCGCCTGCCCGGCCACTTCAACGTCGCCAATGCGCTCGGCGCCTTTGCGGTGGCGACGGCACTCGGCGTCGATCCCGAGACAGCCGCCGCTGGCCTGGCCGCCGCGGCGCCCCCGCCCGGCCGCTTCGAGCCGGTCGACGAGGGGCAGCCGTTCTCCATCCTGGTCGACTACGCCCACACGCCGGACTCGCTGGAGAACTTGTTGCGGGCGGCGCGGCGGCTGAGCGAGGGACGGGTTATCTCGGTCTTCGGGGCGGGTGGCGACCGCGACCGCGGCAAGCGACCGGAGATGGGTCGCGCCGGCGCCGAGCTGTCGGACCTGGCCATCGTCACCTCCGACAACCCGCGCTCCGAGGATCCCGAGGCGATCGTCGAGGAGATCCTCACCGGAGTCGAGGAGAGGGCCGGCGTGGAGGTCGAGCCCGACCGCCGCGCCGCGATCGAGCTGGCGCTGGCTCGGGCGCGACCCGGCGACACCGTCGTGATCGCCGGCAAGGGGCACGAGCAGGGTCAGGAGTTCGAGGACGGGCGCAAGGTGCCGTTCGACGATCGCGAGGTCGCCCGCAGCGAGTTGCGCAAACTGACCGGCAACAGCAGCTCGCACGCAGCGGGGACACAGTGAACTTGGGTCCGGAGCGGATCGCCGCCGCCATCGGGGCGGAGGTCGTCGCCGAGGGCGAGCCCGGCACGCCTGAGCGTGCCGTGGTCGATTCCGGCGAGGCGAAGCCCGGCGATCTCTTCTTCGGCCTACCGGGCGATCGGGTAGATGGCGGCGACTTCGCGGCGGCCGCGCTTGAAGCTGGCGCCTGGGGGGCGGTGATGCGTCCCCAGACGGCGCGTTCGTCTTTTATGTCGCATAGCGGTACAAAAGACGAACGCGCGCCGCCGGGCTGGGTCTTTGCGGTCGAGGATCCGCTTGCCGCCATGCAGTCCCTCGCCCGCGCCTGGCGGCATGAGCTTGGGGCGCGGACGGTCGGGGTCACCGGCTCGGTCGGCAAGACCTCGGTCAAGGACATCGCTAGGGCTCTGCTTCCCGGCCGGGTGCATGCGAACCCCGAGAATCTCAATACCGAGATCGGTTTGCCGCTGACCGTGCTGGAAGCGCCCTCCGGACACCCACCTGCTGGTGCTGGAGATGGCGATGCGCGGACCGGGCCAGATCGCCGAGCTGGCCGCGATCGTCGAGCCAGAGGTGGCGGTGGTCACCAACGTTGGCCCGGTCCACGTCGAGCTGCTGGGTTCCGTCGAGGCGGTCGCGGCGGCGAAGGCCGAGATCCTCGTCGCCTTGCCGCCTGACGGCGTCGCCGTCGTGCCGGTCGAGGCCGGCGAGCTGGAGCCCCACCTAGAGCGGGCGCCGCGTCTGCTGCGATTCGGCCCGGGAGGCGACGTCGAGGCGGTCGAGCGACAGGTCGAGGACGGCATCACGGAAGCGCTGATCTCGACCCCCGTGGGGCGTCAGCTCTTCCACTTCCCTTTTGCCGAGAGCCACAACCTTTCCAACGCGCTCGCCGCTGTCACGGTCGGCGTTGCCCTCGGGGCGCCGCTCGCCGCGATGGCCGACCGCGCTGCGAATATCGGCTTCTCCCGCTTCCGGGGCGAGCGCCTCGAGCTGGGTGACGGGATCGTCCTGGTGAACGACTGCTACAACGCCAACCCGGTTTCGATGCGAGCGGCGCTCGACCACCTCGCCTCCCTCGACGGGGGGCGGCGCGTTGCTGTCCTTGGTGAGATGGCCGAGCTGGGCGACGGCGCGGCCGCCTACCACCGCGAGATTGGCGACCACGCCCGCGCCCACGCGGTTGACCTGCTGGTCGGCGTGGGGGAGCCGGCGCGCGCCTACGGGCCGGACGAGCTCGTCGCCACCCCCGAGGAGGCGGCCGAGCTACTGGCCGCGCAGCTGGAGCCCGGCGACGCGGTCCTTGTCAAGGGCTCGCGCTCGGCCGGCCTGGAGGCGGTTGCCGAGGAGCTGAAGGGGTTACTCGATGGGTGAGGTGCTGATCGCCGGCATGGCGGCGATGCTGATTTGCATCTTCCTCGGCCCGAAGTTCATCGAGTACCTGCGGGTGAAGGAGTTCGGGCAGCACATCCGCGAGGACGGACCGCAGGAGCACCATGCCAAGGCGGGGACGCCGACGATGGGCGGACTGATCGTCTTCGCCGCGATCTGCGTGCCCTACCTGGTGCTCTCCGAGCGCGACGCGCAGAGCCTCGCCGTCTTCGGGGTGGCGATGGGCTGCGCGACGCTGGGCTTCGCCGACGACTTCACCAAGATCGTCAAACGCCGCTCGCTTGGGCTCTCGGCGCGCTCCAAGCTGCTCGTCCAGCTGCTGATGGCGCTTGCCCTCTGGTGGGTGGCGCGCCACGAGGTCGGCCTGGAGCCGACCCTCTTCTTTCGCATCGGCGATGCCAGCCTCGACCTCGGGCCAGTCCTCTACTTCGTCCTCGTCTTCCTGGTGATCGCCGGCACCTCCAACGGGGTCAACCTCACCGACGGCCTTGACGGCCTCGCCGCCGGCTCCTGCGCGATCGTCCTGCTCGCCTACACCGCGATCGCCTTCGTCTCCAACGAGCAGCAGAACCTAGCGCTGCTCTCCGCCTGCCTAGTCGGCGCCTGCGTCGGCTTCCTCTGGTTCAACGCCTTCCCGGCCTCGATCTTTATGGGGGACACTGGCTCGCTCGGCCTGGGCGGGGCGATAGGCGCGCTCGCCGTGATGACCCAGACCGAGGTGCTGCTGATCATCATCGGCGGCATCTTCGTGATCGAGGCCCTCTCGGTCGCGATCCAGGTCTTCTCCTTCAAGGCCTTCCGCCGCCGCGTCCTGCTGATGGCGCCGCTGCACCACCACTTCGAGATGATGGCGTGGTCGGAGACCAAGATCATGCTCCGCTTCTGGATCATCGCCGCTGTTTGCTCGGGGATTGGGTTCACGCTGTACCAGCAGTCGATTGGGCGCTAGCCCTCGGCCGCGGGTCCTGTCGTCGGGGTGGGGTGCCCTCCTTGGGCTACGCGCTGCTCCGGGCGCCGGGACCCTTCGCTTGCAGGGTCGGGGCCTTGCCCTCCGCAGCCTTCGCCCGGCTGAGGACACCCCACCCCGACGCCACCCGCAGATGAGCGTTTGCACAGGGTCGACTGGCTCTAGCGCGAAGCTATGCCTGAGATGAATGTGCCGCCGCCCAGGAAGCTTCGCCCGGAGCTGCCGGCGGGTCCATATCTAGTCGTTGGGCTCGCGCGCTCGGGATGCGCGGCGGCGAAGATGCTGGCTGCACGGGGGGACGTGGTGCGCGGGGTCGATTCGGGTCATCCGGAGGAAGCGGCAGGGCTGGCGGGGGTTGGCGTCGAAGTCGTCCTGGATACGGATGGATTGGCTCTTTTGGAGGGAACGCGGACCGTTGTCAAGAGCCCGGGTGTGCCCCGGGAGGCGCCGGTGATCGCGGCGGCGCTGGAGCGCGGGATTGACGTCGTCGGCGAGCTGGAGCTGGCCTGGCGGGCGATTCCCAACCGCTTCGTCGCTGTGACTGGCACCAACGGCAAGACGACGACGGTCGAGCTGCTCGGCCACCTCTACCGCACCGCCGGCGAGCCAGTCGCGGTTGCCGGCAACGTCGGCACGCCGCTCTCGGAGCTGGTTGGGACGGTGGATCCCGCGGCGACGGTCGTCTGCGAGGCATCCAGCTTCCAGCTCGAGGACTCAGACGCCTTCGCCCCCGAGTGCGCGGTCTTCCTCAACCTCGCCCCCGACCACCTCGACCGCCACGCCGACCTCGAGTCCTACCTGGCGGCCAAGCTGCGGGTCTTCGCCAACCAGGGCAACGACGACGTCGCCGTCTACAACGCCGACGAGCCGGCACTGGCCGGGGTCGACCTCGGCGGCTGCGGCCGCCGCGTCGCCTTCTGCCGCGGCGCCGCGCCCGACTGCGAGGTGTCCGTCTCTGAGGGAACGCTCTTCTACGACGGCGAGCCGCTGATCGGCGTCGAGGAGCTGGGCCTGTTCGGCGAGCACAACGTCGTCAACGCGATGGCCGCCGCCGCCGCGGCGCTCACGATGGGGCTCGATCGCGACGCGGTGCAGGAGGGCCTGCGCAGCTTCGCCGGCGTCGCTCATAGGCTCGAGGCGGTCGCCGAGATCGACGGCGTTCGCTTCGTCAACGACTCGAAGGCGACCAACGTCGCCGCCGCGACAGTCGGCCTGCGTGCCTTCGAGGGCGGCGTGCACGCGATTCTCGGCGGCAGCGAGAAGGACGAGCCCTTCGGGCTGCTCGCCGACCCCGTGCGGGAGACGTGCGCCGCCTGCTACCTGATCGGCGCCGCGGCCGGCCGGCTCGCCACCGAGCTGGCCGCGGTGGTGGAGGCGGGAGTCGAGCTGCATCGCTGCGCCGATCTCGAGGACGCGGTGCGGAGCGCTGCCGACGACGCCAAGCCGGGAGAGGTCGTCCTGCTCTCGCCCGCCTGCGCCAGTTTCGACGCCTTCGAGAACTACGAACGGCGCGGCGAGCGCTTCCGCGAGATCGTCGAGGCGTTGCAATGAGCGCTCGCGCCCTATCCCTCCCCTGGCGGGCGAAGTCGCGCAAGGCGAAGCGCAAACCCTCGCGTGCCGCCAGCCTGCCCGCTGAGTACAACCTGCTGCTCACCGCCGCCCTCTGCCTGCTCGCCTTCGGCGCCGTGATGGTCTTCTCGGCCAGCTCGACTACCCGGGTCCTCAGCGACGGCGGCCTCTCCGACAGCGCCTTTTACCTGAAGCGCACTCTGCTGTTTGGCGCCCTCGGCCTGCTGGTGATGCACCTGACCGCCCGCCACGGGCTGCAGGCGGTTCGTCGTCTTACCCCGGCGATCCTCGGCCTCTCATTCTTCCTGCTCCTCGCCGTGCTCGCGGCTGGCACGACCGTCAACGGCTCGACTCGCTGGATCGGCTCCGGCTTCCTACAGATCCAGCCCTCCGAGCTGGCCAAGGTGGCGCTGATCCTCTACGGCGCCGACATGCTGGCGAGGAAGCCGAAGCTGGTGCGGTCGCTGTCTGGCCTGATGCCCTATCTGCTCGTGGTCGGCGTCGCCGCGCTGCTGATCGTCGCCGAGCCCGACCTCGGCACGACGCTGGTCCTCTGCTTCGCGGTCTGCGCGACCCTGATCGCGGCTGGCGCCCGGATCCGCGACTTGGCCCTGATCGGAGCCGGGCTCGCCTGCTTCGCGCTAGTTATGACCGTGATCGAGCCCTACCGGATGGCGCGGCTCACTGGTTTTCTCAACCCCGGCGCCGACGCGGCCGGGGCGGGGTTCCAGGCCGCCCAGGCGAAGATCGCCCTCGGCTCCGGCGGTCTCTTCGGCGTCGGGATCGGCAACGGCGTGCAGAAGGCCTTCTACCTGCCCGAGGCCCATACCGACATGATCTCGGCGGTGATCGGCGAGGAGCTTGGCCTGGTCGGGATCGTCGGCGTCGTCGGCCTCTTTTCCCTGTTCGGCTACGCCGGGCTGCAGGTGGCAAAAAAAGCAAAGGACGCCTACGGCAAGATCCTCGTCGCCGGGCTCACCTCGCTGGTCCTCGTGCAGGCGACGATCAATCTCTTCGCGGTGATGGGGCTGGCGCCGCTGACCGGCGTGCCCCTGCCCTTCGTCTCCTACGGCAACAGCAGCCTGCTGGCGACGCTGTTCGCCGTGGGACTGATCCTCAACGTCGCCCGCGGGGGGACCGCCCGCGCTGGCAAACTGCGCGTCGTCGAAGGCGGGCGTTCGCCCGCGCGTGGAAGGAGCCGATCGAGCAGTGCCAGGAGTCGCAAGAGTGGTGGTGGCAGCCGGGGGAACGGCCGGTCACGTCGTGCCGGCCATGGCGGTCGCCGCCGAGCTTCGGGCTAGCGGCGCCGAGGTCTCGTTCATCGGCACGCGCGAGCGAATCGAGGCCGAGCTGGTTCCGGCGGCCGACTACGCGATCGACTTCGTCCAGGTGCGGGGGATCGATCGCGGCAACCCACTGCGGGCGGCTCGCGCCGCCGCCGAGGCGCTCGGTGCCACCGGTGCGGCGCTACGGGCGATCCGCCGCCGGGGTGCCGACGTGGTGATGGGGGGCGGGGGATTCGTCGCCGGCCCGGCCGGCCTCGCCGCCATCATCGACCGCACCCCACTTGTCCTCACCGAGGCCGATAGCCACCTCGGCCTCGCCAACCGCCTGCTCGCCCGGCGGGCAAGGCGGATCTGTCTCGCCTTCCCGATCGCCGGCCGAGAGGAGGATCGCTACGTGGTGACCGGCCGCCCAGTGCCCGCGGCGGTGCTTGCCGCCGACCGGGCCGCAGCGCGTGAGCGGTTCGGCATCGCGACGGACGCCCGCTGCCTGCTGGTGATGGGTGGGAGCCAGGGGGCGCGCTCGATCAACGAGTGCGCGATCGCGGCGCTGGCCGAGCGGGACGGGCGCGACTACGACGTCATCCACGTCAGCGGCCGCCGCGATTTCGCGCAACTCGAGGAGCGCCTTGCCGCCGCCCCCCACAACGAGCGCTACACGCTGCTCGCCTACGAGCCGGACCTCGGCGACACCCTCGCGGCCTGCGACCTGGTGCTGGGGCGCTCGGGGGGTTCGATCTTCGAGCTGACCGCCGCCGGCCGCCCTGCGATCTTGGTGCCCTACCCGCACGCGTCCGCCGGCCACCAGAGCACCAACGCGGCCTGGATGGTCGAGGCGGGCGGGGCTGTCGTGATCCCTGACGAGGAGCTGAACGCCGAGCGTCTGCTGGACGAAATCCGCGGTGTGCTCGACGACGACGAGCGGCTCGCCGCGATGGCGGCGGCCTCGGCGGCGCTCGCCCAACCCGACGCGGCGCGTCGCATCGCCGACGAGGTGCTGAGGGCGGCGCGATGAGCTTCCGGTGCGCCTTTTGGTGCCTATGCCGCCATAAAGCGCACCGGAAAGTCGGGCGGCGAGCATGACGCGCGATTGGGCCTCGCGGCGCCTGCACTTCATCGGAATCGGCGGCGCCGGGATGAGCGGCCTGGCCCTGGTCTGCCGGGAGCTAGGCGCGACGGTTACCGGCGGCGACCGCGCCGAGTCCTCTTATATGGAGCGACTGCGTGTAGCCGGCATCGAGCCGGCGGTCGGTCACGACGCCGCCGAACCTTCCGGACGGGGCCGACGTGGTCGTCTCGACCGCGATCGACAAAGCCAACCCAGAGCTGGCGCTCGCCCGCGAGTGCGGCCTCTCGGTCCTGCACCGGGGCGAGCTGCTGGCCGAGCTCTGCGCCGAGAAGCGTCTGATCGCGGTCGCCGGCACGCATGGCAAGACGACGACGACGGCGATGCTCGTTTGGGCGCTGCGGGCGCTCGGATCTGATCCGGCGTTCTTTATCGGCGGCGAGGTGCCGGGGCTGGGGGCGGGCGGAGTCGCCGCCAACGCCGGTTGGGGACAGGGGGAGTGGGTCGTCGCCGAGGCCGACGAGAGCGACGGCAGCTTCCTGCGATCTGAACCCCGAGATCGCCGTGGTCACCAACGTCGAGATGGACCACCACTCGCGTTGGGGCTCGATGGCCGAGCTGCGAGCCGCCTTCGCCGCCTTCGCCGCCGTGGCCGATGCAGTCGCGCTTCCGGCGACGGGGGACCTCGCCGCTCCGCAGGCCGGCACCCGCACGATCGAGTTCGACTCGGCGGCGCCTGGCCCCACCGATCTCTCGCTCGCCGTCCCCGGCGCCCACAACGTGCTCAACGCCCGTGCCGCCCTGGCTGCGATCGAGCTGGCCGGCCTCGACGTCGGCGGGGCGGCGGCCGGGCTCGGCGACTTTCCCGGCGTCCGCCGGCGGCTCGAGCTGGTGGGCGAGTGCGACGGCGCCCGCATCTACGACGACTACGCCCACCACCCGACCGAGATCCGGGCGGCCCTCACCGCCCTGCGCGAGCTGGAGCCGAAGCGGCTCGTGGCGGTCTTCCAGCCCCATCTCTACTCGCGCACGAAGGCATTCACCGAGCAGTTCGGCGCGGCCCTGGCGCTCGCCGACGAGGCTGCGGTGCTCGATGTCTACCCGGCGCGGGAGGAGCCGGTCGGTGCGCTGGCAGGGGTTAGCGGCCTCGACGTCGCCCGCGCTACCGCCGATCGGATCGGCGGTAGGCGGGTGCTCTGGACGCCGAGCCTGGACGCGGCGCGAAAGGCGCTCGAACCCCGGCTCGGCGCTGGCGACGTGCTGGTGACGCTTGGGGCCAGCAACATCTTCCGTCTCGCGCAGGCGCTGGTCGGGCGGGGTGAACGGCGGTGAGCCCGGTGCCGGAGGGCGTCCGG
The DNA here is from genome assembly GCA_963844395.1 of uncultured Solirubrobacterales bacterium. Lineage (GTDB taxonomy): Bacteria > Actinomycetota > Thermoleophilia > Solirubrobacterales > 70-9 > VRUE01. The sequence goes on along the minus strand of CAWJNX010000001.1, from coordinate 258,696 downwards.
CAGAATTTCTCGCTCGCCCGCCTGACCACGATCCGCACCGGAGGCAGCGCCGACTGGTTCGCGCGTCCCGAAAACGAGGTGCGCCTTAGCGAGCAGCTCGCCTGGGCCGACGCCGAGGGCCTCGCGATCGGGGTCGTCGGCTCTGGCTCCAACTTGTTGGTCGCCGACGACGGCTTCCGCGGCCTGGCGTTGAAGCTCGACGGCGAGCTTGCCGCGGTCGCCCGGGAGGGCGAGCGGCTGCTCTGCGGCGGTGGCGCTCGGCTTCCCTCGGCCGCCGCCAAGGCGGCAGGCTGGGGTCTGACCGGTCTCGAGTTCGGCGTCAACATCCCGGGCACGGTCGGCGGCGCGGTGAAGATGAACGCCAATGCCTATGGCGGTCAGCTCGCCCGGGTGCTGGAGTGGGTTGACATCGTCACCCCGGCCGGCAGCGAGCGTCGCCAGCCCGATCGGCTTGGCTTCACCTATCGCAGCTCGAACCTCGGCGGGCACGAGGTGGTTGCCCGGGCGTCGTTCTCGCTGGAGCCTGGGGAGCCAAAGGCGATCAAGGCGACGATGGCCGCCATGCGCGAGCGTCGCCACGAGGCCCAGCCATCGGGGATCAAGACCTTCGGCTCGACCTTCAAGAACCCGGAGGACAAACAAGCCGAGGGACGCACGGCGGGGCAACTGCTCGAGGCGGCCGGTTGCCGGGGACTACAGGTCGGCGGCGCCCGCTTCTCCCCCAAGCACGCCAACTTCGTCGAGAACGCGGACGGGGCGACTACCGCCGATGTGCTGGAGCTGATGGCGGAGGGTCGGCGCCGGGTACATAGGCACTTCGGCGTTGCCCTCGAGCCCGAGGTGCAGGTGCTGGGGGAGGTGAAGTGGCCCGACGGCTGGGACCTGTGAGGCGGGTGCTGCTCACGTTGCTTCTGGTCGCCGTTCTGGCGGGAGCCGCCTACGCCTTCCTCGTACGCGACTCCACCGTCGCGCCGCGGTTCAGCCCGCCGACGGCGACGGCGACGATCGGCAGCGGGTCTGAAGCGGTGGCGGTAGGTGCCAACGGCGCGATCCTCGAGTGGCTGCCGCTCTCCGAAGAGCTGCAGCTGCCGCGGCTGCCCCTTTCGGAGCCGCCGAGCAAGGGACGGTTGGGCGGGCCGATGCTGGAACAGGCCCGTGTCCTCGGGGCCGCCCCGGCGGCGCTGCGGCCCTACCTCGAAAGCAGCTATTACGGTGAAAGCGGGGTGGACGTCGAGCTGCGCTCGGGGATCGAATTGCGCTTCGGGGACGCTTCGCGGCTGGGGGAGAAGTGGCGCGCCGCCACGGCGGTGCTCGCCGATCCCTCGATCGAAGCGCTCGATTATGTCAACCTGCATGCGCCGCGCCGCCCAACGGTAGGTGGCTCTGGGCATACGCTTCCGCCCGTTCCCTGAACCCTCGACCACAGGGTTAGAATGGACAAAGTCTCAAGTAAGACTCGAGAGTCGGCGCTGCAGGATGCCTCCCGTGCGTTTGACAGAGAGCCCGGAATGCCTTACGTTGAGCGCAATTTCCGTGCTTCAGCGGAGGCCGCGAACCCTTAAGCCTTGCTGAAGCCTCGGACGGAATAAGGGCTCAACTCGAACGCCAACCTCTCAGAGGGCGGCGAGCTGGAGAAATCGGGAGATGGAATCCACTTACCTGGCCGTGATAAAGGTCGTCGGAGCTGGCGGCGGCGGTACCAATGCGGTCAGCCGCATGGTCGATGCCGGCATCCGTGGCGTCGAGTTCGTCGCCGTCAATACCGACGCGCAGGCACTGCAAGCCTGCGACGCCGACATCAAGCTCTCGATCGGCCAGGAGCTGACCCGCGGCCTCGGCGCCGGCGGCAACCCCGAGGTCGGGGCGGGCGCCGCGGCGGAGAGCCGCGACGAGATCAAGGAGGCGCTGAAGGGCGCCGACATGGTCTTCGTCACCGCCGGCGAGGGCGGCGGCACCGGCACCGGCTCGGCACCGGTCATCGCCGAGATCGCCAAGGAGGAGATCGGCGCCCTGACGGTGGGCGCGGTCACCAAGCCGTTCGAGTTCGAGGGCAAGCGGCGGATGCAGCAGGCACTTGAGGGGATCGAGAAGCTTCGCAACAACGTCGACACCCTGATCATCGTTCCCAATGAGAAGCTGCTGCAGGCGGTGGAGCGCCGCACCAGTGTGCTCGAGGCCTTCCGTCAAGCCGACGACATTTTGCGCCAGGGCGTGCAGGGGATCACCGACCTGATCACGATCCCCGGCCTGATCAACCTCGACTTCGCCGACGTGCGCACGATCATGCGCGACGCTGGCTCGGCGCTGATGGGCGTCGGCGCCGCATCGGGCGAGTCGCGGGCGGTCGACGCCGCCAAGGCGGCGGTCACCTCACCGCTGATCGAGGAGTCGATCAAGGGCGCGACCGGGATGCTGCTCAACATCACCGGCCCCGAGGACCTCGGCCTGTTCGAGGTCAACGAGGCAGCCCAGCTGGTCCAGGCCGAAGCCGACGAGAACGCCAACATCATCTTCGGCTCGGTCGTCGACCAGTCGATGCGCGACGAGGTGCGGGTCACGGTGATCGCCACCGGCTTCGAGGGCTTCGAGCTGCTCGCCCGCTCGCCGCAGCGGGTGCGCCGCCGCTACGAGAGCCGGCCGCGGATCTCGGCCGAGGACACCGACATCCGCAAACTGCGGGTGAGCGACGACGACATCGACGTCCCCGGTTTCCTGAAGGACTAGCGACCGGGCTCGGAGGGGGTCGCAGTCGGATGCCCTCCCCATGAGGCCGTTGCGCAGCCGATCGTTTGGCGTGCTTCGGGGCGTCCCGCCTGAGCCTCCTGGAGAGGGCATCCGACTGCGACCCACGCGGGCTCTACGCAATAGCCTTGCGCGCCGTGACCTTGCTGCGCACGCCCTTGTACGAAAAGCACGTCGAGCTCGGGGCGAAGCTTGTTCCCTTCGCCGGCTGGGAGATGCCGGTGCAGTACGAGGGAATCCGGGAGGAGCATTCGGCGGTACGGACCTTCGCCGGCATGTTCGACGTCTCCCACATGGGCGAGGTCGAGGTCGAGGGGCCGGGTGCGCTCGCCTTTCTGCAGCGCGCCCTCTCCAACGAGGTTGCCGCTATCGCTGCCGGCGGCGCCCAGTACTCCTGCCTCTGCAATGAGGAGGGCGGCGTCCTCGACGACCTCTTTGCCTATCGGCTTGGGGGCGACCGTTACCTGCTCGTCACCAACTCGGCCAATCACGAGACCGATCTCGCCTGGCTCGGTCGCTGGAGCCGCGAGTTCGACGTCTCCGTCCGCGACGTCGCCGACCGCTACGCGATGCTGGCGGTGCAGGGTCCGCACGCGCGGCGGATCGTCAAGGGGACGCTTGGGATCGAGCTGCCTCCGCGGATGCGGGTCGCGACGGCACGGATCGGCAGCCGCCCGGCGCTCGCCTGCGGCACCGGCTACACCGGCGAGGATGGGGTCGAGCTCCTGATCGACCCCGACGTGGCGCACCGCGATCTGGGCAGAGCTGCTCGACGCCGGCGTCGTCCCCTGCGGCCTCGGCGCCCGCGACACGCTGCGGCTCGAGGTCTGCTTCCCCCTGCATGGCAATGACCTCGGACCCGACCACAATCCGATCGAAGCCGGGCTCGGCTGGTGCTGCCGTGAGGAGACCGGGTTCGTCGGCGCCGAGGCGGTCGCCCGGGCGCGCGCCGAGAGCACCGCCGAGCGGCTGGCGCCCTTCCGGATCGAGGGCCCCGGCATCCCCCGCCAAGGCAACCCGGTACTCGCCGGCGACGAGCCGGTCGGCGTCGTCACCAGCGGCAGCTTCTCGCCCTCGCTTGAGGTCGGGATCGGGATGGCCTACCTGCGCTCCGATCTCGCCGAGCCGGGGACCGAGGTAGAGATCGACGTGCGGGGCAAACTGCCGCGCCGCCCGGATAGCTTCCAAGCCCCTCTACGAGAAGGAGAGATGACGTGGCCGAGGCGACCAGCGAACTATCCCGACGACCTGCTCTACCACGACCAGCACGACTGGGCGCGGCTGGAGGGCGAGGACCACGCCGTCTTCGGGATCACCTGGTACGCCCAGGACAGCCTCGGCGAGGTCGTCTTCTACGACCCACCGGAGGTCGGCGCGACGGTCGACAAAGACTCCTCCTACGCCGAGGTCGAGTCGGTGAAGGCGGTCTCCGACGTGATCGCGCCGATGTCCGGCGAGGTAATCGAGGTCAACGACGCGCTCGCCGACAACCCGGAGAAGATCAACGAGGACCCCTACGGCGACGGCTGGCTGATCAAGGTGAGGCTGACCCAGACGAACGAGGCCGAGGCCCTGCACGACGCCGCCGAATACCGCAAGCTGCTGGAAAACGCGTGAGTCAGGCCCGCTCCCGGCCTCGCGTAGCCTTGAGCTGTGTGAGCCGCTACACCTCAGCCACGCCGGCCGACCGCGCCGAGATGCTGGCGACGATCGGCGTCGACTCGGTCGCCGAGCTGTTCGAGCAGGTGCCCGAGCCGCTGCGGCTGGACCGCCCGCTGGCGCTGGAGGGGGGCCTCGGCGAGGCCGAGGTCTACGAGCGTCTGGCTGCGCTCGCCGATCGTAATGCCGACGCCGAAGAGCAGGTCTGCTTCCTCGGCGCGGGGATGTACGACCACTACGTGCCGGCGATCGTCGACGCGATCACCCAGCGCTCGGAGTTCCTCACCCCCTACACGCCCTACCAGCCGGAGATCTCCCAGGGTGGCCTGCAGGCGATGTTCGAGTTCCAGACGGCGATGTCGGAGCTGACCGCGCTGCCGGTCTCCACCGCGGGGCTCTACGAGGGGCCCTCCTCGGTCGCCTCCGCCGGCTACTTGGCGATCGGTGCGACCGGGCGGCGGCGCTTCGTCGTCTCGCGTGGTCTGCACCCGCATAGCCGCGAGACCCTCGCCACCTACTCGCAGGGCTACGGCGCCGAGATCGCCGAGGTCGGGCTAGAGGACGGGGCGACCGACGCGACCGCGTTGGCCGCCGCGGTCGACGGCGAGACCGCCGCCGTTTTCCTCCAGAGCCCCAACTTCATCGGCGCGGTCGAGGACGTCGAGGCGCTCGGCGCCGCCGCCCGCGAGCACGGGGCGCTGCTCGTCGTCGCCTGTCGACCCGATGACGCTCGGGGTGCTGCGTCCGCCCGGCGAGTGCGGGGCCGACATCGCCCTCGGCGAGGGGCAGCCGCTCGGCAACCGGCTCGACTTCGGCGGCCCCTCCTTCGGCTTCTTCTGCGGAAGCGAGGCGCTGATGCGGAAGATGCCGGGACGGATCGCGGGGGAGACCGACGACGTCGACGGCCGCCGCGGCTTCGTGCTGGCCCTGCAGACCCGTGAGCAGCACATCCGCCGCGAGAAGGCGACCCACAACATCTGCACGGCGCAGGCGCTCAACGCGCTGGCGGCGACGATCCACCTCACCTGGCTCGGCCGCGAGGGCTTCCGCGAGCTGGGCGAGCTGCTGGTCCGCCGCACCGCTTACGCCCGTGAGCGACTGGCGGCGATCGACGGGGTCGAGCCGCTGCACGGGGCGCCGGTCGTGCGCGAGTTCGCCGTCCGCCTCGACGCGCCGGTCGAGCGCGCCCTGGAGCGCTGCGCCGAGCGCGGGATCGCCGCCGGCTACCCGCTCGGCCGCGACTACCCCGAGTACGAGGACGGGCTGCTGGTCGCGATCACCGAGCGGCGCAGCCGCGAGCAGATCGACGCGCTCGCCGAGGCCTTGGGAGCCGCGATTCAAGCCGAGCGTGGCGCCTTTGTCCCCGATACGGGGAGAAAAGCGCCAGACGCCGAGGGGGTCCGCTGATGGCAATGACCGAGACCCCGATGCAGCGCGAACGCGCGCATACGATCTTCGAGAAATCGAAGCCCGGCCGGCGCGCCGCCGTCCTGCCCGACGCCGGCGTTCCCGAGCCGCCGCTGGAGGAGCTGATCCCGGCGAAGCTGCTGCGCGCGGAGCCGCCGCGCCTGCCCGAGATCGCCGAGCCGGAGATCGTCCGCCACTACAACCGTCTCTCGCGCCGCAATTTCGACCTCGACAGCGGCTTCTACCCGCTCGGTTCCTGCACGATGAAGCACAACCCACGGCTCAACGAGCGGGTCGCAGCGCTGCCCGGGCACGCTCGTCTCCATCCAGCGCAGGACCCGCGCCGCGCCCAGGGGGCGCTGGAGCTGATGTGGCTGCTGCAGGAGTCGCTGGCGGAGATTTGCGGGCTGCCGCACGTCAGCCTGCAGCCGTCGGCTGGGTCGCACGGGGAGCTGGCTGGGCTGCTGCTGACCCGCGCCTTCCACGCCGACCGCGGCGAAGCGCGGACCAAGGTGCTGGCGCCCGATACCGCCCACGGCACCAACCCCGCCTCGGTGACGATGGCCGGCTACGAGGCGGTCAAGGTGGCGACGAACGCCGAGGGCGGGGTGGACATGGACGACCTGCGCGCCAAGGTCTCCGACGAGGTCGCCTGCCTGATGCTGACCAACCCCAACACGCTCGGCCTCTTCGACGAGAACATCGCCGAGATCGCCGCACTGATCCACGCGGCCGGCGGAACCCTCTACTACGACGGGGCCAACCTCAATGCGGTGATGGGCAAGTCGCGGCCCGGCGACATGGGCTTCGACATCGTCCACGTCAACCTGCACAAGTCATTCAGCCAGCCACACGGCGGCGGCGGCCCCGGAGCGGGACCGATTGCCGTCTCGGAGCGGATCGAGCCCTTCCTGCCGCGGCCTCAGGTGGTCAAGCGCAGCGGCGAGAACGGCAGCGCCCCCTTCTACGACCTCGACCTCGAGCGCCCCAAGTCGATTGGCCGCCTGCGCGGCTTCCAGGGCAACTTCGGCGTCTTCGTCCGCTCCTACGCCTACATCCTCAGCCTCGGCGCTGACGGCCTCGCCGAGGCGTCGGAGACCGCGGTCCTCAACGCCAACTACCTCAAGGCGCGACTCGCGCAGGGGCGCGCAGCCAAGTGTCTGCCGGTCGCCTTCGACCGCCACTGCATGCACGAGTTCGTCCTCTCCGGCAAGCCGATGAAGCGAGAGCTGGGAGTCACCACCCTCGACCTCGCCAAGCGTCTGCTCGACTTCGGCTTCCATCCGCCGACCGTTTACTTCCCGCTCCTGGTTGAGGAGGCGCTGATGGTCGAGCCGACCGAGACCGAGACCAAGGAGAGCATCGACACCTTCGCCGACGCGATCGAGGAGATCCTCACCGAGGCCGACCGCGATCCCGACGTCGCCAAGCAGGCCCCCTACACGACCCCAGTCCGCCGCCTCGACGAGGTCAAGGCGACCCGCCAGCCCGTGGTCCGCCAGGCGCTCTAGCCGCCCCGGACGCGAAGCGGAGGAGGCGGCGACTGATCTAAAGCTCCGGCAGCTCCTGCTTCAGCTCCAGCACTGGGGCGAAGAGGTCGCCGTCGCGGTCGATGCGCTCCAGTACGTCGGCGGCCTCGAAGACGAGGCACTCGCGGTCGTCGCGCTCCAGGGCGCCTTCGACCTCATCCCAGGCGACGGGAGTGGAGACGGTCGGCCGCTCGCGGGCGCGTAGGGAGTAGACGGCGATCGTCGTTTTGCGGGCGTGGTTCTGGGACCAGTCGACGAAGACCTTGCCTTTGCGATCGACCTTTTTCATCTTCGAGACGACCTCTTTGGGAGTCTGCTTCTCAAGCAGCTGGGCGATCGCCCGGGCGAGCGGTTTCGTCTCCTCGTAGCTCGTCTTCGTGTTCAGCGGCACGTAAACCTGTAGGCCCTTCGAGCCCGAGGTCTTCGGGAAGCACTCGACGCCGAAGTGGTCGAACAGCTCGCGCAGCCGCAGGGCGATCCGGCAGCAGTCGATCACATCGGCTGGCGGGCCCGGGTCGAGGTCGAAGGCAAGCACGGTGGGCCGATCGAGATCGTTGGCCAGCGAGAGCGAGGGGTGCAGCTCGATCGCCGCCAGCTGCGCCATCCAGACCAGCGTCGGCAGGTCATCGCAGACGCAGAAGTCGATCGTCGTCCTTCTCGGCTGGCACCAGCGGCCGTCCTCACCCACTCGGGCCGGTGTTTGGGGCAGCGCTTCTCGAAGAAGGCGGCATCGGGTCGTCGACCCCTTCCGGGTAAGCGCCGCAGGGTCAGCGCCCGGCCCTGGAGGTGGGGGACGATCGCCTCCGCGACCTTGGCGTAGTAGTCGACGACCTCACCCTTGGTGAACCCGGCCTTCGGGTAGAGGACCTTGTCGAGGTTGGTGAGCTTCAGCTCACGGCCGTCGACCTCGACCTGCCGACCGGAGCCCACCGGCTATTTCGAGGATTTGGCTTTTGAACGCGGAGGGCTTCGAACGCGAGGCGGCTTTTTTCGGCGCGGCTTTCGGCTTTTTCCTTCGAGGCAGGCTTGCCCGCCTTGCCGTCGCCTTTGCCCTTCACGGCGGCGATGCTTTCCTCCAGCGCGCTCATCAGGTCGGGCGCCTTGGTCGGCTCCCGCTCCTCCTGCGGGGCGGCGACGATGTCCTTGCCTTCGGCCTTCTGTTCGATCAGCGCCATCAGCTGCTCGCGGTACTCGTCGCGATAGGCGCTCGGGTCGAAGTCGCGGGTCAGGGACTCGATCAGCTGCTCCGCCATCTCGACCTCGCGTTTGCCGACTTTGGGCTGCTCGGAGGGCAGCACGTCGTCCAGTTCGGAAGGCGGCACGACCTCGTCGGCGAAGCGCATCGTGGTCAGGGTCAGCACCCCGTTGCCAGGACGCAGCGCCGCCAAGTGCTCCTTGTTGCGGAAGACGAAGCGGGCGACCGCCACCTTGCCCGACTCTTCCATCGCTTTGGCGAGCAGCGAATACGCTTTCTCGGCGCCGTCCGCCGGCCCCAGGTAGTAGGGGCTGTCGAAGTAGATCGGGTCGATCTCCTCGAGGTCGACGAAGTCCTGAACCTCGATCGCGCGCGTCTTCTCCGGCGCCATCGCCGCCATCTCGTCTTTGCTCAGCGGCACGTAGCGGTCGGGCGTGATCTCGAAGGCCTTGACGATCTCCTCGTAGGGGACCTCCTCGTCGGTCCCTTCGGCGACGCGGCGGTGGCGGATGCGGGCGCCGTCGGACTCGCGGATCTCGCGCAGTGAGATGCCGCGGCGCGCCACCGCGCTGTAGAGCTTGACGGGCACGTTCAGTAGCCCGAAGCTGATCGTTCCGCTCCAAATAGCTCTTGCCATCAGCGAATCACCTACCCGGATTCTCGCAGCCGCGCACCGCCCGCCGCTGGAGGCCCATCGCGCCGGGATGCATCTTGCGGGCGGTGCGGGATCATGGCCGGCGTGCTGTTCGAGCTTCGCGAGATCGGCCTCAGCCGCGGCGGCCGCCGGGTCCTCGACTCGGTCAGCGCCGAGATCCCGGCCGGCGCGACCGCGGTCGTCGGGCCCTCGGGCAGCGGCAAGTCGACGCTGCTGCGCCTTCTCAACCGGCTCGCCGACCCCGATCGCGGCACGATCTCCTACCGCGACCGGCCGCTGCTCGAGTACGACCCGCTGGCGCTGCGGCGCGAGGTCTCGCTGGTGCCGCAGCTGCCGGCGCTGCTCGACGGGACGGTCGAGTCGAACCTGCGCTACGCCGCCGAGCTGGCCGGGGTCGAGCTCGATGCCGAGCGCTGCCTGCGCCTTGCCGGCCTCGATCCCGGCTTCGCCGAGCGCGACGTCGGCGAGCTCTCCGTCGGCGAGCGGCAGCGGGCGATGCTGGCCCGGGCGCTGAGCCAGGAACCGCGCGTCCTGCTGCTCGACGAGCCGACCTCGGCGCTCGACCAGGCCGCCCGTGACGAGGTCGAGGCGACGCTGGCGCGGCTGCGCCGCGAGCTGGAGATTTCGCTGGTCGTCGTCAGCCACGACCCCGAGCAGGCGCGGCGGCTGGCCGACAGCGCACTGCGCCTGGAGGCGGGACGGGTTGTCGCGTCCGGCCGCTCGAGGAGGCGTTGGCATGAGTGCCTCGATCGACGTCTCGCTGGGACAGGTCGCCGCCGCCCTCGCGCTGGTCGCACTCGCCGCCGCGATCTCGCTTCTGGCGGCGCGCCGACCTGGAGGGCGACATCGCCGAGGCCGCGATCCGCTCCTTCGTCCAGCTCACCGCGATCGGCTACGCGATCGAGCTGATCTTCGAGGCGGACACGATCTGGCTGGTCCTGGTGCTGCTCGCCGTGATGGTCCTCTTCGGCGCGATCACCGCGCGCGGCCGTGCCAAGCGGGTCCCCGGCGCCTTCTGGCCGCTGCTGATCGCCCTCACGGCGGCGGGAGCGACCACGCTCGGCCTGGTCGTCGCGCTCGGCATCTTCGAGCCGACGCCGCGCTACCTGGTCCCGGTCGGCGGCATGGTGATCGGCAACGCGATGACCGCGGCCGCGGTGGCGCTGAACCGGCTCGGCGACGAGGTCGCCGACTCGCGGGCGCGGATCGAGGGCACGCTGGCGCTCGGAGCCACCGCGCGCGAGGCGCGCGGCGCCGACCGTCCGCCGCGCCCTGCGCTCGGGGACGATCGCCCTGATCGACTCGACCAAGACGACCGGCCTGATCTTCTTCCCCGGCACGATGGTCGGCATGCTGCTCGCCGGAGCCGAGCCGGCCGACGCGGTCCGCCTGCAGCTGATCCTCCTCTACGCGCTGCTGGGAAGCGTCTCGATCGCCGCCCTGGTCGCCACCAGCCTCGCCTACCGCAACTTCTTCACTCCGGCGCAGCAGCTGCGGGAGCTCGGCATACACTGAGCCGGTGTCCCGCCGGCAGCGCCTGACGCTGGTCGCGACGATCCTCGGCTCGACGGTCGTCTTCCTCGACTCGACCGTGGTCAACGTGGCGCTGCCGGCCGTCGCCGACGACCTCGACGCCGGCCTTGCCGGGCAGCAGTGGGTCGTCGAGGCCTACATGCTGACCCTGGTCTCGCTGCTCCTGGTCGGCGGCTCGCTCGGCGACCAGTTCGGGCGGCGGCGGATGTTCGTCTTCGGCCTATCGCCTTCGGCGCGACCTCGTTCCTCTGCGCCGTGGCGCCCTCGGTCGAGTTCCTGATCGGCGCCCGCGCCCTGCAGGGGATCGCCGGGGCGCTGCTGGTGCCGGGCTCGCTGGCGATCGTCGCCGCCACCTTCGAGGGCGCGGCACGCGGCAAGGCGGTCGGGACCTGGACGGCCTGGACCGGAATCGCCACCGTGTTCGGGCCGGCCGGGGGCGGGGCGCTGATCGAGGCGCTCTCCTGGCGGGCGATCTTCTGGATCAACCTGCCGCTGATCGCGGTGACCGTGGCGCTGACCATGTACGCGGTGCGCGAGAGCCGCGACCCGGAGGCGTTCCGCGGCGTTGACTGGCTCGGGATCGGCCTCTCGGCCGCCGGACTGGCGGGTCCCGTCTTCGCGCTGATCGAACAGCCGAGCCACGGCTGGGGCGATCCGCTCGTCTGGGCTCCGATGATCGCCGGCGATTGCCTGCTTCGCGCTCTTCCTCCTGCGCGAGGCGCGTGCCCGCCACCCGATGCTCGACCTGGCGCTGTTCCGGATCCGCAACTTCTGGGTCGCCAACCTGACCACCCTGACCGCCTACGCGGGCCTGATCGGCGGCCTCTTCTTCGTCACGCTCTTCCTCCAGCAGGTCGCCGGCTACTCGCCGATCGAGGCGGGCCTGGCGACGACGCCGATCTCGGTGATCCTCTTCGTCCTCTCGCCTCGGTTCGGGCGAATCGCGTCCGGCGTCGGTCCGCGGGCGCCGATGTGCGCCGGTCCGATCGTCGGCGGTCTCGGGCTGCTCCTGCTGCTGCGCGTCGACTCCTCGCCCGACTACCTCAGCCGACGTGTCTGCCGGCGATCGTCGTCTTCGGCCTCGGCCTGGCGGCGACGGTAGCGCCGCTGACCGCGACCGTGCTCGACTCGGTCGAGGAGCGCCACGTCGGCATCGCCTCCGGCGTCAACAACGGCATCTCGCGGGTCGCCGGCCTGCTGGCGATCGCCGTGCTCGGCGCCGTGATCTCGGCCAGCTTCGGCTCGACCCTGAACGCGAACCTTGGCGAGCGCCCGCTCGGCCCGGAGGCAGCGAGCGCCGTCTCGGACGCCAAGGAGCAACCGCTCGCGGTGCCGGCCACCGGTGCCCTGCCCCAAGCCGAAGCAGCTCGAGTTCGCAGCGCGCCTCGGCCGACGCCTCCACCTCCGCCTTCCACCTCGGCGTCCTGATCGCCGGCCTGCTGATGATCGCCGGGTGGCATCGTCGCCGGCCTCGGGATCGAGAACCCGCGGCGGCGAATCGAAGCGATGCCGAGCCGTGGCGCCGCCGCAGCTGGCGAGTGCGGCCACGGCTCGGACGCAGACAGCTCCTCCCGCGAGCCGGCTGCTGCCGGAGACGAGGCACCCGAACCCGAGCCCGCTTGAGGGGCGGGGACGGGGTCCCTCTCGAACGGGCGGATACTCAAAGTGCCGCCCTCATTAGGGCGGCACTTGTCCGGGCGAGAGGGACCCCGTCCCCGCCCCCCGAATAGGCTCCGCGCCGTGCCAGCCCCGATCATCTTCTCCGGCATCCAGCCGACCGGCCGCAAGCACCTCGGCAACTACATCGGGGCGATCCGCCAGTACGTCGAGGGGCAGGAGCGCGGCGAGCCGGCGATCTTCTGCATCGTCGACCTGCACGCGATCTCGGTCACCTACGACCCGGCCGAGCTGCGCGAGCGCTTCTACGACACGACGGCGATCCTGTTCGCCGCCGGGCTCGACCCGGAGCGCTGCATCCTCTTCCGCCAGTCCGACGTCAACGAGCACACCGAGCTGACCTGGCTGCTCTCCGCCGTTACCTCCCACGGCGACCTCAACCGCATGCACCAGTTCAAGGACAAGTCGGCGAAACAGCGCGAGCTGGTCTCGGCGGCGCTCTTCTTCTACCCGGTGCTGATGGCCGCCGACGTGCTCGCCTACCGCGCCACCGAGGTGCCGGTCGGCGACGACCAGCGCCAGCACGTCGAGCTGATGCGGGAGATCGCGCGGCGCTTCAACGAGCGCTTCGGCGAGACCCTGGTCGTGCCCGAGTTCCGCATCCCCGAGGTCGGCGCCCGGATCATGGACCTGCAGGAGCCGGAGCGGAAGATGTCGACGACCGGCGGCACCGAGCAGGGGACCCTCCTCGTCCTCGACGAGCCGGACGCGATCCGCAAGAAGCTCGGCAGCGCCGTCACCGACTCGGGACGCGAGATCGTTCGCTCGCCGGACAAACCGGGAGTAACCAACCTGATCGAAATTCTCGCCGTCGCCCGCGGCAGCGAGGCCTGCCCAGATTGAAGCCGAGTTCGAGGGCTCCGGCTATGGCGATTTCAAGAAGGCCGTCGGCGAGGCTGTGGTCGAGCTGCTGGCGCCGATCCGCGAGGGCTACGCTGAGCTGCGCCCCGACGAGGCGGCTCTTGAGGCGGCACTCGCCGCCGGCGCCGAGAAGGCCCGCGCGATCGCCGCACCAACCGTCGCCGCGGTCCGCGAGCGCATGGGCATCGGCGCGCCGCGTTAATTTGGGTCGATGAGCGTCGCTGAACTCGACCTCGAGCTCGACGTCTTCGCCGGGCCCTTCGACCTGCTGTTGGCGGTGCTGCTGCGCGAGGAGGTCGACCTGCTGGAGGTGCAGCTGGCCGAGGTGGTGGTCGCCTACGTCGAGCATCTGGAGCGCGAGGGCGAGCTGGAGCTGGAGGTAGCGACCGAGTTCCTGGTCCTGATCGCGGCGCTGCTGGAGCTGAAGTCGCGCCTGATGCTGCCCGGCGCCGACGGCGAGATGGAGGAGTTGGCGCCCGAGGAGGCGGTCGAGGAGCTGCTCGCGCGCCTGCTCGAGTACCGGCGCTACCGCGACGCCGCGGCGTCGTTGGTCGAGCGCTTCGAGGCCGCGCGCGGCTACCTGTACCGCTCGGCGCCGCTGCCGCCGCGCCTGCGCCAGGTCGCGCTCGAGGCGGCGACGGCCGCCTACGATCCGGAACGGCTGGCCGCCGCGCTCGGCGATCTGCTCACCGAGCCGCCCCGGCTCGAGATCGGCCACATCCGGCCGACCGTCTCGCTGGAGCGGCGCCTGCGCGCCCTGCGCGACGCGCTCGCCGGTCGTTCCAGCATCGACTTCGACGAGCAGTTCGGCGGCGAGGACCGGCTCACCCAGGCGGTCACCCTGTTCGCTCTGCTCGAGCTGTACCGCAAGGGCGAGGTGACCTGGAAGCAGGGCGAGCCGCTCGGCCCGATCGAGATTCGCAGGGCGGGGGGGTCGGGATGAGCGATCTACCGCGCACGATCGAGGCGCTGCTCTTCCTCTCGCCGCAGCCCGTCGCTGTCGCCGACCTCGCCGAGGCGACCGGTGCGACCGAAGGCCAGGTCGCCGAGGCGATCGACCTGCTGCGCGAAGACCTCGCCGAGGGTAGGCGGGGAGTCGTCCTGCGCGAGGTGGCCGGCGGCTTCGCCCTGGCCAGCGATCCGGCCAGCGAGGACGCTGCGCGGCGCTTGCTCGCCAAGCCGCGGACGCCGCCGCTGACCCAGGCGCAGGCCGAGACGCTGGCGATCGTCGCCTACCTACAGCCGGTCTCGCGGCCGGAGGTGGCGCGGATCCGCGGCGTCTCCTCGGAGTCGGCCGCGCAGACGCTGACCGAGCGTGGCTTGATAGAGGAGTCGGGCCGTTCGCAGTTCGGCGCCGCTCTATTCAAGACCACGGAGCTGTTCGAAAAGCTCTTCGGCTTGGCGGGACTCGATCAACTGCCCGATCCATCGAAGTTCGATCCGACGCCGGAGGACGAGCGCGAGCTTCGCGAGAGATTGCTCAAGGCCGGAGAGCAACGCGCCGAGCCATGACGGGGGAGAGCCGGGGGAGATCCCGTCGGAGCAACAGCGGGGAGGCTCCGCCGGGATCTCCCCCGGCTCTCTCGTCGTGAGGCTGGCGAAGTTCCTCGCCCACGGAGGAGTCGCTTCGCGGCGAGCTGCGGAGAAGCTGATCGCCGCCGGGCGCGTCAGCGTCGGCGGCGAGGTCGTCACCGACCCGGCGCGCGACGTGAGCGAGGGCGACGACGTGCGGATCGATGGCGGCTCCGTCGCGCCAGAGCCGCGGGAGGTTTGGGTGGTCAACAAGCCGGCCGGCGTCGTCTCCACCGCCCGCGAGCCCGGGGACCGACCGGCCGTAGTCGAGCTGGTCAGCTCGGAGGCGCGGCTCTACCCGGTCGGCCGGCTCGACGCGGACTCGACCGGGCTGTTGCTGCTTGCCAACGACGGCGAGCTGGCGAACCGGCTGACCCACCCGCGCTACGAAGTGAAGAAGACCTACAAAGTTGAGCTGCGCAGGCCGCCCTCGGAAGCCGACCTGCGTCAACTGGCCGCCGGGGTCGAGCTGGAGGACGGGCGGACGGCGCCGGCTGAGGTTCGTCGCCTCGGCGCCCGGCAGATCGAGATCGTTCTGCGCGAGGGGCGCAACCGGCAGGTGCGGCGCATGGTCGAGGCGGTGGACAACAAGGTCGTGGCGCTGTGCCGCGTCCGCTTCGGCCCGATCGAGCTGGGCGACCTCGCCGAGGGCGCGGCCCGCCGTCTCTCACCAGACGAGATCGCCCTCCTGCGACGTGCCGCGGCTTAAGGGCCATATGCGTCCATAGGCCGCGTCACGTCTACCTGAAAAGATTGCGGCGATGGATGAGCAGAGACTCTTCGCGGTGCGCGGCGCCGTCCAGGCGGAGGCCAACGAGCCGAACGCGATCGCCGACGCGACGGCGGAGCTGATGCAGGAGCTACTCGAGCGCAACGTGCTCGAGCCGGAGGCCATGGTCAGCTGCCTGTTCACCACAACCGACGACCTCGACGCCGAGTTCCCCGCTGTCGCGGCGCGCGGCCTCGGGCTGGAGGCGGTGCCACTGCTCTGCTGTCGCGAGATCCCTGTTCCAGGCGCGATGCCGCGCGTGATCCGCGCCATGGTCCATTACTACGCACCGGCCGGCCACGTTCCGGCGCACGCTTACCTGGGGCCGACCCAGGAGTTGCGTTCCGACCTGCACGCCGCCCAGTAGCCCGGCGGTCGGCCACAATGGGCGCATGACTGTCACCTTCGCGGAGAAGCTCGCCCGCATGCCGGGCTACCAGGCCGGCGTGCCGACCGGCAAGGCGCCCGAGGCGATCGCCGCCGGCGAGATCGCCCAGCTGGCCTCGAACGAGTCGCCATTTTCGCCGCACCCGAAGGTCGTGGAGGCGATCCGCGCCGCGGCGACGGCGATGAACCGCTACCCCGACCCCGGCGCGACCCTGTTGCGCCAACGGATCGCCGAGCGCTACGAGATTGAGCCCGGCCACGTCGCGGTCGGCAACGGCTCCTGCGAGATCCTGCTCGCCGCCGCCGAGGCGCTCTGCGAGCCCGGCGCCGAGGTCCTCTACGCCTGGCCCTCCTTCTCGATCTACCCGCACCTGGCGGCGCTGACCGGAGCGCACGAGGTCCGCGTGCCGCTTGCCGCGGGCGACTTCCACGACCTCGACGCGATGGCCGCTGAGATCACCGCGGCGACCCAGCTCGTTCTCGTCTGCAACCCCAACAATCCGACCGGCACCCACCTGCCGGCGGCGCGGATCGCCGCTTTCTGCGAGCGGCTGCCCAGCCACGTGACGATCGTCCTCGACGAGGCCTACGCCGAGTTCCAGACCGACGATGACCCCGACGTCACCCGCGACCTGCTCGCCGACTTCCCCAACCTGGTCGTGCTGCGGACCTTCAGCAAGGTCTACGGCCTCGCCGGCCTGCGGGTCGGCTTCGCACTTGGCTCGGCGAAGTTCCGCGCCGCCGTCGACGCGGTCCGGCAGCCGTTCAGCGTCAATGCCCTGGCCCAGGCGGCTGCCGCCGAGGCGATCCTGCACCAGGACGACGTCGAGCGCCGCGTCGAGCAGACGACCGTCGAGCGGGTCCGGGTCGAGGAGGCCGTGCGCGAGATCGGTCTGGAGACCGCGGCGACGCAAACCAACTTCTCCTGGATCGACCTCGGCGACACCGACGAGGCGCGAGATCGTCGCCGCCCTCGCCGAGCATCAGATCGCCGTCCGACCCGGCACCGCCCTCGGCGGACCGGGCCACATCCGGGTCAGCTACGGCACCCCGGCGGAGAACGATCGCTTCCTCGCCGCGCTCAGCGAGCTTCTCGGTTAGCGCTCCGAAGCTTTCAGCTGGGGTTCCCCGTCGCTTTCTCTTACCTGCGCTATCGGACATATGAAAGGAAATAACGGACATATAGATTGCTTATAATGGACACATGACTGCGCTGGCCCTCTTGGCGAGAGACATGGGCGTCAACGAGCGAACGCTGCGGCGTGCGATCAACGAAGGCGTTCTGCGAGCGACTCGACCGTCCGCTCGCAAGCTCGAGCTGCCGTTTTCGGAGGATCGGTACGTGCGCCGCCATTGGCCCTTGATCGCAAACCTGCGCGAGGCGCTGCGGACCGAACACAACGTCCGCTTCGCGATGCTGATCGGCTCAGTGGCGAGAGGCGACGACACCGAGCGGAGCGACGTCGATGTGATCGCAGACCTTCGGGACTCGGACTTCATGCGCGAGCTCGATCTGGAGGATAGGCTCGAACGGGCGGTCGGTTGCTCGGTTGATGTCATTGACTTGGCCGACGCAGAAGCGGACCCGATGTTCCTGGCGATGGCCCTCGAGGATGCCCGTGTACTTGTCGATCGCGCAGCGATCTGGCAGCGGCTGCGCGCGCGCGAGGCATCTTTGAGACGTCGCGGCCGGAAGCTCGACGAGGCGCGCAAGCAGCGCGCGCTGGCGCGGGCGGACGAATTCCTGGCGAAGAGTCGATGACCGAGCGCGAACTGCGCAAGGCTGAGCGAAAGCGGCTTGTTCGCAGGATCGTTGCTCATATCGACGAGTTTCCGCGACAGCACGAAGCGCTCGAATACTCAATGGAAAGCTTCGGAGCCGGGTTCGATCTCTCCCAATTCAAGGAGGCCTTCGAAACGAGAGATGACATGGCTGCCTATAACCGCGTGCAAGCCGTCGAGCGGGCGGTCGGGCGGCTGCAGGGCTTTGTCGCTGACATGGCGATGGACGGAGTTCGCCTAGCCGGATTGCCGAGCGAACCAGAGGGAGGAGAAGGCTTCCGAGCCAAGGAGGCTTTCGCGGCGTTGCGCGAAGCGAAAGTCATCGACCGCCATTTGTGCCGACGGTTGACTCAAGGCCAGGACGCCCGTATAGAAATCGAGCACGAATACGTGAGGCTGCGAGCAGGAAAGTTGCATGACTCGGCGATGCTCGTACGTGACGTTTCGCGAGAGTTCTTCTCGCTTTACCGACCCTGGGTCGAGCCGTTCCTCGACTGACCACGCCTCACCTGCTACAAACTCAAGGGAAGTGAAGCGAACAGGCGACACTGCCAGCAGCATGTGCGCGCGCCGCGCCGCGGTTGCCCCAGTCCGCTACTCCTATTCTGGCGATTTAGCTAGGCGTCCGGCCCGGCGGCTTCGTGCCGCACCGATAGAGCGTTTGGCCGGGCGCCGGGTTCGAGCTTCGCGCGCTTTGCCTGCCCGCGCTCGCATGGCGAAGCCCGCCCGGAAAGTAAGGTCTTGATGTGGAGAAAGGCGGCGGCAAGATGATGATCGGATCGCAGCAGACGCGTGACCGGGTCCGCGACCAGCGGATCGAGCGGGTCGTGGAGCTGGTCTCGCCGGAGGCGCTGATCGGCGACCTGCCGCTCGGCGAGGAGCGCGAGAGCGCGGTCGTGCGCGGCCGCGGCGAAGTCGGCAACGTCCTCGACCGCAGCGACGATCGGCTGCTCGTCGTCGTCGGCCCGTGCAGCGTCCATGACGTCGATGCGGCCCTTGAGTACGCGCGACAGGCTCGCCGGCGCGGCGGCCGAGCTGCGCGACGACCTACTGGTGGCGATGCGTGTCTACTTCGAGAAGCCGCGGACGACGACCGGCTGGAAGGGCCTGATCAACGACCCGTACTTGGACGGCTCCTGCGACGTCAACGCCGGTCTGCGCATGGCCCGCACGCTGCTGCTGCAGGTGCTCGACCGCGGCCTGCCGATCGGCTGCGAGTTCCTCGACCCGATCACGCCGCAGTACATCTCCGACACGGTCGCCTGGGGGGCGATCGGCGCCCGCACCACCGAGAGCCAGATCCACCGCCAGCTCGGCTCCGGCCTCTCGATGCCAATCGGTTTCAAGAACCGCACCGACGGCAACGTGCAGGTCGCCGTCGACGCGGTTCGCGCCGCCGCTGTCTCCCACGCCTTCGCCGGCATCGACGACGCCGGCAAGCCGGCGATCCACCACACCGCCGGCAACCCCGACGGCCACGTCATCCTGCGCGGCGGCCGCGGCGCCCCCAACTGCGATGCCGAGGGCGTCGGCGCGGCGCTGGAGATGCTCGGCAAGGCCGGGCTCGCCGAGCGGCTGGTGATCGACGCCTCGCACGACAACAGCGAAAAGGACCCCGCCAAGCAGCTCGAAGCGTCGGCCCGGATCGCCGACCAGGTCGCCGACGGCAACGCCGCGATCGTCGGCGTGATGCTGGAGTCGTTCCTGGTCGAGGGCAACCAGGACCTCGGCGACGGTTCCTCGCTCACCTACGGCCAGTCGATCACCGACGCCTGCGTCGACTGGGACGAGACGGTCACTGCGCTGGAGCGACTGGCGGCAGCGGTGCGGGCGCGGCGCGCTCGATGAGGATCGCTGTTCTGGGCGTGGGCCTGATCGGGGGCTCGATCGGGCTTGCCGCGAGGCAACGGCTTGGTTGCGAGGTGGTCGGCTGGGGACCGAACCGCTCGACGCTCGACCGCGCGATCCGAGCTCGAGGCGATCGACCGACCGGCGGACTCGGTCGAGGAAGCGTGCGCCGACGCCGAGCTGGTCTTCTGCTCCTCGCCAGTGTCGATCCTGCCGGAGCTGGTCGCGACCGCGCTCGGCGCCAGCGGCCCCGACACGGTCGTCACCGACGCCGGCTCGACCAAGCGCCAGGTGGTCGCCGCCGCCGGCGACGACGAGCGCTTCGTCGGCGGTCACCCGCTCGCCGGAGCGGAGACCGCCGGCGTGCAGAACGCCCGCGCCGACCTCTTCGACGGGGCGCGCTGGTACCTGACCCCGAGCGAGCGCTCCAGCGGCATCCTCTACGACCGCCTGCAGCGGACGATCACGGGGTTAGGCGGACGCCCTCAGGCGATCGACGCCGAGGCGCACGACCGGCTGATGGCGGCGGTCAGCCACCTGCCGCACGTGCTTGCCGACGTGCTCGCCGCCCACGCGGCGGCGGAGCTGACACGCGACTCCGAGCGACTGCCCGAGGTCGGTCCGAGCTTCCGCGACGCGACCCGGGTGGCCGGCTCCAACCCGTCGATCTGGGCGGACATCTTCCGCGCCAACGGCGAGGCGATCGCGGCGGCGATCGACGACGTCGTCGACCGGCTCGACGAGGCGAGGAAGCTGATCCGCGCCGCCAAGCCCGACGCGCTCGCCGCATGGCACGCCGCCGCCGGCAGCGACCGACGTCTCCTGCTCGAGGCCGATCTCGCCGCCGCACCCCTGCGCGAGGTCCGGGTCGTCGTCGCCAACCGGCCCGGCACCGTCGCCGAGCTGGCCCTCGCCCTCGGCGAGGCGGGGGTCAACATCGAGGACATGGCCCTGCACCCGTCGGCCGACATGCAGTCCGGGGCGATCTCGCTGTGGGTCGCCGGCGACGAGCAGGCCGAGCGGACCGCCGCCCTGGTCCGCGAGCTGGGCCACACCGCGAGCGCCCTCGACGACGGGAAGTAGCGTGCCCAGGCGCTTCGAGTCCTCAGGCCCGTTACGCGGCACGCTGCGCCCGCCGCCCGACAAGTCGGTCTCCCACCGGGCGGCGCTGATCGCCGCGATGGCCGAGGGCGAGACGACGATCGAGGGTTACCTCGACTCGGCCGACACGCGCTCGACCCTGACCGCGATCGAGGCGCTGGGCGCCGAGGTGATCGGACATAGCGACGGGCCGATTCGCGCCGAGTCTGCGCGTACGCGGGGTAGGACTGCGCGGAGCGGGGGAGGCCGGAATCGACGTCGGCAACGCCGGAACCCTGCTGCGACTCCTGCCCGGCTGGCTGGCGGGTCAGGAGGCCGGTGCCTGGACGCTCGACGGCGACGAGTCGATCCGCCGCCGCCCGGTCGACCGGGTCGCGGAGCCGCTGCGTCGGATGGGGGCCCGCTTGAGCTGCCGCGAGGACCGCCTGCCGCCGCTGCGGATCGAGGCGGCGCCGTTGCGCGGCATCTCCTACGAGCTGCCGGTGGCGAGCGCGCAGGTCAAGTCCTGTCTGCTCTTCGCCGGCCTGCTCGCCGAGGGCGAGACGCGCGTCGCCGAGCCGCTGCCGAGCCGCGACCACAGCGAGCGGATGCTGGCCGCGGCCGGCGCCGAGATCGAGCGCGGCGACGGCGCCGTCTCGGTGCGCCCCGCGGTGCGGCTGGAGCCAGGAGAGATCGCGGTGCCCGCCGACTTCTCCTCCGCCGCCTTCTTCCTCGTCGCGGCGCTGCTCGTGCCGGGCAGCGACGTCAGCCTCGACCGGAGTCGGCCTCAACCCGACCCGGACCGGCCTGCTCTCGATCCTTGCCCGGATGGGCGCCGAGATCGAGGTCGAGCCGGAGGGAGAGCGCGGCGGCGAGCCGAGCGGGCAGATCCGAGTCCAGCCCTCGCCCCTGCGCGGCACCGAGGTCGGCGGCACGGACGTGCCGCTGGCGATCGACGAGCTGCCACTGGTCGCGCTCGCCGCCTGCTTCGCCGAGGGTGAGACGAAGATCCGCGACGCGGCCGAGCTGCGGCGCAAGGAGAGCGACCGGATCGCGACCGTCGAGCGAGGCGCTGACCGCGCTCGGCGCCGAGGTCGAGACGAGCGAGGACGGGATGCTGATCCTCGGCTCCGGCGGTCTGCGCGGCGGCAGCGATCGACTCCCACGGCGACCACCGCATCGCGATGCTGGGTGCGGTCGCCGGACTGGCCTCGCGCAATGGCGTCGAGGTCGAGGGGATGGACGCCGCCGCGGTCAGCTATCCGGGCTTCGAGTCCGACCTCCCGCCTACTCGGCGGCTGAGCTCTTCGGCACCGTGCTGAGAGGATGGACGTTAGTCAGTTTAGTCAAATTTATTTGACAAATTTTGCCGAACTGGCAAATTGGCCATCAGCCGGGGGCCGACGGGTGGGCGAGCGAGGAGAGCACCATGAGGTCCAATCGAAGTCAACAGATCGCATCGATCGTCGTGGCGCTCGCCTTCTGGTGGCGCTCGCGCTTACTGCCTCGACGCGCAGGGCCGCGACCCCGCAGGCAATGCCGCCACCGCCGGTCCAGACGCGTCGCTCGAACGATCGATCGGGCGCCGAGATCGAAGCTGCGATTGCGCGCATTAACCTCGTGACCAACTGGCGGCCGCGCTCGGCGACGACTTCGCCGGATCTGGTTCGATCCCTCGACCGCCCGCTGCACGTCGGCGTCACCTCGCCGGCCAGCCGCCGCCACGCCGAAGCGGTCGCCGCGCACGCCGGGCTGTCCGGGAACGTGATCGCGACCCCGGTCCCCTCGACCTTGGCCGAGCTGGAAGCCGCGCAGGAACGGTGGGGCCACTTCCTCTCTGACCTCTTCGCGCGGGCCGAAGTCGGCACGGGCTTTCGGCGCAGCGACAACGCCGTCGCGGTCGAGCTGGGCTCCTCGGTGCCCGTCTTCCACGCGCGGCTGAGCTGGAACAGGCGGCTGACCGCCGACCCGGTCAACGTCTGATTCGCGTCTCCCCCATCCGACCCTTCGCCTCGTGCGGGCCGCTCAGTGCAATGCCAAATTCACCGACAGATTCAAAGCGTATTGCGACCCGACGATCGTCGCGGGCGTGAGGATCGAGAACGAAGCGGGCACGGAAGAACCGTGCTCGGCCGGACCCCGGCGATCCTTGCAAAAACGAGGGACCGCAGCGAAAGCGACAGCGACCTCCTGCTCACCGCTGGCCACTGCATCGAAAAAGGCGGTGCCGGCAAAAAATGGTTCGCGTTCGACCAAAGTTGCCGGCACGCAAAGAAGAACTCGGCAAATGCGCCGCCTTCATCAACAGTCCGATCGACATCGGCGTAATCGCGATCAAACAAGACTTCGAAGCGTGGGTCATCCCGCCGCTTCGTCCCGAGTGGCGCAGTGGAGCGCGGTCTGGCCGAACACGAATCGAGCCGATCAAGACCGCAGGTCCTCGAACCGTTGGTGAAGGAAAACCTGCATTCTCGGGCCAGACAGTCGGCACATCTGCGGGAAAATGATGGGACGAACTCAAATTCCTCTTCGAATGCGGGCCCGTCGAAACGGATAAGCTCGTAAGTGGCAAGCTGACCGGAAAAGGTGGCGAAGGCGATCCGTGGCTACTCCCATCTTACGCCGAATCCGCTTTCGAGCCTCGATCGACGGCACCTTCGTCGGTTTCATTTGAAGGCAGCGGCAAAGCAGGGCAACGTCGTCTTCTTCCACTCGCTGAAATCGGGCTTCGAAACTGCTCGAAAAAGAAAAGGCCTGTCGCTCGAACTGCTCAACGAAGCAACCAAAAACCGTCATAAGATCTTCAAAGGCGCCAAATATCCGGTCACATTCCGCGGCAAGACACCACCGCCGAAGACCTCATTCACAGCCTTGAGCGGGCACCATCAAATGCACAGAAAATGACTTCCACGGCGAGTCCTCCAGAGGCTTCGTAAACACTGACGCTGACGCCCGTCTACAAAGCTTGCGCCAGCGTTCGGCTTCGCCGGGGTCATGAAAACAAGGCTGCACCTACGTCCTTCACGATCAGTGGAAAAATCATCGACAAACAACTTCAAGCCTCTTTTGACGTCAGTCTGCCCGGTCGGCAACTCGATCCAGTTCACGGCTCGCGAGCCATACCGCGCAGACAGGGCACGTCGACGTGCAAATCGTCGATCCCGCCGCAGAACGGGCTCCTCGGGCCGACGACGACAAAGAACGGCAACAACGTCGAGGTCGATCCCGACAAATCGAAGCATTTAAAGTCAAAATGCATCGGACGGCTTTGTCTGTCCGTTCAACGGGATCGGCCCTAAAGTCGCCGGCCAATACACCAGCGCCGAAAACGTCACACTGACAGGCCAGCAGCAGCGACGGAACCGGCCGAAAAGATCGATATCGAAGTCGCCGACGAATAGGGAGGCCCAGCGGCGGCCTGCGCCTCCTCGCAGGCGCCCGCGGCATACGCTGCGGCGCATGGTCATCGCGATCGACGGGCCCGCCGGGGCCGGCAAGTCGACGGTCGCCCGTGCGGTCGCGGCGGCGCTCGGCTTCACCTATCTCGACTCCGGGGCGATGTATCGATGCGTGGCGCTGGTCGGGCTGGAGCTCGGGGCCGACCTCGACGATGGCGACGCGATGGCGATGCTGGCGCGCTCGCTGTGGATCGAGCTCGAGGGCGACCGGGTAGGGCTGGACGGGCGCGACGTCAGCGCCGCGATCCGGGCGCCGAAGGTCACCGAGGCGGCTTCCAGAGTCTCCGTCCACGCGGGGGTCC
Organism: uncultured Solirubrobacterales bacterium; assembly: GCA_963844395.1. Classification (GTDB taxonomy): domain Bacteria; phylum Actinomycetota; class Thermoleophilia; order Solirubrobacterales; family 70-9; genus VRUE01. The sequence continues at coordinate 234,240 of CAWJNX010000001.1, read as the reverse complement.
GCGAGGCAATGGTGGCCCGCCAGCGGCAGCTGATCGAGAGTGGCCGCTACGTCGCCGAGGGCCGCGACATCGGCACGGTGGTCAGCCCCGAGGCGCCGCTCAAGGTCTTCCTCACCGCCTCGGCGTCGGAGCGGGCCCGCCGCCGCGCCGCACAGACGGGAGAAGACGAGGCTGCCGTCCTCGCCGCCCAGCGCGAGCGCGACGAGCGCGACGAGACCCGCGAGCACAGCGCCCTTCGCGCCGCCCCCGACGCGGTCGAGCTCGACACCACGGGTCTGGAGCCCGCCGAAGTCGTCGCGCGGATCGTCGCTCTTGCACACGAGCGAGGTTTGGCATGACTGGCGCCTTCTTCGGCGTATACACGGAAAACTCGCCAGTGGTGAGGGAGTTCGCATGAGCCGCCTTCCCACCGTCGCCGTCGTCGGCTTCCCCAACGTCGGCAAGAGCACCCTGGTCAACCGGCTGGCCGGCGGCCGCGAGGCCGTTACCCACGCCGAGCCCGGAGTCACCCGAGACCGCAAGCGGGTGCCGCTGCGAGTGGAACGGCCTCGCCTTCGAGCTGCTCGACACCGGCGGCATCGACCTTGCCGACCCGACCGAGCTGGCCGAGGACGTCCAGCGTCAGGCGCGGATCGGCATCGCCGAGGCCGACGCCATCCTGCTGGTCGTAGACGGCCGGGCGGGGGTTCGAGCGGGGGACGCCGAGCTGGCGAAGACGCTGCGCGGCGGCGACGTCCCGGTCATCGTCGTCGTCAACAAAGTCGACCGCCCCGGCGACGAGCACCTGGCCGCCGAGTTCCACCAGCTCGGCCTCGGCGACCCGATCGCCGTCTCCGCCGCCCACGGGCTCGCCAGCGGCGACCTGCTCGACCGGGTCGTCGAGCTGCTCGGCGAGCTGCCGCCGCCCGTCGTCCGGCGACGAGCCGGCCCAGATCGCGGTGATCGGCCGCCCCAACGTCGGCAAGTCCTCGCTCGTCAACGCCTTTCTCGGCACCGAGCGGGTGATCGTCTCCGACCGGGCGGGGACGACCCGCGACGCGATCGACACCGAGCTGCAGGTCGACGGGCGCGACGTCCTCCTCGTCGACACGGCCGGCCTGCGGCGCCGCTCCAAGGTCGCCGGCACGGTCGACCACTACGCGCAGCTGCGCTCCGAGCTGGCGGTCGAGCGCGCCGACGTGGCGATCGTCGTCTGCGACGCCGACGGACGGGGTCACGGCCGAGGACCTGCGGATCGCCGAGCTGGCGATGCGGGCCGGCTGCGCGACGCTGCTGGCGATGAACAAGTGGGACGTGAGCGTGATCGACATCGACGACGCCCGCGCCAGGGCCGAGCGCAAGCTGCGCCTGCGCCCCGCCATCGTCACCTGCTCGGCGCTGCGCGGTCGCAACGTCGACAAGCTGCTGCCGAAGGCGCTGGAGCTGGCCGACCGGGCGGCGGAGCGGATCCCGACCCCGGAGCTGAACCGCTTCGTCGCCGACGTCGTCGCCACGACGCCGCCGCCGTCGCGGCGCGGCCGCCGCCTGCGCCTCTACTACGCGGCGCAGATCGGCGAGAGCCCGCCGCGGATCGCGATCCAGGTCAACGACCGCCGCCTGATCGTCCGCGACTGGGCCTACCACCTGGAGAACCGGCTGCGCGACACCTATGGGCTGGAGGGGGTCCCCCTCGTCATCGATTTCGTCCCCCATACCGGTCGTCGGCGTTGAGGATCGTCGTCTAGGCTTTCTCCTCCATGTCAGACGTCGATCCGCTCAACGAGGGCGAGTACCTCTTCACGTCGGAGTCGGTGACCGAGGGTCACCCCGACAAGATCTGCGACCAGATCTCCGACGCGGTGCTCGACGCCGTGATGGCCGGCGACCCCGAGGGCCGCGTCGCCTGCGAGAGCCTCGTCAACACCGGGATGGCGGTGGTCTCCGGCGAGATCTCCACCGACGTCCACCTCAACGTGCCCGAGATCGTCCGCGAGACGATCCGCGAGATCGGCTACGACCACGGCGACTACGGCTACCACTGCGACCACATCTCGGTCATCGTCTCGCTCGACGAGCAGTCGCCCGACATCGCCCAGGGCGTCGACCAGGCGCTGGAGACCCGGGTCGATCCCTCCGACGACGACGAGCTCGACGTCGCCGGCGCCGGCGACCAGGGAATGATGTTCGGCTACGCGACCGACGAGACCGAGGCGCTGATGCCGATGCCGGTCCACATCGCCCACCGGCTCGCCGAACGGCTCGCCGCGGTGCGCAAGGACGGCACGCTCGACTACCTCGGCCCGGACGGCAAGACCCAGGTCACCGTCCGCTACGCGGACGGCCGCCCGGTGCGGGTCGAAAAGCTGCTGATCTCGACCCAGCACGCGGCCGAGGTCGACTCGCAGAAGAAGATCAAGTCCGACCTCTGGGAGAACGTCGTGCTGCCGGTGCTCGGCGCCGAGGTCCCGGGCATGTACGAGGAGGCGGAGCTGCTCGAGGGCTTCCTCGTCAACCCGACCGGCAAGTTCGTGATCGGCGGCCCGGTCGGCGACGCCGGCCTCACCGGCCGCAAGATCATCGTCGACACCTACGGCGGCATGGCCCGCCACGGCGGCGGCGCCTTCTCCGGCAAGGACCCCTCCAAGGTCGACCGCTCGGCCGCCTACGCGGCCCGTCACGTCGCCAAGAACGTGGTCGCGGCGGGGCTGGCGCAGCGCTGCGAGGTCCAGGTCGCCTACGCGATCGGCGTCGCCCACCCGATCTCGCTGATGGTCGAGACCTTCGGCACCGGCAGCCTCCCCGACGCGGAGATCTCCCGCCTCGTCGAGGCGGAGTTCGACCTGCGCCCGGGCGCCTTCCGCAGCTACCTCGACCTGCACCGGCCGATCTTCCAGAAGACCGCCGCCTACGGCCACTTCGGCCGTGACGACTCCGACTTCACCTGGGAGCGGACCGACCGGGCGGACGCGCTGCGTGCACGCCGCCGGCTCGGCCACCACGGCTACCCCCGCCTGAGCTTCTTCAGCTGGGCGGCTGCGCCTCGCCGAGGCCGTGTGCGCCCGCGGACGCCACGCCGGTCGCCTGGTCGACGCTGTGCACGACGTCCTCCGGATCGGCCACCCCGGCGAAGACGAAGTTGTAGTCGTCGGTCGCGGCGGTGTCGAAGTCGACGTCGCCGATCTGCATCAGCCGCTGGTAGACGGACTGGCGGTAGTTGACGTTCTGCACCCGCTCCAGCCGCGTCTCCTGGACCTCGCGCGAGACGATGCCGCGCTTGATGTTGAGGCGGCGGTCGGTGATCGTGTAGGTGGTGGCGACGCGTTTGACGAAGCCGACCAGGACGGTGAGCCCGATCGACGACGAGGACGATCAGGAAGACGGTGCCGTCGTCGGCGCCGAACAGCTTGGCGAGCAGGCCGGCGAGCGCCGCCGACCACGATCCCCTTCAGGTAGAAGCCGAGGATCGCCCGCCACGAGGGGTGGCCCTGGAAGATCACCTGCTCGCCGGGACTGAGGTTGAGGCCCATCGCCGGCAGGATATCCCGCCGTCCGCCTCCCTCCATACCGTCAGGCCGGATGACCATCGCCAAGGTCGAGCCGCTGACCACCGCCCGCGCCCTGCGCGGCCCCTTCGACTACCGCCTGCCGGCGGCGATGGCCGGCCTCGAGGTGGGCAGCGTCGTGCGGGTGCCGTTCGGGCGGCGCCGAACTCTCGGCGTCGTCGTCGAGCTGGCCGAGACCTCGGCGCTGCCGCCGGAGCGTCTCGCCGAGCCGCTCGAAGCGCTCGAGGCGGGGGTGCCGGCCGAGCTGGTCCGGCTCGGGCTCTGGGTCGCCGCCGAGTACTGCTCGACCCCGGCCCGCGGCCTGCAGCTGGTGCTGCCGCCGGGGACCGGCGCCGGCGGACAGCGGGTCCGGACGCGGACCGAGCTGCGGGCCGAGATCGCTGCGGCCGGCGAGGAGGCGCTGGCCGGCGGCGGGCGGCTCGGCGCCCGCCAGCGGGCGGTGCTCGAGGCGCTGCGCGCCGGCGAGATGTCGGCCGGCGAGCTGGCCGCCGCGGTCGGGGCTGATCGCCAGGTGCTGCGCCGGCTCGAGGAGCGAGGCCTGATCGCCACCCGCAGCTCGCAGCGTGCGGCGGCGACCCGCCGAGGTCGAGGTCGGGGCGGCGCGCGGCCGCCCCGACCTGCTCGCGGAGCAGGAGCGGCCGTGGGCGAGATCGTCGCGGCGCTCGACGGCGAGGCGGGGAAGCCGCGCGAGCTGCTCCTGCACGGCGTCACCGGCTCGGGCAAGACCGAGGTCTACCTGGCCGCGGTCGAGGCGGCGCTGGCGCGGGGACGGGGCGCGATCGTCCTCGTCCCCGAGATCGGGCTCGCGCCGCAGGCGGTCGCGCGCTTCCGGGCGCGGCTCGGCGATCGCGTCGCGGTGCTCCACTCGGCGCTCTCGCCGGGCGAGCGCTACGACGAGTGGCGGCGCCTGCGCAGCGGCGAGGCGAGCGTCTGCGTCGGCCCGCGCTCCGCCGTCTTCGCCCCGGTCCGCGACCTCGGCCTGATCGCGATCGACGAGGAGCACGACCCTTCCTACAAGCAGGAGGGCGACCCCAGCTACGACGCCCGCACGGTGGCCCGGCGGCGGGCCGGCGAATGCGGCGCCGTGCTGGTCGCCGGCACGGCGACGCCGCGGCCGGAGTCCTGGCTGGAGCTGCCGCGGATCGAGCTGCCGCGCCGCGTCGACGGCCGCCGCATGCCGCCGGTCGAGGTCCTCGACATGCGCGAGGCCGACCCGCGCTCGGGGCCGCTGCACCCGGCCACCTGGGAGGCGCTGGAGGAGGTGCGCCGCGCCGGCGCCAAGGCGATCGTGATGGTCAACCGGCGCGGCTTCGCCCCCTGGCTCACCTGCCGCTCCTGCGGCCGCCACTGGGGCTGCCCCAACTGCGACGTCTCGCTGATCGTCCACCGCCACGCCGGCCGCCTCGTCTGCCACCACTGCGCCCACTCCGAGCCGCTGCCCGGCGCCTGCCCCGAGTGCCGCTCGACGACGCTCTCGCGGGCCGGGGTGGGGAGCGAGCAGATCGAGGCGCTGCTGGCCGAGCGCCTCGAGCCGATGCCGGTTTTCCGGCTCGACTCCGACGTCGCCGCCGGTCGCGGCGCCCACGCCCGCATCCTGGCCGGCTTCGGCGAGGCCGAGAGCGGCGTCCTGGTCGGCACCCAGATGGTCGCCAAGGGCCACGACTTCCCCGAGGTGACGCTGAGCGCGATCGTCGACGCCGACGCGACCCTGCGCTTCCCCGACTTCCGCGCCGGCGAGCGAACCTTCGCGATGGTCACCCAGCTGGCCGGCCGCAGCGGTCGCGGGCGGGCCGGGGGAGAGGTGATCGTGCAGACGCTGGCCCCGCAGGCGCCGAGCATCGTCCACGCCGCCCGCCACGACGCCGCCGCCTTCCTCGCCGAGGAGGTCGAGCGCCGCCGGCTGCTGCGCTACCCGCCCTTCTCGAGCCTGGTCCGGATCGTCCTCAAGGCGGAGGCGGAGCCGCGCCTCGACGAGACGGCCGCTCGCCTCGCCGAGGCGCTCGCCGACTCCCTGCCGCCCCGAACCGACCTGCTCGGCCCGGCGCCGATGTTCCGCGTCCGCAACCGCCACCGCCGTCGCCTCCTGACTCAAGGCCGAGGACCGCGAGGCGACCGTCGCCACGGTCGGCGACGCGGTCGAGCGCCTCGCCACCGACCGCTCCCTGCGCGAGATCGCGATCGGCGTCGACGTCGATCCCCAGTAGGCGTCGGTCGCCGCCTCCGATCCATACAATCGAGCCGATGAGCGATGAGGGGGCCGTCAAGGCCGATACGGAGCGCGAGGAGCGCGAAGCGGAGCTGCTGGAGCGCCGCGACGCGGCGCTGGCGCAGGTGGTCAAGTTCGGCGACCCGGTCCTGAAGAGCAAGGCCTCGCCGGTCCGCGAGTTCGGCGCACCGTCTGCGGGCCGAGGTCGAGCGGATGATCGCGATCATGCGCGACGGCATGGGCGTCGGGCTGGCCGCGACCCAGCTCGGCATCCTGCGCCGGGTGCTCGTCTTCCAGGCCGGACCCGACAGCGAGCCGACCGCCCTGGTCAACCCCTCGGTCGAGTGGCTCTCCGAGGAGGCGACTGTCGTCGAAGAGGGCTGTCTCAGCCTGCCGCGGGTGGCGATGGACGTCGAGCGGCCGCTGCACGCCCGGATCGACGGCCTCGACGTCGAGGGCGAGCCGGTGAGGATCGAGGCCTCGGGGCTCGAGGCGCGGGTCCTCCAGCACGAGATCGACCACCTCGACGGGGTGCTGATCCTCGACCGCGCGCCGCGCGAGCAGCGCAAGGGCGCCCTGCGGGCGCTGCGCGAGGGCGAGCAGCTACGCGCCGCCGGCCGAGGACCGCAGATAGCGAGCACAGCAGCGAGCAGCATCGCGAGCCACGCACCGACGCGTGAGGACCGTCTACCTCGGAACCTCGGACTTCGCCGCGGCGGTCCTCCGCCGCCTGGCCGACTACGCGCCACCGCCCGCGGCTGGTCGTGACGCCGCCCGACCGCCCCAAGGGCCGCGGCCGCAGGAGCGGTTCACCGCCGGTCGCGAACGCGGCGGGCGAGCTAGAGATCGACCTGCTGCAGGTCGAGAGACGTCAACGACGAGGCGGCGCTGGAGCGGATTCGAGCCGCCGCGCCCGAGGCGGTCGTGGTCTGCGCCTTCGGCCAGCTGATCCGCGAGCCGCTGCTCTCCGAGCTGCCGCTGCTCAACGTCCATCCTTCGCTGCTGCCGCGCTGGCGCGGCGCCGCCCCGATCGAGCGGGCGATCATGGCCGGCGACGGGCGCACCGGGGTCAGCATCATGCGGCTCACCGCGGGGCTCGACTGCGGGCCGGTGGCGCTGCGCGAGGAGCTGCCGATCGGCCCCGAGGACGACTTCGCGACCCTCTCCGAGAAGCTGGCGGCGCTGCGGCGGCGAGCTGCTGGTCGCGAGCGCTCGACCTGCAGGAGGAGGGCGCGCTCGAGTTCGCCGAGCAGGACGACGACGGAGGCGACCTACGCCGAGAAGATCGGTGCCGCCGAGCGTCGCCTCGATCCGACCCGGCCGGCGGTGGAGCTGGCGCGCACCGTTCGCGCCCTCACCCCGCACGTCGGCGCCTACCTGGAGATCGGCGACGGCAACCGGCTCGGGGTGCGACGGGCGCGCGCGGTCGACGTCGGCGTCAGGACAGGCGAGGTTCGCGCCGAGTGGGGGGCGCTGCTGCTCGGCTGCGGCCGCGGCGCGCTGCGGCTGGAGGTCGTGCAGCCAGCCGGGCGGCAGGCCGATGGCGGCCGACGCCTACCTGCGCGGCCATCCCGTGCCCGTGCTGTGAGCGCCGCCCAGGTCTCCGCGGCCCGCAAGCTCGCCTTCGAGACGATCCGGGCGACCTTCGAGGACGGCGTCCACACCGAGCGTGCCTTCCGCGAGGCGGCCGACGAGCTCGGCCTGAGCGGGCGCGAGCGCGCCCAGGCCCAGCGCCTCGCCTACGGCGCCGTGCAGCGCCGCGGCACCGCCGACGCGGCGATCGAGCGACTCGCCGAGCGCTCGCCGCAGCTTCTCGACCCGCCCGTGCTCGCCGGGCTGCGCCTCGGCCTCTACGAGCTGCTGTTCGCCGACGCGACGCCCTGACCACGCGGCGGTCGACCAGGCCGTCGAGCTGGTCAAGGGCGCCGGCGCCGCCCACGCCGCCGGGCTCGTCAACGCGGTGCTGCGCCGCGCCGCCCGCGAGCGGGCCGAGCTCGTCGCGGCGCTGCTCGGCGACGACTCGACCCCGGAGCGGGCCGCCGTCGCCCACTCGGCGCCGCTCTGGCTGGCGCGGATGTGGTGGGAGGAGCTCGGGCGCCGAGGACGCGCGCTCGCTGCTGGCCGCCTGCAACGAGCCGGCCGAGGTGGCGCTGCGGGTCAACACGCTGCGCACCGATCGCGAGGCGGCCCTGGCGGCGCTGCGGGAGGGCGGCGTCGAGGCGGTCGCGGCGGAGGGGCCGTGGCCGCTGGCGGCGCCGGAGCAGGTGGTCGTCGCCGGCAGGACGGGCACCACCGTCCCCGAGCTGGTCGCGCGCCGGCGAGCTGACCCCGCAGAGCCGCGGCTCCGCCGCCGTGCTCGAGGTGCTCGATCCGCAGCCGGGCGAGTACGTCCTCGACCTCTGCGCCGGGCCGGGGATCAAGACCGGCCAGATCGCCGCCCGCACTGGCGACCGCGGCGAGACGATCTCGGTCGAGCTCGATCCCGCCAGGGCGGCCGAGGTCGCCGCCCAGGCGCGACGGCTCGGCCTGCGCAGCGTCACCGTGGTCGAGGCCGACGCGGCCGAGGTCGAGATGGCGCCCGGGCTTCGACCGCGTCCTCGTCGACGCGCCCTGCACGGCGCTGGGTACGCTGGCCTCGCGCCCGGACGCCCGCTGGCGCAAATCGCCGCGGGCGCTCGAGCGCCTCGCCGACCTGCAGGGCCGCCTCCTCGCCAAGGCCGCCGCGGCGCTGCGCCCCGGCGGCACCCTCGTCTACTCGGTCTGCACGATCTCGCGCCGCGAGGGAGAGGAGCGGGTCGCGGCGCTGCTCGATGCCTCGGCTGCGGGGCGAGGCGCCGCCGCTTGCGGTCGACGATCTCGGCGCCCGCGCTCCGGAGCTCGCCTCACCCCACGACCGCCGCTGCCTGCAGCTGCGACCCGACCGCGATCGCACCACCGGTTTCTTCATCTGCCGGATGAGAAGGGATGATGGAGAGCGATGAGTCGAGGCGGGGAGCGATAGAACGATGCTGCGGCGAGCCAAATGCCCCGGCTGCGACGAGCCCTGGCTGCGGCCGACGCAGCTTCCCGGGCCGCTTCCGCTGCGTGTACTGTCTGCGCCGCTTCGAGCTGGTCTCGCAGTGCCCGAACTGCGGCGAGCACCAGACGATCGCCCGGATGAGCACCAGCGAGGACATGACCTGCCAGATGTGCGGAGACTCGATGCTGAGGCACGTATGAACGAGCGGATGACGTGAGCTGCTGGCCGAGCGCCGGGTCGCGCCGTCGATCCTCTCGGCCGACTTCTCGCGGCTGGGTTCCCAGCTCGACGAGGTGATGGCGGCCGGGGCGCGGGTGATCCACTTCGACGTGATGGACGGCCATTTCGTGCCGCCGATCACGATCGGTCCGCTGGTCGCGGCCTCGATCGCCGACCGGGTCCACGACGCCGGCGGCGTCCTCGACGTCCACCTGATGATCGAGGCGCCCGAGCGGCAGATCGAGGCCTTCGCCGAGGCCGGCGCCGACTCGATCACCATTCCACGAGGAGGCGACGCCGCACGCCAACCGCACCCTGACCGCGATCCGCGAGCTCGGCTGCCTGGCCGGGGTGGCGATCAACCCGGGCACCCCGGTCGAGGCGGTCGCCGAGCTGCGGCGGCTACGCCGACATCATGCTCTGCATGACCGTCAACCCGGGCTGGGGCGGCCAGGCGTTCATCGAGGGCTCCCCCGACAAGGTCTCCCGCCTCTCCTCGCTGGCGGACGGGGCGACGATCGAGGTCGACGGCGGCATCGACGCGGCGCACCGCCGGCCCGATCGCGGCCGCCGGCGCCTCGCTGTTCGTCGCCGGCTCGGCCGTCTTCGGCTCCGACGACCCAGCCGCCGCCTACGCCGAGATAGCCAAGGCCGCCGAGGCAGCCTGAGCGCGAGCGACGGCTTCGCCTCAGCGGTGGCGCCGCGGCGCGGCCGGGACGAGCAGCGCGCCGGCGATCTCCTGCAACCAGGCGCGCTCGGCCGGGTCCTCGGCGCCGCCGCGCTCGGCCCGCTGCTCGCACCAGCGGGCCAGGACCTGGCGGCCCCCGATCGCGACGATCTCCTCGCTCGTCACCGCGTAGCGGCCGTCCACCAGCGCCGCCAGGGCGCTGGGGCGGTCGCGACGGCTTCGCACCACCGCCGCCACCGGCGATCCCGTCGACCTCGGTCGGGGCGGACGGGTCCTCGATGTCGCCACCGGGGCGTGAGGAGAAGACCAACGAGGCGCCGCGGCGGGGCAGCGCCGGCGGCGGCGGGGAGCCGACCGGGCCCTGCGTGCCAGCGCTTGGTCAGCGCCTCGACCTCGTCGCGAAGCTCGCCGCGAACGAGGATGTGCAGCTCGTCGCCCTCGCGCAGCTCGGTCGAGCCGCGCGGCGGGATGGCGCGGTCCTCGCGGACGATCACGTTGACCAGCGCCTCGCGCGGCAGGCCCAGCTCGCGGACGAGGTGACCGGCGGCGGCCGCCCCGGGCCGTAGGCGATAGGCGACCACGTCGCCGCCCATGCGCCGGATCCGCCCCGACTCCAGCAGGCGGCGTGGCAGCGCCGGCTCGTCGGTGGTCAGACCGAGGCGGCGGGCCAGCGGCTCGAAGCTGGCCCCCTGGACCAGGGTCGAGGTGACGACGACGAAGAAGACGACCGAGAAGAGCTGCCCGCCGGCGTCGACGCCGGCGACGACCGGGAAGGTGGCGAGCCAGATCGGCGTCGCGCCCCGCAGTCCCGCCCAGCCGAGCATCGCCCGCTCCCGCAGGCCGAAGGGGGAGAGCAGCGTCGCCAGGAAGGCCGCGAGCGGGCGGGAGACCAGGATCAGGACGGCGGAGAGGGCGAGACCCTCGAGCGCGACGTCGTCGAGCGCGCTGGGGAAGACCAGCAGGCCGAGCAGGATGAAGAGGCCGATCTGGGCGACCCAGCCGACGCCCTCGTGGAAGGCGACGATCGTGCGCCGGGCAGGGACCCTGCGCGAGCCGAGCGCCAGCCCGGTCAGGTAGACGGCGAGGAAGCCCGAGCCGTGCGCGACCTCCGCGACGCCGAAGGCGAGCGCCGGCGATCGCGATCGTCGCCACCGGGTAGATGCCGTCGGTCGGCAGGCGCGTGCGGCTCAGGGCGACGAGCGCCAGCTCGTCCGAGCGCCAGGCCGATCGCCGCGCCGATCGCCAGTTTGAGGACGAGCAAGAGCGCCATGTCGGGCAGCCCGTAGCCCGGCTCCTGGATCCATTCGATGAAGCCGATCACGAGCAGCAGGGCGACCGGGTCGTTCATCCCGGACTCCCCCTCGAGCGAGCGGGCCAGCCGTTTCTCCAGGGTGGAGCGGCGCAGGACGGCGAAGATCGCGGCGGAGTCGGTGGCGGCGATCGCCGCCCCGACCAGCATCCCTTCCAGCGTGTCGAGATCGAAGATGAAGGTCGCCGCCAGCCCGGCGGTGACGGCGGTGACGACCGTCCCCACGGTCGCCAGCGACGCCGCGGTGCCCAGCACGGGGCGGATCTCCGACCAGCCGGCGCTCAGCCCGCCCTCGAAGAGGATCAGGACGAGGGCGATCGTGCCCAGCGTCCGCGCCAGCTCGGCGTCGTCGAACTCGATCCCGCCGATGCCCTCCGAGCCGGCGAGCATGCCGAGCCCGAGGAAGAGCAGCAGGCCCGGGATGCGGACCCTGTCCGCCAGCAGGGCGCCGAAGATGCCGGCGGCGAGCAGGGCGCCGGCGACCAGGATCAGCTCGGCGTCATGCCCGCCCATCGTCGGCCTCTAGGCGCCCTCGTCGACGGCGGCGAGCTGCGTCTCGAGCTCCTGGGCAGAACCGGCGGCCGGCACGTCCTCGAGCCGCTCGTGCGGGCGGCGGAAGATCAAGAAGAGCAGGCCGAGCAGGAGGCCGGCGGCGAGCGCGAAGCCGATCTCGACCCGACGGAACTCTTCGCCGATCGGCGCCAGGAAGCACCAGGCGACGAAAAGCGCCGCGCAGGCGATCCAGCGGGCGGAGGCGCGCCGCACCTGGCCCTGGGCGATGCAGGCCTGGTTGATCGTCACCGACGCCAGGTAGAGGCCCATCCCGGCGGTGACCAAGAGCAGGCCGCCGCGGTCGTAGCTGAACTTGTCGCTGAAGGCGAGCTGCATCAGCTGCGGCCCGGCTGCCGAGCACCGCCAGCGCGACGATCGCGGTAAAGGCGGCGATCGCCAGCAGGACCATCCGCACCGAGCGCTGGAACTCGGTCTCGGCTGTCCCGGCTCGGCACTGCTGTGGAGGGCGGTCAGGTGGGGGAGGATGCTGGTCGAGACCGCCTGGAAGAGCTGCAGCGGCGCTCGCGCGATCATCAGCACGTTGAAGATGAAACCGGCCGCCGCGGCGCCCTCCAGCCCCCGCACGATCAGCGGCCCGGCGTTGAGGAAGGCCTGCTCGCTGAACATGATCAGCAGCACCGCCGCGGCGAAGCCGGTGCCGTGCGTCAGCGTGAACTCGTCACTCTGGCGCTGCGGCGCGCGAGGGGCGGAGTTGCGCCGCGCCCGGCGTGCGAACGCTGCCGGCACGATGAGCAAGCTGAGCGACGGGGCGGCGACTATTCCGATCGCCACGGCCGACTGGCCGCTGAGCAGCCCGATCGCGACGAGGACAGCGAAGAGCGTGCGGAAGATCGACTCGGAGAGGATCATCGCCGTGAAGAGGCCGAAGCGCCGGTGGCCGGCGAGGTATCCGCGGGCGAAGTAGCTGGCAGCGTAAAAGAGGACGGCGCCGAGGAAGATCCAGTAAAGGGTCGTGTTGCCGTCCAGCAGGCCGTCCTCGATCGGCCCGCGCAGGGCGAGGGTGACGACGGCGAAAGCCGCGGCGAGGCCGAGCTGGATCTTGGTCGCGACCAGGATCGGCTCGCGGACCGATTCCCCTTTCGCGAGCCGCTCGGAGATGTGGCGAGAGAGCAGCTGGTCGACCGGTCGGTAGAGGGTCGAGACGGTGATGAAGACCGCCGACCAGACCACCGTGATCTCTCCGTAGTCGGGCTTGGAGAGGACGTGGGAGGCGATGAAGAAGTAGACGTAGGTGATGACGCCGGTGAGGCCGACGCCGATCGCGAGGAAGCTCGCGGTCTTGCCGTAGTCGGCGGTCGTCGAGTCGCCCCCGGCCGGCACTCGTCCGGAGCCAGGCAGCCTCGCTCGCAGCCCCATCAGCGCTCTCGCGCGCCGCGCTCGTAGTGAGAGGGCTCGACGCCGAGCGTCAGCTCGACCCGGCGCACCCGCTCGAAGACCCGCTGCGTCATCACCCGCTGTCCGGCGAGCAGGTCGCCGATCACGCCGAGCGCCAGCAGCTGCAGGGAGGCGATGAAGAGGACGGCGCCGAGGATCAGCGACTGGACGTGGCCGCTGCTGTCGCCGTTGAGGATCCAGTCGAGCAGGAAGGGCATCCAGGCGGCAAGCGCCAGCAGGCCGACGACGAGACCCGCGGAGGCGAATACGCGCAGCGGCTCGTAGCGGGTGTAGATGCGGATGATCGAGAGAGCGTTGCGACGCACGTAGGCGCCGGTCGTGCGGAAGAGTCGCGACTCGCGTGTCTGCGCGTTGACGCCGATGTCGGCCTGCTCCACCGCGACCAGCATCTTGCCGGCCTGGATCAGGCTCTCCAGCGTGTAGGTGAAGTTGTCGACGACGAGCAGCCCCAGCGCCGCCTCGCGGTTGTAGGCGCGGAAGCCGGAGGTCGTATCGGCGATCGCCGTGCCCGAGAGCTTGCGCACCACCCAGCTGCCGACCCGCTGCAGCGCCTTCTTTGAGCCGGAGAAATGCTCGATCCCGGCGACGTGGCGGTCGCCGACCACGATGTCGGCCTCGCCGGCGAGGATCGGCGCGACCAGCTTCGGCACGTCGGCGCCGCGGTACTGGTTGTCGGCGTCGGTATTGACGACGACGTCGGCGCCGAGCTTCAGACAGGCGTCGAGCCCGGCCTGGAAGGCCGCGGCGAGGCCCTTGTTGTTGGTCAGCCGGACGACGTGCTCGACCCCGTTCTCGCGCGCCACCTCGATCGTGCGGTCGGTCGAGCCGTCGTCGATCACCAGCAGCTCCACCTCGTCGATGCCCTCGATCTCGCGCGGCAGGTCGGCGATCGTCACCGGCAGGGTCGCCTCCTCGTTGAGGCAGGGAATTTGGATGATCAGCTTCATAGCTGGGGCAGCGTATCCGCACTGGTGCCGGGAATTCCTTCGAGTCTGAGGGCGTACAACTTGTTGATTGACTGGTCAATCAGCCGATGGAGCAGATCCTCACCACCGATGAGCGAGCGCACCTCCAGCGAGCGCTGGAGCTGGCCGAGGGCGGGCGGGGAAGGGTCAGCCCGAACCCGCTGGTCGGGGCGGTGGTTGTCCGCGACGGCGACGTGATCGGCGAGGGGTTCCACGCCGAGCTCGGCGGTCCGCACGCCGAGCGGGCGGCGCTGGAGGATTGCCAGCGGCGGGGCGAGGACGCGGCCGGGGCAACGATGTACGTGACGCTAGAGCCCTGCGCCCATCAGGGGCGCCAGCCTCCCTGCACGGAGGCAATCCTCGAGGTCGGGATCGGTCGGGTCGTGATCGGCTCCGACGATCCGTCCGAGAAGGCGTCCGGACGTGGCCCGGGCATCTTGCGCGACGGCGGGGTCGAGGTCGAGTTCGCGACCGGGGAGGAGGCGACGGCGGCGCGGCTGCTCAACCAGCCCTTCCGCAAACACGCCCGCACCGGCATGCCACTGGTCACCTTGAAGCTGGCGATGTCGCTCGACGGCCGCACGACGACCGCTCCCGGCGACTCGCCGTGGATCTCCGGTGAGCCCAGCCGCGAGCTGGTCCACCGCTGGCGCGCCGAATCCGACGCGGTAGCGGTCGGCATCGGCACCGTCCTCGCCGACGACCCGCTGCTCACCGCGCGCCCCGACCCTTCCGGTGCGACTTATGTGCCTATGGCCGACATAAAGCGCACCGGAATGGCTGAGCGGCAGCCGCTGCGTGTCGTCTTCGACCGCCAGGCTCGTCTGCCGCTCGACTCCCAACTGCTCAGCACGCTTGACCAATCGCCGGTGATCGTGATCGTCTCCCAGGACGCCGACGCGTCCCGTCTGGATTCGCTTCGCGATGCCGGCGCCGACACCGTCGTCGCCAACGGCATCGTCTCCGCGCTGGCCGAGCTGGGCCGTCGCACCATCACCAGCCTCTTCCTCGAGGGCGGCGCCACGCTCGCCGGCTCCTTCGTCGAAGCCGGTCAGATCGACGAGGCCCGCGTCTTCGTTGCACCCTCCTGCTTGGCGGCGAGACGCGCCTCAACGCACTCGACCCGAATGCCGACGACACCCTGATCGCGACCAGGTTCAAGGAGTGGTGAGGTGTTTACCGGGCTGATTCAAGATGTGGGGGAGGTCGAATCGGTCGACTCGGGCGCTGATGGTGCGCGAGTGCGGATCGCGACTTCGCTGAGGGGCGAAATCGCGCAGGGCGATTCGGTCGCGGTCGACGGCATCTGCGTTACGGCTACCGATGTGAACGCAAGCGGCTTCGCGACCGAGGCGATGAACCAGACCCTTGAGGTCACCGCCCTTGGCGACCTGGAAACCGGAAGCAGGGTCAACCTCGAGCTGGCAATGAAGGCGTCGGACCGCCTCGGCGGCCACATCGTGCAGGGCCACGTCGATGGCGTCGGCGAGGTCATCTCCATCGAGGACGACGGGTTCGCCAAGCGCTTACGGGTGGGTCTCGGTTCGGGGCAGCTGCGCTACGTCGTCGAGAAGGGATCGATCACGCTCTCAGGAGTCAGCCTGACCGTCGCCGCGCTGGGCGCGGACTGGGTCGAGGTCTCGCTGATCCCCGAGACGCTTGAGCGGACGAATCTCGGCGACACCGCGCCTGGCCGCAAGATCAACGTCGAGTGCGATGTGGTTGCCAAGTACGTGGAGCGGATCATGGGACCATTGGCCGGAAAGGAGCGCGCGTGAGCCATATGACCAAGACGGCGAAATCGGAGCAGGCGGAGCGAGCGACGAGCGACAGCCCGTTCGCGACGATCGAGGAGGCGATTGAGGAGATTCGCCGCGGCCGCATGGTGGTCGTCTGCGACGGCGAGGACCGCGAGAACGAGGGCGACCTGGTGATGGCGGCGCAGTTCGCCACCCCCGAGGCGGTCAACTTCATGGCTAAGGAGGCGCGCGGCCTGGTCTGCCTCGCCCTGACCGCCGAACGCTGCGAGCGGCTCGGCCTCCACCTGATGGCGGCCAAGAACGAGGCGCCGCTGCAGACCGCCTTCACGGTCACGATCGAGGCGGCGGGTGGGGTCAGCACCGGCATCTCCGCCCACGATCGCGCCCACACGATCCAGGTGGCGATCGATCCCAGCTCCGGTCCGCGCGACATCGTCGTCCCCGGCCACATGTTCCCGCTGCGTGCCAAGGACGGCGGCGTCCTGGAGCGGACCGGTCACACCGAGGCGAGCATCGACTTGGCGCGGCTCGCCGGCCTGACGCCGGCTGGCGTGATCTGCGAGGTGATGAACGACGACGGCACGATGGCCCGCGTCCCGGACCTCGTCCCCTATTGCGAGAAGCACGGACTGAAGATGGTCACCGTCGCCGACCTGATCGCCTACCGGCGCCGCACCGAGAAGCTGGTTGAGCGGGTCGTCGCCACCGCCCTGCCGACCGCCTTCGGCGACTTCTCCGCGGTCGGCTACCGCTCACTGATCGACGACAAACACCACGTGGCGATGGTCAAGGGCGAGGTCGCCGGCACCGAGGACGTTCTGGTCCGCGTCCACAGCGAGTGCCTGACCGGCGACGTCTTCCACAGCATGCGCTGCGACTGCGGCGAACAGCTGGAGGCGGCGCTGGCGATGATCGAGCGCGAGGGCCGCGGTGTCCTGCTCTACCTCTCCCAGGAGGGGCGCGGGATCGGCCTACTCAACAAGCTGAGGGCCTACAAGCTCCAGGAGGAGGGGGCCGACACGGTTGAGGCCAACCTGAAGCTGGGTCTGCCCGCCGACTTGCGCGACTACGGGATCGGCGCCCAGATTCTCGGCGATCTCGGCCTGACCAGTATCCGCATCCTCACCAACAACCCGAAAAAGATCGTCGGCCTCGAGGGCTACGGGCTCTCGGTCACCGAGCAGATGCCGATCGAGTCGCCTCCGAACATGCACAACGAGCAGTACCTGCGGGCGAAGCGCGACAAGCTCGGCCACATCCTCCACCACCAGGGGCTCGCCCTCGACGAGGAGATGATCCACGACGAGGAGGAGCGCGACGGCGGGGTGAAGGGTGGCTGAGGATGGCGCCTTCCTCGAAGACTTCGACGACGGCGAGCGGAGGGAACTTGCGAGCCTCGAGTTCGCGGTCTGCGTCGGCCGCTTCTACGAGGATCTCGCCACGCGGTTGCTGAGGGGCGCCCGCGAAGGCTTCGACCTCGCTGGGGTCCCTGCCCGCTCGCTCACCGAGCTCTCCGTGCCCGGCGCCTACGAGCTGCCCTTCGCCGCTCAGCAGTGCGCGCTGCGGCGCCGCAGTGTCCGCAGTGGTGCGGAAGGTCCCCGCTTCGCCGGCGTGGCCTGCCTCGGCGTCGTGATCCGCGGCGAGACCGACCACTACGACTTCGTCTGCGCCGAGGCGGCGCGCGGCATCCAGGATGTGCAGTTGAAGACAGGTGTGCCCTGCTCCTTCGGCGTGATCACCTGCGACACGATGGAGCAAGCACTGGCCCGCGCCGGCGGCGGCAAGCGCGACCAGGGCCGCAACGCCGCCCTCACCGTCGCCCGCATGGCACTGCTGCAGCGCCGGCTCGGATTCAATCAGGCGTAAGTGCGATGGCGAGCCGCTCTACGCGTCGGCTGAGGCATGGAAGACCCCCGACTAGTGCTTCTGTAGCATCCACGACCCGATGGCCAAGGTCTGTCACAGCTGCGGCAAGGGACCGGCGTTTGGCCAGTCCCGGAGCCACTCGATGGTCGCTACCAAGCGGCGCTTCGATCCGAACCTGCAGAAGGTGCGGATCGAGGAGAAGGGGCGCAAGCTGCGCACCTACGTCTGCACTCGGTGCCTCAAGGCCAACAAGGTCGTCAAGGCCGCCTGACTCATAGTGGTTGTAGGGAGGGAGCTGTTCGTCCTCTGGGCGAATTGATGGCGCACGCGCTTCGCGCTTAGCGCCGGATCTCGTGCGCGGCTTCGCCGCGCAATTTCCAGATTGCATATCGCGGCCTTCGGCCACATTCGCCCAGAGGACGAACAGCTCCCTCCAATCAGCGCCCCCGATGGGGCGCGTAGCTTCCCAGCTTTCGGCGCCTTGGATCAACCGGTGAGCGTCGGGTGCGTGAGGAGTGACGGCGACTCCCTCGCGGGAATGTCGCGAAGCGGCGATATGCAATCTGTCTCTTGCGCGGCGAAGCCGCGCTCCTCCTCTGTCGCTAAGCGCGAAGCGCGTGCGACATCAATTCCCGCGAGGGAGTCGCCGTCACTCCTCCTGCCACGGGTGTCTTTGACGGCGGCTAGATTCCCTTGCCGATGCCCGATCCCTCCATCGTCCGCTTCCGGCGCGTAGTCACCTCCGCCTACGCCTACCTGGAGGAGCGACGGCAGGAGGTCAACGACCTCAACGTGTTCCCGGTCGCCGACGGCGACACCGGCGACAACATGGCGATGACGATGCGGGCCGTGATGGAGGAGCTCGATCGGCTCGACGGGTTGGAGGTCGATGAGGTCGGTCGCACCCAGCTGGTCCAGGCGCTGGCCCGGGCGGCGCTGCTGGGGGCGCGCGGGAACTCGGGTGTCATCCTCAGCCAGATCGTCCGCGGCGCCGCCGAGGAGCTGGCCAGCCGCCCCGGCGAGCTGATCGACCCGGTTCTCGTCGCCTCCGCTTTCGCCAGCGCCGCCGACGCCGCCTACGCCTCGGTGCGGGAGCCGGCCGAGGGGACGATGCTGACCGTCTTTCGTGAGATGGCGCACTCGATCGCCCGTCAGTTGGCGCATCTGGAGGCCGAGAAGCAACGGCTCGATCGCGGCGTCAGCGACGAGCAGCAGGACGCCGTCCTCGCCGAGGTGCTCGAGCAGGCGATCGCCGACGGGCAGCGGGCGGTCGAGCGGACCCCCGAGCAGCTCGAGGTGCTGCGCGAGTCGGGTGTCGTCGACGCCGGCGGCTACGGGCTGGTGCTGATCATGGCCGGCGTCGTCGCCGGCCTGCGCGACGGCGCCGGCGACTCGCCGCAGGTCTCCCACCAGGAGCCGCCGCGGGTGAGCCGGCCGCACCACGAGGACAGCCGTTACCGCTACTGCACGAACTTCATCGTCTCCGGTACGGACCTGCGGGCGCGCGAATTCCTGCCGCGATTGGAGCGGCTGGGCGATTCGGTGCTGGTGGTCGGCGACGAGGTGACGCTCAAGGTCCATGTCCACACCGACGAGCCGGAGGCCGCGGTGGCCCTCTTCGAGGGCGACGGCAAGGTGACCAACCTCGACGTCGCCGACATGCGCGAGCAGGTCGCGGCACGCCGGGCTCGGCTCGAGACCGGGCGAACCGGAGTACTGGCGGTGGCCGCCGGGGACGGCATGGCGCGCCTGTTCGGCGAGTTGGGCGCCCATGTCGTCGACGGCGGCGAGACGCTCAACCCGTCGACCTACGAGTTGCTGGCGGGCGTCCACGAGGTGGCGGCGGAGGAGGTCCTGGTGCTGCCCAGCTCCGCGAACGTGATCATGGCCGCTGAGCGCGCTTGCGAGCTCTCCGAGAAGCCGGCTCGGGTGGTGCCCGCGACATCGCAACAGGCAAGCCTCTTGGCGCTGGTCGAACTCGATCCGGATGCCTCGCTTGATGAGAATGCAGAGCGGCTCGAGGGCGCCTTGGCGGAAATCTCCTGTGGCGGCGTCGCTCCCGCCGCCCGCGACGACGCCCAAGGACGCTTCCGCAAGGGGGACGCGGTCGGCTTCGCCGGCGATGACATCGTCGCCTGGGGCGGCGCCGGCTCGACCCTGGCGGCGACGCTCGAGCGACTGGCGGAGGGGGCGGAGATAGTCACCGTGCTGGCCGGCGCCGAGGCGCCGATTCCGCTCGCGGAGATAGACACCCACGTCCCCGACGGCGTCGAGGTCGAGACCCACGAGGGCGGTCAGCCGAGCTGGTGGTGGCTGCTGGCCGCCCAGTAGTGCGGTCCTTCGCCGGCGCGGCCGAGCTCAGCGAAGCGCAGCTGCGCGACTCTCCGGTCCACTGGCCGCGGCCGAGTGTCCTGGAGGTATCGCTGAAGGCGCTGAAAGGAGTAGGTCCGAGTCTGGCTGAAGCAGCTGTCGCGGCGGGCATCGCGACGATCGGCGACCTCCTCCTTCGCGTTCCCCACAGCCACCGCGACCGGACCGTCGTTTTGGTGGCGAGTCTGGAGCCGGGTAAGCAGGCGACCGTTCGCGTCGAAGTTCTCGCTGACCCGGCTCGTCCATTTCGGCGGCGAGGCCTCTCGATCCTCACCGTCAAAGTCGGCGACGAGTCCGGTTCGCTCAGAGCGACGTGGTTCAACCAGCCGTGGTTGGCCCAGAAACTGAAGAAAGGGACCTCACTGCTGCTCAGCGGCTTGCGCGACAAACGCGGCTTCCGCGTCTCTGAATATGAGCTTCTCTCGGGCGGGGAGAGCGTGGAGGGGTTGGTTCCGGTGCATCCGGCGAGTGAGCAGTTGAAAGCTCAGCGGATTCGGCAGTGGGTGGAGCAGGCCATCGCATGGGCGCCTAACTCGATTGAGCCGCTGCCGGCGGAGATGAGGGCGCGCCGGAAGCTGGCTGGCGTAGGAGATGCGATCCACGCCGTCCACTTCCCAGAGAACGAAACCGATGTGGAGCAGGCTATTGAGCGGCTGGTGTTCGAAGAGCTGTTTCTCTACCAGGCGGTCTTGGCGGTACGGAAGCGGGCTCATCGTGCGGTGCGGTCGGCGCCGCGGATGGGGAAGCCTGGGGAGATGGTCGGGCGGTGGTTGGAGTCGCTGCCGTTTGAGCCGACCGGGGATCAGCTGACGGCGTTCGCTGAGATCGATGGGGATCTTGACTCTGGGGAGCCGATGCAGCGGTTGCTGATGGGGGAGGTCGGGTCGGGGAAGACGGTCGTGGCCCTGTACTCGATGCTGCGGGCGCTAGAAGCCGGGTTCCAGGCGGTGTTGATGGCTCCGACCGAGACGCTGGCGGAGCAGCATGCGGTGACGCTGGGGAAGCTGCTTGCCGCAGAGGCGACTCCGTTTGCGCTGTTGACCGGCGCCACCCCCGCTTCGATTCGGAAACAAGCGCTGAACCAGCTCGCCAGCGGCGAGCTGGGACTCATCTTGGGCACGCACGCGCTGATCGAGCCGACCGTTGAGTTTGCGCGGCTCGGCGTCTGCGTGGTCGACGAGCAGCATCGCTTCGGGGTCGAGCAGCGGCGGGCGCTGGATTCGAAGGGGGTGGAGGGGATGGCGCCACACGTGCTTCACATGACTGCGACGCCGATCCCGCGCACCCTCTCCCTGACCGCTTATGGCGATCTCGATACGACCGCCCTGCATGAGTTGCCGGCCGGGCGGCAGCCGGTTGAGACGCGGCTGGTCGAGGAGGACGATCGCGACGCCGCCTACGAGTTCATCCGCGGACAGCTGCGCGAGGGACGTCAGGCCTATGTCGTCTGCCCGCTGGTCAGCGAGTCGGAGAAGTTGCAGGGGAAGGCGGCGGAGGTGGAGGCGGAGCGGCTGGCGGCCGGCGAGTTGCGGGACTTCTCGGTTGGTGTCCTCCACGGCCAGATGCCCTCTGCCGGCAAGGCGGCGGCGATGGAGGCGTTCGCCGCGGAAGCGACCGACGTGCTCGTTGCCACGACGGTGATCGAGGTCGGGATCGACGTCGCCAACGCGACCGTGATGGTGATCGAGGGCGCCGAGCGCTATGGCGTCTCCCAGCTGCACCAGTTGCGCGGCCGGGTCGGTCGCGGCGAGCACCGCTCCCATTGCCTGCTCTTTCCCGAAGACGCCGGTGGGATGGCACGGCGCCGCTTGAAGGCGGTGGAGCGTGAGCGCGACGGCTTCAAGCTCGCCGAGGTTGATCTCGCCCTGCGGGGCGAGGGCGAGGTGCTCGGCACCCGCCAGCACGGGCTGCCGCGCTTCGCTGTCGCCGAGCTGCCCGACGATGCGGCGGCGCTGTTCGAGGCCCGCGAAGAGGTATTGCGGCTGCTGGACCGCCATGGCTCCCTCGACGCGCCGGAGCTGGGTCCACTGCTCGAGGCGGCCCAGCGTCGCTTCGGCGTCGCCGCCGCCGACCCGATACCACTATGAGTGACGTGCCGCCGCTAAGAGGACGTTATGGGTACATAAGCTGCGGCACGTCCGGGGGCCGAGCGTGCGAGTGATCGCTGGAGAGTTGAAAGGGCGGCCTCTGGTCGCGCCGCGGGGCTGGAAGGTTCGCCCCACCTCCGACCGAGTTCGCGAGGCGGTCTTCTCGGCATTGGGCGATGTCGGCGGCGCCCGCGTGCTCGACCTTTACTGCGGCACCGGAGCGCTGGCGATCGAGGCCCTCTCGCGCGGCGCCGCCGGCGCCGTCTTGGTCGACCGCGACACGCGCCCGGCGCTCGGCAACGTCGAGCGGCTCGGGCTGCGGGAGCGTGCGGAGCTGGTCCGCTCTGACGTTACGCGCTGGCTCATCGCCCGGGCCGCTGCCCCCGATGCCCCCCGTTTTGAGCTCGTCTTCGTCGACGCCCCCTATAGACTCGCCGAGCGCGTGGGGCAGGAACTGGACACTCATCTGCCACGTCTTCTCGCCGAGGGGGGGCGGGCCGTTGTCGAGAGCGCCGCTCGCCGGCCGCTGCAGCTCCAATCCCTGCAGCGGCTGCGCCAGCGCCGCTACGGCGCCGCCGACGTCAGCTTCTACGCGGAGCGCTCCTAATGGCCGAGCAGGACGGCACCGTCGTCTGCCCGGGCAGCTACGACCCGGTCACCAACGGGCACCTCGACATCATCACCCGCACTTCAGCCGCCTTCGAGCGGG
Source organism: uncultured Solirubrobacterales bacterium (assembly GCA_963844395.1). Classification (GTDB taxonomy): domain Bacteria; phylum Actinomycetota; class Thermoleophilia; order Solirubrobacterales; family 70-9; genus VRUE01. Next base: position 211,532 of record CAWJNX010000001.1, on the reverse strand, counting down.
TCGTCGTCGGCGTCGTCAACAACCCGATCCGCAAGGAGAAGACCCTGTTCACGGCCGAGGAGCGGCAGGACCTGATTCGTGAGGCGACCAGCGCGCTCGACAACGTCGAGGTGAAGATCTTCTCCAACCTGCTGGTCCAGTTCGCGCGCGAAATGGGGGCGAAGGCGATCGTCAAGGGACTGCGGGCGATCTCCGACTTCGAGTACGAGTTCGAGATGGCTCAGCTCAACCGCAAGCTCGACCCTGGGATCGAGAGCATCTACATGATCTCCTCGCCTCACTACAGCTTCCTCTCCTCGACCGGGGTGAAGGAAATGGCCACCTTCGGCGGCGACGTCTCCGACCTCGTACCAGCCCCCGTGGCCGCCGCGATGACGGGACGCCTGGGTGAACGGTAGGCTTTCGCGAGCCTGTGCACCCTGGGCGAGAGCTTGCAAAAACCCGAGGAAATAAACGGTTCTTCACCGAACATGCCCCCGACACGTAGGCTTACGATCTTCTGATGGACGTCCTGGTTCTCATAGACAAGCTGGATGACGTTGTCCACAACGCCCGGCCCGTGCCACTCACGGACCAGGTACGCGTGGACCGCGAGGAGATCTATGACCTCCTCGACCAGATGCGTGCGACGATCCCCGAGGAGATCAAGCAGGCGCGCTGGATCGTCAAGGAGCGCCAGGAGATGCTCGCCGAGGCCAAACGCGAGGCGGAGCGGATCGTGCGCGAGGCGCGCGAGCAGCAGGCCCGACTGATCTCCGACGAGGAGGTCACCAAGCAGGCCGAGCGGGCCGCCGACGAGATCGTCGAGGACGCCCGCACGCGGGAGCGCGAGATTCGGCTCGGCGCCGAGGACTACGCCGACGAGATCCTCAACACGCTTGAGGTAAACCTGCAGAAGTTCCTCGCCGCCGTACAGCGCGGTCGCGACCGGCTCGCCGGCCGGGATGAAGAGCAGCCGGTCGCCGAGCTGGACGAGCAGGCTTAAGCGGTTGCAGTAGGAGGGGTCGGGGGTGTCCCTCCGCTTGCTGGGTTTTTCGCCAGGGAGGCCGGTGGCCGTCCGAGGTGTCTGTGGGGCGAAAAACAGGACGCCGCGCACTCCGGGACACCCCCGACCCCTCCACGTGAGGCGCTGGGGCAGCTAATCCAGCTTTAGCTCCTTGAGCTTGTTCCAGCGTGGATCGCCACCGGCGTCATGTTCGTGGTCGGTCGGGTTGGCGTCGTTTAGGGGCTCGCCGCAGGTCGGGCAGAGGCCGGTGCAGTCGGGGCGGCAGAGGATTCGGGTGGGGGTGGCCAGCACGGCGGCGTCGTGGGCCCAGCGACCGACGTCGAGCCGCTCGTCGATCACGTAGGGGCTGCGCAGCTCCTCGTCGTCGGTGCCGGCCTGGTCGACCTCGCGCGCATCGACCTCGGTCTCGACGAAGGCCGGCTCGAGGCAGCGCATGCAGGGGCCATCGATTCGGAGCGCGAAGCGGAGGCGGAAGGCATAGCCGTTGCTGGGGCGGGATACGTCGAGCCTTGCCTCGACCGACTCACTCGCCGGCGCGTAGGTCTGGCCGCCGAGCTCGAGCGGATCAAGGCGCACGGGCAGGTCGAGTCGTGCTCCCTCGCCGTGCGAGAGCGAGAGGCGTCCCAGGTCGATGGTCGTGGTGGGGGTGCGATTTGGCCACTGAGGAATCCTCCGCTCGGCCGCGACTACGATGGCACCTCCGACGAGGTTACGAAATGCGTCAATTCGACTGGACACCCGACGAGTACTTGGAGCGGATCCGCGCCAAGATCCCGCGCTACGACGAGCTGCAGGAGCAGGCGGTCGCGGCGATTCCCTTTCCACCAGAGCGGGTTCTCGAGCTCGGCATGGGGACCGGCGAGACGACCCGGCGCCTGATCGAGGCCTACCCGGACTCCTGGGTCGTTGGCCTCGACGCCAGCCCCGACATGGTTTTCCGCGCCCGCCAGACCTACGACGACGTCCAGCTCGCCCGCATGGAGGACCCGCTTCCCGATGGCCCCTGGGACTTGGTCGTCTCGGTCCTCTCGGTCAACGACCTCACCGACGACCAGAAGCAGAGCCTCTTTCGCAGGGTGAAGGACCACTCCCGCTCCCTTGTAATCGGCGACGCCTTCGATGAGGACCAACTCGACAATCTCGTCAGCTGGTGCGACGGCGAGATCACCTGGCAGGCGGACGGCCTGGCGGTCGTTCGCGCCGTGTATTGAGCGCCCCGCTACCATGCCCGACTCATGGCCGTCCCGAAGAAGAGAACTTCCAGCGCACGTCGCGATAAGCGACGCGCTAATCACAAGGCAGGCGAGGCGCGGCTGAACAGCTGCCCGAAATGCCATAGCCCCCGCCTGCCGCATCGGGTTTGCCCGACCTGCGGCACTTACGCGGGGCGCGAGGTGGTCAAGCAGTCGATCCTCGAGCCCGCCGCCCCCACCGACACCGAGTAGCGATGCCCGCCGACGGCGGGATTACCGTCGCCCTCGATGGCTTCGGCGCAGAGCAGGGATTCGACGTGCTGGCCGAAGCTGCGCGGCTGGCGGCGGCCGATGGGATCCGCTTGCGGGTGTTCGGACCGCCCGATGAGCTGAAGTTGGACGGCGTCGCCGGGGTCGAGGTCGTGCCCACCGCCGAGTCGGTCTCCAACGAGGAGGATCCGGTGCCCGCGGTGCGGGCGAAGAAGGACGCCTCGGTGGTGCGCGCAGCGCGCGAGGTGGCCGAGGGTCGCGCCGACGCGATGGTCAGCCACGGCTCGACCGGGGCGACGATGGCGGCCGCCACCTTCGGCCTGCGCCGCCTGCGCGGCGTGCAGCGGCCCGCCCTGGCGGTGCGACTGCCGGTGCCGGGCAAGCCCGTCCTCTTCCTCGACGTCGGCGCCAACGTCGAGGTGCGCGCCCAGCACCTGGTCCAGTTCGCCTTCCTCGGCGCCGCCTTCAGCGCGGCAGTGCTCGGTGTCGAGCGTCCCCGGGTCGGGCTGCTCACGGTAGGCGAGGAGTCGGGCAAGGGGAGGGAGGAGGTGGTCGCCGCCCACGCGCTGTTGGCCGAGGCCAGCGGCATCGAGTTCGCCGGCAATGTCGAGGGACGCGACCTGCCTGCGGGCGGGGCGGACGTCGTCGTCACCGACGGCTTTACCGGCAACGTCGCGCTGAAGCTGATGGAGGGGACGGCGCGCACCGTCGCCGCCGCGGTTGGCGACGCGGCTCGCTCCAACCCGCTGGCCGCGCTCGGCGGCCTGCTGCTGCGCCCCGCCCTCGGCGGGCTGCGCCGCGAGCTGCGCGCCGACTCGACGGGCGGGGCGATCCTGCTCGGCCTGCGCGGCGTCGCCGTGGTCGGTCACGGCAGCGCCGGCACCGATGGAATCGCCAACGCGCTCCGGCTGGCTGCGCACTGCGTCGAGGCGGACGCGGTGGAGCGCACGGCAGCCCTGCTGCGCGAGGGTGCGGCTACCCGTGGCCAGATGGCCGATTCCCCAGCGCCGCGGCCCGCCGAGCCGGCCGACGGCGTCGGCACATGATGGGAAGATGGCGCCAGCGATGACCCGTGACGAAGTGCTCAGCCTGGTCCGCGACCACCTCGCCGAGGAGCTGGAAGTCGACGCCGCCTCGATCGAGGAGACGACGCGCTTCAAGGACGACCTCGACGCCGACTCGCTCGACCTCTATGAGCTGGTGATGGAGCTGGAGGACCGCTACGGCATCTCTGTCTCCGAGCAGCAGGCGGCGCGGATCGAGACGGTTGGCGACGCGGTCTCGTTCGTCGTGGAGCACGCCCCGGCGTGAGCGCCGAGGCACTCGCGGAGCTTGTCGGGGAGCTTCCCGGCGAGCTGCGGCAGCGGGCCTTGACGCATTCCTCCTGGGCCGAGGACTCCGACTCCTACGAGCGACTCGCCTATCTCGGCGACAGCGTTCTCGCCCTTGCCGTCGCCTCCGATCTGCACAAGCGCTTCCCTGAGATCGACGCCGGCGGTCTGACCAAGATCCACAACCATGCCGTCAGCGGCGTCTCCTGCGCCGAAGTCGGCCGCGAGCTGGGCGTCCCGGAGATGCTCGAGGCGGCCCAGCCCAGCGCCGAGGATGCGATTCCGGCCGAGGCGCTGCTGGCCGGATCGCGGCCGCTGCCGGAGGCGACGGAGGCGCTGATCGGCGCCTGCTTCGTCGCCTTCGGCTTCGAGCGCACGGCTGCGGCCGTCGCCGCCGCCTTCGAGGCGCAGATCGAGTACGCGACGGAGGCCCGCGTCGACACCAAGTCGGCCCTGCAGGAGCTGCTCGCCCGCCGCGGGGCGCACGTAAGCTACGAGGTGGTCGCCGAATCCGGTCCCGCGCACCGGCGGACCTTCGAGGTCGAGGCGATCGTCGATTCCAAGCCGGTCGGCAGGGGCGAGGGTCGAAGCAAGAAGACGGCGGAGCAGATGGCGGCTGAGCGGGCGCTGGAGCGGCTCGGGGATTGACTTCATGTTGCGTCCGACTCACAAGAGAGCCTTAGCCTTCACGAGCGAGGACGAGAGATGTATCTGAGATCGATCGAGATGAAGGGGTTCAAGTCGTTCCCCGAGCGGACCAAGCTGGAGTTCTCTCCAGGCGTCAGCGTGATCGTCGGGCCCAACGGCTCGGGCAAGTCAAATATCACCGACGCGGTCCTCTGGGCGCTCGGCGAGCAGAGCCCCGGGGCGATCCGCGGCGCCTCGATGCAGGATGTGATCTCCGCCGGCGGCAAAGGCGTTGGCCAGCGCCGCGCCGCCGAGGTCGAGGTGACGATCGACAACGGCGAGGGCCGTGCCGCGACCGAGCTGTCGGAAATCTCGATCCAGCGCCGGCTCGACCGCTCCGGCGACAGCGGCTACCGCCTCAACGGCGCCCGCTGCCGCCTTGTCGACGTGGTCGAGGTCCTCTCCGACACCAACATCGGCCGCGAGATGCATTCGGTGATCAGCCAGGGCCGGGTCGAGACGATCGTCCACTCCAAGCCGCGCGAGCGGCGTCTGCTGGTCGAGGAGGCGGCGGGGCTCGGCAAGCACCGCAAGCGCCGCCGCCGCGCCGAGCTGAAGTTGCGTGCCGCCCGCGACAACCTCGATCGCGCGCTCGACCTGGAGCGCGAGGCGCGGGCGCGGCTGCGGCCGCTGAAGCGGCAGGCGGAAGCGGCCGAGCTGGGGGCGCGGATCGAGCGCGAGGAGCTGCAGCTGCGCGGGCGTCTCGTCGCCGAGGAGCTGCGCTTCGGCGAGGATCGGGCGTTGGCCGCGCAGCAGGTGGCCGAGCGAGCGCGCACTGAGCGGACGGCGTTGGAGAAGCGCCTCTCCGAGACGAGTGAGCGACGACGCGCTGCCGAGGAGCGCTTCGCGGCCCGCGACCGCGAGCGCACCCAGGCCTGGGGGGTGCTAACCAAGCTGCGCGGCGATCAGCAGCGGATCGCGGTCCGCGCCGCGAGCCTGACCGATCGCGAGTCGACGCTGACGGCGGCGCTGGAGGGATTGCGGGCGGAGTTCGGCCCGCTGACCCTGGATTTGGGCACGACCGGCGCCCCCGCGGAGCGGGCCCGCAAGCTAGAGGAGGAGCTAAGCGAGATAGATGCCGGCCTCTCCGCTGCGGCCGATGGCCTCGCCCGTGCCCGCTCCGACGATGCCGCCGAGTCCGAGCGCGAGGTGGCTCTGGGCGCCGTCCAGAGCGGAGCCGAGCGGGCCGCGCGGCACGCCCGCCGCGCCGAGGGGCTGCTCGGCGAGCGCCACCGAGAGGCGCTGCGCAAGCGGGTCACTGCCGGCGAGGAGTTGCTCGACGACGTGCGCTCCGCCGCCGCGGCGACCGCTGCGGCCGAGGCGGCGATCCGCGGTCGGGTCGAGCGGATCGAAGCGACGGTGGTCGGCGATGAGGGCGACGGCGACGCGATCGCCGAGGAGATGCGCGCCTGCTCGCGGCAGGAGTCGGAGCTGCACGTGCAGATGAAGGCGGCCTCGGACAAGCTGACCGAGGCGGAGGTCGAGGCGGCCCACCTCGGTGACCGCCGCGCCGAGGCGGCGAAGGAGCTGGCGACGATCGCCGAGCGGCTCGGCGAGGAGGTCGGGCCTGCCGAGCGGCCGCTCGAGGACTCCGAGCGCGAGGACGTAGAGCGGCGCCTGCAGCGCCTCGATCGCCGCCGCGCCCAGATCGGCCCAGTCAACCCGCTCGCCGAGCAGGAGTACGAGGAGGCGCGTGAGCACGTCGAGGCACTGCAGGCCCAGCGCGAGGACACCGAGCGCGGGATGCGCGAGCTGGAGACGCTGATCCGCGACGTCGACCGCGAGATCGAGCGCGCCTTCGAGCAGACCTTCGAGGCGACTGCCAAGAACTTCGAGGAGATGGTCGAGCACCTTTTCCCCGGCGGGCGCGGACGGCTGCGCCGCGTCGACCTGCGGCCGCTGCGCGACGCCGCCGAGGAGCCTGCCGACGAGGCGCCGGACGGCGACGAGGAGGAGGAAGGGGAGGAGGAACGTGAGGAGCTCGGGGTCGAGATCGAGGTCACCCCGGCGGGCAAGTCGACCCGCAAGCTGTCGCTGCTCTCCGGCGGCGAGAAGTCGCTGGTCGCGCTGGCCTTCGTCTTCGCCGTCTTCCTCGCCCGCCCGTGTCCCTTCTACATCCTCGACGAGGTCGAGGCGGCGCTCGACGACACCAACATCGACCGCTTCCTGCAGCTGATCCGCCGTTTCTCTGACCGAGCCCAGTTCGTGATCGTCACCCACCAGAAACGGACGATGGATGCCGCCGACGTGCTCTACGGGGTGACGATGGGCGGCGACGGCGTCACCAAAGTTGTCTCCCGCCGCTTACCCCGCGACATCGCGGAAGACGAGGGAGATGCCGGGATCGAGGCCGCGCCGCCGCCGCCCTTCGCCGGGCTCGCCGCCGATCGCGACGAGGGGGCAGGCGAGGGTCCCACCGGCGTGATCGGCGAGAAGCCGGCCGCCGGGCCCGAGCCGCGCGGCGACTCAGTCGCAGCCGCCTAGCGGCGATGGCGACCTCCTGGCAGGAGATCCTCGACCTCGGCACGCGCTCCAAGGCGGCGGCCGAGCCCGAGCAGGAAGCGGAGGCCCAGCGCGGCGGCGTCTTCCGTCGCCTCCGCGAGAGCCTCTCGAAAAGTCGCCAGGCCCTGGTCGAGGAGATCTCGGCCAGCCTCTTCGACCGCATCGACGAGCAGACCTGGGAGCGGCTCGAGGAGGCGCTGATCCTCGCCGACGTCGGCGCCCCGACCACGGCCGAGGTGGTCGAGCGGCTGGAGCGGGACGTGGAGTCGGGCGCGGTGCCGGCCGACGGCGAGGCGGTCCGCGAGCGGCTGATCGAGATCCTCGCCGAGGTCGCCTCCGCCGGTCGGGCTCCGATCGACCTCAGTGGCGAGCCCGCGGTGCTGCTGATGGTCGGGGTCAACGGGACCGGCAAGACGACGACGATCGGCAAGATCGCCTGGCACCTTTCGAAGGAGTTCGGACTCACCGTCGTGCTGGCCGCGGCCGACACCTACCGCGCCGCAGCCGCCGAGCAGCTCGCCGAGTGGGCGGAGCGGGCGGGGGCCGAACTGGTCCGCTCGGCGCCCGGCGGCGATCCCGGTGCAGTCGCCTTCGACGCGATCGCCGCCGCCCGCGCCCGCGGCGCCGACGTGGTGATCGTCGACACCGCCGGCCGCCTCCACACCCAGGGCGACCTGATGGACGAGCTGGCCAAGGTGCGGCGGGTGATCGGCAAGCAGATGCCCGACGCCCCGCACGAGACGCTGATCTCAATCGACGCGACCACCGGTCAGAACGGGCTGCGGCAGGCGAAGGTCTTTGCCGAAGCCGCCGAGGTCGATGGCGTCGTCCTCACCAAGCTGGACGGGACCGCCAAGGGCGGCGTCGTGCTGGCAATCGGCAAAGAGCTCGGCATCCCGGTGAAGTTGATCGGCACCGGCGAGTCGCTCGACGACCTGCGCCCCTTTGACCCGGAGGACTTCGCGCGGGCGTTGCTGGCCGAGTAGGGCTCGTTCGAGCTTAAGGTCGGATAGCGACCATAACCGCGAACTCACTGCCCTAAGCTCCGCTGCGGGTGTTCGACCAGCTCTCAGACCGGCTCCAGGCGACCCTCTCCGACGTCCGCTCGCGCGGCAAACTTGGTGAGGGCGACGTCGACGCGGCGATGCGCGAGATCCGCCTCGCCCTGCTCGAGGCGGACGTCAACTTCAAGGTGGTCAAATCGTTCACCGCGACGCTGAAGGAGCGCTGCCTCGGCTCCGAGGTGCTGGAGAGCCTCGATCCCGGCCAGCAGGTGGTGAAGATCGTCAATGAGGAGTTGACCGGGCTGATGGGCGGCGCGGGGCGCGACCTCGCCTTCGCCTCCAACGGTCCGACCGTGATCCTGATGGCCGGCCTGCAGGGCTCCGGCAAGACGACCGCCTGTGCGAAGCTCGCCCGCCATCTCGGCGAGTCGGGCAAAGACGTCGCCCTCGCCGCCTGCGACGTCTATCGCCCCGCCGCAGTCGAGCAGCTGGTCACCGTCGGCAAGCGCGCCGGCGCCCACGTTTACGAGCAGGGGACCGAGTCCGACCCGGTCGAGATCGCCGCCTGGGCGCTCGACCGCGCCCGCGAGGAGAATCGCGACGCGCTGATCGTCGACACCGCCGGCCGCCTCCACGTCGACGAGGACCTGATGGCCGAGCTGACGAAGATCCGCAAGCGAACCAAGCCCCATGACGTGCTGCTCGTCGTCGATGCGATGACCGGCCAGGACGCGGTCGGGGTCGCCGAATCGTTCGCCGAGGCGGCCGAGTTCGACGGCGTCGTGATGACCAAGCTCGACGGTGACGCGCGCGGTGGCGCCGCGCTTTCGGTCAAGGCGGTGACCGGCAAGCCAATCCTCTTCGCCTCGACCGGCGAGAAACTGGAGGCCTTTGAGCGCTTCCATCCCGACCGGATGGCCTCGCGCATTCTCGGCATGGGCGACGTCCTCAGCCTGATCGAGAAAGCCGAGCAGCAGGTCGACGAGAGTCAGGCCGAGGACCTGCAGAAGAAACTCGAAAGCGACCGCTTCACGCTCGAGGACTTCCTGCAGCAGATGCGGCAGGTGCGCAAAATGGGACCGCTCAGCGGCCTGATCGGGATGATCCCCGGGATGGGTGCGATGAAGCAGCTGAAGGGCGCCGACGTCGACGAGGGCGAGCTGGACCGGGTCGAGGCGATCATCCTCTCGATGACGCCGCTGGAGCGGGCCAACCCGGCGATCATCAACGGCTCGCGGCGCAAACGGATCGCGACCGGCTCGGGAACGAAAGTCCAGCAGGTCAACCAGCTGATCAAGCAGTTCGATCAGATGCGCAAGCTGATGCGCCAGATGGTCTCCGGCAAGATGCCCGACCCGCAGCAGATGGCTCAAATGGCGGGGGGCGCTCCGCGCCCGAAGATGCGCAGGCGTTAACCTCTCGCCGCTCATGGCTGTGAGAATCAGACTCAGGCGCGTCGGTTCGAAGAAGAACCCGATCTGGCGGATCGTCGTCGCCGACAAACGCTCCCCGCGCGATGGGCGGACGATCGAGACGATCGGCCAGTACAACCCGCAGACGGAGCCCTCGACGATCGAGCTCGACGAGGAGCGCGCCCGCCACTGGCTCGAGCACGGCGCCCAGCCCTCGGAGACGGTCGCCGGACTGCTGCGCGCCAAGGGCATCGCCGCCTCCGGCAGCTAAAGATCCTGAATGACGGAGCTACTCGAGTTCCTCGTCAGGGCGCTGGTCGAGGATCCGTCGGCGGTTGTCGTCGAGGAGCTCGAAGAGGATGGCGCGCTGGTCTACGAGATCAGCGTGGCCGAGGACGATTTGGGGCGGGTTATCGGCAAAGGCGGCCGGGTGGCCAACGCTATCCGGACCGTTGCCAAGGCTGCTGCCGTGCGCCTGGACCGGCGGGTCGTAGTCGACATTTTGGACTGAGCGGTGGGCGGGGTCCGCTCATGAAGCTCGACATCTTTTCCCTTTTCCCTGAGGCGTTTGACTGGTTTCAGTCGCAGCGGTCGGTTCAGAATGCGCTGGCGGAGGGGAATGAGCTGCGGTTGTTCAACTATCGCGATACGACTCCGTTGGGTGCTGGGCAGGTTGACGATGCGCCCTACGGGGGCGGTGCGGGGATGGTGCTGAGGGTGGATGTGGTCGATGCGGCGCTCCAGAACGCCTACCGCAACGGGGAGAAGCCGCGAATTGTGCTGCTTTCGCCTACGGGGCGGCTACTCGACGACGAGTTGGCCGACGAGCTGACCGCTGAGCCTCATGTGGCGTTGCTCTGTGGGCGGTACGAGGGGTTTGACGAGCGGGTTCATGAGCATCTGGCCGATGACGAGGTTTCGATTGGGAGGTATGTCTTGGCCGGGGGGGAGTTGCCGGCGATGGTCTTGGCCGATGTGGTGATGCGGAAGTTGCCGGGGGCTCTGGGGCACGAGCAGAGTGCTGTCGAGGAGTCGTTCAGTCCGACCCTGGAGGGCGCTCCGGAGTACCCGCATTACACGCGGCCCGCTACCTACCGGGGCTGGGGAGTCCCCGAGGTGCTGGTCTCCGGCGATCATGATCGCGTCCGTCGCTGGCGCGCCGAGCAGAGTCAGGCGCGAGCCGAACAGCTCGAACGGGACGGCAAGTAGGTACGATTCCGCCACCGCGCGGTGGCCGAACCCCGGCTCCGGCGGTTTTTTCTCGCCAATGAGCAGCGTAATCGACAGCATCGAGCGTCGCCAGCAACGGCAAGGGCTTCCGTCCTTCACGCCGGGCGATCGTGTGCGCGTCCACTTCCAGGTGGTCGAGGGCACCCGGCGCCGCACCCAGGTCTTCGAGGGCATCGTCCTGCGCCGCCAGGGCTCCGGTGCGCGGGAGACCTTCACGGTGCGCAAGCAGTCGTTCGGCGTCGGCGTCGAGCGGACCTTCCCGCTGCACTCGCCGAAGATCGAGAAACTGGAGATCGCGGCGCGCGGCGCCGTGCGGCGGGCCAAGCTCTATTACTTGCGCGGTCGGATTGGGAAGGCCGCTCGGGTTGCTGAGCGGCGCTGGGGGATCGACGACGAGCTGATCTCGGCGCCGGTTCCTCCAGAGCCTGAGCCCGAGGCGTCGGAGGCCGAGACTCCCCAGGACGAGGCCGCACCGCCCGCGGGTCCTGTCGTGGAGGAGGACTCCTCGTCCTCGCAAGCTGCGGGCGAGGAGCCCACCTCCACGCCACCCGCGGATGAGACGTCTGAGGAGGCTCAGGACGCTACCCCTGCGGAGGAGCCCGCAGCGGAGGAGAAAGCTGCTGAGCCGGAGGCAGAGGGGGAGTCCGAGGCTGCTGCTGAGGACTCTGGCGAGGGTAAAGACTGACGCCGCGAATTCCCAAGCCGGAAAGTCGAGCCGGCGGGTTCGTCGAGCTCGTCGTGATCGTGGCGTTGGCGCTGGGGTTGGCCCTGGCGATCCAGGCTTGGTTGATCAAGCCGTACCAGATCCCTTCCGAATCGATGGAGCCCACGCTCGACGTCGGGCAGCGGGTCCTTGTCAACCGCTTCCAATACCACCTCGGCGACCCCGGGATCGGCGACATTGTCGTCTTCCATCCGCCGGCAGGAGCCGATCGCGGCACCGAATGCGGTGCGCAGCATTCAGCCCGGCAGGCCTGCCCGCGCCCGACCGAGGGTCGTTCTGATCAGAACTTCATCAAGCGGATCGTCGCTGGCCCCGGCGACAAGCTGAGCATTCTCAACGGCCACCCGGTCGTCAACGGTGTGGCGAAGATGGACGAGCCGTACACGAACCCCTGTGGCATCGGCGGCGCCTGCAATTTGCCGAAACCGATCGTCATCCCGCCCGACCATTGGTTCATGATGGGCGATAACCGTGGGGGAAGCCAAGACAGCCGTTTCTGGGGACCTGTCCCTCGTGACTGGATCATCGGCAAGGCCTTCGCCACCTACTGGCCGCCCGATCGCATCGGCATCTTCTAAGAGCCCGACCAAAGCGCACCGGCGCCGGTTGGCGCGCTCGCGTCGGCTGTTCGCCTTCGACCGGGGCCTCGGCAGCCACCTCGTCGCCGGCGCCGATGAGGCTGGGCGCGGCTGCTTGGCGGGGCCGCTGGTTGCCGCTGCGGTGTTGATCGACTACGAGACGCTCTCGCGCGCCGACCGCCGCGCCCTGGCCGGCTTGCACGACTCCAAGCAGATGAAGCCCGAGCGCCGTGAGGAGCTCTACCCGGCGGTGCTGCGGGCGGCGACCCGGGTCAGCGTCACGGTGCGCTGCGTGCGGGGAATCGACGACCGTGGCCTGCACGTAACCAACCTGGAAGCGCTGGCGTGCGCCCTGGAGCGGCTGGCGCCGAGCGAGGAGACGATCTGCCTGGTCGACGGCTTCGCCCTGCGCAAATGCGCCGTGCCGCACCGCGCCGTGATCGAAGGCGACGGCACAAGCGCCGCGATCGCCGCCGCCTCGGTCGTCGCCAAGGTCAGCCGCGACCGCTACATGCACGGCGCGGCAAGTACACATCCTGGCTGGGGCTTCGACGAGCACGTCGGCTACTCGACCCCCGAGCACCGCGCCGCGATCGAGCGGATCGGGATCTCGCCCCTGCACCGGCGCTCATTCGACTCGGTGGCTTACTCGCAGCTAGAGCTGGCCTGACCGGCGCATATCGGCGTCCTCGGTCGCTCCCGTCCAGAGCACGCCACGCTCCCTGCGTCCTTGATCTGCTTGGTCAGGCACCGTCAGAAGGCACCTTGTAAATACTCGAAATCAGCTACCTGGTTGCCGTCGAAGGTGATCCCGACGGCGTCGAATCGAATCTCTTCGTAGCGCGGTAGGTCGCGGCGCTCCGTCACCCAGGCGGTGGCGAGGCGGCGGATGCGTCGCTGCTTGCGAAAGTCGATCGAGAGGATCGGGCGCTCGGGGCCGAACTGGGAGCCGTCGCGGCCCGCCTTCACCTCGATGAAGACAAGGGACTGGCCGTCGAGGGCGACGATGTCCAGCTCGCCGTAGCGGGTACGGGCGTTGCGCTCGACGATCTCCCAGCCGGCGTCGATCAGCCGCGCCGCGACAAGGTCCTCGGCTCGTTGGCCCAGCCGCTGTCGTTGCTCTGTCACGGCGGCGAAGCTAGGCCATCCGGGGCGCGTCTGCCTTCGGTCACAAAGTTGGTCCAGACAATTTCCATCTAGCGCGCCACTCGCGCGCCGCGACCAGTGAGGGTCTGCGCCATGCTCGCAACGGCGCGGACATTCACGCTTGACGGCATCGCGGCTCGGCCCGTCCGGGTCGAGGTCGACGTGCACCGGGGGCTTCCCGCCTTCTCGGTCGTCGGCCTCCCCGATGCCGCCGTCCGGGAGGCGCGGGAGCGGGTCCGGGCGGCGCTCGCCAACTGCGGCTTCGATTTCCCGCTGCGACGGATCGTCGCCAACCTGGCACCGGCCAGTCTGCGCAAGGTGGGGCCGGGACTTGACCTGCCGATCGCCGTCGCGCTGCTCGTCGCCTCCGGTCAGCTGAGCTGGGAGGCGCTGCCGCGCCTGGCGATGGTCGGCGAGCTGGCGCTCGATGGCTCGGTCCGACCGGTCAGCGGGGTGCTCGCGATCGCCGAGGCGGCATGCGAGCGCGGGGCGGAGGCCATCGTGGTGCCGGCCGAGAACGGCCCCGAGGCCGCGCTGGTAGACGGGATCGACGTGATCCCGCTGGAGAGCCTCACCCAGGTCATCGCCCTGGCCGCGGGAGATCGGGCTCCGGAGCGACCCGAGCCTATGCCGCTGCCACTGGCGCCCGAGGAGGGCGGGCCGGACCTCGCCGACCTGCGCGGCCAGCCGCACCTCCGCCACGCGCTGGAAATAGCCGCCGCGGGGGGTCACAGCCTGCTGATGATCGGACCGCCGGGGGCGGGAAAGTCGCTTGCGGCGAGCCGGCTTCCCTCGATCCTGCCGGCCCTTACCATGCCCGAGGCGCTGGACGTGGCACGAATCGCCAGCGCCTGCGGCCGGCTCGACGGCGCCCAGACCGGTGGCCGTCCCTTCCGCGCTCCCCACCACACGGTCAGCCCGGCCGGCCTGGTCGGTGGCGGCAACCCGCCGGGCCCCGGCGAGGCCACGCTGGCCCACCGCGGCGTCCTCTTCCTCGACGAGCTCTGCGAGTTCCGCCGCGACACACTCGAGGCGTTGCGGGCGCCGCTCGAGACCGGTTGGGTCTCGATCTCGCGGGCGGGCGGCGCCAGCCGGTTACTGCCCTGTCGATTCATGCTCGTCGCCGCGGCGAATCCCGTGCCCTTGCGGGCGGGGAGAGACCGATCCGGACTGCGACTGCTCGCCGCTTGACGTGCGCCGCTATCAGGGGCGACTCAGCGGCGCGCTGGCCGATCGCATCGACATCCTTGCCGCAATCCGCCAGCCCGGCGCAGAGGACATCGCCGGCCCGCCGGGCGAGCCGTCGGCGGCCGTCCGCGAACGGGTCGCAGCGGCCCGAGAGGTGCAGGAGCGCCGCCTCGGGCCGGGCCGCGGCAACGCTGAGATGAGCCCGAGCGAGGCTCGCGAATGCGTGCTCAAAGACGGCGCCGCGGCCCTGCTGGCCGAGTCCTACTCCCGCCGCCGCCTCAGCGGACGCGCCCACGACCGGGTACTGCGCCTGGCCCGCACGGTGGCCGACCTGGCCGGGTCGGATGCGATCGAGCGCGAGCAGATGGCCCAGGCGCTTCAACTGAGAAGGCGGGAACATGGCTAACTCCGCACCACGCGCCTGTCCGGAATGCCTGCGGCGCGCCCGGCTGCTCGCCCACCTCGCCCCCTACATCGAGAAGATCGCTACGGGGGCTCCGGGCTCACGCTCGCCGGAACTACTGCGTCTCTCCAGCATCGACTTGGCCGAGGTGGCCGCGCCGATCGTCGCCGCCCAGGTTCTCGCCCAGGTCGAGGCGGTGCCGGAGCGCCGTCTCCAGCATGACCTCGACGCGGCCGGGTGTTGGGCCTGCTGCCGCCACGACGCGCTCTACCCGGCAGGGCTCCGCGACGCCGGCGATGCTCCCTGGGCGTTGTTCGGACGGGGTGATCCGGCGCTGCTGGTGGGCCTGGAGCCGCCGGCGGCGGTGACGGTAGTCGGCTCGCGGCGCGCCACCTCTTACGGACGCGAGGTCGCCCGCGGCCTCGGCCGTGAACTGGCCGCCGCCGGCCTGTTGGTGATCAGCGGCCTGGCCTTCGGCATCGACTCCTGCGCCCACCGCGGCGCCCTGGATGGCGGGCGCACGGTTGCGGTCCTCGGCTGCGGCGTCGACATCGCTTATCCGGCCGCACACCGCTCGCTCTGGCGGCGAATTGGCGAATCGGGGCTTGTCCTCTCGGAGCTGCCGCCCCGCACCGGTGCCTGGCGCTGGACCTTCCCGGCGCGCAACCGAATCATGGCGGCGCTGGCGGGGATGACGGTCGTCGTCGAGGCGGCGGAGCGCTCGGGTTCGCTGATCACGGTCGATCTCGCCGCCGACCTTGGCCGCGACCTCGGCGCGGTTCCCGGCCCGGTCGGCTCGAGGCTCTCGGCGGGCCCCAACAACCTGCTTGCCGGCGGCGCCTGCCTGGTGCGCGACGCCCAGGACGTTCTTGACGCGATGCTCGGACCGGGCGCGCGACGGATAGATCGCACCGGCCCGCCGCTGGCGCCGCTATCGGTCGCCGTCCTCGGCGCAGTCGAGGGTGGCGCCGAGACCTGCGACTCGGTCGCCGCCGAGCTGGACTCTCGCGGGCGGCGACGCCGCCGCGGCCCTCGCCGACCTCGAGGCGCACGGGTACGTCTCCTGTTCCCCTGCTCGGTGTCTACTCCCGCACCCTCCTGCGGGTACCCGAGGGCATCTAGGCTGCCAGCCATGAACGAGGCCCGCGTCCCCACCGTCCTCTCGATCGCTGGCTCGGACTCCGGCGGCGGCGCCGGCATCCAGGCCGACCTGAAGGCGTTCGCGCGCTGCGGCGTGCACGGGATGACCGCGATCACCGCGATCACCGCCCAGAACACGGTCGGAGTCAGCGCTGTCGAGGCGGTCTCCGCCGAGATGATCGTCGCCCAGGTGCGGGCGGTCGCGGAGGACATCGGCGTGGACGCGGTCAAGATCGGCATGCTCGGCACGGCCGAGACGGTCGACGCTGTGGTCGAGGCGCTCGGCCTGGTCGGCGAGGTCCCCGGTCGTCGTCGACCCGGTCATGGTCGCCGAGAGCGGCGCCCGTCCTGCTCGACGACGAGGCACAGCTGGCGCTGGTCGAGCGGCTGCTGCCGCGGGCGGCGGTCGTCACGCCGAACATCCCGGAGGCGAGGGCGCTGACCGGGGCAGGGGAGCGCGACTCGCAGGAGGACCTTGCGCGAGAGGTGCTGGCCCTCGGCCCGCGCGCGGTGGTCGTAACCGGTGGGCCACAGCGAGCAGGTCGTCGACCTCTTCTTCGACGGCTCGCAGGCGGCGGCGATCGATGGCGAGCGCCATGCCGGCGGCGCCTCGCACGGCTCCGGCTGCACCCACTCCTCGGCTCTAGCGGCGTTCCTCGCCACGGGATCGACGCCGCTGGAAGCGGCAAAGCAAGCGCGCCAGGTCGCCTCGGCCGCGGTCGCCGCCGGCCTGCGCGACATTGGCCGGGGTGCCGGTCCAGTCGGATGTGTTCGGGCTCGCCAACGGATCGTCCGTGGACGGCGGCGATTAGATTCCAAGCATGAGCACGAACGGCAGCACCGCGACCGGCCTTCCCCGTCCCCGCTCCAGCGCGGTCTTCGATGGCCCCGAGCGGGCCGCTGCCCGCGCCTACATGAAGGGGATCGGCTTCGACGACGACGCGCTGAGCCGGCCGACGATCGGGATCGCCAATACCTGGATCGAGGCGATGCCCTGCAACTACCACCTGCGCGGGCTCGCCGAGCACATCAAAGAAGGCGTGCGCGCTGCCGGCGGCACGCCGATGGAGTTCAACACGATCGCGATCTCCGACGGCATCACGATGGGCACCGAGGGGATGAAAACCTCGCTCGTCAGCCGCGAGGTGATCGCCGACTCGATCGAGCTAACCGCCCGCGGCTACCAATTCGACGCGATCGTCGCCCTCTCGGCCTGCGACAAGACGATCCCCGGCTGCGTGATGGCGCTCGCACGCCTCGACGTGCCCTCGCTGATGCTCTACGGCGGCTCGATCGCGCCCGGGCGCTGGCACGATCGCGACGTCACGATCCTCGACGTCTTCGAGGCGATCGGGACCCACGCTGCTGGGGAGATGAGCGACGAGGAACTGCACGAGCTCGAGGGGGTGGCCAGTCCCGGCGCCGGCGCCTGCGGTGGCCAGTTCACCGCCAACACGATGGCCTGCGCCTTCGAGGCGCTCGGGATCAGCCCCGGCGGCTCGGCGATGGTGCCGGCCGAAGACGGCGAGAAGGGAACCGTCGCCGAGCAGATCGGCGAGCTGGCGATGAAGGTCCTGGCTGAAGACCTGCGCCCGAGCCGCGTGATCACCCGCGACTCGCTGGAGAACGCGATCGCCTGCGCCTGCGCCTCGGGCGGCTCCACCAACGTGGTCTTGCATTTGCTCGCGGTCGCGCGCGAGGCGGGGGTCGAGCTGGACATCGAGGACTTCGAGCGGATCTCCCGCCAGACTCCGCTGCTCGCCGACCTCAAGCCAGGCGGCCGCTTCGTCGCCACCGATCTCTACCGGGCCGGCGGCGTGCCGCTGGTCCTGCAGCGGCTCGCCCAAGCCGGGATCCTGCACAGCGACGCGATCACGGTCAGCGGCCGCACGATTGGCGAAGAGGCGGCGCTGGCGGACGAAGCGGACGGCCAGGAAGTCGTCCGTTCGCTTGCCGACCCGCTCAAGGCCGAAGGCGGCCTGGCGATCCTGCACGGCAACCTCGCCCCTGAGGGGGCGGTCGTCAAGTTAGCCGGCACCGAGCGCACCAAGCAGGTTGGCCCAGCCCGCGTCTTCGAGTCAGAGGAGGAGTGCTTCCGGGCGGTCAAGGAGCAGCGGATCGGACCCGGCGACATCGTCGTGATCCGCAACGAGGGCCCCGCCGGTGGGCCAGGGATGCGGGAGATGCTGCAGGTCACGGCGGCGATCGTCGGCGAGGGTCTCGGCGAGGAGGTCGCCCTGCTCACCGACGGCCGCTTCTCCGGCGCCACCCGCGGCCTGATGGCGGGGCACGTCGCCCCGGAGGCGGTCAAGGGAGGGCCGATCGCCGCGATCCGCGAGGGTGACGAGATCAGCTTCGACGTCGAGGCCCGCCGTCTCGATGTCGCCCTCTCCGACGAGGAGATCGCCAAGCGGGTCAGCGAGTACGTAGCCCCCGAGCCCGCCTACAAGACCGGCGTGATGGCGAAGTACGCGGCGACCGTAAGCTCCGCCTCGGTCGGCGCGGTCACCGGCTAGCCGGAGAGCAGCGGCTGCTCGCTAAGGAATTCTTCGACCAAGGCGTTGAAGCGTTCGGGCCGCTCCATCTGCGGCACGTGCCCGGTGCGCTCGAAGATCTCCAGCCGCGAGTCCTCGATGTAGCGGTGGTAGCCGATCGCCGCCTCGGCGGGCACGATCTGGTCGTTCATCCCCCAGACGACCATCGTCGGGATCTCGATCTCGGGCAGCCGGTGGCGGGTGTCGTAGCCGCCGATCGCGCGAGTCGAGTCGCCAAAGCCCGGCGCCCGCACGCTCGGGTGGATCTGCTCGGCGAGCAGCTCGGGCCGCACCCGGTTTGGATAGCGGAAGACCCTGCCGAAGGCGAGCTTGCGGGCGCGGGGCCGCCTCACCCAGTGTTCGCGCGCGCCGGCGAAGAAGGGAACGGTCGCCTCGAAGGTACGGACGGCAGCCTCGGCCCGCCGCCCTTCGGCCTCGGCGAAGCTGATCCCGGCGGCGGAGACGAGGACGAGCCGGTCGAAGCGCGAGGGCTCTTCGATCACCGCCTCGGTGGAGACGAAGCCGCCCATCGAGTTGCCTACGATCGCCGCGACCCGGTCGATCCCGAGCTTCTCGCAGAAGTCGTGGATCAGCCGGCCGTAGGCGGCCATGCCGATCTCCCAGGACGGCATTGGGCTGTCGCCGAAGCCGGGCAAGTCGAGGGCGATCGCCCGGTGGCTGCGGCTGAAGTGGGGGAGGTTCTCGAGCCAGTTGCGCCAGCAGCCGGCGAGCCCGTGGACGAAGAGAATCGGCTCGCCCTCGCCGATTTCGGCGTAGTTGACCTCGGCGCCGGGCAGATCGACCCGGTGTAAGTGCTGGCGCCAATCGATCCTCAGCCACTCGGGATCCTGGTTGCCGTAGTCGGTCGCGGGGAAGACGGTCGGCTCGGTCGCGGTCAGATCAGGCATACCCCATCCTTTCCAGAATCGGGATCTCGCGGATCTGCGGTGGCTGCAGGTGGTCCCAGAGGATTCCCCGCGGACGCTCGAACTGGCGGTCGACCTCGATCACGGCGCGCGGCGTCGCGATCACGTCGACCGGCAGGTCGTGCGAGGTGACCATCAGGTGGCGGCGCACGATCTGGATCGGGTGCACCGTGGTGGCGACCGTGGTGTGGTCATCGATCTTGCCGGCGTCGATCAGGACCCCGTACTCGAGGTCCGAGTAGCCGCCGCCCTTGCCGATCCGCGCCCCGCTCAGGTTCACCGCGACCGACCCGCACAGCACGAAGTCGATTTCCGGCAGATCGTCGAGCGCCACGACCCGACCGTGCTTGAGCGCCCCCTTGATCG
This sequence comes from uncultured Solirubrobacterales bacterium, assembly GCA_963844395.1. Taxonomy (GTDB): domain Bacteria; phylum Actinomycetota; class Thermoleophilia; order Solirubrobacterales; family 70-9; genus VRUE01. Next base: position 191,892 of record CAWJNX010000001.1, on the reverse strand, counting down.
TCGCCGCCTCTTTCTTCGCCGCCTTTGAGAGCCGCTTCGGCTCGAGCACGCGAAAGGGATGCGGATCGCGCAGCCGGGGAACCGCCATGATCACCGTCTTGCCTTCTTCCAGCGCCAGGCGCCGGGCGTGCGTCTGCGGCGAGTCGGGATTGGCCTTGATCGCCCGCGCTCGCTTCCAGGAGCGGTGGCCGGAAAGCTTCTCCGCGGCCAGCCTCGCCCCGGCGAAGTTGGGGATTCGACCCTCGGCGCCGGGGAAGCGTGATACGCCCTCGCGGTCCATCGCCTTCCAGATCTCCCTGCGGACCTCGTCCTTGGCGCGCACCCCAGAAAGATATCCGCCGCGAACCCCGCAAACCGAGGCTGGGGAAGCGCAGGCCCCTTTGCAGGGAGCGGGCCGCGTCGAGCGAATGATCGGGGTGCCTAAACTTTTCCGGAATTCCATCCGAGGAATGCCTGAAGGTTCTTTCGGGCAATAGGGACTTGATGGGGAGAAAGACGAAAATCGCGATCGCCACCGCCTTGGCGCTACTCCTACTCGGGGCGGTCGGTGCGTACGCCTACGACAGCACCCAGAGCGACACGATCGCCGAGGGCGTCACCGTCGGCGGGGTCGAGGTCGGTGGCATGGACGCTGAGCAGGCCGAGCGCGCGGTGCGCAGGCAGCTGCTGGCGCCGCTGCGCCACTCGCTCCGGGTCGGCTACGACGGCGAGAGCTGGCGGCTGCCCGGCAAGCGGCTGAAGGTACACGCCGACATCGACGCCGCGGTCGAAGAGGCGCTCGATGTCAGCCGCGACGGCGGCCTACCCTCGCGGGTGGTCCGCTACGTCACCGGCGGCGATGTCGATGAGTCGGTCCCGGCCGACGTCACCTACTCGCGTCGCGCCGTCAACCGCTTCGTGCGCCACGTCGCCGCAGAGATCGACCGCGAACCCCAGGACGCGACCGTCGAAGCGAGCGGCAGCTCGCTCACGGTCGTCCCGCAGGAGAACGGACGCAAGCTGCGCGACAACCTGCTGACCGACCAGCTCAACGCCGCGGTGCTGAACGCGAACGCCGACCACACGATCGCCGCCCGCACCCACCCGGTGATGCCGGAGGTCACCGCGCAGGAGGTCGCTGCGGAGTACCCGACCTACCTGACCCTCGATCGCGCCAGCTACACGCTGACGCTCTGGAAGAACTTGAAGCAGGCCAAGACCTACACCGTCGCGGTCGGACAAGAAGGCCTCGAAACGCCGGAAGGCCTCTACCACCTGCAGGACAAGGAAGTGGAACCGACCTGGCACGTGCCGGAATCGGACTGGGCGGGAAGCCTCGCCGGCCAGTCGATCCCGCCTGGTCCCTCGAACCCGCTGAAGGCACGCTGGATGGGGATCTACGAAGGCGCCGGCATCCACGGCACCGAAGAAACCTCCTCGCTGGGGACCGCCGCCTCGCACGGCTGCGTGCGGATGTCGATCCCGGACGTGGAAGAGCTATATGACGAAGTCGAAGTAGGGACGCCGATCTACATCGGTTAGTCCGCGCAGGCGACCGCTGACGCGCGGCGAACTTTGGCCCATGACCTGGGACGAGGCGCTGGCCGGATTCGATCGCGACCTGCGGGCGCGCAGCATCGCCGAGCGCACCAGACGCGCCTACGGCATCGACCTCGGCCAGTTCGTCGAGTGGGCAAAGGGACGGGGTGCCGAGCCCGGCGAGGTTCGGCATCGCGACGTGCGCCGTTACGCGGCCGGGCTCTCGTCCGCCGGGGCGGCGCCGGCCAGCGTTGCTCGCAAGCTTGCCGCGATCCGCGGCCTCTTTGACTTCCTGGTGCGCAGCGAGCGGCTCGGGCAGAACCCCGCCGACCTCGTTTCCAGCCCCAAGCGCGAGGACAACCTGCCGCGCGTGCTCAGCGCCGAGCAGATGCGGGCGCTGCTGGAGGGGATCCCCGCCCACACGCCGCTGGAGCTGCGCGACCGGGCGATGCTGGAGCTGGCCTACTCGTGCGGCCTGCGCTGCGAGGAGATCGTCAACCTCGACAGCGGCTCGTTCGACTTCGAGACCGAGCAGCTCCGCGTCCTCGGCAAGGGCTCGAAGGAGCGGCTGCTGCCGGTCGGCGAGCTGGCGCAGCAAGCGCTGCGGCGCTACGCCGAGCGCGGCCGCCCGGCCCTCGCCGACGATCGGCGTGAGCCCGCCCTGTTCCTCTCCAAGAATGGTCGCCGCCTCTCCAACTCCGATGTGACCCGCCGCCTCGCCCTCTGGATACGTGAGGCCGCTGTCGGCGCCGGCGTCTCGCCGCACTCGCTGCGCCACAGCTTCGCGACCCACCTGCTCGAAGGGGGAGCCGACCTGCGCACGATCCAGGAGCTGCTCGGTCACGCCTCGATATCGACCACGCAGGTCTACACTCGGGTCGATGCCGCTCGCCTCCGGGACGCGTACGCTGCGACCCACCCGCGCGCTTGACGAGCTAACGACCGCCCTGCGACCGTAGAATCGAGCCGAATTCCATGGAAACCGGCGTGAAAGAGGTGGAGCTGCGCGACTTGTGGCGCCGCTACAAGGGTGAAGGCGACGCCTCGGCAAGGGAGCGCCTCGTGGTGGCGTACTCGCCGCTGGTTAAGTTCGTTGCCGGCCGTCTCGGGGCAGGGCTTCCGTCCCACGTCGAGGACGCCGACCTGATCTCCTACGGCCTGATGGGCCTGATCGGGTCGATCGAGCGCTTCGAGCCCGAGCGCGGGATCAAGTTCGAGACCTTCGCGATGACGCGGATCCGCGGCGCGATCATCGACGAGCTGCGCTCGCTGGACTGGGTGCCGCGCTCGGTTCGCGCCCGCGCTCGCGAAATCGAGGCCGCGCAAGCGAAACTGGAGCACGAACTGCAGCGCGCTCCAACCGAGGAGGAGCTCGCCGCGAAACTCGGGATCGGCGAGGAAGAACTGCGGACCTCGCTGCTGGAGATCGCCAACTCCTCGGTCTACGCGCTCGACGAGCTCTGGACTATCTCCGATTCCTCCGGCGACAGCGTCTCGCTGCTCGACACGATCTCCGACCCGCGCGCCGACGACCCGCAGGAATCGCTTGCCAGCAGCGAGGTCAAAGACCGTCTTACCGACGGGATCTCCTCGCTGCCGGAGCGCGAGCAGCTGGTCATCGCCCTCTACTACTACGAGAACCTCACCCTGCGCGAGATCGGCGAGGTCCTCGGGGTCACCGAGTCGCGCGTCTCGCAGCTGCACACCAAGGCCGTGATGCGCTTGAAGTCCGCATTGCAGGAGGAGTGAGCGCGGTCTAACCTCGGTTGCGTGCCGCACAAGGCCGCAGACCGGATTCGCAATGTCGCCCTGATCGGGCACCGGGGCTGCGGCAAGACGAGCCTGCACGAGGCGATGCTCTACGAGGCGGGGGCGGTGAGACGCCTGGGCTCGGTCGCCTCCGGCACGACCCTCTCCGACCACGAGCCCGACGAGCAGGAGCGCGAGATGTCGATCGGCGCCGCGGTCGCTGCCTTCGAGCACGACGGCCGGGAGATCAACCTGATCGACACCCCGGGCGAGCCGAGCTTCGTCGCCGACGCGATCGCCGCCCTGCGGGTCGCCGACGCGGCGGTGGTCGTCGTCAACGGCGTCAGCGGGGTGGAGGTGCAGACTGAGCGGCTCTGGCAACGCGCCGACCAGGAGGGCCTCGCCCGCCTCGTCTTCGTCAACATGCTCGACCGCGAGCGCGCCGACTTCTTTGCCGTGCTCGACTCGTTGAAGGCCGCCTTCGGGCCGCACGTCGTCGCCACGGAGATCCCGATCGGCGCCGAGGGCGAGGTCCGCGGCGTGGTCAACCTGATCGACATGGAGGCCTTCGTCTACGAGGGTGCCGAGCGTGGCAGCGCCGAGAAGATCGAGATCCCGGCCGAGTTGCGCGAGCGGGCCGAGGAGTACCGCGAGAAGCTGATGGACGAGGTGGCGGAGAACTCCGACGAGCTGATGGAGCGCTACCTCGACGGTGATCCGATCGACCACGCCGAGATCGTCGCGGTGCTGAAGCAGGGGGTGACGGCGGGCGGGATCTTCCCGGTCACCTGCGGTGTGGCGACGCGAAACCTCGGCGCCGATCGGCTGCTCGAGGCGCTGGTCGAGGACCTGCCCTCGCCGGCGATGCGCGGCACGGTGACCGCGCTCGGCGCCGGCGGCGAGCCGATCGAGGTTGAGCCCGACGAGGACGGCCCGCTCGTCGCTTATGTCTTCAAGGCGCTCGCCGACCCCTACGCCGGCCGAATCAACCTCTTTCGTATCTACCGCGGCACGCTGCGCTCCGATTCCCACGTCGTCAACGCAACCCGGCGCGAGAAGGAGCGGATCGGCCAGCTCGGTCGGCCGCTCGGCAAGGAGCTGGCGCCGGTGGCAGAGCTGGGCGCAGGCGACATCGGCGCCGTCGCCAAGCTGAAGCAGACCCAGGCGGGCGACCTTCTCTGCGAAGCGCAGGAGGAGATCGCTTTCCCGCCGCTCGACCTGCCCGCCCCGGTGATGGCGTTCGCCTACGAGCCGAGATCGAAGGGCGACGAGGAGAAGGCGGCGACCGCGGTGCGGCGGCTGAGCGAGGAGGACCCGACCCTGGACGTCCACCGAGACGGGCAGACCGGCGAGCAGATCCTGGCCGGGCTCAGCCAGGTCCACGTCGAGGTGATCGTCGAGCGGATGAAGCGCCGCTTCGGCGCCGAGATCGAGCTGCATCCGCCGCGCGTGCCCTACCAGGAGACGATCCGCAGGCCGGCAGGCGCCCACGCCCGCTACAAGAAGCAGTCGGGCGGGCGCGGCCAGTTCGCCGACTGCCGGATCGAGATTGAGCCCGCCGAGGACGGCGCCGGGCTTGAGTTCGTCAATCAGATCAAGGGCGCGGCAATCCCCGGCAGCTTCATCCCCGCGGTCGAGAAGGGGGTGGTGGAGGCGATGCTGCACGGCACGGTCGCCGGCTACCCGGTCAAGGACGTGCGGGTGCGGCTCGTTGACGGCAAGCACCACGACGTCAACTCCTCCGAGATGGCCTTCAAGGTGGCCGGCTCGATGGCGTTTAGGGAGGCGATGGAGGAAGCTGACCCCGTCCTACTGGAGCCGATCGTTCGTCTCACCGTCAGCTGCCCTGCCGAGGTCGTCGGCGACGTGATCGGCGATTTCAACTCGCGGCGCGGGCATCCGCTCGGGATGGAGCCGAAGGGGGCGGCGACCGAGGTCAAGGCCAAGGTGCCGATGGCCGAGGTTCTCGACTACGCCCCCGACCTACGCTCGATCAGCGGCGGGCGCGCCGATTTCACGATGGAGTTCGAGCGTTACGAGCCGGTGCCGGCACATCTGGCCAAGAGGCTGGTTGCAGCACTGCGTCCGAGCGCCGGAACCGCGGCCTAGGCCGGCGGGCCGCTGCTAGTTTGGAGGCGTGAGCGCCGACGAGACCTGCGCGGTCTGTGGTCGCACGATCCTGGCCGGAGAGCGCACCCGGACCTACATGAGCCCAAAGGACGGCACGCGGCTCGTTTGCGAGCTCTGCCGCGAGCGAGCCGAGCGGCTCGGCTGGGTCGACCCGGCGGCCCCGGGGGCGAACGTCGGGCGGATGGTCGAGCCGGAGCCCGTCGAGACCTCGGCGGGGCGGCTGGAGCGAGCCGTCGCCCGCTTCAACGCCAGCGAGGCGGCGCGCACAGTCGGCGGCCTGATGCGCACCCTCGGCATCCCTTCCGTCTCGATAGGGGCAGCCGCCGGCTCGCCCAGCGAGATGCGGGTCACCGTCGCCTGGGAGCTCTGCTGGTACCAGTGGGGCGTCGATCTGGGCGATGAGCTGCGCCCGGTCTTCCAGCTCGAGCGGGGCGACGAGCTCGCTCAACTCGACGGCTCGGCGCGCCAGTGGAATGCGGCGGCCGGGGAGGGCGGCCGCCTCGCGCTGGGCGCTCCGCTGCCCGACGGCGAGCCGGTCGGCTGAGCGGCTCGTGCAGAAGCTGATCGTCAACGTCGACGGGGGCGCCCGGGGCAATCCCGGTCCGGCCGCGATCGGCGCTGTGGTGCAGGGTCCCGACGGTGAGGTGCTCGAGGAGCGCGGTGAGCGGATCGGCACCGCGACCAACAACGTCGCCGAGTACCGGGCGCTGCTGCTGGGGATCGAACGAGCCGCGGCGCTCGGAGCGAGCGAGGTCCACCTGGTCGGCGACTCGGAGCTGATCGTGCGCCAGGTGAAGGGGGAATACAAGGTCAAGGACGCGGCCCTGCGTAAGCTGCACGCCGAGGTTAAGCGCGCCCTCGGCGGCTTCGAGCGCTGGTCGATCAGCCACGTCGGCCGCGCCGAGAACGCCGAGGCCGACCGCCTCGTCAACCAGGTCCTGGACGGCGAGTTCGATGGGGGGGACGCACGCGAAGTCGCCGAGGCGGATCCCTCCGGCCCGCAGACGATCGACCCCGGCGTCGAGATCGGCCATGTCCACCTCAAAGTCGCCGACCTCGACCGGGCGCTCGGCTTCTACTGCGACGTGCTCGGCTTCGAGCTGCAGCAGCGGATCGGCGACGAGGCGGCCTTCGTCTCGGCCGGCGGCTACCACCACCACATCGGCCTTAACACCTGGCACTCGCGTGGGGGCTCGCCACCGCCGGCGAGCAGCACCGGCCTCTTCCACGTCGCGATCCGCTACCCGACTAGGTCAGCTCTCGCGGATGCACTGCGGCGTATCTCGGATGCAGGCGAGCCTCTCGGCGGTGCCTCCGACCACGGCGTCAGCGAGGCGCTCTACCTGAGCGATCCCGACGGCAACGGCATCGAGCTCTACTGGGACCGACCGCGCGATGAGTGGCCGCGCCAGCCCGGCGGAGAGGGTGTCGACATGGTCACCGAACCGCTGGACCTGCGCGACCTGCTCGCCGAACTGGATACCTGAGCGAGCATTAACTGGGCTGGTCGGCCGAAATGACGACTTTGGGGGTTATCCGGTGCTGGACGGGTATACGAGACAACTTAGGCCCCTAGCGAAGGAGGAACTCATGCGCAAGAAGATCTCAGCCGTGCTGCTTGCCGGCGCATTCGCACTTTCGGTCCCTGCAGCAGCAGTCGGAGACAACCCGCATGCCGGCAACTCCGGACACTTCAAGGGGAGTGCGAACCCCTGCAAGCAGTCCAGTAACAACCCCAACTGCCCACCGTTCGGCCACTAGGTCGCCGCTCAACGATCAGCGCTCCAGTCGCTCTGCCGAATCACGGGCTGACTCGAGGGCGGCTGGAGCCAAAGCGGCGATCGTGCGGCGGTCGGACGCAAGAGCAGCACCCCCAGGCTAGAATCCCCCTCCGTGCGGCTGTAGCTCAGCTGGCTAGAGCGTCTGCTTGCCATGCAGAAGGTCGTGGGTTCGAATCCCATCAGCCGCTTTTTCGGAAATCCACTACACGTGGTGGGGTCGGCTCCGGCGCGAGCGCCTCGTTCTTCCGCGATCGTCGATGTCGTACGACTCCTGGTAAGTCTCGTCCGACACGGCTGCTATCTTCCTCTCATGGCCTTGCATAGCTCGCCCATCAAGAGCAACGATGTCCGCTTGCCTGAACCGCAGCCCGGGGAGGCGCTCATGGTAGAGCGCTACAGCGCGAAGCACGTCAAGGCGGTCATTCTTCACCCTGACGATTTCGCTGAACTGAAGGGCAACTCCGAACTGCTTGACGACCTGGGGGCTGCTCCGGAGCTGAGCGACCTCGGGGTGCGCGCCCACCAGATCACGGAGTCGCCCGAGGGCGAGCTGGTCAACGACGAGGCGTCGGTCAGGCGCTTGCTCGGCCTTTGAGCCTCGCAGCCGGCGAGGTCTACTGGGCGATTGTCCCCTACACGCCCGCGACGCCCTTCAAGATTAATGTCGCCGATGGCGCGCCAGTGGAGGTGCCTACGGCCTCCCAGATCGTCAACGGTCTCCGCAAGGGCGGCGACGCGGAGTTCGAGTTCGTCGTGCGCGCCAAGGCCAGGCCCGTCCTGCTCCTCTCCGGTCACAGCGATCCTCGCACCGGCGACCTTTTTGCCCTGCGTCTGCTCCGGCTCGAGAAGCTCTCCGGTCGAGAGCGGCAGCGAGTCGAAGAGCAGCGCGAGTCGTCGCTCTTCTATCTCCCCCCTGGGCGTTTCCCCGATCTCGGCGAGGCCTCAGCGGCGATGGTGACGGCGCCGATCCGGCTGCACGAGACGGCGCTTGACACGCGCAAATCGCTTGGGCGGCTTGATCGCAACGAGTTGCGGGTCTTGGTTGAGCGCTTTGTCTCCTACTGGCAGTTCGACCTTCGCCAGCTCTTGATCGCTCAGATTCGGGAGTTGCAGCACCGCCGACAGACTCGCGGATAGCAAATTCAAACCCGGCTGCGTGATTCACAAGTCTGAGTTTCTGAATTCACGCCCGGTCAGTCCTAGAAACTCAAGTTCACCTGTATATACGTCCGGATTCTGGGTAGGAGTTAAAGCTCAGGCAATCGCGCGATACGCAGAGGAACTATGGTCGTTAGTCGAAGTGAGGAAGCGGCGCTCTCCCGGCAGGATGCGCCGCGCGGCGCAGTATTGGTCGTAGCTGCCGTTCTCATCGCCCTCGTTTTCGCTCCTTCCTTCGCCTCCGCCCTTCCCCTGAAAGAAGCGGCAGGCTCCGTTAAATCGGTTGTGCCACCCGTGCCCAAGCCACACGTTCCCTCACCCCCGGCTGGGCCGCCCCCAAAAGCTCCGGCCGCGACTGCACCGCGACCACCGGTCCACGTTCCCGCCGCACCTCAGCCGCCGGCCAAGGTCCCTGCCGTGCCTCAGGCACCGGCGAAAGCGCCGAGCAAGCCTCACGTTCCCGCGGGCAAGGCGCCATCTGCCCCTGCCACCCCTCCGACCAAGGTCCCGAGCGCGCCTCACGCCCCTGCGGCCAAGGCGCCTGGAACGACGCCCAAATCCCCTCACGTTGTGCCAGCGCCCTCGGGCGGTTCATCCAAAACTTCGAGTCCCGGGATCAATTCGCCTTCGGCCAAGGAAATAACCAACGGCACGAGAGGGCCAGCCGGCGTGGCCACCAGCGCGGTCGAGGCGGGAGCCCAGGAGACGAGTGCCTCTGCTCCCAGCGGCGTCGACGGGGGTTCGGGTAGCCACAGCGTTACGAGCCTTGGAAGCGGAGCGGGCTCCCTCCAAACGGCCACGATCGCGCCTTTGCCGCGGTTGCTCGCTTACGTTTGGCCGGCGATCGCTCTTGGCCCCGCAGGAAATCTATTGGCGGCCCTCCAAGCGCGATTCGATGCTGCGCTTCCGTTACCGGTATCGGTGTCCGACGTCTCTCGGCTGCTCTCCGGACTGGGCGGCCCGAACGGAGTGGTGGGGGCGGCCGGAACGAGCAGCAACGTCGGGCTCTCCAGCAACTCCGTCATCTCGAGTTCCCCGTCCCCGAACCCCAGGGGTACCTGGGTACCAGACGGGGCGACGATCTCCCTCTTCGTCCTCATCGCTGCCTGTGCCGCGCTAATGGCTCTGCTCGCGTTCGCGATAAGGCACGAATTGCACTCGCCAATGCACCGCCGGCCCTTCTGATGGCTTGAGTCCCCCCCTGACCCGACGGGGCGCGTTAGGGTCCGCGCGTGACAGAGGCGCGTGTTGACTACGAGCAGTACGGCCGCACTTATGCTCGTCACCGCCAGGCGGACCCGCGGGTCGCGGCACGGATCCACGCCGCCCTCGGCGACGCCAAGACGGTCCTGAACGTGGGGGCGGGCTCTGGCTCATACGAGCCCGCCGACCGCTGGGTCCTGGCGGTCGAGCCGAGCCCGACAATGCGCGCCCAACGACCCCGAGGGGCAGCTCCGGTCATCGATGCTCGCGCTGAGGCGCTTCCCTTCGACGACGACGCCGTTGATGCGGCGATGGCGTGCGTGACCATCCACCACTGGGAGCCGCCGGAGGCCGGGTTAGCGGAGCTGCGACGAGTCGCCCGGGGACCGGTCGTGGTCTTCACCTTCGACCTCGACTGCCTCCCCGCATGGCAGTTGGACCATCTGGCGGAGGGTTTGGAGATCGAGCGGCCGCGCTTCCCAGCGCTCGATGCAGTGGCCGCTGCACTCGGCGGTCGAACCCGCGTCGAGCATGTCCCGACTCCCGGCAACTGCACCGACGGTTTCTTCGAGGCCTTCTGGAATCGCCCGGAGCAGCTGCTCGATCCGGCCGTCCGCGCCGCGCAGTCGATGTGGGCACTGCTCCCACCGGGCGTCGAGGACCGGATCGTGGAGCGCCTCGACGCTGAGCTGCGCTCCGGCGCCTGGGATGCGGAGCACGGTCATCTCCGCAAACTGGAGGAGTACGACGGAGCCTTGCGCCTCGTCGTCTCCGAGCCTTCCTAGGGACCGGCGAAGGTCGGATCCGCCTCAGCGGGCGAGGGGTCCTCGCGATCGGCGAACGCGGTCTCCGGGATGAGCGCGATCACCGCCAGTACAAGCAGCGAGGCGCCGATCAGGAGGAAGCTGGGCGCCAGGTCGTCTCCAGTGAGCTTGATCAGGCCGGTGGCGAGCAGCGGCGCGGTGCCGCCGAAGACGGCCATCCCGAGCCCGTAACCGAGGGCCACGCCGCTGTAGCGGGTCGCGGTCCCGAACAGCTCGGTGAAGACGGGGGTCGAGGGCCCGGCGAAGACGATCACAAGCAGCATCAAGACGACCTCGCCGACGAGCAGGGAAGTGAACGTGCCGTCGCTCATCAGGTCAAACAGCGGATAGGCGCCCACGGCCAGTGCCAGCGCCCCCGCGGCCATCATCGGCCGCCGTCCGATCCGGTCTGAGAGCAGGCCGGCGAAGGGCGAGACCCCGGTGTAGAGCAGCGCTCCGACAGTCGCTGCGAGCAGCGCCTCGGCTGGCTCGGCTTCGATCACGGTCTGCAGCCAAGAGGGCACGAACGTCGCGGCGAGGTAGTAGGTGAGGCCGGAATAGCCGACCAGCAGGAACACGGCGAGCAGCCGGCCCCGCTCGGTCCGAAGCAGCGTGTGGATGGGGGCTTCCGCGAGCGTGCCCGACTCCTTCGCCTCGGTGAAGCTCGCGGTCTCCTGCATCCGACGCCGCATGACGAAGGCGAAGACGCCGATCGCCGCGCCCATGAAGAAGGGCAGCCGCCAGCCCCAGGAGTCCATCTGCCCGTCGGAGAGCAGCGCGTGCAAGATCGTCGTCGCGAGTGAGCTCAGCAGGAAGCCGATGCCGGCAGTCGCAAGCGCCAGGTTCGTGTAGAGGCCGCGGCGCGGCCGGGCGGGGCACTCTCCTCGAGCAGGACGATCGAGCCGCCGAACTCGCCGCCGACGGAGAAGCCCTGGACGAGACGCAACAGCACGAGTAGTACGGCGGCGGCCGCTCCGATAGACGCGTGCGTCGGCAGCAGGCCGATTAGCACCATCGGGCCCGACATCATCGCCACCGAGAGGGTGAGCGCCGCCTTGCGGCCGCGGCGATCGCCGTAGCTGCCGAAGAAGAGCGCGCCGAGCGGCCGCATCAGGTAGCCAGCCGCGAAGACGCCAAAGGTCGCCATCAGCGACGTGAGCGGGTCGTCGGAGGGGAAGAACAGTCTCGCGATGATGGGAGAGAGGTAGAGATAGAGCGTGAAGTCGAACCACTCGAGGGTGGTGCCGATCGCGCCGAAGATGACCGGCGTTCGCCTCGCGGGCTTCGTCTTCGGATCCCCTGCGGTCATGGCCGCGCGGCACGATAGCCAGACGACCGGCCACCCACGCCACGGGGGTGTCCAGTCGCCCTACTAGCCTGCCGGTCCCGTGGTCCAAGCTTCTCGATCCCGCTTCATCCTCGCCGTCGCGCTTGCCGCCAGCTTTGCCCTCGGAGCGCTGCTGCCGGCGGCGTTTGGCAAGTCGGAGGTGGCGCCCACCGCGATTCGAAGCGCACTGGCGCAGACGAGCCAGGTGCAGGGTGCCCCCGAGCGCACGCTTGCGCTGAGCCGCGTGGTGGTCGAGCCGGGGGCGCAACTGGCCCTCCACCATCACCTGGGGACGCAGGTCGCCCGCATCCAGTCGGGGGTCTTGCGCTACACGGTTCGCCAGGGCTCGGTCACGGTGCGCCGTGGCGAGGCCGACCAACAGCCGGAGGTCGTTCGCACGATCAAGGGAGGCCAGACGGGATCGATCCGGGCGGGGCAGTGGATCGTCGAGCAGCCGTCGGTGATCCACCAGGCCGCCAACGAGGGCGCGGCGCCAGTCGTCATCTACCTGGCCACGCTGCTCGAGAAGGGCGCCCCGCCTTCGACCCCCGTCTCGTCGTCTCCCGGCGGCTGAGCTAGGCGGAGCTCGAGATCGCGGCCGATGGCCGCTCGCCGGCCGGCGCGTAGCGGTGGTGCAGCATCAGCGCATTGCCGTCTGGGTCTGAGAAGTAGGCCATGTGGCAGACGCCGCTGTCGATCGTCTCGGCACTGAACGCGACGCCGCGCGACTCCAGCTCGGCCCGCGCCGCCTCGACGTTTTCCACACGCAGCGCGATCGGATGGTTGTTGGGACGAAACTCGAGCCCGAAGGCGTCGGACTGCATCACGGCGATCGTCAGGCTGCCGGTCTCGAACTCGGCCGCTGGTTTCTGGCCCCATCGCTTCGACTCGGGCAGGCCCAGCACCGTGCCGTAGAACTCAACGGAGGGCTCGAAGTCCTTGGTGGCCACGGTGATGAAGTCGGTTCCGGTGACGAGCGCAGTCTCAGTGGTCATTGCGTCCTCTTTCGCGTCGTTGGGTGCCCTGAGAGGATGCCACGGGTAGGGAAGCGGGATGGACATGCCCCTGGCCCTCACCGCCTTCGAATGGCTCGAGGACGCGATCAGCGGCGAGGTCTGGACCTACCCGGCCATCGTCGCCGCGGTCGCATTCGACTCGCTGCTGCCGGTCGCGCCAGGGGAGACGGTGATGATCACGGCTGGGGTCCTCGCCGCCGACGGAGACCTGAGCCCGTTCCTCGTCATTGGAGCCGGCATGGCGGGCAGCCTGATCGGCGACAACCTCTCCTACGGGCTGGGGGCGTCACTGGGACGTCGGGCCGAGCGGCGCTTCTTCTCCTCCGACCGGGGCCGCGAACAGATTGCCTGGGCGAGGCGGCAGCTGCGCGAACGCGGTCCGATGATCATCGTCGTCGCCCGCTTCGTCCCCGGCGGCCGCACCGCTACCACCTTCTCGGCGGGCGCGCTCGAAATGCCCTGGCGCCGCTTCCTGGCAGCCGACGCTGTAGCGGCCGCCCTCTGGGCCACCTACATGACCATGCTCGGCTACTTCGGCGGCACCGCTTTCGAGAACGACCTCTGGAAGCCGATGCTCGCCGCCGGAATAGTCGCCGCCACCATCGCTGCCGGCGCCGAGCTCCTGCGCCGCGCCCGCCTCTCCTAGCTACGCTTCCTTCCTCGGCGCCCTGGCGGAGTGGCTACGCAGCGGCCTGCAAAGCCGTTTACACCGGTTCGATTCCGGTGGGCGCCTCTCGAAAGCCCCGTAAATCCTAGGTTCTCGTCAGAGGGCGACCGAGAGCGGGTCGGTGGCACGGCGGGGTGATCTCGCCGAGGCCCGGCGAGCAAAGGCAGTCTGCTCTGCAGGAACTGAGACGCCTTGTCTGATCCGCGCGAACGGTGCCGACCGCCGCGGAGCATAGATTCGGGATCGTGGCGAAGCTGGAGCAGGAGGCACACCGGATAGCCGCCCAGGCGCTGGGTCAGCAGGAGCAGGCCCTCACCGAGCTACGCTCGCGGACCGGGACGCTGCTGACGGCCGCCTCGCTGATCGCTTCATTCCTCGGCGGGCAGGCGCTCGCGAGAGAGGGGCTGAGCCTGTGGATCGTCCTTGCTCTCGTCGCCTTCGGCGTCTCGGTGGTTCTCTGCATCTATGTTCTCCTGCCGAAGGACGGTCTGATCTTCGCCCTGGATGCCCCTGAGACCTACGGCGCGCTCTACGAGATCCGCGACGATAACGGGGAGGTGGACCGGAGGTTGGCCTACTGGTTGCAGTCGTTCCGCGAAGCGAACCACCCGACGGTTCAGAGGCTCACGAGCGCATTCGAGCTGGCCGGCTTCGCCCTGCTGGCCGAGATCGGTTTTCTGGCGCTTGGCCTCGCGGTAAGCTAAGCAAGATGGAGCCTCGTCCCAAACAGCCAATGTCCGCCTCGCCGTCCTCATCCGGCGCTAAGCCGCCACCACCCCCCCCGCCCCCCCCTCCCGGCGTGGGCATTCCCGAGACCCGCGGCGGCGGCCAGGGTCACGACAAGTAGGCCCTGCTAGTTAGCGATCGCCGGGCCGCATGGCGCCCGATGCGACGATCCGGGCCTGCCCGTCAACCGGACGCGGGATCGTCACGCTTGCGCTGACAAGCTGGAGCCGGTTCGCGGCACTGTAGTCGAGTGGTAGCGGCTCCGCCTGCGTCTTGACCGACGTTCCTTGCTGCCCGAGCCAGAGCCCGAGCAGCACCAGCACGACGGCGGGCGCGACGTTCAATGGATGCGAGAGGACCTGCTGGTCAACATCGTGGCGGCGACGATCTCCGGCGAGCCTCGAATGGAGATGATCGACAACTTTTGGATCACCGAGGGAAACGAGGCGGAGATCCGGTGCCCCCCGAACGGTCGGCTGGTCGAGGCGAAATACCCGAATGGCGATCAGCTGAAGGTAGAGTTTCGGGAGGTCGCGTCGGTGGATGAATTCGATCGGCGCTTCCCGATGCCCAAGCTCCGCGGCCGAAGAGGCGCGCAAGCGCAGCTGTGAACCTATGCCTGAGTCGCACCGTGAGCCGATCGAAAACCTCGGCATTCAGTTCCCAATCGCCGCGTCGTCGAGATAGACCTGAGAGTCTGGATCGACTGCAGAGACTTCCCCGATGCGCCTGTCATGAACTTCGCCCTTCCATCTGAGAGCACCGATTCGTGCCTGAGGGGGCGTCCGTAAGGGTCGGTTTGCCTGCAAAGCCGTTTACACCGGTTCGATTCCGGTGGGCGCCTTTCCCTCTGGCAAGGGCAGGTTCACCGACCGGCTGGCGCGCTCCTATCTGAAGCCGATGCGCCGACGGCGGCTGCGGCGACTGCGCCAGGAGTCGTAGAGCTTCTTGGCGACTGCGAGTTGGGCGAATCTCTTGAACATGGTCCCCCTGCTTACCCGTTGGAGGGTGGGGCGGAAACGCTGCAGCCCTGAGAACGGAAAAGGGCCCCGAGAGGGGGCCCTTTGGTTCCGAAGGACGTACCACCAGTCAGATCAAATCGCTGGCTCGTCGGTCCTCAAGTCTTGAAGTCTCGTTGTCGTGGCGAACGACTGTAGATAGGTAAACACGGCGTATGGGAGAAAGTTGCACTGCTTGCATCGGCGCTTGCAGGGGAAGACTTGAGCGGGAGGGCGGCCTGCCGCGGCTCGCTGCTAGATTCAGGTCCCCGGGGCGCTTAGCTCAGTTGGGAGAGCGCCAGCTCGACAAGCTGGAGGTCACTGGTTCGAGCCCAGTAGCGCCCATCCTCGCCGCTCTCGTGTTCACTCGATTGAGGCCTGCAATCCGCAGCGGCGAAGGGCGCCGCTGTTGGGCCCGTAGGCTTCTACGCACGAATCTCGAGCCGTCGCGTTGTCGCCCTTCGCGCTGCGTACTTGTCAAAGCTATATGAGTAGTCGCGCCGGCGTATTGCAAACTGGTTTGTTTGTGCTCGAGGCGGTTGCCGTGGTGGCTTCCTCTAGGCTCGCCGCCTTGTGATCGGGACTTATGCAGCCGCGCTGGCGGTGTGCGGAGCCTCGCTGTCGATTGGGCAGGCGGCGCTGGCACTCTGCGGAGTCCGGTATTGGTCATGGCTCTCGCCTGCCGTGGGCCTAGCACTCGTCTGCGCGATCTGCTGGGGGACGGTGCGGTTGCCCGGGGATGGGGCGGTCTCCGTCGTCCTCGTGCTGATTCTGGTGGTTCTTTCGGTTGCATTCCTTTCGCGGCGAGTCGAGGGCGGGGTAGAGGCGTTGCGGGTGAGCCTCATGGTGGGACTGCCTGCCATCGCGGTCGCCTCGCTGCCGTTTCTCGCCGAAGGCCATTTCGGCATTCTCGGGACGGGCTTCAACCCGGACATGTCCCAGCACCTGCTGGCAACCGACCGTATGGCTGAAGGGATCGACGGGCAACTGTTCAACGAGGGCTATCCGCTGGGCCCGCACACGGTCGTCGTCGCTCTGAACAAGGGTCTGGGGATCGGCCTTGTCCAAGGGTTCAGTGGTCTCACGATCGCCGTCGCGGTCCTTGCCCCGCTGACCGCGCTCGCAGCGTTTGCGGATCGACCGCCGCTGGTCCGCGCAGCATTCGCCCTTCTCGTCGGCCTGCCGTATCTGGTTGCCTCCTACTACGCCCAGGGCGCCTTCAAGGAGACGATCCAGGCCCTCTTCGTCCTCGCTTTCGTGCTGGCTTTGCGGGAGGCATCGCGTCCGGGGTGGCGCGAGCTTCCCCTCCGCTTCGTCCCAGCTGCTCTCATAGCCGTCGGCTCCGTCTATGCCTACAGCTTCCCTGGCCTCCTCTGGCTCATCGGCGCTCTGTTGATCTGGCTGGTCCTGGAGCGGTCGTTCCCGACGCGGGTGATGCTGCTCGCACTCGCCGTTTTCGCGGTCGGGGTCCTTCCGGAGCTGGGGCGGATGATCGACTTCCAGCGCTTTGAGACGTTCGACCCGAGTGGACCAGGCCTCGGCAACCTGTTCGGCCAGATCTCACCCGTCGAGGCGCTGGGGATCTGGCCCTCCGGCGACTTCAGGCTGGCCCCCGGCGACGGAGCGGCGCCTGCCATCGTCTACTACCTCGGCGCCGCATTCGCCACGGCATTGCTCCTCTACGGGCTCGTCCACTGCTGGCGTCGGCGCGAGTGGGCGATCGTCGCCGGGGTGGTCGCCGCCGCCGGCCTCTACGTCGCTGCACGCATCGGCGGCACGCCGTACACCGCCGCCAAGGCGCTGGGGGTGGCCGCCCCGCTGGTCACGCTGGCGATCCTCTCGTCCGCGGGTGGCGCGGTGGCGGGGGTCCCCCATAGCGGAGGACGCCGAAGGCGTCCGAGCACATGGGGGAGGGCCGCCGCGACAGGACCCGCGGCCATGCGGCTCGTCCCTGTCCTGTACGTCGCCGCGGCCGGCGCCTGCTCGCTGCTCGCCTTCGCCAACGCGCCGGCCGGCCCGACCTCGTACTCACCCGCGCTGACCGGCTTGCGCCCCCTGCTCGTCGCCGACTCGACGCTCGTGCTCGCTCCGGACCGGCTCCTCGACGAGGAACACGGTGCCCGCTACATCGCCTGGGAGTTGCGCGGCGGCCGCGTCTGCATCGAGTCAGAGAGCGCCGCGGGCAAGGCGCCCCCGCCCGGCGTGCGCTTCGTCGTCAGCTCCGGTCCCGGCGACACCGCCCCCTTCCCAGGGCTGATCCTGCGCCGCCGCGCCGGTCCTTACCGGCTGTGGGAGAGTCCCGGCGGCGACCGTGGGGAGAGTCCCTGTCCCCTGATCGCTGTCCGCCAGGTTCGCCAAGGCACCGTCCGCTAGCCCGATAAACGCGCAAGCTTCCTGAGCACACCGGCGCGTAGCATGGGGCGCGCCATGGAGGCGACGACGAAGATCACCGCGACGCTGCCCGACGGAGCGTCCCTGGAGCTGCCGGAGGGCGCCAGCGGCGCCGACGCGGCGGCGGCGATCGGCCCTGGGCTGGCGAAGGCCGCCCTGGCGATCCGCGTCGACGGCGAGCTGCGCGACCTCAGCGCGCCGCTGCCCGACGGCGCCGAGATCGCGATCCTCACCGAGCGCGACCCGGAGGCACTCGAGCTGATTCGCCACGACGCCGCCCACGTGATGGCCGAGGCGGTGCTGGAGCTCTACCCCGGAACGAAGGTGACGATCGGCCCGCCGATCGAGAACGGCTTCTACTACGACTTCGAGTTCCCGCCAGATGTCAAGGTCAGCGAAGACGACCTGGAGCGGATCGAGGCTGCGATGCGCGAGCACATCAAAGCCGACGAGCCGTTCGAGCGCCGCGACCTGCCGCCCGGCGAGGCGATCGAGCTGTTCCGCGCCCAGGGCCAGGACTACAAGGTCGAGCTGATCGAGGACCTCGTTCGCTACGAAGGCGTGGAGACCGTCTCGCTCTACCGCAACGGCCCCTTCGAGGACCTCTGCCGCGGCCCGCACGGTCCCTCCACCGGCCGCATCGTCGCGATCAAGCTCAACTCGCTCGCCGGCGCCTACTGGCGCGGCGACGAGACCCGCCAGATGCTGACCCGGGTCTACGGCACCGCCTTCCTCTCCAAGAAGGACCTGGAGAAGCACCTGGAGCGGATCGAGGAGGCGAAGGCCCGCGACCATCGCCGCCTCGGCCCCCAGATGGGCCTGTTCATGCTGCGCGAGGAGGCGCCGGGCATGCCTTTCTGGCTCTCGCACGGGACGACGCTGCTGCGCCTGATCGAGGCCGAGGTGCAGAAGCAGTTGCGCAAGCGCGAGTACCAGGAGATCAAGACGCCCCACGTGATGGACGTCGACCTCTGGCACCGCTCCGGCCACTGGGACAACTACCGCGAGAACATGTACTTCACCGAGTCGCGCGAGCGCGAGTTCGCCGTGCGGCCGATGAACTGCCCGGGCGCCTGCCTCGTCTACGGCGCCGACCGCCACTCCTATCGCGAGCTGCCGCTGCGGCTGGCCGAGTTCGGCCAGGTCTCCCGCGCCGAGCGCGAGGGCGTCCTGCACGGGCTGCTGCGGGTCCGCGCCTTCACCCAGGACGACGCCCACATCTACTGCACGCCCGAGCAGGTCGTTGACGAGGTGACCGGCGTCTGCGAGGCGATCGACGAGCTCTACGCGCGCTTCGGCTTCGAGGACGTGCGGATCGAGCTCTCCACCCGTCCCGAGAAATCGATCGGCAGCGACGAGCAGTGGCACCAGGCCGAGGACGCGCTGCGGCGGGCGCTGGAGAGCCAGGGACGCGAGTACAAGCTCAACCCAGGCGACGGCGCCTTCTACGGGCCGAAGATCGACTTCCACATCACCGACGCGCTCGGCCGCTCCTGGCAGTGCGGCACCTGCCAGGTCGACTTCTTCATGCCGGAGCGCTTCGACCTCACCTACACCGACGCCGAGGACGCCCAGCGGCGGCCGGTGATGATCCACCGCGCCCTGCTCGGCTCGATGGAGCGCTTCGCGGGGATCCTGATCGAGCACTACGGCGGCCGCTTCCCCGTCTGGTTAGCGCCGATCCAGGCGATCGTCCTGCCGATCTCCGACCGTCATGCCAGCCACGGCGGGGTGGTCGCAGCGCAGCTGCGCGACCTCGGCGTGCGGGTCGAGGTCGACTGGCGCTCGGAGTCGATCGGCAAGAAGGTCCGCGACGCCGAACTGGGCCGCTATCCCTACATGCTCGTGGTCGGCGACCGCGAGGAAGAGAGCGGCGAGGTCGCGGTCCGCTCCCACAAGGGCGGCGAGCTGGGGACAATGGACCTGGCCGGGTTCGCCGAGCGAGTCCACTCCGAGGAGCGCCAGGCCGAAGACGGCTCCTGACCGGCGCCGGTCGGGATGGCGCTTCTGCCCCTATACTCCGGGAACTTGTTCGCAGGCATGCCAAACACCCCGCGCCGCTGACCGTCCGTGGCTGCCTCCGAATCCCTCGTCCTCTTGAAGCTCCACCTCTCCTTTAGATAGTGCCGGTCCCCCGCAGGTTCGACCGGCGCCCGCCGGAGCGCGACACGACGCGGATCAACGAGCGGATCCGCGTGCCGCAGGTGCGCCTGATCGGCGCCGACGGCGAGCAGCTCGGCATCGTCGAGATCGACGAGGCGCTGAAACGCGCCCAGGAGGCCGACCTTGACCTGGTCGAGGTGGCGCCGGGCTCGAAGCCGCCGGTCACCCGCCTGCTCGACTACTCGAAGTACAAGTACGAGCAGGAGCAGAAGCAGAAGCAGGCCCGCAAGCACCAGCAGCAGGTCAACGTGCGCGAGATCAAGCTGCGGCCGAAGATCGCCAACCACGATTACGAAACGAAGAAGGGCCACGTCGAGCGCTTCCTGCGCCACCAGAACAAGGTCAAGATCACGATCATGTTCCGCGGCCGCGAGCAGGCCCACCCCGAGCGCGGCCGGGCGCTGCTGCAGCGGCTCTTCGAGGACCTGCACGGCCTGGCGACGATCGAGTCCGAACCGCTGCAGGAAGGGCGCAACATGAGCATGATGCTGGCGCCCTGCAAAGAGGCGCTGGCGGAGGCGAAGAAGGATGAGGCGCCGCCCGAGGATGCGCCGCAGGACGAGGCGGGCGAGGGGCCTGCCTCGGCAGGGGATTCCACTTAACTTTTTCCGAAGACCGTTCGCGGCTGTCCGCTCTGCCACTCACCGGAAAAAGTACAAGACGTTCCATCCCCTGCCGGGGCAGGCCCGTCTACGCGAGCAGGTCGGCGATCCGCACGGCCGCTTTGCCGTCCCAGAGGGGGGGAGGCTCCGGCCGCTCGGCGGGCCGCTCGGCGAGGGCAGCGGGGATGCCGGCGATTGCTGCCGGGTCTAGGCCCAGGAGGGTGTTGGTGCCGGCGCGGATCGTCACCGGGCGCTCGGTGTTGTTGCGCAGGGTGAAGCAGGGGATGCCGAGGTAGGTCGTCTCCTCCTGGATGCCGCCGGAGTCGGTGAGGACGGCGCCCGCATCGGCGATCAGCGAGAGGAAGTCGACGTAGCCGAAGGGCTCGCAGAGCAGCAGCCCGGGGTGCTCGGACTCGACCGCCTCCATCATCTTGCGGGTCCGTGGGTGAACCGGGAAGACGACCGGCATCTCGCGGGCAAGCGCCGCAAGTTGCACGACCGTCTCGGGCAGCAGTTCGCCGTCGACCAGGGCCGGCCGGTGCAGGGTGACCAGCATGTAGGCGCCGGCCTCGACGCCGATCTGGGCAGCGGTCCCGGCCGCCTCGGATACGGCCCTCGAGCGCGACCAGCGTGTCGATCATCGTGTTGCCGACGAAGTGCATGCGCTCGTCGGGGATCCCCTCGGCGCGCAGGTTCTCGATTGCCTCGTCGCTATGCAGGAAGAGGTACTCGGAGAACTCGTCGGCGACGATCCGGTTGACCTCCTCCGGCATCGTGCGGTCGAAGCTGCGCAGCCCGGACTCGATGTGGGCGACCGGGATCTGCATCTTGGCTGCGGTCAGCGCCGCGGCCAGAGTCGAGTTGACGTCGCCGGGGACCATCACGAGGTCCGGTCGCTCGTCGGCCAACACCGGCTCCAGCCGCTCCATCGTGCGCGCCGTCTGCAGCGGCGTGGCTGCCGGAGCCGACCTCGAGCATGTGGTCGGGTGCGGGCACGCCCAGCTCCTCGAAGAAGACCTCCGACATCAGCCGGTCGTAGTGCTGGCCGGTGTGGACGAGTGTGTGGCGGCCGTCCGGCATTCGCTCACGCAGCGCCGCGATCACCGGCGCCGTCTTGACGAAGTTGGGCCGGGTACCGATCACGTAGACGATCCGCATCGGGCGGCAGCGTACCTACGGCTCCCGGCGCCCCGGCGAACCCGGCCGCCGGTCTGCTTCAATACCCCTCCCGATGCCGAAGATGAAAACCCATTCCGGTGCCAAGAAGCGCTTTCGCAAGACCGCCAAGGGCAAGCTGCGCGGGCGGCGCGCTTACTCCAGCCACATCCTGGAGAAGAAGTCGCCGAAGCGGAAGCGGCGGATGGCGCGGCCGGTCGAGATTGCTCCGGCCGACGTCAAGCGCGTGCGGCAGCTGCTCGGAGGCGGAAAGTGAGCCGCGTCAAGCGCTCGGTCAGCGCCCGCAAGAAGCGCCGCAAGGTGCTGAAGGAAGCGAAGGGCTACTACGGACGCAAGCACTCCTCCTACCGCTTCGCCAAAGAGCAGGTGCAGCGGTCGGGCATGTACGCCTACCGCGACCGGCGCAACCGCAAGCGCGAGTTCCGGCGGCTCTGGATCACCAGGATCAACGCGGCCGCGCGGCTCGAGGGCATGAGCTACTCGGAGCTGATCCACGGCCTCGACAAAGCCGGGATCGAGGTCAACCGCAAGATGCTCGCCGACATCGCGGTCACCGATCGCGATGCATTCCGCCGATTCGTGGAGCTTGCCCGGGAGGGTGCGGCCGCCTAGTCGCAGCCACACTCCACTTTCCCGGGCGGGCCGTCTTCACGGCCCGCTTTTTATTTGTCAGGACGTTCTAGGAGAACCAGGAAACGAGACGAAACAGCAGCGATGATCGCCAGCCCCCAAAACGAGAAGTTGAAACTGGTCCGCAAGCTGCGCGAGCGCAAGCACCGCGAGCGCGAGGAACTGTTTGTGACTGAGGGCGAGGATCTGGTCGAGGCAGGGCTTGCCGCCGGGGCCGAGCCGCGGCTGGTCCTGTGCGCCGCTGGCAGCGGCCTGGACGGCGAGGAGGTCGATCCGGGCCTGCTCACCGAAGTCTCGACGCTCGGCTCGGGGACCCGGGCGATCGCCGTCTGGTCGCAGCGCTGGGCCGAGTCGCCCCAGTCGCCCTGCGTCTACCTGCACGCGGTCGCCGACCCCGGCAACGTCGGCGCGATCGTCCGCACCGCCCACGCGCTGCTCGGTGGCAGCGTCGTCCTCGGCCCGGACTGCGCCGATCCCCACTCGCCGAAGGCCGTGCGGGCGAGCATGGGCTCGATCTTCGCCCAGCCGCTGGTGCGGGCGGGGCGTCGAGGCGACGCCGCGGCCGCGGGCAGGCCTTGTCGCCCACGGTGGCGACGGGCTGGAGGAGCTGGGCGCCGCGCAGACGCTCTGCCTCGGCGCCGAGCGCGACGGCCTCCCCGACGATGTGCTGCGCGAATGCGACCTGCGGACGACGATTCCGCTCCGTCCGGGATCGGCCGAGTCGCTCAACGTCGCCGCCGCGGCGGCAATCGCCTGCGAGCGGCTATCGTCGCCCGCCATGCACAAGGCGGCGCCAGATGCTTGAGCGGATCGAGGAGATCGGCAAGGAGGCCGCCGCTGCGATAGAGGGGGCCACGGGCACCGCTGAGCTGGAGGAGCTGCGGATCAGCTACCTCGGCCGCAAAGCCGAGCTGACCACGATCCTGCGCGGTATCGCCGACCTGCCGCAGGACGAACGCGGCAAGGTGGGAAGCGGCGGCAACCGGATCCGCCAGGAGCTGGAAGCGCTGCTCGAGCGGCGTGCCGCCGAGCTGGATGCGATCGAGCTGGAGACGCAGCTGGCCGGCGATCGCATTGACGTGACCCTGCCGGGGACGCCGTCCCATCCCGCCGGCCATCTGCACCTGATCACCCGCACCACGCGGCAGATCGAGGACACGATGATCGGGCTGGGATATCGAGTCGTCGAGGGCCCGGAGATCGAGCACGACTACTACAACTTCACCGCGCTGAACCACCCGCCTGGGCACCCGGCGCGGATGCTCCAGGACACCTTCTACGTCCAGTCCCATCCCGAGCTGTTGCTGCGCACCCATACCTCGCCGGTGCAGATTCGCGCTATGGAGACGCAGCCGCCGCCGATCTTCGTGATCGTCCCCGGCAAGGTCTACCGGCGCGACTCCGACGCGACCCACAGCCCGATGTTCCACCAGGTCGAGGGGCTGGCGATCGGCGAAGGGATCACGCTCGCCGACCTGCAGGGGACGCTGGAAGAGCTGCTGCAGGCAATCTTCGGCGGCAACCGGGAGGCGCGGATGCGGCCCCACTTCTTTCCCTTCACCGAGCCCAGCGTCGAGTTCGACGTCTCCTGCTTCCAGTGCGAGGGAAACGGCGAGCTGGCCGGCGGCGAGCGCTGCAACCTCTGCAAGGGGATCGGCTGGATCGAGATCGGCGGCGCCGGCATGGTCGACCCCAACGTGCTCGGCTTCGTCGAGGGCAACGGCTACGACCCGGAGTGGGTTCAGGGATTCGCCTTCGGCATGGGGGTCGAGCGGATCGCGATGCTGCGCCACGGCGTCCCCGACCTGCGGCGCTTCTTCGACAACGACGTGCGGATGCTGGGGCAGTTCTCATGAAGGTGCCGTACTCATGGTTGCGCGAGCACTGCGATCCCGGCATCGACGCCGGCGAGCTGGCCGAGCGGCTGGCGATGACCGGCACCGAGGTCGAGCGGGTGGCGACGATCGGCCCGAGTTCAGCCGAGGGCTTCGTCGTCGGCAGGGTGATGACCTGCGAGTCGCACCCCAACGCCGACCGGCTCAGCGTCTGCGCGGTGGACACCGGCGAGGGTGAGAACCGGACGATCGTTTGCGGAGCGCCCAACGTCGCCGCGGGGCAGACCGTGCCGGTCGCCCTGCCAGGGGCGACGCTTCCGGGCGGCATGAAGCTGGGCGAGGCGAAGCTGCGCGGGGTGAGGTCGTCGGGGATGATCCTCTCCGCCGCAGAGCTGGAGATCGCCGAGGAGGCGGCCGGCATCCTCGTGCTCGAGGACGACAGCCTGCAGCCCGGGGCGCCACTGGCGGAGGCACTGCCGATCGGCGAGCCTGTGCTGGAGCTGGAGGTAACGCCGAACCGGGTCGACTGCTTCGGCGTCTACGGAGTGGCGCGTGAGGTGCACGCGATCAGCGGCGCGCCGCTTGGGCCCGAGCCGTGGGCCGAGGACGCGCCGGCCGAAGGAGAGGGCGACGTCGGCGACTACGCCTCTGTCGAGGTCAAGGTCCCGGAGTTGTGCCCGCGCTTCACGGCGCGCGTCTTCACCGACGTGAAGATCGGTCCCTCGCCCGCCTGGCTACAGGCGCGCCTCACCGCCGCCGGCCAACGGCCGATCAACAACGTCGTCGACATCACCAACTACACGATGCTGCTCACCGCGCAGCCGCTGCACGCCTTCGACCTCGACGAGGTGCCGGAGGGCAAGCTGATCGTTCGCACCGCCACCGAGGGAGAGCGGATGAAGACGCTCGACGACGTCGAGCGGACCTTCGACGCCGAGACGGTGCTGGTCTGCGACAGCCGCGGTCCGTCGGGCATCGCCGGGATCATGGGCGGCCAGGTCTCCGAGGTCTCCGAGAGGACGACCCGGGTCCTGCTCGAGGTGGCCAACTGGAACGGGACCAACATCCTGCGCACCTCACGGATGCTTGGCCTGCGCTCGGAAGCCTCGGCCCGCTTCGAGAAGCAGCTCCACCCGGAGCTCTGCATGCGCGCCCAGCGGATCGCCTCGCGGCTGATGGTCGAGCTGTGCGGGGCGAAGCTGGTGCCGGGGACGATCGACGTTGCCGCCGAGATTCCGGCGCCGCCAAGGATCCGCTTGCGCGGCGAGCGGGTCGAGGGTCTGCTCGGGATGCGGATCGAGCAGGCCGACCAGGTCGCCTACCTGGAGCGGCTCGGGTTCGGGCCCGACGGCGACGACCTGGTCGTCGAGGTGCCGCCCGACCGCCACCACGACGTCACCCGCGAGGTTGACCTGATCGAGGAGGTGGCGCGTGTCCACGGCCTCGACGAGAACCTTCCCTCGACACTGCCGGCCGTCGCCGGCCAAGCCGGCGGCCTGAGCCGTGAGCAGCGGCTGCGGCGGCGCGCCGAGGACGCGATGCGCGACCTCGGTTTCGACGAGGTCGTCGGCTGGAGCTTCACCGACCCCGGCGAGCAGGGGCGGCTGCGGATCCCGGGCGCCGACGCCCTCGCCGACGGCGTCACGATCTCGAATCCGTTCTCCGAGGAGCAGTCCACGATGCGGACGACGGTCCTCGGCTCCCTGCTCGACGTCGCTCGGCGCAACCTCGCCCACGACGCCGAACGGGTCGCCCTTTTCGAGTCCGGCCGCGTCTACCTCAACACCCCGCCGACGGGCCTGAAAGCGGACCATGTGTCCGCTTTCAGGCCCGTCGGCCCACTGGCTGGCGACTTCCGAGGGGAGCGGGCGGCGCCGTTCCTCGAGCCACACCGGCTCGCTTGTCTGGCTGTGGGACCGTTAGCGCCGCAATCGTGGCGGGGCGGGGGAGAGGCGGCAGACTTCTTCGCGCTGAAGGGGGTGCTCGAGGGCCTCGCCGACCGGCTCGGAGCCGCGCTCGGTTTCGAGCAGGTGGCGGAGCCGTTCCTGCACCCCGGGCGGGCGGCGCGGGTGAGCGCGGGCGGCGCGGATGCCGGCTGGATTGGGGAGCTGCACCCGCTGGTCTGTCGCGAGTGGGATCTCCCCAGGGCGGCTGCCTTCGAAGTCGGCCTGGCGGCGCTGGTCGTCGCTGCGACGGCGGGGGAGGAGGCTTTCGAGGACGTGACGACCTACCCGGCGGTGCGACAGGACCTCGCCGTGGTCGTGCCCGACGACGTCTCCGCCGCGCGGGTGCGCGACGCCGTCTTGGCCGGCGGCGGCGAGCTGCTGCGCGCGGCCGACGTCTTCGACCTCTACGAGGGCAAGCAGCTCGGCGAGGGGCGGAAGAGCCTCGCGCTGCGGCTCGAGTTCCGGGCCGGCGATCGCACCCTTACCGACGAGGAGGTCGTCGGCCTGCGCGAGTCAATCGCTGCGAAGCTGGATGGGATGGGAGGGTCGCTCCGTGAGTGACGCGCGCCCGCAACCACTCGACGGCGACCCCGCCGCCCGGGTCCTGGTCGCCGGTGCCTCGGGCTTCACCGGAGCGCTTGCCGCGCAGATCGTCTGGCGCCATCCACGCCTGGAGCTGGTCGCTGTCACCGCGCGCAGCGACGCTGGCACGCGACTCGACCGCCTCTACCCGCGCTACCGCGTGCCGCTCGAGCTGACCGAGCTCGACCTCGACTCGATCGAGGATGTCGATGCGGCGATCGTCGCCTACCCGCACGGTGCCTCGGCGCCGACCGTCGCCGCCCTGCGTGGCCTCGGTGCGCTTGTGGTCGATCTCTCCGCCGACTTCCGGCTGCGCCACCTGCCGACCTACGAGCGCTGGTACGGCGAGCACGGCGCGCCCGAGCTGCTCGAGGGCGCCGTCTACGGCCTCACCGAGATCTACCGCGACGCGTTGCGCGAGGCGGAGCTGGTGGCGACTCCCGGCTGCTACCCGACGGCGAGCGTGCTCGCCCTGGCGCCGCTTGCCGAGAAAGGCCTGCTGGCCGACGTCGTGATCGACGCCAAGCAGGGTGTCTCGGGCGCGGGGCGCGGCGGCGGCGACGCGATGCACTACGCGAACATGGACGAGAACGCCTTCGCCTACAAGACCGAGGGGCACCGCCACCGGCCCGAGATCGAGCAGGAGCTGGCGGCGCTCGGCAGCGACACTCCCGTCACCTTCGTCCCTCACCTGCTGCCGCTCGACCAGGGCGAGCTGACCAGCTGCTACGCGCAGACGACCGAGCCGATCTCCAAGAAGCGAGGTTCAGGCGCTCTACGCGGAGCGCTACGCGGGCGAGCCCTTCGTCCACGCTGGTCGATGGCCCGCCGGGCCTGCGCGACGTGCGCGACACCAACGAGTGCCACGTCTACGTCACGGTCGAGGAGCGCGGTCGGGTGCTCGCCTTCTCGGCGCTCGACAACCTCTGGAAGGGCGCCTCCGGCCAGGCGGTGCAGAACCTCAACCTGATGCTGGGACTGGACGAGACGGAGGGGCTTCTGTGAGCGACACCTTCTTCAGGTCTCGCTGGGTCGAGCTGCCGCCCGGTGTCGAGGAGATGGACCCCGCGCAGCTCGCCCCCGGCTTCGCCGCCGGCGCTGTCGCCTGCGGGCTGAAGCCAAGCGGCAACACCGATGCGGCAGTGGTGGTCGCACGCACCGAGCGCTGCGACTCTGCGCTCCTGCTGACCCCAAATGCCGCCGCGGCGGCACCGGTGCGGCTCTGCCGCCAAAGCTGTGATTTCGGGCAGATTCGCGCGGCGGCAGTCAAGGCCGGTAACGCCAACGCGGCGACGGGGGAGCAGGGCATGCGCGATGCGATCGCGATCCAAGCCGCGGCAGCTGAGGAACTGAGTCTCGATCCGTCTCTTGTCGCGATTGCCGCGACCGGCAAAATCGGTGAGGTGCTGCCGATGGACAAGGTTCTCGACGGAATCCGGCGGGCATCCGGCGTCGTGCGGCCCGACGGGGGCGAGGAGTTCGCCCGGGCGATCATGACCACCGACGCCTTCCCGAAGCGCTGCACCGTGCGCTGCAAGGGCGTCACCGTCTCCGCACAGGCGAAGGGCGCGGGGATGATCCAGCCCGGCTTCGCGACGATGCTCTGCTTTGTCCAGACCGACGCGGTGGTCGACGACGCCGACGCATCGCTGCGCTCCGCGGTGAAGACGACGTTCGAACGGATCACCGTCGACGGGCAGATGAGCACGAACGACATGGTGCTTCTACAGGCGAGTGGCGAGTCCGGCCGGCCTCTGCCGGAGGGACTGCTCGATGCGGTCCTCCTACAGCTGGCGCTGCTTATCGTCGCCGATGGCGAGGGAGCAACGCGCGTCGGTTGCGCCCGGGTGCTCGAGGCTGCCGACGACGAAGAGGCCGAGCTGGCGGCGCGAGCCATCGCCAACTCACCGCTGGTGAAGACGGCCCTGTTCGGACACGATCCGAATTGGGGGCGCATCGCCCAGGCCGCGGGCATGGGACTCGTTGGGCGAGAGCTTCCAGAGCTTGGCTTGGACCACATCGACGCCAGCGAGTTCGCCGGGGAGTCCGACGAGGTGGAGTTGTCCCTCCGGCTGGGTCGCGGCGACCACGCCGCCCACGTCTGGTTCTCGGACCTTGGTTACGAGTACGTTCGCATCAACGCCGAGTACACGACCTGAGGAAACGATGAGCAGCAACGTCGACACCCTTCTCGAGGCGCTCCCCTACATCAAGGAGTTCCACGGCCGCACCGTGGTGATCAAGTACGGCGGCGCCGCGATGCGCGAGGAGGAGCTGCGCGAGGACTTCGCCACCGACGTCGTCCTGCTCAAGTACGTCGGCCTCAACCCGGTGATCGTGCACGGCGGTGGTCCCGAGATCACCGAGTACATGGAACGGCTCGGGATCGAGGTGCGCTTCCACGAGGGCCTGCGGGTGTCCGACCCCGAGACGGTCGAGATCGCCCGCATGGTCCTGCTCGGCAAGCTCAACTCCGACATCGTGCAGCGCCTCAACTCGCATGGGCAGCCGGCGGTCGGCCTCTCCGGCCAGGACGGCTCGCTGTTCGAGGTCGCCCCGGTCGCCAACGTCGACGAGGTCGGCTTCGTCGGCACCGTCGAGCACGTCGACGTCGACGTTCTCAACCACATCGCCGAGGACTACATCCCGGTGATCGCCTCCTCGGCCGCCGACGGCGAGGGCCGCCCCTACAACGTCAACGCCGACGAGGCGGCGGGCAAGGTCGCGGCGGCGCTGGGTGCTCACAAGGCGATCTTCCTCACCGATGTCGAGGGCTGGCTGGCCGATCCCACCGACCACGACTCGCTGATCTCGCACGCAGCCGTACTCGAGGTCGAACAGAAGCTGGAAGGGATAGAGGGGGGCATGCGGCCGAAGCTGCAGGCCTGCGTCGACGCGGTCCACGGCGGCGCCCACTCGGCCCACATCATCGACGGCCGCAAGCCGCACAGCCTGCTGCTGGAGCTGTTCACCAACGCCGGCATCGGCACCATGGTCACCGCGTGAAGCTGGCCGAGCTGCAAGCACTCGAGGAGCGCTACCTGATGCGGACCTACACGCGCGGGCCGGTCGAGTTCGTGCGCGGCGAGGGGGCGCTGCTCTGGGACTCGGAGGGCGGCGAGTACCTCGACTTCCTGACCGGGATCTCGGTTTGTTCGGTCGGCCACTGCCACCCCGCGGTGGTGGAGGCGGTACGCGAGCAGGCGGGGCGGCTGATGCACGTCTCCAACCTTTTCTACAGCGAGCCGATGGTGCGGCTCGCTGAGCGGCTCTCCGAGTCGAGCCTCGGCGGCCGCGTCTTCCTCTCAAACTCGGGCACCGAGGCGAACGAGTGCGCGATCAAGGTGGCGCGCAAGCACGCCCACCGCCGCGGCATTGAGGCGCCGGAGATCGTCAGCTTCGAGCGCGATTTCCACGGCCGCACCTACGGGGCGCTGGCGGCGACCCCGGGTCTGGTGCAGAACGAGGCGCTTGGCCCGATGCTGCCCGGCTTCCGCTCGGTGCCCTTCGATGACCCCGGGGCGCTGCGCGACGCGGTCTACGAGAACACGGCGGCGGTGCTGATCGAGCCGATCCAGGGAGAGGCCGGCGTCTACCCGGTCGGCGAGGAAGCGCTGTTGGCCGCACGGGAGGCGTGCGACGAAACGGGGGCGCTGCTGATCTTCGACGAGATCCAGACCGGCGTCGGCCGTACCGGCTCGCTTTGGGCCTACCAGCAGACGCCCGTCCGTCCCGACCTGATCACCACCGCCAAGGCGCTCGGCGGCGGCCTGCCGATCGGCGCCTGCGTAGCCGGCCCGGAAGCTGGCGAGGTGCTTGAGCCAGGCGACCACGGCTCGACCTTCGCTGGCGGCGCGGTCGCCTCGGCCGCCGCCCTCGCTGTGCTCGATTTGGTCGACGACCCATCGCTACTGCGGCGGGTGCGCGAGCTGGGCGCGATGCTCTGCGACCGCCTGCTCGCCCTCGACGGCGTGCGCGAGGTGCGTGGCCGCGGCTTGATGGTCGGCGCCGGGCTGGAGCCGGGAATCGACGCCAAGGCGCTCGGCGCCGACGCTGCTCGAGCGGAGTCTGATCGTCAACGTCCCCGAGGCCGGAACCCTGCGGCTGCTGCCGCCGTTGACGGTAGATCCGGCCCAAATCGAGCGCGCCATTGCACTGATCGGCGATGCCCTCCTAAGCTACGCAGCGAGATGAAGTCCCACAAGCTCCCGCCTGAGCGACGGCCGCCCGCGACCGCCGCCGACGCCGCGCAGCGCCTGGCGACGATCGTCGACGCCGCCGAGCGCGCCGCGCAGAGCGTCATCGACGACGCCGAGGAGCAGGCACGGCTGAACATCGAGGAGGCTCGGGCCCGCGCCGACGGAATCGTCGCCGAGCGCCTGCGCGAGCTCGCCGACGAGCTCGATTCGCCCGTTCCCGGCGAGCGAGCGCCCCATCTGAGGCCTGTTGAGTCCGGCACCGAGGAGGACGAGCAGCCGCCGCGCCGCTCCACTTCGGCCGGCGCTCGCCTACTGGCAACGCAGATGGCCATCTCGGGTGCCGGGCGCGAGGAGATCGCAGCGCGCCTGCGAAGCGGCTTCGAGATCGAGGACACGGCCGAGATCCTCGACGCGATACTCGGACCGGAGGAGTAAAGGCATGCACGACGACCCGACGCGGACGATGGGACAGCCCGGCGGGCCGGACAGGCACCCGCACGGCAACATGCGGCTGCTGATCGCGGGCCTGATCGCGGTGATCGTCGGCTTGGTCGTCGCCATGCTCGTGATTGCCGCCGATGACGGCGACGATGGGACGACCCCGGTGCCGTCGACGATCACGACCCTGCCGACGACCGACGAGACGACGATCGGATACTGACAGAGACGACGACGGGGTCGACCATCGAGACGACTACGGACGCCACCACGACCGAGACGACCGCGCCGACCACGACCACGGAAACGACGACGACCGAAGAAGACGGCAGCGGCGGAGTCGAAGTGCCGTAGCTCCGTGAGCGCCGACGACCTCTCTGCAACAGCAGCGCACGGCCAGCTATGAGGCCGACCCCGCCGAGGTGCGGCGAGTCCTGCTGCTCTACTCAGGCGGCCTCGACACCAGCGTGATGCTGAAATGGATCCAGGACCGCTACGGGGCGGAGGTCGTCTGCCTGACCGTCAACCTCGGCCAGCCGGGCGAGGACTACACCGTGATCGAGGACAAGGCCAAGCGCCTCGGGGCGCTCGAGTGCCATGTCGTCGACGCCCGCGAGCGCTTCGCCAGCGACTTCGTCGTCCCGGCGATCAAGGCGAACGCGCTCTACGGCGGCGGCTACCCACTGTTCACGGCGCTGGGTCGACCGCTGATCGCCGAGCTGGCCGTCGATTACGCGCGGCAGGCCGGCTGCGACACGATCGCCCACGGCTGCACGGGCAAGGGCAACGACCAGGTGCGGATCGAGGCCACGGTGGCGACCCTGGCGCCGGAGCTGAAGACGATCGCCCCGGTGCGCTCCTGGCAGATGGGGCGCGAGGAGGAGATCGCCTACGCCCGCGAGCACGGGATCCCGGTCAAGGGCGGCATCGAGGCAGCGCCATATTCAATTGACGACAACCTCTGGGGACGGTCCTCTGAGGGCCGCTGGATCGAGGACCTCGCCCATGCGCCCGAGGACGACGTCTTCCAGCTGGTCACGCGTCCCGAGCTCGCGCCCGACGAGCCCGAGACAGTGAAGATCGAGTTCGAGGCCGGCGCGCCGGTCGCCCTTAACGGCGAGCGCCTCGCGACGGTCGAGCTGCTCGAACGCGCCGCCGAGATCGGCTGCCGCCACGGGGTTGGGATCGTCGACCACATCGAGGACCGGATCGTCGGCCTCAAGGTCCGCGACATCTACGAGGCGCCGGCGGCGGCGATCCTGCTCACCGCCCACGCCGAGCTGGAGAAGCTGGTCGGCACGATCCACCAGAACCAGTTCAAGTCCGAGCTCGACCGCAAGTGGGCCTACCTCGTCTACGCCGGCCTCTGGTGGGAGCCGCTGCGCGCCGACCTCGACACCTTCATGGACGCCGCCAACGCCCAGGTGACGGGGACGATCGGGCTGCGCCTCTATAAAGGCAGCGTGCGGGTCGTCACCCGCTCCTCGCCCAACGCCGTCTACGACGCCGACCTCGCCTCCTTCGCCGAGTCGGGCGGCCTCTTCTCGCAGGCCGCCTCGCCGGGCTTCATCGAGCTCTGGTCGCTGCAGTCGCGGATGGCGCATAGGATCCGCCGACGCGGGGAAGAGGGGACGTGATGGCCTACCGCTTCATCGGCAAGGCAGTCGTCAAGTACCTCGCCTTCGCGATCGGGCGCCGCTACGCCCGGATGATCAAGATCGGCGGCGGCCTGCTGGCGGTTGCGATCGGGATCGCCGCCTACTGGGCGAGCCGCAACGTCCCCGAGGGCTGAGCCCATGCGTAAGCCGGTCGCAGTCGCGTTCCTCTTGCTGCTGCTCGCCGTCGCCTCGGCGCGCGCCGCGGACGTAGGCGACCTGCAGGCGAAGGTCGACCGTGCCCAGAGCGAGGCGGCAGCCTTGGCCGGGGAGATCCGCGCCGCGCAGGAACAGCTCGGCGCCGCCGAAGAGGAAGCCGCAGCCGCCGCGGAGCGCGAGCGCAAGCTGGGCGCGCTGCTCGCCAGCGGCCAGGAGCGCGCGGCGGAGCTGGCCGCCGAGGTCATCGCTACCGAACAGCGACTGTGGACGGAGAAGCGGCGCCTGCGCCGTGCCCGCCGGGCGCTGGCACGGCGCCTCGTTGCGATCTACCAGAGCGGCGTGCCGAGCACCGCGAGCGTCGTCCTCGCCTCCAGTGACATGGACGAGTTCGCCGTGCGCACCGAGTACCTGGAGCGGATCGAGGACTCCGACACCGATCTGGCCGCCCGGGTCGAGCAGGTGCGCAACATAGTCCGCAGCGGCCTGCGGCGGGTCGCGGCCCTGAAGGCTCGGGTCGACGCCTACAACCAGCGTCTCGCCGCCGCCCGTTCGGAAATTAGCGCGGTGCGAGGCGAAGCCGAAGCGGCCGCCGCGCGCCTGCAGTCGCTCTCGGCGGCGCGCTCGGCTGCGCTCTCGACCTTGAAATCCCGGATCGGCGATTGGGTGAGCGACATCGAAGAGGCTGAAGCGGCGAGCCGCGCCGCCGCCGAAGAAACGGTCGGCCGCTGGCTCGGCGGCCCCTACTCGATCCCCGCCTACATCGTGATGTGCGAGTCGGGCGGCGACTACAGCGCCCTCAACCCCTCCAGCGGCGCCGGCGGCGCCTACCAGATCCTCCCTTCGACCTGGGACCTCTACGGCGGCCAGGGCGCGCCGCACGAAGCGCCAAAAGCCGAACAGGACCGGATCGCCGCCGAAATCTGGGCCGACTCGGGCGCCAGCGCCTGGGTCTGCGCCGCCTGAAAGCGCGCCTTCTGGTTCAAACCCGTGTGAAACTTTTTGCATTCAGCGCACCATGCGTGCAGCCGGTCCGGTTAGCGTGGCACCATGGAGGCTGTGAGAGAGGCATGGACCGACGGGCGGCTTGACGACCTCAACCAGAAGGTCGAGCGCATCGACCACAGGGTCGACGAGCTGAGCCGTGAGATGCGCGCCGAATTCCGCTCGGTCCGATCCGAGATGAAATCCGAATTCCAGGCCGTTCGCGGCGAAATGAACGCTCGCTTCGACTCGATGCAGAATCAGATGAGCACTTCCTTCGACTCGATGCAGAGCCAGATGAACGCGATGCAGAATCAGATGAACGCGGCTCAGAAGTCGATGAATCTGATGATGACGACGATGCTCGGCGGCTTCTTTACCCTTCTCGCGACGATGCTGGCCACGCAGCTGTAGTCCCGAGGCAGGGGAGGGCGGGGCGGCGTCGAAGCGGGCGACATGTTCGTGCGCAAGAAGCGAGGCTCGTCGGCGCGCCGCAAACCGAAAGGCAAGGCGAAAGCCAAGCCGCGAATGCCGCGACCGCACCTCCCCGAAGGGCTGCAGCAGCGCCACCTCGACCTGATCGGCCTCTTCTTGATCGCCGTCGGGGTCTACCTGACCTTCGTCCTCTTTCTCGGCTGGGACGGGGGCAAGGTCGGCTACGGGGTGCAGACTGGGCTCGAGTACCTGTTCGGCGAGGTCGGAGCGCGGATCGCCACCGTGCTGA
The DNA here is from genome assembly GCA_963844395.1 of uncultured Solirubrobacterales bacterium. Lineage (GTDB taxonomy): Bacteria > Actinomycetota > Thermoleophilia > Solirubrobacterales > 70-9 > VRUE01. The sequence goes on along the minus strand of CAWJNX010000001.1, from coordinate 157,335 downwards.
TCGTCGCGGTTGGGACGATGCTGGTCACCGGCACCTCGATCTCGACGGTCTTCCGCGGTATCGGACGCGGCCTGCGCCGCGTCTTCCTCGGCAGCCGCGACATCACCCAGACCGCGCTCCAGCACCGCGAGCGGCGGCGCGACGAACGATCGAGCTTCGAGACGCGTGCCGGTTTGACCGACGTGATGAGCACCTACCCTGAGGACGACGAGCTGGAGCCGACCGTGGCGATCGCCGAGGACGAGCTCGACGAGGAGCCGGCGACGACGGAGTTCGACCTTCATGCCGAAGTCGAGGCGGAGCCCGGCGACGACGATCTGCCGCCGCGCACCGCCGAGGTCGAGGTTCACGGAGAAGAGGGCGTCGGAATCGGCACCGCTGCGGACTCAAAGCAGACTTCCTTGACGCCGATGGGCAAGGAGCGCGGCGTCACCACCTCCGAGGAGATCGACTACCGCCCGCCGCCCGCCAAAGCGCTGGAAAAGGGCAAGGGCGACAAGGGTCCCGACCCGCGCGACCAGGAGGTGATCGGCCGCAAGCTGGTCGAGACGCTCGGCCACTTCGGCGTCGAGGCCAAGATCGTCGGCATCGTCAGCGGCCCTCACGTCTCCCGCTTCGAGCTGCGGCTTGCCCCCGGCACCAAGGTGAAGAAAGTCACTGAGCTCTCCAACGACCTCGCCTACGCACTGGCATCGACCGAGATCCGCATTCTCGCCCCGATCCCCGGCAAGCAGGCCGTCGGCGTCGAGGTCCCAAACACGCGCCGGCGGCTGGTCCGGCTCGGCGACATCTACGCCGGCCGCCCGGAGAAGACCTCGCCGCTCGTCGCCTGGCTTGGCAAGGGGATCGACGGCAACTCGGTCTGGACCGACCTGGCCAAGATGCCGCACGTCCTGGTCGCCGGTACGACCGGCTCCGGCAAGTCCGGCTGCGTCAACGCGATCCTCTCCTCGATCCTGATGCACGCCTCGCCCAACGACGTGCGCCTTGTACTGGTCGATCCCAAGCAGGTCGAGCTGAACCATTACGAGCACGTCCCGCACCTGCTGACGCCGGTGGTAACCTCGCCGCGGCTCGCCGCCAACGTGCTCGCAAACCTGATCGGCGAGATGGAGAGCCGCTACGGGATCATGGGCCAGGCCCGCTGCCGCAACCTCGCCGAGCTGAACCGAGCGCGGGCGAAGGCCGGCGAGGCGCCGCTACCGCACATCCTCTGCGTGATCGACGAGCTCGCCGACCTGATGATGGTCTCGCCGGCCGAGGTCGAGGACTCGATCATCCGCCTCGCGCAGAAGTCGCGGGCGACCGGCATCCACCTAGTGCTGGCGACCCAGCGGCCCTCGACCGACATCATCACCGGCACGATCAAGGTCAACATCCCGGCCCGGATCGCCTTCGCTGTCTCCTCGCAGACCGACTCGCGGGTGATCCTCGACCAGGGCGGGGCAGAGGCGCTGCTCGGCCAGGGCGACATGCTGTTCCGCGGCGCCGGCACCTCGAAGCTGGCGCGAATCCAGGGCGCCTTTGTGACCGAGGACGAGATCGCCAAGATCACCGGTCACTGGGCCAAGCAAGGCGAACCTGAATTCGAGGCCGAGCTGCTCGAGGCTCGCGAGGAGGTAAGCGAGCGCGATGCCGACGACGACTTCGATCCCGACAGCGACGACCTGCTCGACGAGGCGATCCGCACCGTCGTCCAGACCGAGACCGCCTCGGTCTCGATGATCCAGCGCCGCCTCCGGGTCGGCTACACGCGGGCGGGGCGACTGATCGACATGCTGGAGCGGCGCGGCGTCATCTCCGGCTACGAGGGTTCGAAGCCCCGGCAGGTGCTGATCACCGAGGCGGATCTGCCGCGCGTGCTGAGCGGCGGCCCCGAGCCCGAGCCGGTCGCGGTCGAGGCCGACCAGCCGGCCCCGTAACAGACACTTTTCACGGCCCGCTGGACCGAGCGGACACAATGTCGGGGTGGATACCGGGATCGGAACCACCCTCCGCGAGGCGCGGAGCCGCCGCAAGGCCGACCTCTCAGAGGTGGAAGCGGCGATCAAGATCCGCGTCCGCTACCTGCGGGCGATGGAGAACGAGGAGTGGGACGTCCTCCCCGGCGGCGCCTACACGCGTGGATTCATCCGCACCTACGCCGCCTACCTCGGCCTGGACGGCGAGCGCCTCGCCGACGAGTACCGGCGCAGCACCGCCCCGGCCGGGGGCGAGCGGGCGCCGAAGCGGGTCGAGCCGGTGGCGAGCGCAGCTCCACCGGGCGCGGTCCGCACCTCGGCGGTCGCGCCCTGGCGGTACTCGTCTCGCTGGTCCTGGTTGGGGCGCTGATTGCGATCGGTTTGACCGGCGGCGACGACGATGGCTCCCCGGGACCGGCTCCCTCGCCGCAGTCGAAGCGCGTGGCTGAAGGGCGCAAGGCTGACGAAGGCCGAACGGATGTCGCAACCCTGCCTGGGGTTGCCGTCCGTCTCGAGGCAACTGCGGAAGTCTGGGTCTGCATGCTCGACAGTGACGAAGAACCGGTGGTCGACGGCGAAATCCTCGAACCCGGCGCGGAGGCGGGGCCGTTTCGGGCCGGGGGCTTCACTGTCGCCTTCGGCAACGGCGAGGTCGTATTGATGGTCGACGGCAAGGAGGCTGAGACCCCGCCGAGCGCCAGTCCGGTGGGATACGAGATCGACCCGGGCGGCGAGCTGACGCCGCTCGAAGAAGGCGAAAGGCCCGACTGCACGTGAGCGAAAAGCCTGTCCGCGCCGGGATAGTGGTGACGGGAACCGAGGTGCTGACCGGGCGGATCGCCGACCGCAACGGGCCGTGGATCTCCGAACGGCTGGCCGAGCTGGGCGTCGAGGTCGCCCACATCCTCGTCGTCGCCGACCGGCCGGCGGACCTCGAGGCCGCCCTGCGCTTCCTCGCGGACGAGGGGATGGACCTGATCGTCACCTCCGGCGGGCTCGGCCCCACCGCCGACGACCTGACGGCCGAGATCGTCGCCCGCTTCGCCGGCCGCCGCTTGATCCTCGACGAGGAGATGGAGGAGAAGATCGCCGCGATCCTGCGCGAGTTCGCCCGCCGCTTCGACTTCGACGCGGAGGCGCTGCGGGAGGCCAACCGCAAGCAGGCGATGGTCCCCGAGGGCGCGATCGCGCTCGATCCGGTCGGCACCGCGCCGGGCCTGGTCGTGCCGGCCGACGACCGCGTCGTGATCGTCCTGCCCGGCCCGCCGCGCGAGCTGCGGCCGATGTGGCCGGCGGCGATCGAGTCGCGCCCGGTGCAGGCGGTGCTCGCCCGCGCCACGCCGCTGCACGGCTACACGCTGCGGATGTTCGGCATCCCCGAGTCGGAGATCGCCAAGAGCCTGCGCGAGATCGAGGCGGGCGGGACCGACCTGACGGCGGTCGAGATCACCACCTGCCTGCGGCGCGGCGAGATCGAGATCGACGTCCGCTACCGGGCCGAGGCGGGAATCGTGGCCGAGGAGCTGCGGGCCGGGCTCGCCGATCGCCACCGCCGCCACCTGTTCAGCCTCGAGGGCGAGACGATCGACGCCCAGCTCGCCGGCCTGCTGCAGGGACGCAGGCTCGGCCTCGCCGAGTCGTGCTCGGGCGGCCTGCTGGCGGCGCGGATCACCGACCTGCCGGGGGCCTCGGCCTACTTCGCCGGCGGCGTCGTCGCCTACTCGAACGAGGCGAAGGCGGAGCTGCTCGGGGTCGATCCGGCGCTGATCGAGGCCCACGGCGCGGTCTCCGCCGAGGTCGCCGAGGCGATGTCGCGCGGCGCCCTGGAGCGCTTCGACGCCGACGTCGCCGTCGCGATCACCGGCATCGCCGGCCCCGACGGCGGCACGGAGGAGAAGCCGGTCGGCTACGTCTGCTTCGACGCCCGCCTCGCCGACGGCACCGGCAATCGCCCGCGATCCGGTCATCCCCGGCGGGCGCGAGGACATCCGCGAGCGCTCCGCGCTGGTCGGCATGCACCTGCTGCGGATCCTGCTGAACGGCGACGAGGCACCTCTGTAGGGAAGAGGGCGCGCTTATTTCACATTCGCGTGTTGTCTCGCGCGCCGCGGCCCCGTAGCGTCGGCCGGCTGACGAAGGAAAGACTGAAGAGCCCGCGGGCGAGGCTGTTCTTCGCCCTCGACCTGCCCGACGCGGTGCTGGAGGGGATCGACGCCTGGGGCCGCGAGGAGCTCGCCGATCCGGCGCTGCGCCGGATCCCGCCCGAGTCCCTCCACATCACCCTCGCCTTCCTCGGCTACCTGCCGGAGAAGGAGATCCCCCGCCTGGCCGAGATCGGCGAGGCCAGCCGCGGCCCCTCGCCGCGGATCGCGCTGGGCGACCCCGTCCAGCGGCCGGAGCGCGGCCGGGCACGGCTCTTCGCCCTTCCCGCCGAGTCGCCGGCGACCATTGCAGCTGCAGGCGGGGCTCCAGGAGAGGCTGGTCGCGGCAGGTCTCTACGAGCCGGAGAAGCGCCCTTTCTGGCCCCATGTGACGGTCGCCCGGGTGCGGCGAGAGGAACGGGGCTCGAAGCGCCCGGCGCCTGTCTCGCGGCCTCCGGGGACGCTGCCGAAGGCGCTGCTGCAGCCCTTCGGTGGCGTCCGGATGACGCTCTACCGTTCTGAACTCCAGCCTCGGGGTGCGCAGTACATCCCGCTGGCGCAAGTCGAGCTGCCCGCAGGCGGGCGGCAGTGAGGTGAAAGAGATGGCAGACAAGAAAGCGGCTTTGAAGGACGCCTCGGCCAAGGACGCCAAGGCCAAGGACGCCGCCCTGGCGGCGGCCGTGACCCAGATCGAGCGCGACTTCGGCCAGGGCGCCCTGATGCGGCTCGGCGCCGACGCCACGATCAAGATCCCGGCGATCCCGACCGGCGCCCTCTCGCTCGACCTGGCGCTGGGGATCGGCGGCGTGCCGCGGGGCCGCATCGTCGAGATCTTCGGCCCGGAGTCCTCGGGGAAGACGACGCTGATCTACCACATCATCGCCGAAGCGCAGAGCCGCGGCGGGATCTGCGCCTTCATCGACACCGAGCACTGCGATCGACCCGACCTACGCGCGGAACATCGGCGTCGACACCGACGAGCTGCTCGTCTCCCAGCCCGATTACGGCGAGCAGGCGCTGCAGATCGCCGACCGCCTGATCGCCTCCGCGGCGATCGACGTCGTCGCGATCGACTCGGTCGCGGCGCTGACGCCGAAAGCGGAGCTGGACGGCCAGATCGGCGACACCACCGTCGGCCTCCAGGCCCGCTCTGATGTCGCAGGCGATGCGCAAACTGGCCGGCAACCTCAACCGGACCAACACCGTCTGCCTCTTCACCAACCAGATCCGCGAAAAGGTCGGCGTCCAGTTCGGCTCGCCCGAGACCCAGCCGGGCGGCCGGGCGCTGAAGTTCTACTCCTCGCAGCGACTCGACATCCGCCGCATCGAGACCCTCAAGGAGGGGACCGAGGCGGTCGGCAACCGGGTCCGGGTCAAGGTCGTCAAGAACAAGGTCGCCTCGCCCTTCCGGCAGGCCGAGTTCGACATCGAGTACGGGGTCGGCATCTCGCGCGAGGGCGGCCTGCTCGACTTCGGCATCGAGCACGACCTGGTGCAGAAGTCGGGCTCCTTCTTCTCCTACGGGGAGACGCGGCTCGGGCAGGGGCGCAACAACGCCAAACAGTTCCTCACCGACAACCCCGAGCTCGCCGCGGAGCTCGAGACCAAGATCCGCACCGCGCTCGGTATCGGCACCGAGAACGTCGTGCCCGTCGAGGAGAGCCGCGCTGCGTCCAGAGGCGACCTGAAAGCCGCCAAGGATCGCCGAGCGCACCGCTCCTCGGTCGCTCGCGCGCGCAACAGCCAGCCTGAGGCATGCGCCAGCGGGCTTAGGATTCCGCGCCGCATGGACAACGAAACGCTCTTCTACGTCTGCGGCATCGTCCTCGCCGTCTCGGCCGTGGTCTTCACCTTCGTCGCCCTGCGGATCGACGCTTCCCCGGCGCGTCGCTCCGCTCGTCTTCGTCTGGTTCGCCGTCCTCGTCGGCGGCGCGACCACCTTCTCCGTTCTCCATGCCAAGGACGAGGAAAAGCACGAGGAGGCGGCCCTGCACGAGGCGACCGAGGAAGCCGAAGAGCGAGGAAGAAGGCACCGAGCAGTCACTCCAATAGCTCGGCTGGAGCTCTGAAGCCGGCGGACGCCCCGCTAGGCTGAATCGATGCCCAGGTACCACGTCACCACGTTCGGCTGTCAGATGAACGTGCACGACTCCGAGCGGATGCAGGGGATGCTCGAGTCGCTCGGCTACGAGCAGGCCCCGAGCCGCGCCGATGCCGACCTGATCCTCTTCAACACCTGCTCGATCCGCGAGTCGGCCGACAACCGCTTCGTCGCCCACCTCGGCGAGGCGAAGCGGCTGAAGTCCGAAGACCCGGAGCGGGTCGTCGGGGTCGGGGGCTGCTGGGCGCAGTCGGTCAAGGACGAGGTCTTCGAGCGCTTCCCCTTCGTCGACGTCGCCTTCGGGCCGGGCCAGATCCACAAGCTCGCCGAGTTCCTCAACTCCGACTCGCTCACCGCCCAGGGCTATTTCGAGTTCGAGGACTTCTCCGGCCACCTGCCGGCCCGGCGCGAGCGCGAGTTCCAGGGCTGGCTGCAGATCTCGCAGGGCTGCAACTGCAGTGCTCCTACTGCATCGTCCCCTCGACCCGCGGCCGCGAGGAGAGCCGCGATCCCGGCGAGCTGGTCGCCGAGGCGGAGGCGCTGGCCGCCGACGGGGTGCGCGAGGTGACCCTGCTCGGCCAGAACGTCAACAGCTACGGCCGCGACCTGCCGACGCGACGCCCGGATCGGCTTCTCCGAGCTGCTGGCGCGGATCGACGCGGTCGAGGGGATCGAGCGGATCCGCTACACCAGCCCGCACCCGAAGGACATGCGCGAGGACGTGATCCGCGCCCACGCCGAGCTGCCGGCGCTCTGCGAGCACATCCACCTGCCGCTGCAGTCGGGCTCGAGCGCGGTGCTGAAGCGGATGCGGCGCACCTACGACCGCGGCGCTACATGGACCGCGTCGCGCTGATCCGCGAGCACGTGCCCGACTGCGCGATCACGCACCGACATCATCGTCGGCTTCCCCGGCGAGACCGAGGCCGACTTCGAGCAGACGCTCGAGGTCGTCGACGAGGTCGGCTACGACAGCGCCTTCACCTTCGTCTTCTCGCCTCGGCGCGAGACCGAGGCGGCGACGATGGGCGAGCAGGTGCCGCAGCCGGTCAAGCGGGAGCGGATGGAGCGGCTGGTCGAGCTGGTGCAGCGGCGGGCGACCGAACGGGCGCAGCGGTTCGTCGGGCGCGAGATGGAGGTGCTGGTCGAAGGGACCAGCCGCACCGATCCGACCCGGCTGCGGGGGCGAACCCGGCACAACAAGACCGTCAACTTCGATGGGATCGCGGAGCCCGGCGAGCTCGTCGAGGTTGAGATAGACGCGGCAACCTCGAAGACGCTGGGAGGGGTGGCGGCGAAACCCATCTCCAACTTTTTCGGTGAAGCGTCTGCGCTCTGCCGCCCGCCACTCGGCGAAAAAGTACAAGCCGTTCGGGGCATCGCCGCCACCCCTCTCTCAGGCGTGAGCGTTCTCGGGATCTTCGGGCCGACCGGCGTGGGGAAGACCGGCGTCGCCATCGCTCTGGCGGAAGAGCTGCGGGAGCGAGGGGAGGATCCGGTCGCCATCTCCTGCGATGCGCTGCAGGTCTACGAGGGGCTGGGCGTCGCTCACCGGCGTTGCCAGTCCGGCTGAGCAGGAGAAGCTGGAGCACCGGCTTGTCGGCTTCGTGCCGGTTACCCAGCCGTTCTCGGTCGGGGACTACATGCGGCTCGCCCATCGGGAGATCGATGAGGCTTTGGAGGCTGGGCGGCGGCCGATCGTGGTCGGGGGGACGGGGCTTTACCTGCGGGCGGCGGTGGCCGAGCTTTCGCTTGGAGAAGGTGCCGCCGGGGACCGAGGACTCGGAGCTCTGGTCGCCGGAGACGCGGCACCCGACGACGATCTTCGGACTCGACTATGGACCGCGACACGCTCTACGAGCGGATCGACGCTCGCACCGAGGCGATCGTCGCCGGCGGGGCGGAGGAGGAGGTGCGGCGGGCGGAAGCGCTGGGACCGTCGCGGACGGCTCGCAAGGCGCTTGGCTTCGACGAGCTGCTCGCCGGCGACGTCGAGCAGATGAAGAAACGCTCCCGCAACTACGCCCGCCGCCAGCTCACCTGGATGCGCAAGATCCCAAACCTGCGCTGGATCGACCGCACCGGCCGCGACGACGCCGATGTCGCCGCCGAGATCACGACGACATCGGCGACTGTGGCGTTGACCTCGCTATAGGCCGGTCAACTCCACAGTCGGCACGTCTGAGTAGGGTGGCGGCGATGCGATTCGAGAAGTGGCAGGCGCTTGGCAACGACTACCTGATCGTCGAGGCCGACGAGCTTCCCTGGGAGCTGAGCGCGGCTCGGGTCCAGCGGCTCTGCGATCCGCACTTCGGGGTCGGCTCCGACGGCGTGCTGCTGCTCTCCCGCAGCGACGATCCGCAGTTTCGTCGCCGAGCTGCGCATCTTCAACCCCGACGGCTCTGAGGCCGAGCTCTCCGGCAACGGGGCGCGGGAGGCGATCCTCTACCTGCGCCGGCACGGCTGGACCGACGCCGACACCTTCTCGATCCTGACGGCAGCGGGGCCGATCACCCCCACGATTACGTCGGAGCGGACCTGCTCGGTCGAGATGGGACGGGCCTCGACCGCTTCCAAGGACTTTCCGTCGGGCGGGCCCGACGGCAGCGGCACGCTGAGCGCGGCCGGACGCGAGTGGGCCTTCCAGCACGTCTCGATCGGCAACCCGCAGTGCGCGATCGAGGTCGGCGACGAGCTGGAGCAGCTCGACCTGCGGCGATCGGGCCGGAGATCGAAGGCCACGAGCTCTTCCCCAACCGCACCAACGTCTCCTTCCTGAGGATCGACGGCAGCCGCGTGCGGGCGCGGATCTTCGAGCGCGGCGTGGGGGAGACGCTCTCCTCGGGAACGGGCGCCAGCGGCGCCGCCGTTACCGCGTTCCTGCGCGGCGCCGCCAGCCCGATCGTCGGTCGAGCTGGACGGCGGCGAGCTGGAGGTCGAGATCTCGGATGACCTCGAGGTGCGCCTTGAGCGGCTGGGCCGAGCCGATCTGCTCGGGCGAGCTCTCCGCCGAGCTGCTCCAGGCTCTCGCCGACCTCTAGGGTTCCCGCTCGTGGCCGAACGACCGAGAAGCTGGGGCTCGCGGCGCCGTCCAAGCGCCTGGAGGCGATGCCTCCCTACATGTTCCAGGAACTGGAGCGGCGGATCGCCGAGAAGCGCGCCGCCGGCATCGACGTGATCAGCCTTGGGATCGGCGATCCCGACCAGCCGACCTACCCGCACGTCGTCTCGGCGATGCAGGAGGCGGTCGCCGACCCCGCCAACCATCAGTACCCGACCAACCGCGGCCGGGCCGAGTTCCGCGAGGCGCTCTCCGACTTCTACGACGACCGCTTCGGGGTCGAGATCGACCCCGAGAGCGAGGTCATTCCGGCGATCGGCGCCAAGGAGTGCATCTACAACCTCTGCTTCGCCTTCCTCGACCCGGGCGGCGTCGCGCTCGCCTCCGATCCCGGCTACCCCGTCTACACCGGCGGCCCGATCCTCGCCGGCGCGACGCCCGAGCTGCTGCCGCTGGCTGCCGGAGCTCGGCTTCGTCCCCGACCTCGGCGCCGTGCCGGCCGAGGTCGCGGCCAAGGCGCGGCTGATGTTCCTCAACTACCCCAACAACCCGACCGGGGCGACCGTCCCCGAGGGCTTCTTCGAGCTGGTCGTCTCCTTCGCCCGCGAGCACGAGATCCTCGTCGTCCACGACAACGCCTACTCGGAGACGACCTACGACGGCTACGTGGCGCCGAGCTTCCTCGCCACGCCCGGCGCCAAGGAGGTCGGCGTCGAGGTCTTCTCGCTGTCCAAGGGCTACAACATGACCGGCTGGCGCTGCGCGGCGATCCTCGGCAACGCCGAGGCCGTGCAGACTTACTGGCGACTGAAGACCAACGTCGACTCAGGCCTCTTCGACGCCGTGCAGATGGCCGGCGCGGCGGCGCTGCAGCGGCCCGAGCGGGCCGCTGGAGCGGATGAACGAAACCTACGTGCGCCGCCGCGACCTGGTCGTCGACGCCCTGCGCGCGATCGGCGTCGAGGTGAAGGCGCCGAAGGGGACGATCTACGTCTGGGCGCCGGTCCCCGAGGGCCACACCTCGACCTCCTTCTCCGAGCTGGTGCTCGAAGAGGCGGCTGTCGTCGTCTCGCCGGGCTCGATGTACGGGCCGAGCGGCGAGGGCTTCTTCCGCATCTCCCTCACCACCCCCGACGACCGCATCACCGAGGCGGTCGAGCGGATGCGCGAGCACCTGGCCTGAACCTTCGACCAAGTGCCCGCGGTCCGGCTCCGCGCTACTCGACCTCGACTTCGTCGACCATGCCTTTGAGGCGTGGGGCGGACCGCCCTGACGGTCGGTGATGAAGCAGAGCAGGACGTAGCGGCCCGGCTTCGAGGTCGAGGGCCACGAGCTGGCTTTCGCCGCCTTCGATCACCGCCGTGGCCTGGCCCCCCTCTTCGCGGAACGGCGGTTTGCCTTTTTCGGTCTTGAAGAAGTTCTCGACGTCCTCGGCGGTGCTGTCGCCGACTAGCGGCGAGTAGACGACATGATGCGGCTGAGCGCCGCTGTTCTCGAAGACGACCTCGCTGTCCCCGCTGGCGAGGCCGTCCGCCTCGAATCCGTACTCGAAGGCCGAGATCGTCGCGTCCGCCCTCGACCTCGTCATCCGAAGCCTCGCCGTTCACCTCGAGCTGCCGTCACGTCGTCCACCATCCGGCGGGCCGTCGGTCTTCGGTGTTGAAGGCGTAGTAGGTGCCCGGCTCGAGTGACCTGCGTGACCGTCTCGACTCTGATCCGTGGGCGTCGAGCCCGATGCCGCCGCCGCCGAAGAACCAGTCCGGGAAGCGGTTTCCCCTGCATCGCGGCGGCCAGGCCTCGACGACCTCCGCCGGCGAGCGATCCCCCTCTACCCAGATCAGCTGCATGTCGCTCTCCCTTTCGCTTTCGTTCTCGAAGACGATCTCCGCCAGGCCTGGATCGGCGCTCTGAGGGCCCCTGGATCGACGCCTTCCGTGCCGCTGACCTTGAAGGCGAGGGCCTGCTCGCTCTCGTCGCCGCATGCCGCCAGGCCGGCGGTCGCCAACCCCGCCGCGACGACAAGCGCCACGATCCGGACTGGTGAGTGGTCTCAACTCTGGCCTCCTAGGTCGGGGGATTGCCCGCCCGTACCCGGGCGCCGCCGCGCTAACGCGCTCAATCGCCTCGCGTGCCCAGTAACGGTCGAGACCGCGCCACTGGTACTCAGGCGGGACGGCCTGGAGCAGCTCTGCGGTGGCCTCTTCGTCGACAGCGTGGCGAGCGACCAGCTCCCGATGGCGCTTCTCGTACTCGACCTCGGACAGCTCGCGGGCTAGGTCGGCCTCCTCGCGCAGCCGCTCGCGAACCCCGGCCAAGTGCTCGGCCGGCTCCTCAATCGCGCCGAAATGGGTCAGGGCGAGGCGCTGCGGCTGCCAGCCCTCGACGATCCCGATCGAGTCCTCCCAGGCATCGATGTCGATGTCGGGCGGGGGCGTCGGCGGCACGATCAGGTCGGTCCCCGGGATGAGCACGCCGCGACGTCGCCGACGAAGGCGGTGCCGCTGTCCTCGTGCAGGTAGCAGACGTGATGGGAAGCGTGGCCCGGGGTGTAGGCGACGCGCATCCCGAGCACCTGCTCGCCTCCCGAGAGCGCCTTCACGTTGGCCTCGGGGACGGGCACGATCTCGCCCCAAAGCCGGTCCATCGCGTCGCCGTAGAGGCGCTCGGCGCTGGCCAGCAGCCGCGAGGGATCGATCAGGTGCGGGGCACCGCGCTCGTGGACGTAGACCTCGAGGTCGGGCCAGCGTCGCACCAGAGCGCCAGTCGCGGCCGCGTGGTCGAGGTGGATGTGGGTGAGCAGAATCGCCCGCGGCCCTTCCTCGCCGAGTGCCGCCGAGCAGGGTCTGCAGCGAGGACTCGGGCCCGGGGTCGACCAGGCGCCCGCCGACCTGCCAGCAGCCGATCACATGCGGCCGGCCTAGATGCATGACGTCTATGACGTGCACCCGCACCAGCTTATGGGAGTCGGGGGAGGGCTCGACGGAGCCTCCCCGCTGTTGCTCCGGTGAGCCTTCCCCCGACTCCCTCAGGCGACCGGATCGGGAAACCGCTTGTCCTCCGCCAGCGTCTGCCGCAGACCCTCCTCCATGCCGCGCGGCGCGTAGCCCAGCTCGCGGCTGGCCTTCTCGTGGCTGGCCCAGAAGGTGACTCCGTCGGCGAGGAGATCAGCTCGCGCAGATTGGGGGGCTGGCTCATCATCTTGCCAACCAACGGCCCGATCGGCGTCATCGCCTTCATTAGAGGGGTCGGCAGAGCGTGCTTGGGGGCCTTGCGACCGATCAGGCCTGGCGACCACCTCCATCGCTTCGCGCATGGTCGTCACCGGGCCGCTGATCACGTAGGTCTCGCCGACCTTGCCCTTGTCGAGCGCGAGCAGGATCCCGTTCGCTATGTCCTCGACGTGGGTGAGGCAGATCCCCAGCTCGGGAAACGGCATCAGCGGCAGTTTTCCGGCTACGAACTGCTCCAGCAAGTCGGCGACCTGGGAGGTGTCGCCGGGGCCGTAGACGCCGCCCGGCTGGACGATCGTGCAGGGCAGACCCTCGTCGGCAATCATCCGCTTGGCGATCCGGTGCGCCTCCAGCTTCGTCTCCTCGTAGTAGGAAGTGAATTCCTTGCCGGGGTGCTCGTAGGACTCGTCGACGACCTTGCGGTGGGTGTTGCCGAAGACGCCGACGGTCGAGACGTAGACGACCTTGGCGACCTTCGGCCTCCAGCGCGGCGCGCAGGACGCGCTCGGTCCCGGCGACGTTCGCCTCGTACATCGCTGGATGCTGCGAGGCGGGGATCCCGACCTCGTACATCGCAGCGGCGTGGATGACCGCGTCGCAGCCGGCCATTCCCGCGCGGATCGCGGCCTCGTCGCCGAGGTCACCGCTGACGATCTCGCAGCCGAGCGCCGACACCGCTGCACCCTTCTCGGGGCTGCGTACCAGGCAGACGACCTCGTCGCCGCGCCGGCGCAGCTGGCGTGCGACCTCGCCGCCGATGAAGCCGGTGCCTCCAGTGAGAAAGACCTTCACGGGCGACAGCCTATCCGCCCTCCCCTGGCCTGGGCGCGCCCTACAATCGATCCGAGTGGATCGATCCAGGAACGGGCGCAACACGCAGACGCAATACGCCGCCAACGGCGCCGGCGTCTCCAATCCGCGCGCCCGACAGCGGGCGCTGGCGATCGGCATCGACGACGGCCGCGGCGAGGGCGAGCCCCTGGCGGAGCTGAAGGAGCTGCTGCGGACCGCCGGGGTGGCCACGGCCGGGGAGATGCTCCAGCCACGGGCAGCGCCCGACCCCGACCGCTACTTCGGTCGCGGCAAGCTGGCGGAGCTGAAGACCGCGATCGAGAAAGCCGACGCCAACCTGGTCGCCTGCGACGACGAGCTGGCGCCGCGGCAGGAGCGCAACCTGGAGGCGGCGCTCGGCGTGCCGGTGATCGACCGCACCGCGGTGATCCTCGACATCTTCGCCGACCACGCCCACTCGGCCGAGGGCAAGCTGCAGGTCGAGCTGGCCCAGCTCGAATACAACATGGCCCGCATGCGGGGGCTGTGGACCCACCTCGAGCGCCTCGGCGCAGGCCGCATGGACGGCGGCATCGGCACCAGGGGCCCGGGCGAGACCCAGATCGAGACCGACCGCCGCCTCGCCCGCAACCGGATCGCGGCGCTGCGGCATCGGCTGGAGCGGTTGGAACGCAACCGTGGCGTGATGCGCGCGCGCCGCGAGCAGTTCCTCGCTGCCGCGGGTCGCCCTTGCCGGCTACACCAACGCCGGCAAGTCGACCCTGCTCAACGCGCTGACCGGCGCCGAGGTCGGGGTGGGGGACAGGCTCTTCCACACGCTCGACCCGACCACCCGCAGCTTCGAGTTCGCCGGGCGCGACTACCTGCTCACCGACACCGTCGGCTTCATCGAGAAGCTGCCCCACCAGCTGGTTGAGGCCTTCAAGGCGACCCTGGAGGAGACCGTCCTCGCCGACCTGATCCTGCAGGTGGTCGACGCGGCGGCGTCGGAGGAGCGACGGTTGGCCGACCTGGCAGCGGTCGAGGCCGTGCTGGAGGAGATCGGCGCCGGCGACAAGCCGCGCCTGCTCGTCCTCAACAAGGCCGATCTGCTCGGCGAGGAGGAACGCCGCGAGGCGCTGCTGCAGCATCCCGAGGCCGTCCCCGTCTCGGCGCTCGAAGGAGAGGGGATCGAGGCGCTTGCACGGGCGGATCGAGGCCGCCTTCGAGGAGACGCTTAGCCGAGGTGGAGCTGCTGGTTCCCTACAGCGAAGGGGGGCGGCTGCACGAGCTGCATGAGGTGGCCGGCGAGCTGGAGCGGACTGAGCGCGACGACGGCGTGCTGGTGCGCGCGAGGGTGCCGGTGGCTGAGCTGTATCGCTTCGACGACCTGCAGGACAGTCGAACCCGCCTAGGGGGAGGGGTGGGGGTGTCCGGCCGGGCGCTGGGCTTTTCGCCCGCGCGTCAGCGTCTCTCTGTAGTGCTGGGCGAAAAACAGGACGCCGCGCCCGGCCGGACGCCCCCACCCCTCCCTTCGCCGGGGGTTGTAGGGTGGCCGCCGTGGAGCTGCCGGTGGCCAAGCTGAAGCCCCAGGGCCATGCTGCCGAGCGCGCGCATGAGGGGGATGCTGGGCTTGGATCTTTATGCGTGCGAGGCGGCACACCTTGGGCCCGGGGAGAGATGGAGCGTTGGGACCGGGATCGGCGTGGAGATTCCGGAGGACCATGCGGGACTCGTGCTGCCGCGGTCTGGGTTGGCGCGGGAGCATGGGATTGCACTGGTTAACGCTCCGGGGCTGATCGACTCCGGTTACCGTGGCGAACTGCGGGTGCTGCTCTTGAACACCGACCCGGCGGAGACCTTCCGGGTCGAGGCTGGGGACCGGATCGCCCAGCTCGTGATTGCGCCGATCGCCGTCCCGGCAGTGCGTCGAGGTCGAGGCGTTGTGCGGACTCGGCGCGCGCTACCGGCGGCTTCGGCTCCAGCGGTCGCTAACCGACGCTCAGCGGCGACGGACTCTGAACTGCACCAGAGCCGGCGAGTCGGTCGCGGTTGCCGGCGGCGTCGATGGCGAAGACGCGGAACGCGTGCCGGCCGGGCGCGCGAAGTAGGCGCGCGGTGAGCGGCAGGGTCGGAAGGGCGCCGATCGAGCTTGCAGCGGAAGCTGACCGCGGGCTCGCTGGCGGAGAAGGCAAAGGTGACCTTGCGCCGGCCGGCGGCGGCGAACAGAAGCTGGGCTGGCCGACGAAGGATGCGGGTTTTCGGCGGCGTCTGTCTTTGGGCGGAGGCGGCGGGGTGGCGGAGGCGGAGGCGGCGGATCGACCGGCGGCTCGTCGACTGCCGGTTCCGGTTCCGGGTTCGGACCGGGCGGCGTGTCGGGCGGGCGGAAGCTGTTGGGGTTACGCGCTTCGATCGACTCGCATTCGACCGGCGGGGATCCCCGTGCTGCGGGTGGTCGACCAGGGCGGTGTCGAAGCCCGCTCCGCAATCGATGGTCAGGTCTTGGTCACCGGAGTTGGCGAGGATCGAGTCGTTGCCCGCCTCGGCGAAGTAGGAGTCGTGGCCGGTGCGGCCCAGCAGCTGGTTGTCGGCCGAATCGCCGACGAGCGATGTCGTCGCCGCCCGGAGCCCTCGACGTCCTCGATCGCGACCAGGCCGGTCAGCAGCGCCGGCGCTGGGGCACTGCGCCTGGCCCTGCGGCCCGACTCAGCCCAGCCGCGCTGGCGCCCATGTCGATCGTGACCGCCGAGTGAAGTTCGCCCAGTTGGCGTTGTCGCGGCCGGGCCGCCGTCGAGCGAGTCGCCGTTGCAGACCGCGTTGGAGACGAAGAGGTCGTCGCCCGCAGCCGGCGTCGAGGCCGTCGCCGCCGTCGTTGTTGGGCAGCGGCGTCGTCGCCGCGCGCCGGCGTTTGAAGACGTCGCTCCCGGCCCGTCGACGAGCGCGTCCTCGGTCGTTGCCGCCGGTGAGGTCGTCGTCGCCCTGCCCGCCGAGCAGGACGACGGAAATGGTCACCGGGAAGCCCGAGGCGGAGAGCGTGTCGTTCGCCGTCCATGCCGGCGAGGACCACCGAGTCTGGAGTCGGCGTAACCGGCGGCAGCGGACAGACGACGTTGCCCGCGGACGGGGGCCTGCAGCCGCCGGCCATGCCGGGATCGGCATCGAAGGCGCCCTCGGAGCCGGGCCGCAGATCGAAGGTGACGTTGCCGGCACGCGAAGGTCGCGGTGACCACGTCATCGCCTTCGCTGCCGGTCAGGTAGAGCGCCGGCGGCCCCGCCGGCGCCGGGCGGCTCATCAGTTCCCGACGGCGATCGCGCCCGGATTGCGGAGGTCGATCTCCTCGCCGCTCGATCTCGCAGTCGATCGTGGCGCCGCCACCTCGACACAGCCGTCGCCCTCGGCGCCGCCGTGAGCGCGTCGGCGCCCCCTTCGCCGTCGATCACGTCGGCGCCGCCGCCGCCGTAGATGGTCTCGGCGATCGGAGGTTGCCGACGATGTAGTCGGGGAAGGCGGTGCCGATCACCGTCTCGAATTGCCGAAGTCGGTCGCCGGTTCGAGCGGTTCGTCCACGCCGCCGCCGGAGGGCGCGCCCGTTGTTGGCGAAACCGTCACCACAGGTCGACGAAGACGCCGCGCCCCTCGGCGCCGGCCGGGAACCCCGCATCGGTGAAGAAGGAGCCCGAATTGGGAAAGCCCGGCGTGGCGCCGGTGGCGAAGCTGAGCGTGTCGATTCCGCCGCCGCTGTCGTCGATCGCGTCGATGGTGGCGTCGCCGCGGGCGAAGTCGTTCCCCGCTTTCGCCGTCGAGCGAGTCGGCGCCGAAGCCGCCCGAGAGCCGATCGTGTCCGAGCGCTGCCGCGCAGCCGGTCGTCGCCGATCCCGCCGTAGAGGCGGTCGTTGCCCTCGCCGCCGAAGAGGCTGCTCGTTGCCGCGGCCGCCGAAGAGCGGTCGTCGCCGCCTTCGCCTGCGACCGTGGTGATGCCGCGCGGAGCGTGGATCGTGTCGGCGCAGGGCGTGCCGACGAGCGTGTTGCCGACTTTTTCCGGCGCTTCACCGCAATTCGGCGCCGCGGCTGCCCCGCAAGGCAACGCGAGGATGAGTGCGACGAGGAGAACGCTCAAAGGCCACGCGCGCATACCCATTGATTATGCGTACCCGGCTACTTGGGCAAGGCAACCCGCCGCGCGGACTCCTGCGCGGCCAGCTCGAGCCGGTCGTCGAGGGGCTCGAGCTCGGGGTCGCGAGCCGTAGCGGCGCTCCAGGGCAAGCGCGATCAGATGGTCCGCCAGCCAGGCGTTCTTGGGCAGCAGTGGGCCGTGCAGGTAGGTGCCGATCAGGTTGCCACGCCGCACCCCCTCGAGCCCGTCCTGGCCGTTGTTGCCGAAGCCGCTGAGAACCCGGCCGAGCGGCTGGGCGTCCTCGCCGAGGTAGGTGCGGCCGCCGTGGTTCTCGAAGCCGGCGATCGATCCGCGGGCCGTCGCCGAGATCGGCCTCGATCGCGACGTTGCCGATCAGCCGCTCGCCGGGCTCGCGCACCGTCTCCAGGTCGGCCAGGCCGAGCCCGGGCAGGCGCTCCTCGCCGAGCTGATAGCTGTGGCCGAGCAGCTGGTAGCCGCCGCAGACGGCGAGCAGGACGGCGCCGTCGTCCACCGCCGCCGGCCAGCGCCTCGCGCTTGCTCGCGACCATGTCGGCGGCGACGGCGCGCTGGTCGCGGTCCTGGCCGCCGCCGAGGTAGATCAGGTCGTGGGCGCCGGGGTCGATCGGCTCGGCCGCAGCCCGGCCGCCGCGTAGGAGAAGCCGATCCCGCGCCACTCGCAGCGCCGCCGCAGGAAGACGATGTTGCCGCGGTCGGCGTAGATGTTCATCTGCTCGGGATAGAGGGCGAGGACGCGCAGCTCCATCAGGCCGCCTCGCTTTCGAAGCAGGACGGCGGTCGAGCCGACGTGGTCGCCGGTGGCCGGGATCGCGCGGCGCCCGGCCGGACGGAGGCCGGCCTGTCGCGCCTCGCACTCGAGCGTGGCGGCGTCCAGCGACCTGCAGTCGCACCTCGTCGACCTCCTCGCTCAGCTCCCCGTCGGGCGAGACCGCCTGCCGCAGGCGCCGGACGACGATCGCGTCGCCGTCGACGACGGTCTCGAGCGGCAGGCTCGAGTAGACCCAGCCGCCGACCTCGCGGGCGTCGGGCAGGGGGGCGGAGGCCGCGTCGGCGATCGGAAGCTCGTCGACGATCGCGCCGCGACGAGGCCCGCCGACGCGCAGGTGCGCGGCGCGCTGCAGTCGAGGCATTCGATCCGCGCCTCGGCGTCGGCGAAGAGCTGCAGGATCTGCATCGGCGCCAGGAGCCAGCCCGAACTCGACCCCGAGCCGCGAAGTCCCGTGGCGTCGCCGACCTCCGCCTCGACCGCCAGCTCGCGGCTGCGTTCGGCGAGGACGCCGATCAGCGCCGCGTCGCTGTCCAGCCCCAGCACCCGGTGCCCGCGGCCGGCCAGGTGCAGCGCGACGCGGCCGGTGCCGCAGCCGAGGTCGAGGACCGGACCGCCGGCCTCGTCGGCCAGCTCCTCCCAGAGCCGCAGGTCGGCCTCGTAGGCCGCCGCACTCGACGTCGTGCCAGATCGTCTTCATCGCCAGAACTCCGGCGCGAGCCCCCGCGAGGAGAGCAGCTTGTGCAGCTCCAGCAGCGCGGTGTAGGTGGGAAGGGCGAAAAGCCGGCCAGGCGCCTCCTCGACCGCCCGGTCGAGCGAAGCCTCGATTCGCGGCTCAACTGCGATCGCCTCCTGCGGCCAGCCTGCGTACTTCAGCCTCAGTGCCATCTCCGGGGCCCGGGTCCCGGCGCAGGTGACGCGCCGCACGGCGCCGGCCAGCAGCTCGAAGTCGGCATCCCAGACCCAGGAGACGTCGCGGCCGTCGGCGATCCTGTCGTTGAGCGCGATCCAGAGATCGAGGCCGCCCTGGTCCCCCTCGTCCTCGAGCTTCAGCGTGCGCAGGACCTCGTTGGCGCCGGCGGGATTCTTGATCAGCAGGATCGAGACCGCCTTCTCGCCGATCGGGATCGTCTCGACCCGGCCGAAGGCGCCCCGCGCCTCGCTCAGCGCCGTCGCAATCCGCGCCGGATCGACCCCCAGCTGTAGGCCGGCGGCGATCGCCGCCAGAGCGTTGTAGACGTTGTAGAGGCCAGGCAGGGGCAGCTCGAGGCGCAGCTCGCCCTGCGGGGTGCGGACGGTGACCAGCGAGCCCTGCATGCCGCGCAGCTCGACCCGCGTCGCGGCAACGTCGGGCTCGGGGCGTCCGGCGCCGCAGCCGGGGCAGGAGTAGTGGCCGAGGTGGCCGACGAAGGCCCGCTCGTAGGCGTAGGGATTGGCCGCAGCGGCGGCAGTGCTTGGCGTCGAAGGCGTGCTGCAGCTCGGGCAGCGCCTGAGAGGGATCCTCGACCCCGAAGTAGAGGACGCCGTCTCGCCGCCGACCGTCGCTGTCTCGGCCCAGGTCGGCGATCAGCGGATCGTCGGCGTTGAGGGCGAAGCGGCTGCGCCCGGCACGCTCGGCGACGGTCCGCGCCCAGTCGTCGGCCAGTGCCTCGATCTCGCCGTAGCGGTCGAGCTGGTCGCGGAAGAGGTTGCCGAGCACGATCAGCGACGGGTCGAGCTGTGCCGCGACCTCCGGCAGCCAGGCCTCGTCGACCTCGAACAGGCCCTCGCCGCCGCGCTGCTCGAGCAGCGCCGTGGCGATTCCCCAGGTCATGTTCGAGCCGGCCCGGTTATGGACCGGGCCGCGGCCGTCGGCGGCGAGCACGGCCGCCAGCATTCCCGCCGTGGTGGTCTTGCCGTTGGTCGCGCTGACCAGGGTCACGTCGCCCTCGAGACGGGCGCCGAGACGGGCGATCGCGTCGGGAGCGAGGCGCAGCAGCAACCGCCCCGGCAGCGTCGTGCCGCCGCCGCGGCCGCTGGCCCGGCTGGCGCTGCCGGCGGCCCTGGCGACGAGGCGCTTGGCGCCGAACAGCGCCCCGCCCGAAGCGGCGCTCACTCCCCGTCCCGCGGCGCGATCACGCTCAGCGCCCGCGGCAGGATGCGCAGCGAGACCGGAAGGTCGGTGAGGTGCTCGCCGTCGGCGTAGACGGCGAAGGGCCGGCTGGCGCTCACCTCCAGCCGCGGAGCGCGGAACACGCGGACCTCGTCCAGCTCGACGTGGGCGCCCTTGAACACCTTCGGCAGATTACTCGCGTATCGCAGCCTGCTGCCAGCGCCGATCGTCACCACGTCGAACTCGCCGTCGGCCAGCTCGGCCGCCGGGGCGAGCAGCATGCCGCCGCCGTGGGCGGGGCTGTTGGCGGCGGCGACCGAGTAGCCGGTGAAGCGGATCTGTTCGCCCCCGGCCCGGATCGTGAAGCGGGCCGGCTTCCAGCCCAGCAGCGTGCGGATGCCCGCGTAGGCGTAGACGAGATTGCCGCGCAGCAGCTTGGTCTCGTTGGCGGTCCGGTTGGCGACGGAGTCGAAGCCCGTGGTGGCGATGCCCAGGAACCGCTTGCCGTTCGCCTCGCCGACGTCTATGCGCCGGGTCTGGCCGGCGGCGAGGACCTCGACCGCGCCGGCCGGATCGTCGGGGATGCCGAGCACTCGAGCGAGGTCGTTGCCGCGCCCGGCCGGGACGATCCCGAGCGGCGTGTCCGATGCCGGCGAGGGCGCCGCCGACCGCTCCGATCAGCCCGTCGCCGCTGAGGACGACCGGGATCTCGCCGCCTTCGGCCGCCCGCAGCGCCCTGTCGACCCCGTCCTCGAGCCCGCGCGTGCGCACCGACGCGGAAGGCGATGCGCCGCGCGTCCAGCTCCTGCTCGACCCGCGAGAGGACCTTCAGGGCGCGGCCGTGTGCCGCCGACGGGTTGACCAGCAAGGCCAGCGGCATTCCCTCGATCTGCATCGGCTGCCAGCCTATTCGCGCCGCTCAGTCGCCGCCGAGGCGCCCCACCCAGAAGGGGACGCCGTCCGCCTCGCCGCGCCGCACCGTCTCGAAGCCGAGCCGTCCAGCCGTCGGCGCAGCCAGGGCAGTCGCGCCCGTGCCAGCGACCCGCCCGCCGGCCTCTCAATGTGGATGAGGTGCCCGCCCGGGCGCAGGACGCGGGCCGCCTCGCGGGCATGGAGGGCGCCGTGGCGCTGGGCCACCAGGTCGAAGAGGTCGTCGGGGTAGGGGAGGGAGCGGCGGCTGCCCCGCTTGAAGGCCACCCGTCCCTCTGGGTCGAGCCCGATCCGCGCGACGGCCGCCCGGATTGACGCCTCGGAGGGATCGACCCCCCGGACCCGCGCCGCCGGGAACTCGCGCGCCAGGAACAGCACCCCGTCGCCGCTCGCCGCAGCAGATCTCGAGGACGCGCTCCGGAGGTCGTGGGACGTGCAGCACGGCGGCGGCGAGCGAGTGCAGTGAGCGATGGCGACAGCACAGCCCGATCATCCCAACGCGCCGCAGACGTGCCGGAGTTGGAGGCCCCTATGGGTACCAACTCACGGCACGTCCAACTCGATTAGGCTTTCGCCGCGATGGAGGGGTCCCAGAGGCAGAAGCTGATCGTCCTCGGCGTCTTCGCGCTGCTCGCGGTGGGCGTCGTGGCGGCGATCCTGATCGGCCGCAGCGGCGGTGACGGGGACGACACGGCGACCGAGGCGAGCGCCTCCGGCGGCTGCGAGCAGGTGGAAGCGCCGAAACCGAAGAACGTCAGCTTCGGGGCGCCGAAGCAGACCGTGACCAAGGGCGACCAGCTGACCGCCGTCGTCGAGACCAGCTGCGGCAGCTTCGAGATCGCGCTCGACGCGAAACGGGCGCCGAAGACCGTCAACTCCTTCGTCTTCCTCTCCGAAAAAGGCTTCTACGACGGGCTCACCTTCCACCGGGTCGCGCCTGGCTTCGTGATCCAGGGCGGCGATCCGCTCGGCAGCGGCACCGGCGGCCCCGGCTACAGCGTCGACGAGAAACCGCCCGCCAACCTCGCCTACACCAAAGGCGTGGTGGCGATGGCGAAGAGCTCGGCAGAGCCTCCCGGCCGCTCCGGCAGCCAGTTCTTCGTCGTGCTCAACGCCGACGCCGGCCTGCCGCCCGAATACGCCCTGGTCGGCAAGGTCGACGAGGGCTTCGACGTGGTCGACAGGATCGGCAAGCTCGGCACTCCGGCCGAACAGCCGAAACAGACCGTCCTGATCGAAGAGATCTCGATCGAAGAGGGTTAGCCGGCGACGAAGAAGTCGCGGGCGCGCTCGGCGACCAGCTGCGGCCGCTCGTCGACGATGAAGTGGCCGCAGTCGCGAACGAGCTCGACCTCCATCTGGTCGGCGTGCCTCTCGTAGCCCGCCAGCAGCTCGGGTCTCAGCACCGCGTCGTCGACGCCGAAGAGGAGCTTGGTCGGCACGGTGAGGCGATCGCGCGCGTAGCGGCCGCGCAGCACCGGGACCACCTCCCTGAGCTGGAAGACACGGTAGAGCTGTACCGCTGCCCTCGCCCTCGCCGGCTCGGCGAGATTGTCGGCGAAGGCGCGGATCGTGGTCTCGTCCCAGGCGTCGCGCACGGTGGAGCCGGCCATAAAGACGCGAGGGACGAAACGCCCGCTGCGGTGCAGCCGGTAGCCGATCAGCGGCGCCATGACAAGCGCCTGGTAGGCGAAGCGCCAGGCGTAGGGGAAGACGCCGCGGGTGCTGGTCAGCCAGGGATGGAGGATGTTGAGGGCCAGGAAGCGCTCGAAGCGCTGCGGCGCCTTCAGGCAGAGCAGGAAGCCGATCCAGCCGCCCCAATCGTGGCCGACCAGCTTCACGTGCTCGATGCCGAGCGCGTCGAGGACGGCGAGGACGTCGTCGGCCATCTCCTCCTTCTCGTAGCCGTCGGCCGGCGCGTCCGACCCGCCGAAGCCGCGCAGGTCGAGGGCGAGCACGCGGTGGCGGTCGGCAAGCGCAGGGAGCAGGTGGCGCCACAGGTACCAGTGCTGTGGCCAGCCGTGCAGGCAGAGGACGACGTCGTCACCGGCACCAGCTTCTGCGACGTGGAACTCGATCCCGCGCGCGGGCACCCGGCGGTGCCGGACACCCTCCACACTTGGCAGTTCAGTCATTGAAAGGAACCTACCCTCCTTTTTTCATCCCAGGGATGCAAAACGGAGGGCGCGTCCGGACGAACCAGCGAACGCTTGTCTACCCTGGCCTCACTGTCAAAGTCGGCCCCACGGTCGGCGGCAGTGTCCGACCGAGACGGTTGGTTCTCGGGAAGGCGGCGAGCTGACTCCTACGCTGGCTGCGACCCGGAGGTCTGACCTTCATGCGTTGTGTCGCTCGCCGCCCCCCGAGGATCGCCGTCGTGACTTGATAGGAGCGTGGCTTCGCCCCGAGTGAGGTCTGTCCGCCGGCGGTCCGTCCGAATAGGCGACAACCAATCGAAGGGACGCGGCCAATGATCGTGATCGGAACGGACACCCACAAGCAGACCCACACCTGCGGCGCGGTATTTGCGGGCACCGGCCAGCTCGCCGGCGAGCTGACGGCGCCGGCACGCAAGGCGGGCTTTGCCGAATTGCTCGACTGGGGGCGAGGGCTCGACCCCGAGCGCATCTGGGCGATCGAGGACTGCCGTCATGTCTCGGGCTCCTTCGAGCGCTACCTGCTCGCCTTTGGTGAGCGCGTGGTCCGGGTCCCGCCGAAGCTGATGGGCGCCGCCCGGCGCGGCGAGCGCACCCGCGGCAAGTCCGATCCGATCGACGCCCTGGCCGTTGCCCGCGCGACGCTTCGCGAGGGCCCCGAGAGCCTGCCCGCCGCCCATCTCGACGAGGCCGCCCTTGAGCTGAAGCTTTTGCTCGATCACCGCGAGGACCTGGTCAAGGCGCGCTCAGAAGACCAGCAGCGCCTGCGCTGGCACCTGCACGACCTCTGGCCCGAGCTGGAGCTGCCGGCCGGCTGCCTTGACCGCCTCGTCTGGCTCGACCGTGTGGCCCGCAAGCTCGCTCGCGCCGAGCAGGGCGCCCGCGTGCGGGTTTCCCGCGAGCTGGTGCGCGCGATCCGCGACCGGACCAGGCGAGCGGCTGAGCTGGAGCGCGAGATCGGCACGATGGTGCGCTCCCAGGCCCCCCAGCTGCTCGAGCTCCCCGGCTGCGGGACGCTCACAACCGCCAAGCTCCTGGCTGAGACCGCAGGGGCAAGGCGTTTTTCATCAGACGCCAAGCTCGCCCGAGTTGCCGGCGTCGCCCCGATCCCGGCTTCCTCGGGCCTGCGTGTCCGCCACCGACTCGATCGCGGTGGCAACCGCCAGCTCAACTGCGCCCTTCACCGCATCGCCGTGACCCAGGGACGCGTTCACCCACCGGCGCGGGAGTTCCTCGCGCGAAAGCAGGCCGAAGGCAAGTCCAGAATGGAGGCGCTCCGCTGCCTCAAGCGCCACCTGGCACGTCGGGTATGGAAGCTTTTGGTCGATTCTGAAGGGGAGATATCCATGACCACCGTCGACACTCAGAGAGGCAAGCCAATCCCGCAAATCGCGGTGGCGGCTTGACATAGGAGCAACGCATGGCCAAGGTCGACGTCGGCGACGCGGCGCCCGATTTCGAGCTGCCCGGCAGCGGCGGCAAGACGTACCGGCTCTGCCGACTACCGCGGCCGCAACGTCGTCCTCGCCTTCTATCCCGGCGATGCGACCAGGGTCTGCACGGCGCAGTTCTGCTCCTACCGCGACCAGGGCGAGCGGCTCGACGGGCTCGACGCAGAGGTGCTGGGGATCTCGCCGCAATCGGTCGAGTCGCACGAGCGCTGGATCGAGGAGCAGAGCCTCAACGTGCCACTGCTCGCCGACGAGGACCTCGCGGTCAGCAAGAGCTATGGCGTGACCGGCTGGGTCGGGCCCTTCGCGAAGCTGGCGCGGCTCGAGGACGCGCCCGGTGGGCGCTACGTGATGCGATCGATCTTCGTCGTCGACGCCGGAGGGGATCGTCCGCCACCGGCACGTCTCGCGGACCGGCGCGGGCTTCCAGACGGTCGACGACATCGAGCGGGCGCATCGCGGCCATCGCCTGATGCCGGACGGCCCTCGGCAGTTCGACGCGGGCGAGGCGCCGGTCCTCCGCGGCGAGACGGCAGGCGAGGGGCCGCCGGTCGTCCTCTGCCACGGGATCACCGCGACCCGACGCTACGTCGTCCACGGCTCGCGCTCCCTGCAGCGGGCCGGCCACACGGTCGTCTCCTACGACGCCCGCGGCCACGGCGAGTCAGACCCCGCGCCGACCGACGGGGGATACGGATACCCGGAGCTGGTCGACGACCTGGAAGCGGTCGTCGCGGCCGAGGTGGGGGAGGGGCCCTTCGTCCTCGCCGGGCACTCGATGGGCTCCCATACCGCCGTCGCCTATGCGCTGCGTCACCCCGAGCGGCTTGCCGGACTGATGGCGATCGGTCCGGTCTACGGCGGTGAGATTCCCGCCGAGTCGCTGGCCTACTGGGATGGCCTGGCGGATGCGCTCGAGCGGAGTGGGGTCGACGGGTTCGTCGAGTACATCGACCGTCGCCAGGGCATCGAGCCGTCCTGGCGGGAGACGGTGCTGCGCTTCACCCGCGAGCGGATGCTGCTGCACCGCCACCTCGAGGCGATCGTCGCGGCGCTGCGCCAGGTACCGCGCTCGCGACCCTTCGAGACCGATCGCCGAGCTGGAGTCCCTCGACGTGCCGACCCTGGTCGTCGCCAGCCACGACGGGCCCGACCCTGGGCACCCGCGCGCCGTTGCCGAGCTCTACGCCGGGGCGATGCCCGGAAGCGAGGCTGACCGGCGAGGCGGAGGGGGAGTCGCCACTTGCCTGGCAGGGAGGCAAGCTCTCGCGGGAGATCGCCGCCTTCTGCGCCGAGCCTGTGGTCGCCGCGCGTCGTTAGCCTTGGCGGCGATGGACGACATCGGCCCCGCGATCCACTACTCGGCTGTCCAGCCCGGCACCCCGGTCTACAGCTCCGACGGGGTCGAGGTCGGCCGGGTCGAGGCGATGCTCGACAACTACCGCGAGCACATCTTCGACGGCGTCGTCTTCGTCGACGGCGAAGGCAAGCTGCGTTTCGCCGACGCGCCCGAGGTCGATCGCACCGCCGAGCGGGGCGTCGTCCTGCGGGTCGGCGCAGATCAGGCGCAGCGGCTCGGCCCGCCGGAGCAGGGGCCGCCCAAGTTCAAGCCCAACCGGGGCGGGCGCCTCAGCCGCCTCTTCGGCGGCGGCTGGAAGCGGCAGTGAAGATCCCGCCCGAGGGGACGCTGCAGAGGATCGCGACCTTCCTCGCCACCTTCGGCATCGGCGTCGCCGCCTACATCGCGATCGCGCAGGCAGACGGCGGCGCACCGGCATGCCTGGCCGGAGGAGGCGGTTGCGAGACGTCTCGCGCAGCTCGCACTCCGAGCTTGCCGGGATCGAGCGTCGCCGTGATCGGGATCCTCGGCTACGCGCTGCTGCTCGCGCGGCGCTGCTGGCGCGGCGACGGCGCCCGCCTGGGCGGTTTCGCCCTGGCCCTGACCGGCTTCGGCTTCAGCGTCTACCTGACCTACCTGGAGCTGTTCGTGATCGACGCCGTCTGCCAGTGGTGCGTGCTCAGCGCCCTGCTGATGACGCTGCTGCTCGGCTTGAACGCGCTGCGGATGCTCGCCTACGTCGGACGACCGCCTTGAGCGATGCCGGAGGGCGACGACGAGCGCCGCCGCGAGCGGCTGATCAAGCTCGGCAGCGCCGCGATCTTCCTGGCGATCGTCGCGGTGGCGATCCTGATCGTCGTCAGCGAGACGTCAGACCGACGGCGGCGACACCGACCTGGAGGGCATCGCACAAGTGAAGGACGACTTGCGGGGGATACCGCAGCGAGGTCTGGTCCTGGGAGACTCTGGCGCCGCCGTGACCCTGGTCGAGTACGGCGACCTCCAGTGCCCGGCCTGCAAGGTCTACGCGGAAGAGATCGTGCCGGAGACGATCGAGTCGAAGGTGCGCAGCGGCGAGGCGAGGCTCGAGTTCCGCAACTACACGATCATCGGCGAGGAATCGATCCCCGCGGGCGCCGCCGCGATCGCCGCCGGGAAGCAGGGCCGCGGCTGGAACTTCGTCGAGCTCTTCTACCGCAACCAGGGCTTCGAGCGCTCCGGCTACGTAACCGACTCGTTCCTGACCTCGATCGCCGAAGCGCGCCGGCGTCCCGGACATCGAGACAATGGAACCGCGACCGCAAAAGCCGAGCGCGTCCTGGCCGAGGTATCGCGCACGACCGCCGAGGCCAAACGCCTAGGCCTCGACGGCACGCCTTCGTTCGCGATCGAGGGGCCCGGCACCAGGGCCTGGATCCGCTCCCTTTCCCGGAGTCCGTAGGGGAGCTGGAATCGCGATCGATGAAGCTGCTCGAAGCGCTACCCGTCTAGGTCGCTAGTGGCCTCGTGCTCTTCAGCCCGCCTCTTCGCGAGCCTCCCGCAGCGCAACCAGGTCCAGACGATCCTGATCGCGGGCCGTCGCTTCCTTCATCGCGACGAGGTCTGTGTAGCTGCAAATAAGGAACCGTAGGTCGTCTAGCTCCACCTCTTCGGCGCGAGCCGCCATCTCGCCGTAATCGGGCGCACCAGCCGGGGTCTGGACTATGTGAAGCCTGCCGAGTTTCGTCTCGAAGCGTGGATTGCCTCCGAACGAGAGAGATCTAGCGCTCGTAGGGTCACCTGCAATGGGGTCCGCTCCTGGAAGAACGGCGTCCAACTCCCTGAGAACGGCGGAGAGCCGCTCGAGGTTGGTCCTCGCGGGACTGACCGTCACGTCAGTGTCCGCCGTCGCACGTACGAAGCCATGCGCCATGACGGCGATGCCGCCGATCACGACGAAGTCGACACCGGCGGCCGCAAGAGCGCGCAGATGTGCCTCGTGTTCGGACTCGAGCGCGGGCTCGGTCACTGGCGAGCAGCGGGCTTTGAGGCCCGAGAAGCGGCCATCGCCCGCTGGAGCCGGCTGCCGAAACGACTCAATCGGAGACCTTGACGGATGCGACTGGCCGGATCGCTGGCGCGATAGTCCCGCCGCAACTCCTCAGCGCTGATATTCGGGCGTGGAGGGGGCGCCTGCACAGAGCCGATGTTAGAGATTGCGCCCGCTCCCAGCCTGAGTTGACATAACCACCATTATCGTGCGTTGGAGGGCAGGATCGAGGCATCGTGCCTTGCCACAGCGGGCGAAGGCATTCGCATAGGCCTCTATCGGATCGCCGTGAGGGCTAGCCGCCCAGAACGGCGCGACCGCGTGCCAGCGGCCGGGTGATCGGCGGCGCCTTCGGCAGGCGGTCGCGCTCGATGTCGTCCAATTGAAGCGGTGAGGCCTCGATGGTGGCGACCGTATCGCGGTTGCAGTGGCAGCCGTCGCCGATGAAGCGCCACGGCTTCTCGAGGCGGTCCTGCCAGCGGGCCAGGCCGTCGTCCTCCGCGCGAACGTGCTCGAGGAAGAGCACTACGGCCGCCGGGTTTCAGGATCCGCGCAACCTCGGCCAGCGCTCGCCCGCGGGTCTGGGACCGTGCAGAGCACGAGCGTGAAGACGGCGGTATCGAAGCTCGCATCCTCGAAGGGCAGGCTCTTCGGCTCGCGGCCTCGACCAACTCGACTTTGCGAGCCGGATTCGGCGCAGCTTGTGCCGTAGCCGGCTTGGCCATGTGCGGGTCGGGCTCGGCCATGACCAGCTCGGTTACCTGCTGCCGGATAGAGGTCGAGGTTCGCTCCCGTCCCCGAGCCGATGTCGATCGTGCGACCGTTCGCCTCGGCGAGCAGTTCGCGGCGCATGTCCCGCAGCCCACCCTCTTCCGCCGACTTGAAGCAGAAGTCGTAGAGCGCTGCGAAACCGCGTCCCCAGGTTGCGTCGTAGATCCGTCCCATGGTTCTCGAAGCCTTTTACCGGTTGTAGCCGGGCAAACCCTTCGAGTTCACTATGCGGCCTTTCGTTCCGCGGACGCGCCTTCGCTCGCCGACTCCGGGTCCACCCCGGGCTCGCTGTGCGCCGCCCGCTCCTCGTAGGCGTGGCGGGCGCTGTGGTCGACTTCGGTCATCAGTTTGTCGACCTTCATGAAGCGCCCGAGCGCCTCGCGCCAGGCTCGCGGCAGCAGGGCGACGAACTTGAACAGGGCGCCGTTGGAGCGCGGCACCCAGACGTCGAAGCGCGACACCTCGAGCGCGTCGACGATCTCGTCGGCGACGTCCTCGACCTCGACCGGTTTGATCAGCCTCTGCGCCGACCCCTGCGGTCAGCTCGGTGTTGACCACGGTCGGCATCACGCAGGAGACCTCGATCCGCTGTCGCGCAGCTCGGCGCGCACCGCCTCGCTGAAGCCGACCACGGCGTGCTTGGTGCCGAGTAGGTGGCGATGCCCGGGAAGCCGCCTTTGCCGGCCTGGGAGGCGATGTTGACGATGTGGCCGGTGTCGCGCGGGCGCATCCGCTCGATCGCCAGCTGCGTGCCGGCTGATCACGCCGTAGCAGGTTGATGTCGACCTGACGGCGGATCGAGTCCTCGCCCTCCTCGACGAACGGCGTCACCGGCATGATCCCGGCGTTGTTGATCACCACGTCGAGCGGACCGAGCTGGCGCTCGGCCTCGCCGAGGAAGGCGGCGAGGGAGCCGCGGTCGGTGACGTCGAGCGCGACGGCGATCGTGCCGCCGCCCAGCTCCGCCGCGGTCCGTTCGGCGAGCGGCAGGTCGAGGTCGCCGATCGCGACGCGACAGCCCTTGCGGACCAGCGCCTCCGCCGTCGCCTTGCCGATCCCCCGGGCCGCCCCGGTGATCGCCACGACCTTGCCGCTGAGTGAGCGTCGCTGCTTCGCCATCGTGCCTCTCCTTCTCCGGTCGCCCCCTAGGCGGCCGGCTTGTAGACGGTGACCACGGCGGCGCCGCCGAGGCCGATGTTGTGCTGCAGGGCCAGCTTGGCGCCGTCAACCTGGCGCTTGTCGGCCTTGCCGCGCAGCTGCCAGGTCAGCTCCGAGCACTGTGCCAGCCCGGTCGCGCCCAGCGGGTGGCCCTTGGAGATCAGGCCGCCGGAGGGGTTGACGACGACCTTGCCGCCGTACGTCGTCGCTTCCTCGTCGACCAGCTTGTGGCCCTCGCCCTCGGCGGCGAAGCCGAGCGCTTCGTAGGTGATCAGCTCGTTGGCGCTGAAGCAGTCGTGTAGCTCGCAGACGTCGACTTCCTCTGCCGCCACACCGGCCTCTGCGTAAGCCTCATTGGCGGCCTGCTTCGACATGTCGGAGCCGACGATCTTCATGCAGTCGGTGTCCTCGGCGAAGGTCGAGGAGAGATCGGTGACCATCGACTGGCCGGCGATCTCGACCGCCTGCTCCCAAAGGCCGTGCTCGTCGACGTAGCGCTCCGAGGCGACGATCGCGCAGGCCGAGCCGTCGGAGGTCGGCGAGCACTGCAGCTTGGTCAGCGGGTCGTGGATCATCTTCGCCGCCTTGATGTCCTCGAGGCTGTACTCGTCCTGGAACTGGGCGTAAGGATTGTTGACCGAGTGCTTGTGGTTCTTCCAGCCGATCCAGGCGTAGTGGTCGGGGGTCGAGCCGTACTTCTCCATGTGGTCGCGGCCGGCATTGCCGAACATCTGCGGTGCCGGCGGCGACTGCTCGGGGTCGCGGATCTCGAACATCCGCATCGCGTGCTTATCGAGCGCGTTGGTGCGGTCGGTGTACTTGACGCCCAGCGAGCCCTTCTCCATTTTCTCGAAGCCAAGCGCCAGCGCGCACTCGACCAGTCCGCCCTTGACCGCCTGGCGAGCCAGGAACAGCGCCGAGGAGCCAGTCGAGCAGTTGTTGTTGACGTTGACGACCGGGATCCCGGTCAGGCCGAGCTGGTAGAGCGCCCGCTGCCCGTAGGTCGAGTCGCCGTAGCAGTAGCCGGCGAAGGCCTGCTCGACGTCCTCGTAGGGGATGCCGGCGTCGGCGAGCGCCTTCTCCCCCGCCTCCTTGGCCCAGTCGGGATAGTCGCCCTCCTTCGTTCCCGGCTTCTCGAACTTGGTCATCCCGACCCCGATCACGAACGTACGGTTGCTCAACTCTGCTCCTGTCGTCGCGCCGCGCCGTCGCGGCGTTTGGCTGGCTAGCCAGGA
Source organism: uncultured Solirubrobacterales bacterium (assembly GCA_963844395.1). Classification (GTDB taxonomy): domain Bacteria; phylum Actinomycetota; class Thermoleophilia; order Solirubrobacterales; family 70-9; genus VRUE01. The sequence goes on along the minus strand of CAWJNX010000001.1, from coordinate 125,988 downwards.
ATGTACCGCGCCGAGAGGCCTCGGTCCCTTCCGGTGCGCTTTTTTGTTGCCTGCGCCTACATAAAGCGCACTGCTAGCCGACGTGGCCGGCGGGCATGCGGTCGTCGTGGCCCTGGCACTCGTCGGGTTGCCAGCCCGGGACCGTGTTGCCTTCCGGCGGGATCGGGTTCTGCTTGAGGATGCGGGCGAGGTGGGTGACGTTGTGGGCCATCCACCTGGCCGTCTTCTGCGTGTAGGCGTGATCTTTGCCGCCCGCCTCGATGAAAGAGGGACCCGGGCCGGCGTCGCCGACCCAGTAGGTGTCGGCGTTGGGCGGGATCGCGCAGCCGAGGTGGGTGAGGTTGAAAAGCGTCGTCTCGGCGCAGGCGTGAGCGCCGTCCTCATTACCGGTCACTACGACGCCGCCGACCGTGTTGTAGAGCGGGTACTGGCCGACCTCGTTGGTCGTGTTGTAGGTGCCGTCGAGCCGCTCGATCACCATCTGGCTGACGCTGTTGCGAACGCCGAACCAGATCGACATGCCGATGATCAGGATGTCGGCGGCGAGTACCTTCGCGAGGATCTGCGGCCACTCGTCGCCCTCCCCCAGGTCGGAGACGACACCGAAGGGAATCTTGAAGTCGACCGGGCGCAGCGTCTCGTGCTTGACGCCGAGCTCGTCGAAGTGGCCGGTGACGAGGTCGATCAGGCCCTGGGTGTTGGAGGGCTCCGGTGACTTCTTCAGGGTGCAGTTGAGGACCAGCGCGTTGAGTTCCATGCGCGCCAGTCTCCCCCGTCCCACGCACGCGCCGCAAGTACCCTGCAAGTGCCGTGTTCCTCGCAGAGATCAGCACCGATCCCGCCGCCGGCGTGGGGATCTTCGCCGCCCTCGCCGCGGGCGTCGTCTCCTTCCTCTCCCCCTGCGTCCTGCCGCTGGTGCCGGGCTACCTCTCGGCCGTCAGCGGCGTCTCCGCGAGCGAGCTGGAGAGCGCCGGCTGGCGGCGCGTGCTCGGCCCCAGCCTGCTCTTCGTCGCAAGCTTCTCGGCGATCTTCATCGTCCTCGGGCTGACCGCGACCGGCCTCGGATCGACCCTCCAGGACCACGAGGACCTGCTGACCAAGGTCTCGGCCGCGCTGATCGTCGCGATGGGCGTCCTCTTCGTCGCCTCCCTCTTTGTGACGCGGCTGAACCGCGAGTGGCACGTCGACGCCCTGTTGGAGCGCGCCGGCAAAGGCGGCCCGATAGTCGCCGGCGCCGCCTTCGCGATCGCCTGGACCCCCTGCATCGGTCCGACTCTCGGCGCGATCCTCTCCGCCGCCTCGTTGACCGGCTCGGCGGGTCACGGCGCCCTCCTCCTCGCCGTCTACTCGGCCGGCCTCGCGATCCCCTTCCTGCTCACCGCCGTCGCCTTCTCCCGCATGACCACCGCCTTCGCCGTGGTTAAGCGCCACTACCAGGCGATAGTCGCCACGGGTGGCCTGATCCTGATCGCGATGGGCGTCCTGATCTGGACCGACCAGCTGACCGAGCTCAACATCGAGGCCCAGCGCTGGATGAGCAACCTCGGCCTCGACTTCTGGAACGAGGTCTGACGCTTGCCGCATCGCTCAAACCAGTTCCGCTGAACCAGCTGCGATACTTCTTGTCGGCAAGCTCAGTCATGATCCCTGCGCGCGACTGAACGACAAAGCCCCGACCGCATAACTCCGAGAAGTCAGAGGCGGGCCCGGGGCGTTCAGACAAAGAGTAGCGCAATCGAAGGACGACAGGGAATGGACGAAGGACAGGCTTGTAGGTGGCTATCCGAGCCTCGCTACACGCGCTTCCGAAGCGCTTGTGGCGACGGAGATCATGCGACCGCCGTTCTGCTCTACGAGTGGCACGCCGTTCTGGCCATGGCCTCGTTCGGCCTCATCCACCACTTCGAGGTCCTGCTTCGCAACGCAGTTGACGGCATCCTCGGCGAAGGACAACCAGAGACGCCGATCGGGGAAACATGGCTGCTCGATTTCGGTATTCTGCGGCCGGGCGGTATCAGGCAGGTCGTTACGGCGATTGACCGGCTGAAGAAGGGAAAGGTCGTAAGCCGGGGGCAAGTCGTGGCTGCCCTCTCTTTTGCTTTCTGGACCGACTTATTCGGTTGTTCCTACGAGGAGCTGTGGCGACACTCTCTTCGCCGGGCATTCCCTCACGGAACGATGACCCGTAAGTCGGTCGGCACCCGGCTGAGGCGAATCCAACGCCTCCGCAACCGGGTCGCCCACCACGACTCGCTGCTGGGCCAAGACGTTCCAGCCCTGGTCGAGGACATGCTGCAGATTGCCGCTTGGATCGATCCCGATGCCCGGGTCTGGCTCGAAAAGCAGACCGGCGCAAGCCAGATCGCTCGGCAGCTGGCGCGGTTCGCAGCCACCGGTCCTGGTCAGATCAGTTATTTGCCGGAGCGATCGTCTAGCGAGCTCCTGCCCCACGGCCTCGACCTCCTCGAGGCCCTCGCCGTCGAGTTCGTTCGAGCAGACGATGCGAAAGCGACCGGTGCCGATCTCGGCGTCTGGAACCACCGGCAATCCCCGGATCTCGTCCCAGCCCAAGCGCTCCACCTCGAACGGGTTCATCCGCACCTCGGCAGCCGGGTACGGGCAATTCCGATTGTGCTGGTCGATCGCGTTCGCAGATCGCCTCGAGGTTCTTCGCCTCTGCAGAAGCCATGGCGGAAGTCTAGGACCCTGAGCTCAGATCGACCAATGCAGCGACCCGGTCGTCAGAGCCTGCCGCCCGCGTCATACGCTGCGCCAGGCGTCCCACCCAGGGCGAGGAGGCGGAGGCCGTCGGGGCCGGGAGTGACCTTGCGTTTGACCGTCGGGCCGAGGCGGACGATGTGATCTTCGTCGAGCGGATACTGCTCGCCGTCGGCTTCGACGGTGCCAGAGCCCTTGAGAGCAATGTAGACCTCCTCCTGGCCGAGCTGCTGGGGACGTTTGGCGAACATCTGACCGCCGATTCCCTCCTCCGAGTGATCGTGCTCGGGGTATTCGTCGGCGCCGGGCGCCAGGTCGGAGATCGAGATGCCGAAGGAGCTGACGCCGAGACCCGCAGCGGCTTTGTGGAACTTGATGCCCTCGAGAGCACCCTCGATCGCATCAAGCTCATCTATCCGCACGTGCGTCACGTCGGCCATCGGTGGATCGTAAACGCATCTCGGGCGGGTGGCGTGGGGTCTGGGGTCCTCGCCCGCAGCTTGCGAGGACGAGGACCCCTGCCCCGCGACAGGACCCGCCCGCCACGCGGCCTACCATCGACCTATGGCCGATCGCGCACAATCGCCCACCTCGACATGGACGCGTTCTACGCGTCAGTCGAGCTGCGGCGGCGGCCGGAGCTGAAGGGGAAGCCGGTGGTCGTCTGCGGCTCGGGGCCGCGGGCGGTCGTGACCACGGCGAGCTATGAGGCGCGGAAGCTGGCCGGGATCCATTCGGCGATGCCGGCGGCGGTGGCGCGGCGCAGGCTGCCCGATGCCGTCTACATCCAGCCCGACTTCGACGCCTACCGGGAGGCCTCGGGGCAGGTGATGGCGATCCTGCGGCGCAATGCCGAGACGGTCGAGGTGGTCGGGCTCGACGAGGCCTACGTCGACCTGACCGGGCTCTTCTCGCCGAAGTCGACGATGCGGCGGATCGCGGCCGAGATCCGCGAGGAGACCGACCTCGGCTGCTCGATCGGGATCTCCGAGAACCGGATGCTGGCCAAGATCATCAGCGAGCTGGGCAAGCCGGGCGGGCTCGTCGTGCTCTCCCGCACCGAGGCGCTGGCGCGCTTCGCCGAGGACTCACCCGGGCTCGTGCCCGGGATCGGGCCGAAGACGGTGGCGAAGCTGGAGACAGATGGGCATCCGGCACGCTGGCCGAGCTGCGATCCCACGACACGGCCGCGCTGGAGCAGGCGTTCGGGCCGCGGATGGGCGGCTGGCTGCAGGCCCGCGCGCGCTTCGAGGACGAGACGCCGATCTCGGTCTCCCGCGAGACGAAGTCGCAGTCGACCGAGACGACCTTCGACGTCGACGTCGCCGACCACGCCGAGCTTGCCACCCACCTCACCTCGCTCTCCGAGGAGCTGTGCCGACGTCTGCGCTCGCGCGGCCTCGACGGGCCGGACGATCGGAATCAAGGTGCGGCTCGACGACTGGACCAACGTGACCCGCTCCCACACGGTCGAGGAGCCGACCAACGACCCGGCGGTCGTCACCGCCCGCCGCGCTGGATTTGCTTCGCGCGTACGCGCCACCCCGACCGGTGCGGCTGCTCGGCGTGCGGATCGCCGGCTTCGAGCGCGACTCGGCGCCGGCGGAGCCGACCCGAGCCGGAGCGGACGCCCGAGGAGGACCAGCTTCGGCTCGGCCTCTCTGGATGAGGCTCCTTCTGCGGTGAACCTCCCTCGGTCGTCTGCGAAGATTGCCCCGTGAGCGATCGGCTGACCGGACTGGACAGCTCGTTCCTCCATATGGAGCGTGCCGGCGCGCACATGCACGTCGCCTCGACGATCCTCTTCGAGGGCTCGCCGCCCACGCACGACGAGTTCCGCGACCACATCGAGTCGCGCCTGCACCTGGTGCCGCGCTTCCGCCAGAAGCTGCGCTTCGTCCCCTTCGGCCAGGGCCGCCCGGTCTGGGTCGACGACCCCTACCTCAACCTCGACTACCACGTGCGGCGCACCGCGCTGCCGGCGCCCGGCTCCGAGGAGCAGCTGCGCAACCTGGCCTCGCGGATCTTCTCCCAGCAGCTCGACCGCAGCAAGCCGCTCTGGGAGCTGTGGCTGGTCGAGGGCTTCGAAGGCGACCGCTTCGCGATCGTCGGCAAGAGCCACCACGCGCTGGTCGACGGCATCTCCGGCGTCGACATCACCACCGTCCTCTTCGACGTCGAGGAGGAGCCCTCCGCGCCGCCGGTGCGGCCGCCGAAGTGGGCGCCGCGGCCCGAGCCGACCGACCTCGAGCTGCTCGCCGACGCGCTGCGCGAGCGGGCGACCAGCCCGCGCGAGATCGTCCGCGGAATACGGGCGGCGGTGCGCGCCCCGCAGCGGGTGCTGCGCGGCGTCGGCCGACGCCGGCAAGCTGGTCGAGGCGGGGATGTCGGCGCCGCGGACGCCCTTCAACGTCGAGATCGGCCCCCACCGCCGCCTCGCCTTCGTCCGCGCCGACCTCGACGACCTGAAGCGGGTCAAGAACGAGCACGGCGGCACGGTCAACGACGTCGTCCTCTCGGTCGTCACCGGCGCGCTCGGCAACTACCTGCGCGCCCGCGGCCACGACACCGAGGGGCTCGAGCTGCGCGCGATGGTGCCGGTCAGCGTCCGCGCCGAGGAAGAGCGCGGCGCGCTCGGCAACAAGATCAGCGCGATGATGGCCCCGCTGCCCGGTCTGGTGCGAGGACCCGTCGAGCGGCTGCGGCTGGTCAGCGAGATCGATGGGCGACCTGAAGGGCTCCGGCCAGGCGGTCGGCGCCGAAATCCTGACCAAGCTGACCGACTTCGCGCCGACGACGATCGCCTCGCAGGCGGCTCGCCTGCAGCCGGCCCAGCGCTTCTTCAACCTCGTCGTCACCAACGTGCCCGGGCCGCAGTTCCCGCTCTACGTGCTGGGCCGGAGGATGGAGTCGATCTTCCCGATGGTGCCGCTGGCCCGCCGCCAGGCGCTCTGCGTCGGGATCATGTCCTACAACGGCCAGATCGACTTCGGCCTGGTCGGCGACTACGACGCGATGGCCGACCTCGACAGCTTCGCGCTCGACCTCGAAGGCGCGGTCGCCGAAGCGGTCGCCACGGTGCCGGCGCGGGGCACCAACGGCCGGCGGAAAGCCCGCGCCAGGTCGGGCAACGGCGCAGTGCCGGCCAGGTAGTGCGGATAGCGCTCGCCCAGATCGACCCGACCGTCGGCGACGTCGGCGGCAACGCGGCGAAGGTCGCCGAGTGGATCGGGCGAGCCGCCGCGCAGGGCGCCGACCTGGCGATCTTCCCGGAGCTGTGCATACCCGGCTACCCGGCCGAGGACCTCTACCTGAAGCGCCACTTCGTCGAGGCCAACCGGGCCGCGGTCGAGGAGCTGGCGCGCGGAGTCGGCGAGATGACCGTGCTGGTCGGCTTCGCCGAGCCGGTTGCCGGAGGCGGCGATCATCGCCACGCCCACAACTCGCTGGCGGTGCTCCAGGGCGGCGAGGTGCGCGCCGTCTACCGCAAGAACCGGCTCCCTAACTACTCCGTCTTCGACGAGCAGCGCTATTTCGTTCCCGGCGACGCCCCGGCGACGGTCGAGGTTGCCGGGACGCGGGTCGGGCTGACGGTCTGCGAGGACCTCTGGAGCGAGGGCCCCCCGCCTCGCGCGAGGCAGAGCGAAGGGGCGAAGCTGATCGCCAATCCCTCCGGCTCCCCCTACCACCGCGGCAAGGGCCGCGAGCGCGAGGTCGATGTTCGCTGACCGAGCCCGGGCCTACGGAACCCACCTCGCCTTCTGCAACCTGGTCGGCGGCCAGGACGAACTGGTCTTCGACGGCCACAGCTTCGTCGTCGACCCGAGCGGCGAGGTGATCGCCCGCGCCGCCCAGTTCGAGGAGGAGCTGCTCGTCTGCGAGATGCCCCCCGCGGCCGCTCGCTCCCTAGCCGAGCCGCTGCCCGACATCGCCGAGGTCTACGGGGCGCTTGACGCTCGGCCTGCGCGACTACGTCCGCAAGAACGGCTTCCGGCACGTCGGGATCGCCCTCTCTGGAGGGATCGACTCGGCGCTGGTGGCGCTGCTCGCCGTCGATGCGCTGGGAGCGGAGAACGTCAGCTGCGTCGTCATGCCCTCCCCCCACTCCAGCGCGGCGACGCAGGAGGACGCGCTCGAGATCGGCCGCAACCTCGGCGCCGAGACGATCGAGATCCCGATCGCCGCGACGATGGCTGCCTACGACGAGGCGCTGGCCGACTCCTTCGCCACGGCGGATGGATATGGCCCGGAGCCCCTCCCCCGCGACCCCGCACGTCCGTCGGAGCCCGACCTTGCCGCCGAGAACGTTCAGGCGCGGATCCGGGGCAACCTGATGATGGCGCTCTCCAACAAGCACGGCTGGCTGGTGCTGACGACCGGCAACAAGAGCGAGATGTCGGTCGGCTACGCGACCCTCTACGGCGACATGGCGGGCGGCTTCGCGGCGATTAAGGACGTGCCCAAGACGCTCGTCTACGAGCTGGTCCGGCCACCGCAACGAGGTCGCCGGCCGCAAGCTGGTGCCGGCCTCGGTACTGGAGCGAGCGCCCTCGGCGGAGCTGCGGCCCGATCAGCTCGACTCCGACTCTCTGCCCTCCCTACGAGCTGCTCGACCGCGTGCTCGAGGCCTACGTGGAGCGCGACCAGGGCCGCGAGGAGATGATCGCCGCCGGCCTACCGGCCGAGGTCGTCGATGAGGTCGTACGCATGGTCGACCGCTCTGAGTACAAGCGCCGCCAGGCGGCCCCGGGATCCGAATCACGCCGAAGGCGTTCGGGCGCGACCGGCGCCTACCGATCACTAATCGGTTTGGCGGCTAGTCCCTCGGGCATCGGCCTGTACCGCGATCGTCATCTGGGCCAGGGCGCAAAGGCGATCCTCGGCGTCCCGCACCTCGGCGTCCCAGACCCAGGTGGTGCGGCCACGGTGGCGGGCGCGGGCCTGGACTTCCGCGTGGCCGTCGGTGATCGGCCGCACGAAGCTGACCGAGATCGACTGGCCCATCGCCGCCATCCCTCGTCGAGGACAGCCAAGGCGGTCGCCCGTGAGCAGACGCTCTCGACCAGGCTCGACATGACGCCGCCGTGCATCAGTCCGACCGGCTGGCGCAGCTCGTCGCGCATCGCCACCCGGGCCCGGGCGTGCTCGGGATCGTCGTCGAGCCACTCGGTGCCGATAAGAACATCGAAATGAGACTTCAGTCCGCGCGGGTCGTCGGCCATCGCCCGCGCACCCTACTTGGACGTGCCGCGAGTTAGCGGACCATATGGGTACTCAACCCGCGGCACGTCGGCCACCGGGGTCGTCCCATAGGCTTGGCGCATCGTGCCGCTCAGTGACGACCAGAGGGCCCTGCTGCGACTGCTTGCGCAGCGCGAGGAGGGCTACGAGGACATCGCCGCCCTGATGGGCCTCAGTGTGGATGAAGTGCGCGCCAGGGTGAAAGGAGCCCTGAGGGAGCTGGAGGAGCCGGCGGAGGCGTCGCGCCGTCCCGCCCGCGCGGGCCGGAGCTGGGCGAGGCCGCGGCGATATCGGAGCCTCCGAGCTCGCCCAGACCTCCGGAGCCGCCACGACCGGCCCCCGTCTCGACAGCGCCTTCGTCGTCGCCACGTCAGGCGACTGCGGCCCCGTCTCCATCGAACGCCCACAGGCGAGACGAGGAATGCCGCCAGCCGTGTCCCGTAGCCGGCGCCGCCTGGCGGAATTGGCCGGTGGCGCGGTCGCGGTCCTGCTGCTGGTCCTCTTCGCAACCGGCGCGATCGACCTCGGTGGCGGAGACTCGGACTCGGATTCCGACCCCACGCGGATCCGCCGAGCGCGACGAACGTGGCGGCCGGCTCGGACAAAATCACCCAAGCTGCCCTGGAGCCGGTCGACGGCGGCGATGCGAGCGGCCGGGCGCTGTTCGGCAGGCTCGGCAAAAGCGTTGTGCTCCAAGTGATCGCCGACGGCCTCGAGCCAACCGGCGGCGGCGAGTCTTACACCGTCTGGCTCTACCGCTCGCCGAAACTGTCGCTGCGGGTCGGCGCGGTGCGGGTCGGACGAGTCGGGAAACTCGGCGCCCGCTTCGCGATCCCGACCGAAGTGCTGGCGCTCGTCGCCAACGGCGCCTTCAAACAGATCGACGTCTCGCGAACCTCTGACAGCGCCTACCAAGCCGAAGTGGCCCGAGCCAAAAAAGAGCAGCGCTTGCCCCGCTACACCGGCGAATCGGTCCTGCGCGGCGACATCGCCGGGCCTCTGGCCGGCCAGTAACGCGACGTCAACCGAGCAGCTTTTCGGGGTTCATGATCCCTGCTGGGATCGAGTCTCTCCTTTACGGCTCTCAGTACGTCAAGCCGGTCCTGCCCACCTCCGCCTCCATGTAGGGGGCGTGGTCGCGGCCGACCGCGTGGTGATGGGTGATCGTGCCGCCCGCGGCGACGATCGCCTCCGAGGCGGCGCGCTTTACCGCCGCCCACTGCTTGACCTCCTCGCCGCGCCGGGAGCGGGCGATGAACGTGTAGTAGAGCGAGGCGCCGTCGGCGTAGGCGTGGGAGAGATGGCAGAGGACGATGCCCGGCGTGCCCTGCGCGGCGAGCGAGTTCGCGGATCGCGGAACCGACCGCCTTGCGCAGGCCTTCGAGGCCGGCCCAGGTGTGGGACGTCTCCAGCGTCTCGACCATCGCCCCCATGTCCATCAGCGTGTCGCGCAGGTAGGGCGCCTGGAAGCGGCCGTGCTCCCAAGAGCGGCCGGCTGCCTGGCCGAGGTAGGCGGCGCCGCCCGCGACGCAGCTCGCGGACCGCGAGGGCGCGGCGACGCGCGACCGACTCCTCGTCGCCCTCCAGGCCGACCACCATCAGGCAGCCCTCGCGGCGGCGGCGCAGGCCAAGGTAGCCGCCGAAAAGCGTGCCCGCCAGCCCGCGCGGGCCGGAGAGCGCCAGCGAGGTCTGGGTCTCCTCCTCGTCGGAGACGCGGATCACGTCAGGTAGCCCTGGGCCTTGGGCAAGCGCCCGCACGATCTCGGCCCCGGCCTCGAAGCTCTCGGCGATCCAGCCCTCGTAGCGCCGCACGCGAGGCGCCGGGCGGACCCGGACGGTCGCCTCGGGGATGACGCCGAGGACGCCCTCGGAGCCGACGATCAGCTCGCGCAGCGAGGGACCGGCGGCGGTGTGCGGCGTGTCCAGGGTACGCAGCTCCCCGGCCGGGGCGATCAGGCGCACCGCGCTGACTAGGTCGTCGAAGCGCCCGTAGCCGCTCGACGCCTGTCCCGCCGAGCGGGTCGCCGCGAAGCCGCCGATCGTCGCGTACTCGAAGGACTGCGGGAAGTGGCCGAGCGCGAGGCCCTGCCGGGCGAGCGCCGCCTCCGCCTCCGGACCGCGCAGCCCGGCGCCGAGCCGGGCGGTGAGCGAGCGGCCGTCAACCTCGACCTCGCGCAGCCGCGTCAGGTCGAGGCTGACCAGGCGGAGGTGACGCCCGCGCAGCGGCTCGACCCCGCCGACCACGCTGGTGCCACCGCCGAAGGGGACCACGGCGATTCCCTCGCCGGCACAGACCTCGAGCGACGCGTCGCACCGCGGCGGCGTCGGCCGGCAGCAGTACCGCGTCCGGCGCCGCCTCGAGCCGGCCGCTCCGCAGCCGCATCAGGTCGACGTAGCCGCGGCCGGCCGCGTGGCGCACCCGGTCCTCGTACGGAGGCGAAGACGCCATCGGCGCCGACCGCGTCCACGAGGGCATCGGGCAGCGGCGCATGGTCGGGCAGCTGAATCGCCGTCAAGCCCGCCGCCCCGCGGAGCGCTGGTCCAGCTTGCCGATCCGATCGCGCAGGGCGGCCCGCGCCTCGGCTGTCCAGCTCGGGCTGGATATCCGGATCTCCCCAGCCCCACCACTTCGAGTCGCGGCGCGGTGCCGATCACGCGGGCCGCGGGCCCGTTTCGATCCCGTCGAGCGCCTCGTCGAGGATCTTGCCCTGGGCGCCGCGCATCATCGGCGAGCCGAGGCGCGAGAAGCCGCGCAGCGTCTGGGCGGAGGTGAGCGCGACCCTCGTGCCCTCGCCGTCGGGCCGCAGGGCGATCTCGACCGTCGAGCTGCGCAGGTGCCGCGCGAAGGGCGTCCCCTCGAGCTGCTGCTCCCACACGTAGCGCTCGCCCTCGGCCGCGGAGACGCAGCGGTAGTCGGCCCGCACGCCGCGCCCCTCGGCGGTCTCCAGCACCTTCGTCCACTGGCTGCGCCGGCCGCCGCGCTTGCGGTCGACGCTCTCGACCCGGCTCGTGCGCGGCCACCAGCGCGGCAGGTTGTAGGGGTCGGAGACGAGATCCCAGACCTCGTCAGGCGACGCCGAGACGGTCCGCCTGCGCGTCACGCGGGGCATCGAGGGCGGCGCCCTCAGTCCCCGGCGAGGCGACGCAGGTCCCGTACCAGCAGCAGGTGCTTCAGGTGGCTCACGGTCGCCGCCAGGTTCTCGAGGCTCTCCAGCGCCTCCTTGCGGCGCTCCGGGTTGCGCGAGCGCAGCGAGGGGCCGAGCAGCGCTTCCAGCAGGTTGGCCTCGCGGTCGGCCGAGGAGCGGAAGACGCGCAGGTTGCGCGCCCCGACGCCGACCCGGGAGAGCTCGTTGGCGGCGCGGACGATCTCGCGGTCGGTCTCGTCGTAGACCGTCCTGCCGTCGCGCTTCTCGGGCTCGACGATGCCGAAGTTCTCCAGCTCGGCGATCAGCTCGGCGCGGGCACCGGTCTCCTCGATCAGCTCGTCGAGCCCCAGGTAGGCGTTGGAGGTGTTGACGAGGATCGCCCGCCTCACCGCACCGCCGCCGGGACGCCGGTCACTCCCCGGGCCCCCGCCGAGGTCGAGGTCGCCTCCCGCCGCCAGCTCCTGGCGGATCACCCGCAGCGGCAGGAACTCGTCGCGCTGCAGGCGCAGGATCGTCCGCAGCCGCTCGACGTCGGACTGGCTGTAGAGGCGGTAGCCGCCCGGCGTGCGCCGCGGGCTGAGCAGCTTCTGGTCCTCCAGGTAGCGGATCTTCGAGATCGATATGTCGTCGAACTCGCCCTGCAGGATCTTGCAGACGGCGCCGATCGTCAGCGCCTTGCGTGGCCGCGAGTCGCGCTGGCGGGGCTGCTGCTGTGGTTGTTGTTCGGTGACTGCCATCGTCGCTCCCTACTTCTCCAGGTAGCTCAGCTTGTACTTGCCGACCTGGATCTCGTCGCCGTCGGCGAGCAGGTGGGACTCGATCCGGCGGCGGTTGACGTAGGTGCCGTTGAGCGAGCCGAGGTCGTCGATGTAGAGGCCGTCGCGGCGCCGCACCAGCAGCGCGTGGTTGCGCGAGACGGTGACGTCGTCGAGGAAGACGCCGGCGTCGGGGCTGCGGCCGATGCTGACCCGCTCCTCGGAGATCGTGAAGCTCTCCCCCGCACGGCCGCCACCGGCGCGGATCACCAACGCCGCGCCGCCGCGCTCGAGCGCCTGGTCGATGTCGATCGGCTGCATCTCGCCGGTGTCGTCGACGGTGTAGGTCATCGTCGTCGGCTCCTCGCCGCCCTCCGAGGGGCCGCCGAGGTAGGCGCCGCACTTCTGGCAGTAGTTCGCTCCCTCGGGGTTGACGAACCCGCACTCGGGACAGTGGCCGGCCATCGCTCTTCCTAAGCCGCCGGCTTGTCCTCGGGGGCGGTTTTTGCGCCTTGCCGGCGAGGATGTCGGTCAGCTGCGCGACGTCGTCGCCGGAGATCAGCGAGTCGCCACTTTCGTGCTTGTGCCGCAACCGGTTGACCAGCTCGGCGCGCAGGATGTCGATCTTGCCGTGCAGGACCCGCCGCCGGTAGGAGATCTCGTCCTCCTCCTCGGTCAGCTTGTCGATCAGCTCTTTCAGCTCTTCGTCGCTGAGGGAACCGAGATCGGGAAAGGTGTCCTCCATCTCACTCCTTAATCGGGAGGTCTTGCCTCCGTTGGCCGCTGACAACCGATTATAGGTCGCTTCGGCAAAGGGTCAACTGAAGGTTGAAGGTTATGGACCCTGGGCGCCGGATTGCGGGCCGTTCGAGCGCACCGCCCGCCAGCCGCTTTGGGCGTAGAGGACGGTCGCTACGATCGCCATCCCGAGGCCGACGATCAGCGCCGCTTCCGGCCCCCAGCCCTCGAAGAGCATGGCGAAGAAGATCCCTCCCATGATCGGGAAGACCGAGAGGCGGCCCGGCCAGTTGACGGCGATCTGGACGCCGTGGCGCAAGCCGTACTGGGCGAGGACGAGCATCGCCACCTCCCGGACGGCAAGCGCGGCGAGCGCCCAGCGCGGCAGCAGCTCGAAGTGCCAGCAGACGACGGCGCCGGAGAGGATCGTGAGACGGTCGATTAGCGGGTCGAGCATCGCTCCGAGACGGCTGTACTGGCCGGTGACGCGGGCGAGGAGCCCGTCCAGGTAGTCGCCGGCGGAGATCAGCCAGAAGACAGTCGCGGCGGCGACACTGCGGCCGTCGCCGGACTCGAAGGCGAGGTAGAGGAAGACCGGCAGGCCGGCGATCCGCAGGTAGCCGACCAGGTTGGGGAGCGTCCAGGGATTGAGCGGCTCACCCTCGCGGGTCTGGCGGGGCGGCGGGCCGCTGCGGTCGAGGCCGAGAAGGCGGCGAACGCGGCCGCGTCCGAAGGGAGCCGTGTCAGCCATCGCCGGGCTGCAGCAGCGCCATGGCCCGTGCGGCGGCCTCATCGACGAGCAGCTCGTGCTCGGCGCCGCCGGCCCGCTCGCTTGCCTCGACGATGCCCTTGGCGAGGCCACGGCGTCCGACAACCAGACGCAGCGGGCAGCCAAGCAGCTCGGCGTCGGTCAGCTTCTCCCCTGGCCCGGCATCGCGGTCGTCGTAGAGGACCTCAGCGCCGGCGTCGCGCAGCTGCCTCATAAAGGCTGTCCGCCGCCTCTCGCTCCGGCTCGCCGGCCTTGGCGAGCGAGACAAGGTGCACCTGCCAGGGCGCCAGCGCCGGCGGCCAGACGATGCCCCGCTCGTCGGCATCCTGCTCGATTGCCGCCGCCAGGATCCGCGCCGGCCCGATCCCGTAGCTGCCCATCACGATCGGCCGCTCGGTTCCCGCCCTCGTCGAGGTAGGTTGCGCCGAGCGGCTCCGAGTAGCGGGTGCCGAGCTTGAAGATGTTGCCGATCTCGATCGCCGCCTCGATCTCGATCGTGCCGCCTCCCGGCGCGGCGTCACCAGCCTCGACCGCGCGCACGTCCAGCTCCTCGAACTCGAAGTCGCGCCCGGGCTGCACGCCGCGCAGGTGGGCGTCGGGCCGGTTGGCGCCGGTCACGTAGGAGTCGCCCTGGATCGCCGCGTCCTTGATCACGGGCAGGCCGGTGCCCACAGGACCGACGAAGCCCGTCCGGCCCCAGCTCAGCCTCGATCTCCTCCGCCTGCGCGCCTGGCGGAAGTCGGCCCCGAGCGCGTTGCGCAGCTTGATCTCGTTGAGCCGGTGGTCGCCGCGGACAAGGATTACCACCGTTCCCCGCCCCTCGACGACGACCGGCATCGCCTTGATCAGTGCGCCGGGAGCAACCCCGAGCGAGTCGGAGACCTCCTCGACCGTGGTCAAGCCGGGGGTCGGCACCTCCTGTGGCTCCTCCAGCGCCGCCGGCAGCTCCACCGGCTGCGGCTCCGCCGCAGCGATCTCGACGTTGGCGGCGTAACCGGGCGCCAGCGCCACCTCGTTCTCGCCGGCAGGACAGGGCGCCATGTACTCGTGCGCCCCGGACCCGCCCATCATCCCGACATCCGACTCGACCCGGTGCCAGCGCAACCCGCAACGGTCGAAGATCCGCGCGTAGGCCTCGCTCTGCAACTCATAAGACCGCGCCAACCCCTCCTCGTCGCGATCGAACGAGTACGCGTCCTTCATCGTGAACTCACGCGTCCGCAGCACGCCAGCCCGAGGCCGAGGCTCGTCGCGCTCCTTCGTCTGAATGTGAAAGAGCATCAAAGGTAGGTCCCGATAAGACCGAACCTCCCGAGCCACGTGATACGTCAAGCACTCCTCATGGGTCATCGCGAGGACCATCGAAGCGCCCTTCCGATCCTCCAGCTTGAATAGCTCGTCGATCGAGTAGCGGCCAGTCTTCTCCCAAGCCTCAGCCGGCTGAAGCACAGGCATCAGCATCTCCTGACACCCGACCCCCTCCATCTCCTCCCGCAGAATCGCCTCAACCTTCCGAACCGACCGCCACCCAGCAGGCAAATAAGTCCAAAGCCCCGCCCCCAACTGGCGGATAAGGCCTGCCCGCACCATCAGCTTGTGAGACGCAGCCTCAGCATCGGAAGGCGCGTCCTTGAGAGTCGGCAGGAACGTCTGACTGAGGCGAGTCACGCGGGAAACCTATCTCGGGTGGGTGGCGTGGGGTCTGGGGTCCTCGCCCGCAGCTTGCGAGGACGAGGACCCCTGCCCCGCGACAGGACCCGCCCGCCTAGGCTCTGGTGAATCTCCGTCCCGCGGTAGGAGACGCATCCTCGTCAAGCAAAACCTTGTCCGACTCGCCTTTCTGCGAAGCCTCATGCTCGAGCTGCGCAATCCGCTCAGGCGTAAGTTCGCCGGCGTTCTCCTCCTCGATCTTGGCCAGCCAGGCTCCGCCCTCGGCGGCTTTCACCTCGTCCACCTCGACCTTGCCCCGATCAAGCGACTTGTCGATCTCCTCGAAGAGTGCATCGACCAGGCTGTCCTGTGGCACCTTCCGCAGCGGCTTGCCGTGGGCGAATATCAGGCCCTCGTTCTTGGCCCCAGTGATCCCGAAGTCAGCATGGCTCGCCTCACCAATCCCGTTCACCGCGCAGCCGAGCACGGCGACCTCGATCGGCTCGGCGTAGGCCTCGAGGCGCTGCTCGATCTCGGCGACGACCGAGTCCATGTCGAACTGGAGGCGGCCGCAGGTCGGGCAGGCGATCAGGACCGGGCCGCGCTCGCGCAACTGCAGCGCCTTGAGGATCTCCCAGGCGACCTTGACCTCCTCCTCGGCGTGGAAGGTCGAGAGGCTGATCCGAATCGTGTCGCCGACCCCGTCGGCGAGCAGCGTGCCGAGCCCGACGGCGGATTTGAGCGAGCCCGACCATTTCGTCCCGGCCTCGGTTATCCCCAGGTGCAGCGGATAGGGGATCTTCTCGGCCAGCATCCGGTTGGCGGCGATCGTGTTGGGCACGTTGGTCGACTTGATCGAGACCTTGAAGTCTTCGAAGTCGAGGCTCTCCATCAGCTCGACGAACTCGACCGCGGCGGCGACCAGCGCCTCGACCGGCGCCTCGCGCTCCAGCTCGTGCAGGTGCTTGGGCAGCGAGCCCGAGTTGACCCCGATCCGCATCGGCACGCCAGCCGCGGTCGCCCTCATTGCCACCTCGGCGACTTTCTCGCGACCGCCGATGTTGCCGGGGTTGAGACGTATGCAGTGGGCGCCGGCGTCGATCGCCTTCAGCGCCAGCGTGTGGTTGAAGTGGATATCGGCGATCACCGGGATCGGCGACTCCTTGACGATCGTCTTCAGCGCCTCGACGTCGTCGTCGCGCGGCACCGCGACCCGCACCAGATCCGCCCCCGCGTCGGCGACCTTGCGGATCTGCTCCATCGTCGCCGCCAGGTTGGCGGTCTCGGTCTTGGTCATGGTCTGCACGGCGACCGGCGCACCGCCGCCGATCGGCACGCCGCCGACGAAGATTTGGCGTTTGGAAGCCATATAGAGAGGTTATCCGGGCGGCGGTGCTGGCCCGCTAGCGGATGTCGTACCCGTCCCCGCCAAGCCGCCCGATGTCGTTGTTGAGTCCGATGAAAAACAGCATCGTCGACCAGGGCGAATCCGACCACGGTGGCCCGCTCCATCACCCTCATGGAGACCGGCTGGCCACGCAATTTCTCGACCAGGCTCCAGAAGATGTGACCACCGTCGAGCGGCAGGAACGGCAGCAGATTGATCAGGCCGAGGGAGAGGCTGACCAGGCCAAGCAGCAGCAGCGATGGCCAGACTCCGATATCGATTACCTGGTTGCCGACGTCGCTGATGCCGACGATCCCGGATATCTGCTTGCGCTGCTCGGACTCAAAGATGCGGACGAAAACCGATCCCGTGCGCTCGACGACCAGCCACATCGTGTCCGCGGAGCGAGTGGTGGCGGTGCTGATACTGATCTCGGTGGGTTCGGTGCCGTACGAGAAGCCGAGCAGGGCGCGCCCGGCCGCCTTTTCGTAGACCGGGGTGATTGAGATCGTCCTGATCTCCCCGTCACGGCTGACCCGCAGCGCCACCGGCGTCGCCGCCTCGCAGCCCTGAACCTGCTTGCCGGCGCACTTATGCGAGGCGACTTGGTCGCGGAAGCGTTTCAGCCGCGCTTCGCGCTCGATGCCCGGAAAGGACCTGCCATCGACAGCGAGGATCTTGTCCCCGGATTGCAGCGCCTTCGCCGCCGGCTTGCCCGCCATAACCTCACCGACCGACTGGGTCGCCTGCTGCGCGTTGGCGAAAAAGACAACGAAGAAAATCGCGAACGCGAGGATGATGTTGACCGCGGGTCCCGCGCGCGATCACCACGATCCGCTTCCAGACCGGTTGGCGGTAGTAGGCGCGGTGAGCGACCTCCGGAGGGACCTCCTCCTCCGGGTTCATGCCGGTGATCTTCACGTAGCCGCCGAGCGGGATCGATTTCACTCCGTACTCGGTCTCTCCCCGCTTGAACGACCAGATCGTCGGCCCGAAGAAGAGGAAGAAGCGCTCGACCCGCATCCCCGTCGCCTTCGCGGCGAAGAAGTGGCCGGCCTCATGGAGGATGATCAGCGCCGAGAAGCCGAGGAAGATCAGGAGCCAGTTCATACCCTCGCCAACCCCCCGACCTGCTCCTCGGTGCGGCGTCGCGCCTCGGCGTCCACCGCGAACAAGTCCTCGAAGTGGGTCACCGGCTGCGCAGGCATCTCCCCAAGCACCGCCTCGATCGCCGCCGGGATCGCGGTAAAGCCGATCCGCCCCTCGAGGAAGGCGCCGACCGCAACCTCGTCGGCGGCGTTGAGGACGCAGGGAGCCGTCCCCCCCGCCCGCCCAGCCTCCAGCGCCAGCCGCAGGCAGGCGAAGGTCTCCAGGTCGGGCGGCTCGAAGCTCAGCTCGCCGACCGCGGCCAGCTCGAGGCGGGGTACGTCGCTGTCGGCGCGCTCGGGAAAGTGCAGCGCGTAGGAGATCGGCACCCGCATGTCGGGATACCCCAGATGCGCAAGCGTGGCGCCGTCGTTGAGGTCGATCAGCGAGTGGACGATCGACTGCGGGTGGACGACGACCTCGATCCGCTCGTAAGGGACGCCGAACAGATAATGCGCCTCGATTGCCTCGAAGCCCTTGTTCATCAGCGTCGCCGAGTCGATCGTGATCCGGCCGCCCATCCGCCAGGTGGGATGGGCGAGCGCGTCCTCGACGCTGACCGCAGCCAAGTCAGTACGGCCGCGGAACGGACCGCCCGAGGCGGTTAGCACGAGCCGCTCGACCGTCCCAGGCTGCTCGGCGCCGATCAGCTGGAAGAGGGCCGAGTGCTCGGAGTCGACCGGCAGCAGCCTCGCCCCGGTTGCCTCGGCCAGTGCCATCGTCAGTTCACCGCCGATCACCAGGCTCTCCTTGTTGGCGAGCGCGACGTCGATCCCCTCGCTGAGCGCGACCACGGTCGGCCCCAGTCCCGCGGCCCCGACCATGCCGTTCAGGACCAAGTCGGCTCCAGAAGACGCGATCAGCCCGCGGATGCCTTCCTCGCCGGCCAGCACGCGACCGTCCCAGGCCGAGCGGGCGCGCTTGGCGGCCTCCTCGTCGGCAAGCGCCACGGTCGGCACGCCATGCTGCCGCGCCTGCTCCAACAGTCGCTCCCAGCTGCCATTGGCGGCAAGCCCGACCGCCTGCAGCTCCTCCGAGCCGGCGACGATCTCCAGCGCCTGCGTCCCGATCGAGCCGGTCGACCCGAGTATCACCAGCTTCTTCATCGACGACAGAGCATAGGGACGCTCCCCCGCGACTCAGTAAACGAACTGCACCGAGAGGTAGTAGCCAACGACGATCGTGAAGAGGACCGCGTCGAGGCGGTCGAGGAGGCCGCCGTGCGGACCGAACAGGCGGCCGGTGTCCTTGCGGCCGAGGTCGCGCTTGACCATCGAGGCGAAGAGATCGCCGACCGGGGCGATCGCGGCCACGGCGGCGCCGATGATCAGCGCGTCGATCCCCGAGAGCCAGTCCTGGTAGAGGCCGGCGAACCAGAAGCCCATCGTGCCGATCAGGAAGCCGCCGATCAGGCCCTCCAGCGTCTTGTTGGGCGAGAGGCTGGGAGCGATCCGGTGCGAGCCGAACATGCGGCCGGTCGCGTAGGCGCCGGTGTCGGTGGCAAAGGTGCCGACCAGCACGTCGATGAACAGCGCAGCTCCGTGGTCGGGCAGGTCGCGCAGCAGCACAGCGTGGACCAGCGGCAGCCCGATCCAGACGACGGCCAGCAGCGTGATCCCGATCGACACCGTCACCCCGTCGCGGTGCTTGCGGTCCGCTCCGAAGAAGAAGAACAGGGGAAACGACGCGGCGAGGACGAGGAGGACGTTGAAGGCGGTCCCGAAGTGGGCGGCGACCACCATCGCCACGAGCGCGACATAGGCGGCGATCTGGATCGGCCGCAGCGCCGCGGTCATTACGAAGTACTCGCGCAGGCAGATCAGGCCGACGCCCGCTATCGCCACCGCGAAGGGCAGGCCGCCGAGCACCGTGATCGCGATCGCGAAAGCGATCCAAGGGATCGCGACGAGGATCCGCCGCGCCGTCTCGCCGCGCAGCGCGCGGCGGTGCGGTGGAGGTTGCGGCGCCGGCTCGCCCTCCTCCTCCGCGGCCTGGTCCTCCTCCAGCCCCTCGAAGAGGTCAATCGCCCGGTCGAAGTCCCCTCTTCTCGGTTGCCGCTCCCGTGGCCCCTCGTGCCCGGACTCCACCGCTAGCTCCTTGCCCCGAAGCGACGCTGGCGCGCCTCGAACTCGCGCAGCGACCCTTCGAAGACCTCGCGCGTGAAGTCCGGCCACAGCTCGTCGCGAAAGACCAGCTCGGAGTAGGCGCACTGCCAGAGCAGATAGTTGGAGAGGCGGCGCTCGCCGCTGGTTCGTATCAGCAGGTCTGGATCGTGCATGTCGGGGGCATAGAGGGTGGCTCGGAACTCCTCCTCGGAGCCTCCCTTGAAGGTTCGCGCCGCGTCGACAATCTCCGCCCGACCGCCGTAGTTGAAGGCAACGAAGAGGACGATACGGTCGTTCGCGGCGGTCTCCGCTTCGGCCCAGTGCATCCGCTCGACTAGCTCGGGCGCGATGCCCTCGCGGCGACCAATAAAGCGCATCCGCACGCCTTCGGAGCGCAGCTCGGGGGTCTCGGCGTCGATCCGCTCACCGAACATCCGCATCAGTCCCTCAACCTCCTCGGCCGGCCGCGACCAGTTCTCGGTCGAGAAGGAGAAGACGGTCAGCTCCTCGACCCCCAGCTCGGCGGCGTCGCGCAGCCGCGCCTTGACCGCGTCGGCGCCCGCCCGGTGCCCCTCGACGACCGGCAGACCCCGCTTCTGCGCCCACCGACCGTTGCCATCGGTGATGATCGCGACGTACCGCGCGGAGGCGCTCACACCTCGAGGATCTCGGCTTCCTTGCCCTTCAGGAGCTCGTCGATCTCGGCAATCGCCGCGTCGGTCTGCTTCTGCAGGGCGGCCTCAGCGCGGCGCTCGTCGTCCTCGCCCACCTCGCCTTCCTTCTTCAGCTCGCGCAGGTCGTGCATCGTGTCACGGCGGATGTTGCGGACCGCGACGCGCCCCTCCTCGGCGACACCGTGGACAACCTTGACCATCTCGCGACGCCGCTCCTCGGTCAGCTCGGGCACTTGGAGGCGGATCACGTTGCCGTCGTTGCTCGGCGTCAAGCCGACGTCGGACTCGCCGATCGCCTTCTCGATCGATCCGATCGCGCCCTTGTCGAACGGCGTCACGGTAAGCAATCGCGCATCGCTGGTCGCCACGTTGGCGAGCTGCTTGAGCGGCGTCTGCGTGCCGTAGTAATCGACGCTGATCCGGTCCAGCAAGTGCGGCGAGGCTCGTCCGGTGCGCACCGTGGCCAGCTCGCCACGGCTTGATTCGACCGACTTCCGCATGCGGCCGTCGGCGTCCTCGAGTAGCTCGTCGATCAGCTCCACTGGGTCCTCTCTCCGGTCACGCGGCGGGCCCGCTGGAGACCAGCGTCCCCACCTTCTCGCCGCTGACGATCCTATCTATGTTGCCTTCGTCGCCCATGTTGAAGACGTAGATCGGTAGGTCGTTGTCCATGCAGAGGGAGAGGGCGGTCGAGTCCATCACCTTGAGACCGCGCTCGATCGCCTCGCGGTGGGTAAGCGCGGGGATGAACTCGGCCTCCGGGTGGATCGCCGGATCGGCGTCGTAGACGCCCTCGACCCCGTTCTTGGCCATTAGGATCGCGCCGGCGTGGATCTCGAGGGCGCGTAGTGCCGCCGCCGTGTCGGTGGTGAAGAACGGGTTGCCGGTCCCCGCCGCGAAAATCACGACCCTCCCCTTCTCCAGGTGGCGCATGGCGCGGCGGCGGATGTAAGGCTCGGCGACCTCCTTGACGTCGATCGCCGAGAGCACGCGGGTGTGCTCGCCCATCGTCTCCAGTGCGTCCTGCAGGGTGAGCGCGTTAAGCACGGTCGCCAGCATTCCCATGTAGTCGCCAGTCGCGCGGTCCATGCCCGCCGCGGCGCCCTGCAGGCCGCGGTAGATGTTGCCGGCGCCGACCACGATCGCGATCTCGACGCCGCGACTGCGAACCTGCGGCGACCTGACGGGCGATCCGCTGCACCTCGTCCGCATCGGTGCCGTGCTGGCGCTCTCCCATCAGTGCCTCGCCCGAGAGCTTGAGGAGGATGCGGCTGAATTTCGGCTCGGCGTCCATCGCGGTCGGAGCGGCTGCGCTCGCCAGGAGCCTATCCGGGGATGAGGATTTCAGCCGGCCCTACTCGCCTACGCGGAAGTACGCAAAGCGGGCGATGCGGACGTTCTCGCCGGTCTTCGCCGCCAGCTCCTGGCGCAGCTCCTCGATTGACTTCGACTCGTGCTTCTCGGCGTTGACGTGGGTCTGGTCGAGCAACGCGACTTCCTTCGCCCACTTGGCCAGCTGGCCCTCGACGATCTTCTCGACCACGTTGTCGGGTTTGCCGTCCTCGCGCGCCTTCTCCTCGAAGACCCGCCGCTCGGCATCGCGCTCCTCCGCCGGGATCTCCTCGGAGGACACGTACATCGGTGCCGTAGCAGCGACGTGCAGCGCAACGTCGTAGGCAAAAGCCTTGAAGTCCTCGTTCCGAGCGACGAAATCGGTCTCGCACTGCACTTCGACCATCGCCCCGACCTTGTCATTGGCATGGACGTAAGAAGCAATAACCCCCTCGCTAGTCCCACGACCTTCCCGCTTCGAAGCAGAGGCCTGCCCCTTTACCCGAAGAATCTCGATAGCCCGATCGACATCCCCATCGGACTCGGTAAGAGCAGCTTTGCAATCCATCATCGCCGCCCCGGTCCTGTCCCTAAGTGCTTTGACATCGGCAGCGGAGACGCTCATTTCGCGTCCCCCTTCTCCCCCTCGGCAGGGGTGTCCGGCGCGACGGGAGCCTGCTTCTCTGCCTCCTTCGCCTCCGCGGGTGGCGTGGGGCTGGGTTCCTCGCCCGCAGCTTGCGAGGACGAGGAGCCCTGCCCCGCGACAGGACCCGCGGGCGGCGACGCTGGAGCCCTAGTCGGAGGTGCAGGCGGCCGCTGTGGCGGCTGAGCCGGAGTAGCAGCCGCCGCCTCGGCCGCTTTGGCCAGCGCAGCCTGCTCGGCAGCTTTTTTAGCCGCCTCCTCAGCCTCCTTGCGAGCTTTCTCTTCCTCCTCACGCTTCTTGCGCTCTTCGTCCTCTTTTTTGCGCCGTTCCATCTCCACGGCGAGGCGGCGCTCCTCCTGGACCCGCCAGGAGCCAGCGCCCTCGTCGATCGCGGCGCCGATCGTGCCGATCACCAGCTGGCAGGAGCGGATCGCGTCGTCGTTGCCCGGAACCACGTAGTCGATCGGCTTCGGGTCGCAGTTGGTGTCGACCAGGCCGATGATCGGGATTCGCAGCCGAACCGCCTCGCGCACGGCGATCTCCTCGGTTTTCAGGTCGGTGACGAAGACCGCGTCGGGGAGGCGGTCCATGTCCCTTACGCCGCCGAGGTTGTACTCGAGCTTGGTCAGCTCGGCCTGCATCCCCATCCGCTCCTTGGTCGGGAGCAGGTCGAGTTTGCCCTCGTCCTGCCAGGCGGTCAGCTCGTGCAGGCGCGAGATCCGTTGCGAGATCGTGTTGAAGTTGGTCAGCAGGCCGCCCAGCCAGCGCTGGTTGACGTAGGGCATCTTGCAGCGGTCGGCCCATTCCTTGACCGGGCCCCGGGCCTGCTTCTTGGTGCCGACGAACAGCACCGTGCCGCCGCCGCTGGACAGCTCGCCGGCAAAGCGCCGGGCGTTCTCCAACAGCGCCTCGGTCTGGACCAGGTCGATGATGTGGATCCCGTCCAGCTCGCCGAAGATGTAGCGGCGCATGTTCGGGTTCCAGCGGCGCGTCTGGTGGCCGAAGTGGACTCCGGCCTCCAGCAGCTCTTTCAGGCCTGCCTCTGGCATTTCGAAAAGTCTCCTTGGTTTTAGGTGAAGCCCGCCGCCCTAGCCGGGGACTCGGCCTTGTGGCCGGTCAGGATCCGGGACGCAACGACGGGGTCGGTTTGAACTGAAGGATTGTAGTGCGGAGCGCTGGACTAGGCGGCCCGCGCGGATTCGAGCGCCGCCGCCAGGTCGGCGGGCAGCTCGGAGGTGAAGCTCATCGCCTCGCCGCCGACCGGATGGGCGAAGGCGAGCCGGTGGGCGTGCAGGAACTGCCTGGTGAGCCCGTACTTCTCCTCGCCGCCGTAGGTGGGGTCGCCGGCCAGCGGGTGGCCGATCGCGGCGAAGTGGGCGCGGATCTGGTGCGTGCGGCCCGTCTCCAGGCGCGCCTCGAGGTAGGTCTCCGAGCTGAGCAGCTCGAGCACCTCGAAGTGGGTCCTGGCTTGGCGGGGAGCGGCGCCTGAGACCGCCATCCGGTGGCGCTGCCGCGCAGCGCGGCCGATCGGCGCGTCGATAGTCCCCGTGCGGGAGGCGAGGCGGCCACCGGCCAGCGCCAGGTAGACACGCTCGACCTCACGCTCGCGGACGGCTGCCTGCAACGCGGCGTGGACCTCGTCGCTGCGGGCGACGACGAGCAAACCGCTGGTCCCCTTGTCGAGGCGGTGGACGATGCCCGGGCGCTCGGGGTCGGCGCCGCCACCGAGGATCTCCCCCAGCTCGTCGACCAGGGTCGCTCCCCGATGCGACGGCGCCGGGTGGACGACCAGCCCGGCCGGCTTGTCGACCACCGCGAGCGCCTCGTCGAGGTGGACGACGCGCAGCTCGCTCATCCAGCACACTGCCTTCGGCTTCGCCCACGGCGCGAAGAATCAGATATGCACGCTTGATCGATCCGCCTCATCAGGACTCGCGCAGGTAGCCCAGCGCCAGTACGGCGACGCCAAGGGTGATCGCGACATCGGCGAGGTTGAAGGGCGGCCAGGAGAGGACATCGATGTAGTCGGTGACCGCATCGGCCCGCACCCGGTCGGCGAGATTGCCGAGGGCACCGCCGGCCAGCAGCCCAACCGCGATCCACATCCCGGGCCGGTTCGGATCGCGAGCAAAAAGCGCCCCGACGAAGAAGAGGGCGACCACGACGAGGGCGATCAGCGCCACGCCGCCGCCGCTCGCCAGCCCGAAGGCAACGCCGCGGTTGTGGACAAGGGTGAGGCCGATTGGACCCAGCAGATCAATGTGCTCGCCGGGGACGAGATTCGCCTCGACAACCGCCTTGACGGCCTGGTCGAGCGCGACGACGAGGCCGCAGAGCGCGCCGGCAAGGCGCCAGGCGCGGTCGGCGCCGCCGCTCACCCGGAGATCAGATTGACGACGATCGCCTGCAGGATGAAGAGGACGATGAGGCCGATCATCGGGCTGAGGTCGAGCCCGAAGCCGCCGCGCCCGAGCGGAGGAATGATGCGACGAAAGAGGTTGAGATACGGGTCGGTCGTCTCGGTGACGAAGTCGAGCACTTTTCGCAAGGTCGGGTTGTAAGGCATGCGCGGAATCCACGAGATCAGCACCCTGATCAAGATCAGCACGATGTAGACGAGGAAGAGGGCACTGACGTAGTCGGCGACGTCGTTGCGCGTCAGCGCCAAAAGAAACACGCTGGCGCTCATCGCCCTTCCATTCTCGCCAGCGAAGCCCTCACCGCCGCCTCGAAGGCCTCGCGAGCGCCTTCGCGCTCAAGTGCTTCCAAGCCTGCTTCCGTGCTGCCGCCCGGTGAGGTGACAGAAACTCGAACATCGGCGGGACGTCGGATGCGCATCAGCGATCCAGTGCCAGCCGCAGCCTCGACAACGAGTTTCTCGGCCAGCTTCTCGTCTAGGCCGGCGCTGACGCCAGCGTCAGCGAGCGCCTCGGCCACCAAGGCGAAATACGCCGGTGAACAGCCCATCAACGCAGTCGCGAGATCGAATTGCGAGTCCGGCAACTCGACGACCGATCCAAGCAGTCCCAGTTTCTCTCGAACCTCGGCGCTGAACTCACCGGTAACGCATAGAACGCCCTGCCCCACCTCCACAGCGAGGTTGGGCATGACCCGTCCGACCTCAGCCTCAGGAAATGCGGCTTGGACCTTCTCCAGCGGCGTCGCCCCCAAGATCGAAATGACCGACCTCACATCGGCCAGTTCACCGGCCGCCTGCTGCAGGGCACCAGGCTTGACCGCAAGGACCACAACATCGGCCCGTTCCGCCAGCTCCCCGTTGGACCCGACAGCTTCCCCACCCAGCTCTCCGGCCAACTTGCGAGCCTTATCGAAGTCAGCATCGGAAAACAGCATCTGACCCCAACTCTCGGCCCACCCCTTGGCGATGGCCCCAGCCATGTTCCCGGACCCACAAAAGCCAATAACCATGCAGCGCAGACTAGTCATGGCCGTAGAGGGAGGGTCGGGTGCCTCTCCGCCGCAGCGGCGTCATCTTTTTCGCACAGATCACTCAACGAGAGTGGTAGCGCGTGCGGCGAAAAAGCCAGCAAGGCGGAGAGGCACCCGACCCTCCCCCACGCCCTGAGCTTAGGACTGGTTGAAGAACCCTTTGTCGAGCAGCCGAGCCCTCTCCTCGGCAGAAACCTCAACATTCCGAGGCGTCAACAAAAAGATCTTCTCGGCAATCCGCTGCATCCCGCCCTCAAGCGCATAAGTGAGACCGGAGCAGAAGTCGATCATCCGCTTCGACAGCTCGTGGTCGGTCGTCTGCAGGTTGAGGATCACCGGCACCGACCGCTTGAACTGGTCGGCAACCTGTTGGGCGTCGTTGAAGTTGCGCGGGATGACGAGGTGGACTTTGACGTCGGAATCCTCGCCAACCGGCCGCAGAACGCGGGTACGGGAAGCGGAAACCGGCTCGTCGTCGGCGAAGATGTCATCGATCTCGTCGCGGCGTGCACGGCGCGAGGTCGGCAGCCGCCGCACCTGTCCCGAATCGCGGCGCGACTCGAACTCCTCTTCGTCGGGCCCGAAGTCGTCTTCGTATTCGGGCCGATGCTCGTGCTCTTCGGCGAGCCCGAAGTAGACCAGCGCTCTATGCCAGTTGTCACGTAGTGCCATGCGTGCGTGTTTCGGCTCTTTACAGCCGATTCCTCTAGGGATTATGGCTCATACCGTCGGACCCTCCGCGGCGATCGCTAGATGTAGAGCGCAGTGCCGAGACGGATGATCGTCGCCCCCTCTTCCACCGCGACCCGCCAGTCCTGCGAGGTGCCCATCGAGAGCCGCTCCAGGCCGTGTGCCGCGGCGAGCTCCGCGAGACGCGCGAAGTGGGGTCGCGAGTCCTCGGGGTCGAGGCTGAACGGCGGCATCGTCATCAGGCCCGAGACCCGCACCGGGCAGCGCTCGACGAAGGCTCCCAGCTCGGCCGGGGTAACGCCGCCCTTGCCCTCCTCGCCAGCGACGTTTACCTCGACCAGGACCTCCGTGCGGGGACCGGCGTGGCGACCGAGCTGCTCGAGGGCGGACTCGGTTGCGACCGAGTGGATCAGGCGGCAGACCGTCATCAGTTGCTTGACCTTGCGGCTCTGCAGGTTGCCGATGAAGTCCCACTCGAAGGCATCGCCCCAGCGCTCGTGCTTGGCGGCCAGATCCTGTTGGCGGTTCTCGCCGACTAGGCGAACGCCGGCATCGGCGAGGGCCCCCATCTCCTCCAGCGGCACGTACTTGGTCGCGGCCAGGACCTCCACTCCCTCGCCGACCTCTTCACGCACCCGCTCCAGGTTGGCGGCGATCTTCGCCGCGTCGAGCCCGTGGATAAGGCCAGGCACCGTCAGGCCTCCCCGGGATCGAGCCAGACGAGGCCGGCCTGGCGACCGGTGCGGCCCGCGTCGCGGCGATGGGAGAAGAAGAGCTCTGCCTCACAGCTCGTGCAGAGACCGGCCGTCTCGATCCGCTCGACTCCGGCCTCGTGCAGCAGCCGGCGCGCGACCTCGGCCAAGTCGAGCTTTCCGCCAGATGCGATCCCGTCGCCGAGCCCGGCGAAGGCGTCGAGAACCTCGCCGCCCACCTCGTAGCAACAGGGTCCGATCCCCGGGCCGATCGCCGCGTCGGTGGCGCCGACTGCCGTGGCGCCGCGGGCGACGATGCCAGCCGCGAGGCCACGCCAGCCGCAGTGCAGCATCGCAACGCCGCGTGGGCCGGCCAGGGCGAGCGGCAGGCAGTCAGCTACGAAGACGAGTGCGGCCAGGCCGGGCTCGGAGGTGACGTGCCCGTCGCCCTCGGGGATATCGGCACCAGGGGTCGCGAACGGGGTCCCAACCTGAGAGCCGCCGTGGGTTGCCAGCTCGGCACCATGCACCTGGCGGCCGATCGAGACTCGCTCGGGACTTAGCCCGAGGGCGGCGGCGAGGCGGCGCCGGTTCTCGACTACCGACACCGGGTCGTCCTCGGTGAGGATGCCCAGGTTGAGGCTCTCGAAGGGGGGCTCGCTGACCCCTCCCAGGCGAGCCGAGAAGGCGACCCGCGCCCCTGGCAGGTCCGCCTCGAGCCAGCGGACCCCGTCAGTCCCGCGCCACTCCATCACTCGCTCGTTTCGCTCGCGGCCGCGAGCGCGGTCTCCAGCTCCTGCTCGCGGCCGTCGATCTCGCCGTCGAGCTTGCCGCGCAGCGCTGCCGCGAGGCCGCGACCCAGAGCCGGGCCCTCCGCGACCCCGGCGGCGATCAGGTCGGCCCCGTCGATCTCGAGCCGTACCGTGTCCCACTCCTCGACGTAGCGGTCGAGCCACTCAGCTCCGAGCGCCCGCGCCAAGGCCAGCTCGACTGGATCGTGGCTGCGGGCCAGCCGCACCGCCTCGGAGGGACGCGCCGGCCGCGCCGCGGCAAGCGCCTCCTCGCCGCCAGCTGGCCCGAGCGCAGCGGCCGCCACGGCGCGGTCGCGCGGTACGAGCTCACACCACGGCGAGACGGAAAGCAGGTCGTCAACGCGGTCCACCAGACTGGGGCCACCGGGACGCAGCTCGACCAGATTCCACTCGGCGAGCAGCTCGAATCCACGGCTCGCGTCCGCCTCGGCGGCGATCCGCAGCAGCTCTGCCCGCCGGCGATCGGCCGAGACCGTGTCGAGGTCGGCCTCGCGCAGCAGCGCCGCAGTCTCCCGCTCAAGCTCGAGTCCGAACCGTGCCGCGTAACGGGCCGCGCGCAGCGCCCGGGTCGGGTCGTCGACGAAGGACTTGGGATGCAAAATCCGCAGCAGGCCACTCTCCAGGTCGGCGAGACCCCTGTGCGGGTCGATCAGCCGCGGCTCGCCGTGCAGCGGGACGGCCATCGCGTTGATCGTGAAGTCCCGGCGAGCAAGGTCGGGCTCGATCCCGCCGGCGGGGGCGACCTCAGGCAAGGCACCCGGCTGCGGATAGGTCTCGATACGGGCCGTGGCGACATCGACCTGATGGCCATCAAGCTGCACCTTCGCCGTCGCAAACCGCTCGTGCTCGATCGTCTCGGCACCCAGCCTTGCGGCGAGGGCCGCTGCATCGCCGACCACGACCAGATCGATGTCGGAGCGGCCGCGACCGAGCAGCAGGTCGCGCACCGCGCCGCCGACGAGGTAGACGTCCTCCTCGCCCGCAGCGCCCCTTACCGTCTCGAGCTCTGGGTAGACGCTTCGCAGCGCCGCGGCGAGATCCTCGGTTGACTCCATGGCAGAGAGTCTGTCCGAAAGCCCCTGCGATTTGTCAAGGGGCGCCAGCGGCGGTCACGTGCGGCCGGTACGGGCGCGGGCTCAGCGCCGTACCGGGATCCCCGCGGCGGCCAGGTGCTCCTTCGCTTCTCGCACCCGGTACTGGCCGTAGTGGAAGATCGAAGCGCAGAGGACCGCGTCCGCATGTCCCGCGGCGATTGCCTCACTCAGGTGGTCGAGCGTGCCGGCCCCACCGGAGGCGATCACCGGTACCGATACCGCCTCGGCGACGGCGCGGGTCAGCTCGAGGTCGTAGCCGTCATTGGTCCCGTCCCGGTCCATGCTGGTCAGTAGCACCTCCCCCGCCCCGCGTTCGGCCGCCTCGGCCGCCCAGGCGATCGCCTCGCGTCCCTCGACTCGTTTACGGCCGCCGTTGACGTAGACGCCCCAGCCGTCCTCCTCGCGCTTTGCATCGATCGCGATCACGACGCACTGGGCACCGAAGTGGTCGGCCAGCTCGCTCAGCAGCTCAGGCCGGTCGAGGGCCGACGAGTTAACGGAAACCTTGTCGGCGCCGGCGTCGAGCACGGCCTGCGCATCCTCGACCGAGCGGATCCCGCCGCCGATCGTGAACGGGATGAAGACGTTGTCGGCGGTCCGCCGCGCCAGCTCGACGATCGTCTCGCGCTTCTCGTGCGAGGCGGTGATGTCGAGGAAGACAAGCTCGTCGGCGCCCTCGGCGTCATAACGCTCGGCCAGCTCAACTGGGTCGCCCGCGTCGCGAAGGCCGACGAAGTTGGTGCCCTTGACGACACGGCCGGCGTCGACGTCGAGGCAGGGGATGACGCGCTTCAGGGCCATGGGGTTAGCGTAGAGGCCTAAGCCAGCGCTTCGATGGCCTGTGCCACGGTGAATTTGCGCTCGTAGAGAGCGCGGCCGACGATCGCGCCCTCGACATTGGGGGCAGCATCGCGGGCGAGGGATTCGAGGTGCGCGAGCTCTCCCACTCCCCCAGATGCGATCAGCTGGGCCTCGGTCCCAGCCGCAATCTCATTGAGCTGGTCGAGCGCCGGTCCCTCCATGGTCCCATCGACCTCGATCGCGGTGCAGAGGAAGCGGGCTACTCCGCGCTGGCCGAGTGCCGCGACGGTCTCAACCACCCCCTCCTTACCTGCTTCCGTCCATCCCGCCAGCGCAACCTTGTCGCCTCGGGCATCGACCGAGACGACGACGCGATTCCCATGCTGCTCCAGCATCGCATCGAGGAACTCCGGGTCGCGGAGGGCCGCGGTCCCGATCACGACCCGCTTCGCTCCGGCATCAAGCACTGCCGAGACCGAATCGGCGTCGCGCAGGCCACCCCCGACCTGGATCGGGCAGTCGACTGCCCTGGCTACCCCTCGTACCGCGTCGAGGTTTTGCGGCTCCCCCGCCTTCGCCCCGTCGAGGTCGACCACATGCAGGAACTCGGCCCCTTCATCGGCCCAGCGCCTCGCCGCGTCGACCGGATCGGCGTCGTAGGTCGTCTCTCGCTCGTAGTCGCCCTGCAGCAACCGCACGGCCTTGCCACCGCGGATGTCGATCGCCGGGTAGAGGATCACGCCGCGGCGGGCGTCTTCGCGCAGATCCCGGCGAAGTTGGCGAGCAGGCGCAGGCCGGCGCCGCTCGACTTCTCAGGGTGGAACTGGACGCCGTAGACGTTGTCGCGCTCGGCCGCGCAGC
The DNA here is from genome assembly GCA_963844395.1 of uncultured Solirubrobacterales bacterium. Taxonomy (GTDB): domain Bacteria; phylum Actinomycetota; class Thermoleophilia; order Solirubrobacterales; family 70-9; genus VRUE01. The sequence continues at coordinate 95,284 of CAWJNX010000001.1, read as the reverse complement.
CAAAGCGAGCGCCGTAGGCGGCGGTACCGAGCAGATCCTCCTCAGCCGGGAGCGGCGTGAAAGTGTGGACGAAGTAGAAGGGCGTCTCGCTCTCGATCCCCTCGGTCAGCTTCGACTCGCGCTCCCAGCGCACCGGCGCCCAGCCGATGTGCGGGACCTTGAGGTCATCGGCCTCGATTTCAGTCACCCCTCCCGGCAGCAGCCCGAGTCCGTCGGCGCCACCCAGCTCCGTGGAGGAGTCGAAGAGCAGTTGCAGTCCGAGACAGATGCCGAGGATCGGCACACCGGCGTCGCGCCGCTCGGCGACCAGCTCGTCGAGGCGCAGCTCGCGCACCCGCTCCATCGCCTTGGGGAAGGCGCCGACACCAGGCAGAATCACCCCGTTGGCATCACGCACCGCGGCGGCATCGTTGGTAATCGTCGCGGTTACGCCGACGTGCTCGAGCGCCTTCTCGACCGAGCGCAGGTTGCCCATGCCGTAATCGAGGATCGCAATCCGGGTCGTCATTCGCTCAGCGTCCCCTTGGTTGACGGCACGCCGCTCTCCTCCGGATCGACCGAGACGGCGACCCGCAGGGCGCGGGCGAAGGCCTTGAAGCAGGCCTCGATCATGTGGTGTGCATTGGCGCCGTAGCGAACCGAGACGTGCAAGGTCAGCTTGGCACCGTTGGCAACGGCGCGGAAGAACTCCTCGGCCAGCTCGGTGTCGAAACCGGCGATCGAGGTTGCCGGAAGCTCCGCCTCAAAGACGCATAGTGGTCGGCCGGAGATATCGATCGCACACTCCGCCAGCGACTCGTCCATGGGAACGAGTGCTGACCCGTAGCGCCGGATCCCGGCCCGATCGCCGAGCGCCTCGTCGAGCGCCTGCCCAAGGACGATGCCGACGTCCTCCACGGTGTGGTGGGCGCCGGTCTCCAGGTCGCCGCTCGCCTCGACGCGGAGTCCAAGCCGACTGTGCCGCGCAAGCAGATCGAGCATGTGGTCGAGAAAGCCGACGCCGGTCTCGGCGCTCGACTCGCCGCCGTCGAGATCCAGCTCGAGACGAATCTTCGTCTCGGCGGTGCTGCGCTCTCTTTCGGCCGTCCTGGTCATCGTCTAATCATCGCCGACTCGCCGTGGACGGGGAAGCCCTCGGCTCTGGCCAGCGCCTCGACGTGCGGAGCAAGCTTCGCCGCCGCCCCAGCGGAGACCTTCACGGTCGTGATCGGGCGGCGGAAGGCGCCGGGACTGAGCGGGCCCGAGAAACGACCGGCGCCGCCGGTCGGCAGGACGTGATTGGAACCGGCGGCGTAGTCGCCGAAGGCGGTGGCGCCGTGGTGGCCGACGAAGACACAGCCAGCCGTCCTCGCCCGCTCGGCCAGTTCCGCCCCGTCGTCGACCAGAAGCTCGAGGTGCTCGGGTGCGAACTCGTTGGCGAGGTCGATCGCGGCGTCCAGATCGGGGACCAGCGCCATGGCAAGCGGCGCGTCGCCGACCCCGGGGCGTGCCGCCGCGGCCCGCTCGGTCGCTTCGCCGAGAGTCTGCAGAACCCCCGCGTCAGCGGCGACAGCGACCAGCGCCCCTTCACCACCGTGCTCGGCCTGGGCGCAGAGGTCGAGCGCCGCCCACTCCGGGTCGGTGTCGGCGGCGGCGACCACCATCAGCTCCGACGGGCCGGCGAGCGAGTCGATGCCCACCGCCCCGTAGACGGCCCGCTTCGCCTCGCGGACCCAGGCGTTGCCGGGCCCGGCGATTACGTCGACGGGGGCGATCGTCTCCGTCCCGTACGCGAGCGCAAAGATCGCCTGGGCGCCGCCCATCGCGTAGACCTCGTCGACCTCACACAGCTCGGCGGCTGCGAGGACCAGAGGGTGGAGCGTGCCGTCGGGCGCCCGGCGGCGAAGCCAGGGCGAGGCGCTCGACACCTGCGACGCGAGCGGGGATCGCGCACATCAGGACGCTCGACGGGTAGGCGGCCCTGCCGCCGGGGGCGTAAACGCCGGCGGCGCCCACCGGCACGTCGCGCAGATCAACGCTCTGGCCCTGCGGTAGCTCCACATCCCGTGCTCCTCCCTGCAACTGCGCAACGGCGACGGCACGCACATTGGCGGCGGCCAGTTCGAGCGACTCGCGGATGCCGGTGTCCAAGCCATCCAGCGCCCTCGCCGCCGAGTCGGGATCGACGAGCAGGGCGCTCGGCGCCCGATCGGTCGCGTCGAAGCGGGCGGTGAGCCGCAGCACGGCCTCGTCGCCGCCCTCGCGCACCTCGCGTTCGATCGACGCGACGTCGACCCGCGGCACGGACTCCCCGGTCCAGCCGCGGATCGCGGCGGCGGTCGGGCCCGCTCCCTCCCACTCGAAGCGGCGCAGCCTCATTCGGTCGTCGCCTCGCGCAGCTTCGCGGTCAGATCGTCGACCTCGGTGGAGCGGAGCTTGTGGGCGACGCGGTTGGCGACGAAGCGCGCCGTGCAATCGACGATCTCCTCGCGCACCTCCAGTTCGTTCTCGTCCAGGGTGCGGCCGGTCGCGACCAGGTCGACGATGCCGTCCGCGAGGCCGATCAGCGGCGCCAGCTCGACCGAGCCCTTGACCTCGATCACCTCGACCTGGCGGCCGGTCGCCTCGAAGTGGCGTTCGGCGATCCGCGGATACTTGGTCGCGATCCGCATCATCCCAAGCCGCCGCTGCGCCTCGCCGAGCCGCTCGTCGCCCTTGCGACCGGCGAGCACCATGCGGCAACGTCCGTAGCCGAGATCGAGCAGCTCATAGACCATCCGGTCGGCCTGCTCGAGCAGCACGTCCTTGCCGGTGATGCCGACATCGGCGGCGCCTGCCTCGACATAGGTCGGGACGTCGGAGGGCCGCATCGTCACCAGACTGATCTTCTCGCCGGGGAAGATCAGGGCGCGCGATTCGCCGCGAGCCGCGGCCGTGTCGATGCCGGCGGCGTCGAGCGCGTCGAGCGTCCCCGCGAGCAGGGCGCCGCGTGGCACCGCGATCTTCAGCGGGCCATCTGCCTTGGCGCGACCGGCTCCCGCCACCTCGACGCTCACGATCCCACCCCCCTCGACTCCTCCTCGAGCTGGGCGAGATGGACGCGCTCGAGGTAGAGGGCGAAGCCCGCCGCCGGCAGGTCGAGGCCGAAGCGCTTCAACAGCCGGTCGTAACGACCGCCGCCGCCGAGGACGTGCCCAAGTGCCGGGTCGTAGACCTCGAGGATCGCGCCGCTGTAGTAGCCGAGGTCGCGAAGCAGGCCGAGGTCGATCCGTACCCGGTCGGCCACGCCGCGCTCCTCGAGCGCTTCGTAGGTCTCGCCGATCCGCGCCGTGGCGCGCTCGACGGCGGCACCGCCCAGCCCGCGCGCCTGCTCCAGCACCTCGCGGCCGCCGCGCAGCTGCGAGAGGGCGACGCAGGTGGCGCACTGCTCCTCGCTCATTCCCTCGACCTCCATCAGCTCTGACTCGAGCCCGACCAGATCGTGTGTGGCTAGCCGCCCGAGGATCGAGTCGCGCGCCTCGCCCTCGACCCCCAGCTCGGCCAGCAGCTGCCGGAAGAGGTCGGCGTCACCGAGGCCGATCACGGCCCGGTCGAGCCCGGCCGCGTCGAGCGCCGCCGTCAACACCTCGACGACCTCGGCGGTACCGCCTGGCGCTGGGGCGCCGATCAGCTCGATGCCCCCCTGCGCGAACTCGCGCATCTGGCCGCGCTGCGGCCGCACCGCCCGGTAGGCGTTGGCCAGGTAGCAGAGGCGCAGCGGCGGCTCGGCATTGGTGTAGCGGGTCGCGGCAAGGCGGGCGATCGGCACGGTCATGTCCGAGCGCAGGGCCAGCAGGTCGCCGCGCTCGTCGAAGAAGCGGTAGGCGCTGGCGGCGGTCCGCCCGTCGCCGCGCGTCGAGCACCTCGTCGTACTCGATCGCCGGCGTCGCCACCTGGCCGTAGCCGCGGCCCTCGAAGACCTCGAGCAGGGCGAGGTGGAGCTTGCGCAGCTCGCGCATCTCGTCGGGCAAGGACGTCCCTGGTTCCTGGCGGTATTGGGTGAATCATTCCGCCTGACCTTACGAGAGCGAGCGGCGGAAAGCCGCGCTAGGCCGGTATCTCCGCAGAGACCCGTTCAATCCGCGCGCCGAGCCCCCGCAGCCGCTCGTCGATCGCCTCGTAGCCGCGGTCGATCTGGCGGATGTTGCCGATCTCCGAGACCCCGTCGGCGGCCAGCGCGGCGATGAGCATCGCCATCCCGGCCCGGATGTCGGGGCTCTCGACGCGTTCGCCGTGAAGCCGGCTCGGACCGCTGACGATCGCCCTATGGGGATCGCAGAGCGTGATCCGAGCACCCATCGCGACCAGCTTGTCGATGAAGAAGAGGCGGTTCTCGAACATCTTCTCGAAGATCAGCACGTCCCCGTCCGCCTGCGTGGCGAGAGAAAGTGCGATCGAGGTGAGGTCGGCGGGAAAGGCCGGCCAGGGACCGTCCTCGATCTTCGGGATCGCGTCGCCGACGTCCGACTTGATCCGCAGCCGCTGCTCGGGCGGCACGAGGACGTCGCCTTCCTCGATCGTCGACTCGAGCCCAAGGCGGCGGAACTGACGGCGGACCATCAGCAGGTCGGCGGGCTCGGCGCCGCGGATGCGCAATTCGCCGCCGGTCGCAGCCGCGAGCGCCATGAAGCTGCCGACCTCGATGTGGTCGGGCGAGATCGTGTGCTCGGCGCCGCCGAGGCGGTCGCGGCCGTGCACGGTCATCACGTTGGAGCCGATCCCCTCGACCTCGGCGCCCATGCCGGTCAACAGCCGCGCCAGGTCCTGGACGTGCGGCTCGCAGGCGGCGTTGGAGATCGTCGTCGGGCCGGGCGTCAGCGCGGCCGCCATCAAGCGCGTTCTCGGTCCCCATCACCGAGGGCTCGTCCATGAAGATCGAGCAGGGGCGCAGGCCGCCGGCCGGTGCGGCCAGCTCGATCCAGCGATCGCCCTCGACCCGCGCCCCGAGGTCGGCGAAGGCGTCGAGGTGGGCGTCGAGGCGGCGGCGGCCGATGAAGTCGCCGCCCGGCGGCGGCATGCGGGCCTCGCCGAAGCGGGCGAGCAGCGGGCCGGCGAGGAGGAAGGAGGCGCGGATCTGTTTCGAGAGCTCCTCGTCGACCGCGACTTCGGTGACGCCGGCGGCGCAGAGGCGGAGGCTGTTGTCGGCCACCCAGGCGGCCTCGACCCCGAGCCGCTCCAGCAGGGCGATCTGCGCCTCGGTGTCGCGGATCCGCGGCACGCGGTGCAGCAGCAGCTCCTCCTCGGTGAGCAGGCAGGCGGCGATGATCGGCAGCGCCGCGTTCTTGTTGCCCGCGGCCGTCAGCTCCCCGGAGAGGGGCGACGCCGCCATCGATGACGAATTTCTCCATCGGTTCCGGCTAGGGTAACGGCCGCGATGGGACGGAGCGCGACGATCGCGATCGGGGTCGGTCTTGGCGTTGGCGCTGCTGCTCGGCCTCAACGCGCTGGTCACCGGCGCGGAAACGAAGTCGGCCGAGGTGACGGTGCCAGGCGGCCGTGTGCTCGGCCTGCAGGGTGGCGCTCTGCAGGTGGTCGAACGCGGTCCGCGCGACGGCTCGCCGATCGTCCTCATCCACTGCTTCACCTGCGCGATCGATTGGTGGGACCGGATGATGCCGCAGCTGCAGCGAGATCACCGCGTTGTCGCCGTCGACCTGCTCGGCCACGGCGGCTCGGAGAAGCCCGAGTCCGGATACGAGATCGAGAACCAAGCGGATCTGGTCGCCGAGGCGCTCGGCAGGCTCGGCGTCCGCGATGCGACGGTCGTCGGCCACTCGCTCGGCGGCACGGTCGCGGTCGCTCTCGCCGAGCGCTCGCCGCGGTTGGTGGACCGGATCGTCATCGTCGACACCGGCCCCACCCACGAAGAGGGCGACCTCGGGCTGATCGCCCGGCTCGCCTTCGCTCCCGGTGATCGGCGACGCCCTGTGGCGGATCAAGTCCCGACTTCGCCGTGCGCAAGGGCCTCGAGGTTGCCTTTGCGCCGGGATTCGACGTCCCCGACGCCTTCGTCGAGGACGTCGATCGGATGACCTACAGCGCCTACGACGAGGCGGCAAGCGCCTCGGAAGCCTTCGGCAAGGAAGAGAGCCTCGACCGAAGCGTCAAAGCCGACCGGTAAGCCGCTGCTGGTGATCATGGGCGCCGAGGAGCAGATCATCGACGACCCGGCAGCGCCGCTGGCCGAATACCCAGTCCACCGTGCCGGGCGCCCGCATCAAGCTGCTCGCCGGATGCCGGCCACTCGCCCAACGTCGAGGCCCCGGCGGCGACCGCAGCCTTGGTGCTCGGCTTCGCCGATCGACAAAAGCGCCGCAAATCGGGGCTAATCGCCGGCGCGAGATGCAAGAAGATGATGCAGGATCGGGATGCCGTCCGGAGACGCGGCCGTAGCTTACGAACTCATGTTCGATCCGAAGACAAACATCAGCGAACGCGCTGACCGACGCCGTCGACCTGCTGATCGACTTCGCGACGCTCGGCGAGTACGGGCTCGAGGAGGTCGAGCGACGGCCTCTCCCCTGCGAAGCCCGCCGCCGCAACGACCGATCGCGGAGCACCGGAGCCTGGAGCTCGGCGATCGCTCGCTTCGCCGCGCAGTCGTAGAGCGACCGGGCCTTGGCGTCGGCGCCTGAGCCAGAGGGACCGACGCAGGTCGGTCAAGCGGCGGCGGTTGCCGCGCTGGGCTCTCCTGGCAGCGGCTGGCCCTTGTGGCCGCGGTCGGCCGTCGGCGCCGCGCTCGAGCTGGCACTTCTCCTCGCGGGTGCTGGTTCCCGATCACTCGCCCTGGTCCGAGGACGTCGAGATCGCAGCCGTCGGTCGCAGCGAGATCGTCCTCGAGCGGGAGAGGCGACGGAGAGGCCCGGGTATTACGGCCTCGTCTGGCACGGCGGGCACGCCGTGGTGGGACCGGTGCTCGAGACGTCGACCGAGACCGTGACCCGCCGCTCTGTCCGCGGTGCGCGGTTACCTGGCGCCCGGCACGGAGGCCGGCCTCGATACCGATGTCTTCGCCGGCGATCCGCGTCAGGCCAGGGGCCTGCCCTACCGCTCGGAGACCGTGGCGGCGAGCTCGGGCCGATGCCGGCCTGGCTGATTCCGGCTCGGCAAGCGGTCCGAGGCCGGGCGGCCACTTGGGCGATCGTCGTGCACGGGATCAACAGCGACCCCCAGGTCGGCCTGCGCATTGCGCCCGGCCCTGCGGCGCGCAGGCCTGACGTCGCTGCTGATCACCTACCGCGACGACCTCGGCGCGCCGAGCAGCCCTGACGGCCTCCACCATCAGGGCCAGACGGAGTGGCGCGACCTCGCCGCCGCCGTTCGCTTCGCCCTCGACCGAGGCGCACGCCGGGTCGTCCTGGTCGGCTACTCGATGGGCGGAGCGCTGATCTCCCAGTTCATGCAGCACTCGCCGCGCGCGGCGCGCGTCGCCGCCCTGGTCCTCGACGCGCCGGCGCTGGATTGGGAGGAGATCCTCCGCTTCAACGCCACCGAGATGGGCCTCCCCGCCTTGGCCGCGCTCCCCGTCCAGTGGGCGATCGAGGCGAGGATCGACGTCGACTGGGACAGCCTCGACGCGGCGCGCCACCCCGAGGCCTTCCGGTTGCCGATCCTGCTCTTCCACGGAGCCGACGATGCTCTGGTGCCGATCGAGTCCAGCCAGGAGTTCGCCCGGGCGCTGCCGCGCCGGGTCAGCTTACTTCGCCGTCCCGAGGCCGGCCACACGCAGGCCTGGAACGTCGATCCGCGCCTGTACGAGCGGCGCCTGCAGCTCTTTCTCGACAAGGTCCTGGAGGCGCGATGAGACAGAGGACGCAAGATTCGCGACGGAGCGCTCAGCCTGCTGGCGGTCCTGCTCGGCGTCAACGCACTCGTCACCGGCTCGGAGACGGAGCCGGCGGAGGTGACCGTGCCCGGCGGCAGGATCCTCGAGCTCCCGGCGGCGAAATGCAGGTGGTCGACCGCGGGCCACGGCGGGCTCGCCGATCGTGCTGATCCACGGCTTCACCTGCGCGATCGACTGGTGGGACCGGATGATGCCGCTGCTGGAACGCCGTCACCGAGTCGTCGCCGTCGACCTGCTCGGCCACGGCGGCTCCGAGAAGCCGAGTTCCGGCTACTCGATGGAGAACCAGGCGAAGCTGGTCGCCGCAGGCGCTGCAGAGGCTTGGCGTGCGCAGAAGCGACCGTGGTCGGACACTCGATGGGAGCCGTCGTCGGCACCGCCCTGAGCGAAGCTCTCCCCACGCGCTTGTCGATCGCCTCGTGATCCTCGACCAGGCCCCCGACAGCGACGGCTATGGCGCCGACCTGCCGCTCGCCGCCGCCTGACCTTCACTCCGGTGATCGGCGAGGCGCTTTGGCGGGCGACGCCCGACTTCGCGATCGAGGAACGGCCTCGAGCGTCGGCTTTGCGCCGGATTTCGACGTTCCCGCCGAGTTCGTCGAGGACTTCCGCCGCCTGACCTATACCTCCTACGACGACTCGGCCGACGGCGAGAGCTACTACACGGACGCCCGTCCGCTCGACGAGCGCCTCGGATGGATGCCGGGGTCCAGTACTGGCGATCTTCGGAGCCGAAGAGCAGATCTATACCAAACCCGAAAAGGCGCTCGCCGCCTACGGTGCGGTTGGTGCCGAGACCGAGCTCATCGCGAGCGCCGGCCACTCGCCCAACGTCGAGCGGCCGGACCTGACGGCCGCGCTCGTGAGCCGCTTCGCCACTGACGGGGCCGAAGCGAGCGCACCCGCATCAAACAACGAAAAGGGCCGCCCCGAAGGGCGGCCCAAGTAAGAACCGGCGGCGACCTACTCTCCCAGGAGGTTGCCCTCCAAGTACCATCGGCGCTGAGGGGCTTAACTGCTCTGTTCGGAATGGGAAGAGGTGTTTCCCCCTCGCTATGCGCCACCGGAATTTTGCGAGACTCGCCCCGGTGGAGCTTGAAAACCGCACAAGGCCAATGGGTAATAAATAATCCGTCAAGCCCTCGACCCATTAGTACCAGTCGGCTGAGTGCATTGCTGCGCTTGCACCGCTGGCCTATCAACCTGGTGGTCTACCAGGGGTCTTACTCCCTCAAGGGGATGGGAGAGCTCATCTCAAGGACGGCTTCCCGCTTAGATGCCTTCAGCGGTTATCCGTTCCGTGCGTAGCTAACCTGCGATGCCCTTGGCAGGACAACAGATACACCAGCGGCACGTTCATCCCGGTCCTCTCGTACTAGGGATGACTCCTCTCAACTCTCCAACGCCCACAGAAGATAGGGACCGAACTGTCTCACGACGTTCTGAACCCAGCTCGCGTACCGCTTTAATGGGCGAACAGCCCAACCCTTGGGACCTACTCCAGCCCCAGGATGCGACGAGCCGACATCGAGGTGCCAAACCGTTTCGTCGATGTGGACTCTTGGAAACGATAAGCCTGTTATCCCCGGAGTACCTTTTATCCGTTGAGCGACGGCGCTTCCACTTGCAACCGCCGGATCACTAAGCCCAACTTTCGTTCCTGCTCGACCCGTCGGTCTCGCAGTCAAGCTCCCTTATTGCCTTTACACTCTACGCACGATTTCCAACCGTGCTGAGGGAACCTTTGGGCGCCTCCGTTACTCTTTAGGAGGCGACCGCCCCAGTCAAACTGCCCACCTGACACTGTTCACCACCCGGATCACGGCATGGTGTTAGAAGCCCAGAGCACCAAGGGTGGTATCTCAAGGGTGACTCCCCGCCGGCCAAAGCCGCCGGTTCACAGTCTCCCACCTATCCTGAGCGAGATACCCCAGACTCCAATATCAAGTTGCAGTAAAGGTTCACGGGGTCTTTCCGTCTTTCTGCGGGTACTCGGCATCTTCACCGAGACTTTAATTTCACCGAGCCTCTCGTTGAGACAGCGTCCAACTCGTTGCGCCATTCGTGCAGGTCGGAACTTACCCGACAAGGAATTTCGCTCGCGCCTTGCTCAGTACTAAACATTCACTGAGCGGAAAGTACGTCCTTGCGTCGTGCTTTCCCTGCATGTCGCCATGCAGATGGGACCATCTCTTCACCCCGTTATCGGGGTGTTCGGCGTATGGCCTCTGAGGATTCTGATCAGATCCTTCCTGGACTTGCGGTGGTTCATCGTTTGAGTGATTTCTGCGATCTCCACCAGACCCTGCACGGTCCGGTGTCGACCCGTCTGCACGATCTCCATGCACTGAACGAAGCGTTCGAAATCTTCACGCTTCGATGAATGCAGCGGATGCTCCGTGAAAAACGGAATGATCGTGTCAACTAACTCGTTTCTGCGTCCAACCACAAATTGGAACATGTCCTCCTTGTGGTTGTCGTTACGCCGGTTCCTGTAGATACGTCCGGCATCGAAGAACTCACGGAGCTCTTCGAGACAGGCATAGCTTTTGGCACCCTGCGCGACCACAAACCGATGAAAACCTGGTAACCAGCGACGTAGCCCTTTCGAGCGCCCCGATTCGGTTGCCGAACGAAGCCGATAGAGAAACAACCCTCTCCATCTACAAAGCCAATTACCCAGCCAGTCCTGATCAGCCTTTCCTGCTGATTTTCCGCACCGTTCGGATTGTCACTGCCCAAGACCATTACTGCAGTCTAGGACGAGTACCGGACGGATACACGGGTTTTCCAGCATATAGCCGAATGCTAACTGTCACATTACTGTGACAGAGGGCAACGAAATACACACAAAAGTGTGCCATTACCTTAGGACCGTTATAGTTACGGCCGCCGTTTACCGGGGCTTAGCTTCCCTGCTTCGCGCCGAAGCGCTAACAGGTCCGCGTAACCTTCCGGCACCGGGCAGGCGTCAGCCCCTATACGTCGTCTTGCGACTTAGCAGAGGCCTGTGTTTTTGGTAAACAGTCGGTTGGACCAATTCACTGCGGCCCCCTCGGGCTCCCTCCGTGCGGAGTTCACCCTACCGGGGCGTCCCTTCTCCCGAAGTTACGGGACGATTTTGCCGAGTTCCTTAACGAGAGTTAGCTCGCTCACCTCAGTATGTTCTACTTGTCCACCTGTGTCGGTTATCGGTACGGGCACGTAAGTCCTGCCTAGAGGATTTTCTCGGAGGCATGGGATCGGGGACTGGCCGGCGGTCAAGCCAGCTGGCATCGCACCTCGCGTCAAAACGCCGCTGCGGATTTCCCTACAGCGACTGGCTACGTGCTTGCCCCAGGACGACCATCGCCTGGGTTCCCTTACCCTTCCCCGTCCCCCCATCGGTCATAACGGACTCGACGTGGTACAGGAATATCAACCTGTTGGCCATCGACTACGCCTTTCGGCCTCGCCTTAGGTCCCGACTAACCCTGAGCAGACGAACTTTACTCAGGAAACCTTGGACAATCGGTGGAGGGGAGTCTCACCCCTCTATCGTTACTCATGCCGGCATTCTCACTTCCAGCCACTCCACGGAGGCTTACGCATCCGCTTCACGCAACTGGAACGCTCTCCTACCGCGTGCAGAGCCCGCAGGCCTGCACACCCATAGCTTCGGAGACTAGCTTGAGCCCCGTTGAATTCTCCGCGCCCGAACACTTGACCAGTGAGCTGTTACGCACTCTTTCAAGGGTGGCTGCTTCTAAGCCAACCTCTTGGTTGTCTCTGCATTCGGACATCGTTCACCACTTAGCTAGTACTTAGGGTCCTTAGCTGATGGTCTGGGTTGTTCCCCTTTTGCGTACGAAGTTTATCCCCCGCACACTGACTCCCGCGCTAACCGTGACGGTCTTCGGAGTTTGCCTGAAGTCGGTAACCTGGTAGGGCCCCTAGTCCAAACAGTGCTCTACGGCCGCCACGCAATCACGCGAGGCTATACCTAAATATATTTCGGAGAGAACCAGATATCTCTGGGCTTGATTAGCCTTTCACTCCAATCCACAGGTCATCCGCCCAGTTTTCAACCTAGGTCGGTTCGGCCCTCCACGAGGTCTTACCCCCGCTTCAGCCTGCCCATGGATAGCTCGCCCAGTTTCGGGTCTACCGCCAGTGACTGTGTCGCCCTGTTCAGACTCGCTTTCGCTGCGGCTCCACTCATCGCTTAACCTTGCCACTGACGCGTAACTCGCCGGCTCGTGATGCAAAAAGCACGCCGTCACACCCGAAGGTGCTCCGACCACTTGTAGGCTTGCGGTTTCAGGTACTATTTCACTCCCCTTCAGGGGTGCTTTTCACCTTTCCCTCACGGTACTAGTTCACTATCGGTCACCAGGTAGTACTTAGCCTTGGAGGGTGGTCCCCCCAGCTTCGGACCGCGTTTCACGGGTGCGGTCCTACTCAGGAACATCAATCGGCAGATCAGTGCGTTTTCACCTACGGGACGATTGCCCTCTATGGTGCGAGGTTCCACTCGCTTCGGCTAACACCTGATTTTGTAACTGCCGCCGAGCCAGGCACGGCTCGGGCATGACGTCCTACAACCCCCGACAGGCAACGCGTGCCCGCTTACACCTGTCAGGTTTGGGCTGATCCCCTTTCGCTCGCCACTACTAAGGGAGTCTCGGTTGATTTTCGTTCCTCGGGGTACTTAGATGTTTCAGTTCCCCCGGTTGCCTTCCGATGGCTATGAATTCACCACCGGATGACGCCGCATTACCGGCATCGGGTTTCCCCATTCGGAAATCCGCGGGTCAATGGCTGTTCAGCGCCTTACCGCGGCTTATCGCAGCCGTCCACGTCCTTCATCGACTCCTGGTGCCAAGGCATCCACCGTAAGCCCTTACTATCTTGACGGTGAGCGACCCACTCACATAAGTGTGTGGATCGTATGAATTACCCAGACCCGTACACCGAAGTGTGCGGGTCTTATTGGCATTGTGCGGTTTTCAAGGTCCACCGAGGCACGCACGGCGGAGTCTTTCCGCCGGCGGTCTCTCAAAACTGAGCAGCGTGCCTCAGCGGCGTCATGCCACTGAGGAGCCCGGTCGACGTTCTAGAGAAATCTCCCTAGAAAGGAGGTGATCCAGCCGCAGCTTCCGCTACGGCTACCTTGTTACGACTTCACCCCAATCACAAGTCCCACCTTCGACGGCTCCCTCCAAAAGGTTAGGCCACCGGCTTCGGGTGTTACCTGCTTTCGTGGTGTGACGGGCGGTGTGTACAAGGCCCGGGAACGTATTCACCGCAGCATTGCTGATCTGCGATTACTAGCAACTCCAGCTTCATGGAGGCGAGTTTCAGCCTCCAATCCGAACCGAGACGCACTTTCTGGGATTCGCTCCACCTCGCGGTATTGCAGCCCTTTGTATGCGCCAATGTAGCACGTGTGTAGCCCTGGACATAAGGGGCATGATGACTTGACGTCATCCCCACCTTCCTCCGGTTTGTCACCGGCAGTCTCCCATGAGTCCCCAACTGAATGCTGGCAACATGGAACGGGGGTTGCGCTCGTTGCGGGACTTAACCCAACATCTCACGACACGAGCTGACGACAGCCATGCACCACCTGTGATGGTGTCCCGAAGGAAAACCGTGTTTCCACGGCGGTCACCAACATGTCAAGCCCAGGTAAGGTTCTTCGCGTTGCGTCGAATTAAACCACATGCTCCGCTGCTTGTGCGGGCCCCCGTCAATTCCTTTGAGTTTTAGCCTTGCGGCCGTACTCCCCAGGCGGGGCACTTAGTGCGTTAGCGACGGCACGGGAGGAGTCGACACCTCCCACACCTAGTGCCCATCGTTTACGGCGTGGACTACCAGGGTATCTAATCCTGTTCGCTCCCCACGCTTTCGCGCCTTAGCGTCAGTACCGTCCCAGCGAGCTGCCTTCGCTATTGGTGTTCCTCCTGATATCTGCGCATTCCACCGCTACACCAGGAATTCCACTCGCCTCTTCCGGACTCTAGCCCTGCAGTATCCATCGGCATTCAAAGGTTGAGCCTTTGACTTTCACAACGGACTTACAGGGCCGCCTACGCGCGCTTTACGCCCAATGATTCCGGACAACGCTTGCCCCCTACGTATTACCGCGGCTGCTGGCACGTAGTTAGCCGGAGCTTCTTCTGGAGGTACCGTCAATCCACACGGCTATTCACCGGTGAACCTTCGTCCCTCCTGAAAGGGGTTTACAACCCGAAGGCCGTCTTCCCCCACGCGGCGTTGCTGCGTCACGCTTTCGCGCATTGCGCAAGATTCCCCACTGCTGCCTCCCGTAGGAGTCTGGGCCGTGTCTCAGTCCCAGTGTGGCTGATCGTCCTCTCAGACCAGCTACCCATCGTCGCCTTGGTAGGCCTTGACCCCACCAACAAGCTAATGGGCCGCGAGCCCCTCCCAATGCGGAGGCCGAAGCTTCCTTTAGCGAACAGGCTTACGCCTGTGCGCCACATCCGGTATTAGCCCGAGTTTCCTCGGGTTGTCCCGGTCATCGGGGCAGGTTACTCACGTGTTACTCACCCGTTCGCGGCTTGGCCCCAGGGCAAGCCCTGGTTCGTCGCACCACTTGCATGTGTTAAGCACGCCGCCAGCGTTCGTCCTGAGCCAGGATCAAACTCTCCGTGAAAGGTACTTCTACACAGAGATTGCCATGCCTGGCTGGTCACCGGGTACACAAACTCGATGACCGGCATGACGGGTAAATCAGACCGCTCGGCACGCTGACGAGCCGAGCGGATCGGGCTCAAACACCCACGGACACGAATGCCCGCGGGGTGCACGCTGCTCAGTTTTCAAAGACCGCTGCGCCTCTGCGGCGAGACTCGCCGTCTTCGCGCACGGGACAGGGACGGGCCCAATCCCGGAGGGACGAGCAGTATAGCGCTGCGGCGCGCGATTGCAAGCGCGCTCAGGCAGGGGCGCGCAGGCGACGGAAGCGGCGCTTGCCGACCTGCAAGACGCGTCCGTCGAGCGCGCTCGGCTCAAGGTCAAGGTTGCCGGCTCCCAGCGCCTCCCCGTCGAGCTTGACGCCGCCCTGCTCGATCAGTCGCCGTGCCTCGCTGGAGCTGATCTCGAAGGCGCCGGCCATCAGCAGCGGCAGGTGGACGCTTGCCGCGTCCTCGCCCAGATAAGGCGCCAACTCGACCTCCTCGACCTCGTCGGGGGCCTCGTGGCGGACGAAGAGCCGCTCGAAGTGCTCCTCCGCCGCGCCGGCCGCGGCGACGTCGTGAAAGCGCTCGACGATCCGCCGCGCCAGCAACCGCTTGGCCTCGTTGGCGGCTCCGGTCGGGACCTCCTCCCCCAACAACAGACGGAAATACTCGGGCATCGCCTCGTCGGGCATCCGCATCAGGCGGCCGAACATCTCCTCCGGCGCATCGGTGACGCCGACGTAGTTGTCGAGCGACTTGCTCATCTTCTGCACACCGTCGATTCCGACCAGGATCGGCATCGTCAGGATCGACTGCGGCGGCTGACCATAAGAGGTCTGTACATCGCGGCCGAAGAGCAGGTTGAACTTCTGGTCGGTCCCCCCCAGCTCGACGTCGGCCTTGACCGCGACCGAGTCATAACCCTGCAGCAGCGGGTAGAGCAGCTCGACCGCGCCGATCGGGGCGTTCGCTGCCAAGCGCTTCTGGAAGTCGTCGCGCTCCAGCAGGCGGGCGACCGTCGTCTGGGCCAGCAGGCCGAGCAGGGCCTCTGGCTCCATCCGCAGCCACTCGCTGTTGAAGCGAACCTCGGTCCGCCCGCGGTCCAGCACCTTGAAAGCCTGCTCCTGATAGGTCTCGGCATTGGCAGCAATCTCCTCGGCGGTGGGAACCGGCCGCTGGACGGAGCGGCCGCTGGGGTCGCCGACCCGGGCGGTGAAGTCGCCGATGATCAGGACGACAGTGTGACCGGCGTCCTGGAACTCGCGCAGCTTCTCCAGCACGACCGTGTGGCCGAGGTGGATGTCGGCCGTGGTCGGGTCGATCCCGAGCTTGACCCGCAGCGGATGGCCGATCGGCGAGTTGCTCTTCGAGCCTGCCCTCGGGCAGCACATCGACCGCGTTGCGCGCCAGGTCCGTCACCGCGCCCATGCTAGACGGTCGGTTCCCGGCCTCCAATCGTCTAGACTGCCGCCTCCTCTTGGCGGGCAAACGCACCAAGCCGCGCCTGAAGAAGCTGCGCGTCCTCTTTGTCCTGGTCGGCCTCGCCGTCCTGGCTGTGGTCTCGATGGTCTTCGGGATGGTCGTCGCCGTCTCCCAAGACCTACCGGACATCTACAACTTCGCCCGCTACAAGGCCTCGAAGAACAGCGAGGTCTTCGACGCCTCGGGGGAGCCGATCGGCACCCTGACCAGCAACCAGAACAAGATCCTGCTCGAGTCGGGCCAGATCTCCCCCAATGTCAAGAACGCGGTGGTCGCGATCGAGGACTCGCGCTTCTACGAGCACGACGGCGTCGACTTCCAGGGCATCGGCCGCGCCCTGCTCAAAGACATCGCCAGCCGCAGCGCCGCGCAGGGCGCCTCGACGATCACCGAGCAGTTCGTCAAAGACGCGCTGGCGGCACAGGAAAGCCGCACGCTCTTCCAGAAGTTCCGCGAGGCGGTCCTCGCCTATCGGCTCGAGAAGCGCTGGAGCAAGGACAAGATCCTCACCGAGTACCTCAACACGATCTACTTCGGCGAGGGCGCCTACGGGATCGAGGCCGCGGCGCGAACCTTCTTCGGCAACGCCCACCCCGACTGCGGGACTGAAACCGAGCCGTGCGCGGCGGTGCTCGAGCCGTGGGAGGCTGCGCTGCTGGCCGGCGTGATCGCCTCCCCTGCGGCTTACGACCCCAAGGTCTTCCCCGAAAGCGCCCTGGCGCGCCGCAACCTGGTGCTGGAAAAGATGTACGAACAGGGCTACATCACCCAGGAACAGTTCGAAGACGGGACGCAGCAGGCGCTGCCCGCCCCGGACGACGTCGAGCCGCCCCGGCTCGACTCCGAAGCCCCCTACTTCACCTCCTGGCTGCGGCAGCAGCTGGTCGAACGCTACGGCGCCGCCAAGACCTTCTTCGGTGGTCTGGAGATCAAGTCGACCCTCGACCTGGAGCTGCAGGCCGCCGCCGAAGAAGCCGTCAGCTCCTACCTCGGCGAACTCGGCCCGACCGCGGCCCTGGTCGTGATCGACAACCGCAACGCCGGTATCAAGGCGATGGTTGCCGGCCCCGACTTCGAGGAGGCGCCGTTCAACCTGGCGACCTTGGGGCACCGCCAGCCGGGTTCCTCGATCAAGCCGATCATCCTGGCGACCGCCCTGCAACAGGGGATCTCGCCGGAAACCGTCTACGAATCGGCGCCGCAGGTCTTCACCTTCGGCAAGAACGACCAGGAACTCTTCGAGGTCAAGAACTACGGCGACAGCTACCTCGGCTCGGCTTCGCTGGCGACCGCTACCACCTACTCCGACAACTCCGTCTATGCCCAGGTCGGCCTCGAAAGCATCGAAGGGGGCACCAGGGCGATCGCTCGCACCGCCCACCGGCTCGGCGTGCAGACCAATCTCTCGACCAACCCGGCGATGGTTCTCGGCGGCCTGAAGGAAGGCGTCACGCCGCTGGAGTGGACCTACGCCTTCTCGACCCTCGCCAACGACGGCGACCGCGTCAGCGGCACTCTCGCTCCCGAGCCGGGCGCAAGCCCAGTCGCTTACACGCAGGTGACCGACCACGACGGCAACCTGATCAAGGGCGGCGACAACGACTCGCGCCACACCCAGGTGCTGCCGGCAGGCGTCGCCGAAGAAGCGAAGTCGATCCTGCACAGCGTCGTCACCAGCGGCACCGGCGTGCGCGCCAATATCGGCGACGAAAGTCAGTGGGGAAAGACCGGCACCACCGATGACAACGGCGATGCCTGGTACTGCGGCGCGACCGATGAAGTCACCGCCTGCGTCTGGGTCGGCTACGCCGATACGAACACGCCGATGACGACCGAGTTCTCCGGCGGCCCAGTCGATGGCGGCACCTTCCCGGCCCTGATTTGGGCCAGCGTGATCTCGGCCTGGGAGAACATCCAGGCCGAAAAGGCGGCCGAAAGCGAGAGCCGCGACGACGACTCGGAGTCGAGCGACGGCGGCGGCTATGTGCCACCGGAAACGGAAGCCGCACCCGAATCGAGCCCCGAACCGGAAGGGCTCGAATCGGCGCCGCAGGCAGAACCGGAACCCGAAGCGGAAGCCGCGCCCGAAGCTGCTCCCGAAGAAGCTGCGCCGGAATCGAGCGGCGGCGTAGGCGCCGCCGCCCCCGGCTAGGCCGGCCGCGGCCGCGAGACGAAGGAACTGTCGGCGAGGCAGAAGCGCCAGGGCTGCTCGACGGCTTTGGTGATCCCGATCCGCGGCCCGGCGACGATCTCGCCGTCCCAACCCTCCTCCGGGGGCAGCAGGCAGAAGGGCGCGCTGCTCAGGTCGGCGCCGTTCGCCTCAAGGCCGATGCCGAGCGCCTCGGTCAGCTTGCCGGGGCCCGAGCAGAGCTCGGTGTCGGCGCGGGCGCCGCGCCGCTTTCGCATTGCCTCCAGGCCATGCGTCGGCTGCAGCGCCCGGATCAACACTGCCGCCGCATCGCCCTCCGGTTCGGCGACGGCATTAAGCAGGCTGTGGATCCCGTAGGAGAGGTAGACGTAAGCGCGCCCGGGCGGGCCGAAGAGGACCTCGGTGCGCCCGGTCAGGCCGACGTAGGCGTGGCAGGCAGGATCGTCGCGCTCGTAGCTCTCGGTCTCGACGATCGTGCCGCCGCAACCGTTGTAGAGGAGGAGGCAGCCGACCAGCTCGCGGGCGACGACGTGAACCGAGCGGGAGAAGAAGTCGGCACCGAGGTGCGACTCGGCGCTCGGCGCCGCAGCCTTCAAAGCGGTTCCTCGTCGACGCGATCCCTGACCGCCTGGAGCGTCTCCTGCGCCAGCCCTATCTGGCGGTCGAGCGGGGCCGAGCCGGTTCCCCCCTCGATCCGCTTCGACTCGAGACAGCTCTCGCGCCGCAGCACCTCGTAGAAGGAGCCGTCGAGATGCGGCGAGCGTTTTTGCAGGTCCTCCTCGCTCAGCTCCGACAGCGAAATCTCCCGCTCGATCGCCTCGCGGACCAGCTCGCCGACGATCCCGTGCGCCTCGCGGAAGGGCACACCCTTGCGAACCAGCAGATCTGCGACCTCGGTCGCTGCCAGCATCTCATCGCCGGAAGCCTCCTCGAGCCTCTGGCGATCGAAGGCGATGCCCGCCAGCATCCCCTCGGCTGCATCAAGGCAGGACTCGATCGTCTCGATCGCGTCGAAGAGCGGCTCCTTGTCCTCCTGCAGGTCCTTGCCGTAGGTCAGCGGCAGGGCGTGCATGGTGCCGAGCAGGGACATGTAGTCGGCAGCGACCCGCGGGCTCTTCGCGCGCAGCAGCTCGGCCGAGTCGGGGTTCACCTTCTGCGGCATGATCGACGAGCCCGAGGAGAAGGACTCGTCGAGCTGGCAGAAGCCGAACTCGCTGCTCGACCAGATCACGATCTCCGAGCCGAGCCGGGAGAGGTGCATCGCGCAGGTCGAGGCGGCGGAGAGGTAGTCGAGGACGAAGTCTCGGTTGGAGGCGCCGTCGATCGAGTTGGCGCTGACGTGGTCGAAGCCAAGGTCGTCGGCAACCGCCCGCCGGTCAATCTCCCAGTTGACGCCGGCGAGGGCCCCGGACCCAAGTGGCATCACGCTGGCGCTGTCGAGCGCGAACTGGAAACGCAGGACGTCGCGGGCCAACATCCAGAAGTAGGCGAGCAGGTGGTGGCCGAGGTAGACGGGCTGAGCCCGCTGCAGGTGGGTGTAGCCGGGCATCGGCCAGTCACGGTGGCGCTCGGCGAGCTCGAGCAGACGCTCCATCATCGCCCTGGCGAGCTCCATCGCCCGCAGCGAATGTGCCTGTACCGCCATCGCCACGTCGGTGGCGACCTGGTCGTTGCGCGAGCGGCCCGTGTGCAGTTTGCCCGCCAGCGGCCCGATCTCCTCGCCGAGCAGGCGCTCGATCGCCATGTGGATGTCCTCGTCGGAGGCGGCGAAGGAGAAGCCTGCCTGGCCGATCCGCTTGCCGACGTCCTCCAGCCCCGCCTCGATCCGCTCCAGCTCGCCTTCGTCGAGGACGCCGATGCGATGCAGAGCCCGCGCGTGCGCCTGGGACTGGTCGATGTCGTAGGGCGCCAACCGCGCGTCGAACTCGATCGAGCGGTTGATGCGCCAGAAGCGCAGATCGGGCTCTTTGCGGAAGCGCGACATCGGTCGGCGATTATCCCTGCCGCACCGGCTGGCCGAGCGCCACGGCCAGCTCCTCGCAGACGCGGCTCACCTGTGCCTCGCTCATCGAGGGGAAGAAGGGCAGCGCCAGCGAGCGCGCCGACGCCGTTTCGGCGATCGGGAACTGGCCCTCGCGGTAGCCAAGCTCGCGCAGGTGGGGGAAGAGGTGGATGCAGGGCAGGTAGGCCTTGGCGGCGATGCCGCGCTCGCCGAGCCGGGCGATCGTCGCGTCGCGGTCCGCCCCCTCGGGCAGCCCGACTGTGTAGACGAACCAGCTGCGGCGCTCGGCGCCGCGGCCGGCGATCGGGATACGCAGGCCCTCGATCCCGGCCAGCGCTTCCTCGTACATCGTCGCCACGGCGGCCCGCTGCGCCAGCCGCTCGCCGAGCCGTTCGAGCTGGGCGACCCCGAGGGCGGCGGCAAGGTCGGAGAGGCGGTAGTTGAAGCCGAGCCCACCGTGGTCGAGCCAACCCATGTCGGCGGCGCGGCCCTGGTTGCGCTCGGAGCGCAGGCGGGCGGCCGTGGCGGCATTGGGAGGAACGACCATCCCCCCCTCCCCCGTGGTCAGCTGCTTGTTGGCGTAGAAGGCGAAGGTGGCGAGGTTGCCGCGGGCGCCGACCCGGCGTCCGTCGGAGTCGACCGCGCCGAGCGCCTCGCAAGCGTCCTCAAGGATGCCGAGCCGCGTGCCGCGTGGCGATCGCCTCCAGCTCGGGCATCGCCGCGGGGTAGCCGAAGATGTGGACGGGCAGGATCCCGGCGCTGCGCTCGCCGAGCCCCGCCTCGACCGCGGCCGGGTCGATGTCGAGCGTCTCGGGGTCGAGGTCGCAGAAGACGGGGCGGGCGCCCTCGTAGAGCAGGCAGTTGGCGGAGGCGACGAAACTGAAGGGGCTGGTCAGGACCTCGTCTCCGGCGCCCCAGCCGAGCGCCCGCACGCCGAGGTGCAGCGCCGTGGTCCCGCTCGAGACGGCGACCGCGTCTTCGACCCCGAGCCAGGCGGCGAAGTCCCGCTCGAAGCGCTCACCCATCGGGCCGAGCGAGAGCCGGCCCGAGCGCAGCACCTTGAGCGCCAGCTCCTCCTCGCGCTCGCCGAGCTCGGGGCGGGCGAGGGGGATCGGGTCCGTGTCGTTCGGGGCGGCCATCGCCGCGCCCAGCCTACTTCGCGCTACTGCCCTCGCGCGGCTGGAAGGCGTACTCGAGCGAGTCGACTAGCGCCTCCCAGGAGGCCTCGATGATGTTCTCGGAGACGCCGATCGTCCCCCACTCCCGTTCGTGGTCGGTGGAATCGAGCAAAACCCTGGTCACCGCGCCGGTGCCGTGGCTCTCGTCGAGGATGCGGACCTTGTAGTTGGTCAGCTCGATGTCGGCGAGGTGCGGGTGGCGGTCGGCGATCGCGCTGCGCAGCGCCTTGTCGAGAGCGTTGACCGGCCCGTTGCCCTCGGCGACCCGGACGAAGCGCTCGCCGCCGCAGCGGACCTTGATCGTCGCCTCGGTCTCGACCTCTCCTCCGGCGTGCTTCTCGACGATCACGCGGAAGCTCTCCAGCTCGAACAACGGTTCGTAGGAGCCCGCCTCGCGTCGCAGCAGCAGCTCGAAGGAGGCTGGGGCCGCCTCGTAGTGGTAGCCGCTGTGCTCGCGCCGCTTGAGGCTCTCCACCGCCCGCGCGGCGGTCGCCTCGTCGACGTCGAGGCCCGCTTGGGCGGCCTGGGTGCGGATCGTCGCCCGCCCGGCCAACTCCGAGGCGAGGATCTGGCGCTGGTTGCCGACCGCGTCGGGGTCGAGGTGCTCGAAGGTGCTGGCGTCGGCCTCGACCCCGGCGGCGTGCATGCCCGCCTTGTGGGCGAAGGAGTTGCGGCCGACGTAGGGGCGGTCGGGGTCCGGCGCCATGTTGCAGAGCTCGTCGAGGTAGTGGCTGGTCTGGGTCAGAGATGTAAGCCGCTCCGGCGCCACCACGTCGAACCCCATCTTCAGCTGCAGGGCCGGCAGGATCGAGGCGAGGTTGGCGTTGCCGCAGCGCTCGCCGTAGCCGTTGACGGTGCCCTGCACGAGGCGGGCGCCGGCTTCGACCGCGGCGAGCGAGTTGGCGACCGCGCACTCGGCGTCGTTGTGGGTGTGGATACCGACCTCGGTGCCGTCATCGAGCGCCGCCACCACCGCGGCCGTGGCCTCACCGACGAAACCCGGCAAGCTGCCGCCGTTGGTGTCGCAGAGGGTGATGTTCTCGGCGCCGGCCAGGGCCGCGGCGCGGACGCATTCCAATGCATAGCCGGCGTCGTCGCGGTAGCCGTCGAAGAAGTGCTCGGCGTCGAACACGGCGCGCTTGCCGCGCGCCGCGCAGAAGGCGATCGAGTCGGCGATCATCGCCAGGTTTTCCTCGGCGGAGACCTTGATCACCTTCTCCAGGTGCAGACCCCAGCTCTTGCCGACCAGACAGACGACCGGGGCGAAGCACTCGACGACGACGGCGAGCGCCTCGTCGTCCTCGGCGCGGCGGTCGCGGCGGCGGGTCATGCCGAAGGCGCAGATCGTCGCCTGGCCGAGCTCCAATTCGGCGAGCAGCTCGAATAGCTCCGCTTCCTTTGGATTGGAGCTGGGGAAGCCGGCCTCGATGAAGTGGACGCCGAGCTCGTCCAGCGCCCGCACCACCTTCAGCTTCTCACCGACCGAGAGCGACATGCCGGGGCCGCCCATGCCGTCACGCAAGGTCGTGTCGTAGAGCTTCACCTGTTCCATCTGATGCCTTTCGCTTCGAGGGGGTCGGGTGTGGGCCTTGCGGCCCGTCCGCACGGCATAGCCGCGCCAGCCGCTAGGCGGCTGCGGTAATTCGCCCGACTGCCTCGAACCGATTCATCAAGAACTGACCTTACTCGGTTGGTCCGTCCCGGCCGGGACCTCAACGAAGTCGAGCCACTCCAGGTACTCCTCGGCGCGTCCGTGCAGTGCGTCGAAGAACTTGGCCTGCACGTGGCGGGTCACCTCGCCCGGCTCGCCCAGCGGGTGGTCGTCGACCTCGCGGACCGGCACAAGCTCCGCCGCGGTACCGGTCAGGAAGACCTCCTCGGCGAGGTAGAGCTCGGCGCGGGCGACGTCGCGCTCGACCACGGTGTAGCCGAGGTCGCGGGCGATCTGGATCACCGATTTGCGGTTGATCCCATCAAGGATCGAAGCGACGTGCGGCGGCGTCACGATCTCACCGTCGCGGACCAGGAAGATGTTCTCGCCCGAGCCCTCGCAGACGAAGCCGCGCTCGTCGAGCAGCAGCGCCTCTTCGTAGCCGGCCTTCTCCGACTCGGTCTTGGCCAGGATCGAGTTGAGGTACTGGCCGGAGGCCTTCGCGTGCGGGACCAATCCGCCCGGGCCGATCCGGCGCCAACTCGAGACCTTGGCGCGGATGCCGTGCTTCTGGCCCTCCTCGCCTAAGTAGGCACCCCAGGGAAAGGCGGCGACGATCAGGTCGATCGGCGCGTCGGTGGCGTAGAGGCCGAGGCTGCCGTAGCCGCGAAAGGCGAGCGGCCGGATGTAGCAGGAGCGCAGATCGTTGCGGCGGATCAGCTCCTTGGTGGCCGCGGCGATCTGCTCGCCCGAGTAGGGAAGCTCCATGTAATACAGCTCGGCCGATTTGGCCAGCCGGTCGAGATGGTCCTTATGGCGGAAGACTGCGGGACCGCGCTCGGTCTCGTAGCAGCGGATCCCCTCGAAGACGCCGGACCCGTAGTGCAGGCCGTGGCTAAGCACGTGCACCTTGGCGTCCTCCCAGGGCACGAACTCGCCGTTATGCCAGATCAGCTCTGCCGTCTCCATCCCGGGGAAGTATGCCCGATGCGCAGCGACGATTCGACTAGAGCTCCGCCAGCACCGCCTCGGTCATCTCGGCAGTGCCGACTTCGGTCTCGGGACTGGGTTCTTCGGGGAGCGGCGGCGGGGCGACCGTGCCGCTGAGCAGGTCGGCGGTACGCAGGCCATGATCGAGCACCTCGTCGACGGCCGCTTCGACGCGGTCGGCCTCGGCCGGCCGGTCGAGGCCGTGGCGCAGCATCATCGCCACGCTGAGGAAGGTGGCGAGCGGGTTGGCGATCCCCTGCCCGGCGATGTCGGGGGCGGAGCCGTGAACCGGCTCGAAGAGGCCGGGATCACCCTCGGCGCCGAGACTGGCCGAGGGCAGCATTCCCAGCGAGCCCGTCAGCATCGCCGACTCGTCGCTGAGCACGTCGCCGAAGAGGTTCTCGGTGAGGATCACGTCGAAGTCGGCGGGGCGGGAGACAAGCTGCATGGCCGCGTTGTCGACCAGCAGGTGCTCCAGCTCGACGTCGGGGTAGTCCGGGGCGACACGGCCGACCACCTCGCGCCACAGCCGCGAGGTCTCCAGCACGTTGGCCTTGTCGACCGAGGTGACGCGCGGCTTACGGCTGCTGCCCTCGGCCCTACGTCGCGCCGCTTCAAACCCCGTGTGAGAAATTCGTTCGATCTCGGCGGCCGAGTACTCGCAGGTGTCGTGGGCCGAGTCGCCGTCGCGGCCGCTGTCGCCGAAGTAGATGCCGCCGGTCAGCTCGCGCACGACCAGCAGGTCGGTGCCGGCGATCCGCTCCTCGCGCAGCGGGCTGGAGCCGACCAGGGCGCGGTTGGGCCGCACCGGTCGCAGGTTGGCGTAGAGGCCCATCCCCTTGCGCAGTCCGAGCAGGCCCTGCTCGGGCCGCGGCGCGTCGGGGTCGGTCGTGTCCCACTTCGGCCCACCGACCGCGCCGAGCAGCACGGCGTCGGCCTCCTTGCAGACGGCCAGCACCTCATCGGTCAGGGCCGTGCCGTGCGCGTCGATAGAGGCGCCGCCGACGAGCTGCTCATCGAACTCGAACTCGCCGAGGGCCTCGAGCAGCTGTCGTGCGGCGGCGACGATCTCCGGCCCGATCCCGTCGCCGGGCAGCAGGACTATGCGGGGCGGCTCGCTCACGGCATCGGCACTCTAGACGTGCCGCAGCTTAGATACCCATATGGGCCACTAAGCTGCGGCACGTCCCACCTATCACCGGACGGCCTCGATGTTGAGCCGCACATAGTCGAGCGTCAGCGGCGTCTCCGACTGGGCCAGGACCGCCTCGGCGAAGGGGCGACGCAGCTCTGCCGGAAGCTTGTCCAGATGAGGGCCGAGGCGTCACCGTGGAGGTGAACGCCAGTGGCTCGGCCGGGGTCACCGGCTTCGGCTCGAGCCAGCAGCGGGCGCTGGAGAAGCCGGCGGCCAGCAGCCGCTGCTCCGTCTCCTCGGGAGCGGCGAAGTTCCACATCCCCGCCATCTCCGCGAAGTGAGGGGCGAATTTGGGCTGCGCCATGACTGTGGCGATTGCCATCGCGTGCCCGGCGACGTTGCCCTGCCCGCCGCACTGCGCGACCAGGCGCCCACCTGGCGCCAGAGCTACCCGCAAGCGCTCGAAGAGGCGGTCGTGGTCGAGGATCCAGTGGAAGGTCGCCGTCGAGAAGACCAAATCAACCGGCTCGGCGACCACCAGCTCCGAGAGGTCGGCGACGAGGTAGGAGACCGCGTCGCCGAAACGCTCCCTCGCCTTGGCGATCATCGCCTCCGAGCCGTCAACCGCGATCACTCGACCCCGCGGCACTCGCTTCGCCAGCTCGGCGGTGACACGACCGGAGCCGCAGCCGGCGTCGAGGACCAGCTCTTCGCCGTTCAGCTCGAGCCTTTCGACCACCTCCTTCCCCCATTCGAACTGAGGATCGGAGACGGCATCGTAGGTCTCGGCATCCCAGTCGCGCGGTCCACTGTTGATCGAAGGCGCCATCTTGGGCACGCTCAGAGCGCCGTCGTGACGGGGGCGCACTCGGGCCCGGCGGACTCCTCGAAGGCGTCGATCGCGCCCGCGTTCTCCAGGGTGATGCCGATGTCGTCGAGCCCGTTCAGAAGGCGGTGCTTTATGTCCGGTTCGATCTCGAACTTGAAGAGGCCGGCGGCACAGTGCACCGTCTGGTCGTCGACGTCGATCCGCGCTTCGCCCGCCGCGGCGACGGCCCGGCAGTGCTCCTCGTCGAGGATTACCGGCAGCAGCCCGATCTTGGTGCAGTTGACGTAGAAGATGTCGGCGAAGGACGGTGCGACGATCGCCTCGAAGCCGAAGTCTTCGAGCGCCCAGGGGGCGTGCTCACGCGAGGAGCCGCAGCCGAAGTTTCGCCCCGCGACCAGGATCGGGTTCGGCTCCAGCTCGATCTCGCCGGAGCGGATCCAGTCGTAGAAGAGGAACTCGCCGAAGCCGGTGCGCTCGACCCGCTTCAGGAACTGCTTGGGGATGATCTGGTCGGTGTCGACGTCGGCGCGGTCCAGGACCGACACCTTGCCCTCGATCACGTCTATCGGCCTCATCTTCAGCTCCAGTCCCTGATGTCGACGAAGTGGCCCTCGATCGCCGCCGCGGCGGCCATCTTCGGGCTGACCAGGTGGGTCCTGCCGCCCTTGCCCTGGCGTCCCTCGAAGTTGCGGTTTGAGGTCGAGGCGCAGCGCTCGCCCTCCATCAGCGTGTCGGGGTTCATCCCCAGGCACATCGAGCAGCCCGCCTCGCGCCATTCGAAGCCGGCGGCGCGAAAGACCTCGTGCAGGCCCTCCTCCTCGGCGGTCGTCTTCACCTGCTGGGAGCCGGGCACGACCATCGCCCGCACCGAGCCGGCGACCCGGCGGCCGTCGACGATCGCCGCCGCCTCGCGCAGGTCCTCGACCCGCGAGTTGGTGCAGGAGCCGATGAAGACGCGTTCGAGCGGTACCTCGGTCATCGGCGTGCCCGGCTCCAGCGCCATGTAGGTGAGTGCCCGTTCGGCCGACTCGCGGTCGGCTGGGGACTCCATCGCGGCCGGGTCGGGAACTGAGTCGGTGACCTCGACGACCATCCCGGGGGTCGTCCCCCAGGTGACCATCGGCGAGATGCCGGCGGCGTCGATCTCGACCTCGGTGTCGAAGGCGGCGTCAACGTCGGTCGGCAGCTCGCGCCAGCGTGCCAGCGCTGCGTCGAAGTCCTCGGGCGCTGCGGCCCGGCCGCGGACCCACTCGAAGGTGGTCTCGTCGGGGGCGATCATCCCGGCCCGGCCGCCGCCCTCGATCGTCATGTTGCAGACGGTCATCCGGCCCGGCATCGAGAGCGACTCGATCGCCGGCCCGGCGTACTCGACCGCGTGGCCGACCATGCCGCCGGTGCCGAGGCGGCCGATCGTCGCCAGGATCAGGTCCTTGGGCGTGACCCCGGGGGGCAGCTCGCCGCCGTAGAGGATCCGCATCGTCCTCGGCCGCTTCTGGACCATGCACTGGGTGGCCAGCACGTGCTCGACCTCGGAGGTGCCGATGCCGAAGGCGAGCGCGCCGAAGGCGCCGTGGGTCGAGGTGTGGCTGTCACCGCAGACGATCGTCATCCCCGGCTGGGTCACGCCCAGCTCGGGGCCGATCACGTGGACGATGCCCTGCCGCTCGGAGCCGAGCGAGTAGACCGGGATGGCGAACTCCTCGCAGTTGCGTTCCAGGGTCTCGACCTGGACGCGGGAGAGGGTGTCGGCGATCAGCCGCGCCGCCTTGGTCCCGTCGGTGGGGACGTTGTGGTCGGCGGTGGCCAGCGTCTTGTCGGGCCGGCGAACCGCGCGGCCGGCCAAGCGCAGTCCGTCGAAGGCCTGCGGCGAGGTGACCTCGTGGACGAGGTGCAGGTCGATGTAGATCAACCCGTCGGAGACCTCGTGCGCCTCCCAGATCTTGTCGAACATCGTCTTTGGCATTGCGGTCAGCTCCTCCTCAAACCGGCGGCGATCACGGCGAGGAACTCGGCCTCGTCCTCGCCTTCGTTCTCGAAGTGATGCGGAAGGTCGGCGTCGAACGTTACGGCGTCGCTCGCCCGCAGCTCGTGGCGGGTGCCGTCGACGACCAGGGCGACGGCACCACGCAGGACGACCGCCGTCTCGCGACTGCCCGGCTCGTGCATCGGCGGGTCGCCGCGGCCACCGGTCGCCGCGCCGGGGCGCAGGCTGTGCAGCGAGACGTCGGCGCGCTGACCGGGCAGCGGCGGCGTCAGCTCCTCGAACTGGTGGCCGCCGCGCAAGGATTGGCGGCGGGTCGCGGCGCGGCTGACGACGATGTGCTCACCCTCGTCGAGGCGCAGCAGCTGGGAGAGGGTCAGCTCCAGGCCAGCGGCGATCTTGGCGGCGACGGCAAGCGTGGGGCTCGTCTCGCCGCGCTCGACCTGCGAGAGCATCGGCGCGCTGACGCCGCTGCGGGCGGCGAGGTCTCGCAGCGAGAGCCCCATCGCGTCGCGCAGAGCCCGGACACGCGGTCCAACCTGTGGCGCCGGATGAACAGGCGCGTCGTCCAGTGGCCCGGGGTGTACGTAGGTCACCATGCTTTGTACGTTATCAAATACGTCTGTATGCTCTACGGGTAAGACGTTTCGGACGTTAACCACCCACTATGGGTGGTTAACGTCAGGGACCCCGGTCTCTAGGGGCCGGGCGTGCGTTCGACCGCCGCCTCGGCGGTGGCCGCCTCGGCCTCGCGGATCGCGGCGCCCTCGAGGGCGTTGGAGAGGGCGCGAACGTAAGCGCGGGCCGACGCCTCGAGGATGTCGGTGGCGACGCCCTGGCCGGTTGCCAGGCGGCCGGCGGCTCGCAGCATCACGCTGACCTCGCCGAGGGCGTCCTCCCCCCCGGTCACCGCCTCGACCGTGTACTGGCGCAGCTCGCACTCGGTTCCCGTCGCCTTCTGGATTGCATGGAAGATGGCGTCGATCGGCCCGTCGCCGCCGGACTCCGCCACCGCCTCCTCGCCGGAGGGCAGCTTCACGGCGACCCGAGCCAGCGGCTCGCGACGCGAGCCGGCCTCGACCTCGAACCAGGCCAGCTCGTGGGCGTCCTCGCGCTCGCGCATCTCGTCGGAGACGATCGCCTCCAGGTCGAGCGCGGTGACGTGTTTCTTGCGGTCGGCCACCGCCTTGAAGCGCTTGAAGGCCGCGTTGAGGGCGTTGCCCTCAACCTTGAAGCCGAGCTGCTCCAGGGCATCGCGCAGGGCGTGGCGGCCGGAGTGCTTGCCGAGCACGATCGAGTTCGACTCGAGGCCGACTTCGGTCGCGTCCATGATCTCGTAGGTGGTGCGCTCCTTCAGCACCCCGTCCTGGTGGATGCCGGACTCGTGGGCGAAGGCGTTGCGGCCGACCACGGCCTTGTTGGGTTGGACCGGATAGCCGGTGAGGCGCGAGACCATGCGGCTCGTCCGCGCCAGCTCGCGACTCTCGACACCGGTGCTGAGGCCGTGCGTGTCCTCGCGGGTCCGGATCAGCATCACGATCTCCTCCAGCGAGCAGTTCCCGGCGCGCTCGCCGATGCCGTTGACCGCACACTCGACCTGGCGTGCACCGGCCAGCACACCGGCGTAGGAGTTGGCGACGGCCAATCCCAAATCGTCATGGCAGTGGACCGAAAGCTCGACGTTGCCCAGGCCGGGCGCCATCTCGTAGAGACGGCGGAAGTACTCGGCGTACTCCTCCGGCGTGGTGTAACCGACCGTGTCGGGAATGTTGACCACGGTCGCCCCCTCCTCGACCGCGATCGCACAGACTTCAGCGGTGAACTCAACATCGGCCCGAGTCGCATCCATCGGCGAGAACTCGACGTCGTCGCAGTAGGAGCGGGCCAGCGCCACCGCTGCACGGGCCTGGCCCTTGACGTCGTCGCGGTCGGTCTGCAGCTGATGCTCGATGTGGATGTCGGAGGTTGAAATGAAGGTGTGGATGCGGGGCCGCTGCGAGTCGCGGATCGCCCCCCAAGCGGCGTCGATGTCGGCCTTGTGGGTACGGGCGAGGCCGCAGATTGCCGGCCCCTCGACGTTGCGGGCGATCGCCTCGACCGCCTCGAAATCTCCAGGCGAGGTGATCGGGAAGCCGGCCTCGATCACGTCGACGCCGAGGCGCGCCAGCTGCTGGGCGATCTCGACCTTCTCGGCCGTGTTGAGCGAGATGCCGGGCGACTGCTCGCCGTCGCGCAGGGTGGTGTCGAAGATGTGGACGCGATTTGCGTCGTCTGCTGGTGCCACTGGACTTACCTCCTTCTCCAATTGAATCGAATGACCTTGTCTCTCGCGGCTCTCGCGCCGCCCAGCGCTATTCCCCCCGAAGGGGGAGGAGAAGGAGAAGCGCCAGGCTGTCGAGCCGCTGCGTCATTCGCCTTCGCAGGTTAGCGCACGTCCTCGTCTCCTCATAGGCTGCGCGGCCATGGAGTCGAGCTCCGCCGGGATCACCCGCACGACCTGGCTGGCGCTGCTCGCGATGGGTATCAGCGTCGTCGTCATCGCCAACGACTTCTCGGCGATCAACGTCGCCCTGCCGACGATGGAGCAGGACTTCGGCACCGGCGTCAACACGATGCAATGGGTGATCAACGCCTACGCGCTCACCTTCGGTGTGCTGATCGTCACCGGCGGCCGACTGGCCGACATGTTCGGCCGCCGGCGAGCCTTCTTCATCGGCACCGCGATCTTCGCCTCGATGTCGGCGCTGGGCGGGGCGGCTCAGTCGGAGACGTGGCTGATCGGAACTCGGGTTTTGATGGGGATCGGCGGGGCGCTGATGTGGCCGGCGATCCTCGGCATGACCTACGAGATCCTGCCCGAGGAGAAGGCGGGCCTGGCCGGCGGCATCATCATCGGCGCCGCCGGACTGGGGAACGCGCTGGGGCCGCTGATCGGCGGCGTGCTCACCGACCTGCTCAGCTGGCGCTGGATCTTCTTCCTCAACGTTCCCATCTCCGTCGTCGCGGTTCTCATCACCTACTACCTGGTGAAGATCGAGGAGCCCGAAGCGCGCAAGCAAAGGATCGACTACGCAGGGATCGCGACGCTCTCAATCGGGCTCGTCTCGCTGCTCGTCGCGCTCGACCAAGCCAACGACTGGGGCTGGGGTGATCCGAAGACGATCGCCCTGCTGGCCCTCTCGCTCCTTCTCGTCGCCTCCTTCCCGCTGATCGAGCGCCGCGCCGGGATGAGCGCCCTTGTCCCGCGCGAGGTGATCCGCAACGAGAGCTTCCGCGCCTCCTGCCTGGCAATCCTCTTCATGTCGGCCACATTCTTTGCAGCACTGCTCTACCTGCCGCAGTTCATGCAGAAGCACCTCGACTACACGCCGCTCGAGGCGGGCGTGGGAATGCTGCCCTTTCTGGCGACGTTCGCCCTCGTCTCGTTCGTCGCCGGCCCCCTCTACAACCGCCTGGGGGCGAAGCTACTCGTCACCGTTGGCTCGGCCTGCATCGCGATCGCTCCGTTCCTGTTCTCGCGGGCCGACGAGGGCTCCGGCTACGGCTCGCTGATCCTCGGCATGGTGATCCTGGGGATCGGGATCGGCAGCTTCTACCCGACCGCGACGACCGCTGGCGTCACTTCGGTGGACGAATCGCAGACCAGTCTCGCGGGCGGGATCGTCTACATGTTCCAGATCGCCGGCGGCTCGATCGGGCTCGGGCTGACGACGACGGTCTTCTCCTCCCAGGACTCGTTCATCGATGGGATCCAGGCCGCCTTCCGGCTCGACGCCGCGCTCTCGCTGCTCGGCTTCCTGATCGCACTGCTGTTCGTCGGCGGCCGTCTGCTGGGCCGGCGTCGCAAGCCCGCTGCTACCGCCTGAAGTCGTCTAGCGCCGGTCGGCTGCGCCGGGGTCCGCAGACCCGGCTTCCTTGCGGACGACGTTGTCTCCGCCTCCCGGCCGCACCACGTCATCGCCGGGACCGCTGAAGATGACATCGTCCCCCGGGCCGCCGAGGTGAACGTCGTCACCGGAACCGCCGGCGAGCAGGTCGTCGCCCCACCAGCCGACCAGGCGGTCGCTGCCGGCGCCACCGATCAGCTTGTCCGCGCCTTTTCCGCCCCGTAGCTGGTCGCGTCCTGAGCCAC
Organism: uncultured Solirubrobacterales bacterium; assembly: GCA_963844395.1. GTDB lineage: Bacteria > Actinomycetota > Thermoleophilia > Solirubrobacterales > 70-9 > VRUE01. Next base: position 63,208 of record CAWJNX010000001.1, on the reverse strand, counting down.
CGCGCATCGTTACCGGAATCGTGATTTCGCTGGAGCACGTGACCTTGTCATCGCCCCCGTCGGCATTGACTTCGAAGCCGGCAATCGGCGGTGCCGGACAGATCAACTCGTTTGGGTTTCCGCCCGGGTTAGTGCAGACCGAGCCGCCGACCTCGAGCGGGACAATAGAGTCGATCACGTAATTGCGACCGTCCTCGGTGAGCCAGATGTGAATCACGTTCGATGCCGCGCCGCCGGCGAGCAGGACGTTGTACCGCGCTTCGGCAGGGGCGAGCGACGGCATTTGTACCGCCACGAGAGCAAGCGCAATGAGGATGGCCTTCTTCATCTGAGATCGGTCCCCGCCACCGAACGGGTCGGAGCGTCTACTGATCACAACAGCGACGGTCCGCTTACGTTGCGGCTATGCCATCAAATCAGAGGTCGATGGAACGGCCGACGCTGAAGCCGTCGAGCTCGAGAATCGTCGAGATCGTCTCGTCGCGTACCGGCGCGTCGGTGGTGAGCGCCATCACCGCCTGCTCGCCGCCGGCCGAGGCGCCGACCGCGGCGGAGACGATGTTGACGCCCTGCTCGCCGAACATCGTCCCGACCCGACCGATCATGCCGGGCCTGTCCGCGTAGCGGAAGACCGCCAGGTGGTCGGCAAACGGCAGGTAGAAGCTCTCGCCCCAAACCGAGACCAGGTAAGGCTCGTTGCGGGGGCCGACGCCGGTGCCGGAGACCTCCGCGGCGTCCCCCCCGCTCCCCAACCGCACCGTGATCAGCTCGGTGAAGTCCTCGGAGCCGCTGTCCTTGGTCTCGACCAGCTCGATGCCGCGCTCCTCGGCCATCTGCGGTGCGTTGACGAGGTTGACCGGCTCCTCGGTGTGGCCAGAGAGAATCCCGACCAGCACGGCGATGCCGAGCAGCCGCGTGTCGTGGGCGGCGATGCGGCCGCGGAACTCGGCGGTGACCCGGTCGACTGAGCCGTCCCCCAGCCCCTGGGCGAGCCGGCCGAGCTTTTCGCAGAGCGGCACGAAGGGCGCCAGCGCCTCCATCTCCTCGGGCCGCACTGCGGCGATGTTGACGGCGTTGGTGACGACGCCTCCCTTGAGCGCGGCGGTCACCTGTTCGGCGGTGACGATCCCGGCTCGGTCCTGGGCCTCGGCCGTCGAGGCGCCCAGGTGGGGGGTAAAGACGACGTCGTCGCGGGCGAAGACCGGATGGTCGGTGAACGGCTCGGAGGGGAAGACGTCGAGTGCCGCCCCCGCCAGCTTGCCCGACTCGAGCCCGGCGACGACCGCATCGAGGTCGACCAGCTCGCCGCGAGCGCAGTTGACAAGCCGTGCCCCGTCCTTCATCGCGGCGATCGCCTCCGAGTCGATCAGGTCGATCGTGTCCGGGGTCTTCGGCACGTGCAGGGTGACGATGTCCGACCTGCCGAGCAGTTCCTCGATCGACGCGGCCCCCTCGACTCCCAGCTCGCGGAAGCGCTCCGCCGAGACGAACTTGTCGAAGCCGACGACGTCCATGTCGAAGCTCTGCGCGCGCCTCGCCACGAGCTGCCCGATGCGGCCGAAGCCGATCACGCCGAGGGTCTTTCCGTACAGCTCCGTCCCCTTGAAGCGAGAACGCTCCCAGGCGCCGCCGACCAGCGTCGCCTGCGCCTGCGGGACGTTGCGGCAGAGCGCCAGCGCCAGCGCCAGCGTGTGCTCGGCGGCGGCGACCGAGTTAGATTCGGGGGCGTTGGCGACGACGATGCCGCGGCGGGTGGCGGCGGCGATGTCGACGTTGTCGACGCCGGTGCCGGCTCGGCCGATCACTTTGAGCCGCTCGGCCCGCTCGATCAGCTCGGCGGTCACCTGGGTTGCCGAGCGGACCAGGATCGCGTCGTAGGAGCCGATCGCCTCGCGCAGCTCCTCGTCTGACATCTCGAGGCCGAGGTCGACGTCGAAGCTCTCGCGCAGCAACTCGACGCCCGAGTCGGCGATCTTCTCCTTGACCAGGACCTTCACGGCCGCACCTCGGCGACGTTCTCTACGACCCAGTCGATGCAGGCGGTGAGCGCCTCGACGTCGGTCGGCTCCACCGAGGGGAACATCCCGACGCGCAGCTGGTTGCGGCCCAGCTTGCGGTAGGGCTCGACGTCGATGATGCCGTTGGCGCGCAGCGTCGCGGCGACCGCCGCTGCGTCAACCGACTGCTCGAAGTCGATCGTGCCGACGACCAGCGAGCGCTTGGCGGGGTCGGCGACGAACGGCGAGGCGAAATTGCGGCGCTCAGCCCATCCGTAGAGGTGCCCCGAGGAGGCGCCGGTTCGAGCCACGCACCAGGCGAGGCCGCCGCTGGCGAGCATCCATTCGATCTGGTCGGCGAGCAGCAGCAGGGTGGCGAGCGCGGGCGTGTTGTAGGTCTGGTTCTTGCGCGAGTTCTCGATCGCGGTTGGCAGCGAGAGGAAGGCCGGCTGCCAGCGGCCGGCGATCCTGTCCAGCTCCTCCGCCCTGACGATTGCAGCGGGGCTGAGCAGCGCCAGCCACAGCCCGCCGTCGCCACCGAGGGCCTTCTGCGGGGCGAAGTAGTAGGCGTCGGCCTGGGCCGGGTCGAGCGGCAGGCCGCCGGCGCCCGAGGTGCCGTCGATCAGCACCAGCGCCTCGCCGGCGTCGGCGGGGCGGCGCACCTCGACCATGACGCCGGTCGAGGTCTCGTTGTGGGCCCAGGCGAGCACGTCGGCGCCAGGGTCGGAGGTCGGCTCGGGCGCGTCGCCCGGCTCGGCCTCGACCAGGATCGGATCGGCGAGAAAGGGCGCGCCAGCCGTCACCTTGGCGAACTTGCCCGAGAACTCGCCGTAGACGAGGTGGAGAGAGCGCTCCCGAACCAGCCAGGCAGTGGCGGCGTCCCAGAAGGCGGTCGCCCCCCCGTTGCCGAGCGCGACCTCGTAGCCGTCGGGAAGGCCGAACAGCTCGGCTAGACCGTCGCGGACCCGCCCGACCAGATCGCGAACCGGCGTCTGCCGGTGCGAAGTCCCCATCAGGTCGGCGCGCTCGGCCAGCTTGGCAAGCGCCTCGGGCCGCACCTTCGACGGCCCGCAGCCGAACCGCCCATCGGCGGGCTTGAGGTCGGAAGGGATCTGGGCGGTGCTGGTCGTCGCGGTCATCGGGCGGCAAGGTTATTGACCGTCGTTGGGCTAGGCTGCCCGATGTGGGAGCGGACCCCGAGAGCACGGTGACGAAGGGCCAGGGCTACGCGGTCGCCAACCTCGCGGACCTCGGCGACGGGCCGGGGTTCCGCAAGATCCGCAAGGGACTCGGCGTGACGGCGTTCGGCGTCAACGCGATCGTGCTACCGCCCTCCTATGAGACCGGCAGCCACTATCACGACGAGCAGGAGGAGCTCTACTTCCTGCACAGCGGCCGGATCGCGATGGAGTTCGGCGACGGCTCGACGCACGAGCTGGAGCCTGGCGGGATGGCCTGGGTCGATGCCTCGACGGTGCGCAAGGTGCGCAACCTGAGCGACTCCGATGACGCCGTCTACGTCGTCGTCGGCGGCAAGGACGGCTACGTCGGCCGCGATGGCAAACTGCCCGAGGGCGAGACCCGCTTCGGCGCCGAGGGTCCTCCCGGAGCCTGACCACTCGCATGACATGGTTGACCGAAGACGAGATGGGTCAATGAATGAGCATCCGACCATAGGCGGCGGGCCGACGCCACCTGCATGGACCCTCCAGCCACTAACGGCCTGGCTCTATTTGGCAATCACCATCGTCTTGGCCTTCACCCCGGCCTTTCCCCTCAATTGGCTGATTGGGATAGCCGCCGCAATCTTTACCTATCAGGACCGCCGAGCCCATCAGCTTCCCGCCTTCTGGTGGACTGCCGCGGTTGTCGTTTTCGGAGCCTTCGCGTACGTGTTCTACGTCTACAGACGTCCACAGCCGGCGGTCGTTTACTCACCCCAAGCAGCCATGGGGCAGCAGGCACGCATGACCCGTGGTCTACCGCCGCATTCCGAGACGTCTCAGCGGACGCCCAATGCCGCGCAAGCAAATTGGTATCCCGATCCCACGGGACAAGCACGTCTGCGTTATTGGGACGGAAGCCGCTGGACCAACCACGCAGCAGACTGATCCAAGGATCGGCCGGCTACACCTTCTGCACGAAGACGTTCGCGAACTCGTTGACGCTGATCATCTGACGCTTCTCGCCTCCGAAGATGGCGATGAAGAACCAGGCGATCCACCAAAGCCCCAGCGTGAAGACCCCGATGAAGAAATGCAGGAGGTGATTCGGGCGGTGACCTCGCACCACGACTGCCTGAAAGTCACCCTGCGACTCGATACGTCCACCGCTTGCCACCTGTCCCTGAAGCGTGTTGGCGAGCATCGCCTTTCGTTCTTCCGGGGTCCGGGCGCTTTGCGACAGAGCCTGGAGGTCGGCCGGGGCAGGCGGCGGCGGTGGCGCCATGATCGTCGCGTCTTGGGTGTCAACTGCATCCGCAGCGACAGGCTCATATGCCGCCGGGTCGCCCTTCCCTGCCCCTACGCTGTCGCCAGCTCGCTCGTCCTCGCTCATCTGCGTCTCCCATCTCGGTATTGGATGGGTGATCTTAGATGCTCGCTTAGGTACGTGTAAATATCACCGACTTCCGTGCGACGTGTTTGGCTCCTCCTAAAACTTCTGGTCGATCCAGGTCATGTCGCGAGGCCTTCGGCGGAAGCGAGGTTGAACGGTGCGCAAAATGTGAAAACTCGGCCGAATCACCCTCGGCTCAGAACTTCTGGTCGATCCAGGGCATCATGTCGCGCAGATCCTTGCCGACGCCCTCGACCTGGTGCTTTGCACCCTCCTCGCGCATGCGTGAGAGGTTCTCGCCACCGGCCCGGTTCTCGGCGATCCACTCTTTGGCGAACTCGCCCGATTGGATTTCGCTGAGGATCCGCTTCATTGCCGCCCGCGATTCGTCGCCGACGACCCGCTTGCCGCGGGTCATGTCGCCGTACTCGGCCGTGTTGGAGATCGAGTAGCGCATCCCCTGGATCCCCTTCTCGTACATCAGGTCGGCGATCAGCTTTAGCTCATGCAGGCACTCGAAGTAGGCGAGGCGGGGGTCGTAGCCAGCCTCGACCAGGGTCTCGAAGCCGGCCCGGACCAGCTCCGAGGCGCCGCCGCAGAGGACGGCCTGCTCGCCGAAGAGGTCGGTCTCGCACTCATCCTTGAAGCTGGTCTCGATGATCGCGGCGCGGCCGCCGCCGATCCCGGCGGCGTAGGCGAGGACGAGGCCATGGGCGTCGCCGGTCGCGTCCTGGTGGACCGCCATCAGGCAGGGCACACCGCGGTCTTCCTCGTACTGGCGACGAACGAGGTGGCCGGGGCCCTTGGGGGCGACCATGCCGACGTCGACGCCGGGCGGCGGCTGGATCTGCTCGAAGTGGATCGAGAAGCCGTGGGCGAAGAGGAGCAGGTTGCCGGGGGCGATCCCGTCGGCAATCTCAGCCTGCCAGACATCCGCCTGTCGCTCGTCAGGGAGCAGCACCATCACCACGTCACCGCGGCTCGTCGCTTCGGCGATGTCGAGCACCTTCAGGCCGGCCTCTTCGGCTTCGACGCGACTCGACGAATCGGGGCGCAGACCGACCACGACGTCGACCCCGGAGTCCTTCAGGTTGAGGGCGTGGGCATGGCCCTGCGAGCCGTAGCCAAGGATGGCGACGGTCTTGCCCTGCAGCTTTGAGGGGTCGGCGTCTTTGTCGTAATAGATGTCGTCGGTGCGCATGGCCGCGGAGGCTATCTAACGCAGGGCTCTGCGCAGGAGCTTGCCCGACGGGGTGCGGGGAAGCGCCGCCGCCAGCTCGACCCGCTTCGGCACCTTGAAGCCAGCCAGCTCGCCGGCGCAGTGGCGGCGCAGCTCGTCCGGCGTCGCCGCGGAGCCGTCGACGAGCACCACGACGGCGGTCACGGCCTGCTGCCACTCGGGATCGTCGCGGCCTACGACGGCAGCGTCGGCGACCTCGGGGTGGCGGAGCAGTACCTGCTCGACTTCGGCCGGCACGACGTTCTCGCCGCCGCTGACGATCATGTCGTCGATCCGGTCCTCGACGTAGAGGAACCCCTCCTCGTCGATGCGGCCAAGGTCGCCAGTATGCAGCCAGCCGTCGGCATCGATGCAACTCGGCGCCACGGTCGGGCCCTGGACGAGGATCTCGCCGTCCTGAATTCGCAGGTGGGTGGTGAGCAGAGGCCGGCCGGCGGAGCCGAGCTTGCGGCGCGCGTCAGCCGGGGCGAGCGTCGTCACCTGCGAGCAGGCCTCGGTGAGGCCGTAGGTCTGGACGACCGTGGCGCCGCGGTCGATCGCCTCTTCGAGCGGCTCCTCGGGCACCGGTCCGCCGCCGACCAAGATCGCCCTTGGACCGGAGAGGTCGGCTCCAGCCTCGAGCAGACGGATCAGCATCGTCGTCACCAGCGAGACGACGCTGATCTCGTCCCGTTCGAGCGCGGCGCCGACACGGGCGACATCGAAGCCGTCGTGGAGCACCGCCGCGGTCCCGTAGATCACCGAGCGCATTACGATGCTCAGCCCGCCGATGTGGCTGAGGGGCAGGCAGCAGAGCCAGCGATCCTCGGGCTCGACGCCGATGTTGAAGGCTGAGCCGACGGCGCTCCAGAGGAAATTGCCGTAGGTCAGCTCCACCGCGTCCGGCGCCCCCGTGCTGCCGCTGGTCAGGACCCGGCAGCAGGGAGCGTCCATGTCGTGCTCGCCGAGCAGCGGCAGATCGGCCTCGGTCTGGGTCAGCTGCCCAGGGTCGCTCAGCTCGATCGCCGGCTCCTCGGCGGCGACCACTGCGGCGCGCTCGGCGTCGGTCAACCGCGGGCTGAGCGGCAGCAGGACCGCTCCGACCTTCATCAGGGCGTGAACGAGGACGACCTGCTCGCGGTGCGGCTGCATGGTCAGGGCCACAACGGAACGGCGGCGGACCCCGTGAGCCTCGAGCCGCCGCGCCACCCAGGTCGCCTCCGCCTCCAGCTCCGCATAGGTCACCTCCGAGCCGTCGGCGACGAGCGCGATCCGGTCCGGGCAGGTCTGGGATCTCTGGTCGAGCCAGTCGTCGAGCTTCATCGGGGCCGGGATATCGTTGCCGATATGCCGCAACGCCACCGCGACGCCCCGCCAGACGAGGACCTCTACGCACCGATCGAGTGGGTGAGCGCCGCTGCGTACGAGGACATCCGCTACGAGAAGGCCGACGGGATCGCCAAGATCACGATCGACCGGCCGGAGGTGCGCAACGCCTTTCGCCCACAGACGCTGATCGATATCGCGGCCGCGCTAGAGCTGGCTCGCGAGGACACCGAGGTCGGGGTGATCGTCCTCACCGGCGAGGGATCGAAGGCGTTTTGTTCGGGGGGCGACCAGACGGTTCGCGGTGACAGCGGCTACGTCGCCGAGGGGACCTCGCTCGGCCGCTTCCACGTCACGGACCTGCAGGTGCAGATGCGGAGGCTGCCGAAGCCTGTGGTGGCGATGGTGGCCGGCTACGCGGTCGGCGGCGGCCACGTCCTGCACGTCTGTTGTGACCTGACGATCGCCGCCGACAACGCCCGCTTCGGGCAGACCGGACCGCGGGTCGGGTCTTGGGACGGCGGCTTCGGCGCCTCGCTGCTGCGCGATCTGGTCGGGACCAAGAAGGCGAAGGAGTTCTGGCTGCTGTGCCGCCAGTACGACGCCGCGCAGGCGCTGGAGATGGGCCTTGTCAACGCCGTCGTCCCGCTAGAGGAGCTGGAGCGGGAGACGGTTGCCTGGTGCCGGGAGATGCTGGCGCTCTCGCCCTTCGCCCTGCGCCTGGTCAAGGCCAGCTTCAACGCGCACGAGGACGGCTACGCCGGGATACAGCAGCTCGCCCACGACACCAACTTGCTCTTCTACGGCAGCGAGGAGGCTCGCGAGGGCCGCGAGTCCTTCAAGGAGAAGCGCCGACCCGACTTCTCCAAGTTCCCGAGACGTCCATGAGGATCTGGCTTATGGCGGCACGTCCGCGGACGCTGCCGGCGGCGATTGCGCCGGTGCTGGTGGGGACGGCGGCGGCTGTCGAATGGGTCGGCGAGCTGCCGCGGTTCGGCGCCTTTCTGGCGGCGCTGGTGGGATCGATCTTCATCCAGATCGGGACCAACCTGGCCAACGACTACTCCGATGCCAAGCGGGGCGCCGACACCGCGGACCGGCTGGGCCCGGTGCGGGTGACCTCGGCCGGGCTGGTAGCGCCGCGACGAGTGCTCGTCGCCACCTGGGTCGCCTTCGCGGTCGCCGTCGCCTGCGGCATCTACCTCGCTGCGGTGGCGGGGATCGTGATCCTGCTGATCGGCGCGGTCTCGATCGCAGCCGGCGTCCTCTACACGGGCGGGCCCCGTCCCTACGGCTACGCCGGTCTGGGCGAGGTCTTCGTCTTCCTCTTCTTCGGCCTGGTCGCCGTCAACGGCTCCTATTACGTGCAGGTAGAGGAACTCGACGCGCTGCCGCTCGGCCTCTCGATCTGCGTCGGCTTCCTTGCCACCGCGATCCTCGTCGTCAACAACGTTCGCGACATCGAGACCGACCGCCGAGCGGGCAAGACGACGCTGGCGGTGCGGATGGGACGCCGCAACGCGGTCGTCCTCTACAGGCTGCTGGTACTCGGCGCCTTCGCCGTGTTGCCGATCGCCCTGCTTGCCGGCGAAGGCAGCGTGCTGCCGCTGATCGGCCTCGCCGCGCTGCCGATCGCGATTCCGCCGCTGCGGACGATGAGCAGCCGCAGCGACGGACCCGCGCTCAATGCGGCTCTGGCCGCCACCGGGGCAGTGCTCGGCGCCTTCAGCCTGTTGGTCTCGCTCGGGCTCGTGCTCGCAGCCTGAGAAGCTTCCGGCATGCGGATCGCGTCGGTCGAGGTAATCCCCTACGCCCTGCCGTTTCGTGAGCCGTACGTGACGGCGCGCGGTCGCCTCGAGCAACGCGAGATGGCCCTGTTGCGACTGCGCTCCGACGAGGGACTGGTTGGGCTCGGGGAAGCTGTGCCGCTCTCGCTGCGGGGCGGGACGACGCTGGGGCAGGTGGTGGGGGAACTGGAGCGGCTTGGCGAGCGCGACGTGCTGGATGAGGCGACGCTAAGTGGCAATGCCACCGCCCTTTCTCCTCCTGCCCGCTGCGCTGCGCTGACCGCCCTCGCCGACCTGCGCGGCAGGCGGGCGGCCGCGGAGCATGGGGAGAGCGCCGACACTTCCGTCCCGCCGGTGCGCTGCAATGCGACGCTCGTCGCCGGGGAGCCGACGGCGGTCGCCGCGGAGGCGGACCGGTGGGCGGCCGACGGCTTCACGTCCTTCAAGCTGAAGCTGGGGACGGGCGAAGATGTGGCGCAGGTGCGGGCCGTGCGCGACGCGGTTGGAGCGACGGCGTGCATCCGAGTCGATGTCAACGGCTGCTGGGACCTGGAGACCGCGAAGCGGAAGCTGGCCGAGCTGGAGCCGTTCGACGTCGAGCTGGCCGAGCAGCCCGTCGCGACGCTGGAGGAGGCGGCCGAGCTGGCGGCCTCGACGCTGATTCCGATCGCCACCGACGAGAGCGTCCAGCGTCGCGCCGACGCCGAACGCGCGGCCGAGATGGGCGCCTGCGCGATGACCGGAATCAAGCTCTCCAAGGTCGGCGGTCCGGAGGAGGCGATCGCGATCGCCGAAGTGCTCCCGGCCTACCTGTCGAGCGCGCTGGACGGCCCTGTGGGAATCGCTGCAGCTGCGCAGGTGGCCGAGACGCTGAGCGTGGCCGGCGAGCGCCCGGGCACTGGTCTGGCACATGGGCTGGCGACCCAACGGCTCTTCGCTTCTACTATCGCCGCTGTCGGACCGGAGCTGCGCGGCGACAAGCTGCAGCTGCCGGAGGGACCCGGTCTCGGCGTCGAGATCGACGAGGCGGCGCTCGCCGCCCACCGCCTCTAGCCTGCGTGGCGACTTTTACTGCCTCTAGGACGTAAAAGTCGCCACACGTGGACCCGACCAACGCCAACACCGCGCTCGCCTCGGCCTTCGTCGAGGAGCTGGCCCGCTGCGGGCTGCGCCACGCGGTCCTCTCCCCCGGCTCCCGCTCGACTCCGCTGGCGGTGGCGTTGTGGCGGCAGCCCGAGATCGACGTGAGCGTGATCGTCGACGAGCGCTCCGCCGGCTTCTTCGCGCTCGGCGCCGCCCAGGCCAGCCGCTCGCCGGTGGCGATCCTCTGCACCTCCGGCACGGCCGCAGCCAACCTGCACCCGGCAATCTGCGAGGCGGACCATTCGGCGATCCCGCTGATCGCCCTGACCGCCGACCGCCCGCCGGAGCTGCGCGGAATTGGCGCCGGTCAGACGATCGACCAGCTGAAGCTCTATGGCGACTCGGTGCGCTGGTTCTCCGAGGTGGGGACGCATGCGGCCGACGATGGTGGCCTGCTCCATTACCGCTCGACTGCCTGCCGGGCCGTCGCGAAGGCACGTGGCGAGCCGCGCCCTGGCCCGGTTCACCTCAACCTCGCCTGGCGCGAGCCCCTGGCCCCGGTTTCCGACGAGGGGGCAGTAACGGCAACCGACCCCCTCGCATTGGAAGGGCGTGGAGAGCGGCCGCTGACCGCGGTCACGCCATACGACGCCGAGCCGTCGCAGTTCCTGCTCGACGAGGTCGCCGGCCACATCGGCGAGTCCCGCTCCGGCGTGATCGTCGCCGGCCGCCAGCTCGACCCGGAGCTGCGCGAGCCGCTCGCCAGGCTGGCCGCGGTCGCTGGAATGCCGACCCTCGCCGAGCCGACCTCGCAGCTTCGTTGCGGCCCACACGACCGCTCCCACGTTGTCACGACCTACGACCTCCTGCTGCGGAACGAGGGGTTCGCGAAACGGGTGGCGCCCGATCTCGTCCTGCGCTTCGGTGAGATGCCGACCAGCAAGCCGTTGCGGGCGTGGCTTGCCAGCAGCGGCGCCGACCAGATCGTCGTCGACCCCGTGAGTGGATGGAACGAGCCGACCCGGCGTGCAGCAGCGCTGCTGCGCGCGGATCCGACGGAGCTGGCGGCCGGCTGGGCGGCGCGCCTCGGCGAGGAGAAGGAGGTGCCTTCTGTTTGGCTCGATGCCGAGCGAGCCGCGCAAAAAGCAATCGAGGCCGAGCTGGGCGCCCAGGAGGCGCCGACGGAGCCGGGGCTGCAACTTGCGCTCGGCGACGCCCACCAGGACGGCGACCTCGTCTACACCGCTTCGAGCATGCCGATTCGCGACCAGGAGGCTTTCCTGCCGTCCGACGACGCCGATGTCCTCTTCCTCAGTAACCGCGGCGCCAACGGAATCGACGGCCTGATCTCGTCGGGAATCGGCGCCGCCCACGCAACGGGACGACCGACCACGATCATCACCGGCGACCTCGGCCTCCTCCACGACATTGGCGGCCTAGCCACCCTGCGCGACGTATCGACCCCAGTGCGAATCGTCGTCATCGACAACGACGGCGGCGGCATCTTTCACTTTCTCCCCCAGGAGTCGGCCTTGAAGAACGACGAGTTCGAGGCTTTGCTCGGCACCCCCCGCGGCGTCAGCGTCGCCAAGGCAGCCGATCTGTTCGGCCTCCCCCACCGCCGCATCGACTCCCTCGCCGACCTATCGGACTCCCTAGCCGCAGGCACTGGCCTGATCGAGATCCCGGTCGACCGCCAGGCCAACGTGGACCTCCACCGTCGCCTCGGCGACCGCGTCAGCGTTGCGATCTCCCACTTTCATTGAGACGCCTCCAAGACCGTCTAGGAGAAAGCTCCAGTCAGAGGCGAGGAACTCCCTGCAATAGACCAGCTAGAAGGGGATATCGTCGTCACTCAGGCTCTTGACAAGGCTCTCTACCACCGGCGATGGCTGCGCGGTGCTGCGTCGGGCCGTTTCGTAAAGCGCCCGGAAATATTCGCTGCCCTCGTCTTCGGTCGAGTAGCTCTCGACAACAGTCCCGGATGGATCCAAGATGCGTAATTCGTACGGCGCGGCCCCATCCCCGTCAACGCTGGAAATGATCACAGAGCCGGCTTCGCGCGCAAAAACGAACTCAGTCTCAGCGCTGCCTTTCTCCCAGACGTGCCGGCCAGCGGCGGTCTGCTGCACAAGGGTGTCAACCAACCGCTGAGTCTGCTTTGGAATCGGGATGCTGCTCATTAGGCCTCCTTCTCTGAAGGGTAGGCCTTCAGCCGACCCGCTAATTGACTGAGTTCCGCCACTGACCGGGAAATGTCACCCCTGGCGCTCTCAGTCGCCTCTTTGATACTCACGGTCTCGTCCACGAGCCGGGCCTTCGCCGCCCCCGCCTGAGCGACCGCTCGGGTCAAGTTGGGCCTCAGTTCGTCTGCCAGATCGTTCCGCCCAGCGAGCATTCCGAGAACCTCGCTGCCACGCGCTCGCCAGCTCGCTAGCTCTCGCCGCGCCACGGGAAACTCACCGGCGCTGACCGCAGCGTCGAGGGCTTCCGATATTTGCTCCATGCTCGGCAGCAGGCTGAGGATGTGCCTAAGAGCACTATCGCGCTCGGCCCGCTGAGCAGCCTCATCAGCTGCTTCCACGGCTGATTGGGTCCTGTCCAGTTGTCGTAAGGCCACGATAAGACCCGCAATCGCTAAAGGAAAGCCAATTAAAGACGCGACGTCTCCGCTATCTGAAATCAAATTCCAGAGTGCGTCAGCAATAACCATCGGGCACTGTCCCCCAATGCGTGGTCCTCAACTCCATAGTTCTGGATTATCTCTAGCTGCTCGGAGGTGATCCACGCACTCGCGAAATCACTCGGCCAGCAGTGGCAGCAATGCTTCGAGCTTGACCTCGGTCTCGGCCAGCTCGGCGGCGGGATCGGAGCCGGCGACTACGCCTACGCCGGCGAAAAGGCGGGCTTCGCGGTCGCGGAGGAGGGCGCTGCGTAGGGCTACGCAGAACTCGCCGTCCTCGGTGGCGTCCATCCAGCCGACCGGGCCGGCGTACCAGCCGCGGTCCATGCGCTCGAGGTCGGCGATGGCGGTAGCGGCGCTGGACCTTGGCTCGCCGCCTACCGCCGGGGTCGGATGCAGGAGGCCCGCCAGCTCGACAGCCGAGTGCGATTCGGCCAGCTGGGCGATCACCGGCGTCGCCAGGTGCTGGATGTTGGCGACCTTGATCACCTCCGGCTCTGCGGCCGCCTCGACCCAGACGGCGTGCGGCCGCAGGGTGCGGACGATCCGCTCGGCGACGATCCGCTGCTCGCGCCGGTCCTTGTCGCTGCGCAGCAGCTGCTCGCCGAGGTGGTCGTCGACGGCCGGGTCGGAGCTGCGCCGAGTGGAGCCGGCCAGGGCGACGGTCGAGGCGCCGGCGCCGGAGCGGCGCACCAGCAGCTCCGGGCTGGCGCCGAGGAAGGCGGCTTCCGGCGTGCCGCAGCAGAAGCAGAAACAGGCTGGGAACTGCTCGCGCAGGGCGCCGAAGACGGCGGCCGGGTCGTGCGCGAAGGCGGCTTCGACGGTGACCTCGCGGGCCAGCACCACCTTGCTCAGCCCCCCGTTCTCGATCCGTGCGGTCGCGGCTGCGACGGCCGCTTCGAACTCGCTTGGCGGGTGCACGCTGCGGATCTCGGGCCGATCGGTGAGGTGGGGGTCGAGCAGCGGCAGCGGCTCGTCGCGCAGGCCGGCGAGCCGGGCGGAGGCCCGTTCCACGGCGCCGGCCGCGCCATCGCCGGGAGAGACGACGACGTTGACGGTCAGGAACACGTCCTCGCCTTGGCGGCAGAGCGACAGTTCGGGCAACGCCATCGAGGCGGGCGCGAACGACGACCATTGCGGGGAAGACGCGCCGTGCGGGTCGAAGGCAAAGCCGCCTGTCCAGACGGCGCCGGCACCCGCCGGCAGCCCAGCGGGCTCGTCGAAGATGGCGCCCTCGCGCAGGCGAAGGCACTCGCGCGCCACGTCGTCGAAGCGCCCGGGCCCGCGCGAAGTCGCCTCGTGCGCCACCCCCAACGCGGCAAGCGCAAAGCCACGATCGGGCTGCTCCCAGCAGAACCAGCGGTCGCTCGCCAGCCGCGAGGCGAACACAGCGGCACAGGGGTCGATCTCCTCGACGGGGACGGTGACGCTGACCCGCGTCCGCCGATTGCGCCCGGCGGCGCGCTCGACTCCCTCGCGCAGGCGGGCGAGAAGTTGCTCAGTCGCCGCCGCGAGCGATGGCGATCTCGCCCGTGCGGACCATTTCGATCAGGCCGTGGGGGCGGATCATCCGCTCGAAGGCCTCGATCTTGTCGGCCGAGCCGGTCACCTCGATCGTCATCGTGCGGCGGGCGACGTCGACGATCTTGGCGCGGAAGATCTCCGCGAACTGGATGATCTCGGCGCGGTTCTCGACCGCGGCGGAGACTTTGAACATCGCCATCTCGCGGGCGACCGTCTCCTCCGGCTCCATGTCGCGGATCTTGAGCACGTTGACCAGCTTGTGCAGCTGCTTGGTCACCTGGTCGATCGGGTGGACGGCGCCGTCCAGGGTCAGCGTGATCCGCGAGATGCTCGGGTCGTCGGTCGGGCCGACGGCGAGCGTGTCGATGTTGAACCCGCGCCGCGAGAAGAGGCCGGCGATCCGCGCCAGCACGCCGGGCTTGTTCTCGACCAGGATCGAGAGGATGTGCTTGCGCCCGCTCAGCTGACCGGGCACGTGCAGGTCCTCGAGTTTGACCAGCTCCGGGGTCCCCGCCTCCATCAGCGCACCGCCTTCGGCGCCTCGACCATGTCGCGCGCCGCTTCGCCGGGCGGGATCATCGGGTAGCAGTTCTCCTCCTGGGCGACGCGAACGTCGAGCAGGACCGGGCCGTCGGTCTCCAGCGCGCCGACCATCGTCTCCTCCAGGTCGGCGGCGTCCTCGCAGCGCATCCCGGTGGCGCCGAACGCCTCGGCCAGCTTCACCCAGTCGGGGCTCGGGCCCCATCTCGACCGCGCTGTAGCGGCGGTCCCAGAACAGCTCCTGCCACTGGCGCACCATCCCCATGTAGCCGTTGTTCATCAGGAAGACCTTGACCGGGATCTCTTCGGTGACGCAGGTGGCCAGCTCCTGGCAGTTCATGATCAGGCTGCCGTCGCCGGCCAGGCAGACGACCGCCTCCTCGGGACGGGCGACCTTGGCGCCGACCGCCGCCGGCAGCCCGAAGCCCATCGTGCCGAGCCCACCGGAGTTGATCCAGCGCCGCGGCTTCTCGAAGCCGTAGTACTGCGCCGCCCACATCTGGTGCTGGCCGACGTCGGAGGTGACGATCGCGTCTCCCTGCGTCGCCCGGTGCATCGCCTCGACCATGAACTGCGGCTTGATCTCGCCGCTCCGTGCCCGGCTCGTAGCGCAGCGGGTGCTCCTGCTGCCAGGTGCGCAGCTGCTTCCACCAGGCGTCGAGGCGCGACGGATCGGTCTGCAGCGAGCGGTACTCGCGCGTCAGCTCTGGGCAGGACCAGCTTCGCGTCGCCGACGATCGGGATGTGGGCGCCGATGTTCTTGGAGATCTCCGCCGGGTCGACGTCGAGGTGGATGACTTTCGCGTGCGGGGCGAACTCGGCATAGCTTGCCGGTGATCCGATCGTCGAAGCGGGCGCCGATGGCGACGATCAGGTCGGCGTTGTCCATCGCCCAGTTGGCGGTGACGGTGCCGTGCATGCCGAGCATCCCGAGCCAGTTCTCGTGCGAGGCTGGGATCGCGCCGAGGCCCATCAGGGTCGAGGTGATCGGGAAGCGGTCGGAGGCGGCCAGCTCGCGCAGCTCCTCCGATGCGTTGGCGTTGATCACGCCGCCGCCCGTGTAGAGGATCGGCCGGCGCGAGTTGGCGAGCGCTTTGGCGGCGATCCGCACCTGTTTGATGTTGCCCTTGGCCATCGGTTTGTAGCCGGCCAGCTCGACCGGCTGGGTGCGCGGCGCGTAGTCGATGTCGGCCCGCGAGAGGTCCTGCGGGACGTCGACCAGGACCGGGCCGGGACGGCCGGTCGAGGCGACGTGGAAGGCCTCGTGGACGTACTCGGGGATCTCGCGCGGGTCGGTGACCTGGAATGAGTGCTTGACGAAGGGCAGCGTCGCGCCGAGGATGTCGGCCTCCTGGAAGCCGTCGGTGCCGATCAGCTCGGTCCGCACCTGGCCGGTCACGAAGATCGTCGGCACCGAATCCATCATCGCGTCGGCGATCGCCGTGACCAGGTTGGTGGCGCCGGGGCCCGAGGTGGCGAAGGCGACGCCGACTTTGCCCGAGGCCTTGGCGTAGCCCTCGGCGGCGTGCCCGCCGCCCTGCTCGTGGCGGACCTGGATGTGGCGCAGGCCGGCGTCGACCAGCGCGTCGTAGGTCGGCAGGTTGGCGCCTCCGGGGATGCCGAAGATGTGCTCGACACCCTCGGCCTGGAGGCTTTGCATCAATGCGTCGGCGGCTCTCATCGGACCCGCGATGGTACCAGTGGGCCTATGCCCGGCCAGCAGGGGATTTGGCCGCCCCACGCCCTACCTCCTCTTGCCGGGTTCCAGCGGGTGTGGGGGTCGATCGAGCCCTCGATCGCATGCCCTTTATAGCGCTCGATCGCGTGGATCATCGACTCGACCAGCTCCTCGCCGAGCAGGGTCGGCTGAGGCCGAGGTCGAGCAGCTTGGTGTGGATCGCGTTGTAGTAGTGCTCTTCCTTCTCGATCCGCGGGTTGTCGCAGTGCTGGATCTCCACCGTGTAGCCGAGGTGCTCCGCGGCCGTCTTCACCAGCTCGGCCAGCTCCAGCACCGAGAACTGCTCGGTGAACTGGTTGAAGACGCGGAACTCGCCCGCGTCGGCGGGATTCTCGACCGCCAGCTCGACGCACTGCAGGGTGTCGCGGATGTTGAGGAAGCCGCGGGTCTGGCCGCCCGAGCCGTAGACGGTGAGCGGGTGGCCGATCACCGCCTGCAGGCAGAAGCGGTTGAGCACCGTGCCGAAGATCTCGTCGTAGTCGAAGCGGGTGATCAGCCGCTCGTCGCGCGCCGTCTCCTCGGTCTCGATCCCGTAGACGACGCCCTGGTTGAGGTCGGTCGCGCGCAGGCCCCAGGTGCGGCAGGCGAAGTGGATGTTGGTCGAGTCGTGGACCTTCGAGCAGTGGTAGAGCGAGCCGGGGAGCTTCGGGAAGGGCAGGGTGTCCTTGCGTCCCTTGTGCTCGATCTCGATGTAGCCCTCCTCGATGTCGATGTTGGGCTGGCCGTACTCGCCCATCGTCCCCAGCTTGACCAGGTGGCAGTCGGGGACGTGGTCGCGCATCGAGAAGAGCAGGTTGAGGTTGCCGATCACGTTGGTGTGCTGGGTCTCGACCGCCCGCTCGCGCGACATCATCGAGTAGGGCGCCGAGGGCTGCTCGCCGTAGTGGACGACCGCCTCGGGCCTGGTCTCGGCGACGACCGCGTCGAGGAAGTCGCCGTCCTCGACCGCGCCGACGTAGCTGCGGATCTGCTCGCCGCACAGCTCCCGCCAGGCGTCGATCCGCTCGTCGAGCTCGCGGATCGGGGTCAGCGAGTCGCTGCCGGCTTCGCGGTGCCAGCGGCGGCGGGAGAAGTTGTCGACGACCGCCACCTCGTGTCCGCGGGCCGAGAACCGCAGGGCAGTCGGCCAGCCCAGGTAGCCGTCGCCCCCAAGAATGAGAACGCGCATAGGTCGCGGCAGGGTAACCGACGGGCGCGACATACCATCCGGCCGATGACCGGGCTGGCGGCGCGCAATGGGGGCCGGATCGGGCTCGCCGCCTGATCGCGATCCTCCTGCTCGGGCTCGGCCTTGCGGGTCGACTACGCGTGGGAGGGCAGGGCGCCGGTCTACGACGCGGTCGCCTACGAGCGAATCGCCGCGAACCTGAGAGCGCGGCGAGGGCTTCACGCTGGGCGCGGGCGCGACGCAGCCAGCCAGCAACTACTCGCCGGGCTTGCCGCTGCTCGCCGGCGGCCTCTTCGAGCTGAGCGGCGGCGCCCACGAGCGCCTCGCGCGCTTGGTCCTGGCGATGATCGGAGCCGCTGGCGGTGCTCTTCGCCTACCTGATCGGTCGTCGGCTTTCGGGACCCGCGGCGGGCTTGATCGGAGCGGGCGCGGTTGCGATCTACCCCGCCCTCCTCGAGTACCAGGGCATGCTGATGGGCGAGCCGCTGGCGGCGAGCCTGCTGTCCGGCGCGGTGCTCTCGATGCTCTGGGCAGGGGCTCAGGACGAGGGCAGCTGGCGCGCGGGTCCTGTCGCGGCGGCCCTCCCCCATGTGCTCGGACGCCGCTTCGCGGCGCCCTCCGCTATGGGGGACCCCCGCCACCGCGCCACCCGCGCGAGAGATGGCTGATTCCTGGCATCCTGCTCGGGGCGCTGGTGCTGGTCCGACCCGAGTACCTGGGGATATCGGTAGTGCTGGCGGTTGTCGTGCTTGCGCGGGATCGTTTGCGGTGGCGTGTCGGCCTGCGTAGACGCCGCAATCCTGCTGGCCGGCGTGGCGCTCGTCGTCGCGCCTTGGGCAGTCCGCAACGCAGTCGTGCTTGATCGTTTCGTGCCGGTCTCGACCGGAGGCGGGCAGGTGCTATTCGCTGGTTCCTACATGCCATCGGGGGGCGATCCGGAGCGGGTCGGGCGCGAGGTGCTGGAGCGGCATCCTGGGCTAACGCGAAGACTTGCCCGGACCAGTGGCGCTTTTGTCCCGCATAGCGATACAAAAGCGCCAGTGCCCGCTGCGTTGGAGGGCCTTCGGCTGGAGCAGATCCTCGCGGCATTGGCGGCTCAGCGTTATCCGGAGCTGGAAAGCGACGAAGCGCTTGGGCGGATGGGCCGCGAACGGCTCTGGAACGACGTCTCGAACGGCCGTTCGAGTACGCCGGATTCGTCGCGGCGAAGGTGTGGCGGGCCTGGGGGCACGGACCGCGCGACGTGATGGAGCGACCGGGCTGGGAGATGCTGCACTTGGGCGCTGATCGGATTCGCACTTGTCGGCTTGCGGTGCTGGCGCGGCGGCGGCCCTGGGAGGCACTGCTGCTCGCCACGCTCCTAGTCGCCGTGACCGCGGTCGTCGCACTGCTCGTCGCCTCGCCGCGACGGGTGCTGGTGACGATGCCGCTTGTAGCCGCCCTGGCCGGCGTCGGCACCTCGTCGCTCTGGGCGGCGGCAAGCGGTGGCGGTCCTAGACGTGCCGCTTGTTAGGTACCCATAGCGTCCTCTAAGCGACGGCACGTCCCCGGCGCCCGAATGCGCGGATAGCCTGAGCGGCGATGGCTGCCCGCGATCTGCGCTGGGCGCGCTCGCTGCCCAACGCGCCACGGGAAGACGACGCTGGTGTTGCTGGCGCTGATCCTGGCGCTCGGCTTCGGCCTGCGCGCCTACCGGGTGGTCGACCCCCTGCCGACCCCCGGCGACGACTCCCGTGCCTACTTCGCACTCTCAAAGGCGCTCTACGAAGAAGGCAGCTACGGCGGCCGAGCTTCCGCGACTCGAGCGACTGGTCCCCCGGTGCACCGCTGATCTACGCCGCCTCCTTCTATCGCGACCGGCGGAGCCAGGGAAGGCACGGCCCGAATCGTAGAGCTGCTCTTCGGGCTCGCCGCGATCGTCGTTGCCTACCTGCTCGGTAGGCGGATCAACTGCCGGCCCGCAGGCCTGATCGCGGCATTTGGAGTCGCCGTATATCCCTCGTTCATCCACTCCACCGGCGCCCTTTTCAGTGAGCCGCCGGCGACCTTTACCCTGCCCGCAGCTGTTCTCGCCTTCCTCTGGGCCTCGGATTCGACCGCCCCTCGCGCGGGTGGCGCGGTGGCGGGGGTCCCCCATAGCGGAGGGCGCCGCGCAGCGGCGTCCGAGCACATGGGGGAGGGCCGCCGCGACAGGACCCGCGCGCCACGGTGGTTGGTCCCTGGATCTGCTGTTCGGAGCAACGGCGATGATCCGGCCGGAGTATCTGCTGGTGGGAGCTGCCTTCGCGTGCTCGTCGCGATCCGGGTGGTTCGGCAGCGGGGCTGGCGACCAGGCCTCGCAGCCGCCGCCCTGCTTCACCGCCGCCCTCCTACTGCCGATCGCCCCCTGGGCGGTACGCAACGCCGTTGTCCTCGACCGCGTGGTGCCGATCTCGACCGGCGGCGGTAAGGCGCTCTATACCGGCACGCTGCTACCCGCCGACGGGGAGTACCAGCGGGTCAAGGCTCTGCTGGTGAGGCGCTATCTCGGTCGCGACTTGGAGCCCGGCTCCGAGGCGCTCGACCGGATCGACCCGACGCCCCTCTTCGATCGCGTCGCCGCCCGCTATCCGGAGCTGCCGCGCGATGAGGCGCTCGGCAAGATCGGCAAAGACAATCTCTACGACTATCTCGGCGAGGATCCGCTCGACTACGCCGCGATGACCGTCCGCAAGGTGTGGCGGATGTGGAGTGGTGGCGTCGGGGAAGCGATGAGTGCCACTGCCGGCCGGGTCGTGCAGGTGCTGATCGTGGTGCTCGGGATCGCCGGCCTCGGCGTGCTCGCGATGCGCCGCCGCTGGTGGGACCTGGTCGCGATGGCGACCCCGCTCGTCCTCGTCACCGCCGTCGGTGCCGCCTCCCTGGCGGCGCCGCGGCGCAATGAGGTACTGATGGCACTCGTCTTTCCGCTTGCCGGCACGGCCCTAGCCTGGGCGGGTGCGGCCATATCCTCCACCCCCCGATGGTCGTCGAGGCAGGCATCTTCCCCCCAGAGCTGACCGCGCTCCGCGCCGCGGGCCTGATCGTCGCGGCTGCGATCGTCGCCTTCGCGGTCCTGCGCCGCCGCAGCCTGCGCAACGTCGACGTTGCTGATCCTGCTCGCCGACCGGGCTCGGCTTGGCGATCGTCGCGGGAACGGAATTGACCGACGCGCTGCTCTCCGCCTTCTCCTTCGAGCAGGGCAACGGCGGTCGCATCCTCGGCCTGGCCGTCTTCGCGATCTTCGTCCTCTTTCGGCTGATCCTGCGGGCCCTCACGCAAGCCGCCCGCAACTCCCGTCAGCTCTCCGCCGTGCTCGAGGGGCTTGCCTGGGAGGAGTTCCGCCAGGCGAAGCTGCCGGAGCGCTTCCGCGGTAGGATCGCGATTGTCGTCCCCGCCTACGACGAGGCGGACAACATCGGCCACGTCCTCGACCGGATGCCGGCCGAGGTCTGCGGAGTGCGGACCGAGGTCGCTCGTCGTCGACGACGGCTCCCGCGACGGCACCGGCGACGTTGCCGCCGAGCACGGCGCGGTCGTCGCCCGCCACGTGATCAACCGTGGCGGCGGCGCGGCGCTGCGGACTGGCTACCGGCTGATGGTCGAACTCGGGCGCCGAGATCGTGGTGACCCTGGACGCCGACGGCCAGCACCTTCCCTCTGAGATGGAGCGCCTGGTCAAGCCGATCCTCGACGGCGAGGTCGACATCGCCCATGGCTCGCGCGTGCTCGGCGACGCCGACCGCAACCACCTCGCCCGCGAGCTCGGCATCGTCTTCTTCAACCGCCTCGTCTCCACCATCACCCGCACCCACGTCACCGACTGCTCCAACGGCTACCGCGCCGTGCGAACCGCGGTGCTGCCGCAGCTAGTCCTGCGTCAGGAGCAGTTCCACACCTCCGAGTTCATGATCGAGGCGATCAAGCGGGGTATCCCGGCCAAAGAGGTGCCGATCACTGTCGAGCGCCGCCTGCACGGCCACTCGAAGAAGCCGGCGGTCGTCCGCTACGGCCTCGGTTTCGCGAACGCGATCGTCCGCACCTGGCTGCGCTGACCTTCGACGAAGGCGC
This sequence comes from uncultured Solirubrobacterales bacterium, assembly GCA_963844395.1. Lineage (GTDB taxonomy): Bacteria > Actinomycetota > Thermoleophilia > Solirubrobacterales > 70-9 > VRUE01. The sequence continues at coordinate 41,498 of CAWJNX010000001.1, read as the reverse complement.
GGAATCTGCGCCCGGCGGGCGACGCGCGACGCGAAAGTGCGCTACGCAGTCGCCATTGATGCCTTACGCTTCTGGCGGAACGGGCGGCCGTTGCGATTCAGGTAGACGACGGCTCCCCCGTGCTCGCCGCAGGGCACCAGCCGCACGATCAGTCTCACGGTTCGACCCCTGCCCCCGCGGGCACGAAGCAGCACGAGCGGCCGGGGGCCGGCAGTGGGCGCCGCCACCGGCGCCGAGAGCGGTGGGGAAACGGGGTCGCAGCCGGGGCCGAAGTCCCCTTGGAGGCGAAAGACGCCGCCCCCGTTCGAAACCACGTAGATCCGCCCGCACGAGTCCTCGCCGAAGGAAACGGGATTGGCGACGGATAGCCCCTCCGAGCGATCGTCGCTGGCTTGCCCGGCGGCGACGTCAGGAAGCACCAGCGAGCGCAGCTCGCCGACGCAGAAGTCCGCGTACAGGTAGCGGCCGTAGAGATCGCCCAGGCCGGGATCGCGAACGACATAGCCGCCGGTGATCGAGCAGCCGTGCGCTTTTCCGTCGCCGGGGTCCGGGTGCGGGTAGTCGAACACCGGATCCGTGAAGCCGGTCGCGGTTGCGCAGAATGCCGGCGCGTTTGCGTACTGGATGAAGCCCTCGCGGCAATTCCAACCGTAATTGGCGCCGCCCCCGCCGACCACCCCTGACTCAAGGCTCAGTGCGTGGTCGACCTCCTCGCGAGCGCCCTGGCCCACGTCGGCGATCACCATGTCGCCGCTGCCGCGGTCGAAGGAAAAGCGCCAGGGGTTGCGTAGGCCGTAGCTCCAGATCTCGTCCGCCCCCGACACGCCGACGAAGGGGTTGTCGGGCGGCACGGCGTAGCCCGGCACCTCGCCGGGTCGCGGTTCGATGCGAAGCAGCTTGCCGAGCAGACTCTCGATGTCCTGACCGTTTTCGTCCGGGTCCCCGGCCCCGCCGCCGTCTCCGGTCGAGAGGTAGAGGTAGCCGTCGGGTCCGAATTGGAGCTGGCCTCCGTTGTGGTTGTGCGTCCGCCGAGTGGCCGATCGTGAGAACGCGCTCGCGGAGCGGCGCGCCACCGCCTGGAGCGGGGCGAAAGGCATCGACGTGGATGTCGCCCTCGGCGCCGCCGGCCGCCACCGTTCCCGTGTAGGCGGCGTAGAAGCGCTGGGAGGTGGGAAAGTCGGGGCCAGGGCGATCGAGAGCAGACCGCGCTCCCCCGCACAGCAACTGACCAGCGGCTGGAGATCGGCGAAGGTCGCGAAGCCGCCACCGGTGAAGACCATGACCCGTCCTTCCCGCTCTACCACGAGGAGTCGATCGGGGTCCAGCGGATCGGAGGTGACGTAGATCGGTTTGAGGAAGCTGCCCACCGGCACCAGCGTCGCGGCCGAGGCAGCCGTCGTCCACGAGAGGAGAAGCACGACGAGCGCAAGGACGATCTGGCCGAAGGCCGGGGCACCTATCCCTCCTACTACCCCACCCCGGGGTGACGAACCTTGGCAGGGTCCGGCAGGAAGAGATCGGTGCCGCAGCGCGGGCAGACCTGGACGTAGAGCTTTACGGCCTTGCCGCAGGTGGGGCACTGCCGTTCGGGTTCCTCCTTCTCGGAGCGGTAGAGGATCACCGCGATCAGGCCGAGCGGCGGCACGACGGTGCCGATCAGCAGCCAGACCCAGAAGGAACTGCCCTTGCCGCGACCGATTATCGCCGTGGCGAGGCCGAAGGAGAAGGCGATGACGAGGTACTCGAATCCCACGAAGACATTGTCGCGTCCAGCGGACGCGGGTGCCCGATCGAGCCCAGCTCGGAGAGGTCGCGGCGGAAGGGCAGGCTGGCGGTCCAGTCGATCACCGCGCGGGCCTTGCGAGCGGCGCCGGGAATCTGGCTCATGTGGTAAGTCCGCGCCAGCCACCAGGCGGGGAAGCCGCGGAAGGTGCGGCGGCCGATCCGGCCGACGGCCTTGTAGCGGCCGAGGTTGACGAAGGCGGCGTTGCCGCGGTAGTCGAAGGCTTCAGCGGTGCCGATGCCCAGATCGGCGGCAATGTTGCGCGCTGCGACCGGTCCCTGGCGCACCGCGTGCTGGGCGGTCGGCGGGCAGAGGCCGCCGCGTGGGTCGGGGGCCGCGGCGCAGTCGCCGATCGCCCAGATGCCGTCCATTCCCCTCACCCGCAACTGCTCGTCAACCGGGACGCGGCCGCGCTCGTCGAGCGGCACGCTCAGCTCCCGCAGGCTCGGGTGCGGCGCCACGCCCGCGGTCCAGACCACGGTGCGGGTCGGCAGCGTCTCGCCGGTCGAGAGACGGGCACGGTCGGCACTCACCTCCTCCAGGGTGGTGCCGAGGCGGATGTCGATGCCGCGGCCGCCCAGCTCGCGCAGCGCGTAGTCGGCCAGGCCGACGTCGATCTCGGGCAGCACCCGCTCGGTCGCCTCGACCAGGACCCAGCGCATCCCGTGCAGCCGCGCCCGGGGATAGGACTCCATCGCATCGACGGCGAAATCCTGCAGCTCGGCCAGCGCCTCGAGTCCGGCGTAGCCGCCGCCGACGAAGACGTAGGTGAGCAGCTCGTCGCGGCGCGCCGGGTCCTCGGTCGCGTTCGCCGCCTCCAGCGTCTCGACCACGTGGTTGCGCAGCCAGATCGCGTCGGCGAGCGTCTTAAAGCCGATCGCATGCTCGGAGAGGCCCGGGACGGGCAGCACCCGGGAGACCGAGCCGAGGGCGAGCAGCAGTTGGTCGTAGGGAAGCCGCTCGACCTCGCCATCACGGGTGCGCAAATCGACGCTGCGGGCGCCGGGGTCATGGCCGACGATCGCTCCTAACCGCAGGTAGGTCCGCTGCAGGATCTCCCGCAGCGGCGTCACGACGTGCCGCGGCTCCAGCGTCCCAGCCGCCGCCTCCGGCAGGAACGGCGTGTAGAGAAGGAAGTTGACGTCGTTGACCAGCGTCAGCCGCGCCGACTGCCGAGGCATGATCCGCTCCAGCTCCCGAGCAGCCATCGCCCCACCGAATCCACCGCCCGCGATGACGACATTCCAGGCCATGCCGTCAACGTAGCACTTTGTAACAGGTTGTCACAAAGTGGCACTTTTAGCCGGCGCGGCGAGCGCACCTATGCAGCGCTAAGATTCCGTCGCTTCGTGGATTTCCACAAATTGAACGGCCCCGGGAGCTGAACCCGGGGCCGTTTCTTTTTAGCGGTCTCTCCTAGCGATCCGCAAGCTTCGACGCGAGCGCTATCAGCGCCCTCATCACACCCGCGAAGGCGAGGAGAACCGCCGTCTCGTGGATCTCCACAGATACTCAAGGCGTCAACACTCGAAACTCGCCCCAGGGGCGGGATCCGGCGAGACTAAATATCCAGTTTCTTCCGAATCAGGCGGTTTACCTCGCCGCCGTCGGCGCGGCCCTTGGTCTCCTTCATCACGGCGCCGACGATGGCGCCGATCGCCTTCTGGTTGCCGGCGCGGATCTGCTCGGCGGCCTCGGGGTTGGCTTCGACCGCGGCGGCGACAATCGACTCCAGCTCGCCGCTATCTGAGATCTGGGCTAGGCCCTCGCGCTCGACGATCGCCGCCGGGTCGCCGCCTTCGGCGACCAGCGCTGAGAGCACCGTCTTGCCGCTGCCGTGGGAGATCTTCTTCTCCTGGACCAGCACGACCAGCATGGCGAGCGCCTCGGGTTCGACCTTCGAGTCCGCCGCGCTCTCGCCGCTGTCCCCGCGCAACGCGGCGGCCAGCTCACCCGTCACCCAATTGGCGACAACTCGTGGTTCGACATCGGTGGCGGCCTCAGCGGCCCGCTCGAAGTAGTCCGCGGTCTCGGGATCCGCGACCAGGACCGTCGCCACGTCCTCGGCCACCCCCATCTCCTCGCCGTAGCGCCGCAGGCGCGCCTCCGGCAGCTCCGGCAGCGACTCGCGCGCCTCGCGTAGCATCGCCTCGGTCGGTGCCAGAGGCACGAGGTCGGGCTCGGGGAAGTAGCGGTAATCGTGTGCCTCCTCCTTCGAGCGCAGGGGAGTCAGCGAACCGTCCTCGGGATGGAAGTGGAGCGTCTCCTGCACCACCGCCCCTCCCGCCTCGATCAGTTGGCGCTGCCGCGCCAGCTCGGCTTCAACGCCCCGTTCGAGGAAGCGGAAGCTGTTCATGTTCTTCAGCTCGGTCTTCGTCCCCAGCTCCTCGCTGCCCGCCGGCCGCACCGAGACGTTGGCGTCGACTCGCAGGCTCCCCTCCTCCATGTTGACGTCGGAAACGTCGAGCTGGCGGACCGTGGTGCGCAGCAGACGGGCCCAGGCGGCGGCCTCGGCGGCGCTGCGCAGGTCGGGCTCCGTGACGATCTCGACCAGCGGCGTGCCGCCGCGGTTAAAGTCGACCATCGAGGCACCGGAGCCGTGGATGCGCCCCGAGCCGCCGAGGTGGATCATCTTCGCCGCGTCCTCCTCGAGATGGGCGCGGTGGATCCGCACCCCCCCCAGTCTGCCGGCACCAGCGATCGGCACGTCGTACTGGCTGATCTGGTAGGCCTTCGGGCTGTCGGGATAGAAGTAGTTCTTACGGTGGAAGATCGAGCGCGGCGCGACCTCGCATTCCAGCGCCGCGGCGATCTTCAGCGCGTAATTGATCGCCTCCTCGTTGGGGACCGGCAGTACGCCGGGATGGGCGAGGCAGACCGGGCAGGTGTGGACGTTCGGCTCGTCGCCGAAGGACAGCTCGCAGCCGCAGAACATCTTGGTCCGGGTCGAGAGCTGGACGTGGATCTCCAGCCCGATCACCGCCTCCAGCTCAGTCATCTAGACCGCCGTCTCTTCCGGTGCGCTTTTTGTGCTCCTGAGCTACATAAGGCGCACCGGAACGAGGATTGGGCGCGTCGAACGCGATTCCGCGCTCCAACGCATAGGCCGCCTCGAGCAGCTTCTGCTCGGCGAAGGCCGGCGCGGCGATCTGGAAGCCAACGGGCAGCTGCGGACCGCCGCCTTCCGGCTCGGCGAGGCCGGCCGGGATCGAGATCGCCGGGATGCCGGCGAGGCTCATCGGCACGGTGAAGAAGTCGTTCATGTACATCGCGAGCGGATCGTCGGTCTTCTCGCCGAGCCGGAAGGCGACCGAAGGCGAGGTCGGCGTGACGACGAAGTCGAACTCAGCGAAGGCGGCGGCGAAGTCCTCGGCGATCTTGGTGCGGACCTTCTGCGCCTGGCCGTAGTAGGCCTCGTAGTAACCGGAGGAGAGCGCATAGGTGCCGAGCATGATCCGCCGCTTCACCTCTTCGCCGAAGCCCTCGGCGCGGGTCGTCTCGTACATCTCGATCAGGTCGCCTGCCTCGCCGGCGCGCATTCCGTAGCGGACGCCGTCATAGCGAGCCAGGTTGGACGAGGCCTCGGCGGGCGCGATCACGTAGTAGGCGGAGATGCCGTGCTCTGCATGGGGCAGCGGCGCCTCGGCGACCTCGCCGCCCAGCTCCTCGATCCGCGCCAGCGTCGCCTCGAATACGGCACGGACGCCGGGCTCGATCGCGTCGTGGGCCAGCTCGACCGGCACCGCGAAGCGCAGTCCCTTCAGGTCCTCGCGGCTGGGTGCCTCGACGCCCCCCTCGATCCCAACCGAGGTCGAGTCGCACGTGTCGCGACCTTGCAACGCGTTCGAGCAGCAGCGCCGCGTCGGTGACGTCGCGGGTCAGCGGCCCGCACTGGTCGAGCGAGGAGGCGAAGGCAATCATCCCGTAACGGGAGATCGCCCCGTAGGTGGGCTTGAGGCCGACGATTCCGCAGAGTGCCGCCGGTTGGCGGATCGAGCCACCCGTGTCGGTGCCGATCGCGCAGGGCGCGAGGCCGCCGGCCACGACGGCGGCCGAGCCTCCCGAGGAGCCGCCGGGGACCCGCTCACGGTCCCACGGGTTCCGCACCGGCCCATACGCGGAGTTCTCGTTCGACGACCCCATCGCGAACTCGTCCATGTTGGTCTTGCCGAGAACCCGCGCGCCTGCCTCCCCAAGCCGCTGTACGGCCGTGGCGGTATAGAGCGGTCGGTGCCCTTCGAGGATGCGCGACCCCGCCGTGGTCTCGATCCCCTCGGTGCAGAACAGATCCTTGACCGCAACCGGAATCCCGCCGAGCGGCCCGTCTGCGCCCTCCGCCCCGTCCTCAGCCCTCCACAGATAGGCGTTCAGCTCGTCCTCGGCGGCGGCGTCCCGCCAGGCCTCGAAGTACTCGTCCCGCGAAACCTCCCCGGCCGCGATCCTCTCCGCCGCCTCAGCGACGCTCAGCTCGAGCAGCTCGGCCATCAGGCCTCGGCCTGCGGCGAGGGAACACGGAACGCCCCATCGGCCGGATCCGGCGCTGGCTCCAAAACAGCGTCCTTTGGCCAGCTCGGCCGAGGCTCGTCGGGCCGCAACACATTCTCCAACTCCACCACATGCGAAGTCGGCTCAACATCGTCCAGATTCCAGCTCCCCAATTCGATCGACGTGCTCGAGAATCCCCGAAAGCTCCCCTGCCATCCGCTCAACATCCTCCTCCGAGAGACGCAGGCGCGCCAGCTTGGCCACGTGTAGAACTTGATCCCGCTCGATCACGGCCGTGATTCTAGGTGTCAACCAGCTCCGCATCTCGCGCCACCCGCCTGGCTGCCCAGCCAGTTATTGTCCCGCCCCATGCGGGGAGCGAAGGCAGAGCGGTTCGTCGTCCTCAACCTGCGCCTGCTCGCGCTCAGCTTCGCCGTCGTCGGCATCCTCTTCATCGCCGTCCCCAGCGGCGTCCTCGACACGATCTCCGACCTCGGCGACTCGCTCGGCGACTTCAGCCGCGCCCCGCACACCGAGGAGAAGCTGTGGCTGGCGCTCGCCTTCGCCTACATGGTCGTCATCACTGGCATCTGCTCTGTCGCCCAGGCCGACGTCGTCCGCTACCGGCCCTTCCTGCTGGTACTGGCCGCCGGCAAGACCGCCTCCTCGCTCGCCTCGCTCGGCTTCTACCTGTTCGACCAGGACGTCTTCATCTACCTGCTCAACTTCCTGGTCGACGGCTTCCTGGCCGTGGCGGCGCTCTGGCTCTGGTCGCTGGCCGGCCGGGTGGAACGCCCGACCGCGCCCGGCTGACAGCGCCCGCCGGGGCTGTCGACCGCCGAGCAACGCACCCTGAGCGCGATCTGCGAGGCGATGGCGCCCGGCCCTCGACGGCCTGCCCGCGGCCGAGCGCGAGGTCGACGTCGCGGGACCGGTGGGCGAGTTCCTCCCCTCGCTGTCGCCGCGCATGCTGAAGCGGATCCGGCTCGCCCTGCGCGTCTTCGAGTGGCTGCCCTTCCCGTGGCGGTTCAGCCGCCTCGACGCCGGCGCGCGCGAGGACTTCCTGCGCCGCATGGAGGGCTCGCGCTTCGGCCTCCACCACGAGCTGCTGCTGATGGCGAAGACCTTCACCACGATCGGCTACGCGATCGACCCCCAGGTCGAGCGACGGCTCGGCCTCGAGACCAGCTGCCGCCTCAGCGACGGCGCGCTGCCGGAGCCGGCCGGGCCGCTGGGCGACACGACCCCGCCCGGCGAAGGCGAGGAATGCGACGTCGTCATCGTCGGCTCGGGGGCCGGCGGCGCAGCGGCGGCAGCGACGCTGGCCGAGGCCGGGCTCGACGTGATCGTGCTCGAGGCGGGCCAGAGCTACGACCGCGACAGCTACCCGCGCGATCCGCTGGACGCGATCGCCTCCCTCTACCGCGACGGCGGCCTGACGATCGCCGAGGGCCGCCCGCCGATCCCCGTGCCGGTGGCGAAGACGGTCGGCGGCACCACGGTGATCAACTCGGGCACCTGCTTCCGTGCCCCCGACGAGGTGCTGGCGCACTGGCGCGATCGCTACGGAATCGGCTGGGCCGGCGATCTCGCGCCCGACTTCGCCGAGGCGGAGGAGTTCCTGCGGGTGACGCCGCTCGACCCGGAGCGGATGGGACGCAACGGCCAGCTGGCGATGGAGGGAGCGGCGGCGATCGGCGCCAGCGGCGGCCCGATCTCGCGCAACGCCGGCAACTGCGTCCAGTGCAGCTCCTGCCCCTACGGCTGCCGGATCGACGCCAAGCGGGCGATGCACGTCAGCTATCTGCCGCGCGCCGTCGCCGCCGGCGCACGGCTGCGTGCCGGGGTCGAGGCACGCCGGGTGCTGGTCGAGGACGGCCGCGCCGCCGGCGTGCGCTGCATCGTCACGCCGCCCGCGGGCCGCGACGGCGGCGCCCGCCCCTACACCGTCCGCGCCCGCCAGGCGACGATCGTCGCCGGCGGGGCGCTCGGCACCCCGGAGCTGCTGCTCCGCTCGGGCCTCGGCGGCGACCAGGTCGGCCGCAACCTCCACATCCACCCCGCCTGCTGGGTCGGCGCCCGCTACGAGGAGGAGGTGCGCGGCTGGGAGGGCGTGATGCAGAGCTACTACGTCGACGAGTGGGAGCCGCAGCGGCATCCTGCTCGAGGCGACCTTCACGCCGCTGCCGTTCGGCGGCGCCTGGCTGCTCGGCTCGGGCCGCGAGCACCAGGAGTCGATGCTCCGCTTCGGCAACGTCGCCTCGATCGGCGTCCAGCTAGCGGACGAGTCGAGTGGCAGGGTCGGGACCGCGCGCGACGGCTCGGTGCGGGCCAGCTACGGGCTTACCGAGGACGACGCGAGCCGCATCGCCTTCGGGATCGCACGCGCAGCCGAGATCCACTTCGCCGCCGGAGCGCACCGAGGTCTATCCGAACATCGGCCGCGCCCAGGTCCTGCGCCCCGGCGACGTCGCCGGCTTCGAGGCAACCGCCTTCAAGCCCTCGGAGCTACGCCTCGAGGCCTTCCACCCGATGGGGACGGCGCGGATCGCTGCCGAGCCGGGCGAGGGCGTCTGCGCGCCCGACGGCTCGGTCAACGGCGTCGCCGGCCTCTACGTCGCCGACGCCTCGCTCTTCCCGACCGCGGTCTGGGTCAACCCGATGATGACGATCATCGCCTTCGCCAAGCGGATCGCCGCCGAGGTGGCCGAAGCCACCCCGACGGCCTGAAGATCCCTACGAGCCAGCCGGCGGTGGTGGTGGCGGAGGAGGTGGTGGCGAAGGTGGCTGCTGGGGTGGCGGAGGAGGTGGTGGCGGGCCACCGGCAGGTCCTTCGCTGGGGTGCCGCCCGGGGCTCCGGTGCCTGGCCCCGGACCCGCGCCCGGCCCCGGCCCACCGGAGAGGCGGTCGCCGACGTCGCCGAAGGTCACCCCTTCCTCGCGCATCGCGCTGTAGCCGCCGTAGGCGATCCCGGCCGCGGCAAGCAGGCCGAGGAAGATGCCGAGCTTCAGCGTCGTGTCAACCTCGACCCCTTCGAAGCCACTGCCGCCGCCGGGCGGGTCGATGATCCGGTAGAGGATCAGCAGTACGGCGAGCCCGCCGAGCGCGGCGACGATCGCGTTGAGCGAGACCGGCGGCTCCAGGTCGGCGTCGGTGAGGCGGACTACGGCGACGCCGATCGCCGCGACGATCGCCAGCATCAGGAAGAGCGGGATCACGTCAAGCCAGTCCCAGGCAGTGCCGTCCCCCGCGCCGACGTCGCCGGAGAAGCCGGACACGCCCGAGACCTCGACACCGAACCAGTTGAAGAACGTCATGAATATGAAAAGGAGGATCGCGGAGACCGCGGCGATCTTCTCCCCCGTGCTCAGCTTGTCAGCTTCCATCTGCACATCCCTCCGCGTGGACTAGGGGTCGATCCGACACTACACCCGGGCTCGGGCGGCAGCCAGGGTGTTGACGAGCAGCATCGCGATCGTCATCGGGCCTACCCCACCGGGAACGGGAGTGATCGCCGCCGCGACCTCGGCGACCGGCTCGAAGTCGACGTCGCCGCAGAGTCCGTCCTCGATCCGGTTCATGCCGACGTCGATCACTACCGCCCCCGGCCTGACCGCGTCGGCGCCGAGCAGGCGCGGCACGCCGACTGCGGCGACCAGCACGTCGGCGCGCTGGCAGGTCCCGGCGAGGTCGCGGGTGCGCGAGTGGCAGACGGTCACGGTCGCGTTGGCGCCGAGCAGCAGCCGCGCCACCGGCACGCCGACCAGCTTCGAGCGGCCGACCACGACCGCCTCGGCCCCCTCCAGCTCGACCCCCTCGTCGCGCAGCAGCTCCATCACGCCGGCCGGCGTGCAGGGGACCAGGCCCGGCGAGCCGTGGGCGAGCAGCCCGGCGTTGGTCGGGGTCAGCCCGTCGACGTCCTTGGCCGGGTCGATCGCGGCGACGACCGGGTCGGGATCGATCTGCGGCGGCAGCGGCAGCTGCACGAGGATGCCGTCGACCCCCTCGTGCGAGCCGAGATGCCCGACCAGCTCGAGCAATTCGTCCTCGCTCGTCTCCGCGGGCAGCTCGTGGTGGACGGAGCGCATCCCCGCCTCGGCGCAGGCCTTGTGCTTGTTGGCGATGTAGATCTGCGAGGCGGGGTCCTCGCCGACGATCACCGTCGCCAGGGCGGGGACGCGCCCCGCCTCCTGCTCGAAGTCGGCGACCTCGGCGGCGACCCGCTCGCGCACCGCGGCCGCGACCGCCTTGCCGTCGATCAGCCGCGCCGCCACCGCGCTCACCGCTTACGGATCGGCGCGTAGTCGGCCATCAGCTTGCGCTCGGCGCCGTCGCCCGAGAAGCGGACGACGACCACCCCGCCCGGCTCGACCGCGGTGACGACCCCGTCGCCGAAGCTGGCGTGGACGACGTCGTCGCCGACGCGCAGGGCAAGGCGCTCGGCCCGGGTCGAGCGGCTCCGCAGCGCCCGCGGGCGCCGCGGCCTCCCAGCCGGTCCCGATGCTCGGGCGCATTGGAGTGGCGCTCGGTCAGCTCGGCCGGCAGCTCGTCGACGAAGCGCGAGGGCAGGTTGCGCTCGGCGCGGCCGAAGAGGCGCCGCTCCCGGTCCAGGTCATGTAGAGCCGCCGCCGGGCGCGGGTGATGCCGACGTAACAGAGGCGTCGCTCCTCCTCCTCGCCCCCCTCTTCCAGCGCTTTCATGTGCGGGAAGGCGCCGTCCTCGCAGCCGATGACGAAGACCGTGTCGTACTCCAGGCCCTTGGCGTTGTGCAACGTCATCAGGGTGATCGCCGACTCGTCGCGCAGCTCGTCCTGCTGGGTGTAGAGGGAGATCTGCTGCAGGAACTCCTCCAGCGGCGACACCTCGCTCTCCCCCTCGCAGCTCGCGCTTGAGGTCGAACTCGGCGGCGCCGTCGACCAGCTCTTCGAGGTTCTCGGCCCGGCCTTCGGCCTCGATCGTGCGCTCCGCGGCCAGCGCCTCCAGGTAGCCGCTCTCGCGCAGAACCGCCTCGAGCAGCGCCGGCGACCGGAGCGGAGTCGGCCCGCGCCCGCAGCCCCTCCATCGTCTCGTAGAAGCGCGAGACGGCCTTGATCGCCGCGGCGCCCAGGCCCGGCACCTCCTCGACCCGCGCGGCCACCTCCCAGATCGGCAGGCCGGTGGTGTTGGCGTGCGCGGCGAGCCGCCCCTGGCTGGTTTTGCCGATCCCGCGCCGCGGCGAGTTGACGATCCGCGCGAAGGAGACCTGGTCGGCCGGGTTGACGAGCAGGCTGAGGTAGGCGACCGCGTCCTTGATCTCCGCCCGCTCGTAGAACTTGGTGCCGCCGATCACCTGGTAGGGCAGCTCGTAGCGGACCAGGGTGTCCTCCAGCACCCGGCTCATCGCGTTGGTCCGGTAGAAGACCGCGACGTCCTCGCGCCGCACGTCCGCCTCCTCGCCGAGCCGCTCGATCTCCGCCGCCACCCAGCGCGCCTCCTCGTGCTCGTCGGTCAGCTCGGAGAGCTGCAGCGGCTCGCCACCCGAGATTTCGGTCCAGAGCCGCTTCGGCCGCCGTTCGCGGTTGCGCTCGACGACCGCGTTGGCGGCCGAGAGGATCGTCTGAGTCGAGCGGTAGTTCTGCTCGAGCTTGACCACCTCGGCCTCCGGGAAGTCCCGCTCGAAGTCGAGGATGTTGCGGATGTCGGCGTGGCGGAAGCCGTAGATCGAGTTGTGGGTGACCAGCCCATTGGCAATGAAATTGTGGGTTCCCTCCACGTTGATGTCGTAGACCGGCCTATCGAGCACCACTTTTTCGACCGACTCGACCCAGTCGTAGCCACCCTCGGCGGTGAACACGGTCATCCCGGGTCGGACCGACGCCAGCTGGGATCGTTGGCAGCGAGTTCCCGATTATCCGACCGCTCTGAGCCTTGCCGAAGCGACCGATAGAAATTGACATCCACGTCGAGCAGTGGAGCTGATGTCGCCGGCGAGCCGGATCGCCTCGCCGAAGTCCTTCAGGACGGTCTCGAACCGCCACGACTCCGAGCCTCGCTTCGCCTCGCGCGTCTTGAGACCGATCCCCTCAAGAGCACTTCGACCCTCAGGATCACGGCCGGCGAGCGCGATGCGATGCATCGGTGTATTTCCTCGTTTCTCCCCGCAGAGAGTGATCCTTAGAACCCGCCGACGGCCGTCAGGGGTTGCCCCCAGATGATGAGGATGCTGAAGGCTCAGCCCCTCGTCTTCCAGCAGGCGAAAGCCGCCAACCTCGGTATCGATCGTCGAGAAGACCTGGTCGATCAGACCCTGATTGCCGATCAGGCTATTCCCGGAGGCAGATTTGCGCTGGACGAACAGCAGCATCGGCAGGCCGTAACGGAGGGAGAGAGTGATCTCGGCGGCCCGAGCCTCTGCATCGCTTTCGTGCGCAGAAATAACCCAAACGGCATCGGCATGCTCGTGTAGGCATCGCTGGCGGATGCCGACCGCTGCTGTCCCCTCTGCGAGTAAACCCCGGTGGTCCCGACCCGGAAGCCCACGCCTCGCTTCCACATCAGGTACGTCAGATGCAACTGTGGAGCAGTGCCCAAGCGGTAGCCGGCGAAGTGCATGTGCTCATGGCGTGCTCAGCGAGACGGCGTCCCGAATGGGTCTTGATCGCGATGCCGTTCTTCTCCCACGCCTTGAAGACCCCGGTGACTTCGCGCCGGACGGAAATCGGCGCTGCCGTGGCAGGACATCACCATGTCGCCCTCGACAGAGTTGCTCGATCGGCTTCTGGGTTCCGTCCCCCATCGTGACCAGCGTCCCCTCGACGAGGCATTGATCCTCGTCGCCGACCACCATCAGGTTGCCGTGCTCGGAGGTGAGCAACTGCAGCAGCCGGTACTGGGCGTGGTTGGTGTCCTGGTACTCGTCGACGAGGACGTGGCGGAAGGTGCGGCGCCAGCGCTCGCGCACCTCCTCGAACAGCTCCAGCGCGTTGACCGTGCGGACTAGGAGGTCGTCGAAGTCCATCGCGTTGGCCTCGAGCATCCGCTTCTCGTAGAGCTGGTAGACCTCGGCCGCGATCTCCTCGAAATCGCCTCCGGCCGCCTGCGCGTAGGCGTCGGCGTCGACAGCTGGTTCTTGGCGCCGGAGATCTGCGAGCGGATCGCCCGCGGCGGGTAGCGCTTCGGGTCGACGTGCAGCTCCTCCATGCAGCGTTTCAGCATCCGCAGCGAGTCCGACTCGTCGTAGATCGTGAAGCCGCGCGAGTAACCGAGCCGCTCGGCGTCGGCGCGCAGCATCCGCGCGCAGGCCGAGTGGAAGGTCGTCACCCACATCGCCCGCACCGAGCGGCCGACCAGCGCCCCGACCCGCTCGCGCATCTCGGTCGCGGCCTTGTTGGTGAAGGTGATCGCCAGGATCTCGCCCGGCCTGGCGGCGCCGGTGCGCCAGCAGGTAGGCGATCCGGTGGGTGAGGACGCGGGTCTTGCCTGAGCCGGCACCGGCGAGGACGAGCAGCGGCCCCTCGCCGTGGCGAACCGCCTCGCGCTGGGGCTCGTTGAGCTCGGCCAGCAGCCGCTCGGCGCGGTCGGCGCCGGCCTCGGTCGGGGCCGCGGCGGGCTCCCCGAACGCCTCCCGCGAGGTCTCCGGATCGGTCTCCTGAAGCATCGCTTCGAGCATAGAGAGGCGGGCGGCTGGCGACCCATGGCGAGTTACTCGCGCATACCGCGAATAACTCGCCAAGCTCGGTCGGCTCAGCCGCCGGCGGAGGAGCGGCCGGTGCGGGGCCGCAGCTCGCCCTCGCCGCCCCGCGGCGGCTCGCCCCCGTCCAGCTCGGCGATCCGCTCCTCGAGCCTGCCGATCCGCTCCGAGAGCGACTTGATCGCCTCGGCGATCGGGTCGGGCAGGTGGATCCAGTCGGCGTCGGGCCCTTCGACCCGCTGGCCTTCCACCTTCACCGGGTGGCCGGGATTGCCAACCACGGTCGAGCCTGGCGGCACGTCCTCGACGACGACCGTGTTGGCGCCGATCTTTGCCCCGTCGCCGACGAAGATCGGTCCGAGCAGCTTGGCGCCCGAGCCGACGGTGACGTTGTCGCCGAGGGTCGGGTGGCGCTTGCCGCGCTGAAAGCCGGTGCCGCCGAGGGTGACGCCCTGGTAGAGCGTCACGCACGTCGCCGATTTCGGCGGTCTCGCCGATCACCACGCCGGAGCCGTGGTCGATGAACAGCTCGGGCCCGATCTTTGCCGCTGGGTGTATCTCCACCCCGGTCACTGCCCGGGTCAGGTAGGCAATCGCGCCGGGGACCACGCGGCACGCCGGCGTCGTGCAGGACGTGGGCCACCCGGTGGGCCAACAGCGCCTGCACCCCGCCCCAGCTGGCGAGGATCTCGAAGGTCGAGACGCCCTGGGCGGCGGGATCGCGATCGCGGGCCGCCTTCACGTCGGCGCTTATCTCAGCACGAGACCCGGCGCAGTGCGTTCATGGTGAGAAGAAGGGTAGGGACATGTAGCGCTCACCCGAGTCGCAGACCACCGTCACCACCCTCTTGCCGGCCAACTGCGGCCGCGCCGCGACCTCAAGCGCCGCCTTGATGTTCGCCCCGGCCGAGATCCCGGCGAGGATGCCCTCGCGGCGGGCGGCGAGCCGCGCCGTCTCCAGCGCGTCCTCGTCGGAGACGGCGATCGTCTCGTCGATCACCGAGCGGTCGAGCACCGCGGGGACGAAGCCGGCGCCGATCCCCTGGATCTTGTGCGGCCCAGGAGCCCCACCGGAGAGGACCGGCGAGGTCGCCGGCTCGACCGCGACCACGAGCGCGTCGGGGCTGCGCTCGCGCAGCATGCCGCCGACCCCGGTGATCGTGCCGCCGGTCCCGACGCCCGCGACGAAGGCGCCGATCTCGCCGTCGGTGTCGCGCCAGATCTCCTCCGCCGTCGTGCGCCGGTGGACCTCCGGATTGGCGGGGTTGGAGAACTGCTGCGGCATGAAGCCTTTGCGCTGCTCGCGGATCTCTTCGGCCAGACCGACCGCCTCGCCCATTCCGCCCAGCGAGGGCGTCTCCCGCACTTCGGCGCCGTAGGCGCGCAGCAGCTTCGCCCGCTCCCGGCTCATCCCCTCCGGCAGGGTGAGGATCAACTCGTAGCCGCGTGCCGCGCAGACCATCGCCAGCGCGATTCCGGTGTTGCCGCTGGTCGGCTCGACGATCACCGACCGCCCCCGCTCGATCAGCCCCTCCTCCTCGGCCGCGTCGATCATCGCCACCCCGATCCGGTCCTTGACCGAGCCGCCGGGATTGAAGTACTCGAGCTTGGCGCAAACCTCCGCCCCAAGCCCCTCGCCGAGTCGGCTGCAGCGAAACCAGCGGCGTGTTGCCGACGACCGCCGACGCCTCGGCCCCGATTCTCATCGGCTATTCCCTCGCGCCGTCACCTCGCCGACCCTACAACCAGTCGAACCAGCCAGGTAAGCAGCGAGGGGCGCTAAGGGTTGAGGCTGAAGGTGATGATCAGCGCCGCGTCAGTCGGGTATTGGTTCATCTGCTCAAGGTCGAACCCCGGCAGCGAAGAGGGCGTCTCAACCCAGGTGGTGGGGGCCTTTGGGTCGGTGGTCGTCGAGGCGGCGGCGTAGCTGCCGCCGCCCCCACCGCCGGCCGCGGCCCGCGAGCTGGTGCCGATTCCATAAAAGCAACTGCGACCGCCGCCGCCTCCTCCGTAGCCGCCGCCACCACTGCCGCCGCCGCTGGTCGCGTCGGCGCCCGCCGCTCCCTGGCCGGCAGGGCCCCAAGAGGCAGCGCCGGGGTCGACTGCGTTCACGTTGGTCCAGGTCGCGGTCGTCGCGGCGTGCGCGTGTCCGCCGAAACCGCCGAAACCGCTGTGCCCGGTGATGTCGCCACCGCCCGGCTGGCCGTCAGGCCCGCCACCGTGGCCGCTGTTGCTGGAGGCGCCGCCGCCTTCGGTACCGACTCCGACAGCCGGCCCGGCCGTGGTCGCGAGCGCCCCGCCGCCGCGCCCGCCCGAGTGCGCCCCTTCTCCGTTGTCGCAGGGGCCGCTCCCGCCGCCGCCCCCGCCGCCGGCAGCGACGAGGAGCACTCCGTACTGGCTCAAGTTCGACGTGTCGATCTTGTTGTTCGGGCCGCCCACCGAAGCGAAGGCCTGAGAGATCGGCTCGGTGGTGAGCAGGGAAGCCGCCCCTCCGCCGCCGGGTCCCATCGTGGAGGTGGTCGAGACCACGTCGTTCTTGCCCTTCGCCCCCTGGTACCAGTAGAGGTCGCGAGCACCGAGAGCGGCGGGCGTGGTGATCGTCTGCGCCATCCCGCCGAGACCGCCGAGATACTTTTCACCCCACTCCTCGGGACCGCCCCTGATTCCACCGCCGGAGCCGCCCCAGGCGTCGAGCCAGATCGTCGTGTCGGCGCCGATCTCGGCGTCCGGCCACTTGGCGTTGACCGCATCGATCAGCTCGTCGAGGTCGATCTGCGTGCTTTCCGCCTCCCGGTAATTGCTGCCGTTGCTGTTCGGGCCGATGTAGGCGCCCCACCAGCACTCGATCAGTTCCTCGCTCTTGTGCCAGTTGTCGGCGCTGTTTCGATAGCAGTAGTTCGCCGTCGCCTCGTCCGGATCGGCGTCGGCCGGGGGATCGTCGTCGAAGAGCCCGAAGGCGAGGATCGCCACGACGAGCGCGACTAGAAGGGTGCCGGCGCTCGCATGGATCGGATGGGAGACCAGCCATTTCCGGAGCAAGGTGCTGGAGTATAGGAAGCGCGACGTACCGATTTGGGGGGCATGGACGTATGTGCAGCGGCGCGGCGCGACCTAGATGAAGTACATCCCCGAGTCGGCCTCCTCGAGCTCGCGGCGGGCTACTTCGGCGATCGTGGTCTGGCCGAAGACCTTGCGCAGGGCGGTGACGCCCTCTGCCCAGATGCCGCCGGCCTCGTCGGCCTCCTGGCCGACCTTGCCGTCGAGGGTCTGGACGACCTCGAGCACGGATATCTCGTCGGCCGGGCGGGCGAGAGTGTAGCCGCCTTTCATCCCCCGGTGGCTGGTCAGTAGACCGCCCCTGCGCAGGGTCGAGAAGAGCTGCTCGAGGAACTGCTCGGGGATTTTGCGGCGCTCGGCCAGCTCCTTGATCGGCACCGGCCGTTCGCCGGAGCGCGCCAACTCCGCCATCGCGACGACGGCGTAGCGGGACTTCGAAGTGATCGAGATCACGAGAGCCTTTCTACCGCACAGGGCGGACCCGCTCGGCTAGGATCGGTCCTTGGGCTCCGAGCGCCCACACTGCCTTGTGATCGACCCTCACCCGCTGGTTCGGCTCGGCGTGCGCGATGCGCTGAGCGGCGACTTCGAGGTCCATGAGAGCCATAGTCGCGATGACGCGGTGGGGCTGATCCGCGACGTCGGTAGCTTCGACGTAGCGATCGTCGACCTGCGTCGTGGCGCCGAGGCCGAGCTGGACGGCAGCGAGGCGATCAGGACGCTGCGCAAGACCGAGCCCTCGCTCGGGATCGTCGCCCACGGCGAGCGGGCCGAGCGCCACATCGCCACCGCCGCCCTGCAGGCTGGGGCGATGGCTTACGTCGCCCGCACCGCAGCCGCCGACGCGCTACTCGAGGCCGTCCGGGCGGCCCTCGCCCACGAGCGCTTCATCGACCCCCAGGTGCCGCCGCGGGGCAGCCGGGGCAAGCTGACCCGGCGCCAGCGCCAGATTCTGCAGCTGCTGGCCGACGGCGAGTCGACCACCTTCGCCGCCCGCGAGCTCGGCCTCAGCGAGGAAACCGTCAAGACCCACACCAAGAACGCCGTCGCCCGCCTCGGTGCCAGGAATCGCACGCATGCCGTGGCGATAGCCCTCCGCGAGTGCCTAGTCGAGTAGCGGCGCTCAGATCCAACCGCGGTCGCGCGCGGTGAGAACGGCCTGGGCGCGATCGACGGCGCCGATCTTGCCGTAGACGTTGTGCAGGTGGGTGCGGATCGTCGAGACGGATAGCTGCATCTCGCCGGCGATTTGCTTGTAGACCATGCCCTCAGAGAGGTGACGGAGGACGTCCAGCTCACGCGCCGAGAGCGGGCAGGGCTCCCGCACCCGCTGGGTGTCCTGCCGCGAGTAGGGAAGCTCGTAGAGAAGTTCGCGCAGCGCCTCGGCGCCAAGCCCGCAGCGGTTCGCCATCGCCCGCAGCCGCTCCGGCGTTACCGCCTCGCCCTGCGAGTAGTGGGCGACCATGTCGGCGGTCGAGACCACCGCGGCCAGCCCCTCGGCGTCCTCGGCGTGGTGGCGCTCGATGGCCACCGCGATCCGTTGCGGCACGTTCCAGCGCCGCGCCAACACGCCGCCGACCAGCGCGTGGTCGATGCCGAGCTGGTCGCGTTCTTCGCGCAGTCGCAGCTCGGGGGTGAGCGAGGTGGCGTCGAAGTAGCTCCGCTTGCCGGGATGAAGCTTGGAGACCACTAGCCGCCCGATGTCGTGCAGGAGCGCCGCGACCACCAGCTCGTCGCGTTCGGACCAACCGATCGCGCGGCCGATCCGCTCGGCGGCCTGCTGGGTGGCGAGCGCATGGACGCGGAACTGCTCGGGACGCAGTTCCCAGCCGCCGTTGGGCTCGAAGAAGTCGAAGACGGGCGAGGTGCCGGCGATCGCCAGCACGCCGGAGGGCTTCAGCGCCTCGACCGCGGCCGGCACGCCACCGATGTCTCCGCTGCGGCCGGAGCGGTTGGCGAAGCGCAGCACGGCGATCGTCAGAGCGACGTCGGCCTCCACTGCCTCGACCAACTCGCCGACCCGGGCGGTCTCCGCGGTGGCGGCGCGCATGACGCGAGTACGGGACTCGATCAGCGCGGGGAACTTCTCAACGGCCTCGAAGGCAGAAGCCAGGCGTGCGCCGGGGGCGGGTGCGCCACCACCTTTGCTGTGCAGGGCATCGGCCTTCCGCACCTTTCCGTTTTTCCCATGTGGCTTCGTCGACGACATAGAGGGCTCGCTCGCCCAACTCATCGGCAGCAGAGGACGCACGGTTTAGCGCTTGCCTCCCCATTAGTAAGGTTGAACTCGACTTTCCTTATCCAGTCCGGCGTTTAGGGCTGGAGCGGGTTGTCCATCAGGAGAGGAGCTGGGCGATCGCCGCGTCGATCCGCTGCAGTGACTCCTCGCGCCCCAGGACCGCGAGCGATTCGAAGATGCCGGGTGAGACGGTGCCGCCGCTGATCGCGACGCGGATCGGCTGGTAGACCCGCCCCGGCTTGACGCCCAGCTGCTCGGGCAGCGGCGACAGCGCAGCCTCGACCGCGGCGCTGTCGAAGCCCTCGGCCCCGGCCAGCGCCGCGCGAGCGGCGCGCAGCAAGTCGACGGACCCGTCCACCATCGTCTTTCGCCAGGCCTTCTCGTCCTCGACCGGCGGACCGAAGAGGAAGCCGATCAGCGGCCAGACCTCGGCCAGCGTCTGCGCTTTCTCCTGAGCGATCTCGCAGGCAGCGCGCAGCCTCTCGTCGGGCTCGCGACCGAGGTGCCCCGCCACCACCCGCGTGTACTCGTCGAGCGCCATCTCGCGCATGTAGCGGCCATTCATCCAGCGCAACTTCTTCTCGTCGAAGATCGCCGCCGCCCTGCCGACGTCCTCGACCCTGAAGCGCTCGACCAGCTCCGCGGTCGAGATCAGGGTCGCGTCGTCGTCGGCCCCCCAGCCCAGCAGCGCCAGGTAGTTGCGCACCGCCGCGGGCAGGTAGCCGGCCTCGCGCAGCTCCTGTACCGAGGCGGCGCCGTGGCGCTTGGAGAGCTTGCGGCCGTCGGGGCCGTGGAGGAGCGGCAGATGGGCGTATCGCGGTGGCTGGTGACCGAGTGCCCCTAGAACCAGCAGCTGCTTCGGGGTGTTGGAGAGGTGATCGTCGCCCCGGACGACGTCGGTGATCCCCATCTCCGCGTCGTCGACGGCGACCGCGAAGTTGTAGAGGACCGAGCCGTCCCCCCGGGCGATCACGAAGTCGTCGTAGCTGCGATTGGGGAAGCGGACCGGGCCGCGGATCAGGTCCTCGACCGCGGTCTCCCCCTCGTCGGGCACCCGCAGTCGGATCGCCGCGTCCGCGCCCTCGACCGGTTTGCCGCGATAGCCGCGGTCGGCGCCGTGCTCAGCCTTCCAGGCCTCGACGTCCTTGGCGGTCGCCGTGTCGCGGTAGGCGGCGCCGGAGTCGAGCAGCCGCCGCAGGGCCGCCCCGTGGCGCTCGGCCCGCGAGGCCTGCGAGATCGGGCCCTCGTCCCAATCCAGCTCCATCCAGCGCAGCGCGTCGAGGATCTGCTCGACGTTCTCCTCGGTCGAGCGCTCGCGGTCGGTGTCCTCGATCCGCAGCACCAGCGCCCCTCCGGTCCGGCGGGCGGCGAGCCAGTTGTAGAGTGCCGTCCTCGCGCCGCCGATGTGCAGCACGCCGGTCGGCGAGGGAGCGAACCTCAGTCGGATTGGAGAGTCTTCGGGCACGATGCTGGTCGGCGCGCATGTTTCCACCTCTGGCGGACTGGCGACTGCGATCGAGCGCGGCACCGAGCGCGGCTGCGAGTCGATCCAGATCTTCAACCAAAGCCCGCGCATGTGGCGGCCGACGAAATACGGCCCCGACGACTTCGCCGCCTTCCGCGAGCAGATGGCCACTTCGCCGGTCAAAGCCGTCGTGATCCACGCCGTCTACCTGATCAACTGCGCGACCAAAGACGCTGAGATGCGCAAGAAGTCGCTGGCCTCGCTGACCCACGCCCTGCGCATCGGCGACGGCATCGGCTCGGCCGGGGTCGTCCTGCACCCGGGCGCGCAGAAAGGCGAGCCGCACGGCCCCTCGATGAAGCGGGCGGCCAAGCTGATCAAGGCGGCGCTCGCCGAAACCGAGAACTGCCCACTCCTGCTGGAGCAGACCGCCGGCCACAAAGGCCTGCTGGGCCGCGACTTCGACGAGACGGCCGAGCTGATCGAGCTGGCCGGCGGCGGCGAACGCCTAGGCCTCTGCCTCGACTCCTGCCACCTCTTCGTCCAGGGCTACGACATAACCGACGCCGCCCATCTCTCCACCGTCCTCGACGAAGCCGACGAGAAGGTCGGCCTAGACCGCCTCCGCTGCCTCCACGTAAACGACGCCGCCGCCCCCCTCGGCTCCTGCCGCGACCGCCACGCCAACGTCGGCAAGGGCGAGATGGGCAAGCGAGGGCTATGCCGCCTTCCTCTCCGAGCCGCGCTTCGAGGGCCTACCGGCGACGCTGGAGACGCCAGGGCCGATCAAGAAAGGGCCGGACCAGCAAAGAAGTTCAGCCTGCAAAGCGACTGCGTCTGGCGGGTCTCAAACAGCGTCAGCGATGAGGGACGGCGATCCCCTCTCCCGGGAATTGCTGTCGCACGCCCTTCGGGCTTAGCGACGATGTCTGAGCGCGGCTAGCGCCGCGCAATCATCAGATTGCATATCGCGGCCTTCGGCCACATTCCCGGGAGAGCGAATCGCCGTCCCTCGTGCGAACCGGCGCGCTACCTCTTAGGTGGCCGGTAGCTACGTGGTGGCCCTCCGCCGATTTAGGGTGTTCCAATGCAAGGACCGAAGCCTCGACGGGTCGATAAGCCTTGGGGACACGAGATCTGGTGGGCGCAAACGCCGAAATATGCCGGCAAGATTCTCGTCGTCAGCGCTGGCCACGCCCTCTCGCTGCAATTACACCGCAAAAAGGATGAGAGCTCTTATCTCTTCACTGGCCGACTGCGCCTGATCACAGGACCCACAAAGGACGACCTTGAGGATCGGGTTGTCATCCCGGGCGAAAGCTGGCGGAACGAGCCAGGAACCGTCCACTCGATCGAAGCTTTAGAGGATTCGGTCGTCTTCGAGGTATCGACGCCGCAGCTCGATGACCTCGTTCGTCTAGAAGACAAATACGGCCGCCGCCACTAACCGCCACACCAGCTATAGAGCGCCCATTGCATGTGTCGAGGATGGAAGGCCGGTCGTCCTCTGGGCGAATGTGGCTGAAGGCCGCGATATGCAATCTGTCTTCTGCGCGGCGTAGCCGCGCTCAGACATAGTCGCTAAGCGCGAAGCGCGTGCGACATCAATTCGCCCAGAGGACGACCGGCCTTCCCTTTGGACCGACAGGATCAGCGCATCCGACATTGACCACACTGGGGTGGGGCAAAAGTCGGATGCGCTGCTCTACGCACGGCGACGAGGGCCGCCCCTGCGGCCCTCGCTTTCTCCCGCCGTCAGTTTTTGCGGCTAGCGGATCTGGACGCCGGAGATCGCGCGGGAGATGACTAGGCGCTGGATCTCTGAGGTGCCCTCGAAGATCGTGTAGATCTTCGCGTCGCGGTGCATCCGCTCGACCGGGAACTCCCGGGTGTAGCCGTTGCCGCCGAGGATCTGGATCGCACGCTCGGTCGCCCAGACGGCGACCTCGCCGGCCTTCAGCTTCGACATCGAGCCCTCGGCGTTCTCGAATTTCTGGCCGCTGCGCCCCATCCAGGCGGCGCGCCAGACGAGTAGCCGGGCAGCGTCGATCTCCATCTTCATGTCGGCGAGGGCGAAGGCGATCGCCTGGTTCTCGATGATCGCGCGGCCGAACTGCTGGCGCTCTTTGGCGTAATCGAGGGCGTACTCGTAGGCGGCGCGGGCGATGCCCAGGGCCTGGGCGCCGACCGTCGGCCGGCTCGCCTCGAAGGTCTGCATCGCCGCCTGCCATTTGGAGCGCTTGCCCTCGCGGACTCGGGCCAGACGCTCGTCGAGCTTCTCTTTGCCGCCCAGCAGGCAGGCGCCTGGGACGCGGCAGTCGTCGAGGTGAACGTCGGCAGTGTGGGAGGCGCGCAGGCCGTGCTTCTTGACCTTGGCGCCCTGTTCGCAGCCCTTGGTGCCGGGCGGGATGACGAATGCGGCGTGGCCGCGCGAGCGCAGCTCGCGGTCGACCGAGGCGATCACGACGTGGACGTTGGCGATGCCGCCGTTGGTTGCCCATGCCTTCTGGCCGTTCAGCACCCATTCGTCCTTCGCCTCGTCGTACTTGGCGGTGGTGCGGATCGCGGAGACGTCGGAACCGGCGTCGGGCTCCGAGGCGCAGAAGGCGCCGAGCTTGGGATCATCGGCATCGCCGAAGCACTGCGGAATCCACTCGCCCATCTGCTCCGGCGTTCCCTGCCCGAAGATCGCGGCGACGGCGAGCGAGGTACCCATGATCGCCATGCCGATGCCGGCGTCGCCCCAGAAGAGCTCCTCGTTGGCGATCGGCAGCGTCAGCCCGGTCTCGTCGGCCAAGAACTGGCCGAGCGCTTCGAAGCCGTAAAGGCCGATCTTGGCGGCCTCCTGGATCACCGGCCAGGGCGTCTCCTCGCGCTCGTCCCACTCCTCGGCGGCCGGCCGCACCACGCCCTCGGCGAAGCCGTGCACCCAGTCGCGGATGTCCTTCTGGTCCTGGTTCAGCTCGAGCGTGAAGCTCGGGCCATCGGTTGCTGCTGCCTCGTTACCCGTCGCCTCAGCCACGAGCTGCTCTGCGTCTGCCACTGCGGAAGGATCGCTCATCCGCCCGAATCCTACACGGAAGCGTGTCGCTATATGAGCGCCTCAGATGTCGCGCAGGTCGAAGGCGCGCAGCCCCTCCGGCCCACCGTCGGCGCAGTCGTAGAAGCGCCGGTTGACGCAGTCGTACTCGCTGCCCAGGCCGTCGTAGGCCTGCTCGACCGAGAAAGGGCAGTGGGGCAAAGCCTCACCGGTCATCTTCACGCCGCCGAAGCCGCCCGGCTGCAGGACGGCGTCCAGTTCGACCTTGGCGCCGAAGACTTCCTGCATGCAGCCGACGTACTGGGTGCCGTTGAGGGCGTCGACGAAGCTGTAGAGGAAGCGACAGCCCATCTCGACGCAGCCGCGCGGCTCGACCATCTTGTCGCAGAACGAGCGACACTGACGGCACTCCCCAGTCCTCTCACGCGTAGCCGGCATAGGGGAAGTCTAGGGACCGGTCTACGCCGCGAGAGCGTTCGCGCCAAGCACCTGATTCAGCTCGGCGTGGAGCTTTCCCGAGTTGCGGACGCGGTAGCCGTCACCGAGCTTCCACTCCCTTGGCGCTCCCCTCACCGTCGGCGATCGCCACGTACACGAGAGCATCGCCCTTGTTGTGCTCGAACACGGACTTCAGTTCATCGAGCAGCTCCGGCCGGTTGCCCTGCTCGGCGTCGATGCGTCAGCCTCAGCGGCTCCGACGGGGTCGACGCCGCGGCGCTGGCACGGGCCATCTCCTCGCCGTCGGGTTCGAAGCGCTCCGCCTCCTGAACGACGAGCTTCGTCTCCCCCCGCTCCTTGTGGTCGATCCGGCCGCGGACGAGGACGACGGCGTCGGGCTCGATCACCGTGGCGCTCTCGGCCTGGTCGGCCTTGAAGACCAGCATCTCGACCTGACCCTCGACGTCGTCGAGGGTCGCGAACATCATCTGGCTGCCGCTCTTGGTGCGGATCTTCTTGCACTCGGCGACGATCCCGCCGACCGTCACCCAGGAGCCGTCCGGCTTGCTCGCCAGATCGGCGAGGGTGCAGTCGACGCGGGCACGCAGCGCGTCGCGCACTTCCGAGAGTGGGTGCGAGGAAAGGTAGGTCCCCAGCGTCTCCTTCTCCATCGCCAGCAGCTCGCGGCGGTCGAACTCCCCGGCCGGGACCGGCGGCCGGTGCTGGGAGTTCGAGCCGCCCCCGTCCCCGCTCGCCGCCGCCGTCGCCGAAGTCGAAGATCGAGCCCTGCCCGAGCTGGGCGTCCTCCTGCGCTTTCTGCCCCGCCGACTGGGCCGCCGGCAGCGCTTCCAGCATGCCCTTGCGGCTGGCCCCGGTCGAGTCGAGGGCGCCGCACTTGATCAGGCACTCGATCGCCCGCTTGTTGACCGCGCGCGCGTCGACCCGCTCGCAGAAGTCCCAGATCGAGGCGATTTCGGCGTCCTCGCGGGCGCGCAGGATCGCCTCGACCGCGGCGTGGCCGACGTTCTTAACCGCATCGAGCCCGAAGCGGATCGCCTTCTCGCTGACGACGAAGTCGTGGCCCGGAGGAGTTGACGTCGGGCGGCAGCACCTCGATCCCCATCTCCTCGCAGCGGTTGACGAAGAAGGGCACCTTGTCTTTGGTACTCATCACCGAGGAGATCAGCGCCGCCATGTACTCGGCGGGGTAGTTCGCCTTCAGGTAGGCGGTGCGGTAGGCGATCAGCGCGTAGCAGGCGGCGTGGGACTTGTTGAAGGAGTAGTCGGCGGCGGCCTCCATCAGCGACCACATGTCCTTCGCCACCTTCGCCGCCGTGCCGGATGCCTCCATCCCCTCGAGGAATTTGGCCTTCATCGTCGCCATCAGGTCGCGCTTCTTCTTGCCGATCGCCTTGCGCAGGTCGTCGGCCTCGGCCGGGCTGAAGCCGGCCATCCGCTTGGCGATCTCCATCAGCTGCTCCTGGTAGAGGACGCAGCCGTAGGTCGGTTCGGTGATCGGCCGCAGGCGCTCGTCGGGGTAGGTGACCGACGTACGGGTCGCGCTTGCCCTTCGCGTAGTCGGGGATGTAGCGCATCGCGCCGGGGCGGTAGAGGGAGACCAGGGCGACGATGTCGTCGAACTCGGTCGGCCGCACCTTCTTCATCGCCTCGCGCATGCCCTCCGACTCGAGCTGGAAGACGCCGGTGCCCTCGCCGCGGGCAGAGCATCTCGAAGGTCTTGGCGTCGTCCATCGGGATCTCGCCCATCTCCAACTCGACGCCGCGCGAGCGCTGGATGATCTCGACCGCGTCCTCGATCACGTCGAGGTTGCGGAGGCCGAGGAAGTCCATCTTGAGCAGGCCGATCTCCTCGATCGGTCCCATCGAGTACTGGGTGACGACCTTGTACTGGCGCTCGCCCTTGCCACTCCCGTTGCCGTTGCCATTCCCGTTGGCGCTGCCGGAGCCGCTGCGGTCCTCGGCGAGCTGCAGCGGCACGATCTCCTGCAGCGGCCGGTCGGCGATCACGACCGCGGCGGCGTGGATCGAGTTGTTGCGGACGATCCCCTCGAGGCCCTGGGCGACGTCGAGAATCCGCTTCGCGTCCGGCTCGGCGTCGTAGGTCTGTTTCAGCTCCTGACCCGGCTTCAGGCATTCCTCGAAGGAGGGGTTGCGGCCGAGGATCGGCTCGGGGATCTGCTTGGCGAGGCGATCGCCGGTGCCGTAGTCGAAGCCGAGCACCCGGGCGGCGTCGCGGGTCGCGGCGCGCGGCGCCATCTTGCCGAAGGTGACGATCTGGGCGACCGACTCGCGGCCGTATTTCTCGCCGACGTAGCGGATCACCCGCTCCCGCCCGCGCACCGAGAAGTCGATGTCGATGTCCGGCATCGATTTGCGCCCGGGGTTGAGGAAGCGCTCGAAGAGGAGGTCGTTAGCGAGCGGGTCGAGGTCGGTGATGGTGAGGCTGTAGGAGACGATCGAGCCCGCCGCCGAGCCGCGGCCGGGACCGACCGCGATCCCGTTCTCCTTGGCGAAGCGGATGAAGTCCCAGACGATCAGGAAGTAGGAGGAGAAGCCCATCTCCTCGATCACCCCGAGCTCGAACTCGAGCCGCTCGAGCGCCTCGGCAGGAGCCGGGTCGCCGTAGCGGGCGTGCAGTCCCTCGGTCGCGATCCGCCGCAGCATCGCCTCCGGCTCGGAGCCGTCCGGGGTCGGGTACTGCGGCAGCAGCAGCTTGCCCAGCTCGATCTCGATCTCGCAGCGCTCGGCGATCTCAACGCTGCTCGGCATCGCCTCGGGCCACTCGGCGAACGACTCGGCCATCTCCTCGTTGCTCTTGAGGAAGAACTCGTTGGTGTCGAAGCTCAGCTTCGGCGCCTCCAGGGTCGACTTGGTCTGCACGCAGAGCAGCGCCGCGTGGTTGTCGAAGTCCTCGCGCCGCAGGTAGTGGACGTCGGCGGTGCCGACCAGCGGCCGGTTCAGCTCGCGGGCGAAGCGGACGATGCCCTGGTTCGCCTTCTCCTGCTCGGCGATCCCGTTCTTCTGCACCTCGAAGTAGACCTGCTCCGGCCCGAATGCCTGGATCAGGTCGTCGAGGTGGGCGCGGGCGTCGTCGGGCCGCTCCTCGACCAAGCGGCGGCAGAAGCGCGACTGCAGGCAACCGGTGAGGACGATCACCCCCTCCGCATGGGTGGCGAGCAGCTCCATGTCGACGTTGGCCTTGCCACGCGAGAAGCCCTTTAGGAAGCCGGCCGAGGTGAGCTGGACAAGGTTGGCGAAGCCGGTGTCGTTCTCGGCCAGCAGGGTGAGGTGATTGCGCTCGTATTTGGGCTGCTCCTTGACCGCCTCGACGTCGTCGACCAAGTAGGCCTCGAGCCCGACGATCGGCTTGATCCCGTGCTTCCCGCAGGCCTTGTAGAGCTCGACGGCGCCGTTCATGACGCCGTGGTCGGTGAGTCCGAGGGCCGGCTGCCCCAGCTCCGCCGCCCGCGCCGCCATCGCCTCGATCTTGCAGGCGCCGTCGAGCAGCGAGTACTCGCTGTGGGCGTGGAGGTGGACGGCGGTGGACGAGCTCACGGGTCCGGCGATCATGCCAAGCCGCGCAGATGCCAATGCCACCAGAAGTCGCGCCTTCCGCGCTATCTCCGTGCCTAAATTCGCGCTAAAAGCGTGCGGAGATGCGGACCGGCGGGGCTAACATCGATTCGATGCTTGCGAACGACGGCGATTCGGTCGGGGGGCGGGTGCTCGTCGTCGAGGACGACGAGGAGATCGCCGACGTGCTGCGACGCTCGCTGCGGGCCGAGGGATACGAGGTCCGCGCGGCGGCCGACGGAATCGAGGCGCTCGACCTTGCCGCTGGCTACATGCCCGACCTGGTCGTGCTCGACCTCGGCCTGCCGCGGCTGGACGGGGTCGAGGTCTGCCGCCGCCTGCGCGCCGAGGGCGACGTGCCGATCCTGATCCTGACCGCGCGGGCCGAGACCGAGGACCGGGTCGCCGGCCTCGACAGCGGTGCCGACGACTACCTGGTCAAGCCTTTCGAGCGCAAGGAGCTGCTCGCCCGCATCCGAGCCCTGCTGCGTCGCCGGCCGCCCCGCGGGGCTGCCTCGCTTCAGGTCGCCGACCTGACCCTCAACCCCGACACCCGCGAGGTGCGGCGCGGCGAGCGCGAGCTCGAGCTGACCAACCGCGAGTTCGAGCTGCTCGAGCACCTGATGCGCAACGAGCGGCTCGTCGTCTCGCGCGAGCGGCTGCTCGACGAGGTCTGGGGCTATGACCCGATGGCGGCGACCAACACGATCGACGTCTTCATCTCCAACCTGCGCCGCAAGCTCGAGGCAGGCGGCGAGAACCGGCTCCTGCACACCAAACGCGGCGCCGGCTACGTGCTGAAGGGGTAACGACGGCGTCGCGAGCCCGCACCCGCCTCAGTCCCGCCAACTGGCCGGTTCGCTGGCGGCTCGCCGCGACCTCCGCCGGCCTGACCCTAGCGATCCTGCTGATCTTCGGCGCGGTGATCGGCGGCGTCGCGACCGAGCGCATCCGCAGCGACTTCAACCAGGAGGTGGACGGCGCCGCCCAGACCTTGGCTGCCGAATTGCGGATCGTCAAGCACCCCGACCGACTCCTTGCTGATCCGCGGACCGGGGCTCGACGACTTCGCCCTGCCCAACGACGCCATGGTCCGCGTCTTCGACGCCCAGGGCGTCCTTTTGACGCAGAGCACCGACGCGGCGGACCTCGGCCCGCCGCAGGAGGGCGTTGATCGGGTCGGCGGCCTGCGGGTCGCCACGTCGACGGATCGGCGGCGGCAGCGGCAGCCTGACCGGCTACGTCCAGTACGCCCGCAACGTCGAGCACCTCGACTCGACGATCGAGCGACTCTGGCTCTTCGTCGCCGCCGGCGTCATCGGTGGCACCCTGCTCGCCAGCCTCGCGGGAGCGGCGATCGCCGCCCGCGCGATGCGACCGATCTCTTCGCTGACCGCAACCGCCGGCAAGATCGCCGCCACCGGCGATCCCTCGAGCCACATGCCGGAGCCGCGGGCAGAGGACGAGGTGGGCGAGCTGGCGAGAACTCTCGAGCAGATGCTCCGCCCTCTGCGCCCGCCGAGCGCGAGCGCAGCGCGAGTTCGTCGCCGACGCCTCGCACGAGCTGCGCACTCCGCTGACCAGCATCGTCGCCAACCTAGAGCTGCTGCAGATCTCGCTGCAGGGTCCCGGACATGAGGACGAGCGGGCGATGGTCGACTCGGCACTGCGCTCTTCCAACCGGATGAGCCGTCTGGTTGGCGACCTGCTACTGCTTGCCCGCGCCGACGCCGGCAGGATCGGCGCCCGCACCGGCTGCGACCTGTCCGAGGTCGCCGGCGCCGCCGCGGCCGAGGTGGCGCCGACGATCGGCGAACGCGAGCTGCGGATAGACAACGACCGTTCGCAGCCGATCGACTGGCAACCCCGACGAGCTGCACCGCCTGGTCGTCAACCTGCTCGACAATGCGGTCCGCCACACCCCACCCGGCACGACGATCGAGCTGCGGCTACGGACCGAGCGCTCCCACGCGATCGTCGAGGTCGCCGACGACGGCCCCGGCGTTCCACTGGAGCTGCGCGAGCAGATCTTTGATCGCTTCGTCCGCGGCGAAGGCCCCGCCGACACCGCGGTCAGCGGCGGCAGCGGCCTCGGCCTGGCGATAGTCAAAGCCGTCGCCACCTCGCACAGCGGGGGAAGCGCCGAAGTGACCGAGTCTCCGTCGGCGCGGAGCCCTTTCCGGGTCCGCTTGCCGCTTCAGACCTCGACGACGACCGGCAGGATCATCGGCCGGCGCCGCAGCTTCTCGTAGACCAGCTTGCCGATCGCGTCGTGCAGGTCCTCCTGGATCAGGTGCAGCTCGCGGGTGCCGGCCTCGGCGGCATCCTCGAGGCAGTCCTCGACCACGTCCTGCAGCTCTTCGACCAGGGCGCCCGCCTCCTCGAGAAAGGCGACGCCGCGGAAGATCACCTCGGGGTCGGCGACGACGCTGCCGTCGTCGGAGGAGATCGTCGCGACGACGATGAAGATGCCGTCGGCCGAGATCTCGCGGCGGTCGCGCAGGGCGACGTCGTCGGGCTCGCCGACGTTGACGCCGTTGACGAACATCACCCCGGTGTGGATGTCCTCACCGAAGCGGGCGCCACCCCCGTCGATCTCGAGCGGTAATCCGTTGCGACCCTGGAAGATGTCCTCGCGGGCGACGCCCACGGATTCGGCCAGGCCCGCTATGCAGGCGCAGCCGCTGATGGTCGCCGTGTACCGGCATCACGTACCTGGGTTTGGTCAGGTTGAGCATCAGCTTGATCTCCTCCTGCCAGCCGTGACCGGAGGCATGGATCGGCGCGTCCTTGGCGGTGACGACCGAGGCGCCGATCTCATAGATGCGGTCGATCGTCTCGTTCACCGCCCGCTCGTTGCCCGGCACCGGCGTCGCTGAGAAGACGACCGTGTCGCCGGAGTGCAGCTCGACGTCGCGGTGGTCCTTGTTCGCCATCCGCCGCAGCGCCGAGAGCGGCTCGCCCTGGCTGCCGGTCGAGATCACGACGACCTTCTCGTCGGGGAAGTTCTCGATCTCCTTCGGCTGGATGAAGAGGCCCGAGGGCGCGTTGGCGATCCCCAGGTTGGAGGCGATGTTGAAGTTCTTGCGCATCGAGCGCCCGACCAGAGCGACGCGGCGGTCGAGCTTCACGGCGGCGTCGATCACCTGCTGGACGCGGTGGATGTTGGAGGCGAACGAGGTGACGATCACCCGCCCCTCGCAGCCGCCGATCGTCTCCAACAGCGCCGGCCCGACGCTCGACTCAGACGGCGCGATCCCCGGTCGGTCGGCGTTGGTCGAATCGCCGCAGAGGAGCAGCAGGCCGTCGCGACCCAGCTCGGCGAGCCGTGAAATGTCGGCCGGGCGGCCGTTGACCGGGGTCTGGTCGAACTTGTAGTCGCCGGTCATCAGCACCTTGCCGAGCTCGGTGCCGACGATCACGCCACGCGCGTCGGGGATCGAGTGCGAAAGGTGGACCAGCTCCAGCTCGAATGGGCCGGCCTTCACCTTCTCGCCGGCCGGCAGCTCCTGCAGCGGCGCCTCCTTCAGCTTGTGCTCGTCGAGCTTCGAGCGGACCATGCCGATCGTCAGCATTCCCCCGTAAACGACCGGCGGCATGCCGATCTCGCGCAGCACGTAGGGCAGCGCCCCGACGTGGTCCTCGTGACCGTGGGTGAGGACGATCGCCTCGATGTCGGCGGCGCGATCGCGCAGGTAGGAGAAGTCGGGCAGGACGAGGTCGATGCCGAGCATCTTGGCCGTCGGGAACATCAGCCCCGTGTTGACGACGACGATCCGGCCGCCGTACTCGATCACGGTCATGTTCTTGCCGATCTCGCCCAGCCCGCCGAGGGGGAGCACTCGCAGCTTCTCTGCCATGGGCTAGGCGCCTACCGGGAGGCCGACCGCTTCCAGGGCCTGACGGATCGTCTCGCGCTGCGAGGCATCGACCGGCACCATCGGCAGGCGCAGGGTCCCGGTGGGGATCAGTCCTGCAATCTCCAGCGCCGCCTTGATCGGCATCGGGTTGGTGGTCACTGCGAGCGCCTCATAGAGCGGCCTCAGCTCGCGGTCGATTTCCCGCGCCCGCTCCAAATCGCCGCCCTGGGCGGCGTCCCACATCGCCCTCATTTGTGGACCGACGACGTGTGAGGCAACGAGAATTCCACCGGCCCCTCCCACCTCCAGCGTCGGTAAGAAGCCATCGTCGTTGCCGGCAAGGAGCGCCAGCCCCTCAATCTGTTGCAGTTCTTGATTCTGGGCCTGCTTGACCGCTACGACGCTATCGATCTCGGCAAGCTCGGCGAGATCCTCCGGCGGCACGTTGACCACCACCCTGGAGGGGATGTTGTAAGCGATCAGGGGCAGCTCGGGCACCGCCTCGGCGATCGCCTCGAAGTGAGCCCTCAGGCCCGCCTTGTTCGGCTTGTTGTAGTAGGGAGTCACGATCAGCGCTGCCTCCGCTCCGGCCTCCGCCGCCGCTCTCGTCAGGGAGATCGAGTGACGGGTGTCGTTGGTGCCGGTGCCGCAGACGACCGTCGCCCGGTCGCCTATCTCGGCGACCACAGCCCGCAGCAGGGAGATGTGTTCCTCGTCGTCGAGCGTCGCCGCCTCACCGGTCGATCCGGCAACCACGACTCCGTGCGAGCCGTGCCCAATCAGATGCGCCGCGAGGCGCCTCGCCGCCGCCTCGTCGACCGCCCCGTTCTCATCGAACGGGGTCACCATCGCCGTCAGCACTCCTTCGATCTGCGCCATCGCCGTCAGGGTATCCGGATCGTCAGCGCTCAGAGCAGCTTCTCGAGCCCGACCGTGAAGCGGTCGGTCAGGTCGGCGACCCGGCGCACCGCGAGCAGGACGCCCGGCATGAAGGAGCTGCGATCGATCGAGTCGTGGCGCAGGGAGAGGGTCTGCCCCTCGCCGCCGAAGATCACTTCCTGGTGGGCGACCAGGCCAGGCAGCCGCACCGAGTGGATCGGCTCGTGGACGTTGCCGCCGGCCTCGCCGATCAACTCCGCGGTCCGCTTCGCGGTGCCGGAGGGAGCGTCGAGCTTGCGGTCGTGGTGCAGCTCGACGATCTCGCACTCGGGCATGTGGCGGGCTGCGAGCTGGGCGGCCTCCATCAAGAGCACCGCGCCGATCGCGAAGTTGGGAGCGACAAAGCAGTTGGCGCCGTCGCTCGCCTCGGCGGCCTCGCGCAGCGCCTCGAGGTCGAAGCCGGTGGTGCCGACGACGACGTGGACGCCGGCATCGAGGCAGGTGCGAAGGTTGTCCAGTGCCGAATCGGGGGTGCTGAAGTCGACGACGATGTCTGCTCCGTCGAGCGCCCCCTCAAGCTCGACGTCCAGAGCCGGGTCGACCCTCGCCGCCAGCTCCATGTCCTCAGCACCCTCGACCGCCCCGCAGACGGTCTCCCCCATCCGGCCGGCCGCGCCTGAGACCGCAACCCGGATCATGCTGCGGCCAAGCTTTCGCTGATCGGCGCCAAGCGCCTTGCGGAAGCACTTCTCCTCGCGGCCGACGCAGGCGGCCGAGAGCCGCTCCGCCCCGTACAGCTCGCCGGCCAGCTCGCTCAGCTCCTCGACGCTCACCGCGTCGACTTTGGCGAGCATCTGGTCGAGGCTCTCGATCGGCAGGCCGAACAGCGTCGCCCGCGAGATCCGCGTCATCCGCGCCGCCGTCGACTCCGAGGAGAGCACGAGGCGGCCCTTGACGTTCTCCTTGGCGCGGGTCAGCTCCTCGGCCGAGACCGGCTCCGAGCGCAGCCGCTCCAGCTCGGCACCGATCACCGCGCAGGCCTCCTCGACGTTGTCCTCGCGGGTACCAACGTAGGTGGCGACCATGCCCGAGTCGGTGTACTGCTCGCTGTAGG
Source organism: uncultured Solirubrobacterales bacterium (assembly GCA_963844395.1). Classification (GTDB taxonomy): domain Bacteria; phylum Actinomycetota; class Thermoleophilia; order Solirubrobacterales; family 70-9; genus VRUE01. Next base: position 7,875 of record CAWJNX010000001.1, on the reverse strand, counting down.
AGCCGACCGAGTAGGCGAGTCCGCGCTTCTCGCGGATCTCGCGGAAGAGGCGCGAGGAGGTCGAGCCGCCGAAGATCGAGTCGAGCACGGCCAGGCCGAAACGGCGCTCGTCGTCGCGGACGATGCCCGGCGCGCCGAAGCAGATGTGGTACTGCTCGGTGTCCTTGGGGTAGAAGCTGAGCCGCGCCTGATCGTCGAGCGGCGTCGCGGCGGCACCGTTCCCGCCGGGCGGCGGCGAGACCAGCCGCTCGGCCAGGGCCACAATCCGCTCGTGGTCGAGGTGACCGGCGGCGCCGACGACGACGTTGGCGCCGGTGTAGTGCCGCCCCTGGTAGGCCTCGATCTCCGGCACCGGGATCGAGGCGATCACCTCCGCCTCGCCGAGCACCCGGCGGCCCAGCGGGTGCTCGCCGAAGACGGCCCCGGCGAGGACGTCGTGCACGCGGTCCTGCGGCTCGTCCTCGTACATCGCGATCTCCTCGAGCACGACCTCGCGCTCGGAATCGACCTCCGGGTAGGTCGGCGCGAGCAGCATCTCCGCCAGTAGGTCGAAGACCTCCTCGGTGTGCTCGTCGAGGAAGCGGGCGTGCAGGTGGGTGGTCTCCTTGCCGGTGGCGGCGTTGACCGAGGCGCCGAGGCCGTCGAAGCGCTCGGAGATCTCGATCGCCGAGAAGCGTTCGGTTCCCTTGAAGAGCAGATGCTCGAGGAAGTGCGAGACGCCGGCCTGCGCCGGCGTCTCGTCCCGGGACCCGGTGCGGACCCAGAGCCCGAGCGCCACGGATCGCACCGAGGGAACCTCCTCGGTGACGACCCGGACGCTCGAGTCCAGTTCTTGGAGCCTGGCTGCGCTCAACTCGCGCTAGTGACGCTCGCGCTCGCGCCGGCGACCGCCGCCACCGCCGCCGCGACGGCCCTCGCGCTCGCCGCCGTTGCGGCTGGGCCGGCCGCCGTCGCCGGAACCGACCGCGGCCAGTTCCTCGGGCGATTTGCCGGCCACCGAGGGATCGTCGGAGAGGCGCAGGCCAATTCGGCCCCGCTCGCGGTCGACCTCGACCACGGTAACGTCGATCTTGTCCCCGGAGCTGAGCACGTCGTCGACGGAGTCGACTCGCTCGCCCGGCTTCACATTTGAGATGTGGAGCAGGCCGTCGGTTCCCTTGACCAGCTCGACGAAGGCGCCGAAGGTGGTCGTCTTGACGACCTTGGCGGCGTTGTAGCGATCGCCGATCTCCGCCTCCTTGGTCATCGAGTTGATCCGCGACACGCACCCTTCGACCAGTTCGCCGGTCGGCGCGTAGATTCGGATCGTGCCGTCGTCCTCGACGTCGATTTCCGCTTCGAACTCCTCGCAGAGGGCGCGGATCGTTTCGCCGCCTTTGCCGATCACGGCGCCGATCTTCTCCTGGTCGATCTTGATCGCCTCGATCCGCGGCGCGTGCTGGGAGAGCATCTCGCGCGGGCCGTCGATCGCCTCGGCCATCTTGCCGAGGATGAACAGCCTGCCCTTGTTCGCCTGCTCCAGCGCGTCGCGCAGGATGTCGAAGGTGACGCCGGTGATCTTGATGTCCATTTGCAGGGCGGTGATCCCGTCCTTGGTGCCGGCGACCTTGAAGTCCATGTCACCGAGGTGGTCCTCGACGCCGGCGATATCGGTGAGCACGACGTAGTCGTCGCCCTCCTTGATCAGGCCCATCGCGACGCCGGCGACCGGTGCGGAGACCGGCACGCCCGCGGCCTGCAAGGCCATCGAGGAGGCGCAGACCGAGCCCATCGAGGAGGACCCGTTGGACTCCAGCGTCTCGGAGACGACGCGCAGCACGTAGGGGAACTCCTCTTCACCCGGAATCGACGGCTCCAAAGCCCGCTCGGCGAGCGCGCCGTGGCCGATGTCGCGGCGCTTCGGGCCGCGCATGAAACCGGCTTCCCCGACCGAGAAGGGCGGGAAGTTGTAGTGGTGCCAGAAGCGTTTCGTGGTCTGCAGCCCGAGCGTGTCGAGTCGCATGTCCATCCGCGTCGTGCCCAGCGCCACGTTGGAGAGGATCTGCGTCTCTCCGCGAGTGAAGAGGGCAGAGCCGTGCACGCGGGGGGAGATGTCGACCTCGCACTCGATCGGCCGGATCTCATCCTTGGCGCGCCCGTCGGGCCGCTTCTTGTCAACGGCGATCGCCTTGCGGATCGTGTCCTTCTCGATCGAAGCGAAAGCGGCCTTTACTTCGGCGACTCGCTCCTCGTCAACCTCTCCGCCCTCGTCGGCGAGCGCGTACTTGCCGACCACCTCGTCCTTGACTTTGTCGATCGCCTCGTAGCGCTCGAGCTTGCCCTCGGTGGCGATCGCGTCGACCAGAGCCTCGCCGTGCGAGGAGCGGATCTCCTCGATCAGGCCCTCGTCGATCTGCGGCTCCTCAACCTCGATCTTCTCCTTGCCGGCCTTCTCGGCCAGCTCCTGCATTGCGGCGCAGAGCTTTTTGATCTCGCTGTGGGCGATGTCGAGGGCGTCGAGGATCTCGGCCTCGGTGACGCCATCGGCGCCTGCCTCAACCATCAGGATCGCCTCGTCGGTGCCGGCGACGATCAAGTCGAGCTCCAGCTCCTCGAGGGTCTCCTCAGGCGGGTTGACGACGAAGTCGCCCTCCAGCTTGCCAATCCGGACCGCGCCGACGTGGGCGGCGACCGGGACGGGGGAAATCGCCAGCGCCGCGGAGGCGCCGTTCATGGCGAGGATGTCGTAGGGGCGGACGTGGTCCACCGAAAGCGGGGTGGCGACGATCTGGGTCTCGTAGTGCCAACCCTTGGGGAAGAGGGGTCGGATCGGGCGGTCGATCATCCGCGCGGTCAGCGTCGCCTTCTCGCCCGAGCGTCCCTCGCGACGGAAGAACGAGCCGGGGATCTTGCCCGCGGCGTACATCCGCTCCTCAACGTCGACGGTCAGCGGGAGAAAGTCGACGTCGCGCAGGTTGCCCATCGTCGCGGTGCAGAGCACCATCGTGTCGCCCGACTGGACGACCACGGCGCCGCTCGCCTGTCTGGCCAACTTGCCCGTCTCGAAGGAGATCTGATCGTCGCCGACCTCCGCCGATACGCGGCTTACTTCGAAACATGCTCATTTAGTTGTCCTACCTCCGGCCGCCCGGATGGCGGCCATCTGCATTCAGAACTCTCGTTCTCTTTCGCCCTGGAGACTACAGAGCGTCCAGTTCGATCGCCTGTCCGTGCCGGAAGATCGCCAGCGTGTCGGTGACGCCGGCCAGGTGGCCCGATTCGGCGTCCCGCCGCACCCGCGTGGCGACCCGCTCGGAGCGGCGGTCGGCCTCGAAGCGAGTCAGGTCGAGCCCAAGCCGCTCGACCCGCTCCCAAAGATGGGGATCGTCGACCCGGGACCGATCGGCGAGCAGCGACTCGACCATCTCGAAGAAGGCGCCCTGGGCGCCGGCCGCCTCGGCGGCGGCGTGGAGGCCGGGCGAGCGGGGGTGCTTGGCGGCGATCGGGAAGTGGCGGAAGACGAGACGCGCGTCGAGCGTCGCCAAGCACGGCCAGACAGCAGCGCAGTGCGGGCAGCAGAGATCCAGGTAGATGATCGTCTCCTCCCCTTCGCCCCGGACGTGGTCCTCCGGGCCGACCGGGGCGACCATTTGAGGCGACCTAGCGACGCAGGCCGAGCTCGGCGACCAGCGAGCGATAGCGCTCGAGGTCGGTGCGCTCCAGGTAGCGCAGCATGCGGCGGCGCTTGCCGACCAGCATCAGCAGCCCGCGCCGCGAATGGTGGTCTTTGGCGTGGGTGCGGAGGTGCTCGGTCAGCTCGTTGATTCGCTCGGTGAGCAGCGCCACCTGGACCTCGGCGGAGCCGGTGTCACCGTCGGCGCGGCTGTACTTGCCGATCAGCTCGGTCTTCTTCTCCTTCGCAAGGCTCATCGCGTCGTGAAGCTAGCACAGACGCGCTTGGCTTCCTCGACGTCGATTCGCATCTGGGCGATCAGCTCCTCGACCCCGGCGAAGCGCCGCTCGCCTCGCAGCCGCTCGACGAAAGCGACCCGCAGGGCCCTCCCGTAGAGATCATCCTCGCGATCGATCAAGTAGGTCTCGATCAGCACCCCGCGACCGCTGTCGAAGGTGGGCCGGACGCCGACGTTGACAGCCGCCGGGACGCCGTCGGCGAAAGCGGCGTAGACCCCGTGGCCGGGGATCGCGAGGCGATCGTCGGGAACGATGTTGGCGGTCGGGAACCCAAGAGTGCGGCCGCGCTGGTCGCCCTCCACCACTGTCCCCTCGACCATGAAGGGCGCGCCGAGGCAGCGGCGGGCGCCCTCCATGTCGCCGGCAGCGACCAGCGCCCGGATCCGGGTCGAGGAGACGGTCTCGCCGTCGACCTCGACCAGGGGCACCACGCGCGTCTCGAACTCCGTCCGGGCGACGAGCATCTCCGGATCCCCCTTCGCCTTGGCGCCGAAGCGGAAGTTCTCGCCGACCGAGACGCGCTCGGCCGTCAGCCGGCCGATCAGCACCTCCTCGACGAAGCCCTCGGCGGACAGCGCGGCGAACTCGCGGTCGAAGGGAATCACGACCAGCTCGCGGACCCCGAGCCCCTCGATCACGTCGCGCTTCACGCTCGAAGGGCATGATCAGCTTCGGCAGCGCCGCCGGATGGAGGACCTCGAGCGGATGCGGGTCGAAGGTGAGGACGGTGTCGGCCCCCTCGATCACCGCCTGGTGGCCGCGATGAACGCCATCGAAGGTGCCGATCGCGACGTGACGGGGCCGTCGGCTCGCCTCCGGTAGCGACTGCCTCCTCTTCGTCATCGATCGTGCCCCTCATCGCAGCGCCTCCGCGGCGGCCGGAACCAGCTCGGCGACTTCGCCGAGGCCGATCTCCGTGCCCGCGTCCTCGACCCGGAAGGGGCCGATCGCGGTGCGCCGCAGCTGCTCGCAGTAGGCGTCGCCCAATGCCTCGATCAGGGTACGGACGTAGGTGCCGGTCGAGCACTCGATCTCGTACTCGGCCCGTTCGCCTTTCTGAGCGAGCAGCTCGGCGCGGTAGACCTCGACCTCGCGCTCCGGCGTCTGCGATCTCTTCGCCGCGGTGCGCCTTGCGATAGAGGCGCTCGCCGCCTACCCGAACCGCCGAGGTCATCGGCACCCGCTGCCGAACCCGTCCCGGTCGGCAGCTGCAGCGAGCTCCGGGATGTTGCCGGTCTCCGTCAGCTCGCCGTCGGGATCCCCGCTGCTGGAGCGCCAGCCGAGACGAGCTGTCGCCAGGTAGACCTTGCGCAGGCCGGTCAAGGTGCGCTGCAGCCTGGTCGCCCCATCGAGCAGGACCAGCAGTAGGCCGGTTGCGAAGGGGTCGAGCGTCCCGGCATGCCCAGCCTTGCAACCGCGTTCGCGCCGCACCCGTGCGACCACGTCGTGCGAGGTCACCCCCGCCGGCTTGTCGCAGAGCAGCACCGCGCCCTCCCTGCAGCGTCCTCAAGGGCCGAGCTGAGCGGCAACCTCGCCGCAGAGGAAGGACACCAGCTCGTCGAGGCCAAGGTCGGTAGAGAAGCCGGCGGCGCGCTTGTGGCCCCCACCCCCGTGCCGGCGGGCGATCGCCGAGACGTCGACGTCGCCGCCGCTGGAGCGAAGGCTGACCTTGCGGGCGGCTCGGCCCCGGTCGCCGAGGTCCCGGATCAGTGCCGCCACCCTGGCACCCTCGACCGAGCGCAGATGGTCGATGATCCCCTCGGTCATCTCGGCACCAGCGCCGCTCGCCTCGTAGTCGGAGGCGGTGATGTAGGAGAGCACGAGAGCGCCGTCGCAGTGGTGCTGGATCCCCTCGAGGGCGAGGGAGAGCAACCGCAGCTTCTCGATCGGCACATGCTCGTAGAGGCGGCGGTAGGTCTCGTCGATCGGCGACGCCCGCTTCGATCAGCTCCGCCGCGATTCGGTGGGTTCGGGCGTTGGTGTTCTCGTACATGAACTTGCCGGTGTCGGTGACGAGGCCGACGTAGAGGGCCGAAGCCATCTCCAGCGTGATCTTCGGCCCCCAGCAGGATCGCCAGCTCGTAGACGATCTCCGCGGTGCAGGAGGCTTCGACGTCGACCAGGTTGACGTCACCGAAGAGGGTGTTGTCGTGGTGGTGATCGATGTTGAGGCGGAGGTTGTCCCCGTCGGCGAGGAAGTCGACCGGCATGCGGTCGAGGTTGCCGCAGTCGAGGAAGACCACGGTGCGGTCCGACATGTCGGCCGGCGGCTCGTGGAAGACCTCCTCGAGCGGCAGGAAGCGGTACTCGATCGGCAGCGGGAACTCCTTCGCCGCCAGGAACATCACCGAGTCCTTGCCGAGCTGGGTCAGCAGGTGGTGCATGCCGAGCAGGGAGCCGAGCGCGTCGCCGTCGGGACCCTCATGTGCGGTCAGCAGGAAGCGGTCGCGGTCGCGGATCTCGGCCGCGACCCGCTCGATCGCGGTGGCGCCGATGTCGGTCGTCTCGCTCACCCGCTCCTCCTCGAGGAGACGGGAGATGCGCATACCCTGCTCGACGGTGGGGTCGTAGTGGAAGGTGACGGTCGGCGTCCGCTTCATCCGCGTCTCGGCGGCGATCTTCGACTGGATCACGCCGTGCGAGGAGCGCAGGCCGGCGAGCGCCGACTCGCGGGCCCCCTCGTCGCCGAGGACGCTCACGTGCACCTTGGCGGTGCGCAGGTCTGGGCTGGTTTCAACCGAGGTCACGGTGACGAAGCCGATCCGAGGGTCGCTCAGCTCGGTGGAGATCGCGGCGCCGACCACCTCGCGAAGCACCTCGTTGATGCGGCGCATGCGAGGCGTGGCCATCCTACTCCAGGGTCTGCTCGACCTGCTTGGTCTTGAAGAACTCGAGCACGTCCCCCTCCTTGACGTCGGCGTAGCCGTCGAGGACGATGCCGCACTCCTGGCCCTCCTCGACCTCCTGCACGTTGTCTTTGAAGCGGCGCAGGGAGCCGAGCTTGCCATCCCAGATCACCGTGCCCTCGCGGATCAGGCGGACGCTGGCGTCGCGGTTGACTTTCCCCTCGGTTACGACGCAGCCCGCGATGCGCCCGACCTTGGACGCCTTGAAGGTCTGTTTAATCTCCGCCTCGCCGAGCGTCTCCTCGACCTCGACCGCCTCCAGCAGGCCCTCCATCGCGTTGCGCAGGTCTTCGGTGATTTTGTAGATGACCGAGTAAGTGCGGACGTCGACGCCCTCGCGCTCCGCGGCACGGCGGGCATCGAGCAGCGGGCGTACGTTGAAGCCGATCACGATCGCTTCGGAGGCCGAGGCCAGCATCACATCGGACTCGTTGATGCCACCGGTCTGCGAGTGGATGATGTTGATCCCGACCTGCTCCTGCGGGACTTTGGCGATCTCGTCCTGGAGCGCCTCAAGCGAGCCGGAGACGTCGGCCTTGAGGACGATGTTGAGCTCCTTGATATCGCCTTCCTGCGCCCGCGAGAAGACCTCCTCGAGACTGACCTTGCGGGCCTGGCGACGGGCCAGAGCCTCGGTCTTGAGCCGGTTGGCGCGCTCCTGAGCGAGCTGGCGGGCGCGGCGATCGTTCTCGACCGCCTGCACGAACTCCCCCGCCTCGCAGACGCCGTCGAAGCCGAGCACCTCGACCGGCATGCCCGGCCCGGCACTCTCGACCCGATCCCCCATGAAGTCGCGCATCGCCCGCACCCGGCCCCAGCGCGGACCGGCGACCAGCGCATCGCCGACGTTCAGAGTGCCGCGCTGGACCAGGATGCTGACGACCGGACCGCGGCCGGGGTCGAGCTGGGACTCGATCACGTGGCCGGAGGCGGGCGCGTCGGGGTTGGCTCCGAGCTCCTCCAGCTCGCTGACCAGCAGGATCATGTCGAGCAGGTTGTCGAGGCCTTCGCGTGTCTT